>NZ_JBPVZE010000001.1:0-3997781 GCF_052261015.1 Acinetobacter sp. PFS20
GTCACGGTAATGGTATGTGGACCGTCTGTTAATACAGGCAAGGTATTGTCTGCAAGGGTCCAGGTGCCGTCACCATTGTTGGTCGCTGGATAGTCTGTGCCATCAACAGTCACCACCACAGTCGCAGTCGGATCGTTCACTGTACCAGTGAGTGCTGGTGTGCTGTCATTGGTTAACACATCATCGAGTGCAACCACAGGTGCAGTAATGTCCGCAGACACTACGCCTGAACCTGGCAATGAAGTATTGCCTGCAGGGTCAGTTGCTGTTGCTGTAACCGTTTGACCATCCGTCAAGTCACCTGGGTTTGCTACTGACCAGCTGCCGTCTGTACCTGCAACCACAGTTGCTGTCGTACCGTCAGGGAAGCTTACAGTCACGGTTGAACCCGGTTCTGCTGTACCTGTCACTGGATCAGTCGCATTGATTGGATCAAGGACCGGTGCATTTGGTGCAGTGGTATCAATCGTTACCACAGCTGTATCTGTTCCTGCATTACCTGCAGGGTCAGTTGCTGTCACGGTAATGGTATGTGGACCGTCTGTTAATACAGGCAAGGTATTGTCTGCAAGGCTCCAGGTGCCGTCACCATTGTTGGTCGCTGGATAGTCTGTGCCATCAACAGTCACCACCACAGTCGCAGTCGGATCGTTCACGGTACCCGTCAACGCTGGTGTGCTGTCATTGGTCAACACATCATCGAGTGCAACCACAGGTGCAGTAATGTCCGCAGACACCACGCCTGAACCTGGCAATGAAGTATTGCCTGCAGGGTCAGTTGCTGTTGCTGTAACCGTTTGACCATCCGTCAAGTCACCTGGGTTTGCTACTGACCAGCTGCCGTCTGTACCTGCAACCACAGTTGCTGTTGTACCGTCAGGGAAGCTTACAGTCACGGTTGAACCCGGTTCTGCTGTACCTGTCACTGGATCAGTCGCATTGATTGGATCAAGGACCGGTGCATTTGGTGCAGTGGTATCAATCGTTACCACAGCTGTATCTGTTCCTGCATTACCTGCAGGGTCAGTTGCTGTCACGGTAATGGTATGTGGACCGTCTGTTAATACAGGCAGTGTATTGTCTGCAAGGGTCCAGGTGCCGTCACCATTGTTGGTCGCTGGGTAGTCTGTGCCATCAACAGTCACCACCACAGTCGCAGTCGGATCGTTCACGGTACCAGTGAACGCTGGTGTGCTGTCATTGGTCAACACATCATCGAGCGCAACGACAGGTGCAGTAATGTCCGCAGACACCACGCCTGAACCTGGCAATGAAGTATTGCCTGCAGGGTCAGTTGCTGTTGCTGTAACCGTTTGACCATCCGTCAAGTCACCTGGGTTTGCTACTGACCAGCTGCCGTCTGTACCTGCAACCACAGTTGCTGTCGTACCGTCAGGGAAGCTTACAGTCACGGTTGAACCCGGTTCTGCTGTACCTGTCACTGGATCAGTCGCATTGATTGGATCAAGGACCGGTGCATTTGGTGCAGTGGTATCAATCGTTACCACAGCTGTATCTGTTCCTGCATTACCTGCAGGGTCAGTTGCTGTCACGGTAATGGTATGTGGACCGTCTGTTAATACAGGCAGTGTATTGTCTGCAAGGCTCCAGGTGCCGTCACCATTGTTGGTCGCTGGATAGTCTGTACCATCGACAGTCACCACCACAGTCGCAGTCGGATCGTTCACAGTACCAGTGAGTGCTGGTGTGCTGTCATTGGTCAACACATCATCGAGTGCAACCACAGGTGCAGTAATGTCCGCAGACACCACGCCTGAACCTGGCAATGAAGTATTGCCTGCAGGGTCAGTTGCTGTTGCTGTCACCGTTTGACCATCCGTCAAGTCACCTGGGTTTGGTACTGACCAGCTGCCGTCTGTACCTGCAACCACAGTTGCTGTTGTACCGTCAGGGAAGCTTACAGTCACGGTTGAACCCGGTTCTGCTGTACCTGTCACTGGATCAGTCGCATTGATTGGATCAAGGACCGGTGCATTTGGTGCAGTGGTATCAATCGTTACCACAGCTGTATCTGTTCCTGCATTACCTGCAGGGTCAGTTGCTGTCACGGTAATGGTATGTGGACCGTCTGTTAATACAGGCAAGGTATTGTCTGCAAGGGTCCAGGTGCCGTCACCATTGTTGGTCGCTGGGTAGTCTGTGCCATCAACAGTCACCACCACAGTCGCAGTCGGATCGTTCACGGTACCCGTCAACGCTGGTGTGCTGTCATTGGTCAACACATCATCGAGTGCAACGACAGGTGCAGTAATGTCCGCAGACACTACGCCTGAACCTGGCAATGAAGTATTGCCTGCAGGGTCAGTTGCTGTTGCTGTAACCGTTTGACCATCCGTCAAGTCACCTGGGTTTGCTACTGACCAGCTGCCGTCTGTACCTGCAACCACAGTTGCTGTCGTACCGTCAGGGAAGCTTACAGTCACGGTTGAACCCGGTTCTGCTGTACCTGTCACTGGATCAGTCGCATTGATTGGATCAAGGACCGGTGCATTTGGTGCAGTGGTATCAATCGTTACCACAGCTGTATCTGTTCCTGCATTACCTGCAGGGTCAGTTGCTGTCACGGTAATGGTGTGTGGACCGTCTGTTAATGCAGGCAGTGTATTGTCTGCAAGCGTCCAGGTGCCGTCACCATTGTTGGTCGCTGGATAGTCTGTACCATCGACAGTCACCACCACAGTCGCAGTCGGATCGTTCACAGTACCAGTGAGTGCTGGTGTGCTGTCATTGGTCAACACATCATCGAGTGCAACCACAGGTGCAGTAATGTCCGCAGACACCACGCCTGAACCTGGCAATGAAGTATTGCCTGCAGGGTCAGTTGCTGTTGCTGTCACCGTTTGACCATCCGTCAAGTCACCTGGGTTTGCTACTGACCAGCTGCCGTCTGTACCTGCAACCACAGTTGCTGTCGTACCGTCAGGGAAGCTTACAGTCACGGTTGAACCCGGTTCTGCTGTACCTGTCACTGGATCAGTCGCATTGATTGGATCAAGGACCGGTGCATTTGGTGCAGTGGTATCAATCGTTACCACAGCTGTATCTGTTCCTGCATTACCTGCAGGGTCAGTTGCTGTCACGGTAATGGTATGTGGACCGTCTGTTAATGCAGGCAGTGTATTGTCTGCAAGGGTCCAGGTGCCGTCACCATTGTTGGTCGCTGGATAGTCTGTACCATCGACAGTCACCACCACAGTCGCAGTCGGATCGTTCACAGTACCAGTGAGTGCTGGTGTGCTGTCATTGGTCAACACATCATCGAGTGCAACCACAGGTGCAGTAATGTCCGCAGACACCACGCCTGAACCTGGCAATGAAGTATTGCCTGCAGGGTCAGTTGCTGTTGCTGTAACCGTTTGACCATCCGTCAAGTCACCTGGGTTTGCTACTGACCAGCTGCCGTCTGTACCTGCAACCACAGTTGCTGTCGTACCGTCAGGGAAGCTTACAGTCACGGTTGAACCCGGTTCTGCTGTACCTGTCACTGGATCAGTCGCATTGATTGGATCAAGGACCGGTGCATTTGGTGCAGTGGTATCAATCGTTACCACAGCTGTATCTGTTCCTGCATTACCTGCAGGGTCAGTTGCTGTCACGGTAATGGTATGTGGACCGTCTGTTAATGCAGGCAGTGTATTGTCTGCAAGGGTCCAGGTGCCGTCACCATTGTTGGTCGCTGGATAGTCTGTACCATCGACAGTCACCACCACAGTCGCAGTCGGATCGTTCACAGTACCAGTGAGTGCTGGTGTGCTGTCATTGGTCAACACATCATCGAGTGCAACCACAGGTGCAGTAATGTCCGCAGACACCACGCCTGAACCTGGCAATGAAGTATTGCCTGCAGGGTCAGTTGCTGTTGCTGTAACCGTTTGACCATCCGTCAAGTCACCTGGGTTTGCTACTGACCAGCTGCCGTCTGTACCTGCAACCACAGTTGCTGTCGTACCGTCAGGGAAGCTTACAGTCACGGTTGAACCCGGTTCTGCTGTACCTGTCACTGGATCAGTCGCATTGATTGGATCAAGGACCGGTGCATTTGGTGCAGTGGTATCAATCGTTACCACAGCTGTATCTGTTCCTGCATTACCTGCAGGGTCAGTTGCTGTCACGGTAATGGTATGTGGACCGTCTGTTAATGCAGGCAGTGTATTGTCTGCAAGGGTCCAGGTGCCGTCACCATTGTTGGTCGCTGGATAGTCTGTACCATCGACAGTCACCACCACAGTCGCAGTCGGATCGTTCACAGTACCAGTGAGTGCTGGTGTGCTGTCATTGGTCAACACATCATCGAGTGCAACCACAGGTGCAGTAATGTCCGCAGACACCACGCCTGAACCTGGCAATGAAGTATTGCCTGCAGGGTCAGTTGCTGTTGCTGTAACCGTTTGACCATCCGTCAAGTCACCTGGGTTTGCTACTGACCAGCTGCCGTCTGTACCTGCAACCACAGTTGCTGTCGTACCGTCAGGGAAGCTTACAGTCACGGTTGAACCCGGTTCTGCTGTACCTGTCACTGGATCAGTCGCATTGATTGGATCAAGGACCGGTGCATTTGGTGCAGTGGTATCAATCGTTACCACAGCTGTATCTGTTCCTGCATTACCTGCAGGGTCAGTTGCTGTCACGGTAATGGTATGTGGACCGTCTGTTAATGCAGGCAGTGTATTGTCTGCAAGGGTCCAGGTGCCGTCACCATTGTTGGTCGCTGGATAGTCTGTACCATCGACAGTCACCACCACAGTCGCAGTCGGATCGTTCACAGTACCAGTGAGTGCTGGTGTGCTGTCATTGGTCAACACATCATCGAGTGCAACCACAGGTGCAGTAATGTCCGCAGACACCACGCCTGAACCTGGCAATGAAGTATTGCCTGCAGGGTCAGTTGCTGTTGCTGTAACCGTTTGACCATCCGTCAAGTCACCTGGGTTTGCTACTGACCAGCTGCCGTCTGTACCTGCAACCACAGTTGCTGTCGTACCGTCAGGGAAGCTTACAGTCACGGTTGAACCCGGTTCTGCTGTACCTGTCACTGGATCAGTCGCATTGATTGGATCAAGGACCGGTGCATTTGGTGCAGTGGTATCAATCGTTACCACAGCTGTATCTGTTCCTGCATTACCTGCAGGGTCAGTTGCTGTCACGGTAATGGTATGTGGACCGTCTGTTAATGCAGGCAGTGTATTGTCTGCAAGGGTCCAGGTGCCGTCACCATTGTTGGTCGCTGGATAGTCTGTACCATCGACAGTCACCACCACAGTCGCAGTCGGATCGTTCACAGTACCAGTGAGTGCTGGTGTGCTGTCATTGGTCAACACATCATCGAGTGCAACCACAGGTGCAGTAATGTCCGCAGACACCACGCCTGAACCTGGCAATGAAGTATTGCCTGCAGGGTCAGTTGCTGTTGCTGTAACCGTTTGACCATCCGTCAAGTCACCTGGGTTTGCTACTGACCAGCTGCCGTCTGTACCTGCAACCACAGTTGCTGTCGTACCGTCAGGGAAGCTTACAGTCACGGTTGAACCCGGTTCTGCTGTACCTGTCACTGGATCAGTCGCATTGATTGGATCAAGGACCGGTGCATTTGGTGCAGTGGTATCAATCGTTACCACAGCTGTATCTGTTCCTGCATTACCTGCAGGGTCAGTTGCTGTCACGGTAATGGTATGTGGACCGTCTGTTAATGCAGGCAGTGTATTGTCTGCAAGGGTCCAGGTGCCGTCACCATTGTTGGTCGCTGGGTAGTCTGTGCCATCAACAGTCACCACCACAGTCGCAGTCGGATCGTTCACGGTACCCGTCAACGCTGGTGTGCTGTCATTGGTCAACACATCATCGAGCGCAACGACAGGTGCAGTAATGTCCGCAGACACCACGCCTGAACCTGGCAATGAAGTATTGCCTGCAGGGTCAGTTGCTGTTGCTGTAACCGTTTGACCATCCGTCAAGTCACCTGGGTTTGCTACTGACCAGCTGCCGTCTGTACCTGCAACCACAGTTGCTGTCGTACCGTCAGGGAAGCTTACAGTCACGGTTGAACCCGGTTCTGCTGTACCTGTCACTGGATCAGTCGCATTGATTGGATCAAGGACCGGTGCATTTGGTGCAGTGGTATCAATCGTTACCACAGCTGTATCTGTTCCTGCATTACCTGCAGGGTCAGTTGCTGTCACGGTAATGGTATGTGGACCGTCTGTTAATGCAGGCAGTGTATTGTCTGCAAGGGTCCAGGTGCCGTCACCATTGTTGGTCGCTGGATAGTCTGTACCATCGACAGTCACCACCACAGTCGCAGTCGGATCGTTCACAGTACCAGTGAGTGCTGGTGTGCTGTCATTGGTCAACACATCATCGAGTGCAACCACAGGTGCAGTAATGTCCGCAGACACCACGCCTGAACCTGGCAATGAAGTATTGCCTGCAGGGTCAGTTGCTGTTGCTGTCACCGTTTGACCATCCGTCAAGTCACCTGGGTTTGGTACTGACCAGCTGCCGTCTGTACCTGCAACCACAGTTGCTGTTGTACCGTCAGGGAAGCTTACAGTCACGGTTGAACCCGGTTCTGCTGTACCTGTCACTGGATCAGTCGCATTGATTGGATCAAGGACCGGTGCATTTGGTGCAGTGGTATCAATCGTTACCACAGCTGTATCTGTTCCTGCATTACCTGCAGGGTCAGTTGCTGTCACGGTAATGGTATGTGGACCGTCTGTTAATACAGGCAAGGTATTGTCTGCAAGGGTCCAGGTGCCGTCACCATTGTTGGTCGCTGGGTAGTCTGTGCCATCAACAGTCACCACCACAGTCGCAGTCGGATCGTTCACGGTACCCGTCAACGCTGGTGTGCTGTCATTGGTCAACACATCATCGAGTGCAACCACAGGTGCAGTAATGTCCGCAGACACTACGCCTGAACCTGGCAATGAAGTATTGCCTGCAGGGTCAGTTGCTGTTGCTGTAACCGTTTGACCATCCGTCAAGTCACCTGGGTTTGCTACTGACCAGCTGCCGTCTGTACCTGCAACCACAGTTGCTGTCGTACCGTCAGGGAAGCTTACAGTCACGGTTGAACCCGGTTCTGCTGTACCTGTCACTGGATCAGTCGCATTGATTGGATCAAGGACCGGTGCATTTGGTGCAGTGGTATCAATCGTTACCACAGCTGTATCTGTTCCTGCATTACCTGCAGGGTCAGTTGCTGTCACGGTAATGGTGTGTGGACCGTCTGTTAATGCAGGCAGTGTATTGTCTGCAAGGGTCCAGGTGCCGTCACCATTGTTGGTCGCTGGATAGTCTGTACCATCGACAGTCACCACCACAGTCGCAGTCGGATCGTTCACAGTACCAGTGAGTGCTGGTGTGCTGTCATTGGTCAACACATCATCGAGTGCAACCACAGGTGCAGTAATGTCCGCAGACACCACGCCTGAACCTGGCAATGAAGTATTGCCTGCAGGGTCAGTTGCTGTTGCTGTCACCGTTTGACCATCCGTCAAGTCACCTGGGTTTGCTACTGACCAGCTGCCGTCTGTACCTGCAACCACAGTTGCTGTCGTACCGTCAGGGAAGCTTACAGTCACGGTTGAACCCGGTTCTGCTGTACCTGTCACTGGATCAGTCGCATTGATTGGATCAAGGACCGGTGCATTTGGTGCAGTGGTATCCACTGTCACCACAGCCGTATCCGTACCCACATTGCCTGCTGCATCAGTTGCAGTCACGGTAATGGTATGTGGACCGTCTGTTAATACAGGCAGTGTATTGTCTGCAAGGGTCCAGGTGCCGTCACCATTGTTGGTCGCTGGATAGTTCACACCATCCACAGTCACCACCACAGTCGCAGTCGGATCATTCACTGTACCAGTCAGTGCTGGTGTGCTGTCATTGGTCAACACATCATCGAGCGCAACCACAGGTGCAGTAATGTCCGCAGACACCACGCCTGAACCTGGCAATGAGGTATTGCCTGCAGGGTCAGTTGCTGTTGCTGTCACCGTTTGACCATCCGTCAAGTCACCTGGGTTTGCTACTGACCAGCTGCCGTCTGTACCTGCAACCACAGTTGCTGTCGTACCGTCAGGGAAGCTTACAGTCACAGTTGAACCCGGTTCTGCTGTACCTGTTACTGGATCAGTCGCATTGATTGGATCAAGGACCGGTGCATTTGGTGCAGTGGTATCAATCGTTACCACAGCTGTATCTGTTCCTGCATTGCCTGCAGGGTCAGTTGCTGTCACGGTAATGGTGTGTGGACCGTCTGTTAATACAGGCAGTGTATTGTCTGCAAGGGTCCAGGTGCCGTCACCATTGTTGGTCGCTGGGTAGTTCACACCATCCACAGTCACTACAACAGTCGCAGTCGGATCGTTCACTGTACCAGTCAGTGCTGGTGTGCTGTCATTGGTTAATAGATCATTAAGAGCGACTGTCGGTGCAAGCGCATCTACGACACCTGTTGCAGGTCCTGATGTATTGCCAGCAGGATCTGTTGTAACTGCCGTAACTTCATCACCATCATTAAGACCTGGATTTGGCACAGTCCAACTGCCATCCGGTCCTGCTACAACGCTTGCTGTACTGCCATCAGGATAGGTCACAGTGACTGTTGAGCCAGGTTCTGCTGTACCTGTAATTGGGTCTGTCCCGTTAACCGGGTTAATTACTGGCGCATCAGGTGCAGTGGTATCTACTGTATAAGTTTGTGTATCGTTAACTGTGCTGCTATTACCTAATGCATCTGTAAACGTTACTTTCGCATCAATCGTCTTATCTGCATCTGCCGTTAAATCGCTGCCCGGTACACTTACTGTCCATGTACCTGCTGCACTGTCTACAGTTGCAGTATACGTTTGACCATTAATAACAACAGTAACGACTGTATTCGCGGCATCTGCCGGAACGTTTTTCAAAACACCACTAACCGTAACATTGCCTGATGCTTCTGAAGCATTAATCACGTTGTCAGAAGTGACAGAGTCAACCGCGAAGTTGACACCACTTGTATCTGGACCCACTGCATCGACAGTACCTGTGCCTGGTAATGATGGGTTACCTGCTGGATCGGTAGCGATTGCTGTTACCTTGTCTCCGTCATTTAAACCTGGATTTGGCACAGTCCAGCTACCATCCGGTCCTGCAACTACACTTGCTGTACTGCCATCAGGATAGGTCACAGTGACTGTTGAGCCAGGTTCTGCTGTACCTGTAATTGGGTCTGTCCCGTTAACCGGGTTAATTACTGGCGCATCAGGTGCAGTGGTATCTACTGTATAAGTTTGTGTATCGTTAACTGTGCTGCTATTACCTAATGCATCTGTAAACGTTACTTTCGCATCAATCGTCTTATCTGCATCTGCCGTTAAATCGCTGCCCGGTACACTTACTGTCCATGTACCTGCTGCACTGTCTACAGTTGCAGTATACGTTTGACCATTAATAACAACAGTAACGACTGTATTCGCGGCATCTGCCGGAACGTTTTTCAAAACACCACTAACCGTAACATTGCCTGATGCTTCTGAAGCATTAATCACGTTGTCAGAAGTGACAGAGTCAACCGCGAAGTTGACACCACTTGTATCTGGACCCACTGCATCGACAGTACCTGTGCCTGGTAATGATGGGTTACCTGCTGGATCGGTAGCGATTGCTGTTACCTTGTCTCCGTCATTTAAACCTGGATTTGGCACAGTCCAGCTACCATCCGGTCCTGCAACTACACTTGCTGTACTGCCATCAGGATAGGTCACAGTGACTGTTGAGCCAGGTTCTGCTGTACCTGTAATTGGGTCTGTCCCGTTAACCGGGTTAATTACTGGCGCATCAGGTGCAGTGGTATCTACTGTATAAGTTTGTGTATCGTTAACTGTGCTGCTATTACCTAATGCATCTGTAAACGTTACTTTCGCATCAATCGTCTTATCTGCATCTGCCGTTAAATCGCTGCCCGGTACACTTACTGTCCATGTACCTGCTGCACTGTCTACAGTTGCAGTATACGTTTGACCATTAATAACAACAGTAACGACTGTATTCGCGGCATCTGCCGGAACGTTTTTCAAAACACCACTAACCGTAACATTGCCTGATGCTTCTGAAGCATTAATCACGTTGTCAGATGTTACCGAATCAATCGCAAAATTTACTGATCCTGTATTTGGTGCTGCAGTATCAACAGTGACCACACCTGTATCTGTACCTTTGTTACCTGCTGCATCTGTTGCAGTCACGGTAATCGTGTGTGGACCGTCAGTTAATGCAGGCAGTGTATTGTCTGCAAGCGTCCAGGTGCCGTCACCATTGTTGGTCGCTGGATAGTCAACACCATCCACAGTCACCACCACAGTGGCGGTCGGATCGTTCACTGTACCAGTCAGCGCAGGTGTGCTGTCATTGGTCAACACATCATCAAAAGCAACTGTCGGCGCTGATGTATCAAGCGTATAAGTTTGTGTATCGTTAACAGTACTGCTATTACCTGCTGCATCTGTGAAGGTTACTTTGGCATCAATGGTTTTATCTGTATCAGCAACCAAACCACTACCCGGTACACTTACACTCCAAGTACCTGCAACTTTATCAACTGTTGCAGTATATGTTTGACCATTAATAACAACAGTAACGACTGTATTCATCGCATCTGCCGGAACATTTTTCAAGACACCTGTAATGGTGACATTACCTGATGCTTCTGAAGCATTAATCACGTTGTCAGCAGTTACTGAATCAACTGCAAAGTTGACACCATCTGTATTTGGCCCAACGGCATCGACAATAGCAGTCCCTGGTCCGGAAGTATTGCCAGCAGGGTCTGTTGCTACGGCTGTTACAGTATCTCCATCTTTAAGATCACCAGGATTATCAACTGACCATGTACCATCTGGTCCTGCTACAACAGTTTTCGTACTTCCGTCAGGATAAGTCACAGTCACTGTTGAACCAGGTTCTGCCGTACCTGTAATTGGGTCTGTCCCATTCACCGGGTCAATCACTGGTGCATTTGGTGCAGTGGTATCTACTGTATAAGTTTGCGTATCTTTAACAGTGCTGCTATTACCTGCTGCATCTGTAAACGTTACAGTAGCATCAATAGTTTGATCTGGATCTGCTTTTAAACCGCTACCCGGTACGCTTACACTCCATGTGCCCGCATTCTTATCTACTATCGCATTATAAGTCACACCATTAATTACAACAGTTACCACAGTATTTGCTGCATCTGCTGGAATGTTTTTCAAAATACCAGTAATCGTGACATTACCTGCTGCCTCTGAGGCATTAAGTACATTATCTGATGTAACTGAATTAACAGAGAAAGTTACCCCATCTGTATTTGGTGGAGTCGTATCGGTAGGTGTTGAAGAGTCATTATTACTATCATGGTTCGATGCTGCTGCGATAATACCACCCGCAACTAATGGGATAGCCCACAGCCATGGGTTTATACCGCCATCGTGATAAAGCAATGGTTCAATTGAAGAAATAGGTTGATAAATGACATCAGACACCAACTCTTGTGGTGCCTCTGCTGGTAAAGCAGCTGGTAAATCTTCAGCTACGAGTGCTTGTGGCTCAACATCACTGTCGGCATCAGCATCCGCATCAGCATCCGCGTCTGCATCATTTTCAGCATCTTTGAATTTTGCCCAAATTAACTGTCCATTTTCGTCTTGAAAAACAAGGCTGTTATCTTTAGGCTCAGCTGTTCCACTAAAAAAGCCTTCAATAACAATTGTCTCGCCATTTTTCAGGCGAATGACTGCATTGGTTCCCTCCCTATTTACTACCAATACATCACTGGCAGCCACTTTTACCAATACAACCGATGCTTCTGTAAGCGATGCGGAAGTTCCCTTGATGGTTGACAAGGTGTCGTGACTATCCTTGGCAATAATTTGTATTTCAGGCATATCTGTATTCCTTTTATATTATTGATTTAAATGATTTTTGTATAATTCTTTTTACTTAATGTTTTCAAGTTTTTGACCTACAACTTAAAAACATTAAGTAATGTGATCATTTTTACATTAACCACTTTAAAATAAAAAAAACAAATACTAAAGTACCTAAAGAAAAAATTTTAATTAATAGAAATTATATATAAGTCTTCTTTGAGTTTATCTTGTGTTAATTTAATGGAAAATTTCTTTAAATGTTTTATATATAAAACAAATTTCTTTTTTTATATTTACCATTTGTTGAAAAGTCATTTAATTAAAGTATCCATATAACAATTATTAATATCTTAATAAAATAAAATATATTATTAATGATATATATAGAAAAAAAAAGGCTTTAGGTAATATTTCACTATTACACTAAAACCTAATTTGTAAATCTTTTATAAAATTTAAAACCGCAAATATTTAGAAATTATCTGGACTCTCAAATCGTTTTACTTCTTGTAACTTATTTGGGTCATGCATTGTTGCAATTCCATCTTCAGTTTTTTGGTCAACCAGAATATCCGGATTAAAAACGGTAATTGTTTCTCTACCCAGTGCATCCTCTCCAACAATATATTGAAAGCCTCTTCGATTCATCTTATGACACAATCGTTGATAGAGACCTTTTAAACCTTCGGTTTCTTCATTCGGATTGTAATAGAAAGCATTCATCACAGCTGGTAAGCCTAGACCACATACGATGCCTGATAACAACACACTAATAAAAGTATAGCCAATCAGGATACTGCTATAAGGACTTAATGCAGGAATATTGGCAACCGCCAAAATCAATGCAAGTGAAATCCCCCCTCGTACACCACCCCAAGATAAAATAGTCAAGCTACCATTATAACTTTTCATTTTCCGCATATTCGGGAAAAAGGCAAAAGCCATGAAGTTGGCTGCAAAACGAGAGATATGTAGGATAAAGAACGCAACAATACCGCCTAAAATTAGGCTAAAGTTTAAATCAAGAATAAATAACTCTAGACCAATTAAAGTAAATAGGAATGAGTTGATGATCCCTTCTACGGTATGCCAAAAATGATTAACTTCTTGAATCTCTCGCTCTTCTCGTATTTCTTTCCATTTGTTTCCAACAATTAAACCACCTATTACACAGGCAATCGGTGCTGATGCATGGGCAAACAAAGCCACTAAATATGCTCCACTCGCAAGCAAAGCTGTTGTCAAAATTAGGGACTCCATTTCGTGTTTACCACGTAATAGACGCAACACTCCTACCCCAAATGCCCAACCAATCCCGACTGCAACAACAATTTCATAGAGTAGAGCTTCTAGTGTCGCCATCAACGAGAAATGTTCACCCTGTAAAACATTAAGCAAAGTCATAAACAATGCAATACACATTGCATCATTAAAGAGTGACTCACCTTCCAGCTTAACGATCAAATGATGCGGTGCACGAATCGAACTAAGTACACCTTTAATACCAATAGGGTCTGTTGCTCCTAAAGCTGCACCTAAAAGTAGTAGCACCAGAATTGGCACATGATATCCAACTAGTAGTTGGAACCCATAGAGCAATCCACCAAATAAAACGGCGCAAATGACTAATGCAATGGTGGCCAAGATACTAATTTGCTTCCAGTAACTTTTTAAATCAGAAATTTTAAATTTAAGTGCTGAAGAAGTTAAAATAAAACAGATGACACCATTAATTAAAAAATCATAAAAATCGATATGGCGCACGGCTTCTTCAATATTATGAATATTAATAGTAATAAACTGGTTACCGTTTAGCAGGCTTGCGCCCCATTGCAAAATAAAGACAAAAATTGCTGAGACCAGTGGCACACCAATAGCCTGAGGAAAGCCTAAAATGCGCTTATTGAAGATCGTGGTTGCGATTGATAGCGCAAAAACCACTGTGAATGCTTGTAGTAGAAAAAAATTACCCATTAATACCCTTCTTCTGGGTCAACGACCAAATAAGTGAAACTTTGTTAGATCGACCAAACTTAATAAAAAACTGGCATGAAGAATGCCATAATCATAAAAAACAGAAATTAGGACACAAGTTTAACGAATTGATTGAACAATCTATCACTCTGTTAAATTTCTTAACATTATTTATAGTTATGATCTAAAAAAACGGATGAGCTTCTTAAATATGTTTAACAAGACTCATCCTAGAAAAAATTAAACTGGATTGTTAAAAGTATCGCATTGGTTAATATCGCCAGTTTTTAAACCAACCTGAAACCAGTGCATTCGCTGTTCACTACTACCATGGGTAAAGCTATCTGGAACAACCTGACCAGTAGAGCGTTTCTGTAAATAATCGTCTCCAATTTTTTGAGCAGCATCCATCGCTTCTTCAATATCACCTTGCTCTAAAAATTGAGTACGTTGCTGATTATGACTCGCCCAAATACCCGCTAAACAATCCGCTTGCAATTCTTGGCGAACAGATAATTGATTACCTTCTCTTTGGCTTGCTTGTGCACGGGCTTGTTGTACTTGTGAAGAAATACCAAGCAAGGTTTGAACATGGTGCCCTACCTCATGTGCAACCACATAAGCTTGAGCAAAATCGCCTGCCTGATCTTGTCTTGAAAGTTCAGTTTGGTTTTGCTCACCAGAAATTCCCATTTGCTGACGCATATCTTTAAAGAATTCTGTATCGATATAAACCTTCTGATCTGCTGGACAATAAAATGGTCCCATTGCAGATTGAGCAGTACCACATCCAGATTGAATCATTCCACTAAATAGCACCAATCTTGGTGGCGTATATGTTTTACCTAACTGTTTAAATATAGGAGTCCACGTATCCTCTGTATCAGCCAAAACAGTTCCAACAAAATCAGAGGCTTCTTTTTGCTCGGGTGTTAAATTTTCTGGCGCAGTTGCATTTGACTGCTGTGATGCAGTGACTTGCTGAGTTGCCTGATAAGCTTGTTGTGGATCAACCCCAAAAAACTTCCACGCAACAAATGCAACAACCAAACCAATAATGCTGATACCACCTGCTCTAACACCGCCACCACCTCGACGGTCTTCCACATTGGTACTAATTCGACGACCTTTCCAGCGCATAATTTCCCTCTTATTTTAGAATGGCATCATGAACCCGATGCTTTTTTTGGCCACATTTTTTGTATTAAGCTCACAATTAATAGAACAATTGCACCCGCAACCAATCCTATTCCAAAATTAATTAATGTCGGTGTTAAAGCACCAATAATATTGCCTACCGCTGGTATTGTTTCTACATGATCCACTGTGTTTTCAGTTAAGTGATGAAGTAACGGAATCGTATGATTAATAATCCCACCACCCACTAAAAACATTGCAATGGTGCCTACAATTGAAAGTAATTTCATTAAAATAGGTGCAAAAGCTAATAAACCTCGACCTATAGTTTGCTTGAATGAGGTAGTTTGCTTCGTTAAATATAATCCCAAATCATCAATCTTAACAATCATGCCAACTAAGCCATAAACGCCAATTGTCATCACAATAGCAATAATACTGAGTACGCTTACCTTAGTCATTAAACTAGCTGTAGCCACGGTGCCTAAAGAAATGACAACAATTTCAGCCGATAAAATAAAATCTGTTCGAACGGCTCCTTTTACTTTTTCTTTTTCAAAATTTGCTAAATCTAATTCTTCACTATCAAATTCTGCTTTTGCTTCTTCAGATGTAGAGGGCTTTTTATGCATAATGGTATGAAGAACTTTCTCTACCCCTTCATAACACAAAAATAAACCTCCCAACATTAATAGTGGATTAATCAGCCAAGGCGCAATCACACTAATCAACAAAGCCAAAGGAACTAAAATAAGTTTATTAACAAATGAGCCTTTAGCCACTTTCCAAACAATAGGTATTTCGCGATCTGCACGCACACCTGTAACTTGTTGCGCATTTAAAGCTAAATCATCGCCTAAAACACCAGCAGTTTTCTTTGCTGCCATTTTGCTCATTAAAGCAACATCATCTAAAATTGTTGCAATATCATCTAGTAATAAAAGTAAGCCACTTGCCATTTCTTATCCAAGTTTGTATTTATTAGGCTATTGTAAGATGATTTTTTTCAATTTCTGTAATTTTACTGAATAAATTCACAATATTATTTTAAGAAAAGTTTAACCAATCGCTGACGAATTTTTTTTATTTCCCGTACAATAATGCCAATCTTTTATATTGCAGGGCTTACTACCCCTGATTAAGCCAATAAGACAGTGGAATAAATAATGAGTAATGTTGATCAGCGTCCAATTATTTTGACAGGCGACCGCCCAACCGGACAACTTCATCTTGGGCATTTTGTCGGTTCTTTGCGTTCTCGTGTAGGTTTACAGGATAGCCATCATCAACATCTCTTGTTAGCAGATGCGCAAGCCCTAACTGACAATGCAGATAACCCAGATAAAGTCCGTCGCAATATTTTGGAAGTTGCTCTAGATTATTTAGCTGTAGGCATTGATCCAACAAAAACCACGATTTGCGTTCAATCATGCTTACCAGCACTGAATGAGCTTACTATGCTCTATCTTAACTTCGTGACGGTTGCACGCTTAGAGCGTAATCCAACCATTAAGTCTGAGATTCAAATGCGCGGTTTTGAGCGTGATATTCCAGCGGGTTTCCTCTGCTACCCTGTTGCACAAGCAGCTGACATTACTGCTTTTAAAGCGACTGTGGTTCCAGTGGGTGAAGATCAAATTCCAATGATTGAACAAACCAATGAAATCGTACGTCGAGTAAACCGTCAGATTGGCCAAGACCTTTTACCTGAATGTAAAGCTTTGCTTTCAAATATGGCACGCTTACCTGGTTTTGATGGCAAGGCAAAAATGTCTAAATCATTAGGTAATACCATTGTTTTAAATGCTTCTGATAAAGACATTAAAAAAGCTGTAAATGCGATGTATACCGACCCAAATCATCTTCGCATTGAAGATCCAGGTCAGGTTGAAGGAAATATTGTATTTACTTACTTAGATGCATTTGATCCAAATAAAGAAGAAGTTGAAGAGTTAAAAGCACACTATCGTCGCGGTGGTTTAGGTGATGGAACTGTTAAAAAACGCCTTGAAGGTGTTTTGAAAGAATTGATTAGCCCTATCCGTGAACGTCGTGAAGAACTAGCTAAAGATCCTGACTACATTATGGATGTTTTACGTCAAGGTACAGATAAGTGTCGTCTTATTACTCAACAAACCTTAGATGAAGTTAAAGATGGTTTAGGATTATTTAAATTCTAATTCCTTTCAAAACGAAAAGCCCTTAGGGGCTTTTTTTATGCTTATTTTATTCATAGCATAATTTTTTAGAATTACTAATGTATTGACGACTATTCACATGCTTTTACCCTATTAACGTGAAGTAACACTTATTAACGCTAATAGCGATGAAGAATTTCTTAACTATCTCTATTATTCATTATGTAGGTTACATGATATGAACCTCACGACATTTCTCCTTAAACCGAAACTGTTTTTACAGATTCGTTGTTCTACGCAATGATCACCCCAATCATTGCGTATTTTTTTGCTTAAATATTTTTGTTTTCTTTAGAAATTTTATTTTGGATTACTTATTTTTATTTAATTGATAAAAAAACACCGCATCATTTTCAGATGCGGTGTTTTTTTAAGATTCAGAATAAAGCGATTAAGCTAAACCTTTCTCTTTTAAAACTTGCAACATTGTTGAACCAAGCTCAGCTGGGCTACGAGTGTAAGCCATTCCCGCGCGTTCAAATGCAGCGAATTTCTCTTCAGCAGTACCTTGACCACCAGAAATGATCGCACCAGCGTGACCCATACGCTTACCTTTAGGTGCAGTTACACCAGCAATGTAACCTACTACAGGCTTAGTCACGTTAGATTTGATGAATTCAGCAGCTTCTTCTTCCGCTGTACCACCGATCTCACCGATCATGATGATTGCATCAGTATCTGGATCGTCTTGGAACAATTGAAGAGCTTCGATTTGGTTCATACCTGGGATTGGGTCACCACCAATACCGATACAAGTAGACTGACCTAAACCAAGCTTAGTTGTTTGAGCAACAGCTTCATAAGTCAATGTACCTGAACGTGAGATGATACCAATACGACCTGGTTGGTGAATGTGACCTGGCATAATACCAATCTTACATTCGCCTGGAGTGATCACGCCTGGGCAGTTAGGACCAACTAAACGAGTACCGTTACCGTTAGTTTCTAAGTAGCGTTTTGCTTTAAGCATGTCGATTGTTGGAACACCTTCAGTGATCACAACAATTAGGCCAACACCTGAATCAACCGCTTCAACGATAGAATCTAAAACAAATGGAGCTGGTACATAAATTACAGATGCGTCTGCATTTGTTTCACGTACAGCTTCTTTCATTGTGTTGAATACTGGTAAGTCAAGGTGAGTAGTACCACCTTTACCTGGAGTAACACCACCAACAACTTTTGTACCGTAGTCTAAAGCTTGTGCAGAGTGGAAAGTACCGTTTTTACCAGTAAAACCTTGTACCAATACTTTAGTGTCTTTATTAATTAATACGCTCATGATTGATACTCCCCTTACGCTTTAACTGCAGCTACAACTTTTTCTGCGGCATCAGACAAGCCGTTCGCAGAAATTAATTTCAAACCAGATTCATCAAGTAATTTAGCACCTAACTCCGCGTTGTTACCTTCTAAACGAACAACAACTGGAACAGTTACATTTACTTCTTGAACCGCTGCAATAATCGCTTCAGCAATCATGTCACAACGTACGATACCACCGAAGATGTTAATTAAAACACCTTGTACAGATGTATCAGCAAGGATGATTTTGAACGCTTCGATTACGCGCTCTTTAGTTGCACCGCCACCAACGTCAAGGAAGTTTGCAGGCTGACCACCATAAAGTTTAATGATGTCCATAGTTGCCATTGCAAGACCAGCACCGTTAACCATACAACCGATGTTACCTTCTAAAGCAACATAGTTAAGGTCGAATTCAGATGCTTTTAATTCACGCTCATTCTCTTGAGATTTATCACGTAAAGCAGCAACTTTAGGTAAACGGTAAAGCGCGTTAGAGTCGATACCAACTTTTGCATCTACACATAAAATATCGCCATTTTCACGAACTGAAAGTGGGTTAATTTCGAATAATGCAAAGTCATTTTCTACAAACGCTTGATAAGCAGCAGCCATAATTTTAACAAATTGGCTGATTTGCTTGTCTTTCAAACCTAAAGCAAACGCAACTTCACGCGCTTGGAATGGTTGTAAGCCAACTAATGGATCAACTTCAACTTTGATAATTTTTTCTGGAGTTTCTTCTGCAACTTTCTCGATTTCTACACCACCTTCTGTAGAAGCCATGAAAGTAATACGACGGCTAGAACGGTCTACAACCGCGCCCAAGTAAAGCTCACGCTCAACTGGGTATACGTCTTCAGCAACAATAATGCTGTTTACTGGTTGACCATTTGCATCAGTTTGATACGTTACAAGACGAGTACCAATAATGTTATTTGCAAACTCGATAACATCTTCTTTAGATTTTGCAACTTTAACGCCACCAGCCTTACCACGACCACCAGCATGAACTTGCGCTTTCATTACAGCGAATTTACCACCAAGCTGTTCGAATGCAGCAACTGCTTCGTCTGCATTGGTTGCCAAGATACCTTCTTGTACCGGCATACCATATTCTTTCAATAACGCTTTAGCTTGATACTCATGTAAGTTCATTTAGTTACCTACTTAACTTTGTTTGTTGTCTTCAATTTGCGCAACATTCTCATGTTGTATATGCAAATTGCTGTCTACCTCTATCACCTTGATGTTTTTTTAATCACACCATCAAATGTGAAAAAGAGCGGAGAACCGCTCTTTATTTTATTTACGCTTACGTTGAATCGCGTGAATTGCACGACCATCTACAGCAAGTGCAGCTTCATGAACAACTTCAGAGAATGTTGGATGACCAAATGTCATTAACTGAAGATCTTCAACAGAAGATACAAATTCAAGAGCGATCATACCTTGGTGTACGATATCAGATGCAGCAGGTCCAATGACATGCATACCTAATAAACGGTCAGTTTTTGCATCAGCAACAAACTTAACGAAACCAGCACCTTCACCCGCCGCTAAAGCACGACCATTTACAGCAAAACCGAATTGACCAGTTTTAACTTCATGACCTTTTTCTTTAGCTTGTTCTTCAGTTAAACCAACCCATGCCGCTTCCGGATGTGTATAGATAACAGAAATGATTGTGTCGTAGTTCACTTGAGCTGCATGACCATGGATACGTTCAACAGCCATTACACCTTCTTCCATTGCTTTATGAGCAAGCATTGGACCACGAACTAAGTCACCAATCGCATATACACCTTCTACAGAAGTTGCACAGTAATCGTTTACTTCAACTAGACCACGTTCAGTCAATTTAATGCCTGAATCATCAGCCAATAAACCTTCTGCATAAGCTTTACGGCCTACACAAACGATTAATTTGTCAAAAGTCTGAGTTTTTTCTTCGCCACCTTGAGTGTATTTAACAGTCACTTCACGACCATTAACTTCAGTACCAGCAACTTTAGCGCCAATACGAATATCAAGACCTTGCTTAGTTAAAAGCTTTTGGTACTCTTTTGCCAAAGCTTTATCAGCCATTGGTAAAAATGCATCCATTGCTTCAAATACAACAACTTCAGCACCAAGACGACGCCAAACAGAACCAAGTTCTAACCCGATTACACCAGCACCAATAACACCTAAACGTTTAGGTACTTCTGGGAAGTTTAATGCGCCAGTTGAATCAACAATAATATCTTGATCTACAGGAGCTACTGGAATATTTACAGGTACAGAACCAGACGCAAGAATTACGTATTTAGGTTCTAAAACTTGAGTCTCACCTTCGTGTGAAACAAACTCAACTTTTTTACCAGCAAGTAATTTACCAGTACCTTTTAACCACTCAATACCATTGCCTTTAAGCAATTGATCGATACCACCAGTTAATTGGTCAACAATTTTGTCTTTACGAGCAAGAAGCTTAGCAAGATCAAAATTCACTTCACCTGTAGTAATACCGTGATCAGCCAAGTGATGTACTGTATCTTCATAACGATGTGAAGAGTCAAGTAATGCTTTAGAAGGGATACAACCTACGTTTAAGCATGTACCACCTAAAGATGGCTTACCGTTGTGAATACGTTTTTCGATACAAGCGACTTTAAAACCTAGTTGAGCAGCACGAATTGCAGCTTCATAACCACCAGGACCACCGCCAATAACAACAAGATCAAATTGTTGAGACATTGTTTATCTCCATGGTCCGAGATAGAGGATCACTCTATCTCGGTAATATTATTCGAAGAAATTAAAGATCAAGGATGAGTTTAGCTGGCTCTTCTAACAATTCTTTGATTGCTACCAAGAAACCTACTGCTTCTTTACCATCGATCATACGGTGGTCATAAGAAAGCGCTAAATACATCATTGGCAAGATTTCAACTTGACCATTTACAGCCATAGGACGCTCTTGGATTTTGTGCATACCCAAGATACCAGTTTGCGGCTGATTCAAAATTGGAGTTGAAAGTAATGAACCGAAAGTACCACCGTTAGTAATAGTGAAAGTACCACCAGTCATTTCTTCGATAGATAATTTACCGTCACGTGCTTTAGCAGCATAAGCACCAATACCTGCTTCAACTTCTGCATAGCTCATACGATCAGTATCACGTAATACTGGAACAACAAGACCACGATCAGAAGAAACTGCGACACCGATGTCATAGTAACCGTGATAAACAATATCGTCGCCATCAATTGACGCATTTACCGCAGGATAGCGTTTAAGTGCTTCAGTTACAGCTTTAACAAAGAATGACATGAAGCCTAAACGAGCGCCATGGCGTTTTTCAAACGCATCTTTATATTGCTTACGCAATTCCATGATTGGCTTCATGTTAACTTCGTTAAATGTAGTTAACATTGCAGTTTCTTGAGTTGCAGAAAGAAGACGCTCAGCTACACGCTTACGTAAACGAGTCATTGGAACGCGTTTTTCGATGCGCTCACCAACAGCTACGCTTAACGGAGTAACGTTAGCAGCTGGTTTAGCTTGATGGTTTGCTACATCTTCTTTAGTGATACGACCACCGCGACCAGTACCTTGTACGTCAGCAGCTGCAATACCAGTTTCAGACAAAGCTTTACGAACTGCAGGAGCTTGACCAGATACAGCTTCAGTGCGCTCAACAACAGGAGCTGCACCAGCTTGAGTTTGAGCAACTTCTTGCTCTACTGCAGGAGCAGCAGCTGCACCAGCACCAGCTTCAAACTGAGCAATCACTTCATCAGAAAGAACTGTATCGCCTTCACCTTTAATGATTGCAACTAAGCTACCATCTGCAGGAGCAACCACTTCTAAAACAACTTTGTCGGTTTCAATATCACAGATCACTTCATCACGTGATACAGGTTCACCCACCTTTTTGTGCCAAGTTGCGATGGTTCCATCTGCAACAGACTCTGGGAATACCGGTGCTTTAATTTCGGTTGCCATTATTGAGAATCTCCTGATTGTTCAGCTTCGATTGCCAATGCATCATTAATTAGCTGAGCTTGTTGTTTTGCATGCAAGTACGGTGAGCCACAAGCTGGTGCAGCAGAAGCTTCACGACCTGCAAAACTGATACGGATTTGTTTGCCAGATTTTAAGATATCGTCGTATAAACGCGGTGCGATAAATAACCAAGCGCCTTGGTTCTTCGGCTCTTCTTGTGCCCAAACAAGTTCTTTCACGTTTGGATATGCAGCTAAGATTTCCGCAAGACGTTGTTCTGGGTATGGATATAACTGTTCAATACGTACAATTGCGACGTTAGTTAAGTTTTGTTCACGACGTTTTTCGAGTAAGTCGTAATAAACTTTACCACCACAAAGTACAAGACGAGTTACATCTGACTTGTTAATTTGGTCAATTTCGTCAATTACAGTTTGGAATGAACCATTTGCAAGCTCTTCTAAAGTAGAAGTAGCAAGTTTATGACGAAGTAAAGATTTCGGTGACATTACGATCAATGGCTTACGAATTGGGCGTACAGCTTGACGACGTAATGCATGGAAAATCTGTGCAGGTGTCGTTGGAGTGATCACTTGCATGTTATCTTCAGCACATAACTGTAAGAAACGCTCTAAACGAGCTGATGAATGCTCTGGACCTTGACCTTCGAAACCGTGTGGTAACAACATTGTTAAACCACAAACTCGTTCCCACTTAGTCTCGCCAGAAGCAATGAACTGGTCAATTACAACCTGAGCACAGTTTACGAAGTCACCAAATTGTGCTTCCCAAATAATTAAGCTCTTAGGAATTGTAGTTGCATAACCATATTCAAATGCAAGAACAGCTTCTTCAGATAATAAAGAATCGTAAATTGCAAAACGAGGCTGGTTTTCTTTAACGTGACAAAGTGGAATATACGTTGAGCCATCTACCTGATTATGCAATTTTGCATGACGGTGCGAGAATGTACCACGCCCAACGTCTTCACCAGTAATACGAACAAGGTAATCTTCATCAATCAAGGTTGCATAAGCTAAAGTTTCAGCAGCACCCCAGTTCAATGCAGTTTCACCAGTTTGCATTTTCACACGATCTTCAATTACTTTTTGCACTTGACGCTGCATAACAAATCCTTCCGGAAGTTTGCTCATGCCCTCGCCTAACTCTTTTAAGCGATTTAAGTCAAATGAAGTATCCCAGTCGTCTGTATAGTCATGGCCCAAATAAGGTGTCCAATCAACAAACATTTTTGTATTTGGTTCAAGCACCAAAGCGTTTGCCACATGGTTTCCGGCTTCTAAATCAGCACGGTAATCTTCAACCATTTGGTCTGCTTCAGCACGATCAATTACTTTGTTTTGAACAAGTTGGTCTGCATAGAGTGTACGAGTTGTTGCTTTTTTAGCAATCACTTGATACATCAATGGTTGTGTACCAGATGGCTCATCTGCTTCATTATGACCACGACGACGGTAACAGAACAAGTCAAGTACTACGTCTTTACGGAATTCGTGACGGAAATCATGTGCTAATTGAGTAGCAAAGATTACTGCTTCAGGATCATCGCCATTCACATGGAAAATTGGCGTCTGAATCATTTTTGCAACGTCAGTACAATATTCAGTAGAACGCGCATCACGTGGATCAGAAGTTGTAAAACCAACTTGGTTGTTCACGATAATGTGTACAGTACCACCAACCGTATAGCCACGAGTTTGTGACATCTGGAAAGTTTCCATGTTCACACCTTGACCTGCAAATGCAGCATCACCATGAACAATGACTGGTAATACATCATCACCGCCGATGTCTCTACGACGCACTTGACGTGCACGCACAGAACCTTCAACTACAGGACCAACGATTTCCAAGTGAGATGGGTTAAATGCTAATGCCAAGTGAACTTCGCCACCAGGAGTCATTACATTACTTGAGAAACCTTGATGGTATTTAACGTCGCCAGAACCTTTCTTATGAATAGCTTTACCTTCAAACTCGCCAAACAAGTCTGCAGGGTTTTTACCCATAATATTAACAAGAAGGTTTAAACGGCCACGGTGTGGCATACCAATAACAACTTCTTTACAACCAACAGCACCAGCACGTTGAATGATTTCATTCACCATAGGAATAAAAGATTCACCACCTTCCACACCAAAGCGCTTAGCACCAACGTATTTATTGCCTAGGTATTTTTCAAGTCCTTCTGCAGCGGTTAAACGCTCCAGGAACCCTTTCTTTTGATCATTTGTAAAATTAAGCTGACCACGAACACTTTCAAGACGTTGTTGAATCCAACGCTTTTCTTTTGTGTCCACGATATGCATATATTCAACACCGATTGAACCACAATAGATTGCTTCCATTGCTTCAATCATTTCAGCAAGCGTAGCTTCGCTTTTGCCAATCTCAAGATTGCCAGTGTTAAATACTGTGTCTAGATCTGATTTGGTTAAACCGTGAGCTGAAAGCTCTAAATCTGGAATCTCTTCACGCTTAGCAAGACCTAATGGATCTAACTTAGCTTTTTGATGTCCGCGATTACGATAAGCAGCAATAAGTTGTAAAACGCCGATTTGACGACGTTCATGCTCAGTACTTACCGTACTTTGTACAACAGGTTGAACACGATTAGCATTGCGTCCTAGTAATAGGAATTGCTCACGCACAGCACCGTGTGGTTGGTCACCCTTTGGGTATTTATCGAAATATTGGCGCCAGTCCTCAGCTACAGAGGTTGGGGAAGACAGGTACTGCTCGTAAAGTTCTTCAATATACGCTGCACTATCAGCGGAAAGTTCAGTGTCAAGACGCAATGCGTCAGCAACTTCTTGCATTTGTGGACCCATTTCCTATTGCAAAAAATATTACAGGCTGCCTTTTAAGCACACCCATGATGCATAATGCCAAATTGGTAAAAAAGGCATTACTTACCCAACAGGTCTTTAAGACCATGGGGCGTCATACTACCTAGAGAGGAAACTCCATAGGTAATTAATGAATCACAACACCCTCAATGGCATCATCACTCATCTTATACTCGATTAAAACCGAGCAATTTTTTGCAAATCTTTTTAGAAAAATTAACTTTAAAATTAACTTTTCTAAAATGACTTTAACCATAAAAATTAAGCACAGATCTAAGATTGTGCTACTTAAATTAATTTCAATAGTATACGCTTTTTTCACCTATAACTTTGTGGCAAATCGTATCATGTTCTTAACGAACGATTGATTTTTTTGACACATACCACCTATAAATTGGCGAAATACATATGCGATTTTATCTTTTAATATATGGTGCAATATATAAAAACCTCATCTTTTTCGACCAAAGTCTAAAGTTTACATTATAAAGTTAAAAAAAAACGCACATCAAGGATGTGCGTTCTCTATTTGTGCAGAATTAACCCGCTTGATCTAATAGCATATTACGGATGTGACCGATTGCTTTTGTAGGATTTAGACCTTTAGGGCATACTGACACACAGTTCATAATACCTTTACAACGGAACAAACTGAATGGATCGTCAAGACGAGACAAACGGTCTGCAGTAGCAGTATCACGAGAATCAATAATAAAACGGTATGCATTCAATAATGCTGAAGGACCCAAGAACTTATCAGGGTTCCACCAGAATGATGGGCATGAAGTTGAACAACATGCACAAAGAATACATTCATACAAACCGTTTAAGTGTTCACGCTCTTCAGGAGATTGTAAACGCTCTTTAGGTGGAGCTGGTTGGTTATTGATCAAGAATGGCTGAATCTTGTCATATTGATCATAGAATTGGTTCATATCAACAACCAAATCTTTAACCACCGGCAAACCTGGTAATGGACGAATTACGATTTTCTCTGGTAAATCATTCAGGTTTTCTAAACAAGCCAAACCATTTTTACCATTGATATTCACACCATCCGAACCACAAATACCTTCACGGCAAGAACGACGGAATGTTAACGATTCGTCTTGAACTTTCAATGCAAGCAATGCATCAAGCAGCATACGGTGCTTGTCAGTCAATTCAAGCTTGAAAGTTTGCATGTACGGCGCTTTATCCTTATCAGGATCATAGCGGTAGATTTCGAATGTACGAGTACCTCTACTCATCTTTATACTCCCGATTAGAATGTACGTGGTGCTGGCGGAATTGCATCAACAGTCAACGGTTTGAAGCGCACTGGCTTATATTCCAAACGGTTATCTGATGAATACCATAACGTATGTTTCATCCACTCATCATCACGGCGACCGTATGAATAAGTTGGGTGATCAGCTGGTAATTCATAATCAACTACAGTATGCGCACCACGACACTCTTTACGCGCAGCAGCTGAAATTAGAGTTGCTTTTGCAACTTCATACAAGTTTTCAACTTCAAGCGCTTCAACACGCGCAGTGTTAAATACTCTAGATTTATCTTTTAAATGAATGTTACGCACACGTGGTTCAAGAGCAAGGATCTCTTTTACACCCTTATCAAGCAATGCTTGAGTACGGAATACACCAGCGTGATCTTGAACGATATCACGAATTGCATCAGCAACTTCTTGAGCATTTTCACCAGAAGTCGAGTCATCCAATTTACGTACGCGATCTAATGTTTGCTCTAATACGTTTGTTGGAAGAGGTGCATATTCATCACCATGATGCTTAGTTACGTAATCAATAATGTGCTCACCAGCAGCTTTACCAAATACAACCAAGTCAAGAAGTGAGTTAGTACCTAAACGGTTTGCACCATGTACTGATACACAAGAACATTCGCCAATTGCATAGAAACCTTTTACAGGTTTAGTGTAGTTGTCTGTACCCACTTCAGGTAAACACACCTGACCATGCATATTCGTAGGAATACCACCCATTTGATAATGGATTGTTGGTACTACAGGAATCGCTTCTTTTGTAATGTCAACGTTCGCGAATTTTTTACCAATCTCAAATACAGATGGTAAACGCTTCATGATTGTTTCAGCACCCAAGTGAGTCATATCTAGTAAGATATAATCACCTTTTGGACCACAACCACGACCTTCTTTAATTTCTTGGTCCATAGAGCGCGAAACGAAGTCACGTGGAGCCAAGTCTTTTAAAGTCGGTGCATAACGTTCCATGAACGGTTCGCCGTCTTTATTACGAAGGATTGCACCTTCACCACGACAACCTTCAGTCAACAATACACCAGCGCCCGCAACACCCGTTGGATGGAATTGCCAGAATTCCATATCTTGTAATGGAATACCAGCACGAGCAGCCATACCAAGACCGTCACCAGTGTTGATATAAGCATTTGTTGATGCACGGTAAACACGACCAGCACCACCAGTAGCAAATAATGTTGCTTTTGCTTGGAATACTGAAATGTTACCAGTTTCTTGATCAATTGCTGTTACACCAAGAACATCACCAGCTTCGTTACGGATCAAATCAAGAGCGATCCACTCAACGAAGAATTGAGTACCCATTTTCACGTTGCTTTGATAAAGCGTGTGCAATAATGCATGACCTGTACGGTCCGCAGCTGCACAAGCACGTGGAACTGGCTTATCACCATAGTTAGCAGAGTGACCACCGAACGGACGTTGGTAAATTGTACCATCAGCGTTACGGTCAAACGGCATACCCATGTGTTCAAGTTCATATACAACTTTTGGTGCTTCACGACACATAAATTCAATTGCGTCTTGGTCACCTAACCAGTCAGAACCTTTTACTGTATCGTAAAAATGGAAATGCCAGTTATCTTCTTGCATATTACCTAACGACGCACCGATACCGCCTTGAGCAGCTACAGTGTGCGAACGTGTCGGGAAAACTTTAGTGAGTACTGCAACCTTCAAACCCGCTTGAGCGAGTTGGTAAGATGCACGCATACCAGAACCACCACCACCAACGATAACTGCATCGAAAGTGAGGTTTTGAATATTTGAATAATCTTCTTTAGGGGTTATCGCGCCCATGATGTCTTCCTATCAATTCGCCCAGAAAATCTGGATACCCCAGATTGCGTACACAAACACTGCAATAATGACAGCCGTCGTCAGTACAAGGCGTAAACCTTTCGCTGAAGGACCCATTTGACGAGTAGTGACATAGTCAGTAAAAACTTGCCACATACCAATCCATGCGTGTGCGATAAGCGATAAAATTGCCAATAAAGAGAAAATCTTCATTGGTAATGTCATCATGAAACCAGCCCATTGTTGATAGTCAAATCCACCTTTGCAGAGAATCCAACCCAAAAGAACAACAGTATAGGCTGCAAGTACAACCGCACTTACACGCTGGATAAACCAATCACGAGAACCTGAACCAGTTAAACCTGTAGCACTTTTCATTAGAACATAATCCATATAAAGGCTGCGATAATAGCTACCACAGATAAGATCAATGAAATTGTCGCTGCTATACGACCACTTTGCAGTTCTTCAGCAAAACCTAAATCTGCAAGTAAGTGCTTTACTCCAGCAATAAAGTGGAATAACAAGCCGGCTACAAATACCCAAACGATAAAACGTACAAGGATATTTCCAAACACGACATTTTTAACGTAGTCAAATCCTTCTGGTGAAGATAATGATTTATCTAAAATCCATAATAGAACTGGTACTAATAAGAAAACGATGACACCTGATAAACGGTGTAAAATTGATGCAATAGCCACGGGTGAGCGTAAATTTACCGCTAACACCTGACCCATGGACAAATTGACAGGTCTGTTGCTTTTCACAGCGGGCATCCTGTAGGTAGAAACTCCGACCGGAGTTTGTTGAATTAATTCCAAGGAAAGCTGGCATTGTTAGGCAAGCACAGCTCATGCCTAACCTATAAACGACACTGAATTATAAAACGCGAAGTATCAAAATACAAACAATCCACTTTCCCATTTAAGCAAAAAACAATTAAATAAGAATCATTAACAATGATATCACCCTATTAACCCCGTTAAAATGGCATACAGAGTTTCATCATGTTATTGTTTAAAATAACTTTTTATTTAATTTCATTTTTTCTGCAATTTCTTTTAAATAAGCAAATTTTAGACTAAAGATAAAGTTATAAATTCATCATATAAATAGAAAAATGTTAGTAACTGCTCATATTTTCAATAAAAGCTACAATTCAACTAAGTGAAGTTAGTTGGATTCAATACAAATCAGTCAATCTAAAATACATTTGAGAAAGCGATTTTTATTGAAAATAAAATTTATAATTATTCTAACGCAGTTCAATTAGCTATTTTTTATACAATTAAACTTAAAAAAACAGCAACATTCTTTGTTACAACTAAATAAAAATAGAGTGTTTTTTGATTATTAATTTTAAATTACACCATGAGTTTTATGATTTTTTTAATTGGATTGGCATTTTCTACCGACTTGCCAGTCCTCCTCTTAATTTAAAAATTTGCTTACAATTGTACTGATACTTCATTTTTTTTCTGCACGTTCTTATTGAATTGACTTATTATACCATCCCGATGCAGTGATTTTACTGACTTTTTTGCTCGGGTCTTGATGACTAACTCTCTGTGAGAACGTTATTTTTTATCCATAAGTATAATTGACAAAATTTCAGTACTCACTAATCTTATAGCAAATTTTGACACCGTCTGATTCGCACATGAGAACATTAGGATTTCGAGTCAGATCAACATTCACCAGGACAGGAGATCTATTGAATGTCTGAAGCAAATGGCAAAAAAGCCGTATTACATCTTGATGGCAAAGAAATTGGTTTACCAATCTACAGTGGCACTTTAGGTCCAGATGTAATTGATGTCAGCAGCATATTGAAAGAAGGTCATTTTACTTTCGATCCTGGTTTTATGGCGACAGCTGCATGCGAGTCTAAAATTACGTTCATTGATGGTGACAAAGGTATTTTATTACACCGCGGTTACCCAATCGACCAATTAGCAACTCAAGCAGACTATCTTGAAACTTGTTATTTATTATTAAATGGCGAGCTCCCAACTGCTGAACAAAAAACAGAATTTGATGCCAAAGTTCGTGCTCATACTATGGTTCATGACCAAGTTAGCCGCTTCTTCAATGGTTTCCGTCGTGATGCTCATCCTATGGCAATCATGGTTGGTGTTGTGGGTGCATTATCTGCGTTCTATCACAACAACCTCGACATTGAAGACATCAATCACCGTGAAATCACTGCGATTCGTCTAATTGCAAAAATTCCAACGCTTGCTGCTTGGAGTTACAAATACACAGTAGGTCAACCATTCATCTATCCACGTAATGACTTAAATTACGCGGAAAACTTCTTACACATGATGTTTGCTACTCCTGCTGACCGTGATTACAAAGTAAATCCTGTTCTTGCTCGTGCAATGGATCGTATCTTCACGCTTCACGCTGATCACGAACAAAATGCTTCGACATCTACAGTACGTCTTGCTGGTTCTACTGGTGCAAACCCATACGCATGTATCTCTTCAGGTATTTCTGCGCTTTGGGGACCTGCTCACGGTGGTGCAAACGAAGCTGTTCTTAAGATGCTTGATGAAATCGGCAGTGTAGAAAACGTTGCTGAGTTCATGGAAAAAGTAAAACGTAAAGAAGTTAAACTCATGGGCTTCGGTCATCGTGTGTACAAAAACTTCGACCCACGTGCTAAAGTCATGAAACAAACTTGTGACGAAGTTCTTGAAGCATTAAATATCAATGATCCTCAATTAGCGCTTGCTATGGAACTTGAACGTATTGCATTGAACGACCCGTACTTTGTTGAACGTAAACTTTACCCTAACGTAGACTTCTACTCAGGTATCATCCTTAAAGCGATTGGTATCCCAACAGAAATGTTTACAGTAATCTTTGCTCTTGCACGTACAGTAGGTTGGATCAGCCACTGGTTAGAAATGCACAGCGCACCATACAAAATCGGTCGTCCTCGTCAGCTTTACACTGGCCCGACTCAACGCGACATCAAACGTTAATATTCGAAAGAAAATTAATGATAAAAAAGCTGCCTTCTGGCAGCTTTTTTATTGGGGTATTTTCAATTCAATTTAAAAACTTATTCTTCATCAAACACACTTAATAAATGATGACTAATCCCATCAGCTCGGAGCCAAGCCAACTCATAACTCGCTTTAGCCAAAGCTAGAACACGTCTTTCAAATTCAACCCATATTGTTTTGACTTGAGGTTCTGAAATACCCAAACCACTCTCGTGTGCCAGATGCTTATTTTTTTCACATATTTTCAAAGCATGATAAAGCTTGCGGCCCTTACTCGCCCCTTCCATCAACCGAACACGCTTACTTAAAATAAATCCCTCTACATGCTGCAAGTTCGCATGAGGCAACATAGGTACTAGGATTTGATTCAACTGATCATCTAAGCGCTTCCACACAGCCAAGCGTTGCTCTGCTGTATAAGTATTCCATTGAATTACTTCATGGTTAAAACGGCGACAACCACGGCACACCTGATCACCAAAAACTGTTGAACAACGCCCTGCACATGGGGTGAGAGAGAGCATTCGATGATCATTACTCAAAACAAACTCCTTAAATAAACCATATACTTTTTATGGTTTTCTCGCTTATTACACATTTTCGCGCTAAAATATGCGCCTTAAATTTATATCTTAATACATTTGGAGTTTTCCATGAACGCTACTGTAGAACAGCTTGCACCTGTAGAACAGCAAGCGACCGCGGGTTGGGTTGTTGCAGCACTATATCAATTTAAAGAAGTTCAAGATCCTGCAGATCTTCAGCAACGTCTATTAGACTTAGTGAAAACAATTAACCTTTGTGGAACTCTGATTGTAGCAGGTGAAGGAATTAATGGTACTGTTGCGGGCGATCGTGTAGCAATTGATAATCTCTATCAATTTTTGCTTAATGAAGGTTTTGCTTCTATGGAATACAAAGAATCCCATAGCTCTGACAAACCTTTCCGTAAAATGAAGATTAAACTTAAAGAAGAGATTGTAACTTTAGGTGTTGAGGTTAAACCCCGCGACTTAGTGGGTCACTACCTCGATCCAAAAGAGTGGAATGATTTAATTGCACGTGATGATGTAATTTTAATCGACACACGTAATGACTATGAATATAAGGCAGGCACTTTTAAAGGTGCAATCGACCCTAAAACTGAGACATTCCGCGAATTCCCAGAATATGTCAAAAAAGAGCTAGAGCAACATAAAGATAAAAAAATTGCGATGTTCTGTACAGGCGGTATTCGCTGTGAAAAATCAACATCATTACTTCTTCAAGAAGGCTTCCAAGAGGTTTATCACCTCAAAGGTGGTATTCTTAAATACTTAGAAGAAACCCCTGCCGATGAAAGTTTATGGGAAGGCGAATGTTTCGTATTTGATGGACGTACTGCTGTAACTCATGGCGTTGAGGAAGGCGTAAATATTAAATGTCATGCTTGTGGTTGGCCATTAACTCCAGAAGAGTCAGCTTTAACAAGTTATGAACATGGTGTTTCATGCGTGTATTGCATCGACAAGACAACTGAAAAACAAAAAGCTGGTTTCCGTATGCGTCAGTCGCAAATCGCAGCTGCAAAGCGTAAACGTTTATAATTTTTAATGAAAAGGCATTTAGTTTTCTAAATGCCTTTTTTACAGAAATCCTAAATAATAAAAATATTTTAACTACATAGCCCTTCAAAACTAATTTATTCACTTCAAGCTAGTTTTGAAACTTTTAACATCCAAACTCCACCAGATTATGAAAACAACTCGTTCAACATCCCGATTAAAGCTCTAAATTTAAGATAAAACCTTAAAAAAGACTGCTTCATTCTTTAAACAATTAAAAAAGCCAAATAATAAAAAACGCCCTAGAAAGGACGTTATTTATTATTTCTTCTAATAAATTAATTTGGAGTATGGTACATCAAATATAATTCATTCAAATTATCTGGAATTTCTTCTGCCAGTTCATCCATTAACTGTCCATTACGACGGAAAGATTCCATCTGCGGATCTTCTTCATCAATTCCACTAAATACCATCATTGGTAAAGTTAAATCAATTAATTGTTCTTCATGTTCAGGGGCAAACCATGCCTCTTCATTTAAGAACATTGCATCAACAAATCCCACACTCCAGTCGCCTAAGCTAGATTCAACATCAGCTTCTTCAATTTCAAATGGAAATACAATTCCATTCTCATTTGCTAAATCTTGTCGAATTGACTCTAACCACGCCTTGATTTGCTGAATAATTTCAGCAGGAACCTTTTTATGGTTATTATCAAACAGCTCATCTAACCAACGGTCAAACTGAGGGCCTACTGCAATTGCACACAGAAAACCATGAGTTGCAGCGAAATCTAGACCATACTCATTGTGGTCTCCATCTAGATATTCACTTAATTGGTCTAAATCTAACGCACTCATTGTGTTACCTGACTATAAAAAAGAAATCTACGATAGCATAGCATTTAAGCTGACGATGCCCTATTCAGATTTGATTAGTCTTCATCATCAAGATCATCATCGTCTAAATCATAATCAAAATCCTTCAACTCACGCTCTAAACGGCGTTGAGCCAATAGATCATCAATTAATCTACGTTTTTCTAATGATTCTTTCGCAGTGATTTTGCCTGATGACTCATCAAAACCGACATCATCATCATCACCGTAGTTATCATCTAGTTCAAAATCTGTAGAAGACACTAAAACTACCTCTAATGAAAAAATGTGAATGGGTCTAGGCGCTATTTATCTCTCTTACAGAATCATGTCAAGTTTTATTTATATTTTTTTCATTAAACTGCATATTTGTACTTTTTTTCACCCGAAAAATTGTGTATTTATAAAACTCAACTATTTTTTTGATCAAGAAAAAATTCTATGATCTTTTCGATGATTTAAGCTTGAAAAAAATGATTTTAGCCCAATATTCAAAAAACAGACGTGAATTCAAAGATATTTTTTATTTAACGGTTACCGATCAAACCCAAAACATTTCAAGCAAATTGTGCTATCATGCACGGTTTTTCACTGCCACAGATTCAACGAAGAGTAAGCAAAGATGAGCGATATGCATTCCCCTACTTCTCAAGTAGCGGCTCTGATTAGCCGAGGCAAAGAACAAGGTTACTTAACTTACGCTGAGGTTAACGATCATCTGCCGGACTCGATTACTGAAAGCGAACAGATTGAAGACATTATTCAAATGCTTCAAGACGTTGGTATTCCTGTACACGAGCGTGCACCTGAATCTGACGATACCATGTTCGGTGAGTCAACTGACACAGCCGATGAAGTTGCTGAAGAAGAAGCTGCTGCCGTACTTGCATCGGTTGAAAATGAGCCTGGACGTACGACAGATCCTGTACGTATGTACATGCGTGAAATGGGTACAGTTGAACTGTTAACCCGTGAAGGTGAAATCAGCATTGCAAAACGTATTGAAGAAGGGATTCGTGATGTCCTTAATTCAATTGCGTACTGGCCAAATGCTGTTGAAGTTGTATTAAAAGAATATAATGATTTCTTGACTGGCGAACGTCGCCTTGCCGATATTTTATCTGGCTATCTTGATCCGGAAACTGACGAAGATATTCCTGAAGTTCTAGAAGAAGAAACAGAACTTGAAGAAGATGATGCGCCAGCTACACCAGCAAAAGAAGTTAAGCTTGACGATGACGAAGAAGATGAAGAGTCGGAAAGCGACGATGATTCTGAAGGTGAGTCTGGTCCAGACCCTGAAGTTGCAAAGATTCGTTTTAATGAACTTGAATCTGCATGGACTAAAACAAAAGGTATTATTGAGAAACATGGCCGTAACAGCCCTGAAGCAGACGAAGCTTTAGAAGCGTTAGCTACTGTGTTTATGATGTTTAAATTTACACCACGTTTATTCGATATCATTTCTGAAATGATTCGTGGCACACATGAACAAATTCGTGCCAATGAACGTGAAATCATGCGTTATGCAGTACGTCGTGGCCGTATGGATCGTACTCAATTCCGTACATCTTTCCCTAAGCAAGAATCTAATCCAGCTTGGTTAGATGAACAAATTGCTAAAGCTCCTGCTGAAATCAAGGCGCATTTGGAAAAAGTTCGTCCGGATGTTTTAGCGTTCCAGCAAAAAATTGCAGATATTGAGAAAGAACTTAGTTTAAGCGTTGCTGAAATTAAAGATATTTCTAAGCGTATGGCAATTGGCGAAGCGAAAGCACGCCGTGCTAAGAAAGAAATGGTAGAAGCCAACCTTCGTTTGGTAATTTCGATTGCGAAGAAATATACCAACCGTGGTTTACAGTTCCTTGACTTGATTCAAGAAGGGAACATTGGTTTGATGAAAGCTGTAGACAAGTTTGAATATCGTCGTGGTTATAAATTCTCGACTTATGCAACTTGGTGGATTCGTCAGGCGATTACCCGTTCGATTGCCGATCAGGCTCGTACAATTCGTATTCCTGTACATATGATTGAAACAATTAACAAGATCAACCGTGTATCTCGTCAATTGTTACAAGAAATGGGCCGTGAACCAACACCTGAAGAATTAGGTGAACGTTTAGAAATGGACGAAGTTAAGGTTCGTAAGGTACTTAAAATTGCCAAAGAACCAATTTCAATGGAAACACCTATTGGTGATGATGAAGATTCGCATCTTGGTGATTTCATTGAAGATCAAAACATCACTTCTCCAATTGATGCTGCGACTTCAGAAGGCTTAAAAGAAGCAACACGTGAAGTATTGGAAAACTTAACTGAACGTGAAGCAAAAGTATTGAAGATGCGTTTTGGTATTGATATGCCAACCGATCATACGTTAGAAGAAGTGGGCAAGCAATTTGACGTAACACGTGAACGTATTCGTCAGATTGAAGCGAAAGCATTGCGTAAATTACGCCACCCTTCTCGTTCTGAACACTTACGTTCTTTCTTGGAAAATGACTAAGTTTTGAAGGCTTGAAATTTCAAAACCAAGCCCCATTTAATAGAAAGAGCTATAAACGCCTGCGATAATGCAGGCGTTTCAAATCATGAGGTAACTTATGTTAGACCGCACTCCATCTCGCGAACTACAAGAACATCTTTGGGTATTTCCGATGGATTATCCAATTAAACTTATTGGCGATGCGGGTGAAGAATTACGTGTTGCTGTAGTCGATATTTTGGTGAAACATTTCCCAGACTTCGACCACTCAACATTAAAAGTTCAAGAATCTCGCACCGGCAAGTATCATTCTTTAACAGCACAATTGCGCTTTGAAGAATTAGAACAAGTTCATGCACTTTATGCTGACTTGGCTGCTTGCCCGCAGATTAGAACTGCGCTTTAATTTTAAGTTCTTCAATCAATACCACAGTCAGACACTCTTACTGTGGTATTTTTTTGAGAAATTTTTAAGTTATCAAACAGTAAAAAAACAATATAAATATTTAGAAACCCTATTATAAAATCCTTTAAAATTACAGGGTTTTCGGCTTCTATCTTGCAGATATTAACTGGGTGCCGCAGAAACCAACTTATAGGAAGATATTGTGATGAGCCTTGATAGACCCAACTTGATCATTCGCCAATGGAACGATTTACAAGATTATCAAAGCAAGTTCGAAACCATGAAACTCTTAACAAACGAGCGTGATCAAGATACGCCTGATGAGTTATGGTTACTTCAACATTATAATGTCTTAACACAAGGTCAAGCTGGTAAACCAGAACACATCCTAATTTCATCAAATATTCCAGTCGTACAAACTGATCGTGGCGGGCAAGTGACTTGGCATGGCCCTGGTCAACTTGTGGCTTACTTCATGTTTGATCTTAATCGACTAAAATGGAACGTACGTACTTTGGTCAGTTTTGCTGAACAATTTATGATAGATGTTTTAAAAAAATATGGAATTGAAGCTTATGCCAAACCCGATGCACCTGGGGTATATGTAGATGGTCGTAAGATTGGTTCTTTAGGTTTTAAAATTCGTCGTGGTCGTAGTTATCATGGATTAGCATTAAACTTGGACTGCACCTTAGATGGATTCCAGACCATCAATCCTTGCGGTTATGCAGGCTTAGAAATGGTACGTATACAAGATTTAGTGACTCCTTATCCATCATTTGGTCAACTTTGTCAGGACTTTATTGAGTATATTAATAGTACTGGGTACTTTAATGACCCTAAAGTCAAATATGAATAAATCGCTTTGCGATGAAATAAAAATGGATTAGAGTAATTACTCTAAATTTGCTTTCGCATAATTTTAACAAGGGATACGCGAGTGATTTCGACAAAAGCGGTAAAGCCGACTCTGCAACTTGCCTACGTTAAGCTCATGATGGATGTTATTGGTCGTGGCTTGGTCATGGCAAGTCAAGTGGACACTGAAATACAAGAGGAAGTATCTAAATTTCCTGTTCACTTTGTACTTTCAATGAATGTTTTCCCGAATGGACCAGCATTTTTTGCTCGAGTGACAGAAGACAAACAGTTAGAACTACTTCAAAGAGCTGAAAGAAAACCAGACTTAACGATTACATTCAAACACGTCACTCATGCCTTTTTGGTATTTTCTTTTCAAGAAAGTACTGCTCAAGCATTTGCCAATGACCGAATGATTGCCGATGGTGATGTATCTGCTGCTATCCGCTTAGTACGCTGCCTAAATAAAATGGAAGCTCTTATTTTACCTAAATTGGTTGCTTCACTAGCAGTCAAAGAATACCCAACTGAACTTAGCCTAAAAGAAAAATTCAACGAGGCTGCAAATATTTACCTAAAAGTAGCCAAGTCCTATTTCAAGCGGAGCGCATAACATGGCCAAACCATATTACGAATTCTTTTGTCCTGTAAAAGTCATTGCTGGTAATGCTGCGTTAGAACATATTCCGTTTGAGCTTGCAACTTTGGGTGCAAAACGCCCTCTTATCATTACAGATAAGGGTGTACGCGCAAATGGCTTATTAAATCCGATTGAAGCTGCATTTAGTACAACTGATGCTGTCATTGGTCATGTTTTTGATGATGTTCCACCCGACTCGAGTTTAGAGGTTGTTCGCCTTGCAGCAGAAGCTTATCGTGCAAACAAATGTGATGCGATCATTGCTGTAGGTGGTGGTTCAGTCATAGACACTTCTAAAGCAACTAATATTTTAGTTTCTGAAGGTGGAAATGACTTACTGCAATATGCAGGTGCTCATAACTTACCGAAGCCATTAAAACCATTTTTTGTGATTCCAACAACTTCAGGCACTGGTTCTGAAGTAACAATGGTTGCAGTGGTTTCAGATACTCAAAAAAATGTTAAGTTAGCATTTGCTTCTTATTATTTAATGCCACATGCAGCGATTTTAGATCCACGCATGACACTTACATTACCGCCTCATTTAACTGCAATGACTGGTATGGATGCATTAACGCATTGTGTAGAAGCCTATACATGTATGGCTGCCAATCCATTGAGCGATGCTTATGCAAGTGCCGGAATTAAAAAGATTAGTGAAAATCTATTTAATGTCTTAGAAAACCCAAATGACTCACAAGGCCGTTTAGAGTTAGCTCAAGCTTCAACAATGGCTGGTATTGCATTTTCTAATTCAATGGTCGGCTTAGTTCACTCTTTAGGTCATGCTTTAGGTGCTGTTGCTCACCTACCCCACGGTCTATGCATGAATTTATTCTTACCGTATGTACTTGAATATAATAAACAAGTAAATGGTCAGAAAATTGGTGAGTTACTATTACCGCTTGCTGGTGCAGATATTTATGCACAAACGCCTGCAACCCAGCGTGCAGATAGAGCAATTACAACTATCTTAGCAATGCGTGATCGCCTATTTACTTTAACAAAGTTACCACGCACTCTACGTGAAACAGGTAAAGTAACTGAAGCACAGCTTGATGAAGTTGCAGAAAAAGCACTAAATGATGGCTCAATTATTTACAACCCGAAAGAAGCAAGCTTAAAAGATATCCGAGATATCTTAGAAAAAGCTTGGTAATTCGATAAGTCAAACTCCAAGAAATCCCATAAAGGTCTGATTTATATATTGAATCAGACCTTTTTTATCACTAAGCATTTTTATTGATTATTTTATTTGAAACATATGGCAAAAAAATTGCTAAAAAATAGATGAAAGTACTGACAATTTATATCAATTTAGGATAGATTGGCGCACTTTATCTTTTTCTGTAGGGGGGATCGTTCGTCTCAAACGATCCTTAACACCAAGCTGATCCTTGATCAACGATTATGAGGATAACGCCGTTGACAAATTTATCTGGGACTAAACCAACAGGCAAGCTTCAAAAGAATCTTGTACTTTGGCATATTGTTATTATTGGTTTAGCTTACATTCAGCCATTAACGTTATTTGATACTTTTGGTTTAGTGTCAGAACGAAGTGGTGGTCATGTACCAACTTCCTACATTTTTGCATTAGTCGCAATCTTATTAACATCGATCAGTTATGGACATATGATTAAGCGCTACCCTTCTTCTGGGTCGGCCTATACGTATGCTCAAAAATCAATTCACCCTAACGTTGGCTTTATGGTGGGTTGGTCTTCTTGGTTAGACTATCTACTGTCACCGCTTGTTAATATTATCTTGGCAGATATTTATCTAAGAGCTCTTTTTCCAGAAGTAAATAACTGGTTATGGGTGATTGGTTTAACAACGCTTATGACTGTTATTAATTTATTTGGTGCACGGTTCGTTGCACGTTTTAACAGTACGATTGTTGTTATTCAGCTTGGCGTAATTTTTTATTTTGTTTATCAAGTATATATCTTACTTACTCAAGGTGTATATGCAGATGGAACTTTAAATCCAGATAAAGCGGCATTGTGGTCATTAACTCCTTTTTGGAACGATATGACATCTGTCAGTTCTTTAATTGCTGGCGCGACTGTACTCTGCTTCTCTTTTACCGGATTTGATGCTTTATCGTCTCTTGCTGAAGAAACAAAAGATGCAGAAAAAACGCTACCAAAAGCTATTTTTTCTACAGCATTACTTGCAGGTATTATTTTCATTGTAAGTACTTACTTCATCCAATTATATTTCCCAAGTAATCCAAATACTTACTTCAATCCGTTAGATGAATCACAACCTGTGATGGTCGCTGCGATTGGTAGTTTGATGTTTAAAACTTTGGTTTTATATTTTGCTGTAGTCGCTGTGATGGCATCAGGTATTTCTGCACATGCGGGTGTATCACGCTTAATGTATGTGATGGGACGAGATGGAGTCATCAACAAGAAATTATTTGGTCATATCAGTCCAAAATTGCATACCCCAACTTACAACATTCTTATTGTAGGTGTGGTTGCTTTATCTGCTGGCTTTTTAGATCTTGAGCATATTGTTAACTTGATTAGTTTTGGTGCTTTAACTGCTTTTAGTTTTGTTAACTTCTCCGTAGTTTCTCGCTATGCATTAAGAGATGGCAAGAATAAAACGCTTAAAGACATCATTAATTATATTGCTATACCAACGCTTGGTTTTGCCAGTGTCTTTATGATGTGGTTAGAGATTGATAAGCTTGCCTTACAAATTGGCTTAGCTTGGGCCGTTATTGGTGTAGGTTATTTGGCCTATAAAACCAAAGGCTTTAAATATAATGCTCCGCAACATAACGAGCATGAGTAATAAAAAAGGCGCTTAAAGCGCCTTTTTTATGGTCAAATTAACCAAAAATTTTATTTACAATGCTTTGTACACGTTGAGCATAAAGTTTTGCTGTTTCAAGATCACCTGTCGGAACCTCTTCCACACTTGCATCCGAAGGTGATTGAACTAAAAGTCCTACCGAACCACCTAAGTTGTTTACATCTTCACGTGTTGCATCTTTCGTATTTGCTGGCAATAAACCAAGGCTCACCCAAATGCCACCATGCTGTGATGCTAAAGTTTGCAGTTGAATAAGAGTTACTTGCTTATCACCATTTAAGCTCGCGCTGTTTGTAAAACCTGCAAATACTTTATCTTGCCAACCACGTGTAAACCACACTTTTGAAGTTGCATCAGCAAACTTTTTAAACTGCCAGGGCGCTGTACCCATATAAGTAGGCGCACCAAAAACAATCCCCTTCGCATCATTTAATGTCTGCCAATCTTGATCAGTAATATTTCCCTCTTGATCAATTTGGATGAGCTGAGCATTAATTTCGTTTGCAAACGTTTCAGCCACGACTTTAGTGTGGCCATAACCAGAGAAATATACAACCGCGATATTAGAGTTAGACATGGGAGCAAACCTTTGTTTTATTAAATTCCACTTTATGATATATTTTAGAAACTAGGTGTCAATTAGTTACTAGTTGGTAACTAGGGTAGTTTTTTCAAGAAATTATAGGTAAATGGTATGAATGAATGTCTAAAATATAATATTTTTCAACAACATTGCCCTGCTCGTTTATTTTTTGAAAAAATTGCAGATAAATGGGTTTTATTGATTTTAAATGTTCTTGAGGAGGAAATTCAGCACTTCAATTTGCTCAAAAAGAATATTCAAGGTATCTCCCCTAAAGTCTTATCACAAAAGTTAAAAATGCTGGAGAGAGACGGTTTTATCGAGCGTAAAATTCAGAATACATCCCCAATTCGTGTTGATTACTCACTTACTTCTTTAGGGCAAAATGTAGCTTCAATGGCGTTCCAATTAAAGGAATGGGCCGAAACCAATATTGAACAAGTTTTAGCAGCTCAAATAACTTATGATGAAAAAGCATTAGAACAGGCTTAACTCATACTTCCCTTAAAATTTTATAGCTCATGAGTGGCTCATCTTAATTAATTTTAATCGGTTCAGGTGGCGCACTTATTTTAAATTGAATAGTTAAAGGTTCGCATTGTTTTAACTCCTGCTCATTTTTCAAATAGGTGCTTTCTAGACCATATTTCCAAGTACCATTCATGACTTCAAATGCAGGATAATTGACAATAAAAGTTTTGGTTTCACTAGGCTTATATTCGTAAGTTTGGGTCTCTTTACACTCATTTTCTGGATAAGAACGTTTAGTATTTCCAAATAAATAGAGTTCTAAAGGTACATAACACGCAGGTTGTCGTTCTTGTATTTTCTCTAAACCCGTATTAGTTTGAGTAATCTGCAAAGCAATTGTGCCATTTAAAGTTAACTGCTGTGCATATTTAAAAACTGTTTCTTTTTCGATGGGTTCACGCGTTACATTATTCAGGAACTGTAATTTACGATGCAAGCCATTACAGTCATCTTCAACAGGTGCGGGTAACCAAATTTCATTATCTTTTGAGTCACCTTTCTCTCCATCGGCTGGTGTCTCATAATCACCCGGTTTACCAGGTTTAGTCGGATTTCCCGATCCACCTAAACTAGCACCACCTGCGAATAAATCCTCTCCACAAGCAGTCAAAAGACCACCCATCAAAATGAAACTCATGGATATTATTAATTTTTTATAAGTTATTTTCATCATATTGATAAGCTCCGAAACGGAAAGTTTTGGTTGCACCCTCTTTTCCTTCATCGAGTGCACAACGTTCAATGGCTAACTTAAGTATTTGCAGTGATAGATCTTCCCACAAGCGTAAACTTGCGTCTTTGAGTAAAGTGATCGATTCATCTGTTAATTCATCAGCAAAAATTGCTTGTTCTAAATAGGGCTCTTTTTCTGGCTGAAATAAATTATGAACTCCGGCAGCTAAATGTGCCTCTAAGTTATTCGTTAATAATTTTCGAACCTCGAATTGCTCAACATCAGGCATAAAACTACGCTGCTGCAACATCACAAGGCCATCTTGTTCTTTCACAATGTTCAAACGCTCAAGTTCGTTCAGAATAGATCTTGGATGTTTTTCAGTTGAAATTTTCTTTACCAAACTTTCAAAGCTAATCTGATTTTCACTAATAAAAGGAATTTTTTCTGCTAATCCCTCTGCAAGCCACAAGCCAATCACTCGAGCAGGAACACTTACTGGCTCTGCTACTTTTGCTTCTGTTAAAGGCTGCCCAGCCTGCATCGCCTTTTTAAATGCATTCACATCTTTGCGATGTAACCCTGAAAGTAAACTGACCGCTGAATCAGTTGGCTTTTGCTCTATACGCTCTAGCTCAGTTAAAGCTTGTTGATAGAAAATAGGTTTCAAAGCAGTCACAAAGTCGTTATATCCCACTCCTGAACGAATTAACCATTGCGTCAGGTATTCCATTAACATTAATACCTGCTTCTGATTAAGTTCTGCATTGTTCGTTTGGAGTGTGGTCATAGGGTAACAATTTTCCTTCATATTTGAAAAACAGTATGGGCCGAGCAATTGTCACACTGAACGGTTTAAGATGCAATTTTCATTCTTAGACCTCTTTTGGAAACCGATCAACATAATGATTTGGCGCATTAAAATGGGTAAAAGAAATACTGATTGAGACATTTAAACTTTCTACACTATGCCACCAACCAATGGGGATAAACAAAGCCTCCCCAGCATTCAAACTACATTCCACTGGAGTGATTAATCTTGCCAAAGGATATTTTTCAAAATCAATTTTATTTGCATTACTTAATTCGCTAAACACCCAATGATCGTTATATAGATGAGGAACTTGCAAGGCAGGAATTAAAGTTACTTTTTTGCGTCCATAAATTTGAACTAACATATTATTCGTTAAATCATGATGTAATGGCGTAAATGTTCCTTTAGGCCCAAACCATAAAAAACTACGCTCATCTTTTAAAGCCAAATCACAATAACCTTCTGCAAAATCACCTATATCTAAAAATAGTTCTTGAAGCATCTGATGGCTGTTGGTCGCATTATTTGCAGTCATATAAAAATCATTACTAGCATCAACTGCCATAACTTTTGATACAAACTCCGACATCTTCATTTTGTGTTTTAGTGATGGAGAATGTCTTTCAAACTGTTCATCTAAATTTCTATTCATCTGAACTTCAACTAAATGATGGCCAAATTTAGAAGCAAAATATTGCGGAGACCATTTGTGCAAAGCTGGCCAATGTTCTATTCCTTCTTTTAAAATGACAGGCCGATGTTGACTATAGTAATTCTTTATAAAAACAGAGAACTGTGGAGCAGTAATTGAAGGAATTTCTTCACTATAGCCAGAGTTTAGCTGTGCCAATTGATCTACAATTTCTATTAACCATTCACGTTTTTTAAGTTGATGATGCTTTTTCTTCAAAATTTTATATAGCTGATTATTTTCTAAATTATTTAAATATTCTTTTACTTTTAAACCATCATGCCCCTGCTCTATTAATATTTTTACTATTTGCTCAGACGTAACCTCATTTAAAACTTGTTCAATGATCCACTCTTGATCATGATCCGATAAAGTCTGAAATTTCAAATCATTCATTTCAAATCTTGGCTCAAATCCATTTGCTTTTAACACATCGACTAATTGTTCAATTGCACACCCTTTTTCTAAATTTTCTTCAAGCCAGTTTTTCCATTCTAATGGCAACTGGTCAAACCATTTTTGACTTTGTTCGAATATTTCAATTTGATTATAAGCTGCCATGTTGAACCTTTTTTCAAATTTGATCTTTACAACTGCATTATAATTGATCTATTTTAAAAATGTTAAATTTTCACATTTTTAATAAAAAAAGGGTTCATGTGATGAATAACATAGTAAAAGGAAGCAGCATTGCTTTGATTTTTATAGCTTTAAGTGGGTGTGGGTCTGACGATAATGATTCGACACCGACACCGACACCGACACCGACACCGACACCGACACCGACACCGACACCAACACCAACACCAACACCAACACCAACACCAACACCAACACCAACACCAACACCAACACCAACACCAACACCAACACCAACACCAACACCAACACCAACACCAACACCAACACCAACACCAACACCAACACCAACACCAACAAGTGTAGCGGATCGCTTTGTTGGAAGTTGGTTAGCGGGTAAAGGAGCTTGTATTAACGGCTCTGCTCTAAAAATGAACGTCATTAAGGTTTCTGATAACAGCGTTCGATTTACCAGTGAAACAGTACGTTATGAGAATGAATCGAACTGTACAGGTAACATTGTTGCAAGTTACCGCCAAGCTGAAGATTTTAGTCTGGTTTCAAATATTGGAGCACCACAGACTATACAAACCTCAAGCTATAACAAAGTAGATTGGCAGCTTGTAGTAGCTGGAGAATTAGAGCAAAAACAGCCAGCTATTCTAGGGTTTAAAAATGCAAACCAATTCTGTCTAGTTCCTACAGATGAACCAAATGCGATACATAATTATTTGCAGCAAGCAAACTTTGATCTCATAAATACTTGCTTCACAAAAACGACACCACCAGCAAGCATGCAAAAGCCGACACAAGTATTGGCAACAGCAAGTTATAGACTAGGAGATAATAAGGAATCTTGGGCAGATCTATTAACCCAACTTAATGACCAAGGACGTCAAGGCTATGCCCTTCTCACACCATCTGTAAGTTTAGATAATCCTGATAGTAGCTTTGCCCTATATAAAAATTTATATGTTAAAAACAATAAAACCACTGACACATACACCTATAAGACAGTTGATGTTAAAACCAACTCGGTAGCAAACCGTTATTTACTATGGGTTAATGAGTTAAATAAACAAGGTAGCTTAGGCTATATATATAAACTTTCATTTGGAGAAGTTACATCTAATACAGATAAATATTTATTTGTTAAAAATGATAAGAAACCAGCAACATATTCTTACTCTAATCGATTCTTAACCAATACCTCTCGCACAACAATTTTAAATGCCTTCAACGAACTTGGTGCACAAGGTTGTAAACTCATTTACGCAAACACCTCGTTCACCAATAATGGCACAACGAATGGAACCTTCTATGTACCAACTTGTGTAAATAGCAGTACACATAACGGAACCTATGCGTATCGTTATTTTGAAGTTCCACAACATATTCCGTTTAACAAGGAAGATGCAATTAAACTTGAAAAACTCCTTAAAGAGCAAGCAGCCGAAGGTTATAGATTGGTTGATGCGAACAATAACCTAGGCTTCTTTAATATTGATGGTTATCTATTTGAGCGTGATAGTGAAAATACGGGACCTATTGAATATAAAGTATTTATTGAAGATGCTGCATCCGAAACAGATGAGCCATATCTTGTTGAAAATCGAATTCAAGACCAAGGTAAATTAGGTTGGTTCTTTGCAGTTCGACTTGGATCAGTCTATACCAACTCTCCAACAAATTATGATTTAGCAAGTGGTGTTGTTTTCCCTAAATAAGACATCTAAAAACAAATAAGGCCACAATTGTGGCCTTATTCTTACTCAAAATTAGTAACTTACCCTAAGTTTTTAAAACCCTGCTGACGCCATGCTTCATAAACAATCACAGCCGTTGCATTAGATAAATTTAAACTTCTTGAGTTTTCGGCCATCGGCAAACGGATCCATTGTTCTTGCGGAAACATTAAGCGAACATGCTCAGGCAAGCCACGTGTTTCTGGCCCCATCAATAAAGCCACAGGTCGATTCAAATCAACTGTATGTGGAGTTGCAGAACCTTTAGTGGTGAGTGGAAAAACATGCTCAACCCCTTTAGCTTTTAAGTCTGCAAGACACAGTTCAATGTTGTCCCAAATCTGCATACGTGCCCATTCATGATAATCAAGGCCTGCTCTTTTGAGTTTTTTATCATCCAACTCAAAACCTAGGGGTTTGACTAAATGTAACTGTGCGCCCGTATTAGCACATAAACGAATGATATTGCCTGTATTGGCAGGAATTTCAGGCTCGTATAGAACAACATGAATCACAAATTTTCTCGACTTTAATAACCAGCAATAAATTCAGATGAACTTATTGCCATTTTAACTGTTCACGTAAACTCACCACTTCACCAATAATGGTTAAAGTCGGCGCCACGATATGATGTTCAGACACTTTTGTTGCAATATCAGCTAATGTCCCAACAATAACTTTCTGTTCTGGTGTAGTTCCTTTAGAAATTAAGGCTACAGGCATATCAGCACGTTGACCATGAGCAATAAGTTGCTCACAAATACGTTCCAAACCAACCAACCCCATATAGAGGACTAAAGTTTGATTTTCATAAACCAGTTCATTCCAAGGGAGTTCAGGTGAACCTTCCTTTAAATGCCCAGTCAAGAAACGGACACTTTGCGCATAGTCACGATGAGTTAATGGAATTCCTGCATAAGCTGAACAACCTGATGCTGCTGTTATGCCCGGTACAACTTGGAAAGTGACATTCGCCTCAACTAGCTCTTGAATCTCTTCACCACCACGCCCAAAGATAAATGGATCACCACCCTTTAGACGACAAACACGCTTTCCTTTTTGAGCATATTCAACCAATAAAGCATTGATACCATCTTGGGGAACAGAGTGATTTGAACGGGCTTTACCAACATAAATTTTGGTCGCATCACGACGGCAAAGTTCTAAAATTGGTGCAGACACCAAACGATCATAAATCACCACATCTGCTTGTTGCATAAGACGCAATGCTTTTAGTGTCAGTAGCTCAGGATCGCCGGGTCCAGCCCCTACCAAATAAACTTCACCTTTAGGTGCAGTCCATTCTGTTAAGGCTTGCTGAATCAAATCATTTGCAACTTCTAAATTATCATTAAAAACTTGTTCTTTTAATGGGCTGGCATAGAGGTTTTCCCAAAAGATTCGACGCTCATCGGGGTTAGTAATCTTTTCTTTTACTTGCTTACGCCATTGACCAGAAAACTCAGCCAATTTACCCATGCCATGTGGAACAATCGTTTCGATTTGAGTACGAAGTTGTCTAGATAAAACTGGCGATGCGCCATTTGAGGCAACAGAAATGATCAATGGAGAACGATCAATAATCGCTGGAACCATAAAACGGCAGTGCGGAATATCATCGACACTATTTACCAGTAAATTACGCGCTTCACATTGTTCAAAAACAGCTTTGTTTACTTGCGCATCATTAGTGGCAGCAATAACTAATCTGTAAGGAGTATTTAAAAAAACTTCGGCAAAGGTCTCAGCAAAGTACTGCCCTCCAGTTGCCTGAATCAACGATAAAAGCTGATCTTCAATTGCCGGAGCAATAATATCAATTACTGCTCCAGCTTTGGCTAAAAGATTTGCTTTGCGCAAAGCGATATGCCCACCACCCACAATCAGACAACGTTGCTGTTGCAACTTTAAAGAGATTGGAAAAATATCCACCTTAAACCTCTACATTAATCATCTGATTTGAATTAAGCAAAAACCGTGCACAATTTAGATGCAAAGCTTAGTCAATAAATGTTAAACCACCCATATATGGGCGTAATACTTCTGGAATCTCGATAGAACCATCTTCACGTTGATAATTTTCCATTACAGCAAGCAAAGTACGACCAACAGCTAGACCAGAGCCATTTAAAGTATGCACCAATTCGGTCTTCTTTTGATCCATTCTGTAGCGCGCTTTCATGCGGCGTGCCTGAAAATCACCCATATTAGAGCAACTTGAGATTTCACGGTAAGTATTTTGGCTTGGAACCCAAACTTCTAAGTCGTAAGTTTTAGTCGCACCGAAGCCCATATCACCGCCACAGAGCAAAATTTTGCGATATGGCAAGCCAAGTGCCTGCAAAATGCCCTCGGCATGTGCAGTAAGTTCTTCAAGTGCCTGCATAGAAGTTTCAGGTTTAACGATTTGCACCATCTCAACTTTATCAAACTGATGCTGACGAATTAAACCACGTGTATCGCGACCATAAGAACCAGCTTCACTACGGAAACACGGTGTATGCGCTGCATATTTTAATGGCAAGCGTTCGGTATCAATAATCTCATCACGAACGAAGTTAGTAACAGGAACTTCTGCTGTAGGGATGAGGTAATATTCTTTTTCGCCTTGAAGTTTGAACAAATCTTCTTCAAATTTTGGTAATTGACCAGTACCACGAAGTGAATCAGCATTTACCAAATAAGGCACATAAGCTTCTGTATAGCCATTCTTTAAAGTATGGGTATCAAGCATGAACTGCGTTAAAGCACGTTGTAGGCGCGCTAAAGAACCTTTCAACACACTAAAACGTGAACCAGTCAATTTAGTCGCAGTTTCAAACTCTAAACCGCCCATCCACTCCCCTAAGTCAGTATGATCTTTGATTTCAAAATCAAACTGACGAGGCGTACCCCATTTTGAAATTTCAACGTTATCATCTTCATCTTTACCAGCAGGAACAGATTCATCTGGTAAGTTAGGGATGCTAAGCGCTTTTTGTTCAATCTCGTTTTGGAGCTCTGACAAAGCTACTTCAGCAGCTTTGATTTCATCACCAATCGCCTGCATACGCGCCATGATTTCAGAAGCATCACCACCGGATTTTTTAATCTGACCCACTTGTTTTGCACCGGCATTACGTTCTGCCTGCAATTTTTCAGTTTTTGATTGCAAGTCTTTACGGCGAGTTTCTAAAGAAGCCCATTCTTGAACATCTAATTGAACACCACGTTTTGCCAAAGCCGCATTAACAGCTTCAATATTATTTCTGAGTAACTTAGGGTCGATCATAATCAATCATAATATGGGTAAAAAACTGGCTATAGTGTAAGGCCTTCACACTAAAAAATATAGTGATCATATTCATAACGAATAGCTTTCACACAATTGTTAGAATAGATCACCTATTTTAGAACTTATAGTTTGGCACGCTCGGTAAATACTCAGGTTTAATGAATTTACTCGCTTCAAAATACGGCAACGTTAATTCAGACATTCCTTCGGCATAAGAAGCCAACTCATAAATTGGATAGACAAAAACAATCCCATTTGCGCCATAGTAGAAATTATCACTTAATTGCAGTTTTTCACGATTGATATTGTGCTCTTGAAGCCAATTTGTATTTGCATCATAGAGGGCATCAACCAACTGTTTTTCAATATCTGGTTGAATAAGTTCAGTAACAGTAATGTGCTTTTTATTTAATAAGTCAAAATTTACAAATTCTTGATGAGACATGCCGTGTGCAGCACCAGCTGAGTACGAATAAGTCTGTAATGCAAAGGTGGCAAGATTATAGTTTTGCCCTAAATAACGAACATAGATTGCACTTTGACTTGAACTTGGTTCGCCTTCAGGTACTTCAACTGGTTGATCAGCTAAATTTGCAAAAGCATTCGGATCTGCTTTCTTTATACGATTGGTGAAGTAATCATTAATCCATTTTTGATTGGTCTGTACTGTTTGAAAATCATACTCAGTACAACCATCTTCTAAGCAAACTTTTGATTTTGGCAATTTTACTGGGATTACTTTTGCTTGAATTACAGGAACACCAGCCTCTTTCGTTTCTTTAACTTTTGCAGTCGAAGCAGCCTGCTCTTCTTTGGCGGCCGACTTTGGTTGACAACCAGTCACCATTGCCATTGCAGCCATTAATGGAAGAATACAAATAATTTTCTTATCGTAAAGTCGCATAATAATCCCCATGAATTTACCTCTAACACTATACAAAGCGTAAGAATAAGACGGGGTTAAAAAATGTATCTGTCTCTCTTATATAAAAAAAGCTACCTTTTACGGTAGCTTTTTTGAAGAGGCTTTAATTATTGGTCAATAACATCTGTACCTTTTGGTGGCGTAAAGTTAAAGACTGATGCTGGAATTGAAGCATTTACTTTAACGTTCTTAAAGCGTACATAGGTGGTTTGACCTAATGAGTCTTGTAATACCATAAGTGTAGGCGCTTTATTTGCTCCAAAGCTAATCGTTAAGCTTTGGAATGCCCCATCTTCTTTTTTCGGGAATAATGTGAAATAAAGTTTAGATTTATCGGGTTGTGTTACACGATAAGACTTCATGATTTGGTTGGTATTACCAGAGAGTAATAATGCTGGTGTATCTGCAACCTGATCATCTAAGCTTTGGCGAACCGCTTGTTGTAAATCTGGATCATAGATCCAAACTGTTTTTCCGCTCGTTACAATAGTTTGTTTAGCAGGACTTACTGTTTCCCAATAAAATTTCCCCGGACGCTCAACTTTCATTGAGCCTTTAAATGTCTGGTTCATATGCTGTGCACTTAAACTCTTTTTCTGTGCCACAGTTTTTGTATTGGCTTTAGTTGTTTGTTCAAAGTCGGCAGTCAAACGCTGTAATCCTGATAACTGATTAACCAGGTTCCCAATTGCCTGTTGCTCCGGTGCTGCTACAGGCGCAGCAAACACTGTAGTACTCATTACAGGAGCAAGCACTGACGCGCTGAGTGTAATAGCACACATAGTTTTACGAAGCATATTCATGTCATCACCTTTTTAGTTGCTGTAAGACAACTTGCCATCTTCCAAAGTTATGAAACTTAGCAAGCTCTTAATTCAAGACTCATATTAACCGACAAACTCTGTGCTAATCATTGAGAAAATAAGATATTTTGTTATGTTATTCATGTTGTTTGTAGAATTTCATTCATCATGATGAAGATACACAAGATTAAATTCCATAAAAAAAGCCCACAAAATGTGGGCTTTTTTTGAAGCTAAAACTTATACAGTTTCAACTTTTACGTAGCGACGGCCAAATTGACCTTTCACTTCGAATTTTACTACGCCGTCAGCAGTAGCAAATAAAGTATGGTCACGGCCCATACCAACATTTGCACCAGCGTGGAACTCAGTACCACGTTGACGAACGATGATGTTACCAGCAGTTACAGCTTGACCGCCGTAAACTTTAACACCTAACATTTTTGGGTTTGAATCACGACCGTTCTTCGTCGATCCACCGGCTTTTTTAGTTGCCATGTCTCTTACTCCTCGTGATTAGCCTGAAATACCAGTAATTTTCAACTCAGTGAACCATTGACGGTGACCTTGTTGTTTACGGTAGTGTTTACGACGACGCATTTTGATAATGCGGATTTTGTCGTGACGACCATGGCCAACCACTTCTGCAGTTACTTTAGCGCCAGCTACAACTGGAGCACCGATTTGAATGCTGTCACCGTTTACAACCATCAATACATCATCAAATGTAATAGTCGCACCAGATTCAGCTTTCAATAATTCAACTTTAAGGGTTTCACCCTCAACTACACGGTGCTGTTTACCACCGCTTTGGATTACTGCGTACATAATGTACTCCAATTAGCCCGTGTCGACGTGCCGATAAGGGATATATCGATCTTAAAACGCTCGCCACTGGGGTTATATAAGGCGACAGATTTTAAGTGAAATTTGATCAAACGACAAGTATTTTCTATTTATCAGTGGTTCCTATTCCCCTCTTTTTACAAAATCAACAGACAGCTTAGATTGGAATTTAGCAGTTTTCATTGATTCTGAATGAAAATTAAAATACAGTTCCAGACACAAATTGCGACAAGAACAAGTTGTATTAATGCTGATGTCATTAAATTTATTGTTTTGCCGGAAATATCATGTTTTGCTTAAATAAAGAACAAAGAACGCATAAAGACAATAGAAATGATTAATATCAGCCACTTGTTTACCTGTGCAACACACCTTTAATTGATACACTAACGCCACTTATCTACCAATACGGGGTTTTTCTTCATATGGTCATCGATTTCAAGCAAGACATTCTTGCGCCTGTTGCCTCAGACTTTGCTGCGATGGATCACTTGATTAATGAAGGAATTAGCTCAAAAGTCGGTTTAGTCATGTCTGTCAGCAAGCATGTTGTTGAAGCTGGCGGAAAGCGTATGCGCCCAATCATGTGTTTACTTGCAGCCCGTGCTTGTGGTTTAGATAACATGGTAAACGCACAACGTTTAGCTGCAATCATTGAAATGTTGCATACCGCGACATTGGTCCATGATGATGTGGTAGATGAATCTGGCCTTCGACGTGGTCGACCTACAGCAAATGCGACATGGAATAATCAGACCGCTGTATTAGTCGGTGACTTCCTCATCGCACGTGCTTTCGATTTACTGGTCGATTTAAATAACATGACTTTATTGAAAGACTTTTCAACAGGTACATGTGAAATTGCTGAAGGTGAAGTATTACAACTTCAATCACAGCATCAACCAGATACAACCGAAGAAACTTATTTAAAAATTATTCACGGTAAAACTTCTCGTCTATTTGAACTCGCTACAGAAGGCGCTGCTATTCTGGCTGGACAAGAAGCATATCGTGAACCTTTAAGATTGTTTGCTGGTCATTTTGGTAATGCATTCCAAATTATTGATGATATTTTAGACTACACTTCAGATGCTGAAACATTAGGTAAAAATATTGGTGATGATTTAATGGAAGGTAAGCCAACTTTACCGTTAATTTCTGCATTAGCACACTCAACAGGTGAAGAGCATGCGATTATTCGTCGCAGTATCGCCACTGGTGGAGTAGACCAATTATCTCAGGTCATCGAAATTGTACAAAAGTCTGGTGCTTTAGATTATTGCAACCAACGTGCCCAAGAAGAAACAGAAGCAGCACTGCAAGCTTTATCAAACCTACCCGATACACCGTATCGTCAGGCATTGATTAACTTAACTCAGCTTGCGTTACATCGAATACAATAGATATTATTTTGCCTATGCATGTAAATTTTTCAGAACATTTTTTAAAAATAGAGAAGCAGCTTGAGGATCCTCAAGCTGTCATTGATGAAAATCTACTGATTGAACTCGTCAATGTCGTTCGCCCATCCGACCCAGAGGATACGGATGAAATTAAGAACAAAATACAGGCTTTAATTGAAAGTCTTTTACGTACACCTACAGCACTCTTTCTATTACAAACTTTCTTATTACGTTTGATTAATCGCTATAAGCAAGTCAGCTTATATGCGGACAGCGGGATTTTGTCTTTAGATGGTTTCTGGAACCAGCTTGGACAAAGACTCGGAGCACATTTTTTACCGTTAATTGAAGATGCAAGCCAACTCAAAATATTAATTGGAAGAATTTTCTATTTAGAAAGTGACAAAATCTGGCTCAATAATATTGCTGATGAAGATTGGTCAAATTTATTTAGTCTTATTGGGCAAAGCCAAAGTAATGTCGATGAAAAGTTAGTCATTCAAAATGAAATGATTAAAGCCATCACTGTCTTATCCTATCGAATTAGTGGAATTGGTCTTTATCCCGAATTTATTAATGCTCAACCAGAATTAACGGAATATGAATCCCCGTTTCTAGTTCAGAATCGTGAAATTATTGAATTTATAGAAAAATATAAAAAACAAGAACTTTCTGATCATGAGATTGCAGTTATTGCTCCTCCCGATGCATCACAAGCATTTGTTATGTTGGAACAATGTCGGGATGTGGTGTTAAAGATTCGCCGTGCTACTAAAAGAATTGGTGTAAGTTTAAGTTTGACTTATTTGTTGTCATTACTTGAGCAATGTCTTGATCGTATTGAATTATTACTTTATCTGGTTGTAGATAATACTCATGGAAAGTATGTTTCGTTAGGGCACCTTATTTCCGATTTAACCAAGGCGCACTATAGTGAAAAAAGTGTTCGCTCTTTACTCAGCACAACCAGTGAACTTATTGCCTTTCAAGTGACTGAAAATGCCAGCCGAACAGGTGAACATTATGTAAGTACTGATACCAAAGGCTTTTGGGGCATGTATAAAGCTGCTGCTGGAGCAGGCGTCATTATTGCCTTTATGGCATCTTTAAAAATTCTTGCAGCACGAATGACAATGGCTCCGCTCATGCAAGCCTTTACATTTAGTATGAATTATTCTCTAGGTTTTATTCTGATTCATGTTCTGCACTTTACTGTTGCTACCAAGCAACCCGCAATGACGGCGGCGGCTCTTGCTGCAACAGTACAGCAGCGTAGAGGTTCTAAAACAGCTCAGATTGCAGAGTTAGCAGCCCTGATTATTAATATTATCCGAACTCAATTTATTGCTATTTTAGGCAATATTTCGATTGCGATTCCTACTGCCGCACTCATTACTTTTGCTTGGCAGTTTTATCTTGATGAACCGTTATTAACCCATACTAAAGCAACGTATTTGTTGCACAGCCTAAATCCATTCACTTCTTTAGCAGTTCCCCATGCAGCAATTGCCGGAGTTTGCTTATTTTTGTCGGGTCTCATTGCTGGCTACTTTGACAACATGGCTGTTTACCGAAAAGTCGGTCCACGCCTAAGAGCGCATCGCCGCTTAGCAAACTGGTTTGGGCAAGATCGCCTCAACCGTTTTGCTGATTATATTGAACGTAACTTAGGAGCGTTAGCGGGTAACTTCTTATTCGGGATTATGTTAGGAAGTATGGGTACCATAGGGTTTATTTTAGGTTTACCTTTAGATATCCGTCATATTGCCTTTGCTTCGGCTAACTTTATCCAAGGTTTAATGACCATTAACGGCAGCCCAGACATCGGACTGATTATCGTGTCCTTTCTAGGCGTGCTATGTATTGGTCTCACTAACTTATTTGTTAGTTTCACCTTAACGATTATTGTGGCTCTACGTGCACGTCGTGTTCGCTTCGAACAATGGAAACCTTTAGCCAAACTCGTTATGACCCATTTCCTGACTCGCCCAAGCGATTTTTTCTGGCCCCCAAAACAGCCGCTAGAACTTGAAGAAAATACGACTACAAATAACGGAAAAAAAGCAGACCACTAAGAATTTTGCTTTGTACACAAAATGTGATTTTCGTCAATTTTGTTGTGATTGTTTTTCCAAATGTTAAAAAATTTTCAAAATGAATTTACGATGATCTATCAGGCTTGAAAAAAAGTGTACTGGCAAGTACACTTTTAGCGGCTTTCAGTAGTGGACACTGCTTGAATAAGCAAAGGTATTTTTTATATGCCCTATTTGTTGCTTTTTATTGGTTGTATTTTTTTAGGATTAGGTGTTCTTGGTCTTTTTGTACCAAGACTTCAGTCTTTGGATCTTCTCAGCGTTCAAATATTGAGTGAATATCGTTCAGATTATCTTAACTCTATTACGATCTTCCTAGCACGGATAGGTGGTATGCCTTTTGTACTTTTTTTATCCTTTCTGGTGTGTATATATCAGGCATGGTATAAAAAATATATTACTGTTATTTTCATTAGCATGGGAGTTCTTGGCAGTATCACCATGGGTTGGCTGCTCAAGTGGTGTGTTGATCGCCCAAGACCCCCACAGGTATATCATATTGTCGAAAGTTACGGTGCATCGTTCCCAAGTGCACACAGTGTTTATGCATCAACACTGGCTTGTCTGGCAATGATAATGTTATGCCATAAGCCCAACATTAACTCTCCTTATATCATTTTGATTTCTTGCCTTTGGTTTATCTGCATGGGGCTTTCAAGAATATATGCTGGAGTTCATTTTCCAACAGATGTACTCGCCGGTTGGGGCATAGGTTTTATTTGGATTGCACTGCTTTGGCTCTGGTTATTACAAACACAAAGTAGGTTAAGTAAAAAACAAATATATTTTTAGATTTTATCTAACGAGGTGGAACAATGATGTCGGCTAAGCTTTGGGCTCCTGCCCTTACTGCTTGCGCATTAGCAACAAGTATCGCACTTGTTGGTTGTGGCAAAGGCTCCGATGAGAAACAGCAAGCTGCTGCTGCTCAGAAAATGCCGCCTGCTGAGGTAGGTGTTATTGTTGCTCAACCACAAAGTGTTGAACAAAGCGTTGAGCTTTCTGGCCGTACTTCAGCATATCAAATTTCTGAAGTTCGTCCTCAAACAAGTGGTGTAATTTTAAAACGCTTGTTTGCTGAAGGAAGTTATGTACGTGAAGGTCAGGCTCTTTATGAACTGGACTCTCGAACAAACCGTGCAACGCTTGAAAATGCAAAAGCATCTCTTTTACAACAACAGGCAAATCTAGCTTCACTACGCACCAAGCTAAACCGTTATAAGCAACTTGTTTCGAGTAATGCTGTATCTAAACAAGAATATGACGACTTACTTGGTCAGGTTAATGTTGCTGAAGCACAAGTTTCTGCTGCAAAAGCTCAAGTAACGAATGCAAATGTAGATCTTGGTTATTCTACAATTCGCTCACCAATTTCTGGTCAGTCTGGACGTTCTTCTGTAACAGCTGGTGCTTTAGTTACAGCAAACCAAACTGATCCTTTAGTGACGATTCAACAGTTAGATCCAATCTATGTTGATATTAACCAGTCTAGTGCCGAGTTATTACGTTTACGCCAACAACTCAGCAAAGGCAGTTTAAACAACAGTAACAACACGAAAGTGAAGTTGAAGCTTGAAGATGGTTCGACTTATCCAATCGAAGGACAACTTGCTTTCTCTGATGCTTCTGTAAATCAGGACACAGGAACAATTACTTTACGTGCCGTATTCTCGAACCCGAACCATCTATTACTCCCGGGTATGTATACAACTGCGCAGATTGTTCAAGGAGTAGTTCCAAATGCTTATCTGATTCCTCAAGCCGCAATTACGCGTTTACCGACAGGTCAAGCTGTAGCAATGCTTGTTAATGCTAAAGGCTCTGTTGAGAGTCGTCCTGTTGAAACCTCTGGTGTTCAAGGACAAAACTGGATTGTGACTAATGGTCTCAAAGCTGGTGAAAAAGTGATTGTTGATGGTGTTGCCAAAGTTAAAGAAGGGCAAGAAGTGTCAGCAAAACCTTACCAAGCTCAACCAGCGAATCCTCAAGGTGCAGCTCCAAATGCTACAAAACCGGCTCAATCAGGTAAACCTCAAGCAGAACAGAAAGCATCTAATGCATAAGGGGTAGATTGAATGGCACAATTTTTTATTCATCGCCCCATTTTTGCGTGGGTGATTGCATTAGTCATTATGTTGGCGGGTATTCTCACGCTAACTAAAATGCCTATTGCACAGTATCCGACGATTGCACCACCGACAGTTACAATTGCTGCAACTTATCCTGGTGCATCGGCTGAGACTGTTGAAAATACTGTAACCCAGATCATTGAACAACAAATGAATGGTCTAGATGGTTTACGTTATATTTCATCTAACAGTGCGGGTAACGGTCAAGCTTCTATTCAATTAAACTTTGAACAAGGTATTGATCCGGATATTGCACAGGTTCAGGTTCAAAACAAACTGCAATCTGCAACTGCGCTTTTGCCTGAAGACGTTCAACGCCAAGGTGTGACGGTTACTAAATCTGGTGCAAGCTTCTTGCAAGTTATTGCATTCTATTCACCAGACAATACCCTGTCAGACTCAGACATTAAAGATTACGTAAACTCGTCAATTAAAGAACCACTTAGCCGTGTTGCTGGTGTTGGTGAGGTACAAGTCTTTGGTGGTTCATACGCAATGCGTATCTGGCTCGACCCTGCAAAACTTACCAACTATCAGTTAACACCAAGTGATATTGCGACTGCTTTACAAGCGCAAAACTCACAAGTTGCTGTAGGTCAGTTAGGTGGTGCACCAGCGGTTCAAGGTCAAGTGCTTAACGCAACAGTAAATGCGCAAAGCTTGTTACAAACACCTGAACAATTTAAAAATATCTTCTTAAAGAACACAGCATCAGGTGCTGAGGTTCGTTTAAAAGATGTTGCTCGTGTAGAGTTAGGTTCTGATAACTACCAGTTCGATTCGAAGTTTAATGGTAAACCTGCTGGCGGTCTCGCAATTAAAATTGCAACTGGTGCTAACGCACTTGACACCGCTGACGCTGTTGAACACCGTTTAGCAGAATTACGTAAGAACTATCCAACAGGTCTTGCAGATAAACTGGCTTATGACACGACTCCATTTATTCGTCTTTCAATTGAAAGTGTTGTACACACATTAATTGAAGCGGTAATTTTAGTGTTCATTGTTATGTTCTTGTTCTTGCAGAACTGGCGTGCAACGATTATTCCAACACTTGCTGTACCTGTTGTTGTATTAGGTACATTTGCTGTTATTAATATCTTTGGTTTCTCAATTAACACCTTAACCATGTTCGCTATGGTATTGGCAATTGGTCTTCTGGTCGATGATGCCATTGTTGTAGTAGAAAACGTTGAGCGTGTGATGAGTGAAGAGCATACCGATCCGGTGACGGCAACTTCACGATCAATGCAACAGATTTCTGGTGCCTTAATTGGTATCACAAGCGTATTGACAGCGGTATTCGTACCAATGGCATTCTTTGGTGGTACAACAGGTGTGATTTACCGTCAATTCTCGATTACCCTTGTAACAGCAATGGTTCTATCGTTAATTGTAGCGTTAACCTTTACCCCTGCACTTTGTGCAACCATTTTAAAACAGCATGATCCTAACAAAGAACCAAGCAATAATATTTTTGCTCGTTTCTTCAGAGGATTTAACAACGGTTTTGACCGCATGTCGCATAGCTACCAAAATGGTGTTAGCCGCATGCTTAAAGGCAAAATCTTCTCTGGCGTACTTTACGCTGTAGTGATTGGCCTACTAGTGTTCTTGTTCCAGAAACTCCCATCTTCATTCTTACCAGAAGAAGATCAGGGTGTGGTTATGACACTTGTTCAATTACCACCAAACGCAACGCTTGACCGTACAGGTAAAGTGATTGACACCATGACAAACTTCTTCATGAATGAAAAAGATACTGTGGAATCTATTTTCACCGTTTCGGGCTTCTCATTCACGGGTGTTGGTCAAAATGCTGGTATTGGCTTCGTTAAGTTGAAAGACTGGAGTGAACGTACTTCACCAGAGTCTCAAATTGGTGCGTTGATTCAGCGGGGTATGGCATTAAACATGATCGTCAAAGACGCATCTTACATTATGCCATTACAGCTTCCTGCAATGCCTGAACTCGGTGTAACAGCTGGATTTAACTTGCAACTTAAAGATTCAAGTGGTCAAGGCCATGAGAAACTTATTGCAGCGCGTAATACGATCTTAGGTTTGGCTTCACAAGATAAACGTCTTGTAGGGGTACGTCCTAATGGTCAAGAAGATACACCTCAGTATCAAATTAATGTAGATCAGGCTCAAGCTGGTGCTATGGGCGTTAGCATTGCTGACATTAACAACACTATGCGTATTGCATGGGGTGGTTCATACATTAACGACTTCGTTGACCGTGGTCGTGTGAAAAAAGTTTATGTTCAAGGTGATGCGGGTAGCCGTATGATGCCTGAAGACTTAAACAAGTGGTATGTGCGTAATAGCAAAGGCGAAATGGTACCGTTCTCTGCATTTGCTACTGGCGAATGGACATATGGTTCTCCACGTCTTGAACGTTATAACGGCGTGTCATCGGTTAACATTCAAGGTACACCTGCACCTGGCGTAAGCTCTGGTGACTCTATGAAAGCCATGGAAGAAATTATTGCGAAGTTACCATCTATGGGCTTACAAGGTTTCGACTATGAATGGACAGGTTTATCACTTGAAGAACGTGAGTCTGGTGCTCAAGCTCCATTCTTATATGCGCTTTCATTGTTAATCGTTTTCCTTTGCTTAGCTGCATTGTACGAAAGCTGGTCTATTCCGTTCTCGGTTTTACTTGTAGTACCACTTGGTATTATTGGTGCAATCGTATTGACTTACTTGGGTATGATTATTAAAGGAGATCCAAATCTCTCAAATAACATTTACTTCCAGGTAGCGATGATCGCGGTCATTGGTCTTTCTGCAAAAAATGCGATCTTGATTGTTGAGTTCGCAAAAGAGTTGCAGGAAAAAGGTGAAGACCTACTTGAGGCAACTTTACATGCTTCAAAAATGCGTTTACGTCCAATTATCATGACTACCCTTGCCTTCGGTTTCGGTGTACTTCCACTTGCCCTTTCAACAGGTGCCGGTGCAGGAAGTCAGCACTCAGTCGGTTTCGGTGTACTCGGTGGCGTACTCAGTGCAACGTTCTTAGGTATCTTCTTTATCCCTGTATTCTATGTGTGGATTCGTAGTATCTTTAAGTACAAACCAAAAACCATAAACACTCAGGAGCATAAATCGTGATGCAAAAAGTATGGTCTATTTCAGGTCGTAGCATTGCGGTATCTGCACTTGCGCTTGCTTTGTCAGCTTGTCAAAGCATGCGCGGCCCAGAACCAGTCGTGAAAACCGATATTCCAGAAAGCTATGCATATAACAGCGCTTCTGGTACATCTATTGCTGAACAGGGTTACAAACAGTTCTTTGCTGACTCTCGTTTGCTCGGAGTGATTGATTTGGCGCTTGCCAACAACCGTGACTTACGCACAGCAACGCTCAATATTGAACGTGCCCAACAGCAATATCGAATTACGCAAAACAACCAGCTTCCAACAATCGGAGCAAGTGGTAGTGCAATTCGTCAGGTTTCTCAAAGCCGTGATCCGAATAACCCCTACTCTACTTATCAAGTAGGTTTGGGTGTAACTGCCTATGAACTCGATTTTTGGGGCCGTGTACGTAGCTTAAAAGATGCTGCACTAGATAGTTATCTTTCAACGCAAAGTGCACGTGATTCGACTCAAATCAGTCTGATCAGCCAAGTTGCTCAAGCATGGTTAAACTATTCTTTCGCAACAGCGAATTTAAGACTTGCAGAGCAAACGCTTAAAGCACAACAAGACTCTTACAATCTCAACAAAAAACGTTTTGATGTGGGCATCGACAGTGAAGTTCCACTACGTCAGGCACAGATTTCTGTAGAAACTGCGCGTAATGATGTAGCGAACTACAAAACACAGATTGCTCAAGCACAAAACTTGTTGAACTTGTTAGTGGGCCAATCAGTTCCACAAAACTTGTTGCCAAACCAACCTGTAAAACGCATTACTCAACAAAATGTATATACAGCTGGTTTACCGAGTGACTTGCTTAACAACCGTCCAGATGTAAAAGCTGCTGAATATAACTTAAGCGCTGCTGGTGCGAATATTGGTGCTGCAAAAGCACGTTTATTCCCAACAATTAGCTTAACGGGTTCTGCAGGTTATGCATCAACTGACTTAAGTGATCTATTTAAGTCTGGTGGTTTTGTTTGGTCAATTGGTCCAAGCTTAGACTTACCAATCTTTGACTGGGGCACGCGTCGTGCCAATGTGAAAATTTCTGAAACCGATCAGAAAATTGCATTATCTGATTATGAAAAATCAGTTCAGTCTGCGTTCCGTGAAGTTAATGATGCGCTTGCAACTCGTGCCAATATTGGTGAGCGTTTAACAGCTCAACAACGTCTAGTAGAAGCGACTAATCGCAACTACACACTGTCAAATGCCCGCTTCCGTGCTGGTATTGATAGTTACTTGACAGTTCTTGACGCACAGCGTTCATCTTATTCAGCAGAACAAGGTTTATTGTTGCTTCAACAAGCTAACTTAAATAACCAAATCGAGTTATACAAAACTCTAGGTGGTGGTTTAAAAGCAAATACTTCAGATACAGTGGTTAATCAACCATCAAGTGCTGAACTTAAAAAGCAATAAGTTTTAAATAACTTAATTTATAAAAGCTCACTTCGGTGGGCTTTTTTATTGCATCTGATGTGAATATTTTTTATCTTGAAACCTTAAGAATTTAGATTGATAAAAAACAATGTTACTGAGTAATTTAGAAAGTGTTCCAGGCCACCAGATTTTAAAACAGCTTGATGTTGTTTATGGAAGTACGGTTCGTAGTAAGCATGTTGGCCGTGATTTGATGGCAAGTTTAAAAAATATTGTAGGTGGTGAACTTACAGGTTATACCGAATTATTAGAAGAATCCCGCCAAGAAGCCATGGATCGCATGATTGCCAAAGCTCAGCAACTTGGTGCGAATGCAATTGTTGGTATTCGTTTTTCAACTTCAAATATTGCCCAAGGTGCTTCTGAATTATTCGTATATGGCACAGCTGTGGTTGTTCAACCTCAAGCACCCCATCTACCAGATCCATTTAGTGCATAGGTAGAAAATGGACAATCTTATTTTTCAGCTTGTTATTTTTCTGATTCTTTTCAGTATTGGTTGGGGTTTTGGCCGCCATATTGAACAAAAACATTTGAAAGAACTTCTAGAAAAAGAACAGCAATTCGCCCATATCAGAATTGATACCAATCGTTTTGCAACGAATGATCAGCTAGGTCATTTGATTAGTAGTAATGTCGTGATTTCTCATGACTACTTTAAATACGTATTGGCATCCATTAAGAATGTTTTGGGCGGAAGACTAACCAGTTATGAGAGTGTAGTTGAGCGTGCTCGCCGTGAAGCTATTGTTCGCTTAAAACAACAAGCCCATACCGCAGGAGCTAACCATATTATGGGAGTTCGGCTGAGTACAACCGAACTTGGTATGCAGGGAGGAATGGTCGAAGTATTTGCATACGGTACAGCAGTAAAAGACTAGCACTGCCCCATAGCAGAAAAATGAATGCGCGGATTGCCAATATTTTTAGTTAAGTGTTGGCAAATTCCGGTAATTTTCCAACTCTCTTGTTGTTTTGCCAAAGTAAAATAATAACGACCAAATGAATGAAAATAATCATTTTCCGAAAAACGATAAATTTGATAATTACATTCTAACCATGCTTGATCTTGTTCAATACGAATCAGAGGATTACTCAAATTGTGCTGTAGCCGTAAATGCGATAAAGCTTGCTGCCGAGAACCTTTATATGCATGACAAGACACGACACATAAAGGCTCTCCTCTAAACTGGAAATAGTCCACCTCAAGTTGATCTGCCAATAACTCATCAAAAGCGTCCCAATTTTTCTGGTCAAAGACCAATTGAAAACGCGTAATGACGTCTAAAATACGGTGATAATCTTGATCCATGGTGAACCTTCTATGCGGGTTTTTCCATCAATTTAGCACGGCTAAATCACTTTTTTATTTTACTTTTGTTTTCCGAATCATTTTATAAAGAAGTTTTGGTGACATCCGAGAAACCATCACACCCAGTTTTTCTTTTGCTCCACCCACAACAATATATTCTTGACCCTGCATTAATGCTTTTACAGATTGCTCTGCAAATACATCTGCCTCTAAACCATTCTCGATAGCCTCATCTTGATGACCTTGAGGTTGCCCAGCACCATTTAGCGCATTGAACGAAACGTTAGTTTTTACAAAACCTGGGAAAATAACTGAAACTTCAACACCTTGATCGGAGACTTCAGCACGTAAACTATTTGCCCACATATGAATTGCTGCCTTAGCAGCAGAGTAACTTGCACGGTACTGAGTGCCTAATAAACCCGCTACACTCGACACAAATACAACTCGGCCAGACTTTTGTTTTAGCATGGTCGGCAGCACAGTTTTGGTTAATGCCACTTGAGAGAAATAGTCGACTTCCATAATGGCTCGTTCGGTTGCCATTGTCGTATCTTTAATTAAAGCACGTTGGCTTAAACCTGCATTATTGATGAGCCAGTCAATACGGCCTTTTGCTTTTAAAATCTGCTTATAAGCTTCGTTTACTTGTTTTTCATCAGTAATATCAGCAACCACTGACAAATGACGGTCAGCGTTTAACAAGCCAACACGAACCTCTTCTAATTCTTCAAAACGACGCGAGGTCAAAATCACTTCGGCCCCTTGCAAAGCCAACTCACCGGCTAAGGCCTTACCCAGACCAGAAGATGCTCCCGTAATCCATACCACTTTATTTTGCAAAGTATCAAGTTTGGCCATGCTTTATGTTCCTATTATCTTTTTAAATTATGCTGCTTGATGCATGAAGGCCAAAAAGTGGTTGATATAATGAGTTGCTGTGGTCTGATCGACCTGTGTACCTAACTTTTCCAAACGTTTATAGCCCAAATGCGTCGTCATGTTGATTACTCCGTTAAGAGTTTTATCGACAACTAAATTAAATTTTAAACGCTTTTTAGGCTCACGTACTAGGCTTGTTACGCCTAAATCTACAATTTGTATTAATGTTTCAAAAGCAGCTGCAATACTTTGCATATTACCGTCACGAATTTGCTGTGTAAGGTTTTGAGCTTGTTGTACGAGTTGCAGGGTAACTGGGTAGGTAATATAAACTTGTTGCCCCTGTTCTTTCATTAGAGATGTCATGTAATCGACTAAAGGCAAAAGACGCTCATTTCCAAAGAATGAAACTGACCACGGCATATATTTTCGAAAAGTCTCTAAGACCTGCTGAATCACTTTTTCAGACTCAGCTTGTTGTTTTGGAGACATGGTTGCACTTCCTGACTGTAAAAGCACAGAAAAAACCTGCTCAATAATTTCACAAGAAAGATCAGAGAGTACATCGCCTAAAGGTTTTGCCTGACTTTGACTTACCCCATCATGCAGTTTCTGTCGAATGGTCTCAAATTGGGTATAAGTTGAATCGGAAATTTTCAAAAAAACTTCATAACTCATAAGTAGCATCCTTCTTCAATTCTTTTGTAATTTTTGTGCCGTGTGTCTACACGATTAAATTGTGATCCATCTTTCATAAATCTACCGTTTTTTGAAAAAAATACAAAACCGTTTATCTGTTTTCAGCACATTAATTTCGAGGCATTTTTTTGCTACAATAGGTGCAATTTTTTATGCATATTCGATCTAAGCTACTATGACTGACGCTCAAACCGCTCAAAATATTGCGACCACATACGATCCAACCGAGATCGAAAAGAAGTGGTACCAAACGTGGGAAGAACAAGGTTACTTCAAACCTTCTGGTCACGGTGAATCATTCTGTATCATGATTCCGCCACCAAACGTCACAGGTAGTTTGCACATGGGCCATGGCTTTAACAATGCCATTATGGATGCCCTCACCCGTTATAACCGTATGATGGGTAAAAACACTTTGTGGCAACCGGGTACTGACCATGCTGGTATTGCAACGCAAATGGTTGTTGAGCGTCAACTTGGCTTACAAGGTGTGACTCGTCACGACTTAGGCCGTGATAAGTTCATCGAAAAAGTTTGGGAATGGAAAGAACAATCTGGCGGCACGATTACGAAACAAATTCGTCGCTTAGGTTCTTCTGTAGACTGGTCACGTGAACGCTTCACGATGGATGAAGGTTTATCAAACGCAGTTAAAGAAGTATTCGTTCGTTTACACGAAGACGGTTTAATTTACCGTGGTAAACGTCTTGTAAACTGGGACCCTAAACTTCAAACTGCTCTTTCTGACCTTGAAGTAGAAAGCAAAGAAGAAAAAGGCTCACTTTGGCACTTTAAATATTTCTTTGAAGACAAATCAGTTAAAACTCAAGATGGCAAAGACTATTTAGTCGTTGCAACAACTCGTCCTGAAACTTTACTTGGTGATACTGCGGTTGCCGTTCACCCTGAAGATGAGCGTTATGCACACCTTGTTGGTAAAAATATTGTATTGCCAATTACAGGTCGTTTAATTCCGATCGTTGCTGACGACTACGTTGAAAAAGACTTCGGTACTGGCTGTGTAAAAATCACCCCTGCACATGACTTCAATGACTATGACTTAGGTAAACGCAATAGCTTGCCTATCATTAATATCTTCAACAAAAACGCCGAAGTTTTAGGTGAGTTTGAATATATTGCAAAAGCTGGCGAACAAATTTCTAAAACCATTACTGCACCTGCGGAATATGCTGGTTTAGAACGTTTTGCAGCACGTAAAAAGTTAGTTGCTCAAGCTGAAGCGGAAGGCTGGTTAGATCAAATCCAACCGTATGATTTGAAAGCTCCACGTGGCGACCGTTCAGGCGTAATCATTGAGCCATTACTTACTGACCAATGGTATGTAAAAATTGCCCCGCTTGCTGAGCCTGCAATTGAAGCAGTTCAAGATGGTCGCATTAAGTTTGTTCCAGAACAGTACAGCAACATGTACATGGCGTGGATGCGTGACATTCAAGACTGGTGTATTTCACGTCAGCTTTGGTGGGGTCACCGTATTCCAGCTTGGTACGATGCAAATGGCAACATCTATGTTGGCCGTAACGAAGAAGAAGTTCGTGCGAAAAACAACCTCGCTGCTGACGTTGAACTTAAACAAGACGAAGACGTTCTTGATACATGGTTCTCATCTGCACTTTGGACTTTCTCAACTTTAGGTTGGACTGGCGATGCACAAAAAGATGCAGCAAATGATTTCTTAAAAACCTTCCACCCAACAGATGTATTGGTGACTGGTTTTGACATCATTTTCTTCTGGGTTGCACGCATGATCATGATGACCCTACACTTCATGAAAAATGAAGATGGTTCATCGCAAGTTCCATTTAAGACTGTTTACGTTCACGGTTTGGTACGTGATGGTGAAGGTCAAAAAATGTCGAAGTCTAAAGGTAACGTACTTGACCCATTAGACTTGATTGACGGTATTGATTTAGAAAGCTTAGTTGCAAAACGTACAACTGGCTTAATGAACCCGAAAGATGCGGCGAAGATTGAAAAATCAACGCGTAAAGAGTTCCCTGAAGGCATCAATGCTTATGGTACTGACGCAGTTCGTTTCACGTTCTGTGCGCTTGCAAACACTGGTCGTGACATCAAATTCGACTTAAAGCGTGTTGAAGGCTACCGTAACTTCTGTAACAAAATCTGGAACGCAACTCGTTTCGTTCTGATGAATGTTGAAGGTCAAACTGTTGGGCAAGAAGCACGTCCTGATCTATGGGAACTTCCAGAACAATGGATTATGAGCCGTCTGCAAAAAGCTGAAGCTGCTGTACATCAAGCGTTTGCAACGTACCGTTTAGACCTTGCTGCACAAGCGATTTACGACTTTATCTGGAATGAATACTGTGACTGGTACGTTGAATTAACTAAACCAGTTCTAAACGATGCAGACGTATCAGAAGAGCGTAAAGCTGAAGTACGCCGTGTATTGCTTGCAGTGATGGAAGCTTCATTACGTCTGGCTCATCCGTTAATGCCGTATTTGACTGAAGAAATCTGGCAAACGCTTGCACCAATGCTTGGTCAAGGTGGCCCAACGATTATGACTGCTCAATACCCTATTCCTGAGCAAGCAAAAATCAATGAACAAGCTGAAGCAGATATGCAATGGCTTCAAGGTTTGATTGGCGCAGTACGTAACATTCGCGGTGAGTTAGGCTTAGGTAATGCGCGCTTGTTGCCAGTATTACTTCAAAACACTTCTGACGCTGAACGTGAACAAATTATTCGTATTGAAGCGTTGTTCAAAGCATTGGCTAAAGTTGAAAGCATTGAATTCTTGAATAAAGATCAAGAGCCACCTTTGTCTTGCTCTAGCGTTGTAAGCCATGCATCGGTATTTGTACCAATGAAAGGCTTAATTGACCCTAAAGCTGAGCTTGCTCGTTTGCAAAAAGACTTGGATAAAATCCAAAAGCAACACGACCAAATCGCGGGCAAACTTGCAAATGAAGGCTTTGTATCTAAAGCACCAGCAGCGGTTGTTGAAGGTGAAAAAGCGAAGCTTGCTGAGTTTGCTGCTCAGTTAGAGAAAGTTAAAGCGAATATGGAGCAAATTGCTGCGCTTTAATGCAGTGATCTGATTCAAAAAATCCCCTCAAATGAGGGGATTTTTTATTTCCATTTTTCTAAATAATTTGTAAAGACGTTAAAATGTCCCTTAATTTGTCTTTTGATGTTTTTTGAATCAAATTCACCAGCAACGCGGTAAGCGTAACTCACATAATTTCTCTTACCTATATATGTAAATCTAGTATATAAAGTTCTCATGTACATATTATGATTATTATGTGAATTAGTCCTTTGCAACCTATTATAATGAGCAGTTCTCATTCTAATAGCTTTTCTTAATTTATAATGAAATTTTGATAATCCAGTTTCGCGCAAGAAAATTTCTTGCCCATCATATAACAAACCTAAATATTGTAGCTTATGTGGATAATTAAAACTTGGCACGCCATTTTTCTTAACTAGTCCATCTTCAAAAACAACACATTGAGTTTTCTTATCATTAATCTTTAATTTCAAAGCATCAATTTCTTGAAAGATAAAACTTTTAATCTCATCAATATGTTCATTATCAACAATAAAAATCATATCATCACAATATCGAAAATACTCCCCATTAATTCCTATTATTTTGTTTTTCATATTCTTATCAAAATTCATCATATAAATATTTGATAACATCCCACTCATTGGAGAACCTTGAGGAATTCCTTTAACTTTTAGATTTCTTTTAATTAACTGATTTTTTCTAACTACATTACGGAAAGTTTGAATATCACACAATCTATCCATACGCTTATGTAAAGTTCGAGAGTTTAATGATAAATTTAAATTTTTATATAAATCTTCTTTATTTACATAAGCAAAATTAGTTAAAGATTTAAAAACTTGATAATGATCTTTAGGTAATCGTGATTCACCAAGCACTTCTAACCACATTTTTTTTAATAACTCATGGTTCAAATTATCAAAAAAACCTGAAATATCTAAACACAAAACAGAACAATTTTTCTTGTCATGTATATAATCAAATACTTGTTTTGCAAAATGTATATTACACATTGATATTTTTTTTAAAGAATTATCTTTGCAACTAACCTTTCTAAATGCAATAATATTATTTGATAAATTATTATGGTTTAAGAAATTTTCATATTTTAAAGATAATAAATGTGAGTAATAAGCATAAATATTACCATCAATATGACTAGGGAAATTAATAAGTCGTTCTTTTTCTTTAAAATCCAGCTTCGATATTTTAGTTTTTTTCTTATTAACCTTACCTTCTAAGGTTACAGTTTTAATTCTTTTTTTTATTTTTCTACAAATTTTTTCATCATTAAGTTTATAAGAAATCATTGGGAAAAAAGAATGCTCTGATATTTTCTCTTTATCCACAACATACTCAAAAACTTTTTGATTACTTATTTTTTTATCAAAATGTAGGTAATTACGAAATTTATTTCTTTTTTCAAAAAATTTGGTATTTATATTTTGCATTTTGCCAACTTTGGGAGATTAGACGACTGTTATCTGTATCCTTCAAAAGGACATCCCCCAAAGTCTATTGAAGACATAAACTCAAGCCTGTCTATGCCCTCCTCCTTTTTCGGTACAGTCTAAACATTTCAAAGGAGTATGTGTAGAATGCTACTAATCAGTTTCACTTTCATGCTGTATCAAAGCAGTGGGATCAACATCGACATAACAACAATCATCGAGATATTGATGAATAGTTCGAACTATTCATTAATATCGAGGTTTACATCTACAACCTTCTCAGCAATATATGACTATATTCTGACAAGCAAACCACTAGTAAAACAACTACTAGAGGCAACAGAATTCTAATTAATTCTTTATTATTTTCAAAGTACTATTTTTTAAATATAAAAAATTAAAGCATTTCATGCTCAAATAATATTCTCAATCCTCTCTCTTTCCCCATATATATCAGCCTATACTTTTCTGCTTTTAACTGTTGCTTGATACCCTAACCCCCACCTCCTTTCAGGAGGGTGATGGAAACTTACAGCACCCCATGCCCCAACAACCTCTCCACCCCACTCACCTTTTTCATATGCTTTAAACGTTCCTTTTCCCATTTCACCTGCTGCTTTAGCTCAGCACAGTCAGCATCTATAGCTTTATAAACATCACTGATATGTACATGCTCTGCTTTCACATTCTTAGCTAACTGAAAAGAATCCAAAATCTCAGCAATTTGGCTTTCAAGCTGCTGACTTTGTGCATCTAAAGCCAGTTTATAAAACCGTAACTGCTCAGCAGATAACTCTTTAGCGCCTAACCCTTTATTCTGTTCAAGCTGTAACTGAAGTTTGAGTAAATAAAACAAATCCTGTTTTTCATAGGCCTGACTTGCTTGTTGGAACAGCTCGGTTTTTTCTAATTTTTTAGTTTCATCTTGCTCACGGTCTGGGTGAATCATCGCAGCAATTTTTAAATAGACTGTTTTGAGTGACTGCGTTGCCATTTGCTCGGCTTGTTCACGTTTCTGTTGCTGTCTTTGCTGTTTGGCTTGTTCCCGCGCTTGTTGTTGCTCAGCAGCATACTGTTCAAAGTCTTCTTCAAATTCTGCACTTTGCTCATTACTTTCATCATGTTCAGATTTAATTGAGTGAGCTTTTTTATTCTTTTTTACCGACTCTTGTGTATGTTGCTGATAAAAGGTATCGATCTGCTTCACCAACTCCAACTGTTCAGCTGATAGCTGTTTAGAGCGCTTCAACATTTGTGCAAGCTGGGCAATTTTTTCATCTAATTGTTGTATATCCGCTTTGGAAAACTCATGGCTATGCAACATATTCCAGAGTTGATCCAACTGCTGAAATAAAATCTCATGCAAATCGCTATACACAGGTATCAGTTTTTGCCGTATGTGCTGTTGAATCTCAGCTTGTGCATTTTGCCATGTGCTCAGGCTAACTTTTTGCTGTTCTATTTTATCAATCAGGCGATTCAGTTTTTTCTGCTGTGCAGACGGTTCAGACCTTTGCTGCAAGCTAACTTTGAGGTCAAAGGACATACTCATCCACCTGAAAAAGAAAAAAGTGTAGCAATAATCAGATGAGGAAGGTAGCCAAGCATTGTTTAAGTCAGGATCAACCTATTCATTTTTAGAAAATAGAAGGTGACTTAACTAAAGTTTATATTTTAAGAAATCCACCAAATCACTAATGGCAAAGTCACGGCAGCACATAAAGTTTGGAAACTAATCACGGCTGCCATAAGCTGACTATCGCCACCCAAAACTTTAGTTAAAATATATGATGCGGAAGCAGTCGGTAACGCAAAGAAAATCACTAAAATTTGTGTTTGTAAATTTGGTAGACCAAACCACATGCAAACCATATAAGCCAAAGCAGGCACTGCTAAAAGTCGTGCAAACGTGTCTGCTGCCAATACCACAATATCTTTTTTAATTTGCATAAACTGTAAAGCTGCGCCAACACATAACAAACCTAGTGGCAAACTCGACACTGAAAAAAGCTTAATAAACTGAGTAAAGCCTTCCCAAATTGGGATATGAAGGGCATTGACTGCTGCCCCAACCACACACGATGCAATTAAAGGATTTTTAAGGAGTGCAATCAAAACAGGTTTAATTGCCATGTGTTCTTTAGAAGTTAAAGCAAGCACAGAAATAACGTTCACAAGTGGAATGCAAAGCGCCAATAAAATCGCCAGTATTGCCATTCCTTCACTTTTAAAAAGCGAAGTCACTAAAGCCAAACCAATATAAGTATTAAAGCGAACCATACTTTGTACGTGTACACCAAAGCGTGCGGGCGGTATGTGCCAAAACACGCGAAGTAGGTACAAGAAAATGGTGACTGCCAAAACCACAATCAACATGGCAATAATGGCTGTACTCAAGCTTTGTAAGTCAATTTTCGCAGTCGATAGCGTACTAAAAAGCAAAGCGGGAAATAAAATATAGTAATTGAGCTTCTCTGCCCCAGCCCAAAACTCATCGCTAAAAAAACGATATTTTTTAAACAGGTATCCCGATGCAATTAATGCAACTAAGGGAAAAAGAGATAAAACAATGCTATTCATTTCTTTACTCGAGTTTGGTTGAAGGGCTTGCTATTTTTTGGCAATTCCTTTGGCTTACTCATATATTAAAGATAATGAAAACTCATGATAAAATGAGTTTTTACTCATAATAAGTACAACATGACATTTACCCAGCTTGAAATTTTCGCACTTATTGCTGAACTAAAAAGCTTTACTGCTACAGCAGAAAAGCTGGGAATTTCACAGTCGGCAGTTTCTCATGCGCTTAAGTCATTAGAACAACAATGGGGGATTAACCTCATTTCAAGAACTCAAAGTGATATTGAGCTGACTACAACAGGTCAGCAGTTACTCACTCATGTAAAAGAGCTATTGAGTATTTCCAATACATTAGAAAAAGAAGTGGCTGCGATCCATGGATTAAATGAAGGCACATTACATATCGGATCTTTTGGGGCTTCATCATCCATTTATCTATTGCCTGAAATTTTAGAAGCCTTTCGGCAGCGCTACCCTAAAATCGAAATTTATATTGATGAAGGTGAAGATAAAGAAGTTGCCCAGTGGTTATTGGAACGGCGCATCGAGGTTGGTTTTTTGATTATGCCAGATGAGCGTTTTGATACATTCCCTTTAATTGAAGACCGTTTTGTTGCCCTAATTCCAAATGGTTACCCACTCGCAGAGCAGCTTTACATTGATCCAGCACAGCTAGAAAACTGCCCTTTTATTATGACGATGGCTGGTAGTCGACATCAGGTCGAATTAATTTTAAAAAACTTTAATGTAAAACCAGACATCAAATTTTATGTGTCACAAATTCTGAGTATCGTCAGCATGGTTCACAATCAATTAGGGGTGTCCATTGTGTCTGATATGGTCATTACCAAAGAATTACTCTCACTCTATCCTAACGTGGTCAAACGCCCTTTTAAACCGAATCTTCAACGTTCTATCGGCCTTGCAGTGAAAAATAAAAAGCATATGAGTCCTGCTGTGAAAGCATTTATTGAAGTTGCCCAATCGGTTTGGTCAGATCATTAAATGATTAGGGATAATTTTTAAGAATTTGATAACGAACTTTTTCAGGTCAATTTTTAAGCGCATTAGATGACTTTTAACGTAAAAAGCGCTATTACTGCCCCATGCTGACCAAATCGGCGCACCATTTATCGCCAAAAACCACTTTTCTAATTCAAATTGGTGCACTTATTGCATATTCACTTTTATGCAATTGAGTTTGTTTCGACAAACTTAGGTTTTTAGATTCCTTAAATCTATTTTGGTGCAATTTACAGACCCAGATTTGTTCCAAAATGGAATTTAGCACTTTTTTCGAGCATGCTATGCAAAATGTAGATCTATTTTTCTTATTACTTGGTGCAGTTTTGGTTCTTGCCATGCACGCAGGTTTTGCATTCTTGGAACTTGGTACGGTTCGCCATAAAAATCAGGTGAACGCACTAAGTAAAATTCTGACTGACTTTGCCCTCTCTGCAATCGCTTATTTCTTTGTTGGCTACTACATTTCCTATGGTCAGCATTTCTTCCATGATGGTACAAGCCTCGCAAGTGATCATGGCTACAACTTAATGCGTTGCTTCTTTTTACTGACGTTTGCTGCGGCAATTCCTGCCATTATTTCGGGAGGTATTGCTGAACGCGCCAAAATGCGTTCACAAGCAATTGCGACACTCGCTCTAGTCGCGCTGGTTTATCCATTTTTTGAAGGCATGGTCTGGAATGGTAACTACGGTCTACAAAAATGGTTAGAAGCAACTTTTGGTGCAGCTTTTCATGACTTTGCAGGTTCAGTCGTAGTGCATGCTATGGGTGGTTGGATTGCACTTGCTGCCGTGATTTTATTGGGTGCACGTTCTGGTCGTTATAAAAAGGATGGTCGTGTAAGTGCTCATCCACCATCTTCTATTCCATTTTTAGCGCTCGGTTCATGGATTTTAATTGTTGGCTGGTTTGGTTTTAACGTGATGAGCGCGCAGCGTGTTGATGCAATTTCTGGTCTGGTTGCCATTAACTCGCTCATGGCAATGGTCGGCGGCACCATTACAGCAAATGCGATTGGGAAAAATGACCCTGGTTTCTTACACAACGGCCCACTTGCAGGCTTAGTTGCAATCTGTGCGGGTTCTGACATTGTTCATCCAGTCAGTGCGCTTGTTATTGGTGGTGCAGCTGGTGCAATGTTTGTGTACCTATTTACCTACACACAAAACAAGCTTAAGGTTGATGATGTCTTGGGTGTATGGCCTTTACATGGCGTATGCGGCGCATTTGGTGGTATTGCAGTGGGTTTATTTGGTCAAAAATGGCTTGGTGGTTTAGGCGGTGTATCTTTTGCTTCACAGCTCATTGGTACAGTACTTGCGATTGCTATTGCGCTCGCTGGCGGCTTTATTGTTTATGGTTTACTTAAAGCAACTATTGGCATTCGTTTATCTCAAGAAGATGAGTTTAGGGGTGCAGATTTATCCATTCACAAAATTTCTGCAAACTCTGAAGAAGGTATGTTTTAATTTTGTATAGGCACGACAGAGTCTTTTCTTCTGTAATAGCAAATAACATCAGTCAATTACGTTACTTTTGTTTCGGCATGAGTAGCGTCTAAAGCTACGCAAGACCAAAACCATTTCCATTCACAAAACCTGTTCCCTATTGATTACTATCCAAATAATTTGCAAAAACTTTAAACTTCTTATGCTCAACAGGTTGTGAATGGACACACCCATTCATCATTTTGATCACGAAATTAAATTTAGTTTAAGAACAATTTAAGTTTTATTTTATGTAATGCCTTCAACTCACATTTAAATTGATGTTGCATGGCAATGAATCAACAAAAACAATTTTTCCAACTTCAGCTTATTTTTCTTGTCCTTAGTTTTTTTATACTTTTATTCATATTTCCAGTGGGTGGGAACATTGATATGTACTTCATTCACCCTTGGATGGATTCAACGGGTCATTTCTTTAATCGAGACAATTGGTACCTTGTCAGGGTTAACCATGAAATCGTAAAACAAATCATTACCACTGTTTATGTGATCTTTTTATTTCTGTGGATTGCGTCATTTAAAGTAGAAAAATTGAAGCTTTATCGCTGGCAATATGGCTATATGTTTTTTGTGAGCATGATTGGTAGCGGTGTAGTTGGCCTATTAAAATCACAATCTGCTCACGCTTGCCCTTGGAATATGGTTCATCCGACTGCTTTAAGTTATGTGTGGGACTTTACCTCTACGCATGGTCATTGCTTTCCAGGTGGTCATGCAAGTGCAGGCTTTATTTTAATGACAGGCTTTTTTGTTTATCGCCTTGAGCAACCTAAACGTGCCTATTTTTATCTGATCGCTGGCATTATCTTAGGCTTTCTAATGGGCTGGGGACAAATGATGCGTGGTGCCCATTTCCTTAGTCACAATTTATGGACTGGCTGGGTCGTTTGGGCAGTGAATATCTTATTTTATAAAATTTGTATTCACCGCTTTGAATTTGAAAAACGAATCAAACAAGAACTTGCTTAAATCAAGTTCTTGCTTCATGAATATGTAGAGCTTTTGGCAGTTTAACTAAAACAGAGAGTCCACCAAGCTCTAAGCTTCGATCTAGCGTCAAAGTTCCACCTAAACGCTGAGTCGCTCGGTCAACAATTGATAAACCTAAGCCACTACCCACTTCAAGGTGGTGGTGTACACGATAAAAACGTTTTAAAACTTTATCGTAATGTTCAGGGTCAATCCCTGCACCGCTATCTTCAATTTGTATACATGCATCGCCATCTGTAGCATTAAAGACTGAAATATTAATCATTCCTTCATGAGGCGTGTATTTGATTGCATTATCAATTAAGTTAAAAATAATTGAGTGTACTGTTGGCTCAATACTATGCATTTCAATCGGTTCGTTACGGACAAAACCTAGGTCAATATCTTTTTGCATAGCTAAATTAACCAGCTGTTCAACACAATTTAAAGCGACATCATTGAGCTGAAAAGTTTTGGTCGGTTCAATCACACTTAAAGAGACATCTTGCTTAGCCAAAGCCAAGAGCTGTGTGACCAAATGCTGAATACGTGCTAATCCTTTACTCAAATTTTGCAAAGACTCGTGTTCAGGAAGCTGACTGATTAGAATTTTCGTTTGCAAATTTAGAGCTGTAACTGGGGTTCGAAGTTCATGTGCAGCATCAGCAATAAACTGTTTCTGTTCCATTTGAGCCTTTGATATACGCTCAAATAAACGGTTCATTTCATCAATAGTTGGCAATAACTCTTGCGGGTAGTCCGCAACTTCAATAGGTGTCAGTTCTTCAGAATCACGATGAGTTAGTTCATTCTTAAAGTCATCTATTGGCTTTAGCCCTCGACGGATAATTGCTGCTAGAGCAAAAATCGCAAATGGCAAAATAATTAAATATGGAATGAACATACTTCCAGCAAGTTCCCAAGCAAAAGCTTCACGAACCCGCTCTTGTTGGCTAACCTGAATCTGGTAATCTTTTAAAGGTAAAATATAAGTTCGTACTACACCTTGGCTGGTTTTATGTGAATAAAAACCAGCTTGTGTAACTGGTGCAACCAACAGATGTAAATGGTGAGATAAATGAGCCTGATCTTTATAGGCCCAAATATCTACAAATAGATCTTCTTCATGATAAGTCTTATGAAAATCAAACTTACTACTTACCGTTTTCAATGGATATTCAGCTGTTCGTTCTGCTAAATATTGCATTTGAGTATCTAAAATTTCATCAACTTCTTGAAGTGCAACCTTATAAGCACTAAAAATTAATATACAACCTAAGATGACACTGAAAATTGAGGTGCCCCAAATCAGTCGTTTTTTTAATGAATAATGCACTTTTATAAAGTTCCAAAATTGAAGCGAGGATTACCCTAAACGGTAACCCAACCCTCGAATAGTTCGAATAAAGTCTTTTCCAAGTTTAGCTCTCAAGTGATGCACATATACTTCAATCGTATTACTGGTCACTTCACTATCAAAATCATATAACTTATCTTCAAGATTTGCTTTAGAAAAGATTTTATTTGGGTGGCTCATTAAAGGAATAAGAATCGCCCATTCACGGTTCGACAAATCAATCCGCTGACCTTTAAAGGTTGCAATATGTTGTTCAACATTTAAAACCAGATCGCCATTTTGTAAAAGTTGCTCATGGTTCGTAAGCTGAGCTTCTACTCCTGTACGGCGCAATAGTGCATGAATACGGGCAAGTAACTCATCGAACTCGTATGGTTTAATTAAGTAATCATCTGCACCGTGGTTTAATCCATCTACACGGTTTTGTAACTGGTCTCGTGCCGAAATGATTAAAACTGGAGTGACGGCTCTTTGACGGATTTGCTTTAAAACCTGCATGCCATCCATCATCGGCAAACCTAAGTCTAATAAAATGATATCAAACTTATTTTTGGCCAATTGAGCCAAACCATCTAAGCCATTATTGACCCACTCCACCTCAAATTGATGATATTGCAGCAACGTTATTGTTGACTCTGCAATCATAAAATCATCTTCAATCATCAAGATTTTTGTCATGTTCTAGGCTCGCTTTAATTCACATGGGCACAAGAGTGCAGCATATCCAGTTGAGGGTTGATGACCTGAGTTTTTACATCTAACAAACTTAATAAGCTTGGGAATAAATTATCCTGACTTAACTTTTGTTTCGTTTGTTGGCCTAAACAACTCACTTGTGCAAGATTGTGCTGCTTCCATTTATCAGAGAACCACATAATCATTGGTACATGTGTTTGTTGACTCGGTGCGATTGCATAAGGTGAACCATGTAAATATAAACCATGTTCACCAGTTGATTCACCATGATCAGATAAATACCATAAACCTGTTTGATATTTCGATACTTCTTTTAAATTATTAATCATCTGACTTAACACATGATCTGTATACACAATCGTGTCATCATAACTATTTAATAACTCTGTTTGAGAGCAGCCCTGTATCGCATTAGTATCACAAGTCGGTTTAAATGGTTGATATGCATCAGGTGCACGCTTGTAATAAGCTGGGCCATGACTTCCGACTTGATGTAAAACAATTAAACGTGGACGTGTATCTTCTTTAGGGATAGTAGCTAAATATTCATTTAAGCTATCAATTAAAATATCATCAAAGCATTCGCCATCTTTACACCATTTTTGCTTTAACTTTTCTGAAATTTGATATTGCTCAACACGATCACATGCACCTTTACAACCAGAGTTGTTATCAATCCAAGTCACCTGATAACCCGCACGCTTTGCAATATCAAGTAACCCTTCACGATGACTTGCTAATTGCTCATCATAGTCAACACGTGGCATGCCAGAGAACATACATGGAACTGAAACAGCGGTTGCTGTACCACATGAACTTACTTGAGAAAAATTCAAAATATCTTGTTTAGAAAGCTCTGGATTCGTGTTTTTGGCATAACCATTGAGTGAAAAACTTTCCGCACGAGCTGTCTCACCAACAACCAGCACCATTAATTTAGGCAGGTTCTTTTGTACTGCCTGAACTTGATGAGCATCTTCACCATATTTCACAAGAGGAAGATTTTTCTTAGGTGCCTTTTTATGATAATAAGACATTAAAGAAGAAATAGTGTTTTGAGGAGAAATCATGCCTTTTAAATCACGATGCTCTCTAAATATTGCTGCAAAATCCACATAATATGTAAAAAGCAAAATACCAACAATTGCAAAAGAAGCGATAATTGAACCGACTTTTTTCAACAACAAATGGGATACTTTTTCTTTTTTAAGTTTTACTTGAGTAATTAAAATAATAGGTAAAACAACAAAGAAAACGCTCCAAAGTCCAAAGCGTAATGAAACTAAATCAGAAACTTCAGATACATCTGTTTGTATCATATTTTGAATCTGATCAGGCGAGATGATTACACCTAACGTATTTACAAAATAAGAGCTAAAACCACCAATAAAGACCAGCAAAATTGCAAAAAGTTTGGCCGTCCATTTCCAGTTTAAAATTTGTAAAAGCGCATAATACGCAGCAACAACAATAATCACTGTAGCAGCTAAAAATAGAATAGCCTTTACTCCAAAATATGGAGTTAAAAGATGTACTTTGTTATAAAAACCAATATTTAAAACTGCACCTAACCAAATGGCTATAATGAAATTAAACATAAACAGTGAAATCTGTTTATTTTTTAAGGTAGAAAAAAAATTCAGCATCTTGGGGGAACTACAATCTTTTTATGATGCTTTACTGTAGAAATTGAAACTTAAAAATGACTTAAATAAAAAATGATCTAATACATAAATCTTAAAAAATACTTATTTCAAAATTTTTCCAACAAAAAGACGAGGTTAAGTTTAACCCCGTCTTTTTTGACTTTTAACTAGATATTGTTCTTAGAAACTATATTTAGCCATTAAACCAACACGGTTATCTTTGTAAGATTTACCATCAAAAGTATCACGCTTACCGTTAACGTATTCAACACCTAAATCAATTGGTTTAACTGGTGTGTAAATCACGTTAAGCCATGCTTGTTGAACTTTTTCATTAGCAGATGCATTTAATCTTGCAAAATCAGTGCCGTCATCAGCGAATTGAGCACCATATGCTAAAGTCGAACGCAAGTTAGGTAAAATCTTATAAGTTCCACCCACTTGTACTGCTACAAATTCATTTTGCTCAATAGAATTACCTTCTACTGCGTAAGCAGAGTTACTACCATATAAATAGGTATTATCACCTACAACATATGATGCATCAGCAAAGAGTTTTAAAGGATCAGATACTTTAAAGTCTGTACCAACAGCTACACCCCAACCAGTTTTCTCATCATCAGCAAGCTGTGATTTATAATTTTCTACTAAAACACGAGCTGATGCAGAACCTTTACCCTCTGCATAACCTTGAGTGATTTTAGCAGTTAATGCAGGTAAGCGATATTTAAGACTGTCACCCGTAGAAGATGTTGAACTGTCCGCTTTTTCTGCAGAAACAAACAATTGAGTTGTTGGACCTAATTTGTAGTTATAACGTACTTGTGGAACACGTTTAGTACCACCACCAATGTTTGTCGAGAAGTCGATCATTTCTGGCGCATGGTTAGACAAGAAGTTCGAAGTTGTTTGACCGAATAACCAGTTGTTATACGTTAAGTAAGCATGACGAATACGTAATCCATCATTTGTACCTGCAAAGTCAACTTCGATTTTACCACCAACTTTAGCGTCATTTACTGGAGCAGTAAAATCTAAACCAAGACGTGTAGTTTTAGCAGTCGCACGCAATTTATCTTGTGTTTTACCATCTGACTTACTTACGTCGTTAAAGTCGTTATCCGCACCTTCAATAATATAATTAGCGTCGCCACGAACAAAACCATATAGGTTCACATCAGCACCCGCTTTAGATTTTAATGATGCTAAAGGTGAAACTGGTGCAGCAACAGGTTGTGCCTTAACTTCAGCAAGTTGAACTTGCTGTTGTTGCTGTACTTGCTGCTGTTGTTGCTGCACTTGACTTTGTTGTTGAATTAAAGCTTTTAAAGCCTCAACTTCTTTACGAAGCTGTTGAATTTCCGCTTTGTCGGAAGTCGCAGCATGTGCCCCACTCATCATTAAAGCTGTAACTGTAAGCGCTAAACTTTTAACAACGAAAGATTTACGATTAAGGAATAGATCCATCAAAAACTCCAAAAATATATTTTATGTTGCCTATCCATGCCAAGTTGATTTACGCCATTAAATTAAGGGGCTAAAAAATCAACTCTCCTCCACTTTGGTTACATTAATTTTATTACCGCAACCAAAACCAATTTCAACGTTATGCAAGACCAAAACCAATAACCAAAGACATAAAAAACATACTTTGACTTACAGATTTTTACCCTAACTTCATGTTCTAACGAATCCTACACAACTCTCTTATCTTATAGAATGATTAAATCGTTATTTCATTATTCTTTTTTAGACTTTAGGCTAATATCCAATCTACTTGAACATTTTTCTACCCATTTTAATTGATTCACATGATTTTTCTTGTTAACGAAATCCATTTTTACTCCAGTTAGCTTCCATTTGCTACCCAAACAAGATGGCACAATTAATAGAGCATTTAAATAGCTAAAAACATACATTTTTAGAAACATAGACAAAGGTAGTAGATAATGACTAGATCATTCCTTAATCGATATTAAATTTCTTTATTTCATTTAGTTAACATTATTTTTCTTGTAGTTTTGCATGTTTCCAGAGAGAAATAGGGAGCAAAGTAACAGTGCCAATAATGACAATAGCTATCAAATAATAGAAATAACCGAAGGCATCTCCAAACACACCACTTAAGCTATAAAGCCCCCCACTCACAGTCGCCATGACTGAAACCTGAAAGGTGAAATCTGTACCTGCATATTCTTTTCGACTGTAGTGCATGACTAAGGTCAACATAACCACCAACAACATTGCCGAGAATGCATCCTCTAAAGCATTGATTGTATAGATAGCCCAGACATTGAGTTGAATTTTCTGCTCGTAAGCATAAGCTAAATAGGCATAAGCCGCTAAACTCATGATTTTAAAGACTGAAAAAACAATTAAAGCTGTTGACCTTGAAAAGTACTTCAGCCCCCATCCTGCTATTGCTGCCCCTATCAGCGCCGCTACTGCACCGAGCATCGTGATATAAACACCAATTTGAGTAAAACTTAACCCCATATCCACCATTAAAGGTTTGAGTAATGGCCCAGCTAAGCCGTCCGCTACTTTAAAAGTGATGAGTACTATTAACCAAGAACGGAGCTCTTTACTTTGGGAGAAATACCCCAAATAGGCTTTAATTTTTAGAATTAAATTTTGTTGGCCAAGTTTGGGTTCTTCATTTAGATGAGAAGTGTGTTGAGGCTCTTTAAATAATAAAACGGGTAAAGTATTTAAAAATACTATGGTTGCTAATAGCAAAAAAGTAGGTTGCCATGTCAGCCAGTCTAAACACCAAAGTACGGCGCCTCCACCGACAATAAAACCTAACCGCGAACCAATGACCTGAAATGTATTCCCCCAATGTTGTTGATCATGTTTCAATAAATTGACTGCTAAAGCATCGGTCGCAATATCTTGGGTTGCTCCTGTTAAATTCATAAAAAGAAGTGAAATGAAAAAGGCGAATAAATAAATGGGCTGATCTAAAGCTTGAACGGGGAAAAAAGATAAAATACATAGCACACCTACCGTCAAAAACTGCGTAGGTAATATCCAACTACGATAGTGCCCTAAACGGGAAAGTGCGTGCCGATCAACCCATGGCGCCCAAAAAATCTTGATTGACCAAGGCAGCATTAATAAGCCAAAACCACCAATATGGGCGAGTGAAACTCCTTCTGCTCTTAAGATCACGGGTAAAGCGTGCGTCATAAACCCAACAGGCAGTCCTTGTGCCCAATATAAAGAAAATAGCAGAAGATAAAGATTTTGCTGCCGCAACATAGAAACCTACTTTTTATTTGTTTAATGAGGAATAACATCAAATGTCATGTTGTTCTTACATTTTGCCAATGAAGCATATATTTCAAAAGATTAAGATAAAACGAGGACAAGTTAAAATTTTAAAAAAAATATGGATCAACATTTCCCTAATTTACCTGATTTGGTACCCCAACGTGGCACTGCTTTAAGCCGGGCGCTATTTAAGAAACTTTTTTTAGCACAAGGTTGGACAATTGAAGGCGAAGTTCCCAATTTTCCAAAAGCAGTCGCGATTATCTCACCCCATACTTCTAATATTGATGGATGGTATGGCTTTCTTGCGATTTTCGGATTAGGTATCCAAATTACAGTATTAGGTAAAGACGCTCTTTTTAAACCACCTTTTAAACGAGCTTTAGATTGGGCTGGAGTCATTCCTGTTAAACGTGACACGGCCAATGGACTGACAGAACAAGTCGTTGCCACCATTCAAAAACATGACAAGATCTGGATTGGAATGGCACCCGAAGGTACACGTAAAAAAGCAAAAAAAATGAAAAGTGGTTTTTACCATATTGCTGCAAAAGCCGATATTCCCATTGTGATGTTTTCTTTTGATTATGACCGTAAGACGATTCACTGCTTAGGGCACTTAAATCCTAGTGGTAACTATGATGAAGATCTCACTAAGATTTTTGAGCGTTATGAAGGAAAAATATCACCCAAAAATCGCAATTGGCTCGCTGAACCTTTACAAAATCTAGTGAAAAAAACCTAGCAAAAATTGAGCAAATCTGGTCTTATGGCCCTTCTTAATTTATCTCGACATAGATTATTTTTAAAGATGAAAATTGCTCAATTTGCCAGTATTGGATTTATCTCTCTAGCACTATTTGGCTGTGATAAATTTAGCAAAACACCAGCACCGACAACCTCAATGAAAGCCCGTGAACCTGTGATTGCGCTTGCTTTAGGTGGCGGTGGAGCAAAAGGATTTTCACATATTGGTGTAATCAAGGTTTTAGAGTCTCACGGAATTAAACCTAAAATTGTGACAGGTACTAGTGCCGGTAGCTTTGTGGGAAGTATCTACGCAAGTGGACAAACGCCTTATCAATTGCAAAGTCTAGCGCTGAAGTTACAAGAATCGGATATCCGCGATTTAACACTCAACCGTCAGGGTATTATTCTTGGACAAAAGTTACAGGACTACGTTAACCGTAACGTAGGCAACAAACCAATTGAGAAATTTCCAATTCGTTTTGCAGCGGTCGCAACGCGCCTTGATAATGGTCAAAAAGCTGACTTTATTAAAGGTAATGCAGGCCAAGCCGTACGCGCCTCTTGCAGTATTCCAAATGTGTTTGTACCAGCAACTATTGGTAATCAAAAATATGTAGATGGCGGATTGGTGAGTCCAATTCCTGTTAAAACAGCTCGTGATATGGGTGCAGATATTGTGATTGCCGTTGATATTTCTGCGCGTCCAGCAGGAAATCGCCCAGCCAATATGTGGGGATTACTAGATCAAACCATTAATATTATGGGTCAACAAAGTATTAATGAAGAACTCAAGCAAGCCAATGTTGTGATTCAGCCTAAAGTAGGCCATTTAGGTACACTGGACCTCAAATCAAGTAATCAGGCAATTTTAGAAGGTGAAAAAGCTGCTCAAGCTCAAATTCGTCAAATTGAGAGTGCGATTGCAACCTTCAAAAAATCTCCAGCAGCATTTAAGCCAGCACCACGCTCTAAATTCTAATTGGGGTGGTTTTTTTCTATCCACATTTCCCATCATCTGCTACAGTGGTAAAAGTGATATTGAGTCACTTTTACTCACATAAATATATATAAAAGAGCAGATCTATGGAGTTCGTTGTACAACCTTGGCATTGGTTTGTATTGGGTATCTTACTTATTCTTTCTGAACTGATCCTCCCTGCCTTTGCTGCACTCTGGTTTGGTATTGCCGCCATTATGGTGTGCATTCTCTATTGGTTATTTCCAGATATTAGCCTCACAACACAAATTGTATTGTGGATAATACTATCAGTGCTATGCACCATTCTTTGGTTCAAATTTATTAAACCCTTATCGATTGATAAAACTAAAGCGGGATTACCCCGTGAAGCAACGATTGGTCAAATTGGAATGGTGATTCAAACTGGTCTAGACCATGATCAAATTATTGTTCGTTTTCCAATGCCTATTTTAGGGGCCGATGAGTGGAATTGTCGGAGCACCACTCCTGTTAAAGTGGGCGATCGAGTTAGAGTTATTGATATTTCGGGTAATGACTTAATTGTTCAAACCCACGGTACTTCATAAACATTAAAGATAAAGAGAGGGTATTTTATGCCAGTCGGTACTATTATTGTTTTAGCCTTTTTGGCTTTTGTTGCTGTTACCATTTTTAAAGGGGTCCGTATTGTTCCTCAGGGCTATAAATGGATTGTTCAGCGTTTAGGTAAGTACCATTCTACGCTAAATCCAGGGCTTAATTTTGTTATCCCCTATGTAGATGAAGTGGCTTATAAAATTACCACTAAAGATATTGTGCTCGATATTCCATCACAAGAAGTAATTACACGTGATAACGCTGTGTTGCTTATGAATGCTGTAGCCTATATTAATTTAACTACACCAGAAAAAGCAGTATATGGTATTGAAAACTATACATGGGCTATTCAAAACCTTGTACAAACTTCATTACGTTCTATTGTTGGTGAAATGGATCTAGATGATGCATTGTCTTCACGCGATCATATTAAAGCTAAATTAAAAGCAGCTATTTCTGATGATATTTCAGACTGGGGTATTACCTTAAAAACAGTCGAAATTCAGGACATTCAACCTTCTCATACCATGCAAGCTGCTATGGAAGAACAGGCTGCTGCAGAACGTCAACGTCGTGCGGCTGTCACTAAAGCAGATGGTGAAAAACAGGCTGCTATTTTAAGTGCAGAAGGTCGTTTAGAAGCATCACGTCGTGACGCAGAAGCCCAAGTTGTTTTAGCTGAAGCATCTCAAAAAGCGATTTCAATGGTGACTAGCGCAGTCGGTGATAAAGAGATTCCAGTTGCTTACCTTTTGGGTGAACAATATGTTAAAGCAATGCAAGATATGGCGAAATCAAGTAATGCCAAAACTGTGGTTTTACCTGCCGATGTCTTGAATACAATTCGCGGTATTATGGGAAAGCATAATTAATTTCATTACTTCAAATAAGTAATTGAAATCAAAACGGTGACTACAATGTCGCCGTTTTTTATATTATTGGTTTTTTAGTCTTTTCTGATCTTTCAAAGGTAGTTTTTTTACGACTAAATCATAAGAATCATGAATTAAGTCTTGAAGTAAATCGCTTGTTAAATTCCTATGCGGCGTAATCGAAATCCAGTGTTTTTTATTCATGTGATAACCCGGAATAATAAATGAATAAAGCTCCTGATATTCCTGACTTTTATAAGGGTCACATTTGACATTAATCATTTTGACGCCTGCCACTTCCGTTGTCAGGATGAATATTTTTTCTAATATTTTAAAAACTTCATATTCAGGCCCAAATGGATGAGTTTTTTGGCTGAATGGAAGATTACTTGCAATTTCAATTGCTTTTTGATGGAGTTGGTCACCATTCATTCTTATCTCCTTTATTCATTGAATATGAATGTAAGCAGGATTATTGATTTAATTTTTTATTAGTTGGTACGTGCTAAAAGGAATTGTGAGATATCAACCAATTCTTTTGCATTGTCACCAAAATGAGCTAAGGCTTCAAAAGCTTGATCATGCAATTCTTTAGCATAAATCTGTGCTTGCTCAAGCCCCATTAAAGCTGGGTATGTTGATTTTTGAACTTGCTCATCTTTACCAGCAGTTTTGCCCAAAGCTTCAGTACTCGAAGTGATATCGAGAATATCGTCTAATACTTGAAAAGCCAGTCCAATGGTCTGCCCATATTGGCGCAATTTTGGAATTGCTTGATCTGTTCCAGAGAAAATAGTGACTGCACCCATCATAATTGCAGCCTGAATAAGCGCACCAGTTTTATTACGATGGATATTTTCAAGTTCGTCTTGAGTAATTTGCTTGCCTTCAGATTGTAAATCTAAAACCTGTCCAGAGACCATTTTAGAAGTAGCTGTAGCTAAAATCTGAATTTGTTTTAATACAATTGCAGCATCGGTGCCCTGCCCTTGCTCATCGAACAAACGACTACCTAAAACCTCAAAAGCCATTGATTGTAAAATATCGCCTGCGAGTAAAGCAGTATCTTCACCAAATGCAACATGACACGTCGGCTGACCACGACGCAATAAATCATTGTCCATACAAGGCAAGTCATCGTGCGCTAGCGAATAACAATGAATTAACTCTACAGCAACCGCCGCACGACGAGCCGCCGCAAAATTTGGATTTGGCTGTAAAGAAGCAGTGGCATAACACAAAGCTGGACGCACACGTTTTCCACCAAGCATGACTGCATGGTGTACTGCACTTTTTAAAGGCTCTGGAATTGAGAACGCGGCCAGTGTCGTCAATAAGTCTTGTTGAATACGTTGTTGAGCTTGTTTTAAAACATCCGCATTAACTTGAGAGAGTGATGACACAGTCGCCTCGATAAAATCAGTAGAGAAATTTTATTGAATGTAATGAAGCATTCATGCGCTACATCATACACGATTCACTGTGAAAAGTGGGTGATGAGTTTTTGAAGGCAAACGTAAAAAAGCCTCTACATGATTGAGAGGCTTTTTCTTATTTAATGACTTTTAGAAGCTGTCACCTGGAACGCGTACCCAACCTTCCATTAACACACGTGCACTACGGCTCATAATGGCTTTTTTAACGACCCATTGATCGTTAATAAGTTCCGCTTGAGCACCAACACGTAATGTTCCAGATGGATGACCAAAACGTACCGCTTCACGTTCGCCGCCACCAGCTGCAAGGTTTACTAACGTTCCTGGAATAGCAGCCGCTGTACCAATCGCAACAGCTGCTGTTCCCATCATGGCATGATGTAATTTACCCATCGACAAAGCACGAACCAATAAATCAACATCACTCTCTGAAACACTCTTACCGCTCGATGCCGTGTAGTTTTTCGGTTTAGAAACAAAAGCAATTTTTGGTGTGTGCTGACGTGCAGCCGCTTCTGAAATATCTTTAATTAAACCCATCTGTACCGCACCATACGCACGAATTTTTTCAAAACGTGCCAGTGCAGCTGCATCACTATTAATATGATCTTGTAATTCAGTACCTTGATAACCCAAATCTTCTGCATTTAAGAAAATGGTTGGAATTCCGGCATTAATAAAAGTCGCTTGGAAACGACCAATATCAGGAACATCTAATTCATCAACAATATTCCCTGTCGGGAACATATCGCCGCCTTCTTCGCCATCATCGGCTGGATCTAAAAACTCAATTTGAACTTCAGCAGCAGGAAATGTCACGCCATCGAGTTCGAAATCACCAGTTTCTTGAACTTGACCATTGGTGATAGGTACATGTGCAATAATGGTTTTTTGAATATTTTTTTGCCAGATTCGAACCGTGCATAAGCCATTTTCTGGAATACGATCTGCATCTACCAAGCCATTTGAAATCGCAAAAGAACCAACCGCAGCAGTCAAATTTCCGCAGTTACCACTCCAGTCTACAAAAGCCTGATCAATTGAAACCTGACCAAACAAATAATCAACATCATGATCTGGCTGAGTACTTTTAGCGAGAATAACTGTTTTGCTGGTACTCGAAGTGGCTCCGCCCATCCCATCAATTTGTTTTCCATAAGGGTCTGGGCTACCAATAACACGTAGTAAGAGCTGATCTCTTGCTTGTCCTGCAACTTGGGCTTTTTCTGGCAAATCATCAAGCTTAAAAAAGACACCTTTACTAGTTCCACCACGCATATAAGTTGCTGGAATTTTAATTTGCGGTACTGAGCTCATATCAACTGTTATCCTTACTATTATGTTCTTCTATATCAAAACAAGCATTCTTGTTTACCCTTCTCTGCATCTTAAATTGTTTTAAGGCCAAGAGATAGTAATCTGCTTTATACATCAATCGTATTGACGCGAGCATATTTTGAGAATTTAGCAATATGCTTGCAATGACTTAATCTAAGCAAAATCTATGAAAAAAAGTCTATATGAAATTATATTTTTTAGAGCACTTTTCACTCTATATTGAAATATTAAAAGTAAACCAATGATTTTAAATATATTTTAATATTACTTTTCAGTCACAGCTTATTAATTTGTAGTCTAGGCTAAAATAACTCCATCTATTAGAATAATTTACTTATTCATTGTGAGTGAAGACCTTTGACCAACGAATCTTCTACACTGCAACGAGGACTAAAAAATCGACATATCCAATTAATTGCTATGGGTGGAGCAATTGGTACCGGATTATTTTTAGGCTCGGCGCAAGTGATTCAATCTGCGGGACCATCCATTATTTTAGGATATGCCATTGGCGGCTTAATCGCGTTTTTGATTATGCGTCACTTGGGAGAAATGATTGTTGAAGAACCTGTTGCAGGATCGTTCAGCCATTTTGCGTATAAATATTGGGGGAAATTTCCCGGATTTTTAACCGGATGGAACTATTGGATACTCTACGTTCTGGTGGCGATGAGTGAGCTCACCGCGGTAGCCAAATATATTAATTATTGGTGGCCTCATATTCCAGCGTGGACTTCTGTCTTATTTTTCTTTGTCGTGATTACGGCAATTAACTTAACCAACGTCAAATTTTATGGGGAGTCCGAATTCTGGCTCGCTATTATTAAAGTTGCTGCAGTTATCTCTATGATTGTGTTTGGGCTTTATTTGCTCTTTACAGCAGATGTAGGTTCAAGCATTTCATTTAGTAATCTTTGGTCTCATGGTGGATTTTTTCCAAATGGCTTTAGCGGCCTGTTCTATATGTTGGCTTTCTTGATGTTCGCTTTTGGTGGTATTGAACTGATTGGTATGGCCGCAGCAGAAGCAAAAGATCCGAAAAAAACCATTCCAAAAGCAATTAACCAAGTCGTTTTCCGTATCTTGATTTTCTATATCGGTTCATTGGCAATCTTACTTTCATTAGTACCATGGAACCAATTAGATCTTGGCGGTCTCGACAAAAGTCCATTTGTTATGATTTTTAGCCAAATGGGAATTGGTTGGGCTGCACACTTACTGAACTTTATTATTTTAACTGCTGCTCTATCTGTTTATAACAGTGGGATGTTTGCAAATAGCCGTATGCTCTACAGTCTCGCTCAACAAGGGAATGCACCAAAAGTTTTTGCAAAAACCAATAAACAGGGGGTTCCTATTCCCGCTGTTCTGCTTTCTGCTTTATTAATCTTTGGTTGTGTTCTTTTAAACTACTTTGTACCTGAAGATGCTCTTGGACACCTTATGTACGTTGTGGTTGGTGCACTTGTTCTAAACTGGGCAATGATATCAATTACACATTTGAAGTATAGACGCTTTGTTAAGCACGCGAATATTAAGACATCTTTTCCAGCGTTATGGTCGCCATTTAGTAATTATTTAGTTTTAGCGTTTATTGCTGTGGTTCTCTATATTATGTGGACTCAAGGCTTCAAAGAGTCAGTAATGATGATCCCTATTTGGATTACGGCAATGCTCGTACTTTTTGACTATTTAAATCCTAAAAAGTTAGATTCCATTGAGAATCCTGAAGAATAAATAAATCTAAAAAGCCATTGTCTAGACAGTGGCTTTTTTTATTTAAGACTATAAGATTAAAATCATACCTGGATGTCTGTTTAGAGCCACTTTTTCGTATCATCAGCTACAGGCTTGCCATGAATAATGTGCATTATCATTGCATGAGCAATACTGCCCTTAAATGGAATTTCAGGTAATTGATCAAATTTGAAAAACTGAGCATCGCTAAGTTCTTTCTCCTGAATTTCAATTTCGCCCGCTTCATATTCGGCTTTAAAGGCCAACATTAAGTTACTCGGAAATGGCCATGGTTGGCTCGCTAAATATTGAATATTCTTAATTTGCAATCCGACTTCTTCTAATGTTTCACGTCGAACAGCATCTTCTAGTGTTTCCCCTACCTCTACAAAGCCTGCGATTAAACTATACATCTGGGTTGTATTTCTGGCATTTTTAGCCAGCAAAATCTCGTTCTCTCCACGCGTAATGATAGTAATCACACAAGGGTTAACTCTAGGATATTGACTAAAATTACATGCTGGACAAGTCATAGAATATTCAGTCTTATGCTGCTGGGTTTTATGTCCACAACGGCTACAAAACTGATGATTACGACGCCACTCTAGTAACTGAAAAGCACGACTTGCCTGTTCAAACTGCGGTTTAGTCCAATACTGCAAGAGTTGGCGAATAGGTATGAACTGATATCCATTTGGTATAGGTTCACCTTCTTGGAAATCTCTTGCTATTACTTGAGGATCTGATTGTATATGTAAATCATGTTCCTGCTGTTGAAGGCAAGGCAAATTAAAATTCGCATCAACCAAAAGTTGTTGTTGCTGAAAAATATAAGCAATAGGAAGGTTGTTGGTATCCATTTATATACTCGAGTGAAGAACCTTTCGACGGCCTCTATAGCTTCTTCAAAAGGATCAGACTTAAAACCTATTTTTCAAAAATCTTACGCATATTAGCAAACACCTTCAATTTATTTAATTTGTATCTTTTTGATTAAAATCACATTTTATTCACACTCGTTATGCTTTTAAGTTATATCTATGACTTTATAGTTAAGTGACTATTGATGAACTTAGAAGCACTGCTTCACATAAAATTGATCTCTGAAAATTTAGACTAGTTTTAGTTCCATCTCATGAAGCAAAAATATGCGATTTGGTTTAATTCTGGGTGATCAATTAAATCACCAACTCGCAACGCTCAAGTATTTAAACCAGAATGAAGACATTATTTTGATGGCTGAAGTACTTGAGGAAACATCTTATGTTGCTCATCATCCACAAAAAATAGCGCTGATTTTTAGTGCAATGCGGCACTTTGCAAAAGAATTAAAAGCACAGGGCTGGAAAATCCGTTATCACACATTTAAGCGCGAAAGTCATATAAAAAAGTTAGTCGACTTTATTACTTTGCAGCAGCAACACTTCTTCGCGAACGCTCTCGTCGTTACCCAATGTGGTGAGTATCGCTTACAGCATGAAATCGATACTTCATGGTCTAACTCACTAAAACTACCTGTTATTTGTTTAGAAGATGATCGCTTCTTTTGTGCCGTAGAACAATTCAAGCAATGGGCAAACAAATATAAAACGCTAAGGATGGAATACTTTTACCGAGAAATGCGCAAGCAAACTCACTATTTAATGCATGACCAACAACCCGTAGGCGGGCAATGGAACTTTGATCAAGCCAATCGAAAAGTGTGGTCAGGCAATCCACCTTTGCCACCAAAATTAACCTTTAAGCATGATCAAATTGATATAGATGTTATTCAACTGGTCAAGAAAGAATTTTCTCAACATATCGGCAATCTCAATTCCTTTCTATGGGCAACAACCCGTCAAAATGCCTTACTTGCTTTAGACCATTTTATTTCTAACAACCTACCCCACTTTGGCGATTATCAAGATGCTATGGTTTATGGTTCAGATTTTATGTTTCATAGTCTGCTCTCGCCTTATTTAAATTGTGGATTGTTATTGCCAAAAGAAGTGTGTGACGCTGCTCAAACAGCCTATTACAACGGACAGGTCCCCTTAAATGCAATAGAAGGGTTTATTCGGCAGATATTAGGATGGCGGGAATATGTACGTGGAATCTATTGGTTATCTATGCCTGACTATAGCGATCAAAACACCCTTCATGCCACCACGCCGCTGCCACAATATTACTGGACGGGTAATACAAAAATGGCATGTATGGCAGAGTGTTTCAGAAATACCTTTGAACATGGCTATGCTCACCATATTCAGCGTTTAATGATTACAGGCAACTTTGCGCTTTTAGCAGGTGTAAACCCATCAGAAATTTGCGAATGGTATTTAGCTGTCTATGTAGATGCTTATGAATGGGTCGAATTACCGAATACATTAGGCATGGCGATGTATGCAGATGGCGGCATCATGGCAAGTAAACCCTATGCTGCATCAGGTAATTACATACATAAAATGTCAAATTATTGTCAGCACTGTACATATAACGTCAAAACCAAAACTGAGCCTGATAGTTGTCCATTTAACAGCTTGTATTGGTATTTTATGAGCCAACATGAGGCCATATTTCGTCAAAATCCCAGAATGGCGATGGTCTACAAAAATCTTGATCGTATGAAAGATAAGGCTTCTGTCATGAAGCATGCAAAGTTACTCATTCATCAACTTGATGAGCTTTAGGATCATGAAAAAACAGCATCTACCTCAGAAAATATGTGTCTATTGTCAACGCCCTTTTGACTGGCGAAAAAAATGGGAGCGTTGCTGGGAAGAAGTAAAATATTGCTCTGAAAGATGTAAAAGACAAGCCCGCTCAAATAAGTAAATATTTCACGCGATTGTTTTAACTGATTCAACACTACTCTTCATTGTTGAATCATTTGTCTTTCAATTGATTATATTTGATAGTCTTAAGCATATTTATACTGACGAGAACAGTAAGCTCTTTCAACTTCTGGTGAACGTAATTGCTGATGCTTGGTTTTATGCCCTGCCATACGCTTGCGCCAGAGTTTAAAACTGCTCGATTTTAAGTTGTATCTCATTAAACGAATAACTTCACTTTCACGCAAGCCATACTCTCGCTCAATTGCTTCAAATGGGGTTCGATCTTCCCATGCCATTTCAATAATTCTAGATAAGTCCTGTTCATCAATTTTTTTCATGTTATGCCCTTTTAAATTATGCTGTAACCAAATCTGATTCTTTAACAAACAACCTTTCGGAAATAGCTTCACTTACCCGATTGCTTGCCTTGAATGTCTTCGTGTTTTGCTTCAGATCATAGAAAGGCAAACATGAATTTTTTGTGATTTTTTTGCTTTATAAACTCTATTTTTTATATAGACATAAACAGTTCTAAAACCTTTGAGTGGTTTAACTTTTTATTAACCACTATGGCAAAATTTTTAATACTTAAAACATGGAAAAAGCCATTGCCTTAGCAATAGCTTTTTTGTTTATAATCATAAAATTATGCGCCCTTAGCTTAACTGGATAGAGCAGTTGCCTCCTAAGCGACCGACGTGGGTTCGAGTCCCGCAGGGCGCACATATTGAATCACTTAATCCTTCACTTCAGCCAGCAACGTTTCAGCTGCAAGCTTGCCCAAATTGTTAGAAGCAAGCGGACTATCGCCTGTTAATAATTTACGATCTCTATGACATTGTCCTGTAATGCCAGTGTTCAAAATCTTCACACCGAGTTTTTCAAGGTTCTCACCGACTAACCACGGTAAAGCTCCCGGCATATAACCGATATCAATATTTGCCCCCTTATCTAATGAATCAGGGAATACACAAATTTGATAATCTTTAAAAATGTAATTCTCAGGCTGTTCATCTACTGCCGCAGCCAATAACGAAGCTGGACCATGACATAAAGTAATAATAAATTTATCTTGTTCAACTGCCCATTTCAGAACTTTTTTGACATCCAAGCTATGTGGGATCTTAGCTAAAACACCATGCCCACCCGGAATAAATACAGCTGTGTATGGTGAGTTTTCTCCCACTGCATTTTCTAAAATATCGGCAAGTTTTAATGGATTTTTTAATTTATCTGCATATTTCTGGAAAATATCTAATACCACTTGTTCTTGCTTTGGCATAGCCCACATTTCAAGCTTGGCTGGATTACCTGAAAGTGTCGCAACATCAATTTCAAAACCTGCATTATCTAAATGAAACATCGGCAAAAGCATTTCTACTGGATGGTTTCCGGTAGAAAAGAACTTACCGTTTTGCATCTGGATATAACGCTCATCGGTTGCAATCATTAAGACCTTTTTATTACCTGTATACGGTGTTGAGTAAGTCGTACCGTCGTAATCTGTTTTAGGCGAAGTATATTGGCTTAGTGAGTATGGTGATGGGAAAAAGGCATTATCTTCAGCCAAATCTGGAGTAGGATTTTTATCATCAATATTTGCGGTATTCATTGTTACTATCCTTTTTCATCAGTATGGAAAGAAATAATAAAGTAGGAACCAATTGTTATTTCTTACTCAATTTATAGGTGAAGTTATAGAACTGGTGCAATCTGCCAATAGAATTTGGCAATTTTTATAGAGAAATAGGCAGAATCTAGAATTATAAAATTCAGTTTAGGCGAACCTGTCGTTCGCCCAAACTTCAATGATTACAGCGTTACGCATTCATTTCTAAAACGATCTTTCCAATGTGATCACCTTGCTCCATACATGCATGAGCACTTTGTACATCTGAAAAAGCATATGTTTTATAGATTTGCGGTAAACATTTATCTTGAGCCAAGAGCGGCCATACATGCTCATGCAAAGATTGGGCAATTTGCGCCTTTTCTTGGCTATTACGTGCACGCATCGTTGAACCCGTAATTGTGGCACGTTTTAAAATCAATTTCTGTAAATCAAATTCTTTTGCGATTCGACCACCCATAAAACCAATAATAACAAGTCGACCATCACGTTTTAATAGATTTAAATTTTTTGTGAAATAAGAACCACCCACAATATCCAAAATGACATCAACACCTTTATCTTGAGTATGTTTCAAAACTTCTTGCTCAAAATCTTGGGTTTTATAGTTAATTGCTGTGGTGAAACTAGAGAGTGCTTCAACTTTATCTTCACTACCAACCGTAGCAAAAGTTTTAATTCCTAAAGCTTGGCAAATGGCTAAAGCTGTGGTTCCAATACCACTTGCACCGCCATGAATTAGTGCGGTTTCATCTTTCTTCAAACGGCCGATATCAAACAGGTTTGCCCAAACCGTAAAAAATGTTTCTGGAATCGCAGCAGCTTGCGTAAACGTTAAATTTTCAGGTATTGGCAATACTTGAGTTGCAGTTACCGCACAATATTCTGCATAACCACCGCCATTTGTTAGAGCGCAAACTTTATCACCAACCTTGAATTGATTTACTTGGTCACCCACGGCAACCACAACCCCAGCGACTTCAAGTCCAGGTATTTGAGTAACACCTTTAGGCATCGGATATAACCCCATACGCTGTAAGACATCAGGGCGGTTAATTCCAGCAGCCTTTACCTCAATTAAGACTTCATCTGCTTGAGGTGCTGGAATATTTGCATCTTGAACTTTTAGAACCTCAGGTCCACCAGGAGCCGTAATTTCAATAATTTTCATGGTTGTTGGAAGGGTCATAAAATGCTCCATGTTTGATTTATATTCCAAAATACTTAATTTACTTTAAATAATTGAGGACTTGGGTGGAACGCCAAACAGTCGCTTAAATTCTCGGCTAAATTGTGAGGCACTCACATATCCAACTTCATAGGCTGCTTCTGCTACCCCCATTTTATTGTTCATGATAAGTTCGCGTGCCTTATGTAACCGAGTAATTTTGATGTACTGTAAGGGCGAATAATTCGTCACCTTTTTAAAAGTCTGATGAAAAAGCGAGATGCTCATGCCTGCTTGTTTCGCCAACTCTTGAACCGTTAAGTTATGATAATAATCACGCTGAATAATTTCACAAATGGTATAAATCACGCCATTTCGACTTGCTATAGCCGATAAACTCTCGACTAGATTGCCACCTGAGGCCTGCACCACACGATAAACCAGTTCTCTTTTAACTTGCTCACCCAGTATAAAAGTATCTTGTTTAGAGCGAAGTAAATTGAGCAATCTGAGAGCAACCTCTGAAATGGTGGCATTCATGTCAATCACTCTAAGCCCGCAGCTTAATTTTAAATCTTCTGAATGAGCATCTTCAGTAACCACTTGTTGTTGTTTATCCATTTTAGTAATGAGATCAGTCATCATTTGTGGTTCAAATTTTATTGCAATCGCCAACATGGGTTCATTATTTTCAACAACAGTATCGCAATCAAAAGGTATTGCAATTGAGATGAATAAGCACTGCCCTTGTTGAAATTGAAAGATTTCTTTACCAATATATCCTCGCTTCAACCCCTGTATAACTAAAACAATTGAGGGTTCTTGCAGCACGGCAACAGGAGGTGTGGAATGATCTACACGCATCAAAGTAATGTTAGAGATAAAAGTAGGATAGAGTCCTTCTGCTGGAGCCAAGTGCAAAAATGCATCGACCAAATGTTCTGTAAGATGATTTTGCGGCATAATTTTATTGTGAGAAGTAATCTAATAATCAATATAACAATGAACCTAAAATGAAAACATCTGTCTTACGTTTACTTTGTATAAATAGGCAATTCAAATCAATTTTTAGGCATAAAAAAACCTAGAACATTCTAGGTTTTTCACTTCATCAGATTATTTAAGCCGATAAATTAAAGAACATTGCGGCAATCAAAATGATTACACCGAGTGCAATTCGATACCAAGCAAATACACGTAATGTATGGCGCTCTACAAATAATACCAATGCTTTTACAACAAACAGCGCAGCAATAAAAGCAGCAACGAAACCTACCCCAATATTAATCATATTGTCTGAGGTGAGTACGTCAGCATTTTTAATCAAGTCAAAAGTTGCAGCACCCAACATGGTTGGCATCGCAAGGAAGAAAGAGAATTCTGTGGCAGCTTTACGTGATAAGCCCGCAAACATTCCACCCACAATTGTTGCGCCTGAACGTGAAGTACCCGGAATCATAGCTACACACTGAGCAAGACCTACTAAAAGCGCTTGTTTAAAAGTAATTTTAGTTGCATCCATTGTCTTATGCTCAAACTGTCTAGATTCAACCCAGAAAATGATAAGAGCACCGACAATCAAAGCAATCGCAACGACGATTGGGCTGAATAAAACACTCTTAATGAAGTCGACAGCTAAAACCCCAATAATAACTGCGGGGAAGAATGCAATAAGCACACTAATCGCAAAATGACGTGATTCTACATCGCCACTAAAGAATCCCTTAATCAAGTTAATAATTTTTTGACGGTATAACCAGCACACTGCCAAAATAGCACCTAACTGGATTACGACCTCAAATACACGACCGCCGTCTGAATGGAAATCGATAATATGACCAAATAAAATTAAATGGCCTGTACTCGAGATTGGTAAAAATTCAGTTAAGCCTTCGACAAAGCCTAAAAACAGTGCTTTTATAACTTCAAAATTTTCCATCACTTGCTCAAAAAGTTAATCACCAGAAAAGTCTAAAAATTTGTTTTATATCATGTACAAACCATAATTTTGGCCTAGTTCATGCCCAATATCAGATCATTTCTAGCATTTGTGGTTATTGCCCTTAGCAAAAGGCGGTTTATTTAAAGGGGAATAATGTATCACATCATCATGACAATCTTAGGTTAACTATCGTAAAAAGATAAACTTGGTTAAGAACTACAAAATTTCTCATTCTATAGCTAAAGCTTTTTAAGCTTATTTACCCTAAAAATGATCTTAAAAAGACATTACAAAAACATGATATTATTTTTCTTACATGCAACTCATATCAAAAATTCTATCTGAATGAAAAATACCAAAATTAATGCACGTCATCTTATTATCGATTTATTTCTTTCCTCAGCTTATCCTCAGCTCACCATTAAACAAATATTGATCGCCGCTAAACTTTTTAATATGAGTGACAACGGTATTCGTGTTGCTACGACTCGGCTATTAAATGAAGGCATGATAGAAAGCGTCGAGCGCGGTATTTATCAACTTTCGCCATCAACAAAAGAATGGGCAAAAGTCATTTTGAATCGTAAAAATGGCATTAAACAGACCAAAGAATGGCAACAGAATTATCTGGCAGTATTTACGGGGACATTAGGCCGTATAGATCGGACCGCTTTAAAAAAGAGAGAACATGCTTTACGTCAATTCGGTTTTAGAGAGCTCGAAACTGGAATTTATATACGCCCAGATAATTTAGCCTATAGTTTTGAAAAAACATGTGAAGAACTCACTTTAGCAGGCCTTGAAAATGAAGCCAAAATTTCTATTATTCAAAAATTTGACTCAAAAACAGTTTCGTTAATTCCTTCTTTATGGGATACGAAGCAGCTTGAAAAAAACTATGAAATGTATAGTCAAGATATTCAAGAATGGCTTTTGAACTATAAAAATTTATCTTTAAATGAGGCTGCTACTCAAGCTTTGTTATTAGGACGTGAAACAATTACCCTACTCATGAATGATCCTCTGCTGCCCCCTCCATTTGTTAACGAACATGCCCGCAATCAGTTTGCTCAGAATGTACAGCAGCTCGATTCGATTGGACAAAAACTTTGGCAGAAAATTTATGAAAATGAATTAGCCCATTAAAGGGCGATTTATTTTTTTACAAACAAATATTACACTTTTTAAAATTTTATGATTATATTAGTAATATAAAATATGGATACCAAAATCTGATTTGGGAGAATAAAAATGAATGCACAAGTCAGTGTGACCGATCTCTTTAGCAGAGAAGAAATACAGGAACTCACAAAACCCTCAGATGCATACGGCGCTTGGGCTGTTGCAAGCACATGGGCCGTTATTGGTGGAACATTTGCCAGTTTAATCATGATGTGGGATTACTTACCTAGCTGGGGCAAATTACTTGCTTGTATGCTAGCTTTGGCCATATTGGCGGGTCGCCAGTTATGTCTAGCAATTTTGATGCATGATGCATCGCATAAAAGCCTATTTAAAAGTAAGAAAATAAATGACTTTGTCGGTGAATGGCTATGCGCCCGTCCAATCTGGAATGATCTACAAAAATACCGCGTACACCATGTCCGTCATCATGCAAAAACCTCTACTCCAGATGACCCTGACCTTTCTTTAGTTTCTGGTTTTCCAGTAAGTAAAAAATCTCTTACTCGTAAATTCTTACGCGACTTAACGGGTATGACAGGGTTAAAGTTTAGCTTTGGTCGAGTGTTAATGGATCTCGATTTAATGAAATGGACCGTTGCAAATGATCAAGTCTGGTTAGATCGAAGCAATAAAGATTTCGTTGACTATGCCAAAAGTCTTATCAAAAACAGTAGCGGCGCCATTGCAACAAATGTTGCTCTTTATGGTGTTTTAAAGGCGTTTGGGCAGCAACGTTTTTATTGGTTATGGCCTTTAGCGTATTTAACACCATTTCCATTATTTTTAAGAATTCGCTCAATGGCCGAACATGCAGGCATGCAAACGAGTAATACAGCCTTAACCAATACACGCACGACACGCGCAGGTTGGATTGCTAGAAGCTTTGTGGCACCTATTCATGTCAATTACCACATGGAACACCACTTAATGGCTTCGGTACCCTATTTCAAACTGCCGCGCATGCATCGACTATTAAGAGACCGCGGTCATGTTCCGTCACCCCCTAGTTATTTTGAAGTGATTGAATCACTCTCATCTAAGCCAGAATAATCTACTTAATAATTCAAATGATCAATGAAAGGCCATGAAATTAAATTTATGGCCTTTTAATTTAAATCATCCATCTTATGTTTAGTTTGGAAATATTTAGGAGTAACCCCCATCCAACGCTTAAACGCACGAGTGAAGTGAGAAGTTTCGGCATAACCCAGCATGAAAGCCACTTTTTCAATCGACATGCTATTTTGAACTAAAAGTTTCTGAGCATGCTCTTTTTTAAGTGAGTCCACCAAAAAGGTAAAACTAGTGTGATCAAGAGCTAAATAGCGTTGCAGGGTTCGCTCTGACATATTCATGATTTGAGCAACTTGCCCAACTTTCAATGCCTCAATCTCCCCATTCAAAAGCAATTTTTCAACAACTTGTTTAACTCGCCCTTTCCAGCCACTTTTTAATTTTAATTTATCTATATCCCGCTTGCATTGTGCATTTAACAACGGCGCTAGCATTAGATCCGCCGTTAATACAGGCTGTGCTAAATACTCTTTTGGAAATATCCAACGATTACACTTTTGATTAAATAAACAAGTGACCGCCAGTTGATGACTTATTTGGGAAAAACCTATCGGTTCTGGTATTTGTAATTCAACTTTTCCTAAATGAGAAAGTCCTGTTAATTTTTTTGCAATTTGAACAAAACCAACTAACAAAAAAATGTTGGCATTTGGACTCAACTGAAATGCATTGACGGGCTGATGAATTGACCAACATGCATCATTATCGTCTTGTTTTAATTCTGGTTTAAAAACCTTACAACGTGAGCCAATGAACTGTTCAAGAATTTTCAGCGCTTCCCCTAAATTTGGAGAAACTATGGCGGCCATTCCGACTGAACCATAACATGAAGCTGTCATGTTTAAAGCTAAATACCCAGCTAATGCTGGCTCTTTGCATAACTCAACGGCACGTTCAATAAGCTCATTTAAGATGTTGAACTCAACATACCAGTAGGGCTTTTTTAATTGGTCTAAGGTTATTCCACTTCCATCTAAAAGCTGCTCACCAGAGACACCCCATCGCTTAACAGTCTCGACTAATAAGTTAATATAAGTTCCGGGTAATTCTGGATTCATGAGCCACCCAATGAGCAAAATAAAATGGCGTGAAATGGTAAAAATTGTCAGTTCATGAACTATGCCATGCTTTTAAATTGATGCATAGTTATTCAAAACAAAATCTGCTGAATTGCACGAGACAGCACAATTTCTGAAAAGAATACAGGTCGCCTTATGAACATTCTGATTGTCCATGCTCATCCAGAACCACAGTCTTTTACCACTGCTCTAAAAAGTACAGGCAAGCAAACCTTAGAAAAACTGGGGCACACAGTAGAGGTTTCAGATTTATATGCAATGCAATTTAACCCTATTGCATCCAAAGAGGATTTTCTAGAGCTTAACCAACCTGATTATTTTAACTATGCTCTCGAACAAAGAAATGCCAGCAAAAATCAACTTCTAGCTCCTGATATTCAAGCAGAAATTGAAAAAGTAAAAAAAGCTGATTTAGTTATTTTAAATTTCCCCCTTTATTGGACATCTGTTCCAGCAATTTTAAAGGGCTGGATTGATCGTGTTTTCGTCTCTGGACTTTTTTATGGGGGTAAGCGGTTTTATAACCATGGGGGAATGTCTGGAAAAAAAGCGATGTTATGCTTAACACTCGGTGGTAGAACACACATGTTTGGAGAGAACTCAATTCACGGCCCAATTGAAAATTATTTATCACCGATTCAACGTGGTACTTTGGCATATGTCGGTTTTGAAGTTTTACCACCATTCATTGCTTATCACGTACCTTATATTAGCCAAGAAGTACGAGAAACCCTTCTCGAAGACTATGAGATTTATCTCTCTCACTTGGACCAGCTTGAACCACTAAAATTTCCTAAGCTTGAGCAATTTGATGAAAAATTATATCCACTCTAATGCTGTGTTTAAGCTCTAAAAATTAAATAGCCGAATTTAGCTTATTATTTTCGGTTATTTTCTTGCTCATAACTTTCAAAAAGAAATCCAAATACGTTCAAAAAATAGATCAAACGGTAAAAAAATTAAGCTAAACTTTTTTATAAAATTAAGAATATAAAAGTTAATCAATAATATACAGATGTAGAGAAACTAGACTTATCAACTAAAAATGACAACTATTACTCATTTCATAATCGATTAATTCATATTTTTACAAAAAAATCTTTGACCATTTTTCTTGGATTTGTGACAAAAATGTCACTAAAACCAACATCTTTACTAATAGATTAAAAATATAAATATCAATCAATTAAAATAATTTACTAATGAAAATATTCCTTCATATTTCATTTATTATTGGCACCATTTGTATAAAAAGTGAGTACTCTTCAGTTCATATAACAGATTTACTCTTATTGTAATTATGCTATTTTTGTTACATGGAGTTATCAAAGCTTTTATAAGTTGTAATTAGAAGCTTTGAAGGCAACACAGTTTAAACGGTTTAACTCTGTTACTTTTAAAAAAATGTCTTGAAGTTCAAGGAAAGATTAAAATGAAATTAAAACATCTGAGCACTGCAATGATTTTAGCAACGCTGCCTGCAACTGGGGTTTTTGCAGCAGCATTGGATCGCTCTGGACAATCAATGTCTGCATTTTTGCAGCCTAATAATTACTTTGAAGCTGGTATTTCTGTTTTAGACCCAGATGTAGCGGGTAAAGAAGCTGGTACAAGTGCAACACGCCGTGATATTGGTGATATGGGTAATGATTATTATTTCCCAAATGCTGCATTAAAACTGCAACTTAATGATAAATTCTCATTTGGTATACTATACGATCAACCATTTGGCGCAGATGCTGAATATTCTGGAAAAAATGTATTTGTTTCAGACTCTTCTAATACTATTTTAGCGCAAGCTGCATTAGATGATCTTCGTACCAACACTATTGATACAACATTTAATGGATTAACTGCCGACCAACGTGTAGGTGCCGCGCTGCAAGCTCAAGGTGTTGACTTAACCTCTGCTGCTGGAAAAGCACAATTTGCTGCAACTTTAAATGCTTATAATAATGATGCAACTACTAAAGCTGTTATCGATGCAGGTGTTAAACAAGGTGTTGCTGCAAAGGTTGACGCCGGTCTAGCTCAAGTCAATGGTTTGCTTGGTAAAGGTGCTACCAAGGTTAAAGTTGATACCCAGAACCTTGCAATGGTTTTTGGTTTTCAACCAAATCAAAATTGGAACTTCTATGCGGGTGGTGTATATCAAACCATTAAAGGAAACATCAACCTCCGTGGTCAAGCTTACAGTATCTACAATGGCTATGACGCAGATATTAAAGAAACAGGTGGTGCAGGTTGGTTAGCAGGTTTCGCTTATCAAATTCCTGAAATTGCATTAAAAGCATCTTTAACTTATCGCTCTGAAATTGACCATGATGTCAATATTCGCGAAAACTTGCCTACACTTCCTGCTCTTTCATTATTAGGACAAGCTGCAGCTGGTGAAGCAATTAAAAATAGCTCAGCAGATACCACAATTACTACACCTCAATCAGTTAACTTTGATTTCCAAACGGGAATCATGGCTGACACTGTTGCCTTTGCTAACATACGTTGGGTGAACTGGAAAGATTTCTCTGTTCAACCATACAAATTTGGACAACTATCAAAAGTTGTAGGCCCGATTGTCAACCGTCCAAATGGTTTTGATTTAGTTAGCTATTCAGATGACCAATGGACAGTGACTACAGGTGTTGGCCGCAAACTTAATGACAAATGGGCTGGTAACGTTTCTGTAGGTTGGGACTCTGGTGCAGGTGACCCAATCACAACTCTAGGTCCAACAGAAGGTTACTGGAACGTAGGTTTAGGTCTTCAATATAGTCCTACCCCACAAACGTTTATTGCTGGCGGCGTAAAATACTTCTGGTTAGGCGATGCTAAGGCTCAAACTGGCGCACAAGCTGGTGGTGATGAATATGTTGCGGAGTTCTCTGACAACAACGCAATCGCTTATGGTTTAAAACTTGGCTATAAATTCTAAGTTTCAAAACTCATTCATATAAAAAAGGCGCTTAAAGCGCCTTTTTTATTATTTATCTCTTATGCTGGAATGCTACGTTTTGAAACTGAACGAATTGCTTCTTTTAACGCATCATATCCGTGGATAGCTGGAAACTGTGGGAACTCAGCAATCACGTTTGCAGGTGCATCAAATAAGAAACCGTGGTCAGCTTCACCCAACATGGTTGTATCATTATAAGAATCACCAGCTGCGATTACGCGGAAATTTAAACCATGTAGTGCTTTAACAGATTCACGTTTTTGATCAGGTTGACGCAATTTATAAGCCGTGATCATTCCTTCTTCATCTGTCTCTAATTTATGACAGAAAATTGTTGGCCATCCTAATTGCTTCATTAATGGATGTGCAAACTCATAAAACGTATCTGACAAGATTACAAGTTGGAAATGTGTGCTCACCCATTCAACAAATTCTTTTGCACCAGGTAATGGCCCCATCTCGGCAATGACTTCTTGAATGTCATTTAAGCCTAAACCGTGTTGTTTTAAGATATTAAGGCGCTGAGTCATTAAAACATCATAATCCGGAATATCACGAGTTGTTGCTTCGAGTTCTTTGATCCCTGTTTTTTTAGCGAAATTGATCCAGATTTCAGGAACTAAAACCCCTTCAAGATCTAGGCATACGATTTCCATGAATGCTTCCAACGTTGGTTAAAAATTGCTGTATCATACCATTAAGATTTTCAGTTTTGCGTTGTTATTGATCAAATCAATTTTATTCATAAGGTTCGAAATTAAAGTGCTAAGCACTTTATCAACTATCCTTTAGAATATTTTTCATAAATCAATGCGCCCAAGCCTTTTGCCAGGAACACACATGACCGTTATTCCGACTATTGATATCGTAGATGCTCTTGCTGCTGAGTATGCAACCAAAAGTCCTCGAGAAATTTTAGAACTTGCCCTAAGCCAACAAGGTGAAATTGCGATTTCGTTTTCGGGAGCAGAAGATGTTGTTTTAATTGATATTGCTTCACGTTTAGGTAAGCCGTTCCGTGTGTTTAGTCTCGACACTGGTCGCCTACATGCCGAAACTTATCAATTTATTGAGACTGTCCGTAAACACTACAATATTAATATCGAAATTTGTTTCCCTGAATCTGAAGCTGTCCAAAGTATGGTCAACGAAAAAGGTTTATTCAGCTTTTTTACAGATGGGCATCAGGAATGTTGTAGTATCCGTAAAGTTCAGCCTTTACGTAAAAAACTTGCGACTTTAGACGGTTGGATTACGGGTCAACGTAAAGATCAAAGCCCTGGTACGCGTACAGAAATTCCAGTCGTACAAGCTGATGCAGGTTTCTCTGGTCCAGGTAAGCAACTCATTAAATATAATCCTTTAGCAAACTGGACAAGTGCTGAAGTATGGAGCTACATCCGTATGATGGAGATTCCATATAACCCTCTTCACGAACGTGGTTTTGTTTCTATTGGCTGTGAACCATGTACACGTGCTGTATTACCAAACCAACATGAGCGTGAAGGGCGCTGGTGGTGGGAAGAAGCGACTCAAAAAGAGTGTGGATTACACGCAGGTAATATGAAAAAGTAATTTGTTATCAAAAAACCACTGCTAAATCAGTGGTTTTTTTTATGTCATGTTCCGTACACAAAGTCATATTTTATCTACTCTAAACGCTATATACTTAATTTTACGGTTCTATAATTCTAATAAGAGCTCAGATAAGGGCTTCTTAGAAAAATGCATGAGGCACAATGATTTATGCGTCCATTACATCCAATTGATTTCATTTTTCTGTCACTTGAAAAAAGACAGCAACCCATGCATGTCGGTGGATTGTTTTTATTTGAAATTCCTGAAAATGCACCTGAAACTTTTGTACATGATTTAGTTGAAGATATTAAACGCTCAAAAAGCATTCCTATCCCACCCTTCAATAACCGTTTAAACGGCTTATTTTGGGATGAAGATGAAGAGTTCGATATCGATCATCACTTTCGCCACATTGCTCTGCCTCATCCTGGCCGTATTCGTGAACTTCTGGTTTATATTTCACAGCAACATAGTTCATTAATTGATCGTGCAAAGCCTCTTTGGACTTGTGACATTATTGAAGGAATCGAAGGCAATCGTTTTGCCATGTATTTTAAAATCCATCATGCAATGGTCGATGGCGTTGCAGGTATGCGTTTGATTGAAAAATCTCTATCAAAGACACCAGAAGAAAAACATGTTGTTCCTTTATGGTGTGTTGAGAGCAAAAGAACTAAACGACTAAAAGTACCGACTCCAAGTACCAGTAAGATTAAGAGTATTTTAGGAGGTATTAAGTCTCAACTCGATATCGCTCCTAAAGTCATGCAAGAGCTATCTCAGACTATATTTAAAGAAATGGGCAAAAATCCTGATTATGTTTCTACTTTTCAGGCGCCAGTGTCGATTTTGAACCAAAGAGTGAGTGCTTCACGTCGTTTTGCAGCCCAATCATTTGAACTGAGTCGTCTTAGAAAGATTTCAAAAGTGTTAGGCGTAACAATTAATGATGTTGTACTCGCAGTATGTTCTGGTGCTTTACGTGAATATTTGATTAGTCAAAATAGCTTACCTAAAAAACCACTTATTGCCATGGTGCCAGCTTCATTACGCACCGATGATTCTGATATGAGTAACCGAATTACCATGATTCTGGCAAATTTAGGAACTCATAAAGACCAACCGTTAGAACGTCTAGAAATTATTCGTCGCAGCATGCAAAATTCAAAGCAACGCTTTAGCCGTATGACTGCGAATGAAATTTTAAACTATAGTGCGGTTGTTTATGGTCCGGCAGGATTAAACATCATGTCAGGAATGCTTCCTAAGCGTCAGGCGTTCAATTTAGTCATTTCCAATGTACCAGGACCACGTGAGCCGCTTTATTGGAATGGCGCGAAATTAGATGCTCTCTACCCTGCTTCAATTGTCATGGATGGACAAGCACTAAACATTACCATGACAAGTTATTTAGATAAGCTTGAAGTTGGATTAACAGCTTGTCGAAATGCTTTGCCAAAAATGCAAAACCTTTTGACTCACTTAGAAGATGAGATTCAACGGTTTGAAGAAATTATTGCAGAGAAGCAACTGAAACATCATTCAGCAAGTTAGAAAACTAAGGGGCTTTAAATTGGCCCCTTATTTTTTGATTGTGCGGCACTGGTTAAGCAACTGATGACATACTGAACGAATCATTGCAGTTGTGATCGGTACTTCTTTACCTTGGTCATTCAACATATAGCAGCTATTTACTGGCGTGCTTTCTAAAACATGTTTAAGACCGTTGCTAATTAAGTTTTCACTTACATTCATGGGTTATACCTCTTATTGTTTGCTAAGACGTTAAATAGGGAGAACGTCTACGGCTACTGTATGTAAGTAGTATTTAAAATTCATGAATGAAAGTAAAATTTCAGTTGTAACAAGGATTAAGCGATATCTTGTTACAACTTTAACTTAAAATGATATCGTATTGCTCTTGCGTATATAAATTTTCGACCTGAAATTTAATGACACGGTTGATGAAATGCTCTAAATCTGCCACTGCTGGCGCTTCTGCTGTTAACAATCGATCAATCACAGAAGGATGAGCAACAACAGTAAAGCCACTCGTTGACTCAAATGCACGCGTATATCGTAATATCTCACGAAATATTTCGTAACACACTGTCTCTGCTGTTTTGACAAAACCACGTCCTTGACAGGTTGGACATGACTCACATAGCAAATGTTCTAACGATTCACGTGTTCGTTTACGCGTCATTTCGACCAGCCCAAGTTCTGACACTTGAGTAATTTTGGTCTTGGCATGATCGCGCTCAAGCATTTTTTCAAACTGACGCATCACCTCTTCACGGTGAATTGCCTCTTGCATGTCAATAAAATCAATAATGAGAATACCACCCAAATTACGCAGTCTAAGTTGACGCGCAATCACTTGAGTCGCTTCCATATTGGTTTTAAAAACGGTGTCTTCAAGACTACGACCACCGACATATGAACCCGTATTAACATCAATCGTTGTCATGGCTTCAGTCTGATCGATCATCAGATAACCACCTGACTTCAAAGCTACGCGGGTTTGTAAGGCTTTTTGAATATCTTCTTCGACATTATAAAGATCAAATAGTGGTCGCTCACCCGGATAATGAATGAGTCGACTCTGCATATTCGGGACAAATTCTTCAACAAACTCAAGAAGCTTGGCGTGAATTTCTCTCGAATCGACATAAATCTTTGCAGTTTCGTCGCTAGCCAAATCTCGAATAATACGTTGAGGTAATGGAAGCTCTTCAAAAATTAAGGAAGGGACAGCAACATCAATTTGTTTACGTTGAATGTATTCCCATAATTTACTCAGATAGCACATATCCTGTGCAATTTCTGCCTCATCTACGCCTTCAGCAGCTGTGCGTACAATCACACTACCCGGCAAATTATGTTCAGATTGAATACCTTCAATAATATTACGTAGTCGCTCTCGTTCTTCTTCAGACTCAATACGCTGAGATACACCAATATGATTTCCATATGGCATGAGAACCAGATAACGAGAAGGGATTGAAAGGTCAGTACTCAAACGTGCGCCTTTTGTTCCCAACATATCTTTCATTACCTGGACAGTAAGCGTTTGCCCGGGATGTAAGAGTTCAAAAACATTTGGGGTAGGCTGTGAACGAGGCCAAACCATATCATTGATATGTAAAAAGGCTGTTCGAGACAAACCAATATCAACGAAGGCAGCTTGCATGCCCGGAAGCACCCGCACGACTTTACCCTTGTAAATATTGCCGACTAGACCACGTTTGACTGTACGTTCAACATACAGCTCATTAACAGTTCCATTTTCGATTAATGCCACCCGACACTCCATAGGCGTGACATTAATAAGTAATTCTTCTGACATACATAAACTCAAAGCATTATAAAATTTTTATTAAAGAGTCAGAGAAGCTGTTAACTTTGCCTAGTGTTTATCGACAATGCTATTCAATTAAGAATAATAACAACCTCTTATGTCTTTACTCTTTTTAATAACTGTGCAAATTCGTATAAAGGAAGTCCTACCACATTACTATAACTTCCTTGAATTTGGGGAATATATTGAGAAGCAATCCCTTGAATTGCATATCCACCGGCCTTCCCCACAGGCTCACCTGTAGTCCAATAATCTTCCATATCTTGTGTAGTCAGAGGCTGAAACTCAACTTGAGTTTGCACTACCTGACTTAACATTTTTTGTTGCGTAGCAATACATAATCCAGAAAACACATCATGCCAACGTCCAGATAACTGTTTCCAGATTTCAAAGGCATGATTTTTCGATTCTGGCTTACCAATAATTTGGCCATCAAGCCCAAGACTTGTATCGGCAGCAATTACTATTGCGTCTGGAAAAAGCTTCAATACAGTTTGTGCTTTTTCTCTAGCTAATCGTTCAACATAATGGTGAACCAGCTCATTTTCATGAACGGACTCGTCAATATCTGGACTATAGATTTCAAAATCTAAACCCAGTTGCTGCAATAGCTCCTTCCGACGAGGAGAGCTAGATGCTAAGACTATATGCGCCATTTTGCTAAACAATAATAGACGATTGGCCAAGTGATGATACTTGTCATCAATGGTTGCCAATGTCTAGCAATCGAAAAATGAATTCCACCCATGGTCTGCGTTACCCACATAAACGCTAAATGAGCAATAATGACCAGAGTTGCAATTGTCCATAAATTACCAAAGGTTAAAATACGGCGCTCGCGAATTAAAAAACGGGTAAGAAAAGTCACAATTACAAAACTTAAAGCATTAAGGCCTAAAGGCGCATCAAGCAAAAGGTCTGTAAAAATTCCCATTCCAAATGCAAACCAGACCCCACACCATGTTGGCTGACATACTACCCAAAATAGCATAATCATTAACATGAATAATGGGCGCCAACCTGAAATATCGTAGGATAGCGGGTAGACCATGAGCACTGAGCCGACAATTACAGAGAGGATAATTCCCCATAATGGATCGTTTCGTTTTTCTCGTTTTAATTTAGCGATCGGCATATGGTTGCTCCTTCGCTAAAGAATCAGAGAAAAGTACGACCACATGATGACCTGTTGCTAATTGTGCGGCTGGTGTAACATCAATTTCTGCAAACTCGCCCGAATTATGACGTCTTATTTTGGCAACTGTACCCACTGCGTACCCTGCTGGGAAATGTTCACCCAAACCTGAGCTAAACACTTTATCACCCACTTGAATATTCGCACTCGTCGGGACATATTCCATTTTCAAACGACCCAAATCACCAGTACCAGAAACAATCGCCCGCATTCCAGTGCGTTCAAGACGTACTGAAAGTGAATGTTCTTTATCTGATAACAACATTACACGTGAGCTATGAGGATATACATTAATGATCTGTCCCATAATTCCTTTATCATCCAGAACCGTTTGACCGACCTTAAGATGGTCCATAGATCCACGGTTAACAATAATGATATGACGTAATGGGTCTGCATCTGTCCCAATTACTTCAGCGATCTCCATACGTCCATCAATAATTAATGGAGTATCAAGAAGACCTCGCAAACGGGTGTTTTCAGCGGACAGTTCAGAAAGCTTCTGTAAACGAACCTGAGCTTGTAAAAGCTCAGCCTGCATCGCAGTATTTTCACGACGCAGTTGTGCTTCAGATTTTGTTTGTTGATTCAGCCATTCTCTCGACAGTACTGGATAACTGGCCAATGCATAAATTGGGTTATATGCAGCGTACAAGACATCCCTTGCTGGCTGAATTACATACGGCATGCGCCAATCAAAAAACAGCACAACCAAGCATGTAATGACCGCAATAATGAACGAGCGGAAAGATGGCGGCTGTCTTGAAAAAATATTCGGTTGCACCGCCTAATCCTTAAACTTAACCAACAAAAAGCATGTCATGGTTCGGGTTGTCAAAGAATTCCAATACTTTACCACCACCACGGGTCACGCAAGTAAGAGGATCCTCAGCAACCACAACTGGTAAACCAGTTTCTTGAGCTAATAATTTATCGAGGTTACGAAGTAATGCACCACCACCTGTCAACACAATACCGCGCTCGGCAATATCAGAAGAAAGTTCTGGAGGCGTTTGCTCAAGTGCAGATTTTACTGCGCTTACAATATTTTGTAATGGATCAGAGATTGCTTGAGTAATTTCGTCAGAAGTTACAGTAATTGCGCGAGGCACACCTTCTGCAAGGTTACGACCACGTACTTCTATTTCTAATGTTGTGCCATCAGAAACAGCCATACCTACTTCTTTTTTAATAATTTCAGCGGTGGTTTCACCAATTACACAACCGTGAGCTTTACGAACATAATTGATGATTTGCTCATCAAAAACATCGCCACCGATGCGTAAAGAGTCAGCATAGACACAACCTTGCAATGAAATAATTGCAATTTCAGTTGTACCACCACCAACATCCACAACCATAGAACCACATGCTTGTTCAACTGGCATACCTGCGCCAATTGCAGCAGCCATAGGTTCTTCAATGAGACGAACATCACGGGCACCAGCATTAAATACTGCTTCGCGAATCGCACGACGCTCGACCAAAGTTGATTTACATGGTACACATACAACTACACGAGGTGCAGGTGGGAACAAACGTTTTTCGTGAACTTTACCAATAAACTGATTCAACATGGTTTCAGTCACTTCAAAATCCGCAATTACACCGTCTTTCATTGGACGAATTGCAGAAATATTCGCAGGCGTACGGCCCAGCATTTGCTTAGCATCTAGACCTACAGCAGCAACAATTTTTTGTGAACCACTGTGACGAATTGCCACAACTGTTGGTTCATTTAATATAATGCCGCGGCCTGGTGCATAAATAAGTGTATTTGCTGTACCTAAATCAATGGCTAGATCCGGCGAAAACAAGCCAATTAGTCGTTTTAGAATCACGGTTCGTTCTCAGTTAAACTTTCATGTGGATGCAAGGTGGCAACTTTAAACTAAATGTGATGATTTGAACAAGTCAATCGCTTATTATAACGCACGATATTTTGAAAATTTTTAATACTGATTAGGTGATGTTATGTCTACATCGGATGCACAGCATTCAGCAGATTTAAATGCACAAACAGTTTCAGCAATCGCCAATCTTGCTCGATTGTCGCTCAATGATACGCAATCTGCTGAATATGCTCAAAGTCTAAATAAAATTTTAGGCATGATGGAAACCTTAAAAGGCATTGATACGGAAGGCGTAGAACCTTTAAAAAGTCCTTTTGACAATCCTCAACCTTTACGTGCTGATGTGGTAACGGAAAGCAATCATCGAGATGAATACCAAGCAGTTGCACCTGCAACTCAAGATGGTTTGTATCTTGTTCCTCGCGTGATTGAATAACTTTTATTCAATTAACCCATCTTCCCTATTTTGAATGTAAAGAAATTTTACTCATGACTGATTTACATCGCTTATCAATTCGTGAACTTGCTGAGGGCTTAAGCCAAGCGAAGTTTTCATCTCGCGAACTGACTGAACATTATTTGCAACGTATTGCTAAAATTGATCCATTGGTAAAAAGCTATGTGACGGTTACACCTGAACAGGCCCTCGCGGAAGCAGACGCTGCCGATGCTGCTTTAAAAGCAGGTAATGCAACTGCTCTAACGGGTATTCCTCTGGCACACAAAGATATCTTTTGTACCAAAGGTATTAAAACAACTGCTGGTTCAAAAATTCTAGACAACTTCATCTCTCCTTACGATGCAACTGTTGTTGAAAAAACAAAAGCTGCTGGTCTTGTCACTTTAGGTAAAGTGAACATGGACGAGTTTGCGATGGGCTCAACTTCTGAAAGCTCATATGTTGGCGCAACAAGTAACCCATGGGCGCTTGACCACGTTCCTGGTGGTTCATCAGGTGGTTCTGCGGCTGCTGTAGCGGCTGATTTAGCGCCTTTTGCTACGGGTACAGATACAGGTGGTTCAATTCGCCAACCTGCTTCTTTCTGTGGCTTAACAGGCTTAAAACCAACCTATGGTCGTGTATCTCGCTTCGGTATCATTGCTTACGCATCATCTTTAGACCAAGCAGGTCCAATGGCACGCTCTGCTGAAGACTGTGCTTACCTGATGAATGTAATTGCAGGCCACGATGCAAAAGACTCGACTTCGGTTAAAAAAGAAGTTGATGACTACGTTGCGAACTTAAATGGCACATCTGTAAAAGGCTTACGTATTGGTATTCCTAAACAGTACTTTAACGTTGCAGGCTTAGATGCAGACGTAAAAGCTCGTGTCGAAGAATCATTGAAAAAGCTTGAAGAAATGGGCGCAACCCTTGTTGAGATTGACCTCAACATGACTGAAGCCTATGTACCAACGTATTACCTCATCGCGCCAGCAGAAGCATCTTCTAACTTGTCTCGTTATGACGGTGTTCGTTATGGCTACCGCTGTGAAAACCCAGCTGACTTGATGGATCTTTACAAGCGTTCACGTTCAGAAGGTTTTGGTCCAGAAGTTCAACGTCGTATCTTAATTGGTACTTACGCGCTTTCTGCCGGTTATTACGATGCTTACTATGTGAAAGCTCAAAAAGTACGTCGTTTAATTCAACAAGACTTCTTAAAAGCATTTGAAAATGTAGATGTGATTGCGGCTCCTTCTGCACCAACAACTGCTTATAAAATTGGTGCGAACTTAAGTCCAACTGAAATGTATTTAGGCGATATCTATACACTTGCAGTGAACTTAGCAGGCTTACCAGCGATTAATGCTCCTGTTGGTTTTGATAAAGACAGCTTACCTGTAGGCTTACAATTAATTGGTAACTACTGGTCAGAATCACAATTGTTGTCGATTGTTCATCAATACCAACAAAATACCGATTTCCATACTCAACGTGCGGCAATTGCTGAGGAGAATGCATAATGGCTGAAGCTCAAAAGTTGAAATTGATTGACGGTTGGGAAGTCGTTATTGGTATCGAGATTCACACTCAGCTTGCAACCAATTCTAAAATTTTCTCTGGTTCATCAACTGAATTTGGTCAAGACCCAAATACGCAAGCGAGCCTTGTGGACTTGGCAATGCCAGGTGTACTCCCTGTTTTGAATGAAAAAGTGGTTGATCTTGCTATCCGCTTTGGTTTGGGTATCGATGCATACATCGACCAAGCATCTGTGTTTGCACGTAAAAACTACTTCTACCCAGACTCTCCAAAAGGCTACCAAATTAGCCAAATGGATAACCCAATTGTGGGCTTGGGTCATATCGACATTCAGCTTGAAGATGGCACAACAAAACGCATTGGCGTAACTCGTGCTCACCTTGAAGAAGATGCTGGTAAATCGATTCATGACCAATTTGAAGGCATGTCTGGCATTGACTTAAACCGTGCTGGCACACCTTTACTTGAAATCGTTTCTGAACCGGACATGCGTTCAGTTGAAGAAGCAGTGGCCTATATCAAATCAATTCACACCCTTGTACGTTGGTTAGGTATTTCCGACGGTAACATGGCTGAAGGTTCATTCCGTGCCGACTGTAATGTGTCTTTACGTCGTCCAGGTCAACCGTTTGGTACGCGCTGTGAGCTTAAAAACCTCAACTCATTCCGTTTCATTGAGCAAGCGATCAATGTTGAAATTGAACGCCAAATGGAAATTTTGGAATACGGTGGAAGCATCGACCAAGAAACTCGTTTGTTCGATCCAAACAAAATGGAAACACGTTCAATGCGCTCTAAAGAAGAAGCGAACGATTACCGCTACTTCCCAGATCCAGACTTGTTACCAGTAATTATTGCAGATGAGCAAATTGAAGCTGCTCGCGCTGCACTTCCAGAGTTACCTGCTGCACGTCGTGCACGCTTTATCGCAGAGTTTGCTGTAACTGAATACGATGCACATGTACTTACGCTTTCACGCGAAATGGCAGACTTCTTTGAAGCTGTTGTGGCTGCTGCGGGCGGTGCTGCACAGGGTAAAGTATCTGCAAACTGGGTAATGGGCGAATTCTCAGGTGCTTTAAACAAAGCGGGCCTAGATTTGGCTGAATCACCTGTTTCAGCTGAACAGCTTGGCGGCATGATTGCACGTATTATTGACAATACCATTAGCGGTAAAATTGCTAAACAAGTCTTTGGCTTTATGTGGGAATCGGAAGGTAAATCTGCCGACGACATTATTGCGGAAAAAGGCTTAAAGCAAGAAACTGACACTGGTGCAATTGAAGCAATCATTAAAGAAGTACTTGCAGCCAATGAAAAAATGGTTGAAGAATACAAGTCTGGTAAAGAAAAAGCCTTTAATGGTCTTGTAGGTCAAGTCATGAAAGCTTCTAAGGGTAAAGCCAACCCTGCTCAAGTAAATGAATTAATGAAAAAATTGATTGGTTAATTTCATTAGCCAACTCAACAAAAGCCTCGATTTATCGGGGCTTTTTTATATCCGTCTAAAGCATCCTTCGACTAAAGAATGCACTTTTTTCCTAAAAAATTACTTAGTGACTGTGCTAATTTAAATTAAGAATTTAGATAACTTATATTTTAAAAAGAGGGATAAATCATGTCTAAAAAGATTTTAATGTTGGTCGGTGACTATGCAGAAGACTATGAAACCATGGTTCCTTTTCAGTTCTTAACTGGTTTAGGTTATACCGTCCATGCTGTTTGCCCAAATAAAAAGAACGGCGACCATATTGCGACTGCTATTCATGATTTTGAAGGTGAACAAACTTATAGTGAAAAACGTGGCCACAACTTTGCGATTAACTTTGATTTTGATGCCGTTAATACCGAAGACTATGTAGGTCTAGTTATCCCAGGTGGTCGAGCACCAGAATATTTGCGCATGAATGAACGTGTTGTCGAAATTGTACGTGAGTTCGATAGAGTGAAAAAACCAATAGCAGCCGTATGCCATGGCGCTCAGTTACTCGCAGCGGCAGATGTATTACAAGGTCGCCTCTGTTCAGCTTATCCAGCATGCGCTGCCGAAGTAAAATTGGCAGGTGGACAATATGCAGATATTGCTGTGACTGAAGCAGTTACAGATGGTCATTTGGTAACTGCACCTGCTTGGCCTGCACATCCAGCTTGGTTAGCACAATTTGTGAAAGTTTTAGGCGCTACAATTACGATCTAAATAGATCTCTTCATTCCAATTAAAATAAAGCCTGCTGATTAAATAGCAGGCTTTATTACTAAAATAGAAAACTAGATTTTTTAACGTGTAATTCCCAACTTATTCCAAATTTCTGGTGTTAAAAACGTTGTCACTAATTTATTTAAGTCGATATAGCGTAATGTGCCCTGCAACTGCTGTTTAACTGCGGGGTCTTTAACAATATCTTCGCCAGCACTTTGGCCTAACTGCTGGAAAGCCTCCCCAACTGCCTTCACACCTTCAGCCTGAATCACAGCTTTAGTTTGGGTAGAACATTGCTCCACAATCACACGTTGTAAAACCTGCGCCAGTTTCTGATCTAACTGATCCTTTTGCTCAGGCGTTACATTACTAAATGCTTTTAAATCAGGATGAGCAGCTAAAGCCGTAAATGTCCATTGAAGCACCGTGGTCTTGTCTGAAGCCGTTGTAGCCTTAACTAAACAGTCACTTAACTGATCAACTGTTGGACCTGCCATCGCAATTTGTGTTGTACCCAGTACAGCAACTGCCATACAAACTGAACGGCTCAAATTTGAAAACTTACGGCGGGCAATCGCATAAACTTGACGTGACATGGGTCTAGCTCCAATAAACAATCTGTTCTTTGTATCACAGAGCTAGTGGTGTTACCTGTTATGACTCTGTAAATCATCTATTTCTTCAAATTTAACAATTACTTTAATATTAGCCCATTCCCGCATAATTCCATGCTTCTGGAATATTGGGCTGTTCCGGTGCTTTATTTAAATCAATATTTAAGTTTCTACTGCCCTGATATGATTTCTCACCTGAATCTGAAGCAGGTGATACGCTTAAACTATAACGATAGCGGAATTGCCACAACATAGGTTTAATCGGACGAATATCTAGACTGAGACTATCCTCATCGTGACAGTTTCCTTGAGAACTTTCATAATCTTGCTCAGAAAAACATGCCCGAATCATCCGACTAAAACTAAACGGATAATTTTTAATAAAGGAACGCTCATTACCTGACTCTTGTAACTCATAAAAACTAGCACGCTCAATATTTGCACCGCCTCCTGAGTACATTTCAGAAAACTGATCAATTATTGCAATTGCATAACGCTGTTGAGTGAGTGGAAAAAGCTTAGGAAATATATATTGTTTATAAAAGCCATCTTCGCTTCCTGTTGTCACAATATTCCATTTCTTAACTAATTTAAAACCTGTAGATGTAGCTTTAAACTGTGCGATATCATTACGGCTCGATAATATCCATAAATTTTGGTCTGGAGTTTTTAGACTACGCCATTGCGCGCCTTGCTGGCATAAATCTTTTATTTGTTCACACAATTGACTTTGTTCTGTTGAACTCAGTTGCCCTTTCTTAAATTCCAGAATTTGTAATGGCGCAGCAAAAACGGATATAGCCGAACAACTTAATACAGCTGCTAAAGCAACCATTTTTAAATAAATTCTATAATTCAAAATCTTATTTCCTTAGACTATTCTTATATATTCAATGCATTATTTTACAATAGCTTCAATTCGATCAAGCTCCCATACCCCACCTGCTGCCAAGCCTTTGCACATCCCTGTCCACATATCTTTTGTGTGTACAAAACTCTTGCCGTCCCAGACCCATTCTTCACTTGCCCAACAGTCTCCAATGCCTCTTCCCTTTTGAGCACTACTAATAATACCGCTATCGAAATCTGAAGCTGTTTCTGTCACAAACGTTGCTTTACCAGTCAAAGACTCATCGAGTACCCAAGCTCCATACCCTTCGTTATAGGCCCCTCTCCAACACAGCGTAGTCGCGAGAACTTTCTTATTGGTTAGTTTATATAGCTCAATTTCTTGTGGTTCAGCTCCATCACTATTACCACCATAAATTCCTTCACAAAAGTCTTCTTTAGGATTCGGATTAGCTGCAATCAAGCTACGATGTATTACTTGGTACTGCTTGCTTTTAGGCTGTAAAGTTAAATAAGGTTTAGCTATAGTTTTAATATGTTTAACAAGTAGTTTTGGCTCAGGCATAAGTACTTTAGTTTCATTGGCACTGCCCTTTTTAACCAAAGCGCCAACCGTCCCAATACGTTTCTGAAAATCATCCATTTTTAATAACACAGCAGTCATTCCTGCATCGGAAATTTTCCATTGATGCTGCGCATTTTTAAATACAATTTCAGTTTTCTGTTTAGACTGTTGTAGTACAGCGTTGACTTGTGAATTATTCAATTCCCCCATCAAGGGTAAATCGGTACCATCAATAGTCACAGCACCTAAATCTTTGCCATTTATATAAAAATGAATATTTTTAAGCTGATTGGCTGGCAAGCTTTGCTCATAGGCTGATAAAGCAAATTCAGCTTGCACAGCTTGTTTTGGCCCTGCTTTACGTACCAATAAAAGTGATGCTGGCTTATCGCCATTTTCTTCATTTTGATAGCCTGCAGCTTTACATGTACCCGTATTGCTACAAGATATTTCCCACTCTTGGTGTGAAAATGAAATACCTTTTATTTCTTGAGCAAAACTATAAGAACTCATTACCGTTAAACAGCAAATTGAAAGCATTTTTTTCATTTTTCATGTCTCTGCTGGTCTGTTTTATTATTAAATTAAAACAGTTTAAAATTTTGGACTAACATCTAGTTTAAAAGAATATGCTAGGTTTATATAAAATTTAAATGATTACTTTTTAAAAATGAAAAAACTGAATTTTTTATTAAGCACAGTATTGGTCAGTCTAACTTCAACTGCTTATGCAGAAGTAAAAAGCTTTACGCCTCATTTCCCCAAATTTTATAGCTCTGCTGCCACCCGCAAAGCAGATAATCAGTTCTACGCTCTAGGAGAGGCAAAGTTTTTAAACGGCGTTACAGTCCCGTTTTATGGTGTTACAGCACAAAGCCCAACAGAGAATGGTTTACTTAAAGATTTTGAAATCTGTACACCTAAAAGCTGCCGTTTTAATTTTAAACTCGATGCTCAACATGCAAAACAACTCAAACTTCTTGCATTACCTGAAACAGGTTTAGTACTCGTTCCAAGAAATTGGCAAGATGTGCAAGCAAATGCAGGTGCGAATGGAACTGGCTTTGCGCTAATAATGAGTACGGATCAAAAACAAGCAATAGAACTCTATGATTCTTCATTTTGTGTTGGCTGTGGACTACCAAATGCAACACTTTATTTTCCTGAGCTGCTAAAAGAAAGTCTTGAAAATGAATTCGGTGGTTATAACGACCCTAAAAAACTAATCAATATTGTTCATCCTTCTAAGAAAGTGGCTTTTTTTAGTTATCAAATTCCACAAGTGAACAATAAAACGCATGGTATTGCTAAATACCATGATGGAGACACTTTTAACTATAAAGAGATTCAAGTCACCTTAGATAAATCGCAACAGGCATTGGTTGGCCCTATTCTCAATTTTTATAACGCGACTCATTAATCCAATGCTTATAAAAAAACCCGCTTTCGCGGGTTTTCTTTTATTTATGTAGTATCGATTCAAAAGCTTTTAAACGCTTATAAATCGAAAGTAGTTCAATAATTGTTTTCCATGAAGTAATTAAATATTGAAATGATTCACGGACCTTATCAAACACATTGCTTATTTGTGTAATTAAGCCTAATGTCATTTTACCCGCTGCAATAGATGGGAATAAAACAACTAAGCTATATAAAATATCTAATTGTAGATACCAGATACTGACCAGATTAAAATAAGAATAATGCAAATATAATCTAAAATAATTCAGCTTAACACTCGAGAAAAGTTCTTTTAGTGTTTTTGGTTGCGCTCTTTCCTCATAATCTTCGCCATAAACCAGTTCTTTACGGTAAGCAGCTTCTACTTTTTGATTATTAAATTGTAGACCAGGCAATTTAATACCAACCACCATTAATAGAACTGTACCAAAAACAGCCCATACTATTGCCGCCCACACCAATGAATGGTCAATTTCTCCTACCAGAGGAAGTACCTTAACTTGCTTAGAAAGCTCAAACAGAATAGGTAAAAATGCAATTAATACCATAATTGCCTTTATAAAATTTACCCCTAAATCCTCTAAAACAGATGCGAAACGCATGGTATCTTCTTGTACACGTTGTGAAGCACCCTCTACATGACGCAGCTTATTCCAATGCTCTGTGTAGTATTCGTTCATTGCTGTACGCCAACGGAATACATAATGGCTAGCAAAAAATGAATTAATTACAGCTAAAGTCACACCAACCATAGCAATTAAAAGGAATGTAACCGTTCCCATATAAAGTTTATTAATGTCACCACCACCGTGATCTAACATACTTTGAATGAGATTATAAAAAGGTCCATACCATGCATTAATAGCAACACTAACCTGAACGCTAAACCAAATGTTGAACAAAATAAATGCCGAACCCCACACAGACCAACGTTGCCATGGATTATTCGATATAGCCTTCCAAAACCCAGCAAACAGTGCTGTAGAGATTAAAAACCAAAGGTAAAACCATAAGAAGGTTGGAGACCAAAAACGGCTAACACCTATTGGCAACTGTGCATCATGGTAGCCTTTAGCAAACCCAATAAAAGTTCCCCATGTGTTCCCACCGGAGTACCAGAGCACCATATTTAGCACGATCCAAACAACCGCAGATATAAAAAAATACCGTGGTGATGGAAAAAATGATTTGAACATTGAGCGTGGATATCCTTATATTTCTTCAAATTTACAATGGAAGGAATACTAAAACCTAAACCTTAAAATTGTGAAGGGCAAAGTTTAGAGAATTGTCAATTTTTCCCGTTTCATTGAAGGATTTGATCGTTTTTTTGTAAATTCATCCCTTTTGGGCAATTTAATCCTTTTAAATTACCTTGTATATGACTCCCTTAAGAGCCATATACGGCTTTTATAACACAGCAATATCAGAGATTAAATCTCTTCTTTACGAACAATATAGCCTTCCAACTGCATTGCCTGAATGAGCAAATCTAAGTCGGAAGCGCTTTTAAGCTCAACATCAACACTCACAGCGCTTTCTTTGGCACGGCTTGTTGCGGCAAAGCGTTCATGACGCAATTCATAAATATTACCGCCTTGCTCAGCAATGATTGCTGTTAAACGGGCTAAAGCACCTGGGTTATCTGGTAATTCAACACGAATACGAACCATACGCCCTGTACGCGTTAAATGACGTTGTAATACAGAGACCATAACGCGTGTATCAATATTGCCACCAGAAAGCACTACACCAAGTTTATGACCTAAAAATAAATCAGGACGAGACATAATTGCGGCAATACCTGTTGCACCGGCCCCTTCACATACTGTTTTCTCAATATTGAGTAACAGCGCAATTGCCTCTTCAATCATGTCTTCAGTGACAACAACAATGTCATCAACATATTCTTTAGCAACTTGAGTTGTAAGCTCACCCGGAGTTTTTACCGCAATACCTTCTGCAACTGTAGAGCCCATTGAAACGGCATGCTGATAATTGCAAAGAAGTTTCGCCATACTTGGATATACAACCGATTGCACCCCAATCACTTTAATTTTGGGATTGATAGCTTTAGCAGCAATCGCAATACCAGAAATTAGACCACCACCGCCAATTGGCACAACTAAAATGTCTAGTTCAGGAACGGCTGCAAGCATTTCGAGTGCAATGGTTCCCTGACCTGCAATAATTTCTGCATCGTCAAATGGATGAATAATTGTTAAAGATTCTTCTTGTGCAACACGGTGCATTTCAGCGGCAGCTTCTGAAAAGTCTTGTCCATGTAAAATGACTCGTGCCCCATATTCACGCACTCGTTGTACTTTTACATTAGGTGTAGATTTAGGCATCACAATAGTTGCTGTTACGCCTGTGCGCTGAGCATGATACGCTACGCCTTGTGCATGATTACCTGCCGAAGCTGCAATAACACCATGTTGTTTTTCTTGGTCAGATAAACACAACAGTTTATTCAGTGCACCCCGTTCTTTAAAAGAAGCTGTAAATTGTAAGTTTTCAAATTTCAGCCACATCTCAGCCCCTAAGGTTTTAGAAATGGTTTCTGAGAAAACAAAAGGAGTTTTTACGACTAAACCTTCTAAACGCTCTGCGGCAGCATGAACATCATCTAATGTTGGAAACCCATTTTTAACCTGTTGCTGTATCATTTATCTAGTCAGCCTCAATACATTACAAATCAATTATTTTTTAAAAAAGACATCAATATTTTATATTGGTATCAGAGTTTTCAGCATATCCAACATATATCTAATATACAAAAATTTTTATTCCAAAAATTAAGGATTTAAACTCACATAAAAAAAAGCCCTATTCAGGCTTTTTAATTAATTTTCAAATAATTAACGTCAAATTATTGAGTTTGTGCACTTAACCCTTCAGTAGACATATTCTGTTCAGCTATTTTTTGATCAATAGCAAACTGAATATCGGAAAGTTTAGCATTGGCTGCATCGATGCCAGATTTCATGGTGGCTTCACGGCCTTTCACATCAAAAATATGCGCTTTTTCTCTTAAATCTGGTTGAATAACAACATCCGCATATTGTAATTCTTCTGCCGCCAAACGGCCTTGCATAATATTAATATTCTGGTTAAACAGTCCCCAGACATTCGATGTTTCTGTGTAAATAGGTTGAGCTAAAATATCAACTGCAATAATGACATCAGCACCTAAGTCACGTGCGACTTCAACCGGCACAGGACTCACTAACCCACCATCGACATATTCAGATTTACCAATTTTAGTCGGCACAAACATACTTGGAATTGAAGCAGATGCTCTTACGGCTTGCCCAGTATTACCATAGTTAAATACGGTTTTAGTGCCATGCTTTAATTCAGTTGCAACCACATACATTGGGATTTTCATTTTTTCGAGTGGCATGTTGTTTACTTGCTGGTTAACGTAGTTTTCTACTTTTTTACCATCAAAAAAACCTTTTAGTCCGATACTAATATCACGTACATCACCAGCTTTCATTTTTAAAGCCGTATCACGTAATTGAGCAGGACTTTTACCACTGGCATAAAGTGCTCCAACAATACTACCAGCACTAGTACCTACAATAAAATCTGGTCGAATACCATGTTGTTCCAAAACCTCAATAACACCAATGTGAGCATAACCTCGTGCTCCACCGCTGCCCAATACAAGCGCAACAACTGGACGCTTTTGCTGTTTTTTAATTCGTGCAAATGGCTGTTCAACAGAGCGAGCATAAGCTTCCGTTGTTTGCGGTTTTAGAGCAGCAGACAAGTGTGTAGTGGTCTGGCATCCTGCCACCACTATAGAGAGTCCGAGAACCCACAATTTAAGCTGTTTCATGGCCTATATTCGCACTATGAGGTTTAAGTTCGGATTGCAATTTTAGTTGCTAGTATCGTTAAAAGCTGTATTGAATTTATTTAATTTGTCATGTTTAAAATTTAGACTCAAGTATTTTATCTATCCCCCTATGAAAAAGGCCCCTTATTTATAAGAGGCCTTTTGTAACTTACCAGATATCTGAATCAACTTTTTTCTTCAACTCTGGATACTTATCAATTTTAAACTCAGGCTCTTTAATGCCTTTTTTCAATTGTTCACGGTAATCTTTTAACAATGTGCGTGCCATCGGTGTTAATAGTACGATTGCAATCAAGTTAATGGTTGCCATGATACCCATAAACAAGTCAGCCATAGACCAAACGAGTGGTACACTACCAATTGCACCGAAGTACACCATCACCAATACAAAAATACGGAAGATGAACATGACTTTCGGATTGTTATTAATAAACTGTACATTACCTTCAGCATAGGCATAGTTACCTAATACAGCTGAATAACAGAACAAGAATAATAGAACAGCAAGGAAGTCCGATCCCCAATGCCCAACTTGAGTTTCTAACGCACGTTGAGTTAATTCAACACCGACAAAACCTGCATCTTGGTAAACACCAGAAACCAAAATAATGATTGCAGTACTTGTACATACAATGAAAGTATCTACAAATACACCGAGCATTTGTACCAAACCTTGGTTTACAGGATGTTTTACATCAGACGCAGCTGCTGCGTTTGGTGCAGAACCCATACCAGCTTCGTTAGAGAACAAGCCACGCTTAATCCCTTGCATCATTGCCATTGATACTGCCGCACCAAAGAAACCACCTGCTGCAGAATTAAAGTTGAAAGCTTCAGTCACAATCAACTTTAAAATATCAGGCAAAATTGCATAGTTACTGATTGCAATATAGAGAGCAACAGATAAGTAAAGACCTGCTTTTAAAGGTACAAACATCTCTGCAAATTTAGCGATACGCTTAATACCACCAAAAATTGCTAATGCAACCATAATGACGAGCGCAAGACCAACCCATGAAATTTCTAGATCAACGCCACCTAGATGAGCAATAACATTGGCTTTATCCCAACCCCAAGCATGTGAAGATGCATTAGCAATCGCGTTGATTTGAACTGAGTTAAATACGAAACCGTAGGTAAAGATCAATGCAAGTGCGAAGACCACACCAAAGGTTTTACTGCGCAAACCTTGAGTAATATAGTAGGCTGGTCCACCACGGAACTGTTTACTCTTACTATCTCTAACTTTAAATAGCTGAGCAAGTGTAGACTCAATAAAAGCAGAGCTCATACCAAGAACAGCAGTTACCCACATCCAGAAAACTGCACCTGGACCACCAATTGCGATAGCAATTGCTACACCAGCAATATTACCTACCCCAACACGGCTCGCAAGGCCAGTTACAAACGCCTGAAAAGGTGTAAGACCATGCTCATCTTCCCCTTCTGTACGACTACTTTTCATCACTCGGATACTTTGCAAGAACATGCGAATTTGCACAGCTCCTGTTAAGACCGTATAAAAAATACCTACAGCTAGCAAGAAAATAACCAAAAAGTCCCATAAAGGGTCATTAAAAAATTTTACCCACGACATCAGTGTGGCATTGAGTTGTTCATTCATACTCGGTCCGCTTACGTTCCTTGCTAATGTGCTAAAAGCACATGCCAAAATACTGCAATAAACAAAAAAGCCCCTAGAAACCGGGACTTTTCAGTAAATTCAAGAAAAAACTTTTAATGTCAATTGAATAGCAATTACCGTCACAAGTTTAAGCAACATCATGCCCAACACTAAGCCTTTGAAGGTTGCATGAGAGAAAGCGACCTTCAGATAAAATAATATCATTGCACTACTGAATTTTTCCGCTTTCGGAAAAACAGTATGCATCGACTCAGCTACAAACTTGGAGACTAACAAATGACCACCGCTAAATAAACTCGTCTAATGATTCCCATCAGTTAAACGAGTTTTACAAAATCTGGATTTAAGCCAATAAGCATATTTACATATACTTTTGAACAAATGTCTAAACTGGATATAAATTTCAAAGACTGTAACGAGCCATCGCCATAACGCGATTATCTGCGCCCTTTTCTCCATGATCAAAGAAGAGTGCGTTTAGACCTGTACTAAGCTGTTGTATTTTTTGTGACTCAGTAGCTGCTTGAGTTACGTTCATTTTCATGGTTGCAATGGTAATCGCCAATCCTTGTTTCATGAACTGCTTGTTGATGAGTGGTAAACTCATGTAAAGCTCCTATACCTCGTGTATTTCTCCATTTCTGCAAACTAAATCCTTTTTGTAAAAGGATTTAGTTTGCAGCCACTATTTCCTAACGTGAGTATGGAGAAATCATACCTGCGTAAAAAAGTCGGTATTATGCAGAAATTTAAAGTTTTGTGTATATTTTTCATTAAAATTTTATATAAAAAATGGTCATATTTTATATAAAACTATCCGTTTTGTACTGTTTTTAAACATATTATACCTTTATTTCAATTGAATATTTTTCACCCACTCCCTGTTATGCTTTTATTTTTTATAACCGACAAAATCAGACTATTTTGTCTATTTAAATCTAAAGTGGCATATTCGAATTATAATTAATCAGACAATATGTCTAAACTAATTAAATTATCATACCTGTAAGGATATCTCTTTTCTAATATTTTTTGCTTATAAATGAAGTACTTTCAAAGCATGAAATTAAGCTTCAAAAAGTATGAAATATTTAAGAAAAAGATATAGGAGTACTCATGAATCTGGAACAAGTTCGTTTCGTTGATGAAGCTATCACTTCTCGACATTCTGTCCGCGCTTTTTTAAATACTCCAATTGAGTCAGAAGTCATTAAAGATATATTACAAGTCGCAAGTCGAGCACCTTCTGGAACAAATACTCAACCATGGAAAGTCTATGTAGTAACAGGCAACAAGCGTGATGAAATGGTAGAGCGTGTTTGTGCAGCACAAATTGAAGTTTCAAAAAACCCAGAACTTGCAGAAAAATATAAAGAAACCTTTGCCTATTATCCTGAAAAATGGATATCGCCGTTTATTGATCGCCGCCGTGAAAATGGTTGGGGGCTCTATGGCCTACTCGAAATCAAAAAAGGCGAAAAAGAAAAAATGGCGGAACAGCAGTTACGTAATTTCAAACTGTTCGATGCTCCAGTCGGCCTTTTCTTTACTGTAAATAAAACAATGGGAATCGGGTCTAAAATGGATATTGCAATGATGATCCAGAACGTGATGGTCGCTGCTAAGGCACGTGGTTTAGATACATGCCCACAAGCAGCTTGGAACCATTTTCACCCTGTTGTTTTAGATATCTTGGGTGCATCAGATGAAGAAGAGCTTGTATGTGCAATTGCGTTAGGTCATGCTGATCCTAACCACATTGTAAATACCTTTATTACCCCTAGAGAACCAGTTGAAAATTTCGCAGTTTTTCTAGACGAATAATATATAAGTGGCCATTCTCTTAAAACTATGAGAATGGCTTTATTGTTACCTGTTTCGTCGCTTTTAATACGACAATAAAACCGCTTAGTGTAAATAACACCATCATCACGCCCATATTAAGCGATGCAGTCCAAATAAGAAAATTAAGTAATACACCACCTAAAAGACCACAAGCGAACTGCATACTTCCCATGATCGCACTCGCTGTCCCTGCGCGAGCCCCCTGTTTAGACATTGCCAGCGCCATTGCATTCGGTCCTGTTAAACCAATGCCTGAAATCGCTAAAAATAGCCCTAACATAACAAGCCATAAAGGCGCTGCTGGGATTAAACCCGCAATAAATACAATAATCGCTCCAGTTACTTGGACGAGCGAACCCGCCTTTAACCGTTTCGTGATTTCAACACGTGATGTTAAATGCTTATTTAAAGATGACATCAACATAATGCCAAAAGCATTTAGTCCAAATACATAAGCAAACTCTTGTTGATTGAGTCCGTACTGATCCATAAAAACTGCTGGGGCTGAGCTGATATAACAAAATAGCGCTGCTCCTGTTAAACACCCTGCAAACATAGGTAAACGGAAACTCGTATCTTTGAAAATAGCCCCATAGAGGGTCACTACTTGATATGGTGAAAGCTTAAGCCTTTTATCAGTTGCTAAGGTCTCTTTAAAGAAGAAATGTACACACAACCAACATATGACGCCGACAATTGAAAGGGCAATAAAAATAGCTTGCCAAGGGAACCAAATTAAAATCCATGCCCCGATCATCGGTGCCAAAATTGGTGCAAGCCCCATTACAATCATCATGCTTGAAAAAGCTTGTGCCGAGCCTTGAACATCTAATTTATCGCGTATGGCTGCACGAGCCATTACCACACCGACACAGCCGCCTAAAGCTTGCAAAATACGAGCAGCAATTAAACCCCATTCATTTGTCGCCAATACGCAAAATAAGCTTGCGACTGCATAAAGCGCGAGGCCAAAGTAAAGTGGTTTTTTTCTACCAATACGGTCGCTTAGAGGACCATAAACCAATTGCCCAACAGCTAAGCCAAAAAAGTAAGCTGGTAATGTATTTGCCACCATTTGCGTACTTACCCCGAAATCATGAGCCATTTGTGGCAAAGCAGGTAAGTACATATCGATGGATAATGGCCCTAAAGCCGTAAGCAAAGCGAGCAGCATAATCCAGCCAATAGAGTATTGACGCTGGGCTGTTTGTTCAGACATAACGATATTTCATTTTTCAATCATTTGCATACAGACAAGCTTACACTGTCTATCGTATGATTTGTGCAACATTGGTGTAGAAATACACAAATCCTTTACCACTCAGGTTGATCAGCAAGGACTTCCTTTGAAATCTTGGTTTAAACGCCTAAAAAGAGCGACTTATAACACAACATTTATGTATAACGTGCGAATGCTGATAGCCTTTTCAGGAACTGCTTTCGTGCCTTATTTTTTAGGCTATCAATTAGCAACAATTCCACTCACTTTAGGTGTAGTCGCAGCAGGTTTAAGTGATATTGATGATCGCTTTTCCGTGCGAATCATGAACCTGATTTATACTTATATTGGGTTCTTCGTTACCGCTGCTTCAGTACAACTACTTTTCCCCTATCCAATGGCTTTTGCTTTAGGGTTAATTGCATCATGTATTGGCTGGATTTTACTCGGTTCATTAGGACGTCGTTACGCAACCATCTCTTATGGCTGTTTAGTTGTTTCAGTCTATACCATGCTAGGTGTTCACCTTTTTGATCATTGGTATATTCAACCAGCCCTTTTAGTTGCAGGTGCTGCATGGTATGGCCTCATTGCTACTATTAGCTTTTTATTATTTCCGGTTCGACAATTACAAGACAAACTGGCTGCATCTTATGCATCCCTAGGTGATTTTCTTTTTGCAAAATCAAATTTGTTTGATGTAGATATGACGCCTGCCAGCTATCAGCAAAGTATGATCGAGCTGTCGTTAGAAAACGGTAAGTTAATTACGATTTTTAATGACTTAAAAACAGCTTTACTGACTCGTTTAAAAGGCGACCGTGGACAAAAAGATACACGACGAAGCTTACATTATTATTTTGTTGCTCAAGATATTCATGAACGTGCTGACTCCGCCCATATTGACTATCAAAAATTAGCCAAAATTTTTCAGCACAGTGATATTTTATTTAGATTCCAACGAATTTTGGCGGTTCAAGGTAAAGCTTGCCAAGAGTTAAATGAATGTATTTTGCAACGTAAACCTTATAACCATAATAAAAGGTTTAAACAAAGCTTTGAAAACCTACGCCTCTCATTAGAAAAGTTACGTCGTGATCAGCATTATGACCTTTTATGGGTAAATGCTCTTTTCGCGTTATACCAAAATTTAAAGTCTATCGATTCCCAGTTACTCAACTTGGAAACTGAACAACACATTCAATCTGACAAAGTTAAACAAGCTGAAAACCAGCTGAAAGACGATGATTTACAAGGATGGAATGATATTGTCATCCGAATAAAACAGAACTTAACTCCTGAATCTGTGCTGTTCCGCCATGCAATTCGTGTCTCGATTGTTTTGTTTATTGGATATGTCTTTATTCAAATGACCCATATTGAATATGGCTATTGGATTATGCTTACAGCTCTATTTGTAAGCCAACCCAACTTTAACGCGACCAAGCGCCGCTTACGTCTACGAATTGTTGGGACATTAGTTGGTATTGTCGTTGGACTTGCGATTATCTTCTTAATTCCTTCGACTGAAGGACAACTATTCATGTTGATATTAAGTGGAGTCCTGTTTTTTGAGTTACGCAGTAAACAATATGCGCAGGCAACTGCCTTTATCACCATTTTGGCATTAATTAACTTTAATCTAGACGGTTCAGCAATGGCTGCTGCCATTCCTCGATTTGTAGATACTTTAATGGGATGTGCCTTAGCTTGGTTCGGTGTGACATTTATCTGGCCTGACTGGAAATTCAGACGTTTGCCTCGCAATATTAGACGCTCCCTACAAGCGCAATGTAATTATTTAGCTGAAGTCGTCAAACAATACCATGAAGGCCGTAATCATGCGCTAAATTACCGAATTGTACGTCGAGCTGCACATAATACTGATGCTGAAGTTGCTTCACTTATTTCAACTTTAGCAACTGAACCAGATTTTGATCCGACTCGTAAATCCGATATTTTTGAATTTTTATGTTTAAACCATACATTTTTAAGTTATATCGCGGCACTTGGGGCACATCGAGAAAACATTCAGGATCAAGCTGTCCTTAAACTATTAGATCAAGCCCTTGATGATATTCAAGGGGCGCTATTAAGAGACGAAATGCCTGATCTTACAGCACAAAATATGCTCCAAACGATACGTCAACGTCTAAGCCAAAATGATGAAGATGACCAAAAATCACTCATTATTTTACAACAGCTTTCGCTCATGCTTGGTGTATTAAACCAATTTAGTATGTTAAAACAACGGCTAAGTCATGATCTTGATAATGATGCCAGTGAGCTTGCATCATTATAAATTCGCCTCGGAATTTAGTATTAAATTGGCATAATATCCTTTCCTGACTTATGCCAATTAGTGCTAAACTTAAAACAGTTTACAATTTGTTATTTGCACTATGACCGCGAAAACTTTATACGCTTATACGCTTCAGCCTGTTCCATATGATGTGTCAGAAGCTGAACAACGTAATGCACAGCTTCTTATCTGGCGCAGCACTAATAAAATCAGCACAAAAATTTGGGCAATTATGGGTGTCGTTTTAGCCCTAGCTATATTAGGTCTTATTTTTATTAAGAACTACTCTACTGTTTTTTGCTGGGTTGCTATTGTCGCTGTCGTACTTTACTACCTAGGTCGTAAATACGGATTAGAATGGTACGTTAAACGCAAAATGAATGAATTTCCGGTACAGGAAATCAAAGGTATTCGTTTAGGTGTACAGCCTCATGGCATTGTAATGCGTCAGCAAATGGGCCATCAAGAAGGCGTTGGTACAATTGGATGGAAAAATATCTACGAATGGTACAATGCACCTGATTTCATTTTGGTCAATTTCAAAGTAAAAGATCCAAAAGGTCAAGAGCAGCAAGGTGCTTACATTCTACCTAAACGAATGGATTCTAAGAACTTTTCGTTCAATACGATTCGCACTCACTTAAAAGAATCTGTAGGTGAACCAAAAACCTTGTAATTCTCTATTCTATAAAAAGCCTCCTCAGGGAGGTTTTTTAATAAGCTAAAAATAAATGATAATGAAAATTAATATTATCTCCAAAATCCATATTATCTCCCCAATCTTCGGCTATACTTCGTTACAAGATCTCCATCATATTTACATTTTCGACCATGTTTAAAAAAATTTTATTTCAAATTCATTGGTTTCTGGGTATTACTGCTGGCCTCATCTTATCCATTATGGGTGTAACAGGTGCAATTTATTCTTATGATCAACAAATTTTAAAATGGGTGAATTCTGATAGTTATGTTGTTCAAGCTGAAAACACTCCAAAATTAACTCCTGCTCAGCTATATCAACATTTCAATACAACTCAGCCTGAAATTAAAATTAATAGCATTACGATTGCCAAGGACCCCACCTCTTCTTCTGTTGTGAATATTGAAAAAGAAGGTGAACGTCGTGGCTACAATATGATGGTTAACCCTTATAACGCTCAAGTTCTGCCAGATGTAAAAGGGCGAAAGTTGTTGTTACTCATACAACAAATTCATCGTAATTTAACAGCTGGTGAAGTTGGTAAACAAATTACTGGTGCATGCGCACTCATGTTAATTTACTTCGTGCTCAGTGGGTTATATTTACGTTGGCCTAAAAAGCATTCTGCTCGTCAATGGCTCGCTGTTAAGCCGAAGTTGAAAGGCCGAAATTTTATTTGGGATCTACATGCTGTTGTGGGTACATGGGTCATTGTTTTTTATCTTCTTTTCGCTTGTACAGGTCTATATTGGTCTTATGACTGGTGGCGTAGTGGCATGTTCAAAGTGATGGGCGTTGAGCAACCTAAACCACAAGGTCATGGCAGCACTCCTCAAAATCGCGGAATGCAACAAGGCAAACGATCTGACCGTAATAATGATAAAAAATCAGAGACTCAATTAGATAATACTCAGCTCATTACAGCACTTAATCAAACATGGAGTGGCTTCAATAGTCAGGTCGGGCGTGATTATTCGACACTAACATTGAGCTTACCGAAAAAAGATGATGGAAAAGTTGAGTTAAGCTTTGTCGATGCTACGCCGCAACATGAGCGTGCACGTAACCAAGCCATCTATAATTATCAAACTGGTAATATCGAAAAGATGGAGCTTTACGAAGATAAAAAGCTTAATCAAAAGATCATGAGCAGCATGTTACCAGTGCATCGTGGTAGTTTCTTTGGACCAATTTATCAATTTGTTGCAATGCTTGCCTCATTAGCCATGCCTTTGTTCTTGGTTACAGGATGGATGCTTTATCTTAAACGCCGTAAACAGAAAAAATTAACACAGGCGACTCGTCAGTCTTTAGCTGGACAATACATTGATCCAAATGCGAAACCTTGGCTTATTACCTATGCAACTCAAACAGGTGTAGCCGAACAACTTGCGTGGAGTACAGCAACAATTTTACAAGAAGCTCATCAACCTGTTCAGGTTAAACCTGTTCAGCAGCTAACACAGTCTGATTTAGAGCAGCATGAGCAAGTTTTATTTGTAATCAGTACTTATGGTACTGGTGATGCTCCTGATCTCGCCACAAGCTTTGCTAAGAAACTTTTAAAATCGAATTTAGATCTTAAGCACATCAACTATGCTGTTTTGGCTCTAGGTTCTAAAGAATATCCAGACACTTATTGTAGTTTTGGTCATGCGGTGGACGCTTGGCTCAAAGCGAATGGTGCTCATGCCCTCTTCAATACAATTGAAGTTGATAATGCAAACTTAGCGGATATTCAAAACTGGAATCAGGCACTCTCCAAAGCAACTAAATTAGATTTGCATGCTGTAAATTTAGAAAAAGTATTTGATACATGGGTACTGCAACAACGTGACCTACTCAATCCAAATAGCTTAGGTCAACCTGCTTATAATATTGAGCTTAATGCAAAGCACGAAGCACTATGGCAAGCAGGTGATATTGCTGAAATTCAACCAGGTAATAGCCCTGAACGTATTCACGACTTTTTGCAGAAGCATCATATTCTTAAAAATACAAAAGTTGACTCATTACAGATTCCAATCGAAAAAGCACTTTGGAATAAAGATTTAACGGGCGAAATTGAACCCTTTGCGAATCTGGACCATTTATTAGAGCAGCTCCCTAACTTACCAACGCGAGAGTATTCGATTGCGAGTATTCCTTCTCAGCAAGTGCTTCGTTTGGTTGTTCGTCAACAATATGACGCATCTGGTAATTTAGGTTTAGGTTCGGGCTGGCTCACTCAACATACGCAAGTTAATAATGAAATTGCTTTACGTATTCGTACCAATGAATCATTCCATCTTATTGATGACAACCGTCCTATTATTTGTATTGGTAACGGAACAGGTATTGCTGGCTTAATGAGCCTATTACACACTCGTACTCGTCATGATTACACTGAAAACTGGTTAATCTTTGGTGAGCGTCAAAGAGCATGTGATTTCTTCTATTCATCAACTATTGAGGCATGGCAAACAACAGGAATGTTAAAACGCCTTGATTTAGCATTTTCAAGAGATCAAGAAAAACGTGTGTATGTTCAGGATGTAATCCGTCAGAATGCAGCAGAATTAGTAAGCTGGATAGAACGCGGTGCTGTTCTGTATGTATGCGGTAGTATTGATGGTATGGCAAGCGGAGTTGATCAAGCACTTATCGAAATTCTGGGTGAAGAACAAGTAGATGAGCTAAGACAACAAGGCCGTTACCGCCGTGATGTTTATTAAAGATCAATAAAAACAAAAACCGAGTAACAGCTTAAATGCTTTACTCGGTTTTTTTATTGCATTCAGAATGATTTTGCATACACTGTCTGCAATTTAAATTGCAACTCTAAGCACAATGCAAGTCACAAAGTGGGTCCGTATTTTTTTAGCCACCATTGGTTCTATTTTAATTCTAGATGGATTATTTTTAATTTTCCTAAATAAAATCCATGTCGGTACAATTATTCCTTTAATTCTAGGAACGTTCTTCTGCCTCTATTCTTTATTTTATTATCATTTTGAGCGTTTTTTCTTCTATCACTATCGTTTACACACGCTTTGGCGTTTTGGGTGGTTATGCTTCTGGATATGGCTAATTGGCTTAGGCTATTTCTTTAACTTTATTAAAGAAAATAAAGATACTTCAGATAATATTCCTCCAGTAAAAGCAATTATCGTCTTAGGAAGCGGTGTCGAAAATGGTCAACCATCTACAATTCTTGCAAAACGTTTAGATACAGCTGCCCCTTTAGCGCTTAAACAACAGCACGCAAAAGTTGTTTTAACAGGCGGTTTAGACTTTTCTGAAAAAGAAAGCGAAGCATTAGTTATGTCTCGTTATCTTCAGCAAAAGTATCATATTGCAAAAGAACGAATGATTCTTGAAGATAAAAGTACTAGTACTGAACTTAATTTAAAAAATAGTAAACCACTATTAGCACAGCAGCACATTAACTTAAACCAACCAATTGCTATTGTTACAAGTGATTTTCATATTCCTAGAGCAGAAGCAATTGCAAAGAAACAGGGCTATACCCAAGTTTATGGAGTAGCGGCCGAGACCCCATTAGCTACTCGCTATAATGCATGGTTACGTGAATATTTTGCGTATGCGAGTGGATGGCTTCTAAACGAATATTAAAAGTAATTTAGTCGAAAAACTGCTATTCAAAAAATAGCAGTTTTTTATTTGCCAAAATATTAGCAATCAGTACAAATATAAAGTCGATCTAAGCTGAAGATAATAAATTACAGATTAAATTCTTATATTTGGTCTCGAATGAAACAAATTTAATGAGGATCAGGGACCCATCGAAGGCATAAGTATAGAAGTACTAAAGTTAAAAAATTGAAATCAATAGAAAAATAACTTAAAGGAGTAAAACTTTATTCTTTTAAAATAGAAAATTTGAACCCATACTTGATTACATAATAAATAACTTTATATGCAAACATAAGATATTTATGGAAGAATTAATTTAGGAAATTAAATTTTCTGAAAGAAATAATGGTGGGCGCTGACGGGATCGAACCGCCGACATTCTGCTTGTAAGGCAGACGCTCTACCAACTGAGCTAAGCGCCCTTAATGAGAAAAGATAGCGAATGTATCTTTATACTCTACATTCTCTAGACAAGGGAATCAAGAGAATGGCGCAGCGGACGGGGCTCGAACCCGCGACCCCCGGCGTGACAGGCCGGTATTCTAACCAACTGAACTACCGCTGCACTACAATACTTTAAAATAAAGTATGGTCACATATATGGTGGGCGCTGACGGGATCGAACCGCCGACATTCTGCTTGTAAGGCAGACGCTCTACCAACTGAGCTAAGCGCCCTAGAAGAAAACTAATTATTCATTAATTTTTTGATTTAAAATTTTTACATTTCAAACCTTCTTCCAAACACAACCCGAACTGAAAAGTGGCGCAGCGGACGGGGCTCGAACCCGCGACCCCCGGCGTGACAGGCCGGTATTCTAACCAACTGAACTACCGCTGCACTTTCACAATATCGAAATTGTGGGGTAAACGATGTTAAGTCTTAAGTGGCGCAGCGGACGGGGCTCGAACCCGCGACCCCCGGCGTGACAGGCCGGTATTCTAACCAACTGAACTACCGCTGCACTTGAGAGCTTAACGTAAAGGCTTGGTGGGCGCTGACGGGATCGAACCGCCGACATTCTGCTTGTAAGGCAGACGCTCTACCAACTGAGCTAAGCGCCCTTAACGTCTTCATCGTTTGTGAGGTGCATTATAGAGAATCTTTAACAGGTGTCAAACGCTTTTCGACTTCTTTTTAAAAAAATGCGAATGAATGATTAAAAATAAGTCATTATTAAGTAAAAAACAATTTTTTGTATTTTATTTAAACACTTATTTCAATATTTACCACATTTACACAGCTCATCAAGATTAGATAAAACTCGCTCTCAGGTTAAAGATTGTTCAGATAAATAAACTAACGCATCTTCAGCAACTAAATCAAATAGCTCAATGATTTCTTCATTACGCATTCGAACGCAGCCATGTGACATTGGCACCCCCATTGGTTGCGTGTCTGGAGTCCCATGAATGTAAATGTAACGCTGCATGGTATCGTGGCCTTCGCCTTTATTAAAACCTTCTTCTAGACCATCTAACCAAAGAATACGGGAAAGTATCCAGTCTCGCTCAGGATATTGGATAGCTAACTCAGTGCTATAAACCTCGCCTGTTGGCTTACGTGCAATAAAAACTGCATTTTGTGGGGACTCGGCACCAATTTTCTTTGCCACTCTATGCCATCCGCGTGGTGTTCTACCCGTGTTTTCCTGCTCACCAATTCCATTCTTTCCTGTAGAAATGACATAAAACCTATTATGTTTAGGCAAAGTTAATGTTTGGTTTGCTAAATCGATAAGAACATCCGCATCTTCGAGCTTAAATTGAGACATTGAACTTATTCTCTTATATCAACTCAAATACATTGAGTTTAACTAAAAAATTATTGTAAAGGCTTCTCTTGCACTGGAAATAAAAGATTATCAATCTTCTTATATCTACGCGCAGTTTCGCTGCTTGTCTTGCGTCAAAATAAAAGATTATCAATCTTCTTTTATCTACGCGCAGTTTCGCTGCTTGTCTTGCGCCAAAATAAAAGATTATCAATCTTCTTTTATCTACGCGCAGTTTCACTGCTTGTCTTGCGCCAAAATAAAAGATTATTAATCTTTTATTTTGGCTCAGGGCGTAGCCATAACCAAACTGCAACGATGAACATAGTAAGATCAGTAAAAACCTTGACTAAAAGTGGTGCTGAAGTGAATAGCATGATAATTCCGCTAATCGCCATCATTATGCTTGCAATCCACTTCGCTTTACGAGGCACTGTGCCATTGGCTCGCCAATCACGTAGCGTTGGACCATATTTAGGATGATTTAACAACCAATTATCCATTTGTGGCCAGCCTTTTGACGCAGCCCAAGCAGCCAGAATCAAAAACACTGTTGTTGGCATACCTGGTAAAATTGCTCCAATAATGCCTAGCGTGATAAAAATCACAACTAAAGAGCGCCAGAACAATGTTCGCATATATAAACCTTAACCTGCTGTTAGCGTTAGTATAAAGTGTTTTTCTAATATTTTTTGTTGATCCGTTATGAATTTAGGATGAATTATTTCGAGTATTAAATGTATGAATATTGCCTCAGTTAAAACGTCCTATTTCGAGCCATGGCTTCAATTTCAACATCCTATAGTTCGACAGCTCGCTTTTTGTATTGCTAGTCCAAATTTACTTTGCCAATTACCAAAAAGCTTAGATATACAACATCATTTTAAGCTACATCCAAGTGAGGTTTGGGAAGTTCATTTTCAAAATTATTTACCACGTTTGAAAGAGCTTGATCAAACCCCAGCGCCTTTAATTCAGTTTTTATCTCAGCTTAAAAGTACACGTCTAGGTTTACGCTTTGAACATCTACTCTGGTTTTGGTTGCAAGAGGATCAGTATCACCCCTATCAATTATTAGGACATAGTATTCAAAAAATTGAGGGGCCAAAGACATTAGGCGAGCTGGATTTTTTAATTTTAAATAAAGAAACTCAAGAGATTGAACACTGGGAGGTAGCCTTAAAATATTATCTCGGTGAGGCAGATTTACATTTAGAACAATGGATTGGCTTAAACCGTCAGGATACTTTAAGTAAAAAGCTTTATCACTTTACGAACAAACAATTTCAGTTTCCGGAAGCCTTAAACTTCGAAATTCAACAACGTTTTTCGGTTTTAAAGGGTCAGCTTTATCTTCCTCTAGATTTAAATTTACAACAGCCCCTACCTGAATGGATAAATTTACAGCGTCGTTTAGGGTATTGGGGCACCACAATTCCTCATTCTTCTTTTTATCGATTAGAAAGACACGAATGGCTATGTCCAAATAAACAACCTAGTTCTGCCCCAGCACATTGGTGGACAGACGGTTTATATTGTAAAAATAGTCCGGAAATTCGGTTTTACATGTTTAGACATCCTACATACTTAAAATTTAAGTCCAACTTGCAGAAATTTAAATAATTAACAAGAAATTTAAGTTTCTAGAAACATTTTATAACGTTTTTACTATTAAATAGTCATGTTTCTTTTTCCGATTGTTTTTTAATCTAAATTTACTTCATTATTAAATTTAAACGGAGAAAATGATGAAAAAAGTTTTAGCTGCTTCTGTCATGATTGCTGTTGTTTTAACAGGCTGTAATACGTTTAAGGGTTTCGGTAAAGATGTTTCTAAAGCAGGTGATGCTGTAACAAATACTGCTGAAAAAACACAAGATAAAATGTAAGTTAGAGTTATCACTAAAAAACCTTATCGTTCCGATAAGGTTTTTTTATTTTTACGTACCCATCACGTAGAGATTCGCCTATTATATCGGACTATATTTCACCTGATCAGCACGCAATTTCCGGTATGAACCATTCAGATACTCTCTCGCTTAGCCTAGAACTTTTACAACAACCTTCTGTTACTCCAGTTGATCATACTTGTCAGACCATCATGGCAGACCGCTTACGCCAAGTTGGTTTTCATATTGAACCAATGCGTTTTGGTGATGTAGATAATCTCTGGGCACGTCGCGGAACTGAAGAGCCTGTATTTTGTTTCGCAGGTCATACTGATGTCGTTCCGACAGGTAAATTAGAATCGTGGAATTCAGATCCATTTGCACCTGAAATCCGCGATGGAAAACTATATGGCCGTGGTTCGGCAGATATGAAAACAGCTTTGGCAGCTATGGTTGTCGCATCTGAGCGTTTTGTAGCAAAACATCCAAACCATAAAGGTTCTATCGCATTTCTGATTACTTCAGATGAGGAAGGTCCTGCTGTTAATGGTACGGTCAAGGTTATTGAGACTCTTGAAGAACGTAACGAAAAAATTAAATGGTGTTTGGTAGGTGAACCCTCAAGTACTCATAAATTAGGTGATATTGTTAAAAATGGGCGTCGTGGTTCGCTTAATGCAGTATTAAAGGTCCAAGGTAAACAAGGTCATGTTGCTTATCCACATTTAGCACTTAACCCAATTCATGAGGCATCACCTGCTTTAACAGAGCTATGCCAAACTGTTTGGGATAATGGAAATGAATATTTCCCAGCAACATCATTTCAGATTTCAAATATTCATGCTGGAACTGGTGCAACCAACGTAATTCCGGGTACGTTAGAAGTTACTTTTAACTTCCGTTATTCAACAGAAGTGACAGCTGAACAGCTTAAACAACGTGTTCATGAGATTTTAGATAAACACGGTTTAAAATATGAAATCGTTTGGAATTTGTCTGGTTTACCTTTCCTGACTCCAATCGGTGAACTCGTTAATGCCGCTCAAACTTCTATTTTAAATGTAACTGGCACTGAAACTGAACTTTCAACAAGTGGTGGTACTTCTGACGGACGTTTTATTGCTCCGACAGGTGCACAGGTATTGGAATTAGGGGTTCTTAACGCAACAATTCATCAAATTAATGAACATGTTGACGTGCATGACCTCGATCCCCTAACTGATATTTATGAGCAAATTTTAGAAAATTTATTAGCTAAATAGAAATTAAAAAGGAACTCAAATGAGTTCCTTTTTTTTATAGATGAATTGTGTTTTGTATATATTGCAAATTAGGCACGTGGTAGCGTTGATTCTCCATTCGCACATATTTAAATACACTTGGATTCTGTAAAGTATCTTGTATATCTTCATTTTCATCTACGACTTCAGAAATACGTAAACGAACTGAAGCTGGCATCGATTTACAGATGAGGGCAAAACGTTGGCTGATATCTTCACTTTCAATAACCAATGCCACCGCTCGCGAGTCAACTTCATTATGCAATGAATAGACCGGAAGCTTTACGTCATGCCACTCAATATGCTTAATACCATTTTTAACATCCATCGCTGATAACACGATGTTTTGTGGCAATAGCATCGGCACTTGCTGATCACATTCAATAATATATGCATCAATAAAACCAGTTGAAACAGTGATTAAGTGTTGAAGTTCTTGCTGATCCATTTCATTAATTAATGATGTACTTATCTGATTTTTCATTAGGTAAGTTCCTCTTCACGTGTCGTGAAAAAAGCATCAATGTTGTGCAGTAAATCTTCTTCTTGGAAAGGTTTACCCATGTATTGGTTAACCCCTAAAGCAAATGCTCGTTCACGGTGTTTTTCACCAGTTCTTGATGTAATCATAATGACTGGCATATGTTGATGTAGATCATGATGTCGTACGAGGTTAAGTACCTCAAAACCATCCATTCGTGGCATTTCGATATCAAGCAACATCAGATCTGGTTTAATATTTTCCAACTGCTCAATTGCATCAATACCATCTTTAGCAGTGACTACGTCATAGCCTTGACGTTCGAGTAAACGAGTCGTTACCTTACGGACTGTAACAGAGTCATCTACAATCATAATGAGACGACGTTCATCAGACTCGCGTTGTCTATAGACAGTCTCATTGAGCGGCTTATGTCGACGAGTAGACTGAATTTGGCGAGCAATATTTTGTCCATCTAAAATTAGACAAACTTGACCATCACCTAAAATAGTTGCACCTGCAATCGCACCAATACTAGAGAACTGCTGCCCGATTGGCTTAACTACAATCTGCGCTCGTGAACCAATAAGCTGATCAACCAATAATGCAATTGTTTGCCCATTATTGGCCTTAATCATTAATACTGGTAGCGAATACATCATCCCACTTAAACGTGGAATCGGTTGATTACCAACAAACTCAGATAAATAGCGTAATGGATAGCGCTTATTTTCAAATTCAAAGAACTCTTGTGCACTTCCAAAATACTGTTCTAATGATGTTGGTGAAACTCGAACAATTCGATCGATTTGAGCTAACGGAATTGCAAATTGTTGATCAGCAACTTTAACCATTAAGGCATCACTAACAGCTACTGTGGTTGGAACACGTATGGTAAAGATTGTTCCTTGTCCATAAACAGAGTCAACACTTACATGTCCGCCCAAAGCTTTAATATCACTTTGTACAACATCAAGTCCTACACCACGACCTGAAATCTGAGTGACTTGATCGGCTGTACTTAACCCAGGATGGAAAATCAACTGCAAAATATCTTGATGTTCTAATACTTGTTCAGAATTAATCAAACCAGATAAGAGGGCCTTTTGACGGACTTTCTCGATATCAATACCTCGACCATCATCTTTAAACGTAACAATAACATCCGTACCTTGACGGTGAATATTTAGTTCAATACGTCCAGTTTCTGGTTTTTGTGCTTGTTCACGTTGCACACGATCTTCTAGACCATGGTCAATTGCATTTCGAAGCATGTGCTCAAGCGGTGTAACTAAACGCTCTAGCATTGTCCGGTCTAGCTCACCTTCCGTATTATTAACAAAAAGCTCTGCTGGTCGATCTAATGCAGTAGAAGTCTGTCTTACAATTCGTTGTAAACGAGGTAGCAATCGAGAGAATGGCACTAAACGTGTTCGCATTAGCCCTTCTTGAATTTCAGCCTGAATACGTGATTGCTGTACCAATAAACTTTCGGTATCTCTGATTTTTTCGGATAAAGTATTTTTGAAATCCACTAAGTCCGATGCAGATTCGGCAAGTGATTTCGATAATTGATTCAATGAAGAATATTGATCCATCTCTAGAGGATCAAATTCGGTATAACGAGAGTGCTCAATACCGTGTTTTGCAATAATCTGGGTTTCTAATTCGCCTTCCATTCGACGTAACTGGTCTGCAAGTCGTTGAATGGCTAATTCCATTTCCACAAGCGTATGACCAAATTGGCTAAGATCCATTTCAATGCGTGAACGGTTAATCGAATTTTCACCAGACAAATCAATCATTTTCTCAATTAAGTCTGCTGAAACACGAATCATCTCATTGTTTTGTTCAAGATGCTGGGTTTGTTCCCATGCACCCATCATTGGCGGTGGTTCTGTACCATCACCTTGCACAAAACTCATTAAAGGTTCCGTGCCAAATAGATCAGTTCTAGTCAATTTACTCGGAATTTGAATTGCCGTTTCAATAAACTGAATATTTTCTAAACTATGCTGCAAGCCATCGAAGTGTTGATAATTTTGCTTAAAAATTGCCTCTTTTAGCCAGACAATTGCACTCTCTAATAAGTTGTCATAAATATTTGAGCTAAAATGATAAAGCGCAAATTTTTCAAAAGCATTCTCAAGTTGATAAGCAATTGCTTGCACAGTTTCTAGTCCCAACATACGGGAACCACCCTTCAAACTGTGCACTGCTCTTTGTAGCTGAAGTAAGATACTACGATTGGTACGCTGCTCAAACCACTGCTTTAATAGATGATCGGCCATCTCTAAAAGCTCGGCCGCTTCCTCCATAAATGTCTGCTCGACAACAGAATCAATATCCTGATCTTGGATACTGTCTGTGTAGCCTTCTGCATCAAAAACTTGTAATTCTGTGTGCTCAACATGTCGAGTATTAAACTCAACAATCTGCTCAAAATTAGAAGTTAACTCATCGAGATTTAAAGCAGTATCATGTATAGCTTCTTGCTGTAATACTTCAACATTTAATTCTGGTATAACATCTGTTCCAGACTCAACTTGCATCTCTTTAACAACAGAACCAAGTGACTCATATAACTTACCGGCATTCTTAAGCGCTTGAATTGTATAAGAAGCCGCATAATCTAGGTGCTGCTCACGTACTATTTGTAGACGGTCAGCTAAATCATCTTGAACCAGACGGATAAAATCAATAAGAGCAGATGAAGCAACCAATTGTCTTTGAATTATGCGCTCATAAATACTTTCTAATTCATGTGCAATTAAACCAATATAATTTGCCTGAATCATATTTGCTCCACCTTTTAAGGTATGCAAATAACGCATCAGATTATTAAGAGCAGCGAAGTTCTCTTGATCATTAACCCAAATATTAAGATCTGTATCCATTCCTTCAAGCAACTCATCGGCTTCTTCAAGAAAAATATCTAACAGTTCTGGATCAAAATAACGATTTACGTGCTCAGTAGACATGAACTGGCGATCTAAATGCATACTCTGACTCATTGTTACATGATCAGTTAATACACTTTCGATAGATGCTGGAGATTGATGTGATGTTTGCTCTACATCAACACTAAACAACGACTCCACAACCTCCTGATTATCTAATGGTTCAGAATTAAGGCTTGGAATATGTTGAGTATATAGTTTCAGCTCTTCCAAAACATTTTGGTGTTGCTCAATAATACTAACTCGTTGACCCGCAGCTAATGCATCAAATAACTGAATTAATTGTTGATGTGCTTTCTGATAAATTTCAAAAACATAATCTGATTGCAATAAATCAGGTCGATCAAGCAATACGTTATAGCTATCTTTCAACTGGTTTGTATATTCATATAAACCAACCATAGCCTGAGACTGAGTATGTTGTAGTAACAAATCAGCTTGTTCACTTAATCGTTCAAGATAATGAGGAAACTCAGAACGAATTCCCTTTTCAAAATCCAACTCTGCATCAAGTAATTCTGAAACATCGAGTTGTAACAGCTGAGATACTAGACCATGTGGAGGCATGAGTGGGCTTGAATGCTCCCCATGTTGCGCCATATACGCATCCCAAACCTGATTGAATTGTTTCAGGTCAGAATCTAATTGGTCATTAGAGCAGTGTGCAGCTAATAGATCTAAACAATTTCGAATAAACTGTCTGTAATCACGGAGTAGTAATATCTCTTCTGAATGAGAAGAAAGTTCTTCTTGTAATAAGACTTTGAATAAATGCTCAACCTTCGTACTAGCATCAAAAATTGCTTCTACTTGAGCCATTGCCGAGCTACCGCGCAATGTATGTAACGCACGGATGAGCGCATTATAACTTTCGTGCTGATGTATTTCTTGTTCTAAAAATTGATCAATGGTCGCTAAGTGCTCTTCCGCTTCTTCCATAAATAAAATTAAGGTTTCAGCAAGATTATGTTCACTCTCTATAGTAGTTTCTAGGGTTAAATTATCTGACGCCTGCTCTAAATCATTCACCTCTAAACCAGTCTTAGTTTCCGCAGTGAGAGTATCAGACAATAATAAAAGTTCTTCTAAAGCAGGCTCTAAACTTTGCTGTTGTTGTAATTGTTGTCCCAATAAAATAAGAGGTCTAAAATCTACTGCATGTTCCTTTTTAGACTTAAAGTCATCTACTAATTTAAAGAAATAGAACTTAAATACCAACTGAACATATTGTTGGATGTTGGGAGTTAATGTGAGACTCTCATTGATGATCCGATTAAGCGTATCTTCTACAGTCCAAGCAAGCTCAGCAGAGGATTTCGCTGCAATCATTCGCCCTGAACCTTTCAAGGTATGAAAATGGCGACGGATCTCAGTCAGCGTAGCAACATTTTTAGATTGCATCCATTCATGAATCAAAGATTGCAATTCAACAAAAATTTCTTCAATTTCTTCAACGAAGATATCAAGAAATTCAGCATCTTGTTGAGAATAGCTATCTTCCGGTAGCATCATTGCTTCAGTTAAAGTTTTTAATATTTCTTTCATAGCAAAGGCTTCTTTTGCTTGTCTCCTAAATGGAGAAAAACGACAGAGTCAACACTAGATAAATAGCTGTGTCCCCAATATTTACCTAGCGTTGTTAATACTTTTAAAAGGATAGCTATTATAGAAACAGCTATCCTCGTCCCCAATTTAATCAGGTAATTTAAAGTCCGTTACCGATTCACGTAATGACTCTGCCATATTTGCTAATTCAGAAACCGAACGTGCTGTATCGAATGTTGCAGTTGTCGTTTGCGAAGTAATTTCTTGTACGACGGTCATGGTTGTCGCAATATGACTCGCAGATGCAGACTGAAGTTTTGCTGCATCAGAAATGCTGGCCATTAAGTTTGCCAAGTCACCAGATACTTTTTGAATCTCGTCCAACGCAATACCCGCATCTTTTGCCAAGTTCGCTCCGCGTACTACCTCAGTTGTTGTTTGTTCCATTGAAATAACAGCTTCGTTAGTATCGGTCTGAATTGTTTTAACCAGAGTTTCGATCTGTTTAGTTGCCGATGCTGAACGTTCAGCAAGACGCTGTACTTCATCTGCAACCACGGCAAAACCACGTCCTGCCTCACCTGCCATAGATGCTTGAATTGCTGCATTTAATGCAAGAATGTTTGTTTGGTCCGCAATATCGTTAATTAACGATACGATGTTACCAATTTCTTGTGAAGACTCACCCAAACGTTTAATACGTTTAGAGGTTTCTTGAATCTGTTCACGAATCGTGTCCATACCTTCAATTGAACGGTTTACCACTTGTGCGCCATTAGAAGCAATTTGTACCGAACGTTCTGCTACTTCGGTAGATTCCGATGCATTTGAAGATACTTGGTCAATTGATTGCGCCATTTCATTCATTGCAGTTGATGCGCCAGCAATCTCTTGTGCCTGATGCTCTGATGCTTCTGCCAACTGGTTAGTAATATTCTGTGTATCATGCGTATAGCGGGCAACTTCCTGAGAAGTTTCATGAATTCGGGATACAAGATCACGTAATTGGTCAATCGCAAAGTTAATCGAGTCGGCAATTGCTCCAGTAAAGTCTTCAGATACTGTTGCATATGAACGCAAGTCACCGTCTGCCAAGTCGGCGATTTCATCTAGTAAACGTAAAATCGCGTTTTGGTTACGATCATATTCTTCTTGTAAGGTAGCTACACGTTGTTTATCTGCTTTACTACGAAGTGATAAAAGCTTCAAGACTGAGCTAATTAAACCAATAAGTGATAATGTAAGAAGTGCAACTAAAGCAAAGGCTTTCCAACCATACTGTGTTTTCTCAGAAAGATCACCCAGTACAGATAACATTTCATCAGATTCCGAGAAGATCTCACCTGATGACTGACGTACGTTTACAATCTGATCTGTATGTTTAAGAACCGATGCCGCTGCAGATTTTAAAACCTTATCATATTCAGATTTAATACCTTCCAGAGATTCACGTACTTCCGGAGATTCAACTCTAGCAACACCCAATTCAGCATTTCCGTTTAGCTGTGCATTTAAATACACACCAAACGTCTCAATATCCACACCAAAATCATGTGCTGAGGTCTGAGAGTTTTCAGTACCAACCAAAACAGTGTTAATAGAACGTAAAATACGTTCTGCAATAAATACTTGGTTCTTAGCAATAATCACCTGACTACTTGGTGCTTTTTCGCGAACCATCTTATCAACCATCAAGTTATATTCAGCCTGAATCTCTGGAATAGAATCACTAATCGAGATATTCATGTTATATAACTGATTAATTACGCCCTGATGTGACGAGATCAAGTTAATGTCATACGACAAAGCTTTCCACAGAACCGCAACTTTTTTGTATTCTTTTGAAGATGTACCGTGAATATTTTCAACATCTTTGATATTTTCTGCAAAAAGTCTATTTGATTCCGCTAAGTCTTTCATAGCTTGAGGTGAGCCAGAAGCCGTTGCTTCAGTAGCCTGTCTAGAAATCGTTTGTGACAATAAACGCAACTCACCCAAACTACGTGTTAATTCGTTATGTCGAGGTACGCTATAAAATAAATAAACGAGCGAAGTTAAAGCAAATACCAAACATAACAACGCTACATAAAGGATAGGCTTGGACTTTTCACTTTCCCCAAATAAACTGGCGTATTGCTCAATTCCTGACTGGATTTTTGCAATAAAATTGAGACCCGATTTTTCGGACGCAACACGATTGCCGCCTTTCTTTTTAAGCTTAAAGCCCATAGCTTCTCCCCAGAAAATACTCTGTTTTTCACAGCGTAAAAAAATTAGTTTATAAATTTTGTCGATGCATTCATGTAATGTGGGTTTTGCAATAAACGACTAAATAAAAAGACATGCCAATGCTGGTTATGTTGGTGAAAATAACCTTGGCAATAATCTTTTAGGTTTTCCTCTAAGTCTAAGCTTTGAGAAAAAAAACTTTTTTTATTAAAGTGCTGAATCCCCAAGACCTGATCCACAACCAACCCCACATACTGGTCGTGATGGCTAATACATAACACTTTTTGGGCAGACGAAAATGTACTTCGTTGCCCTGAAATAAAATGAGCCAAATCAGAAACTGAAAGCAACCTTCCCCGAATGTTCGCTAAACCTTTTACCCAACTTTGAGCATTTGGAACTGGCGTATATTTCGGTGGATAGATAACTTCTGACACTTCCCCAAGTGGTGCGACGAAGTATTGCCCTCTCATTTCAAAAGCAATCCCTGACCATCGCTGTGCTTCATTTTGAACTGAAGCGTAATTCTTATTACCCCGTTTAGACAAACGAAGTAACTCGATAAATCCATTCGCTGCCATACTCGATCCTATAAAACGGGCAGATAATCCCGTTATTTATGTTTTTATGGATGGATGAGTTAATTTAGAAATTGTTTAATTACATCAATCAATTGCTTTTCTTCAATAGGTTTAATCAGATAATCGATCGCACCTTGACGCTTGCCCCATACTCGGTCAGTTGCCTGATCTTTAGTACTCACAATAACAACAGGAATATGCTTAGTGTCTTCATCGCGGGTAATCTGGCGTGTTGCCTGAAAACCATTTACACCAGGCATAACAACATCCATTAACACTAGGTCAGGCTGTTCAGCTTTTGCTAAAGTTACACCATCTGCGCCATTAGATGCTTCAAGTACGTCATAGCCGTGCTTGGTTAGAATTTCTCTAAAACGATAAGTTTCTGTTGGTGAATCATCAACAATAAGAATACGTGCCATTTCTTTGCCCTTAAATTACTTAATTATGAACTTACATGATTACGAATCGCGTTTAACAATTCGTCTTTGCTAAAAGGTTTCGTCAAGTATTCATCTGAACCTACCACACGCCCTTTTGCCTGATCAAATAAACCATCTTTACTAGAGAGCATGATAACGGGAATGTTCTGATAATTTTGAGAGTTTTTAATCAAAGCGCAAGTTTGATAACCGTCTAAACGAGGCATCATGATATCGACAAAAACAATATCTGGATTTGCTTCTGCAATTTTGGACAAAGCTTCAAATCCATCCACCGCAGTAATCACTTCACAGCCTTCTCGCTGTAATAAAGTTTCGGCTGTTCGGCGAATGGTTTTTGAGTCATCAATTACCATTACTTTCAGATTTTGGAATGCATCTTCCATTTAATCTTCCATCCCCATAAATATAAAATATAAATGCAATTTAACTTAAATTTGTTTTTACGCATTTATACGCATTTTTAACATATCTCACAGTCTATTTTCAATGAGGCATTTTTGTCTACTTTCTCATTTATAAACAATAACTTTTAACCTCATCACACTTTAATTAAAATTATCATTTTTTTTATAATGACTATATTTTTATTCAGCTAAATAATAACTAATATATTAAAGATTAATTATTTAAAAATAAGCAATTTAGCTTTCTTTTTTTGGGGATATTCAATGAAAAATCGGATGAAATATGCCTTTTATAGGAACTGCTTGTCTGTATCTATAGGCATTATTTCCTTCGGTTCGCTCTGTTTTTCAACAACCTTGGCTCTAGCGGATACTTCTAAAGTGGTCTGGTATCGTTATTATGATCAACACGGTACGGCCAATATCAGTACATCTGTCACCCCTGCTCACATTCGTTACGGGTATGAAGTTCTAGATCAAAATATGCAAGTGATTAAAAGAAATCACTCTTATAGTGCCGAGGCTGATTTAAATCAATCAAGTCAACGAGCATTATCGGCACGGCATAGAGAACTAGATATCAAATTAAAAAATGCTTATAGCAATAGTAAGACAGCCATGCTTAAAAGAGATCAAGCATTATTTGCTATAAAGAAGCAAATTAACTATCAAGAGGAACAACTCGACCAGTTACAACAAGACAAAATTTTATTTAAGCGTCAAGAAATGGAATATTTCAGAAAGAGAGAAGTCATTCCTGAACGACATAAGACTTTGATTGAAAACAATCTAAATAATATTTACAGAGTCAAACAGACACTTGAAACACTTTCCAAGAATTATAAACGTACCAATAGCGAGTATGAAAACATTATCGAACGTTTAAAAAAGCTTGAATAACTGTAAAGGTTTATCAAGAATAGGGGCAAAATAAAATTTGAATTATAGGATGATGCTGTATGCACAAGATGCATCTCACCCCTTCCACTATTTTTAAACTGAGTATTATTAGTTTATGTTTGATTTTAGCTGCATGTAATCAGCAAGAAACGACTAAAATAACGGCATCAGCTCCAGCAAAAATTGAACTCATTCCTCAAGACCTGATTGCAGTGAAAGAAGGAGCTCTTGACTCTCAAACTGCATTTACAGGAACCATTCGTGCGGTTCAGCAAAGTTCAATTCAGGCTCAAGTGAGTGCTACGGCGACTACTGTAACTACAAATGTTGGTCAACAGGTGCAAAAAGGCCAAGTTTTAGTAAGATTGAATAATCAAGATAATGTTGCACGATTAGCACAAGCGCGCGCTAACCTCGCATCAGCTCAGTCGCAAGCTGAACTTGCACGCAATTTAATGAACCGAAAGCAACGACTTTTTAATCAAGGGTTTATTGCTCGTGTCGAGTTTGAACAGAGTCAGGTTGACTATAAAGGACAACTTGAAAGTGTAAAGGCCCAACAAGCGAATGTTGATATTGCTCGTAAGGCTGATCAAGACGGCATTATTACCAGCCCAATTTCAGGTGTCATTACTAAACGACAAGTAGAACCTGGTCAGACTGTATCAGTGGGTCAAACATTATTTGAAATCGTAAATCCAGACCAACTTGAAATACAAGCCAAGCTACCAATTGAACAGCAGTCTGCTCTTAAAGTCGGTAGCAGCATTCAATATCAGATTCAGGGAAATTCTAAACAGTTAAATGCGACGCTTACACGTATTTCACCTGTTGCAGATCAAGACAGCCGACAAATCGAATTCTTTGCCGTTCCTAAAGAAAAAATTGATTCGTTAAGCATTGGGGCTTTCATTAATGGAAATATTCTCCGCAATGACACTCAGCAAGGCCAAACCATTCCTTTAGACAGCATTCAAAATATGCAACATGATCCTTTTGTATGGGTAGTACGCAATCACACCATTCAAAAAGTTAAAATTCGAGTAGTTGAACAGCGCTATAACGACAATATTGCTTTAGTTGATGGCCTACAACGCACAGATCTAGTGAGCCGTATTCAATTTGAAGATTCCGACATTAATAAAAAAGTGACGGTTACAACCGAAAAAAATAAATAAGGTAGCAAATAGCATATGTGGTTTACTCGAATCAGTGTGAAATATCCCGTTTTTACTATTATGATGATGCTCAGCTTAATGGTACTCGGGTTAGCTTCTTGGAAACGTATGACGGTTGAAGAGTTTCCGAACGTCGATTTCCCATTCGTCGTAGTGACTACGCAATATGCTGGTGCTTCACCTGAAGCTGTCGAATCAGATATTACAAAAAAACTCGAAGATCAGATCAATACAATTTCAGGGATTAAACAAATCACTTCACGCTCAAGTGAAGGCTTTTCGATGATTGTGGCTGAGTTTAATCTCGACACTTCATCGGCCCTTGCAGCACAAGATGTTCGTGACAAAATTGCTCCGGTCACAGCCCAATTTCGTGATGAAATTGATACACCGATTGTACAACGTTACGATCCCTCCTCTAGCCCGATCATGTCAGTTGTATTTGAATCAAATAGCATGAGTCTGGCTCAACTAAGTTCATATGTAGATAAACGTATTGTGCCGCAGCTTAAAACCGTGTCTGGTGTCGGTAATGTGAATTTATTGGGGGATGCCAAACGGCAAATACGAATAAAAATTCTTCCTGAGCAATTGCAAAGTTACGGAATTGGGATTGATCAGGTCATTAATACGCTAAAAAATGAAAATATTGAAGTTCCCGCAGGAACCTTACAACAAAAGAATTCTGAACTGGTTGTACAGATTCAATCAAAGGTTATTCATCCACTTGCTTTTGGTGATTTGGTGATTGCCAATAAAAATGGTTCACCAATTTTTCTAAAGCAAGTTGCAACGATTGAAGATACTCAAGCCGAACTACAATCAAGCGCATTTTATAATGGAAGAACAGCGGTCTCTGTCGATATTTTAAAGAGTTCCGATGCCAATGTAATTCAGGTTGTCGATAAAACTTACCAAACTTTAGAGAAATTAAAAACACAAATGCCTGCGGGTTTAAACTACAAAGTTGTGGCCGACAGCTCCAAAGGAATTCGCGCTTCAATTAAAGATGTGACCCGTACCATTATTGAAGGTGCTGCCTTAGCAGTTTTAATTGTTCTATTATTTTTAGGCTCTTTCCGCTCTACCGTTATTACAGGCTTAACCTTACCGATTACTTTGCTAGGAACCTTAACTTTCATTTGGGCTTTTGGTTTCAGCATTAATATGATGACGTTATTAGCCTTATCGCTCAGTATTGGTCTCTTAATTGATGATGCGATTGTGGTTCGGGAAAACATCGTAAGACATACTGAACTTGGCAAAGATCATGTGACTGCGGCCCTAGAAGGCACAAAAGAAATTGGTTTAGCTGTACTCGCAACCACGCTTACCATTGTGGCCGTATTTTTACCCGTCGCCTTCATGGGCGGGTTGATTGGACGTTTCTTTTATCAGTTTGGCGTAACGGTGAGTACAGCCGTTTTAATTTCAATGTTTATTAGTTTTACGCTCGATCCAATGCTCTCTGCTCACTGGAAAGATCCAGTCAAGAAAAAAGATAATTGGCTACAACGCTTTTTTAACCATATTTCTAATGTGTTAGATCGACTGACTCATGTTTATGAAAAGCTCTTAAAGCTGGCTTTACGTTTCCGTTTCATCACAGTCATTATTGCAATTGTTTCACTATTTGCTGCACTAGGACTGTCTAAACTAATTGGGACCGAATTTGTACCTACCCCAGATAAAGGTGAAGTTCGTATTCAGTTTGAAACTCCTGTAGATGCATCCTTGGAATATACTCAAGCGAAATTACATCAAGTCGATCAAATTATTAGACAGTTCCCCGATGTGGTTTCTACTTATGGCGTGGTCAACAGTGAAGTAGACTCAGGCAAGAACCATGCAGGTTTAGGCGTGACCTTAAAGCCAAAACAAGAACGTAGCTCAGATCTGAATACACTCAACAATGAGTTCCGTGATCGTTTGCAAAGTGTAGCGGGTATTCGAGTGACTTCTGTTGCAGCAGCGCAAGATTCTGTCTCTGGCGGACAAAAGCCGATCATGATCTCTATTAAAGGATCTGACCTCAATGAGCTACAGAAAATTTCAGATCGTTTTATTGCTGAAATGGAAAAAATTAAAGGTGTCGTAGATTTAGAAAGTTCATTGAAAGAACCAAAGCCGACTCTGGGTGTCTATATTAATCGTGTACTGGCAAGTGACTTAGGTTTATCTGTTTCTCAGATTGCCAATGCGATTCGCCCATTAATTGCGGGTGATAATGTCACAACTTGGGAAGATCGCGATGGCGAAAATTATGATGTGAATGTACGTTTAAATGAAAATAAACGTATGCTTCCGCAAGATGTGCAGAACCTATATCTCAATTCCAATAAGACCAATGCGACTGGGCAAAATATATTAGTTCCACTTAGCGCAGTTGCAACAACCGAAGAAAAACTCGGTGCTTCACAAATTAACCGACGTGATCTTGAGCGTGAAGTACTGATTGAGGCAAATACTTCAGGACGACCTAGTGGCGACATTGGTCAAGACATCGATAAAATGCAAAAGGCATTTAAACTACCTGCTGGATATACATTTGATACTCAAGGAGCAAATGCTGACATGGCTGAATCTGCTGGATATGCATTAACTGCCATTACCCTATCGATTGTATTTATCTATATTGTGTTAGGTTCTCAGTTCAATAGCTTTATTCATCCTGCCGCAATTATGACCTCTTTACCATTGTCACTCATTGGTGTTTTTCTTGCCCTATTCTTGTTCAAAAGTACCCTAAACCTATTTTCGATTATCGGTATTATCATGTTGATGGGGCTCGTTACCAAAAATGCGATTTTGCTTATCGACTTTATTAAGAAAGCAATGGATCAGGGGACGAGCCGTTATGATGCTATTTTACAAGCGGGGAAAACCCGTTTACGTCCAATTTTAATGACGACAAGTGCCATGGTGATGGGGATGGTTCCTCTAGCTTTGGGTCTTGGCGAAGGCGGTGAGCAAAGCGCACCAATGGCTCATGCTGTGATTGGGGGCGTGATTACTTCTACCCTATTGACTCTTGTGGTTGTACCCGTCATTTTCACTTATCTAGATGACTTGAAAAACTTTATGCTGAGTCAAACTCGACGATTCATGTCATAATGCAACGATTATCGTATAATCTGCGTTTTTATAACGCTTAACTTTTAGGACTTTTTCCATGCGCGCAAGCCGCTTTTTATTTGCAACGTTGAGAGAAACCCCAAATGATGCTGAAGTGATTTCACACCAGCTCATGTTACGTGCGGGGATGATTCGTAAATTGGCATCTGGTTTATATACATGGCTGCCGATGGGAACACGTGTGCTTAAAAAAGTAGATGCGATTGTTCGTGAAGAAATGAACCGTTCAGGCGCTATGGAAGTATTCATGCCCGTGACTCAACCCGCAAGTCTTTGGGAAGAATCGGGGCGATATGAACAATATGGTCCTGAATTATTACGCTTTAAAGATCGTCATACGAATCCATTCGTACTTGGGCCAACGCATGAAGAAGTTATTACAGACATGGCGCGTAACGAACTTAAAAGTTATAAGCAGCTTCCTGTAAATTTCTATCAAATTCAAACCAAATTCCGTGATGAAATTCGTCCACGTTTTGGTGTAATGCGTTCACGTGAGTTCATCATGAAAGATGCTTATTCTTTCCATGCAACTCAAGAATCATTACAAGAAACTTATGACGTGATGTACGACACTTATAGCCGTATTTTCACTCGCTTAGGCTTAGACTTCCGCCCAGTACAAGCCGACACAGGTTCTATTGGTGGTTCAGCTTCACACGAATTCCATGTATTGGCTGCTAGTGGTGAAGATGACATCGCATTTTCAACCGAATCTGATTATGCAGCAAACGTTGAAATGGCTGAGGCTGTTTTAGTGGGTGAACGTGCAGCTCCGACACAAGAATTCAAATTGGTTGAAACACCAAACCAGAAAACGATTGATGATGTATGTCAGTTCTTAAATGCTGACCCTAAGCAATCTGTTAAAGCTTTATTGGTTCAAGGTGTTGCTGACGAAAAAGGTAATGTTCCTGTCGTTGCTCTATTTGTACGTGGTGACCACGAACTGAATGAGATTAAAGCTGAGAAGCATCCTTTAGTTGCAGCTCCTCTTACATTCGCAACTGAAGAACAACTTCAAGCATTTGGTTTAACTGCTGGCTTTACAGGTCCACAAGGTTTAGTCGAAAAAGGCTTAACTGTAATTGTTGACCGTGCTGCATCTGTGCTTTCTGACTTCGTTGCTGGTGCAAATGAAACTGATAAACATGCTGTTGGCGTAAACTGGGAACGTGATGCGCAAATTAGCGAAGTTTTTGACTTACGTAATGTAGTTGAAGGCGACCCATCTCCAGATGGCAAAGGTACACTACAAATTAAACGCGGTATTGAAGTAGGTCATATTTTCCAACTTGGTACTAAATACTCTGAAGCTTTAGGCTGTAAAGTTCTAGGTGAAGATGGCAAACCATTTACAGTAACCATGGGATGCTACGGTATTGGTGTAACACGTGTTGTTGCAGCAGCAATTGAACAAAACTACGATGACAAAGGTATCATGTGGCCACAAGCCATTGCACCTTTTGAAGTTGCAATTGTTCCAATGAATGCGCACAAATCACCACGTACTCTTGAAGCAGCAGAAGCACTTTATGCAGAACTTCAAGCTCAAGGTTTTGATGTGTTGCTTGATGATCGTAACGAACGTCCCGGCGTTAAGTTCTCTGACCTTGAGTTGATGGGTATTCCACACCGTATTGTGATTGGTGAAAAAGGTCTTGATGCTGGTACTTTTGAATATAAAGGCCGCCGCGATGCTGAAGCGAGCAATTTAACGAAAGAAGAACTTTTAGCTAAGTTAGCGCGTTAATAAATACCTAAATAAAAAAGCAGCTTTTAGAAGCTGCTTTTTTTAACTCAATTTTTATACCTGAACCGTTAAATCTTTAATAGTTGTCGATGAACCATTGGTTTTAACAGATTCAATTCCTTTATCTCGTGAAGCTTCGCTCGCATAGAATTGACTTGTGCCAATAATTTGATGATTTGCAGCTTTTAAATTGAAATAAGGTTTCCCATTCTTTGCAGTTAAACGCTCATATCGTGCGTCATCACCACTATTTTTCTGAATTGATTCAATACCATTTACCGCAGAAGCTTTAGCCTTATATAGCTCACTATTTAGAATAGGTTCACCATTTCCTGCCTTTAAAATAAAGCGGTATTGTCCATCACTCGCTAGTGAAATTTCGTACCATCCTGCCATAAAAACCTCATTTTTTTGTTGGTGTGGGTATGACTTTCGTTATTATTCTGGACGAAAGTTATTTGTTATTTATGACAATATAAATGGACAATTATTCCTTGAATAGCCTATTTTTTATACTTTTTCGTAATAAAATTATAATGATGATAGAAATTTAAAAAGTAGAGATATAAGTGCATATCTCTACTGAAATGTAATTAAAATTAACAATTTAAGCTTTTTTTACAAATTCAGATTTTAACTTCATCTGACCAATACCATCAATTTTGCAATCGATATTGTGGCCATCACTTGCATCTGGAACTAAACGAATCGTTTTTACTTTCGTGCCTACTTTTACAACTGAAGATGAACCTTTAATTTTTAAGTCTTTAATGACAGTTACACTATCACCATCTGCCAAGACATTACCATTCGCATCTTTAATAATTTCTTGTTCTTCAGTAAGCGATGCATCCCCTTCTTTCCACTCATTTGAGCATTCAGGACAAATCAATAAGTCGCCATCTTGGTAAGTATATTCTGATTGGCATTTTGGGCAGTTTGGCAAAGACATGAAAAAAATCTCAAAAAGTATATTATGCGAGATATGACTCATTTTTTAAAGTTTTAAATAAAAGACTTTTACCAAAAAAAAATTTATACATTCATTTTGAGTTTTTACTTAATAAATATTCTTTCAAAATAATTGCATGGTTATTTTCAATATCTTTTGCTGAATATAAAAGCGTAACTGTATGCTCTACTGCGATGTGTTGTAACTCTTCAACTGCGGAGTTGGTTTCAAGCTCTTTTAAATAACGCTGCTTGAACTCTTCCCAATGATCTGGCGTTGCTGCATGGAACCACTTGCGAAGTTCAGTTGAAGGCGCCACTTCTTTTAGCCATAAATCTAAATGAGCATTTTCCTTACTAATTCCTCTACTCCATAGGCGGTCAACCAAAATTCGCTTCCCATCACTAGGCTCAGCATTTTCATAAATTCTTTTAATGTGTATATCCATCATCTTTCTCCGTGCAAGGTTTATATTTTAGATAGGTCTTATAAAAGAAAAGTGAGCAGATTTAGCTCCACTCACCTTTTAAAGATTTCATTAAAATTTTAGAGAGTTTACTGATCAGGGATATCCGCTTCGATTAATAAAGTCAGTAAAGATAAAGATTCTTGCCATCCCAAATAACAAGCTTCCTCAGGAATAACTTCTGGTATACCTTCTTGCGTAATATGTACTTCCGTACCTACCAATACGCTTTTTAACGTAATGGTAACTTGCATGGTGCCGGGCAAATTTGGGTCATCGAATTGATCGTTATATCGAATTAATTCATTTGGAACTAATTCCACATATGTTCCACCAAAAGCATGTGTTGAACCTGTTGAAAAATTGGTAAAACTCATTTTGTATGAACCACCAACATTTGCATCAAAACTATGGACCTTGGCAGTAAAACCATGAGGTGGCAACCACTTTACTAAAGCATCTGGATCTAAAAATGCACGATAGACTCGCTCGGCTGGAGCCTTAAACACACGATGAAATTTTACTGTTCCTGTTGTCATCATATTCTCCTTATTTTAACTTCTTTTAGATTATCGAAATTATGCTTATTAGGTTAAACCTTCCGCTTTATCCGAACGTATATTTTTGGTGTTTTTTCAAACAAAATACTTTTTTCAGGCGAAATCAAATTACCAAAACTAGGGCTGATTTTTTAGTAAAAATGGAGCAAAATAGTCAGCAATCATAAAGAAACATATTGAATTTGAGATTAATCATGAGTCTGCTCGCTTTCTCCTCATATGCTTTAAACGGTGTAGATGCACAAAAGTTTTTACAAGGCCAAGTTACTGTAGATACTGAACGTTTAGCTGAAAATGAAACTCGCTATACAGCCATTTGTGATCTTAAAGGTCGTATTCACTTTGGCTTGTGGCTAAAGAAGATTAATCCTGAAAGTTTTGAAATTGTAGTTGCTCAAGATCAAGCTGAAGAGTTTGCCAAACATGTTAAAAAATTTGGTGCTTTTTCGAAAATGACCTTGAGTGAACAAGGCCCTGCTTTTCCAACGATTTCAGGTCATCAAACTGAATTTTCAGCACTAGAAACTGATATTTCTGAATGGCAAAAACAAGCTATTATGACTGGTCAAGCGTGGATTACTCAGACTACTGAACATGTATTCCAACCACAGGAATTACGTTTACATCAACGTGAAGGCGTTAATTACGATAAAGGTTGTTACCTAGGTCAGGAAATTGTGGCGCGTCTTTGGTTTAAAGCAAAACCAAAACACTGGTTACATCTGGTCCAAGGTACAGGCGAGGCGCCTGCTTCAGCAACTCAATTAAATAACGATGTCGAAGTCGTTAATAGTATTGCAAATGATGCTGGCTATCTGGCTTTAGTTGTTGCTAAACCTGCTGCTCTACAAGAGTTAGGGCTTCAAGTTCTTGATTTACCCGAAGCTTTAAGTGGCGATGTTGCAAGACCACAATAATAACTTTTATTAGTTCAAACAGCCCACTGCTAAGTTAGTGGGCTTTTTTATAGATACAAAACACTAATGATTTCATTAGATTAGAATATCAAATTTTTAAGTTTTATATGCAATCATTAGCCCTGTTGAAATTAAAGAGAAAAAAGATGAAAACTAAACTTGCTACACTCATGTTGAGTCTGGCTATTTTCGGTTCTGCTCATGCTGACGTTAAAGCACTTGAACAAAATCTTAAAACGAATTATCCAGATTTGCCTGTAAAAGGTGTTTATCAGTCGCCAGTTCAAGGCATTTATGAAGTGTATACAAGCGGCCGCATTGTTTATACAAACCAAGATGCCAAGTACTTTTTTGTTGGTAACTTAGTCGACATCAAACAACAAAAAAATATGACTGAAGAACGTATTGCCGAACTGGGTAAAATTGACGTTAAAAGTTTGCCATTAAATCAGGCCATTAAATATGTAAAAGGTAAAGGTGAACGTACGATCTATGTCTTTAGTGACCCAGATTGCCCATATTGCCAGCGCCTAGAACAAAATATGGTTGGGGTTGATAACGTAACGGTATATGTGTTCCTTTATCCTCTCACTAGTTTGCATCCAAATGCTGAAAAAGTTTCAAATCAAATCTGGTGTTCAAAAAATCCGGCAGAGGCTTGGACAAACTATATGCTTAATCGCAAATTACCGCCTAATAGCAAAAGTTGCTCAAGCCCAATTCAGAAAAATATTGCTTTAGGTCAAAAATTAAATATTGATGGAACACCTACCCTGTTCTTGCAAGATGGCCAAAGACTCTCTGGTGTTCCAAGTGATGCCAAGCAAATTGAAGCATTACTTCAATCAGCAAAATAATAATATTACCCACTCCGTTATATGAATGTGAGTGGGTCTTTTCTCCACAATTTGCCCAAAGTGCAGCGCTTTATATACAAATCGGCTGTTTACTTTCAGCAATCAATATTTATGATGAGAAATTGAAACTATTTAATGCATCAATGGAATGATGTAGCTACGAAGTAAAAGGTTAAAAAGAAATGAAGAAATTACTAATTGCAAGCCTAATCACCCTTTCAAGTGCATCAATTTATGCAGCTGATAACACAGCGACTGCTGCGAAAACAGATGTTTTCAAACAAGCTGAACAACTCTACGCAGCAAAAAATTACTCTGCTGCATTTCAAGAAATGCAACGCCTCGCCCAAATAGGTAATGCCCAAGCCATCTATAACTTAGGCTATATGACTCAAATGGGCCAAGGTACAGCAAAAGACTCTTCTAAAGCCCTTAAATATTATGAAGATGCTTCAAATAAAGGCTATGCTCAAGCAAGTTACACGCTTGCACAAATTTATGAGACTGGTGAATTAGGAGTTGCCAAAGACAGCAACAAATTCAGTCAATATGTTCAAAAGGCATCGGCTCAAGGTTCTGATGATGCAACTGTGAAAATTGCGACGATTTTATTTGCACAGAAAAAACCGCAGTCACATCAAATTGCCCTACAAAAATTGGCGCCTTTAATTAGAAAAGGTAACTACCCGGCTATTCAGGTAAAAGCACTTTATGATATTAGCCAAGGTGTGGAAAATAAAAATCCGTTAATGAAACGCCAAGGTATCGAAGCTTTACAGTCAATTGCGCAAAAAGGCTATGCCCCTGCTTCTATGGCTTTAGCGACCATGATGGCGAATGGCAATATCATTCCGCAAAATCTACCACAAGCAAAAAAGATTTTTACTGAACTTGCCAATCAAAATGTTCCGAACGCTAGAGAGTCTTTAGCTTCAGTTGATAAAATCATTGCAGAAAAGAGCAAACAGGCTGCCAATGCTCCAACACAGCCAGCACCAAAAAAATAATGAATGATGAGCCCCTCATGGGGCTTTTTTACCACCACAAAGCAATCAGCCCGCTAACACCAATAAAACCAACAATCGTACTAATCATAAGCGGTGTTAATGCTTTTTCATTTAGACCGTAGGCTTGTCCAAAAATTCCAAAAGCAATCGGCATTGGTAGAGCAGCAATTAATGTTCCTGCATAAAGCATTTCACGACTTACATTGGGAGTGATCAAAAAGAGTGAAAAAATCACGGATGGCATGAGGATAACTTTCAATATCGCCAAAAAAACACTTTCTGTATTTACTGTTGTGATTCCAATACCGACTAGACTTCCTCCAATGGCAAATAAAGCCAAAGGTGAAGCTGTACGCCCAAGTAACTCTAGTGATTGATCAAGTGTTGTAGGAAGGTTAACATCTAAAAGAATGCACCCCATCCCAACCAAAATCGCGATAATGACAGGATTCTTGAGTAAATTTAAAAAAGTCTGTTTTAAAAGCGGTAAAAGATTTTGTTGTTGATGTAAACCAGCTTCGGCCAAAATCAGCATCAGCGCCACAATCAATAAATTTTCAATAATGAGTGTTAAAGAAATATAAATCGCAGCGTGATTACCTATCAACATGGTTAAAATAGCTGTTCCCATAAATCCAGTATTGGACATAGATGCGCCCATCGAGATGACGGCACTGTGGGTTAAGCTATTTTTAAAATATTTTCGATAGAGAATGAAAGCCAAGAAAAATAAAATTAAAGACCCACCGCCATAAGCAATAAAATAAGCAGGGTGCCAAATATCTTGTAAGCTTTTATTTGCCAATGAATGGATTAGAAAAGCTGGTAAGGAAATTTTAATTACAAATGCGCTAAGAGCCCTGATCTGTTCAGGTGTTACCAATTTGATGAGAACACAAACATAGCCCATCAATAGCAATATCAAGATAGGTAAAATAACCTGAAAAACCACTGACCGTCCTCACTTAGCGAAAGAAAAATGGGCAAAGATGACTTTGCCCAATACAATTAAAAAGAGTTAAAAAGCTGTTTTAATCCATGAGGTTGGCAGCGCAAATACTGAGGTGCAATTTTAACCTCTGCACCTAAAGCTGCTGCTGCATGCCAAGGCCATCTTGGGTCATATAACATTGCACGAGCAAGACCAATAGCATCGGCTTGCTGGTTTTCCAAAATTTGTTCAGCGTGTTCTGGCTCAGTAATTAACCCTACAGCAATCACTGGAATAGATACATGCTTTTTGACTTGTTCAGCAAAAGGAACTTGGTAGCCAGCTCCAATCGTAATTGATTGATGCTCGTGCAAACCACCACTAGACACATGCACGTATGCTGCGCCCAATTGCTCTAAAGCTTTTGATAAACCCACTGTAGACTCAACATCCCAATGCTCAATGCTCTCTAACCAATCAGTCGCAGAGAGTCTAACACCTACAGGATAACCTTCTGGTACAGCCAATTTAATTGCTTGAAGAACCTCAAGAGTCATACGCATACGGTTTTCTAAAGAGCCACCATATTCATCAGTACGCTGATTAGCAATTGGCGATAAGAATTGATGTAGTAAATAACCATGCGCAGCATGAACTTCAATCAACTCAAACCCAGCTTCTACAGCACGTTTTGCAGCTGCTGCAAAGTCTTGTTGAACTTGTTTAATCTCAGCAATGGTCAAAGCATGGGGCGCTGCATCATGCACTGAAAAGGTACTTTCACTGGGAGCAACCGTTTGCCAACCATGAGGCTGATCTTTTGCAATCTGACCTTTACCTAACCACGGTTTTTCAGTAGATGCTTTACGGCCTGCATGTGCTAACTGAATTCCAAATGGCATCGGTGAAAGTGTGTGAACCTTAGCTAACAACGTTTTGATTTGGTCACGTTGCTGATCATTCCAGAGCCCAAGGTCAGCATAGCTAATACGACCTTCAGGCTGTACAGCAGTCGCCTCTACAATACAAAGCCCAGCGCCAGACAATGCATAATTCGCCCATTGCTGTTCATGCCAATAGGTAATTTCACCATCATCTGTTGCCGAATATTGGCACATTGGAGCAATTACAATTCTATTGACCAGTTGTAGTGAACCAAAGTTAACCGTTTCAAATAATTTTGCCATTTTTAATTCCTAGAATTGCTTAATTACACGTAAACCTGCACTCCAGTTACGTCCATCCGCTGGTTCAAAGTAGCGTCCATTTCCATCATTTACGATCACTGAACCTGCATAGTTTTTATCAAATAGGTTATCAACACGGGCAAAACTATTCACTTTCCAGTCGCCCATTACCCATGCATAACCCACATTAGCTGAGGTTACACTGTAGCTTGGCGCTGCGTCACTGTTGGTATCATTCACGTATACTTTATCCATATACTGTACATCTACCCCGCCATATAGACCGTGCGATGGCTGCCAAGCTAAAGAGGCATAAGCCTGGTTTTTAGCAATTCCCGGAATGGCATTGCCTGATGGAATTTGAGCAATATTCCCTAAAGCTGGAATATCAGCATCAAAAGTTGCATCTAAATATGTATAGCTAGCAGTCGCAGTTAAATCTCGCCACAACTTTTTATTCCATGCAAACTCTACGCCTTCACGTAAGGTTTTATCTGCATTACGAAACGTTGATCGGCCATTTGAGTTGCCGGCAGAAACGATGTCATCTTTGGTTTTAGTTTGAAAAACTGCCAAAGTAAAATCACCAAATTGGTTTTGTGATTTTAAGCCTGTTTCATAGGTATCGCTTGTAGATGCTGTTAAATCAAAATTAAAACCACTTTTCCCGTCTGGTCGATATGCCATTTCAGTAAAAGTTGGTGTTTCAAAGCCTTTTGCATAACTCACATAGGCCATAAGCTCAGGTACAATTTGCCAACTTAAAGCAGCAGAAGGCAAAACTTTATTATAATCAGTCTTACCGCTATCATCGCCATTGCTTAAATAGCGATCTTCTGACTTATAGTGGACATTGCTATAGCGCACACCTGTATCTAAACGCCATGTTGGTAAGAACTGCCATGAAGCTTGTAAATATGGATCGATATTCCACAAAGTATTATCTTCATCACGGCGTAACTTACCTTTGACACCATAAATACCATCCGCATTAAAGTTTTCAAAACCTTTACGATCTTCATCCATTGCATCAAGTGCCACACCAACACTTACAGTGGTGTTTGGAAGTAACTCTTTGCCCGTCCAACGGAAGTCAGCGCCATAATAATCACGTTCAAAATCAATTATCCCGCCTGCATGATTGATGCTGGCATCTTGTGTTGATTTAGGTATAGATTGATATTGAGTGACTTGGCGATTGCCTAAATATGCCATGGCATAGAGTTCATTTTTATCATTAATAGGCTTAGACCATGTCACCCCTGTTTGGGTCTGTTCAATATCTTTACGGACATTAAATTGCTTTAAAAATGGAACTTGTTGCTTTGGATTCGCATTCCACTGGTCACGCGTTAAACCCTGCGGATCATCTGCATGAATTTTTACATAGTTGGTGACCCAGTTGATTTTGCTACCATCATCAAGGTTCCAACTGAGCTTTGCATTATTTAATACTTTTTCTGCACCGCTATGTTCTCGGTAACCATCCGTGTCGAAATATGATGAACTAATAACATAACTTGGTTCATTCGCGTCCTTTGCCCCGCCTTGTAGCACGAGTCCTGCTCTGCTTTTATCGTGACTGCCTCCTGAATAGCTCAGCTCAATTGAGTCTTTCCCTTGCCCTTCTTTAGTAGAAGTTAAAATAGTTCCACCTGATGAATTTCCATAAAGTGAAGAAAAAGGACCCGTTAGAACTTCAACATGGTCCAGACTACTTAAATCAATATTAGACGTTTGACCCTGTCCATCTGGCATCGTTGCAGGAATACCGTCCACATATAGGCGAATGCCTCGAACCCCAAAAGTTGAACGTGCACCAAAACCACGCATAGATAACTGTAAATCTTGTGCATAATTTTCACGATTGCGAAGCTGTAAACTCGGTATACCCTTCACAACTTCGGTTAAATTTACTTGTGAAGAAGTATCGACTTGAGGTGCATCTATTCGAAAAACTGAAGCTGGTGTTTGCAAATAGGTTGTATCTGTACGTGTCGCTTCCACATGTAACGTTGGCAATACAGTCACGTCTTGGGTTAAGTCTTCTGCCCAAACAAGTGGGCTAGAAATGCAGCCCATACTCATCAAAATACAGTAATGAAGTCGGTCTAAGCGTAATAAGGACATGCTTATTTCCTTTATTTATATTGTAGTTATCATAACAAAAAGCGATGTCTTGTCTGGATATAGAATTCGGTCTGTATTGTTGTAAATCTAGAACACTCTTCATCGATATCTAAAAATTGATTTCCAGATTAGAATTATCGACTCAAAGATGGATGGTCTTTCCAGCAATATCGTTCAGGCCAATCTTTTGCTTCTTCGGCATAATCAATTCCAATCCGTGGCGTCAATACCACTTCTGGCTGTGTTGATGCTGCTTCCACCCACAAACCAGATTCTTCACTCAAAGTCTGGCCTTTTAAAGATCGATCAATACCTAAATAACGTGTCAATTTGCCGGGTCCAGCTAGAAGCTTATATTCTTTTTTTGTTGAAGCACCACTTAAAAATGCAGAACGAATCATTACCCCTTCAGGAATACCTTCTGTCTGAGTAATCAGATTGAGCATTTCATACATGCCATAAATTAAGTAGACATAAATCGTACCGCCAGAGCGATACATTACATCTGTTCGTGCTGTGCGTTTGTCATTGTAGCTGTGGCAAGCTTTATCACGAACACCCAAATAAGCTTCTGTTTCACTAATTGTGCAACGGATGACTTGACCATCAGGTTGTCGCTTACATAATACGCAGCCAATTAAGTCATAAGCTACTTCTGAGGTTTCACGTTGAAACCAGCTTAATGGTAAAATATCTGACATAGTAATCTCTGAAATATTACATACCACACGTTATACTTGATTAATCCAGTATATCTGTTAATTCTGCGAGTTGGCATGCCTGAGTTACCCGAAGTCGAAACAACCAAAACCAGTTTATTTCCTCTATTGAATCAAAAAGTTCTAAATGTTGAAGTACGTAATCCGAGCTTACGTTGGCCTATACCAGATGACATTCAAAAACTCGTTGGGCAACGTCTCATTGGGTTAAATCGACGTTCAAAATATATTTTGGCAGAGTTTGAACAAGATCAAATGCTCTGGCATTTAGGCATGTCAGGTAGCTTTCGTCTGACCGAGCCACATGATGAACTAAGAAAACATGATCATTTAATTATTCAATTTGAAGATCAGCAATTACGCTATCATGACCCACGTCGTTTCGGTTGTATTCTTTGGCTTAATACGGAAACTCAAGGCAAACTCATTGACACTTTAGGACCTGAGCCTTTAAGTGCTGACTTTCATGCAGAATATTTAGCTTCCAAACTCAAGAATAAGGCTGTCGGCATAAAAATTGCACTCATGGATAATCATGTAGTCGTTGGTGTAGGCAATATATATGCAACTGAAAGCTTATTTAATGTTGGCATTCACCCAGCACAACCTGCTGGTGATTTAAGTATGCAACAGATTGAGAAATTAGTTGTCGAAATTAAACGAATTCTAAAGTCAGCAATTGATTTAGGTGGTTCGACTTTACGCGACTACAGTAATGCCATGGGTGAAAATGGTTATTTCCAGCAAACATTACTTGCTTATGGTCGTGCTGGAGAAATGTGCGTTAACTGTGAAACCACATTAGAAAACTTAAAACTTGGTCAGCGCGCCAGCGTATTTTGCCCACAATGCCAACCGCTTAAAAAGCTGAGAAAGCCTTAATTTTTTGGAGAAAGACAACATGCAAACAGCAATTGTCCGACATATTTTAGTCAAAGATAAAGACTTAGCTGAGCAGCTAAAAAAGAAGTTACAAAATGGTGCCGACTTCGCAAAAATTGCCAAGCAATACTCTACCTGTAATTCGGCAAAACGCGGTGGAGAACTAGGCGAAGTCAAAAAAGGACAACTTGTGCCAGTGATCGACAAAGTTGTTTTTACAGCTGCTGAACGTGTGTTACAAGGCCCAATCAAAAGCCAGTTTGGCTATCATCTTTTAGAAGTCAAATTCCGAATGGGCAGCTTGCGTTAATTCGATTAATTTAAGTATTTTCTTCAGAAGCTTGAGCCTGTGCATTCAGTTGATATGTCCAGGCTTTAACGCATTCACCCGATTCTAATTTCACATCCGCGATAACACGCTGGTATTGAAAACCCTCAAAGTCATCAAGCATTTGCCAGTTTTCAGCAAGTTTTTCCGTACTAAATAAATAACCCTCTACCCGATCTGCTTGCGAATCTAACTCAAGCGCCTTTAAACCTTTATCTGGTCCCCAATCTAAAATATGAATCACACCGCGTACACTAGCTTTTTCCCAGCTTCCACCAAACTGCTCTAAAATATGAGCATTTGCTTTATTCGGACATAAAGTGCCATACACAAAAAGCTGATTCATTTATTTATATCCTTTTTACAATCTAGGTAGTTGAGCCTATCGGTAGCCTGTCTATTTTATCAATATCTTTAGTCCAGTATAAAATACTAAGTAATAAAAAACGGCACTCTCGGTACCGTTTCTTATTAATTCAGAATATTGTTAAGCTTGCTTTTTCAACTCATCGCGAATTTCACGCAATAACTGAATATCTTCAGGAGTTGCAGCTGGAGCTTCTGGCTCATTCTTATCACGGCGAAGTCTATTTAATAATTTCACCATTAAGAAAACGACCCAAGCCAAAATTAGGAAGTTAATTAAAATGGTGAGGAAATTACCATAAGTTAAAACATTGATACCTGCTTTTTGCAAAGCATCTAAAGATTGCAGATTGGTCGGGTTGGCTCCTAGCACAATAAATTTCTGCGAAAAATCAACACCACCACCAGTAATAACACTGATAATTGGCATGATAATATCTTTTACTAAAGAGTCCACGATTTTGCCAAAAGCACCACCAATAATCACACCAATGGCTAAATCCATCATATTGCCTTTAATGGCAAATTCTTTAAATTCTTGAATAATACTCATCTAAACATCTCCAGATGTCGGGGGCCGAAACACGTCATATTTTTCTTTTTCAATGGCATCTTATCGATTTAGATAGTACTCGCCATGATATTGATAATTTAATATTTTTATCAAAAAAAAGAAAACTATCTCACACTTTAACAACATATTCTCTGATAAGAAAAATATGATTTTAAGCTTAGTTTAATTCTAAATAGAACGATTAAAAAAACCGCTGATCGAAATCAGCGGTTTTTATCATCCGAAGATAAGAATAACTTATTTGTTACGCTTACGTTCGTTTTCAGTCAACCAGCGCTTACGGATACGGATTGACTTAGGTGTTACTTCAACTAATTCATCATCTTCAATGAACTCAAGCGCTTGTTCAAGCGTATATTCAATTGCAGGTACTAAAGTTAAAGCATCATCTGTACCAGAAGCACGTACGTTAGTTAACTGTTTAGCTTTAGTTGGGTTCACCACCATATCGTCTGAACGTGAGTTAATCCCTACGATCATACCTTCGTAAACTTCTAACTGTGGTTTAGCGAATAGACGACCACGGTCTTGCAAGCTGAACAATGCATAGCCAAGGCAAGTACCTTGAACCATAGAAATCAACACACCGTTTTGACGCTTCGCAACAGTACCTTGTTTCATCGGACCGTAGTGAGAGAAGCTTGAAGTCATGATTCCTGTACCAGAAGTCATAGTCAAGAACTCTGAACGGAAACCAATTAAGCCACGTGAAGGTACAGTTGCTTCAATACGGATACGGCCTTTACCGTCAACTTCCATATTTGTCATTTCACCTTTACGGTTACCCATTTGTTCCATTACAGAACCTTGGTGCTGTTCTTCAACGTCAAATGTAACGTTTTCGTAAGGTTCTTGTTTTTCACCGTCAACTTCTTTCAAGATTACTTGTGGACGAGATACGCCCATTTCGAAACCTTCGCGACGCATGTTTTCAATTAAAACTGAAAGGTGAAGTTCACCACGACCAGATACTTTAAAACGGTCTGGACTGTCAGTGTCTTCTACACGTAATGCTACGTTGTGAATTAATTCGCGGTCTAAACGTTCACGGATGTTACGTGAAGTAACGAATTTACCTTCTTTTCCTGCAAACGGCGAGTTGTTTACTTGGAAAGTCATTGTTACTGTAGGTTCATCTACAGATAATGGTGGTAAAGCTTCAACATTTTTCGGATCACAAATCGTGTCAGAAATATGAAGTTCATCAATACCTGTAATACATACGATATCGCCTGCTTGAGCAGAATCAACATCAACACGCTCTAGACCGTGGTAACCCATAATTTTTAAGATACGGCCGTTACGTGTCTTACCATCTTTATCAATGACAGTTACAGGTGTATTTAAACCAATTGAACCACGTTGAATACGACCAACACCGATAACACCTACGAAGCTGTTATAGTCAAGTGAAGAGATCTGCATTTGGAATGGACCATCAGCATCAACTGCTGGTGGTTCAACAATGTCAACGATTGTTTGGAATAATGGCGTCATGTCGTCAGCCAATTCTTCTGGAGAAGGACCAGCAACACCACGTAAGCCAGATGCATAAACAACTGGGAAGTCTAGCTGTTCGTCAGAACCGCCAAGGTTGTCGAACAAGTCAAATACTTGGTCAATCACCCAGTCTGGACGCGCGCTTGGCTTGTCAACTTTGTTGATAATTACGATTGGTTTTAAACCACGAGCAAACGCTTTTTGAGTTACAAAGCGAGTTTGTGGCATTGGACCTTCTTGAGAGTCAACCAATAACAATACACAGTCAACCATCGACATTACACGTTCAACTTCACCACCGAAGTCGGCGTGTCCCGGGGTGTCGACGATATTAATACGGTATTCTGTATTCGTACGAGCATCGGTCCATTTAATTGCAGTGTTCTTTGCAAGAATGGTAATACCACGTTCACTTTCAATAGCGCCCGAATCCATGACACGCTCAATCTCACCAGCGCGATCACCAAGAGCACCTGATTGTTGAAGTAATTTATCGACAAGTGTGGTTTTCCCGTGGTCGACGTGGGCAATAATTGCAATATTGCGGAGATTTTTGATATCTGACATAGAATTCGATAAGCCTGAAACTTGAGGGCAAATTATACAGAAAAATTATAGATTTTAGTAGTGACAGTTTATTGACATTGACAAAAAAAATTTCCAATAGCCTGTATTTCGTTTTGTAAAGATAGTTATCTCGATTAGAATAGCGCCAATTTGCAAAATTGCGGCAGACCTACACCCATGTCCAATCAACACTCTCAAGACCATTTAGACCTTGTTTATGGTTTAAATGATCGACCAAAACCTTTGATCGCTTTTTTAGCAGCTTTCCAGCATTTGCTTGCGATTATTGTACCAATTGTTACACCAGGCCTTTTAATTTGCTTAGCTTTAGGCGTTTCACGCACTGAAACCAACATGATTTTATCGATGTCTTTGGTAATTTCAGGTATTGCTACATTTCTACAATGTAAAAAAGTTGGTCCGTTTGGTGCAGGTCTTCTTATTGTTCAAGGCACAAGTTTTAACTTTATTGGTCCTATTATTGGTATTGGTAGTGCAATGGTTGCCGCAGGAACACCAGTCAACCAAGTTATGGCTGCAATTTTCGGTGTAGTAATTGCTGGCTCCTTTATTGAAATGGGTGTTTCGCAAATTCTTCCATGGGTAAAAAGACTAATTACTCCTTTGGTGACAGGTATTGTTGTTTTATTAATTGGCTTAACGCTTATTAAAGAAGGCTTGATTAGTATGGGTGGCGGCTACCAAGCCATGCAAGATCATACTTTTGCAAGTGCAGACAACCTTATTATGTCATGTACTGTACTTGCGATTATTATTGTACTCAATCGTATTCGAGTGGTTTGGATTAAAAGCTCAGCTATTTTAATCGCGCTAGTGATTGGCTACATTCTTGCTGGATTTATGGGACATTTAGATTTCTCTAGTATTAAAGATGCGCCCCTCGTACAAATTCCAACACCAATGCACTTTGGTTTGAGCTTCTCATGGGGTTTATTCATTCCAATGGCATTCATTTATTTGGTGACCTCTTTAGAAGCCATTGGTGATGTAACAGCAACCAGTAAACTTTCTAACCAACCCGTTAATGGTCCTGAATGGATGAAACGTATTAAAGGTGGTGTATTAGTAAATGGTGCAAACTCTTTACTCGCTGGATTATTTAATACTTTCCCAAGTTCTGTTTTCGCTCAAAATAATGGTGTAATTCAACTCACTGGTGTGGCTAGCCGCTACGTAGGTATATGGATTGCTGGATTACTTATTTTATTAGGTCTCTTTCCTGCGGTAGCTGGTGTTATACAAGCAGTTCCTCAAGCAGTTTTAGGTGGCGCTGTTATGGTGATGTTCGGTGCCGTGGCTGCATCAGGCATTAATATTCTTTCATCTATTCACCTTGACCGCCGAGCGCTATTAATTATTGCCATCTCACTTGCATTAGGTTTGGGTGTTGCTCAAGTTCCTCAAATTTTAGAGCATCTTCCAGAATTATTTAAAAATATTTTTAGCTCTGGCGTGGCAACAGGTGGTATAGCAGCATTAATTTTAAATGTTGTACTTCCTGAAACGCATAAATAACTAACTTTTAATTTTGATTACTGCCCAGCTCCCACTGGGCATTCTTCTTCATGAGAGATGTACATGGATCCTAGAAGTGAAGTGGTATTAAGACAGCAAGACTATTTAAAAGGTAGAGTCTTGTTAATTAATGCACCGAATGATGCCTTAGTCAGTCAATTACCAGCTGGGACTGATGCGTCAGTCTGGACATGGAACCATGCCGACTATCAAGGATTTATAAATAGTGGAACAAAAGCTCACTTCTCAATTGAGTTTCCCTCACAAGAATTCGACCAAGCAATTATTTTTGTTCCAAAATCTAAAGAACTCTTAAATTACATATTACATGTAGTGATGAGCCATCTTAAAACCAATCAATCGGTTTTTTTAGTCGGTGAAAAAAAAGGTGGCGTAGAAAGAGCGGCCAAACAATTACAAAGCTTTGGCAAAGTACTAAAACTTGATAGTGCACGTCACTGTCAGCTATGGCACTTAAAGATTGAGAAAACAGAACAAATTAAACCTCTAGAAAAATGGCTTAAAACCTATACTGTTCAGGTTAATGAACAAGAGCTTACGATTTGTGCCCTTCCCGGTGTTTTTAGCCAAAATCATTTAGATGTCGGAACTGCTGTTTTACTCCCTTATCTTAATCAAGTGAAATCAGGTAGAATTGCCGACTTCGGGTGTGGTGCTGGAATTATCAGTTGCTATTTGGCAAAAATAAATTCGAGTAATATTATTCATGCCCTAGATATTGATGCTTTCGCTTTACGGTCAACGGAAATGACTTTTAGTCGAAATGGAATAGGTTCAGACCAGTTGAGATTGCAGCCTGTTACAGGTATTGCAGACGCTCCAACAGAACTCGATGCCATTGTCAGTAATCCTCCTTTCCATCAAGGTATTCATACCAACTATGATGCAAGTGAAGGACTCTGCCAAAACGCTAAAAAACATTTAAAGGCATCAGGTGAGCTATGGATTGTAGCAAACCGTTTTTTAAACTATCCGATCTTAATTGAGAAGCACTTTGGTCAGTGCCAGATTAAAACTGATCTTCAAGGCTTTAAGGTGTTATATGCCTGTGCATAACAAACTATGTAAGGAATCTCCATGAGCGAAACACATGCTCCTGAAAAACTCCAGCGTAAGCTTGGGGCTCGTCATCTGAATATGATCGCCATTGGTGGTTCCATTGGTACAGGCCTCTTCCTTGCTTCTGGATCGACCATTGCAAATGCTGGCCCAGGTGGAGCGCTACTCGCCTATTCGCTTATTGGTATTATGATTTACTTCTTAATGACCAGTTTAGGTGAACTTGCAACCCATAATCCAACTTCTGGGGCTTTTTTTACATATGGTAGTCGTTATGTCGAAGAAGGCTTTGGCTTCGCTTTAGGTTGGAACTATTGGTATAACTGGGCAATCACAGTTGCATTCGAACTTGTAGCAGTTCAGTTTATTATGAAGTTCTGGTTCCCTGATATTCCAGGGTTTTACTGGAGTGCCCTGTTCCTCATCGTAATTTTTGCAATCAATGCCATGACAGTAAAAGGATTCGGCGAAAGCGAATTCTGGTTCTCAATGGTAAAAGTGATTGCGATTGTAGCGTTTATTATCATTGGCTTAGCCATGATCATTAAGATTATGCTAACTCCAGGTGTCGCAGCTTTTGGAAACTGGACCTATAAAGAAGCACCTTTTGTTGGTGGTTTACAAGCCATGATCGGTGTAGCAATGATTGCCGGATTCTCTTTCCAAGGCACTGAAATGGTAGGGGTTGCTGCTGGTGAATCTAAAGATCCAAAGAAAACGATTCCACTTGCAATCAAACAGATTTTCTGGCGAATCTTATTATTTTATATCTTATGTATCTTCATTATCGGCACGCTAATTGCCTATGATGACCCAAATTTATTGCAAGCTGCTACCACTGAAAATGTTGCACTTTCTCCATTTACATTGCTCTATGAGAGAGTTGGCTTTGCTTTTGCAGCTGGTTTAATGAATGCTGTCATTCTTACTGCTATTTTGTCTGCAGGTAACTCAGGCATGTATTCATCAACTCGTATGTTATTTAAAATGGCTCAGGAAGGTCGTGCACCAAAGTGGTTTGCAAAACTTGATGGTCGTGGCGTTCCGATGAATGCACTATATGCCACCACATTTATCGCCGCTTTTTGTTTCTTGACAACGTTTATTGGTGAAAAACAAGTCTTTAACTGGCTACTGAATATGTCAGGGATGTGTGGTTTTATTGTCTGGCTGGGCATTGCGATTTCACACTATCGTTTCCGTAAAGGCTATATTGCTCAAGGGTATAAATTAGAAGATTTAGCTTACCGTGCCAAATTTTTCCCATTTGCCCCTTGGTTTGCCTTTATTCTCTGTTCAATCATCATCTTAGGGCAGAACTATCAAGCCATTTTAGGTGGAAAAATTGACTGGTTAGGCCTACTTTCAACTTATATTAGTTTGCCATTATTCTTAATTATTTGGTTAGGCTATAAGTGGAAAAATAAAACTAAACTGATCGCTTATGATCAAATGAATGTGAAGCCAGAGCAAGACTAAGAATCGGTAATTAAAAGTAAATCAAAGATCAAAAGCTTGATCTTTGATTAAAAAAGCGTAAAATGCCGTTCAGATTTTCAACGGCGCTTTTAAATAAGGAGGACATCATGCCAATACTACAAGGTAAAACAGATTAAATAATTTGGCACGATGTCAGCTCACGGACAAGTGTACAAATTCACTTCACTTGTCCGAATGCTCAAATTTAAGACCTAGCATTCGCTAGGTTTTTTTATGCCTGCTCGGACAAAAATAAGAGAAAAATTATGGGCATACAAAAAATATTAAATGAGGAAGCACTTTACGGTGTTCCCGTTAAAATTTTCACTCAAGATATAGATAGTGAAAGTATCGAACAACTCAAGAAAATGGCTCAACTGCAATTTATATACTCACATATTGCTGTTATGCCAGATGTTCACGTAGGAAAAGGCGCGACTGTAGGCAGTGTTATTCCAACCAAACATGCCATTATTCCAGCTGCTGTAGGAGTTGACATTGGCTGTGGAATGAATGCAATTCGCTTGAGTTTAAAGGCTTCACAATTACCTGATAACTTAAGTCGTTTGCGTGATGCGATCGAACGTAAAGTACCAGTTGGCTTTGCTTTGCATAAACAAGTTAAAGCAAAAGCTTCTAGCATTATTCCACTTGAAAAACGCTTAGAACCCATTATCAAAAAGCATCCTGGACTTGTTCGAATGCTTCGACAGTTTGATGCAACATGGCAAAAGCAACTTGGTACTTTAGGCGGTGGCAATCACTTTATAGAATTATGTATTGATGAAAATCAAGACGTATGGGTGATGCTACATTCAGGTAGCAGAGGGCTGGGTAATGTCATTGGTACTTATTTTATTGAGTTAGCCAAGAAAGAAGCTCAGCATCGCTTTGGCCACGTACCTGATAAAGACTTAAGCTATTTTGCCGAAGGATCAACCAGTTTTGATGATTATGTAGAAGCTGTAGAGTGGGCTCAAGAATATGCTTTTGAAAATCGCAAAGAAATGATGCGATTAATATTAGAAGCAATTCGCCCTCTTCTACCCTCTTTTCAAATGACAAAAGAAGCAATTAATTGTCACCATAACTATGTAAGCCGTGAAACACATTTCGGTGAAAGTTTATTGATCACCCGAAAAGGTGCAATTCGAGCAGGCTTAGATGAATTAGGCATTATTCCAGGTTCAATGGGAGCACGCTCTTATATCGTCAGAGGTAAAGCAAACCCTGAGTCATTTTGTTCTTGTTCTCACGGTGCAGGTCGTAAAATGAGTCGAAGCAAGGCAAAAACTCTTTTTAACCAGCAAGATCTTATTGAACAAACCCAAGGTATTGAATGCCGCAAAGACAGTGGTGTTGTTGATGAAATCCCAAGTGCTTATAAAGATATTGATGAAGTCATGGCAAATCAGGCTGACCTCATTGAAGTTGTTCACACACTTAAACAAGTTTTATGTATTAAAGGTTAAAACATGAAAATTAAAGAAATGCCAAAAATCAAAGTCCGTAATCAAGTGGCTCTTTCCCCTTTACTTCACAAAGGTGGAATTCATGAAACAGAGAAACCTCGTGCTCAACATCGTAGAGATAGACAAGATGCTAAACAGCAATTGAGAAAAGGTGAATGGTAAATAATTTAAACCAAGATCGAAAGTAATTATTTATTAAGGAGACATAGAAATGACTAAATATTTTAAAAATCGCAATAAAAAAAGCGACTCTAACGAGTCGCTTTTTTACTGTTCAAGAACTCAAATTATTGAGCTGCTGCAGGAGCTGCCGCTTCTTGACCAGGTTGAACAACTACAGTACGGCTACCAGTGATTGTCGCGAATACACGACGGTTCATAGCACGACCTTCTTTAGTTTTGTTGTCAGCAATCGGTTGATCCCAAGCGAAACCTTGAGTAGACAAACGAGATGCATCAACGTTGTATTCGTTTACAAGAGCTGATTTAACAGAGTTAGCACGAGCTAAAGATAAACGTTCGTTTAACTTACGTGGACCAGTGTTATCTGTGTGACCTTCGATACGTGCAGTAGCGTTAGGGTATTCAGTTAACTTCTCAGCAACTTTAGCGATTTCTGGCTTGTATTGGTCTTTGATGTTTGATTTGTTAGTATCAAAGAAAACACGAAGTTCCATGTTAAGGTCTTCAGTTAACTCTTGTGGTTGTGGAGCAACTGGAGTTGGTTCAACTGGAGCAACTTCTACTACAGGAGCAGCAGGCTTCAAGTGACCACCAAGAACTACGTTTAAACCAGCAAGAGCTGTATAGTTCCAGAATTTTTCGTCAAAGTTATAAGTACCACGAGCTTCTGTACGAAGAGATAAAGCATCGTTTAAGCGCCAGAAAGCACCAAAACCAGCATTACCTAAAGTACCTTCTTCATCGTTATGATAAGAAAGGTCAGGAATTTCGTATTTGTAGTGACCAGCACCTAACAATACGTATGGCTTGATTTTGCTGTCATAGTTTTTAGTGATTAAATCAGAAGTAACATAGAAGTTACCATTGATTTGTTTTTGTTTGTATTCAGCGCCAGCAGCAAGACCGTCTACATCACCTTTAACTTGGTTATATTCAGCTTCGAAACCTAACCATGGAGTTAACTCAATACCAAGAGCTGCACCAACGAATAAATCGTCTTGTAGTTCAGGTCCGTTAGTTAATTCACCTTTGTCACCGCCATTGTTGTGTTGGCTGTCTTGGAAAGTGTAACCAAGCAATAATGGTGTAACAGTTACGCCAGCATTAGCAGCAGCTAATGGAGCAGCAACAAGCATAGCAAGTGCAATACGACTCAATTTCATGGATATCCTCCAGAGATAACAATTGTTGTTCAAGCTCAGCCTAAATTTATTGGCCCCTGAGATATTTTCACCCCAGTATTATTTTTAAGCTATTCACATTTGAATCATACAAACACTTGATAGACTTTCCAAGTGCTTGATAATTTTAATCAAGTAAATTATTGACAAAATTACTTACAATTTCCGTTGTAATTCGGTAATTTTTTACTCAACTAGCAAATATGAACAACTTCTTTGTTTCGCTTAGGGTGATTTTACCAGTATTCTAGCGTCCTGATAACCTTTATTTAATTTTGTGTTTCCTCATTATAAAAAGTCATATAAATCATTGATAGAACGCATAAAATCAAAATATTTCTTTATATATTAAGGAATTTTAATGTTTAAATCTCCCGGTTTCACATTGATGGAACTCATTATAACGCTCGCAATTCTTATGATTATGTTCACCCTAGCCCTTCCTTTATACCACCAATTTATGGCTTCAATGGAATTGAAAAACACGCCTCAACTACTCACAATTCATATACAAAAAGCCAAATACGACGCAATTCTACGACATAATAGTGTCGTACTTTGCCCAAGTGTTGATTTGTCTATATGTAATAGTAATTGGGATACAAGGCTCATAAGCTTTGTAGACACAAATCATAACCTACAAAGAGAAAGCGATGAAGAAATATTAACCAATATTGAACTTAATCATCGTTATGGCTCTTTGAAATTTCAAAAATTCGGCAAAAAATTAAATAGTATCGTATTTCAGGGAGATACCGGACTTCCGCGTGAGTCTAACGGCAGTTTTACTTATTGTTCTTATAATCAGCTTAAAAATTTTAAATTAGTTCTTAGCAAAATGGGGCATGTACGCTTAGAAGAACTTCAAAATTGTTAGAACTCTACAGTCTAATACAGAATCCAAGCCCTCCCCCATTTTGCAATATACTGCTTAAGTTTTAATGTTTTCTTAATTTGAGATAAAGAACAATCGGAGATTACAACAATGACTGATATCGTAATTGTTAATGGTGCTCGTACTGCTATGGGTGGTTTTCAAGGATCACTATCAGGACTTACAGCGCCTGAATTAGGTGCTGTAACGATTAAAGAAGCAATCGCACGAGCAGGTTTACAACCTACTGATGTCGAAGAAGTCATTATGGGTTGTGTTCTTCCTGCTGGTTTAAAACAAGGTCCTGCTCGTCAAGCAATGCGCAAAGCTGGCTTACCTGATTCTACAGGTGCTGTGACGATTAATAAGCTTTGTGGCTCTGGTATGAAAGCCGTGATGCAAGCAACCGACATGATTAAAGCAGGCAGTGCTGAAATTGTTGTTGCCGGCGGCATGGAATCTATGACAAATGCACCTTATGTATTACCAAAAGCACGTGCTGGCTATCGTATGGGCCATGGTGAAATTAAGGATCATATGTTTCTTGACGGACTTGAAGATGCTGAAACTGGTCGTCTAATGGGTTCTTTTGCTCAAGATATGGCAAATACTCGTGGCTATACGCGCGAACAAATGGATGACTTTGCGATTCGCTCTTTGAAACGTGCTCAAACAGCAATTACCGAAGGGTATTTCAAAGATGAAATTGTTTCGGTTACCGTACCTAGTCGCAAAGGTGATGTCGTTGTTGATCAAGATGAACAACCTCTAAATGCAAAAATCGACAAAATTCCTTCGCTTAAACCAGCTTTTGCAAAAGACGGTACAATTACCGCAGCAAACGCAAGCTCTATTTCGGATGGTGCATCTGCCTTAGTATTAACTTCAAGTGAAGTTGCAGCACAGCGCGGTTTACAACCACTTGCGAAAATTATCGCGACAGCGTCAAACTCTCAGCATCCTTCAGAATTTACGATCGCTCCTGTCGGTGCTATCGAAAAAGTTCTTAAAAAAGCGGGATGGAATGCTCAAGACGTTGATCTTTGGGAAATTAACGAAGCTTTTGCTATGGTTACTATGTGTCCAATTGATGATTTCAAACTTGATGCTGAAAAAGTCAATATCAATGGTGGTGCTTGTGCCCTAGGTCATCCAGTAGGTTCTACAGGTTCTCGTATTATTCTTACGTTGATTCATGCACTGAAACGTACTGGCGGTAAAAAAGGTATTGCAGCACTTTGTATTGGCGGTGGTGAAGCAACAGCCGTTGCGATTGAACTTATTTAATTAAAATTAACTATTTTAAAATCCCACTTCGGTGGGATTTTTTTATGAAAAAACTACAAAAAAAGACCCACAAAATCACTTTTAAGTTTTAACTTATTCTTTTAAACGAAAACAACAATGGACAATAACAATGCAACTCAATCACTATCTCAATTTCCAAGGTCAAGCAGAACAAGCCTTTAACTTTTATAAATCAGTATTTGGTGGTGAATTCGGTATGTTAAGCCGTTATGGTGATATGCCAGCGCCTGAAGGTGTGACGTTATCGGAAGCCGATAAAAATCTGGTTCTTCATGTTTCTCTACCGATTAATGAATACACTGTACTTATGGCCTCAGATACAAATGATCAGTTCTGTGCGCCTAACAGTGTTTTTACCCAAGGAAATAATCACTATATCTCGATCAATCTTGAAAAAGATGAGCAAGAAAAAGCAAAACAGCTTTTTGATGCCTTATCTGTTAATGGTCAAATTGAAATGCCTCTAGAAAAAACATTCTGGGGTGCACTATACGGTGCTTTTACCGACCAATTCGGTATAAAGTGGATGGTTAACTGCCAGCTTGATACTTAATATTTTTAATTTTTAGCCCTTATAGAGATGCCTATTATTTCTATAAGGGTTTTAAACATCGATATTGGAATATTGCGCAATAATCGTTAAACCAACCGTAATAAAACCAATTCCCACCCATCCTGCCACATCAATATTCTGACCAAGAAAAATCTTTGCCAAAAAAGCTGTTGCTAATACACCTATTCCAGACCAAAGCACATATAAGATTCCAGCTTGCATATATTTCAATGCAATAGCAGCACATGCAAAAGAAATAATATATAAAACCAGAGCAATACCCTGAGCTGTTTTATTAACTAAGCCATTCCCCTTAGCAGAATAAAATGTTGAAAGAACATCTGTTGCTATTGCAAACAGTAACCACCAAGCACCGGGATTTATTTTTGAAATTAAACCTAACATTATTGTTCTTCAGTTGAGTCATATAAAAATTATTTATAAAAAAAGCTGAACCAGAGTTCAGCCTTTATATTTTAAAGCTATTTAAGCACCAGTTTGATAACTCGCTTCTGGCACACCAGTTGAAGCTTGATACGGATTGGTAAAGTCTTGCAAACCTGCCGCAGCTTCTTGTACGTCTTTACCTTCTTTTACGACAAAGCTATCAAAACCAGAACGCTTTAAGTAGTTTAAAACATCCTTAAACACATCACCTGTTGCACGTAACTCACCTTGGAAACCTTGACGACGCAATAGTGCCGCGAATGAATAACCACGACCATCACCGAAACCTGCAAATTCAATGAAAATTGCATCAAGTTCATTTAATGGGAAAGTATGATTTTCAGGCGAGTCATTTACCGTCACATACAAAGCTTTTTTGCCTTGAATGTTTGCCAATTGATCGAGTTGAGCTGTTGTTACAACAACATCACCTTGAGGAACTACACCATCTTCAGCAATGATTTGATAAGTATTATCTGCAATCGTGCCATCTTTATAAAGCACTGGTAGAGCTGTATTAAGCATATGCACGCTCCTTAAATGGTTGAATTCCTACACGGCGATATGTATCAACAAAACGCTCACCTTCCGTACGCAAATCAAGATAAGTATTTAATACTTCCTCAATTACATCAGGCACAGCATCTGCTGCAAATGATGGCCCTAAGATGTCACCGATTGATGCATCATGGTCAGAATTACCACCTAGTGTAATTTGGTAGAATTCAGCGCCTTTTTTATCTACACCTAAAATACCGATGTTACCTACATGGTGGTGACCACAAGCATTCATACAACCAGAAATATTGAGATCTAAATGACCAAGATCATAAACTTTGTCTAAGTCATCGAAACGGCGTGTAATTGCTTCAGCAATTGGAATTGATTTCGCATTTGCAAGTGAACAGAAATCTCCGCCCGGGCAACTAATGATATCGGTAATAAAACCAATATGTGCACGCGCCATATTTTGTTGTTCAAGCGCTTGCCATACATCAAACAAATCTTTTTGAGGTACGTCAGCCAAAGCAATGTTTTGTTCGTGAGTGGTACGAAGTTCACCGAAAGTGTATTTATCAGCAAGATCTGCAATAAAATTCATTTCTTCAGTGGTCATATCACCTGGTGCGATACCTGCACGTTTTAGAGAAATCGTAACAATTCGATAGCCCTTTACTTTATGTGCATGCGTGTTGATGTTGAACCACTGTTTGAATTTTGGATACTCAGCAAATAAAGTTGTAAAGTCTTCATCGGCTAAATCTTGATAATCAAACGGGGTGAATTCTTCATCCAGTTTTTTCAAGATTTCTGGCTGAATTTTCAATGCTTCACGTGTATGTTCGAATTCAGCTTCCACTTTCTGGGCAAACACTTCAGGAGTTAATGCTTTAACTAGAATTTTGATACGCGCTTTATATTTGTTATCACGACGTCCATGCAAGTTATAAACACGTAAAACCGCTTCTAAGTAAGCAATTAAATCTTCACGTGGTAAAAACTCACGAATGACGCTACCAATAATTGGAGTACGGCCTAAACCACCACCAGCCATAATTTTATAGCCGATTTCGCCCGCTTCATTACGCACGATGTAAACACCAATATCGTGGAATGCAGTTGCCGCACGATCTTTTTCTTCAAGTGCAGAAACAGCAATTTTGAACTTACGTGGCAAGAATGCAAATTCTGGGTGGAATGTACTCCACTGACGAATCAACTCACATGTTGGACGTGGGTCTGCAATTTCACCAGCAACTACACCTGCATATTGGTCAGTTGTTGTGTTACGAATACAGTTACCACTGGTTTGAATGGCATGCATTTGTACAGTTGCAAGTTCTGCCAAAATATCTGGCACATCTTCAAGCGCAGGCCAGTTCAACTGAATGTTTTGACGTGTAGATACATGTGCATAACCACGGTCATAAGCAGTTGAAACTTCGGCAATTTTACGTAATTGCTTAGAATTCATTAAGCCATACGGCACAGCAATACGCAGCATAGGCGCATAGCGTTGCACATATAAACCATTTTGCAAACGTAACGGACGATATTCATCTTCAGAAAGTTTGCCAGCTAAATAGCGTTCAGTCTGATCACGGAACTGAGCAACTCGTTCATTAACCAGCTGCTGGTCGAAATCGGTATATAAATACATGGCGTATGGCTAGTAGATTCATTATTAAGGCGGATAGCATAGCGAGCTTTCATTCATCAATAAAATGCTTTTTTTGCATATTTAATAACGGTTTTATTGATAAGCTTTAATATAAATCGACATAAAAAAGCCCGGATAAATCCAGGCCCTTTCTATAAAAGCTTTTTATTTGTTATCTGGTAAGGCATAGGCCACTAAATAGTCGCCCATTTTTGTACCAAATGAACCATGACCACCAGCCATGATCACAACATATTGCTTACCATTGATTTCATAAGTCATTGGTGTTGCTTGTCCACCTGCTGGCAAACGCGCTTCCCAAAGTTTCTTACCATTAGTAACGTTAAACGCACGTAAGTAGTTATCTTGAGTTGCACCAACAAACATGACATTACCGGCAGTAGAAATTGAACCACCTAAACCAGGCACACCAATTTTCACAGCTGGTAACTGGAACAAGTTCGGTAAGCTGTCACGAATTGTACCAATACGTTTTTTCCATACCACTTCATGGGTTTTCAAATCAACGCCAGCTACATAGCCCCAAGCTGGTTGTTTACAAGGTAAACCAAGCGGAGATAAGAATGCGCTAATTTCAACACCATAAGGTACGCCGTACATCGGTTGTACGCCCTGCTCAGTTCCCGCACCTTTTGCAGTTTGTGCACGGTTTGGATCAGCAGGAATTAAACGACTGACGAATGGCAAACCAATCGGGTTCATCACAGCAACTTGACGGTCAGGGTTAACTGACATGCCGCCCCATTCAAACACACCTAAGTTACCAGGGAAAACTAAAGTACCGTTTTCAGATGGTGGAGTATAAATACCATCGTAATTTAGACGCTTGAAAGATACACGACACATGAGCTGATCAAGCATAGTGGCACCCCACATGTCTTTATCAGTCAATTTATCTTGTGGAGCTAGGTTCAAGTCAGAGAATGGCTGAGTTTTTGAATAATGCTCGCCTTTAGTTTGTGGTCCACGTTTAACTGTTTGTGGAACTGGTTTTTCAGTTACAGGAACAATTGGTTGACCATTACGACGATCAAGAACAAAGGCATTACCTGTTTTCGTCAATACATAGATTGCAGGAACAGTTTGGCCAGCTTTGTTTTTGATATCAGCTAAAGATGGTTGTGATGGTACGTCCATATCCCATAAGTCATGATGGGTTGTCTGGAAGTTCCACACTAATTTACCAGTTGAAGCATTAATCGCTAACATCGAGTTCGCATAACGCTCTTTCAACTCGGTACGGTCGCCACCCCAGATGTCTGGAGTACCTACACCTGTTGGAACATAAACGATATCAAGTTTGGCATCGTATGCTAAAGGAGCCCACGCATTTGGTGAGTTATGAACGAAATTCGTACCTTCGCCCGGCATTGCATTTGGATCTGCTGCACCAGTATCAAATACCCAAAGGAGTTTACCAGTGTTAACGTCGTATCCACGAATTACACCAGATGGCTCTTTATTTGAGTAGTTATCGGTTACAGAGCCAGCAATAACAACTGTTGAACCAGTCACGATACCAGGAGATGTTGGGTTGTAACCACCTGGATAAGCATATGGCATAAACTCTTGCAAGTTCACTTCACCATTTTTACCAAAGTCAGTACATGCTTTACCAGTGTCAGCATTCACCGCAACTAAACGACCGTCATTCACAGGAACAAAGACTTTACGCGGACATTGTGTAGAGTCAGATTTCTTGCTTTGAAGACTCGTTGCAAACTCAGTTGTGTTGTTTGCATCGTAATACATCACACCACGGCAAGTTAAATGCTGGAACGATTTATCCGTTTTAAGCTTCGGATCAAAACGCCATTTTTCTTTACCTGTCGCAGGATCAATTGAAATTAATTGCTGGTGAGCAGTACAGATAAACATGTTATTACCGATTTTAATCGGTGTAACCTGATTGGTCGTTTCGCCAGAATCATTACCTGTTTTAAGATCACCAGTACGTAAAGTCCAAGCAACTTTCAAATCTTTTACGTTTTGATCATTAATCTGCTTTAACGGAGAATAACGTACACCTGCCTGAGTACGACCATACGCTGGCCAGTCACTCTCGGCTACACCCGGAACTGCTTGAGCAGTTTCTGGTTGAGGTGTCTTGATTTCACCATTAATTTCTTGCGGATCGTTGAAAATCGAATAGACCATCAACAAAATTGCAATTGCTAGAGTTGAAGATAAGGCAACTTTACTTGATCCAAGGTTGCTGATTCCACGAGTTACGGCTGGAACCAATAACCATAAACCAAGAATACCTAAAATATCTAAACGAGGTGCAAGCGCCCAGAAGTCTGTTCCAACTTCCCAGACACCCCAAATAATGGTACCCAGCATTAAAGCAGCGTACACCCACAATGCTGTAGATGCGCGCTTATAGAGTTGCCATGCAACAATCAGGAGTAATACACCAGTAATAATATAGTAAATTGAACCGCCTAATGTAGCGAGCCAAATACCTCCAATTAACAGGAATAACGCTAATAACCCAATAATAATTACGGTAAAAGTCGTTAACCCTGATCTTGAAGTAGGTTGAGTCATAAACCACCTCTTATCAATCATCATTTTTATCGGAAAGATAGGCCAAGCTTTGAATCAAAAATCGGCCTATCGATACATCTAAAACAAAACTCAGGCATAAAGAAAAAACGGAAGGTCAGGATCATTCAATCAATGATTTAGCCCTCGACAATCCGTTTTCAGAGTAATTACGCTTAGAATGCAGTTGAGAATTTAATACCGCCTACCCAAGTGTTATCACCATTTTTTAATGCACCAACATGACGAACATATTGCACATTTGGACGGATAGTTAGCCAGTTTGTCGCATGAATACCGTAGTAAAGCTCGGTATTGTATTCAGTGTCGTATTCTTTATTTTGAACATCGTTCCAATCATCGTTGATATGGATACGCGCAACACCTAATGCCAATTCATCTTGAGGACGTTGATTGAGCAAACCTTTATAGACTAAGCCTACATTTTGCATATTATCAATTTTGTTGGTATCAGAGTCGTGGAACGTCAGGTTCACAAATCCAGTCAAACCACGGTCTGTTTGATCAGCAGGCTGGAATAATTTTTGTTTTGCAGTTACCCATACACCTTGTTTATGAGAGTTTTTGGTTTCATCTGCAATTTCTTTGGCATCAGCAGTGCTGTAGTAATACCCTAAACGGTATTCACCAGCCATACTTTGAGCGCCTAATTTAGGTGACCAAACTACTTCAGCAGGAATAATTGCCCCATGTGAACCATCAGTACTTAGGTTAAAACCTTTGCCTCGGTCCAAATTTTCTGGGTTATATTCATATACACCAACTTGGGTATATAAATCAGGTTGCAAGTTATATTTAACACGCATTGCCCATTGGCTGACTGGCCAGTTATACCACTGATCACCAACCCAGTTACCAACCTGCGAACCACAAAGCGCCAAGTTCTGGAAATCACAGTCAAAACTATTAAAGTCTTCACCTTCACCAAAACGACCGACTTTCACATCTAACTTCTGATCAAGAAATTTTTTCTTGATCCACAAATCGGTTAAACGCCAAGTTTGCTCACGCCCCCACACTTCTTGTACCGAGCTTAAGTGCCCCGCTAAAGCTGATGAATGTTCAGAAAGTGATTGCCCATCACGATAAGTTAATGTGATTTGAGCTTCAGTATCTTGCCACCCTAAAATTTTGTTTAAATCAAAATGAGTTCCTAAAGCAAGTTGCCCCGTATAAGCACTACCATGCGTTGATGTATTTTTTGAATCTAAAATACCGGCGTATTCGCCGGTATATCCAAAAGAAAAATCATAACCTTGTGCTTGTAACGCGGTGCGTTGACCGTTCCAATCACCCAACATCCACGGACTATTTGGGTCGAATGCAGCAGCAGCTTGTGCGTGCTGTATGAAAAGAGTAATTGATAAAACGGATAAACAGGAAGCCATCAAGGATTTATGTGTTTTCATGTTTACATACCTTTTATGTCTTTGTTTATAAAGGGTACGCTAATTTTATGTAAAGAAATTATTCAAAATGTTAATCAATTGATTAATCTAATAATAATCTTAATACACAGTGTCTAAGAAATAACCTCAGCTCTTTACCATTGTCCTTCACCAAGTTTTTGACCTATAAAGGAATATCTCATTTTTGATCTTGAAAACTTAATTGGGCAAGCCAACTGTGGTTCTGTATCTGCTGTATTATTCTGCAAAGGAACATCCACAATCCATCCACGTTGTTGTGCTAAGGGCGAGTTTAATGACTCAGTGAGACTTAAAACAGGTTCTACACACACATCAAGGTTTGCAAAAATTTCATGCCACTCTTTAAATGTTTTGCTTTTAATTTTTTCTTGAATCGCTTGTTTAACTTCCTTTCTATCTTCAACATCCAAAGAAGCGCCTTTTTGTAATAATAAAGGCAAATCAAGAGCTACGGACAAACCAGACATAAACTGTGGCTCAAGACTACCTATTGAAAGATAACGACCATCTTGAGTCATATAATAGTCATAGAAAATACCACCATTGAGCATTCCATGCTCTGGAGCCTGTTCGACTTGTGCAGCAAGTGTGGCCGATGCAGCCATACTATTTAAACTAGCAACACAATCGGTCATAGAAATATCAATATATTGCCCCATACCACTACGCCCGCGTTCAACCACCGCCGCTAAAATAGCAATCACTGCATGAAGTGAACCACCTGCAATATCTGCAACTTGAATACCGAGTGGCGGCGGACCACTGTCTTGTCGGCCGCTATACCCAGCAATACCCGCTAAAGCTAAATAGTTAATGTCATGCCCTGCTCTATCTTTATAGCTTCCTGTTTGTCCATAACCTGTAATTGAGCAATAAATTAAGCGCGGATTAATTTCGGCAAGTGTTGAATAATCTAATCCTAGACGGCGCATAACATCAGGTCGAAACTGCTCTATGACAATATCAAACTCGGAAATTTTGGCTTTAATTAATTCGATACTTGCCGGATCTTTTAAATCAAGAACAATTGACTGTTTATTTCGGTTTAAATAACTATGTGCCGTTGCTTGCCCATTTGCATAGGGTGGCATGATCCGAATTAAATCTGGACGCGATGGAGATTCGATATGGATGACTTCTGCTCCCATATCGGCTAAGTACATTGTGGCAAAAGGTCCGGGTAAGAGTGTCGAGAAATCGAGAACTTTAAGTCCATTTAATGCTGTAGTCATCGTTTTTTTAACCACTATTATTCATATTTTCTTTTATATTAGTTAAGCAAATATTCTAAAACAATGTCATGTTCAGCCATTTACCTTGATCATTTCGGCAATTTAACATGTAAAAAGTGCTTTTACTCTGTTGTAAATCGCCAATTTATTTTTTTAGACGGTCATTTAGGTCAATTTAAAGTGAACATCAAAGAGACTGAAGGATTCAATATGAGTCGCGATACGATTAGCATCCACTTCGTGAATGCGGCTTTGACAGGCGTAAAGCGCCTTGGCATGGATGTTGAAATGCTCCTTTCACATGTGGGCATTGAAGCGGAATTATTACGTCAACCTAAAGCTCGAATCTCACCAGAACAATACACTCGTTTTATAAAAATGTTGTGGATGGTCACACAGGATGAACACGTTGGATTTGACGTACAACCACGTCGTCTGGGCACTTTTGCCATTATGTGTCAGTTGATTATTCACGCAAAAACATTGGGCCAAGCCCTTGAACTGTCATCTCAATTTTACAAATTATTTGGCGATGAATGGTCTGTCAGCCTAGAGCGTGATAAGCATGAAGCACGTCTAGTTCCACTCATTCCAAAAACTTTAGATCCAGATCATTTCATTACCGAAAGCATGCTTATGATTTGGCACGGTCTAGCATCATGGCTCATTGAACGCCGTTTGCCATTAGAGCGTGTTCATTTTAGCTACCCACGTCCTGCACATGCAGATGAATATGATGCATTATTTTTTGCACCAGTCATGCAGTTTGATGCACCACGCACTGAAATAACCTTTGCGGCTGATTATCTTGATTTGCCAATCCGCCAAGATGAAAAAACGCTAGAAGAATTCTTAAAAGCAGCGCCTGCTCAGCTTTTAGTAAAATTCAAAAATACTAACTCGCTAACTTCTCGTATTCGTGAAGTGCTCAAAAGCCAGATTGGTGAGGAAATGCCAACGCTTAATGACGTTGCATCAATGTTGTATTTATCTCCTCAAACCTTACGTCGCCGCTTGGCTGCCGAAGGTAAAAGCTATCAAGGTGTAAAAGACGCCTTACGTCGAGATGCTGCAATTCACTTATTACTCAACCCTGAATTAACACTTGAAGACGTTGCTCAACAAGTTGGTTTTAGTGAAACCAGTACGTTCCACCGCGCATTTAAAAAATGGACGGGTGTAACCCCTGGCCTATATCGCCAGCTACACGGTTATCACTAATTCTTCAATCTATTTAAGTTTCACATTTAGCCCAAGTTCAACTTGGGCTTTTTTGTATTTCTATTGGCAAAAATCATCACCTGACTGGTGCGCTTATCGTCATTGCACTCGCTATTAAAACCAGTACACTCAAAACACAAATAAATTTTAAGCAATAAAAAAGGAACTGCTATGAGCGAGGCTTATATTATTGATGCCATTCGCACCCCACGCGGAAAAGGAAAAAAAGACGGCTCTCTTTATGAAGTAAAACCAATTACCTTACTCACCACTTTATTAAATGAATTACAGCAGCGCCATCAACTCGATACATCTAAAGTCGACGACATTGTTTTAGGCTGCGTAACTCCTATTGGTGATCAAGGTGGTGACATTGCCAAAACTGCAGCCATTGCAGCTGGTTGGAATGATGACGTTGCTGGGGTTCAAATCAATCGTTTTTGTGCTTCAGGTTTGGAAGCCGTCAACATGGCAGCCATGAAAGTTCGTTCTGGTTGGGAAGATTTAGTGGTTGCTGGTGGCGTTGAATCAATGTCACGCATTCCAATGGGTTCCGATGGAGGACCATGGGCGTTAGATCCTGAAACAAACCTTAAATCATCATTTGTTCCACAAGGTATTGGGGCAGACCTGATTGCAACCTTAGATGGCTATAGCCGTGAAGATGTTGATAATTTCGCTGTAAAGTCACAACAAAAAGCTGCGGCAGCTCAATCAAATGGTTATTTTAATCACTCAATCGTACCAGTAAAAGATCACGCAGGCGTGGTGATTTTAGATAAAGATGAGTTTATTAAAGGCAATACCACACTCGAAGGTCTAACGAAGCTCAACCCAAGTTTTGAAATGATGGGGCAAATGGGCTTTGATGCAATCGCTTTGCAAAAATATCCAGAAGCACAGAAAATTAATCATGTTCATCACGCAGGTAACTCATCAGGTATTGTTGATGGAGCAGCTGTAGTTTTATTGGCTTCTGAAAAAGCGGTAAAAGAACAAAACTTAAAACCACGCGCTAAAGTTTTGGCGACTGCACTGGTTGGTACTGACCCAACCATCATGCTGACAGGTCCTGCTCCTGCTGCACGTAAAGCTTTGGAAAAAGCTGGACTCACAATTGATGATATTGACCTGTTTGAAGTGAATGAAGCATTCGCAGCAGTTGTTATGCGTTTTATTAATGAGCTCAACGTCCCTGCTGAAAAAGTCAACGTAAATGGCGGTGCGATTGCTTTAGGCCATCCTTTAGGCGCAACAGGTGCCATGATTTTAGGCACACTACTTGATGAGCTTGAACGACAAGATAAAAAGCGCGGTTTAGCGACGCTCTGTGTTGGTGGTGGGATGGGTATTGCCACCATTATTGAACGCGTATAAAAATTAGGGATATAAAAGATGAGTGCAATTCAATACGAAAAAAATGCCGACAATATTGTCATTTTAACGCTTGATTCAACAGGTCAATCTGCGAACACCATGAATGCTGAGTTTCGTGACTCACTCGATGAGGCGACTCAGAAACTTAAAGCGGAAACAGAACTTTCAGGTGTTATTTTCCGTTCAGCGAAAAAGACTTTCTTTGCAGGCGGTGATTTAGATGAGCTAATTCAAGTTCAGCCTGAACATGCGACTGAGTTTTTCAATATGGTTGAAAAGCTAAAAGGTCATTTACGTACAATTGAAACGCTAGGAATTCCAGTTGTTGCAGCATTAAATGGCACTGCACTTGGCGGCGGTTGGGAAATCGCATTAAGTTGCCATCACCGTATTGCAATCAATGACCCGAAAAGTAAATTTGGCCTACCAGAAGTTACTTTAGGTTTGTTACCGGGTGGCGGCGGTATTGTACGCATGGTACGTATGCTTGGGCTTCAAAATGCATTCCCATTTTTAATGGAAGGTAAACAGTTCGGTGTTGATAAAGCAAAGTCTTTAGGCTTAATCCACGATACTGCTGAAAATGAACAAGAGCTTTTAGATAAAGCAATTGCTTGGATAAAGGCCAATCCAAAGTCTCAGCAGCCTTTTGATGTGAAGGGTTATAAAATTCCGGGCGGTGATCCAAAAACTCCAGCAGTTGCACAAGTTCTTGCAATTGCACCAGCCATGTTAAGAGACAAAACCAAAGGTTGCTACCCTGCTCCTGAAGCGATTATGGCTGCCGCAGTTGAAGGCGCTCAAGTCGATGTAGATACTGCACTGCGTATTGAATCTCGCTACTTTACCCAGCTTACAACAGGCCAAATTTCCAAAAATATGATCGGTACTTTCTGGCATGGTCTAAATGCGATTAAGTCTGGTGCTAGCCGCCCTGCCGACGTTGCAAAATGGCAAGCAACCAAAGTTGGTGTATTAGGTGCAGGCATGATGGGTGCGGGCATTGCTTATTCAACAGCCATTAAAGGCATTCCAGTTGTACTCAAAGACGTATCTATTGAAAATGCTGAGAAAGGCAAAGCTTACTCACAGAAGCTTCTTGATAAACGTGTTTCACAAGGCCGCATGACGGCAGAAAAACGTGATCAGGTTTTATCGCTCATTACTGCTACAGCTTCAGCAGCAGATCTACAAGGCTGTGATTTAATTATTGAAGCAGTATTTGAAAACCAAGAGCTCAAAGCTAAAGTCACTCAAGAAGCCGAACAATATTTAGCGCCTAATGGCGTGATGGCTTCCAACACCTCAACCCTACCAATTACGGGTTTAGCTCAAGCAAGTAAGGATGATAAAGTGTTTATCGGTCTACACTTCTTTAGCCCTGTCGACAAAATGCAGTTGGTCGAGATTATTAAAGGCAAAAATACCTCAAGTGAAACTCTTGCTAAAGCCTATGACTTTGTACAACAAATTGGAAAAACACCAATTGTCGTTAATGACAGCCGCGGTTTCTTTACCAGCCGAGTATTTGGTACTTTTATCCAAGAAGGTATGCGTTTGCTTGCAGAAGGCGTCCACCCAGCACGTATTGAAATGGCTGCTCTTAAAGCTGGCATGCCAGTTGGACCACTCGCTATTCAAGATGAAGTGTCTTTAACATTAACCGAACATGTTGCTGGTGAGGCACGTAAAGCTCTGCAAGCCGAAGGCAAAGATTTACCTAAAACCTCTGTAGACGAAGTCGTTCACACCATGATTCATGAGCTAAACCGTAAAGGTAAGGCGGCTGGCGCTGGTTTCTATGAATATCCAGAAAATGGTAAAAAACACCTTTGGGAAGGTTTAAACCGCTGGGAAAAAGATCATGATATTTCTGAACAAGATATGATTGATCGCATTCTATTTGTACAGGCCTTAGATACTTTACGTTGTTATGAAGAGGGCGTATTGGAGTCTGTGATTGATGCCAATGTCGGTTCTATCTTTGGGATTGGTTATGCACCTTGGACAGGAGGAGCAATTCAATTCCTAAATCAGTATGGTACTGATAAAGCACAAAAACGCGCAGAAGAATTAGCTGCCAAATATGGTGAACGTTTTACACCGCCAGCTTTACTAAAAACCAAAGCAGAGCAGAAACAAAATATTCAATAACTTAGACTTACTGAATATTTAAAAACTGCATAAACCTTACCCATATAAATATATTTTATTTATATGGGTTTTTCTTTATAACCTTTAAGATTTCAGCCCTAGGCCTAAATATGCTATAAATAGACTTCATTTTTGTGCTTCTACAGCACATTCGAGAAATCCTTATGTCCGATAAAAATTCTTCCGAGTCAGCAGTTCTAGGCTGGAAATTTGTTCTGATCGTTGGTGTTTTAAGTGCGATTTTCCTTGGCTTTTTCTATTTAGCAATGAGTAATGAACCTGACTATATGCCAGGAGCACAGCGCAAAGCACAACAAGAGCAAATGCAGCAAAAAGCTGAACACTCTACAGAGCAACATGCTCAACATGACGATATGCCTGAAATGGATATGCAAGAACATAAGCACTCAACTCAGTAATTAGATATTTTTCAAATGACAGATTTTTCCCGCAACGCACTGGTTGTAGAGGGTGGAGGCATGCGTGGTGCCTTTACCAGTGGTGTACTTGACTCATTTTTACAACAACAGTTCAATCCTTTTGACTTATACGTTGGTGTATCGTCTGGTTCGACTAATGTGGCTAACTACTTGGCAGGCCAGCAAGGTCGCACTCTAACGTTTTATGTTGATCACTCACTTCGTCCTGAATTCATCGATTACAAACGCTTTTTTAAAGGCGGTGATTTACTTGATTTAAAATGGATGTGGGAAATTGGTGAGCAAGAGCACCCACTTGATCAACAGAGCCTTTTTGCCAAAAACCCCGATTTTTATATGGTGTTGACGCATGCGAAAACAGGTCATGCGGAATATCTCCGTGCAGGTAAAGATAATTTACTAAACGCACTGCGTGCTTCTAGTTCAATTCCAGTGTTAACGCGTCATCCCGTCGATATTATGGGTGAACCTTATTTTGATGGTGGCGTTGCAGATGCCCTACCCGTTCGCTGGACGGCTCAGCAAAGTGACGTAAAGAAATTATTGGTTTTACGCACACGCCCGAAAAATTACTTTAAGGCGAGTAGTCGAGGTGATCAATTCCTCGCGAAATATGCGTTTAAACATCATTATGGTTTTGCAAACAGCTTACGTAGCCGTTGTGCTCGCTATAACGCTTCGGTCGATTTTGTTCGTAGTGAAAATCCAGAACAGCAAATTTTAGAAGTTTGCCCACCACCTCTTAAAAATATGGCTGGCCGTTTAACTACTAACCCGAAAAAGCTTCGCTATAGTTATGAAGTCGGCTTAGAAACAGGGCTACAGGCAATTGAAAGCTGGAATACAATGAAATAAATCCAACTTGAGATTTCTAAAAAGAAGTCTCAAGTTAATTCTAAAATCATATCAATATGTGGAATACCACAATCTTGGTAAACCTCACCTTGCACATGAAAACCTAAAGCTTCGTAAAAAGCTGTCACATAAGTTTGCGCAGAAAGCTTTAAATAAGGCAGTTTATGACGACGTGCATAGTCAATAATATGCTGCATTAAAATTTTACCAATACCCTGCTTTCGATAAGGCACTAAAACAGCAACACGCCCTACGCTATGCTGTGGCAACAGACGTGCTGTAGCGATAGGCTGTTCTTTGTCATAAACAATAAAATGTAGAACTGTGGCATCCAAATCATCCCATTCATCTTCAGGCGCAATTCCCTGTTCTTGAATAAAGACTTGTTCACGGATATATTTCGCATCTTTCTCGAGCTGTTCCCAACCACCCTCTACAATTTTATACATCCGCTCACCGTCCTAGCACTTGCAGCCAATATTTGCGATCGGCAACTGATCTTGTAATAACAATTCCAAAGTCTGTTTTTTAACACCGTACATTTCTTTTAATGCTTGGATCTGAGCCATAATCTTGGCATCAGGTTCAGAAACATTTTTGCGTTTCGTCGCCAAAATCATTTTATTTTTGCTGGTATGTTCAAGCGATACAAACTCAAAAACTTTAGTTTCATAGCCATATGCTTTTAAAAGTAATGCACGTAACGTATCGGTCAGCATTTCAGCTTGTTGTCCAGCATGAATACCAAACTGTAGCATTGGTTGTAAAACTTCTGGGCTATGTAATTGTGGACGTAACTCTTTGTGACAACACGGCGCGCACATAATCATTGAAGCGTTTAAACGAATTCCAGTATGAATGGCAAAGTCTGTTGCAATATCACACGCGTGTAAGGCAATCATGACATCGAGTTTTTCTGGCTGATAACTACGGACGTCACCTTCAAAAAAGTCTAAGTGGTTAAAATGCACTTTGTCTGCAACATTCTGGCAAAACTCAACCAGATTCGGGCGCAATTCAACTCCAGTGATCAATGGTGTTTTTTGCTGCTCTTGCAAATAATCATATAACGCAAAAGTTAAATAACCTTTGCCAGAACCAAAATCTACAATTCGTAGTTCTTGCTGAGAGGCATCAATTTGCTCATAAGCACTCGCAAAAATTTCAATAAATTTATTAATTTGTTTCCATTTACGCGCCATGCTTGGAATGATTTGGCCTTTTTCATCAGTAATACCAAGCTCTTTTAAAAATGCATTGCCCTGCTGTACATAGCGCTGCTTTTCACGATCATGAGTCTGAACCGTTTGCGTCGCATTTACTGTCTGCTTTTTCCCTATATTTAAGAGGGCTTTTTTCTTATTTTTTTTAAGTTGAACTTCTTGAGTAGACGAAAATAAGTTTGCTTGTTTACACTGAATGATCAATTGCTCAATTTGCTGCAAGCCTTGTTCAAATGAATAATTTTTAGTCACATCTTGGGTAGTATGGTGATATAAAGCTGAAAGCTGTTTTTGACCATGTAGTTCTACAACGCGGAAAGTAATTTTTTCCAGCTGAGCCAACTCTCCTTTATATTGGCTTAAGATCAATCGCTCAAAAGCTTGTTGGTCAAGCATTTGCTTGATTTCATGAAAGAATTGCTGTTCTTGCTCAAACGAGAAAACCGACACGGATATACCTAAAAATGAAGAATCATATAAAATAGAAGTTTAAAGGGTCTAGGATTAAAAATAAAATAACTTTACGACTGTTTTGTATTTCTATACATTCGTATTTTTAATCAAAAAAATTAAACTTATGAGTAAATCTGTGTTGGAAACTTACGATCCAAAAGAAGAACTATTTAATGCCTACAGCCATGGGGCTGGTATTATTATGGCAGTTATAGCTTCTATCTTTTTAATTATAAAGGGATCTTATCTTTCAACTGCTCAGTGGGTAGGTTTGTGGGTATACTCATTTAGTCTCATTTTGGTTTTCACTAGTTCTACACTCTATCACTTTGCTCAAACACAAAATCTACGCTACTGGTATAAGAAGCTTGACCATACAGCTATTTATTATTTAATTGCTGGAACGTATACACCCTTCTTAAGCATCGCAATTCCTACTACAAAAGCTCACTATTTGTTGGTTGCACTTTGGAGCATCGCTGCAATTGGTACACTTTTCAAGTTAGTTTTTATACATCGTTTTCAAAAAATTTCTTTGCTAGCGTATATTTTAATGGGATGGCTTGCTGTGTTTGTAATGGATGACATGCGCACGTATTTAAGTAAAGATGCATTGATTTTCTTGATCATTGGCGGCTTAGCTTATACGGTTGGAGCATTGTTTTACGCGTTAAAAAAGGTAAGATATACCCATGCGATCTGGCACATTTTTGTGCTTTTAGGTGCAGGAGCACATTTTCTTGCGATCTATTGGTACATAGTTTAGTTCATTTTTCACTCTTATTCAGTGATCCTGAAAGAGTCATGGATGATGTTCTTTCACGCTATTCTTTTAGAAAAAATACGTCTTTAAAAGGAATAGTAAATTAAAAATAAATTTTAGCTGATATAAGGTCTTATATGGAGTCAACTTCTGCGACTGCTGCTCCAGCAGTAGCCACTAATTCAAAAACACGGGTTTTGTTTGCAAGCTTAGTCGGTACAACCATTGAGTTCTTCGACTTCTATATCTATGCAACTGCTGCCGTTATTATTTTTCCTCACTTGTTTTTCCCTGCTAGTAGTGGCAGTGCCGCAGTCTTACAATCTTTAGCAACCTTCGCAATTGCCTTCATTGCCCGCCCCATCGGTGCAGCAATATTTGGTCATTTAGGAGACCGTATTGGTCGGAAAGCCACATTGGTTGCAGCTTTACTAACCATGGGTATTTCAACCGTATGTATTGGTTTACTTCCTACCTATGCACATATCGGAATCTTCGCACCCTTACTATTGGCTGTATGCCGTTTAGGACAAGGCTTGGGTTTAGGTGGTGAATGGAGCGGTGCAGTATTACTCGCGACTGAAAATGCCCCAGAAGGTAAAAGAGCATGGTATGGCATGTTCCCACAGCTTGGTGCTCCAATTGGTTTTATTTTGGCAACCGGTTCATTTTTATTATTGAGTGCAACTATTCCTGAGCAAGCATTTATGCAATGGGGTTGGCGTATTCCATTTATTGCAAGTGCTGTATTAGTGATTGTGGGTTTATATATCCGTTTAAAACTTCATGAAACTCCAGCATTCCAAAAAGTTTTAGATAAGCAAAAAGAAGTTAATATTCCATTTAAAGAAGTTATCACTAAACATACGGGTAAGCTTATTCTTGGTACGATTGCAGCAATCTGTACGTTTGTCGTGTTCTATCTTACCACCGTATTTGCCTTAAACTGGGGAACTACAAAGCTTGGTTATGCACGTGGTGAGTTCTTAGAGCTGCAACTCTTTGCTACCCTTTGCTTTGCTGCATTCATTCCTTTATCAGCTATTTTTGCAGAAAAATTTGGTCGTAAAACAACCTCCATTGGTGTCTGTATTGCTGCTGCGATTTTCGGCTTGTTCTTCTCTAGCATGTTAGAGTCTGGAAATACCTTAATCGTCTTCCTTTTCTTATGTACTGGCTTGGCGATTATGGGATTGACCTATGGTCCGATTGGTACAGTTCTTTCTGAACTTTTCCCAACTTCAGTTCGTTACACAGGTTCAGCATTAACGTTTAACTTAGCAGGCATTTTTGGTGCATCATTTGCGCCACTTATTGCAACTAAGCTTGCTGAAACTTATGGTTTATATGCAGTTGGTTATTATCTTACTGCGGCATCACTTTTATCACTCATCGCATTCTTACTCATTCGTGAAACGAAAAATGATGATGTGAATAATCAGATTTAAAATTAGAAATTCTTATATAAAAAAGCCGGTTCAAAATGGAACCGGCTTTTTTATAAATATATGATCTTAATTTATTGATGCTGGATTCGAAGGCGCAATGCTATTTGATACAGCAGGAGCTGTTACATTACTCGCCGCAACAGCAGCTGGTCCAGCAACAGCAGCTTCACCAATGAGTGCAACTTTTGCTTTTTCTTGGCTCTTCACAGATAAAGCAGGGTTAGTTGCTACAATACGATTAATGTTTGCTGAGTTTGCCGGAGCAATCGCCGTCGTTTGTAAAATAATTGGGCGATTACCTGTGTTACCCAACGTATAGCGAATGCCTGTACGCGGGCTAATCACTGTAGTATTTTCTTGCTTCACTACAGCTTGAGCCGAAGTTGGGCCTTTTGCTGCAAGTACTTTATCAACCGTTGTCGTTTGAGGGGCTGAAGCTGCTTCTGCTGCGAAAACAAAACTAGGCACAGCAAGAACAGTTAAAAATAAAGGTTGTAATACTTTTTTCATTGTCTTTCCAACATACACTCTGGATGAGAAGTAAATAGCATTTAATGCTTAAAACTGCAAACATTATTCACAGGCTTACTACAAACATAAAAAAAGCAGAACAATAGTTCTGCTTTTTTTCGTTAAGGCAGATTAGATCTTACCGTGACATTGCTTATATTTTAGTCCAGACCCACATGGGCACGGTGCATTGCGGCTTTCTGGAACAGGGAAAGCTTGCTGATCAGCAGACTCTGTAGTTTCTTGAGAAAGAGTAACTTCTCCAGTTAAACCATCTACATCGTCATGTTCAAAAGAGAGCTTCATCGATTCAGCTTGCTGCTGCTGTTGAGCTTCCATTTCTGCAAGTTCTTCTGGTGTTGGGATATGTACACGAGACAAATCAGTCACAACATCAGTTTTAATAATGCTCAACATATTTACAAACAGGTTGAAAGCTTCTTTCTTGTATTCCTGTTCAGGGTTTTTTTGCGCATAGCCACGTAAATGGATACCTTGACGCAAATAATCCATTGCAGCTAAGTGATCTTTCCAATGGCGGTCAAGAGAGTTTAAAACGAAGTGACGTTCAAGCATTGCTGCTGATTCATCACCCATTTGAGCGCGGCGCTGACGATAACGCTCGATCACTTCATCACTGATTCGCTCAACTAAACCTTCTTCATCCAGACGGCGATCTTGATCTAACCATTCTTGAATTGGTAGCTCAATACCTAAATCAATACGTAAAGCGTTTTCTAAACCTTCAACATCCCACTGGTCATGAATTGACTCTGGTGGAATAAAGTTCGCAATCACGCCTTTCATCACTTCGTGATGCATTTCTTCAACGTATTCTTTTAAGGTGTTTTCAGCTAACACTTCATCACGTTGTGAATAAATGATCTTACGTTGTTCATTATTCACATCGTCATATTTCAATAAGTTTTTACGAATATCAAAGTTACGCGCTTCAACTTTACGCTGAGCGTTCTCAATTGAACGACTCACCATTTTATGCTCAATCGCTTCATTTTCTTGTAGACCCATCGCGCGCATCATTCCGACTACACGGTCACCTGCGAAAATACGCATAAGGTCATCTTCAAGAGACAAATAGAAACGAGAAACACCAGGGTCACCCTGACGACCCGCACGACCACGTAACTGGTTATCAATACGACGTGATTCATGACGTTCAGAACCAATGATGTGCAAACCACCTGATTGCAATACATCTTCGTGGTCTTGTTCCCATTGTGCTTTCAGACGTGCTTCATCTTCAGCAGTAGGGTTTTCAAATTTGGCAAGTTTCGCTTTCCAGTTACCACCCAAGATAATGTCAGTACCACGACCAGCCATGTTAGTTGCAATCGTTACCGCATTCGGACTACCCGCTTGAGCAATAATGTCAGCTTCACGCTCATGTTGTTTTGCATTCAGCACTTCGTGATGAATACCCGCTTGCATTAACTTAGAAGATAAAATTTCACTGGCTTCAATGGTCGCTGTACCAATAAGAATCGGTGCAACACCCTGCTCACGAATATTGGTAATTTCTTGAATAATCGCATCATATTTACCGTTACGATTTAAATAAATTAAATCGTTTTGGTCATTACGAACCATTGGACGGTGAGTTGGAATAATCACAACATCAAGGCCATAAATTTCTTTCATTTCCGCAGCTTCAGTATCAGCAGTACCTGTCATACCTGAAAGCTTTTTATATAGACGGAAATAGTTCTGGAATGTTGTGGTCGCTAAAGTCTGGTTTTCAGGCTGAATTTCCAAACCTTCTTTCGCTTCAACTGCTTGATGCAAACCTTCTGACCAACGACGACCCGGCATTGTACGACCAGTATGTTCGTCAACAATCACGACTTCACCATCATGAATAATATAGTGAACATCACGTTGGAATAAGAAATGTGCACGAATAGCAGCAGACACATGATGAACAAGGCTCAGATTCGTTGCTGAATATAGGCTTTCACCTTCAGCCAACAATCCCATTTGAATAAGTTCTTGCTCAACAGTTTCATAACCAACTTCGGTCATTTCAACTGAACGCTGCTTTTCATCAATCCAGAAATGCCCACCATCTGCAACTTTTTCTTCTTTTTGCGGATGTAATTTAGGGGGAATCGAATTAATTGCAGCATACAGATGCGAAGAGTCTTCACTTTGACCAGAAATAATTAATGGTGTACGTGCTTCATCAATCAAGATTGAGTCAACTTCATCGATAATGGCATAGTGCAGACCCCGTTGTTTCTTTTCTGCTAAAGAAAACACCATGTTGTCACGTAAGTAGTCAAAACCGAATTCGTTATTGGTACCATAGGTAATATCAGCAAGATAAGCTTCCGCTTTTTCAGACGGACCTTGCATTGAATAGATCGTACCAATAGATAAACCTAAAAACTCAAATAATGGGCGGTTCAACTCAGCATCACGCTGTGCCAAATAATCGTTCACTGTAATAACATGAACGCCTTCGCCACTTAATGCGTTTAAATAACACGCCAAAGTACCCATAAGGGTTTTACCTTCACCGGTACGCATTTCGGCAATTTTGCCTTCATGTAAGGTAATACCACCAATAAGCTGAACGTCATAGTGACGCATGCCCATAACACGCTTGGCCGCTTCACGACAAACTGCAAATGCTTCTGGAAGTAATTTATCTAAACTTTCGCCATTATTATAACGTTGTTTGAATTCTGGAGTTTTTGCAGATAAGTCTGCATCGCTTAAAGCTGATATCGTCGGCTCGAGCGCATTGATTTGCTCAACAATTTTGCGCATTCGCTTGAGTTCGCGCTCATTTTTTGTACCGAAGATACCTCCGATCAGACTTGCCAACATGGATAAACTCTCTAAATCTTGCTTGGTCAAATGAATAAACTTTTTCTCAGTCGTTTATTATGGTGCCAGAAATTTGAAGTACAAGGGGTTTGCACAAAACCCCTAAAAAAAATCTGATAGTTAGATGAATGGTATTTCACTCATCTAGTCCCCCTTCATGTATTTGGCACTTAAAATGCACCATTAACGCTCATCTATTAAGCATAACTTCTGAGAAATCTAATTTAACAAATTTACCTTAAAGTTACATTGATTAAGCACTTAAAATAATGAGTTTTAGTCATATATATTTACACTTATACAAAAATTTCATAATAAAATACAAAAACAATAATTTTAATCATAAAGTAAATGCTGCATATTCATTCAATCGAATAACAAATTATGAGCAATTGAGGAAATATCATGACACTACGATTAGGAGACACTGCCCCCGATTTTCAACAAGAATCGAGCGAAGGCACAATTAATTTTTATGATTTTTTAGGGGATAGTTGGGGAATCTTATTTTCACATCCAGCCGACTATACGCCAGTATGTACAACAGAGTTAGGTTACACAGCAAAATTAAAAGATGAATTTACAAAGCGTAATGTTAAAGCCATTGCTTTGTCAGTAGACGATGTAGAATCTCATAAGGGCTGGATCAACGATATTAATGAAACACAAAACACAACGGTAAATTTTCCAATCATTGCGGATAAAAATCGTAAAGTCTCTGAGCTTTATGATTTCATCCATCCTAATGCCAGTGAAACACTCACAGTGCGTTCTTTAGTGATTATTGATCCAAACAAAAAAGTTCGCTTAATTATTACCTACCCTGCTTCAACAGGTCGAAATTTTAATGAAGTTTTACGTGTGGTTGACTCATTACAATTAACAGATAAACATAAAGTCGCTACGCCTGCGAATTGGCAGCAAGGTGAAGATGTCGTTATTGTCCCATCACTTAAAGATGAAGAGGAAATTAAGCAACGCTTCCCTAAAGGCTATAAGACTGTTAAACCTTATTTACGCCTCACACCACAGCCTGAGCAAGATTAAAGCCTTTTAAAAGGCTTTAATCGAAGCGCAAGACAAGCGAAGCGCGCGTAGGCAGGCATCTGAAAGACTCCCTACAAGACAAACGAAGTGCGTAGGCAAACATCTGAAAAGTTCTCTACAAGACAAGCGAAGCGCATAGGCACACATCTTAAAAATTCCCTACAAGACAAACGAAGTGCGTAGGCAAGAATCAGAAGGTTTCAAAACAAGCCAACCGCGTAGTAAATCTTAAGCAAAATAAGTAAATATTCCACTCTTAAAAAGTCATCCAACGCGATGGCTTTTTATTTATGTATTGAATACACATGGTTTTTACTGCTCAGATCAGTTATAACTCGAAGCGTTTCGGTATAAAAAATAAAAATCATGATCTATAAAATTCATCATTTAAAGTGTGGCAGCATGTGCCCAGTTTGTGCCCCACTCTTTGGACAAAAGGGCTTTCGAGCTGAAGTCGTCTGTCATTGCCTTCTGGTTGAAACTGATAGAGGCTTAGTACTTATTGATACAGGCTTTGGCTTGCAAGATTACTTACATATGAAACAACGTCTAGGCTCATTAGTTAAACGTTTAGGCAAAATTGAGCCTAACCTTGAGTTTAGTGCCATTCAGCAAATCCAAAAGCTGGGGTTTAATCCGAAGGATGTGCAACACATCTTTGTCACTCATCTTGATTTTGATCATGCAGGTGGAATTTCAGATTTTCCACATGCCACTGTGCATGTTTTAGCAGCAGAATATAACGCAGCCCAACTTCCAAATTTTAAGGGCAAACTTCGTTATAGAACCAATCAATATAAAGATCATCGCTACTGGAACTTTGTTGAATACCAGCAAGGTGAAGCATGGTTCAACCTCGAAAAAGTAAAAGGCTTTCCTCTGTTCCAAGATGAAATTTTAATGGTGCCTCTATTGGGGCATTCAGCTGGCCATTGTGGTATTGCCATAAAGCAACAAAATCAATGGCTATTATTTTGTGGAGATGCTTACTACTCACATCTAGAGTTAAACCCTAAAAATAAATTAAGATCACTCAATGTGCTGGAAAAAACATTTGCAGAAGATAATGAGCAACGCCTTGTTAATCTAAAACGCTTACAGCATTTAGCTCAACATGAGCCAACGATTGAAATAATTTGTGCTCATGATCCTTATGAGCTTAATCGGTATCAAACATGAAAAAATTATCGCTCATCACCCTTCTCATCTGTATAAATTTACAAGGATGTATGCAGCATGAAAGTATCGCCCATGAGCATCGACCACAAGATTGGGGAACCTTAGTTTCTCAGACTCATAACTTTTATCAAATTAGTAAGAATGTTTATCGTAGTGAACAACCTGATACTGCAATGATTTCTGAATTAAAGAATCATCAAATTGGAACGATTATTAATTTACGGGCCAAAGATGCAGATAGTTTAGTTTTTAAAAATGAAAATTTTAACCTTGTGCATATTCCTATCAACACATGGGCAATTAACCGACAAGATCTATTAGAGATTATGCAGCAAATCAAAATTGCCAAGCAGAATGATCAGCGCGTTTTATTGCACTGCTACCATGGTTCAGACCGTACAGGCGCCAGCGTTGCAATGTATCGCATCATTTTTGAAAATTGGGCAATTGATGATGCGGTTAAGGAAATGAAACAAGGTGGTTACGGTTATCATATTATTTGGAAGAACATTGACCGTTTATTCACCCCTGAAAATGTAAAATGGATTCAACAAGAATTATCGAATCCATCTTAACTACATCTTGAGTAAACCTTAGATCAGATTAACGCTGATCTAATGGCACCCAATCAATGACCCAAGCCGATTTCATATTTAAACTTGAATCAGAAGTAATTTTCTTACGGGCCGCATCTGCTGTATCACGGTCTTTCGCAGGTCCGACCATAATACGGATTCCCTTGCTAGTTTGACTCGTAGTTACCTTGTAGCCTTTAGCTCGTAATTTAGAAACAACTGCATCTGCATTTGCTTGGTTAGCAGCCAATGCAACTTGCACCATCCACTTTTTATCACCATTTTCCAGCAATTCACGCGCTTTTTCAGCCTCAGCTTTTTTATCAGCTTCTGCTTTACGTTTAGCTTCTGATGTTTTCTTATCAGCTTCTACTTGACGCTTTGCTTCAGCTGCTTTCTTATCGGCTTCTGCTTGGCGTTTTGCTTCAGCTGCTTTCTTATCAGCTTCTGCCTGACGTTTTGCTTCAGCTGCTTTCTTATCAGCTTCTGCCTGACGTTTTGCATCAGTTGCTTTCTTATCAGCTTCTGCCTGACGTTTTGCTTCAGCTGCTTTCTTATCAGCTTCTGCTTGGCGTTTTGCTTCAGCTGCTTTTTTGTCTGCATCTATTTTTGAAGTATCAGTTGTTTTATTTGCCACATTAGTTTGCTGGTTTTTAGCTTTCGCCTCACCCACTAACTCTGGTGGAATATTATCTGAACTTTCTTGAGCAGCTGTACGACGCGCATTAATCGCAGCGTACTCTGCTGCGGCTTTACGAGCAGCATCAGCTTCAGCTTGCTGTTGCATTGCTAAAAACTCAGCTGCACGTGCTTCTTGCTCAGCAACCGCTTTTTCACGCGAACGGCGCTGTTCTTCTAACAAACGTTTTTCTGTTTCAACATCAACCGCCAAAGGCTGTAGTTGTACCATTTGTTCTTCGGTTGCTTGCTTTGGCTTAGTTTGAGTTTTTGGTGATGTGGATGCCGGTGGTTGAACTTCAACCTGTTTTATTTCCTCATTTCCTTTTAGAAGTAATGCTGCCAATAAAACACCACCTCCCAGTAAAACAACACCACCCATCCAGCGTTGTTTGTTATTCATTGACATTCTTCCAAATACTCCCAAATCGCTTCTAAAGTATGAAACGAACCACAGGCCAAAATCAGCTGATTGTTATTTGTTTGCTCAAGCGCTGATTTAAAAGCCTCTTTGATATTGCCATATTGTTGTACTGTCTGGCCTTGCAAGGCATCATTGAGTTGCTGAATCGGTGCAGCACGCGGCACATTCAACTCAGCAATTTTCCAATGTAAAACAGTAGGTTTCAATAAATCGACTACTGATTTTATATCTTTATCTGCCAGCATTGAAAATACTGCGACAACTTCTGTGTACTGTTTATTGTATTCTAAGAAATTTCGCAATTGCTTTAACAAAAATTCAACACCATGTGGATTGTGTCCGGCATCAAAAATTACCGTTTTCCCCTGCACTTGACGCTGCTCAAAACGTCCTGCTAAACGTGCAGATTGAATACCTTTTTCTAGTGCTGACTGAGAAATTTCAAGTCCGCTATTTAAAATAGCTGCAACCGCTCCCGCAATATTTTCAATAGCTAAATGACCTAAGGGAAGCTTTAAAGTAGTTCCTTCTGAGGCAAAGTACCAGTATTGCCCATCATCGGCGAGTTTATAAAAATAATCATGATTAACGGTATATAAGTCTGCTTGGGTACTTTCTGCTTTATCTTGGATTGCTCGAGGTAGAATTTGTTCACCGGCAAAGACAACTGGAATTTGTGGACGAATAATGCCTGCTTTTTCAAAAGCAATTTTTTCGATGGTATCGCCCAACCAGTCAGTATGATCTAGGCCAATATTAGTAATAACTGCAACGTCGGGATCAATTACATTGACAACATCTAAGCGTCCACCCAAACCAACTTCGAGCACCCATACATCACATTGCTGTTGTTTAAAAATGACAAAAGCAGCCAAAGTGGTTGCTTCAAAAAAAGATAAGCTTAAATCACAATCGCGACGAGCCTGATCGACTTGAACAAAAGCATCAATCAGACTTTGATCATCGACTTCAACTCCACCTAATTTGACTCGCTCATTAAAGCGATAGATATGCGGTGACTGATATAATCCAACTTTATAACCCTGTGCGTTTAATATCGCAGCCAGTGTGGTCGTAGTTGAGCCTTTACCATTCGTTCCGGCCACTGTAAAAACTTTAGCAGTAGGCTGAGTTACACCCAGCTTTTCTGCAACAGGAATTACACGTTCCAGACCAAGATCTATCCCTGTAACGTGAACATGGCTCCAATAATTGAGCCATGTATCTAAAGAGTCTATTGAAAGTGGAGCTTGTTGGTTCAAGGTAAGTTCATCAATTTCGATACAAGTCGAGATACAGTATCACGTAAAGCATGACGATGAACAATCTGATCGATTACACCATGATCAAGCAAATATTCAGCACGTTGGAACGGCTCTTCTAGAGTTTCACGTACAGTCTGCTCAATTACACGTTTACCAGCAAAGCCAATCATCGCTTTAGGTTCAGCAATATGAATATCACCCAACATTGCTAAAGAAGCTGTTACACCACCATATACAGGATGTGTTAACACCACGATATAAGGTAAACCTGCATCTTTTAACTTTTGAATCGCCGCTGAAGTACGTGCCATTTGCATAAGAGACAGCATACCTTCTTGCATACGTGCACCACCAGAAGCTGCGAAACAGATCAATGGTTGACGTTTTTCAATAGCAAGTTCAGCAGCCTGAACAAAACGGTCGCCTACAACTGTACCCATAGAGCCGCCCATAAAGTCGAACTCAAAAGCACATGCAATCATATCTACGCCATTTAAATTACCTTGCATGGCAATTAAGGCTTCCGTTTCACCAGTTTTGGTTTGCGCTTCACGCATACGATCTGGATATGGCTTGGTATCGACAAACTTTAACGGATCTTTCGCGCTAAATTCTTGCCCTAATTCTGCTACTACATTGTCGAAGAACCAGTTCAAACGATCACGAGCTTTCATACGTAAGTGTTCATCACACTGCGGACAAACATACGCATTGAAAGAGATTGCTGTACGTGTCACTAGAGCATGACATTCAGGGCATTCAATCGTTGGCTCAGTAAATGTTGCTTTGAGAATTTGTTGCTCATTTGCGACTTCAATACCTGGAACCGGACGTTTTGTCCATGGTGTCGAAGGGCTAAGAACTTTCCCTGATTTCACTTCTTGATTCATACTAACTCATCGAGCGCTGCTCGAAGCTCCTTGACTTTACTCACCGTCTGTTCAACAGCGTCATCCGCTGCCAACGTTGCAAAATTTTTAACGAAAGCACTACCTACAATCACCGCATCAGCAACGCTACCCATTGCTTTTGCTGAAGCAGCATCACTAATACCAAAACCAACACCTACTGGAATATCAGTGGCATTTTTGATTTTTTGAATACGGGCAGCAGCTTCTGCCGTATCAAGTGTTGCGGCTCCTGTTACACCCTTAAGTGAAACATAGTAGATAAATCCACTTGCCTGATTTGCCACATGTTGAATGCGTTGGTCTGTAGAAGTTGGTGCGAGCAAGAAGATTTGATCCATGTCATGTTGCTTCAACACAGCACCAAACTCTTTTGACTCTTCTGGCGGTAAATCCACCAGTAATAAGCCATCTACACCACATTGTTTCGCATGAGAAACAAACTTCTCGTAACCAATCACTTCAACCGGATTTAGATAACCCATTAAAACAACAGGTGTTTCCTGATCCTGCTCACGGAACTCTTTTACCATGTTGAGTGCATCCAACGTATTGGTCCCTGCTGCAAGCGCACGTTCAGCTGCAAGCGCAATTACCGGACCATCGGCCATTGGATCTGAAAATGGTAAACCAAGCTCAATGACATCTACTCCTGCCGCAACCATTTTATGCAGTAACGGAACTGTTACTTGCGGTTGTGGATCACCCGCCATGACATAAGATACAAGCGCTTTACGTTGTTGGGACTTAAGCTTTTCAAAACGGGTGGCAAGACGTGACATAGGGTTGTGCTTTCCTTGAATTATTTAAAATTGAGGAGTTGTTTGTAGAAATACAAGAACATCGCATTTTAACGCTATTTTTTGTCCATTGAACAGATCTAACGTTATGGCGATATTCGATTGTATGATTCATACAACCCATGGCGTACATTTATCAATATTTTGAAACTTTTCTCAATGATCAAAGCTTCCTATTTTCGAGCCATTATTAGATCATCATCTGAATAGAAAATCGCCACAAAAAGGCTATTTTATTGCATTTTTATTTGTTAGCTGTAATTGTCTTTTTCTTGCTAATAGGGTTTGTCCTGTCAAATTTTTATGGGCACGTGCAAGTGCTGACTGGTCCGAATATCCCAATTGTTCAGCAATTAAAGTGAGGCTGGCATTTTGATTAAGTAATATCTCACAGCGCTTCATACGCTCTGCATCTAAAATTAATTTAAATGAAGTGTTTAATGACTGTAGTTGGCGCTGCAAGCTTCGTACTGAAATATTCAACTCGGTGGCAATATCTTCTATTTTAGGGGCCTGCTGCCTTTGCTTAAAATATTCATGGACGATCCAATGTATTTGCTGAGCTAAATCTGTATGTATTTTACGCTGAGCTAATGCTTCTTCTGCCTGTTTCACTAAAAGTTGCATTAAGGTTGGGTCTGCATGCTGAGGACGAATACTTAGTCCCTCACTTGCAAAAGTTAATGCGTAGTAAGGTTTTTCAAATGATAATTTGCATTGAAAGAAACGCTGATAGTGCACTAACGGACCACGCGCACGGTGCACGAACTCAACTTGTTGCAAGAGAAAATCATGTAGTGGGGCTATCTGTTTAGCAAGCTGTACCATAGCTGCCAAGGTCAGCTCACAAAGTATGATATTGCTGTCATCAACCAGCGGCCAATACAAACGAATTTTTGAAGCATCTTGCTCAATTTGCATAGGCACTACTTGCTCACCGTCAATTACCAGACGATGAAACTTCATAATATATTCAAGAACCTCTGCAAAACTGCCACTTCGGGATGCCATATAACCCAACACTCCAAAATTGGCAGGTGTAATGCAAGTGGCCATTTCCAAAGCTAAATTGGAAACTTGTAGCTGAGATTCGGTTAGCTCTAAAAGCTCAAGAAAAAAATTTAAAGATGATTGAGCATCAATAGACGAAGCTAAAATATTTTGAACTTGTCGGGCCTGAACATCCGTCAGATTTAATGCCTGCCAGTCCATTTCTCTTTCTTTTAAGTAAGTATTCCAAAGGTAAAAATACCCATTTGAAATCGTAAAATCTTGCATGGCTCATCCTTTTTTTACTGCCATTTTGTCGCAAACTGTATAAAAATTGGCAATAACTGTCAAAACAAAGCCGACCAGCCGCGACATACTAGTAAACAAGTTAGATGCGAGAAATAAAATATGAACGCACATGTTTCTTATCAAGTCGAGCCAGTGGTTCGTAAAGATCTAGATTTTCATTTAAACGAAGCGCCTCGCTTTTGGTTTAATAATGATCCTTTTTTGACTCGTATGTTTGATGCGCTCAGCTTAACCTTTCCGGATGGAGAGCGTTACTTTATCGAATGTGTTCGTATGTTCCGAGACAAAATTGATGATCCAGAACTACAAAACCGTGTTGCAGACTTTATTAAACAAGAAGCTCAACACGGTATTGCTCATGACAAAATGAATCAGCTCATGAAAGAACAAGGTATGCCTGTTGACCAATTCACAGCTACACTAAAAAGAATTTTTCGTTTTGAACTCACCAAACGCTCACCGCAATACAATATTGCAATGACAGCAGCAGCTGAACATTTAACTGCATTAATGGCAGAAACGTTTTATAGCAATAAAAAAACTTTGGAAAATGCTCACCCCTATGTCCGAGCGTTGTTTGCTTGGCATGCCATTGAAGAAATGGAGCATCGTGATGTTGCTTTTGATGTCATGAAACAAGTAGGTGAAGTTCCTGAGTCGACTCGTCGTTTTGTATTGGTTCTTACGACAGTACTCATGTTTGGTTTTACGCTCTATCGCACCAACATCATGTTGAAATGTGATGGCTTCAGTTCTAGAGAACGACTCTTGATGAGCCTTAAAGGCTTACCTTGGTTCTTTGGTAAAAATGGCACATTAACTGCCATGAAAAGCCAATATTTAGATTGGTTTAAAAAAGATTTCCATCCAAGTCAGCATCCAGTCATTCGTCAATACCCAGTCTGGATTGAAACACTTGAAAAGACCAATGATCCTATTGCAGCTGGTGAAGCATTTTGGCAAGCAGGTTTATAACCTGCTTGTTACCATTTTGCATAATGTTGTTCTAGTAAACCGTATTGCTCATTGCAATTGATTATATCGGTTGCCTCATGCTCAATCGTGCCGCTAATTTTAGCTTGCCACTGATTGAACTGGCTGCCGATCATTCTTAAATTAATATTTTCGTATCGGCACCAACCAATATGGACCTGTAGATTAAGTTTTTGATCTAGAGAGCTAATTTTCCAAAGCTCATCATTTACTTTTTCAAATAAAACATCAGTCAATGGAAATAAAACTCCGTTAATCCATAAACAATTTTCATTACCAAAGCTTTCATTCACACCTGAAGCCAAATTTAAACCAATACGCCGCCCTTGCTCATCCCAGAAATTACATGAAAGCCAGAACCAAGCTGTTTCAGGTCGCAAAAAACCACAAGTATCATCTAGAGATGCAAATGTCTTTTCATCAAATTGTACGATTTGGTTTTGTTTATTAATAAACATCCCTTCTACAGCAAGTGTGGTCTGCTTTTGGGTATAGGTCCAACCGTTAATTCCTGTCGGTGTACATAAACTTAATATATCGGTCCCAGCACAAAAAATCCGAGCACTAAGTTGGATCTCACCATATTTAGTCACTCGAATGTATCGCACGCCATTGGCATGCTGAATATCAAACTGATAAGGAGATTTAGAAAAATAACTTTGATTAAACAACGGCTGTTCATCAAGATAGGTTTTATGCCCCAAAGGCTGAATCGCATTCCACTCAATGACCTGCTGAGTTTCATGATCATAAATATAGAAAAAACCGTGCCCAACCCAGCCAATATCTGCAATGGCCAGACCAATACTATAGTGTTTATGTTGAATGCCGCAGAATTTGAATTTTTTATATTTTAGTTGCTTACGCCAGCCCTTTAAGACCTTACCATAAGGGGTTTTATAAATATAATGTTGTACGTGAATGGTTGACGGTACAGATTCAAAACGCCCGTAGCGAGGCTGTCCATTTTCTTGAATTAAATCCATTTACCCACTTCCATATGAATATTAGATTTCAAATGACCTATACCACGGTCAAATACGTATTTTCCCAAATTGTTGCAGCAAAATCGCCTTTTATTAAATGAATATAGCGCCCTGCTACACAATCTATCGCTAAGCAGTCATCAATATCAATGACTCGATCTGTGTGTGCTTTTTGCCACTGTTGATCTATAAATTGTTTACCTAATTGTTTTGCAGCGACAGCATTTGGTGCAACTACAAACTCATAACGGTGAAGTTCACCAAATTCACGAGCATTATATCCACCCAGATTAATTAAATATAATTTTAAATCATCTGGTTTGGGTGCTGCATCTGTAAAATGAATTTGATAATTTTGCCCTTGAGAGCTAACTCCTGAGAGCTTGGCCCAAGCATCGATATGCAACCCTTGAGCCTCACCAAACCAAGCCTGTTTAAGTTGAGGATAAACTTCTTCCAAAGTATCCCCTACCGCCATGACTACATCATGGACTTCTGTATTAGCACGGGCATGGCGCCCGCCCAACATCACCATAAACAAGCTTGGCATTATAGTTCTCTTACATCTCGACCATTTCTACGCCATCAATGCGTGCAACTGTCATTAAATCTTTATCACCACGGCCTGAAACAGTCGCAATAATAATCTGATCTTTAGACATCGTTGGTGCAAGCTTAGAGACGTACGCCATCGCATGTGAGCTTTCAAGCGCAGGAATAATCCCTTCGATTTTGGTTAAATCACGGAAACCTTGCAGAGCTTCTGTATCATTAATCGGCACGTATTCTACGCGCTTCATATCTTTCAAGAAGCTATGTTCAGGGCCAACACCCGGATAATCAAGGCCCGCCGAGATACTATGTGTCTCAATGATCTGGCCTTGTTCATCACTCATTAAGTAAGTACGGTTACCGTGTAATACACCCACATGACCTGCATTTAATGGTGCAGAGTGTTTACCAGTTTCAATACCAAAACCAGCTGCTTCAACACCATACATTTTCACGTTGGCATCGTTTAAGAATGGATAGAACAAGCCCATTGCATTTGAACCGCCACCCACGCATGCAACCAATGCATCTGGTAAGCGACCTGCTTGTTCCAAAATCTGTTTACGTGCTTCACGGCCAATAATCGACTGGAAGTCACGAACGAGTTGAGGGTAAGGGTGCGGGCCTGCAACCGTACCAATGACATAGTAAGTCGTATCAACATTGGTTACCCAGTCACGCATCGCTTCGTTCATGGCATCTTTCAGCGTTTTAGAGCCACTTTGTACAGGAACAACTGTAGCACCCAACAAACGCATACGATAAACGTTCATGGCTTGACGCTTAACGTCTTCGGCACCCATATAAACAACACATTCAAGACCCAAACGTGCTGCAATTGTTGCAGTTGCTACACCATGCTGCCCTGCACCAGTCTCAGCAATAATACGTTTTTTACCCGAAAGCTTTGCCAATAACGCCTGACCAATCGTGTTATTTACCTTGTGTGAGCCTGTATGGTTTAAGTCTTCACGTTTAAGATAAATTTGCGCACCACCTAACTCTTTTGACCATCGCTCAGCATAATAAAGTGGACTAGGACGACCTACATAGTAGGCTAGATCGCGGTCGAATTCTGCCAGAAACTGTTCATCATTTTTCATGCGAGAATAGAGATTTTCTAAATCTTCTAATGCCGCCATGAGTGTTTCTGACACAAAACGTCCGCCATGGATACCGAAATGCCCTGCAGCATCTGGGTACTGTGTATAGTCAATCACATTGTTTTGCTGATCCACGTTGGACTCCTTGCATAAATCGTTCAATGAGTTGTTGGTCTTTTATACCTTTTGCGGACTCTACGCCTCCGCTCACATCTACTGCAAAAGCACCGGTAGTATGAATAGCGTCAATGACATTGTCAGGGGTTAAACCACCTGCCAAGATTAAAGGAATATCAAGTTTTGGAAATTTAGACCAGTCAAACTGATGTCCTGTGCCCCCTTTAAGCTCAGGATGCCACGCATCGAGCAATACAGCACTGGCACCAACCATCTGATATTTTTGAATTTCAGCAATTACATCCAGATCAGGTTTAACCTGAATCGCTTTATACCAGCGACGTTTACAATGGCGAGCTATTTCCTGACATTGTTCTGGAGTTTCATCGCCATGTAGTTGTAATACATCTAGGGGAACACAATCAAGTACATCCTGAATTTCAGTAGCACTTGCATTAACAAACAAACCAACCATTTGTACATAAGGTGGAATTACTTTTGCTAATTCTTCTGCCTGTTCAACTGTCACGTTTCTTGGACTCGGCGGGAAAAAAACAAAACCTATCGCATCTGCTCCAGCAGTAATAACTGCCTGAACATCTTCAATGCGAGTAATTCCACAGATTTTTGCTCGTGTACGTTTTTGGTTTGATTGGCTCATGAGCTGTTTAAACTACAACCATTTCTTAAAATAAGCGCCATTGTAATGCAATTTTTGCCCCTTGCGTAAAAGTTCTCTGGGAATTGGGCTAAATGACATTGTATGAAATAAATCGTCACTTTATACTGCGTAAAATTGGAAGCAAGTGTAAGCAATTAATGCTTTAGGGAAGCTGGTGAAAGTCCGGCACTGCCCCCGCAACGGTAACAATGTAAAGCATATTTTTTTAAGTCGAGAGCGACTTACACCACTGCAGTCATGTGGGAAGGTGAATATGTCCATAACATGAATATGGCGCTGAAGTCCGGAGACCTACTTGTTTCATCTATCTACCCGATCATTCACGTGGGGTGAATGTATGGAGCATGTTATGTCTAAGTCTTTTCAACCTACTCGTCTGGTAGGGGCTATCGCTATTGCGATGGGGTTTTCACCTGTTATTTTTGCTGAAGATGCAACGAACGCAACTCAACTTGATCCAATTGTAGTCACTGCTTCAAAAAGTGCTGAAAAAGCGAGTGAGGTTCCGGCGCGTATTTCAGTGATTTCTAAAGAAGAAATTGAAAAAAATCCTATTTCAAATTTATCTAATATCTTACAAAAAGATGCATCTATTTATATCAAACAAAATGGCGGTCTTGGGCAAGGTACTAATCTTTTGATTCGTGGTACAAATCCAAATCATGTACTGTTATTAAAAGATGGAGCACGTCTAAATACTCCAAATACCCTTTCCCCAATCTATCCTGAACTTTTAGATACAACTAATCTTGACCGCATTGAAATCTTAAAAGGTCCTGCATCAGTTCAATATGGTACTGATGCGATTGGTGGTGTAATCCAAATGATTACATCTACACCTGAAAGAAATTCTGCATTCCTTACAGGTATTTATGGTGAAGATAATACGTATAAGGCCATTATTGGAACAGATTTAGTCAGCAATGAAGGGTTCTTTGCTCAAATTCGTGGGCAAAGTATGGAAAGTGATGGAACGCATATTTTCAACACTCAACCAGACAATTTAAAAGCTGCTTATGATCAAAAAGGTTATAGCGCAAAAATAGGTTATGACAACAAGAACAACCTAAATGCAAATGTTGAAATTTCTCAAAACAAGGGTGCTAATAATTATTCAGACAATGGTGGCATAAGCAATACAGCTAAACGTGAGTTTGACAATCAATTAGTCAGCACTAGAGTCGAATATAAACCTACATCTAATATCACTATCAATACAAGATATTCTAATTTTAAAGATACACAAGATTATCGTGAATCATCACCTTATCATGCCGACACTAAACGCAATGAAGGTGATTTAAATGTTAAGTGGCAATTTACACAGGCACAAAATATCTTGGTTGGCGCAAGCATTGATAATACAGAGTATCAAGATGCCTCGATTTTAAATGGAAAGCAAAATATTGATTCTACTGGCTATTACCTACAACACCAATATAAAACTGATAAAATCAGCACGCAATTAGGCGTACGCCTCGAAGATAATGAAAAATTTGGAACACATAATGTAGGACAAGGGGCTATTCGTTATTTTGTATTACCATCAACCAGTATCTATGCAAATATCGGAACAGCATTTAGAGCCCCTTCACTTACTGAATTGTATTATCACAGTGAAGCTGATTATGGTTCTTTTGGAATTTATCATACTTATGGCAATACTAATCTAAAACCAGAAGAAAGTACTTCATACGAAATTGGCTTAGATCATCAGTTTACTCCTGCATTAACAGCATATTTATCGGCATATAAAACAGACGTCAAAAATTTAATTGCATCAAATTCAAATTTTGATGTTGCAACCAATACAACGACAAGTACTTATGAAAATCTAAACAAAGCACAATTTTCTGGTGGTGAGGTTGGTTTTAAATGGAAACAAGATGATCTATTTTTATCAACTGAATATGCCTATGTAAAAACCGAAAATAAAGAAACAGGCTTAGAGATTGCTTATCGTCCTAAGCAAACACTCACCTTAACTACAGGTTTAGAAAATACTGTTTACGGTGTTAGTGCTTCACTTATTGCCCGCTCTAACTCTAATGCTCAAAATAGTGCTAATCCACAAAAAGTTCCAGGTTATGCTACTGTCGATTTAAATGCTTACTGGAATATCAATCCAAACGTTAAAGTATTTACCAATATCGAAAATGTGGGTGATTCTGAATATAAAACGGTTTACAACTCACGCAATTGGTATGTGAATGGTGGCCGCCAAGCTTCTGTTGGGGTCACTTTCCGTTATTAATATCTCCCTTTAATTATAAAAATATTTTCTTAACTCCAGTTTCGGGGTAATGTTCTGACCGACATTATCCCCTTTTTTATGTTCAGGATATCCAGCATGGGACACCGTTTAAGCAAAATCTATACACGCACAGGCGACTCAGGCACAACAGGTTTAGGTGATGGCTCTCGTGTTGCTAAAGATGATTTACGAATTGCAGCACTTGGTGATGTCGATGAACTCAATGCCATTATTGGGGTACTTCGTGCTCAAATCACAGCGAGTCAAGTGACCAACAAAGCGGATTGGGATAAAAGTCTCAGCCTTGTTCAGCATTGGCTTTTTGATTTAGGTGGAGAAGTTTGCATTCCAAACTACAATTTACTTGAGCCTGTTTGTATTGATTTTCTTGAAAAAGAAATTGACCGTATGAATGAAGACTTACCGATGCTTAAAGAGTTTATTCTCCCATCAGGCTCTTTAACTTGCAGTTATGCCCATCAAGCCCGTGCCGTTTGTCGCCGCGCAGAAAGATCTCTACTGTCGGTACAAACACGTGATCAAAATATTCAAACCACGGCGCTCCAACTTTTAAACCGCTTGTCTGACTGGTTGTTTGTTGCATCTCGTGCTTTACAGCGTGCCGAGGGCGGCCAAGAAGTACTTTGGCAAAAAAATATTAATGAGATTATTTAAAAATAGATTAGATTAACCATGGTCTCTGCTCTTTTTAAAGAGACCATAGTCAAAATATTTCATAGAAGAAAATTATGCGCATTATTGGTCATCGTGGTGCACGCCGAGAAGCTCCTGAAAATACACTAGGTGGGTTTCAGCACATAAAAAATTTAGGTATTCGTGGTGTCGAATTTGATATTCGTCAACTTCAGGATCAAGAGCTGGTCGTGATTCATGATGAGAATTTTTTACGTACAGCTGGAGTCGACCAAATTGTTGAGCAATCTAATTTGGCTCAAGCATTATCATTTGATCATCGTCAAAACTGGCCTGACTGGCCAAATTCAGAGCCAACACCAACACTCCCAGGCGTTTTAAACCTGCTTGATAACTTCGATCATATTGAAGTGGAAGTGAAAGCTGTAAGAGACATGGTTTTAGCAGAAAAAATTGTTCAAAAGCTTGAGACTGAATTACAAGGTTTTGAGAAAGTCGTCACCATCACAAGTTTTGATCTTCAGATTCTAACTGCCTTACGCGATATAAACTCTCAATTCAAACGTGGATTGTTAGTCGAACTTCCAGTTGGAGCAACAGCAATTGAACTCGCACATCAATATGGTTGTTGTCATATTGGCTGGCACGATCAACTCGCAACAGATGAAATGATTCAGCTTTCACAACAGGCCAACTTAAATATTAGTGTCTGGACAGTGAATGATGTCGAAAGAGCAAAAAGGCTACGTGATTTAGATGTACAAGGGCTAATTACAGATATTCCAACCACGATGTTACAAGCTCTATAAATATAAAAAAGGTGGTAAAACCACCTTTTATTTCTTTTGCGCCTGAATAAGGCGTTGTCCACTCTGATCAAGCAGATATAGCGTATTACCTACGAGCTGAAAGCGTTGAATACGTTGCAAAGCATCCACCAGTTCCGCTTCTTGAGCCAAAGCTCCATCACAGCTTAAATGGCCTGCATTTACCTGCATATCAAGTTTTTGCTGGCCAAAATCAAATGTATAACGGCCAAAAACGGCATTACAGCCAGTATGTCCCGATACTGTTTTGACTGCTGAGTTCAGTGAAAGAGTTGGCCATTGGTTAAAGAATTTTGCCTTATGACCACTGATATGAGTGATCTGCCAATCAATATCTTGAATGCCATCCGGACTCACTTTCTTTTTTACAACAGGCGATTGAACATGATGAACTGTTTTTTTTGTTTGGACTTTTTTTGTACTTTGATCGGGTGCACTTTGACATGCGGCTAATACAAGACTGATTGTGACCAAGATACACTTCAATGATAATTTCCTTGCAATATCAATGCTGTTCTTTTTTTTCAATCGTTGTACGTTCATTAAACAACTTCTCCTACTTGAAAAACTCTGTGACATAGTTTAATTCTGTTACCGTTCTTTCAATACATCTGTACAATAATGCTAGTGATTCTCACTAAGCACGTGCTAATATGAAGGATAGAATAGCAATATATCTTGATGATTGGTTTTGCTATGTCGTTTTGTCTTTGTACCTTGTCTGACAAGGATTCTAGGAGCGCTGCCGGATATGACTTCCGCCCCACTCAAAGCCCCAATTAACTGGACCGCTAGCATTACCTTAATTGGTTTACCAATTCTTGCCGCAATCATAATCCCGATTTACGCGTATTATTATGATTTTAGTGTAAGCGCATGGGTAAGCTTATTTTTTCTTTTAGCTCTAAGTAGTATGGGGATTACTGCTGGTTATCACCGCCTGTGGGCTCACCGAGCTTACGAAGCGTCGTTACCGCTTAAAATTCTTTTAATGATCGGTGGAACTTTTGCCGTGCAAAATAGTATTTTGTTCTGGGCATCTGGTCACCGTACTCACCACAGACATGTTGATCATGTCGATGAAGATCCATATTCAATTGAGCGTGGTTTTTGGTATGCCCATATGGGTTGGATGATCCGCGATCATTCGCCATCTGAGCCAGACTTTAAAAATGCACCTGACTTGCTCAATGATAAATTGGTTATGTTCCAGCATAAATACTATGGTTTACTCGTAGTTGCAGTTCATGTTGGAATTTTAGGTTTAATTGGTTGGGCAACTGGCGATTTATGGGGTGTAGTCCTCATAGGTGGTCTCTTACGCTTAATCATTAGCCATCAAGTGACTTTCTTTATTAACTCACTTTGTCATATGTTCGGTAAACGTCCTTATACAGACGAAAACTCGGCACGTGATAATTTCTGGTTAGCTATCGCCACTTGGGGCGAGGGTTACCACAACTATCACCATATCTTCCAATACGATTATCGTAATGGTGTGAAATGGTGGCAATATGACCCAACAAAATGGTTGATTTGGTCTTGTTCTAAACTTGGTTTAGCTAAAAATTTACGTCGTATTCCAAGCTTTAATATTAAAAAAGCAGAACTGGCGATGAAGTTTAAATATGCCGAGCAAGATCTTGCTATCTATGGTCATGATGTAAATGCTGACATTAGTCAAATGAAACAACGTATTGCACAAGAATACGAAGCATTTACCCATACTTTAAATGATTGGGCAAAACTTAAAGAACAAGAGTTACAAGCGAAAAAAGCAGCAATGGCTGAAAAGATTCATAGAATGGATCACAAGCTTAAAGTTGATTTTCAGTTGCTTGAACACCGTTTAAGTCATCACCGTGAATGCTTAGAAACACTCATGCGTAGTGTTAAAAAGAATACCAACGTGGTGTCAGACTAAAATAAATCCTGATCAAAAATAGCTCTTTCGGGAGCTATTTTTATGCCTGCTTTTTAACTATGGTATAGTGAAATCCGCTTTCTCTATTTTGCCAAGCCCATGCAATTTAATCCGCTCTACCCTTCACTTCCTTCTAAATTATTTCATGTTCAGCAACCATCTCCTTTACATGGTGCAAAAGCAGGTCATTTTAACAGTGCTTTGGCTGATGAACTTCAATGGTCAGAAGACGATAAAAATGCATGGGTTGAAATCTGTAGCGGACAGCGTACTTTCACTGAATTCCCTTCTCTGGCGATGGTCTACGCTGGCCACCAATTTGGACAATGGGCAGGACAACTCGGTGATGGTCGTGGCTTACTGATTGCGCAAATACTCAATACAAAGGGTCAAACCATTGACCTACATCTCAAAGGTGCAGGCCCTACCCCTTATTCAAGAATGGGAGATGGACGTGCAGTGCTGCGTTCCGTTGTCCGGGAATATTTAGCTGGGCATGCTTTAAATGCTTTAGGCGTCGCTTCTAGTCACGCGGTAGGTTTTACGACCTCTACTCAAGGGGTACAGCGCGAAAAACTAGAGTTAGGCGCAATGCTGCTCAGAACATCTGAATGTCATATCCGTTTAGGGCATTTCGAATGGATTAATCAATACGCTCCAGAGTTGCTGCCAGAATTTACTCAAAAATGTATTGAATGGCATTATCCTGAGTGTCTAGAAACTGAGAATCCTATTTTATCCTTTGCCAAAAAGGTAATTGAACGGACTGCAATCATGATTGCGAAATGGCAATTGGTTGGCTTTGCTCATGGCGTGATGAATACCGATAACTTAAATATTACTGGTTCAACACTCGATTTTGGTCCATATGGTTTTATGGAACGCTTCCGCCCGAACTGGATCAATAACCACTCAGATTATCAAGGCCGTTATACTTATCAAAATCAGCCAAGCATAGGCCATTGGAATTTATGGACGTGGTTAAACAACTTGATTCCACTTGCTGAACCTGAACAAAAGGATCAGTTCAAAGAAGAGTTAGCGCGTTGCTTAGAACAATTTGAACCGACTTTTATTGAACATTACACAACTGGTTTATGTCAAAAAATGGGGTTACCTCATTTTCATAAAGACAGTCTTGATTGTAGTTTTGCGTTTTTAAGAATCTTACAAACTGAACAACTCGATTACACTCAGAGCTTTATCCGACTTCAAAATAAAGAATATAAGACTCTACGAGATGATTGCCTTGATATTCGACAGTTTGATGAGTTTCTTAGCCAATATCAAAGCATTCGTGAACATCAAGATACTGCTGAACTTGATGCAAGCATGCAAAAAGCAAATCCGATTTATATTTTACGTAATCACATGGCTCAACGTGCTATTGAAGCAGCAGAACGAGATGATTTTAGCGAAGTAGACCGTTTGTTTAAGCTGCTTAATCAGCCATACACAAGACAACCAGAGCTCGAACAGCCACAAGATTTAGGACCGTTACCAAGTGACGTACCAGACGTAGCTGTTAGCTGTTCTTCTTAATACTTTAAAAACTAAAACTCTCTTAAACCACTTTAGTAATGGCTTAAGAGAGTTTTTTAAGCATCAAAGAATAATATATGAAAATTAGACCTATCATTATTTGTACACTTCTTATAGTTCCACTCGGCATCGCTTTTTATAAATATGAAAAATATTTACCAACTTTTACGCCAAGCCATCAAGCGCTTTCAAATAAAGAAATTTTAGAGCTAATCAAGACAAAGCCCATCACCTCAATTGAAGTATTTAAAAGTCAACGCATACTTCTGCTCAAGAGTAATCAGGACGTGATTCGTCGTTATCCCATTCGTCTTGGCTTTAATCCCAAAGGACATAAACACTTTGAAAATGATGGAAAAACACCTGAGGGGGTCTATTCTATAGATTGGCGCAATTCACAAAGTGCTTTCTATAAATCATTGCATATTTCCTATCCCGATACGAAAGATATTGCTTATGCCAAGCAATATAATCAACCAACAGGTGGAGATATCATGATTCATGGATCAGTTCCAAAATCCTTTTTATCTATGCCTTTTAGCTCGACTTATATGCCACATAAGGATTGGACATTGGGATGTATTGCGGTTAGAAATGCAGATATAGATGAAATTTGGCAATTGGTACCAAATCATACGAAGATTATTATTTATCCATAAAATCTTTAAAACTATCCACATTTTCTGTGGATAACATTGTGGTTATCCACAGAATAACTTTTGCTAGTGTTTTACTCTTCAGGATATTCGAAGCGGTAACCTACACCATAAACAGCTTGAATCCATTCATGACGGTTACCAGTTTCAGCCGCTTCACTAATTTTTCGGCGCAAGTTTTTGATATGGCTGTCAATTACACGGTCGGCAACGTCAAAACTATCTGGATTAATATGATCCAATAATTGTGCACGTGAATATACTTGCCCTACATGCTCTAAAAATAGCTCAAGTAAGCGAAATTCGGTTGGCGTTAAGCTCAATGATTTTTGTTGATACCAAATCCTTTGCTGAGCTTTATCAATTCTGAAAGAATCATTTTGTTCAGGTTCTGCTTTACGCTCTAAACGGCGCAGAACAGCTTGTACGCGAGCTACCAACTCTTTTGGACTAAATGGTTTACATACGTAATCATCAGCGCCCATATTCAGACCTAATACACGGTCAATTTCCTCAGTACGAGCCGTCACCATAATAATCGGCAAATCTGATTGTTCACGAACTTTACGGCAAATGGTCAAACCATCCATTCGTGGAACCATTAAGTCCAGAACCATTAAATTCGGTTTACGTTGTTGGAAACTCGCATAGGCATCTTGACCATCATGAAACATACTTACTTCAAAACCGGCAGCTTCAAGATAATCACGCACTAAATGCGCTAATTCGACTTCATCTTCAACCAACATCACATGTTTCATGAGATATTTTTCCTTTTATATTTAACTCTGCTTTTTAAAAGTGAGCACACAACGTAAACCACCTAGCGGTGAATGTTCAAAACTGAGTGTACCACCAAGCGCCTGCGCAATTTTACAAGACAAAGCCAAGCCTAGCCCTGTTCCACCTGTACTACGCGTACGCGAATCATCTACGCGATAGAAACGTTCACCTAAACGAGATAACTGCTCATCGTTTAAACCAAATGGGCTGTCATCGACATACAAAGTCCACTCCTGCGGAGTTTGAGCTGTATGAATATGAATTTTGCCACCTGTTTCTGTGTAACGAATACTATTACTAATTAAATTAACAATAATCTGTTTAAAGCGATCACGGTCTAATAATAGCGGAGAACTTGTTCCTTCAACCTGAATTTCGAGACCAGCCTGCTCAAGTTTAGGTTTAAAGTTTTCTACTTCCTGCAATACCACTTCCCATGGATTTACAGAGCTCAAATAGCACTTGAGTTGTTGTGCATCTGCCTGTGCCAAGTCTGCAAGGTCTTGGGTCAATTTTTTCAAGCTTGAAACCTGACGCATCATTGCATCTAAATGTTCAGGGGTTGCTTTTCGAATCCCGTCTTGCATCGCTTCAATTTGTGCCTGTAATACAGCCAGCGGCGTTTTTAGCTCATGAGAAGTATCTGCCACCCACTGACGTCGTGACTCTTCATGCTGATGTAAAATTTCTGCTAAATGGTTCAATTGAGTTGATAAATCACCTAACTCATCATTTCGTTTAATAACAACCTGATGTTGATAGTTTCCTTTCGTTAATTCATTGGTTGCATTTAATAAACGCTGAATCGGCTTTTTAAAATAAGTCGCCATCAATAGCGCAGCAACTAAACTTGAAAGTAAGGTTAAAGCATAAATTAAGAGTAAATAGCGCTTTTGGTTACTAAAGAAATTAATACTCAAAGCATCTTCTTTATCTAAAACAGGTTTTAAACCTAAATATCCTACAACTTGATTGTTTAAGATAATCGGGCGAAATGACATCTGATCTGAAGAAGGCGGCTCACCTACAACAAACTGGTGACGTGCATCATACAAAGATAAACGGGAACTCAAACCCAAACGGTCAGGCAAAGCAATAAAACGCTTCTTACCATTTTGAGTTTCAATATCTTTTAAGCTCCCTTTCTTTGATTTATTTTTATCATCACTTGAGCGAAATTGGTTTGCACTTAAGGGAAATCTTAACCCTTCAAAGGGTTGATATTGAGAAGGTAAATTTTGCTCAAGCGTTCTTAATTCTTCATCACTAAAAATAGTATTTTTATTTGTCGGTGCAACTTGCGGTGAAATATTAATAAGGGCATGTTCATCGAAAGAATGCTGTTGTATCGCAATATCGTATTGGCGACGAAGCCACCACTGCGAGAGACGATCGTAGTCATCAGGAGCCGCGGTTCCTTCGATTTGTAAAATCTGTGCCTGAATCGCATTCCCCCAATCATGGTACACCGTATAGACATCACCCAGATTGGTTATAAGGCGGTCGAGCTTCTGCATTTCAACGTCGGCCACGTATTTGGCAAAGTTCTTTTGCATTGTCCAGTGCAAAACGCTCAAGCTTGCAGTCGCAATAAGCAATGTGGTGAGCAAGACTGTCAAAAACAACCGTAATGCAATGGGAACACGTAGAACGTTCAAAAGCACTCTCTCATTTTTACGCTATATTTGGCATTGTAACCAACAACGAAAAGAAAAACTCTCCATTGTTTCTACATCTTTATTATCTAATCTTTAAGCCATCTTAAAACACAACATAACGGGCTTTAAATATGAAAATGACGGCAAAAATTGCATTATTCAGTGCGGCAATTGTAACAATGGGTAGTTTAGCGGCGTGTCAATCGACGACTCAACCACCAAAGCCAGAGCGTGGCATGATGCAAGATGGCCCACGTGAAGGCCACCACCGTATGAAACATCGTGAGTTCACACCAGAGCAAAAAGCAGCATGGGAACAGCACCGTGCCGAACGTCAAGCTCGCTTTGAACAAATCCAAAAAGCTTGTGATGGTAAGGCCAACGGACAAGCAGTAAATGTTCAAGTTGGAGATAAGACACTTGAAGGTACTTGTAACCTTCGTTTTGAACCAAAGCGCCCTCAACCACCAGTTAACGCCCCTGCTCCTGCATCAGCTCAAGCAAAATAATTCTAAAAATCATAAAACAAAAGGCGCCTATAGGCGCCTTTTGTTTATACATAACTGTTTACGATTTTGACTATTTGTATCATATAAACATAACCAAAAGTGTTTACACTCAAAGCACTTAGCTAGTTTAAGTATTTTTTTCTTGACTTTGCAGTCACAAAGTAAAGGTCCTGAGGTGCTTGTGCAGTTATGCAAGTTGTTGCACGATGTAATAGTCCAAGGTGCCTTATGGCACATTCTCATAGATTAAGATTATAACTCTGGTTTCACCAGTATTGAGGAACCCGATATGCCACAATACAAAGCGCCCTTACGTGATATGCAATTCGTTTTGCATGAATTATTAAATGCTGAAGAACACTATGCAAAATTACCTGATTTCCAAGGTAACGTAAGCCGTGAATTGGTTGATCAATATTTAGAAGCTGCGGCAGACTTTTGTGAAAATGAACTTTCTCCTTTAAACCAGGTTGGCGACCGTGAAGGTTGTACTTGGAATGATGGCGTAGTTACCACTCCAACAGGCTTTAAAGAAGCTTATCAAAAATATATTGAACTTGGCTTTCCGTCTTTATCAGCAGAAGAACAATACGGTGGTCAGGCTTTACCTAACTCTTTAGGTATTGCAATTTCTGAAATGGTTGGTACAGCAAACTGGTCTTGGGGTATGTACCCTGGCTTGTCTCACGGAGCTGTACGTACATTAGAACATCATGGTTCTGATGAACAAAAAAATACTTATTTACCAAACCTTGTTTCAGGTGTTTGGACAGGTACGATGTGCTTAACTGAATCTCATGCAGGTTCTGACTTAGGTATTATCCGTTCTAAAGCAGAACCAAATGCTGACGGTAGCTATGCAATTTCTGGCGAGAAAATCTTTATCTCTGCTGGTGAACATGACATGGCTGAGAACATCATTCATATCGTTCTTGCTCGTTTACCAGGTGCACCAAAAGGTACCAAAGGTATCTCATTATTCATCGTTCCTAAATTCCATGTAAATGCAGATGGTACTGTGGGCGAGCGTAATGCGGTTCGTTGTGGTTCTATCGAGCACAAAATGGGTATTCATGGTAACGCGACTTGTGTCATTAACTTTGATCAAGCTAAAGGTTACTTGATCGGACCTGAAAACCGTGGTTTGAACTGTATGTTCACCTTCATGAACACAGCACGTATTGGTACTGCTGTTCAAGGTTTAGCAGCATCTGAATCATCTTTCCAAGGTGCGTTAACTTATGCAAAAGAACGTTTAGCAATGCGTTCGCTTTCTGGTCCTAAAGCTCCAGAAAAAGATGCAGACCCAATTATCGTTCACCCTGCTGTTCGTAACATGCTTTTAACTCAAAAAGCATTTGCTGAAGGCGGTCGTGCACTTGTTTACTTACTTGCTCAATATGCTGACATCGTTGAAAAAGGCGAAACAGAAGAAGAGCGTAAGTTTGCTGACAACATCTTGTCTTTATTGACTCCAATTGCAAAAGCATTCTTAACTGAAACAGGTTCTGAGTCTGCTAAGCACGGTGTTCAAGTCTTCGGTGGTCATGGCTTTATTTCTGAGCATGGCATGGAACAAATCGTACGTGATACACGTATTTCATGTTTGTATGAAGGTACAACTGAAATTCAAGCACTTGATTTGTTAGGCCGTAAAGTATTGCAGACTCAAGGCGCAATGCTAAAAGACTTTACCAAAATTGTTCACAAATTTGTTGAAGCAAATAAAGACAACGCTGCCATGAAAGAATTTGTTGAGCCGCTTGCAGCTCTTAACAAAGAATGGGGCGATCTCACTATGCAAATTGGTATGCGCGCAATGCAAAATCCAGATGAAGTAGGCGCTGCTGCTGTAGATTACCTCTACTTCTCAGGTTATATCACTTTAGCGTATCTATGGGCTCGTATGGCACTTGTTGCACAAGAGAAATTAGCAGAAGGTACGACCGATGTTGATTTCTATAACGCAAAAGTTACAACTGCTCGCTTCTACTTCAAGAAAATCTTGCCACGCGTACGTTCTCATGTAGACGTGATTGCAGGTGGTCTAGATCCATTGATGTCATTAGACGCTGAACATTTCGCTTTCTAACCATAGTTAGTTGCGATATGCAATGTTAAAAAACAAAAAAGGACTGCTCAGTTTTGACGGTCCTTTTTTTATAAAATCAATGATAAATTTATACTTTAAATTCCATATCCATTTCGTTTTACAGGATATCTAGCACAGGCCAATGTGCACAAAAAAGGTGAACGATTATGCCAATTTACAATGCTCCTTTAGCTGATATGAAATTCATCTTAAATGATGTATTTAAAGCAGAACAATTTTGGCAGTCTAATGAGAAACTCGCTCATGTAGATGCTGCAACAGCTGAAGCAATTTTAGAAGAAATGGCTAAATTTGCTCAGAACGTGACTCATCCATTAAACCGTACCGGTGATGAAGAAGGCGCTCGCTATGAAAACGGCGAGGTGTTCACACCAGCTGGTTTTAAAGATGCATTCCGTCAATATGCAGAAGGTGGTTGGATTGGCTTAGGTGCCGATGAAGAATGGGGCGGTCAAGGCATGCCAAAAATGCTCACCGTTCTTTCTGATGAAATGTTATTTGCAACTAACCCATCATTCATGCTCTACCCGCTTCTTTCTGTAGGTGCAGGCATGGCTTTAAACAGCTATGCATCTCAAGAACAAAAAGAAACTTACTTACCAAAGATTTATTCAGGTGAATGGTCGGGCACGATGTGCTTAACCGAGCCACATGCAGGTACTGACTTAGGTATTATTAAAACCAAAGCAGAACCTAATGAAGATGGTACTTATAACATCACAGGTACTAAAATCTTTATCACTGGCGGTGACAACGATTTAGCAGAAAACATTATTCATTTAGTACTTGCTAAAACGCCAGATGCTCCTGCTGGTTCACGCGGTATTTCTTTGTTCATCGTGCCAAAGTATTTGGTAAATGAGGATGGTTCATTAGGTGAACGTAACCTCGTTGGCCCAGGTTCTATTGAACATAAAATGGGGATTAAAGCGTCTGCAACTTGTGTAATGAACTTTGATGCAGCAAAAGGTTACCTTGTTGGTAAAGAGAACGAAGGTCTTGCTGCCATGTTTGTCATGATGAACTACGAACGTTTATCTATGGGTATCCAAGGTTTAGGCGCATCTGAATTTGCTTATCAAAATGCAGCGCAATATGCGACTGACCGCTTACAAGGTCGTAGTGCAGCTGGTGTTCAATCACCAAATAAACCTGCTGATAGCATTTTAGTCCATGGTGATGTTCGTCGTATGTTGTTAAACGTACGTGCAAACAATGAAGCATCACGTGCTTTTGCAGTCTATGTTGGTCAACAGCTCGATATCACTAAATTCTCAACTGATGCTGAAGCTGTGAAAAAAGCCAATAATCGCGTTGCGCTTTTAACACCAATTGCTAAAGCTTACCTCACAGATACAGCATTCCAAGCAACTTTAGATGCTCAGATGGTGTTCGGTGGTCACGGTTATATCCGTGAATGGGGTATGGAACAATGTATCCGTGATCTTCGTATTGCTCAAATCTACGAAGGAACGAACGGCGTTCAGTCTCAAGATTTAATTGGTCGTAAAACTATTAAATGTGGCGGTGCGTTCATTGCTGAATACATCACTGAAATTCGCGACTTTGCAAATGACTTAGACACCGATTTGAACTTCATTAAAGATGCAACTTTAGATGCTGCAACTGAAATCGAAGCAATCACTCAGTTTATTATTGAACAAGCTGCTGAAAACGTAGACTTCCCGAATGCTGCTGCTGTTGATTATCTACATGCAGTTGGTTTACTCAGCTTCGCTTATATGTTTGCAAAAATTGCAGCGGCAGCAAAAGATAAGTCTGGTGACTTCTATCAAAACAAACTTGCTTTAGCTCAATACTTTGCTGATCGTATCTTGCCGGATATTGATGCACGTATTGCTAAAATTAAAGCTGGTTCTGACTTAATTATGGGCTTCAGTGAAGACTACTTTACGAATCAAGCTTAATTAAATTCTTTATGAAAAAGCGTCTGAATATTCAGGCGTTTTTTATTTTGTATTTACTATTTCCATTGGCATGAAATTTGTTTAATTTCTAAACATTAAGAAACAAACAAAAGATCTTACTATGCCTGATCCTAAAAAATACGAACGAATACTTGACCGTTTTGGTCATTACGCCGTAGAAGCCTTCCACTATTTAGCCCTGTTTATTATTGGATGTATGGTGGCTTGGTCCGCAGCCAATACTGTTTTTGAAATTTTAACCGTCAAAAAGTATGCTTCGATTGATGATATTTTATTATTATTTATATACTTAGAACTTGGAGCAATGGTTGGAATTTACTTTAAAACCAATCATATGCCTGTACGCTTTCTTATTTATGTTGCGATTACAGCCTTAACCCGTCTACTCATTTCCGATATCCAACATGACCATAAAGCGGATATGGACCAAGTCATTATTACCGGCTCGATTCTTATTTTAGCTCTGTCTATCTTGGTTGTTCGTTTTGCATCTTGGAATTATCCGTCAGTGATGAAAGAGAAACATGCAAAAACACCAACGCCTTTAAAGCCCCCTCAGCCTCAAGATGATGAATTAGCATAAAAAAATGGCCTCAATATTGAGGCCATTTATATATTCTATATTTCAAAATTAACGGACACGATAAATTTGATGTTTTGAATCTACGAGTAAATATTGGTTCGGTGTTTTAACCCAACGGTATCCACGTGGTGGCTCATACAAACGATGCGATCTCCAGTCTGAAACATAATAGCGACTATTGCGGTATTCTGCTGGAACACGATCACCACGCTTAAATGCTACATATCGACCATAGTGCTTACCGCGATCAGCATTTGACCACTGTGGAGCGCGATGATCATTTCGGTAGTCATGACGGCGGTCATCACGATGCTCATATCGATCATAGTTTTTACCATGATTATTGTCCCAACGATGACTTGTATCGGCCATCGCAGTAGCTGACATACCCAACATTAATGTTGAAAGTACAAGAACGATTGGCTTTTTCATGACCTATTTCCTTTTATCTTGATCTGAAGCTAGATTAAAAGAGAGTCAAGGAGAAACCATGAATAAAACCGCTTTGATTGATATTGTTTGTAATGACTATAAAGAAAATATGAAGAATCTGTATCTGTGCTACCATTACCATTTTTCAAACTAGGTCAATTGCTGTGTCTGAAATCAGTTTTGAACGTCTTCATCAATTTTTTTGCAAAGTTCCAACCGTACAAGAAGCCCGTATCATGGCTCATGGAGCAGATGGTGAACATGCTTGGTGGTTTAAGTTCAGTATTGATGTAGAACATCCGCTAGCATGGCAAACAGTTCAAGAATTAGGACATGTTTTAAACTATCTTTCGACGAATGAACGTCTACCGACTTTATTCTTCCCTGTTTCTCCACCGCCTTACATGAACGGTGAAGCGAAAGACTTCTTATCGTGGATTATTCAGTGTAATCATCCTGAGTTTAACCCAGATGTGGTCTGTGACTGGCTTGAGGCACGTTTACCAAATCCTGTAGAAGATGAAGCGCAGTGGAAAATTAAGACTGATTTGAGTGAATTGGAAAAGTTAGATGATAAGACTTTGGATCAGTTGATTCCTCCAGCACCTTAAATTGGACTTATTGCACAGCCTTTACTTACAGTGATGTTCTAATGTCTTGTGTATAGGCTAATGCCTCACTTTTGAGAGGTCAAAAGTGACAAAAACCTTTGTTTCACTGATGTTGCTTCCCTGCAACACAGTGAAACGGCGACATCCATGTCGCTAATCACCTTGCCAATTTTGTACAAAATCACGGCAGGCAATAAATAAGCTCCAAGTTTAGAACCAATTAGGACTCCGTCGTGAACACATAGCCTCAACGTTTATATAAAAAAAGAATTAGAAAGTCGACAAACCTGACCATTCCATAAAACGATAAATCCAATACTTCACTTTAGACTCATCTGCATACTTCGCGTAATCCACGCTCATCTGTTTATCTTGTAGATTTGACCAAGAGGTATTGAAGTAATCTTGCGCATCTTTAAAGACTTGATCTTGAACTTTGCCAATGACCAACATATCCGTTTCAAGGTTGTAATTTTTTAAATTACGGGCTGTAAAATTAGCCGACCCTACAATCAACTCAGCTTGCTGAGCGTTATATTTTAATATCATTTTGCTATGGTTCTGCTCACCATGGGTATCACACCAACGGATTGGAATACCCGCAGCATGTAGCTCTGAAGCAACTTGTCGGTTAGGAATACCATTCTTTTGTCGGCCAAATGCATCTTTATTTGGATCAAGTAAAACTCGGACAATAACCCCTCTATCTTGAGCGCTTTTTAGAGCCTGAATAATCTTGCGTTCAGATAAATAGAACATACTTAAATCAAGATGCTCTTTCGGCTTAGCTGAGTTAATCAATTTCAATACAGATTGATAAATCGCAGCTTCAGTTAACACCTGAACTTGTGGTTTGGTTACGTCTTTTTCAAAGTCACCTAAAATGAGCGATGGAGAACTACTACCTGACATTCGCGCAACCGCGGCTTCAGATTGTAAAACGTCTGCGGCTGTCGCTCCTGTTACAACTAATGCAACATTTGAGTGTCTAGAACTACCATCATGCGGATTTGCTGAAGTCACCAGTGACTTCCAACCAGCATCGGTATCGACAACTACAGTTTTACGGTGATTCGCCTTAAAGTTAAATAAGTTCAAATAACTGCGCAGTGTAATTTTTTCCTCACCAAATGGATTTGGCAACCAGCCTTTTTCAGGGTTATTTCCAACATTCTGACAGCAGATATACCATAAGCCTGACCAGAACGGATTAGAAGCACGTAAAGGAGCTAAATTGGTTTCAATCACATCAACACCCGCTTGACGTAACTGGCGGTAATGTTCAGGGCTTAAACCACCATATACTGAGTTAATCGGGTCAGTAATTAATACAATCTGGATTTGGCGATTCTGTCTTTTTTTACTTACTAATGCATCGGTTAACTCTTGCATTAATGGCCTTTGCTTCAGTTTTGAGTCACCCACTTCTGAATTAAACAAGAACATGTCAACCACAACTGTGGTTTTTGCCTCATCAATCATTTTCAAGATTTCATCAAAGATGTGCTGATCGACCTGCTGTTGTCCTTTTGCATCAAGGTAGGTTTTATCTGCTAAAAATTTGACATCAGCATGTCTAAGCTTGCCACTAAAGTTAATTCCTTGTGGCAATGGTTTTACCGTGTGATAAATTGCCGATGCAATATATGCAATAGCAACAACGCAAAGTAATATCGCCATATAACGACGCCCAGACCAATTTATTTTTTGATGAATTCGTTGAAAAATACGCATAAAAAAGACCTAACTTGATGCTTTCAAATTAGGTCTTTTAGATTGATTTTTCAAGTTTAGTTTCGTGTTAAAGCCTTAAAAACTAAACTCAACACCTACCGTAAAATTGCGTCCAACTTGTGGAATATTTGATAAGAAAGATGCATGTTGATAAACCGTGTCATCTAACAAGTTATTCGCTTTCATATAAACACGATAATCTGTTTTTGCACCATATTGTCCAGAATATGCCACCCCAAGATTGAGCATATTATAGCCTTCAGTTTCGGTTTCGTAAGCTGCGATCTTGTCTTGGTTAAAGACATGATAATACTCAGCAGAACCACTAAAACCATCACCAAAATCTGCGTCGACTTTAGTACCTAAACGTCCTGCTGGAATACGCGGGGCATTACCTTCTGCATCAATTTTACCGCGCACATAGTCACCAAAAGCACTGATCTTGTACATTGGTGTAATTTGATAACCAATTTCCCCCTCTGCACCATAGAAGCGTGCTTTATCTTGAGTATATTGAACTAAACGGAAGTCTTTATAACGGTCAAGGGTTTGCGCATAGATGTAGTCATCAAACCAGTTATGGTAAACATGAAGATGGTAATCAAGTTTGTTATTATCAAAATGCAAACCTAACTCAACATTATTCGATTTTTCCTTACTGAGTTGATCATTTCCTAACTCATAAGTATTTGTCGCAAAGTGCCCACCATTTGCATATAACTCTTGAGCTAAAGGTAAACGTTCCTGATGTGAAGCGACAAAAGAAAGTTTGTAGTTCGGTGCAAACTCCCAGTTCGCAGCACCTGCATAGGAAAATGCAGAGCCATCAAAATCTTGTTTAGAGTTATCGTCTACATCAACTTCTTGCTGATCTGCACGTGCAGAAAGCTCAAAGTGTACGTCTTTCCATTGCTTATGTTCTAAAGCAAATACGCTCCACTTTTTGGTAGTGGTCGGTGCCATAAATGCTTCTTCGCCAGTTAAATTCAGTTTTTGCTGGCCTAACTGTGCACCGATCACCCCTTCCCAACTTGCAATTGGGTTATGTACTAACTCAACACGCCCATCATAGCCTTTGTTTTGGAATCGGGTTGCAATTGCTCCCTCTTCAATTTCGTCATGTTGATAGTCGGTATAGCTCGCTTGTGCACGTAACTTTTGGAAGCCTGCAAACGGATCATTTAACTCAGTTTTAAAATCATAACGCTCAGATTTTAAGTCAATCCATGGACCGCCATGTTCGTGACCATGTTCTTCTTGTCCATGATCATGAGCTTCTTCACCATCTTCATGCTCATGGTCTCCACAATGCAAATGTGGTGTACCTGTTAAATGAGCGCTACAACTTTCATATTCATGACTATGCCCCGGTAAGCCATATTGATCACGACGGTTGCTATAAGAAATACCTGTATAACCACGGTCATAAATCCAAGACAACCCAACGTTAACCGAATCGCCCTGAGCAAAAGTATTGTCTACACGGCGCTCTTTTTCACCTTCATGAATGTAATTTGGCGCAATGTAGTTATTTGCATCACGTGTTAACCCCTCGACACGTAAAGCAACCTGGCTACCCAAGCCAACAGTTACTCCAGCGCTCGCCAGTTTTTCATCACTTCCAGTGTTGTAACGTAAGCCAACTTGTCCTTCATAACCGTTTTCAGGCATTTGCGTAGGGATCTTGTTATCAATGACGTTGACTAAACCACCTACAGTTCCAGCACCAAACAATAAAGTTGAAGGACCTCGAATCACTTCCACTTGCTTCGCAAGCACAGGATCTACAGTTACCGCATGGTCAGGAGACAAGGTCGAAACATCAATATTTTCTGATGAATTTTGGAGTACTTTAACGCGTGGTCCATCTTGCCCACGAATCACTGGTCGACTCGAACCAGCCCCAAACTGATTAGCATAAATTCCAACTTCACTACTCAGCGCATCCCCAATAGTGGCGGCCCCTTGCGATAAATGCTTTTGATCAACAACAGTATCTGCAACTGCAAAATCTTGTGAAGTTTGCTCAAGTGGATGAGCCTTAATTCGAATAGTTTCTAACTTTTCAACATTTTCACTTTCTGCTGCAAACGAAGGAACGGATATGACAGCTAAAATGGATAAGGTCAAAATATTTTTATAAAACTGCATTGGATGTGTCCCGGATCACGATATGTTTTATTTTTGTTATATTATAACATTTCGTTTGTTTTGCAATAAAAAACATTTCTGATTCGACGATTCGTTAGACTGGTCAACTAAATGATGTGAGTAATTTTTGATTTCTAATGCCTTTTACCATCTCTCATGCCGTTATAGCTCCTCCCTTATCTAAGCTTAGTCAAAACACTTTACCGATTGCTGCGTTAGCCATTGGCAGTATGACACCCGATCTTTACCGCTTATTTACAGTTCAGTCCAGCATGCTGACGCACCAATGGAAAGGTCTGATTTATCCCAACCTTGCATTAGGCCTCGCCTTTTGTGCAGTTTGGTATTCTCTTTATCGTCCAGTGGTGTACCGTTTTTTTGGTGTGCAACATGATCTTGGCCTCAGCTCTTTAAAACGTATTTTTATATTTTTTATTGGCGTTATATTTGCACTCATTGTCGGTATAGCAACTCATCTAATTTGGGATGGTTTAACACATTCAGACTTTCGAACGTTTGTATTTAAAGATGTATTAGCTACAACTATTCATCTTTCTGGTCATCCCTACCCTTTGCACCGTCTTTTACAACTTGGCTCCTCTGCTATTGCCTTACCTTTTCTTGGTTGGATGGGTATTCACTATTACCAGCGCTACAAACAACACTGGAAAGTAAGTAAAAAAATAAAAATTTTCGCGTGGTCTCTGTTTATTCTATCTACAGTCTTAGGCTTATTTTCATTTTGGGATTATGCACGTTACATACCCCATGAGGTTTGGCATGCCGATACCTATTATTTTACAGGCCGTTCTATCAACGAGTTTATGCAAGGTTGGCTCAGCACATTTAGTTTAGGGTGCTTACTTTTCCTATTTTTGGATAGACAACAAAGAATGGGGTAATTTGGAAAACTTGCTGCCAAATTGCTCATTTTTCGCTTAATTTCTGCGGTTTTTTGATCTACTTCTTGTGGCAAACCATGCAACAGGGCATAATCGAAAACTTATTTTTTTGACGGTGCGCGGTTTACGCATCCGTCTTTTCAGCCAATATAGTTTGGATAATCTTCATTATGATGCGAACTCATTACTGTGGCTCTTTAACTGAAGCCCAAATCGACCAAACCGTTACACTATGCGGTTGGGTACATCGTCGCCGTGACCATGGCGGTGTTATTTTCCTTGATATGCGTGACCGTGATGGCCTCGTTCAAGTGGTTATTGACCCAGATACTCCAGAAGCATTTGCAACTGCAGATAAAGCACGTTCTGAATATGTATTAAAAATTACAGGTCGTGTTCGTCGCCGTTATGAAGGTACTGAAAATGCCAACATGGTGAGTGGTCAAATTGAAGTTTTAGGTAAAGACATCGAAGTTCTTGCCGCTTCAGAAACACCTCCATTCCCTTTAAATGATGAAAATACCAATATTTCTGAAGAAATTCGTTTGAAATATCGCTTTTTAGATATTCGTCGTCCTGAAATGTTGGATCGTTTACGCTTCCGTTCTAAATTGACCAATCTTATTCGTAACTATTTCGAAGATAATGGTTTCTTAGACGTTGAAACACCTATTTTGACACGTGCAACTCCTGAAGGTGCGCGTGACTACTTAGTACCAAGTCGTGTACAAAATGGTAGTTTCTATGCACTTCCACAATCACCACAATTATTTAAACAATTGTTGATGGTGGGTGGTATTGATCGTTACTACCAAATCGCGAAATGTTTCCGTGACGAAGATTTACGTGCTGACCGTCAACCAGAATTTACTCAAATCGACGTTGAAACATCGTTCATGAGTGACGATGACATTATGGACTTAATGGAAGTCCTTACTGTGAAGATGTTCGATGAACTTCTTGGCGTTAAATTCGATAAATTCCAACGTATGACTTACGCAGATGCAATGCGTGACTATGCATCAGACAAACCTGATATGCGTATTCCGTTGAAACTCGTTGACGTTGCAGATTTAATGCAAGAAGTAGAGTTCAAAGTATTTGCTGGTCCTGCAAAAGATCCTAAAGGCCGTATTGTTGCTTTACGTGTTCCAGGTGCAGCATCATTGCCACGTAGTGCAATCGATGAATACACTAAATTCGTTGGCATCTATGGTGCAAAAGGTTTGGCTTACATCAAAGTTAATGAACTCGCTAAAGGAATTGAAGGCCTTCAATCTCCAATCGTGAAATTCATTGAACCGATCGTACTTGAATTGTTGGCACGTGTTGGTGCGCAAGATGGCGATATCGTATTCTTTGGTGCTGATAAAGCTAAAGTTGTAAATGATGCAATGGGCGCACTTCGTGTGAAGATCGGCCATGATTTGAATCTTGCAACTTGTGAGTGGGCTCCACTTTGGGTTGTTGATTTCCCAATGTTTGAAGAAACTGACGATGGCAAATGGACTTCTGTTCACCATCCATTCACTCTACCAAAATCAAGCGTAGAAGAAGTGAAGAGCAATCCAGGTGAAGCACTTTCTGTTGCTTACGACATGGTATTGAACGGTACTGAAGTTGGTGGTGGTTCTCTACGTATTTATACATTAGAAATGCAAAAAGCGATTTTTGAAGCGCTTGGTATTTCTGATGAAGAAGCAGAAGAGAAATTCAGCTTCTTATTAAATGCACTTCGTTACGGTGCTCCTCCTCACGGTGGTTTGGCATTTGGTCTTGACCGTTTAGTAATGTTAATGACTGGCGCGACTTCTATTCGTGACGTTATTGCATTCCCTAAAACGAAGACTGCTGAATGTCCACTTACTCAAGCACCTGCTCCTGTTGAAGCAAATCAGCTTCGTGACTTGGGCATCCGCTTACGTGAGAAGCCAAAAGCTGAAGAATCTAAATAATTTTTAGATTCTCAAATTAAAAAACCCTGCTTATGCAGGGTTTTTTATTAAGTAAATTTCAAATTTTAATGGGATATTTCTTTTTCAAAACTTGAGAGTGTTTTAAATTTTTGATCAAAAATTTGAATGATTTCTGTTTTAAGCTTTTCAAAATCGACCACGTGTTCATCGTCATTTAGACAAATTTGTGGAAGTTGTTCATTCTTAATAACCTGATTAATTTCAGGAAGATTTTGTAGCCTTAAATTAAAGTTTTGTCCACGCTCAAATATATTGACAGGATAAAAACGAGATGAGCACAACTGCCACAACCGAAAAAGATACTGATTAACGTCTAAAGGCTGTCTAAATCGATGACTTGATACTTCATTTAAATAAGCTTCTTCAGTTTTCCAAACTTCTTCAAATACCGATTTCAAAAAAGGTTGAGGTAAATGAGTACTATAAAAACTTGAAAATTTTCGGTTATATAAACTTAAAAAATTACCCACATTACTGCTCATAGAATAGCGATAGTTAAAAAGTGCATAGGGATTTTTATGGAGTAATTTTCGCTTATCAAAATGCTTATTAATAATCGCAACATCCGTTAGGGCAACGGCGCCTAGAAAGTTCTCTTCACCTACGACCATAAGTGGCTGTAAACGCACACCATCACAAGGTAAACCATTTCTAAAAAAGAACTCAGGCTCTAAAGGCCTATTGATAAAGGTATCATCATTAAAATAAACAAAATGTTCTGCTAGTCCCTCAATTTTATGAATATTGATTTCAATAGCATGTGAGTTAAATGTCGGTAAACAGTTTGATTCCATGATTTGATCATGTGTGACCAAATTTAACTTAGGATGATTTTTAACTAAAAATTCAGGGAAATGACCACAAGTCACCAGATGGATCTTTCTAACCCACGGGCAAAATTTCTCAACAGATCGAAACCAGTAATGAAGATTATTCCAGTCGCGATAGCGGCATTGATCAACAAGTTCAACCACCTTTGTTTTAGTTTCTTTAGATTTATAATATATGTATTGTTGCTGCCATTTCGTATCGGTTGAGTCCACCCAAATCATTACAAAATCAACAGGCTGCATTAAACATATATCCAAATAAGTACAGAAATTTACTAGAAAATTTCAGATAAAAATGGAATTCGAGGTTTATTAATGTTAATAAAAATTCACAATTTATTCATAATTTTAATTTTTCTACACAATTGACTCAATTTAGACTCTATTGAGATGAGAGTGGGCAAATGGCATAATATCAGCACTTTTTCTCCCTTGGTGATTCATTATGGCAATGCGCCCTGATGTACGTCGACATGCTTTAATCGTAATTGTATTCTCTCTTGCGCAGTGGTTTTTCATGCGCTATATCCTTGCAAATGAATTATTTAACATCACTACAAATCAACGTATTCTTTATTTCTGCGTAAGTAGCTTAGCAGGTGCATTGCTTATTTTTGTTGCGCTGATTTATATGGTTTTGAAAGGAAATGCGGATAAAAATTAATATCCGCTTCCCCTCATAAAATTCAGATAATCCTAAAATTTATTTCCCAATATAGTTATCGCATAACTGTATCAATTCCGGATGTCTGTCATGCTGATGGACAATAGGAATGATCTTTTGGTTACGATTGATAATAAGACCTTGATCATTAATCGTAATTTGATCTATTGGATATAATCCAAGAGTTACAATAATAGACTCAAATGGCTGACAGCGAGTTACATCTTCTAAATCATTGGTAATTAATAATTTATTGTGCATTGCCTGATCATAAATTCTTTCAGACATTTTTTGATATGGCTGTTTGCAGAACTCTTCAATCATTTTATTGATATAGACTTTAATCGAGTTCATATCTCCAATTGTGACGCCTGAGCACGAAACCTGCTCATCTTTTGCACTATTATAAAAACCATCTCCATATGCATCGATAATCCATTTTTGATTATATTGCTCAGTGCCTATCGTATAATCTGGATTTTCCATACCAACAAAGAGCCCTTTGCCCAGATCTTTAAAAGGATTACCCTGAAAAAAAACATCTCGCACATCGCTGAGCAGCACATGTGAAGCATCAGGATGACTTTCTACAACTTCTTTATATTCAAAAAAGCGACTCACATGCGGATAGCCTGTGATTTTAAGGGCTTTTATTTTTGAATCTGGAATTGCTTCATTTACAATTAATCCAATAATTTTCTTAAGAATATTCTTTATAAACTTAAACTTGTAAATACCTGAGTATTTTGACTTCGATTTAAATTTCCCAATCGTTGAAACTTTAAATTCAATTTTAAAATTTTTGATATTTGAAAATGCATTAACAAACTCTGGCATTTGCTCTTTATAGATAATTAAAGTCAAAATGCCATCAAAGTCTGTCTTTTCCAAAGAATATACAAAAGAAGAAATGAGGTCAGCACTGTATCCAGTTGCTGACCCGATAATAATATTTTTTTGCTTAGTCATAAAATTAGTAAGAAAATTTAAAAAAACGACTAAATTATATATTTATTAAGTATATATTTCTTTAGTTTAACTCTTAGGTAACGTAACAAATCACTATCATCTTGTGAAATAGGAGTAATTAAGCTTCTTTCCTTTTCTAAATAACTTAACGCATCATCATTTTCAATAATTGGGTGATCGAATAAAAAGCTAACATAAAAACTGAAATCACCTCGTCCAACAAGGTCTTGCCAGTGATCATAAATTTTTATCGGTTGATGATAATCAACTAACATTTGTGCCATTTTACGATCTACAACATAGGCATACGCATAGGCTAGTTTTTCGAGATAGTCATAATCAACTTTTAGAATTTTTTGGTTATACAACTCTTCGGATAAAAATTTTCCACGAACGCGATTGCATATTTTCATTTGAATACCGCCCAAGCTTAGGAAAAAGCACGGACCTAGATTCAAAGAATGAATGTGCTTTTCTAAGTCTTGGAAATCAATTTCAAAACGTTCGATCACATCATCTTCAAAAATAATTGCATATTCTTCATCGGAGTTTAAAAAATCTTTTAGTGCAGCAATATGAGACATGGCACAACCAAGCTCACCAGGCGTCATCGGTTTTTTCTTGCCAGCTACACCTTGTTGAAAATATTCACTAACGCTTAAATTCTTACCGATTACCCCAAACTGCTTAAATTCATCGCGATATTTGTAAAATGTTGCTTGAGAGTACAACTTTTTTAAACGTTCACTATTAGCAGATTCAATACTGATTAAATATTTTTTCATTTCATTCAAATGTTAAAATGAGTCAGGGATAGTCTATCTAATTATAGTTATATCGAGTGTAAAATTTAATGCTAAATCGCCTGATTCAAAAAAAATGGTATAAATACCAACAAGCAAAAAAAGCAAAATCTTTTGACTCTCATTGGTATATGCGTTTTGGCTGGTTAGAGCAACCTTTTACTACACTTGAGCAACTGGATTCTCTCTTTGAGATCCACTCCCCTAAAAAGTTTACATTTGCAGATAGCTTTTATGCTTATGAAAATGGCCGTCATTTCATTTTTTTTGAAGAAGTTGATGACGAACATCCTGTAGGTTTCCTTTCAGTTTTAGAAGTTTTTAAAGATGGCACCTACACACCACCCGAGACAATCTTAAAGCTCGACTATCACCTTTCTTATCCTTGTATATTCAAAGTAAAAGATACTTGGTACATGATCCCAGAGACTTCTGCCAACAAGACGATAGAACTTTGGAAATGTACTGAATTTCCACTGAAATGGGAAAAGCATTCTAATCTGATCGAGAATATCGAAGCAGTCGACAGCACCCCTTTCTATCATGAAGGCTTATGGTATCTTTTTACTTCAACACGTCGTGACTGTAAGAAATTTGGTGACCGTTTAGATCTATTCTTTACCGAAGATATTTTAAACCCGAACTGGCAAGAGCACCCCATGAACCCAGTGTGCCGAGGCAGTCAGCAGTTCCGTATGGCGGGTAAACCTTTTATTTATAAAGGGCAATTGGTTCGACCAAGCCAAGATTCTTTAAAACGTTATGGTGGTAATATCGAATTAAAAGCGATTAGTCAGCTTAGCCCGACAGCTTATGAAGAAAAATTACTAGAAGTAGTTTTACCAGATTGGGATCAAGCAGATGACGGTTGTCATACCATTAATGTCGAAGATAACTTCGTGGTACTTGATGCCATCCGCCTTACACCGAAGAATAATTAAGTTTTCAGCAGGCTTTTATAAATGTTAAGCGTCTGCTCAGCCATGGCTGGTACAGTCAGTTCAGCCTTGGCTTTTGCATATAAAGGGCTAAAGTCGTGTTGAGCTTCAGGTTGAAGCGCACATTTAAGCGCTTTTGCTAAACCTTGTGCATCTCCGATTTCTGCCAGATATTGCTCTGGCAGCCACTCAATCACACCGTTTACTTTGGTTGAAGCCATTGCTTTATCAGCCTGTAAAGCTTCGACCATAACAAGTGGAAAACCTTCACGATCTGATGACAAAACCACGATATCTGCTAATTGCACCAGATCTCGAGCATCAGTTCTAAACCCAAGAAAAGCGACCCGATCTTGCATGTTTAATTCACTGACTTGTTTTTCTAAACTTGCTCGAAGTGAACCATCACCAATAATCCATAAATTGGCATCAATCTGTTGCATCGACTCAATCAGTAAACTGATATTTTTTACTGGCTCTAGACGTCCAATACACATAACAACTTTTTTGCTTGCATCTAGCTCAGCAAAATCTTTTTGAATCGATTGAAGTAACTTTTCTTTATTTTCAACTGTAAGTACGGGTTGAGGATAGACCCCGTTGTAAACCACATGGGCTTTAGACTCTGGAATGCCTTGCGTGAGTGCTTGGCTCACTGCAATAACGGCATCACCCGCTAAATAAGCAGACTTATTCTTTTTGGTACCATGTACTGTTGTCACAAACTTTGGGCCAGATAAAAATGGCTTAATTCGGGCAATCAGTTCCGCCGCCTTTCCTGCTTGTGCATGAACAATAGCAGGTTGAATTTGCTGGATAAGATTTTTAAGTTGCCAGAGTAAAAAAATATTCCAACGGCTACGTGCAAAATCAACCGCATGAAAATTTACTTGTTGGCTAAATTTGTCTAGATAGCAAGGATGTGCAATCACATGTACTTCATGATTTAAAGCGAGCTCATTAACAAGGTTAAAAGTGTGTTGCTCTAAACCACCAACTCCACCACTAGTTGCCAATACCTGAACAATTTTCATAGCTTGCCTACTTATTTTTTATCTTTATTCATAGTCTGTTCAAATAGTTTGGCTTCTTTTAGAAAAGCATAAAACGCGTTAATCATACTATTTACGAAACCACGCCAACCATTCAAGAAACTACGGCGAATAAAATAAGATTTCATGAAAGTCACTGGCATTACTAAAACCAATTTTACAACGCTTGGAGACTTTCCTTTTTGGTATTTCTCTAATGCTTTTAAATTGGAATATTGATTATTTTTTTCGACTTTAACGAAAATGCTCGACTCGCCATAATGATAGATATCATGTTGAGCACGCTGAGATTCACCTTGTACAATCACATTTTCATGGACCTTATTGGCAAGGTCGTAATGCCCTTTAGACTTACGGAAAAAACGCACCTTTGCATGCTTTTTAGTATGTTTGCTGTTGGGAACGCCTAAAAACACGTCATTAATCGGTGTGATTAAAGCATCAAGTTTATTCTGCTGAATGGTCTCAACAATTTCTTGTTTTAACTCGTTAGATAAGACTTCATCACCATCTAAATTGAGTACCCAATCATTTCGGCATTTTGCTAAAGCTAAACTTTTTTGCCCAGCATAACCTTGCCAATCTTGATGAGAGATTTGCGTATTTTCAAAGCACTCTGCAATTTCATAAGTATTATCAGTACTGCCAGAGTCTAAAATAATAACTTCATCAAACTCACTGACACTTTGCAAAGTTCGCTCTAACCAAGCACCACAATTTAAAGTGACAATATAGACACTACATGGAATTTTATTCATAACTTATAACGTCCTTTAGCAAGGGCGATACGCATCTGTAAAGCATTCATGGCACCATGCGTGCTGACACGTGGAATATTAAATTGGTTAACAGCTTCATAGGCTTCGATTTTTTTACGCGTCGATACAGCGTTTTTAAAGCCAATCTCTTCAGCCATTTTCTGGTGTTTTTCGTTAAATCGACCAAATGGATAGGCAAAGCTTAGGCACTTCCCAACTAATGCTTCAACGTCGCGTTTAGACTGAAGCATTTCATCGTAAGCGGTTTGATCATCAAGCTTAAGTAAGTTCACATGATGTTGGGTATGCGCACCAAATTCAATCAAACCAGAATTCGCCATTTCATGGATTTGCTCATGACTTAGCTTTTCAATTCCTTCAATTTGCGTTGCCAAATAAATGGTTGCCTTTGCATTATATTTTTTAAGTAATGGATAGGCATAAAGATAATTATCCATAAAGCCATCGTCAAAACTTAAAGCAACGACATTTTTTTGATTAAGATATTGTTCAAGCTCAGAGACAAAACAAAAAGTAGCCCCTTTACGCGTCAACAACGTTAAGAGTTGTTCAAACTTTTCAGGAGGCATGTTCATACCAGAGGCTGCATCTTTAGGTGTAACCTGATGCAACATCACAATGCGTGGTAGTTTGTTCGAACGAAACGGAAGCCAGAATGTATAATTACCCAGCACATATAACAGTGCAGCAAGTACTAATAGGCCTACCGCAACGTACAAAAACCACATCATGCATAAACCTCATGTGACCATTCATAATCTTCTGAAAGGGGCTGCTTAAATGTCACTTCAACCATAAATTGGGTGATGCGTTTAGCATTGAAAGACCTACGTGTTTTCTCCCAACCCTCTTTCGCTATTTTTTCAGCCTGATCTGGGTTTTGATCAAAGAATTGGATCTTCTTGGCCAAGTCAAACTGATCATCAAAGTAAACCACTTCCTGCTCGGTGTAGAGCTTCTCAAAGCCCGGAATTCTTGGGCTAAAAGTCAATAAACCATTACCAGTCAGTTGTACAATACGGTCAGAACTATACAGAGTTACATCATTACGGCGTGAGTAATTAAGTCCCATTTTTGTTTCAGATAGAACTTTATAATACGCTTTACCGTAAACACCAGGTTGCTCAAAACATCCATAATATTGATAGTTTACATGGCCTTGTTGCAACGCATCTGCTAAGTCCTTTAAGAACTTCTCACGCTCAGGTTCTTTATAGACTACGCCACAAAAAATAAAGGTCTTATCCGTATTAGCGTTTGAAAATTGCTGTAGTGTTTCTACATTACGATGACCCACATTTGGCAGATAGGCTACGCTTAAATGCGGCTGTTTTAATTTTTGTAGATATTCTCCACCGGTTGTACAGAAAATAGCATCTAAATACGGCGAGAATGCTTTAACAAAGTCGAGTTTGCTTTCAAGATAAAGCGGGTCAACATACCAAAATGCAATTTTAGTATTTGGATAAGCTTCTTTAATCTGCCTAAGAACATCTGGACTCATTAAGTCACTATGTCCAATGAGTACCAGATCAGGTTCAATATTATTAACGACCTTTAGTACTTCTTTATTGGCCCAACTGGCACCCAGTTTTTTTGTTTTAAAAATGGTTCCCATTCGAGCCATGTCACGAAAACTAAAGTCATAAACGAAATGGCCATTTTCAATTAATCCGGCAGAAATTTTACGGTCTGTGCAGTAAAAATGGGCGCCTTGTTTATTAAAGCCAAAATTCGCAATATGCAATATTTTCATTTATTTACTCAAAATAAAAAATTTAATTTTTCGCTAAAAGATATGTTGCCACACGGTCCGCTTCTTTAAAAGCATAAGGTTGTGGTAACTGTACAACACAAGTCTGCTGTGAAATTAATTTTGATTCTAACATTTGATCAACTGAGTGGGTAATCCGGTCATCTTTCAACCTGTCCACTGCCATTACACCGACTCGACAACCCGCGGTAAGCGCCTCAAAAATCATAGATACGCTGTCTTCTGTTACCCAAACTGCTTCTGCTTTTTGCATTTCTTCAAAAATCCAGCCTTGAGGTGTTTGATCAACTGGAAATATTTGTAAATGCCCAGCAAAGCTTTGCTGTCTTAAAATATCGATAAATTCTGCTGGCGTGCGGCGTGAAGTTGTCAAAATAATTTCAGCGTTTGGATTATTCTCAACAATTTTTTCAACACTGCTTAATACTTTGTTTTGGTTCCATTGATGTCGTTTAGATGAACCACCTAAAGCAATTAAAATTCGGTCTTTTTGATGGCGGTTTTCATTACGAATGGGATTTAATGCACCACGTGTAACAATCACATGGCTATCAGCATGAATACCATCATGTTCTGGAATAACAGCGTAATCAAAGCAAACTACAGGTAAGTTAGGCTTCATCAAAATAATAGTTTTGGCTTTTCTAAAAATTTTGCCGAGTAACCAGACACGAAAATGTGTGTGGCTTCCCACTCCAAATATAAAATCGGGTACTTTTTTTAATAACGATTTTTTTGAAGAGAAAAGCGCCTGAATTAAAGAAATAATTGGCAAATCAGAAATAAGAATCTCTTCAAAAGTTGTTTCTGGCTGTTGTCTTTGCATTGCCTGAAACAAGCCTAATGCTTGTGAACGGTGCCCTGCCTTACCATCAGAGACATAGACAATATGCATAAAAGCTCCCGAAGCCAAAAATAAAAAGGCGAAACTTATGTTCGCCTTTTTATGTTAACGGATTAACTTATTTTACGTAAGTTAACCAGTGTTCATATTTCGGATTTCTACCTTGAACTGCATCAAAGTAAGTCTTTTGAATTTCAGTAGTAATTGGGCCACGACCACCTGTACCAATTGGACGGTCATCGTATTCACGAATTGGTGTTACTTCCGCAGCAGTACCTGTGAAGAATGCTTCATCTGCAATGTAGAATTCATCACGTGTAATACGACGCTCAACAACTTGATAACCAAGATCTTTAGCAATCGTCATTACTGTTTGACGTGTAATACCATCAAGCGCACCACCAGCGATATCTGGAGTGTGTAAAACGCCATCTTTAATTAAGAATACGTTTTCACCAGAACCTTGGCACACATAACCTTGTGGGTCCATTAACATTGCTTCGTCGTAACCAGAATGTGCAACTTCTTGGTGAGCAAGAATTGACAATGTGTAGTTACCAGATGCTTTTGCTTTACACATCGTCACGTTTGGATGATGGTGAGTAAATGATGAAGTTTTAACACGAATACCATTCGCCATTGCTTCATCACCAAGGTATGCGCCCCACGCCCATGCTGCAACTGCGGCATGAATCGTGTTATTTGTTGCTGCAATACCAAGTTTTTCTGAACCGATCCAGATTAATGGACGTAAATAGCAAGAAGCTAATTTATTTTCACGAACAACATCGATTTGTGCTTGTTCAAGCGTGGCTTGATCATACGGCACTTTCATTTGATAAATTTTTGCTGAATTTAACAAACGTTTTGTGTGGTCTTGAAGACGGAAAATGGCAGTACCTTTAGGCGTTTCATAAGCACGAACACCCTCAAATACGCCCATACTGTAGTGTAATGTATGGGTTAAAACGTGAATCTTTGCATCACGCCAATCAATTAATTTTCCATCTTGCCAAATAAAACCATCACGATCAGCCAAATTCATGGAACACTCCAAATTGTTATAAAATCATTCACTATCCAACTCAACCGAAGCGGTTGGGTCTATTAATCTTTGCCATAAATTGCAAACGACCGCACGGGTACTACGCCAGTCCGCTGCGCTGACTTGCATGGATTGATTTGCAAGGGCTAAGCGGTGGCTTTCGGCACGTTCACTAAGATAGGCTCGAATTAATGCTGTGGCATCTTCACTGGATAAGCAGTCTGCTTTAGCAGCATCTTCTAATATTCTTACATTATCAGAATAATGGGCGAGATCGGGTTTCGTCCCGCTCCATGCAAGTACAGCATACTGTGCCATAAATTCGATATCGACGATACCACCTGCGTCCTGTTTTAAATGAAAAATACCATGTTTTTTTTGTTCAGAAGACGAACCTAGGTGGTCTTTCATTTTCTGACGCATTTTCAACACTTCCTCACGAACATAAGCCTCATCTCTAGATTGAGTCAATATCTCGCGTCGAAATATTTCAAATTTCTGGCAAAGCACCTCATCACCAGCAATAGAGCGTGCTCGAACGAGTGCCTGATGCTCCCAAAGCCATGCACTTTTCAACTGATAGTGTTCATAAGCCTTAAGACTTGTCACTAATAAACCGGCCTCACCTGAAGGTCTTAACCGCGTATCAATTTCATAGACACGGCCATCAAGGGTTTGAGTGGTCATGAGTGACATAAACTTTTGAGCGACACGCATAGCAAACTCAAAGCCACTAATTGACTTCGTTCCATCCGTATCTGCTTGTTCATCTAGATAATGAATAAAGACAAGGTCCAAGTCAGAACCATAGCCAAGCTCAATCCCACCCACTTTGCCATAACCAATAACAGCAAAAGCTTTGTAGTCGAGTGAGCAGCGTTTTCCATCAACATCACATGGATAACCATGACGCTTTGCTACGGTCTGATAAGCTAAATGAAGTGTTGCATTAACACTCACTTCAGCAATATCGGTTAATGCATCAGATACTTTCATTAGCGGGCTTTCAGCTAACACATCACTTGCCGCAACAGTGAGTACATTGCTCTTTTTAAACAGTCGAAGTGCTCGCATTTGGTCTTCAACTTGATCAATTTCGATACGAAGCAATTGCTGACGTAATGAATCTTCTAAGTCCTTACGCTTTGGTAACTCAAAGCCCATCGATAAAAACTCATCAAGCAGTACTGGATATTGCGTTAACTCTTCACAAATCCACGGACTTACGGTCGCCATTTTAACTAAGCGTTGCAATGCACCTTTACTTTCAATCAACATCACCAAGTACACGGTTCGGCGCATGACTGATTCAATCAGCGGCATTAAGCGCAAAAGTGCAGTTTGAGGTTGTTCTGACTGTAAAATCACTTCAATTAAATGAGGCCAGAATGTCTTTAATCGCTGAACAGCATTTGAAGGTAATTTTTTGAGTGCGTGACCATGCCAGAATTCATGAATCAGATTTTTCGCATTGTCATCCAACACTTCATCTAACTGCTGCTCTAACTGTCCAAAGTTTTCAGTTGCGGCATTTGAACTGGTATCTTCAATGAGCTGCTTAAATTGAACTTTAACTTTTTGACGTTTCTCGTTAAGAACATCAATAAATTCATCCCAACTCGTAAAACCTAAGGTATCTATAATGCGCTGTCTTAAGTCTACTTCTTCTGGCAATAGCTGGGTTTGTTGGTCATTCAGCGCTTGAATTGCGTGTTCAACACGGCGCAAAAATAGATAGGCATCTTCAAGTTCTAAAACAGCTTGTCTTTCTAACAAACCTGCTTCACCAATATGCTCAAGGCTAACTAAACATTGACGATCTTGCAGCTCACGTTTAGAGCCGCCGTAAATAAGCTGAAATACCTGAACAATAAACTCAATTTCGCGAATACCGCCTGCCCCGAGTTTAATATCATCCTCAATATGACGACGCAGAACTTCGCGCTCAATCATCGCTTTCATATCGCGCATCGCGGCAAAAGCGGTGTAATCGACATAACGGCGGAACACAAAAGGACGTGTCATCTCTAACAAGTCTTGCCCTTCTTTACCGCCCGTCACAACACGCGCTTTAATCCACGCATAGCGTTCCCACTCACGACCATGCTGACTTAAATATTTTTCTAAAGCTGCGTGACTAATTGCTAGTGCTGAGCCATCACCCCAAGGACGTAAGCGCATATCAACTCGAAATACAAAACCATCCGCGGTAATGTGCTCAAGCAAATAAATGAGTTTTTGTCCCCACAAAATACAGAACTGCTGTACATCAATGCATTTACGACCATTAGTTTCACCTTGTTCATCGAAGGCAAAAATCAGGTCAATATCACTCGACAGATTAAGCTCTTGAGCACCAAGTTTACCCATGGCAACGACAATCAAATCTTGAACTTTGCCAGAGTAGCTCATCGGTTCACCATGTTTCGCCACAAGCGCTACACGTGCAAAATCCTTTGCCGCACAAATACTGGCATCGGCAAAATCAGAAAGTTCGCGTGTGAGTGTGACAACATCGGTAAGCTGATTGGCATCTTGCCAAATCCAACGGAACATTAAACGACTTCGTAAAATGCGTAATCCACGCATCCAAGATGTTTCGTCACCAATTCCATCTAATGTGGTTTGTACAAATTGATAAATCTGTTCGGTCGAGAGCGGTGCAGTAAATTGATCTAGTTTGTAATCTTGTTCTAAAACAGCTTGATGCAAGCCTAAAACTTGTTCTGCGTACTGACTCGCACGCAATGTTTTTTGTAACTGCTCCGCATTCATATAAAAAGCTCTTTTCCTCGTACTCTGTTTTTAGTTATAGCAGTTCGAGTAGTGGTAGGAAAAGGGATTAGACTAATTTTGCTTCCGCTGAAGAGTAATGCTCTGCATGAGCCTCATGACTTTCTTGAGCAGAAGGTAATAAAACTTTAAATGTCGTTCCTACGCCTTCTTTTGAACTGACATCAATTTTACCCTGATTAATTTCGACAAAACGCTTACAAAGACTTAAACCTAAACCCGCACCTTTTTCACCTGCGGTTCCTTTAAAGCTGGCTGTAATACGTGGATGGAACAAATTTGTCATTTGTTTTTCGGTCATGCCTAAACCAGTGTCTCGAACGGTTATTTCTATATTTTTGTCAGCTTGCCTAGCTTCAATAAAGACTTTGCCAGAGCCGTCAATATCTGTAAATTTCAGCGCGTTTGACACCAAGTTTTGAATTACAGAGGTCATCATATTGATATCGGCATAGATGTTTAAATCATCTGGAACATCATTGACCAGTTCAATATTTTTCTTCAAAGCTAATGTGTGCAGTACATCGCAAACAATATTGCTGACTTGTCTAAGCTTAAAGTTAATTGGGTGATAAACAAAACGCCCACCCTCTGCCATCGCCCATGTCAGTAAGCTTTCAAGTAAGTTATAAGTCGATTGTGACGTGTCATATAAATAATCTGCAATATTTTGAATGCTAGATTCATCTAAAGTTTCACGCTCTTTGGCGAGTACTTCAGAAAACCCGAGCAGCCCATGAAACGGCGCTCGTAAGTCATGCGAAATAATCGAGAAAAATTTAGTTTTACTAGAGTTAATCGCAACTTGTTGTTCATAGAGTTCGTTTAACTCTTCATAGTTAAACTTCAATTCGACTTGCTGCATAAAAGTCGAACAGTAATCGAGCAGCAATTGAATATCGTCATCTTCAAATGTAGCTGCATCGTCATCGAAAAAGACAGCAAAGCCCATAGACGTTTTATCGGGGTGTAAAAGATGCACGGCCAATGCCCTGCTGCACTCGATGTTTAGTTCTTTTAAATAGTTGGTTAAGTTTTGATAAGAGGGATGTGAGTGATTAATGATCTGTTGTTTAGCAAAGCACTGTTTTAAATGTTTCGAAGGTTTAAACGAGATTGCCGTCATACCCTCAGGGCAACGATGCCAAAAGTAAGGTTCCTGATTAAAAGTCAGTAAGGCTTTTTTACAATTCAAAAGACGAAGACTAAACCGGAAAAATTGCTCGATGTAGTTCTGCTCGGCATTTAATCCAAGTAACAGAGATATCCTACAAGCACTTAACTGCTCAACCTGATTTAGTTCTAAACGCTGGAATGTCATTGCCCGCCTCACAGATTTTGTCGTTTTTGGTCGGAACCGCTCTTAAAAATGTACTTATAATCATTATGATCTACTACAAACTTTAACACAGTACATTAAAAGAGCAACGTTCTTTTCAAAATAGAAATGTGAAGTTTCAATTAAAGGTTTTCAGATACATAAAGTGGGTATGCTTGAGGAAAATACAACAAATGTTTGAAGGTAAAGAGTTGTAAGATGTTAGAAATGCGAGTTCAGAATACTAGTAAAACAGAGTAAAAAAATAATATTTGAATAAGAGCTTAGATTCTTGCTCAGTTTCGCTTTTATCAAACGTGTTTGGCATTTAAACAAGAACTTCTTGAGCTAAAAAATGAAAGATTTTTATAAGCTCTGAATTTATAACTAGAAATTCTAGTCCGATTCTTGGGATCAAATAATAACTTCCTAAGCTCTATCCACTTTTTTATAACCAACAAAAAACCCCTAAGCCGTTAGCTTAGGGGTTTTCGTAGAATCTTACGATTCTGAATATGGTCCCGAGGGTCGGACTCGAACCGACACGTCATCTCTGACAGCGGATTTTGAGTCCGCCGCGTCTACCAATTTCACCACCTCGGGAGAGGAAGTATGTTTGTGTTGCGTATATTAGCGCGTTTGTAAAACTTGTCAAACCCTAAGTGAATATTATCGTTCACTTTTAGATCATTTAAACATTTTTCATGATTTAGGCCATAAGCACAGCCATAAAAAAGCGAAAAAGTTTATACTAGGCCCAATTTTTGCGGTGTTTTTTCCTAAATATGCAACTGTCCGACTTTTCCTTTGAATTACCTGATGAACTTATTGCCCGTTATCCTCTTGAATCACGTAGTGCTTCGCGGTTATTACACTTAGACTCAAAGGGTCAATATCACGATCACATGTTCACAGACATTATCGATCTGTTCGAAGAAGGTGATCTATTAGTGCTCAATGACACTAAAGTCATGAAAGCGCGACTTAAAGGAAAACGCTCTACAGGCGGTGCGATTGAGATTTTGGTTGAGCGCATGTTGAACCACACCACAGCGTATTGCCATATTAAATCGAGTAACTCGCCTAAAGCAGGTGCAGAGCTTTTTGTTGGTGCAGATAATATTCCTGTGATTGTACGTGGCCGTCACGAAAATTTATTTGTGGTTGAGTTTTCACAGCCGATCTTGCCTGTACTTGAGCAATATGGTCAGTTGCCTATTCCGCCTTACTTTAACCGTGAAGCAGAAGAAATTGACACAGAACGCTATCAAACGGTTTTCCATAACCCAGAGAAAATTGCCAGTGTTGCAGCACCTACTGCAAGCTTGCATTTTGATGAAACACTTCTAGAAAAATTAGAACAAAAAAATGTTCAAAAAACCTTTGTGACTTTACACGTCGGTGCAGGCACATTTATGCCTGTTCGTACTGATGACATTACCAACCATATCATGCACAGTGAATGGTGTGATGTACCTCAAGAAACCATTGATTTAATTTTGGCGACTAAAGCACGCGGCAATAAAGTGATTGCTGTTGGTACAACAGCAACACGTGCTTTAGAAAGTGCAGCTCAAGCTCATGGTGGTAAAATCGCGGCTTGGACTGGCGACACGCAAATCTTTATCTATCCGGGCTATGAGTTCTGCATCGTAGATCGTTTAATTACCAACTTCCATTTGCCAGAGTCTACTCTGCTGATGTTGGTGTCAGCGCTTTCAAATCGAGATAATATTTTGGCTGCCTATGAACATGCAGTTAAAAGCCGCTATCGTTTCTTTAGTTATGGCGATGCAATGCTGATTGATAAATTAGACGTTTAAAGACTAAGGCTGGGTTAAACCATATCGGTTAATGGAAAGGTTTAACCCAGCCCAAATACTCACAATAAAAAATAATGACTTTAGCTCTGTGAGTTGCAGAAATTTAGCAATGAAATCAGGCATCAACTTTTAAAGAAAAATTCTCAATTTAGAAACATTTAGTATTTATCTCTTTCAATTTAAAAGATAATCTAGAAATAGCTCTTTATGATAATGAACTCATTACTTCCATGCCAATCGATACTGTACAAGAAGCTCTTCATATAAGGCGTAAAAAAAATACACAGGTTTTTCGCAATATCGCTCGACTTTGGGACGCTGGACAAAAATCTCATTCAGCCCAAGATCTTTTAAATGCTTTACATCCATGGCGAGAAGATCACAACCTTCGTTTTTTTAATGTGCTCCCCTATTTACTCGCTATTTGCAGCATCACAATATTAGGTTTTGGTTATTTTCTTCATCCACATATTCAATATATTTGGAGCTTTTTAGGTGCCTTTTTAACAGGGTTTCTGGCTTATTTACTCTATCAATCTCAAGAACCATTAACGCAAGTTATTCGTTATCTAGAACAGCGTATGGTGATTTTGCGTTACGGTTTACAGTTTCAGCAGTTACCAGCTTATCTTCCCATTCATGCTCAGCCAGTTTTAGTTCTGAGTAAATTAAAACAGTATTTCCCTCTGTTTAACCGAGGGACTGAGTCTAACGAAATTACTCAGTTTGCTTCGACGACATGGAACGATGGAGTAACCGATCATCAAGTCTTGCTGTTTCAATATCATTACGTTAATGAAATCCCTATTATTCAAGACCAAAATAGCGATAAAAAAATTATAAAAGAAATTCATAAAGATTTATGGGGCGCTTTTATATTTCAAATACCAGCTTTGGGCATTGCTGTTAGCAATCAACGTTCTCGTTTTTTTACTCCCTACACCAGTAAATGGCAAAGTAGCGATATTTTAATTAACCAAGAACTTAATATTTTTGGGGTTGATCAACATCAGTTAGCCAAAGAAGTTAGTCCAAGCTTAACTTTAAAATTAAATGATTTTTTTCAGCACTTTAAAGGTGATTTAATTTATCATCACGAAGAACAAATTTTGTGTTATCTGGGTGAGCAAAATCTTTTTCAGACTACCAGTAAGCAAGATGAAATTCATGATGTTTCAGCATTACGTGGGCACTTGCGTACCATGACCATGCCGCAATATGAAAAATTTCAGCAATTAATGTTGAACTTAATTAAATAAATCTCTCGTATGACTTGATTGTCGTCTCATTAAAAATGAGAAGTCAAAAGTACACTGAGGGAATAACAATAAGGAACTGACCATGACTGGTTTATTTATTTTCCTGGGGATTTTTGTTGTACTGATCGTCTGGGGCGTTCACATCCGTAATACCATCGTACGTTATTTTAATGCGACCAAACGCGCTTGGTCTGAGGTTGCCAATTTCGAACGTCAAAAGGTAAAGACTTTAGAGGCGCTTGAGACAACACTGAATCAATATACTTATTTTGAAAAATCGACATTAGAAAAAGTCACTGAATTACGTCAGCAAATTCTTAATTTAAATGTGAATAACACTGATATTTCTCAGCTCCAACAAATCGAGAAAATGAGCAAAGAACTAATTCGCAGCTTAAATGTTGTTGTTGAAAACTACCCTGAGCTTAAAGCCGATTCGCTTTATAGCAAAATGATGGATGATATTCAGGAACAAAACGAAAATGTGGGTGCTGCGATTAGCATTTTTAACCGTAATGTCGAGCTGTTCAACAATCAGATTGAAGTATTCCCTAACAATCTCATTAACACCTTAACTTTATCCAAGAAAGCGATTCGCCCTTTTAAGGATAATCTTGTTAATGAAAATTTTGACTATAAACCTAATTTTTAATAGGAAAAAAACAGCCCCTAACCTGTCGGAAATTTTATCTATTTTATAACCAGCTACATTTAGTAGTAGAACTACATCGCAGAATCAAGGAAAATAGCTCTCTTTTTAGCAGCGAACTGTTTCTTCGCCTCTGCTCGTGTTCAGGATTTTTAGATGAAGTTTGAAAAATTAGGTCAGTCGGGGCGCGCCCGTCGTGGTCGTTTAACTTTAGAACATGGTGTTGTTGAAACACCTGTTTTTATGCCAGTGGGGACTTACGGCACAGTCAAAGGTATGCTACCGCGTGATATCGAAGACATTCAGGCACAAATTATTTTAGGAAATACCTTCCATTTATATTTGCGCCCGGGTCTTGAAGTGATTAAAGAACACGGCGGTTTGCATAACTTTATTAAATGGGATAAGCCAATTTTGACTGACTCTGGCGGTTTCCAGGTTTTTAGTCTTGGCGCAATGCGCAAAATCAAAGAGGAAGGTGTTACTTTCCGCTCGCCGATTGATGGTTCAAAAGTGTTTTTATCGCCTGAAATTTCTATGGAAATTCAGCAGGTATTGAACTCTGACATCGTCATGATTTTTGATGAATGTACACCTTATCCTGCAACGCATGAAGAAGCACAAAAATCATTGCAGCTTTCTTTACGCTGGGCAAAACGTTGTAAAACTCATCATCATGATGAACTCAAAAATAAGAATGCGTTATTTGGCATTATTCAAGGCGGTATGTATGAAGACTTACGTGATGAGTCTTTAAATGGCCTTCTTGAAATTGGCTTTGACGGTTATGCGATTGGCGGCTTATCTGTAGGTGAACCTAAAGAAGAGATGATCAAAGTTTTAGATTATCTCCCAAGCAAAATGCCACAAGACAAACCGCGTTACTTGATGGGCGTTGGTAAACCGGAAGATATCGTTGAAGCGGTGCGCCGTGGTGTCGATATGTTCGACTGTGTAATGCCAACCCGTAATGCGCGAAACGGTCATTATTTTGTCACTGATGGTCTGGTACGTATTCGTAATAGTAAATATCGCCATGACCAAAGTCCGCTCGATCCACATTGCGATTGCTACACTTGTAAGAACTTTACCCGTGCTTATCTATTCCATCTTGAAAAATGTGGAGAGATGTTAGCGTCTATGCTCGGTACCATTCATAACTTACGTTATTACCAACGTTTAACTGAAGGTATGCGTGATGCATTAGAGAATGGCACATTTGATGAATTTGTTCAGGACTTTTATGCCCGTCGTGGTTTAGAAGTTCCACCATGTCCGGTTGATGAATAAGCCCGATTTGCGCTCAACCTCAAGACAAGGTAAATTGCAAAACGAATTAGGATTATGTCAGGTATCTGACTCATATTTTTAACTTTAGGAAATCAAAATGAGCTTTTTAATTTCTGCTGCACATGCAGCACCAGCAGCTGGCCCAACTACAGGTATTTTGCCAAACATCTTGATGATTGTTGTATTCGTTGCAATCTTTTATTTCTTAATTTGGCGCCCTCAAGCAAAGCGTGCTAAAGAGCACCGTTCTTTAATCGAAAGCTTAGGTGTAGGTAGTGAAGTTGTGTTCGCTGGTGGTTTAATGGGCAAAGTGACCAAAATTGAAGGTGACTATGCAGTTGTTGAACTTAGCCGTGGTGTAGAAGTAAAAATTCAGCGTGCCAGCGTAATTTCAGTATTACCTGAAGGCACTCTAAATAACCTTTAATCATAAAACAGTCGTGCTTTAGCACGACTTTTTCATTTAAGAAGAAAGCGAATGCGTTACCCTGCATGGAAATATTTACTGATTCTGGTTGTTCTGGTAGTCAGTACATTATACGCACTGCCTAGTCTATATCCGGATGAGCCCGCCGTTCAAATTTCCGGTGCCAAAGCTGGTACCCAAATTGATCAAAGTGTGGTGCAAAAAGCAGAGCAAATTTTAAAAACAGCAAATATTGCAAGCCACGATAATACTTTTACAAATAATGCTGCCCTCTTGCGTGTCAGCTCTTCTGAAGCACAGTTGAAAGCAAAAGAAGTATTACGCCGTGACTTAGGTGATCAATATGTTGTCGCCCTAAACCTTGCCCCAACCACACCGGAATGGCTGCAAAAGATTGGCGCAAAACCAATGAAACTTGGTTTGGACTTACGTGGTGGTGTCCACTTCTTGCTTGAAGTAGATATGGACAAAGCCGTTGCCCAACGTATGGAAACCTCTGCCACCGATTTGCGTCGTCAGTTCCGTGAAAACAAAATCAAATTTAATAGTCTTGCATTAACAAACAATGTAATCACTGTTCAATTTGCTGACAATGCTGACCGTGATGCAGCAATGGATTTTTTACGTCGTAATGGGAATGAATATACTCAACAGGCATTAGCAAGCTCTACAGGTTCTACTTTAAAGCTTACTTATACAGATGTACGTCGTCAGGAAATCCAGTCATATGCGGTAAACCAAAACTTAACAACATTACGTAATCGTATTAACGAACTTGGTGTTGCAGAAGCATTGGTACAAAGTCAGGGTAGCAACCGTATTGTTGTTGAATTACCAGGTGTGCAAGATACAGCTGAAGCTAAACGTGTTTTAGGCCGTACTGCAAACCTCGAATTCCGTTTAGTTTCTGACTCAAATGATCAATATATTGACCCATATACAGGTAAATATAATGGTCAACCTTTACCTCCGGGCACAGAAGTTTTTGCTTATGAGTCTTTGGATAGCGGTCGTCAACTTTTGTTGCAACGTAACCGTATCTTAACTGGTGAGCGTGTTCAAAATGCAAGTTCTGGCTTTAGCCAAGACTCTGGTGGTGCCGAGGTAAATATTACCCTCGACAGTGCTGGCGGTAAGCTTATGTCCGATGCAACTCGTAATGCTGTTGGTAAACGCATGGCGGTATTGTTCATCGAAAATAAGCAAAAAATTACTTATGTCACAGATCCTAAAACTGGTGCACAAACAGAAGTTCGTACTCCATACACTGAATCTGTAGTTATTAATGCTGCAACAGTTCAAGCCGTTTTAGGTTCAACTTTCCGTATTACCGGTTTAAGTTCTCCTCAAGAAGCATCAGAACTTGCATTAATGCTACGTGCAGGTGCTTTGGCAGCGCCAATGTACTTTGTTGAAGAACGTGTGGTTGGTCCAAGTCTTGGTCAAGAAAATATTGATAAAGGCGTATTATCAACTCAAATCGGCTTCTTGCTTGTTGCAATCTGGATGGTGGTCTTCTTCCGTGTATTCGGTTTAATCGCTAACTTTGCACTTGTTGTTAACTTGGCAATGATTTTAACAGTCATGTCTTGGATAGGGGCTTCCCTCACCTTACCAGGTATTGCGGGTATCGTTATTACCATTGGTATGGCTGTCGATGCGAACGTACTGATATGTGAGCGTATTCGAGAAGAAATGCTCTGGGGAGCCTCGCCCAAACAGGCCATTGTGGCCGGTTATGATCGAGCCTATAACACGATTTTTGACTCGAACTTAACAACGTTCCTTGTTGCTTTCATTTTGTTTGCAATTGGTACAGGCCCGATCAAAGGTTTCGCCGTAACATTAATGATTGGTATCGTATGTTCGATGTTTACTGCAATTACAGTGACTCGCGCAATTGTACAAATCATTTATGGTAAACGCCGTAATTTGAAAAAGTTGAGCATTTAAGGAGATCGATGATGACTAAAGTGACTCAACAAGATTCAAAACAATATGGACGTCCGGATGATGCAAAAATCATCCCGTTCATGAAGATTGCTAAACCTGCGGCAATCTTCTCGATCCTGATTACGTTAGCGAGTATTTTCTTTATTGCGACTAAAGGTCTTAACTTAGGTTTGGACTTTACAGGTGGTGTTTCAGCTGAGCTTAACTATGCTCAACCAGCCAATCAGTCAGAAGTTATTCAAGCACTCGACAAAGCTGGTTTTAAAGATGCTGTAGTACAGACACTTGGTAGTAATAAAGACTTACTTGTGCGCATGCCAGTACAAGAAGTTAAGGTTGAAGACCTTACAAATGCCATCACCAAGGCTGTACAGTTGCCAAATAATACCGCAGAAGTTCATAAAGTAGACTCTGTAGGTGGTCAAGTAGGTAACGAGCTTTATGTTCGCTCTGCTGGTGCTGTTGCGCTTGCTCTTATTTTAATGTTGATTTACGTGACGATCCGTTTCGAGTTTAAACTCGCGATGGGTGCCGTGATGTCTTTATTCCACGACATCATCATTATTATTGGTGCTTTTGCATTATTCCAGTGGCCGTTTGACCTTACAGTTTTAGCTGCGGTACTTGCTGTTATTGGCTTCTCGCTTAACGATAACATTGTAGTGTCAGACCGTATCCGTGAAAATTTCCGTAAAATTCGCGGTGCGACTCCTCGTGAAATCGTCGATATTGCTTTAACCGAAACTTTACGTCGTACCATTCATACATCAATGACCTTATTGCTTGTAGTTCTAGCAATGATGTTCTTAGGTGGTGATGGCTTACACTGGTTCGCTGTGGCAATGTTTGTTGGTGTTTTTGTAGGTACTTACTCTTCAATTTATATCGGTACAGCTTTTGCCTTATGGCGTGGTCTTAATCGTCAGGACTTCATCGTTCAGGTTAAACCTGAATTTGAAGATGACATTCCTTAAGTTAGATAAAGTAAGACATATAAAAAAACCGCGATTAATTCGCGGTTTTTTTTATTTAAAATATATATCATTTACGGCGCAATGCATCTGAAATTGCTTCAACCAACTGTTGAGAAATTTCTTGCTTAGATGCTTTCTCTAACTCACGCTTTTTCATGTGGTAGTTTTCAGCAAAGAAAACTGTCATCGCATTTTCATCAGAAGCAAAACCAATATCTGCACGTGATACATCATTGCATGCAATCATATCTAGTTTTTTAGCGACCAGCTTTCCTGCCGCATATTCTTCAACATTTTGTGTTTCAGCTGCAAAGCCTACCATAAATGGGCGTTTTTCCTGACCCGCAATGGTTGCTACAATATCCGGATTTTTCACAAGGGAAACGTTCAACTCATCCCCTGCCTTCTTAATTTTATGCTCGGCAACTTCCGCTACGCGATAGTCTGCGACTGCTGCAGTTGCAATGAAGATATCACAGCCTGTTTCTAACGAGTCCATACTGATATCTAACATTTGTCTTGCTGAAGCAACATTTACTCGTTTTACACCATTCGGTGTATCTAAACTTACAGGTCCAGCAATCAGAGTTACTTGTGCACCCGCAGCATAACAGGCAGCAGCTAAAGCGAAGCCCATTTTGCCAGTACTGTGGTTCGAGATATAACGAACAGGGTCAATTGCTTCACGTGTTGGCCCAGCAGTAATCACAACTCGCTTACCTGCCAACAACCCAAATTTTTCAGCAATTGCACGTTGAGCCTGATGGAAATACCCAGCGACTTGCCTTGCAATTTCTTCTGGCTCTGGCATACGTCCTAACCCGACATCACCACACGCTTGCTCACCCGCATCTGGCATGATCACATGCACACCATCTTCGACCAAAGTTTGTAGGTTTCGCTGAGTTGCTTTGGCTGCCCACATTTGCTGGTTCATGGCAGGTGCAACCCAAACAGGAGATTTTGTTGCCAAAAATACTGTACTGAGCAAATCATCTGCTAAACCATTAGCAAATTTTGCCAATGTGTCACAGCTTGCAGGAGCAACCAGTAATAAATCAGCCCAACGTGCTAATTCAATATGTCCCATTCCAGCTTCAGCCGCAGGGTCTAAAAGTTCAGTATGAACTGGATTACCAGAAAGAGCCTGAAAAGTTAGTGGAGTAATAAATGCCTGAGCACCATGGGTCATGACCACGCGAACGTCAAAACCATAATCTTTAAGGCGACGGACTAAAATGGCACTTTTATAGGCAGCAATTCCGCCCGTAACAGCTAAAACAATGTTTTTATGAGGAATAACACTTAGATCAAAGCTCACGAACAGGATACCTTACTGTTGCAGTGGCGCTCACAATAGCATTAAATACGCGCAGACCCAAGATTGATTGGGCAAACAAAATAAAATTTTAAGCGAATTATGCTGGGGAATATGAATACTTCTATTAAAAATTGGCCCGAACAAGAGCGGCCAAGAGAACGGTTATTGCAACAAGGCCCTCAAAGTCTCTCTGATGCGGAGCTATTGGCGATTTTTCTTCGCTCAGGTTCAAGGCAACATTCAGCAGTCGAATTATCACGTTTACTCATTCAACACTTTGGTAGCCTAAATGCAGTGTTTGATTCATCGTTAAGTGAATTAACTCAATTTAATGGAATTGGAGCAACGAAATACTCTCAATTACTGGCAGTTAAAGAACTTGGACGGCGTTATCTCGATCATCACTTCCACAAGAATAATCTTAGTCTTCACTCTTCTGATTTAGTTTTAGATTATTTACGCTATGAATTAAAAGGTGAAAAACAAGAAGTCTTTGCCGTGCTGTGTCTAGATCCAGAATTAAGAAAGCTTCATTTTAAAAAGCTATTTTTTGGTTCAATGCAGCATTGTGCGGTCTCGGTCAATCAAACTTTACGATACGCCTTACAACAACATGCTTGCCAACTCGTTATTGCACACAATCATCCATTTGGTTCAGCGCAGCCTTCTGCCGAAGATATTACCTTAACTCAGCAACTCGAACATGCCTGCCAACTTGTTGAAATACGGCTCCTAGATCATTTTATTATCTCCCCGGAAGGAAGCTTTTCATTTGCTGAACAACAACTGCTCAACCCCGCAACAAGATCAGTTCAATAATATTGACAAAGCTTAACTAAGCCTAGAAGATCAAAACAAAAATAGTGATGCTTAAAATAAAATGATTGTTCGTGATCAACCTAGTATTTTCAAAGTTTTATTCTCTTGGCGAGGAACGATTTTACCTAAAATTCTTCCCTCTCTAGGTGTTGTTATGTTGATCTCGTCAATCATTGGTGGCGTGGAATATATCAATCTGTACCGCTTTCCAGAAATTCCTTTGGTGGGCTTTACGCTCATTGGTGTCGTACTTTCTATTTTCTTAGGATTTAAAAATACTGCATGTTATGACCGTTGGTGGGAAGCGCGAAAGTTATGGGGTGTTTTAATTGCAACTTCGCGCCATTTTGACCGTGACTGCCGTATTTTAACTCAAGCTCGTCGAGAGCGTGTTATTCAGCATGTGATTGTTTTTGCTAATGTGTTACGTGATCGTTTACGTCGTCAGACTGCGAACCCAACTGAGTTAATTCAAACCAGTGGTATGAGTCAGCAAGCACTCACCCAACTCTATCAGCAAAATAATGCCCCTCAGTACACGTTGAGCCTTATTCACTGGGAATTATTACAAGCGCTTAAAGAGGGTGAAATCTCTGACATCATCTATGCGCAAATGAATAAAAATGTTTCAGATTTAAGTGTCGTACAAACTGGCTGCGACCGAATCGCTAATACACCTATTCCATTTGCCTATTCAGTTTTGCTCAATCGTACTGTCTATTTTTTCTGTTTTATGTTGCCGTTTAGTCTGGGTTCTTTGCTTGGTTTAGCGACACCGCTTCTGGTTGGAATTTTGGCATATACATTCTTAGGACTTGATGCACTAAGTTCGGAAATTGAAGAGCCGTTCGGGACTCAAAGTAATGATTTACCTTTAGATGCGATGGTACGTAGTATTGAAATTGAGCTTTTAGGAACTTTGGGTAAACCTACCCCACCACCAATTCAGGCTCAAGATAACAATTTGCTCTAAAGTCTCTTAGAGAAAACGTTCCCAAATACCTTGTTGATTAGCCGTTGGTTTAGGTGTATTTCCCAATTTAATCCATGGCATATTTTCACCATGAAAATCACTGCCAATCGACACAGCTAATTGATATTGCTCAATCATCCGATCGACCATCTGGCGAGTAGATAACGTTTCCAAGGGTGGAGGTAGCTCAATTGCATCTCCACCTGAAGTTGCGAACAATTCAATTAAATATCGAATGTTAGTTGCAGATAAATCATAACGAGTTGGGTGAGCTAAAACCGCCAGCCCTTTACTTTCATGGATCACATCAATTGTTTCTTTTAATCCTAAGCCTTCAAACTTAACAAAGGCACGTCTTCCCTCTTTTAAGAAACGATCAAATGCTTGTTGAGGGCGGCTTACAATATTCTTCTCGACCAATGTTTTAGCAATGTGAGTTCTTGTCACACGGTCAGCCTGATCTTCAACTTTGGCAAGAACATCTTCATAAATCTGAAAACCAATACATTTTTCTAATAAATCGCAAATGACTTTAGCTCTTTGCGCCCTAACTCTTTTTTGTTGTTCTAATGCTTCTAAAATTGGTGCTTCATCTTGCATGTTTAAAGCAACAATATGTACGCCATAACTTTTTTTAGTTGTTGGGCGTGACCACTGACTCGAAATCTCAGTACCAGAAATTATTTTTAAATCATAACCTTGCGCAGCAATTCTGGCTCGCTGCAACCCATCCATTGTATCGTGATCAGTTAAAGCCAAAGTATGCAAATTCACATCAATAGCAGCTTGCACCAGTAATTCCGGAGACAAAGTTCCATCAGAAATATTGCTATGTGTATGTAAATCTATGCCTTGCATCTTTTATACTATGCCATTCACCAAACCTGATCAGATACTCTAACATGAAAGCACTTCTGGACTTTGTTCCATTAATTATTTTCTTCTATTTATATAAAACAGTTGATCCAGCTAACGCACAGCATCCTTTACTTAAACTGATCGGGTCTGCTGGCGGTGCAGATAATAATAATATTCTTGTAGCAACTACTGGTCTAATTATTTCAATGCTCGTGGTATATGGTGCCCTATTTGTTTTCCAAAAATTCCGTTTAGATAAACAACAATGGTTTGTATTGTTTATGACTGTGATTTTTGGTGGCATCACGCTCATGCTAAGTGATGATTTCTATATTCGTCTAAAAGCTGCAATTTTGAATTTGGTTTTTGCAGGCGCATTCTTGGTTTCACCTTGGTTTGGTAAAGATCGTAAGCCACTCATACGACGTTTATTTGATCCTATTTTAGAGTTAAGTGAAAAAGGTTGGAAAAATCTAAATTTCGCTTGGGCAGTCATGTTTGTGGTGATGTCTTGTTTGCATGTGTTCTTTGCATTTTTATTTCATGGCGGAAAATATTGGGGTGAATTCACTGCATTTGGTGACATGATTGTGATGTTTTCATTTATCATTATTCAGTTCATTATTTTACGTAAACATTTTAAGTCACCTGAAGCTTAAAATGATTCCTGATTGATTACAGAGATACGATCACATGCCTTTTTTTGTTCTAAGCTGTACCGATAACGAAGGAACTCTAGAGAAGCGCTTAGCAATACGCCCTCAGCATATCGAACGTTTACAAAAACTTGATGATGAAGGTCGTCTTGTTACAGCAGGTGCTATGCCAAAAGATCCTAATGATCCACAAGCAGGCTTCTATGGTAGTACCATGATTGTTGAATTCGACAGTCGCGAAGCATTAGACGAATGGTTAAAAGAAGAACCATTTCTCAAAGAAGGCATTTACGCTCATATTGATGTAAAACCGTTTAATAAAGCATTTCCAAAAGGGTAATCATATGCACCCTGCAATCAAAAGCTTTCTTGGCTTGTGTTTGATCTGTTCAACTGCTAGTGCAGTTGAACCTGCTGCCACACCAGCAACGACTCCTCCAAGTGCGCCTTCAACTCAGGCTGCGAATCAACCAGTTCCAACAGCTTCTACAACGGTGTCGACCGCAACAAAACCACTCACGGCTGAGCAACTTGCAAAGAATAAACAACAGCAAGATGCGAAAATCAAAGCTTTAGTTCAAGATCAAGCATCTCGCTTAAAACAGTTAGAACATGCCAATCTTGAAGCACTCGCTCAGAACCAAGAGCTACAGTTAAAAAACGACAGCCTCTCTGTTCAGGTTCAAGTCTTACAAAGCGAACGTAGTGCGCAAATGTTTTTATATGGCGCGGTTACCTTAGCGGGTGGCGTATTGCTAGGATTCTTTATCGCTAGTTATATCCATACAAAACGTCGACGTCAGTGGTAAATCCAAGCAATCTATTAAACCAAATGAACGTATCAAACCGTATCCAAACAGCAGAACTGGATTGGGAATTAATCGATGGTATCGAAGTTCCCATTTCCAAACAATTTGGTGATGTCTATTTCTCTAAAGATAATGGCTTACTTGAAACACGACATGTTTTTCTAAATGGTAATGACTTATCAGAACGCTTAGCCCATCTAAAAGATTTTGAATATTTCAGTGTAGGAGAAACCGGTTTTGGTACGGGTTTAAACATTCTTGCACTTTGGCAACTTTGGCAACAAGTTCGTCCAGATAATCAAAGTCATTTACATGCAATTAGTGTTGAAAAATTTCCATTAAGTAAAGCTGACCTTATTCGTGCTTTAAATGTCTGGGATGAGCTTAAACCACTTGCAGAGCAGTTAATTGAACAATATCCGCTCCCTATTGCTGGATGTCATCGCTTAACTTTTCCTAACGAGCGTTTTAGCATCGACCTATGGCTAGGAGATGCACAAGACATTTTCCCAAGCATAGCTAAAACTAAAGCAGTAAATGCTTGGTTTTTAGATGGCTTCGCGCCCTCTTGCAATCCAGAGCTGTGGGAACAAAACGTTTTAAACCATATTGTTCGTCTTTCTGACTATGGCAGCACATTTTCCTCTTTTAGTGTCGCGGGTGTTTTAAAACGTGGGCTAAAAGCGCATGGTGTTAGTATTTCTCGTCCACGTGGTTTTCGGCATAAACGGGAAATGCTCAAAGCAATCTGGAATCCACCTCAATCTGATGATGAATCCTCACAATCAGACCAAGTTCAGCTATTGGATAATCAACAGCAGCATATTGCGATTATAGGAGCTGGTGTAGCAGGTTTAACTACGGCGTGGGCGTTTGCAGCACGCGGGCATCAAGTCACCTTATACGAGCAAACAGAAGCATTATCTGGCGCTTCTGGAAACCCTTTGGCATTGCTTAATCCTAAACTATGTCCGATTGAACAAAGCCATGAACATCTCATGACTTTAAGTTGGCAACATGCCTTAAATTTTTATAAAAATTTTCAAGCATTCCGTCCACTTCAAATACAACAAATCGCATTGAAAAATGCGGATGAACTTCTCGATCTTGTAAACCAATATCCAGCAGAAGTTGTTACCCACTCAACAAACTCACTTGAAACCGCATATTTTAGCATTTCACTAACCGAAGCGGGTTCTGTTTCACCACATCAACTACGTGATGAAATTTTACAACACCCTTTAATTGCTCTAAAAATTGCCCATGTCACAGCACTGGTTCCTTTTGAAAATAAAGTGCAATTGCATACTGATAATGAGGTTATTGCTGAGGCAGACCATGTTGTTGTGTGCTGTGCTCGGGGAAGTGCTGCTTTATTTGAAAGCTATCCAAAGTTAAAACCAATACGCGGACAAGTGAGTTGGGTTAATAATTCTTTTGCTCCCCTGCCTTTAAATGAAGCTTATAGCTATGGTGGGTATTGCATGCAACTTGATGCTTCACAGATGATTTTAGGTGCATCTTTTTACCCAAATCGTGAAGATGAAGATGTGCTTCCCGAAGACCATGTGCATAACTTTGAATTAATCCACAGTGTATTCCCTGCATATGCAGAAAAGTTACCATCCACTTCGACATGGCAAGGCCGTGCATCTATCCGTGCACAAAGCTTAGATTATTTTCCTCTTGTTGGAAAAATGCTTGAGAATAGTCGAATTGCTACTTTTGCAGGTCTTGGTTCTAAGGGCTTTCTATTTGCTCCGCTATGCAGCGAGATCTTGGTTGCCCAGATATTAGGAGAGGCTTGCCCAGTACCGGACAGCTTATTACAAAAACTGAATCCACAAAGATTTCAAAAAAAAGTAAAACCTAAAAAGCCGTATTTCAAACCACACAAACCGCAATAGTTCTCTTCAATAAAAAAGCACCCGAAGGTGCTTTTTTTTATGCGCCCTGCTCTAGAGGCAAGCCAGCATCACGAGCTGCACGTGTCCCCCCCATCAGCACGACATATTCACGCGAGGCATCCAATCCTTCTAGTTTCTCAGCTGCACGAGGAGCTTTGCTACCACCACCACATAAAATATAAATCGGCTGACCCGCAGAGACCTGGTTCAAAATATCAGCATTCAAATCATTAATCGGGCGATTCACCGCACCTTTAACATGCCCTTCTGCATAAGCATTAGTATCACGGACATCCCAGATAACAGCATTTTCTGGGAATTCAAATGTTGTAATTTCTTGTTTACGGATCATTGTGCACTCCTTTGATGTAAACAACACTTGGCAAATGAAGAAAACCCTCTTAGCATCTCAAATATTCTTTCACTTTGTAAAGGTCTAAACTATGCCTTCTTTCGATATTGTCTCTGAATTAGAGTTATTTGAGGTTAATCATGCTGTACAAAACACACAAAAAGAGATTGCAACACGCTTTGACTTCCGTGGTCATGATGTCTCAGTCGAAATAAACGAAAAAAATAAAGAAATTAAAATCAGTACAGAAAGTGATTTCCAGTGTGAACAAGTTTACAACATGTTAGAAAATCACTTTTATAAACGTAAAATTGATGTACAAGCACTTGATCCACAAAAAGCTGCTGCTTCAGGCAAAAATTTTGTACAAGTAATTAAACTTAAAGACGGTCTTGACTCAGATACTGCAAAAAAAATTAATAAAGCCATTAAAGAAAGTGGCGTTAAAGTGCAATCTTCTATCCAAGGCGACAAAATTCGTGTAACAGATAAAAAGCGTGACACCTTACAACAAGTCATGAATTTTTTACGTGAACAGCAATTTGGTGTGCCATTACAGTTTAATAACTTTAAAGATTAATCTCTTTTCGTGACATTCAAAGCTAAGGTAATTCCATGTCTCAATCCAATCGTCTATCAAAACTGGTAAAAGCGACTTCAAAATTCCCTAAAGGTATTCGGAGCACGCTTTGGAGCAAGGCGTTTGGTCGTATCGTGCCAATGGTTGGTACAGCAAATATCCGCTATCTGGAAGTAGACTCAAACCACGTTACTGTCCGTTTAGAAAACCAGAAAAACATGCAGAATCATATTAAAGGAGTACATGCTGCGGCGATGGCTCTTTTAGCAGAAACTGCAACAGGTTTTCTAACGGGTTTACATATTCCTGATAACCGCATTTTATTAATCAAATCATTGCATGTAGATTATTTAAAAGTGGTTGAAGGTGGTTTGACTGCTACAGCAACATTGTCTGCTGAACAGCAAAAGTTTATTGCAGCTAATGAGAAAGGTGAACTTGTGATTCCGGTTACAGTCATTGATGATGCAGGCAATGAACCAATCCAGTGCCAGATGCTGTGGGCATGGTTACCTAAACGTAAGAAATAATAACTAATCTAAAGTATTTTTAGATTTTTATTTGCCTCAAGATATAAAAATTATTTTTTGTATCTTGAGGTCAAAATGAAAAAAATACTGATTCTTTCCTCTTTATTTACTAGTTTCATATTTACAACAATAACGACTCATGCGACTGAACCTCACGTTAAAACCAGTAAATTAACTTCGACCAAATCAGAAGCGATAGATAAAGTAAGCGCTCAAAACAAAAGAATAGTCATCGAATTTTATGAAGGCGTCTTTTTAAAACATAAAGTCAAAGAATATGCAGACCGTTATATTGGTCAACAATATATTCAGCACAATCCGAATGTACCAGATGGGAAAGCACCTTTCGTTAATTTCTTCACTGAAAAATTTCAAAAGAATCCACAAGCTAAAAATGAGATTAAACGTGCGATTGCTGAAGGTAATCTTGTCGTTTTACATGTCCATTCGACTGAAAATGAAAAAGATCGAGGAAGAGCGATTATTGATATATTTCGTGTCGAAAATGGAAAAATCGTAGAGCATTGGGATGTGATACAAAATATTCCAGAGCAAAGCAAAAATACCAATACGATGTTTTAATTCTAAAAATGAGTTCTTTGTCGAAATTAAAAATTAAAGCCTGAATATTGATATTCAGGCTTTATACGTTTTATTGAGTATCTAAAAACTTTTGTCTTGCTTCTTCGGGTATTTGACGCTTATTACCTTTTACATCCACTGCTACAAAAGTAAAGACCCCTTCAGTAATACGTATTGGCGCACGAGAGTCATCATGACTATCCCAAACTTCAATTTGCATCTGAATAGAAGTATTTCCAACTTTTAAGATTTTGGTATAGCAGCTAATGACAAAACCAACCTTTACCGGAACCAAAAAGGTCATTTGATTAATGGAAATCGTAGCACAACGGCCACGACTGAAACGTTCTGCATGAATTGCTCCAGCCAAGTCCATTTGTGACACAATCCATCCACCAAACACATCCCCACTCCAGTTTGTATCTGCTGGCATGGCAATCGTTTGTAAGGATAAAATTCCTTCTGGTTTGGTATAAGCTTCTGACACCTTAGCTCCCGAAATTCGTTTGAAGTTGTTGATCGAGCCACTGCTGCAATTCAGGCGCACGTAATGCACCGCTAATACGCGCGACCTCTGTCGTTTTATTCATTAAGACAAGTGTCGGAATACTTCTCACATGAAAAGCTTGGCTCAAGCGAGGAGATTCTTCGGTATCAATCTTGGCAAAAATAACGCCTGGATTCTGTTTTGCGACCTGCGCAAAATGTGGAGCCATCATTTTACAGGGTCCGCACCATTCTGCCCATAAGTCTATGAGAATAGGTAAATCACTATTCGTGATGTAGTTACTAAAATTTTGCTCATTTAGTTCAATAGGTGCAAGCGGTAGTAATGGCTGATGACATTGCCCACAGCTTGGTTGCTCAGGAAGTTTTTCTTCCGGAACTCGGTTTTTAGCACCACACGATGCACATACAATAATCATTTACATCACTCCTATATGCTGATGTAAAAATTCTAATTGGGTTATCACTGCTTTTTCAAACCATGAACCGTGATAGATATCAAAATGTTTCATATCCCACTCATGATAACTCACAAAAGGTGCAATATTTGTCGCGGCTTCGCGACTGGACTCAATAGGAATAAGTGAATCTTTTTGGGCTGCAATAAATAAAACCGGAATATTAATCTGACGTACAACCTGAATTGGACGGTATCGCATCAAATTAAAGAAGACGCGAGCTGGGACTTCCCCGCTCCAATAATAGTCAGGATTCACAATCGATAGATAGCCATAATAACTATCTGCTGTAGGCATAAAGCATAAGTTATGTTGATCAACCACAGGCAACCTCTTTGGATTAAGCCCCATCTTTGATCCCATATAATCCTGACTCGATAACTTCAATGCTTGAGGATAACGTTGCAAAGGATAGAGCTTGGCAGTTTCAGCACCATCTACATAAGGAATTTGTACTAAAATTGCCTGAATATTCTTTAATTCAGAAGCTAGGCTTAGTGCATATCCGCCACTTAAAGAAGTTCCCCACAGTACAATCCTTCGGTTATCTACAAGCTTACAGGTCGAAGCATATTGAATAACGGTCTTCCAATCTTCTAATTGTGAATTGATTGAGACCATTTCTCTAGGCTTGCCAGTACTCCCACCCCAATATCGATAATCAAACAAAATAACAGCATAACCTGCTTGGGCGAACCGCTGAGCATATTGGATGAGTTTAAATTGACGCAACGCAGCAAAACCATGGGCCATAATAATTACGGCAGATTTCTTATTTGTTTTAGGAATATAAAAATCAGCTGCGATCGTTTCCTGACCACATGGAACATATAAAGGCTCAACCGTATAAGCGTGCATATGTGCTCCGTTGAAATAGAATATGAATAACCAATTTTAAAATAGCGCGATGATCGTTTTTAAAATTTATAACTTAGCTATAAGACATAACTTTCTCAGTCAGAACAACACAAGAGTGTCTTGTATCTCAGGTTAAGCTTAATGCTATGATACAGCATAAGAGGTTTTGTTAAATTTTGGAGTGACGAAATGTCAGATAATGTTGGTTTCGCAGGTCAAATTGGTCCAGAGCATGTTGGCCAAGTTGTAGAAAAAGGATTTAAATCGATTATCAATAATCGACCAGATATGGAAGGCGGCCCAGAACAGCCTACAAGTGCTCAAATTGAAGAAGCAGCACGCCAAGTAGGTTTAGACTATGTTTATCAACCTGTTGTAGCTGGACAAATTACAGAACTCGATGTACGTACTTTTGCTAATCATTACAATGAGTTGCCAAAACCTGTACTTATGTTTTGCCGCACAGGAAACCGTTCAAATAATCTATATCAATTAGCAAAACAAATGGATTTATTAGACGACTAATTTTAAGAAATTAATATTCCATAAAACCCTATTTCTTCCTTAAAGTAGGGTTTTTTGATAACTTATTTTGCATATCTCTGCACGAATTCAACAGAACTAAAAATAATATTGATCTAAAGTATTTAAATCTTTTTTGAATCAATTATTAATTTTTATGAATAAATTTATATTCGCTCTTTTAAGCTGTTTAATTCTTACAGCATGCTCCTCAATGCAAGTAAAACCTACGGTTGGAGTAACTATGGGTACAAGAATTTAATTAGCTAATTGCTCATAAATATAATGAGCAACCTCATGAAATATATGTTATTTTATAAATCTAAAAAATTATTTTAAATAACTTATCATTTTAATTGGGGATAATGATGAAACTTACTCATGGGGTATGTGGGATTACTTTGGCTGCTTTTTTGACAGCTTGTGGTGGAGGTGGCGGTGATGGCTACTATAACCAAAATTCAAGTTCAGGCTCTACAACAACACCAACCACACCATCAACAGATCAAGAGTTGGCTACTTCTGTTTTAAATAGTGTAAAGCAAGAAGGAAAATATTTGTTTGGCGCCTATGATCTTAACGATGAAAAATTATCAAAAGGTTACATTGATCACGCACTAGACACCTTCGCTCAAGGACCACTTAAGTTAACCTTAGATATTCGCAAAGTAGATCTTACCAAGTACTCCGACCACTATCGTGATAAATGCTTTATTAAAAGTACTACAGACTACCGCGCTTGCTATGTATTTAAAGGTGAAGAAATTAAAAGTTTACTCACTGGATATAGTGATTGGGACTTTGATATTACAGCAGATGATTTAAAAAATATTAAACTGGCGAATGACAATACATCTCCAAATTTAGAGGATTATCAATCAAATACCAGAATTTATATTTTTCAAAATGAAAATAATGATAAGAACTTCCAAGATGTAACAATTACTGGAGCCTTTGCGTATCCATTCCAACAGTCATGGGGACTTGAACAAACTAAGCAAAAAAGATTCATATTAATTAATTCAACAACAAGTGATTATAAAATCACTACATCGACTATTGTTCAAGATCCAGAGACAGGTCAACCGACTGAAAAAGAAGTTACTACTGGTGCAATGAGTGTATATAAAGATAATACATCAACTGATGGTGATCTCTACGTAGTTCAGAGTGGTTCTGGTTTCAACGTACTTATTAATGATAATCCAAATGTTCCTTTTGCAGAGCCAATTTCATTTGTTGTAAATTCAACTCCAGGCAATACGAACAATGCGACATACAAAGTAAAATCAGGTAATCAGCAAATATTAAGCCTACCAAGTATTACTAGCCTTGAAGGAAGTCGCGTTGAGAATGAGCCATCAACAACAAACGCACAAAAATTTAATGGCAGTATTTATTTAGAAGGACAAAATATTTTTACTTTTAAACAAAGTTTGAATGGAACTACACTAAACTTTAAGCATGTTATTAATGGTATAAGTATTGAAGGTCAGTCTATTAATCAAAATGGGACTGTTTCAACCACTTTAAAAACACCTTTTACGCAAAATTTTACATTTTAAAGCTAAATAATTAGAACCAAACCCTCTGTTCAAGAGGGTTTTTCTATATATTCTAAATATCTATTAAAATAGCTTAATGACAATGTTCGATATTATTATCATTGGCGCAGGTACGGCTGGTATTAGCGCATATAAAGAAGCCGTTAAACATACCAATAATATTTTAATTATAAATGATGGACCATGGGATACCACTTGTGCTCGTGTAGGCTGCATGCCAAGTAAAGTCCTCATCTCTACAGCAAACCGCATGTTTGACATTCAAAATGCTCAAGAGGTTGCTTTGAATGTATCTGCAAAAATTAATACAGATCAAGTGATGCAGCACGTACAAACTTTACGTGATCGTTTTACACAAGCAACATTAAAAGATGTAGAACAATGGCCTACTGAACACAAAATTTCTGGTAAAGCACATTTTATTGATTCACAAACTATAGAAGTTAATGGGCAACAGTACCAATCAAAAAGTTTTATTCTGGCGGTTGGTTCAACCCCTAATTATGATCAAACATGGAAGCAAGAACTCGGAAATCGATTTATAACAACAGATCAAATATTTGAGTTAAAAACACTACCTAAATCTATTGCGGTAATTGGTAGTGGTGTTATTGCCCTTGAGATTGCTCAAGCAATGCATCGTTTAGGTGTAGAAACCACAATCTTTGCTCGCAGTAAACGGATTGGGGTACTTACTAGTCCTAGGCTTCAACAACTTGCACAAAAAGAGCTACGTAAAGAGTTAAAAATTCTATTCGAAACTCTACCAAATGAAGTTAAATGCAGTGAAGAAAACGCTGTATTAACTTACCAACTTAATGAAACAGAGAAAACTCTCAAAGTTGAATACGTTTTAGCGGCAACAGGCCGTACAAGTTTAATTGATACTTTAAAACTAGAAAATATTGATAATTCTATTAAAGATAATAAGTTATTACCTATAAATGCAAAAACCAAGCAGTTAGCTACATATCCAATTTTTGTTGTTGGTGATGCTTATACCTCAACACCACTGCAGCATGAGGCAGCACATGAAGGGAAAAAGGTTGTTTATAACTGTTTGAATTATCCACAGGTTAATTCAGTTAAGACGCTTACTCCATTAGGAATTGTATTTAGTCATCCTGAGATGGCGATCGTCGGGCAAAGTTATAAACAACTAAAAGACAATGGTATAGACTTTATTACAGGTGAAGCCTCTTATGAACGACAAGGAAGAGCTATAGTTCTTGGGAAAAACAGAGGTGCGATTGAGGTTTATATAGAGAGAGAAAGCCAAAAACTTCTTGGTGCTGAATTATTTACAGAAGCAACAGAACATATGGCTCATTTATTAAGCTGGATAATAGGTGAAGAATTGACGTTAAATGACATTCTAGAGAAGCCTTTCTATCACCCTACTCTAGAAGAAGGTCTTCGCACTGCTTTAAAACATGCACGCAGACAGTTATAAAGATAGTCTAATTAATTTAATATTGATTTAGAAGATGCAGGCCTTGCAGCCATTTCTAACTTGGCACGGATTCGAAATTTCCTTCCTCTATAAAAAAAGGACTCTAAGAGTCCTTTTTTTATTGTCTTACTACATCTAAATCAAACAATCAATTTAATTTCCCATAAGGAAACACCCCGGCCTCTTTCGGGGTCGGGGTGTTTGAATAATGAGCTGGCGATGACTTACTCTCACATGGGAAACCCCACACTACCATCAGCGCTAAGAGGTTTCACTTCTGAGTTCGGGAAGGGATCAGGTGGTTCACTCTTGCTATGGTCGCCAGCACAACTGGTATGGATACTTGCATGGGTCTTAATGTGCCGATGCGTTTTCCAAATCTTTACAGATGGGCTGATTGAATCTTACTTTATTTGTTCATTTTAGCTAAGCATATAACTAAATCAAGTTGCTTTGCATATTAATGAATCGATTGATGCTTTATATACAACTGCTTGGGTGTTGTATAGTCAAGCCTCACGAGCAATTAGTATTGGTCAGCTTCACATATCACTATGCTTCCACATCCAACCTATCAACGTCCTAGTCTCGAACGGCTCTTTAGAGGACATAAAGTCCTAGGGAAATCTTATCTTGAGGTAGGCTTCCCGCTTAGATGCTTTCAGCGGTTATCCCTTCCGAACATAGCTACCCGGCGATGCGACTGGCGTCACAACCGGTACACCAGAGGTTCGTCCACTCTGGTCCTCTCGTACTAGGAGCAGATCCTCTCAAATTTCCAGCGCCCACGGTAGATAGGGACCGAACTGTCTCACGACGTTCTAAACCCAGCTCGCGTACCTCTTTAAATGGCGAACAGCCATACCCTTGGGACCTGCTTCAGCCCCAGGATGAGATGAGCCGACATCGAGGTGCCAAACACCGCCGTCGATATGAACTCTTGGGCGGTATCAGCCTGTTATCCCCAGAGTACCTTTTATCCGTTGAGCGATGGCCCTTCCATACAGAACCACCGGATCACTAAGACCTACTTTCGTACCTGCTCGACTTGTGGGTCTCGCAGTTAAGCGCGCTTTTGCCTTTATACTCTACGCGTGATTTCCGACCACGCTGAGCGCACCTTCGTACTCCTCCGTTACTCTTTAGGAGGAGACCGCCCCAGTCAAACTACCCACCAGACATGGTCCTCGCCCCGGATTACGGGGCAGAGTTAGAACCTCAACATTACCAGGGTGGTATTTCAAGGACGGCTCCATTGGAACTAGCGTTCCAACTTCAAAGCCTCCCACCTATCCTACACAAGTAAGGTCAAAGTTCAATGTCAAGCTGCAGTAAAGGTTCACGGGGTCTTTCCGTCTAGCCGCGGGTACACTGCATCTTCACAGCGATTTCGATTTCACTGAGCCTCTGCTGGAGACAGCGCCGCCATCATTATGCCATTCGTGCAGGTCGGAACTTACCCGACAAGGAATTTCGCTACCTTAGGACCGTTATAGTTACGGCCGCCGTTTACTGGGGCTTCGATCAAGAGCTTCGCTTACGCTAACCCCATCAATTAACCTTCCAGCACCGGGCAGGCATCACACCCTATACGTCCACTTTCGTGTTTGCAGAGTGCTATGTTTTTAATAAACAGTTGCAGCGGCCTGGTTTCTGTGGCTGCCAATAGCTCAGACCGCGAGGGTCATCACCGTCAGCAGCGTACCTTCTCCCGAAGTTACGGTACCATTTTGCCTAGTTCCTTCAGCAGAGTTCTCTCAAGCGCCTTGGTCTACTCGACCTGACCACCTGTGTCGGTTTCGGGTACGATTCCTGTGTAACTGAAGCTTAGAGACTTTTCCTGGAAGCATGGTATCAGCCACTTCGCTGTACAAGTACAGCTTGCTATCAGATCTCAGCATAGAGCACCCCGGATTTGCCTAAGATGCATGCCTACTTCCTTCCACCTGGACAACCAACGCCAGGCTGACTTAACCTTCTCCGTCCTCTCATCGCATTACACAGAAGTATTGGAATATTAACCAATTTCCCATCGACTACGCCTTTCGGCCTCGCCTTAGGGGTCGACTCACCCAGCCCCGATTAACGTTGGACTGGAACCCTTGGTCTTTCGGCGAACGGGTTTTTCACCCGTTTTGTCGTTACTCACGTCAGCATTCGCACTTCTGATACCTCCAGCATACTTCTCAATACACCTTCATCGGCTTACAGAACGCTCCCCTACCACTTGACTAAAAGTCAAATCCGCAGCTTCGGCACATAGTTTTAGCCCCGTTACATCTTCCGCGCAGGCCGACTCGACTAGTGAGCTATTACGCTTTCTTTAAAGGGTGGCTGCTTCTAAGCCAACCTCCTAGCTGTCTATGCCTTCCCACATCGTTTCCCACTTAACTATGATTTTGGGGCCTTAGCTGGCGGTCTGGATTGTTTTCCTCTTGACTACGGACGTTAGCACCCGCAGTCTGTCTCCCGGATAGTACTCATAGGTATTCGGAGTTTGCATCGGTTTGGTAAGTCGGGATGACCCCCTAGCCGAAACAGTGCTCTACCCCCTATGGTATTCGTCCGAGGCGCTACCTAAATAGCTTTCGGGGAGAACCAGCTATCACCAGGCTTGATTAGCCTTTCACCCCTATCCACAAGTCATCCCCTGGCTTTTCAACGACAGTGGGTTCGGTCCTCCAGTTAGTGTTACCCAACCTTCAACCTGCTCATGGATAGATCGCCTGGTTTCGGGTCTATACCCAGCAACTAAACGCCCTATTAAGACTCGATTTCTCTACGGCTCCCCTATACGGTTAACCTCGCTACTGAATATAAGTCGCTGACCCATTATACAAAAGGTACGCAGTCACCGAACAAGTCGGCTCCCACTGCTTGTATGCATGCGGTTTCAGGATCTATTTCACTCCCCTCACAGGGGTTCTTTTCGCCTTTCCCTCACGGTACTGGTTCACTATCGGTCAGTCAGGAGTATTTAGCCTTGGAGGATGGTCCCCCCATATTCAGACAAGGTTTCACGTGCCTCGCCCTACTCGTCATCATTATGTGTGCCCTTTCGTGTACGGGAATATCACCCTCTACGTTCGCACTTCCCAGAGCGTTCCACTAAAACACACATAACTTAATGGGCTGATCCCCGTTCGCTCGCCGCTACTAAGGGAATCTCAATTGATTTCTTTTCCTAAGGGTACTGAGATGTTTCACTTCCCCTCGTTCGCCTTGCAACACTATGTATTCATGTTGCAATACCTACCTTAAAGTAGGTGGGTTCCCCCATTCAGAAATCTCCGGATCAAAGGATATTTGCCGCCTCCCCGGAGCTTATCGCAGGCTATTACGTCTTTCATCGCCTCTGACTGCCAAGGCATCCACCACATGCACTTAATTACTTGACTATACAACCCCAAACAGTCGTCAACACTTACAAGTGAGTGTTGTCCGTGCGACTCTTCATCGCTACTATCTGTTGTCTGTGTACTTAAACACTGTACAGCTTCAATCTAAATTCATATACCAAAACGCTTGATTCAGTTAATTTGCTAGTTCTCAATTAACTCTAAGATCAGAATTACTTCCTCTCTCTTTGTTATTGAGTGAACAATTTATTTCAGACTCAATTTTGCCAATCTGTTAATGAATAAACATGCCTTCGTCAGGTCATGCTTAATACCGTGATACTTAAATCACAGAAGTTAATAAACCAAGATCTAAATCTCTATTTACTAATTTCTGTAATCCGAACTTCTCTTAAGTTCTGGTGGAGACTAGGAGAGTCGAACTCCTGACCTCCTGCGTGCAAAGCAGGCGCTCTACCAACTAAGCTAAGTCCCCAGCTTACATCATCAGTCATGTATCTTTTATCTATAACTTCAACCAGTCAAAGTCATGGTGGGTCTGACAAGACTTGAACTTGTGACCCCACGCTTATCAAGCGTGTGCTCTAACCAACTGAGCTACAGACCCTCAGATACATCTATGAAGAACAACTTGTTGTGGATTCTTACCAATCGTCAATCTTTCGTTAAGGAGGTGATCCAGCCGCAGGTTCCCCTACGGCTACCTTGTTACGACTTCACCCCAGTCATCGGCCACACCGTGGTAACCGCCCTCTTTGCAGTTAGGCTAGCTACTTCTGGTGCAACAAACTCCCATGGTGTGACGGGCGGTGTGTACAAGGCCCGGGAACGTATTCACCGCGGCATTCTGATCCGCGATTACTAGCGATTCCGACTTCATGGAGTCGAGTTGCAGACTCCAATCCGGACTACGATCGGCTTTTTGAGATTAGCATCCTATCGCTAGGTAGCAACCCTTTGTACCGACCATTGTAGCACGTGTGTAGCCCTGGCCGTAAGGGCCATGATGACTTGACGTCGTCCCCGCCTTCCTCCAGTTTGTCACTGGCAGTATCCTTAAAGTTCCCGACATTACTCGCTGGCAAATAAGGAAAAGGGTTGCGCTCGTTGCGGGACTTAACCCAACATCTCACGACACGAGCTGACGACAGCCATGCAGCACCTGTATGTAAGTTCCCGAAGGCACCAATCCATCTCTGGAAAGTTCTTACTATGTCAAGGCCAGGTAAGGTTCTTCGCGTTGCATCGAATTAAACCACATGCTCCACCGCTTGTGCGGGCCCCCGTCAATTCATTTGAGTTTTAGTCTTGCGACCGTACTCCCCAGGCGGTCTACTTATCGCGTTAGCTGCGCCACTAAAGCCTCAAAGGCCCCAACGGCTAGTAGACATCGTTTACGGCATGGACTACCAGGGTATCTAATCCTGTTTGCTCCCCATGCTTTCGCACCTCAGCGTCAGTGTTAGGCCAGATGGCTGCCTTCGCCATCGGTATTCCTCCAGATCTCTACGCATTTCACCGCTACACCTGGAATTCTACCATCCTCTCCCACACTCTAGCTAACCAGTATCGAATGCAATTCCCAAGTTAAGCTCGGGGATTTCACATTTGACTTAATTAGCCGCCTACGCGCGCTTTACGCCCAGTAAATCCGATTAACGCTTGCACCCTCTGTATTACCGCGGCTGCTGGCACAGAGTTAGCCGGTGCTTATTCTGCGAGTAACGTCCACTATCTCTAGGTATTAACTAAAGTAGCCTCCTCCTCGCTTAAAGTGCTTTACAACCATAAGGCCTTCTTCACACACGCGGCATGGCTGGATCAGGCTTCCGCCCATTGTCCAATATTCCCCACTGCTGCCTCCCGTAGGAGTCTGGGCCGTGTCTCAGTCCCAGTGTGGCGGATCATCCTCTCAGACCCGCTACAGATCGTCGCCTTGGTAGGCCTTTACCCCACCAACTAGCTAATCCGACTTAGGCTCATCTATTAGCGCAAGGTCCGAAGATCCCCTGCTTTCTCCCGTAGGACGTATGCGGTATTAGCATTCCTTTCGAAATGTTGTCCCCCACTAATAGGCAGATTCCTAAGCATTACTCACCCGTCCGCCGCTAAGTGATAGTGCAAGCACCATCACCCCGCTCGACTTGCATGTGTTAAGCCTGCCGCCAGCGTTCAATCTGAGCCATGATCAAACTCTTCAGTTAAAAATCATTTTGCACCTTATTAAAGACAAGGTGCCAATTCTGGCTCATCAATTTTCTGACTTAAATTTCGCTCAAATAAACTTCGAGTAATTTAAACCAATCAATCAATGATAATATTTCGATTAATCAATCAGTAAAAATCCACACAAGTTGTTCTTCAATTCTCTTAATGATCTTCTTCCTGGTTCGTCACCAGCAAGCTAGGTCGGCTATATTACTCTTAATCTCTTAAAAGTCAACAGGTAATTTCGATATTTTTAAAACTTAGTCTCAAAACTAACTTCTCATCAAATTCATCACTTAAAGCAACCAATCTAATTCCAAGTAACTGTTTTTCAACAAGTTCTTATCTTCATCACCGCCGATGGATGTGCATTATAGACCATTAAAAACCTTTGACAACCCCTTTTTTAATTTAATATTGCCACATGTTCGTTTTTTAGCCTTTTTAGTCAACTTTAGATGAGATATTAAACTTTTTTTACTTTATCAACTTCATGTAGAATAGATTATTCGTGCAATAGTTTGGCATTAACTCATCATGTGGCAGTTCGCTAAAAAAGTATTTGTTTGCATACTTGTAGTGTTTGCTACGAGTGGGCCGTGTTATGCCAATTCAAAACATAACTTTTATGTGCTTACTTTATCTATCCTGAGCTACAGTAAGTGGGAGAATGTAAATACTCCTACTCTTTGCATTATTGATAATCCCTCTATTACATCTACGTTCCAATCTTATATCCAGCAAATGTCTTATAATTATCGTGTTCAAACTGTAAACGCGAAAGACTTTGCTCGGTCACATTGTCAGGCTGTTTATTTTTCTACGACTTCGCCCCAACAACAACAAAGCCTTATTCAGAACTATCCTTACCGTTCTTTACTTTCTTTAAGCATTAATAATCCAGAGTGCGAAATTGGAAGTATCTTTTGTTTATATAATCAAAATAATTACACTACCTTTAAAGTTAACTTAGATGCTTTAAGTCACTCCAAAGTTCATATTGATCCGAGAGTATTGCTCTTGGCTAAGAATGCGGAGTAAGGATTATGATATCAAAGTTGTATCAGTCCACTTCATTGCATGCATTATTTAGAAAATCTCAATTTACTATCTTTGCAATTACTTTCTTTATCTGCTCTTTTACGTTCGTGTCGATTTCTGTTTTTACAATGGAAACTTACGCCAAACAAAATTTGCAATTGCTTAGCCATACGCTACTAGAGCGTATTCAGCCTGCAGTTGTATTTAATGACAAAATTACGATTGAGCAAATTTTGAATGAATATACGAACGACCATTCAATTCGTACTATTCATATTTATGATTCAGAGCATCATTTAATTGCGCAAAGTTTTAAATTATCAAGTCAGACTTCAATTTTAGAGGGCTGGTTTGATCATTGGTTTCTGAATGAACCCGTTCATCTTACAATTTATCATCACGAGCAAAATGTAGGTGAACTCACGCTTTTTGGTAGTTCCGAAAAAATATTGCAATTCCTCAAAATGATTATGGTAGGGCTTGCAATTGCGATGTTGTTTATTGTTTGCGCTTTATGGTGGTCAGTAAACTTAACTTATCGTCAAATTATGCAAGCTATTTACCCACTTACTAATATTGCTCAAATTGTAAGTGAACAAAAAGCTTATAATCTTCGCTTTCCTTATAATCGAATTAAAGAATTTCAAGATTTAAATACCGTTTTTAATGAGTTACTTGAAGAAATTCAGATATGGGATAACCAGCTACAAAAGGAAAATCGTAAATTATCCTTTCAAGCTCACCATGATCAACTCACCTTATTGCCTAATAGACATTATTTTTATCAGATTCTCTTAGACATGTTTGAAGATAAGGGTTTTGATAACAAGTCTGCGTTATTATTTATAGATAACAATAACTTCAAAGCAATTAATGATCAGTTTGGCCATTTAGCTGGAGATGAAGTTTTAAAAGAAATGGCGAATCGTCTGCAAACCCGTTTACGCCACCAAGATTTTATCGCGCGTTTAGGTGGCGACGAATTTGCTGTCATTTTGCATTCCATTAGTCATGCTGATCATTTAATATCTATTGCTGAAAATTTACTCGAAAGCTGTAAAGAACCTTTGTATCTGAATGGTCAAACGATTTACTTCAGTTTTAGTGTAGGTATTGCTTTATCACAATTTGCATCTAGCCCCGAAGATTTCATTATGCAAGCAGACCAAGCAATGTATAAGGCTAAAACTTCGGATGAACACTGGTTTATCTATAAACCTGAAAATTAAATTTAGGCTAATCTATGAATACAAGATCTCTAAAACTCTCCTTTATTGCATTGTTATGCATTACTCTTGCAGGGTGCCTGAGTTTTGGCCCATTAAAATATCGTCAGGTAAAATTGCTCAAAAAAGAAGGTTTCGTTCTTACTGATGAAGGATGGACTTTAGGTTTACCAGAACGTTTGTTATTTGACTTTAATAATGCAGAGTTAAAACAAAGTCATGAAGCTGAGTTAGTACGTCTAGCAAATCAATTGAATAAATATGATCTAAATAAATTGAAAATTGTAGGTCATACTGATGATGTTGGCGATGCTGCTTATAATCAAAAGTTATCTGAAGAGCGTGCACAAAGTGTAGCAAACCTTTTCTTAGCTCGCGGATTTAAGAAAGAAAATATCTACGTGATTGGTCGTGGTTCAACACAACCTTATGTTCCAAATACAACTAATGAAAATCGTGCGATTAACAGACGTGTTGCCATTGTCGTTATTCCATAAGTAAGTTTAATTCATAAAAAAAGCCAATCCTCTGTGATTGGCTTTTTTTATTTTAAACTAACTCAATAATATCAATGGTTGGCGGCACTCTAAAACGTAAAGGAATTCCGACCATTCCTGTGCCAACGGTAACGAAGACATCTGCATGTTCGTGAGAGTAAAATCCACGTTTGTGACCTAAAATTGATACTTTCTTCATAATATAGTTAGTTAACCATGGAAGCTCCACCTGCCCTCCATGTGTGTGCCCTGATAACATTAATGGACGATTCGGTAATTTAGGCACCATATCGACCGTATCTGGATTATGAGACAAAATTAACCAAGGTTTGTCTTGAGGTAAATCTGGCATAGAACGCATATCTGTTTTTCCAGCCCAAAGATCACCAATACCAATCAGACGGAATTCTTCAAAATCAACGATCTTTCCTTCGATATCAACAACTTCATTATAAAACAAGGCATCTTTTAATAATTGTTGAATAGGAGGTCCAGGATATTGCTCATCATGATTTCCCGGAACAGAGTAAACAGGCGCCTGAATTTCTTTTAAAACACTTAACTCTTCAATTAGTCTATCTTCTGGTTCATATGTCCAGTCACCTGCCACAACCACTAAATCTGGTTGCTGCTCATTTAATTTTCTAACTATAGTTTTGAGCTGACGTTCATGTCCTGAAAATAAACCAATATGTAAATCTGCAATTAGGGCTACTTTGACTGGCTTATTAAAACTACGATCTGGATTTAAGCGATATTGATGAGTATCGACACGGACCAGATGAGGCTCAATAAATCGGGCATAAATTAAAACACCACTTAAGAAAAAGATGAAAATACCTTGATGAATTGAGTAGTAACCAATCCAAGCAGCATATAAATTAAAAAACCAGAGAGGAATAAGTAGATAAGAGAGATAAAATGCGAGTAAATGCACAAAAGCTTTAAATGGATGAATCGTCTCGGTCCGAGATTGATGAATCCAAGCCTCAGAAATCCCCCATAGAGCAAGTATTGAAAAAATAAAGTAAAAACAAAAAATAATTGAATTTGGATCCCACATTACGACTCTCGACTTATCTTCTATTGATTGCTAGTAATCAAATTCAATATTTATCTTTCAATATGCACGAATTATACTCTAGCTCACGTTATCGTATGTACTGATTATGGCACAATCCTCTCATTCCAAACAGCTTCAAACGAATCAACAAGCTAGAAGCTTTTTGATAAAAGCCTCTATAGTCCTATGTTCTAGTTTTGCTGTGGGTTTAACAGGATGTAGTACTCTGCCAAAACATGGTGTCGAACCATTAGAATATGCAAATGATATCGATACATCAGAGACTTCACTTGCTCAAATTATTACTCCCTTACGTCAGCAAAATCCAAAACTAACGGGTTACCACGTCTTAAATGATCCATTGGAGGCTCTAGCAGCTCGTCTAAGATTAATTGATAAAGCTGAAAAGACTTTAGATTTACAATATTACATTTGGGATAATGACAAAGTTGGTGCTTTAGCTTTACATGCCATTATTCGAGCAGCTGATCGCGGGGTAAAAGTCCGACTTCTCATTGATGACAATAATGCAAAAAAAATGGAAGGGATTTTACTCGCCCTTTCTCAGCATAAAAATATTGAAGTTAAGCTTTTTAACCCCTATCGTTTCCGCAAATATCGTGCGATGGATATGGTGCTTGATTTAAAACGTATCAATCGTCGCATGCACAATAAAAGTTTTATTGCCGACAATGAGGTTGCTCTTATTGGCGGACGTAACATGACCAATCAATATTATAATGTAAGCGATAGCTATCAATTTTCTGATGTCGATGTGATGTTGGTCGGTGCTGCGGTTGATGACATTGTGAATTCATTTGATGACTACTGGAATCATGAATACGCCTATTCAGTTCAAAGTATTGTAAGTCCTGAGCAGCACCGTTTACGCTACGAGGGATTAAAAGAGCAACTCGAAGCTCATTATCAACAAGCAACTGTTCAAAACTTTTTAAATTTAACTGCAAAATCACATGCATTTGATAAATGGTTAAATCACAATATTCAATTCGACTGGGTTAAAGCAGAAGTCGTAAAAGACTCGCCTGATAAAATCAAATCAAAGGCCAAAAAAGAAGAGCACTTAAATTTCCAGCTAATTAACCATCTGGAAAAACCAGAAAGCAACGTAGATTTAATTTCAGCTTATTTTATTCCTGAAAAACAAGGCGCTAAAATTTTAAGCACGCTTGCTAAAGAAGGTGTGGAAGTACGCGTTCTAACTAACTCGTTTAAAGCAAATGATGTTGCAGTTGTACATGCATTTTATGGGAAATACCGTAAAGAACTGCTTAAAAACGGCGTACAACTTTATGAATTTTTACCAACACCAGATAAAAGAGATTTAAATAAAAATACAGATGAGCTTGCCACTAAAGCAAAAGTAAACATGAAAGGATTAAGCCGCTCAAGCTTACATACTAAACTGATGGCATTAGATGAACAGGTTTTTATTGGTTCATTTAATTTTGATCCACGCTCAGCTTATTTAAATACTGAAATTGGCGTAATTTTAGATAGCCCGTCATTGGCTAAGACAATTCACCATACGATGGACGAAAATTTAAATAAATATGCTTATAAGCTAAAGCTCGACGCTAACAATCATATTTATTGGCAGCAAGAAACTCCCAATGGCCCTTTAATTTATAAACAAGAACCCGAGATGAAATGGTGGCAAAAAGCAGGCATGAAATTTCTTTCATGGCTGCCACTTGAAGGCTTTATGTAATTAATTTTTTGGCTTAAGTACTTTCTGATGTAGTTGAGCCAAGCCTTCTACCATTTTTTCTTGAACTTCACGCGTTAAACTCTTCACATCATGCCCTTCCACAGAAATTGGTGGCAAAGTTAACAAATGAGCTGTTACTTTCGGCATTTCAAGTACACGCTGAATATGTTCAGCAAATGACATGTCACCAATGAATGGCGCAACTGTATCTAATTGTCCATGACGGTTTACATAACAAATTAAACATACCTGTACTGGGCGTTGAGCCTCAATAGCAGCACCGAGCAAACGACCATGTACTTTCTTAACAGAATGTCCATCTGTAGTGGTCGCTTCAGGAAAAAACAGCACAGGAATATTTTGTTTTAAGAATTCGGTAATCTGCTCACGAATTTTAACGGAATCACCAGACCCACGCTTAATAAATAAAGTGCCGCCACCTTTAGCTAGATTTCCTAAAACGGGCCAATTTTCAATTTCAGCTTTGGCAAGAAAGAAAACACGAGCTCCTGAACCTAAAACAGCAACATCTAGCCAAGAAATATGATTACTTACCCATAAAGCAGGTTCTCTAGGAATTGTTCCGTGTACTTCTACATCTAAGTTAAAAACCTGACATAAACGGCGGCAAAAATATTGAACATAGCGTGTATTGACCGGATTATTAGGATCTTTATAAAGGCCATGTCGATAAACTAAATAAAAACCTTCACTAATTGCAGCGGTGGCAGAAGTGACTTTTTTTCCGTACAAACCTATTTTTGATAATTTCTTTAACGTTGAATTAACTATACTTTGCGTTTGAGCCATAAAATTTCACTAACGATCAATCATTGTTATACCCATCTCGAGCATTCTATACGTTTCAGAATAAACTTGCATTGATGATAAAGAACGGGAAAAAAATAAATTCAGACACCTCAAACAACATTTAACTAATCTAAAGGATAAGAACAAACGCTTTCCCCTTTTGCATAAGTTTCATCTAGAATAAAGTTTTCCCATTTTCAGGATTTACAACCACGTGGAATATGTTGATCGGCATCAAGGCGGTGAACGCACAATTTTAGTGAGTGTTTCAGTACAATTATTAGATGATCTGGATGCCGAAGAGTTTGCTCTACTTGCACAGTCTGCTGGTGCAGATATACTTGAACATATCAAGGTTCAGCGAAATAAACCCAATCCTAAATTTTTTATTGGTTCAGGAAAAGTCGAAGAAATTGCAGAGCGAGTTCAGGAACTAGAAGCAAGTCTGGTGATTTTTGACCATGCTTTGTCACCCGCTCAAGAACGAAATTTAGAAAGAATATTAAAATGCCGAGTCATTGATCGTACAGGATTAATTTTAGATATTTTTGCGCTACGTGCCCGTACGCATGAGGGTAAATTACAAGTCGAACTTGCTCAGCTTAAACATTTATCTACCCGCCTTATTCGTGGTTGGTCTGCCGACTTTGAACAACAAAAAGGTGGTATTGGGTTACGTGGTCCTGGTGAAACGCAACTAGAAACTGATCGTCGTCTCATTCGTGTACGTATCGCCCAATTAAAAGATAAATTAGAGAAGGTACATCAAACCCGTATACAAGGACGTGCTGCAAGACAAAAGGCAGCCATTCCAACTGTGTCGTTAGTAGGCTATACCAATGCTGGGAAATCAACTTTATTTAATATTTTAGCAAAAAGTGATGTCTACGCGGCCGATCAACTGTTTGCAACACTCGACCCAACATTACGTCGTTTGGAATGGGATGGTATTGGTACTGTAGTGCTCGCAGATACGGTAGGTTTTGTACGAAACTTACAGCATGATTTAATTGAATCATTCAAAGCAACACTTGAAGAAACCCTAGAAGCCACGCTTTTACTACATGTTATTGATAGTAATAGTCATGACATGCTTGATCAAATTGAAGCAGTTGAAGGCGTTTTAAAAGAGATTGGTGCAGATGCTCCAGTACTTCGGGTATACAACAAAATTGACCTGAGTGGTGAAGAAGCCAAAATTGTTTATGCCGAACCACATGTACCAGATCGAGTTTATGTTTCTGCTCACGCTGGCCTTGGTCTAGAGTTACTTCAAAAAGCAGTACAAGAATGTTTAATGGGGCAAATTCAAAAGTTTTCTCTGATTCTTAAACCTGCTTATGGCAAATTTCGCACACAGCTTTATACCTTAAATGTAATTGAGTCTGAACACTACGATGATGCAGGCTTATTACATATTGATGTACGTATTGCACCACATAAGCTAGAAAAGCTTATTCGCCAAGCAAAACTGCCCTTAGAAGAAATCTTGGGAGAACGCGCTAATCAATTTAAACGGCCATTGGAAGAGTTTGAAATCAAAGGCGAGATCAGTTAAAACTCGATAAGTAAACTTTTAGAGATAAAAAATATGGATAAGATCAAAAGTATAGACTGGACAGCATGGGTAGCAACTTTACTACTCATTATTGGTTTTCGTGAAGGCTCTGTCATCGTCATGCGTGCTTTTGGTCATCCAGAATTAGGTAATCTGGTCGGGTTAATCAGCTTACTCACTGTTTTGATTATTTGGAGAAAGTTCAAAAAAATTCCTCTTCGAATAGTTGATACGAATAATAAAATCATGAAAGAAAGTGGTTTTGCTTTTTTACCTGTTTGTGCTGGCTCTTTAATTATGTTGGTGCATATGGGGAAAGAAATTCCACTATTCCTTTTTGTTTTAGTGGTCAGCACCCTTATACCTTTGTGGGTCTATGCAAAAATGGCAAAACGTTGGTTATAAGGAGAATAAAATGTTTACGATTTTCTACGGTTTTTTGATCACACTTATTGGTTATCTATGTGCAAAACCTTTAAATCGACGCTTTCCGCAAGTTCCACTTTTAGTTTTCGGCATGTTCATTGTCATTGCATTACTTTCAGTTTTACAAGTTCCTTATGAACAATATCGCCTTTATGTGAATGACTTATTTGGTCATCTATTAGGTTATGTCACAGTAGCCTTAGCCATTCCTTTAGCTGCAATGCGTTACGATGATCTTCCAATTAAATCAGTGATTGGTATTTTACTTTTTGCAAGTATTAGCGCCGTTGCTTTGCCTATGGGCCTCGCTTACTTGTTACATATGTCGGAACCTACCATTCTTGCATTTGCAACCCGTGCGGTGACTACTCCTATCGCCTTAAATATCGCAACGTTATTGCATGCTCCTGAAACGCTGGTAACGCTTATTGTTATTTTATCTGGGGTTATTGGAGCAGCTTTTTCACCATTTTTACTTAAACATATTCATGATGAAAGAGCATCTGGATTAGCCTTAGGTTTAGCTGCGCATGCCATAGGAACAGCTCAAGCTTGGCAACGCGGACCCGTTGCAGGTCGCTACGCTGCATTTGGTATGGCTTTAAACGGCGTATTTACTGCAATTTGGCTGCCTACATTAATGTTGTCACTTGGCACACCATAATTAAGAAGCCTATTAAATAAACATTGAACGGTATATCAATTCGAAATAAGATGACCTTTCAATGTTAAAAGGATTTTTAATCATGGGGAAAATTTTTATTGGAGCTCTGCTCTTACTGGGGATCAACACTGCTACGTTTGCAGCAGACATTACAGGCCTTTGGCAAACAATTGATGATAAAACTGGTGCTCCCAAAGCACAGGTAGAAATACGAAAAGAAGCAAATGGGACATATGCAGGAAAGATTATCAAAGTTACACCACGCCCAGGTTATACCCCTAAAGAGATTTGTGATAACTGCCCTTCGCCGTATACCAATAAACCAATTATAGGATTGGATATTGCAACTGGCTTAAAACAAACAGATGATCTTAATTATACAGGTGGGAAAATTTTAGATCCTAATACTGGTAAGGTTTACGGGCTTAAAGCAAAACTCAGTGCAACTGGTAAACGTCTTCATATGCGTGGATATCTTGGCGTTTCAGCATTAGGCCGTAACCAAATTTGGTTACGCGTAGAATAAAAGTTAAAAATAAAAAAGCCGCTTATGCGGCTTTTTTATTACATCACTGGATTTTCAACAGCAAAGATTTCTTTATCTTCAAGGCGATAAGCCATTAATTTTCTGCCCCAGACACAGCCGCCATCAATATTCTGAATCTGATCATTAATAGTTCTGCCCTCGAGCGCAGCCCAATGGCCAAAAATGATTTGATGAGTTTGTGCCGCTTTGCTCGGAAATTCAAACCAAGGTAAATAACCCTCTGGCATTGGCGCATCCAGAGCATCTTTAAAACTGAACTCTAAAGCCCCTTCTGCGTTGGTTAAACGCATGCGGGTCAAATAATTAGTAATACAACGTAAACGAGCTGAACCCGTTAAGTCGTTTTCCCACAAATCTGGTTTTGAGCCATACATTTCTGCCAAAAATGCGTCCAATACAGATAAGTCTTGATGTGAGAGTACTGCCTCCACTTCTTTTGCAAGCGTTGCAGTTTTTTGTGCATCCCAAATACAAGGTATACCTGCATGAGTAAGAATTGTGTGCTCATTCGGGAATAAACATAAAGGTTGTTTACGCAACCAGTCGATTAACTCATCACCATCAATTGCATCAATAACATCCTGCGTGCGATCTTTTTCTTTAATCTCTTTTAAACCACGTGCACCAGCAACTAAAGTCAGGTCATGATTTCCTAGTACAGTTGCAGCAGCTCCGCGATCAGCAAGTTTTTTAACAAAACGTAAGGCACCTACTGAGTTTTCGCCACGAGCGACCAAATCACCCGCAAACCATAAAAAATCTTGGTCTGGATCAAAACGTATTTCTTTAAGTAAGGCCTTCAGAGCTTCAAAACACCCTTGTACATCGCCAATCACATAGTTAAAACGTTTAGTCATTTATGCCACCATTTGATCGGCTAAAGCAACAAATTGAGCAAGTGTTAACGTTTCTGGACGAGCCATTGGATCAACGCCTGCTTTTTCAAAGCCATCTTCAGCAATCATACCTTTTAGACTATTTCTTAGGGTTTTACGGCGTTGGGTAAATACATGAGCAACCAAACGGGCTAAAGCTTTTTCATCTTTTGCAATAATTGGTTTTTGTTCATATGGAACAAGGCGGAAAACAGCACTCGTTACTTTAGGTGGCGGATTAAATGCGCCCGCTGGCACTTCAAATAAAAATGTAGGTTGGCAATAATACTGAATCATTACCGACAAGCGCCCATATTCTTTTGTGTTTGGTTCGGCAGTAATACGTTCAACCACCTCTTTTTGCAACATAAAGTGCATGTCTTTAACTTTACTGCCAAATTCCAAGAGATGGAAAAGTAATGGAGTTGAAATGTTATAAGGTAAATTACCAACCACACGTAATGGTCGACCATCCTTTACCAGTTCATTAAAATCATATTTTAATGCATCAGCTTCGATAATAGTTAAACGTTCAGGATGTGGAACGCGTTCTGGCAAGCCTGCCGCTAAATCACGATCTAGCTCAACCACTGTTAATGCATCACACTCTCCAATTAAAGGAGAAGTTAAAGCAGCCAAACCAGGTCCAATTTCAACAACATTTTCACCCGCACGCGGATTCACCGAGCGCACGATTTTGGCAATGACTCGCTGATCATGTAAGAAGTTTTGACCAAAACGTTTACGAGCTTTATGCCCTTCATCTTTCGGGTTTAGGGCATTAATTTGATACATATAACATTTCCAACATGAAAAATTTAGCTCGCTGCCAGAGATAACGCTAAATCGACAGCGACATTTAAACTTGAGCTTTTTGCCAAACCAGTCCCAGCCAAAGACAATGCAGTGCCATGATCGACCGAAGTTCGAATGAATGGCAAACCCAATGTAATATTGATGGCCTCACCAAACCCTTGTGATTTTAACACAGGTAAGCCTTGATCATGGTACATAGCGAGTACAGCATCAGCATTTTTAAGATGCTCAGGGGTAAATAAGGTATCCGCAGGCAAGCTTAGGCTCATTTTAATTCCTTGTGCCCGATAAGTTTCGAGTACCGGATTAATGGTATCAATCTCTTCACGGCCCAAATAGCCATCTTCCCCCGCATGAGGATTTAAGCCACACACCAATATGCGCGGATCAACAATCTTAAATTTAGTTTTTAAATCATGTATTAAAATATCAATGACTTGATGTAAACGCTCTTTGGTAATTGCATCGGCAACATCCCTTAAAGGCAAATGCGTAGTCGCTAAAGCAACGCGCAGAGTCTTGGTTGCAAGCATCATGACAACGCGCTCTACCCCTGCAAACTCTTGATAATATTCAGTGTGACCACTAAACAAAATGCCTGCATCATTAATGATCGATTTTTGCACTGGTGCCGTAGCTACCCCAATACTCTTACCAGACATGGCATAATCAGCTGAGCGGTGTAATTGTTCTAATACATAAGCCGCATTAGCTGAATTTAATTGGCCATCAACAACCGCCTTTTCTAAAGGTACATGCTCTATATAAAGCTCACCAGAAGAGGATGATTCAGCTTGTCCCGTATATTCTATAAATTGAATATCTACCCCTAGTTTCTGGGCACGTTGTTCTAATAAATTTTGGTCCCCCAAAACAACAACAGGACGTTCATCAACTCGCTGAGCCAAGCTCAAGCAAATATCTGGACCAATACCAGCCGGCTCACCGGAAGTGACATATAAAGGCAGCATAATCACCCCAGACACATAACTAAAATTTGTTTGATTTTAACATATCCCACATTCATCGGTTTATGGATTAAATTATGTGGCTTAAACTGGATTTTTCTTGTGACTTTGAACAAACTCGTTTAGAATGCTCGCTCCTTTTGTTTGGACAGATTCCATAGTCCAAACCAACTATAATAGGTAGTGGTTTAATGAAAACTCTCAGCGCTAAGCCAGCTGAAGTTCAACATGACTGGTATGTTGTTGATGCTTCTGGCAAAACTTTAGGTCGCCTTGCGACTGAAATCGCTCGTCGTTTACGCGGTAAGCACAAAACTTCTTATACTCCTCACGTTGACACTGGCGATTACATCGTTGTGATTAATGCTGAACAAGTTCAAGTGACTGGTAAAAAAGCGCTTGATAAGAAATATTATCGCCATACTGGTTTCCCTGGTGGTATCCGTGAGACTAACTTCGAGAAGTTAATTGCTCACAAGCCTGAAGCTGTTCTTGAAAAAGCAGTTAAAGGCATGTTACCAAAAGGTCCTCTTGGTTATGCAATGATCAAAAAAATGAAAGTGTACGCTGGTACTGAGCATCCGCATGCTGCTCAACAGCCACAAGTTTTGGACATCTAAGGGATACAGCACATGGCTACTAATTATGGTACAGGTCGCCGTAAGACCGCAACTGCACGTGTTTTCTTGTCTGCTGGTACAGGCAAACTCGTTATTAACAACCGTACTTTAGAGCAATATTTCGGTCGTGAAACTGCTCGTATGGTTGTTCGTCAACCTTTAGAACTTTTAGAAGTTACTGAAAAGTTTGACCTTTACATCACTGTTAAAGGTGGTGGTATCGGTGGTCAAGCTGGCGCGATCCGTCACGGTATTACTCGTGCGCTTATCGCTGCTGACGAAACTTTAAAACCTGTTCTTCGTCAAGCTGGTTTCGTTACTCGTGATGCTCGTGAAGTTGAACGTAAGAAACTTGGTTTACGTAAAGCTCGTAAGCGTCCTCAATTCTCTAAACGTTAATTCGTTTACCGAGTTGGACAAAAAGCCTTGGATTTTTCCAAGGCTTTTTTATTATGAAAATCGAACAATAAAATGCAAACTTATAAATATAAACAAACTATCTCTTTAGAACCGTGATTTCCTAGAGCATTTTTAGTATCCTAATCGATTCACTCAACCACGTCGTCTTGTGATATGTCGGTCGAAAACACCTCTATTCAGGGGATTACCCTTTACAGTCATGCTGATGATTTCCGTTCTCACTGGATTCGTTTTCTATTAGCAGAAAAGCAAATCAAATATCAATTGATCATAACTGACCATGAAGACGAAGATTTGGCAAGTTTGAATCCTTATAACCAGTTGCCGATGTTGGTCGAGCAAAATCTTAAATTATTTTCAGCGCCTATTATTGCTGAGTATTTAGATGATCGTTATCGCCAAAGTAAGCTTTACGCAGATGCTCCAATGATGCGTGCAGAGCAGCGTCAATATATATGGAGACTTGAAAACGACTGGTTTAAATTAGCAGATCACATGTTAAAACATGCTGATTCTTTAAATATCGAACAGAAGCAAAAAGCTCAAAAAGAATTACGCGAAACTTTAATTTCACTTACGCCCCTATTTCAGCATTTCCCCTATTTTATGTCTGAAAATTTCACAATTTTGGACTGTATGCTTGCACCTATCTTTTTAAGATTAAATAGCATGGGAATAGATTTACCCAAACAGCATTGTCGTCCGATACTTTTGTATTGTAAACGTATCTTTGAGAGACCTTCTTTTGCTAAATCAATGACGGCTCAAGAGAAAAACCGTTACAATGAACTATTAAATATGGAATAGTGTGATATGTCTGAGCAACCTATTGATTTAACCCCTACACGTCCTTATCTTGCTCGTGCAATCTATGAATGGATTTGTGATAACCAACTTACTCCTTATCTATTAGTAGATGCGACACAGCCACATACCGATGTTCCACAGCAATTTGTTAAAGATGGACAAATCGTTTTAAATATCGTGCCTCATGCTGTTCATCAACTTATTATCGGAAATGAAGCCATTACTTTCTCTGCTCGTTTCGGGGGAGCATCAAAAGACATTTATGTACCTATTCAAGCTGTTCTAGGTATTTATGCACGTGAAAATGGACAAGGTTTATTTTTTGATCCTGAAGAATATGCCAATGTAGCACCTGTAGAAAATACAGTAGAGTCTCAAGTACAAGAAACAATTGAAACAACATCAACTAAGAAAAAACCAACGTTAAGAATTTTAGATTAAATTTAGAGGAAGAAAGCATGGCATTTGATTTAGTCCAATATTTTGCTGAGCAGATAAAAATTCAAAAGCCTCAGCTTTTAAATCAATATCCAGTTAATGAAAAAAATAAACTGATTGATGAGGTGAATATTCTTACGCTTGGAAAACTGATTAGTTTATGGCGCCAAGATGACAATAAGATTTATCAAGAAATCAAAACTTCAGATCCACTTTATATTCAAGAAGTTGCTCGTCATTTAACAACATCTAAGCATAATCAGTCAGCTTTAAAAAACTCAGAGCTAGAACAGAGTATTTCTGAAATTTTAACTTTGCAGTTAGCAGAACTTAACCAGCTCGATGAAACAGGTGGTTTTGGGCATAATGGTTTAAAAGAATTAATCTTAGGCCAAGTAGAGCATTTATCAGGTCAGGCAGAAGATTGGGTTTGGTCAACAAACCACCTAAATGAGTTAATTGGTTCTAAACCAGTGGAACAAGAAGAGCTATCATTGGATACAACAATGAAGGAGTTCAACCAAATGGTTCACCAAGCCCAACCTCATCATGATGATTCGCATATTGAAGAACAAGCTGCTGAGATTTCTGTACCTACATGGTCAAAGATTATTGCCCCTGTCGTTGCTTTAGCAATTTTGGGTTACCTGTATTGTATTTACACGCAACTTGTTTAGTTTAATCATTATTATAAAAAAGGGGGTTTTTATCTCCCTTTTTTATGATTAAAATTAAAATAATTTATTAATCAATATTGTATTAACATTCTATTACAATTACTTTAACTAAATTTAAAAATATATAATGTAAACCGTATCGCAGTCTTAAAAGTATAATGTAAAAATAATCTTATAATGTTTTTTCTAGTCTGACATTTTACGTCACTTCTTTCCCAAAACAGAAACCTCCCGCTCTACTTAATGAATTGACTTCAAATTATTTAGAAATACAATGAATTTCAGCTACTTTTAGAAAAGTAGTTTATATAATTTTAGAATCCTGAGAGATAAAAACATGGCTAAACTTTCTTTAGATAGCTTAACTGAAATTGATGGTTTTATTGCTTCTGCACTTGTTGATTCAGAAAGTGGATTATCACTTGCAACACAAGGTGGTGGGGAAATTGATTTAGAATTAGCTGCTGCCGGAAATACAGAAGTAATTCGTGCAAAGCGAAATATTGCCAATGCTTTGAAATTAAATGACAATATTGAAGATATTTTAATTACATTAGGTAAGGCTTACCACTTAATTCGACCTCTAGAAAGTAATAATAATTTATTCCTTTATTTAGTCCTTGACCGTAGCAAATCGAATTTAGCCATGGCTCGTCATGAGTTAAAGTCATTTGAAAAAGAGCTAGACTTTAGCTAATTAAACTAAGATATGCTTTTTATATTTATTATAAAAAGCATATTAAAACCATTATATTATTCAATAAAACTTAATGTGATACTATGGATAGGAATTGCATAAATATTGCTACATCTGGTTTAAGCTTAAAAGTTTTAGATGAATTAAAAACTTTAATCAGAAAGTTAATATCTAATGAGTATATTATTAATTGGGTTAATATTTCTAACAGCCATATTGATCTATTATTAATTAATGAAAACTTCTTTGACTCAGATAATATTCAAAACATTCTTCAAAAGAAAAAATGCCCTTATTTAAAAATTACTAAAACTCCGTCACAAAATGAATATCAATTTGATGAACACACCCTTCATTTGCCACTAGAAAAAGTAGAATCTCTATTAGACTGGCTACAAATAAACCTAATATCTTATTTAAACCAAAAGAAAATTGCCTTAGTTTCAGATTTATCAAATGAGTCCATACTCATTGATGATAAGTTTATAAGGAATTTACACAATTCAGAGAATGCCAAATTACACATCTTTGATGATAAAGGCACTCTCGCCATTATTGATAACAGGACTCAGATGGCTTGGTTGGAACCATCACGGCAACAAACTCAGACCAATCAAAGCTTTGATTTCACTTTTGCTAAAACCTCCGACTTCACCAAAGTGTCTCGTAAAAAAAACTACTATTTGCAGGACTGGCTATGGAATTTGTTTTGGCATTCAAAAAACTTTGAAAATCTAGCCTCGAAGGATAGTTATTTTAAAATTGACCACTGGCCACAGCCCTACCAAAAAGAATATAGAAAAGTGAGCCTACAACTCTCTGCTTGTTTTATACAGGGAGCAAAAATTACTGATGTGGCGAACCAACTTAACTTGTCAATTAATGATGTCTTACGCTTCGTTACCGCTTGTTTAATAGCAAATAATGGAAAATTTATTTCTGCGAATAAATGTGCTTACACGCCAAATTCTCATTTAGAAAATTCAAATACAGACAATCATTTTTTTAAAAATTTTATAGGGAAGATTAGAGGGCGTTTTGGTCTTTAAGGGAAATTATGATTATACAGCAATATAAAATTGTCTTTGCAGGTAGTATGGGGGCAGGAAAAACAGAAGCGATTAAATCGCTATCTGAAATTCCAATTTTGGGAACAGAAGCATTCAATACTGATGTACAAAGCCACCAGAAAACCCAAACTACCGTAGGCATTGATTATGGTGAAATTACTTTAGATGATGGAATCAAAATTGGACTCTATGGCACCCCAGGACAAAGCCGTTTTGATTTTATATGGTCGGTCATTTGTGAAGGTGCAATCGGCATTATTTTATTATTAGATCATAATAGTCCTAATCCGATTGAAGAGCTAGAAAGCTACTTAGAAACCTTTAAAAATTATAATGATAATATTGCAATTGGTATTACTCATGTTGATGAGAATAAAGAATCGTCACTTCAACAATATCGTCATTGGATAAAAGCAAATGGACTTTCATATCCATTGTTTTTTATTGATGCACGCGAGCAGGAACAAATTTTAATGATGGTTGAATCATTAATTGCATCTCTTGAAGTCAAAGTAGGTTTAACATCTCAGGGGAATGATCATGCTTAGCATCCCAACTCAAAAACGCACCGCGCCTACACAATTGCTACAGCTAGCAAAAACTGAAGCTCATAATATTTTGATGAATACGCGTGGTGTAGATTTTGTCATGATTTGCTCTTCTGATGGTTTTGAATTAGCGACAGTGAGTCATAAAAACTACCATAACACCACCAAATTAGCGGCGGTGAGTAGCTCAATTTTGGCAATGGTCACTGCATTTTTAAAAGAGATTCAGCTCACTGGCTGTAACAACATTACTTTAGATGCAGATAATGGTAAGGCTATTCTGACGGCTATTCCAGCAACTCATCACCCGATGGTCATGGTCACGCTAAGTAATAAAGAGGTACTTTTAGGACAACTATTATATAGCCTAAAAAAAGCAAGTCAGTTGATCGCAGAAGCTGATGGAGAATAACTCAAAACTACTGATCGAAAATAAATACCGCTCAAATAGAGCGGTATTTTTCACTTAAGTTTGAATACTAAATAACATTTGCCGTTTTTTTACTTGTTGACCCTGTTGCCCTAACACATCTTCAACTACCCCATCCACATCAGATTTAATCTGTTGCTGGATTTTCATAGCCTCAAGCACTAGTAAGGTTTGGCCTTTCACAACTTGATCACCTTTATCAACCAAAATATTCACTACAGCACCATCCATCGGTGCACGAATTTTGCCATCACCAGCCACATCAGCTATTTCTGGGGCAGCATAAGTCACATTGCGTATCGCAACATTGCCATTCTCTCGATCTAAGTAAAGCTGATCACCATCTAATACATATTGCACACGGCGGCGTACGCCATCAATTAAATAAACTAATTGCTCTGGCGTTCTTTCGAGCACTTCAATACTAACTGATTGATCGCAGAGCTGTGCTGTAAACGTGTTATTTACAGATGAAAGCTGCAATTGAATTTGCTGATCATCATATTTAAGTTTTAATGGTAGTGGCACTCCAAGCCCAGTTTGCCACACAGCAGCGACTTTACTTTGACTAAATAATGCAGCAGCAATCGCTAAATTTTCTAAAGATAGAACCTGCTTATGTAGGCTGCTATCGTTTTGAAAATGCTGTTGAATGAACGCTGTATTGGTATCACCAGCAACAACGACTGGATGGCGTAATAAATTGACCAAAAATTGTTTATTACTATTCACTCCAAGTAAAACACTATCATCGACTGCACGAGCCAGTAAGCGAATCGCATCCTCACGCGTTTTACCATATGCGATCACCTTTGCTACCATCGGATCGTAAAATGGACTAACCTCATCAGTTACTAACATCCCATGATCAATCCGTACATTTGGCAAAGTTGCTGGCTGCCAACGCAGAACTTGTCCTGTCTGTGGCAAGAAATTCTGACATGGGTCTTCTGCATACAAGCGCACCTCGATTGCATGACCGTTTAACATCAATTCATGTTGTTGCAAAGGCAACTGTTCACCATTGGCAACACGCAACTGCCACTCAACTAAATCTAAACCTGTAATGAGTTCAGTAACAGGATGTTCCACTTGCAAACGGGTATTCATTTCTAAAAAATAAAATGTACCTGATGCATCAAGTAAAAACTCAACAGTTCCCGCACCTACATACGCACATGCTTTAGCTGCTGCTACAGCTGCCTCACCCATTTGCTGGCGTAGTTCAGAAGTCATGACTGGACAAGGTGCTTCTTCAACAACCTTTTGGTGACGTCGCTGAATTGAACAATCCCGTTCAAATAAATAAACATAATTGCCGTGTGTATCACCAAAAACCTGAATTTCGACATGGCGCGGCGCAATCACTGCTTTTTCTAAAATAAGCTCACCTGAACCAAAAGCATTTTCAGCTTCTGAACGTGCTGTTTGTAATGCCTCAATCAATTCGGATGAGTGCTGCACCAAACGCATCCCGCGGCCACCACCGCCCGCAGAAGCTTTGACCATAATTGGAAAGCCAATCTGCTCGGCTTGTGTCGCTAAATACTCAAGGTCTTGACGATCACCTTCATAGCCCGGTACACAAGGGACGCCTGCTTCAATCATGGCAATTTTTGAGAGTCGTTTACTCCCCATTAGCTCAATTGCAGAAGCTGTTGGCCCAATAAATGTAATCTGGTTATCGATACATGCCTGAGCAAAATCAGTGTTTTCTGACAAAAAACCATAACCGGGGTGAACAGCATCTGCCCCAGTTTTTTTACAGGCTTCGATAATTTTAGCAATGGAAAGATAAGACTCGGATACTTTAGATGCCCCAATATAAACAGCTTCATCGGCTTCTTGTACATGCCGAGCGTTACGGTCTGCATCAGAATAAACCGCCACAGTTTGATAGCCCATTGCTTTGGCTGTTTGCATGACTCGAACTGCAATTTCACCACGATTGGCAACCAGTACTTTTGAAAATTTCATTATTTTTATCCTTATCTCTTACGATTCATCGGCCCAATTCGGCAACCGTTTCTGAATAAAAGCCATCGTACCTTCTTGTCCTTCGGCACCACCAACCGCTTGAGCAAACTGCTGTGCAGCATCATCTAACAAATCACTCAAAGGTTCATTAAACGCTCGATGTAACAGTGCTTTAGTCACACGCGAAGCTTGAGGAGCTGCTCGTTTAATGTGTTGAATGGTTTCCTCTAAAGCTTGTTCAAGTTCGATTTCATTATGTGCAATCTGATGAACCACTCCGGCACTAAGTGCTGTAGGGCCCTCAAAACGCATGCCGAGTAAAGCAAGTCGTCGCGCCTGAGTCAGACCAATACGTTTCACCACAAAGGGAGCAATTTGCGCAGGGATCAAACCAAGACCAGTTTCAGGTAAACCAAACTGAGCATTGTCACGGCTAATGGCAACATCTGAAACACATGCTAAACCAAAACCCCCACCTAACACCGCGCCTTCTAAAATTACCACAACCGTTTGCGGTGCGGCTTCAACTTGCTCAAGCATGGCACCAAAACGGCGGTTAAAGTCAGCATAAGGTTGTAGACTGCCGACATTGGTCGCTTCAACGCGTAAAGCAGCCATATCTTTAATGTCACCACCGGCACAAAAAGTCCCACCTTCACCACGAATGATGACTGCACGAATCGAAAAGTCATCGCGAATGGCAGCAAAAACTTGCTGAATTGCATTGACCATCTTCAAGTTCATGGCATTACGGCTCTCTGGTCGATTTAACCAGAGATATAGAATACCGCCCTCCTGTTCCAATTGAATACTGTCATCTATATCTAAAACTTGTAGAGATGCTGAAAGTGTCATGGTCGTTCCTTATTTTTATTTCTGTTTTTTAGGTAGGATGTCCATCAACTTACAGATAATCCCCAACATAATCTCATCTGCCCCGCCACCAATTGAACCTAAACGACCATCACGATACAGCTGTGATGCAGGGTTATCCCACATGAAGCCATTGCCACCCCAGTATTGCAGACAGCTATCAGCAACTTCACGGCTTAAACGTCCAGCTTTTAGTTTTGCCATAGAAGCCAGTTTGGTCACATCTTCACCCGCAATATGCTGCTCACACGCTTGGTAGGTGAGGGCTTTAAGTGCTTCTACTTCAGTCATAAGTTCAGCAAAACGGAAATGAATATATTGGTTATTGATGAGTGGCTGACCAAAAGTGGTACGCTCTTTGGTATAGTCGATGGTCTTTTCGATTAAATTTTCCAACCCACCAATGGCATTGGCACAAGCCCATAGACGCTCTTCCTGAAATTGCATCATTTGCATCATAAAGCCCATACCTTCAACGCCAACCAAATTACGTTGTGGTACACGGACATTGTCCAAATAAACTTGCGCTGTGGTCGTTGAACGCATCCCTAATTTATTAAGTGGCTCTGAAAAACTAATCCCTTTCGTTTTTGCGGGCACAATAATCATCGACTTATTAACGTGTGGTTTATCATCAGACGTGTTGGCTAAAAGACAAAAAAAGTCAGCTTGCAATGAGTTGGTAATCCACATTTTGCTGCCGTTAATGACATAGTCATCGCCATCTTTTTTAGCTGTAGTTTTAATAGCAGCAACATCCGAACCAGCATGCACTTCAGATACCGCAATCGATGCGACATATTCCCCAGCAATCGCTGGTGTTAAAAACTCATCACGTAATTCTTTACTACCAAAACGGGCCAAAGCTGGTGTTGCCATATCGGTTTGCACACCAATCGCCAAAGGCACCCCGCCACAAGCTGCATAGCCAATTTCTTCTGCAACTACAAGGTTATAAGAATAATCTAAAGCTAAACCGCCATTTTCCTCAGGCTTACAAATCCCCAATAAACCAAGATCACCCATCTTTTTAAATACATCGTGGATTGGGAACTGCCCTGCAGCTTCCCATTCCGGAATATGTGGATTCAGCTCATTTTGAACAAATTGATGAGCTGTACGGCGTAATGCTTCATGTTCGGCAGTAAATTTCATGGTGTTATTCCTATTAATTTTTTTAATTGCGGTAAAGGTTGATTAAAAACGGGACACACCAAAACGAGTTGGATTTAGCTCTCGTTGCTGTGCTTCATAAATGGTTTGTAAAAGGAAAATTAATAATTTTCGGGTATCTCGCGGATCGATAATGCCGTCGTCATGTAGCATGGCCGTATTGAAAAGCGCGGTGGATTGCTGTTCTAATTTCATGGCCGTACTTTGCTCAAGAAAATCGAGCATTTGCGGATTAGGCTCCTGACCAGAAGCTTTTTGCTTTCCTTCAGCCACAATGCGTAGCACCTTTCCAGCTTGTGCAGCGCCCATTACAGCAACATGCGAATTTGGCCACGCAAAAATAAAGTCTGGCGATAAACTCCGACCACACATTGCGTAGTTACCTGCACCATAAGAACCTGCCACAACAATTGAAATTTTAGGTACAGAACAATTGGCAACCGCTTGAATCAGTTTTGAGCCATGCTTAATAATGCCATTTTGCTCGGCATCGGTCCCCACCATAAAACCGGTAGTGTTATGCAAGAATAATAACGGACGCTTGGTCTGTTCACACAGGTGAATAAACTGGGCTGCCTTCGCTGCCCCTTGAGGTGTAATTGGACCATTATTGGTAATAATACCGATATGTAAGCCTCCAATTTTTGCCCAGCCACATACCGTTAAATCATCATATTCCTGCTTAAATTCTAGAAAATCTGAATCATCAATAATACGAGCAACCACTTCTTTCATATTGAATGGTTGTTTAGGGTCACTTGGAATAACACCCAACAGTTCCTCGGTATCGTAACAAGGTTCTTTATAAGTCACATCAACTGGCTTGATTTGCTCTTTCCAGTTTAGGTGTTCAAAGATTTCACGTGCAAGTCGAATCCCATCGGCATCATTTTCAGCCAAATATTCTGCAGTTCCGGCAACCTGCGCATGCATTTCTGCCCCGCCTAACTCCTCAGCTGTTGCCACTTCACCAGTTGCTGCTAAAAGTAAAGGTGGCCCTGCAAGCAACATCTCGGTTTGCTTACGCACAGCAATGACATAATCTGAAAGGCCGGGTTGGTAAGCACCACCTGCCGTTGCATTACCATGCACCACTGCAAGTTGGGGAATACCTGCCGCAGAAAGTCGTGCCTGATTGGCAAAGGTCATACCGCCATAGGTAAATACTTCCGCCGCATAATTTAGGTTGGCACCGCCACTTTCAGTCAACGTAATCAACGGGAGTTTTTGTTCCAAAGCAATTTTTTGCAAGCGTAAGGTTTTCTGCACACCCATAGGTGACATGGTTCCGCCTTTAATCGCGCTATTACTTGCAGAAACCAGACAACGCACACCACTGACAAAACCAATACCAGCAATTACGCCACCACCTGCTTCGGAGCCATCCTTGTCATCATGCATGTTGTAGCCAACCAAGCCACAAAGCTCAACAAAAGGTGAATCTGCATCGAGCAACAACCGTACACGCTCATGCGGCAGAATCTTGCCTTTCTTATCGAACTTCGGTTTGGCAGCATATGACTTTTCAATACTTTTTTGCTGAATTGCACGTACTTCATTCAACTGAGCAAGGAGTACATCTTTATTCTTTTGATACTGTTCACTACCTAGAGCAATTTCAGATTGGAGAATAGTCACTGTTATTCCTCCTCAGCCTCAGTCTTTTTCTGAAAAATTTCAGGAATAAATGCACGATGGAAACCATTATAAGACTGACTATTTGTAGCCTCAGCTAGTGGATACATGCGTGTTCCTTGTGATGCGGCCCCATCAATACGTAAGGTCACACCAGAGACAAAAGCCGCAGCATCAGATAACAAATAGCAAATTGCTGATGAGACTTCCGACTCAGTTCCCATACGCTTTAGAGGTACATTGCCAGCAAGACTTGGAATAATCACTTTGGCAAAATCACCACTATAATTATCCATACCAGATGAGACAATCCATCCTGGTGCAACCGCATTTACACGTACACCAGATTTCCCCCATTCGACCGATGCTGTTTTAGTTAAGTTATCAACTCCCGAACGTGCAGCACCAGAATGTCCCATTCCCGGCATGCCGCCCCACATATCAGCAGTCATGTTGACAATACTGCCGCCATGTTTAGCCATCCATTGGTTATAAGCTTCACGCATCAGGTAAAAAGTTGAGTGCAAGTTATTACGTACGACCGCATCAAAACCATTCGCAGAGATATTTTCTAAAGCTGACGGAAACTGACCACCCGCGTTATTCACCAATCCATCGAGTTTGCCGAATTTCTCAATCACTTCAGCAATCATATTTTTCACTTGTTCTTCTTCACGGTTATCACAAACAATGAAATGAACCTGACCGCCATCTTCTATAATTTCTTGGCTTACTTTCTCTAATTTCTCAATTTTTCGTCCTGTAATAACCACTTGAGCACCAAGGGCAGCAAGCTCATGTGCAGTACAACGACCAATTCCTGAGCCGCCACCTGTCACAATAATGACTTTATTAGCAAAAGCATCTGGTCTAAAAATTGATTGATAACTCATCTTTGCTTCATCCATTCATTTTATTTTTCTAAAAGATTTGCCGGAACTTTGACAGGCATATCCAATAATTGTTGTGCAAATGCTTTACCTTGTGGATCAATACGTAAGCTTGCAACACCACCGCCACCCAAGGCATTCTCCAACATAAAATTCAGTGCATTTAAACCTGGTAACTCATAACGAATCACTCGTCCTTTCTTAGCATCCAAAACATGCTGCATATAACTTGCAACTGCCTGTTCAGTCAGTGCCGCACGAATCCACGGTAAATATTCTGCTTTACGCGCAATCACGCCGATGTTGCTATGATTGCCTTTATCACCACTGCGGGCATGTGCAATTTCAATCAAAGGAACTTCAATTTCATTCCCTTGATAAACCGCACTTTCACCCGCTGCTAAAGTATTGAATTGATCTGTAGAAGTGTTCCGAGGAATCTCAACCGGATAGCGGCTTCCATCAAAATCGATTTCGACATTAATTTGATTTTTATCAATTAAAAATGAAAATAACTTAATCACTGGAGATGCTTTTGGTCGTCCTCCGACAATTCCCGCCAAGGCTGGAGCCATACCTGTGGAAGCCTGTGCAATTTCAGATGCAAAGAACATACATGCTTCTTTAAACATGTGTTTTACAGCTATTTTGACCACAACTTCACGGCTATTTAATGTTTGGGCATGTGCTCCATAGGTACTTTCAATACCTAAGATTTCAACCGACTTTTCACTAAATGGCGGCACCGAACGCATTGCTAAAACACGCTCACACTTCGTCAAAATCGCATCGGCAATGACTTGTGCTTTTTGTGGTGCCTCACGTCCTGCAATTAAAAAACTCACTAAAACCCGATAACCATCAGGATAAGTTGCACTAACTTTATATTGCGCAGTCGGAGCTTGCCCTTTTGCACCCGTCACACGAACTCGGTGCTCCCCGACTTGCTCTAAGTGCACGTGGCTGAAATCAGCAATTACGTCAGGTAGTAAATATGCTTGGGGATTGCCAATTTCATAAACAATTTGTTCAGCAACCGTGGCGGTAGAAACCAGACCACCTGTCCCTTGTGGTTTGGTCACAACGAATGAACCATCTTCACTCACTTCGACCACTGGAAATCCCATGTTGTCGAAACCCTGTACTAGGCGCCAATCGGTAAAATTACCGCCCGTACATTGCGCACCACATTCAATGACATGACCTGCCAGCGAGCCTTGTGCCAACTTATCGTAGTCATCTAAAGACCATTGATACTCATGAAGTAAAGGGGCAAGCACCACAGCGGAGTCAACCACACGGCCAGTAATCACAATATCTGCCCCTAAATTTAAAGCATCACGAATAGCCACCGCACCTAAATAAGCATTACTACTCGCCACCTGTTCCGGCAAAGCTTCTCCGCTAAACATTTCCTGAATATTTTGATGCTTAAGTTGCTCATGTTTCGCTAAAAGATCATCACCTAATACCACAGCCACTTTCAGATCTAGGCCATATTCTTTAATTATTTTTTGCAAGGCATCTCGACACGCCAATGGATTAACACCACCTGCATTACTAATCACCTTAATCTTTTTTTCTGCAATTTTTTTAAGTAGGGGGGCCATCACTCGGCTGACAAAATCTAAAGCGTAACCATGTTTTGGTTCCACCATCTTCGCTTTTGCCATAATCGACATGGTGATCTCTGACAAATAATCAAAAACCAAATAATTAATATCAGTTAGATGTACCAGTTGGAAAGCGGCAGTATTGGTGTCTCCCCAAAAACCTGAGGCACAACCTATTTTTACGACACGCTCATCACCCTGTTGATTACTTGCCATCTTATTTCTCATTATTTTGTTTAAAAATTAAACTCAACATTACCAAGCAAGCGCTTGGTTTGTAAAGAGCAAAATGTTATTGTGAAATTGACCAAAACTGCCAAACTCGACAGCTCAGGTAAAACATGATGAGATTTGGCAAACTTTTCTGTTAAGTATTTTTATATAGAGGAACCAGCTTTCGCATGATTGCTACTTCAATTGAACAGATTCCAAATATCTCTTGTTTTGACGATAGCCCACGTGGTCGTTTATTACGGGGGGCTGCTTACCTATTTCATAAACAAGGCTATGATAAAACCACCGTACGCGAACTTGCTCAATTTATTGGAATCCAGTCGGGAAGCTTATTCCACCACTTTAAAAGTAAAGATGACATCCTCGCTCACGTGATGGAGGAAACCATTATTTACAATCTTGCTCGTTTACAAGATGCGGCAGCCCAATCTACCAATCCAGAACAACAATTACGTGCCCTTATTAAAGCTGAGCTCATTTCAATTACTGGAGATACAGGTGCAGCCATGGCTGTTTTGGTTTATGAATGGTTTGCCCTATCAAAAGAAAAACAAGATTATCTTCTAAAAATGCGTAACGAATATGAACAAATCTGGTTAGATATTATTGAAAAGTTACGTACCCAGGGCAAGGTAAAACATGATGCCTTTATTTGGCGGAGATTAGTTGGTGGTGCAATTTCGTGGACCGTAACTTGGTATAAAGCTGAGGGTAAAGTCAAAATTGATGAGTTAACCGAAATGGTCTGGGAGATGGCTTTGAAATGAGTTCTATCTACTTGCGTAAACCCAAGAAAAATGACCTTGCAGAAATTAAAGAAGCTTATGCACGTAGTGTTCAATTACATCAACCATGGGCATATCCACCAGCTGACTTTCAAACATATTTAGAACAAGAGCATCGCTATTTTGTCTGCTTAACCGATAGCCATGCGATTGCTGGAACATTTAATATTTCAAATATTATACGCGGTCACTTTCATTCAGCCTATTTGGGTTATGAAGCATTTCATCCCTATCAAGGTCATGGCTATATGACGCAAGGCCTCAAATTATTACTTAAAGAGGCATTCGAAAATTTAAATTTACATAGGTTAGAAGCGAATATACAACCTGACAATATTGCTTCGATTCAACTAGTTTCCAAAGCTGGTTTCATTAAAGAAGGTTTTTCTCGGCAATATCTTCAAATTGGAGGAAAAACATGGAAAGATCATGAACGTTGGGCAATTTTAAATGAGAAATGGATAGAACCATCTCAGTAAACTCTGGATGAGATGGTTCATACAAGCAAAACCTACTCTAAAATTAATAACCTAACTGCTTACTAATTAAATCTTTCATAATTTCCTCAGCACCACCACCAATCATATTGACCTTCACTTCACGATAAATACGTTCAGACTTAGTCCCACGCATAAATCCCATGCCTCCCAACGTTTGTACTGCTGCATCAGCACAAAATTGCATAGTACGAGTCGCAACATTTTTAAGCATTGAAATTTGCGCCACTAATTCAGGCCCTTGTAACTTCGGCTGAGTCATTTTCCATGCAGTTTCTTCAAGTAATGCCCGTGTTGAGGTCAATCGTGTTGCCATATCTACCAATTTATGACGAACCACTTGATGATCAATTAATCTCTTACCAAAAGTTTTTCGTTGCTGTGCCCATTCTAAAGCTTCTTCATAACAGACTAATGCATACCCATAAGCCACTACTCCCAAGAAGAACCGTTCCATATTAAAGTTATTCATAATAACTTTAAAACCAGCATTTTCTTTGCCGAGCAGATTTGATGCAGGTACTCGTACTTGATCAAAATGCAAATGAGCTGTATCAGAAGCCCACCATCCCATTTTCTTTAAAGGTGTTTTAGTAATTCCTTCGCTGTGCGCATCAACGAGCAACATTGAAATACCTTCAGCACCTGTTTTTGTCGGATCTGTACGCACTGCAACGGTATAGTAATCTGCACGAATTCCCGACGTAATAAAGGTCTTCTCACCCGAGACAATGTAGTAATCACCATCACGAATGGCTTTAGTTTGTAATGCAGCGACATCCGAGCCACCACCAGGTTCTGTAATAGCTAAAGCAGAAATTTTTTCACCAGAAATAATCTCTGGGAGGACTCTAGCTTTTAACTCCTCACTTCCAAAATGCTGAATGGGAGGGGCGCCAATTGTGTGTACCATGAGTGAGGTATGTACTCCTCCAGAACCCGCCTTTGCCATTTCAATACCGGCTAGTAATGAATAAAATGGATCTGCATCAGGAATACCACCATATTCTTCAGAAAAACCTAGTCCCAATAGACCAATTTCAGCAGCCTTTCTATAAAGCTCTCTAGGAAATGTCTCAGCTTCATCCCATTCATTAACGAAAGGTGTCATTTCTTTTTGTACAAATCGACGAACATTATCAGCAAAAGCAATATGTTGTTCATTATAGTAAATTGGGTTGAGTTGCATGTGTAGAAATGTCCTGATGTTTTTATTTAAATCCAGCACCTATCTTGTCATGTTTGCCGTCAATCAAAAGTTGCAAGAAACTCCATTTTCTTGGCATAAAACATCAAACAGAATTATTTTTATTTGAATAAAACACCTATACTCTTAAGCAACAGCGAAAACCACGGACAGCATAATATGATTGTGCTCCATTATGATAAATAAAGACTCGACCATAGCGACGGTCAGCAAAAATAGCTCCATCTAACCGTCGAATCTCATCTGGGGTGTTGAGCCAACTTGATGTTTTAAGATCAAACTCCCCTAACTTTTGTAATTCATGGTATTGCTCTTCTGTGAGAAGCTCAGCTTCCATTTCTTTAGCTACATCGATTGCACTATTTTTGGGAGGATGATCTTTTCTAGCCTCCAAAGCCTCTCGATCATAACAAAGGCTTCTACGACCTTTGGGTGTCTCAGCAGAACAATCAAAAAATAAATACTCATCCTTCTGTTGATCATAAGAGATAACATCAGGTTCTCCTCCAGTATTTTCCATTTCTTGCAACGACCATAATTTTTCAGGCGACTCTAATAATTTAGCTCGCACATTTGTCCAATCAATTTCTTTATGGCGATGTGTGTTCTTTTCAAATCTCTTCTTTAATAGTTCAAGCAGTGAATCTAATTCTGCTGGAGTTAATTGTTTTTTAGTTGTCATTGAATAAATCCTTATGATTATTAAGCTGAACGTCCATCAAAATAATTTATTTTTATTTTTTCTAAATCTATATCATCTATGCATCGAACATTAATCGCAAACATAGAATTACCCTCTGCATCTATACCTTGAGCATAGGGATGAATACCGCAATTTTTACAGAAATGATGGTTAATCACATGCTTGTTAAAAGTGTAATTCGCTAAAGTATTAGGAGAATCTAAAGTAACTGTAACTTGATTAATGGGTAGGAACCATAGTAAAGACCCTTTCTTTTGACAGATCGAGCAATTACAAGATAAAGCTTCTGTTAGCTCACCTTCTGCGACAAACTTTACCTGACCACAATGACAACTTCCTTGATATTTCATTATTCTTACTCTTTATAATTTTCATCCTACTTACTTTTCCAGTTTAAAGAATAAGTTTCCATATAAAAATGTAATCGAGCTACTTAATATTGATTTAGAAGATGCAGGCCTTGCAGCCATTTCTAACTTGGCACGGATTCGAAATTTCCTTCCTCTATAAAAAAAGGACTCTTATAGAGTCCTTTTTATTGTCTTACTGCATCTAAATCAAACAATCAATTTAATTTCCCATAAGGAAACACCCCAATCTCTTTCGAGACCGGGGTGTTTAGAATAATGAGCTGGCGATGACTTACTCTCACATGGGAAACCCCACACTACCATCAGCGCTAAGAGGTTTCACTTCTGAGTTCGGGAAGGGATCAGGTGGTTCACTCTTGCTATGGTCGCCAGCACAACTGGTATGGATACTTGCATTGGTCTTAATATGCCGATGCGTTTTCCAAATCTTTACAGATGGGCTGATTGAATCTTACTTTATTTGTTCATTTTAGCTAAGCGTATAACTAAATCAAGTTGCTTTGCATATTAATGAATCGATTGATGCTTTATATACAACTGCTTGGGTGTTGTATAGTCAAGCCTCACGAGCAATTAGTATTGGTCAGCTTCACATATCACTATGCTTCCACATCCAACCTATCAACGTCCTAGTCTCGAACGGCTCTTTAGAGGACATAAAGTCCTAGGGAAATCTTATCTTGAGGTAGGCTTCCCGCTTAGATGCTTTCAGCGGTTATCCCTTCCGAACATAGCTACCCGGCGATGCGACTGGCGTCACAACCGGTACACCAGAGGTTCGTCCACTCTGGTCCTCTCGTACTAGGAGCAGATCCTCTCAAATTTCCAGCGCCCACGGTAGATAGGGACCGAACTGTCTCACGACGTTCTAAACCCAGCTCGCGTACCTCTTTAAATGGCGAACAGCCATACCCTTGGGACCTGCTTCAGCCCCAGGATGAGATGAGCCGACATCGAGGTGCCAAACACCGCCGTCGATATGAACTCTTGGGCGGTATCAGCCTGTTATCCCCAGAGTACCTTTTATCCGTTGAGCGATGGCCCTTCCATACAGAACCACCGGATCACTAAGACCTACTTTCGTACCTGCTCGACTTGTGGGTCTCGCAGTTAAGCGCGCTTTTGCCTTTATACTCTACGCGTGATTTCCGACCACGCTGAGCGCACCTTCGTACTCCTCCGTTACTCTTTAGGAGGAGACCGCCCCAGTCAAACTACCCACCAGACATGGTCCTCGCCCCGGATTACGGGGCAGAGTTAGAACCTCAACATTACCAGGGTGGTATTTCAAGGACGGCTCCATTGGAACTAGCGTTCCAACTTCAAAGCCTCCCACCTATCCTACACAAGTAAGGTCAAAGTTCAATGTCAAGCTGCAGTAAAGGTTCACGGGGTCTTTCCGTCTAGCCGCGGGTACACTGCATCTTCACAGCGATTTCGATTTCACTGAGCCTCTGCTGGAGACAGCGCCGCCATCATTATGCCATTCGTGCAGGTCGGAACTTACCCGACAAGGAATTTCGCTACCTTAGGACCGTTATAGTTACGGCCGCCGTTTACTGGGGCTTCGATCAAGAGCTTCGCTTACGCTAACCCCATCAATTAACCTTCCAGCACCGGGCAGGCATCACACCCTATACGTCCACTTTCGTGTTTGCAGAGTGCTATGTTTTTAATAAACAGTTGCAGCGGCCTGGTTTCTGTGGCTGCCAATAGCTCAGACCGCGAGGGTCATCACCGTCAGCAGCGTACCTTCTCCCGAAGTTACGGTACCATTTTGCCTAGTTCCTTCAGCAGAGTTCTCTCAAGCGCCTTGGTCTACTCGACCTGACCACCTGTGTCGGTTTCGGGTACGATTCCTGTGTAACTGAAGCTTAGAGACTTTTCCTGGAAGCATGGTATCAGCCACTTCGCTGTACAAGTACAGCTTGCTATCAGATCTCAGCATAGAGCACCCCGGATTTGCCTAAGATGCATGCCTACTTCCTTCCACCTGGACAACCAACGCCAGGCTGACTTAACCTTCTCCGTCCTCTCATCGCATTACACAGAAGTATTGGAATATTAACCAATTTCCCATCGACTACGCCTTTCGGCCTCGCCTTAGGGGTCGACTCACCCAGCCCCGATTAACGTTGGACTGGAACCCTTGGTCTTTCGGCGAACGGGTTTTTCACCCGTTTTGTCGTTACTCACGTCAGCATTCGCACTTCTGATACCTCCAGCATACTTCTCAATACACCTTCATCGGCTTACAGAACGCTCCCCTACCACTTGACTAAAAGTCAAATCCGCAGCTTCGGCACATAGTTTTAGCCCCGTTACATCTTCCGCGCAGGCCGACTCGACTAGTGAGCTATTACGCTTTCTTTAAAGGGTGGCTGCTTCTAAGCCAACCTCCTAGCTGTCTATGCCTTCCCACATCGTTTCCCACTTAACTATGATTTTGGGGCCTTAGCTGGCGGTCTGGATTGTTTTCCTCTTGACTACGGACGTTAGCACCCGCAGTCTGTCTCCCGGATAGTACTCATAGGTATTCGGAGTTTGCATCGGTTTGGTAAGTCGGGATGACCCCCTAGCCGAAACAGTGCTCTACCCCCTATGGTATTCGTCCGAGGCGCTACCTAAATAGCTTTCGGGGAGAACCAGCTATCACCAGGCTTGATTAGCCTTTCACCCCTATCCACAAGTCATCCCCTGGCTTTTCAACGACAGTGGGTTCGGTCCTCCAGTTAGTGTTACCCAACCTTCAACCTGCTCATGGATAGATCGCCTGGTTTCGGGTCTATACCCAGCAACTAAACGCCCTATTAAGACTCGATTTCTCTACGGCTCCCCTATACGGTTAACCTCGCTACTGAATATAAGTCGCTGACCCATTATACAAAAGGTACGCAGTCACCGAACAAGTCGGCTCCCACTGCTTGTATGCATGCGGTTTCAGGATCTATTTCACTCCCCTCACAGGGGTTCTTTTCGCCTTTCCCTCACGGTACTGGTTCACTATCGGTCAGTCAGGAGTATTTAGCCTTGGAGGATGGTCCCCCCATATTCAGACAAGGTTTCACGTGCCTCGCCCTACTCGTCATCATTATGTGTGCCCTTTCGTGTACGGGAATATCACCCTCTACGTTCGCACTTCCCAGAGCGTTCCACTAAAACACACATAACTTAATGGGCTGATCCCCGTTCGCTCGCCGCTACTAAGGGAATCTCAATTGATTTCTTTTCCTAAGGGTACTGAGATGTTTCACTTCCCCTCGTTCGCCTTGCAACACTATGTATTCATGTTGCAATACCTACCTTAAAGTAGGTGGGTTTCCCCATTCAGAAATCTCCGGATCAAAGGATATTTGCCGCCTCCCCGGAGCTTATCGCAGGCTATTACGTCTTTCATCGCCTCTGACTGCCAAGGCATCCACCACATGCACTTAATTACTTGACTATACAACCCCAAACAGTCGTCAACACTTACAAGTGAGTGTTGTCCGTGCGACTCTTCATCGCTACTATCTGTTGTCTGTGTACTTAAACACTGTACAGCTTCAATCTAAATTCATATACCAAAACGCTTGATTCAGTTAATTTGCTAGTTCTCAATTAACTCTAAGATCAGAATTACTTCCTCTCTCTTTGTTATTGAGTGAACAATTTATTTCAGACTCAATTTTGCCAATCTGTTAATGAATAAACATGCCTTCGTCAGGTCATGCTTAATACCGTGATACTTAAATCACAGAAGTTAATAAACCAAGATCTAAATCTCTATTTACTAATTTCTGTAATCCGAACTTCTCTTAAGTTCTGGTGGAGACTAGGAGAGTCGAACTCCTGACCTCCTGCGTGCAAAGCAGGCGCTCTACCAACTAAGCTAAGTCCCCAGCTTACATCATCAGTCATGTATCTTTTATCTATAACTTCAACCAGTCAAAGTCATGGTGGGTCTGACAAGACTTGAACTTGTGACCCCACGCTTATCAAGCGTGTGCTCTAACCAACTGAGCTACAGACCCTCAGATACATCTATGAAGAACAACTTGTTGTGGATTCTTACCAATCGTCAATCTTTCGTTAAGGAGGTGATCCAGCCGCAGGTTCCCCTACGGCTACCTTGTTACGACTTCACCCCAGTCATCGGCCACACCGTGGTAACCGCCCTCTTTGCAGTTAGGCTAGCTACTTCTGGTGCAACAAACTCCCATGGTGTGACGGGCGGTGTGTACAAGGCCCGGGAACGTATTCACCGCGGCATTCTGATCCGCGATTACTAGCGATTCCGACTTCATGGAGTCGAGTTGCAGACTCCAATCCGGACTACGATCGGCTTTTTGAGATTAGCATCCTATCGCTAGGTAGCAACCCTTTGTACCGACCATTGTAGCACGTGTGTAGCCCTGGCCGTAAGGGCCATGATGACTTGACGTCGTCCCCGCCTTCCTCCAGTTTGTCACTGGCAGTATCCTTAAAGTTCCCGACATTACTCGCTGGCAAATAAGGAAAAGGGTTGCGCTCGTTGCGGGACTTAACCCAACATCTCACGACACGAGCTGACGACAGCCATGCAGCACCTGTATGTAAGTTCCCGAAGGCACCAATCCATCTCTGGAAAGTTCTTACTATGTCAAGGCCAGGTAAGGTTCTTCGCGTTGCATCGAATTAAACCACATGCTCCACCGCTTGTGCGGGCCCCCGTCAATTCATTTGAGTTTTAGTCTTGCGACCGTACTCCCCAGGCGGTCTACTTATCGCGTTAGCTGCGCCACTAAAGCCTCAAAGGCCCCAACGGCTAGTAGACATCGTTTACGGCATGGACTACCAGGGTATCTAATCCTGTTTGCTCCCCATGCTTTCGCACCTCAGCGTCAGTGTTAGGCCAGATGGCTGCCTTCGCCATCGGTATTCCTCCAGATCTCTACGCATTTCACCGCTACACCTGGAATTCTACCATCCTCTCCCACACTCTAGCTAACCAGTATCGAATGCAATTCCCAAGTTAAGCTCGGGGATTTCACATTTGACTTAATTAGCCGCCTACGCGCGCTTTACGCCCAGTAAATCCGATTAACGCTTGCACCCTCTGTATTACCGCGGCTGCTGGCACAGAGTTAGCCGGTGCTTATTCTGCGAGTAACGTCCACTATCTCTAGGTATTAACTAAAGTAGCCTCCTCCTCGCTTAAAGTGCTTTACAACCATAAGGCCTTCTTCACACACGCGGCATGGCTGGATCAGGCTTCCGCCCATTGTCCAATATTCCCCACTGCTGCCTCCCGTAGGAGTCTGGGCCGTGTCTCAGTCCCAGTGTGGCGGATCATCCTCTCAGACCCGCTACAGATCGTCGCCTTGGTAGGCCTTTACCCCACCAACTAGCTAATCCGACTTAGGCTCATCTATTAGCGCAAGGTCCGAAGATCCCCTGCTTTCTCCCGTAGGACGTATGCGGTATTAGCATTCCTTTCGAAATGTTGTCCCCCACTAATAGGCAGATTCCTAAGCATTACTCACCCGTCCGCCGCTAAGTGATAGTGCAAGCACCATCACCCCGCTCGACTTGCATGTGTTAAGCCTGCCGCCAGCGTTCAATCTGAGCCATGATCAAACTCTTCAGTTAAAAATCATTTTGCACCTTATTAAAGACAAGGTGCCAATTCTGGCTCATCAATTTTCTGACTTAAATTTCGCTCAAATAAACTTCGAGTAATTTAAACCAATCAATCAATGATAATATTTCGATTAATCAATCAGTAAAAATCCACACAAGTTGTTCTTCAATTCTCTTAATGATCTTCTTCCTGGTTCGTCACCAGCAAGCTAGGTCGGCTATATTACTCTTAATCTCTTAAAAGTCAACAGGTAATTTCGATATTTTTAAAACTTAGTCTCAAAACTAACTTCTCATCAAATTCATCACTTAAAGCAACCAATCTAATTCCAAGTAACTGTTTTTCAACAAGTTCTTATCTTCATCACCGCCGATGGATGTGCATTATAGACCATTAAAAACCTTTGGCAACCCCTTTTTTAATATTAGTGCAACAACAGTTCGCTTTTTAATCAAAAACACTAAAAACAATCATTTTTTATATAAACATGGCTGTAAAAGCATCAATTTATCTAAAATTTTCTCGTCTTGATTCTTTTCCTGCCATCTAAGTGGACGACAATCAATATATTCACAATATCCACCCTCACCTTGTAGACATTGTTCATTCCAACTTAATTGGTATTGAAAGCTTCCTACATATCCAGCAGCTAACCCAAACTTGTAGTCGCCACGGCTTTGTGCATAAAGTTCAAAAATAATTTTTCCATTTTTCTTACACTGCCAAGAAAATTCTCTGGGTAAATACATCTCTTTACCGTTCGGTGTTCTAACTTTTGGATAAACGCGATGGATATGTAAGTTTACATCTTCAGTAAAACTCTCAACAGGCTTCCCAAGTTCTTGAATATCTAATCTTGAACACAATATGATATTCCACTGATTTCTTATTTGTGAAAATGCAAGCTGAGTCGTTTCATTTAAATTAATAATTTGGCATGTGTAAAAACATAAAGATAAGAACGGTAAATGCAGGGCTCTTGCGTGTTTAAATCGTCCCAACCCTTCAACTTGATACTTTTGCCCTTTATAAAAAACTTCACCTTCACATAAACATAGTGTTGACCAATAGTCCGAAACACCCCACTGCAATGCAGAATTATTAGAGATATTTTCTGAAATATGAATAGTAAGATTACAACCCATTTCTAGGTCTAATCTCTGAAGATGGATCTTTGGGATTTTCCACTCAATCAAGTCTGTTTTATCAAACTTGTATTGTTCTGAGTCAAACTGGCACTGCCGCCGAATAGAATAAGTTTTTAAATGTCCCACACTATGTTGGCTATTACTTACAAGCACAGTTGCAGTATCAATTGCCGAAGTTGTAATGGTGTGAGCGTTATAACAAAGAGGAATTCGTGGCTGCCCAACTAGACTAATGTAATTAAAGTAACGCAGTGGAGCAGGTAAATTTGGAAGGATTAAGCCTTGATAAACTATTTTAAAAAAGCCGCGAGAAGGCTGATATACAACCCCCTCTTTAGCATTCAGGCCCAGCTGCTGTAATTGATTAATTTGACTTATCAACTTAGGCATACTGAACCTCTTCTATTTTATGTTTTTATTGTTTCGTTACTCTTGCGTGCAAATAGTGTCGTAACAAAACCAGAAAGAGCATAGAGAATTGAAACAGTCAAAATGCCCATTGGAATATTATAAGTGATTGCTGCAAAAATCAGTACTACTGGCAACATAACTACAAAGGGAACGCGCTTACGGTCCATCTGTTTGAAAGAATAATATTTAATATTGGAAATCATGAGTAACCCCACAACAACCATAATCACAGCATTAATGGATTTAATCGCAATATCACGTAAATCAAAAATGAAAGGATAATCGCGAGCAACCCACACAAGGGAAATAATGATAATGGCAGCGAGTGGACTTGCAATCCCAATAAAATAGCGCTTATCAACAACACCAATTTGTACATTGAAACGTGCTAAACGGAAAGCTGCACATGCTGTATAAACAAAACAACATGCTAACCCAATACGGCCTAAATCATGCAAACTCCAGCTATACATCAGCATTGCCGGAGCCACACCAAAAGCTAATAAATCAGAAAGAGAATCATATTGCTCGCCAAAAGCACTTTGTGCACCAATCGCGCGAGCAACTCGACCATCTAGACCATCGAGAAGCGCTGCTATAAAAATGGCATAAATAGCTTGGGTAAAATCCCCATTCATACTTGCAATGATGGAATAGAAACCAGACAACAAAGCGGCTGTCGTAATTAAGTTAGGCCAAAGATAAATACCTCGGCGCTTCACTTTTTGTCCTTCCGGATTATCCTCTTCTTCAACCACTTCGAATGTAATCCCATCAAATGAATGTTCATTATGAGTTAAATCTTGCTCTGGTTTAGGCGCATTTGTCATTATTTTCTATTCCAAACATGTGCATTGATTTAAGTTAACTGTTACTCACCTACTAACCAGCGAACAGCAGCGTGACCACCAGTTTCTTGCATGCGTAGATGCGGGAATAACCACTGTAGAGCCTGGTCAGCTTGTTCAGAGAACTGCCAAGGTGGGTTAATCACTAATAGACCACAACCATTCAAACCTACAGGTGTATCATCTGGCCATACACAAATTTCGCAGACTAACTGACGGCGAATTCCTGTTTTAAACATTTTCTTTTCAAAACGTTCAATCATCGCTCGGTCTTTAATTGGATACCAAACTGCAAAAACGCCTGTTGGCCATTTCTTATGAGCTTGTTGTAACAGTTCAACTAATTGCGGAAAATCTTTACGCTCTAATTCATAAGGCGGATCAATCATGACCAAGCCACGTTTTTCTTTTGGCGGAATTACGCCAAGCAAACCTTCATAGGCATCACGTTCATGTAAACCTGCACGTTTATCATAAATATTGTGTCGCAATTGTTGAAAGACATCGCGTTGCATTTCAAAAATTGTTGCCTTATCAATTTCACGCATGCCTTGCAAAGCAAACCATGGTGAACCTGGATAACTACCTTTGCCTTCTTCAGAGCGTAGCTGTTCTACCAACTTCAAATATTGCTGGATTGCTTCAGGTGCCTGACGCTTTTCCATTTCAGATATTTGAACTAGACGGTGAATGCCTGTAAGAAACTCTCCAGACTTTTGTGCAGGCGCCAGAGATAAATCATATTTTCCTGCACCTCCATGCGTATCGATATAACGATAAGGTTTATCTTTAGCATTTAAACGGTTGAGAAGCTGTAGCAAAAGCACATGCTTCATAACATCTGCAAAGTTGCCCGCATGGAAATGGTGACGGTAATTCATGTTGACTTTAATTCCTCAATTCAACAAATAGTTTAACATGAAAAAAATATTCTTTCGTAAGGTTGTGATCATCTAAAATAGAGCGGCTTGATATTTTTACGATCTACTCGAGGTTATATGCTCTCTCACCCGCTTCCGGACTCATGGGATCTGGATCAAATTCTAGATGATTTAAATACGCATGGCTTTGCGATTATTAATCAAGCCTATTCGGATCAATATCGCGCTCAAGTCGCTAACGAGTGTAGCCATCATATTGATGAGTTTAGAGAAGCTGGCATTCAAAACGGCGTGATGAGTAATATCCGTAGCGATCATATTCTCTGGATTAATGATCAACTTCCTATTGCTCAGCAACATATTGAAACCTTAACTTCTTTTTCACAAAATCTAAATCAAGCATTCTATTTAGGAATTAAAGAAGTGGAAGCTCATTTCGCCCGTTATGGTTTGGGTGAGTTTTATGCTTTACACCGAGACAATCCTCAGCAAAAAAATGATCGTATTATCTCAACCGTTTATTATTTACATCCAGAATGGCAAGAAGATTGGGGTGGTCAACTGCGACTGCAAGATAAAAATGAGAAGTGGCATATCGTTAATCCAGAGCCAAATCGACTTGTAATATTTCAAAGCAATTTATTACATGAAGTATTAACTTCAAAACAACAAAGACTCTCTATCACAGCTTGGCTTCGTAGCGGAAATTCGATTTGGGTTTAATGGTTACTCTTTAAATTTGGTAAACGAACCCGATATAAAAGCTATTCATTAAAGAAGGTAATGGCGTATGTCTATTGAAAGTAAAACAATTGTGAACCGAATTGGTGAAACAGACCAACTTTATTTGACTGAAAATACGCCTGAACTTGCTTTGGAGCGTGCCGAGTTACGCATGCAACTCGTCGTATTAAGTCGTGTTCGCCAAGAACAACTTCATTTTTTACAAGAAGCGATTGTTTTGCTTGAACAAGCTCGTATGGAATATGAAGAAATGCCTTTGAGCTTATATCTTAATTTGTCTCTACACTTGGCCAAAGCGTATATGCTTTATTTTGAACTAAATAAAGAAAAACGTTTTGCGTTGATTACTCAACAAATTTTGAAGCCATTAGCACATCATGAACATGCTGATATTTATTTCTTCTTGGCTTATGCGTCAGCCGCTCGACAAGAGTCGGCATTGACACGCCATTGGTTAACTAAATATCTATCAACAAGCACGTGTGATCTTGAATTGCTTCATGGCCAACCTGTATTTGACCTTGTGCGTCATGAGCCATGGTACAAGGATCAATTAAAAATAAAGACACATTAAACAGTTAATGTAATTAGGCCTGTTTTATATATTGAATATAAAACAGGCCTTTGTTTTATTCGTTTATTTTTTCACACTATCTTCATGTAGTTGTTCATTAAGTTCATCAATTACCACAATCCATTCATCATCTTTTTCCCAATGACTCTTTAAAAAATCACTTTGACCTTTTGACCAAAAAGAGGCTTCATGCAATTTCTGTTCAGCAGGCAATTGATGTGTTTTGATAAAGTTTTCGATGCTTGCTTCATCTGAATCTAAACCCAGCTGATCAAATAAAAGCTCTAAAGTAGGTTGCTGCTCAAACATTGTTATTCTCCTATAACTTGTTTTAAATCATCTATTAACTAATCTAACAATAAAACCTTTTTATATGCATGATAATGTTTATATTTTCTTGTTGTTTTTTGTGTTTTGTTTCAAATGATTAAATATAAAAAAGCACTCTAAAAAGAGTGCTTTTTTTAACTTATCAAAAAGATAAATTATTTCAACATGTCAGCAATTGCTGCACGTTCTTCTTCAAGCTCATTTAACGTAAAGTTAATACGTTCACGGCTGAATTCATCAATTTCTAAACCTTGAACGATTTTGTATTCACCGTTTTCAGTTGTTACAGGGAAACCAAACATAACGCCTTCTGGAATACCATAAGAACCGTCAGATGGAATACCCATAGTTACCCATTTGCCGTTTGTGCCAAGTGCCCAGTCGCGCATATGGTCAATTGCAGCGTTAGCAGCAGAAGCAGCAGAAGACAAACCACGTGCTTCGATAATCGCAGCACCACGTTTACCAACAGTTGGAAGGAACACATCTTTGTTCCATGCCGCATCGTTGATTTTGTCTTTTAAGCTTTCGCCATTTGCAGTTGCAAAACGGTAGTCAGCATACATTGTCGGAGAGTGGTTGCCCCAAACTGTTAAGTGTTCGATATCAGCAACAGCAACACCAGCTTTTTGAGCAACTTGAGTCAACGCACGGTTGTGGTCAAGACGCAACATAGCAGTAAAGTTTTTCGCTGGAAGGTCTGGAGCAGAGTTCATAGCGATGTAAGCGTTAGTATTTGCAGGGTTACCTACAACTAATACTTTAACGTCACGACTAGCAACTTCGTTTAATGCTTGACCTTGACCGATGAAAATTTCACCGTTAACTTTTAACAAGTCAGCACGTTCCATACCAGGACCACGTGGACGAGAACCTACCAATAAAGCGTAGTCAGCATCTTTAAATGCAACTTTCGGATCATCAGTCCCGATCATGCCAGCCAATAAAGGGAAAGCACAGTCATCAAGTTCCATCATTACGCCTTTAAGCGCTTGTTGAGCTTTTTCAACTGGAACTTCAAGCAATTGTAAAATAACAGGTTGATCTTTACCTAACATTTCACCGCTTGCGATACGGAATAATAAGCTGTAACCAATTTGACCTGCAGCGCCAGTCACGGCAACACGAACGGGTTGCTTCATGTAATTGTCTCCAATGAGTGTCCTTAATCGGGCTAAATAGGAATTCCATCTAACCAAATCATCATAAACGGCAAAGATTGTACTCTAAAGATGTGGCAGATGCATGTAAAAGCGACTCATTTTCACCAAAAGTCTGATAGAAAATACAAATTAATCTTTACAAATAGATTCAATGTATGGTCAGCATTTTTTTACGAAATGATAGTTACCTTTAATAACTACCTTTAATCGTGATTTCACCTGGGCAATTCGATACCACATGATTTGCACATTGTTTATATTGGCCTTTTACCGTGTAACATACCTTCACTTCCGTTAAAACAACATCTGAACGTGATAACTGACAAGTCAAACGAATACCATTTTGAGGCAAGCTCGGATTAAGACGAGTAAATTGCTGTTTTAAGGCCGACTGTTGAATTTCAACATTTGTCGAACTGGTAAGGCTAGCTGGAATTTTTAAACGTTCAGCAAAGTTAATGACCGTCCGGAAATATTGACTTGCATTCATAGGAACGCATCCCCCTACACTTTTCCAAAGCTGTACACGCGCATTATTGTCAGGCATGACCCGAGCTACGACTTTGGCTTGCAATGGGGAAAGAGCGGCCGAACTTTCTGTTGAACAATCGGTCTGATTTGTTTCAGGCATAAGGCCCGTAATTGTCAGTGAATATCCTTCAAGACATTTACGTTGTTTTTGTTTAGAGGGATCTAACGCACATGCGGCAGGTGTCATTTGTACGTGCATAACATATCCCTGTAAATTAACAGGTTCGGCATGCAAAACGGAACTCATCAATCCTACCCCTGCACAGATAAGCCACCATGCAAGTTGCAAAATTGAACGAAGTTCCAAATATCTATATTTCATTTAATTAAAACTTGAATATGCCAATTAAAAGAAGATCCATCATCAACCACCTAAACTTAAGGCGATGTACGCATTGGAATGACTTTCATACGTTGTGATAATGATTGAGCTCCTTGCCCCAATATCACACCATAATGTGTTGCATTCGTCATAACATGCTTGACATAGTCTCTGGTTTCTAACAATGGAATTGTCTCTGTATATTGGTCAGCCGAAATTGATTGAAAGTCCGGTTGCCAACGTCTTGCCCGATTAGGTCCAGCATTATAACCTGCCGTTGCCAAAACTGGATTATTGCTTAATTGTCCCTGAATCATCGACAAATAAAATGTACCATAACGAATATTGGTATTCATTTCATTTAATGCCGCTGGATTATAGGTTTCGCCCATTTGACGTGCAATCAACTTTGCCGTATCAGGCATAATTTGCATAAGTCCACCCGCTCCAACGTGAGAACGTGCGGAAGTAACAAATCGGCTTTCTTGTCGCATTAAACCATAAGCCCACGCTGGATCAATTCCTGCATTGTAACTATGACTTACGACATTAGTCTTATGGGGTGTCACATAGCGATACGTATCATTATGTTTATTTGTTGTACGATCTGCTGCGTAAATCGCACGGTCATACCATCCCATATCATGAGCACGCTTTGCAGCAGCTAACAACACACCATCATCATGTTGAAGATAAGCTTGTCGAACTGCCCAGTTCCATTCTCGATTGGTATAAGTTGGATTTGCATTAATACGTCTTAAAGTAAAAGCACGATTAAAGTGAACATTCTGATCTAAACGTCTTAAATCACTTGCTGTTGGCTGATCATCATAAGGCTGGTGATTATAACGTTCGCCCAAACGATCTTTAGCTAAAAGGTTGTGATAGTCATCGCCACTTTCAGCTAACTTCTTATAAATACGTTGCGCAGTATTTTTTGAATTACTATCATTGCGCTGCTCTGTTGCACGAGCAAGCCAATATTGCCAGCGATCTTCTTGTTTTTGTGTCACGCTCATAGCATCAATGGCACGAATTAAACTTTCCCACGCACCAAATCGAATTGCCTGACGCGCATAAATTTCAGCTTCCTCAGGGCTTAGAGGATAACCGTAACTTGCATCAAAATATTGAAGAACTTCACGATTGAAATTATTTTTCATGACCGTGGTCCCACCAATATAAGCCACCGTTCTATATAAATACTTTTGTATATTCTCTGGTGTACCTTGAGCAACACGTTGTACGTTCGAAAAAGCGTTAGGTAAGTCATTATTAGCCAAACGACCTAATGCAAAAATCAAATAAGCATAGTCTGTATCATTTGTTTTAGGCGCACTCCACAAATAATTGAGTGGGTTAGCCTGAATTTGATTAAGCTGAGCCAAAGACAAATTCATACCTAAAGTCTGCGCCGTAGCAAGTGCCTGCCCCGTTAAACCAGAACGTAATTGCACCCAAAGACGCTGTTGCTTATCTTGCTGACTCATTAATGGGCTAGATAACATCAAGCGTCCTAGACCCACACAAGATTCAGGTTGCGATTCGGTGGCTAACCATACATCTTTATATTCAGCAAAAACTAATGCATCACCGGTTTTGGCTCTCACCTGTGCCAATGCACAATTTTCGGCCTGATCTGGGTTGGTGACATAAGATAGTAAAGGTTGTGCAGATGCGAAGTCAGCTTGTTTAACTTTTTCTTCAACATAATCGGCTGCTAATTTCTCAGCCATTGCTGATTGAGGATAACGTTGAGCAAAACTTATAATCGAAGCTGAAGGTTGAAAGCCAAGATTGGTATTAAGTTTCCAATATTCTGGATAGTACCCCAATACATCATTTTGCATAGCAAGCTGATATTGGTCTAATAAAGCGGTATTGCCACTATTTGCAGCATTTAACGCATCATTGAACTGCTCTTCGGCAGCATAGGTAAATGAACAACCAAGTAAACACATAGCTCCTAACCAGCTACGATGCATATATTTATTTTTCATTAGACGACTATGGATTGATGAGCTCTTTCTACTTGGTCTCATAAATGTGTTAAACCCTGACTATTCACCTTCAAAGCATAGTTTAATTAGTCTTCGTGCTTTCTTTTGTTGTGTTATGTAACTCTATGATTCAACATCATTAAAATTCACATAATTTACTTCAAAAAAATGGTGTCACGTTCTAAAGGTTTACTGTTATCGGTTCAGTCCAAATGCTGCTATAATGAATGGTTTGACCCATTTTGGGCAAATTTATTCTTTTTTAGATCGATCTGTTAGGAGCCTGCATGACGGTTCAAACCTTCATTCCCAATGGTGCCAAAGCTGCCTCAGAAAACACTGTTACCCAGCCAACGCACACCACTGATGTTTCAATAAAAAAACTTTATATTGAAACTCAAGGGTGTCAGATGAATGAGTATGACAGTCACCGTATGGCAGACCTTTTAGGGGACTCTCACGGTTACATTTTAACGAGCAACCCTAATGAAGCAGACATCCTGCTCATGAATACGTGTTCTATTCGCGAAAAAGCACAAGAAAAAGTATTTAGTGAATTAGGGCGCTGGCGCAAACTAAAAGACAAAAATCCAGATCTTGTGATTGGTGTCGGTGGGTGTGTTGCTTCTCAAGAAGGTGACAATATTCAAAAACGTGCGCCTTATGTCGACATGATTTTTGGCCCTCAAACATTACACCGTTTACCACAAATGCTTGATCAACATAATGCTCAAGTAGAAAAACCTAAAAAAGACAAAATCAAACTCATTGATATTTCTTTCCCAGATATTGAAAAGTTCGACTTTTTACCAGAACCACGCGTAGAAGGCTTTAAAGCATTTGTTTCTATTATGGAAGGCTGTTCTAAATACTGTTCTTTCTGTGTAGTTCCATATACACGTGGTGAAGAAGTTTCTCGACCTTTAGACGATGTACTTGCAGAAATTGCTGGCCTTGCTGAAAAAGGTGTCCGTGAAATTTCACTTCTTGGTCAAAATGTAAATGGTTACCGCGGTGAAACCTTCGAAGGTGGCATCTGTACCTTCCCTGAATTGTTACGACTCGTTGCAGAAATTCCGGGTATTGGACGCTTACGTTATACAACATCGCACCCACTAGAGTTCTCTGATGAGCTAATTCAGTGTTATGAAGATTTACCTCAAATGGTGTCACATTTACACTTACCTGTTCAAAGTGGTTCGAATGACGTTTTACAGGCAATGAAGCGAAATCACACGATTGATGTTTATATCGATAAAATTGCCAAGCTACGCAAAATTCGTCCAGATATGCATTTATCAAGTGATTTTATTATTGGCTTCCCTGGTGAAACTGATGAAAATTTTGCAGAAACATTGCAATTTATCAAAGATTTAGACTTCGATCACTCTTATAGCTTTGTTTATTCTAAACGCCCTGGTACACCAGCATCGGACTTGCCAGACACCACACCTGAGCAAGTTAAAAAAGAGCGTTTAGCTCAAGTTCAGAAAGTGATTAAGCAGTCTAGTATTGAAAAAACAGATGCTATGTTAGGTAAAATTGAACGTGTACTTATTGAAAAAGTATCTGATCAAGACCCTAATATTTTAATTGGTACTGCTGACAATACACGTCTAGTTACTTTCGTTGGTGATGCAACTTGGGTTGGTCGTTTTGCAGAGATCGAGATTACTGAAATTAAAACTTTAAATTTTGTTTACGGTGAGCTCTTGAATCTTGAACCTGACGTGGCGTAATGTAGAGGTATTCTAAAGTCTACTGAAAGGTTTTCTCTTGACTGCAGCGATTCGACGTACCGTAACATTTCCTGAAATTTCAATGGAACGTTTAAAGAGCATTCTAGGTGCCTATAATGGGCACCTGAAGCAAATTGAGCAGCGTTTAGATGTCAAAATTACTCATCGTGGAGATGTTTTTCACATAGATGGTGAAATAGATGCTGTTGGGAGAGCCGAGGCATTATTGCAACGACTCTACGAAGAGTCTGAGGTATCCCAGCAAATCAGTGCTGATCTATTACACCTCCTCATTCAATCGTCACAAACTGAACGCAATTTCGAGTTGGTTGGAGATGAAATGGATGAACACGATGCGCCGCTTGATGTCTATTTCCAGACCCGAAAAGGCCGCATTAATCCACGTGGTGCCAATCAAAAACGTTATGTACAACGTATTTTACAAAGTGATATTTCTTTTGGTGTAGGCCCTGCTGGTACAGGTAAAACCTATTTAGCAGTTGCTGCCGCCGTAGACATGCTAGAACGTAACGAAATCCAACGGATTTTACTTGTACGTCCTGCTGTAGAAGCTGGAGAAAAGCTGGGTTTCTTACCCGGTGATTTAACCCAGAAAATTGACCCCTATTTACGTCCTCTTTACGATGCACTTTACGAAATGCTTGGCTTTGAAAAAGTTGCTAAGTTAATCGAGCGCCAAGTCATTGAGGTTGCACCTCTTGCATATATGCGTGGGCGCACACTTAACCATTCATTTGTCATTTTGGATGAAGCTCAAAACACAACACCAGAACAAATGAAAATGTTCTTGACCCGTTTAGGTTTTGGCTCTCGTGCAGTGATTACAGGTGACATTACTCAAGTAGATTTACCTCGAGGTCAACAATCTGGTTTGGCACACGCACTTCGCGTACTCGAAAATATTACAGAAATTCATATTACCCGTTTCCATTCCCGTGACGTTGTACGTCACCAACTGGTTCAAAAAATCGTTGAAGCGTATGAAGGATGGGATGGTGAACAACAGCGTCTTAATGCTGAAGCACGTGCTGAACGCAAAGCACGTCAAGAGGCATTAGTTGCTGAAAACGATACAGCAGCAGACTTGCAACATCAGGATGCTTAAGGATTTATTTTGAAAATCAGTTTAAGTTTACAACAAGACTTTCAATCACTTGAGTTAGAGCTCAAACGAGCTCAACTCAAAAAAATTATTGAGACAACTTTACGCCACGTTGGCTATAAAGAAGATTGTGAAATTGGCGTTGCTTGTGTCGATTTAGCAGAAAGCCAACAACTTAATCTGCAATATCGAGAAAAAGATAAACCAACTAATGTTTTATCATTTCCAAGTGATATTCCTGAAGAAGTTTTACCAATGCTTGATGCCTTACCTCTAGGTGATTTAGTTATTTGTATTCCAGTGGTATTACAAGAAGCATTAGAACAGAAAAAAACTGCCCAAAACCATTTTGCACATCTCTTAGTACATGGTGTTTTACATTTGCTTGGTTATGATCATGAAACCAGTGATGAAGATGCAGAGGAAATGGAAGGGATTGAAGTCGAAATTCTAGCAAAGCTGAACATCGAAAATCCTTACCAAGAACAGATTTAATCATTATTGATTAGAAGAAAAACATAATCTGTCTTCAGATGGGATTTGTTCTAATTGATTATAATCAATGTGGATAAGCTAAGACTTATCCACATTTTTTATTAATGTACTTCAAATTCTGCTTGAGCCGGATCGAAACGCCACGTACGTACAATACGTAATTCAGAAATATCTTTCATATTGGCATCGAAATGCCCAAATGGTGCACCACGACGTACTGAAGACTTAGCTGCTTCATCTAATATTGAGTGTCCTGAGCTTTCAAGTAATCGAATTGCACGAATTCCTCCTTGAGCATTCAAAATCACCATTAAACGGACTTCGCCTCTTAGCTGTTGTTGTTTGGCTTCTTCTGGATAATAGCGATTACCATACAACTCTACTTTTTCACGGAACTTATCTAAATAAACAGCCGAAGCATCTTTCTTCGCTTGAATTCCATCTACAGTTTTGATTTTTTGTTGCCGACTGAAATCTTGTCTACGTTGTAAATATTGTGCTTCAAGACTCGCAACCATCGCAGCTTTTGCCTGAAATTGACTTTGTAATTGTTCTAGTTCTTTTTTCCTTTGACTCGCATCCGCTTGTTTTTGCCAACTCAAAACAGTCATTAAGACTTTTTCTTCAAATTTAAGCTCTCTTTGCTGCTGAACCTTTTGCAAACTTTCTAACTCTGCATTTCCTGTTGAAGCATCATTAGGCATCGGATTTGGAGTATCACTAGAGGTACGATGGGCTTCACGAAATGTGCCCGAACCCTGCTGGTCCGCTTGTGCTAAAAAATCTGCCTGCTGAACTGGCTCATTGCTTGATCGAATTGAAATTGCAATTTCTTTAGTAGATTGCTCTGACGGGCTAGGCATGGCAAAGTGGATGAGCAATACAAAAACATGCAGTAAGATTGCCAATATTGTTGCAGCAATAAAGACTCGGTCTTGCCACCAATGGTAAAAAGGCTCTATGGATAGACTTCTTTTGTTCAACATAATCTTAAAAGCATATAAATGCCTTATCCCCACGGTTTAATACCGAATAAAATATAAACTGATATTCAAATATGGATAAAAGTGTGATTCACTTCAAATATAGAGTTTTATCCATTTTCATTTTGTCAAAATGTATCAATTAAATTTGTTACACTGCAATATCAAAACTCGTTTTTTATCATAATAAAGATTGTGTTGGTTCTTAAGTAAATTATCTTCTGGAAGTTCTTTTATGCAAACGCTATTTTCATCATTAGTCAGACGCCTTAAAAAGGTCTACCAAAAAGCAGAAGCATTCATTGAAGAAGAAAGAGATTTTACGTTATCACAAACCTTTCTGAATGCGACTTTACAACGTTATGTTACCAATAATGTTGAATTTCTAGATGACCTCCACGCGGATCTTTATCATGACTGGTTAAGGTTATATGCAACCCTGCATGTAAAAGGCCTAGAGACGACGCTATCTGTTGATTTAAAACTGATTCAGATGGAATTTAATCAAGAACAACAGCTTTTGGTTTTTGAACAAATTAGTAATACACAAATTATTGAAGCGAAATATAAAAACTTTTGGCAGAAGATTGCCGTAAAAGCCGCTGTTTTTTACTACCATAAAATTTTGAAAAAAGATCCTTTAGGAATGATTCTGGAACGTTTTAATGTAGCAGAAGAACGTGATGAACTCATATTCCTTGATCTCAATCGCTGGTTTGGTAAAAAAGCCAGTATTATCGAGACATTAAGTAAAGTGCATGTAAATTACGCACGAGTTCGTGAGGCTGAGTTAGTCGTATTTGGAAATGTGAATTTAGCAGCATTACTTTACCGTGATCAGGACGATGATTTTGAAGATGAATTAGAAGATTCTGAAATCACACCAATCCAACAAAAAGATGTATAGCGCTGTGATGAATAAAAATGAATTAACTGCCAAAAAACACAAATAGATTACACATTTAGCATAAATCCTGATTTTTTCTCCATGATCAACAGGCATAATATGTTTAAGTTATAGATGCATCAGCACTGACTTTTCAGTCTGTACAAGGATATTTACTTATGGCAACAAAATTTCTGAAATCGTTTGGCATCGCAACAGGTATTTCAACAACTTTGCTTTTTGCAGGTTTCTCAAGTCATGCACTTGCCATGAGCCCATTTCAGGCAAATTATCAGTTCACTTATAATAATAAGGGTATGGGTTCAGCTACACGTACCTTAAGCCAGCAAGGTAATAATTGGACTTATAATTTCACAGCAAAAGCAGGTGGAATTGCTTCAGCAAGTGAAACAAGTAAATTTAGTTTTGCTAATGGTAAAATTGGATCTCAAAGTTTTAGCCGTACCAGCAAAATTTTGATTCATAACAACACCATGAATATTAACTTTAATCCAAACAGCAAAACTATTTCTACCAAGAAAGATGATAAAGCTCGTTCATTTGCTTGGCAGGCTGGTGTACTTGATGAGTTAAATGCAGAATTACAAGTGCGTGAAGATTTAAAAAATGGTTCACTTAAAACCTCATACCCTCTTGCCGATGCAAAAGAAGTTGAAAACCGTCGTTTTGTAAAACAAGGCAATGAGAGAATTAAAACTTCTTATGGCACATTCGATACCGTAAAAGTTGTTTTAGAACATGGTAAACCAGACCGTAATACTATTTTCTGGTTAGCACCTAAATTGGACTACTTACCAGTTAAAGTTAGCCATGTTGATGGTAAAACTTCTTATGGCCTGTTATTAACAAGTTATACAGGTAAAACGAATTAAAGCTTGCATTTTTTCGGATGCTTTTTAAAATACGCATTTGCTTTAAAAGCATCCGTCTAGAGGATTCTCCCGTGCACGCACTAGAACAGAAAATCTTAACAGAAGGTATCGTTCTATCTGATCAAGTCTTGAAAGTCGACGCTTTCTTAAACCACCAAATTGATCCTGTATTAATGCAGCAGATTGGTAAAGAATTTGCCGCTCGCTTTAAAGATGCAGGGATTACCAAGATTATTACCATTGAAGCATCAGGTATTGCACCTGCAATCATGGCAGGTTTGGAACTTGGTGTACCTGTAATTTTCGCTCGTAAATATCAGTCATTGACACTAAAAGATGACTTATATCGCTCTAAAGTATTTAGTTTTACTAAACAAACTGAAAGCACAATTGCGATTTCAAACAAACACCTTCATTCAACTGATAAAGCATTAGTTATTGATGACTTCTTGGCGAATGGCCAAGCAGCATTAGGACTAATTGATTTAATTCACCAAGCAAATGCAGAAGTTGTGGGGGTTGGTATTGTGATTGAAAAATCATTCCAACCGGGCCGTGATTTATTGCTTGAAAAAGGCTACCGAGTTGAGTCATTAGCACGTGTTCTTTCTCTTACAGATGGCAAAGTTACCTTTGTAAAAGAATAAATTGTGCAAAAGAAAAAGAGCGGATATCCGCTCTTTTTTTTAACTGTTTAAAGCGAAACTAAAAGCTTTTTAACAACCTCGCCCAAACGTTTGCCCTGAGCTTCACACAAAATCTTTTCATCCTGACTTAAACTCTGGTCATGGCGGGGTCCGCTTACATGACTTGCCCCATATGGTGTTCCACCTGTTTTAGTATTGGATAAAGCTGGAATTGCATTTGGTAATCCCAAAATCATCATCCCGTGATGAAATAACGGCGGTAGCATCGTAAGTAAAGTACTCTCCTGCCCACCGTGCATTGATCCAGAAGTGGTAAAAACACAAGCAGGTTTACTGTGTAATGCCCCATTTAGCCAGAGACTCGTCGTTTGATCCCAAAAATACTTCATTTCACTCGCCATATTGCCAAAGCGAGTTGGAGAACCTAAGGCCAAACCAGCACAATTTGCTAAATCATCTAAAGTACAATAAATGTCACCTTCTGCCGGAATACTTGGTTCGGCTTCGACGACTACTGGAGCTATATTCGGTACTGTACGAATTTTCACTGCCATGCCCGTAGATTCAACGCCATTGGCAATTAAATGAGCCATTTCTTTAGTAGAACCATATTTACTGTAATAAAGTACAAGAACGTAAGGTTGCATCGGTTTCATGAATTTTGTTAAAAAGAACACTATACGGTATTTTTTATTTTTTTGGCGAAGCCAATTTTATGAAATTCTAGAGGTGATTGATTGTTTAGCGTTAAAGGCAACACGAGCAAATTTCTCAAATTCCTTGAGTAAAAGGTTCACCAACTTTTGATGAATCTTATGATCACACAACAGAAAGCCAACTTTTCTGAAAAAGATTATGGCTACAATTTTTTCTATAGCGCATAGTAAACTTACAGAACGACTTTAATTCTATAAGTTATTATTTTGCTTTAATCTACGATTTGAGTTCTTCAGCTCATACTTTGATAAGCTATTAATCGCCCAACATGATGACTAAAAAAATCGGGATAGACGACGTATGTTACAACGTTTTTTAAAGAAACTTCCTTTTTATAATAAAACCTGGTTTCAGTTCGTTTTATATGTATTTAAGCGTTTTGAAGCTGATCGGTGCCGTGAACAAGCAGGCTCTCTTACCTATACAACACTATTCGCAGTTGTACCGATGCTAACGGTTTTTTTAGTAATTATTTCTTCAATTAAAGCGTTAGAACCTGCAAGACAACAGCTTCAACATTTAATCTATAGTAACTTTTTACCTAAGAGCACTATCGCATTTGATAAAGCTCTAAATGCTTTTACCGAAAAATCCAGTAATTTAACTGTAATTGGTGTGCTGTTTTTATTTGTCACAACAGTTCTAATGCTGACAACAATTGAAACTGCCTTTAATCGTATTTGGCGAGTAAAAGAAACCCGCAGTGGTATTGTAGGTTTTATGCGCTACTGGACCATTATTTCGCTTGGTCCCATTATCTTAGGTAGTGCCTTTGTTATTTCATCAACTGTTGCATCGATGAATTTATTAAGTAATAACTTTACAGGTTATCAACTTGATGGTGCCTTTCTACTTTGGCTCATTTCTTTTCTTCTTACTGTTTTGGGGTTCTTTATTTTATATTGGACTATTCCCAACCGCACAGTTCCGCTATTTTCAGCAGCAATTGCCGCATGTTTGAGTGCTGTATTGTTTGAAATACTCAAGAACTTATTTGGCTTTTTGATGTCAAACTTTACCAGTTATGAAATTATATACGGAGCATTTGCAGCAGTACCTATTTTTCTATTATGGGTTTTCTTGTCTTGGAATATTGTTTTACTTGGGGTCGAAGTGAGTTTTGCACTTACCGCTTTCCATTCAGGCAAAGAGCAAAAAAGACATCCTGTACTAATGTTACTCGATATTTTAGAACTATTTTATAAAAAGCAAAAAGTTGGTGAAAGTGTAAGTGACAAAGAGGCTTTAGAAATTTTAGGCCGTGGAGAGATTGGGCGCTGGCCTTCATATGTCCTTTTACTTGAAGAGCAAAATTTAGTTAAACGCACAGATAAAGATGAATATGTTCTTGCACGTAATTTGTCTCAAGTCGACTTTTGGACTTTCTTTACCGCTCTTCCATACCCATTACCTTTACGCCAAGATGTTCAAAATGTACATGATGACGATGAATGGATGGAAAAAATTGGTCCTGCCTTAATCGAGTCTAATGATTATTTAGCTGCAAAACTTTCAATTCCTCTTTCAACAATTTTTGAAGAGAAATAGAAAAAATAAAACTATTTATTAATATAAATATCTCCCACTTCTAGATAATAAAAAACCCTACTATTGAAAAAATAATAGGGTTTTTTATTGGAAAATTTAGGAATAGCTTATGCTTTCACAAAAGTTTTCCATACAAAATCTTGCGTTGCACCTTTCAATGTCATTTTTAACTGATCACCCGAGTGTAATGGCCCAACACCAGCAGGTGAACCTGTCATAATTACATCACCTGGTTCTAGTGAAAAGACCTGATTAATATCAGCTAATAGATCACCAATAGTAAACATTAATAATGCCGTATTACCATCTTGACGTAATTCATCATTAATATGGAAAGTGAATTTAGTTTCTTGCCAATCTGTAATTTCGCTCACATCTACCCAATCAGCTAATACACAAGCACCGTCAAAAGCTTTTGCACGTTCCCATGGATGACCTTTACTTTTTAGATCATTCTGTAAATCACGCATTGTTAAATCCAGACCTAATGTTACCGCACCAATTGCTTTTAATGCTTTTGCAGGATCTATTTCACCTTTTAAAGGTTGATCAATGCGTAAAACTAATTCACACTCAAAATGACAACTACCCCAAGCTGGATTCCAGGAAATACCGTCATTTAAACCAATCAAACTACTAGGTGGTTTAATAAATAATATAGGCTTGTCAGGCATAGCATTATTTAATTCTTTGACATGATCAGCATAGCTTCTGCCTACGCAAACGATTTTTGAAGGACGAGTATTCATGAGGCTTCCTTTGTTGTTGCGGCTAATAATTCCAATAATTTATTTCTTAAATGTGTTTTCAAATATCGTTTGATCTGAAGCCTGTGCAAATGCTCGTTTTGGAACAATAATTACAGTTTTGTTTTTTAACTCAATCATGTACGTCAGCTTACCTTTAGCAAAGGTTTGCACATCCGCATATTGCACTACTTGCTTACGTTCACTGGAATAAAGCTCAAAATAATCTTGATAAAGGTCGATTCCCTGCTCACTCTTTCCAAACTGGTAACGAACAAATTGACGTTTAAATAACATCGGTAAAAGCCAATAACGCATCAACCCTTGCATTACTAGAAAAAACAAACCTAATCCAACATAATATCGGCCAACGCCAGAGAAACCTAAATAAAGTCCCCAGATAATAATTGCAATACTAATCGCAGGTGTTAGAAAACGGGTAAATTGTTTTTTCCCAAATGTTACTAACGAAAATCCATCTTGTGATTCTTCTAAATTCAAATAGTAACGTAAAGATAAAGCTGTTTTTTGCTCAGTCATTGCAATGCATCAATACTCAATAAATCGAAACTATTAGAGCATATTCATTTCAGCTTTAAAATGAATCAAAGGCTATTTTTTGTTTTGTTTAAAAGGAGCTGTTATGGTTTGGTTGCAAAATATTTTTCGTTGCATATATGGAACGTAGATTCATATTTTTTGAGCTTATTTCACTTTTTAAAGTTTCTACAATAACAGCGTCACCTTTTTAGTGGAATGTCTCATGTCTTTTTTTGCAAAATTATTTGGCTTAAATCAAAAAGTAACAGTCTCCAAAGATGTGGTTACGCAAACCACTCAAGAGAAGAACCTCTCAAATGAATCAAGCTTTTTAGAATTAATTAAAAAACGTCGTTCAATTTATTCAATAGGAAAGAACTTAAAACAGTCTCCAACTGAAATTGAAAAATTAATTCAAGAGGCTGTAAAACATAGCCCATCTGCATTTAACTCCCAGTCTTCTCGCGTTGTGATTTTATTTGATCAATCCCACCAAAATTTTTGGAATATTGTTTTAGATGTATTAAAAACGCTTATTCCAGCAGAAGCCCTAACAGGAACTGAACAGAAAATTCAAAGTTTTTCGGCGGGTGTAGGTACAGTTTTATTTTTTGAAGACCAGCATGTGATTAAAGGTCTACAAGAGCAATTTGAAACATATGCAGATAATTTTCCAATCTGGTCTGAGCACTCAACAGCAATTGCACAATTTGCGGTATGGAACATACTGGCTGAACAAGGCATTGGTGCTTCTTTGCAACACTATAATCCAATCATTGATGAGAAAATTAATGCCACTTTTAATTTTCCCGCTCATTGGAAATTAAGAGCTCAATTAGTATTTGGTTCAATCGAAGGCGAAGCCGGAGAAAAAGCTTTTATTGAAGATGAAAGCCGCTTTAAAACATTTGGCTAATTTTCTACTTTTAATTTTGTTCAAAGCTGGTTGCCACGGGCACTAGCTTTTAATAGAAATGACAAAAAATAGGCACAAAAAAACCGCTATATATAGCGGTTAATTCTTCAAGTTGGTGCGCTCAGAGAGATTCGAACTCCCGACCCCTTAGTTCGTAGCCAAGTGCTCTATCCAGCTGAGCTATGAGCGCGTACTTGATGTTGCGCATTATACGCATTTTTTAAGGCTTAGGAAGCCTTTTTTCATCTTTCTGTCATCAACCGTCTAGTTCTTAGCCACACTCCTCTTTTACATAAAATAGTAGCTAAAATTATTGAAGACTTTCTTACCTAAGATGTATTTGAAATATTTTTTTTCAAATAAGTTTTATAGACTTTTTGATGTATTTCGCCATATATCTAAAAGCTAAAGTCGACCATTTCACTCAACATTATAGAAATAATATATTTCTAGCTAAGCCTTAACATTATAGACTTCAGTAAAATTTATCTAATATACTGCTTCAAATAAGTGGAAATATAAGAAAAAATATAATTAATTAAAAAAATATTATATAAAAACCATTATTATTTTTACGTCTAAATTAAATGAATTATTCTTTCTTTAAATATTATTTAATATTAAAAAATGTGACCAAAAATACACATTGACAGCTTTTGATATCTAACCAATACTAAATTCCAATTATTGAGATATACATCTCATTAATTATGTAGCGCAATAAATAATACTTACTTAAAAATACATAATTATATAGGAAATAGACCAACATGTTTTTACTAAAAAATCTCGTATCTTCGATTTCAAAAGTTACTCAAGACTTGGGTAATGTTGTATCGGTAAATACCACGGTAAACACGGACTCCTCTGTTGATGCACACGTTTCAACATCAGGCTTACTTTCAAATGTTATTTCTACAGTAACGAATACTGTTACCCACACAACAACAGGCTTAGTTTCTGATGTGATTGGCACTGTAACCGGTACTGTCGACTCTACAAACCCATTAGAAACAGTAACCAATGTTGTAGGTGGTGTAACTGGTGGTTTGATTGGAGGCGTAAGTGGTGGCAATCCTCTTGAAGTAGTCACTGATGTTATAGGTGGTGTGACTGGCGGAACTTCACCAATTTCCCCAGTCATTGATGTCGTTCAAGGTGGTATTGATATTCTTCAGGGTGTCGAAAGCCTAAAAACTGAAATTATCAACACTGGCATTGAAACTGTTGCTGGAACAATCATTGGAGTACTCCCACAAACTGAACATCCTGTTTCTGAAATTGCAGAACTTGGCACATTAACTTTTGAAACTTCTCGCGACACGGTAAATGGTGCTCTTGAAGTTGTTTCTGATTTAGTCGGTGGAGATATCTCAGGCGCAACTGCGTCAGCAACAGGTATTGTTGAAACACTTATCAATAATGGTACAACTGCTACAGGTATTGTCACTGGTGTGGTTGGAAGTGTTACAGATGTAGTTGGTGGCGTAACAGGCGGTGTTAGCGGCAACCCTCTTGAAGTTGTGACTGACATCATCGGTGGCGTAACAGGTGGTGTTGGCGGTAATCCTCTTGAAGTCGTAACCGACATCATCGGTGGCGTAACGGGTGGTATCGGTGGCGGCACATCACCAATTTCTCCAGTAATCGACGTAGTTCAAGGCGGTATCGATATTCTTCAAGGCGTTGAAAGCCTAAAAACTGAAATTATTAATACAGGTATCGACACTGTTGCCGACACAATCATTGGTATTCTCCCACAAACTGAACATCCTGTTTCTGAAATTGCAGACCTCGGCACATTAACTTTTGAAACTTCTCGCGACACGGTAAATGGTGCTCTTGAAGTTGTTTCTGATTTAGTCGGTGGAGATATCTCAGGCGCAACTGAATCAGCAACTAGTATTCTGGGTACACTTATCAATAATGGTACAACTGCTGCTGGTATTATCACTGGTGTTGCAGGAAGTGTTACAAATGTAGTTGGTGGCTTAACAGGCGGTGTTAGCGGCAACCCTCTTGAAGTTGTGACTGACATCATCGGTGGCGTAACAGGTGGTGTTGGCGGTAATCCTCTTGAAGTTGTGACTGACATCATCGGTGGCGTCACAGGCGGTGTTGGCGGTAATCCTCTTGAAGTCGTAACTGACATTATCGGCGGTGTAACAGGCGGCGTTGCTGGTAACCCTCTTGAAGTCGTAACTGACATTATCGGCGGTGTAACAGGCGGCGTTGGTGGTAACCCACTTGAAGTCGTAACCGACATCATCGGCGGCGTAACAGGTGGTATTGGTGGCGGCACATCTCCAATCTCTCCAGTGATCGACGTAGTTCAAGGCGGTATCGATATTCTTCAAGACGTTGAAAGCCTAAAAACTGAAATTATCAACACTGGTATTGATACCGTAGCGGATACGATTATCGGTATTCTTCCACAAGTAGAACATCCTGTTTCTGAAATTGCAGACCTCGGCACATTAACTTTTGAAACTTCTCGCGACACAGTTAATGGTGCTCTTGAAGTTGTATCTGACTTAGTCGGTGGTGATATTCAAGGTGCAACTGAATCAGCGACTGGCATTATCGGTACACTTATTACTAATGGCTCAACTGCAACTGGTCTATTAACAGAAATCCTTGGCGGTGTAACAGGCACTATTGGTGGAGTTACTGGTGGTGATAGCCCTCTTGGCGTAGTAACTGATCTTCTTGGAGGTTTAACTGGTAGTGTTAGCGGCGATAGTCCACTCGGTGTAGTGACTGACCTTCTAGGCGGTTTAACTGGTGGCGTTACTGGTGGTACAGAAAACCCTATTGGTATCGTAACGGATATCGTGGGTAGCTTAACTGGTGGGGTGACTGGTCAAGGTGGCTTAGATGTCATTTCTAATTTACTTGGTGGATTAACAAGTGGCAGCCTACTCGGTGGAGTAACGTCTACAGTAACTAGCGTAACAAATACAACGCATACTATCGTACCTCAGTCATTACTTACTGATAACTTCTTAGATAATTCTTTCCATACTGTTTAATATCATTAAAAGAAAGCCACTTTTATAAGTGGCTTTCTGATTTAATATAGTTTCAAATATTAATTTAATACTAATCAATCTCTTGCCATCTATAATACTTTTTATGTGCTAATTCCAACATTGCATAATCATTAGGAGTATCACCATAAGCATATATGGTCGGGTATTGGCTTAAATCATATTTATTTTTTATTCTATTTACTTTTTCCAAATAACCACAATCACCATCAATAAAATGGCCTGTTAAAATACCATTATGTGTTTCAAGTTGGTTGCATATAACATCTAAACCTAAAGAATGACACCAACTTTCTAAATAAACGCCTAATGATGCAGATACAACAACAATTTGATCACCTTGTTGTTTATGCCAGAAAATACGCTCTAAAGCATTTTCACGAACACATGTAGGAAGTACCTTTTTAGCAAACTCTTGCCCCATATCTTTTAGGGAATTCGCGTCATAACCTACATATCCTACTTGGCAGAGCTTGGTTCGAATAGTTTTATCCGTTACCCAACCAAGTTTATAGCCAGCTATATAGGGTGCAAGCCGAATACCACCGATGAGTTGTGTTTTGCTGTCTAATGAAAATTTAAGAAACAAGCTGAATGTGTCGTTATGAGTGATGGTGCCATCAAAATCAAATAAAGCTAGGTTCATTTATGATTATCTCTAATATAATTAAAAAGTTATAAATTTAGATTTATTAAAATTACTAAAAAATAAGCACAAAAAAACCGCTATAAAAGCGGTTAATTCTTCAAGTTGGTGCGCTCAGAGAGATTCGAACTCCCGACCCCTTAGTTCGTAGCCAAGTGCTCTATCCAGCTGAGCTATGAGCGCGTAACTTGTGTGCCTTTCAGCGATTCGTTCTGTTTTACTTGGTGCGCTCAGAGAGATTCGAACTCCCGACCCCTTAGTTCGTAGCCAAGTGCTCTATCCAGCTGAGCTATGAGCGCATTAAGTAAATGGCGGTGAGAGAGGGATTCGAACCCTCGATACCAGTAATAGGTATGCTTCCTTAGCAGGGAAGTGATTTCAGCCACTCATCCACCTCACCGGAACGAGCCGCCATAATACAAACTAAAACCACATTGTTCAAGTCATCATACTGAAATTTTCTTGTTTTTTAGTTCAATGAATTATTTTTTAAGCAATTTCCTCATTATTTTCGTCTTTTTCGATCAAACGCTTGTTAAGATAGATATTATTTCTTCATCAAAATACCGTAGTGCATAACACATTATTGCAAACCTGAACGTGCAGTTCGGGTCTGCATGGCTTATGCTAAACTTATCTGCCAAGCGTGAAACAAAACGACATGACAAAAAACTGGGCTGACCCTGAAGCGAAAGCTGAAGCTGAACGTTATGACAATCCTATTCCAAGCCGTACTCTGATTTTAGATACGTTGGAACAGTTGCAAACACCACAATCTCATGCAGAGCTTGTCGATCATTTTAATATTCATGACCAAAAAAGTATCGAAGCATTAAGTCATCGTTTAAGTGCTATGGTTCGTGATGGTCAAATCATGAAAGACGGTTTTAAATTTCAGTTGGTGGCAGATCAACCAACATATGAAGCAACTGTTTATATTAATAGTAAAGGTTTAGGTACAGCACATATTGATGGTCAAACTGATCTTTTACTTCCTGAACGTGAATTACGTTTAGTATTTAATGGTGACCGAGTTAGAGTGCGCCAGACTTCAGTAGACCGTAAAGGTAAACCTTGGGGTTTTATCACAGAAGTTTTACAGCATCGTGTTAAACAATTAATTGGTAAATTGTCAGTTCATGAGGGTGAATATTTTATTCAACCCAACAATCCCAATCAGCATCAGCCTATTCCTTTAGAAAAAGAACTCGTAAAACATGCTGGGGCGAATGTTGGCGATATGCTACGTGTTGCAATTGATAGCTATCCGACCCGTGAAGAGTTTTCAACAGCACATATTATTCAGTCTATGGCAGACAAAGCTGATACAGAAATTATCATTCCACAAACTATTCTTGAATTTGGTTTGCCATATGAATTTCCAGATCAGGTATTAAAAGAAGCAGAAAGTTTTAAAGAGCCATCTGCTCAAGACCGTGAAGGTCGTATTGATTTAAGAGATTTGGCATTAGTTACAATTGATGGTGAAGACGCTCGGGATTTTGATGATGCAGTTTATGCAGAAAAACGTCCGGGTGGGGGTTACCGCGTTGTCGTCGCAATTGCCGATGTCAGCCATTATGTACGCTTAGACTCAGCCCTCAACGAAGAAGCTGAGGAACGAGGCACTTCGGTATATTTCCCACACTTTGTATTACCAATGCTACCAGAGGCTTTGTCAAACGGCTTGTGTTCTCTGAATCCTCACGTAGACCGCTTATGTATGGTCTGTGACCTTAAGCTCTCTCGTTCAGGCCGTGTAACTGGTTACGATTTTTATCCGTCGGTTATGCACTCAAAAGCACGTTTGACCTATACACAGGTAGCGCAATACTTTGAAGGCGCAACAGATGCGATTCCAAAAGATCGTGATGTTCATAAATCTTTAAATACACTTTTCCAGCTTTATCAAATTTTGAAAAACTTGCGTGCTGACCGCCATGCAATGGAATTTGAAACCATTGAAACGTACATGACTTTTGATGAGTTGGGTGGAATTAAAGAAATTTTGCCACGTACACGTAATGAAGCACATAAGCTCATTGAAGAATGTATGTTGCTTGCTAACGTTGCTGCAGCTGAATATGCATTAGAGCATGATGTTCCGATGTTATATCGTGTGCATGAAGCTCCAGAGTTTTCACGTATTCAGAAAGTAAAAGACTTTGTTAAATTGCTTGGTCTACCCTTCCCTGACCAACCAACTCAAGCAGACTATCAAAAAGTTATTGAAGCGACCAAAGACCGTATTGATGCACCAAGTATTCATGCCGTTTTATTACGCTCAATGATGCAAGCTTATTATGGTGCAAAAAATGCGGGGCACTATGGTTTGGCTTATGAAGCCTATACCCATTTCACTTCGCCAATTCGTCGTTACCCAGATTTATTATTGCACCGTGCTATTAAAGCACACTTGAAACAAAAGCCTTATCCACTCTCTGGTGCAGCGCTTGATGATGCTGGTGAACATTTTTCTCAAACTGAACGCCGTGCAGATGAAGCTTCTCGTAGCGTAACAACTTGGTTGAAGTGTCACTACATGCAACAGCATTTGGGTGACGAGTTTATTGGTATCGTAAGTGCAGTAACCGAATTTGGTTTATTTATCACACTTAAAGATCTATATGTCGATGGCATGATTCATATTAGCCAACTCGGCGATGACTTCTTTATTTATGACCAAGCGAGCCAAAATCTGGTAGGTCAAAATCGTGGTCAAGTCTTTGGTTTAGGCGATGAAGTTAAAATTCAGGTGGCTGGCGTAAATCTTGAAGAACGTAAAATTGACTTCCAGCTTCTTCAACAAGTCACGCATGCTGGAAGAGTGGTTCGTAGCCGAGCTCCACGCACAACGAAAACATCTTCACAGGCAACTGAAGAAGTTTTCAGTAAACCAACAAGTAGTGATGGTGAAAGACCTGTTCATAAAAAGAAAGAAAAAGCTAAGGCGAGTTCTTATACTAAAAAGTCTGGTAAAAAACCTTCTGCAAAAGCCGAAAGTAAACCAGAAAAAGTAAAGAAAAAGTCTAAGCCTAAAAAGAAAAAGGCCAATGCAAAATCAAAGGCTGAATAATTAAACACTAGATGTTGCCAGCCTAGAAATAAGTCCCGATTTGGGACTTATTTCTTTTTAAAAAGCTTATTTTGCACATTAAACTTGATTTCTGGCTTGAGAGGACCTACATCTAATAACATGTTTAAAAAATAATGTGGCTAACAGCAATGACTTTACAGCAAGCGACCTTACCAACCCCGCGTTTTGATGAAATTGAATTAGAAAATTTAAAACAAGACATCCAACAAGCGATTCAAGCAGGCCAAGAATTTTTAAATACTCTTACCGCTGTACCTACCGATACCGCTCAACAACTTGCCGTACTTGAACAAGTCGATACACTTGAAAATAACCTCAGTGAATCATGGGGTGTTTTATCACATTTAAATGCGGTGATGAACAATGCTGAAACCAGAGAAGTCTATCAATCGTTATTACCGGCCTTGAGTGAATATTACACTCAACTTGGTCAACACACGGCGCTCTATCAAACTTATCAGCATATCCATGATGGTCAGGGTTATACCTCTCTTAGTCCAGCCCAACAAAGTGCTATTCGACTCGCTTTACGTGATTTTAAACTTTCTGGTGTGGCTTTAGAGGGTGAAGAGAAAAAACGCTATGCAGATATTTCTGCTCGCCTTTCACAGCTTTCTTCTGATTTTTCTAACCATGTACTTGATGCAACACAAGCATACTTTAAACCGCTTACAGAAACTGAGCTAAAAGGTCTTCCTGAAAGTAATGTTGAGTTATTAAAACAATACGGTAAACAACGTGAACTCGATCAAGCTGTAGCAACTCTAGATTTCCCAGCTTATTTTGCAATCATGACTTATGCAGATGACCGCGCTTTGCGTGAAGAGCTTTACAGAGCTTATGTCACTCGTGCATCTGATCAGTCTGAACAAACTGAGTTTGATAACAGCAAAATTATGGAAGAAATTTTAAGTCTTCGTCAGGAAATGGCGAAGCTACTTGGTTTCAATAACTACGCTGAATATTCTCTTGCAAGTAAAATGGCACCAGATGTAAAAACGGTACATGACTTTTTAGTTGATCTCGCTGAGCATGCTCGCGCCCCTGCTCTTCAAGAAGTTGCTGAACTTAAAGAGATTGCCAAACAAGATGGTGTTGACGAACTTAGACCTTGGGATAGTACTTACTATTCTGAAAAGCTCAAACAGCAACAATTCAACTTATCGCAAGAAGCATTAAAACCGTACTTTCCTGCACCTAAAGTCATTCAGGGTTTATTCCAGATCGTGCAGCGCTTATATGGTATTAGCATCATCGAAAGACAAGCACCAGTCTGGCATCCAGATGCACGTTATTTTGAATTAGAAGACCAAGGCCAAGTGATTGGTGGCTTCTTCTTTGACATCTATGCACGTACGGGTAAACGTGGCGGTGCGTGGATGAATGGTTTCCGCTCACGCATGCAAACTGTTCATGGTTTACAAAAACCAATTTGCTACATGGTGTGTAACTTCACGCCTCCAGTAGGTGATCAGCCAGCCTTACTGACTCATGATGAAGTCATTACCCTGTTCCACGAATTTGGACATGGTTTACATCACATGCTAACCGAAGTAGATAATATTTCAGTTGCAGGAACTCATGGTGTTGCTTGGGATGCAGTAGAGCTACCAAGCCAGTTCATGGAATTCTGGTCATGGGATAAAGAAAGCCTAGATGTATTAAGTGAACACATCGATAGTAAACAAACTTTGCCACAAGAATTACTCGATGCTTTATTAAATGCACGATTCTTCCAGTCTGGTATGCAAACTTTACGTCAGCTTGAATTTGCATTGTTTGATTTGACTATTCACACTAAAACACCTGCTTTGAATAGTGAGCAAATTCAGCAGACCTTAGATGACATTCGTAAGCAGTATGCAGTTGTTCCTGCTGTAGATTACAACCGCTTCCAGCATAGCTTCAGTCATATTTTTGCTGGTGGTTATGCGGCAGGTTATTATTCTTACAAATGGGCAGAAGTTTTAGCAAGTGATGCATTTGACCGTTTTGAACACGAAGGTATTTTCAACACTCAAACTGGCAAAGAATTCCGTCAGGCAATCTTAGCAGTGGGTGGTAAAGATACTGCACTTGAAGCATTTGTGAGTTTCCGTGGCCGTGAACCTAAAATTGATGCACTGTTACGTCATCAAGGTTGGACGAATGACAGTAAAACCGCTTAAACTATGGGCCTAAATTGATCGTGTGGTTAGGGTGATAAAGATGAAAAAACGTTTCATTGCTGGGGCTAAATGTCCAAAATGTGAAGCAACAGATCGGATTGTCATGCTAACCACCGCTGAAGACGAATGGATTGAATGTATCGAATGCGGTTATAGTGAAAATCGTCCGACTCATATTGATGAGCCTGAAGCGCCCGCTGTACCTGATGAAGTTGGAGTAATACAGTTCAAGCCTCGTCGTCCTGACTAAAGGTCTTAGAGATGCCACTACAAAGAAAACAAAACTCAAAACTATTGTGGATTTTAATTGGGGGCTTAAGCATTCTTGTAGTGCTTTTTTTAGCTGCACAATGGTTTTTCAAAAAAACCGAGTCATCCGCACCAATTGTTGATCCTCAACCTGTTTCGACACCCGCTCCCGTTAAAACCACGGATCCATCATCAAGCTCAGAACCTGTAGAAGAAACTGCAAGTTCACAACAGCTTGTGAATGAAGATGTACTCAAACAGCCTGTACCAGCTCAAGAGTCTTTAGCAAAAGAAGAAGTGTCTAAACTCGATGACATCCATCGCCAGCTAAAAGATCAGGAAGCAACTTTAAAAGCTCAGCATGCTGATGCTGATCAATTAACAAAACTCAAAGAAGAACAAGTTAAATTGCTTGAAGCTCAGCTCAAACAGCAATAGTTTTCCAATGGGGAAAAAAAGCTAAAGATAGATAACTTTAGCTTTTTTTATTTTAATTAATAACTCCAGCCATTCTTTTTTCCTAAATTTATTGAATCCTCTTAATACAAAAAGCCCTCCATTTAGGAAGGCTTTTTTGTATAACCTATACTTTAATTTAAGTTAATGGTACCAACCGAATAACTTAAATACATATGGTACATAAGTAACCAATACCAGTGATGAGAATAAGACAATAATTGGTAGCAACCAGCGCTCATAACGGAAGTAGAAGCTTGTATATTTCTCTTTCGCTTCAGCATCAGCAGCGTTCACTTCATCATCTCCGACGGACAACCGCGTGAGTAGATGGTTCAAGGCAACTGGTGGAGTTACATAACCAAATTCGAATGCAACCAACACAATCATCCAGAAGTGAATTGGATGAATACCATTTTCGTACGCTACAGGCGCAATGGTTGCAGCAACTAAAATTACAGCACCAAATGGATCTGTACACATACCAATAATAGCAAGTAACAGTGCAATACATGCCAGTGATATATAGATACTGCCTAAATGAGTCGGCAATAATTCAACCACTTCAGAACGTTCAATTAAACCCCCAACACTTGCAGACAATGCCATCAGGATAATTAGTGCGCCAATATGGCCTACAGTTTCTGAAGTTGCAAAGCGAAGCGCTCCACCAAAACCAAGACGGAACTGAGAACTATGCGGATCATGTGCTCGAAGGAATGGTGATTTCTGTTCGTGTTCACGAACAATCGCCTCATGAATATTGATCGCAGGATCTTCTTTTGGCGCTACCAATTTGTCATACAAAATCATTGCGATCAGCACTAATGGCAAAATTACTGGAGCAGTAAATTCATTCATTCCTGTGTCTAATGCATATTTATAAATAGCAAGAACAACAGCAGTGATCAGAATGTATGGAATTACAGGTATAAAGGCGCGCATCATGCCTGGAATCGCAACTTTTGGCGAATTTACACGGAACTTCTCTTCAGCCAAGAGTAATGAAACACCCAAGAAAATAAATGCTGTTAACCAAAATACATAAACACCATGGCCAAACAACTCATCGGACGTTACATGACGGCTGTCCAGCATCGCAATTAAAACGACCAGTAGACATGGACGTACTACTACCCCTAAAGAACCAGACATTGCAGATACAGCCAATGCATATTGACGGCGAGCACCCGCATTCCAGACTTCTTTATAAATAATTGCACCTGCTGCAATAACGAAAATACCTGACGCGCCTGTATAAGCCGTCGGTACCGCAGCTGCAATTAGAATCAACCATGTTAAAGTTTCTGGTGCCAAATTCCATGGGCGAAGCACATTAAGGAACAAGTCCATAACGCGTGTTTGAGTTAAAAGCATACCTGCCCAAATAAACAAGGCAAGGTTTAAGAAAATACCTGAGAATTCAACCAATAAACCAAGGTAAATCCCTTGCCCCATTGGATAATCCATAAAGAATGTGAATACTATGCCCGTAATCAAAGCCATGTAAGCATATAAAGGCACACTTAGTAGAGCTAAGCCAATATTACCGCCTTCACGTTTTGGTGGAGGTGAAATAAATAATTGATAAAGACTAATCAAAGTCAGAACAACAAATAAAATCATCCATATCCAGTAAATAGTTACTGTTTCATAGGTAGGTGTCACCCCAGAATTGATAACTGAACGATACTGGCTAATTACAGAGAAACTGAGTAGAGCATTAGCAACCACCATAAAGATGGAATAGACTTTATAATCTATTTTTGTTGCCGGATTACGTAAGCCAATATGGTGAAATTTTAACGATGCGGTAATCGCAGAAATTAGAACCATAAAAATCAGTAAAATTGCTCGATTTTCTGTACCAAATTTAAAAATACCAAAGAAGCCTGTTTCGATGGCGCGATAAGTACGTACCCCTGGGTTAGCTTCGATATATTTAATTGTCTTGTCATACGCCTGATATTTCTCATCACATTGTTGCTGCGCTGCGAGAAGCGATGCACGGACATCACTTTCTGAAGCTGCACCAAAGAAACTCGAAAAATCGTCAGATGCATTCGCTTTCATTTGTTCTTTGACTTGAGCATCGATATTTGGATGTCGATCACAAGTCGGTTTTTCAGGTTCAGCACGCAAAAATGAATATTGCATGCCTATCGCAGGATCACCATAAAGACGTTCCCCGATACGTAATAATTGCCCGTGGATCATCTCCCCGGTACCAATGATTAGTGTCATTAATAGTAGAATGAGGATAACGAATGTTGAGATCCATTCGTTCCAGATATAACCCAACAGACCTAATCCAGATCTTTTTTCTTGATGTTCTTGCATAAATATTCCAATTTTGTTCTCCCAAAAACCTGAAAAACAGGAGTTTGAGTCATGCAATTTTCTTGGTCAGGGGTTAATTCCTTCCCCCTTCTACCAATCCCTTTATTCAACGATCAAATTTGCATCAAACTTTATTAATAAAGAATGACTAAAATCACTTTTTTAACAGTTTGTATTGTCAATATTTCTTTTTTAATCTTTGAGCAAGCCAATAGCAGCCCCCAAAGATTGCTCCACCAATTGCTCCATATAAGTGAGCTTCAGTTAAAACTGGGCTCCCTATTAACTGGGCAGTTCCTGTTTGCCCAAAAGTATTTTCCCATATCAGTTTTGCAATAATTAATCCTAAGACCAGAAAAGCAAAATTCCGTTCTTTACGATATTGCAAATAAACTAAAGCAACTGCTGTATAGAGCCCATGTAAAACACCTGACAAACCAGCATATGCCTCGATATAAGGTAAATAAAAATAGAAGACCAAGCTAATGAAAGGTGGCAACAGTAAAAGTAGACTTAAAAGATGCCACGCTTTGGTGTGCGGAAAAATAAACGGTAAACAGGCGAATGCCATCATATTTAAAAGGAAATGAATCCACCCAACGTGTACCCAATGTGCAGTCCATAAACGCCAGAATTCACCAAGTAAACTTTCCCGCCAATAAATAAAAGTATCAGGAAATACTTGTAGACATGCAGATATGGAAATGCACACTGCGACCAAAAGCACTTTATTATTCAGTACATGATCTTTCATGGCACACTCCTTGAAATTAAACTTCTTACAACTATTGTAGAACTTAACAATAGACTCGCAAGAAGTTAGTCTTCCAAATATGTTTACTGTGCTGCTGGTGGAGCAGATGAATCCGCAGGAGCTTCAGATGCGGCTCCGCCATCAAATAACTCATCTAGCTCTGCTGCACCTTCGTTCTTATCATCCCAGAAATGTGACATGCCATCATCTCCAGTACGCACACCAGTATGCTCAGTCCAGTAGCGGTCAGAAATACCGCGTACAATCAGACCTGCCATACTATCGATTAACTTAAAGTTCGGATTAACAGGCTTATCATCAGCTTGAGAAGCGGCATATGATCTTAATGCATCACGGATTTTTGCATCATCACCACTTGCTTGAGCAGCTACTGCATATAAAGCATGAGATAAGCGAACACCTTTTTGCTCGCCAATCTGCATTGACTGTTTTAGAGTTTGGTATGGATCAGGTTTCCCTTCATCTGCCCCAGGTAATAAAGTCCAGATAACAGCACGCGTTGCGTTAGGCGCTCCCCAAAATTTTTCATTATCTAGACAAACCATGCCACGCTCTACAATAGCGGCGATATCCTTTGGAACATTGACTGCGCCACCAGAGTTAATATCATTGGTCACAGCCTGAAGGCCACTAATCATTCCAAGTAAATAAACTGTTTGATCAGTATCACTACGCATTGTTGGACAAGAATCACCTAAATGGTATTTATATTTAGATTCCCAACGATCAGCAAACAACTTATAGCCTGTATATTGACGCTCAGCAGCAATTGCTGCCCAACGCTTTTGTGCAATACGTGCATCTTGAGCTTCAGTTACTTGCCCTGCTTTTGATGCACGCAAATAACGTAATTCCTGTTCTAATGCTTGATTCTCAGCACATACACCTGAAGCCGCATACATTAATACCGCAACACGCGTTGGATCTGCACCCATACCTTTAGTAGACATGATTGCTGGTGTTAAAGCACTACCAGTATTACAAACCATTTCAGCATCTTGCATTGCCAGAATAGGCGGAACGACGTGCTTTTCCGTAAAACCTAAAGCAACATTTGCTCCGGTTTTCACGACGTATGAACAACCTGATAAAACTGAAGCTGCAAGAAAACTCATCGCCAAACCTTGGCTTATTTTTTGGACTTTAGACATCTTCCTGTCCTCTATGTAATTTGTTTTTTCCTTTTCAGATGTACATTAGCAGATGCATATCTTGAATAAAAGAGTAATTACTCTAATTGTAGCGCTTATACTTTGACACACTTCACAGCAGATAAAATTGACAGTTTTTCAGGGAAACAGAAATTTTAGGCAAAAAAAAGTAGCATTGCGACGGTTCAGCACATGCTACTTATTAACTGAGATAAGCTTTTAACGGCTTATATTATTTTTGTTCTATATAATCCTTAAGTAAAGTTCCTGCTCTTCCTACTACCACAGCCATAACTACTGCAATTAACAGAAACATCCACATTGAAATCTCCATGAGAGACCTCCTTACTACAATCGCACCCAATTATAAACTGGACACTTGATGAAATTAATCGACTAACCAATTTAATAATTGACTGATCGACGACCTTGCATCCTCTGTCTCTTAACTTTGTTAAAATTAACTCTGTTAAGATGTTCCCTGAGTAAAGTTCCTGCTCTTCCGATCACCACTGCCAAAATGATGGCAATGACCAAGAACGACCATGTTGGCATCTCCATTTTGAGACCTCCGACACACTTTACGTTGGTGTTTGTACTTTAACCGATCAAATAGATACCCATAGGTGAAATTGTCAGACAATTGTATTTCCTTAGCTTTTTTCTATATTTTAATTAGACAATCCTGATCTCAAATAAAAAAATAAAGATTAAGTTATTGTTTTTTATAATTTTTAAATAAATATACAAATGTAGAATTGTCTAACAATTAATGAAGTTTCTGTAAGACTTTTAACTTTTTCCAATACTGTAAAGGAAGTTGATCAAACCAAATTATGGCTACCTTCGTAAGTGCCCCCTCAAAATAAACAATCATAAATAGCTGATAATCAATTATTTTATTAATTTCTACACGGTGAATCACTTTTTTAGGAAGATAAACAACTGACCAAGATTTTTGATCTAAATATGCAATTTGAGAAATTCGTGATTGTTTTAAAAACAATAGAAAACCAATAGATAAAAGGATCAGGCTAACTAGCCACCACATAGGTGATAACAACTGATAAAGTAGGATTGCTAAACTCAAGCCAATAAAAAGCTGAAATATTATCGAGAAACGACTATATTTCAGCTCAAAATTCAATTCTTTTATCAAAACAGTTTAGCCATGTACGTACTGTTTTAATTTATAAATAAATTCACGTAACTCTGTGCGTGGAGGTTCAGAAACTTCCATGAACCAATCTAGCAAATCTGGATCTTCTTGTTCCACTAATTCTGCAAATAAGGCCTTCTCTGCCGGATCCGCAGTTAGATAATAGTTTTTTACATAAGGGTCAAAATAGACGTCAATTTCTTTTAAGCCGCGGCGTGCTCGATAAATTACTTTACGTTCTTCCAAGGTCATTTCGTCAGACATTTATTTCCCCATCTGCGTTGATAGTGCGCCTAGTTTACCTGATCACATTCCAAAGATCGCTAAAAATATCAAATTGACCAAATTTATCATCTTGTCCTCATAATTGAGCATTCATCACATTGTTCGCTATGAAATGCTTCCGTATGTTTAAGGAAATAACATCACACCTGAACCAAGGAAGAAATACAAATGCAATCTGGTGCCATCCGTCCTATTCCAAATATGTTACCGAGAAAACTATTTAACGAAGAGCATGAAGCTTTCCGCGAGACAGTACGTAAATTCTATGAAAAGGAAGTTGTTCCCAATATTGAAAAATATGAAAAACAGCAACATGTTGATCGAGACCTTTGGAATAAGGCCGGAGAATTAGGTCTTCTTTGCACCACAATGCCAGAGCAATATGGTGGGTCTGGAGTAGACCGTTTGTACAGCATGATCTTAATCGAAGAACAAGCTTATGCTATGGACTCAAGTACGGGCTTCTCTTTGCATTCAGATATCGTTGCCAATTATGTAAATAACTTTGGTAATGAAGAACAAAAACAAAAGTGGCTACCGAAAATGGCAACCGGAGAAGTGGTCACGGCTATTGCCATGACTGAGCCTGGTACTGGTTCTGATTTACAAGCAGTGAGAACCACCGCTGTACTTGATGGTGATGATTATGTCATTAATGGTTCTAAAATTTTCATTACCAATGGCTACTTATGTGACATGGTCGTGGTTGTTTGTAAAACGGGTAATAACGACAAAGGTTCAGCGAACTTATCACTCATTATTGTTGAAGCAGACAGAGCTGGTTTTAGCAAAGGTAAGCCTCTTAATAAAATTGGAATGAAAGGCCAAGATACGTGCGAATTATTTTTTGATAATGTTCGTGTTCCTAAAGAAAATCTCTTAGGTATGGAAGGCATGGGCTTTTTCATGCTCATGAAAGAATTGGCTTGGGAACGAATGCTAGTCGCTATTATTTGTCAGGCAGGCGCTGAAGCTGCATTTGCACATACTGTCCAATATACAAAAGATCGTAAAGCATTTGGCAAACCTGTTAGTGCATTTCAAAATACGCGTTTTAAACTTGCTGAACTGAGAACAGAAATAGATTTCTGCCGTACCTATCTAGATCGTTGTATGGAATTACAACTTGAAGAAAAATTGAGTGTGGAAGCGGCCGCAGCTGCTAAATATAAAATTTCAGACATGTTCTCAAAAGTTGTAGATGAATGTCTTCAATTACATGGCGGTTATGGTTACATGCTTGAATATCCAATTGCACGTGCCTACATAGATCACCGAGCAAATCGAATTTATGCAGGTACCAATGAAATTATGAAAGAATTAATTTCTAGAACACTTTAATAAATTCAATATAAAAGGGGCATTACGCCCCTTTTATTTATCTAATATCTATTAAGATACTAGTTTTGGCTTACGCTCATTTGCTTCTGAACGTTTATGAAAATGTAGAACACCATCTTCAAATTTTGAATTTTTTAGCGACTTTCTATCTTCTAAATAGTTATTAGTAACTTGCCATGGAGCATGCTTACCTTGTTTTGGAAGTTCATGTGCCGCACGACTGATATAACCTGAAGATAATTTACCCATTACAGTATCTTCTTCCATTTCAGTCTTATCACCAGACGGAACTACTTCATCATAACTATTTTTGTCCATATAGTTTAACAAGCGACAAATATATTCCGCAGCGATATCGACCTTAAGCGTCCATGATGCATTTACATAGCCAATAATCATGGCCATATTTGGTACATCACTCAACATCACGCCGTTATAAAGCATATGTTCAGATGAATTAAGAGCTTTACCATCAATAGTAGCCTGAACCCCACCCATAATTTGCACTTGCAAACCAGTTGCAGAAATCACAATATCTGCATCAAGATGTTTACCAGATTTAAGTAAAATACCTTTTTCAGTAAATTTCTCAACTTGATCTGTTTCTACACTGGCTTTGCCTTCACGCAAAATCTTAAATAAGTCACCATCTGGTACAACACATAGACGTTGATCCCAAGGATTGTATGAAGGTGTAAAATGCTTCATATCAACTTTACCCTTTAACTGCACTTCAATTGCTTTTAAGAGTAAACGACGTACAGTCTTTGGATGCTTCTGAGACAATGCATAAATAGCGCGCTGCATACCAATATTACGTGCACGGGTAAATTTATACGCCGCTTCTTCTGACATAAATTTACGCGTTTTTTCATAAATAAAGTCGATAGACGGTACACTAGCAATATACGTTGGTGAACGCTGCAACATCGTTACATGACCAGCTCCACCTTTCGCCATTGCTGGTACTAAAGTAATCGCTGTTGCGCCACTACCAATAATAACGACCTTTTTACCTGTGTAATCTAAATTTTCAGGCCAATGCTGCGGGTGAATAAGTTGCCCTTTAAATGCTTCTTGATTTGGGAAAGAAGGTGCATATCCTTGATCATAGTTATAGTAACCAGTACACCCTACAACAAAATTAGCAATCCAAGTCTGTTGTTTTTTCTTGCCATCTTCGATTACAACCTGCCATTTCTTTGATTCAGAATCATAATTAGCAGAAAGTACACGATGACCAAAGTGAATTTTTTCTTTTAATTTATATTCATCAATAACTTCGCCTAGATATCCTTTAATAGAAGCACCATCAGCTAATACATTCGCTTTACACCACGGCTTAAAATTAAAACCAAATGTGGACATATCTGAGTCTGAGCGAATACCTGGATAACGGAAAAGATCCCATGTTCCACCAAAAGATTCACGACGCTCTAAAATTTCAAATTGGCGTTGTGGAGAATTTTTTGATAAGTGGGCAGCAACTCCAATTCCTGAGATACCTGCGCCAATGATTAAAATATCAACTTGCTTTTCCATTTTATTTTTATACCCATTGTTGAGAATATAAGTTTATTAAAGCACAATTTTGACAATACACAATGTCAAGTTTGACCGTTTATCCGTTTTTTTATGTCACTTGAGGACATTTTTATAATTTTACTACTTATCAAAAATAAAAAAGACCGGTATAAAACCGGTCTTTTTTGAATAAAATCAATTATTCAGCTGAAGTATTCACTTCACGATCTACTAGCTCAACGTAAGCCATCGGTGCTGCATCACCAGCACGGAAGCCCGCTTTAAGAACACGTAGATAACCGCCGTTACGTTCTTTGTAACGAGGGCCGAGTACGGTAAATAATTTACCTACAGTTGCAGCATTACGAGTACGAGCAAATGCTAAACGACGATTTGCTACAGTATCGTTTTTTGCTAGAGTGATTAAAGGCTCAGCAACACGACGTAATTCTTTAGCTTTAGGAACAGTTGTTTTGATCAACTCGTGTTCAAATAAAGAATTAGCCAAGTTTTGGAACATCGCTTTACGATGGCTGCTTGTACGGCCTAATTTCACACCACTATTACGATGACGCATGGTGATAGTCCTACTTAATTAACGGCTACGATAGGCAAAACGGTCGTCCATACGAAGACTAGCTGGTGGCCAGTTTTCAAGACGCATACCGAGTTGTAAGCCTTTCGATGCCAAAACATCTTTGATCTCTGTTAACGATTTTTTACCAAGGTTAGGAGTTTTTAACAACTCAACTTCAGTACGTTGAACAAGATCACCAATGTAGTAAATATTTTCTGCTTTCAAACAGTTAGCAGAACGAACAGTAAGCTCTAGATCATCTACTGGGCGAAGCAAGATTGGGTCAACTTCTTCACGAGGCTCTTGAGCAACTGGAGTTTGGTCTTTCTGAAGATCAACAAAAATTGCAATTTGTTGTTGCAAGATTGTTGCCGCTTTGCGGATTGCTTCTTCAGGATCAACCGTTCCATTTGTCTCGAGGTCGATTACCAGTTTATCTAAATCGGTACGTTGTTCTACACGCGCATTTTCAACGGTGTAAGAAACACGCTTAATCGGGCTATAAGAAGCATCTAATTGCAAACGACCAACAGGACGTGTTTCACCTTCAGGGAAACGAGAATCAGATGTTTCATAACCACGACCTTGAGCAACCTTCAAGCGCATTTTTAATGAGCCTGAAGCACTCAAAGTACCGATCAAATGTTCTGGGTTAACCACTTCAACATTATGAGGTAAACGAAGGTCAGCAGCAGTAATTTCGCCAGGACCTTGTTTCTCTAATGTTAAATATGCTTCATTTTGATCGAACAGCTTAATAGACAATCCTTTTAGGTTCAGCAAGAGCTCGACGATGTCCTGCTGCAAGCCTTCTAAAGTACTGTACTCGTGCTCGACACCTTCTATCTCCACTTCAACCACAGCAGCGCCAGGTAAAGAAGACAATAGAATGCGACGTAAAGCATTACCTAGAGTATGGCCAAAACCACGCTCTAAAGGTTCTAGAATCACTTTTGCCGAGGTCCCGCTAACCGCTTCGACCTTGATCGCTTGCGGAGTTAGAAACTCGTTTGCAGTACGCGTCATTATTGCTACCTCAAGGATTATTTAGAATACAATTCTACAATCAAGCTTTCATTGATTTCAGCAGGTAAATCAGCACGATCTGGTGCAGCTTTAAACGTACCTTCAAGCTTAGAATGATCAACATCGATCCAAGCTGGAATACCACGTTGTGCAGCTAACTCAATCGCGTTTTTAATACGCAATTGTTGTTTAGCACCTTCGTGAACCGCAATTACATCACCAGCTTTAACTTGAATAGATGCGATGTTTACACGACGACCATTCAAAGTAATGCTACGGTGACTTACTAACTGACGAGCTTCTGCACGTGTAGAACCAAAACCCATGCGATAAACAACGTTATCAAGACGGCTTTCAAGCAATTTCAACAAGTTCTCACCTGTTGCGCCTTTAACACGAGCTGCTTCTTTATAGTAGTTACTAAATTGACGTTCTAACACACCGTAAATACGACGGACTTTTTGTTTTTCACGTAATTGTAGTGAATACTCAGATTGCTTACCACCGCGTGCCTGACCATGTTGACCAGGTGCTTTGTTAGCTTTTTTAGTTTTGACGTCAAAAGGTTTAACGCCAGATTTAAGTTGCAGGTCTGTCCCTTCGCGGCGAGAGAGTTTGCATTTTGGACCAATATAACGAGCCATGAATGTTTCTCCTTACACGCGACGTTTTTTAGGTGGACGGCAACCGTTGTGAGGAATTGGCGTCACATCGGTAATGCTGTTAATTTTATAACCCACTGCGCCTAATGCACGAACCGCAGACTCACGACCTGGACCAGGACCTTTTACAAGGACATCCAGATTTTTCAAACCGTAATCCAAAGCTGCTTTACCAGCAACTTCAGCAGCTACCTGAGCAGCAAACGGAGTTGATTTACGTGAACCACGGAAGCCTTGTCCACCAGAGGTGGCCCAAGCCAATGCATTACCTTGACGATCAGTAATCGTAACAATGGTGTTATTAAAAGACGCGTGAATGTGTGCAACACCTTCAGAGACGGTACGAGTGACCTTCTTGCGTGTGCGAGTATCTTTAGCCATCTTTTAGCTTCCAGAAATCTTACTTTTTAATCGGTTTGCGCGGACCTTTACGGGTACGTGCGTTAGTTTTGGTGCGTTGACCACGGACAGGCAAGCTGCGACGATGGCGAAGGCCGCGATAGCAACCCAAATCCATTAAACGTTTAATGTTCATGGAAATTTCGCGACGTAAGTCACCTTCGGTAGGAACCTTAGCAACTTCTGCACGAATCGCATCAAGCTGAGCATCGTCCAACTCACGGATCTTAGTAGTTTCAGTAATACCAACTGTAGCTAAGATATTCTTAGCAGTATGGCGACCGACACCAAAGATGTAAGTGAGGGAGATAACAGCATGCTTGTTATCCGGAATGTTTACACCGGCAATACGAGCCATTCACTTTCTCCAAAAAGGCAGTAGAGATAATCAACCGCCCCACAAAATCTTGAGGGGCGGATATTAACCCAATTCGCCTACTGAAATCAACAGGTCTTGATTAGATTAACCTTGACGCTGCTTATGACGAGGTTCTGCGCTACAAATTACGCGAATAACCCCATTACGACGGATAACTTTACAGCTACCACAAATTTTCTTTACAGAAGCTTGTACTTTCATGATGAAACCTCTAAGTGCGCTTATCCCTTAGGATGAGCAGTCGTTTTTCTCATTAATGTTTGATTATCATATTGATGAGATGTTAAGTGCGCTTGTAGCTGAGCCATAAAGTCCATAACAACGACAACTACGATTAGTAATGATGTACCACCCAAAGAGAATGGAATACCAAAAGAACTTTGTAGAATCATTGGCATTAAACAAATGACCGTAATATAAATCGCACCAATAAACGTCAAACGATTAAGAATATGATCTAAGTAACGAGCAGTTTGCTCACCTGGGCGAATACCAGGCACATAAGCTCCGCTGCGTTTTAGATTTTCTGATACTTCCTTAGGGCTAAATACTAAAGCCGTATAAAAGTAACAGAAAAAGATAATTAACGCACCAAAGAGCACCAAATACAAAGGCTGTCCAGGCGACAATACTAAAGCTAAATCTTGTAAGCTACGCTTAATTAATCCAGCATTTGCATCTGCACTTCCCACCCATTGACCAAGACTCGCTGGGAACAATAGTAAAGAACTTGCAAAAATCGCAGGAATCACACCAGCCATATTAATTTTTAATGGTAAATGTGTCTGCTGTGCTGTAAATATACGACGACCTTGTTGCTTTTGTGCATAATTCACTGGAATACGACGTTGTGCTTTTTCAATAAACACAATGGCAGCCAGCACACCTACAGACAAAAGACCAAAGATCACAAGACCAATTAAGCTTGTCTGACCATTATCTACTGATGAAACTGATTGCATAATTAATTTAGGCAAACCAGAAACAATACCAGCAAAAATAATCATTGAGATACCGTTACCAATACCTCTTTCAGTGATTTGTTCACCTAGCCACATTAAGAACATAGTTCCAGCGACAAGTGAAGTAACTGCTGGTATATAAAACTCAAGACCAACTGACAGAGTAATACCCTGACCAATCAAACCTGCGCACATACCAACTGCCTGAACCACTGCAAGCAATAACGTACCCTGACGCGTATATTGATTAATTTTACGCTTACCTTGCTCACCTTCCTTTTTCAAGGCTTCTAGTGAAGGAATTACCGTAGACATTAACTGCACAATAATTGATGCAGAAATGTAAGGCATAATTCCTAAAGCAAGAATAGACATTCGCTCTAAAGCACCGCCAGAAAACATATTGAATAGCCCAAGAATAGTTCCTTGGTTCGCATGAAATAAATTTTCTAACGCAGCATTATTAATGCCTGGTACTGGAATATGCGCTCCTAGTCGAAAGACCAGCAATGCACCGATTAGAAAACTCATCCGGCGAATAATTTCACGATATTTCACGTGAAATGGCTGACCTTTCATCATGTTGACATGACCTGAAGAACTAGGAGACATAGACACTCGAGATTACTCCTCGACTTTGCCGCCAGCTGCTTCAATTGCAGCTTTAGCGCCTTTAGTCAATGCAACACCTTGAACAGTGAATGCACGAGTGATTTCACCAGAAAGTACGATACGAGCACGAACTTGGTCACGACGAACAACATTCGCAGCTTTCAAAGTTTCTAGGCTAACGATGTCGCCTTCAACTTTGCTTAACTCAGATAAACGTACTTCAGCAGTTTTTAAAGCGATTTGGCTAGTGAAACCGAATTTAGGTAAACGACGATAAATCGCTGTTTGACCGCCTTCAAAGCCTGGACGAACGCCACCACTTTTACGTGATTTTTGACCTTTGACACCACGGCCACCAGTCTTACCAACGCCAGAACCGATACCACGGCCTAAACGACGGTTTTCACGTTTTGCACCTTCCGCAGGCGCAAGCTCATTTAAACGCAGAGTCATGGCTTATTCCTCTACACTAACCATATAGTAGACTTTGTTGATCATACCGCGGTTAGAAGGCGTATCTTGCACTTCTACAGTATGACCAATACGACGCAGACCTAAACCTTGTAAGCAAAGCTTGTGATTTTTCAAGCGATGTGAAGAAGATTTAGTCTGGGTAACTTTAATCGTTTTCATGATTGATTACCCTTGAATTTCTGCTACTGATTTACCACGTTTCGCAGCGACTTTCTCAGGAGAAGTCATATCACGCAAACCTTTGAAAGTTGCGTTTACTACGTTTGCAGCATTAGTAGAACCATAACATTTAGCAAGTACGTTATGCACGCCCGCAGCTTCTAGAACGGCACGCATTGCGCCACCAGCGATTACGCCAGTACCTTCAGAAGCAGGTTGCATGTATACACGGCTTGCGCCATGACGAGCATTCACAGGGTGTTGTAAAGTAGTACCTGCAAGGTCTACAGTAATCATGTTGCGACGTGCAGCTTCAAGTGCTTTAGAAATAGCAGCTGGAACTTCACGTGCTTTACCACGACCAAAACCAACACGACCATTACCATCACCCACAACAGTTAATGCTGTGAAAGAGAAGATACGACCGCCCTTAACAACTTTGGCTACACGATCAACGGCAACCAGCTTTTCAACAAGACCTTCGTTTTGTTCAACTTTAGCCATGATTAGAACTCCAAGCCGTTTTCACGAGCAGCATCAGCCAAGGCTTTGATACGACCATGATATTTAAAACCAGAACGGTCAAATGCAACTTTAGTTACACCAGCTGCTTTCGCGCGCTCTGCGATTAAAGCACCTACTTTAGTAGCAGCATCTACATTACCTGTAGTACCGCTACGTAAAGATGCATCCAAAGTTGAAGCTTGTGCTAAAACTTTGCCACCATCTGCTGAAATAACTTGAGCATAGATGTGACGCGGAGTGCGGTTTACACACAAACGAGTCGCACCCAATGCACGGATGTGCAAGCGTGTGCTTTTCGCACGACGCAAACGGGTTTGTTTCTTTTCGTTCATAAGAACCTCGCGCCTTATTTCTTCTTAGCTTCTTTACGAAGAATGACTTCATCCGAATAGCGAACACCTTTACCTTTATATGGTTCAGGAGCACGATACGCACGGATTTCTGCCGCTACTTGACCTAACAACTGCTTGTTTGCTGATTTCAAAATGATTTCAGTTGCAGTTGGAGTTTCCGCTGTTACACTTTCAGGTAAAGCGTAGTCAATTGGGTGTGAGTAACCAAGGTTAAGGTTTACAACAGTACCCTTAACCGCAGCTTTATAACCAACACCAACTAGCTGCAACTTACGTTCGAAGCCTTCACTAACCCCTTTTACAAGGTTATTCAATACAGCGCGAGCAGTACCAGCTTGCATCCAAGCATCTTTCGATTCTTTAACTGGAGCAAGTTGAAGTTTACCTTCTTCCTGTTTTAGCTCGACCAGCGCATGCAGGTTGAAAGACAACGTACCTTTGCTGCCTTTCACTTCGACCTGCCGGCCGTTCTGAGTAACTGTTACACCATTCGGTACAGTTACTGGGGCTTTAGCCACACGAGACATGAGGAATCACCTATTAAGAAACAAAAGCAATAACTTCACCACCAACGCCCGCAGCACGTGCAGCGCGATCAGTCATGATGCCTTTGCTTGTAGAAACAATTGCAATACCTAAACCTTGCTTAACGCTTGGAAGTTTATCTTTACCACGGTATTGGCGAAGACCTGGACGGCTTACGCGCTTAACCATTTCGATAACTGGTTTGCCTTCGAAATATTTTAAAGTAATTGTCAAAGTAGATTTTGTCTCTTCTTGAGCAACTTCTACGTTTGAAACATAACCTTCTTGTTGAAGTACGTTTGCAATTGCAACTTTCAACTTAGAAGAAGGCATAGAAACAGTTTGTTTCTTAGCCATTTGTGCGTTACGAACACGTGTTAGCATGTCGGCAACGGTATCTTGCATACTCATTTAGTCGCTCCTTACCAGCTTGCCTTAACAACGCCTGGTACATCACCCTGCATTACTGTGTCACGTAATTTGTTACGGCTTAAACCGAACTTACGGAAGTAACCATGAGGACGACCAGTTAAACCACAACGGTTACGAAGACGTACCGGAGATGCATTACGTGGCAACGCTTGTAACTTTAACATCGCTTCGAAACGTTCTTCTTCACTTGCATTTACGTTTGCAATCGTAGCTTTTAATTCAGCACGTTTTGCAGCGTATTTAGCAACTGTTTTTTCGCGTTTCAATTCGCGATTAACCATACCTTTCTTAGCCATATCGACCTCTTATTTGAACGGGAAGCCGAATGCACGCATAAGCGCACGGCCTTCGTCATCGGTGCGAGCAGTCGTAGTAATAGTAATATCCATACCACGAATACGATCAATCTTATCGAAATCGATTTCAGGGAAAACGATTTGCTCTTTCAAACCCATTGAGTAGTTACCACGACCATCAAATGATTTCGAAGAGAAACCACGGAAGTCACGGATACGAGGGATTGCGATTGAGATCAAACGGTCCAAGAATTCGTACATTTGGTCGCCACGTAAAGTAACTTTACAACCAATCGGCCAACCGTCACGGATTTTAAAACCAGCGATAGATTTGCGAGCAAGTGTAATTACTGGTTTTTGACCAGCAATTAATTGCATGTCGACTACAGCGCCATCTAATAATTTCTTATCAGTTGCAGCTGCGCCTACACCCATGTTTAGGGTAATTTTTGTGATGCGTGGAATTTCCATCACGTTCTTAATGCTAAGTTCTTCTTTTAACTTTGCTTTAAGTTCATCATTGTAACGTGCTTTAAGTCTGGCCATTGCCTTTTCAACCTATTACTTCGCTACCGCCACTGATTCACCATTTGATTTATAAACGCGAGTTTTCACGCCATCAATCACTTGGTAACCAACACGGTCAGCCTTCTGGGTTGTAGCATTTAAAATTGCCACGTTTGAAATATGAAGCGAAGCTTCTTGAGTAACGATACCGCCTTCAGCGCCAGTTACACGATTCGGCTTTTGATGCTTCTTCACTAAGTTAAGGCCTTCAACCTTAACGCGGTCTTCAGAAACAGACAATACAGTACCCTGTTTGCCTTTTTCTTTACCTGCGATCACGATAACTTGATCGCCTTTTTTAATCTTAGCCATGATTGCCTCTTATAGAACTTCAGGAGCCAATGAAATGATTTTCATGAACTGTTCAGTACGAAGTTCACGAGTCACTGGTCCGAAGATACGAGTAGCAATCGGAGCTTTGTTGTTGTTCAGGATAACTGCAGCATTATCATCAAAACGGATCACAGAACCATCTGGACGACGAATGCCGAATTTAGTACGAACTACAACCGCATTCATCACGTCACCTTTTTTAACACGTGCGCGTGGGATTGCTTCTTTTACAGTAACTTTAATAATGTCGCCAACAGAAGCATAACGACGATGTGAACCACCAAGTACTTTAATACATTGTACGCGGCGAGCACCACTGTTGTCTGCTACGTCGAGCATAGTTTCGGTTTGAATCATTGCCCTACTCCAAAACCGAGCATCACCGGTCACAATTTCGAAAGGCTCAAAGAGTACTCGAAATTGACCGATGATGCAACAAGAACGTCGAATTACTCAGCAGCTGCTTCAACTACTTCCACTAAAGCCCAAGCTTTAGTTTTAGAAATTGGGCGGCTTTCTTTGATTGTCACAACATCACCAATTTTAGCGACATTGTTCTCATCATGAGCGTGTAACTTAGTTGAACGGCGAATTGACTTGCCATACAACGGGTGTTGAACGCGGCGTTCAATAAGAACAACAATAGATTTATCCATTTTGTCACTTACGACTTTGCCGGTTAACGTGCGGACTGTTTTTTCACTCATTGTCCGTTCCCCTGTTTTTCGGTAAGGAGTGTCTTAATACGAGCAATTGTCTTACGAGCAACTTGCACTTCGTGCGATTTACCCAACTGACCAGTTGCTTTCGCCATACGAAGACGGAATTGGTTAAGCTGTTGCTCATCAAGCAAAGCTTTCAACTCTTCTACCGACTTTTCACGTAAATCTTTAGTTTTCATTACATTACCGTCCGAGTCACGATAGTGGTTTTAAACGGAAGTTTAGCAGCAGCTAAAGCAAATGCTTCACGCGCTAATTCTTCGTTCACACCTTCAATTTCGTACAGGATCTTACCTGGTTGGATCTGGCAAACCCAGTATTCCACGCTACCCTTACCTTTACCCATACGCACTTCAAGAGGCTTTTGAGTAATTGGTTTATCCGGGAATACGCGAATAAAGATTTTACCACCACGCTTAATACGGCGGCTAATAGTACGACGTGCAGCTTCAATCTGACGCGCAGTCATACGACCACGTTCAGTTGCTTTGATTGCAATCGAACCAAATGATACTGTACTACCACGATGCGCTAGACCAGTATTACGGCCTTTGTGCACCTTACGGAATTTGGTACGTTTAGGTTGCAACATGGATTATTCTCCCTTGTCAGCAGCACGGTCACCGCGACGACCACGACGCTCTTGACCTTCACCACGACCACGACCACGTTTAGCTGGACGATCTTCAGCAGGAGCAGGGTTCATGACTTGTTTCATGCCACCTAAAATCTCGCCACGGAAAATCCAAACTTTAACACCAATCGTACCGTAAGTTGTTTCTGCACGCATAGTTGCATAGTCAATGTCTGCACGTAATGTATGCAAAGGTACACGACCTTCACGATACCATTCCGTACGAGCAATCTCTGCACCACCTAAACGGCCAGACACTTCAACTTTGATACCTTTAGCACCAGCACGCATAGTGTTTTGAACCGCACGCTTCATAGCACGACGGAACATTACACGCTTTTCTAATTGAGAAGCGATTGCTTCAGCAACTAAACGCGCATCTAAGTCTGGGCGATCAATTTCATTGATACTTACTTGCGCAGGAACACCCATAATGCTGGTAAGTTCGCGCTGTAATTTCTCAATATCTTCGCCTTTTTTACCGATTACGATACCAGGACGAGCTGTGCTAATTGTTACTTTAGCAGCGCCTGATGGACGTTCGATAAGAATGTTGCTGATCATCGCATTCTTAAGTTTTTTAGTTAAAAACTCACGAACTTGAAGATCTTTAAGCAAGTATTCAGCGTATTGTTTCGGATTCGCATACCAGTTAGCGTTATGACGTTTCACAACACCTAGGCGGATACCGATTGGATGAACCTTCTGACCCATATCAAACCCCTACCTTAACGGTGATGTGACAAGTACGCTTCGTAATACGATCTGCACGGCCTTTAGCACGTGGCATAATACGTTTAAGGCTAACACCTTCATCAACGTAAATCGTAGAAACTTTAAGATCGTCAACATCTAAACTGTTATTGTGTTCAGCGTTTGCAATCGCAGATTCCAATGCTTTTTTTACTAAAACAGCAGCTTTTTTATTGCTGAAGTTTAAGATATTCAAAGCATGCGCAACAGATTTGCCGCGAATAAGATCTGCAACCAAACGTGCCTTTTGTGCCGAGATAGCGGCACCGCGTAATTTAGCAGTTACTTCCATCATGACACCTATTAACGTTTAGACTTCTTGTCAACACCGTGACCACGATAGGTACGAGTTGGCGCGAATTCACCGAGTTTATGACCAACCATATGCTCAGTAACAATTACTGGAACGTGATTACGACCATTATGAACAGAAATTGTTAAACCAACAAAATCTGGAAGGATCATCGAACGACGAGACCAAGTTTTAATCGGCTTGCGAGAGTTACTAGCAACAGCCGCTTCAACCTTAGCGAACAAGTGCGCATCGACGAATGGGCCTTTTTTCAGAGAACGAGGCATTAGTCAGATTCCTTTACTTGACGCGACGGTCGCGAATAATCATCTTAGTCGTACGCTTATTGGTACGTGTCTTGTACCCTTTAGCTTTTTGACCCCATGGGCTTACAGGTTGAATACCTTTGTTACGCCCTTCACCACCACCGTGCGGGTGATCAACTGGGTTCATCGCCATACCACGTACGGTAGGACGAACACCACGCCAGCGCGCAGCACCAGCTTTACCCAATGAACGAAGGTTGTTTTCTTGGTTAGAAACTTCACCAATTACAGCGCGGCATTCAACATGAATTTTACGCATTTCGCCTGAACGAAGACGAACAATCGCGTAAGAACCATCACGACCCAATAACTGAACAGAAGCACCAGCAGAACGCGCTAATTGCGCACCCTTACCAATTTTAAGTTCAACGTTATGAAGTGTAGAACCGATAGGCATATTACGAAGTGGCAAGCAGTTACCTGGACGAATTGGAGCATCGTTACCAGATTGTACTTTATCGCCAGCACGTAAGCCTTTAGGAGCAATGATATAACGACGCTCACCATCAGCATATTTCAACAAAGCAATATGTGCTGTACGATTAGGATCGTATTCAATGCGCTCTACAACAGCTGGGATGCTGTCTTTATTACGCTTAAAGTCAACGATACGATAGTGTTGCTTATGACCACCACCAACGTGACGAGTTGTAATGTGACCGTTATTATTACGACCACCAGTACGTTTTTTTGCTTCAACCAACGGTGAGTAAGGCGCGCCTTTGTGAAGGTGGTCATGAACCACTTTCTCTACAAAGCGACGTCCTGGAGACGTTGGCTTACATTTTTGAATCGGCATAATTTTCGTCCTTATTCCGCTGCGCTTTCAGCGGTATCGCCCAAGTCAGCCATTTCAACATCTTGGCCAGCTTTCAGGGTGACGTATGCTTTTTTAACATCAGAACGACGTCCTAATGTTTTACCAAAGCGCTTAGTTTTACCTTTAGTAATAGTAGTGTTAACTTTAACAACTTCTACACCAAAAAGTTTTTCAACTGCTTTTTTAACTTCAAGTTTAGTAGCATTAATATCTACTTTAAATACTTGAACGCCAACAGTATCACCTAAAACTTGTGCCTTTTCTGAGAAGACTGGTCCTTTAAGGACTTGATAGATACGTTCGTTGTTCATCCGAGTTCTACCTCAATTTTCTTAGCAGCAGCTACAGACATCACAACTTTATCAAACGCGATCAAGCTTACAGGATCGATTGCAGTAGCATCCACCACATCTACATGCGGAAGGTTGCGTGCTGCAAGATATAAGTTCTCATCTACAGCTTCAGTAACGATCAATGCACGAGCGGCATTTAAATCGCCAAGCTTTGCAAGCAATTCTTTAGTTTTTGGAGCTGCAATAGCAAACTCTTCAACTAATACAAGACGATCTTGGCGAACAAGTTCAGCTAAGATACATTGCATTGCACCGCGATACATTTTACGGTTTACTTTTTGAGACCAATCTTGTGGACGAGCAGCAAAAGTTTTACCACCACCAACCCAGATTGGGCTACGAGTAGAACCCGCACGAGCACGACCAGTACCTTTTTGACGGAATGGTTTTTTACCACCGCCAGAAACGTCTGCACGTGACTTCTGAGCACGAGTACCTTGACGACCACCTGCTAAGTAAGCAGTAACAACTTGGTGTACAAGAGCTTCGTTAAATTCACGTCCGAAAGCAACTTCAGACAATTCAACAGCAGAGCCGGAAACAGTTTTCAAATTCACGGTATTTCCCCTCAGGCCTTGATGGTAGGACGTACAATCACGTCACCGCCAGTTGAACCAGGAATTGCACCTTTAACAACTAAAACAGAACGTTCAGCGTCAATAGATACGATTTCAAGACCTTGTACTGTTACGCGTTCATCACCTAAGTGACCAGCCATTTTTTTGCCTTTGAACACGCGACCAGGAGTTTGGTTTTGACCTGTAGAACCTAATACACGGTGAGAAACTGAGTTACCGTGAGTAGCGTCTTGGGTACGGAAGTTCCAACGTTTAACACCACCTTGGAAACCTTTACCTTTTGATTGACCAGTTACGTCAACTACTTGACCAACTGTGAACAAATCAACACCAATAGTACCGCCAACTTCACGACCTTCAAGCTCAGCTTCAGTAACACGGAACTCTTTAACTAAACGACCAGCAGCAACACCAGCTTTCGCAAAGTGACCTTTCTGAGCGTTAGTTACGCGAGATTCGCGACGTTCACCAGTAGTTACTTGAACAGCTTGATAACCATCAGTTTCAAGTGTTTTGATTTGCGTAATGCGGTTTGGATCGACTTCGATGACTGTAACAGGTACAGAAACACCTGCATCTGTAAAGATGCGAGTCATACCACATTTGCGACCGACTAAACCAATAGCCATGTGCATAAACCTCTAAAAAAGCGGCCTAATTAACTTAAAAGTTAATCAACCGAAAGCCTTAACCCAAAGCGATCTGAACATCAACACCAGCCGCAAGATCTAATTTCATCAATGCATCAACAGTTTTATCTGTAGGTTGAACGATATCGATCAAACGTTTGTAGGTGCGGATTTCGTACTGGTCACGCGCATCTTTGTTAACGTGCGGTGAAGTAAGAACGTTGAAGCGTTCGATGCGAGTAGGCATCGGAATTGGACCACAAACTTGTGCGCCAGTACGCTTAGCGGTTTCTACGATCTCTTGAGCAGATTGATCAATCAGACGATGATCAAAAGACTTCAAACGGATACGAATTCTCTGGTTAGACATACCAGTAAACTCCAAGCCAAACATATAAAGAATCACCTTTGACGCATCTCACCCATTGGTAAGTGTCAAAGGCAGTGAAAATCACTAAGGTCATGATCGATGCCACGACTGTAATGCACATTTACCACTTTCTTCGCAGTAAATGCCCCTCCTATTGAGGGTCGCTCATTATAACGATTGTTTAAGTCTTATGCAATTCTCTTTTTCTATTTTCTCCACAAAACCTGCTTTGATCGAGTATTGGGAGCTAGACTAAGCACTTATTACAAATTCAATCGCTTTATTTAGAAGTTGATTACCTTGTTCAAATTTTTGTGCTTCGGAAGAATATAGTTCACGCGTAGATTGAACATATTCTCCATCAAAAATAGAAAGCTCTTCTTCATCTTCAAGTAAAAGCGCTAGAGCGGATGGTGTCATCTCTGGATGAAACTGAAAACCCAGTACATTTTTTCCAATCTGATACATCTGATTACGACAAGCCACACTTTCAGCCAAGTGTATAGCACCTTTAGGTATTTCAAATGTCTCGCTATGCCACTGCATTACCTTTATCTTCTCTGGTAATGGGAAGCTTTCTTGAGGTAAATTTGCAACTCTCTGAACTGTTGACCATCCAAGTTCCTGATAGCGATTACGGCTTACCGCAGCCCCTAACGCATTAGCAATTAACTGCCCCCCTAAACAAAGACCAATAGCTGGCTTTCCCGCTGCCAAATAACGACGCAACCATCTTTTTTCTATCTTTAGCCACGGGAAGTTTGCCTCATCATTTACACTCATAGTGCCGCCCATGACCAATAACAAGTCAACCTCATCAATTCGAGGTAAAGCTTCTATTTCAAGTGACCGATCAACCGGAAGTGCAAAAAACTCTGTAGAGCTAATTGTCGCGTGGTGGGCTTTTAAAAATGAATAACAACTTCCAAATCCCTCACCCGCGATATGTTGAAAATAGTGAACACGTAAATGCGACTTCATGCGCTTAAACCTATTGTTGTTAGAATGTTGTAGTGGTCTTTGCAAAAATAAAGCCAAGTTTTTATTTTATGAGCCTACTGTAACGAAACGTCTTATAAAACTTCGTAAATCTAGCGAAGAATCTAAATTTCTCTTAATCTAACTTTATTATTGAAAATGCAAAGCACTATGAAAAAGCATAACGACTTCCAGACTCGCCTCATTCATGCACAAAGAAAGGCCCCGCAATTTATTGAAACAGTACAACCACCCTTATTTCGTGCATCTACTATTATTTTTAAATCAACTTCGCACCTTTTTGATCGCCACTGGACGGATGATTACGATTATAGCTATGGGACACACGGCACCCCCACCACCTTCACCTTAGGCGACAATATTGCGCAAATTGAAGGTGGATTGCATTGTTTGCTTGCACCAAGTGGCTTATCAGCAATTAATGTTGTGAACTCAGCATTTTTAAGCACTAATGATGAAGTATGGGTACCAGACAACATTTATGGACCAAACCTTGAGCATTTAAATCATCTGCAAAATCAATATGGCGTTATTGTCAAAGTGTACAACCCTATTAATGCCTCAAGCTTTCAACCAACTGAAAGAAGCAAACTGTTGTGGTTAGAGGCAGCAGGCTCAGTTACTCTAGAATTTCCTGATCTTAAGAATCTAGTCAAAAAAGCCAAAAAACACGGTGTATTAACAGCCCTAGATAACACTTGGGGAGCTGGGCTTGCGTTTAATGCTTTTAATTTTTCTGATGAACATCTATCAGTCGATTTAACCGTGCATGCACTCACCAAATATCCAAGTGGCGGCGGTGACATCTTAATGGGTAGCATTGTAACTCGTGATGAGAAACTTCATCACCGCCTGTTCCGTACGCATGCCATTTTAGGTATTGCAGTTTCAGGAGATGATGCAGCTCAAGTCCAACGTAGTCTTGCTCATATGTCTTTACGCTATGAACAACAATCAGCTAATGCTCAAACTTTACTTAAATGGCTAAAAGACCAATCCCAATTTGCACAAGTTCTACATCCAAGTGATGAGGCTGCCCCAGGCCATCAATATTGGCAAGAAATCTGCATAGATTGTCAAAGTGCTGGTCTAGTCAGTGTTATTTTCAAACCTGAATATGACATTACAGCCGTACGTCGTTTCTGCGATGCCTTAGCATTATTTAAGCTCGGTTTTAGCTGGGGAGGGCCTGTTAGTCTGATTATGCTTTATGATTTGAAAATGATGAGAAAACTTGAGAATACACATTTACAACAAGGATCATTGGTTCGCTTCTGTATAGGACTAGAAGATCCACAAGATTTAATACAAGATATCGAAAATGCACTGAAACAACTGTAAAAACGACAAGATCATAGTGACTCGAACCACAGGATAAAAATATATGGGTACACCGATTGTTATTGCTAAAAATATTAATGACACATCCAAAGAAATTGTTTTGCTTTCCCAGTTTGCTAACCGCCATGGACTTATTGCAGGCGCCACGGGTACAGGTAAAACAGTTACGTTAAAAGTTCTAGCAGAGAGTTTTTCTCGAATTGGTGTACCGGTATTTCTTGCCGATGCTAAAGGTGATGTTTCGAGTCTCGCAAAAGCGGGAGAAGCTTCAGATAAATTTAATGAACGACTAAAACTTTTACAAATTGATAGCGTTCCTTTCGCAGCAAATCCTGTCGTTTTTTGGGACTTATTTGGCCAACAAGGCCACCCTATTCGCACTACCGTTTCTGAAATTGGGCCAATTTTATTGGCTCGCATGCTCAATTTAAATGATACTCAAGAGGGTGTGCTATCTGCTGTATTCCGAATTGCAGATGACCAAGGTCTACTATTAGTAGATTTTAAAGATTTAAAAGCCATGATCACTTTCGTGAGTGAACATGCAGCCGAGTTTAAAGCAGAATATGGCAATTTATCTCCAGCAAGCCTAGGCGCTATTCAGCGTAATTTACTCGCCCTTGCCGACCAAGGTGGAGAGCAATTTTTTGGTGAACCTGCTTTAAATATTTTAGATTTTATTCAAACCGATGCAAATGGGCATGGCTACATTAATATTCTTGCGGCTGACAAGCTCATGAATACACCTAAGCTATATGCCACTTTCCTTTTATGGATGCTTTCAGAACTATTTGAACAGCTTCCAGAAGTCGGTGATATGGATAAACCTAAACTTGTGTTTTTCTTTGATGAAGCTCACTTATTATTTGACAATGCCAGCCAAGCACTCCAAGACAAAATTGAACAAGTTGTACGTTTAATTCGTTCTAAAGGAGTAGGCATCTATTTCATTACCCAAAATCCACTCGATTTACCTGAAAGTGTTCTAGGTCAACTTGGTAATCGCGTTCAACATGCCCTACGCGCATTTACCCCTAAAGATCAGAAAGCGGTAAAAACCGCAGCAGATACTTTCCGAGCCAATCCAAACTTTAAAGTTGATGAAGCGATTACTGAACTTGGTGTTGGTGAGGCACTCATTAGCTGCCTAGATGAGCAAGGTACTCCACAAATTGTTGAGCGTGGTTGGGTCATGCCTCCTTACTCTGCATTTACACCAATCACTCCAGAAGAGCGTCAAGCTTTAATCTCACAAAGTATTATTGCTGGAGTTTATGAGCAGGTTGTAGATCGTGATAGCGCCTATGAAATGCTACAAAATAAAGTGGCTGAACGCGAACAGCAGCAACAAAATGCCGAACTTGCCAAACAACAAGCGAAAGAGCAAGAAACCCTAGCCAAACAGCAGGCGAAAGAGCAGGAAAGATTGGCACGTGATCAATTAAAAGAGGAAGAACGAGCAGCACGTGAAAGAGCCAAACTCACCCAAGATATTGTTGGAACTTTTGCAAAAAGTGCTGCGCGCAGTTTAGGAGGAAGTACAGGTCAAAAACTTGTTCGAGGCCTACTCGGCTCTTTATTTGGTAAATAAAAAATATTTAATAACATAACGTTAATTTAAGGGGATTTTATATCCCCTAATTTTTTTATGGTTTTTATCGAAAAGCTATTGCCATTACTTTTTTAAAGATGTATTTTAAATACATCTTATATAGCCAGATAAATAAGGTCTAGCCATGACTCCACAACAAATTGAACTTGTTAAATCTACTGTACCGGTTTTACGTGAACACGGCGTTACGCTGACTACATACTTTTATAAGCGTATGCTTAATAACAATCCCGAATTAAAAAATGTTTTTAACTTAGATGACCAAACTAGCTTACGTCAGCCGCGTGCGCTTGCAGCTGCGGTTCTTGCTTATGCAGAAAATATTGAGAACCCTACTGTTCTAGCTAAAGCTGTTGAACGTATCACTACTAAACATGTGAGCTTGGATATTCAGCCTGATCAATATGCAATTGTTGGTGACAACCTACTTCATTCAATTAGTGAAGTACTTAACGTGCCATTTGAATCAGAACTTATCGAAGCGTGGAAGCAAGCTTATCTACAATTGGCAGATATCTTGATTGGCGTTGAAAAACAAAAATATGAACAACTTGAGAGCTTAAAAGGTGGATGGGCTGGCTGGCGTCCATTTGAAATTACACAAATTGACCCTCTTGAATCTGGCAAACGTTTCACTTTAAAAGCAACTGATCATGAGGACGTACTAACTAGTCCTGCAAACGCTTTTATTTCGGTAAAAGTACAAGTGCCAGAGCAACAACTTGAACAGCCGAAAGCTTTTAAATTTACAGAAGCTCAAGAAAACAACTCATATCACTTTGAAGTTCAGCCTGAAGAAAACCATACTGAATTTTCAGTTTCAAATATCTTGCTTGAGCATTATAGAGTTGGTGATCAAGTACAGGTTTCAGCTCCTTTAACGCTGTAATGTAAAAACCTCTTGCCTGAAAGTTTTCTTATTTAAACTTTCAGGCTAAGATGATCATCCTTTTTCTCTTCCATTTTTGGTGATCATGCAGCTTAATAAATTTACCGATTATGCATTACGAATATTAATGTATGTTGCACGCCCAAGTGATGCACCCTACACGATTGCAGAAATCGCGAAAGATTTGCATGTTTCACAAAACCATCTGGTTAAAGTTGTTCACTTTATGGGCAAACAAGAATGGATTATTACCATTCGTGGAAAAGGCGGTGGAATTCGCTTAAACCCAGATGCACTTAACTCCAATTTGGGTTCAATTGTTCGAATATTACAAGGTGATAATCAAATCGTTGAATGCAATACACCACCGTGTGTATTACGCAGTCACTGTGGTTTAAAAGGTATTTTAGATCAAGCTCTAGAGAGCTTTTATCAAAGCCTAGACCAATACACACTCGGAGAAGTTTTGCAGCAATCAAAATCTGCTCCTGCCAACTCCCCTATTGCCTTTTTAGAAATCTAACTTCTATTGATTTTCATAAGTTGATTTATTGAAAATTAGCAAGAATACCCAAGCTCCTTTATACTAGGCGCGAGCCCTCTCATTTAAAAAGTTATTTTTTATGCGTCGTAGTGAAAAATCGAAAGACACCAAAGCCAGACTCGCACCCAAGCAAAAGATCAGCTATGAAAAAGCACCAGATCCGGCGATCACAGCCTATGCTGTGCAATCACTAAACTGGTTACGCCAAGCTGAGTTTCTAATGAGTGCACCTAAATTGGCACTTTGTGTTGAAGATAGTGGCTACGAAATTGCTTTTGCAGGACGCTCAAATGCTGGTAAGTCTAGTGCTATTAATGCATTAACTAATCAGAAACAACTTGCCCGTGCTTCTAAAAAGCCTGGTCGTACTCAGATGATTAACTTCTTTAGTCTAGGTAATCCTGATCAGCGTTTAGTCGATCTTCCAGGTTACGGTTATGCAGCTGTACCTGAAGATATGAAAAAGGTGTGGCAAAAGGAATTAGAAAACTATCTAATTCACCGTAAAAGCTTACAAGGCTTAGTCTTACTTATGGATATTCGCCATCCTCTACAGCATTTTGACATGATGATGCTAGAGTGGGCTTATTCGCGTCATCTATTTGTTCATATTCTCTTAACGAAAGCAGACAAACTTAATCGTGGTCCTGCAAATAAAGTATTGCTTGAAGTTAAACAACAACTTAAAAAAATGAAGCTTGATTTTTCCATTCAGCTTTTCTCTTCACTTAACAAATTAGGTTTGGAAGAGCTTGCAAGTGTCATGGGTGGACGTCTGCATTTTACGCTTGATCAACAACCAGAATTTGATGTCGATTCAATCCCTGAAGCTACAGATGAAGATGCAGAAAGCTAAATTGTCATAACAGATACAATTTTTTCATTAAATTTATACTCAATTGTCCCCTATTGCTAAACACAAATGTAGGGGCTTTTTTTATACTCGTTATAACTTCATCGAGTTAAAAATCAGGACTAAATGATGAAATTGTTATCTTTTTTGAAGAACAAGGCTTTAGGTTCTTCTATTGATTATAAAATTCTTCCACGTAAAGTGAAATTTGACTGGAAAGATACCCCTGTCGACTGGATTCCTAATCAGCCTTTCGCAAGTTATTTTATTAATGAAATTAATAATATTTTGCCCGCTGGAGAGTTCTGGTTTTGCCGTTTGTACAACAAGGTTTTACCGCAAATCACAGATGAAAAACTCAAGCAGGATGTACAAGCATTTATCCGTCAGGAAGCTATGCATGCCAATGCACATACTTCTGCAAACAAAGAATATTTAAACGTACGTAATATTGATATCCAGAGAAATCTGGACATTATGAACTATTTATTTACGACAGCTTTGGCAGATAAGCCTTTTGATAAAGAAGTTCCAAATTTCTTACAAGGCCAATGGGATTTATTCCGTTTAGGCGTTGTTGCCACTGTTGAACATATGACCTGTGTATTAGGTAAATATGCTCTATACAACAAGCGTTGGGAAGAATTAGGCGCTGACCCTGAAATGGTCGATCTTGTGAAATGGCATGGTTCAGAAGAAATTGAACACCGTACAGTAGCCTTTGATTTATATCGTCATCTTGGGGGTGGCTATATTCCACGCTACTATTTAAGCCTTGCAGTGATTGTACTGGTACTTGGTTTATGGGTAGACGGCGCTGCACATATTATGAAACAAGATCCACGCTTTTCAGATGCCGCTAAATCTAGATTTTTCCCAGTGTGGGTTGCTTTAGAATGGCTTAAGATTAGTCGCAAAGACAACCAAGTGCTACCAAATCCATTCTGGCTAATTGCCCAGCAGATTGATTACCTTATGCCTTGGTATGATCCAGTCAAAGAAGGTAGCACTGAAGATGCGGTTAGCTATTTATCGCAATCTCCAGCAGCAAAAAGAGCAGAACTTCAAGCCGCTTAAAAACAAAAAAGCAGGATTTAAAATCCTGCTTTTTTATTAAGAGATTAAACACTGATATCTTTATCTTTCGTATAACGATCTACAACCACACTAATCATCATATCCCCTTGCACATTTACTACCGTTCTTACCGTATCTAATAGGCGATCAATTGGCAGTAAAATGGCAATTGCTTCAGCTGGTAGACCTACCGATTGTAAAACCATAATCATAGTCACCATGCCAGCACTCGGGATTCCAGGTGCACCTAGCGATGCAATCATTGCTGTTAAACACACGATAATTTGCTGTGTGAGATTTAAGTCCAAGCCCACCAAATTTGCTACAAAGAGTGCAGCTGCTGCTTCGTATAAAGCGGTACCATCCATGTTTAACTGAGTACCAAGTGGAATAACAAATCCCGCTGTTTGAGGACGTACCCCTAAGTTTTCTTGCGCACACTTCATGCTAAGTGGCATCGTGGCAGAGCTAGAACTCGTTGCAAATGCTGTAATTAACGCTGTACGTGTCCCTTTGAAAAAAGTCCAAGGGCTCATACGACCAAAAATCCAAAGCAGTAGTGGTAAAACAACAGCACCATGAAAAATAGTTGTGCCTGTTACAACGGCTGCAAACTCAGCCAAACGACTTAATACTGAAATGTCTTCAGTTGCCATTAACTTTGCTAATAAAGCAAAAATACCCAAAGGTGCCAGCTTCATCACCCAGCCAACGAGCAGCATCATCATTTCAAAGAACTGGTGGCTCAATACACGAATACTTTTGAAACGCTCACCACCCTGCACCAAAGCAACGCCGATGAATAAAGCAAAGACCACAACAGCCAAAACGTTACCATCACTAAATGCTTTAAATGGATTGATTAAAGTATTTTGAATAAAATTAGTGAAAAAACTTGCTGGGTTTAAACTATCTGGTGCTTGATAATTTTGCATAGATGTCTGAAAAATAGAAATATCTATGCCACGTCCAACCTCAAATAAATGAGCGCAACTAATACCTAAAATTAGGGCTAAAGTCGTTGTAGTTAAACAGCATAAAAATGTGATTTTCCAGACTGGCCCTAACTGTCCGCCCGCTTGTAGGTTTGATACCCCCACAACAATCGAACTAAAGATTAAAGGCACCAAAAGCATTTTAAGAAGCCCGATAAAAACACTACTTAATATTCCAAGCCCATATAAACTATGTTTTACAAAAGCTGTGTCTGGATACATGGTGAGTAGGAAACCAAAGGCTAAACCTAAAATGGCGGCAATTAGAATTTGTGTATTTAAGTTCATATCAGCATTATTTTTTTCAGTTGGCAATCCTGTTGCAAATATGACATGAGCTCGCTTTTCATACGAGCAATTTTTTGTCACATCGTTCCCATTAAAAATAAAAAAGCCATCTAATTAGATGGCTATTCAAGAGATCTATTGAGTTTCAATTTCCCGCAAACGAATTAAACCTTCTTGTACGGTACTGCATACAAGTTGGCCATTTTGCCACATACGACCAAAATTAAGACCTCTTGAAGCCGCACTCACTGTGGCTTCCATGTCATAAAGCATCCACTCATCAGCACGAAGTGGGCGGTGGAAATAAATTGCATGATCAATACTTGCACATTGCAAACTTGGAGAAATATAACTTAAACCATGCGGTCTTAAAGCCGTTGTCATTAAGGTAAAGTCTGAATAAAACGCAACAATTGCTTGATGCAAGGCAATATCATCTAATTGTTTTGGAATACGGTCATGGGTGCGGATATAGTGGGCATTATAGGGAGCTTCAGGTTGGGGCTGAAACGGGTTTACCGGATCAATTGGGCGAATTTCTACATGACGCTCACGCATGAAACTAGCACGAACATTTTCAGGTACAAAGTTTAAAATACCCTGTTTTAACTCATTTTCAGATTTAAGCGTTTCCGGTGCAGGATACTCAGGTTCTTGATGTTGATAGTTCAAACCTTCTTCTGGATTGGCAAAAGACACCATCGCTGAAAATATAACGCGTCCATGCTGAATCGCCCGAACTTGACGACTTACAAAGCTTTTTCCATCTCGTAAACGGTCTACTTCATAGATAATTGGGGCATTAATATCGCCACCATACAAAAAATATGCATGTAAAGAATGCGCTGGACGATCAGTTGTATAAGATGCTGCACGTAAAGCCTGACCCAAAACCTGCCCACCAAAGACGCGTTTACCGACAAGATTACGGCTCATGCCACGGTAAATATTTTCTTCTAGCTTTTCTAAAGTGAGCAGCTCGACTAGTTCTTGGGTTAACGCATTCATGAGAGATACCTTCATATTTCAGGTAAAAAATCGTATTAAAGGACAGATGTGTAGAATCTATTGTGCCATAAAAAACTATTTGAACATGGAACAATCAGTCAACTTCTGATGAACATTGCTCATATAACAGCTAAAAATACGATTTTTAACGATAAAATATGCCAAAAGCATTATAATTTATAAGCTATCAGCATATTGTTTTTTTTAATAAATGCCTCAAAATAATTACCCTCCGCATTTGGTGCTGGGATTTGTCTTTAAGAAGTAGGAGTTCTTATGTCCAAGAGTGGGTTTGGTCAAATGTATCGTCGGCTTTCGAGTAAAATACTTGACCTCGTGGTAACACCACATGTTCTTGGGGAAGTTCCTACTGAACCAGTATCAGAAACAACAGAAGCAGAGACCGACCGCCAAAAAGTGGTGTGCTATGTCTTACAAAACCACTCTCGAAGCAATGCTTTGGTGGTTGATGGAGAAACGCGTCGTTTAAATTTAAAACCTGCATTAGACCCATTAGTTGTTGGATCTCATCAGGAAAAAGCATCAGTTTTATTTTTACAACACAATGATGAAAATAATTTACTGAATCCTCCTCCTCATGCTTTTCCACCACGTTTAATAAAACTGATTGAAGTCTTAAAAGAAAATCCTGAACTTGATATAGAACTTGTTCCAGTTACTGTTCTATGGGGCCGCTCACCAGATAAAGAAGACTCTTGGTTTAAGCTATTATTTTCAGATACATGGGCTACACCGAGCACAGTTAAGCAATTAGTGAACATTGGCTTACATGGCCGCCAATCTTACTTAGAATTTCATGAACCACAATCGTTACGTGAACTGGTTGATTATGCTCAACAGCATTATCCAAACCTTTCACCAGCAACTTATATTGTAAGTACGTTAAATGATTATTTAGATCGTCAACGTGAAGTGGTCTTAGGCCCCGATTTATCCGATCGCCGTAATGTCATGCAGTCAGTTGTCAAATCTCGTGATGTTCAAGAAGCAATCCGCCGTGAAAGTATTCGCGGGAAAGTCAGTATGCTCGAAGCTGAACGTCGCGCAATTGGTTATGTCAATGAAATCGTGTCGGATTATTCACACTCAGCAGTCCGCTTTGCCGATCTTGCTTTAACGCGCTTATGGACCCAGCTTTATGACGGCGTAGATGTGCATAACTTCAGTACCGTTCGTGAACTGGCAAAAGATTATGAAGTGGTTTACACACCTTGTCACCGCAGCCATATTGACTACTTATTATTGTCTTATGTGATTTATAGACGTGGCCTTATGGTTCCGTATATTGCTGCGGGTGATAACCTGAACTTGCCTTTCGTTGGTCAGCTTTTACGCGGGGGCGGCGCATTCTTTATTCGTCGTTCTTTCCGTGGTAATGGCCTTTATACAACAGTATTTAAAGAATATTTATATAGTATTTTGTCACGTAACACGCCACTTGAGTACTTTATTGAAGGTGGACGTTCGCGTACAGGACGCCTATTACCGCCTAAGACTGGCATGCTTGCCATGACAGTTCATAGTCATTTACGTGGTCGTACAAAGCCAATTGTATTTGTACCCACCTACATTGGTTATGAACGCCTAATGGAAGGCTCGACCTACGTAGGCGAAATGCAAGGTAAACCGAAAGAAGCTGAATCAATTTTTGGTATTGTGAAAACCTTACGAAAAATTGAACGTATTTTCGGTAAAGTCCACGTGAACTTTGGTGAACCTGTTTTCCTTGATGATCTGCTTAAACAACATAATGCAGAAAATGTTTTTATCGAGAAAAATGACGACCCAATTCCTCAAGCAGTTTCAGATGCAGTAAATAGCTCTGCACATGCAATTTTAGAAAATATTAACCGAGCTGTGGTGATTAACCCTGTCTCTTTACTTTCTATTATTTTGCTTGCAACCCCAAAGCATACGCTTGATGAAGAAATTTGTATTAAGCAGCTTGAAGCTTACCGCAATCTGGCATCGAACTTCCCATATGACCAACGCATGGAAGTAACACCGCTTTCTGGTAAAGAAATTATTGCGTATGGTTTAAAGCTTAAACTCATTAAACGAGTTCAGCATGCACTAGGCGATATTATTGCGATTGAAGATAATCAAGCTGTTCTTCTGACCTATTTCCGTAATAACATTTTGCACGCCTTTGTCTTACCTTCATTGGTTGCATCACTTGTTGAACATAATGGAAAAATTAGCCGTTCAGATTTAACCAATGTTATCTACACGCTCTATCCATTCTTGAAAGCTGAGTTATTCCTTAAATGGAAGAGTAGCGAACTTAAAGAACAAATTGAGCAATATGCAAATGCATTGGTTCAATCAAACCTTATTCAGCAAGATGATGAAGGCAATTTAATTAGCTCTGCACCAAACACTGAAGAGCATAATCAGCTTGTTGTTTTAGCTATGCCTGTTAAGCAAAGTCTTGAGCGTTACTACATGACGCTTGCGCTCATTACTCAACGTGGTTCAGGTAATATTTCTGCTAAACAGGTTGAAGAATTAAGTCATTTACTCGGACAACGTCTGTCAGTTCTATATGAATTTAATTCACCAGAGTTCTTTGACAAAGCTTTATTCCAAAGCTTCCTAAAAGTACTTACACAGCAAAATTACATTCGTACCAACGACCAAGGCCAAATCGAGTTTGATGATAATTTCCGTCAAATGGCTGCTGGCGCACAGTTGGTTCTTGATGAAGTAACCTTACAAATGTTGCAACACATCACCACCTTTAGCGACGAAGAGTTAAAAGATGCGCTTGAAGCTATGGCATCTCAACAAGCAAAACGACGTTTAAAACGTAAGAAAGCTTAAGATTTTTAGTCAAAATAAAAGGCAACTTCGGTTGCCTTTTATTTTATTAGCGCATTGGGCATTCAAAATAGCGTGGATCATCTATACAACGTAGTCGCTTCATGAGTTGAACAAAATAGGCATCGTAATAACCTGAAAGGACATACTGATTACGTATTTTGGCAACCATAACGTCATAACTTTGCTTCTCATAAAAAGAGACATCTACCCAATAATAAGCAGGTAGATGATTTTCCCACTGGGTTGCACGGTTAGTCAGCAATTGGCTATTTTGAACAAACCACCCTCGAATTTTTCGACCAAAATTAGCCGGATAAGCTTGTGGCTTAATAATTAAATTAACGCCAAAATATGCCAAAGGAAAATTAATGACTTGAACATCGGGTCCAAATTCTTTTTGTAAATTATACGGCAATAACCCATACACTGGGGCTGGGACAATATCGATTTTGTCTTGCTTAAACTGCATAATCGCATTAGATAAATCAACATAAACTGGCTGAGCACCTACACTTCGTACCAAGGCTTGTTGTGGTGGATTATTTGGTAACACGCCGATACGCTGATTTCTTAATTGAGCAACTCTAGAGAGTTTCTTATTTTTTAGAACCATATAGGCCGTGCCAATAGGAATCATCCCTACCGCCTCATAATCCTTAGAAATTAATCTTTTTTCGACTGTTGGATGATTCAAAAGCTGTAATAAGCTTTTCGCGGTACGATTATTAGGAATAAGCCCGATACCTGCGGTACTTCCCATAAACTGGTTATAACGATAAGTATTAAAATTAGATGCCGCTAAACCTGAACATTTACCTTCATCAAAAGCTTGTATGGCCTGTTGTTCTTTTTGATAGGTCACCACTTTAAATTTGACTTGATATTGCTGAGCATATAACCGAATGTCATTTAAACGACGTGTAATATCCCCTTGGGAACCAATCGGATCATATGCACACCACACCTGATCCTCGGCCCAACTCGCAACAGCTGTTACGCTCAAAATAAGAGCTAAACAAATTTTTTTCACTTTCAACCTTTTTATCTTTATCGGCAATTTGACTGCCTCATCAGGTATTTCTGTTCTTATTTAAAGTTTAATCAAAATTTTATTTAGTGCTATGAACATTTAAACATAATAAATAGTCATTAAAGCAAATTGGATGCTCTAATTGAAAACCCGTTGCAGGCAAATGTTTCGCATAAATTCTTTTACCTGAGATTTGGTTTGATTCTAACGTTAACTCGGGTAACCCCAATTGTTTTTGGAACCACACGATAACTTCATGCAAAGGCAATGGTTGGTTATTAGTCACAATATAGCTGGTTTGATGATTTTCATAGTCCGCCATAAAAGCCAAAAATCTTGCTAAATCATCAATATGTATTCGATTGCTATAATGTATATTTGGATAACTTTGACTATTTTCAGCCATTTTCTTTAAACGGGCAACTGAAGTTCCATAAATCCCAGTTGGACGAACAATTACACATTGGGCTGGATAATATTTTTGCCAAAGGCGTTCCATATTACGCAATATATAGCCTTGTGCGTCATTTGGTTGAATTTCACTAAAATCATCAATGATCTCCCCTGCATTTTCACCATATACCCGTGTAGACGACACTACGATTATTTTTTTTATTGGATGTATTTTTAATGCATCTCGAATCGGTTCAATACTATCGACATAAGTATGTTGGTAGCCTTCAACCGTACTCTCGTTTGGAGAAAGTAAAATATATACGACATCTACAGGTTCAATTTTACTTAAATCAAGTTTAAAGATATCTTGGACAAGATGTGTTGCGTAACTATCCGTTTTTACACTACGGCTGATTGTGGTAATTTGATGTTCTTTCTCAAATAGTTGTTTAGCAACACGCTGAGATGTTTTACCATAACCGATAAATAATATATGCATAGAAAACTCGTTGAGGGGACATGACTTCAGTCCATCAGTTACAAGGCGTTGGATCGGCTTCAGCAGCCCTACTCGAAAAACTAAATATTTTTACCACAGATGATTTACTGTTTCATCTGCCACGTGATTATGAAGACCGCAGTACGATTATTGCAATGAATCAACTTGTGGTTGGGCGTAGCTATTTACTTGAAGGTGAAGTCAGGTCAATTGATTTTCCTCCGGGAAAAAGAAAATCTATGGCAGCCTTGGTTCAAGATGAATTCGGTAAAGTTACCTTACGCTTTTATCATATTTATAAAAACCTGACTGACAAAATAAAACCGGGTCATCGCTTACGTATTTTTGGTGAAGTTCGTGTCGGCGCTCGCGGCCTTGAGATGTATCATCCTGAAATTCAACTCATTCATGAACATACACCTCTACCAAAAACTCAGCTTACAGCAATTTACCCAAGTACGGATGGGCTAACTCAACCTAAACTGCGTGAATATGTAAAACAAGCTTTAAAGCATCATAGTGATGCCTTACCAGAGCTGCTCCCCAAAAAATATACTAATGGCTATGCGCTTAAAGAGGCTTTGTATTACATTCATGAGCCTCCTGTTGATGCCAACATGCTCCAGTTGGCTCAAGGTTCACACCCAGCCCAACAACGGCTTATTTTTGAAGAGCTGGTTGCACACCAAATTAGTTTACTTAATCGCCGTGCTTATATTCGTCAAATTGCATCTCCTGCTTTCTCAAGCAGTAAAATATTAGCTAAAAAGCTTTTAGAAGCTTTACCTTTTCAAATGACCAATGCACAAAAACGTGTATCTAAAGAAATTCTAAATGACTTAAAACAACACCAACCTATGCTGCGCCTAGTACAAGGTGACGTTGGAGCTGGAAAAACCTTGGTTGCAGCTGTAGCGGCTTGCCATGCTTTAGAAGCTGATTGGCAAGTTGCATTAATGGCCCCAACTGAGATTCTTGCAGAACAGCACTATTTGAATTTTAAACGTTGGTTTGAACCATTGGGTATTACAGTTGCGTGGTTATCTGGCAAACAAAAAGGCAAAGCCCGTGCCCAAGCAGAACAACAGATTAAAGAAGGCCACGCAGAACTTATTGTCGGTACACATGCCTTATTTCAAGACAATGTTGGCTTCGCTAAATTAGGGTTAGTAATTATTGATGAACAACATCGTTTTGGTGTAGATCAACGCTTAGCTTTACGTAATAAAGGTGCAGAGCAATTCACCCCGCACCAACTCGTCATGACAGCCACTCCTATTCCAAGAACACTGGCAATGAGTGCCTATGGGGACTTAGACACATCAATTATTGATGAGTTGCCTCCAGGCCGTACTCCAATTCAAACCGTTACGATTCCACTTGATCGTCGCGAAGAAGTACTTCAACGAATTGCTTCGAATTGTAGAGATGGGAAACAGGCATATTGGGTGTGTACACTGGTTGAACAGTCTGAAACTTTAGATGCTCAAGCCGCCGAAGCTACCTATCAAGAAATGAAAGAACGCTTTCCTGAACTTAACATTGGCTTAGTGCATGGCAAAATGAAAGCTGACGAAAAACAGTCGGTCATGCAAGCGTTCAAAAATAATGAGTTACAGCTTCTTATCGCAACCACGGTCATTGAAGTTGGGGTAGATGTTCCCAACTCTTCTATTATGGTCATTGAAAATGCCGAACGTTTAGGGCTTTCTCAGTTACACCAATTACGGGGTCGCGTAGGTCGAGGTGCTCAAGCCAGCTTTTGCGTCCTATTATATAAAACGCCTCTTTCTCAAAATGGGCAAGAAAGACTTTCTATTTTAAGAGAAAGTAATGATGGCTTTGTGATCGCGGAAAAAGATCTGGAATTACGCGGACCAGGTGAATTACTAGGTACGAAACAAACTGGGGATATGGGGTTTAGAGTTGCTCGTTTAGAGCGAGATGATCACTTACTCAGTCAAGCTCATTATGTAGCTCAGCAAGTCTTAAAAGATTATCCAGAACAAGCAGATGCATTATTAAAACGTTGGCTTCCAGAAGCGCCTCGCTACGCGTATGTTTAGTTTCTTAAATCCACAGCATCTTATTCAACTATTTTCGCCTTGCTCATTGTGCGAGTTAGGTGCACGAGAAAAACATTCACTTTGTAAAGACTGTTGGGAACAGCTGCCTTGGCTTAAACAAACGATTCAACGTAATAATCAATCTGTTCTTGTGGCCTGTGACTATGCTTATCCAGTTAGCAGAATCATTCAGCAGTTTAAATATGAACAAAAATTACATTATGAAATTTTGTTAGGTGAAATTTTACAACAACTCAAATTTCCCAAAGTACAAGCTATCGTACCTATGCCTATTTCAAATCAACGTTTAATCGAACGTGGTTTTAATCAGTCATTGTTACTTGCAAACATCTTAAGTAAACAATTAAAAATACCTGTTTGGCAGCCAGTACAACGTCTTGCTGAACATTCGCAAAAAGGACTTTCTCGACTGGAACGCTTTGAGAACATTGAGCAACAATTTATTGCGCTTACTCAAGAAAAACGGCGTTATCGCCGTGTTCTTATTATTGATGACGTAATAACTACTGGAAGCTCTATTCATGCGCTCAGTCAAGCACTTAAACAATTAGGCTGCACATCTATCCATGCTGCTTGTCTAGCGGCAACTTTAACCAGTTAAAACGATTAAACTGTAGATAAATGCTGCTCACACCAAGGAATAACAATTTCACGGGTTAATGGTGCAAGGTGTGTTTCTGAATCATTTAAATTCACCCATTTCATTTCTGCAATTTCTGCTGCGATTTTAGGCGCCTGATCGAGCTGAACAAGATATAAATGACTGACCAGAATATGATCTGGTTCATTCGCCGCTGCCGTTTCGAAACGACCAAGAAACTGCTCAATTATACAAGAACTTCCAACTTCTTCTAAGATTTCTCGCTGCATTGTAATCTCTGGCGCCTCATTAGGTTCCAGTTTGCCACCCACTTGCATAAAAGCATGAGTATTACGCTTTCTCACGAGCAACAATTGATTTTGCTCGTTCAAGATCACTGCAGCAGCGACCGTAATTGTTTTCACTTAATTAACCTCGTTTATGGTTGAACATCTGCATTTGTCCATTTTGGAGCAGGAGGCTGATATTGCTCAAATTGTTGAAGAATATCTTCAATTTTGTCTGATGCGATCAATTTATCAACGAATCGTGCTTGGCTAAATCCATTATCTACCGTCCCTTGAATCATTTTAAGTAAATCTTCATAAAAGCCAGCTACATTTAAGAAAGCACATGGCTTTTGATGAATACCTAATTGCGCCCACGTCCATTGTTCAAAGATTTCTTCCAATGTACCCGCACCCCCAGGTAAAGCAATAAAACCATCGGAGAGATCCGCCATTTTGGTTTTTCGCTCATGCATATTTTCGACCACATATAATTTGGTTAAGCCCGGATGAGCTAACTCACGATCGACCAAAGCACGAGGAATCACGCCAATGACTTGTCCACCTGCCTGCAAGGCACTATCAGCAACAACGCCCATTAAGCCTGAGCGACCGCCGCCATAAACCAAGGTCTTACCTTGTTTTGCAATAGCCTCACCAGTAATTTTGGCAATTTGTTGGAAAATTGGGTTTGAACCAAGAGATGAACCACAGAAAATACAAATTGAATTCATAGTGTAAAAAACCGTTTTATTGAACTGTCATGCTGACAAACTAAACTATCGATAGAGTTTTTTTTTGCAAAATAGCGTATTGGCAAGTGTTTTTCGGCAAATCCTTGTCTAAAATACACCCATCCATTTCCATCAGACTGCGTGAGGAAAAAAGACACATGCTTGAAGCCTTTTATGCCACAGAACGCGGAAGTCTGGAAGATGCCACCATCAATGGTGGATTTGATCTACATCCCGAATTAGTCTGGCTTGATCTTATTGCACCCTCGCAAGAAGAGCAACAATGGGTGCTAGATGCCTATGACCAAAATTTACCTACACTAAAATCGCTTGAAGATATTTCATCCTCAGCACGATTCTACCGTGATGATGATGGTATTTTGCATATCAGTACTTATTTTTTAACGAAAAATAAAAACTATCAAGTGGATGGTGATGCAGAAGATTCATCACACATCTTAGCGATGGTACAAACGGTCGCATTTATTTTGCATAAAGACCGCCTCTTTACGATGCGGGGAGAAAAATTAGTTGCGTTTCGTGCCTTTCGTGCGCGTGCTCGCCGAAATGACTACGACATGGACTATAAAGATCCAACATGGATTTTATTAGGTCTTCTTGAAGCAAAACTCGATGAGCTTGCGGATATCTTAGAAGATATCCACAAAGATTTAGAAAAATACTCGACAGAGGTTCTTAACAATCACCAACGTGAACAAATTCTAGATCTAGATGACATGATTACGCGCCTAGCTCAACAAGAAGACATGCTAGGAAAAGCTCAGCTCTGTTTAATTGATTTACGACGTGTACTTACTTTTTTATCACGTCCTCGGGCATTAGGTAGTCATATTTACGATGCTGATATTCGAGAATTGAGTGAAGATGTCCGCTCACTCGTAGAACATGATGCTTTCTTATTCCAAAAAGTACGATTCTTGCTTGATACAACGTCTGGATTCATTAATACCGAACAGAATGATACGATCCGTCGATTCTCGATCTTGCCAAGTATGTTAGCTCCTCCAATGCTTATTGCCAGCATCTATGGGATGAACACAGATGTATTGCCTTTTGCACATGGTACAACTAGTTTCATCATCGTTTTATTAATTATTATCGGTTTCTTTATTGGCCCTATTATTTATTTCCGCTGGAAAAAATGGATTTAGGCTTTGTAATAAAATGCTAGTCCAAAGCATAAAAAAGCACCTAAATATAGGTGCTTTTTTACATCTAGAACATCAGATCAAATGTAGATCTTCCTGCAAATGGCAGGCTTGAATGATCTTCAGCATTTTTTCGGGTACATTTTTAAAATGCAAACCAGCTTTTTGTGGAGTCACTCGTAACCATTGAACTAAAACAGCCAACGCCAAGGTGCTACCATGTTCAAGCTCTGTTAAATCTACCACCAGAGGAAAGCTTTGCTGCTTCTTGATGATAGCTAAACCTGCTTGATACTGTTGTTCCGCATTTTCAAAATCAATTTTTCCCGAAACAACCAATTGTTGGTTGAGATACTGAACCACTCTTCACCTACTATTTTTGTTTGTTCTGATTAACAGCAGCGTCTGCATCCGGTTGGAAGGTTGCAATTGCTTTATTCAAATCGCCACCATTACGTTTCACTGTTGCAGCAAACTGATTACGGAACTGTAATCCCAAATCAATACCAGAAACATTGATATTACGGATTTTCCATTGAGTACCTTTATCAGCTAACTGGAAAGATACAGGAATTTTGTCACCGTTATGACTGAAGTCCAATGTCACTACTGGGTTTTTACCCGCAGTTGCCTTGTAAGGGCGCATGGTATAGCTTTGGTTCGTATATTTAGCAAATGCACTACCGTAATTTTCAATTAAAGTATTACGGAAGTTAGTCTCGAACTGAGCACGCTGCGCTGCTGTACTATACTGATTTGTTGCATAAGTACCCATTACAATGCGAGTAAATGCTTGTGAATCAACATACGGGTCTAAATTCTGACGTACAATACTCTTCACTAATGCTGGATTACTTTGCAATTTTGCATGATCAGCTTTCAAACGAGTAATCAAACCATCAGCAACACGCTTGATAAAATCAGGTGGTGCTTCTGAAGGTGCAGCAAATGCTGTACCCACAATCATGGTAGACAAAAGACTTGCTGTCAGGGTTTGTTTAAACAACGTATTCACCAGGAACCACTCCTTCAAATAATCTTTTACTCAACAAATGAGGCTTGTGCACTATCTTTATCAGTGCTTGCAGGAGCACTCGCTTCTGTTGAGCCTGAACTGGCAGCAACTTTACCAGCCCCACCACCAGTAATAAATTTACTAATTAAATCTTCTAAATCCATAGTTCCTTGAGTGTTTGAAATCGTGTCACCTCGTTTCAAGTAGTTCACACCACCACCAGGTACAACTTTCAAATATTTCTCACCCAACAAACCATTGGTTGCTACCATTATATAAGCATCTTCATCAATACTTGTGATGGAGGTCATGTTACTGGTCAGTTGCTGTTCCATTGCTTTTTGTTGCTCTGGAGAAGCCTGAGTATAATCTGAGCTATAACGCAACTCTTCCAGCGCATTCTTCTGAACTTCTTTTAATTGTTCAGGATTGAAACTTGTCAACTTTCCATCTAAACCAAATGTTACGGTAGCCAAACGCGTAACTGGATCAAGTGTAATTGAATCAACACGACCAATTGTAACACCACTCATTGTTACTTTAGCACGTGGCTTTAGCCCATTGACGTTATCAAATTGAGCCTTCATGGTATAACTATCACTTAAGTTCGTACCAACAAGACCACTAACTTTCATTGCTAAAAAAAACAATGCAATACCGAAGATAATAACAAAGATACCAACGGCCAGTTCACTACTACGTGATTTCATTAAATCCCTCCGAACATGACCGCAGTCAACACGAAATCAAAACCTAAAACACATAATGAAGAATACACAACTGTCCGAGTCATTGCCGTTGCAATGCCTTCTGGTGTCGGATCACAGGCATAGCCTTGATAAACAGCGACCCATGTACAAATCAAAGCAAAAACAATACTTTTAATAATCGTGCCATTGAAAATGTCATGCCAGAAACGCACTGTATTTTGCATACCACTCCAGAAGGAGCCTTCATCAGCACCTAAAAAGTCAACACCGACCATCTTGCCACCAATAATACCAATGGCTGCAAATATCACAGTTAACATTGGCAAACTGACAATACCTGCCCAAAGACGTGGTGATACGATTTGCTTTAAAGGGTCAACACCAATCATTTCCATACTGGCAAGCTGTTCACTTTGCTTCATTGAACCAATTTCAGCAGTCAATGCAGAACCTGCTCGTCCTGCAAATAGCAAAGCAGCAACCACAGAAGCAAGCTCACGGAGTAGGGTTAACGAAATCGCTGTACCCAACATCGACTCAGCACCGAAAGTGACCAAAATGCTATACATCTGCAAGCCAAGAACCGCACCAATAAACAAACCAGAAACGGTAATAATAAGTAAGGACATCACACCTACGCGGTGCATTTGGTAACCAAAACGACCAAAACCACCCTTGGTAGGAAGTGAAAAAATAATCTGCAAGAGCATATGTGCCGCAGCACCAATGCCTCGAATCCGCTCAATAACGAGTCTACCTAACCAGGCAATCGTATTCATGGACGAACCTCGTTATTTAAATAAGCTTGATGACTAAACTGGTATTCAACTGGTCCTTCTGCCGAACCTGTTAAGAATTGGTGTACAAATGGAGAAGCATGTTTTTGCAACTCTTCAGGTGTACCCTCTCCCTGAATTTTTCCTTCAGCTACCACATAGATGTAGTCAGCAATCGATAATGTTTCTGCGACATCATGCGAAACAATAATTGTTGTTAAATCTAACGCTTCACGTAGTGAACGAATTAAACGAGTCAAAACACCTTTCACAATTGGGTCTTGACCAGCAAAAGGTTCATCGTACATGATTAAATCGGGATCAAGTGCAATCGCGCGAGCCAATGCTACACGACGATTCATACCACCTGAAAGTTCTGTCGGCATTAATTGTTCAGAACCACGCAAACCCACCGATTCAAGTTTTAATGCAACCAGTTCAGCAATCAGATTTTCGGGAAGCTTTGTGTGCGCTCGGATTGGAAACGCCACATTTTCATAAACGGACATATCCGTAAATAGAGCTCCACTCTGAAATAACATTCCCATACGTGCACGAGCGGAAAAAATTTCCTGACGAGACATTTTGGCAATATCTTTAGCGTCGAGTAAAACTTCCCCCCGATCTGGAACTAACTGTCCACCAATCAGACGTAATAAAGTTGTTTTACCTGTACCAGAAGGTCCCATAATGGCCGTAATCTGGCCTCGACGTATATTTAAACTAATATTGTCATAAATGACGCGTTCCCCTCGATTAAAACTCAAGTTCTTCACTTCAATGAGCGGCTGAGTCGAGAGAGGAGTTTTATTATTCATAATGGCAATCGTTCCTGCACTTTTATGCACGCATACTATAACACTGAAAATTAGCAAACTTGTTGTAATTTTGACAAAAGCAAAGCTAACTTACTTGAGAGAAGTCGAAGTAGTATGTTCGTAAAAAGAGGTCAATTCAGAAGCTTGGAATTGCTCAACAGAACTTCCATTTATAAAAGCATAGGCGAAGTAAACCCCATTACACAAAACGAGTGCAATAAAAAGATAAGGCAACCCATGCTTAGCCAGAAGGCTCTTCAACTGTGCCATTATTGTCTCTTTTCGCTTACTTTTACGCATTATTTAATAAAAAATTGAATCAATTCACATTTTGTTAGTTTATAACAAAACTGAAAAATAAAAAAGGCCAGTATTTTTACTGGCCTTTTTTTCAAACTAAATATTGATTAGCGGTCGAATTTACGACGCGGTGGTTTATCATCAAAACTACGACGCGGACGATCTTCACCACCAAAGCTACGTTTTGGGCGATCTTCACCGCCAAACGCTGGACGCTCACCACGTGGTTTATCATCGAAGCTACGACGTGGCTTATCACTAAAACCACCTTCACGACGTGGACGATCTGAGTTGAACTCGCGACGTGGACGATCTTCACCGCCGAACGCTGGACGCTCACCACGTGGTTTGTCATCAAAACTACGACGTGGACGATCTTCACCACCAAACGCTGGACGCTCGCCACGTGGTTTGTCATCAAAACTACGACGTGGACGATCTTCGCCACCGAAGCTACGTTTTGGACGGTCACCAAAACCACTTTCGCGGCGTGGTTTATAATCTACGCGATTACCACGGTTGTCATCATTCGAGTCAAAACGCGGTTTATCATTGAAACCACCTTCGCGACGCGGACGATCTGAACCAAACTCACGACGTGGACGATCTTCGAAACCACCTTCACGACGTGGACGGTCTGAATTGAACTCGCGACGCGGACGATCTTCACCACCAAATGCTGGACGCTCACCACGTGGTTTATCATCGAAGCTACGACGTGGACGGTCATCACGACCACCTTCACGGCGTTTGAAGTTGCTTTCGCCTTCAAAACGACGACCGCCACCGAAACCGCCGCCACCACGACGACCATCACGGCTACCGCCATTACCGCCACGACCACGACCACCGCCATCACGACCTGAACGAGCAGGAGGTGGAGATGGCTCTAAGCCTTCAATTTCAGAAACACTTAAACGCGCTTCTAAATATTCTTCAAGTGCACGAATCTTACCGCGTTCACGATAAGTCGCTAAAGTAATTGCTTGACCAGTACGACCAGCACGACCAGTACGACCAATACGGTGTACATAATCTTCATGCTTCATCGGAAGACCGAAGTTAATTACGTGAGAAATAGTCGGAACGTCAAGACCACGAGCAGCAACGTCAGTTGCAACTAAGATTTTTGCACGACCTTCACGAATACTACGTAAACGACGGTTACGAACTGTTTGTGGCATCGCACCATGAAGTGCAACTACAGAATGACCTGCTTCAGCAAGTTCTTCTGCCAACATATCTGTATCTTCTTGCGTACTAGCAAAAACAACAGCTTGATCTAAGTTTTCATCACTTAACCAATGTGTAAGTAATTTTTTCTTATGTTCAAAGCCATCAGTCCAATGCAATGTTTGCGTAATATCTGTATTGGTTGAATGACCTGTTTCAATTGCGATACGCATAGGATCTTTCATCATGCATGATGCAAGACGAATAATACGGTCAGCAAATGTTGCAGAGAACATTAATGTTTGTTTACGGTTAGCCGCTAATTCGCTAATTGCTTCTAAGTCTTCAGAGAAACCTAGGTCAAGCATACGGTCCGCTTCATCAACGATTAAAGCATCTACTTGATCTAATTTAATTTGACGACGATTTACCAAGTCAAGTAAACGACCAGGTGTTGCAACAACAACTTGCGCGCCTTTTAATTGTTGAATTTGTTTTGCAAATGGCATACCACCCATAATGGCAGCAATACGAACACCTTTCATGTGACGTACAAATGCAATTGCATCTTGACTTACTTGCTGAGCCAATTCACGAGTTGGTGAAATTACCAAGATATTCGGTTGAGTTACTGCTTTCATACGGTCTTTAAACGGTACAACAGTCTCTTGACCAGCTAAAGCATTTAATGTTGGGAGTAAGAATGCAGCAGTTTTACCAGAGCCAGTTTGGCTTGATACGAGAAGGTCTTTACCTTCTAAAGCAGCAGGAATTGCTTGTTCTTGCACAGGAGTCGGGGCAGTAAAACCTAAACCTTCAAGCGCTTGTTGTAAGGTTTCATGCAAAGAAAATTCGGCAAAAGTTTTGCTCATAGAGAGTTTCACCCTTGTGGGTGCTCCATTTTTAATAAATACAAAAAAATAGACATCGGCAAAAAGCGGCAAAGCAAAATTAGCTGAAACGTTTTTTCAGCAGCAATCCGAGTAACGACGATGTGGACTAAACGCACGCTTGATTACGGCCGAACCTGAAGAATCGCTGAGCGATTGGGGCGCAAGTAATGGTCCTCTCTATGGACAGCGTGCGCTTACAATGAATAGAACAGAATGTTCAGGTAATGAACGGAAATTTAAGTGCGTTGGCGGATTATAGCAGAAATAATTTAAAAGTCACCTATTTTAATCAACTTTGTTCATATTTCTTGAATTAACTCAATTTCACTCTTTATTTAAAACATAAAACCCTCTGATTACAGAGGGTTTTATTAATAATCAACCAAATTATTTTGCAGCTTTATCCCAAGCTGGAACAACTGTTTGCATTAAAGGTTTTAGCAATTTAAGCGAACATGCAAGTACTTGACCATTTTCAAGTGAATTATTACCACCACGTGCGTCAACAACTACACCGCCCGCTTCTTTAAGAATAAGTTCACCAGCAGCAATATCCCATGGCTTTAAGCCAAGCTCAAAGAAACCATCAAAACGACCTGCAGCAACATACGCTAAATCTAGAGCAGCTGAACCACCACGACGGATTTGTGCACCAGCTTCAGTAACAGCTAATAATGATGCGAAATGCTGCTCTGCATAAGATACGATTTCGCCAGCACGTTTAGCACGGTAAGGATGGCCTACTGCTAAGAATGTATTTTCTAAACTATCTTTTACATTTACACGAATACGGCGTTGATTCATAACTGCACCGCGACCACGGCTAGCAGAGAATAACTCATCACGCACTGGATCGTAGATTACGCCGTGTTGAGTAACGCCTTTATGCTGAACTGCAATAGAAATACAGAAATGAGGGAAACCATTAATAAAGTTTTGTGTGCCATCAAGCGGGTCAATTACCCAGCACCACTCTGCATCATGGCCTTTGCCTTCTTGTAAACCAAACTCTTCACCTAAGAAGCTATGGTTTTTATAACTTTTACGTAACGTATCAATCGCTAACTGTTCTAAATAACGATCTACACGTGTTACTGGGCCATCAATGCCTTTCTCTTCAACTTGTAAATCGAGTTTATGACGATTTTGATGCGCTTTTAAAAGCTCTTGACCAACTGTTTGAGCCGCACGCGCAGCCATAACCACCATAGGTTCCATTGAACACCCACTAGACAAATTTGAAGATTTTGACAAAGAATAATGCATAAAAGCGCAAATATTTTAGCAAATATATGCGCTTTTAGGGGGAAAATGTTTCAAAAATTTTATTAAGGGTTAAACAACCTGGTTTAACTTGAGCCAAACTTTCTCAATTGAGCTCAAAATACCCTTAGCGTCTAAACCACAGTCTTGCAACATTTGCCCGTGTGAAGCCTGTTGTAAGAACAAATCTGGTAAGCCTAAATTAATGATAGGTTTCACAATTTGTTCTTGAGCCATGAACTCATTTACCGCACTTCCGGCACCGCCCATAACGGCATGCTCTTCAACAGTGACAAATAAATGTGTGTGCTCAGCCAAATCACGAATAATTTTTTCATCAAGCGGTTTCACAAAACGCATATTTACAACACGCACCCCCACATCATGTTTTTGTGCGAATTGTTCAGCAGCTTCTATGGCAACCATAACGCGGCTACCAAATGCTAAAATTGTAATCTGTTCATCACAAGCAGATTTAATTTCAGCAACGATTTCAGCTTTTCCTAACTCAATAGCAGTCAACTCTTGCTGAATTTCAACACCTACACCTGCACCACGTGGGTAACGTACTGCCGCTGGTCCATTATAGACATAGGCTGTATGAAGCATCTGACGGCATTCATTTTCATCTTTTGGTGCCATGATGACCATATTTGGCACTGTACGCATGTATGCATAATCATATGCACCTGCGTGTGTTGGGCCATCTTCACCTACTAAACCAGCACGGTCGATCCCGAAAGTTACATCAAGGTTCTGTAATGCAACATCGTGAATAAGCTGATCGTAACCACGCTGTAAAAACGTTGAATAGATTGCAACAACAGGTTTTAAGCCTTCACAAGCCATTCCTGCTGCAAGTGTTACTGCATGTTGTTCAGCAATCGCAACATCAAAAAATCTCTGCGGAAATTCCTTAGCAAACTGAACCATACCTGAGCCTTCACACATGGCTGGTGTGATCGCAAGTAGACGCTCATCTTGTGCAGCTTCATCACATAACCACTGACCAAACACATCAGAATATTTAGGTGGTGTTTTACCTGCTGAGACTGCATTAATTTTGCTAATTGCATGGTAGGTAATCGGATCCGCTTCTGCTGGAGTGAAACCTTTACCCTTTTTAGTATAGACGTGGACTAAACGTGGTCCTTTACGCTTTTTGAGAGCATTAAATACTTGGGCCAGTTGATTTACGTCATGGCCATCGAATGGGCCAAAATAATCAAAACCAATTGCTTTAAATAAATTATCTGCCGCATCTGTTGCCGATTGATGCAAACGAGAGTTATAGGTCCATTTTGGATGTGGCTGAATGTAAGCCTCACCATGTTCATCTACATTTACTAAATGGCCTTTTTCCCAAATTGCAGCTAAATGTTTAGCAAAACCGCCTGTGCTACAAGAAATTGACATGTCATTGTCATTCAGCACAACAATTAAATCAGCATTATGTGCAACAGCGTCGTTCATGGCTTCAAATGCCATACCTGCTGTCATTGCACCATCACCGACAATACAAACCACTTCACATGGATCATTTTGATAACGACGTGCTAACGACATTCCTAAGCCAGCTGAAATTGCTGTTGATGAATGCCCGACGCCGAATGTATCAAAAACTGATTCTTCTCTGGCTGGAAATGCTGCTAAACCATTTTTAGAACGAATCGTGGTCATTTGCTCACGACGACCTGTCAGGACTTTATGCGGATACGCCTGATGTCCCACATCCCAAACTAATCGGTCATTTGGTGTATTAAAGCAATAATGCAGCGCAACCGTCAGCTCAACCACGCCGAGATTAGCACCGAAATGGCCACCACTCTGGCCTGCTGCATATAAAATATATTGACGCAACTCATCAGCCACTTGAACCAATTGGCTATGCTCGAGCTGACGTAATTGTTGAGGATGATCAATTGCATCTAACAATGGCGTAACAGGGCGTTGAGTTGGAATTTCGGTATACAACATATGTGGCAAAGCCTTTATAAGCCTGGCAAATCCTAAGCTGGGTCAAAATGGGTCGATCATACAATCGAATGAAGTCACCTTCAATCAGCCACATTTGCGAACGAGGTCATGCAAAGCAGTCTCTCATACATCATGGGTATGGTTGGCAGATTATCCTGAATAATCTGACTATTTATCAACTATTATCGTCATCTTTATACAAAAAAGAAAACCTTAGTGTGCAAAATGATTATGACAATTCGACCAATCTCCCAGCATTACGCTATACTTTAAACCGTTTTCGGTTAAAAGATGAGTTAATCTGTGCCTATAGAGTTCATTGCAACATCAAAACTCCCGACCGCTTTTGGTGAATTCAATATTTCTGTGTTTCAAGATCCAGTATCAGGTGAAGAACATGTGGCACTTTCTAAAGGGTTAGAAAATCCCCCTACAGGCCCTGTTTTGGTTCGTGTACATTCAGAATGTTTAACAGGTGATGCGTTTGCGTCATTGAAATGCGACTGTGGTCCTCAATTGCAGGCAACTCAAAAGCTCATCAACGAGGCAGGTCAAGGCGTTATTTTATATTTACGTCAAGAAGGCCGTGGTATTGGGCTTACAAATAAAATTCGCGCCTATGCTTTACAAGATCAAGGTCATGACACCGTAGATGCTAATTTACTTTTAAATTTACCTGCCGATGCACGTCGTTACGATATGTGTAGCATCATGCTAGATCATTTAGAAGTAAAAGAAGTTAAATTAATTACCAATAATCCTTTGAAAATTCAGGCACTCAAAGATCAAGGAATTAATGTTGTCGACCGTGTCCCATTAACGGTTGGGCGCAACCCTTTTAATGAACAATATTTAAAAACTAAACGTGAACGTATGGATCACCTTTACCAAAAAGATGATTTCTAAAAAAATTATAAATTTAAAAATAATTAGAAGGGATTTTTAAGACATTTCTTAAAAATCCCTTACTTTTTTTATGGTTTTGTGTTTTGATGTACCTATCTCCTATCTCAATCATCTTTGAGGGTCATTATGCAACATCCGACTTCCACAGATATTCAACGTGTCCGCGAATTTCTCCTCGATTTACAAGCCCGTATATGTGCTGGTTTAGAACAACAAGAAAAAGCTGGCGGCGGTACGAGTGAATTTATTATTGATGATTGGGAACGTCCTGAAGGTGGTGGTGGACGTTCACGCGTACTGCAAAATGGTACAGTGATTGAAAAAGGTGGTGTGATGTTCTCTCACATCAATATTAGTAAACTGCCCGCTTCTGCTACAGAAAGACACCCTCAAATTGCTGGCGCTAAGGCTCAAGCACTGGGCGTTTCGTTAGTGATTCACCCTAAAAACCCGAATATTCCGACTTCTCATGCCAATGTACGTTTATTCGTTGCAGAACCTGAAGGACAAGATCCAATTTGGTGGTTTGGCGGTGGTTTTGACTTAACTCCTTTTTATCCAGATGAGCAAGATGTTATCGATTGGCATCAAGCCGCATATGACCTATGTCAGCCTTTTGGTGACCATGTCTACGCTGAACATAAAAAATGGTGTGATGACTATTTCTATTTAAAACATCGTGATGAACAACGTGGTGTTGGTGGTTTATTTTTTGATGATCTCAATGGCTGGGATTTCGAAACTTGCTTTAAATATATTCAAGCTGTAGGTAATGGTTATTTAAATGCCATTCTGCCAATTTTTGAAAAACATCGTGAACAGCCGTATACAGAAGCTCAACGTGAGTTCCAAATTTACCGTCGCGGTAGATATGTCGAATACAACTTAGTATATGACCGCGGAACATTGTTTGGCTTACAAACAGGTGGACGTATCGAATCTATTTTAGTCAGCCTACCGAACCTTGCCGGTTGGTCGTATCGTCCAGAATGGGATGAAGATTCCCCAGAGAAACGTTTAACTGACTATTACCTAAAACCACGTGACTGGTTAAATCTAAAAGAAAAAGTTGCTTAATTTTTTGCTTTTTGGAGATTCTTTGGCTTCCACCCTAGAGAATCTCCTTTTTTATTTTCACTTTTCTGAGCCTCATTCAAATATTTTTTCTTATTCCAATTTGGCTTATAGTGAGGCCTGCTGAATATTCAGCACACGTTTTTAACTGCTTCATGCCATTTTAAAATTTTGGATATAAGAATGACCAAACAGTTTGCAGTAATTGGCAACCCAATCGAACAATCACGCTCTCCTGAATTGCATCATGCTTTCGCTCAAAAAACAGGTGTTGATCTCGACTACCAAAAACGTCTTGCCCCTCTTGATGGTTTTGAACCGAGTATGCGTAGTTTCTTTGCAAATGGTGGAAGTGGTATGAACGTTACCGTACCGTTTAAAGAACAAGCTTTTGCTTTGTGTGATGTGCTAACCGAACGTGCTCAAATTGCGAAAGCAGTGAATACATTATGGATGCAGAATGGCAAATTGCACGGCGATAATACTGATGGCCAAGGCTTAGTGGCCGCAATTCAAGCCTTAGACTGGAACCTAGAAAATACAAATATTTTAATTTTAGGAGCTGGGGGTGCAACTCGTGGTGTTATTTATCCACTGGTACAGGCTGGCGCTAAAAAGATAGTGATTGCAAACCGCACTCTCGCTCGTGCAGAGCAACTTGTAGATGACTTAAAAGCAGCAGTTCCTCAAGCTCAATTACAAGCAATTTCTCTAAGTGAGTTAGAAGGGAGTTTTGACATTTTAATTAATGCAACTTCTGCAAGCCTTTCAGGTGACGCACTACAACTACCAGAAACTTTAGAGTTCAAATATGCCTATGAAATGGCTTATGGCAAGCCATCTAGCTTCCTTGAGCAAGCTAAACAACGCAATGTGCCCTATTCAGAAGGTTTTGGAATGCTAGTTGGCCAAGCCATTGAAGCTTTCTATATCTGGAATGGTGTAAGACCTGAATTAAAAGATTTTCTATAAAACAAAAAAGAACCTACTTTAAGTAGGTTCTTTTTTTATCTCATCTATTATTTTTTAGCTGTAACCATCTGCTTATAAACATCTCGGAAAATCTCATAATCAATAAATTCATTATGTTCAGGTTTTAAATTCTGAATTGTTTTTTCCGTAAGTTGCTGTTTACGCGCAGCAGCATAAGCCTTACCTAAAATATCAGCTGTTTGTGACAACAATGGTTTTTCTTCAGCAGAAGCACCATTTTGTTGTTCAAATTTTAATTGATATTGTTTCGAGAAAAGCTGCTCAGGCTGCTTATATTGTTTCTGTAATTTTTGCCATGCTTCACGCCCTGCCTCACCTTGTATTGTCGTAATCACAATATGGTCTACAGCGCGACCTAAATCATTATCAAATTGCTCTTCTTGCTCAAGATGATGCTTTTTCTGCAATGTCTCAATACGCTCTAAAGCCTTACCTTGAGGATTATAAGTTTCTTCTTCAGAGAACCAGTAAGCATAAACTTCAGCAATTTCTTGCAACTGTTGAACTGAATAATAATGAATATATGACGGTTTTTCGGCAGTCAATTTTGCAATAAACACAGCCTTATACGTTTTGTCATAGGCACGTGTTGCATCATAAGTTTGGTTAGCCAACAGCGCCAGACTAGAATCTAAATCTTGTACATCGCTATGTAAGCCAACTGGATGTTCAGAAACATCACTCTGCCCAAGTTTTTCACTAAAGCCTTTTACAAAGTTTTCAAATAGCGAACCTTTACTTGCTTCAGCAACTGATTTAGCTTGTTTAAGCTGCTGCTGGTCAATTGAAGTGGCTTTACCATAATTTAAAATTTGCATGTCCATTTTAATATTAAAGCGATGATTAAACTCGGCTGGTGTATAGGCAACATCATAATCTGCGTTAACTAAACGGCCTTTTTCATCAAGTCCAACATCAACCGTAATTGGATTTCTTTGTTTTGGTAAAGCTTGTTCAATCTCAGCTTTATGTTTGATCCATAGTGCTTTAAATGCATCATCATTCACAAACTGGTTCTGATCATAAGCAGCAAAAGTTTGTTTTAGTGCAGCTTGACGAGCTTTCATCTGAGTTTTTTCGGTATTTACAGCGCTCTGATCAAGCACATTAATACCGTAAATTTGACAGTAATTAATATCACCTAAGGCAACTGGTTTTTTAAGAGCCTGTAATTCAACACACTGCTCTTCTGTAAGTGAAGCCACTTCTTCATCTTGTGTAGTGGGTTCAGCATCTGCCGCAGCAACGTCTTCGGCTTGAGCTGAATCAGAGGCTGCTTCTGCTGCTGCCCCATCTTGAGCTGCGCTTGCTTGTTCTTCATCACCTTCTTCAGAAGCCAATGTATTGCCAAAATGAGCATTAATAAGCGAATAAAGTTGCTGACTGACAGCCGCTACATCTTCAGAAGAAATCTTCTGCCCCTCAGCACCAGTCGCCTTTTTCTTAGCTTCTGAAGCAGCAAGTTCAGTTGCTATAGATTCAGCAATCTTTTGGTCATCAATCCCTAAAACATTTTTTTGCAAATATTTTTCATTGACTTGACCATAGAGTTCCGATTGCAGCAATAACTCTTCGACCGTATCTTTTAGACGAATTTTTTCTACAATTCCGGCTTTACGGTCAGCATCGGTAATGGGTAAACGCTGTAAATTTTGAGGTTCAGCCAAACGATAAGATACCGCGCTCGAAGCTTTCGCATATTCAACAAACTTCTTCATATCGACGTTTGTAAACAGATTTTTATATTTTGAAAAATCGACATACGCCAAGTTATTTTGATTATCTTTATTGACCAGATAAGGCATTAATCCGAAATAATTAACGTAAAATTTATAGTCCTTCAGATCAAGCACCATTGGCAATTTTGCCTGTACCAATAAGGTCGGTTTCTCATATCTTGCAGTGAGATTGAAAGACCCCATTTTTTGACGGTAATGAACTGAACCATCGTAACTAAATTGGAGATCATTTAATAAATTAATTAATACGGCATTTACTTTTTCTGAACGTGATTCGTCAGATACACCCGAAACAGATTGCTCATTTGCAATTGCGGCATAAAGCGCCTGCTTCTGTTTTTTATTCAAATTAGTCTTTTGTTCACGTAAATATTGATCTACTTTTTTTTGCACTCCAGCATCAAGCTGAGCCGTTTTCTCTACAGTACTGATTTTCTTAGGCTGATTTGGATCAACATTAACTTTAAAATGCCCACGGTAATCATAGCTTGGGTATTCATACATCGCATTCATACCCTGAATGACTTTTTGATCTAAGTTGGCAGATGCTACTGATGGACGTAGGTTATGCTGCGCACATGCGGTCAAACCCAAACTAAATAAACATAAACTGAGATATTTTAAATGCATAACCTTTTTTAAAACCTTATAGCTTTATCTTTTTAACAAAACTTGCTAAAAATATAAAAATTAGTTGTTTTTTCACATAAAAGTATAAGTCCTGAATGTAGCAGAAATTATAATTTCAGGTGTATTTATTTTCGACAAAATTCGCTTTTCTGACATTTCTTTCGGGTGCGATTAACATTGTATTTTTATCATGCGAGTGAATAATCAAATCATCGATACAGATAATCCCACAATGATTCAAAATTAGGATTAAAGCCATGCCAGCATATAAAGCTCCGCTACACGATATTCGCTTCTTAATGAATGAAGTATTAGATTACCCTGCTCACTATAAAACTTTATCAAATGGTGAAAATGCAGATCCAGATACCGTTGATATGATTCTTGAAGGTGCAGCAGATTATTGTGAAAACGTATTGTCGCCACTTAACCAATCTGGTGATGAAGAAGGTTGCCATTTTGACAACGGTGAAGTAAGAACACCTAAAGGCTTTAAAGAAGCTTATGACCAGTTCGTAATGGGCGGTTGGCAAGGTCTTTCTTATCCAGAAGAATTTGGTGGTCAAGGCCTACCAATGTCATTAAATCTGATTAAATCAGAAATGATGGGTACTGCAAACTGGTCATTTACGATGTACCCTGGCTTAAGTTCGGGTTGTATGAATACTATCTTGCAATTCGGTACTGATGAGCAAAAACAAACCTATATGCCTAAACTTGTTGAAGGAACTTGGAGCGGCACAATGTGCTTAACCGAGCCTCAATGTGGTACTGACTTGGGTCAAGTTAAAACTAAAGCTGAACCTCAAGCAGATGGCACTTATAAAATCTCTGGTACAAAAATCTTCATTTCTGCCGGTGAACATGACTTAACTGAAAATATTATTCACATCGTACTTGCACGTCTTCCAGATGCTCCTGCTGGTACTCGTGGTATTTCATTATTTATCGTACCTAAATTCATCCCTACTGCTGATGGCGGTGTTGGTGAGCGTAATACAGTCGCTTGTGGTTCAATCGAACACAAAATGGGGATCCGAGCTTCTGCTACTGCCGTGCTGAACTTTGATAATGCAACTGGTTATTTAATCGGTGAAGTGAACAAAGGCCTACATGCAATGTTTACCTTCATGAACACAGCACGTATTGGTACTGCTGTTCAAGGTATTGCACATGCCGAGTTATCTTATCAAGGTGCTTTACCTTATGCGAAAGACCGTATGTCTATGCGTGCGCTTTCTGGTAAGAAAGATCCAGATAAAGTTGCTGACGCAATCATTCATCATGCTGACGTACGCCGCTTGTTGTTGACTCAAAAAGCAATTGCTGAAGGTGGCCGTTCAATGATCTATCATGCTGCAAAACTTGCAGACAAAATGACAGATGCATTAACACGTGGCGACCAAGCTGCTTACGAAGACTATGATGATAAACTTGGTTTCTATACTCCGATTTTAAAAGGTTTCTTGACTGAGCTTGGTTTAGAAGCAGCAAATAACGGTATGCAAGTTTACGGCGGCCATGGCTATATCAAAGAATGGGGTATGGAACAAATCGCTCGTGATGCTCGTATTTCAACGTTATACGAAGGTACAACAGGCATTCAAGCACTTGACTTGATTGGTCGTAAAGTATTGCTTAGCTCAAAAGGCAAAGTGGTTCGTGACTACACTGCTGAAATCTTAAAATTCTGTGCTGCGCACGCACGTAATAAATATTTACGTCGTTTTGCTTGGGACTTAACTAAGCTTTGCGCTCAATGGAATACATTAACTGTTCGTATCATGCTTGCTGCACGTAAAGACCGTGACATTGTATCTTCTGCTTCTGTAGACTTTTTAATGTTCTCTGGTTATGTGATGATGGCTTACTTCTGGGCGCAACAAGCAGTCATTGCTTCTGAAAAACTTGAAGCAGGTGATGGTGCAGAAACGCCTGAATTCTATAAAGCTAAAATCAAAGTTGCAGACTTCTACTTTGACCGTATGTTGCCTCGTACTCAAGGCCATGCAGAGTCGATGGTAACAAGCTCTCGCACATTAACATCATTACCAGTTGAACACTTTAGCTTCGACTACTAATGATTTTTAAATAGAGAAACGAAAAGAGCGCAATTCATATTGCGCTCTTTTTTACTCAAGTAATATTTATTCTTTAGTTAATACATAAGCCTGATTTGGAACAAAATAGTTTTGCTCTAAAAATTCACGATTTTTACCATAATCGCTATAAAACAGCTTCTCTAGATTCATAACCAATCTTTTGTTTGAATCAAAATTAAAATAAAAATTAACTTTAGATAAAGGACATTGAATGGTTAACTCATGCTCTTTTTCGTCCACCTTCCAATTTAAAGAAGGACACAATTCATTTACAGCGGAACTTTTAGCCCCATCTTTACTTCCCACGCGGCCAAAATGGACAACATTCCAATAAGCCGATCCATTGGGTAATAAATTTAAAATGTACTCTGCTTCGCCCGACTCACAATCGGCAAAAGCATCCTCACATGAAATTCGGGTGTGATATCGCCCTACATATTGCAATAAGGTTCCGCTTAATTTTTTGGTTTGATCTAAATTTTCTTCAGGTAAGAAAGTACGCCCTGCCACATAATCTAATGTTTTTGTAGATGTACTATTTTTTATTAGATTTTCTTCATGCGTAGAATTAGAGCTGGCACTAGAGTGATCTTTTGAGTTGGCATGGTTTATATCGCAAGCACTCAGTGTCAGGCACATGATAGCCCCTCCAACTAAATACTTAACAAAAAAACTAGACCGCTTCAAAGACATATACATTATTCACAGATAACAGCAATCGCCATGTTTATTCATTTCAGGCATTAACCAATTGCTGCAATAAACCTTTAAGCCCTGAAAAGGTGCATTTTAGTTGATGTTGCTTTCCTTCATTCCAATCCTTTACATATTTTAACCAATTTACTTTTGAGAGGACTTTAAACCCTTTATTTCGCCTCCATATTTTTACTAAGCAAGAGCACAATAGCTGCTTGTAATTATTTATCTTTAAGGAGAATTAGATGGCCAGTTCTGGTTTATATCGCTCGAACCGACACAGCATGATCGCCGGTGTAATGGGCGGTATTGCTGAACGTTTTGGTTGGAACGTAACTTTACTACGTGTCATTTTTGTTTTGATCTCAGTTATGAGTGCGGCCTTTCCAGGAATTTTAGTTTATCTGGTTTTATGGTTAGTCATTCCGAAAAAACAGCCAGAGCATATTGAAGGCTATCGACAATCCGTTCGAACAGTAAATGAAGAACAAGTACGTTAATTAATAATTTTGGTCGCTACGGTTGCATCCCCTAATCAACCGTAGCTTTTTTTTATTCTAAAAATTATAGCTTTCGATTTAACTGTTGCTGTAAAGCCGCAATCATATCTGCACGGCTAATCATTCCTATAAGCTTGCGATCTTCAACTACAGGAATGTAGTTAAACGACTTTTCAACAAAGTATGGCACCAAATCTTGAATCGGTTGAGTTGGCAGTACCGTGACCACTCGACGACTCATAATTTGTTTTACATAGTGCTGCCAAGAGTTTCTTGGATCTGCTGCGCCCTTAAACCACTCTACAACTTCATATAACGCTAAAGTTCCTACCAAATGATTTTCTGCATTTACTACAGGTAGGCTCATCAAGTTCACTTGTTTAAACTTATCGAGCGCCTGATGAATGTCGTCATCTTCATGTAGTTTGATGACATCACGACTCATAATATCCTGACAGATATATTGATTTACCATGCGCTCATTGGCATGTTCCTGAGCTTCTAAAATAATTTTTTCTAAGTCGTATTGGCTAATATCTAAAAGTTCAGTGTGATGCCCTAATGCATACTCAATATCTTTCGGCTGAATAGATACTTTTTGAGTCGGTGTAGGGTCTTTACTACGCTCATTAAGATGAGCAGTAACCGGATAATGCCGCCCAATTAATCTATTAAAAAAGACAGCAAACCCAAGTAAAAGTAATGAGTTGAGTAAAACTGGGTAAAAAATAAAATAAAAGCCTAATTTATGAATTGCCGCCCCACCTAATACAGCCGTAATTGCCACTGCGCCACTCGGTGGGTGCAAAGAGTCGGTGGTCATCATTAAAAATATGGCAAAACCTACTGCAACACTAAAAGCCGTTGTTAAATCAGGAATCCACTGTGCACAGGCAACACCAATAATCCCAGCTAAGGTATTACCAACAATCACATTCCATGGTTGAGCCAAGGGACTGGTCGGCACAGCAAATAATAGAACAGATGAGGCGCCCATTGGTGCAATGTACCAAGCATTAATTCCACCCAGAACATACCAGCTAATTAGGGAAGAAATTGCTAAACCACACAACGCTCCAATACCGCAAAGTAATCGTTCCTTTAAAGGTAAAACCTTAAAATTTGGCTTTAAAGTCTGTAACCATTCTCGCTGTATAACACTCACAGTACACCTTTGGGGATATGCCGTTATTTATAACGGGCAAAAGTATACGCCCAAAGCGACATAAAGTGCATTTAAATTATACCTTTCAACAATAAGAAAACTGGCTGAACTATTTTTTATGATTTTAAAACTTTAATATTCCATCAATTTTTCATTTAAATAACGCCAGTAACGTTTTGGTAAATATTGCACATGAAGTTTTATATTCTGTCGTTCAGTAATATTAACGCTATTAAAATAATCTTTCCAAAGCTGGTCATATAAAACTTCCTGCTCATCAAGCTCAAGCTGAAAGCTTTGACTCATTCCATTTTTTAAATTACGGTCAACTTCAGAAGCTTCGAGTGAAACTTCATGTATTTCAATTAAATCATAATAAATTCCAAACTTACGTTTCTCATCATAAATCAGCCAGCGTTGGTCTTGATATCGCCGTTTAAAATGCGGCTGAATAAGCGGTAAAACATTAAAATCGGGACGAACTAAACTTAAAAAAAGCTCATCTTTGGTTTTCTTAAAACGAATAAAAGCTTCCATCCGATGCTTCTCTCGCCCGACTTTTTTCGTCCACTGTGCAATTGCCAGAACACTAGGATTTGAATAATCTTTTTCTATCGATGAATGACTACTAAACACATAAATACAGTAGTTAAATAAATGCTGATAGGCATCTAACGATTCAGATAAATAAGCAAAATAAAATTCTTTTAACGAAGAAGATGAAAGCTTTTTTTGCAGTGCGGACCAAACACGCTCGGCATGTTGCTCATTATTTGAAACCTCAATTTTATCAGTAAATAAGCCATGTTGAGCCGCATCATTTAAACAGAGCCTGACCTGTAATTCTTTAAATTGAAATGCACGAAAAACACAGCTCAGTAGTCCCACCATTGAACCATCAAAATAGTAAGCAACTTCCTCATTAAACATGGCCTAAAACCCAAGGCTTAATTGTGGCGAGAGTTGCTGCACATATTTCGAAGATCCCTGCGTTAAAATCTGCTGTCGAATAAAACTTGAAGAAAGTTCTTTTTGGAATTTTGGACTGTCTTCACAGCGAATAAAGAATTTTGCACGCTGGTAGGCCACGCCTAGTTTTTTAAGTAAATCGATATGGATTTTTCCAAAACAGCGAGCTTGCACAATTTTCTTGGCCGATTTCACTCCAATGCCCGGCACACGCAAAATCATTTGATAGTCGGCACGATTTAAATCTACTGGAAACTGTTCAGGATGCCTTAAAGCCCAGCTTAATTTCGGGTCTACATCAAGATCTAAGTTTGGGTGTTTTTCATTGACGATTTCATTGACCTGAAAACCATAAAAACGCATCAACCAATCGCTTTGATAGAGTCGGTTTTCCCGCAGTAATGGCGGTGCAGAACCCACTGCTGGCAAATAATTATTTTCGGTATTAATTGGAATATAGCCAGAGAAATAGACACGTTTGAGTTTAAATTCTTTATAGTGCTTGTCTGCCATAAACAAGACATCTTGGTCTGACTCTTGATGTGCTCCCACTACCATTTGAGTAGTTTGCCCTGCGGGTACATATTTCGGCACATGCTTAATGATTTGGCGTTCATCTTTAAGCTGAATGAGCCTGTCACGGACCAAACCTAAATCTTTTTGCACTTCCTGATGTGATTTTTCTGGTGCAAAAGTTTTTAGGCCAACCTCGGTAGGCATCTCTAAATTAATACTCATCCGGTCAGCATATAAACCTGCTTCATGAATCAGTTCAGGCGATGCCCCCGGAATAGTTTTTAGATGAATATAGCCATTAAAATTTTCTTCAAGGCGCAATTTCTTTACGACTTGAAGCATACGCTCCATCGTATAATCGGCTGATTTAAAAATGCCTGAGCTTAAAAATAAGCCTTCAATATAATTACGACGATAAAAATTAATGGTTAAATCTACAACCTCTTGCACCGTAAATGCTGCACGCTGGACATCATTAGAACGACGTGAAACACAATAGGCGCAGTCAAAAATACAAACATTACTAAATAGAATTTTTAAGAGAGATACACAGCGGCCATCTTCAGTATAGCTATGGCAAATTCCTGAATGACTGGCATCACCCAGACCTTTATCTTTGTTTTTACGGTCACTGCCACTTGATGAACAAGACACATCATATTTAGCAGCATCAGCAAGAATCTGTAGTTTTTCTCGAATGCGATCAGACATATCAAACGACTCATTTATGGCATCGTTTAAAAAATATCATTTTGAATGCTTAAATTTAACCTAGAGAAATACGCTCAGCGTCATGAGGTGACGTTTAAAATAATCCGTCTTAATTAACGTATTCTTCAAGTTGCTTTACACGCGCTGCATACTCTTGCATTGGGCAATATGAATACATCGGTGAGCCAATGTATGAGCCTGCATTACTACATTCCTGATCTACATAAGCTTTCCAAAGTCGCTGAGATTTTAAAATATCTTGATAACGTTCTGGCTGTTTGTATTCTTCGCTTTGTGTACGAATTTGATCGATGAGAGCAACAATTTTTTCTTCATAAATCTTTTTAGCTTGTTCAGAACAACTATGTACGACCATGTTATTAATGCTTTCAAGCTGCATTTCTTTAATGGTCTGGTCTACACATTGATTATATTCATCTTGTTCGTCAGCATCGGTCTGCGCATATAGCCATGGACTACAAAAAAAGCTGGATAACACAATGAGTTTGCAGCAAAATTTCAGCATAATTAATTCTCGATTCTATAATTTTTAATATGCTTCAATATAACAAAAATTCTATAACGGTTATCAGTATTTAGACATTATAAAAAGTCTGTTACTCGCGCCCATACCAGTACTCATTATTTTAATTTCAACAAATCCTATGCTTTATTTTTTAATCATTATATATCTGTTCTTTTTACCATTCTTTATTGCAATATCCTTACTACTAAATAGATTTAAGCTATTAAACTTTCTAACAATACTATTAACGACATTTGGGGTACTCATTTTCTTTAAAGAGCTGATTTATATACCTTTAGAATCCTTCTTTTCTGAGCTAGTTTTTAGTTGGGTTGGGGCTTCTACTTTAATCACAGCTTTTAATTTTTGGGCATTATTGACTTGGTATAACTATAAAGATAATAAGACCAAGGAGCAGAACATCAACACTGAATGAACGCTCTGCTAATTGAATATAAAATCCTTATAAGTTGAACTTTCTTCAGCAATAGAAAACTATTCATTTCTCTTATTTATGAAATAGTCCCAATCATTCTATATGGGAGCAGCTTAAAGCTTTACTGATTTTTACAGGTGTTCGGATAGGTTTCATCAACTTTAAGATCAATATTATAAACCGGCTGTATTGGTATCTCCTCTGTACGGTAAGAGCACATATCACGCCATTTCATTGCTTCCTCTTTATCCTTAGGTAGACCATTTAACCCAGAATAATAATTTTGAAACATATTTTCTTGACCATTCGCATAACCAAGATTGGCGGCTTTAATATACCACTCTGTTGAAATTTTACCATTTTCTGCTACACCTAAACCCTGTTGATAAAGGACCCCTATATTATTCATCCCTGCTGGATTACCCTGCTCAGCAGCTTTTGTATACCAATACATTGCTTTTTTATAATCTGTATCTACACCATAACCTAGATGATAAAACGTACCCACCCTGAACTGAGCATCAGCATTACCTGCTTGCGCAGCCTCTTCAGAGAGTTTGAACATCTTAGGCACAAAAGCACTTAAGTCTTCTTTCCGATAATAAAGCGTAGTCAAATTCAATTTGGCTAAAGCACTCCCTTGTTCAGCCGCTTGTTGAAAGAGCTTTTCAATTTCTAAGGTTTTTTTTACTTCAGTGACCTCATCGTCCTCTTTACTTCGAATCGAATCATTTCTATTTTTATAATATAATAATGCAGCATAATTATTCAGCTCATCTGCATTTAACTTATTGAAATTGTAGTTATATTTAGCTGAATAATAAATCCAATTATTCTTTAAATAGTAAAAACCAATAAAGCCTAAAAATAATATTAAAATTCCCAAATAATATTTTTTCAAATTCATTCTAAAATAATCTAATTCAAACTATGAAAAATTATCCTATCAAAAGATGTATTAAATACAAAAGATAATAATCTTATTTTAATGGTTCATGGACATTATCAACAGATCATTTTAGAATTTAAAAAACATAACCTACTATGATTAAGATGAATCCGACAACGCCAAATATCGAATACCAACCTAAAATTGCTCTTATTATTACCCCTCTTATTCCGATCAGCCTCTTAATTTTATTGTCCGTACTTACTGGCAAGTTTGCACTTGATCTCCTCTATATTATTGGAATCTTTGTTGGTATTTATTATATTATTTTATTCCCATTACTACTTAAGATATGCCAAGTACTCATTACTAAAAACCGCTTTATCTTTCCATTAATGTGGTTAGGTGCACATATATCATTTAGCTTGATTTATTTATTCTTAGCAATCTATGAAAATATTTCTCATAATTTACCAATATTTGACTATGTATTCCCAACTGTTGGACGTACTTTGATTTCAACCTCTACATTCACTGTAAGTTTTATTCTTAGTCTCATTTTTTGGTTTTTTGCATCATTTCAACCTCGATTAAAAGCAAAACATGCAGGAAAATCCCAGCTAAATGATAGCCAATAATTTTTATAGGTATAGAAACTAGTCTTTGCCACTCCCCCACAAAATCCTTATACTTAGGGGCAATTTTTCTCATAAATTCGTGGATGCTACATGAGTCGCGCCATCTCGCATATTGATACATTTCAGGGTTTAATTCTTGCCCTACAAAACTACTGGGCCGAACAAGGCTGCGTCGTTTTACAACCTTACGACATGGAAATGGGCGCTGGAACATTCCACACCGCAACATTCTTACGTGCTTTAGGGCCTGAGACTTGGAACGCTGCCTACGTTCAACCTTCACGTCGTCCAAAAGATGGCCGCTATGGTGAAAACCCGAACCGTTTGCAACATTACTACCAATTCCAAGTGGTACTTAAGCCAAACCCAGACAACATCCAACAGCTCTATCTTGATTCTTTAAAAGCAATCGGGATTGATACACTTACTCACGACATCCGTTTCGTAGAAGACAACTGGGAATCTCCGACTCTCGGTGCTTGGGGATTAGGTTGGGAAGTTTGGCTTAACGGTATGGAAGTGACTCAGTTTACTTACTTCCAACAAGTGGGTGGCGTTGAGTGTTACCCAGTAACAGGTGAAATCACTTACGGTTTGGAACGTCTTGCCATGTACCTTCAAGGTGTTGACTCGGTTTATGACCTTGTTTGGACCAAAGGCCAATTCGGTACTGTGACTTACGGCGACGTATTCCATCAAAATGAAGTTGAGCAATCGACTTATAACTTTGAATACGCTCCAGTTGAAAAACTATTTGAACTGTTTGATTTTTACGAATCAGAAGCAAACCGTTTAATTGAAGCAAAACTTTCTCTTCCTGCTTATGAGCAAGTTGTTAAAGCGTCTCATACCTTTAACTTGCTTGATGCACGTGGCGCAATTTCTGTGACTGAGCGTCAGCGTTACATTTTACGTGTACGTACTTTAGCGCGTGCTATTGCACAAAGTTATGTACAAGCACGTGCAGAGCTTGGCTTCCCAATGGCAGAACCACACTTACGTGATGAAGTATTGGCACAGTTAAAAGCACAAGCTGAAAGTGAAGCAGCAAAGGCGGAGAAAAACTAATGAGCAAACATACTGTTTTATTCGAACTTGGCTGTGAAGAACTTCCACCAAAAAGCTTGAAAACTTTACGTGATGCATTACAGGCAGAAACGGTAAAAGGTTTAAAAGATGCCGGCTTAAACTTCGCATCAATTGAAGCTTATGCAGCTCCACGTCGTTTAGCGCTTAAAATTGTAGATATCGATGCTGCACAAGCGGACACACAAAAACGTTTTGACGGCCCTGCTGTTCAAGCGGCTTACGATGCAGAAGGTAAACCGACTAAAGCACTTGAAGGCTTTATGCGTGGTCAAGGCATTACAGTTGATCAGCTTTCTACTTTCCAAGCAGGTAAAGTTGAAAAAGTTTGCTATTTAAAAGATGTAAAAGGTCAAAGCCTTGATGCTTTACTTCCACAGATTTTACAAACTGCGCTAGACAATTTACCAATTGCTAAGCGTATGCGTTCTGCTGCAAGCCGTACTGAATTTGTACGTCCAGTGAAATGGGTTCTTTTACTTAAAGATGACCAAATTGTTGACGCAACTATTCAAGATCACAAAGCTGGTAATGTGACTTATGGTCATCGTTTCCATGCACCTGAGGCTGTGACTTTAGCGCATGCAAATGACTACTTAGCTGCTTTAGAAAAAGCTTACGTTGTTGCAAACTTTGAAAAACGTCAAGCAACCATTCAAGAACAAGTAAAGAAATTGGCTGATGAAGTTAACGCAACTGCGATTGTTCCAGCTGACTTACTTGATGAAGTAACAAGCCTCGTTGAATGGCCAGTTGCTCTTCGTGCAAACTTTGAAGAGCGCTTCCTTGCTGTTCCTCAAGAAGCACTTATTACGACGATGCAAGACAACCAGAAGTATTTCTGTTTGATCAATGCGGAAGGTAAATTACAGCCTTACTTCATTACTGTTTCAAACATTGAGTCTAAAGACCCGACTCAAATTATTGAAGGTAACGAAAAAGTTGTTCGCCCTCGTTTGTCTGATGCTGAATTCTTCTTTTTACAAGATCAAAAGCAACCGCTTGCATCTCGCAAAGAAAAATTGGCAAACATGGTATTCCAAGCACAACTCGGTACGCTTTGGGATAAATCAACACGTATTGCTAAACTTGCTGTTGCATTATCTGCAATCACTGGTGCAAACCCAGCCGATGCTGAAAAAGCTGCATTACTTGCTAAATGCGACTTAACGTCTGAGCTTGTTGGTGAATTCCCAGAGCTTCAAGGTATTGCAGGTACTTACTACGCGCGTATTGAAGGTGAAAACACTGAAGTTTCAGAAGCTTTAGGTGAGCAATATTTACCAAAATTTGCGGGTGATGTTTTACCTAAAACTAAAACAGGTACAACGATTGCCCTTGCTGACCGTTTAGATACCCTTGTTGGTATTTTCGGTATTGGACAAGCGCCTACAGGTTCTAAAGACCCGTTTGCTCTTCGCCGTTCAGCAATTGGTATCTTACGTTTAATTATTGAAAATGAATTAGATGTAACGATTGAAGAACTAGTTAATCTTGCACTTCAAGGTTATGGCGACATCGTTAAAGACCATGACAAGACTCGTGCTGATGCTGTTGCGTTCTTGGAAGGTCGTTACCGTGCTAAGTACGAAGACCAAGGCGTTGCCGTTGACGTACTTCAAGCTGTTCAAGCACTTGCACCAAAATCTCCACTTGATTTTGACAAACGTGTAAATGCTGTAAACCACTTCCGCGCTCTACCTGAAGCTGCTGCACTTGCTGCTGCAAACAAACGTGTTGCTAATATTCTTGCAAAAGAAGCTGCACCAGAAGGTTCTGTAGTTGAAGCGAACTTGGTTGAAGATGCTGAAAAAGCATTATTCGCTGAACTTCAAGCAGTTACCCCTGCTGTTGAACCATTACTTGCAGCAAAAGACTACACTGCTGCCCTTTCTAAACTTGCAGCACTTCGCGCGCCGATTGATGCATTCTTTGATGGCGTAATGGTAATGGCAGATGATGCTGACCTGAAAGCAAACCGTTTACGTTTATTGGCTCAGTTGCGTAACTTGTTTACTGCTGTGGCTGATGTGAGTGTGTTGCAGGGTTAATTAGCTCATTATTAAATAAAGGGATCTTTTATAGATCCCTTTATTTTTTAAATTAAACAAATGCTTTAATTTCTTCTAAACTTTTCGATGGCTCAAACCACATAAAATCATAATCAGCCACATCATGAATATAAAACGGATCATTTTTCATGATTTCTTCAGCTTCTGGAATCGAAGAACTTAAAACTAAAATCACCCCACCTACTCTATTTTCCCGGCGCCCTGATGCCAGAAACTTCTTTTGCTCATAATAATGATCTAAAAAAGCAATATGCTCTTTGAGTACAGCATCAACTTCGGCTAATGGTTTTTTATAGGTCAAGCTAACAACAATCATCTCATTCTCTTAAAGCAAATAGCGCATGACTTAGCATTAATCTATAGATAGTTTAATGATCTAAAGATTATTCGATAGTACGCCTATTCCCCCAATTCATCCACATTAAAACTTTTTATAATAATGACCCTACACAGTGGCGCAGTAATTGATTCAATTACCTAACTTGTTTACGACGTTTATTGGTGTAAGTATTTTTCACACATAAGTCTTTATAATAATTTGATATTTTCAAAAAATATCGTTATAAATTAGCAGCTTTTATTAATTAAGATTATATAAATGAAAAAGAATATTTTATTACTTGTTATTTCTATCTTATCCATTGGACAAATGGCCTGTTCTATAAATCCTCATCGGATCACTTTACCTGACACTACAAACCCACCTGCTATAGAAAAGATTAATGTGGTTGGAATGTCTCGAAATGAATTTCTAAATAAATTCCATCCGCCCGTAGTAAGTAGACTCATTGGTGATAAACGGATAGATACGATCACTTATTATAAAATTAACAATAAACCAAAAGCATATGGAATGGCTTTATATAACGGCTTAATAGCGAATACAATCGTCTCAACACTACACAATGTAATGCCGAGTGAGTTATCGCTCGATTCCGTGGACGAAACAGTATCAATCTCAGACTCCGCACTTAACAAAGAGAAAGTAGTAATTGAGATTACGTATGATTCCTCTAGTCATATTGAAAAAATCGAAAGAGTAGAATAATTCAATTTTAAATCTTTATTTTTGGCTATGATCAAACTTTTCATGGTGAAATTAATTAAAGTAAATTGTAAAAACTATTGAGGCATGCTGATTTAAGTGACTTTTTAATGAAATTAATATTCTCATTTTTAAATCAGCATTCAATAACTGCCACATTATTATCTACTCAGCTTAGTACAAGAATTATTTTTTCCAATTCATCCACACCAAACTCCCCACAATAATCACTCCACCAAGCAGCACCATCATTGATGGTTTTTCATTTAAGAAAAGCACTGCCAAACTCATTGCGACAATCGGCGAACAATACAAAAAATTCGATGCAATCGTTAACGGCATATTTTTAAGTGCATATCCCCAAAGCACATACGCCATCGCACTTGGAAAAATACCCAATAAGACAACCGACATATTAGCCTGCCAAGTGGCATGTAAAATTTCACTAGGCAAATGGGCACTATAAAAAAGCAAAGGAATGGTTCCGAACCAAATGATGTAACACATCATGCTCAAAGCATCATAATTTAAAGCAAATTTTTTATATAAATTAAAATAAAGGCCCCACGCAATTGCTGCTAACACAATCAACAAACTGTAAGGGCTCGGTACACCAAAACCATGATCACCACTGACTACCAAAACGGCGCCGCAAAGTCCTAGCAAAATACATAACCATTGTTTGAAACTAATTTTTTCCTTAAAAAGCAAAGCTGAAATAATAAAAGTAAATAACGGAATAGATTGACTCAAAATACTAGATGCGACCGCAGTCACATACTGCTGCCCTGTATTTATAAGCAAATGATGCAGAGTTACAGAGAAAAATCCTAATACAGCAAGTGCAGGGACATCTTTCCACTTTAAAGGTTGAATGCCTTTTTTCATGACCAAAAGCAGTAAAAAAAACGATGCAATCAAAAAGCGGAGCAAGGCAATATGCTCCGGTGTATATGAATGCAAAGCACTATGTACGCCAATAGGTGAATAGCCCCAACAAAAGACAGTCACAGCAATACATAAATAGAGCTTGAATGCGGGAGGCTGGGTTTCGACAGCAAGAGAAATTGCCATGTTAAATCTGCACTAGTGAAATGGAACACTTTCATCATATGCGCATGGATAGTTGAATAAAATTAACTTATATTGAGTCAAATATTCATTAAAAGTGAATGATAAAACATGGATATCGCTCAGTTAAAAATATTTCAGACCGTGGTTGAATGCGGAACAATGGCAAAGGCATCAATGCAACTGCATTGCGTACCATCCAATATCACAACGCGCATTAAACAACTCGAAGAAGAACTAGGCGCACCGCTGTTTTATCGGGAAGGAAAAAGTTTAAAACTCACGCCATCAGGAGAAATTTTTCTTAATTATTGCCATAAAATTTTAGCGCTATGCGATGAAGCGAAACGAAGTATTCACCCTGATGCACCGCCCTCTGGTCCATTAAAAATTGGGGCGATTGAATCTTCTGCTACAACTCGCCTACCCAATTTACTGGCGAAATATCATCAACGTTTTCCAGAGGTTTCCATTCAAATTATTACAGGCACATGGAAACAGCTATTAGTCGATATTTCTCAGCACAAACTTGATGGTGCAATTGTCGCGGGCAATATCGAATTTCCTATGCTGAATAAACTTAGTATTTATCAAGAAGAAATGGTCTTGATTGCATCTCATTCTTTGGGAGAAATCCACAACCAAGAAGACCTAATCGGTAAAGAAATTTTTATGTGGACTGAGGGCTGTCCTTACCGAGCAGCTCTTGAAGAATGGCTTAAGCTCAAAAATATTTCACTTCCAATTACTAGCATTACCAGTTACGCCACCATTATCGGTTGCGTCAGTGCAGGCTCTGGTGTGTCTTTGGTACCGAAGAGTATTTATGAGCAATATAAAAATTTAACCAATATTCGAGGCTATAAATTTGAACACCTTGCCTTTATGCAGAATCAATTTTTCTGGCATAAAAATGTGAGCAACCATAAAGCTCGAGATATGTTTTTAGACTTAATTAAGTCTGAATTTTGTTTATGAGTCATTGGGATAATTACTTTATTGCGAACAAGTGATGATTTATCGTAATCAAATCGTATGGGTTTTATCTCATTGCAGTACAAGCTTTATTTTTAACAGTAAGATCACCACTTCATCTTTTGATTCTGGTTGGGGAGATTTATCCAAAATGAAAACCATACACATTTTATGTATTGCGACCTCTATGTTGGCTTCATCAACCTTATTTGCAGAAACAACGCAACCACAACAAGTAGGTGAAACAACATCTAAAGCACAACCTTATGGTGATAACCCAAGTTTAGGTCGTGTATTGTTGTATAAAACTGGAAAAGGCATACAAAATTTAGGAGACTCTATTCAAGGAGCTTCTGAAAAAACCTCAAATAAAATTAGCGAAAAGTGGAAAAACACCAAAGAATTTACAGCTGAAAAAGCAGAAGTCGTTCAGCAAAAAGCAGATACAGCCAAAGCTTTTACAGAAAATAAAATAGATCAAGCGAAGCAAAATATTACCAGTAGTCGAAACGGTGAAAATATCCCAATTGAACAAGGTGAGCTAAGTAAATCGAGCACAACAACTAACTAATTTGCTAGGACAGCGCGATAAATTCGCGCTTTTATAAATACAGATATTCATTTAGAACTATTGATCATCAACTATAAAGAGCTAGGAATCTGCCTTATGAATAGTCAAAAACTTCTCTTTTCAACACTATGCTGCTTAGCATTAACTGCATGTGCAACCTCTGCACCGCCTTCTTCATCTTATTCTCAGGCACAAGTTTTAGAGCAAGATACCAATATCGAAGCTTATCCATCAACTACAGGTAATGTAGCCAAACTCATTAAACAAGATAAGCAAGCTTGTATGATTGAATTTACGGGATATTTAGGGGGCGGACACGTTACTGAACACTGGGTATTTAATGATAAGGGTCTGATTTCAGCTACATCATTTACACAACAATACCCTGATGAGTCAGGCATATTAAATCAGGCAACAAACTCTACAACCAAAAGCTCAACGACTTTTAATATTCAAGATCCAGAAATTCAGAATAACTTCAAAAAACTCCAAAATAATTTTAATCCAGCAAATTTAGAAAAGTGTCATTAATACTTTTCATAAAAAGCCCGTTGCAAAAGCTATCTCCTGCAACGGGTTATAGCTATTTTAAAAATTTCTTGGACCTAATTTAAAAAATTATAAATAAGCTATTAATTAATGGTTAAACCATTTGTTGCTGCCAGTAAATCAATACGCGGGAAAACCAAGCCCGTTCTTGAATCAGTAATTGGTTTACCTGTCGTTTTTAAACGGCTGATGGTTTGATCAATACTTTCTGTTGGACTCACGCTATTCGCTCGTAATAAAGCAATTGCACCGGCCACATGTGGTGTCGCTTGAGATGTACCTCCCATAGTGTAGCCACCTGCCGTAATCATTGCGCCCGGTGCTAATAAAGTCACAAGGCTACCACCATTACTGAAGCACGCTACTTTGTCTGCTGCTGTTGTTGGGTCAGAACATTTCACAGGATTCCCCCATGACACACCACCAATATTACTGTCATAAACAGCACCAACTCTTACTGCACCAGCAACACAGGCAGGAGATGAAATTCCATCTGAAAATGCATCATTGCCTGAAGCGACTACAGGTACCACACCAGCAGCTCGTGCATTAGCAAATGCCGTTCCATAACTGCTGTCGCTACACTCCGAGGTATATTTAACACCTGGTACGCCAAGGCTTAAGTTAACTGCTTTAATATTATAGGTTTGTGCATTATTTACAGCCCAGTTAATTCCTGCGAGGATATCACTATCATAAGCTGTGCTTACCCATTTACCTTGGGATCTGACCTTTCTAAAAACATCAATGCCTATAATTTTGGTCTTGGTGGCAACCTTAGACACAATGCCTGAAACATTACTACCATGCCCATCATCATCTAAAGCGCCATCATCTGGTGCACTATCAAATGAGTAAACAACGCGACAAGTATTTGACGGTGTATTTCCTGCCGTACAACCAAAATCAGAATGAAGATAATTCACCCCTGTATCAATCACTGCCACACTAGAGCCTTCACCAGTGAAACCATTAGTATTTGCTTGTGGTTGATTAATTAAAGGTAAACTTTCATTGGTCGTGGTTTGATTAATACGATTTGGATAAACCGCTTTAACATTCGGATCATTGAGCAAAGAGACCAAAGCTTCGCGGTTACTAATCCGATAAAAAGCTAAAGGCAAATTATTGTAGTCCCGAAGTACTTGAACACCACCAGCACGGTTAAACCTTGCCTGTAAATTTTTCTTATTTGTTGCAATATAACTTCGCCGTTCTAACCCGGAAGGCACGCTCACCGAAGCAATATTGTATTCAACAATTAAATCATTCGAATCATTATTAACCAAGGCATCTAAATCGATTTTACCCTGAAATACTTTTTGTTTTGCTGCCTGATTTAATCGCTGTTTAGCACCTTTAGAATCTAAAGGAAGAGCTGATGCAGTTGTACTTAAAATCGTACATAGACCTAATAGAAATAACGTTTTACTTTGCATTATTTTTCTCCGTAGTTTTTCAACTAACAATTTACTTATTTCGCTTTTATTTCATTTGCTGGATCTTTTTCTGGATCAATCGGTTGAATTGAAGGATCACTTTTTGTGTCATAAAAAGGAACAGTATCAGCTGATACCGATTGTGGATGAGTTGAATGTTGAGATAGATTTTTAGGTTGAGTAGGCTCCTTAAGTTTAGAAAGAAAAGACGATGTGTCTGGTTGTGGCGAATTCGACTCATGTAAAGCAGAATTAAACACATCAGATGCACCACTTGTGGGCTTTAAATAGAGAACAACGGCGATCAAGCCGACGATTACAAGAAGGGAAGCAATAATTTTCATCTGTCATATCTCTGTTTTTTTGTTTATAGATATCTATTTTTATTTTTGATTATTTGAAATAAAGCATCATTTCTTAATATATTTTTCATGTGAAAAATCTATTTAATGAAATACATAACCACTAAAAAGTTAAAATAACTTTATCCCGAATAAGCAAAAATACAGTTCTGCCCTGTACGTTTATATTTCTGGCAGAAGATGGTTCAAAAAAGTGCTAAAAAGCGCCTTATTCTCATAATAAGCAATAACTATGCCGTTTACTCCAATAAATAATGAGATTTACATCACATTTTAAGATATAGAGAACAAACTCGAAAAAACGAAATGAAAAAAATAAAAGACATTTTTTAAAAACTAAATAATAAGAACTAATTTTGCTTAATTAGATTTTCTAATAAATAAATGTTCTTTTTCACTTTATTATTAATTTTTATTAATCTCCACAATTCCTCCCTAGTCTGTTTACTCAACGTAACACTGTTGTAACGTTTTGATGAAGTCAGTTCCCAAGCCCATATTCCCTTGGCTATGATTCGTTTGCGTTTATGAAATACCTCACTAAAAGGGTATATTCTTTGAAGGATATCGCAATGAAAATGATGAAAACAGCTATCGTTACTGCAAGTGTTCTTGCTTCTGCTTCTATTTTTGCACAAAGTGCGGGCGTTAATGCAGATGCTTCTGCTCAAGTAAATGTACAACCGGGTGGTCTTGTTAGTGGCGTAGCCAATACAGTCAAAAATACTGCACACACTGTAGGTAGCACAGCAAAGCATGCTGGTCATGTCGCTGCTGACACTACAGTTAAAGCAACGAAAAAAACAACAGGAAAAGTGACTGAACTTTCTTCTAAAGCGGCAAATGGTACAAAACACATAGCAACTGAAGCTGCAACGGGTACCAAACACTTTGCTACTGAAGCTGCGACAGGTACTAAAAATGTAGCGACTAAAGCTGCAACTGGTACTAAACATTTTGCTACCGAAGCAGTAACAGGTACTAAAAATGTAGCGACTAAAGCTGCAAACGGCACTAAAAACCTAGCAGTTGAGGCTAAAGCTGATACAAAAGCAGGTTTTAATGCTGTAAAAACTAAAGTTGCTGGAAACCAAGCTGACCAAAAAGAATTTACTGCTGAAAAACAAGCTAATGCTCAAGCGCATGTAGATGCAGTAAAAACTCGTGTAGCTCAAAATCAAGCTGAGCAAAAAGAATTTGTAGCTGATACTAAAGCTGATGCCCAAGCACAGTTGAATGCAGCTCAACCAGCACATGCAATTAATGCTCAAACTGGTGTAAATGTTGGTGTTAACGTTGGCCCTGTTGGAGTTAACACAAACGCAAATATAAACGCTGGTGCTCAAACGTCTACACAAAAAGCTGAAAACAAATCTTGGGTTAAAGGTCTTTTCGGTACGAACTAATATCTTATAAATAAAAAAAGGGCAATGAATTGCCCTTTTTTTATTTCTTAAAAATCAAATGTTCAGCTGGTTTCAGTTAAAACCAAACCTGCACGTAAACCAAGTTTCACATTTGGATTTGGAAATAAAATCCAGACTTGATCTTGCTCAACAATATAATTGCCAGAAGGTTGAGTCGCAATGATTTCACCTTTGGTAAAAGTCGAGAAATTTGGTGCCTCAGCCGATAAATTCATCTGAAAATCTTCGTCTTTTTTAATTAAAGAGTCCGATACTTTAAAGACCCGAATTTTTGTTTTATTACGTGGTGGCAAGGCTTGCTCAGAAACCACATGACGAATCACTTCATCAATTGCAGCAAACTGGCTCAAGTCATTTTGTCCAAATGGTAAGGCTTTGCCTAACTCTAAAGTTGCGCTCGCAGCTTTAAAATTTTCACTGGTAAAATGCGTAAAGGTTTTACCGACCTCATTGTGGTAAACCAAAGCGTCCAAGTCAGCTGCTTCGAGGCTCGCTATCAAATCTGCATCATAAGCATGTGTTTGATAGGGAAATAAAGCAAACGTTGGTAACAATGAAGCACGAATTGCGGTGTGCAAATCATAGTGATAACGTTTTGCTTGGCTTGAGCTTTCCTGAAAAAAAGTCGTGACCACTTGCTCTAAAACTTCAGCACGTTTTGATTCTTCAGTCACAGGTAGAGTTTTATACCCACCACAAAACATTCGGTTTACATCATCATGCACATAGCGTTTCCCTTGACGCATTGCATAAGGGTTACCCAATACAAACAGCAACCTCACAGCAAGGTTTAAACGTCCCGCAAATAAATCTGTGCAAAGATGAGATAACAATTCAATTGGTGCTGTTTCATTACCATGTACTCCAGCTGACAGTACGACGGCTTTGTCGTACTGTGCATTTGGTGTACATTCAAGAATCCCCTCACCCAACCAACGCCAAGAAAAATTATCTTGTTTTCCTTCGCGGGTTTTAGGCTGCTCACCTTGCAAGGTTAATGCTAGAAAATCTTGCATGTCACCTCCTCATTATTTTTGGAAAGGATAAACCGTACCCAAACCTAAAATTTTGGTCAGTTCATCGAGTGCCATACGGCTTTCCATGAGTAAATGCGGATCAGCTAAATCTTCTTGTGCTAAACGATCACGATAATGTTTATCTACCCATTGATTGAGTGTGCCAAACAATTGATCGTTCATGAGAACTTTTGGATTTACAGCATTTAACTCAGTTTCGTTTAAAGCTACGCGTAAACGTAAACATGCCGGACCACCACCATTACGCATACTTTCACGTAAGTCATATACCTGAATAGCATCAATTGGTGTACCCATCTGAACCATATCGTTCAGATAACCCCAAACTGCCTTATTCTGGCGAGACTCTTCTGGTACAACAATGGTCATTCCGCCATCTGGACGAGTCAAAATCTGGCTATTAAATAAGTAGGTCGCTACGGCATCGTCAACGGTAACACGGTTTTCAGGGACTTCAATTGAAATAAAGTCTTCACCGATGCTTGCCATTTTTTGACGAATTTCAGCAAAAGCTTGATCTTGATTTAAGAATGCATGTTGATGATGGAATAAAACCTGTTGGTTACTTACCGCAATAACATCATTATGAAATACGCCCTGATCAATTACATCCGGATTTTGTTGAACAAAAACGGTGTGCGCATCATCTAATCGATGCAAACGTGCAATTGCTTCACTTGCTTCACGCGTCTGACGAGCTGGATAGCGTTTTGGTCCCGGTAAACCATTATTTAAATGTTGTTGACCATAAACAAATACTTGAACACCGCGCTTAGCATAATCACCACCTAAACGGTTGTGATTTGCTGCACCTTCATCACCAAACAAGGCCACTTGTGGTAAAGCTTCATGGTGTACAAAGTGGCGTTCATTTTTAAAGATCGCTTGTAGGACCTGACTTGTAGTTTCAGCTTCAATTGAACGGTGAAACTTATTGTTTAGGTTCGCTGCGGTAAAATGCACGCGTTCATCTTGGCTATCTGCCGAAGGTGAAACTGTTGCCGCATTTGCAGTCCACATTGGCGAAGCTGAACTTAGCGATGATAATAGTTCAGGTGAATGACGCATTGCTTGAGCAACTACGCTAATGTCATCTCCTGTAAAACCTAAACGGCGTAACATTGGAACATGTGGGCGCTCATGCGGAACAAGCACACCTTGTTTCATTCCCATGTCAGCCAAGGCCTTCATCTTTAGCAAGCCCTGTTTAGCTGCTAATTTTGGATTCGAGGCGTTATTACGGTTTTTTGTCGATGCTTCATTACCAAACGACAAGCCCGCGTAGTGATGTGTTGGTCCCACCAAGCCATCGAAATTTACTTCATATCCTTTCATTTTTCTTTCCCTAGTGTTTAAGGCAACACAATCCCTGGAGATAATTTTTCTGGTAAGGTTAAGCTGTCACTTTCAAGTGAAGCCATTGGCCAAGCACAATAATCAGCTGCATAAAAGGCACTTGCGCGATGGTTACCAGATGCTCCGACACCACCAAACGGTGCAGCACTTGAAGCACCTGTTAATGGCTTATTCCAGTTCACAATACCGGCACGCGCTTCAATAAGTACTTGATCAAACAGTTCACGTTTTGGTGAAACCAAACCAACAGACAAGCCAAAGCGAGTTGCATTCGCAATTTTTAATGCTTCATCAAAGTTGTCATAACGTTGAATCGTCGTAAGCGGACCAAAATATTCTTCATCTGGAATATCTGTGACGCCTGTTACATCAACAATGCCTGGAGTAAGTAACGAACTATCTTCTTGTGGACGCGTCATTGGCAACAAGCTTTTTGCGCCAAGCTCAAGCAATTTTTGCTGAGCAAGCATCATATTTGATGCGGCAACTGACGAGATAACGCCCCCCATAAATGGTTGTTGCTCATCGTTCCAACGACCAACTTTTAGATTTTTTGCAACTTCAACGAAACGTTGAATAAATGCATCACCTTCTGCGCCATTTTTTACCAAGATACGGCGTGCACATGTACAACGCTGACCCGCCGAAACAAATGCAGATTGAATAGTGAGATTAACTACAGCATCGACATCAATAATTTCATCAATAATCAATGCATTATTGCCGCCCATTTCAAGCGCAAGGATTTTCTCAGGAGCACCCGCCATTTGCTTATGCAAGTGATAACCCGTGTTTGCACTTCCAGTAAACAATAAGCCATCAATTTCATGTGAAGCAGCTAGCGCTTCACCAGTGGTACGACCACCTTGCACCAAGTTCATCACACCATTTGGCAAATCCGCTTGCTGCCAAAGTTTTACAGTTTCTTCAGCAGTCCAAGGTGTTAATTCACTTGGTTTAAATACCACTGTATTGCCTGCCAATAATGCAGGAACAATATGCCCATTTGGTAAATGGCCCGGGAAGTTATATGGACCGAAAACTGCAAGCACACCATGTGGACGGTGACGTAAAGAGGCTACGCCATCAGCCATTTCTGTTGAGCTTTCACCTGTACGCTGATGATAAGCACGAATTGAAATTGCAACTTTGCCAATCATTGACTGAACTTCAGTTAAGGTTTCCCAAAATGGCTTACTGGTTTCTTGGCTAATGACTTCTGCTAAATGCTTTTTATTTTCTTCAAGCAAAGCCGCGAATTTTTCAACAATCGCTACACGTTCGGCAAGTGGTAAACGTGCCCATGCTGGAAATGCAGTACGCGCTGCCTGACAAGCTTGCTCTACATCAGCAGCAGTTGCTTCAGCACCTGACCATACAGTTTGGTTATTAACTGGATTTGTTTTTTCAAATGTTGTGCCGCTGCCTTGTAACCAGACACCGTTTATAAATAAAGATTTTGACATCAGGAAACTTCCATTGGATTTAGTGATAACACACGAACAACGTGACCTTCTTGTACACCGAGTTTTTCAGCTTGTTCATGTGTTAAATTTATAGTGTTATCAACAAGATCAAGCTTCATCAACATTGCCTTATAGTCATGATAATTATCATTGGCAACGAGATATTGGGTCTTACCGACCGCAGCATCACTTGTAATTTTGACGTTTAAAAACTGACTTTCTTTTACTGCCCGTAATTCATCAATATTGGCTTCAATGGTTGGACCCGCATCAAAAATATCGACATATCCTTGATAGCGTAAGCCTTCTGACTCAAGCACATGATAAGCAGGCAAAGTTTGTGGATGCATTTTTCCAATCACCTCTTGCGCATCTTTCGGCAAGAGATCTACATAGACTGGGAAACGTGGCATAAGCTCTGCAATAAATACTTTTTGCCCAATTCCACTCAAATAGTCTGCTGTTGAAAAATCCATATTAAAGAAATGGTGACCAATCGCATCCCAAAATGGAGAACATCCATTTTCGTCTGAGAAACCACGCATTTCAGCAATTAACTTTTTCTCGAAATATTGCTTAAAGGCAGCAATAAACATAAAACGGATTTTCGATAAGAATTTACCGTTTTGGTTTTCACGACGCTCTGGATCTAAAAATAATGTACAGAGTTCACTACTACCCGTTCTGTCATTACTCAAAAATAAGGTAGGTAGTGACTTATAAACGTTTAATGCTTTTGAAGCATGTACTTGAGTACCAACATGAAAGTTGTACCAAGGCTCAATGAGTCCTACAGCAACTTCAATTGCGCTTAAACCAATAACACGTTGAGCTTCTGTATCTTCAAGAACAAACAGATAGCCTTGTTCACTTTTATGGACATTGCCATTTAAAGTATTGCGAGTACGTGAAATTCGAGCCGAAAGTGTATCCATATTTTGTGGCAAGGAAGTCAGGCCTACACCCGACTTACCCGCTAATTTATAAATATCTTCAAGGTCTCGAAACTCGGCATGACGGACGATCATCATGGCTAGCTTTCCTTTTTTTTATTTAGCCAATTTTGCCAACGCTCTTTTTAAACGAGCAATCCCTTCATCAATATCTTGTTCAGGAATGATAAGCGACGGAGTAAAACGAACCACATTCGGGCCTGCAATTAAAGCAAGTAAACCTTCTTCACCCGCCCAAGTCGTAATATCTTTAGCTTTCCCTGCATACTCAGCTTTTAATTCACAGCCAATCAATAAACCTTGACCACGAATTTCTTCAAAAATCTGATGTTCAGCGTTTAATGCATTTAGTGCATCGAGGAAATATTGATGACGATGTTTCACACCCTCAAGTACTTCAGGCGTATTAATAAATTCGAATACTGCACCTGCAACCGCACTTGCTAACGGGTTACCGCCATAAGTCGTACCATGTGTACCCACTGAAAAATGCGGAGCAAACTTATCTGTTGTTAACATTGCACCCACTGGGAAACCACCACCTAATGCTTTTGCAGTCGTTAACACATCTGGAATAACGCCAGAGTTCATGTAGGCATACAGTGCACCTGTACGGCCAACACCAGTTTGCACTTCATCAAAAATAAGTAAGGCACCAAATTCATCACACAGTGCACGTAAACCCTTTAAAAATTCGATGTCAGCAGGAATAACGCCGCCTTCACCTTGGATCGGCTCAACAATGACTGCACATGTTTGCTCATTAATCACCGCTTTTGCAGCTTCTAAATCGTTAAAGGCAACATGGTTAATTCCGTTTGGAAGTGGTGCAAAGTCTTGTGAATATTTAGGTTGACCACCGGCTGAAACGGTAAATAAGGTACGGCCATGGAAAGCATTATTAAATGCCACAATGCCACTTTTGCCAGCAACGCCGCTGTCTAAACCAACTTTACGAGCTAGTTTTAATGCAGCTTCGTTGGCTTCTGCACCTGAGTTACAGAAGAAAACTTTGTCTGCAAATGTATTTTCGGTAAGTTGTTTTGCAAGGCGTAGAACGGGCTCATTTGTATAACCGTTACCAACGTGCCAAAGTTTTGTTGCTTGTTCTGTTAAAGCATTTACTGCCACTGGATGCGCATGACCTAATGCGTTTACTGCAATCCCGCCTGCAAAATCAATATATTCTTTATTTTCTTGATCCCAAATACGTGAACCTTCACCACGTACCGGAATGAAATTTGCCGGTGCAAAAACTGGAACCATCCAGTCGTTAAAGTTGCTTCGAGTTACAGAAATTGGCTGTTCCATGCTTACCTCAGTATTTATTTAATATATTCGATAACACTTAATTTTGAATAATTCAGAAAAAGGGGCTGAACAAATAACCCTATAACATCCTTAATATTTGCTCAGACCACTTTTCCTAAAAGTAATTTCCGCAGATTAGCCTGGGAAAATACCACGCTCTTTACGAGCTTTTAAAATACGCTCACATGCCAAGATGTAAGCTGCTGTACGTAAAGTACAAGCGTTGCTGTTCGCTGTGTTCCAAACGTCATCCATAGCTTGAACCATCAATTTGTCTAAACGCTCATTGATTTCTTCTTCAGTCCAGAAGTAGCTCGCCATGTCTTGAACCCATTCGAAGTAACTTACAGTTACACCGCCGGCGTTACATACAACGTCAGGTACTACAACAATGCCACGCTCAACTAATACGTCTTCAGCTTTAGGATAAGTCGGGCCGTTTGCGCCTTCTAAAATCAACTTAGCTTTAAGTTTTTGAGCACGCTCAACAGTGATTTGACCTTCCAATGCAGCAGGAACAATAATGTCAACTTCTGCTGTCCAGAAATCTTCATCAGCGATTGATTGCGCGCCAGCGAAGCCGCCAATACCGCCTTGATTTGCATTTACGTGATCACGTAAAGCTTCAAGATCAATACCATCAGCATTGAAAATAGTGCCTGTATGGTCTTGAACGTGTGTAACTTTCGCTTTTGATTCAACAAATAAGAAAGCAGCTTCACTACCTACGTTACCAAAACCTTGAATAGCGATTTTCGCACCTTCAATTGGTAAGTTGATTTTTGCAGCTACTTCACGACCTGTAACAAATACACCACGACCAGTCGCTTTTACACGACCTAAAGAACCACCTAAGTGAACTGGCTTACCAGTTACAACACCAGTTACTGTGTAACCTTGGCTTGTAGAATAAGTATCCATCATCCAACCCATGATATTGGCATTTGTACCAACGTCTGGAGCAGGGATATCTTTTTGAGGCCCGATAATGTGACCGATTTCAGTCGTATAACGACGAGTTAAACGCTCTAATTCACGATTAGATAATTTACGTGGGTCAACACGGATACCACCTTTTGCACCGCCAAATGGCAAGTTCAAAACAGCAGTTTTAATTGTCATCCATGCAGACAACGCCATAACTTCGTTCAAATCAACATTCGGATGGTAACGAACACCACCTTTACCTGGACCACGAGACAAGTTGTGTTGTACACGGTAGCCTTCAAAGTGCTGAATAGAACCGTCATCCATTACAATTGGCACGTCTACAATAAGTGCACGTTTTGGACGTTTTAAAGTGTCGATAAACTCAGCCAAATGGTCTAAGTACGGAGCAACACGGTCAATTTGTGCCAAGTAGGTTTGCCATGCATCGCTGTGTTCGTTTACGTATGAAAGATCTGACATCTTTTTTCCTATATACCTTCATAGACTCAGATTTGATAAATCTGTAATCTTTATTATTTAGCAACTAAAACCCTGAAATAACAGCGCCTTAGTTTATTTACTAAATCTTTTGCTCTTCTAAAGCATCAGATTTTTTAAATTCCATTTGTTGGTACGAAAAGTACGATCTACTTTTATATACCGATATCTTTTACAAGTTTTCTTTTGTCTAAATTGCTGTTTATAAAAAGAGTTTTATAAAAGCAAAAAACTAGCCACAACCCACTAAAACCAGCCGGCTGAAATATAAATACAAAAGAAGTGACATAACCGTTTGGGAGTTAAAAAGAACTATGATTTACAAAAACCATGAGTCCATAAAATTTTTTTGACTAATCGATAGATCCCTCCATTAGTCTTTTTAAAATAAACTTTGTTCAATAATCCTACAGATTAATTATTTCCACACATACTGCTTAAAATTAAGCCGCAACATAGATATAAAATCTTCCAATAAATATAGCATAGAGCAAGCTCATTTAGAACATTTTAAAATAAATAAGAAGAGAAAAAATAATCAAATCGCACTGACATTTATAATAAAAAAACAACAAATATTAAAAAATCCTTAACTTTAATAAAAAAATATTATAGAAAACACACAACCATAAATACAAAAAATGTAAATATTTTTATTAATATATAACAACAACTTAATAAATTTTAATTTTTAAAAAACTATCAAAAAATTATCTATTCTTCACATTAAATCCATATTACTCTCATTCAATCCCTATATTCCAAAAAACTAAAAACAGCTCTTTATTAAATAACAAGACTAAACATAGACTTAATCAAATATTTATAATAAATAAATATTAATAAAAATCCGATCAATGGTAAATTTATAAAACAATATTTGTTTTTATGATCAAAAATAAAAATTCATTTTTAAAAAAAATATATAAAATCCCCCTTTTCTAATTTCCTACAGGCAATAAAAAAGCCCCAAATGGGGCCTTTAGACTATGCTTCAGAAAGCATATCTTTGCTTAGCTCTACACCGCATCTTTCTTGTGATAAAAAATGAAGTAGCTCGCATAACACACAAGAATGAAAACAATACAACAGATGAAGCCAACCTGCATCGAAGGATCAAATACCATACTAATACAAGTAATAGCACAGAACAGACCACCCACGATTGGAGTCAAAGGAAATAAAGGAGCAGCAAAACGCAAATCTTTTGCAGTTTTACCAGATTTATACCACTGTCTACGGAAATTAAATTGAGATACGCAAATTGCAATCCACACTACAACCATGGTGAAGGCAGCAACACCCAATAAATTCTTAAAAATAGTTTCAGGTGCAAATTGTTCTGAAAGTAAACCTGGTATAGCACCCAGCATTGTAACCACAATAGCTACAATAGGTGTTCCTGAAGGTGTAAGTTTAGAAAAGATTTTTGGTAATTGGTTTTTTGCAGAAAGCGACCACATCATACGTGAAGCAGCAAATAAACCAGAATTTGCAGCAGAGAGTAAAGCCGTAATAATCACAAACCGAATAATATCTTCGGCATATGGGATACCAATATAATTAAACACAGTCACAAATGGACTATTACTCACCTCATTGCCACTCAAACCAGCAAGCTGAAATGGTAACAATGAACTAATTACAACAATTGTGCCGACAAAGAAAATCAGTAGTCGCCAAATAGCAGCATTGATTGCTTTAGGAACTGTCTGTGCTGGATTCTCTGCCTCCCCAGCTGCAACACCAATTAATTCTGTACCCGAAAACGCAAAATTAACAATCAGCATGGTTGCAAAAATTGGAAATAAACCATGTGGGAACCAGCCTTGGGCAGTTAAATTACTAAACAACGGCGCAGTTTCGTGCCCGTGATATGGAATAAATCCAAAAATCGCCAGCAAACCCAACCCAATAAAACAAATAATCGTGACAACTTTCACAAGTGCCAACCAAAACTCTGACTCGGCAAATAATCGCGTTGAACTGATATTAATGAAAAAAACTAAGGCACCAAAACATAATGTCCAAGCCCAAACAGAAGTAGAGGGAAACCACTCACGAACCAGCAAAGCTGCTGCGGTAAACTCTGTTCCTAAAGTCGCGGTCCAAGTTAACCAATATAACCAAGTGATCATATAGCCTGTACCCGGACCAATATAGCGACGAGCATACTCACCGAATGATCCTGATTCTGGTACATGTACCGCAAGCTCACCAAGACATAACATCACGGTATAGGCAATTAAACCGCCTAAAAAATAAGAAATAATTGCGCCAATTGGGCCAGCTTGGGAAATTACATCACCCGACCCTAAAAAAAGACCTGTACCTATGGCACCGCCAAGGGAGATCATCACCAAATGTCGAGTACTCATTGCTCGTTTCAAAGGTGCAGAACTTCCATGTTGCGATGCATCATTATTCCGATAATTTAATGATTGCATATAAAAAACTGTAACGACAATTTAGTAAAAAATCATTTTAGGAGAAAAAAATAAATATGCAATTATCTTTGAATAGTGAACTTATTTTAAGCAGCCCCATCCTCTTTAAATAAAATAAATAACAAAAACATAATCTTATAGAAATACATCATTATTTATGTATTTTAATTAACCCAACACCATTTCTATAATTTATATATTAAGAAAACCCATTTATTTCAAAATATAGTATTTATATTCACCACTGGCTATATCTACTTTTAATACAATAAATATTCGCAGAACAAATGCACTATTTATTTAAATAATGAATTTCAAATTAATATACAAATAAGTTTATGAAAAAAAATTTTTTAAGCAAAAAATAAAGCTCAAACCTAAAGGTCTGAGCTTTATTTAACCACTATAAAGTTTTAAAAGCTGATTAAGGCTAGTTGTTCAGTCGGCTGAATTGAACCTTCTATAAATTCACACATCCCGTGTTCATCACAAGATAAATTTAATTGCTTATAGCTGATTGCAAAACAATCGGAATATTTTTTGACTACAAATGGGCTCATATCAGATGATAAAGGCTCGTTGTGCTTGAACAATTTAATAACTTTGCGATCATTCATTCCCAACAAATAATTTTCATTATTTAATTCAATGTGAACTACACCAGTGTGTTCAGCCACAATTGGAATCAAATAAGATTTATTCGCCAGCAGAACATCTAGAGCATAACTTTCAAACTTTGAATTAATGAGGTTGAATACCCAAATTGTGCCAAAGCTGGTCTGCAATCCTTCTTTATAATTCGCAGCATCCTGAACTCGCGGTACTTTAATACCTAACTTTTGAAAGTCTAGCTCAGTTGCTTGCTGTGTCTTTATCAGACTACGCGTAATAGCCTGTTTAAGGGGGTTATCAAAATAACGCTCATCAAGCTGAAAATCATTTTGGCGTAATATTTTTAACAACATGTCATCATGATGGGTAAGAACATGTGCAAGTACATTACGGAAGTAAAACTTACTTTGCTTTTTGACCTTGCGAACTTGTTGATAAAAATAAATTTCGTCAAATTCATGCTCAATAAAATCATGTAATAAACTTGAACTTGCCAATACAGACAATGCTTCATGACCAGTAAATGGCAAATGAATCGTATGTAAGTTTGGTAATAGCTCTTTTATTTTTAGATAATGTTCACGGTCAGTTGAAAAATAAGGGTCATAAACAATAACGTATTCACGCGCTGCATCGACATCTTGCGGCTGGATTTGCATGTCTTTATTTGCCACAGCATCGAAAAACTCGGCATAGCGTCGATCTTCAACCTGCTCAGGATCAATTGAATATTGAGGCACAAATGCAATCACACGATTCATATTCAATAAATTAGAATATTTGATTGCTGCATAGCCGCCCATCGAACCGCCATAACCCACAATATTTTTAAAGCCTTGTAGAATAGGCGAAATCGCTTTTGCCAGCTCAATCATGCTCGCTTGCGGAAACCATGATTTTTGTTTTGGCATTACCCCAATAATATTATATTGGTATTTAATTAGGGACTTTTCAGCATTGATAGATAAGCCACTCGCTCGGGTAATCAAATCGCCAAAAGAGAGAACCAATGTATTAGAATCGCCTGGTAAAAAAATGGCTCTAATGTGTTCGTCTTCAAAAATAATTTGCTTATCCATGCTCACACCGAAAGAAAATTTACTCCCACATACAACGTCAAAAATGAAACAAAATAGGTGTTTTGCCAATTTATGATTGCGGAGTATCTTATTTTATAGATGCCAGTCAGATTAAAAAGCGCAAAATATGACACAATCCTTACATCCTGCCGCTCAAAAAGGCTTCAGCTCAGCTGCTGAACTATATCAGCAAGTTAGACCTAATTATCCCGCAGAAATAGTAAGTTGGCTGCAAAATTGCCTACAAATACAGGAAAACTCTACTGTTATCGATCTTGGATCGGGTACTGGCAAATTCTTACCCTACTTAAAACAAACACATGCAGATGTTATTGCAGTTGAGCCAATTGGCGAGATGTTACAGCAGCTTCAACAAGTTTATCCTGATATCAAAACATTACAGGCTTTTAGCCATTCGATTCCTGTAGCAGACCATGAAATTGATGCCATTATTTGTGCTCAATCTTTCCACTGGTTTGACAACCTTGATACCCTAACAGAAATGTATAGAGTATTAAAACCACAAGGACATTTAGGACTTGTTTGGAATCAACGCGACGAGCGTAGGGATTGGGTGAAAGCCTTAGCTGATTTTCTACTTCCTCTTGAAGGAAACACGCCGCGTTACCATAGTGAAAAGTGGAAACGTGTGTTTGAACAACAAGATTTATTCGTATTTGATAGTCTACAAACATTTACACAGTCGCAATGCGGTTCTGTCGAACAAGTCGTGAGTAAACGTTTACTCTCTACGAGTTTTATTGCTGCAATGACCAAAAAAGATCAGTTACAACTCAAAGCACAGTTTGAAAAAATTGTTTATGATTTTACGGGATTAGGTCCTCAAGATCAGATTGATTTTCCATATGTCACATATGCATATCACTTTCAGAAAAGTACGTTACCCGTTAAATAATTAGTGAATAGGTTTGGTTGAAAGTTATGAAGAAGAAAACACCTCAAGTCATATTAATGTCTTTGCTTTGCTCTAGCCTATTACTTACTGCTTGTAAAAAAGCGGATGAGCCTGCTAAGACGGAACAACCGTCTGCCACTTCATCTACAGATCAGGTTTTAGAAAAACTAAATGAAAGACCTGTTAAGACGTTCCCTGCCACTGCTGATGATGCACACGATATTGCACTTTTAGAGGACTATGACCACCGCTTTACAGAAATGAGCGACGAAATGGAAAATGAGTTAGCAAAAATGCATGAAGCAGGAACACTCACAACAGATTTTGAGCAACAACGTACACTCGATAATGTGCGCTCTGCTCTAACCATGTTAAAAGATTTAGATTTAAAAACTGAGCAAGGTCGTTACATTCAGGGATTACTTTATCAATATTGGGAAAACCAAGAAAAACACTATAGTGATAAGCACGCGACTAAAGATGAACAGATCAATGATCTTGCCGACTATTTACAAGCGCAAAATCAATTAAAGTATTGGAAAGCATCGCAACAGAAATAAGTATTACTTTACTTATAAAAAAGCCTTCATATTTATGAAGGCTTTTTTCAAATTATATATTTTGCTTTTCAACCCAATGAATTGCCTGAACACGGAATAATTCACATGCACCATCACCCGTGTCGGTTGGCGTAAGTGAAGATTTCCAGACTAAGTTTTTGTCTTTAATCTCGACTAGATCCCCTTTTAGATAAACGAGATCACCACGTTTAACTTGTTTAATCTGCTGAGCAATTTCAGGGTTTGCAGGAATAATGTGCATGTTAGACACCATTTGCATTGCTTGCTCTGCTGGAACAGGTAATTTAGGAATTTTCCAGTTTAAATAACGGTCATATTGTTTCACTGAAATATGACGCGCGATTTCAGGCTGTGCAAACAATCCCCAACTTACTGCATAGTCGATAGGAGAAAATTTAGCTTGTTCATCATTTTGATAAACTTTTGAACCCAAGATTCTGAAATTGCCTTGAAAAGGTTGTAATACAGAAATAGATTGATCTTTTTCTATCGGGCTTAAACCATTGGCAATATTATATTCACTTGAGGTCGATGCAAATGCTGAACTCATGCCAATAGCAGTCAGTAAGCCCATCATCAAACGTTGTTTTTTCATCGTGTTACACCTCAAATATTGCTAGATCAAAGTGAATAGATCTTCAATTTATAATAGCTTTAAGCGATGAAAAAAATATCGAAATTTAGTAACAATACAGATCAATTTCGTCTATTTTTGTGCTGAATTAAACAGCTTGTTAATCTTCGAAATCTATTCTCAACGTTTCAAAACGAACCTTACCTTGTTGGACCGCTTGTGCAATTGCCTGTTGACCTTTCGTAAGTCTAGCTCCACCACTTTTTACATCGAGCAAAATAATATTGATGTCTTCTGCCGTACCATCGCCATCGCGAAAATCGGTATATCCATCAAAGATAATATAGTCCACCGGATCGCCCATGAATTTTGCATCGCTTGGTAGATACTGAAATTCAGGTAAAACCGGAGCAAATTGTTCTGCCATTTTTCCTTTTAACACCGCACGACTTGTATTTACACTTCTCTTTTGTGCTTGAGTAAGCGCTTGTTGATGCTCTAGTTCAAGTTCAGCAATATATTGCTCATATTCAGCCTTAATTCGTCCATTACGTGTATTTGATAAAATAAGAGTAGTGATAATGATGCCAATACCAGCACCAATAAGCATGGCAAGCCATACAGACATAAATTTTCCTTAAAAAGCGCGAATTAAGATTACAGATCTAATCATATCTAAAATAACGAAACAGCTTAAACTTTTGTCAAATGTGTTCATCTCCTTCACATAAAAAGATGCTAAGGTATAAAACATAAACAAATGTGCTGCTGAAAATAATTGGATTTATGAAAACGATACTTATTGCAAATCAAAAGGGCGGATGCGGAAAAACCATGACGGCCATTACGTTGGCAACAGCATTGGCACAAAAAGGATATAAAGTAGCATTAGCAGATTCGGACAATCAAAAATCGGCTTTACAGTGGTTAAAACAGCGCCCCGATGGTGTCGCAAAAATTCAAAGCCTCGACTGGCGTCATGAAAAATCAATTGGTGACGCGCCTAAAAATCTGGATTATTTAATTATTGATGCACCTGGTGCACTTTCAGGTGAACATGCTGAGCAACTGATTAGTGAAGCTCATGCCATTATTACTCCACTTCAGCCTTCATTTTTTGATATAGACAGTACTCGTCGCTTTTTGAAGCATTTACAAGATATTAAGCGCATTCGTAAAGGCAAAGTTCAGATTTTACTTCTTGCAAATCGCGTAAAACCAAACAGTGCCAGCTCAAAAGATATTCAACAGTTTTTTGAAAAAATTGAACAGGAACCTGTTGCATGGATTGCTGAACGCACTGCATATGGCAGCTTAGCAATGCAAGGCTTAAGCATTTTTGATAAGCCTCAAAAAAACTTTATTACGATTCAAAACCAATGGCAACCTGTTCTAAACAAATTAGTTGAAGATAAAGCTGAGTGGTTTTAAATAACTTTTAGTCTCTAAAAAGAGATGTATAAGGTTCTTTACATTGCGGCCTTAAAATTTGCCTCAGGTTATTTTTCAGTTAATATGACTTTATTCTATGTAGAAAATTAGAGAAATATTGTTCGTGCATCCATACGCTCCTAATTTACAGCGCGTTTTATTGTTTGGGCTGTTTTTTATTTTGATTTTTTTAGGATTTAATATCCTGAAATATTTTATTGTTCCTGTACTTTGGGCTGCCATCATTGCTTATATGACTTGGCCTATTTATTTAAGAATTCAACGTTTTTTTGGAGAAACCCGTAATACTTTAAATGCAACTCTAATGATTAGTCTGGTCATTTTGGTTGTTGGCGTTCCTTTTACATGCGCTATTTTTATTTTGCAGCATGAAGGCCGCAACTTATATTTTGACTTACAACGTCAGGTTTTTTCAGGTCATTTAAGTGTCCCTGATTTTATTCGTGATCTTCCGTTTGTTGGAAAAGAAATCTCTCGTACACTCAATGAATTAAATAATGATCCTAATAGCACGATTCAAAATGTTGCAGCTTGGGTACAAAGCCATTTAAGTTATGGCCGTGTACTGCTCGGTGAAATTAGTAAAAATATTGTCAAACTTGGCTTTGCCGTATTTAGCCTATTTTTCTTCTACCGTGATGGTCAAATGATTTTGTCTCAGGTGAGTAAAGCCTTAGAAATGGTTATAGGCCCCCGTATTCACCATTATCTCGATACGATTTCTGAGACGACTCGTGCTGTAGTCTATGGCGTAGGTTTAACTGCAATTGCTCAAGCTGTTTTAGCTGGATTAAGTTATTTCGTAGCAGGTGTTCCTAACCCAATGGTACTTACCATTGCTACTTTCTTATTGGCTTTAATTCCATTTGGTACACCAATTTCCTATTTAGGTGTCGGCCTATGGTTGTTCTCTCAAGGACAAACTATGGAAGCAATTGGTGTAGTGGTTTGGGGTGTAGTGATTGTTAGTAGCTCAGATAATGTGATTCGACCACTTGTGATTTCTGGTGCTACAAAAATTCCATTCTTATTAATCATGTTTGGTGTGTTAGGTGGTATTGCTAGTTTTGGATTGGTAGGTTTATTTATTGGACCTGTAATTCTGGCTATTTTACTGGCAATTTGGCGTGAATGGTTACATGAAACCATTGAGCCTGAACCTATGCCTAAAACGACTATGATTTATGATTCTGAAAATGAATCTTCTAACGACAAAGATTGACGTATTTATTTAATTTAAAAATGTTTCTAGATACAAATTAACTATTTAAATTAACTTGTAGGTTAAACCTTCGTTTGTTTGAATCAAACAATCATATATATTTATAAGGACATCCGATCATGCAGATGTTTAATAAAATTGGCGCAGTCTGTGCGCTTACAGCTTTTTTTACGGTTGGCTGTAGTTCAGTCACAAAAACTGTATCAGATACAGCTCAAGCATTAACGACAATGCATACGAAAAAAGTAGTTGATGTAAATGAAGTAACCGCTAATGGTATTGGTAAAAAAATCGGTACGATTAGCTTTCAAGATAGCGATAAAGGTTTAATTATTACCCCTGCTCTTGCTGACTTACCAAGTGGTACACGCGGCTTTCATATTCATGAAAATGCCTCTTGTGAACCAGCTGTAAAAGATGGGAAACCGGGCGCTGCTTTAGCTGCTGGTAGTCACTATAACCCGAATCAAGCTCCTCATCACGGTACCCCAACAACTGGCCACTTAGGTGATTTACCTGCTTTAGTAGTCGATAATACTGGTGTTGCAACGACTGCTGTGATCGCACCTCGTTTGAAACTTGCTGATCTTCAAGGTCGAGCTATCATGATTCATGCTGGTGGCGATAACTATTCAGACTCACCTCTACCTCTCGGCGGTGGCGGAGCACGAATTGCATGTGGTGTGATTAAATAATTTATGTTTTTTTCAAATTGTGGGTATCTAAAAAGATATCCACAATTTTGTTAATTTATTGATCGTTACAACTTGATTTAAGCCTAATAAAAACTCAAAAAATGACTGACTTTTGTAGATAAACAGAATAATATTTTTGAAGTAATAAAAATTTAAAGTTACATACTGCTTTCTCACGTATTCTCTAATTTAGAACAAAAGCCGTGAACTATCTGACCCAAATATTTAATAGTTTTAAGACGAATTCCATTTTAATTTATTGCCTGCAAATTTTGATTGTACTCACAGGCACAACTTTGGGTTTACTATGGTTAGGCCATAACGAGCTCATCGTTCCTGTGACTTTAGGCGCGATTGCAGCAGCATTAACCGACTTTGATGATCGTTTAAGTATTCGATTACGTAATTTGGTTTACGTCTGCCTCCTCTTTTTTATAGTCAGTAGTATTCTTGGCTTTCTAGCTCCTTACAAAATTTTCTTTATTTTATATCTCTCAATCTCAAGTGCTTTTTTTATTTTATTAGGCGCTTTAGGACAACGTTATGCCACAATTTCGTTTGGCACTATTTTGCTTTCCATTTATAGCATGTTCGGTTTAGGAGAATATGCGCACTGGTACCAACAACCTACTTACTTTGTTTATGGGGCTTTGTGGTACGGTTTCACATCTATCTTGTTTTTTATTATTAAACCCACGCTTCCCTTACAAGATAAGCTCTCACAAATTTTTAAAGAAATTTCTGTTCTACTACAAGCAAAAGCACGTTTGTTTGATCCCGACAATAAAGAAAACGTAGAACAACTTTTATATGAACTATCCTTACAAAATACGCAAGTTGCTCAAAGTCTCAATCAAATACGAAGTTCCCTGCTCACTCGACTCAAGGCTTCTAGGGTTAGTAATAAAAGTATCTATTGGCTAAACCTGTATTTTTTTGCGCGGGACATTCACGAGCAAGCAACTTCGAATTATTTACATTACGAGCATATTCAACAGAACTTCAGCCGTAGTGATCTTATTTTCCGTTTCCAAAAAATCCTGCGCCTACAAGCACAAGCGTGCCAAGATCTAGCTCAATGTATTTTGTATAATCGGCCATCTCAGCCTTCGCAAGAAAGCCAGACCGTATTGAACCATTTGGAAAGTTCTTTAAAGGACTGGATACAGCAGCATCCACAAAACTTTGAAGTTAAAAATTTAAGACTTATTTTTGATAATTTAAAAGGGATGCATGAACAGTTTGAACAACTACAATATGCACAGCCCTTCCCTGAAAATAATACCCAAACAAGACAAGAACACTTAAATTTACTTGATGATGATATTCAAGGGTTTTCAGATCTGATCTTAAAACTCAGGCAACAACTTACACCACAGTCAGCATTGTTTAGACATGCCATACGAATTGCAGTGGTTTTCGCCGCAGGTTATGCCATTTCGTTATTACCATTTGCTCAGCATGGCTATTGGATTTTACTGACTAGTTTATTTGTCTGCCAGATCACTTATTTTGCGACTAAAAGCCGACTTAAACTAAGAACGATTGGCACCTTACTCGGTGTTTTATTAGGAATACCTATTCTATATTTTGTACCGAGTATTGAAGGTCAGCTCATCATTACGATTATTTGCGGAGTCTGCTTTTTCTACTTACGGCAAAAGAAATATGCATTGGCTACGCTTATGGCCACCCTCATGGTGCTGTTAATTTTTAACTTAAAAGGTGCTGGCTACAGCATTATTTTGCCTCGAATGATAGATACGCTATTAGGCTGTTTTATTGCATGGCTTGCCGTAAACTTTATTTGGCCTGATTGGAACTTCCGCAATATTCCTAACAATATTAAGAAAAGTAGTAAAGCGACATTAGATTATTTCAATGTAATTGTTGAGCAATATCAATATGGCAAAAATCAAGATATAGAGTACCGTCGAATTCGTCGTGCTGCCCATAATGCTCAAATCGAGCTATCGAACATGATCTCGAGTTTAAGTGCTGAACCGAATCCAAATCCTCAGCTCATTCATTACGCTTTTCGCTATTTGGTTTACAGCCATAGCCAGCTGAGTTATGTGGCAGCGTTAGGTAGCCAACGACAGAAAATTGATGAAGAGCAGATTTTACAATTATTACTCCGTTGCCAAGAAATTTTGAGCCAGAGTGTTCTTGAGCAAACCCTACCCGACCACACACTTATTTATCAAATATTACAAGAAATTCAAGACTTAACAGCTCAAGAACAGCTATCTGAGAAATACACCTTAGTCTTGAAACAAATCAGTTTATTGTTAGAAACATTACCAGAATTGCTGATGCTTAAAGACAAGCTGTTAGAGCAAGAAATTACCTAATATAAAAAATACCGGAATATAAATTCCGGTATTTTTTTATCTAGTTATTACCTTGTTGTTGCCTCTCTTGCATTTCCTGCTTTAAAGCACTTCGTGGTTGAGTAAACCAAAGAGCAATAAAAGCAAATGCAGATAATACAAAAGCCCATAAATGAAATTGCGTATAGAGGTAACGTACCAGCTCAATCATTGCAAAGAAGCTCATCATCAATAGCATCGAAACGGCCGCCGCAACAGTTCCTTTTGAAACTTCAGATGACATGAGTGCAAAGCGATATAAGACTGAAAAGCTAATTCCCTCACCAAAACAGATGAGCGTCATGCCTGTAAGCAAACAAGGAATTAAATAGGTTTGCCACACCACACCTAATATTAAAATGAGTGTCCCAATCAGCATAATCGGTAAGCCAATTAGAATAGTTTTACCTAAAGCTAGACGGTCAATAATTTTAATTAAAACAATATTGCCTACAATGAGACCAACAAATACTGGAAATTGAGCTAAACCATATTGCACACTGGTGAGCTTTAATTCATCTACCAAAATGATTGGAGATAAAGCGATCCAAAGCATTAAAGGCATGCCGACCAACGGTAAGGCCAGACTTAAGCCTAAAAAACGGCGGTTAGTAAACACTTTTTTAAAATCATCAAAAAGATAACTAAAAGGTTGTCGAGTTACACTGGCTTGCTGACTTGGCATCTGTTTTTTCAAACCGACCCAACTGAGTAATGCCAATACAGCAATGGCGACAAAGCCCCAATGCCAAGACACATAATCAATTAAAAAGGCTCCAAGTACAGGCCCCAACAAAGGTGCAAGCAACGAGATATTTGCCATGAGTGCCATAACTTTAATTGCATCACGCTCAGCAAAACTCTCTTGAATAGCGGCATAACCGACTGCGGAGATTACGGTTAAGCCAATTCCCTGCAAAAATCTTAATGCTAGAAACTGTTCTATTTGCCGCGTTAGTAAAATTAAGAAGCAGCATAGAGCAAAGAACAAAACCCCTGCTAGCAGTACTTTTTTACGTCCGAGACGATCTGACAATGGTCCAAGTAACCACGCAACTGTAGCGCCACCTAATAAATAAAATGACATTGAAGATGGAGCCCAAGTTGCACTTACACCAAAATCTTCAGTAATTGCCAACATTGCTGGCTGAATAAGGTCATTACCAATATAAACCGCAAATTCAAATAGCACTAAGGCCAAAGGAAACATCAACGTTGTACGGTTCAACGCTGTCGTTTGAATATTTTTCATGAGTTGTACACTTCAAAATAGCGGCCAGAATGTCTCAGCAACTACATATTGAAATAAATAATGTAGTCATGACAATGACAGTATGGTCTATCAATCTTTAGTTAAGTTTTTATATGCCGTGAGAGTGCATGTTTAGAATGTGAAACACCGTATTCACAAGGTGTCTAAAACGAGAAAAAATGTATGACGTGAGATTCGGTAATTTTTACCAATTGGCACAATTGCCGAGCGCAACAATAGCACTTTTTAAATTGATCAGCAATCATGCAATTTCAAGAAGCTTAAATTTTAGTTTTTTGCACTAAAAGACCCACAAATTCTGGTTGTGCACAAACCCAAAGTTATCCACATATTCGATAAAAAATTAAGCACTAAGGACAAGGATTAACTTGAAAGTCTGGGGCATCTTGTCCTTGCGTACATTGATAGCTTTGCTTTTTATTTACAATTTTCCAGACTTGTTGGTCTCGCTTTAATAAATATTCTGTACGGACTTTCGTTATTGCATCTTCGCTCGGATCTGTCTGTAAAATAGTGACTTGAGCATTAGAGGGATCATCGGCAGCATTCATTTGCTGTGAAATATCCAAATTGTTTGCATCATTTAAAAGATCGGGCTGATCAAGTAATACCGCTTGTATCGGGCTATCAGCAAGTTGAGCAGAAGAATTTTTTGCTGGGGCTCAAGCCGTTAGTGCTACAAGGCTAAAAGCAATCAGCAAACTCATTTTTCTCATACGTGATCTCTTAGATTTACCCAAACTTAATGCTAAAGACTACAAATAATTTTTTCCGTTCTACTTTGTAAAGTATGCATCTTTAATGTGGAAAAATAAAATGATGCATCAAATCAATATTAGTGACTTTTAATCAATAATATTTTTCCTATTCATGCATTTTTCAACAAGAGTAAATTCCGTAAAGTACACATCAAATTTAGGAATTTAATTAGAGTGACTCTCATGAGTAAGATTTTAGTGATTAATGGTGCCAAACAATTTGCACATTCAAATGGTGAATTAAATGACACATTAACCACACTCGCAACGACCCATCTCACGGAACTTGGCCATGAAGTTCAAATGACCCGTGCCGATAGCGATTATGATGCCGAAAATGAAGTTGAAAAATTCTTATGGGCAGATGTCGTTATTTACCAAATGCCAGGTTGGTGGATGGGTGCGCCTTGGACAGTTAAAAAATATATCGATGATGTATTTACTGTAGGTCATGGTTCACTTTATGCAAATGATGGTCGTAGCCGCTCTGATGCTTCAAAAAAATATGGTTCAGGTGGTTTAATTCATGACAAAAAATATATGCTGTCACTCACCTGGAATGCACCAATGGAAGCATTTGATGATGTAGATCAATTCTTCCACGGCGTAGGCGTAGATGGTGTTTATTTACCATTTCATAAAGCTAATCAGTTCTTAGGCATGAGCACATTACCGACTTTTATTGTAAACGACGTAATTAAAATGCCTAACGTTGATAGTTATGTTGAAGAATATAAAGCACACTTAAATAGTGTATTTGCAACAGCTTAATAAGGAGAAATCCATGCTAACCATTATTGCAGAAATTCGCACCAAATCAGCTGGGCAGCATCGTCAAAATGTGTTGGATGCTTTTCAAAAAATTATTCCAACTGTTTTAGCCGAAGATGGTTGTCATGGTTATGAACCTTTAATTGATCATATATCGGATGCCAGCTTTCAAACTAAAGAGCCTGACACGATTGTGATGTTAGAAAAATGGGAAAGTGTTGCTCATCTTGAGGCACATTTAGCTACACCTCATATGCAAGCGCATCATGCAGCCGTTAAAGACGATGTCATTGATGTCAAAATTAAAATTTTAGAAAGCGGCGTATAATTTAGCCCATAAAAAAAGACGATATATTTATCGTCTTTTTTTATATTTTAAGAACAAAGCTGTGTTTGGAACCCTCTAGAGCCTTTCCCTCTCGCACACTGATAACTTTTTTGCTTATTCTGCAACTGCCACTTTTCATCGACTAATTTAAATGCATATTCTGTTCGAATAGCAGAGACGGAGTCATCCATTAAACCTGTTTGAATAACAACGATACGAGAAACAGTTGGAGATTCTACTCGGTTAAACACTTGCTGAACTGAGGTGTTATTGTGCTCTTTTGCAATCTCTGGTTGAGCTTTAAGTACTTGTTGCATTGGGGTCTCGGAACCCACAAAAGGAATTAATTTACTGGTCGTCGCACACCCAGTGAAAAGTCCAGCACAGAGCGCTGAAATTAAAAATAAACGTTGCATTTTTATCACCAAAAACAAAAGGCATAGCTTTATGATGCTATGCCTTGCTCAGTTACTCTGTAGAAACTATGTAGTTCTAAGGATGGCTACTCTTTTACAGACCAAATAATTGTTCTTGCCCACGCAACTTTAACAACAATCGTTTGATAAAATTAATTTCTACTACACATAACAAATAGGATCATTATGCAACTGACTTATGCGGGGCAAGTTTTCTTAGTGGTCGTTGCAGTTTTGATGATTTGGTCATTTGTACTCACCAAGTTTTGGGTCAAGCGTTTAGCTAAAAATCGTAAAAGTAGTAAGTTTGAATTCGTTTATTTATTTGCCGTGGTTTTTAGTATTAGTGCTTTATTTTTCCCATTTACTTATTGGGTTTCTCAGGCAGTCTACGGCTTAGTAACTAAACCGACTTACGATGCAACTGTGATGAGTTATACTTCTGAATGGGTAGATACGGAACGTACCGACTCAAATGGGCGTAAATATAAAACTAAAACACTCATGCATACTGCTCAGGTTCAATTTAAAGATAATCAAAACAGAACTCTAACTTTAGATAATTCAGTTCGCTCTGGGGATGTGCCTGTAATTGGTGAACATATTACTGTTGTTTATAAATCAGGTGATCACACCGCGCAAGAAAAGAGCTGGCGAACAATTCTATTGTTTGCAGCCGCTTTATTTATGCTGTTTATTTTAGGTTATGTATTGCTTATGATTATTGCCTATAGTCTAAAGCGCGACATGGAACCCTACAAAACATTTGCTAGCACGTTAATTTTTAAAGTCACGCTTCCACTTGGAACAATGGCGATGTTTTCGATGTTGTCTTATTCTATTTTTGCCTATTTCTTTTTAGGTAATCCAAGGAATTTACCTCTGTGGGCCATTGCGCTTTGTAGCTTTTTTGCTCTTAGTCTTTTACCGTTGATTTATCATATTCTGACGGGTTGGAAAGCGTACAAGAAATAGAACTTTTAATAAAAAAGCGCATCTTACGATACGCTTTTAACAGAAATTCTTTTATTCAATCAAGTATTAAAGATCAAACAATTTACCTGGGTTCATCAAACCGTTCGGATCAAATACTTTCTTCAAAGCTTTCATATATTCAATTTCTTCAGGCGAACGTGAATATTCCAAATACGGCTTTTTCGTCATACCTACGCCATGTTCGGCAGAGATTGAACCATCATATTTTTTCACGGTATCAAACACATATTTATTCACAACCTGACACTTCGCAAAGAACTCATCTTTGGTTAAGTTTTCAGGTTTCAAAATATTTAAGTGCAAGTTGCCGTCACCGATATGACCGAACCAGCAAATTTCAAAATCAGGATAGTTCTCTTGAACAATTGCATCAATCTCACGAATAAACGCAGGTACATGAGTAATTAATACTGAAATATCATTTTTGTATGGAATAAACGGCGCAATTGATTCAGAGATATCTTCGCGTAAACGCCATAAACTTTCTACTTGGTCAAGGCTCTGGCTCATTACACCATCAAGTACCCAACCCTGCTCCATACAATGCTCGAAGATTTCCATTGCTTTATCGAGAATCGGCTCATATGGTGCTTCAAACTCAAGCAATACATAGAACGGACATTCAGTTTCAAATGGACGTTGTACATGCCCGTGGTCTAAAACTTTTTGCATTGCAAGTTCACCAAAGAACTCAAATGCAGTCAAATCGATATCTTTTTGGAACGCATGTAATACAGGCATTACTGCATCGAAATCTGGAACACCTAAAACTAAAACTTGTAAATTTTGTGGTTGACGCTCAAGTTTAATTTCCGCTTCAGTCACTAAACCTAATGTACCTTCACCACCAATAAACAAATGCTGCAATGCATAACCAGTTGCATTTTTAACCATGCCTTTGTTTAAACGTAAAATATCACCTTTACCAGTGACAACGGTTAAACCAAGCACCCAATTACGTGTCATGCCGTATTTAATAACTTTAATACCACCGGCATTGGTACCGATATTACCGCCAATCTGGCTAGAACCCGCTGACGCGAAATCAACCGGATAATACATACCTTGCTCTTCAGCATAGTTTTGCAATTGTTCAGTCACTACACCAGCTTGCACTCGTACCATACGATCTGCTGGGAAGAACTCAAGAATCTGGTTCATTTTGTCCATGCTAATGACAATTTCACCATTGGTTGCTACCGCACCAGCAGAGAGACCAGTACGACCACCTGACGGTGTAATCGCGATATTAAACTGGTTCGCAAGCTTTACAACTGCCTGAACTTGTTCAGTGGTCGATGGAAAAACGATGACCGATGGGTTCGGATTAAAATGCTTGGTATGATCTTTACCCCAGTTTTCGAGACTATCAGCATCGGTTTTAATACGGTTTTCACCGACGATTGCTGTTAATTGGGTGAGTAACTCAGGTGTTAAAGCGACTGGAGCATTCATCGTTTGCAGACCTAGCAAGAAGTAAACTATGGTGGGACTATGACTTCATATTTTCAGGGTTTTCACCTGAGCAAAGCCATAATGTTCAAGGAACTCCTATATTCTACATGCAACAGCTCAAGCGATAAAGTTCAGAATAGAGATACTGTCACTACAAAACATGTTTAACGTAAATAAATGCTTTTCTATAGGACTTTCAGAGAAAAATCGCATTTAAATCTCATACCAACCCTATTCTAAATGACTCACAAGCCATAAATAGAAGTGATTAGACATAGATAAAATTGCCATAAGACGATGGCGCAAACGAAATATCTATAGTACCGACCATTATGTTATGATAGCGCCACCAAATTTGGCCTTTGTAGCGGAGCCGTAATGAGCCAACATCTTTCACTACCTAAAGATAAAATCCGTTTCCTTTTGTTAGAAGGCGTTCACCAAAACGCAGTCGATACTCTAAACGCTGCGGGTTACACCAATATTGACTATCGCAAAACTGCTCTTGAAGGCGAAGCGCTAAAAGAAGCTGTTAAAGATGCTCACTTTATTGGTATTCGTTCGCGTACCCAATTGACTGAAGAAGTTTTCGAAGCTGCAAATAAATTGATCGCAGTGGGCTGTTTCTGTATCGGAACAAACCAAGTTGATCTTAAAGCAGCTATGGCACGTGGTATTCCTGTATTTAACGCACCGTATTCAAATACGCGTTCGGTTGCAGAGCTTGTACTTGCTGAAACGATTCTTCTTCTTCGCCGTGTTCCTGAAAAATCGGCGGCTTGTCATCGTGGTGGTTGGGACAAGTCTGCTGTCGGTTCTTTCGAAACTCGTGGCAAAACTTTAGGTATTGTAGGTTACGGTTCCATCGGTTCTCAGCTTTCTGTTCTTGCTGAAAGCTTAGGTATGCATGTGATTTATTATGATGCAGTAACTAAATTACCAATGGGTAATGCTCGCCAAGTTGGTTCGTTAGACGAACTTTTAGCGACTGCTGATGTAGTTACATTACATGTGCCTGATGTTCCATCTACACGTAACTTCTTCACTAAAGCACAGTTTGCAAAAATGAAAGAAGGCGCAATCTTCCTAAATGCTGCACGTGGTACATGTGTAGTGATTGAAGATTTAGCAGATGCCATCAAATCTGGTCATATTGCTGGTGCAGCGGTTGACGTATTCCCTAAAGAACCAAAAGCAAATGGCGAAGAGTTTGTTTCTCCACTTCGTGGCTTAGACAATGTGATTTTGACTCCTCACGTTGGTGGTTCAACCATGGAAGCGCAAGCAAACATCGGTTTAGAAGTTGCAGAGAAATTTGTTGCTTACTCTGACAAAGGTATGACACTTTCTGCGGTAAACTTCCCAGAAATCGCGTTACCATTAACTGCTGGCCAACACCGTTTATTGCACATCCACAAAAACGTACCGGGCGTATTGTCTAAAATCAACAACTTGTTTGCTGAGCAAGGCATCAACATTTCTGGTCAATCACTCATGACTAAAGGTGACATCGGTTACCTCGTAATGGACGTTGACGCTTCTGCTTCTCACGAAGCTTTAGATATGTTGCATGAAGTTGAAGGTACAATTCGCGTGCGCGTATTGTTCTAATACGAACTGTAAATTTAAAAGCCACAGCATTGTCTGTGGCTTTTTTATGGACATTTACATTATCATGTGAAAAGTATACCAATCGATCAAATAATAAAATGTCCAGTTCGAACCAGAAATCTCAGCTACATGCGTTAGGTTTTCTTATTCTTGCCATGTTAAGCGTTCAAAGCAGCGCATCTTTAGCTAAATTTCTGTTCCAGAGCTTTCCTACCCTTACCGTTTCAGCAATGCGCTTATGCTTAGGTGCAATTATTCTGGCCTTTATTTTTAGAATTTGGCGAATTAATTTTAGTCAGGTTCGTTGGAAAGCTATTTTAGCGTATGGCTTTGCTCTTGCAGGAATGAACGCACTTTTTTATCTGTCAATTGAACGGTTACCCATTGGTATTGCAGTTGCTTTTGAATTTATTGGCCCCTTAAGTGTGGCCTTATACCATGCACGCCAAAAATATGATTTTGTCTGGGTTAGTTTAGCAATTGTTGGCCTCATATTACTTTTCCCTTTCAATCAGGCTCATAGTCTGGATTGGATCGGAGTATTATTTGCAGTTAGTGCGGGCGCATGTTGGGCACTTTATATTATTGCTGGACAGAAACCGTCAGGTATATCAGGCAATCACACTGTGTGTTTAGGAATGAGTGTGGGCGCATGCATCTTATTACCCATTACTTTTTTCTCAGGCTCAATAGGGCAAGTTATAGAGCTCCCCTATCTTGTTTATTTTATTGGTTTGGCAATTTTAGCCAGCGCATTACCGTTTTCTTTAGAAATGCTAGCCCTACGTAATTTAACGCCCTTAAGTTTCGGAACATTGATGAGCCTAGAGCCCGCAGTTGCTGCACTTTCTGGTTTTATCTTTTTAGGTGAGTATTTGTTATGGAATCAATGGTTGGCACTTGCAACAATTATTGCAGCTTCGGTCGGTTGTACCATAACTACCCAAAAAGCACGTCAGGAACGTGAAAAAACTGTAAGTTAAATCGACTAAAACCACGAGTTTAAACATGGCATTCGCTATAATTAATCGTTGTTAGTTTTAAATAATATTAAATGAGTCCCTAGAGTATTTCCATGCAGAATCTTCCCATTATTGCTGTGCTATATATGATTCTGTCGATGGTCTCATATCAAATCAGTGCTTCATTTGCTAAACAGCTCATTGCAATATTAGACCCTCTTACCGTTACAGTTTTAAGGCTGAGTTTTGCAACGATTATTGTCGCGATCATGTTCCGCTCATGGAAAATTTGGTCACGCTTACCCTATTTAAAATGGCGTGATTTATTGATGTATTGCGCGTCTTTGGGTCTCATGAATATTTTATTCTATACGTCGCTTGGGAAGTTACCTCAAGGAATTGCCGTGGGCTTAGAGTTCATTGGTCCTTTAGGACTAGCTCTACTTTCCATTAAACAAAAGAGTGACTACATTTGGGTGGCATTTGCGATGTTAGGTATTGCATTGATGGTGCCTTGGCAAGACCCAACACAACACCACTTTTCCTATATCGGTGCTGCCTGCGCGCTAGGTGCTGGATTTTGCTGGGCATTCTATATTTATTTTGGTCAGAAAGTTGTGACCCAAAATATAGGGATGCATGCTTTAACCATTGGAATTGGATTATCTGCTCTAACCTTACTACCGATTAGCATCTGGCATAATGCTCCTGCATTACTTGAAACGCAGTATTGGGGTAAAGCTTTACTTATTGCTGTCTTAGCGACCGCTATTCCATATGCACTTGATTTAATGGCACTCAAACAGCTCACTAAATTAACTTACGGTACCCTAACGAGTTTAGCACCAGCATTGGCAGCATTAACGGGTTTCTTATTACTTCACGAAAAAATCAGCATGCTGCAATGGGTGGCTTTAGCTTGTGTAATGCTGGCATCGATTGGGGTGACTTTAAGAAGTACTAAAAAAGTAGCATAGTTAAATACTATTGCTGCTTTTTATACTTTTTATATTCCTTTAAATATTTATTACCCAGCGTTTCTTTTTCACTATCTTTAAGAATTTTTCCCGCCTGTTGAAAAAATTTATGCTCTTCTTCTTTTAAATGATGATGAACTTTTTCACTCAACTGTTTGGCAGTTGCTAACCAGCTTGGGCTACTCATATCGGTTTTTTCGAGCTGCTCAACCAACTCATCCATTTCATGATGCTCAGATAAAGCATGTCTCGTAATATCTAAACCGACATCATCAAACATTAAAGGAATATATAAATAACGGTCTTCAGCAACTGAATGGGCATAAAGTTCATTTTTTAATGCATCAAATAGTTCTTTTCTTTCTTCAGTTAAACCATGTGTCTGAATAAGTTGTTCAGAAAGGTTACGTTGATTTTCATGGCTTTCTCTTAATGCTTCGAAAATATTCATTCTCTTCCTCATTTTTTAGCTAAAAAATCTTTTTTATTTCAAGGTTTATCATACGTTGAAATTTATAATGTTTAAGTAGCTTAAAATGAGACTATTTTTTACACAGTTTTCTTTCTAGTAAACTTCTGTAATGATTTTTATATTTCTAATTTTAAATGATACATAAAAGTATGAACTGCATTTTAGGGACAGCTCATACTTTTTAATCTTATTTAACCCGTAACAAACATTTGATAGCCCAAACGGCAAATCAGAATACTCACCAAAATTAAAAAGATAATACGAACAAATCCACTACCGTATTTAAGCGCGGTACGTACTCCAACAACAGAACCAAGCACGTTTGCAACAGCCATCATTAAACCAATATGCAAAATAGCGTGACCTGTCGGAATGAGGAAACTCAAGGCAGCTAAGTTCGTCATAAAGTTACCGATTTTTGACAAAGCTGAAGCATGCAAGAAATCAACTTGTAAAAACCGGATAAAGAAGAAAATAAAGAAACTACCCGTACCTGGCCCAAAAATACCGTCATAAAAACCAATCGCTAAACTACCTATAGCGGCTAAAATCAGCATTTTATTGGTAATTTTTTGCTCAGTGTGAACCTGTCCGAAGTTCTTTTTAACTAGCGTATAAACGGCAATCACAATCAACATCACGAACACGAAAGGACGTAATACCGATTGAGGAATAAGCGATAGACAAGCTGCCCCAGCAAAAGAGCTAATCAGAGCACAAATGGCAATAACTGCTAAAAGCTTCCACTGCAATTTTACTTTCTTAGCAAATGTATAAGCAGCCGATGCAGTACCAAAAATGGATGAGACTTTATTAGTACCAATCACCGTAGCAGTCGACATGTTAGGAAAAGTGCTCATGATCCCGGGAATCTGGATGAGTCCACCGCCACCTACAGCAGCATCAATTGCTCCCGCAGTAAACGCAAAAAAGATCAAACTAAGGATAACATCCCATTCCATGCCCATGCTCTATACTCTACATCTACTACAAATTTAAGATACGCTTAGGTACCAACCGTTTTTTATCGGTAATCTCAGCTAAGCCTAAACAGCGCTCACCCGAAAAAACCAAAACTTCTGCTTCTGCAGAATGCTCAATATTGCTTTCTAAACCGTTGCAAAAATATTTTTCACGCCCTTCAGGCACCTGAATTTTGAGGAAATGGTCAACTGGAGCATAAACTGGAAGTAGTAAAGCTTCTCTTTGCTCTTCAGTTAAGCTTTCCAGATATTCAATGGTATAACTCGGAATAAGCTCAAAATGTCCTGTTTGAGTCCGGTTTAGCATCGTTAAATGCCCACCACAACCAAGTGCTTCACCAATATCTTCACCGAGTACACGAATGTATGTTCCTTTAGAACAAGTGACATCCAGAGTGATACTATTTTCAGTAAATTCAATGAGCTCTAAAGCATAAATTGTGACTGGGCGTGCTTCACGCTCAATTTCAATACCTTTTCGGGCAAGCTCATATAATGGTCTGCCTTCTTTTTTCAAAGCCGAATACATCGGCGGAACTTGTTGAATATCACCTCTAAATTTTTCTAAGGTTTGTTCAATAAGCTCTTGGTTAAGAACAGGAACGGAGCGTTCTTGTAGAATCTCACCTTCCACATCACCTGTCGTTGTGGTTTGCCCCAATCGAACAGTGGTTTGGTAGCGCTTTGTTGAGTCCAGCAAATAATGTGAGAACTTGGTAGCCTCTCCCAAACAAATCGGGAGCAAACCTGTCGCCAATGGGTCTAAAGCTCCAGTATGACCTGCTTTTTGGGCGCGGTATAACCAACGCACTTTTTGCAAAGCCGCATTTGAGCTGAGCCCTAATGGTTTATTTAATAGAAATACACCACTGATATGGCGACGAGAAATTTTTTGATTTTTTGTCGTCATTTTTACTGGAACACAAAGCTAGAAAAAAGTGCCGACATGTTAGCAAATTCGACAAGATATTTTCACAATATTTAGGTGCCTTTTCACTTATTTTATGGCACATTAATGATCGAGTAAAAAAACAACAAATTAAAACTTAAGGAAGATATCTTTATGCAAGGGATGCAGAAGAAGGTATTGTGGTGTGTGCTCGGATTTTTTATTTTGAGCCTCATTGCATGTGTCTATTGGTTAAGTCCTGACTCAAAAAACACATCAGCCCAAGTCAATGAAAACACAGCTCAAAACTTAGCATCAGCCCCATCCACAGATCATTCATCGCTAAATGAAGATGCGTATCATAGTAAAAGTCAGCAAGACACTGAAGTTAACTGCCAGTTAAAAATTGATAGTTCCCAACATTTAGTCGTTAACAGTCAAACACGCGACTGCTTTGAATATTTTATTACTCAATATGGCGAAAACGATTTAGAGCAGATCAAAAATCACTTTGGGAAATTTATTCAAGCACAATATTTAGAACCAGCACGCTCACAGATTATGGATTTATGGACCCGCTATTTAAAATATCGTGAACAGCTTGCTCAAATCCAAACACCTTCAGCAAAACAACAAGATAAAAATTATTTTCAAAAGATCTTTAATTCAATTCAAGATATAAGAAAACGTTTCTTTTCGACTTCTGAAATTGAAGGCCTTTTCTCGAGCGAAGATATCTATCAGAACTATACGCTAGATCGAATGCAGATACTTGAAGACTCCTCTCTAAGCGAAATTGAAAAAGCACGAAAACTTAAAGAACGTTTTGAAGAACTTCCAGAAGACTGGCAGCAAAACCTGCAAGAACTTTCTAAACTTGATGATTTACATACCCTGACCAAACAAATTAAAGCTCGTAAAGGTTCAGCAGAAGAGCTTAGACAAATGCGTACAGCACTCGTTGGAGCCGAGGCGACTCAACGATTAGAAACTTTAGATACAGAGCGGAATGCTTGGCAACAAAGGGTCACAAGTTATCTCGATGTTCGAGATGAAATTATTAAAAGTAACATGAGTGATAGTGCCAAAAATCAAGCTATTCAGCAGTTACGCCAACAACAATTCAATTCATCACAAGAACAACTAAGACTTCGAACTTTTGAAACGGTCCATGATCAGGGAGGTGAACTGCCATTTAATTACTAAGCCTTCCCTTTTTTGGGAATTGGCTAAACATTCACTAGCAGTAAGAAGCTGCTTTTCATACAAAATAAAAATAGTGAGTAAAAAATGAAAAGGAAGTTAATGTTTTTCTGCGCTGCAATGCTCTCAGGACTGAGTATTTCAGCGGCCCATGCAACAAATGCTGAACAAGTTAAAAGCTCGTTCGTTTATTCATCTTACGCGCAAACAAAATATCCAATGGTTTTTAATCATGGTATGGCGGGTTTTAACAGAATTGGAACAGATACGTTGGGTCTCGATTACTGGTACCAAATTCTTCCTGATCTTGCCCGCAATGGAGGAAATGTCTGGGCCACAAGGGTCTCACCATTTAACTCAACAGAAGTGCGTGGAGAACAACTTGCCCAGCAAGTAGAAGAGATTATTGCCATTACTGGTAAACCTAAAGTCAACTTAATCGGTCATAGCCATGGGGGTCCAACAATTCGCTATGTAGCCGGTATCATGCCAGAAAAAGTTGCCTCACTTACCACGATTGGTGCGCCTCATAAGGGATCACCAATGGCAGATGTCATTCTGAACGTTGAGGGTACTCCTCTGTCTGGACTGGCAACGTTAGTAAATTGGTTTTCAGCAGCGATTACTTGGGCAGGAGGTCTAGATCCGACTAGCTATCCGCATGACTCTTTAGCAGGCGCCCATAGCTTATCAACTAAAGGTTCAGCTCAGTTTAATACTCAATTCCCTATGGGTATACCAACCACTTCTTGTGGTGAGGGAGCATATCAAGAGAAAGGCATTTATATGTATTCTTTCTCTGGAAATAAAGCCTTAACCAATCCATTAGATCCATTTGATATTGCTCTTACAGGCAGTAGCTTAGTGGTCGATCCATTTGGTGATAATGATGGACTTGTTTCTCGATGCAGTGCCAAATTTGGTAAAACAATTCGTGATGATTACAACTGGAATCATTTAGATGAAGTGAACCAAGTACTTGGAATACGTTCTATTTTTGCATCAGATCCAGTCTCGGTTTACCGCCAACATGCAAACCGTTTGAAACTTCAAGGACTGTAATTTTTTAAAACAAAAAATGCGCCAAAAGGCGCATTTTTTTACTCGCTATAAGCTTACGCTTTACGAGCTGGTAATTTTTCACGAATACGTGCAGCTTTACCAGACAAGTCACGGAGGTAGTAAAGTTTAGCACGACGAACGTCACCACGACGTTTCACTTCGATTTTAGCAACAACTGGTGAGTGAGTTTGGAATACACGCTCAACACCAACACCGCTAGAAATTTTACGTACTGTGAACGCAGAGTTCAAACCACGGTTTTTCTTAGCGATTACAACACCTTCAAATGCCTGAAGACGTTCACGCTCACCTTCTTTTACTTTAACTTGGACAATAACAGTGTCACCAGGAGCAAAAGCAGGGATATCAGATTTTAACTGTGCATTTTCAACAGCTTGAACTAAAGGATGTTTACCACTCATTGTGGGAATCTCCAATATGTGCGGAGTCAGAAGAGGTCTGAAATTCCGCTGGGGATAGAGGCTAAAGCGCATATCAACCCGTTTATCTTTCCCTTTACGACAAAATGTCTATAAAGAGCCTTAGAATATACATAAAACTATTCATTAAATAGAATCATGCTTTAACTCGAAGCATTGCTTCTCGTATTTTTGCAGAACTTCCGTTCCTGAGAATAGTGGTTAAGAATTACCACCGCTCTCTTGTGCATCTTTTAGCCATTTTTTCTGCTGCTTATTCAACTCAACTTTCTCGGTCAACTCTGGTCGACGTTCTAAAGTTCGTTGATAACGCTGCAAAAAGCGCCATTTTTCGATATTGCCGTGATGTCCAGATTTTAAAACTTCTGGTACATCCAACCCTTCAAAATGGTCTGGCTTTGTATATTGTGGACAATCTAAAAGACCATCAACAAAAGAATCTTGTACTGCTGATTGTTCATCTGACATTACATTCGGCAAACGGCGAATAATACTGTCAAGTAACACCATAGCGGGCAGTTCACCACCTGATAAAACGTAATCACCAATTGACCATTCCTGATCAACATAATGCTGGATCAAACGCTCATCCACTCCCTCATAACGTCCACACAGTACAATTAAGCCGTCGTAATCAACAAACTGCTGTACTGCCTGTTCATTTAAAGTTTTGCCTTGTGGAGACATGTACACCACAGGAACATGAACATGTCCTGCTTGTGAGGCAAGCTGTTTGGCATGCGCAATTGCTTTCGCCAAAGGCTCAGCCATCATCACCATCCCAGGGCCACCACCAAATGGACGTTCATCCACTCTTCTGTAGTTTCCCTCAGCAAAATCACGAGGGTTAATACAAGTAACTTGTACGATATCTCGTTTTGCCGCACGTCCGCTGATGCCGTAGGCTGTAATCGCTTCAAACATTTCAGGAAAAAGCGTAATGACTGCAAAAAACATCACAGACTCCTCTATTTTCCTGCTGTATTAATCCTAAAAGGATTAATAATCTACGCCCCAATTGACGTAAATACGACCAGCTTCAAGATCAACACGTTGTACTACATCTTTATGCCAAGGAATCATGCGTTCTTCTGAATCAACGCTGTCTGGGGTAGCATGCACCACCATCACATCATTGGCTCCAGTTTCAAACAACTCATGAATTTTACCTAAGTTTACTTCCTGCTCTTCATCATCAAGACCAAACACTGTTAAGCCTTTTAAATCTGACCAGTAGTACTCATCTACATCTGCTTTTGGCAGTTGAGACTTAGCAATCCAGATATTAGCGCCAACCAAGTTTTCTGCTCCAGTGCGATCACTCACACCTTTCAAAGCAACAACTAGACCTTTGCCATGTGGTTTCCAACGTTTTACATCTATTGTTTGCCAACCTGCCTTGGTCTCAATGTACCAAGGCAGATAGTCAAACATGTTGCTCATAGGTTCTGTATTTGAATACACCCAGAGCCACCCATTCAATCCATAAGCTGAACGTAACTGTCCAATCTGAATACGATCTTCGGGAACATTCTGTGTTGATGTCATGGGCTACCTACTACAAAAAAATTATGCAGTAGCTTTTTTAGCTTGAGCAGCTAAAGAAGCAACACGTTCAGAAGGTTGAGCACCTTGAGAAACCCAGTGAGCAAAACGGTCTGCATCTAAACGAAGTTTTTCTGCTTGACCTTGTGCAGTCGGGTTAAAGAAACCAATACGCTCGATGAAACGACCATCACGTGCATTGCGACTGTCAGTCACAACGATTTGATAGAATGGACGTTTTTTTGCGCCGCCACGTGCTAAACGAATAACAACCATGATAAAAGCCTTATAATTCTTACGGATTATCCCTGCGCCGACCATCGGCAACACTTCAAACCCCTTTCATAGAGGGCGACATTCTACGTGATTTTCGCCCTGAAAGAAAGATTATTTTTTGAGTTATCCGCAGTTTTGAATTTAAAATTACTGTAGCCAATTTGATGCGGCAGATAACGCACAATCAGTTGCACCTTTTGCCCAAAATTTTTGTCCTTGATCATTAAGACAAATGATCCCATCATCAGCTTGAGAAGTAGTAGCAATAGGCGTAGCAGTTAACACCCAGCTTGAATCAGTTATGCTGACAAAAGCTAAGTTATATAAGGCTTGGCCTTGTTGAGGACTTACATTAGAGCCATAAATCGAATTAATAGTCGCATTTGATGGGTAACGATTGTGAACCATTTTTTCTGATTCTAATGTTTGGGCAATATTCATCATTTCAGATTGAACAGCTGTACGATGCCCTTTACGTAAATATTGCAAATATGAAGGTGTCGCTATAGCTGCTAAAATTGCAATTATTGCTACTACAATCATGAGTTCTATTAAGGTAAAACCATTCTTCATTGCCAATTCTCACTATTTGTTTCACATACATTGCAAGTGACTGTTCCACCACAGTCATTATCAACAGCCGTAGCTGTTAAACTTTGGCAACGCAAACCTGAATTCTTAGCAATAAAATTAAAGTTTCTGGAATCTGTAGTTGTCGCTTTAATGACCCATGTTTGCCCATTTGCAGCAGCATTCGTCAATAAATTTCCTGCCGTCGTATCATCACTAATTTCAATCGTATAACCACCCCGTGGCAAAGTTACAGATGTAGTCGTAAATCCTCTATAAGTAAAGTTCTTGGATTTATGTCGTTCCAACTGTTCTGCCAATTTTAGAATTTCACCTTTAGCAGCAGAGGCAGTCGCTCTGCGGCTATAACTTTGATATGAAGGGATAGCAATTGAAGCAAAAATAGCGACAATCACGATGACAACCATGAGCTCAATCAAGGTAACACCCTGATTAAAACGCAGAATATAATATTTATTCATCAGTCATCCCTTAACGATAACGCTCATACCAACGCGTAGGAACTAAATGACTCGTACATTGCCACTGTCCAGTCCCTTGCTCATTACCAGACAGCTTTAATTTCCCACAACTATTAGTCGCAGGTGGGTTATCCTCCGTTGGCACAAATGTTACGCCACGAATACCGGAGCCAATAACATTTTCATTACATTCAGAAACTCCTACTGGACAGGTATTCCCCGTTTGTGTTTCAAACCCACTGTGATTCTCTTTATTTTGATCGATTGACCCATCAGAATTAAGGCAGGCGCCAAATGGTAAACAGAACGTCTGCTGGTCAGTTTCACCTACTACACGTGGTAAACATGGGTCTGCCGCTACAATGCCTGTTCCCTGCGGATCATAAACAGGCACAATTAAAGTCCCCGTAACGGCCATAGGTTCTTCAAAAGCTTTTAGCCCTCCTTTAATACGGAAACTATTATTAGCTTTCTCTGTGCCATCGCTAATACTAGAAAGTGAGCGATACCAACCACTTTGCCCCACCCCAGTGTTTGGAAAGAAAATCTGTGCTACTCGTGTTTCCCCAGACCGTAAAATTTGTGGATTTTTTCGAAGCGTCGATCGAGTAATATCTTTTGTTTCAAGTTGGTTATCAGTTAAAGACATCAGATTCTTTTTGATAAAGTCTTTATCGATAATCCCATAGACATTGTTTACAGGTCTTCCGCTTAATGCGGTGCTCGGTGACATTCCCTCACGGCCTGTAAGGGGGTAAACATCTAACGGTGTACTGCGGTCCCCTGAAGCAATGCCTACAGTAATAAAAGTGTGGATACCATAATCGTGAATTGTCACTGTTGGTGGTTCATAAAAACGCGGCGCATTCCCAGCGGTATAATCATTCGAAGCATCATAAGTTGAGTCATTTGTTGCCAAATTGGCTAATCGAACAACTCGAATACCGAAACTGCTATAAGTTGAATTTGTTTTTGTCTGGTTATTATTAAGATCGATACGGAAAATTTGCCCGCCTAAATCACCAAAATATAAATGGTCGACTAAACCATCAGCATCTCGATCTAAGGTACTAATGCGACTAACAATACTGTGCTTCATATTAGAGTTATCTATATTAGAGCCTGTGTCACTCGTCCACCATAAGCGCTCCCCAGTTTTAGCATCAATAATATAAACAGCATTCCCTTTTGCTTTTCCATTCGTAAAGCAAGAATTGCTCAAGGTAATATTCGGGTTTTCATAACATTGGTCGTAGCCACCACCAACAATCATAACGCGTTTAATAACTCCGTTATAACGTATATTTGCAAGTACAGGTTTAGACCAACTCTGCCCCATGCGACTATAATCAGTTTGATCTGCTCCTACTCTAAACAGGAGCTGAGGTGAGACAGGATTTAAGACATTTAAGCCATAATAGCTGCTGCCCCCCATTCGCATGCCACCATAAATATTCATTTGCTTTGCAGTTACTTTTGATACTGCTGAGCTACCGCTTCCCGTTGTAGTAATACTATATGCAGGGTCAGATACCCAAGCCCCATCCATACCGTGAGCAGGAGCTGAGGCATCACTTTGGCCAACCACTAAAGCTTTTGATGCAATTGGATCATTTAATATATCAGCCGGAACGAAAGCCATTTGTTCTACACCAGTTGAGGCATCCACAATATGTAAACCACCTTCCATCGTTCCATAGAGAATGGATTGTTCACGCGCAGATGTTAAATTCCCATTTTCATCTAATGTTCCATTATAGGTAAGCTGTACCGGTAAAGAATGAATACTACCGCCCATCGATAAATAGGGTTCATTCGATGTAACTAATGACGAAGGTAAAGTCGTAGCGCTAATATCAGTTGAGTAACCTAGATAATTTAATATTTTTAATTTCAAGCCAATCGGGAAAGCTTTTAAAATATCTTGTCCAGTTGATGCATTAAATTTTCCTAAAACATAACTTGCTGTATTAGCCACACTATCAAAAGGATTAGTTCCTTCTGGGGGAGCAGCTGGAATTTTTAGCAAATTAGTTCCAGAAGTCGATATTTTCGTTAAGCTACCATCCGATGCGACGGCGGAAACATCGGTAAATAAATTGCGGATTTTAGTTTGTACTGCGTAATAATATTTTGTGATATTTCCTTCTTCATCACGTGTTTCATTTTGTCCAGCAATTGGTAAAGGAACTTTTGCATATGAACCGCCAAAAAAGACTTTACCTCCATCATTATAAGTAGAGCTATTCCAATAATCTTTTGTTCCAGTTCTAAAAGCCCCACTTGCGTTGTAAACCAGCCCACCAGCATTAGCTTCAAAAGCGCCCGCATTTGTTCCCGATAAAACAACATGGTATTTTTTTAGGTTGCCTCGCCAAGTTAAATAAGCATTTGCTGGATTTGGCTCAAAAGCACGTAAGTAACCATATTCCTGTAAATTTTTAGGATTTAGTGCATCATAAGGAACAGAGATAGCTCCTGTGGTTAAGGGTTCTAAAGGAACTTTTCCGATGTTAGTAATAAATGCGATAACGCTGTCTGTTACACCTTGCGCACTTTGGGTAGGGAAAAAACCTCCATTTCCATAACCAGGTGCAGTGACCGCATTTGTGGTCTGATTCGGCGAACAATTATCATCACTTCTACGGTCAGATTGGGTTCTCGAACTCAAACGACAGGCATTTTTTACATCAGAAGAACTTAAACTAGAAAAGTCACTACCAAAACCCACAAATGCTGTTTGAATAGAAACTCCAGCTGGGTTTTTTGTTTTATCAAATAGTCGTTTTGCAAACTCCCCCATACAGGCCCAACCAGAGTCTGCTGTCGTGTTAGATAAACCTCCAGAACAATTAAAATCAGTTCCAAAAGTACTGCCTAAGGCCGTCGACATTACAGTTGCAGAACGCGTATTTGTTGTATTGTTCGGCTCACCATCTGATAAAAAGTAAATACCTTGCCCATCACAACTCTGGCGATTGGCCACCGCAGGCAAAGGAGATTGGTAAATAGCATTTAAGTTAGAGGCATTTCTATCTACAACAATATTCGGATTGCTGGCTGTATCGTTTGATTTTGATTTTGGGATACCGCTGTCTGCATTTGCTATCGCATAATTAAAAGTGGTGTAGTAATAAGTATAAGAATAGGTCCAGTCCGATGAAGTATCATAGGCTGTTGCTGTATCTACACCTGGATTAGAGGTTGACCAACTACTCCAATAATTTGTAGAGCGACAAGGCTGCCATAGATTTGCTGTATCAATTTGTGAGTCACGATAACTAGTGCAATATGAGTATTCCGTTCTATTATCAGATTTTCGCACACGCTTTATATAACTATCTTTTCGGATAGCATAATTCGCCTCTGAATAGGTTGTTGTACCCATCAAATAAGCGGCAGCTTCTGCATAAGCATGTGCCGAAGGTGTTGACCCGCCAGCAGTTAAATTTGCAACGGCCTGTTTTAATTTATAACGCTGAGAACCCACTGTGTTTAAAGTACTTGCATCTCCTAAAGGAGCAGCAGCCACTAAAACTTGCCCACTTCGGCTATCACCATTTGCAGAGAAATTTCCCAAGCCCACACGAGTATCATTCAAAATAGGATTATTGCTGGCTAAAAAAGCATTCATACCATTTTTAAGCATGGCCAACCGGTTTTCACCATAACTATTGTTGGTCATACTTCCTGATGTATCCAACATCATCACAATGGTTTTTTTACCCGCTGTAGGTGAAGCATAAATTTGTAAATCACTCGCCTGCACGACAGAGCTTGTCACCAACCATGTAAAAGTGACCGAGCTTGAACAGATGGCATACCATAAATTATTTGGCTTAAAATTCTTCAATTTTAGTTTCACGATATTCCCCGTTATGAACCTGGTGCCGTAATTTGAGTTAATTTATTGGTATAGTTAAATTCTTGAACTTGGGTGCTAAAAGGCACGTTATGATTTGCCAAACATTCCGCCAATGTTTGTTTAGTCGCTAATGCGGTATCAAAATTGTCGCTAATTTTTGCCGAACTCGTGCTTAAGCAATCAGCTTGTAAAGTTTCAATAGAACTAGAGGCGTATGCTGGCAAAAAAGCTGTTGTAATCACTCGAATACGTTGAGTAGACAGCATACTTTTAGGCAGTTGAGTACCTTCGGAAGTGTTTGTTCCTCGAGGTAAATTTGAACCAGGAATATCGTTTGTAGCGTCTGTTGGAATACTTACAGCAACTTGCGTAACGACAGCTTGACGATTACTTCCATAGTCACTTGTTAAATCGCAGAAACCTGCGACTCCGCCATCTTCGACTACCGCATTATTGGCACTTCCTGCACGAAGTAAACTTGCACCTCTGGTCTGAGCAAAATTTGTTGCTGTAGAAACAGGCTTATAACAAAAGTTGTATTCTGCACCGGGGTTACTTTCGTGCTCTTTGAGCGCTGCCCCAATCACATTAGTAATATTAGTTAGGGTAGTAGGATTCATCTGTACAATGAGTTCTAAAGGCGTGTCAGATGACTGAAAATTTAATTGGCTAACTTGGCTATTGGTAGCAACTTTTAAAGATACAATAGCCACTCTTATTGCTAAAACACCTACAGAAATAACAACTAATAAAATAATAAGTACAACAATAAGAGTTGCCCCTTTTTCCTTAGATCTACTTTTCTGAATTAAATGGGTCATAAACTTTCCCCCATCGCATTGCGTAGAGCAATTGTTACGTTATAAGTGCGACGTAAGAATCGAGTTGTATTATCAGAAGCATGTACAGTTTGATCTAACATAAAAAAAGACTGGGCAGGATCTATTGCTCTGTTTTGGGCATTATTCGTGGAACGGGCTAGTACAGATATTTGTATTGAAAGAATTCGCGGTGCCATTACAGATGGTGTGGCATCTCTGGCAGCCTGTGCAGCAGCTCGATACTGGGGAATCGTATAGTAAGCAAAATTGCCAGCCGCTTTTTTTGCACCGAATAACACATGAAAATGGTCAATACGCGGTAATACGATTTGGCCGGCGTCACCCAAGCCAGTAATAGTGGTAGGTTGAGCTGCGGCGGCTACAGCAGAGGGAGTATTTGCATCACATGCAAGTGCATAATCTTGCTGGGAGCTACCATTACTATCAAGACGTAAGAAATAACGCTCTACAATTAAATCTCCTGCAAGGACATTCACACCTTCACAATTAGTCATATTCGTAGGCGCAATAAATTGAATCGTCAGTTGATCACTTTGCACAGCAGCATTTGAACTATTCTGTATATTTGAAAGACCTTTCCAGTGATTACTCACAGTACTTACCGTATCGCTTGCACCACGACTTAGTAATGTGTCAGCAATATAAGTATTTGTTCCAACATTAGGGACAAAATTAACAGTGTTATTATTAGTTGCTGTTGAGCCAGTTAGCACAACCCCGCCCCAAGGCGTCGTATCGGTTAATATTGGGTTGGTTACATTTCCATAATTTAGAAGGCGTATATCACGGGCAATATATTCCAAACCAAAAATACCACTATCTTGTATTTCAGCATTTGCTTTTTGTAGGTGACTTGATAAAAGTCCACCAATAAATAATTGAGTTGCTGCAGCTACTAAAATTAGGCCTAAAGCCAATGCAACCATAAGCTCAATTAATGTAAAGCCTCGTTGTTTCCAGGATACAAATGAGTGAGCCATTAATATGCCTCCATCATCAAACAATTTGAATTATTAGCATAAACACCATCTGTACTCATACAGCTCGACACATCCGCGGTAGTGACTCCCCCATTTGTTGTAATTACTGGAGAGGTTTTTCCCCAAAAAACGAACAGACATTGCCTCTGCTGGGTCATTGTGCTTGTAACCCCAGGGCAATTTGTCATTGTGATTTTCATGCCAAGTTGATCAGCATTTCTCGCTGCTTGATACGCATCAAATTGAGCAAGTTGAGAAGGCGTACAAGCGGCATTGAAACACAACGAAGGGGCTGCAGTAGTAGATGAATAATTGCTATAACTACGAACAAATGCAGGATATTGACTAGCTTGAGAACTATTTACGCGAATATTTTCTGCTAATCCTCTCATAATCATAATGGCTTGAGATTTACTTAATGCTTCTGAAGAAGCATCCATAGCCCGAATTTGCAAAGCGACATATCCTAAAATTCCTATCGCAAGTAAAATTAAGGCGACCAATACTTCTAATAAACCAACCCCAGCTTGAGTTTTTTGCTTAGAGCCCCGCATTAACATGTCTCCTCAGCTTTAAAAATTAATGTGCCAAGCTTCGTTAAAATAATAATTTTCTTTTTATTTATTTTTGAATTACAAATAGATAAAAGCGCATCTTGAGTAATATTAGTTACTACTCCATTTGCATTAAAAGTTAAAGTCGTCGCTGTTGATGAGCTCTGTGTACCATTAGCAGCGATACTTTTAAGCTCAAGAGTGCTATTGGAAGCAGCTTTCCAATTAAAAGAAGTCGGTGTATTTGAGGCTGTTGAATTCAGATTAATGGATACATCTTGTCGACCAAGTATTGCTTGGCTCTTTGATTCTGACAAAGTATTGATTAGGTCTCTTTGATTTTCATCTAGTCGTTTACTTTCTAATAAATTCGACATAGACGGTGCAGCCATCATCGCGATGATGGCCATTACTATAATCGTCACCATAAGCTCAACCAAGGTGAACCCGTCTTGCGGAATAATTCCCCTCATCCCCAGAACCCCAAATAAACTTAAGAATTTTTTATTTATTATTTAAATTTTACGGTTTAGATTTACAAAACAAATACAAAGCAGATAAAGGGTATAAAAAAACAGATAACTGTCATATCAACAATTATCTGTTTACTATTTTAAAATCAGTATGTTAAATAAGTCACACTTTATGCTTGAGTCACATGAATACGTAATTCTTTAGGAAGACTAAAAGTTATATTCTCTTCACGCCCATCTAATTCTTTAGGTGCTTGCGCGCCCCAGTCTTGTAAACGTTGAATTACTTGCTTAATTAGAATTTCTGGTGCTGAAGCACCCGCTGTCACACCAATTTTGCACGTATCATTGAACCATGACTGTTCTAACTGATCAGCATTATCTACAAGGTAAGCTGCCTTGCCCATACGCTCGGCAAGCTCGCGTAAACGATTTGAATTTGATGAGTTAGGTGAGCCTACAACCAATACCACATCACACTGTTCTGCTAAGTCACGTACAGCATCTTGTCTGTTTTGAGTTGCGTAGCAAATATCATCTTTACGCGGACCTTGAATATGAGGAAATTTTGCACGCAAAGCATCAATAACTTTAGCCGTATCATCAATAGATAAAGTTGTTTGAGTTACAAATGCAAGTTTTTCAGGATGTCTTACTGCAAGCGCAGCAACATCAGCTTCATCTTCAACCAGATAAATGTCACCACCTTTCAATTTGTCATATTGCCCCATTGTTCCTTCAACTTCTGGGTGCCCTTCATGACCAATTAAAATAGCTTCAGTACCTTCACGCGCATATTTAGTGACTTCAATATGAACTTTGGTAACTAAAGGACAAGTTGCATCAAACACTTTTAAACCTCGGCGCTCCGCTTCTTGCTGAACAGCTTTTGAAACACCATGAGCACTAAAAATTACAATTGAGTCATCCGGAACCTGATCTAGTTCATCAACAAAAACTGCCCCTCTTTGACGTAAGTCATCAACAACAAATTTATTGTGTACAACCTCATGACGTACATAAATAGGAGGGTTAAAACATTCTAAAGCCCGATTGACGATTGCTATGGCTCGATCAACACCGGCACAAAAACCACGCGGATTAGCTAACACAATTTCCATAACAGCCTCAAAATTAATAAAACAGGGGAATTTCTCTTGAATATTTGCAATTAAAACTATTCAGTTTAAACGCACGGTACACTACAATAGCGAAGATATTTTATCATATCAGGAAAAATATCATGTCGGGTCTATTGTTTGTCGTTTCTGCTGCATCAGGAACGGGCAAAACATCTTTGGTGAAAGCCCTGCTTGACCGTGTGAGCAATTTACATGTTTCAGTCTCACATACTACCCGAGGTCAACGTCCCGGTGAATTAGATGGTGTTCACTATCACTTCACTACAAAAGATGAATTTCTAGACCAAGTCAACCATGACGGTTTTATTGAATACGCTGAAGTATTTGGTAATTACTATGGCACTTCTCAAGCAACTGTAAAACAACAGTTAGCTCAAGGACACGATGTTCTACTTGAAATTGATTGGCAAGGTGCAGAGCAAGTACGCAAACTTTTTCCTGAATCCAAGCAAATATTTATTTTACCGCCAACACAATTTGATCTTCGTCAGCGTTTATCTAACCGCGGCACAGACTCAGTTGAAGTCATTGAACATCGTTTAAGCTGTGCAGTTGAAGATATGCAGCATTACACGAACTTTGATTACATCATTATTAATGATGACTTTAATAAAGCCTTACATGAGATTGAAGCTGTAATTACAGCAAACCGTCTAGTGCTCTCTCAGCAAGCGAAACGTTATCAAACATTAATTCAAGACTTGATTACTCCTCAACCAAAACAGGAATAACTTGAGTCTAGATCGAAAGCCTTTTATACTGTTTAGTCTGTTCAAATTCACCATTCCAAAACGAGAACTTTTATGGCACGCGTCACCGTTGAAGATTGTTTAGATCATGTAGACAACCGTTTTGAGCTTGTGCTCGTTGCAAGTAAACGTGCTCGTCAATTGGCACGTCAAGGCATGGAGCCAACTGTAGAATGGGATAACGACAAACCGACTGTAGTTTCTTTGCGCGAAATCGCGGCAGGGCACGTTACGAAAGAAATTCTTAAGCAACGTGAACAAGATTATCAAACTTCTAGTCTTGATCTTGCTCTTTCTACAAACAGCTTGAATTTAGAAGGTTTTTCTTTCTAATTAATTCTGTTTCATAAAAAAACCATCGTTTTTCTGCGGTGGTTTTTTATTTGGCTTTGTCTTGAATTTAAAGATATTGAAAAAAGCAATTATTTTCATTGAAAAAAAAATACACTTTTTCAAATGAAAAAATTGACAAGTTCCGCAATATGCTTTTCATTAAGAAGTAGATAGATTTAGTTTTTCAGTATTAGGAAAAAGGGTGATTTATGCCAGGCGAAGAGGTCAGCCAAGCCAAGCAACAGCTTAAATTGATTATCGACCCTTACTTATCGGTAAGTGAGGTCGAGAAAGTGCTTGCTGCCTGTGATTTTGCCGATCTAGCGCATACTGGCATTACACGTAAAAGTGGTGAACCCTACATTCTGCATCCAATTGCTGTCAGCTGTATTCTTGCAAACATGCGTTTAGATGCTGAAACCTTAATGGCAGCACTTTTGCATGATGTTATTGAAGATACTCAATATACAAAAGAAGATATTACTGAAAAATTTGGCTTGACGGTTGCCGAGCTAGTTGACGGCGTAACCAAACTTAGCCAATCAAGTGATAAAGAATATAACAAAGCCGCCTCATTCCGAAAAATCTTGCAAGCGACCCTACAAGATCCACGTGTCATTATTATTAAATTAGCTGACCGCTATCATAATATGACAACTCTAGGTGCTTTACGTCCAGATAAACGTGCCCGTATTGCTCAAGAAACTCTTGATATCTTTGTGCCAATGGCAAGATTAGTCGGCATGAATGAAATGGGTGATAATCTAGAAAATCTTTGTTATCAAAATCTTGATCTTGATATGTTTGATAACGTGCAAAATGCACTACGTCAAACCAAACCAGAGCGATGTAAATATCAAAGTATCTGGGAACAAAACCTTGCTGAACTTCTTCATAATTATCATATTCAAGGCCGCATTAAAAAGAAAAATAACAATATCGAATTATTACGCCATTTCGTTAAAAATGAGATGGATTTACAAGAGCTTACCCACAGCCATGCTTTTGAAATCGTTTTACAATCAATTGCCGACTGTGACCGCCTAGTTGATGCTTTAAGAGAAAACTTTCAGGTCATTCAATATCAGGACCATATCCGTCGTCCGCTACCGGGTGGCAACCAGTCTTTACTCATTAAGCTCAAAGGCGAAAAAACTACACTTTCTCTTACCATTCAAACCGAGCTTATGCGTAAAGCTGCTCGCTTTGGGGTAGTGCTTGGTGAAAATGCGCCACAAACTTGTCGTTCAGCTATTCAAGCCTCTATGCAAAACCTGAATACGCTTATTGATGGAGAATGTGCAAAAACGACTTTCAATGATTTATTAGATTACTTACATCAAGAAAAAATTTGGGTTTACACTCCACATGGCCAGCTCCACGAGTTACCACAAGGTGCTACCGTAGTTGATTTTGCTTATTCAGCCAGTTTATTTTTAGGTAACCATGCCGTTGGTGCAAAAGTAGATGGGGAGATTAAACCACTATCGACACCATTAATCAGCGGTCAGGTTATTGAAGTGATTACGGATGTTTTAGCAACACCAAATCCAGACTGGTTAAGTTTCATTAATACGCAAAAAGCTCGCCGTGCTTTACAGCATGTCCTTAAAGATCAAGATATTGAAGAACAACGTTTAGTCGGTGCGCAAGCACTTTCTCGAGCACTGAAACTCTTTAACCGTTCGATTAACGATCTCTCTGAATCCGACTGGTTAGATTTACTTCAATGGCGCCACATTGATAATAAAAATACATTGTTTGAACAAATTGCAGTTGGCGACCTACTACCTCAACTTGTAGCTAATCACTTATTTGCTCATGACAAGCATCCACAAGTGGAAAATTCAGATCGACTCATTCAAAGCACCGAAGGTATCGATGTTAAATATGCGCATTGCTGTAATCCAGTTTTGGGTGACCCAATTCAAGGACATTTAACACGTCGTGGGTTAATTGTGCATCGTATCCGTTGCCATAACTTGCTACATGAACAACATCTACATCCTGAAAATATTATGCCGCTTCAATGGAAAGCAGATGACGTAGACGATGTTCGTTTTACAGCCTACCTCGCTATAGAAATGACAATGAATGATGAGCAGGTATCAGACCTGATCTATCAATGTCGTAAAAATAATGCAGGGGTAGAAATGGTTCACTCAAATGAGCAAAGAACTTTCGTTAATATTGTAGTGAACAATCGTAAACATATTGCAAAAGTCATCCGTGACTTACGCATGCATTATGGTTTTCCACGCATTGAGCGTTTGGATGCGCCTAATCCACAGATGGAAATTTCAAAAGTAAGCTAAGTCTTTACAAGGGCTATTGGTCAGATTTATGTTTCTTTAACAAAATCAAACTTTCCAAATCCACTTAATCAATTAAATCGATGATACTTTTGTCCAAAGCGATCATCGATTATGATGAAATGAGATTTAATCAAGGAGAACCAAATGTCCCGCCAAGTAATTCATACTGAAAATGCCCCTGCTGCTATCGGCACATACTCTCAAGCCATTTTAGTAGATAATACATTATATCTTTCAGGGCAAATTGGTTTAGACCCATACAGTATGGAACTTGTAGAAGGTATTGAAGCTCAAATTCGCCGTGTATTTGATAATTTAAAAGCAGTTTGTGAAGCTGCCGGCGGTTCTCTAGCAGACATTGCCAAGCTCAATATTTTTCTAACTGATTTATCAAACTTCCAACTTGTAAACCAAATTATGGGTGAATATTTTGCGCAACCGTATCCTGCACGTGCAGCTCTTGGTGTAGCAAGTTTACCAAAAGGTGCTTTAGTTGAAATGGATGGTATTGTAGTTATTAATCAATAAGATATAGAAATACATTAAATATTTCCCGTTAAATTTTTAACTCTAAATCATGAACCACCTTTGTATAAAATCTGAACATAACTCAGATTTCCGCTCAGGTGGTATTTTTTTATCCAAATTCCCAATAATAATAAATGAGATTTTAAATGAATTTCATTGACAAACGATAATAATTATCAATAATATCAATTATCGCATTTATATTTGGGGATCACTCCCATGTACGTTTGCTTGTGTCGTGGCATTACCGATCAAGATATTAAAGACGCTGTTGAAAATGGCGCAGAAAGCTATCGCGAAATTCGTGATTTGCTTGATCTTGGTACTTGCTGTGGACGCTGTGCACCAGAAGCACGTGCTATTATTAATGAAGAATTAGCAGAAATCGCTGCTCGTATTTCTGTAGCTGCGTAAAAGATTTATAAAAATTTAATAGTATTTATTAGCTCCTCCACCGCTTTTTGCGGAACGTTACTAGTTCCTCATTCAAGCGGTTTTTTTTGGTTGGAAACTCTCCTTTCCTAATATTGTGTTGTTTTTGATTGCGATTTTCATTTGCTGTTCTATAAATTACTCGCCATATCACTGTTTGTTCACTAGAATGGTTTTATAGATTGCCTTAATTGAATTAAGGCAGAAATTGTTTTGGAGTAGCTACAATGAAAGGCAATCGTGATGTCATTAATCAGCTCAACCAAGTGCTGTATCATCATCTAACTGCAATTAATCAATATTTTTTACATTCACGCATGTTTAATGATTGGGGAATTGAGCAGCTTGGCTCTGCTGAATACAAAGAATCCATTCGTCAAATGAAGCATGCAGACAAAATTATTGAACGTATTTTATTCTTGGAAGGTTTACCTAATCTTCAGCACTTAGGCAAACTTTATATTGGTCAACATACAGAAGAAGTTCTGCAATGTGACATTCGTAAAGTGAAAGAAAATATAGAAGCGATTCAAAAAGCAGTTGCACTCGCTGAAACAGAACAAGACTATGTGACGCGTGATCTTGTTCAAGAAATTTTAGAAAAAGAAGAAGAATATTGGGACTGGTTAGATACCCAAATTGACCTTATCGTTAGCGTTGGCATTGAAAATTACATCCAGAGTCAGATGTAATTTCTCATAAAAAAATCCCCTTGCATGCAAGGGGATTTTTTTATTACTTTTCTTTTAATAACTCTGGTAGCGTTATTTTTTGCTTATAGAGATGCTTTAAAATTAATAATTGCTGCTCTGCTTGCTCTGGTTTTCCATTATAAGCCAGCAATTTTGCATTTTTACGTAAATTATATGGAGTTGCTTTATTCTTTACCGAGTTACCCCACTGGACTAGCTCAGCTTCAGATAATTTAGTTTTTGGATCAAGTTCAATCCATTTTAAACGCTCTTGAAACTGCGTTAAAACAAAAATTTTACTGCTTCCCATGAACTCTGCATTTGGTTTTTTATTCTTATAAAGTAAATTACTATTCAGAACATACACATTGTAATCACGTAGAATTGCAATAATAAGCAGCAAGCCTACAACCCATGTTAAACGAAGAAGATGTTTACTGAGGACAATTCCTTTAAGCACAGGAGTCTCGGCTTGTACTATACCAAGCAGGAATCCACAGGTAAGCAAGAAATAAGCGTAGCGCTGTGGAAACTCAAACATAGCATGAATAAGCACTGCGCATACCATCATAATCGCTATAATTGAGATGGTATTTTTAGCCTGTTGATTTAACCAAAGAAACCAAAAAACAAAGTAAGTAATGATTACAGCGCCTAATGGGATACCATTCCAGATGATGATATCCAGTAGCATATTATGAGCACTATTGAACCATACATGCACTGTCCCATATTGAATACTATCAACTACAGCGACACTAGTTTGACTCCATCCATATCCTAACCATGGCTGCTGAGCTATAGCATGCAATATTTGTATCCACATCCCTATACGTTCATGCCCCGACCCCGCACGCGCGACAAACGAACTTGTTTCAGTAATTTCTGTATTTGTAGAGAATTCAATAAATTGAGTGATATAAGGTAAAATTAGCCCCGCAATTAGAAAAAAAGCTAAGCACCATAAGAAGCCTTGAGTAAATCCAAATCTTTTTTGCTTCTTAAATTGCTTAATCCCCCAGTAGATGAATAGGAATGGAAAAACGATCCATGAAGTTCGAGACTGACTCAATGCAATGGTAAATAAAATAATCAATGCTGAAGGCAATAATAACCACAACGTTACTTTATTTTTTTCATATAAATATAAACATCCTAACAACCCGATAATTAAGAATGTCGCCATGTTGTTAGGTTGACCAAAATTACCGTAAGGACGATTACCAATTAGATGAAGTGTATAAATTAAATGTGATTCAATATTCAACCACTGGAAAATTGCTATAAGACTAGTTAATAGCGATGTAATAATTACTAGTAAGCTAAAACCTGAAAAAATTTGATCTCTCTTTTTTTGATCTAAAGATAGGTTGTAGCCAGCCACGACCATAAACCAAAAACCCAATAAGTAAAATGAACTTAATAAAGCCGTACTTAAATCAAAAACTAGACCGAAGCCCCACTGCGCAATAGGAATTAAGGTAAATGGCAGCAACAATATCTGTGCTCTAGGAATTTTAATATTTTGTTGAATTAGGGCAGCTAATACGCATAACCCAGCCCCAAAAGTACTGACTTCACTTGAGAACATGACCCAAGGGCTGTAGTGAAATGGAGACAACCATGCAAAACCCAACAGGATTGCAGCGAGAAATAGGAAGAATACTTGCATAGTGAGAGGTTAGAGACCAAAACTTGTGGGAATTATACATGGAAGCCTAAAAGAAAATGTATGAACTCTCTATGAAAAGATTTTGATAAAGTTTACTTCAAAAAATTAAGGGATTTGTGAAGCTGGTACCAAGTGCTCAGCAGCACCATAAAACCAGAAATTTGGTGCCATTCTTCCATCATAGCTACCACAACCCCAACACATTAAATCTTGTCCTAAATAAACGATCGTGATGTATATGAAGACAGCTCCCCATAAAGCAATTAATAGTTTCGTGAGTCTATAGGGATATTTCAAATATTCTTTAGACTGTTGGCGCTGAGAAAAAGCAAATGCTAAAAATAATATACAGGCCATTTGTGAAGCAGGATAAACCATACTTCCTGAGAACATCGCATCAACTAAAATTGCAATTAAGCCAGCTTTTGCAATAGGTAAAGCATTCTTATCTCGGAACAACTTAATAACTTGATATATCATCCAAACTAAAAAGATACATCCAACTATTCCCCATTCAAAAATTAATCTTAAATATAAGTTATGTACGTGATGTCCATATTTATATTGAATTTCTGAGAGATACCCCCCTCCCAGACCAGACCATGGTTTCTCTTTCCAGTGCTCAAAAACAAAACTCCACATTTCTGCACGCATTGATGTGCCAGCCCTTATTACGGACATAGTATTTTTATCGGCGAAATAAAGAGTAGTTTTATAAACAAAAAAAGCTAAAAAAATGTAAATACAGCTTTGCAAAATGAGCTTTCGATTTTCTCGAGAGTATATAAAGAAAATCAACAATCCTATCGCTACAGCAAGTAAAGCGGATCTAGCTCCGTCAAAAAACCACGCTAGAGCAAAAAAGAAAGTAGCAAACGGATAAAAATAATGAAAATAAGGGAAATTTTTATTTTTTAAAAAAATTAGAAAAAAGAATATAGGTACGATAACACTATCATAGATCCGAATCGTGCCAGAGTTAAACTGCCAATCAAACCATTGTTGATGGATAATAAAATTTAAAATAGAAATAAAAATAAATAAACAAGGAATAAATGCTGAAACGACGATCAATGCTAAGCCATGTGCTATATTTTTTACATTCTTTAACTCGTATGCTAAAGCAGAAAATATAAATAGTAATGCTATCGCAGACCAAATTTCTTGAAACTGAAAAATGCTATAAGCTGTTATCTGTATAGCAGTTAATATACTAATCAGAAAAAAAATAATTTGAGTGAAAGTCGAATATTCTATTTTCTTTGTAAAAATTAAAATTAATAAGGCATATAGTGCCAATGAAAATTGTAATAGACGAAGTTCATCATATTGAAAAACCGACCAGCCAATTTGATAACCTAATAATGCTGCAATTAGATAAACTGCTATTAAGAGAAATAGTATATTATTTTTTATCATATATGTTTTCATTAATAAAAAAGAGAGGATAAAACCTCTCTTTTTCTTTATTTTAATATTAAGAAGCAGCACATCCTTTAGGAGCAAGCGCTTTATTATCGGTATCTGTAATACCAGTAGTTACACAACTCCAAATTCCTGTTGTCCCATTTCTCGACCAAGTCATAATCGCACCTGTAACTTGCGAAGGAGCTTTTTGTACTGTACAGGCGATACTACCTTCACCACTGCCAGCAGCAAAGCCAGTCACAGCAATACTACAATTTGAAGTAGTAGCAGATATTCCAAGATCAGTTAATGTAACAGCTTCACCATTATTAATTCTTTCTTCAGCAACTGTTTTACCAGCTGATATCTCAGCTAAGCTTGCTGTTAATTTAGATTTAGCTTGATATTTACTATACTGTGGAATCGCAATTGCAGCCAAAATACCAATAATGGCAACTACGATCATGAGTTCAATTAATGTAAAACCTTTTTGTGCATTCATAGCCTTTTCCCCAAAGATTGTATGTATGTTTTTATATAAGCTTTTTCAGCTATCAACTATATTGCAGCATCCATGCCAACTTTTATTTTAATTAAAAAACAAATACTTATATTAAAATCAACTATTCTTAAACATTAAATCGGTGTAAGTAATTGACAAAAAATGTCATATAATTTTTTATAAAAACACTTCACGTATTAAAAAAAATAAATTACACAATTCAAAGTTCATATTTATTTATGTGAACAAAATCTCTTTAAAAATAAATAAGTAGGTGACATTTTTTGTCAGTCACCTTTGAAAGTAAAATTAAGAAAAATAGTCAAGATAGGAATACTACAAGTCAGTTTAATTCAGAATAATCGGAGCATTCCCCAATTCATTGGATTGATCAGGCATGTTTTCGTTATAAAACCGTGACATCACCTCTCCAATTTGTTGTACGCCCATCACTACAGCTTGCTGATATTCTTTTTGCTTAAGCTTTTGTACTATTACTTCACAAATCTGTTGCCAGACTTGATCGTTAGTCGCATTTCGAATGCCACGATCAAATATAATTTCTACCGTTCGTTCACATAAATTTAGGTATAACAATACGCCGCTATTTAATGCAGTATCCCAAACGCCTAGTTCTGCAAATAATTGCTGTGCTCTTAAACGCGTGTTTTGTCTATAAGCTTGTGAACATGGAATATGGCCTTCAATTACAACCTGTATTTCTCCAACATGGCCATGTTCTGCCTGCTGTACAGCATCTGCGATAGCTTGCTTATCTTGTTTTGAAAAATAACGACTACTAGCAGGTAAATAACATAGATGTTTAAACCAACGTTTTAGACTTGGCTCTACAGATTCTTCAATTTTTGGTTGAGTAATAATTTGTGTTGTTTCTGATGTTGTTACCATGAGCCTGAAGCACCTCCACCGCCAAAACGACCTCCGCCGCCACCATAGCCTCCGCCACCTCCGCCGAAGCCTCCTCCACGTCCACCGCCACCAGAACCACTTAAAATGGCCTGTAAAATAAGTTGGGCAATTGATGTAATAAGTAAAAAGAAAATACCAAAACCAAGTAGTAAGCTAGTGACTAGCCCCGCCCCATTTACAAATCCTGCTACCGCAGCAGCAACTCCTGCTGTAGATGCACTAAGCGGACGACCAACAATAAACGAACCCACAATTCCAGCAACAAGAATAAATAAAGCGATTGTCAGCGTTGTCTGCTTGGCTTGCTGTTCTTCTGCAGCTTGATGCTGACGTTCTTTTAAATCTTGGGCAGCTTGCTGTGCTACTTCTGGATCTAAATTTAAAATTCTTCCGATTTCATCAAGGCCTGCACTCAAACCTTGGGCATATTGGGCTTGTTTAAAATAAGGTGTAATTTGGTTTCGAATAATCCGACTTGCCACAATATCCGGCAACACACCTTCTAAACCATATCCCGTTAAAATTTGTATGCGACGATCATTTACCGCAACTGCAATGAGTAATCCATTGTCACGTTTAGCTGAACCTAATTGCCACTGCTCACCCACTCGTAATGCATAATCAAATATATCTTCTTGGCCCGTAGTTGGGACAATAACGACACCAATTTGCGCTTTACCTTGTTGGTATAAACTTAGAATTTTTTGGTCGAGCTGCTGTTTCTCAGCCTCACTTAAAATGTTAGCTTGATCAATAACAGGCTGATTTAAAGTTGGCAAACCACGAATTGATTCACCGTCTACCATATCGTTAGCGACTTTAGGCGAAGCAGCAACACTTGAAGCAGCTTGCCCCTCTAGTTTAGTTGCAGCAGCTTGATTTTGCTGTTTTTGAATGATTTTGCCCGCTACTATTGTGTCGGTTTCATCAGTAGCAGTTGCAATATTACTTTCACTCCATGCCGTATTCTGAAAAAGAACACCACAACAGAGCAAAATTAAGGTCGCAATAAAGACCTTAATTTGCTTAGACTGAAGCAATATAGTATTTCTCATACGGCACTCCCTTTGATTTATAAAATTAATCAAAAGAAACTTTTGGAGCCTGTTGTGCAGAAGCTTCTGCAGAGAAATTGGCTTTTGGATGCATACCAATTACTTTTGCGGTCACTGCTTGCGGGAACTGGCGTACATATCCGTTGTAATCTTGCACTGTTGTAATATAACGATTACGTGCAACTGCGATACGATTTTCTGTACCCTCAAGCTGAACTTGTAATTCTTGGAATTGAGTATTGGCTTTCAAATCTGGGTAGTTTTCAGACACAGCAATAAGTCGAGATAATGCCCCTGTTAATTGACTTTGAGCCTGTTGATATTTTTCAAGCAAAGCTGGATCTTCTAGAACTTCTTTATCAACTTTTAAACCTGCAACATTCGAGCGTGCCTGTGTTACTTCGGTTAATACTTGCTCTTCATGTTTAGCATAACCTTTTACCACATTGACAAGGTTTGGCACCAAATCTGAACGACGTTGGTATTGGTTTTGTACTTCAGACCACGCTGCTGTCACAGCCTCATCTTTTACTTGTAGAGTATTATAGCCACATCCCGAAAACAGTAAGGTGCTGGCAAGTGTTGTTGCGATCGCTAATTGTTTCAACGTTTTCATCGTCACATTATCCTCAAGTTTTTCTTTATATTTTTGACCTCTTTACCCGATTGTATGATGAATTTGGCATTATTGTGTTGCTTTTATTTTATTGATTTTTAAAAACCGGATTTTTAAATCCGGTTTTCTATTAATTTAATCTTTGATCTTTTTCTTGTTGAAAACTTGTCATTTGATATTCTTCTGCTAAAGAACTTTTCCAGTAATCGACCATCTTGTCGTAATCTTTTTGACTAGGATGAAAATCTTTTTTGTAATATGCAAAGTATTCAGGCATTAATTGGACAAGCATCTTTATCAGCAAATATGACCCAAATAAATTACCTCCGATTTTAGGTAAGCTATTCCACTTATCTTGCCAAAATAAACGCGTTGTCCCATAAAAAGCCAGACTCGCAAACCCAGTCGTGACGCTACGCATGAGTAAACGACGAATACGGTCATCTCCATATACATGTTGATAGACATCGAATGCGACTGAACGATGCTCAATTTCTTCAATCGCATGCCATACCCAAAGTTTTAGCGCATCTTGATCTAACGTTTTTAACAACTCTGGATGTTGTAAAACATATGCTCCAAGGAGAGCTGTAAAATGTTCAAAAGCACAGGTAAGAGCTAATTGCAGCTTAGGTGGAATCGTTCTTAAGTATTTATCGCGCTCATTTAACCAGTTTTGAAAACTATCCAGATTATAATCATCACGGCGCCAAGCTTCATTAAACTCGCCATGCGCTTTGGAATGCATAGCCTCTTGTCCAATAAAAGCTGCAATTTGCGCTTGTAATTGAGGGTCTGAAACTTTATCACGCACATTACGTACGCTATTTACAAAAAATTGCTCACCTACTGGAAACGTCGATGAAAGTGCAGTTAAAAAATGAGACATGAGGGGTGAATTTGCAAAATAGTGACGCTTGATCGCCTTTGGATTAAATTCAAGACGACGCACTGTAATACCCAACGCTTTTCGACGATTTAAATATGATTTTTCTGCCGTCATACCTGCGATGTTCATACTCAACACCTATTGTATTGAAGAAGGAAGTTTTGAGTATGTCGTGAGCTTAAAAAGCTAAAAAGGGCAAAAAAGCTTATTATATTTGCCAAAAACATCAAAGTGACTAATGGTAGTCAATAAAAAAGCCTACTTGATGTAGGCTTTTTTGAGTGTTTTAACAAATTAATTCATTAAACACCTAGGTAATCCAAAATGCCTTCAGCAGCTTGACGGCCTTCCCAGATCGCTGTCACAACTAGGTCTGAGCCACGCACCATATCACCACCAGCAAAGATTTTCGGGTTTGATGTCTGGAATTTGAATTCTTGTTTTTCAGCTGCAACAACACGGCCTGAACCATCAAGATTAATATTCGCGTTACCAAACCAATCCGCTGGGCTTGGGCGGAAACCGAATGCAAGTAAAACTGCATCAGCTGGTAATACTTCTTCAGAACCTGGAACTGGTTCAGGACTACGACGGCCACGACTATCTGGTTCACCCATTTGTGTCGTTACCACTTTTACGCCTGTCACTTTGCCATTTTCACCAATGATTTCGATCGGTTGACGATTGAATAGGAATTTTACACCCTCTTCATAGGCATTTTTTACTTCACGTGCAGAACCTGGCATGTTGCTTTCATCACGACGGTATGCACACGTTACATCATGAGCGCCTTGACGTAATGAAGTACGGTTACAGTCCATCGCTGTATCACCACCACCAAGTACAATCACCTTTTTACCATCTAAGCTGATGTACTCACTTGGATCTTTTTCCCAACCTTGACAGCGGTTCACATTAGAGATTAGGAAATCAAGAGCATCATAAACACCATTAAGATCTTCACCCGGGAAACCACCCTTCATGTAGGTATAAGTTCCCATACCCATGAACACCGCATCATATTCTGCAAGTAATTCATCAATGGTTACATCTGTACCAATTTCAGTATTCAAACGGAATTCGATGCCCATACCTGTGAAAATTTCACGGCGGCGTTTCATCACATCTTTTTCCATTTTAAATTCTGGAATACCAAATGTAAGTAAGCCACCAATTTCAGGACGCTTATCGAATACAACTGGTTTAACACCACCGCGAGCTAGAATATCTGCACAGCCTAAACCAGCAGGACCAGCCCCAATAATGGCAACTTTTTTGTCAGTCCATTTCACGCCTGACATATCTGGACGCCAGCCCAAAGCAAAGGCTGTATCGTTGATATATTTTTCAGCATTACCAATGGTTACTGCACCAAAACCATCGTTTAAGGTACAAGCACCTTCACACAAACGGTCTTGTGGACATACGCGACCACATACCTCAGGTAGTGTATTCGTTTGATGACAAAGCTCAGCAGCTTGGAAAATTTGGCCTTCAGCGATGAGTTTTAACCAGTTTGGAATGTAGTTATGTACAGGACATTTCCATTCGCAATATGGGTTACCACAACCTAAACAACGGTGAGTCTGATTAGTGACAGTTTCCGATGTAAAAGGCTTATAAATTTCCACAAATTCTGCTTTGCGGACAGTAATATCTTTTTTCTCTGGATCTTGGCGTGCTACATCCAGAAATTGAAAGTCATTATTTAGGCGTTCTGCCATGTCTCTCTCCGTGGGTAGGCGCGGTTTTCACTGTTGTCCGCACCTGCCTATGTCGTTGCAGTCGTGGAATTATTGTGGATCAGCTTGTGTTGTTTTCAAAAGCGTTTGTAAATTAGCAGCCTTTGGTTTCACAAGCCAGAATTTACGGCTGTAGAAATCGAACTCATTGCGGATCTTATAAGCCCAGGCACTACCTGTTTCTTTAATATGCTCATCGATAATACGCAACAAGAACTCTTTATGATCTTCCATAGATTCTGTTGAAATACGATTTAAATCAATCAATTCGTGGTTGTAGTAATCTACGAAGTCATTGTCAAGGTCAAGTACATAAGCAAAACCACCGGTCATGCCTGCGCCAAAGTTATGGCCTACTTTACCAAGTACAGTCACAACACCACCTGTCATATATTCACAGCAGTGATCGCCAGCACCTTCAATTACAGCAAACGCACCAGAGTTACGAACTGCAAAACGCTCACCCGCTGTACCCGCTGCAAAAAGCTTACCGCCAGTTGCGCCATACAAACAGGTATTACCAATAATTGCTGTGTTTTGAGTTTGGAAAGGTGAACCTTTTGGTGGGAAGATTGAGATACGACCACCTGCCATACCTTTACCCACATAGTCGTTTGCATCACCTTCAAGACGGATGTGTAAACCACCCGCGTTCCATACACCAAGTGACTGACCAGCTGTACCAGTTAAGTTCATCACAACTGGGTGTACTTCCATGCCTAAATTGCCATAGCGACGAGCAATTTCACCTGACACACGAGCACCGATCGAACGGTCACAGTTCACAACATTGAAGTTGAACTGACCACCTGCACTTGATTCAATTGCAGGAAGCATTTCAGCAACCATTTTCTCAGCTAACACACCTTTATCAAATGGTGCGTTCCCTTGTACTTCACAATACTGTGCTTTACCGTCAGCAGATGGATGAGAAGTTAACAATGCACTTAAATCAAGATGAGCATGTTTTTCAGTTTCACCCGGCAATACTTCGAGTAAATCAACACGACCGATCAAGTCTTTCAATGAAGACACACCTAATGCTGCCAACCATTCACGTGTTTCTTCCGCAATGAAATGGAAGAAATTGATGAGCATTTCTGGCTCGCCAATATAGTGCTCTTGACGTAAGTGATCTTGTTGAGTTGCAACACCAGTCGCACAGTTATTCAAGTGGCAAATACGTAGATATTTACAACCTAACGCAATCATTGGTGTTGAACCAAAACCAAAGCTCTCAGCACCCAAAATTGCTGCCTTGATCACATCAAGACCGGTTTTTAAGCCACCGTCAGTTTGTACACGTACTTTGCCACGTAAGTCGTTTACACGCAGTGCTTGATGCGCTTCACTTAAACCTAACTCCCATGGAGAACCCGCATGATGAATTGATGAAAGTGGAGATGCAGCAGTACCACCGTCATAACCAGAAATGGTAATGAAGTCTGCATATGCCTTAGCAACACCTGCGGCAATTGTACCCACACCCGGTTCAGATACCAGTTTTACTGACACCATTGCTTTCGGGTTAACTTGTTTCAAGTCAAAAATTAACTGAGACAAATCTTCAATTGAGTAAATATCGTGATGTGGTGGAGGTGAAATCAGCGTTACACCCGGTACAGAGTAACGTAAACGTGCAATTAAGCCATTTACTTTACCGCCCGGTAACTGACCGCCTTCACCTGGTTTTGCACCTTGAGCAACTTTAATTTGCAATACTTCAGCAGAAGTTAGGTACGCAGGTGTTACACCAAAACGACCAGATGCGATCTGTTTGATTTTCGAGTTACGAATTGTGCCGTAGCGAACAGGATCTTCACCACCCTCACCAGAGTTTGAACGACCACCAATTGTATTCATCGCGATTGCAATTGCTTCATGTGCTTCTGGAGAAAGAGCACCTAAAGACATACCTGCCGAGTCAAAACGAGGCAAGATCTCTTCAACTGATTCAACTTGCTCAACTGGAATCGAATTCGTTGTTTTTAACTTGAATAAGTCACGAATAGTCGCTACTGGACGGTTATTTACCAACTCAGCATATTCTTTAAAGTGTTCGTATTTACCAGAGCGAACCGCTTTGTGTAATGAGTTAATCACATCTGGGTTAAACGCGTGATACTCTTTATCAAACACAAATTTAAGCAGACCACCTTGATCAATTGGTTTACGATTTGACCATGCTGTAGCAGCTAATTTTTTCTGGTCTTTTTCAAGATCAACAAATGTTGCACCCTGAATACGACTTGGAACACCCAAGAAGCACTGATCTACAACTTCAGATGATAAACCCACTGCTTCAAAAAGCTGACCACCACGATACGAAGCAACTGTAGAGATACCCATTTTTGAAAGAACTTTTAATAAGCCTTTCTCAATACCTTTACGGAAGTTCGCCTGAGCATGGATTGGATCACCTAAAAGCTCACCTTTCGCAATCAAATCATTAATTACGTCATATGCAAGGTATGGATAAACTGCTGTAGCACCAAAACCAAGTAATACCGCAAATTGGTGTGGATCACGTGCAAAACCAGTTTCAACCAAAATGTTTGCATCAGTACGCAAACCCGTCTTAATGAGGTAATGGTGTACCGCACCTGTTGCAAGTGCTGCATTTGCAGGTAAAAAACCTTGACGAATATTTTTGTCAGTTAAAATAATTAAGGTTTTACCATCACGAACAGCTTGTGCTGCTTCTTCACAAATGCGTGTAATCGCAGCTTGCAAACCTTCTTCTTCAGCATAGTTTAAATTGATGTCAACAGACTCATAGCCTGCACGATCAATAGTACGAATTTGCTGTATTTTTGAGTTAGACAGAACAGGACTCGAAATAATGAGTCGATCTGCGTGCTCTGGCCCCTGCTCAAATACATTCTGCTCACGGCCTAAACAGGTTTCGAGCGACATTACAATCGATTCACGTAACGGGTCAATTGGCGGGTTTGTTACTTGCGCAAATTGTTGACGGAAATAATCAGTCACATGGCGTACTTGACGAGACAATACAGCCATTGGCGTATCATCACCCATTGAACCTACAGCTTCCTGACCACTTTCAGCAATCGGACGCAACAACTGGTCGCGCTCTTCAAATGTCACCATAAACATTTTTTGAGCTGCTTTTAAAGCATCACCAGTTAAGCCTTGATCAACTAATTGTTCTTCAAGTTCAGGATTAGCATTTAAGCGAATTGCATGATCACGCAACCATTCACGGTACGGACGCATGTTTTTAAGATGTGTATTTACATCTTTTGTATCAAGTACTTTGCCAGTTAAAGTATCAACTACTAAAATTTGGCCAGGGCCTACGCGACCTTTAGAAATAACATCTTCAGGTTCATAACCCCAAACACCAATTTCAGATGCCAAGGTGATGTAATCATTTTTGGTAATGACCCAACGTGCAGGACGTAAACCATTACGGTCAAGCATACAGATGGCATGACGACCATCTTGAATTACTAAACCTGCTGGACCATCCCAAGCTTCCATATGCTTAGAGTTGAACTCATAGAATGCACGTAAGTCTGCATCCAAAGTTTCAACGTTTTGCCAAGCTGGTGGTACGAGCATACGTAACGCACGGAATAAATCCATACCACCACCCACCAAGATCTCAAGCATGTTATCTAAGCTTGAAGAGTCTGAACCAGTACGGTTCACAATCGGATTAAGCTCAGTTAAGCCCGGTAACAATGGATTTTCAAATTTAGGCGTACGCGCTAATGCCCAGTTACGGTTTGCTGTAATAGTATTGATTTCACCATTATGCGCAAGGTAACGGAATGGCTGCGCCAAAGGCCAACGCGGTAAAGTGTTGGTCGAGAAACGTTGGTGGAATACCACGATATGTGATTTTAAACGCTCATCTGCTAAGTCTGTATAGAACTCAGCAATCGCAGCCGGCATCATCAAGCCTTTATAGCTAATTACTGTCGAACAAAGCGTAGTCACATAGAATGATGGATCATTTTGTAATTGTTGTTCTGCACGACGACGTGCCAAGAATAGTTTACGGTTAAACTCAACTTCAGTTACACCCATTGGACAGTTCACAATGACCTGTTCAAAAGCAGGTAAAGATTGAAGTGCAATTTCACCTAGTGCATCGTTATTTGTAGGGACAACACGCCAAGCCAATACGCGTAAGCCATCAGCCTCAATTTCTTTAGTTAAAATATTTTTAGAGTGCTGTGCTAATGCCGGATCGACATTTAAAAATACCGTTCCTACAGCAAAAACTTCGCTAAGTGTAATATCGCTTAGTTTTTTTGCTTCATCACGGAAAAATTGCTTTGGCATCGCCAATAATAAGCCGCAACCATCTCCCGTCTTGCCATCTGCGGCAATACCACCACGGTGCGTCATGCAACTTAAACTGTGAATCGCGGTTTCTACAAGATGATGACTTGATTCACCCTTCATATGGGCAATCAGTCCAAAACCACAGTTATCCTTAAACTCATCAGGTTGATATAAACCTTGAGCGGGAGCTACAGTATTAGGCGATGGCATGTGCATAGCGTACCCTTCTTTCAATAAGGCTCTTTCGAGCGTCAAACAAACAACTTATTTCTGCGATATTGCCTACGGACGATAGTTAGCTCAATGTTTCGCAAAAAAAAATTTTGGGCTGATAAGCCAATATACGCTGTTCCATTTTTACGTACACTGGTTTTTGCTAGAAAAATGTTTTGACTTATTTCGCACTCTTTTAAAGCAGCTCGACCCCACGACTCTGCATAGACTTCACTCTTTAGAGCGCCAAAATAGTTAGCAGTACATTAATAAGCACAAGAATAAAGCAAAAACTATGCCAATATAATTTTCTTAGCTTAAGTGTTTATATTTCTTAAAAATAGATCAGTTTTATTCAGGCTATCATTTTAATAAATGACCAAATATGCACCACACTTGATCAAAAATTATATATATCTTTTGTTATTGCACTATATTTGTGCACATTATTCTTATCCTTAGTTCCCTCTTGTGCCCTCATTTGTTGCATTTTTAGAAGGGGCTTCAATTTCACGATTTTGTTGAACCTTTTTAGAGGCATCTGTAGAATTGGACTGGTGTACATCCACAACATTACCCTCAGCATCCCGACGAATAATAGTTGTCCGAGTTGTAGAATTCGTTGTTGGAGCAGTCACTTTCGGCTGCGTACTTATCGCACCGTTTACACCTGCACCCATGAGCAAAGACTCATCAATTTTAGGCAATGCGGCTGGACGTAATCGCACTTCATAAGTTTGACTCATCCCACCTTTCATTTCGTCCGCCCCTAAATCATTTACTAATGATGCATAGGTTGAAAATTGTTGTGGTTGAGGTTTGATTGACTCAGGCAAATCAAGATTCAGTTGAGTTAATTCTTGAATCGCATCTTCAGAACGTTTAAATACACCATAGCTCAATACATATTGTTCAGATTGCTTATCTCCGCTTAAACGGAAATAGATAAATTTATTACGATCAGTACGATTTTTTAAAAAGTTTTTAATAATATCTTCGTCAGATGCACGAAATAGCTCAAGCGTCCACTGTTTCTTGTTTTCGTTAATAAATTTTGTACCGCGGAACTCTGCCTCATGCTGACCTGAAGCAACCGTACGAGTCGTTAAATCAAGAGGCCTAACTTCATCAGCTAAAGCCCCTAAATTAGCAGTTGTTGCTACTTTTTCTGGTTGAATTTGCACTGGCGTATCTGAATCAGTCGATTTTTCAACTTCAACCAGCTTCTTACTATCGGTCATGACCCAGAAAAGAAAAGCGAGAAACAAGCAGACGATACCACCCACCAACCAGATATATTGTTGAACATTCTGCCAAAGTGTACGTGATACAGTCATGTGTTACCTTAATTTATTATCCGTGTTGATTTGCCAAAATAGCTTGTTTCATGAGTTCAACATCAAAGTCTTTAGTAATTACTGCTCGTCCAAGTTGCTTTAACAACACTAAGCGTAATTGACCATTGAGGACTTTTTTATCATGAGCCATATATCCAAGGAATTCATCCAATGGAATTTTCGGACATGATATCGGCAAATTAGCGCGTTGAATAATTTTTTTTGTACGCTCTACATCATCGCTTGAAATCCAACCTAAACGTTGTGATAAATCCGCTGCCATGACCATGCCTGTAGCTACTGCTTCACCGTGCAACCAATTTCCATAACCTAAGTAAGATTCAATCGCATGACCAAAAGTATGACCTAAGTTGAGTAAGGCTCTTTCGCCTTGCTCTTTTTCATCGTTTGCAACAATACGGGCTTTATGAGCACATGAACGGTAAACAGCTTCTGCTAAAAGGTCAGCATCTCGTCCAATTAACCCATCCATATTTTGCTCTAACCAAACAAGAAAGTCAGCATCACCTAACAAGGCATATTTAATGACTTCTGATAATCCAGCAGACAACTCTCGATCCGGCAAAGTATTGAGTTGAGCCATATCAGCCAAAACAACTTGAGGTTGCTGAAATGCACCAAGCATGTTTTTACCCAGTGGGTGATTAATACCAGTTTTACCGCCTACACTTGAATCTACTTGTGAAAGAAGCGTAGTTGGAACCTGAACAAAATAAACACCACGCTGAAAACATGCTGATGCAAAGCCAGCCATATCACCAATAACACCGCCACCTAAAGCTAAAACCGTACAATCTCGGTTAAAACCAGCTTCAAGGAGTGCATCAAAAATTAAATTTAAATGTTGAATATCTTTATATTTTTCACCATCGGGCAAAATACATGTAGCTACAGTTTTACCCAAACTTTTTAATGCGTCTTGATAGTGAGATAAATATAAAGGTGCGACCGTTTCGTTACTCACAATCATGACCTGTTGACCATGAATATAAGGTTCAAGCAACTGTTTAGGATCAAGTTGACTGCCAATAAAAATAGGATAACGGCGTTCGCCTAATTCAACATGTAAAGTTTGCATGAGTTTATTAAACCACGAGTAAGTTTGGCTATTTTAGCGTGTTAGACAAAATAAGTTGCAGAATCTTTTGAGCAAGATCGCGTGCAGCACCCTGATTGGTTTCAATCGTGTAATGAGCAACTTCACGATATAAAGGATCACGTATTTTTAACAAATCTCGCAATTTTTGTTCAGGGTTTTCAACTTGTAATAGAGGTCTGTTTTTATCGCGATAAGTTCGTTGTAATTGTAGTTCCACAGGAGTGTAAAGATAAACAACTATACCACGCTGCTTTAGAAACTCACGATTGGGTGCTTGAGTAATCGCACCACCGCCTGTTGCCAAAACCAAAGCCTTACGGGAAGTTAACTCATTCAACACTATGGTTTCACGAGCACGAAATCCGAATTCCCCTTCTTTTTCAAAAATCCAAGGAATAGTAGCCCCTGTTTTGCGTTCAATTTCATGATCACTATCTAAAAATTCACGCCCTAATATTTCGGCTAAATGACGTCCAACGGTTGTTTTTCCTGCCCCCATGGGCCCCACCAAATAAATATTTGGCAGGGTTTCAAACGCTTTGCTTGGCAAGGCGCCACCTATTTCAATTGCTTTCATTAAAAAATATATTAATGATTTCTCACCAAAGTGTCATTAACAATTCGTGGAGTAACGAAAATCAGTAACTCTTGTTTATCATCAGATTTCACATCTTTTCTAAATAAATGCCCAAGTACTGGAATATCACCAAAGAAAGGAACCTTAGTTTGTGAGTTAATTGTAGTCTGCTCAAACACCCCCCCTAAAATGACTGTTTCACCGTCATTAACCAGCACATTGGTGTTAATCTGATTTTTATTTAAAATTAACTCTCCATTAGGAGCAGCACCAGCAACGGAATCTTTCGAAATATCTAATTTCATTTGGATCTTACCGTCAGGCGTAATACTTGGTGTTACGTTTAGGCTTAGCAGCGCATCTTTAAATGATGTACTTGCTGTAGCACCCGCAGCGGAATTAGTCGTGGTCTGATAAGGGACCTGCTGACCTGTCGCAACTTTCGCTGGTTGTTTATCTGCTGTCATCACTTTAGGTGTAGAAATAACCTCACCATAGCCATCGGCTTGTAATGCGGAAAGTTCAAGATCAAGCATAAAATCAGACATACTAATTAAACCAAAGGCAATACTTCCAGCCGGATTGGTTACCCCTAAATCGACATTTAAGTTATCTGGACGTTCAATCGTGTATTTATATCCTCCCGTAGTCTCATCTTTTTTGGGTTCTCGTAAATTCCATAAAGTTGTTTCACTACCACCAACCAGCAAGTTATTATTATTGGTAATTCCTTGAGATAAGATCCCCCACTTAACGCCAAGCTCTTTGGTAAAAGAAGTAGATGCTCTAACAATACGTGCCTCAACCATGACTTGCTTAACTTGCACATCTAGTAAATCAATCATTTTACGAATTTGATCAATCGACTGAGCTGTATCGTTAATAATCAAGGTATTGGTGCGATCATCTTGAGTAATTGTTCCACGTGGACTCAATAAACTTCCTACGTTATTCCCTAAACTATCAACACCCGTATTTAAGTTAGTAGAAGTTGAAGTACCTCCACCCGAAGTATGCTGCAAACCATTGCCATTATTTGAACCTTGAGTAATTAAACCCATAATATCACCAGCTTTAGCATATTTAAGTTGAATATACTCAGTTTGTAAGGGAGCCAGTTTGACACTCTGTGCGACAGCTTTTGCTTCTTCTTCTTCAGCCTTAATCAATTCCGCAACAGGCGCAATCCAAATAACGTTACCATTTCTACGTTTATCCAGATTTTTAGTCTTTAGAATAATATCAAGTGCCTGATCCCACGGAACATCTTTCAAGCGCAAAGTAATATTACCCTGAACACTATCAGCGGCTACCATATTAATGCCAGTAAAATCGGCAAGTAATTGTAAAACGCGACGGACTTCAATATCTTGGAAATCAAGAGAAAGCTTATTACCAGAGTAATTAGGTGTCTTATATAAAGAAGTTACGTTTTTATCCTGAGGACGCTTTAAGCTAATGGTGAGTTTATTTTCCGCTTGATAAGCCATATATTCATAGCTACCAGTAGATTGAATCGTAATAACGCCATTGCCTTTTTCGTTATAAGATTCAATGGTAGAAACAGGAGTTGCAAAATCATTCACATTTAAACGTTTAGCTAAATGTGTGGGAATTTTAGAGCCCAGAGTTCTCACTACGACTTTGCTACCTTGTTGCTGAACATCAACAGGGGTATTACTTCCCAGCAAGTCAATAACAATAAGACCTTCACCTTGACTACCGCGCTGGAAACCAATATTTGAAACACCTTGGGGTTGCACGACACTTGTTGGTACGGGTTTGGTTACAGCTTGAGCTGAATTAATCTTTAGAATAAAAGTATTGCCTTCAATACGCGTTGTAAACGCACCTGCCTCTTTTAAATTTACAGTTAAACGTGAGCGCTGATCATCAGAACTTACATCAACTGAGCTTGCTTCATTTGTACCAATTGCCACTTTTGACTGTGTTAAAGTCTGCTGAGCTTTATTAAAATCTAAAATCAAACGTGAAGGATTTTCAAGTTGATATGCCTGTGGTTGTGGTGGCAAACCATTAAACATAACTCGAATTTCTGTACCCTGACCTGCAATTTGCGTTGGTACAATATTGGTCATGCTGACCTGTGCAGAGGCAACCTGCATAAGTGCAATGGCTACAGCCCCCATAGAAAACTGACGGAATACGTGATTCATTGTCTGACCATCCCCAATTAAATAATCTTTAAAAATACTTTTTCTTTGTTATTCCCTAAATTTTAGGGTGCGGGTCCAATTAACACTAAGGTTCTTGGTCTCTCCACATAGCCTTCGCGCCCATCAGGGACAATCTCCACCAGATCAATCTGGGTTGGACCAATATGGGTAATACGCCCTTGGTTCATCCCGATATAGTTCCCCACCTGTACCCGTTCAATTTGCTGATCGGGTGATTGGATAAGAGCCAATACTTGCCCACGGTTATTACGCATGCTTCCTTTCATGTTTAAGGATTCTAATGCATAACTTTCTAGAGGCTGAGGTGCACGTGAGAAATTTGGATATACCCGTTTTCCTGCCATAATTTTGAGCTCAGCAGCAAGTGAGCTTGGTAAAAATGGACTCTTTAGCTGATGAGCCGCATAGTTAAATTGTGGCACAGGCGTGAAAACAGGTGCTGGATCTATCGGCTGTGGTGGCTGATTACGTATATTTGCCATTTGCTGATTTACAGCATCAATTCTCGAGTCACATCCAACTAAAACTAAACATGCCAAAATAGAAAAAGAAATTTGCTTAAGTTTCATTGTAATGCTCCTATTTCGACTGTTTATTAGCAGTAGAGGAAACAGGTGCTACAGAAGCCGAAGCGTTGTTTTCCGGATGTTCAGCATTTTCTACGGCGCCCATATAGCGATAAGTTTTTGCTTTAATAGAATAATTAAGTACAGGAATATCTGACTTACTATCTTTAACAGGTGCAGCTTCTACAACAAAGTCATGCATCGTTACAATACGTGGTAATGCCGCAATACTACTCACAAAAGCACCAAAAGCGTGATAATCGCCAGTTGCTTCCATCGCAATGGGCTGTTCAATAAAGATTTCCTGCTTCACTTCATCTTCTAAACGAATATTTTTAAACTTCAGACCAGAGCTCACACCGGTTAAGTTAATATCCTCAACCAAGCTTGGAATCTCGGTTTCTTTTGGGAGTTGTTCTAACTGCTGATTAAAGTTTGCTTGCATCTCTTGAAGTTGAAGTTGATATTGCTGCAAGTTACGTAATTTTGAATCCTTTTCGCGAAACTCATTCAACAAATTACTTTCTTGCGCCTGTGCATTATCAATTGCTTGTAACTTTGGCTGAATAACAACAAAGTATCCTAAAGCCAATACAGCAAAGAAAATAAAAACCCAGCACGTAATTTTCACAGATAATGGCCAGCTACCATAACTGTTCATATCTAGTGTGTTAAATTGCTGAAGAAATTTTTCTAAAGTAATCTGTTTTTTCTTAGATGGAGCTTGTTCTAACGACAACTCATGAAGTTCATCTGGACTCATTTAACCGCCCCCTTATCCGCACTTACAGACGTATTGGCGGTTTCATCTGTTGTAGTCACCCCCATTTCTCCTAAATCAACAGTCACAACAAAACTGCCATAACTATCTTCTACTCTAGGAAGCAGCGAACTTGCCGTCTTATCTTTTTTCTCTTCGGTCGCCAAGAAAGAGTTCATAAAAGCATTGCGATACCATGGTGATGCCTCGAGATTACGTAATAACTCCGCGACCGTATTTGGACTTTCTGCTTTACCTTCAATGGTAAATTTATCTCCAGTTCTGCTAAATTTAGTCAAATACATCGCTGCCGGAGTCACCCGCACCAATTCATCCACCAAACGCACAACAACAGGACGTTGACTTTGTAACCCCTGAATAAGTTTCATACGTTCGATAATGGCATCGCGCTGTTCTTGTAAGCCATTTAAGGTTTTAAGCTGTTGATCTAGACTCTGGTTTGTACTGGTGATGAGTTGATTAGCTTGTTCTTGATCATCTAATTTTTGATTTAAATAAAACCACCCAGAAGATACAGTGGTAATCCCCAGCACAACGACCCCAAAACAGAAAATAATAAATTGTTTTTTGCGCTGTTCCCTAAGCCCATCACGCCAAGGGAGTAAATTAATTGTTGCCATTAATCAAAACTCCTTAAAGCCAAACCACATGCCACCATTAACGATGAGGCATCATTTTCAAGTTTTTGAACGTTGACTTGAGGAGAAAAACCCATTTGTAAAAATGGATTGGCAATGGTCACACGGTAACCAAGTTTTTGCTGCAACAATTTGGCAAGCCCAGGAATATTGGCATTACCACCTGCTAATAAAATATGATCTATTTCATTAAATTGTGACGAAGAAAAGAAGAATTGTAGAGATCTGGCTGCTTGCTGCACGACCGCATCTAAAAATGGCTCTAAAACTTCGATGTCATAGTCATCTGGTAAAGAGCGTTCTTTTTTAGCTCGTCCCGCTTCTTCTAATGACAAACCATAACGGCTTTGAATTTCCAGAGTAAGCTGCTTGCCGCCGAAGACTTGTTCACGGGTATAAATGATTTTGCCACTTTGCATAACCGATAATGTAGTCATGGTATGGCCGATATCTAAAATACCAATGGTATTTGCACCCATGGGCAAACTATCAGCAAATACACTAAAAGCACGCTCGACAGCATAACTTTCAACATCAGCAAGCTTAGGCGTTAGATCTACCAGTTCCAGCACTTCTACTCGTGTTTCAACATTTTCTGTTCTTGTTGCAACTAGAAGTACATTTACACGGTTTGGATTAGGCAGTCGATCTGGTAAAACCTCAAAATCAAGACTCACTTCATCCAAAGGGAACGGTATATACTGCTCCGCATCTAAACGAATCTGAACTTCTCGTTCATCATCATTCATATCTGCATCCATTTCGATGGTTTTATGAATAACCGTCGATGTTGGAACAGCAATTGCAGCGTTACTGGTTTGGGGATTTGCTAAATTCATCGCCCGTTCCAAAGCTTCTGCTACTGCCTCTGGATTCAAGATATTTTTTTCAACTACACTGTTCTCGGGTAAAGGCATCAAAGCATAGCTTTCTACCCAATATTTACCGTTCTTAACAGAGAGCTCTAACAACTTAACAGAAGTCGAACTAATATCGACACCCATTAACCCCTTATTCGGTTTACGATATAACCTGAGCACACTATTGTCCTATTATTTTTTTATCCCCAAAAAAAATTACAAACCAATAATCTAGGTCTTTATTTTTACACGGATACAATATCTCATCTAACAATCCGCATGTCTAAAGGATATACTGACCACAATTAGTTTGTATTCGATCTTATTAAAGCTTACTTATCATGAAAAAGCTATCCAGTTTGGGCTTCGTGCGTCCAATTTTTTTGATCATTATTATTATCTTAGTCTCACTTCCGATGGGCTTTTATGGCATGTATCTCTATATCGCCCCATCACTCCCTGAAATGAGTTCACTAAAAAAAGCTCCGCTTTTAAAACCTCTACAGGTCTATACCTCGGATAATCAACTGATTGCCGAGTATGGTGGTAAGCTTTCTATTCCAGTTGAATACAAACAAATTCCTCCTGCTTTTATTCATGCATTTTTAGCAGCAGAAGATTCTTCTTTCTTTGAACATAGCGGGATCAGTTTTAAAGGTTTAGGGCGTGCTTTAAGTGAAAGTGTAACTGGTTCTGATGTGCAAACTGGTGGTTCAACCATTACCATGCAGGTTGCAAAGAACTATTATTTAAGTCCAGAAAGAACCTTAAAACGCAAAATAACCGAGATCTTTTTAGCTCGAAAAATTGAGCAAAATTTATCTAAAGAAGAAATTCTCAGTCTTTATGTGAATAAAATCTTCTTAGGAAAAAATGCCTACGGTATCGCAGCAGCAGCCAAAATTTATTACAACAAAAGTATTAATGAGCTCAGCATTGCTCAAATGGCAATGATTGCGGGTTTGCCAAAAGCACCTTCTAAATACAATCCTGTGGTTAATCCTGAACGTGCACTTGAACGCCGCAACTGGATTTTAGGCCGTATGTTACAGCTGGGTTATATCTCTCAAACAGAATATCAAAAAGCTGTAGCTGAACCGATTAATCTAAACATGCCCAATCGGGATTTAAATAATATTCACCCGTATGCGGGTGAAATGGTTCGTTCAGAGCTTGTAAAGCATTTTGGTGAACAAGCTATTGATTCTGGCTATAAAGTCTATACAACCATCAATGCTAAACGCCAAGCGATTGCAGAGAAATCTGTACAAGATGGTCTTGAAGCTTACGATCGTCGTCATGGCTGGCGTGGTGCGGAAGCACACGATAAACCATTAAATGAATTTAGAGCATATGCTAATACCTACCCTGCACAAGTTACCAAGGTAAATAGCAGCTCTTTTGACGCATTAATGCAAGATGGTACAACCGTTACTGTACAGTGGTCAGGTATGTCATGGGCTCGTCCCTATCGCAATGCGAATAGTGTAGGTGGTGCTCCTTCACGTGCATCTCAAATTGTTCAAGTTAAAGATATTGTTCGCTTACGTCCAAATGATGCAAAAACAGCATGGTCTTTAGTTCAGGTTCCAAAAGTTCAAGGTCAACTTATTGCGATTAACCCGAATGATGGTTCAATTGAAGCAATTGTAGGTGGTTATAACTTCTATCAATCGAAATTTAACCGTGCCTTACAAGGCTGGCGCCAACCTGGTTCAACGATCAAACCGTTTGTCTATGCACTGGCACTTGAACGCGGTATGACGCCGTACAGCATGGTGAATGATAGTCCTATCACAATTGGTAAGTGGACACCGAGAAACTCAGACGGTCGTTATTTAGGGATGATTCCATTACGTCGTGCTTTGTATTTGTCTCGTAATACCGTGTCGGTACGCCTTTTACAAACGGTGGGAATTGAACGTACTCGCCAATTATTCATGGATTTTGGTTTACAAGAAGATCAAATTCCACGTAACTACACCATTGCTCTAGGTACACCTCAAGTTTTACCAATTCAAATGGCAACTGGATACGCAACTTTTGCAAATGGTGGTTATCGCGTTCAACCACACTTTATTCAGCGTATTGAAGATGCATACGGTAAAGTGATTTATCAAGCTAAGCCAGAATATGCATGTATTCCATGTATTAATGCGCCAGACACAACTGATGACGAACAGAAGGCTACGACAACAGATGATGAAGTGATTGAGGTTACTAACAAAGACGTAGAGCAGAAAGAAAAGGCAGCTAAGCAACTTAATCTTAAACAAACTGATAAAGCGAATAGCGAATATCGCCAAGCTCAACGTATTTTAAAATCAAGCTCTGCTTACGATATGGCGAACATTTTACGTGATGTAATTGAGCATGGTACAGGCCGTGCCGCACTTAAAATTGGCCGTAGTGATTTAGGCGGTAAAACAGGTACAACCAACGATGCAAAAGATGCATGGTTTGCAGGCTTTAACGGCAAATTAGTGACTGTAACATGGGTTGGATTCGACCAACCGACAACATTAGGTCGACGTGAGTATGGTGGTATTGCTGCATTACCAATCTGGATTAACTTTATGGGTCAAGCATTGCAAGGTACGCCAGCATCTTGGGTTCGTTTAGATAAAGATGCTCAAGGTCCTATTTCACGTGACAAACAACAAACTACTACTGAGACTGAGGTAGGCGATAAGAAAACTTATCGTGCAGCTCCACCATTAGCACGCCCGCTATATCGCCCAGCACCACCCCAACCAAAACTAAGCAATGACAATGACTTTTCCGATTTACCAGGTGAGGAAATTGTTATTCCATCAAAAGCTGCACCTCCTGCCATGAAACCGTCACAGGGAGCAGCGCCGAAGCGTGAGAAAGATGAACTAGAAAATCTAATTAATCAGATTGAATAGCAAAAAAGAAGCCATCATCAGATGGCTTCTTTTTTGCGCTCTTAAAAACAAATCATCAGATGGCTTTTTACGCTTTTAAAAATGTACGGTTAGCTAGTTGTTTTATTACGTTTCCGAAAAACATAGATTTGAAAAGATGCCGTTACCTCTAATTGCAACTGCTGCTCTAACTGCAAACGACGCTCAGGAGAGGCTTTATAAGCATAAGGTGTCATAGCAATCAGATTTTTTAAAGCCTGTTGATCAAGCACAAAAGGAGCATTAATAATTTGCTCTTTTTTGAGTTCAAACAAATCTTGCAACTGCTCTACAAACTTTTCTGGTGTATGAGGGTTAACCTGCTCAAATAGAGCCTCACGCATTGCATACAGATGCTCAGATGCAGGAGTGACAACAATTAAATATCCATCATCTTTTAAAACACGAGCAATTTCTGCTTGTGGAATTGGGCTAAACAAACTGGTACATGCATCCATGCTGTGATCAAGCACAGGCAAAGTCGCACCAGTTCCCACAACCCAAGTCACCTCAGCATTAAGCTTTGCTGCGCGCTGTACCGCATTTTTTGCAATATCAACACCAACACATTGCTCAACGACTTGCTGCATAGCACTGGTGTAATAGCCTTCACCACACCCAATATCAAGTACGGTTTTTACATCTAATTGTTTTAATAAAGCGACTACAGCATGTTGTAAAGGCTGATAATAACCACCTTGTAAAAAAGCTCTTCGTGCATCGACAGACTCTGGGGTATCTCCAGGATTTTTACTATGTTTATGTTGCACAACATGTAAGTTCACATAACCTTGTTTAGCGACATCATAACTATGCCCTTGTCCACATCGCCAAGTTTTTTCATTTAAATCGAGAGACTGACGACACACAGGACACATTAAAATTTGCTTAGTCACTTTTAATTATTCTCTTGTTCTTTATGTTGTAAATAAGATTTTGCATGCATTCCCACAAATGTACGCCCTGCATTTGTTCCCTTAATCCATTCATCTACATGAAATAAATCAAATAGCCCCACTTTGACTAAAGTTGGAATAGCAATCTTTAACTCTTCCTCAATCTGGCCTCTTTGGCCTGCATTATATAATTCAATATTATGCAGCATTGTAGCGACAGTTCCTGTTTGCACCTGACTTCCATCTTTAAGCACAACTTGAGGTAATACTTCGCCCTCTCCAACTACTTTCTGATTAATTACAGATAATTGGTCTAGACCAGCAACTTTTGTCATTCATCTCTCCAATAAAAAAAGCCAGTAGAACTGGCTTTATATTGACACTAAAATAAGATCTATCGCAATTTTAAAGTCATTAGACCTAAAACTACTAATATAATTGTAATAATCCAAAAACGAATCACAACTTGGGTTTCTTTCCAGCCCTGCTTTTCATAGTGATGATGTAACGGCGCCATTAAGAACACGCGTTTATTACGCATCCGCAGCGATCCAATTTGCAAGAAGACAGATACAGCCTCCATTACAAATACACCACCCATAATCGCAAATACGATTTCTTGGCGTACCATAACAGCAATTGTTCCAAGCATCGCGCCTAAAGCTAATGCGCCAACATCACCCATAAAGATTTGAGCAGGGTGTGCGTTATACCAAAGAAATGCCAAGCCCGCACCAATCATCGCAGAGCAGATTACAACAAGCTCAGAGGTATATTTCACATATGGAATATGCAAATAGTTAGCGAAACGGATGTCACCTGACAAGTAAGCAAATACGCCTAAGCCCGTAGCTACCATTACAACAGGCATGATTGCCAAACCATCTAAACCATCAGTTAAGTTAACGGCGTTAGAGGCACCATTAATAACCAGATAGGTAAATACAATAAATGCCAAGCCTAAAGGAACCATAGAGAGTGGAATTGAAAGATTCTTAAAGAATGGAATCAATAAATCCAGCATGTTTGCAGTATGTTCAGCATTCGACTGTTGGGTTGCAATTAAATATAAAGCAATACCGGCCCCAAGCGATGCAACAGAAGTCCAGAAAAACTTCTTACGGGCAGGTAAACCAGCATTGTCTTTATAGCGGATTTTAATCCAGTCATCTGCCCAGCCCACAGCACCGAACACAACCATTACACCAAGCACAATCCAAACATAAGGGTTAGATAAATCAGCCCAAAGTAAAGTACTAATACCAATTGAAAGCAGAATTAAAATCCCGCCCATGGTTGGTGTACCCATCTTTTTAGCATGATTTTCAGGAGCAAATGAACTTACTGCCTGACCGTATTTTAACGCTTGTAATTTACGAATCATGATCGGTCCAAGGACCAAACCAATGGTCAGTGAAGTTAATACACTGAGTAAAGAACGTAATGTTAAATAACGAACGACCTGAAACGAACTGTGATAGCCCGCAAGTTGTTCAAACAACCATAACAGCATTTAAAGTTTCTCCATCAAATCAGCCATCAACGTTTCCATATGAGTAAAGCGAGAACCTTTAAACAGGAAACTCATGGACTGTGGTTGATGTGTTTGGATTAGATTGATTAGAAATGGAAGCGCCTCAGCTTGTGTCTGAAATGCTTTCACTTTATTGGAATGAGAGTGTGCACCCTCGAGAGCGGCTGGAGCAAACTGCCCAACTGCAATAATATGATCTAAATGAAGCTCAGCAAGATCACGGCCTAAATCGTGGTGTTCTTGCCAACTGCTATCACCTAACTCACCAATATCTCCCATGACCATCACTTTTACGCCTTGTTGTTGCAACAACACTTGTGCAGCAGCGCGCATTGAAGTCGGATTGGCATTATAGGTATCATCAATAAATAAGTAAGGTGACTTTTGAATAAAGTTAAGGCGACCTTTAGCTCCCTGAGCTTGCTCTAAGCCTTGGACAATATCTTCTAGTCCAATACCAATTGCTAAAGCAAAAGCCACAGCTGCGGTTGCATTCTGAACATTATGCTCACCTGCAAAAGGGAGTTTAACGGCACTGACGCCTTGCGGCGTATGTAGCGTAAAATTTGTTGATTGAGGTAATAATTCAATATCTGTTGCATACACATCGCCACCTACACCAAATGTAGAAATACGATGCGCTTTTGCAGCGTCAAGAATCTCAGCAGTGAAATCATCTTGTTGCGGTACGATTGCAACGCCATTTGGCAAAATATGACGATAAATTTCCGATTTAGCTCGGCAAATACCTTCACGTCCACCAAATTCGCCCAGATGAGCTGTACCAATATTTAAAATGCCTGCAACATGAGGCTGAACTAATTTAGAAGTATAGTCAATTTCACCTTGATGGCTTGCACCCAACTCCATCACCGCATATTGATGTTCCTTACGAAGCTCTAGCAGCATCATGGGCACACCAAGGTCATTATTTAAATTACCACGGGTAATTAATGTCGGAGCTAAGCGTGATAATATACTTCCCAACATTTCTTTAGTTGTGGTTTTACCGCTACTGCCTGTTAAAGCAATCACTTTTAATTGGGTATTTTGCTCACGGCGATAAGCGCCAAGTTGCCCCAAAGCCAAGCGAGTATCGGCAACAACTAACTGTGCAATTTCTATATCTAAAGGACGTTCAACAATGGCGATTTGACAACCATTCGCGGCAACCTGAGCTACAAAGTCGTGTGCATCAAAACGCTCACCTTTTAGTGCTAAAAAGGCATCCCCAGTTTCCGCATGACGAGAGTCCGTCAAAATACGTTTAATTTCAGTTTGAGGGATCTGGTCTTTATGCCAATAACCCTGCGTTGCCTGTTGTAATTGTTGAGCTGTCCACGGTTCCAAAGGCACGGTACTGGTGGTTGAAGTATGCATAAATAATCCTATTGTGCAGGGTAAGCAGCGTCTACAGTATGGTGTTGCGCAGCAATTGCTGATTGTACTTCGACAACATCATCAAACCAGTGGCGCACACCATTAATTTCTTGATAATTTTCATGACCTTTACCAGCAATAACCACAATATCACCAGCTTGAGCTTGCTGTGCAACAAATTTAATTGCTTCACGGCGATCATGAATTTCCTGCATGCGATGCCCAGAGAAATCAATTCCTTGCTTCATATCAGCAAAAATTTGTTCAGGGTCTTCAGTTCTTGGATTATCCGAAGTCAGAATAATCGGATTCGCTCCATCCAATGCTGCTTGAGTCATGAGTGGACGTTTACCGCGGTCACGATCTCCACCACACCCAAATACGGCCCAAAGCTGATTAGATACATGACGTTTTAAAGTTTTAAGCACCTGAATTAAAGCATCAGGTGTATGCGCATAATCCACAACAAATAAACGTTCACCATCACGAATGACCTGCATTCGTCCCGGCGCACCAATGAGCTTAGGAACAAAAGCGACTAAAGCTTTTAAATCAAAACCTGCTTGCTCAGCAGCAATAAGTGCTGCAATCAGATTTTCAACATTGAAATGCCCCAATAATGGACTCTGTACAGCAAAAGAACCTTGCGAGCTGACTAAATTAAAAGTAGCCCCTGCCAAAGAATAACTTAAGTCACTAATATAATAATCAGCCGTATTTTGGGTAAGTGAATACGTCAGAATCTTTGGCTGAGCAGGATTTTGTTTTGCTGCATTTATCATAAGAGCAGCATGTTCATCATCAAGATTAATAACAGCTACTTTTAAAGAATTAAAACGGAATAAGAGAGCCTTTGCTTCTGCGTAAGCCTCTAAAGTGCCATGATAATCCAGATGATCACGACTCAAATTACTATAAACAGCAATTTCAATCGCACAACCATTTAAACGGCCTTGCTCTAAGCCATGTGAGCTTGCTTCCAAAGAAGCGAAAGTTGCACCTTGTTTAGCATAATCATGTAATGCATTTTGTAGTTGTAAAGCATCGAGCGTAGTATGAGTTGATGGCGTCAGATCCGGCAAAATACCATTACCTGTTGTTCCCATCACCGCACAGCGCTGTTGTTGTGAACTAATTAATTCAGCAACTAAACGTGAAATTGTCGTTTTACCATTTGTGCCTGTTACTGCAACAATACGTACTGGCGTAACAGGATCAATATGTTGCAAATAACGCTCTTGCCATTCGCCTATGCGCTGACGTACATCAGGGCATACCCATTCATTTGCCACACCCAGCTCCGTCTCGCTAATGATGGCAAGTGCGCCATTAGCTAAAGCTGACTCTGCAAAAGCACGTGTTTTTTCAGGTTGGCTATAACTGGTCAAAGCAATAAAAATTTGGCCTGACTCAACCTTACGACTGTCCAGACTAAAGCCATGAAAAGGCTGCTGAGACCACTGTGCATTAATCTCGACTGGATTAATTTCTTGAAAAGAAACAGACATAGCTTACCTGCGAATAGGATTTACTGAAGTATCAAGGGGCTTATCAAGCGGTACATTCATTAAACGTAATGATTCTTGCATAATGCGTGCAAAAACAGGGGCCGCAACCAAACCACCGTAATAACGGCCTTGTGGGTTTTCAACAACGACAATAACAGCTAAACGTGGGTCACTAATTGGCGCAACACCAGCAAATAAAGCACGGTATTCATTATTTGAATAACCTTTACGGTCTGCACGAAGTTTATGAGCCGTACCTGTTTTACCACCAACGCGATAACCCGGAATATTAGCTTGCTTTGCAGTACCACCAGGCATCGTAACCTGCTCTAACATAAGCAAAACCTGATCAGCAATTTTTGGAGCAAGAACTTGTTCCCCTTTAGGTGCTTGATCGAGTTTATGCAAGCTTAGAGGCATTTTTACGCCATGATTTGCAAGCATTGCATAGCCTTGCGCCAACTGAAGAATAGTTGCGTTTAGGCCATAACCATAAGCCATGGTACCAATTTGAGAAGAGTTCAATTTACTTACTGGAAGCACTAAACCTGAACTTTCCCCCGGAAACTTCACAGCCGAGCGTTTACCAAAACCTGCACGATTAAAGAAGCTTGGTAGTGTTTCTTTTGGAAGTGACAATGCAATTTTTGCAGAACCCACGTTTGAAGATTTGATAATGACGCCACTAACAGTTAAAGCACCATAGTTGTGGGTATCACGAATCGTATGCCAACCTAAACGCATTGAACCTGGAGAAGTATTTACAATCGTGTTAGGCGTATATTGCCCAGTTTCTAATGCAGAAGAAATTGTAAATGGCTTCATGGTTGAACCCGGTTCGAACATATCAATCGCACCGCGGTTACGCATGGCATCTTTATTAGACAAACCGTTTTTATCATTCGGGTTATATGACGGCCAACTGGTCATTGCCAGAATTTCACCAGTCTTAACATCTACAGCAATTGCCGTTGCCGAACGGGCATTATTTGCAACACCAGCTGCGGTCAACTCTCTATACATAATGTATTGCAAACGAGAGTCGATACTTAAAGTGATATTTTCGCCTGGCTCCCCCTCACGGATAACCTCTGAAACTTTTAAGCGATTTCCGCGTTTATCACGAATAATTTTTTGCTCACCATCCACACCTGACAGCTGTTTATTGAGCTGCATTTCCAAGCCTTCAATCCCTTGGCCTTCACTGTTGGTTAAACCAATAATCTGGGCATTTGGCTGCGGTTGAGGATAATAACGCTTATAGGTTTTCTCGGCATACACGCCTTGAAAGTTACCCTTCGTAATAAGGTCTGCCTGTTGCGGTGGTATTTCTTTTTTCAGAACCAGATAACGAGAACGCGGTCGTGCATTCATCTGCTTTTTAAGATCAGCACGGTCTAAACCAACGACATCCGCCAACTCATCAAGATTCAAGTTTTTATCAGGTAATTGTCGTTTTAATTTACGATTATTCGGATCTTTCTTTAATTCCGCTGTAATTTGGTCATATAAATGCTTTGTATCAAAATAATCACGCGGATCCATTACGATTTTCATGATCGGTGTACTAATTGCCAAAGGCACACCATGGCGATCACTAATCACGCCACGCATAGCTTCCACACGCTCAGTACGCAAAATATTGGCATTGGCCTTGTTTTGTAAAAAATCCTTATTAATTACCTGTACATAAAATGCACGTGCAATTAAAACAACAAAACAGAGTAACACTACTGCCCAGAGCAGATAAAACCGCCACATATCAAAGGCAAGAGTTGGTTTTTCCGAAATAGACTGCTGTTTTTTCCGTGTTTGTTTTGTTCGCTTATCTACCATACAGCAAGGCCTTACTTATTTTGCTCTGAGGTCATTGGTAAAGAAATTACCACCGTTTCTGCAGCCGGTGGAGAAAACATCCGTAGCTGAGTTACAGCACGTGTACCAATCTGTGCCGTTGCACCAAAGGTTTGTTGCTCAATGAGCAAACGCCCCCATTCAGCATTGAGATCATCACGTTCACGCATATAAGAGCTAAGCTCTCTATAATCATGACGATATTCAAATACTTGAAATACCACCATCATGGCACTTATAAAAACAAGTGCCACCAAGACTGTATACACCACAACTTTTTTCACCACTTTGTTTTCTGTGGTTGCGATTTCATCACTGCTTTTCATTACGCGCCTTTTTCTTCCAAGCGTTCAGCAACCCGAAGCCATGCACTACGTGATCGAGGGTTCGCTTTTACTTCTTCTTCACTCGCACGAACCCGTGAAATTTTCTTTAATCTTCTTGTATCTACCCGCTGCTCTGGCATTCCCCAACCGAAATCTTCTGCTAACGTAGATTCTTTTTGAATAAACTGCTTAATTAGTCGGTCTTCAAGAGAATGGAAACTAATAACAGACAAACGTCCTTCCGGTTTGAGTAAGTCTACAGCTTGCGGCAAAAACACTTCAATATCTTCGAGCTCTTTATTAATAGCAATACGAATAGCCTGAAATGTACGTGTCGCTGGATGTTTATGTTTTTCCCATTTTGGATGAGCTGTTTTTACAAGTTCCGCCAATTGAGCAGTTGTATCTAGTTTTCCAGCATTTTTAATGGCTTTAGCAATACGTCGACTATAACGCTCTTCACCATATTGATAAATAATATTTGCTAATTGTTCTTCTTCAATTTCAAGTAACCACTCAGCCGCAGTTAAACCCTTAGAATTATCCATTCGCATGTCCAACGGACCATCTTGCATGAAACTAAAACCACGTTCTGCCTGATCAAGTTGAGGAGATGACACTCCCAGATCAGCCATAATGCCATCAACACTCATCACGCCAATTTCCTGCATCTTCTCTTTGATATCAGCAAAACTCGCATGAATGATTGTAAATCTTGGATCTTCTTGTGCCAAAGCAGCAGCAACTTCCAGTGCTTGAGGGTCTTTATCAAATGCATATACTCGTGCATTTTCATCAAGTTTAGAGAGCAATAAACGTGTATGCCCACCTCTTCCGAAGGTTGCATCGATATACACCCCTGTTGTGCGATCTGCCAATAAGCTCTCAACGGTCTCAAAAAGTAAGACAGAAATATGCGACATAGGTGTTAAATCATTGCGTAAAAATGTAACTGCACATTATCACCTTGTTTATGATCAACACCAAACGGCTTTTTGTAGGAAAATATTAATTTTTCATAGATAAAACCGTTTTGTTAGCATTTTTTAAGCAAAAAAAGAAAGCAAGCTCACTTTTTTAAGTTTGCTTGCTTTCTCTATAAATATTTAGTTTTTAAGTTTTCTATTTGGTCTACTGTTTTTAAAACATTTTATTTACTGCTTTCCATCGTAAATTTGATCAAAAACGGCCCCATTTGCAAAATGAGTTTTTTGAGCTTTAGCCCAGCCACCAAAAACATCATTAATGGTAAATAATTTAATTTTTGGGAATTGTGCTGCATATTTAGCAGCCACTTGTGCATTGCGTGGTCGGAAATAATGTTTAGCCGCCAACTCTTGCCCCAACGGTGAATATAAGAAGTTCAAATAGCCTTTTGCTAAAGTTCGATTGCCATCTTTATCTACGGTTTTATCTACAATTGCGACGGAAGGCTCTGCCAAAATTGAAATTGATGGATAAACGATTTCATATTTATCTTTATCAGGTCCTTTAGTCGCCAATAAAGCTTCGTTTTCCCATGATAATAAAACATCACCAATTCCACGCTCAGCAAATGTTGTTAGCGAACCACGTGCTCCCGAATCAAGTACTTTTACATTGTGATAAAGTTTTTTAACTAGTTCACGAGCTTTTGCATCATTTCCGCCCGGTTGTTTTAAAGCATAACCCCATGCCGACAAATAAATCCAACGCGGTGCGCCCCCTGTTTTAGGATTAGGGGTGATAATTTCCACACCTGGTTTTGTTAAGTCATTCCAGTCACGTATATTTTTTGGATTACCTTTTCGCACGAGGAATACAACAGTCGAAGTATAAGGTGCAGAATTATTTGGAAATTCTTTTTGCCAATTCGGTTGGATAAAACCTGCTTTCACAATCTCATCAATATCATTCGCTAGCGCTAACGTTACAACATCGGCTTCAAGACCCGTAGCTACTGCCCGAGCTTGTTTACCAGATCCACCATGCGACTGTTTAAACTCAACATCCTGACCTGTACGCTGTTTCCAGAACTTCCCAAAAGCCTGATTATATTCTTGATAAAATTCTCGAGTCGGATCATAAGAAACGTTTAAAAAAGAAGTAGCTGCCTGAGCCGCTGTTGCCATTCCCAAGTACACCGCTACAGCCATTATTGATATTTTTTTCATTTACAAAATCCATCATTGGTTTTAGTTTTACTATATTTTTAATTTTATAATTTACAATCAATTACTTATATTAATATATTTTTTATTAATCTCTTTAAAATATATAGCTTAAGATGCCTAAATCACTTCATTTTTGAAATTTTTTGTAATTATTCTTACAACTTAATCAGGGCCTTCACTTTATCTACACATTAATTTGTTAAATAATGAAGCGTAAAGGATACATATGACCTACATTGGGGTCGACCAGATTAAAATATAGATAATTTTTGTAAAAAGTGTGACACAGTTCCACTTTTTTATTAAGATTTATGTTTAAATCGTAGCATTACCGTAATTTTACATTTCGTTAAACTCAAAAAATAGTTGAAATGTAATGAACAGAGGGGATGATTAATAATGAAAATTCATTATGGAAAAGCGTTAAGCTTAAGTTTGGTGCTGGGTTTAGCATCACAATTTTCTGCAGCAGCAGTACTTAAAGATACCCCAAATAAAACCGGGTCAGATAAGCAGACTTCGCTTATTGAAAAAGCTTTAGATCAACAGAAACGTAATCCTATTGTATTACCTTCTTCAGATGATGAGCTTAAGGTACTCAATACTATTCGCGTTACACCGACTCAAAATTTTCTTGCTGCACAACACGAACGTTTTTCACGTTTTGTTCAGGCAATCTTCCAGCCGCATGCTTCTTAAAATCTGAAACACCCCCTCTTCGTTTCAGTTTTAGCCCAGACTGACGTTAAATAAAACGTCAGAATACTGGGCTTTTTCGTTATAATAGTTTCAATTTTTATTTTGACCCATTACCTATGAAAGTTCGTACTCGTATTGCACCTTCTCCTACCGGTTTTCCTCATGTCGGCACTGCCTACATCGCTTTATTTAACATGTGTTTTGCGAAACAACATGGCGGAGAATTTATTTTAAGAATTGAAGATACAGACCAACTTCGCTCTACACCAGAATCTGAAAAAATGATTTTGGATTCATTGCGTTGGTTAGGTTTAAACTGGTCTGAAGGTCCAGATATAGGTGGTCCTCATGCCCCGTATCGCCAATCTGAACGTATGGGAATTTATAAGCAATACGCATTAGAACTTGTTGAAAAAGGTCATGCTTTTTATTGTTTCGCTACTGCTGAAGAACTAGACCAGATGCGTGCTGAACAACAAGCACGCGGTGAAACACCCAAATATGACGGTCGCGGGTTAAAACTTTCTCAAGAAGAAGTGACTCGTCGCTTAGAAGCGGGGGAACCCCATGTCATCCGTATGAAAGTACCTGAAGAAGGTATTTGTAAATTTAATGACTTATTACGCGGGGAAGTTGAAATTCCTTGGGCACAAGTCGACATGCAAGTTCTTCTTAAAAATGATGGCTTACCGACTTATCATTTAGCGAATGTTGTAGATGACCATTTAATGGAAATCACTCATGTATTGCGTGGTGAAGAATGGCTTCCATCTGCACCGAAGCATCAATTGCTTTACCAATATTTTGGTTGGGAAATGCCGACACTTTGCCATATGCCGTTGTTACGTAACCCAGATAAATCAAAATTATCTAAACGTAAGAACCCGACATCAATTAACTACTACCGCGATATCGGCGTTTTACCAGAGGCCTTATTAAACTATTTAGGCCGTATGGGCTGGTCAATGCCAGATGAAAGAGAAGTTTTCACATTACAAGACATGATGGATAGCTTTGATATTCAACGTGTTTCACTAGGTGGGCCAATTTTTGATGTTGAAAAACTGAATTGGTTAAATGGTCAATGGATCAAAGGTTTAACACCTGGCCAATTATTAGACCGTTTATTAACATGGAAAAGTGATCGCAGCACTTTAGAAGATATTGCAGCTGCCATTCAACCGCGTATTAATTTACTTTCAGAAGCTGTGAATTGGGCTGGTTTCTATTTTAACCATATGCCACAAATTACTGCTGAAATGTTTGAAAGCAAAAAATTGACTCAAGAACAGGTTCGTCAAAGTCTGCAATTTGCAATTTGGCGTCTTGAAGGCCAGTTTACTTGGAACAATGACACTGTTAGCCAAACCCTAATGGATCTTGCGAACCAGATGGAGATTAAATTACGCGATTTCATGCCAGCGTTCTTTATCGCAATTGCAGGTTCAACTAGTTCAACACCTGTAATGCAGTCGATGGTCACCCTTGGACCTGATTTAACTTTTGCTCGTTTACGCCGTGCCTTAGAAGTTGTGGGTGGACCAAGCAAGAAAGAAGTTAAAAATTGGGAAAAACTCAATGAGAGCCTAAAATTGCCTAAAAATGAAGCAACTAGCGAAGCTTAATTCATTTTTTTGTTGACGTGTGAGCGCATCCCCCCTAATATTGCGCTCACACAAACTGGGGTCATAGCTCAGTTGGTAGAGCGCTACAATGGCATTGTAGAGGTCAGCGGTTCGATCCCGCTTGACTCCACCACGCTCCTTTGTGTTTGCCTCATCAAGTCCCTATCGTCTAGAGGCCTAGGACATCGCCCTTTCACGGCGGTAACCGGGGTTCGAATCCCCGTAGGGACGCCATATTCTGCTTTAAAAAATTATAAAAAGACTCTATCGTCACCTTACTGTTTATTCTTTATCTCTTTCTAGATTGCACATTTGTCTATTTTATCTAAAATAGCGTCTTTCTTAATTCTCTCAATGTGTAATATGCAGCCATCTGACAATCAACTAGATGCTCATCAGCATCAGAACAGTACTGCACCTTTAAAAAGAGCCATGAGTACTCGCCATCTTGTGATGTTATCACTAGGCGGAGCTATCGGAACTGGTCTCTTTTTAGGTTCAGGGGAAGTCATTTCACAAACTGGAGCTATTGGCGCAATTATTGCCTACATTCTTGGTGGCGCGATCGCTTATATGGTCATGCTTTGCCTAGGAGAGCTTGCTGTACACATGCCTGTTTCAGGCTCTTTTGGTGCTTATGCCAAAAAATATATTAGTCCTAGTACTGGCTATATGATTTCTTGGATGTACTGGCTGACCTGGACTGCAACGCTTGGAACTGAGTTCACAGCTGCAGCATTACTCATGCAGGAATGGTTCCCACATATTTCAATGTGGATCTGGACAATTGTTTTTGCAATTACTATTTTTGGTTTAAATATTAGTTCAACTCGCATTTTTGCTGAGTCTGAGTTCTGGTTAGCTCTTGTTAAAGTCATTACCGTTATTGCTTTTATTGTGCTCGGCCTTTTAGCAATTTTTGGTTTAATTCCTTTTCATGGTAGCCAAACTGCACCGCTGTTTAGCAATCTTACTGCTCAAGGCTGGTTCCCACATGGCTTAATTCCTATTTTTACTACCATGCTGATTGTTAACTTTGCTTTCTCAGGCACAGAATTAATTGGCGTAGCAGCAGGTGAAACTAAAGATCCGGCTCAGAATGTACCTAAAGCAATTAATGCTGCGATTTGGCGTCTTCTTATTTTCTTTGTCGGGACCATTATTGTTATTAGCGCTTTGCTTCCTTTTCAGCTTGCAGGTTTAGGCGGTGAAAGCGTAAGTAGTAGTCCTTTCGTTACTGTATTTAATTATATTGGCATTCCATATGCGGATGACATTATTCGATTTGTAATTATTACAGCTCTGCTTTCAGCAGCAAACTCAGGACTTTATGCCGCTTCACGTATGATGTGGTCACTGTCGGAACAAAAATTACTGCCTAGCGTATTTGCCACTCTATCAAAAAGTGGAACACCGATTGTAGCTCTAGTGGTAACGATGTTCGGTGCAATTCCGGGTTTATTGTCAGAGCAATTTGCACCAGAGACTATTTTTAAGAATCTACTCGGTGTAGCTGCTTTTACCATGGTTATTGTCTGGATGAGCATTTGTTTAAGTCAGTTCAATTTCCGCCGCCAATGGTACAAATCTGGTCATACTGTTAAAGACTTGCAATATGCCGCTCCATTATTTCCTATCGTTCCAATTTTAGGTTTTATTTTCTGCTTTATTACTTGCTTAAGTATGGCTGCAGACCCTGAAATGCGTGCTGGTTTTGTGGGCTGTCTGATTTTTACAGCTTTATGTTATGTCAGCTATTTTATTTTTTACCGCAATAAAGTCTAAATCGTTTTGATTGTTTTAAAGTGTAGCAAAAAGCTACACTTTTTTTTACCTAGATACTGGCTTTATAGAATCTACCGTTGTAGATTAAAATTTATATTAAAAACAATTCTTTGCCTACAATGAAAATTATATTTATCCATGGGATGAATCAACAGAATTACACAGCACATCGTTTAAAGGAGCATTGGCTAAAAGTATTTAAACTGGGCTTAAAACAATTACATTGTAGAGTTAATTTAAGAGATCTACATATACATATGCCATTTTATGGCGATTTAATGACGAAATATCAATTATCTAATCAATTAGACCTCAACACCTTACTTCCAAAATCTTTTAACTTTCATTTACCTATCCACTTAAACCAGCAATCCCCTACACCTAAGGAACACACTCCTTTTGTACCCCATCTTCCTCTTTCTCCTGACCAACCTGCAGAAAGTTTATCAGAACGCTTATATCTGACTTCACAGTTAGTAAAAGATCGTGTTCTTAAAGAAATGGTTATGCTTTTAAATAACTTTCCCAAACTACATGAGAGCTTAATTCAACAATTCTTGATTGAAACGTACATGTACTTATCTAATCCTGATTTTATGTACGAAGTTCACCAAAGAATTTTAAAACAAATGCATGATGATGAAGACTGCATTGTAGTCGCACACTCTTTAGGTTCTGTGATCGCATTTCACTTGCTATCAGATCCCTCTTATCATTTTGCAGTACAACGCTTTGTTACCTTAGCTTCACCACTTTCTTTTCGGGTGATTCAAAGTAAACTTCCCATTCCGATTGAACGACCAAAATGCCTCAATGGTGATTGGTATAATTTCTACTCAAAAGATGATTTTTTAACTGCTTTTCCGTTAAGTGAAGCACCTTTTAATTTTACTCCGCCCATCATTAATCAAGAGATTTTTACTTTTGCTAACCAGCCGCATGAGATTTTAGGGTATCTACAACATCCGTCCGTTATAAAGGCAATTATTGAGCCTTTTCAGAAAAATGAAGGATAAATGTATATATTTTCTACAATTAGAGTTATTTTTAATCGGTTGACTCTTTTTTTTAATATTTCTTCAGAAAACTATTTGACACTTTTATTAAATCGACCTAATATACGCCCACCTCTGAAACGTCCCTATCGTCTAGAGGCCTAGGACATCGCCCTTTCACGGCGGTAACCGGGGTTCGAATCCCCGTAGGGACGCCAATAATTTTTCAGATGTATGCCTCACATATTGTCCCTATCGTCTAGAGGCCTAGGACATCGCCCTTTCACGGCGGTAACCGGGGTTCGAATCCCCGTAGGGACGCCAAATTCTAAAAAGCCACTGCAAATGTCAGTGGCTTTTTTCTTGCCTAAAAAATAAAAAGCCAATCAATGATCAGCTTTTCCTACGCTCTATGAGCTTGCAATTCCCACTTGTACTTCGAGGCGACCCGACTGTACCCGTAGTCCTCTAATTTCAAATTGATCTACCAATTGCTGGACCAACTCTCGACTTTCTCTCAAAATATTCAAACCAGGTAAAATACTAAAATCAGTCAAGCTCAAAAGCTTTTCAACCATCCAAGAGCGGTTATTAATAAAGTCAATAAATCCCGCCTGCTCTAGGTCAATAAACCACATACGGTGACCATCACGTTGGATACCCGGAATATCACCAATCAAATGATTAATAAGTGAGGGAATGGGTAACATATTTACGACCTCAAAACCAACCCGACCAATACGGCGCACAGCCCAATTTGACAGTGTTCCTCCATGACGAATCTGGACATCAAGACTTTCATCCATTTGACGTAGGCGCAAAAATTTTTCCTGCCCAATACGACATTCCAATACTTTAAAATCTAAACTTAAACGGTACATGAACCGATGATAATGCCCGTCAATTTCGACTTGAAAACTATCATTCCCACATTTAATTTTAATATCATCAATTTCAGAGCGATCAATGCGCTTACGAATTTGATTATTTAATAACATTTCAGGTAAGTACAACGTTAAGGTACTCTTCCCCAAAAATGTACGCGCCATTATCAATGCGACTTGGCGTGCGGTTTCACTGGTTTCAGACACCATATCTCTTACAGTGCCGGCCGCCAGATTTGTCATTCCAACAACTCCACGTCTGGTGTGGGTAGTCACTTGATCGAGCGCGTCTAAAGCCGCGTCAGCAACCTCTGCAATATTACGTGTGGTGTCGCTAGCAAACCCGACTGCATCTTGGGCATGTTGCAATGTCTTATGCAGTAATCGACGAGATAATGACGGTTTTGCGGTATCTGGGGTAGCTAAAACCGATGCTGTCGTTGTAGGCTGCGACTTATTGTCATCTTGTTGACCCAAGTCCCTCTCTCCTTTTTATATTTATTCCACGTCCTATTTACGAGTATTTAAGCTCATTTATAGTGCTAATCACACTTCATTTTTCTGTAGATTAGCATGCTCTACAATATTATTTTAATTTTTATGTGTACGGATAAATCATCAGTTTTTTATATTTCTTTGTTTATTCATAAGTAATTTTTTGCTAACTCACAGCGCTTCATCGATATCTTACAAATTTTTTTCTTTTCCGACATTTCCGTTAGAATAGATTCAAACTAAATGTGGAGTTCTCATGCAATATCGTTGCCCTCAATGTCAGAGTGTTAAAATTATGCCTGTAAGCCAAGGCATTAACAGCGTAAAACCAGCAGTTCCTAAAAGCCTTGCTATCTTGATTCCTGCACTTTTTGTACTTTTGCTCTTGGTTGTGATTAGCATTTTTATGTGGATTTTTGGCAATGGTGCAGGTAGCACTCTTCAAATTGCAACAGTAGTTGTTTTTGTTGTGACTGTAGGAGCAGGTTTTATGTTTTGGCGTGATTTGCCAGACTTTAAACTGTCTATGCAAGCATTTATGCAGTCACAAAAACATTGGAAATGCCGTGACTGCAATCACGAATGGGAAATTTAAAAAAAGTGTTCACATCAGCTTAATGCTGATGTGAATGTTCTTTGTCATTGTCATCATGCTCGTGTGAAGCATGTTGAGCAATATGCTGACAATTAATCTCAGCATCGTCTTCAATTTGCAATGTCACTTCGCCAATACCATGTTCATGAGAAAGCATTTCAACAGCATCTTGATAGAGCTTGGTACGGTCCGCTTGAGGCGCAAATAAGTGCACCGTTAAATGGATATTTTTAGAAGTAATCGCCCATACTTTAAGTTGGTGAATACTCTCCACACCGTTTAAAGAAAGTAGATCTGTACGTAACTTCTCAATATCCACTTCTTCCGGCACACCTTCGAGCAAAATATTAATACTTTGTTTAAGTAAAACCCATGTTCTTGGTAATACCCAAAAGCCAATCAATACCGCAATAATCGTATCGACCCAGTACCAGTTGGTGAAGTAAATGATGAGTGCCCCAATAATAACGCCGACTGAGCCTAGCGCATCACTCAATACCTCTAGATAAGCACCTTTAACATTTAGGCTACTATTAGCACTCGACATGAGAATTTTCATTGAGATGAGATTAATCACCAAACCAATGGTCGCCACAATGAGCATTCCCATACTTTGAATTTCAGGTGGCTTAGAGAAGCGGATATAGGCCTCATATAAAATATAAATTGCCACCACAAAAAGCATGAGTGCATTAAATAAAGCAGCCAGAATTTCAAAGCGCTGATAACCGAAAGTGCGTTTATTATCGGCAGGACGTTTGGAAATTTGAATGGCGACCAAAGCAATTGCCAAAGCAGCTGCATCTGTAAACATATGCGCAGCGTCAGAAAGCAATGCCAAACTTTGTGTGATTAAACCTGCAATGACCTCAACAATTAAAAACGTTGTCGTAAGCGCTAAAGCAATCGTTAATTTCTTAGCATTACCTTCAGTCACTACAGCATGACTATGATCATGACCATGATGTCCACCCATTTTGCGGACTCCTTTTTATTTATCTTTATGGTGAGTTAAAAGTAACGATGAAGACACCATTACCTTTAACTCTTTCAAACACTTTTTTGAGTTGACTCTGTCATCAAAAAAGATATCTCAAATCGATGACATTATGAATGCTCAACACTTTTCGTCTTGCCTTCATTCATCCATCGATAAATGACCGGTAATAAAACCAGAGTTAATATCGTAGATGAAATAATGCCACCGATTACTACAGTTGCCAAAGGTCGCTGTACTTCTGCACCAGTTCCAGTTGCCAAAGCCATTGGAATAAAGCCAAGAGATGCGACACAAGCCGTCATGAGTACAGGTCTTAAACGTAAGATTGCTCCATTCCATGTTGCAGTTTGAATATCAAATTTTTCTCTAAGCTCTTTAATAAAGCTCAGCATCACCAGACCATTCAAAACAGCAACACCCGACAAAGCAATAAATCCAACACCAGCCGACATAGACAGCGGAATATCTCTTAACCAAAGGGCAATAAGACCACCTGACAAAGCAAACGGCACGCCACTAAAGACCAACAGGCTTTCTTTAACATTATGAAATACAGCCATGAGTAAAATAAAAATCATAGCAAGCGCCAATGGAACAACAATTTTCATTCTGGCAGCAGCTGAGGCTAAATTTTCAAATTGACCACCATATTCCAACCAATAACCTGCTGGCAGTTGTTCTTTTGCGAGTGTTGCTCTTAATTCTTGAACAAATGATCCTAAGTCACGGCCTTCTACATTTGCAGTAATAATGACACGGCGCTTACCATTTTCACGTCCCACCTGATTTAAACCTGAGGTACGTTCAACTTTAGCGACATCTTGAAGCTGGATCAGTCCACCATTTGGTAGCTGAATCGGAAGTTGAGCTAAGTTTTGGATGGTACGCTGCTGGTCTTCTAGGCGAATTTCAAAATCAAATCGTCTATCCCCTTGTAAAATCTGCCCAACATTTTGTCCACCAACACTTGCTGCCACAATATCTTGAATAGCTTTTGCAGATAATCCGTATTGCGCAGCCAGAGGTCGGTTAATTTCAACACTCAGCACCGGTAAACCGCTCGTTTGTTCTACCTTAACCGCTGTGGCACCTGAAATTTTTTGTACTTTCTGAGCGAGTGCTTGAGCCTGCTCATTAAGTACTTGCATATCATCGCCAAAAATCTTGACACCAATATCACTCCGGATCCCTGAAATTAGCTCATTAAAGCGTAGCTCAATCGGTTGAGAGAACTCACTGTTATTACCGGGTAATGTCGCTAAAAAAGCTTCCATACGTGAACGCAGCTCAGCTAACGTCTCTTTAGAGTTTGGCCATTGATCATGTGGTTTAAGTAAAATAACTGCATCAGATATATTAGGCGGCATCACATCCGTTGCAACCTCAGCCGTTCCTGTTCGTGCAAAAACAGCTTTTACCTCGGGAAAGTTTTTCAAAATGAGTTTTTCAGTATTTTCCTGCATTCGTAGTGATTGCTCGAGCCCAGTACTCGGTGAACGCATTTGCTGCAAGGCAAAATCACCTTCGCTGAGTTGCGGTGCAAATTCACTGCCCATTTGGGTAGCTAACACGCCTGTGAGCACTAAAATACTTAATGCAAAACTAACAACCACAATCTTAAGTTGATAAGCATAATTGAGGACATCTCGGTATTTCTGCTTTAAAAGCAACATCCAACGCGTTTCTTTTTCTTTCACTTCACCTGTAACAAAAAGAGCAACTGCCGCAGGTACAAATGTCACAGAAAGAATCATGGCACCCAATAATGCCATCACCACAGTCATCGCCATTGGATGGAACATTTTGGCTTCAACACCAGATAAAGCAAAAATAGGTAAATAGACCACCAAAATAATCATTTGCCCAAAAATAAGTGGTCGACGGGCCTGTTTTGCTGCAAGGAAAACTTCTTTAAATCGCTCAGCTCGTGTAAGAGGTCGGTATAAAGCATGCTGTGCTTCTGCTAGACGTCGAATACAGTTCTCTACAATAACAACTGCACCATCTACAATAATCCCGAAATCAAGCGCTCCTAAGCTCATTAGGTTGGCACTAATGTTTTGTTCAGCCATACCTGTCAGGGTAAATAACATCGAAAGTGGAATAACGCAGGCTGTGATTAAAGCAGCTCGAAAATTACCTAGGAAAATAAACAAAATCACAATAACCAGAATTGCACCTTCAACAAGGTTCTTCTGTACGGTTGCAATTGCTTTGTTTACTAAACTTGTTCGGTCATAAACCGTTTCGATTTCCACACCTTTAGGTAAGGTAGGCTGAATTTCCTTAATTTTGGTATCAACCGCCTGAGCAACGGTACGGCTATTTTCTCCCATCATCATCATGGCAATGCCAAGAACCGTTTCCTCACCGTTGTAAGTTGCAGCTCCTGTTCTTAAATCATGCCCAATAGAAATATTTGCCACATCGGTCACACGAATTGGTAACCCATTTTTGGTGCTCACAGTAATGTTTTGAATATCTTGAACACTACTTAGCATGCCTGGCACACGAACGGTGAGTTGCTCTCCATTTTCTTCAATGAAACCAGCACCACGGTTTTCATTATTTTCTTGCAGAGCAGTTTGAAATTCATTGATTGAAATCTGAAGCTGCTGCAAACGTTTTAAATCAGGTGACACAATATAGGTTTTATTGTAGCCACCAATACTGTTAATCTCTGCTACGCCTTTCACACGCTGCAATTGAGGACGCACAATCCAGTCCTGAATTTCACGTAAATCCATGGCTGTATATGTTGTACCATCTGCTTTCTTAGCGCCTGATTTTGCTTTTACCACCCATTGGTAAATTTCACCTAAACCTGTAGAAACAGGAGACATGACTGGATCGACTGATTCGGGCAGTTGCCCGTCAGCCTCTTGTAAACGTTGGTTAATCAGTTGTCTTGCCCAATAAATATCGGTTCCATCTTTAAAAATGATGGTGACTTGGGATAGCCCATAACGTGAAATAGAGCGGGTTTGTTCCAGATTAGGAATACCAGCCATCGCATTTTCAATAGGATAGGTAATCCGCTGTTCAACCTCTAAGGCGGTATACCCATTGGCTTGAGTATTAATCTGAACTTGCGTATTAGTAATATCTGGAACTGCATCAATAGGAAGCTTTTGATAACTCCAGATCCCAACTCCAATCCAAGTCAGTACAAATAACATGACCCAAATAGCATTTTGAATAGCAAACTGAATAACTCTATCAAACAACCCTTCTGGTTTAGGTAGCTCTGGTTTATTAATGTCCATGCTCCGCCTCTCCTTTTTCCAGTTCGGATTTCAGCAAGAAGCTACCTTCTGCCACATAGCGCTGGCTTGGATTAATACCTTTTACAACTTCGACCCACTGGCCATCTTTAGAACGTTGCCCCAACTGCACAGTGACAGGTTCAAACTCAAAACCTGTTTTGACCATTTTTGGAGTAAAGATAACGTCTTTACCTTCAACTTGTTGAATCGCCTGAGCTTTTACACGGGTCACTTTTTGCGTTGTGCCTGAAGAATTCAGCTCAACATTAACCATTAAGTTTGGACGCAATTCACTACTATTTGCCAAGACCTTGGCACGTACTTGTAAACGCCCCGTTTGAGCATCGGCTTCAGTTGTTAAACTTTGAACTTGAGCGTTAAATGCATTCCCAGTTTGTAAAGATTTAAATTCAATCTGCTGATTTGGCTGTAAATTCAGATTTGCGGTGCTTGGTAAAATAAACTCCAGCCACAACTGATCAAGCTGATTAATAATAAAAAGTTGGTCTGCTAACTGTACGTTTTCACCCACCACAATATCTTTATTACTCACCATCCCAGCAATTGGCGCTGTTAAGGTATAGCGCCCTCCTGAGCCGGAACCCGCCCCGAATGCACTTAGACGTGAGCGAGCTGCTTTCACTTGAATTTGGGCCTGCTGGTAAGCGTTATAAGCTCGTTGATAATCTTGTTTGGCAGAAATTCCTTGAGACCATAAGCTACGCTCACGTTCATAGTCCTGACGCGCTAAATCAAGATTAGACTGGGCAATTTGCAAATTGGCTTGTTGATCGACCAAATCTGGAACTAATAAGCTTGCAAGAGCCTGCCCTTTTTTAACCTGTTGCCCCAATTCAACATATACCGCTTCGACACGACCACTAAAGCTTGGCGAGACATGGGCTTGTCGGTCTGTATTCACAACCAGTTTTGCTGGATAAGTTTGAAGTTGAGGAACTTCACCTAGTTCAGCTTGTTCAATTTTTAAATTTTGTTCCTGCATTTGCTGAGCAGTGAGTAGCAGTGGTTTTTCACCTTCTTCATGGTGTTCTTCACCCTCTTCTTCAGCATGCCCGTGACCTTCCGATGCTTCAGAAGAATTAGATTTATTTTTTGAATTTAAAACCAGTAAACCAATTAAGATTGCAGTGATTGCAGCAATCACCCCTACCCAGAGCCATTGAGAATTTTTCTTTAAATTTGTCGACATTATTATTCTCCTGCCTGAGTTGGGAATGTTTGACTTTGTTGCCAAGCACGTTGATTGAGTTGCATTAAGGCATCTTTCGCCATGATCTGTTCTGGTTCTAACCCAAGACGCAAACTTTGAATTTCAATTGAGTTTTGCCAAGCCTGTTTTAATAGCTCGACTTTACGTAAGCGCACGTCTTGCAATTGCATGGTGGCTTGCTGAACATCGGTAACGGCGAACTTACCCAAACGGAAACCTTGCAATGTTTTTTGCTGAACTTGAATAGCAAGAGGAACTTGCTGATCATTCAATTGTTTAAACTGGATACGTAAACCTTTTAACTCTGACATTAGGGTTTCAATATCAACCTGATTTTGCTGTCGATAAAAGCTTTGCTGGCGTTGAGATAACTCTTGTTTGGCCTGAGCAATCTTGATTCCGTATTGCTGGCGATTAAAAAGATTTAAAGGAATTTCCACACCTAAACGAATTTGGTTATCCGTACTCTGTTCTGGAGAACGAGTGTTATTAACACCTAAAGTTACAGTAGGCTGCGGTCTTGCTTTTGCTTTAAGCTGTTGAATATTGGCTTGCTGCGCAAGAGCATCTAACTGGAAAGAACGCTCTAATAAATTATTTTGCGCATCTTGGCTTGGTTCTACATTCGCTGCCAATGCCCATAACTGATTTGGACTTTGGAATAGCTGAAACTGACTTGAACCACCTCCCCATAAGTTCACCAATTGCTGTTTCGCAACTTGAAGTTTTAAATCAACTTGTTGGTATAAACGCTGATTTTCCAAGTGAGACATCCGCACTCGATCTACATCCACTTGCGCAATACTTCCTGCTTGATAACGCTTTTCCGATGCCAACAAATTTTCTTGGCTGACTTCTAGCTGCTCTGCAATAAGAGACTTTTCAAGCTCAAGCAAAGCCACTTGTGACCAGAAATATTTAACGATTAATCCAAGTTCAGCTTGATAACGCTGCTCGGCCAAATCAATTTTTGATATTTCCACTTTTGCCAAGTTTTGCGCAGCCTTACGTTGTCCAAAAATATCTAAAGGCTGAGAAATGCCTATCGCAAGTTCTTTTTCTTGATCACTTTGGAAACCAGTTTGTTCAATAGAAAGACTTGGGTTGGCCCATAAACGACTTTGCTTTAAATTGGCCTCAGCCATTTGCTGCTGTGCTTGCCAAACACCTTGCTGACTTTGATATTTTTGTACCTGCTCTAAGGCTTGGTCAAAAGTAAACGCTGCTTTTTGAATATAACGTTCTTGTTGAATCTCAGACTGAGCCATTGTTACTTGTCCAGCCAATAGCATGGCAACAGATAGGCTTGAGATTGTTAAAACTTTTTTTAACGTTATCTTAACGTTATTCTCTAAGTGAGAAGTAGAACTCACTCGAGTTGAAAAAATAGAAGACATGTTTTTGCCCCGCAATAAATAAGAGATGCGGTGGGCTCGTTTTGGCTACCCCACCTATAGCGGGGATAAAACAGGAGGAGGTTTTAAAGCAGTAAGATGGGGCGACTGGTAAGAATTAGACCAGTGATAAATTTGTGAGAGTTCCTGCACATGCACTACAGGTGTTTCAGCTTGCTTTGCAACTTCAGTCATCACCACATGAAAACATGAAGGCAAATGATCATGATGATCTTGCAAATTTAAAGGCGGTTTATGAGAGGTGTTTCCGGCATCTTTCTGTTCAGTATGAGCTTGATGTGAAGGTTGGTATACATCTAAAGCTGCGTGATGCCCGAAATGATGCAATGCTTTTTCCTGATTTTCATGCGCGCAAAATGCAGCTGCCACATTCCATAAACTCTGGAATATGAGCAAACTAAACAAGACGGACATAAAAATTGCGGAACGTGGCAAAAGCACACCATTGAACTAAAAAGTTGAACAAAGGCACTATAACAGGCTCTAGGCATGTAATAAAATTACAAAACCTCGATTCATAAATCTCCGTTTTTTAATTTAGAACTTATCTCACGTTATACGAGACAAAAATAATTTCTTTTGAGTAACCTTTATGTATAAGCTTTTTTCTGCATCTATATTAACCATTTGTCTAGGCTTAACAGGCTGCGCGACCAATATGTTGTCCACCGCTTTACCAAATGAAACAACTGAAATTAAAACAACCACTTTAAAAACCGATCAAATTATTGCCTTAGGTCAAGCAGTTAAAAATGATCAAGAACAAGGCTTTGTATTTATCGGTCAAGATTATAATTATTTAATGACTGACGGTAGCTCAAACCTTTTAAATATTATCAAAAGTATTCCAGCAGAGCAGAGAACAATAAAGACACCATCACCTCTTGTACTTGAGATGGATGATTCCACCCATTTCCATGGAGAAATAACGATTCGTTATAATATCCCTACGTCCAAAATGGATGAAAAGCAAAAGGAACTTTTAAAGACCTTAGGTTTTAAGAATCAATTCATGGCAATGGAAAATCAACAACAAGTTTTTTATCCTTTCACCATCATCCGCTTTAAAGGAAAGATTTACCAAAAAGCAGAGAATCAAAAAATTCAACAGCAACTCTCAGTTCCCTATCCAGTCGCTTTACAGCAAAAAGATGAAATAACCAAGAAACATCCGTTTAAACGTGTAACACGCATGGCATTATACCCTTTAGCAATGACCTTTGATGTGATTACGGTAGCTCCATCATTAATATGGTCAGATTTACATGGTGACTTTAATAAATAAGATCTTTCACTCTTAAAATAAAAAAACCAGCCCTTAGGCTGGTTTTAAAAAATTAACTGGCAATATGCCACACAAATAGCTTGTGTACTTGAACTAGATGTTTATTGCTGTTTTTGTAAGTCAGAAGAAAAACGAATCACAACATCATCAACAACTTTATTAAATGCTTCGTTAATCGACATTGGTTGCACATTTTCAATAGGCGCTTTTTTATTTCCAACGGTTGTTAAAATCATATGCGGGTAACGCTCAGATATTTCTTTACCTTGAGCATCAACATAATTAAATTTAAACTCATATTTATCAGCAATCGCGTTACCAACAGCACCAAAAGTCAAACCTGTTAGAACCCCTTTGCCCGCAGCCTCACCTAAATCAGCCACATTATTCGCAGTTAAATGTAATTTTGCTTGCTTCTCACCATTCGCTTGGGCTGTTGGAGAAAATACGCCTGTTGCTCTTAGACTACGCTCAACTGCTGATTGCAGTTCTTTACCGGCTTTTGGTACAACTGCTCCATTTCGCTGAAATTCAGTAGTTAAAACCACTGGAATAGGTTGAGCTGGTTTTTTAATATCCGAATAGGAAAGAGACTTATAAGCAGGATCAACATAAGATTTTACTGAAAGACATCCAGTAAGTTGTGTAGCAACAGCTACCCCTAAAGCAATAATATAAAGTTTGAATTTTTTCATGATTTTCCAGAAAGGTTTATTTACCTTTTAATAAATTAAGCTGCAATATTAATCTTAATAAATCAAAAATATAAGTATAAATTCAATCACTTTATGGAATTTTAATTTTTTATTTCTTAAATTTTTTGATAAAAAACAAAAAACCAGCCCTTAGGCTGGTTTTTTCAATTAGCAGAGATTAACCGCTAATTTTTTTGTATTTCGTACGTTTTTGAACAGCGTCATCACCTAAACGTGACTGACGATATGCTTCATATTCTGCATAGTTACCTGCGTAGAATTCTGGCTGTTCATTTTCAAATGACAAGATATGTGTCGCAATACGGTCAAGGAACCAACGGTCATGCGATACCACCATTACCGTACCTGGGAATACAAGAATTGCATCCTCAAGCGCACGTAAAGTTTCAATATCCAAGTCGTTCGATGGCTCATCCAGTAAGATAACGTTTGCACCTAACTGTAAGATCTTTGCAAGTTGTAAACGGTTACGCTCACCACCAGACAATTCACCTACACGTTTTTGCTGATCTTGACCTTTAAAGTTAAAACGGCCGATATAAGCACGTGACGCGATTTCGTAATCACCGATTTTTAAGATATCTAAACCGCCAGAAACTTCTTCCCAAACAGTTTTATTATTATCTAGAGTGTCACGAATCTGACCAACATAAGCCACTTTAACTGATTCACCTAAGGTCACAGTACCTGTATCAGGTTGCTGTTCGCCAGTCATCATACGGAATAAAGTCGTTTTACCCGCACCGTTTGGACCAACGATACCAACAATCGCTGTTGGAGGTACGGTAAACGTTAAGTTCTCGTACAACACGCGACCGTCAAATGATTTACTGATACCTTCCACTTCCACAACTTTGTTACCCAAACGTGGGCCAGGTGGAATGTAGATTTCAGATGTTTCATTACGTTGTTGGAATTCTTTAGAGTTAAGCTCTTCAAAACGTTCCATACGTGCTTTGTTTTTCTTTTGCTGGCCTTTAGCATTTGAACGAACCCATTCAAGTTCTTTTTTCAATGCTTTAGCAAAAGATTCTTCTTGTTTATTTTCCTGCTCTAAACGAGCATTCTTTTGTTCTAACCAAGAAGAATAGTTTCCTTGATAAGGGATGCCCATACCACGGTCAAGTTCAAGAATCCACTCAGCCACGTTATCCAAGAAATAACGGTCATGCGTAATCGCAACGATAGTGCCCGGGAAATCTTTCAAGAAACGTTCTAACCAAGTTACAGATTCTGCATCTAAATGGTTCGTTGGTTCGTCCAGAAGTAACATATCTGGTTTCGAAAGCAATAAACGGCACAGTGCGACACGACGACGCTCACCACCAGAAAGTAATGTTACGTCTGCATCCCAAGCTGGAAGATTCAAAGCATCCGCAGCAATTTCAAGCTGGTTGTTTAGGTTGTGTGCATCCCAAGCATGGATAATTGATTCTAATTTTTCCTGCTCTTTTGCAAGTGCATCAAAATCTGCATCTGGGTCTGCATATTCTGCAAAAACCTGATCAAGACGTTCTAACGCATCTAAAGCTTCACGCACGCCATCTTCAACGTTACCACGAACGTCTTTAGTTGGATCTAGCGGTGGTTCTTGCTCTAAATAGCCGATTTTAATTCCAGGTTGTGCACGAGCCTCACCAGAGAAATCTTTATCTACGCCAGCCATAATACGAAGCAAAGTAGATTTACCTGCACCGTTCAAACCGAGCACACCAATTTTGGCACCCGGGAAAAATGATAAAGAGATGTCTTTTAAGATTTCGCGCTTTGGCGGAACCATTTTAGACACTCGGTTCATCGTATAAATATATTGGGCCACGCAGGACTCCTCAATTGAAAAACCAGTACATCGCAATAAGCGATAAATAATCGCGCGTATTATACGCTGAAAACCTCATTGACTTGAAGTTATGATTTCCATCGTACGGATTTATCAAACAATTTTCTTTTTCAATAAGTTGCAAAATGTTTATGTATAAGATTTATACAGCGTTTCAGCGTATATTTTTCTATCTTTATTCCTAAAATTAGAAAACAAACCAGAATTTCTGCAATTTTCTATATCAATTTTAGGCTAGACTCGCTCAATATTTAACTCACGAAGATGAAGTAATCATGACGTATAAAGATGAAACCTTAGCCATTCATGCAGGCTATTCACCAGAGGCAACCACAAAAGCTGTTGCAGTCCCTATTTATCAAACTACCTCTTACGCATTTGATAATACCCAGCACGGTGCCGATCTTTTTGATTTAAAAGTTCAGGGTAATATCTATACCCGTATTATGAACCCGACCACTGCTGTACTTGAGCAACGCCTTGCTGCACTCGAAGGCGGGATTGGTGCTTTAGCCTTAGCTTCTGGAATGGCAGCAATTACTTATTCAATTCAGACGATTACCGAAGCTGGAGATAATATTGCTTCTGTCTCAACCTTGTATGGCGGAACGTATAATCTATTTGCCCATACCTTACCCAAACAAGGCATTGAAGTTCGCTTTTTTGATTATCAAAAACCTGAAAGCTTACGTAATTTAATTGATGATAAAACTAAACTTGTTTTTGTTGAGTCGATTGGCAACCCGCTCGGGAATATCATCGATTTAGAAGAAATTTCAAAAATTGCCCATGAATATGGTGTACCTGTCATTGTCGATAATACGGTTGCCACCCCTGCTTTATTAAAACCATTTGAATATGGTGCCGATATCGTCATTCATTCACTTACTAAATATATAGGCGGTCATGGAAATAGCATTGGAGGGGCGATTGTAGATAGCGGCAAATTCCCTTGGGGTAAATATCCGGAACGTTTTAAAGTTTTGAACACGCCTGACCCAAGTTATCACGGTGTAAATTATGTCGAAGCGTTAGGTGAAGCTGCTTATATTGCACGAGCTCGTGTTGTACCACTACGTAATACAGGTGCGGCAATTAGCCCGCTTAGTGTTTTCTTGATTTTACAAGGCTTAGAGACCCTAAGCCTCCGCATGGAGCGTCATACTGAAAATGCTCAAAAAATTGCGGAATATTTACAGACTCATCCAAAAGTAAAATGGGTCAACTACGCAGGTTTAAAAGATCATCCACAGCATCAACTTGCTCAAAAATATGTAAAAGGTAAACCTTCTGCAATTTTATCTTTCGGCGTACAAGATGGTCTCGAAGGGGGAACTCGCTTCATCGATGCACTTCAGCTATTTACTCGTCTCGTAAATATTGGTGATGCAAAAAGTTTGGCGTGTCATCCTGCAACGACGACTCATCGCCAGCTTAATGAACAAGAACTTAAATCTGCTGGTGTAAGCGAAGATATGGTACGCCTTTCAATTGGAATTGAGCATATTGATGACTTAATTGCCGATTTAGACCAAGCACTTTCAGCTGTATAACTTTTAAACTATTCAATAAGCCTCTAGAAGTAGAGGCTTTTTTTTATTTGTCTTTATTCAAATTCAGATTAAATCTGCACTCATCTACAATAATAATTTGATCCATTCGCACAAGACAGATAATTCAAAGCAAAGAATGAGAAATAAATCTAGCCCGATAGGTGCTAGGACTAAGCCCTACACAATTTCTAAACCGAGTCCGGAAAGTGACAGGAGAATTAAAACCACAGCTTAAAGAAATGTCTTCAATGGATTGTGAAGATGTCTCCAGTAACTCTTGAGCCCGTTGTATACGCATGGTAAGTAACCATTGCAATGGTGTAGTTCCAATCTGATCGCGGAAACGTCGTGCGAATGTTCTTGGGCTCATATTTGCTTTATAAGCAAGTAATTTAATATCAATTTCTTCATTCAAATGTGCCCTCACCCATTCCAGTACCGGAGCCAAACTATCACGAGTCTCTGGTAATTCATGTTGAATAAACTGTGCTTGCCCTCCCTCACGATTTAAGGGAGCTACGGCAAGCTTTGCAGCATGAGCAGCCACAGTTTGACCATAATCCCGACGCACAAGGTGTAAACACATATCCAATCCAGATGAGGCTCCAGCTGAAGTTATAAGACGTCCTTCATCAATAAACAATACATTTGGGTCGACCTTGATCTGGGGGTATCGAAGAGCTAACTCCTCTGCAAGAACCCAATGGGTTGTAGCTCGATATCCATCAAGAAGTCCCGTTTCGGCTAGAACAAATGCCCCGGAACAAATTGAAGCAATTCTTGCCCCTTTTTTCCACGCTTTGAGAATGGCTGTCCGTACCTTGGGATTAAGAGTCTTTTTAGGATCTTTAATACCGGGAATAATAATAGTGTCTGCATCAATAAGATGATTAAGCCCAAAATGTGCTTGAAGTGTAAATGCTCCTGTATTTACATGCTCTGCTTCACCACAAACTTTTACACAGTACCCCGCCTCACCATTTAATAAACGTACGAAGCCAAAGGCCTCACATGGAATACCCAAGTCAAATGGGATGAAATCATGCAAAGCAAGAATAGCTATCGTATGCATGGATAAAGGCTCTATTAATAAACTTTTCTTATTTTGGCAGATATCAAATTGGCAGTAAATGAACGATTATTGTCATTCCTGCCACTCATAACAATAGATTAATACTGACAGAATTACCCGTAGTAATTTTTATGTCAAAACTATGAATGGAAACACTATTCTCTCAGCTCAGCTTTTCTTTTTTCAAAATATAGAATGAATAGTTATCTCCCCCATTCTTAGTATCGATAAATTAAATCTTCAAATGGGCTAAATACGGATCAATAAATATGGCTAATCCGAAAGCACACAATATTACTCAATTTCAAAAATTGAAATTTTTTTCATTATTAGAGACAGTTTCTCTACTGCTATTGGTTGTTGTTGCAGTACCTTTAAAATATTTTAATGGATGGGATACAGGTGTTCATTTTATGGGGCCTATCCACGGGCTTACTTTTTTTACTTATATCTGGTTCGCAGTACAAACCATAGCTGATAGTAAATGGACACCATTAGAAATATTAAGATTAGTAGTGATTACGCTCATCCCGTTCGGTGTTTACTTTAATTTATCATTTATAAAAAATAAAATAGCTAAATTAGATGAAGCTCAATCATCATGATAGAGCTTTTTACAACCTTAAGCTCATGGCTAAAAGCTATACATATAGTCTCAATGACTATTTTTATAAGTGGCGTTCTTACTGCTTCGATATCACTTAAAATAGAGTTTGATATTAACGAGAATATACGTATTCCTATCTGGGCTGAGCGTGAGTCCCGATGGGATCAAATTATGACGACCCCAGCTCTCTTCATTACTTTTGCGTCTGGTTTAATATTAGCAATTAACGGCCAATGGTTTAGCTCTAAATGGCTACCTACAAAAATTGTATTTGTACTTATTTTGGCAGCTATCCATGGCTTTCAAGCTAAACTTTTACGACAAATCGCAAATGGTATAAATGTTAGAAAAAAACAGGCAACACTGATTATCTTTATCTGTACTGTTTCAATTATCGTTCTTGCTATTATTAAGCCATAACCTTGCTGTTTATTCTTTAGTCAATAAAAATGTATTAAACAATTATCATATTATTCAGAAGATTAGGATAAAGAAGGAAATATTCCAACCTCTACTTTAGAGTTTTTACTCTAAATAAATTGTTAAATTTCATATATTTACAGACTAGACAATTTTTAAACATCTATTAAGATAATAGCCATATTTATGAGTTCATTTGGATGAACCTACGGTTGTAAAAAATAAAAATTACATACCGGAATAAATAGTCCCTGCCCCTACTTAGGTAAAATGCTGTGAATAAAAAATTAGAAGCTCTGTTCCAGGAAAAGGTACAAGATAAAGTCATTTTAGTGACAGGCGCCTCGAGTGGAATCGGATTAACGATTTCAAATAAACTTGCTGATGCTGGTGCCCATGTTTTACTGGTTGCCCGTACTCAAGAAACTCTGGAAGAAGTGAAAGCAGATATTGAAAGCCGTGGCGGTAAGGCATCAATTTTCCCGTGTGATCTCAATGACATGGACATGATTGACCAAGTATCTAAAGAAATTTTAGCAACTGTTGACCACATTGATATTTTAATTAATAACGCAGGTCGCTCTATTCGCCGTGCCGTACATGAGTCTTATGATCGTTTTCATGACTTTGAACGCACGATGCAATTAAATTATTTTGGTGCAGTACGCCTAGTTCTTAATATTTTGCCACATATGATTCAGCGTAAAGATGGACAAATTATTAATATTAGCTCGATTGGTGTGTTAGCAAATGCGACTCGCTTTTCTGCTTATGTTGCGTCTAAAGCAGCGCTTGATGCATTTAGCCGCTGTCTATCGGCCGAAGTTCATGCACACAAAATTGCGATTACTTCAATTTATATGCCATTGGTTCGTACCCCAATGATTGCACCGACTAAAATTTATAAATATGTACCAACACTTTCACCTGATCAGGCTGCTGACTTAATTGCTTATGCAATTGTGAAACGCCCGAAACGTATGGCAACTAACTTAGGTCGCTTAGCTTCAATGACATATTCGGTTGCGCCAGGCATCAACAATATGTTTATGTCGATTGGTTTCCGTTTATTCCCAAGTTCAGATGCAGCAAAAGGTGAAAAAACCGAGAAATTAAACTGGGCACAAAAAGCATATGCACGAATTTTCCCAGGCGAACACTGGTAATTTTGAGTTGATGCCATAGTGAAAAAAAGCGCCTTAAATAAGGCGCTTTTTTAATTAAAGAAGTTATCAATCAAGAAATTGAACATGCCCTGTTTTTACATCGTAAATTGCACCCACCACTACAATATCACCTCGCTCAACCATATCTTTAAGCACACTACTGTTATTAATAATGTACTGGATGTTGTAGTGAACATTCATTGCGGTCACTTGGCTAATAAAAGCATTACCTAATTCGCGTGGCTGCATAATGTCATATACGCTATTAACCGAATGCATTAATGGCCCAAGCACATATTGAATGTGTGGCATTTCCTTCACATCCGACACTTGCTTTTGTTCTAGACGTAATTGGCATGCACTCGTCACAGCACCGCAATCGGTATGTCCTAAAACAACAATTACTTTAGAGCCTTTAGCCTGACAAGCAAACTCAAGAGAACCCAGTACTTTTTGCCCCGCAATATTACCTGCAATTCGTAAGCTAAACAGATCACCAATACCTACATCAAAAATCATTTCGGTAGGAGCACGTGAATCCATACAACCAAGCACGGCTGCAATCGGATGCTGCCCTTCATCTGCAGTCACACGAATTTGTCGATAAATATCTCGTTGTAGACGTTCATTTTTTACAAAGCGCTCGTTTCCTTCCTTCAGTAAATTTACCACCTGTTGAGGACTCAGCTTTTGTTGCAAATCATGTGTACTAATATCAATATCAAGTACCGCATCATCAACGTCTTGATAGTGTTGTTTGAACCCGACCAGTTTAAGATTTACTTGGCGTTTAATAGCCGTTTCACTTTGATAATCTTGAATAACTTGATAGATATCAGGATCAATCGAGTCACATTGAGTCGCATCAATAATGAGTTGTTGGTGTTTATGCACATGTTCCAATGCTGAAATAAGCGCAGAACGATTAAGAAAGGTCACTTGTGATGGAAGTTCAATACGAGTCACTACGCCATGCAAGCGCTTCTCTCTATAAACACGTATACCTTTATTAAAATTACCATAGAGAATAAAAGCACTACTGGTGAACAGACCAATTAAAATTCCCATTAAAAGATCGGTCAGTAAAATTGCAAACAAGGTAATAATAAAAGGTAAAAACTGTTTCCAACCTTTTTGATAAAGCTGTTTAAAGAGTTTTGGGTGGGTAAGCTTAAAGCCTGTCACGATTAAGATTGCAGCCAATGCAGACAGAGGAATCATGTTCATTAATGGCACGAAGAACAAAACCGCTAGCAGCAACAATACGCCATGAATAATGGTAGAACATTTGCTACGCGCGCCTGTATTTGCATTTACCGAACTACGTACAATCACTGAAGTCACAGGCATTCCACCAATTAAGCCAGAAATGATATTACCTGTACCTTGTGCCCAGAGTTCACGGTTAGGAGGAGAAGAGCGTTTTTGAGGATCAATTTTGTCTGCGGCCTCCAAATTCAATAATGTTTCTAAAGATGCCACGACAGCCAGAGTAATTGCCCCTGTGTAAATCATAGGCTCAGCTAAATAGCTAAAATCAGGAAAAATTAATACATCCTCAGGCGCTTGTAAGATATTCGGTAACTGAATGAGGTTATCAATTTGCACTGCCCATGCAGAGCCAATACTCACTAAAACAAAATTTAAAACTGCTGCGAGCACAACCGCAATCAATGCCGAAGGTAAAGCTAGTTTTTTGAGTGGGCTACTATCCCACGCTAAAATTAAGAATAAACTGAGTAAACCAATAAGTGCAGCTCCGCTATCGAAACGCTCAAGGAATACATCTGGGGTTGAAGTCCAAACCTGTTTCCATGAAAAGTCAGAAAGTCCAAATAGATAAGGCAATTGGGTCGCAATCAGAATGACACCAATAGCGGCGAGTAATCCTAAAATGACATTATTTGGAATAAAGTTGGCAAAAAAACCTAACTTGAATAATCCAAAGAGAATTTGCAGGACACCGGCAAAAATAATACATAATAAAAAGGCGGCATAATTGCCGCCTAGTTGTTCTAACTGTACAAGAATGACGGCAGTTAGCCCTGCCGCTGGGCCAGCAACACTAATGTGAGAACCACTTAGTAAGCCTACGATAATGCCGCCCACAATACCTGCAATAATACCAGAGATGATGGGAGCACCTGAGGCTAAAGCGATACCCAAGCACAGCGGTAATGCCACAAGGAATACGACGACTCCAGATAAGAGGTCTTTTAAATGAAATCTATTTTTCAGGTTTAAAACCGACATAAAACAACCATTTATAATAAAAAGAAATAAGCAAAGTTGTACTATTACAGCCTGAAAGTGAGTAAATGCTTCAAGGCTCGGTTGATGATGTCGAACAACTGAATATCATTAAAGTTTAGTTATGCTATAACGTTGTGTATTTAATTGTGTATTTAACAACGATTTGTTGATCTTAAGATTCACCTCATCTTTAGGACTGCGATTTTTTCCTTAATCGCTCTTTAATACCGATTAGAAATAATGTTTCACCAATAAAAAAGCCCCCAATTGGAGGCCTTTTTATTAATTAAAATTAATTTCAATGAGTCATATCCAAACTATCAATCAAACCAAATAACTCCATAAAATTAGTCTTAAATAAATTTACCCTAGTTATTTATTTCTATTAATTACTATACTTAAACCCTATATGGATTATCAGAAATCATAGTTTTAGGGCATTCCTTCCCCTTTTCTTTAATTGTTTTGAGAAGTTCAACCATCTTATGTGATGAAGCTAGCCCTATGTATATATTCTTAATATCCCTATGGCTTGGTTGCTCATACTCAACATATGAGCGAGTGGTATCATTTATATCCATTACAACATATTCACTTTCTATTTTATCCATAACAATCATTCTACACTCCTGCTCTTCTTGAAATGAAAAATGCTTAACCAAATAACTAACTGGCCTCATAATTCTATTACTGTCTTTTAATTCATCTACTTTCAAATCATGTTTTCCAGCTTTCATTTTTTCTAGAGTTTTAAGTATATTTTCAATAGAAAAAGTAACTGCGTCTGTAATATTCTTCATTCCTTCTACATATTCATTCCATGCAATACCACTTTTTTCTTTATCTTGTATTTCTTGATAGAATGTAAATTTATTCCTCTTGGCAACTTCAAAATATCCAGTAAAAGGATCCATATAAACACACCTAAATAAAGGAAACTTCAGACCTTCTTCAATCCCCCCTTCATCTAATAAATAATCATCAATAACAGAAACAAAATTAAAAAAGAATTTTGCATTGTATACCAAACTGATACCCGTACACGGTATATTACTATTTAAACCATACAGCCTAAATTGATTTAAATTATTATGATTAAAGGTGAAACATGTGAGAAACGTTTTATTGTGAGAATCATATTCCAATTCATTTAAATGAATAAACTGTAACAAAATTTTCCCCTCTGTTGGATCATTCATATAATCTGTTGAATTTAATCTTAAAGAGGTACTATTAGTTACCAAGAGTTTTGCAACATTGTAATTGGTATAATGGGCAACTTTCCTTTCATACTGATTATCAAACCCAACCAGAAGTTTTTTTAGCATTATCATTACATTCATTTGCAAATCAATTATATATAGTTTTTCTTTCTTATTAATAAAATCCAAGTAACTCTTTTTAAATCTATCCGAACTAAAATATTTCCCTCTATAATCATCAGAAACTGGATAATCATTCAACAAAAAAGATGCAAAATTATAGTTATAAAAACCATAATCAAAATTATTAATTTTAAAATAACTTTCACTAAAGTGAGTACATATATTTAAAATATCTAAATCCAGAAGATCCTCAACTACAACTTTAACAAGATTTAAAATATCATTTTCAGTAGACTCAACAATATAAATTTCTCTATATAAAATATAAGATAGATTGTAATAAAAAATACTCTTATTAAGATCAATACTACCAATTAGTTTTAAAAAAGTATTTCTATCAAGCTTCTTCAAAGAATAAAGATCAGCTATTTTAAATAAAATAAGAGCAAACCACAGATTACTAAAAAACTTATTCTGAGTTCCGTAAAATCTTATTTTTTTACTAATCTCACTATGATCATCAGCATTCTTTTTTTCATTCTTCAAGGATTTAATTGCATTATCTAAATCAACAATAACTTTTTGAACAGACTCAACTAAACTATTAAACTCTTCATCTGTAAAAACTAAATTATTATTCTTTTCTCCTTCTCCAAATCTACCTTTCACTATCCCTTGATATTTTAAATACTCAAGCACTAGATCAAATTTTTTATTCATAAAACCCCATTCTTAATATGTTTTTCTCAACTATGATAACTTATTCATAAAAAACCTCCCTTGGGGGAGGTTTTTTAAGTTTCTTAAAGATGCTTATTTAGAGCCTTTAATCCCTGCTTGTAGCAACAACGCACCTAAACCACCAATTTTTTGTTCTTGAGGTTTCTCTTGCTTGGCACGCTGAGGACGTTCAGCTTGATCTTTACGTGGTTGAGGACGTTTACCTTGAGGTTTACGTTCAAAACGTTGTTCTGTATTTTGTTCACGGCGTGGTGGACGCTGAGCTTTTACAGGTGCAGAACCTTCAGCACGCATACTTAAGTTCACGCGGTTACGTTCAACATCCACCTGCATAACACGTACTTGTACAATCTGGCCCGGTTTTACAACTTTATGTGGATCAGATACAAATTCATTTGCAAGTTCAGAAATATGAACTAAACCATCCTGATGCACACCAATATCAACAAAGGCACCAAAGTTTGTGACATTCGTGATCACACCTTCAAGTTGCATACCTTCTGTCAATTGACCAACTTCAGTAATATCTTCACGGAATTTAGCAGTACGGAACTCTGGACGTGGGTCACGACCTGGTTTTTCAAGTTCAGCTAAAACATCTTGAATTGTTGGTAAACCAAATTTGTCATCAACAAATTCATCAGCTTTTACTTGGCGAATGATTTCAGTATTACCGATGATGTCTTTAACAGTTGTTGCTTTTGCTGCAACAATTTTCTCAACAAGACCATAACTTTCAGGGTGAACTGAAGAAGCATCTAAAGGTTCAGAACCATTTTGAATACGTAAGAAACCAGCTGCCTGTTCAAAAGTACGCTCACCTAAACGTGGTACGCTTTTCAACGCTTGACGGTTGTCAAAACGGCCATGTTCTTTACGGTATTCAACAATCTGTTGAGCAATTGCTTTGTTTAAACCAGCAATATAAGCCAAGATTGCTGGTGAAGCGGTATTTACATCAACGCCTACAGCATTCACACAGTCTTCTACCACTGCATCAAGGGTTTTTGCCAAACCAGTCTGGTTCACATCGTGTTGATATTGACCCACACCAATTGACTTCGGATCAATCTTAACAAGTTCAGCAAGTGGATCTTGTAAACGGCGAGCAATAGAAACTGCACCACGAATTGAAACGTCAAGCTCTGGAAGTTCTGCCGACGCAAGTTCACTTGCAGAGTAAACAGATGCACCCGCTTCACTTACAGTGATTCGTGTTAAATTCAGATCAGTATTCGCAGCCATCATTTCAGCAACAACAGCTTCTGTTTCACGGCTAGCTGTACCATTACCAATTGCAATCAGCTCTACGTTATATTCACGGCATAGTCGTGCAAGTTCAGCAATTGAGCCTTCTTTATCTTCTTTAGGTGCAAATGGATAAATCGTGCTGTGAGCAAGTACATCACCTGCATCGCTGATCACTGCCAGTTTAACGCCAGTACGCATACCAGGATCAACACCCAAAGTCGTACGGCTGCCTGCTGGCGCTGACAATAATAAATGACGAAGATTTTCAGCAAATACCTGCATTGCTTCTGCTTCAGCAGTAAGACGTTTTTCAGTTAGCAATGAATGCTCGATTTGAGGACGAATCTTGCCTAACCAGAATAATTTTGCAGTTTGCTTTAAGAAATCCTGACGTGCTTGAGGTTGAGTTTGCTCAAGGTTGTATTCAGTTTCAATACGTGCCAATGGCGCATCATCTTCACCATCTACTTTCAAACCCAATACGTTTTCTTGACGACCACGTAACATCGCTAATAAACGATGTGAAGGTAATTTGTTTAAACCTTCAGAGAATTCAAAGTAATCACGGAATTTTTTACCAACTTCTTTCTTTTCTTCAGATGCAACTGCACTTTTTAAAACCGCAGTTTTTGCAAAAGTTGTTTTTAATTCTGTAGTAAGTGAAATATTTTGTGCCCAGTCATCAATCAGAATATGCTGAATCGCATCTAACTGACTCTCAACATCTGGGTAGTCTTCATGACTAAAACCAGCCAATGCTTCTGTCGGGTCAACTTGTTCTGCAATAATTTTTTCAGCAATTGGTCCTAAACCTGCTTCTTTTGCTTTAAAAGATTTACTTGTACGCTTAGGGCGATACGGTGCATAAATTTCTTCTAAAGCATTTTTTGTTTCGGCTGCATTCACCCGCGCCAACAAGTCATCACTCAATTTATTCTGTTCTTGCAATGACTGAATAACCTTTTCACGGCGCTCATATAAATCACGTAAATACGCTAAACGAGTATCTAATTGGCGTAACTGCGTATCATCTAAACCTTGTGTTACTTCTTTACGGTAACGGGCAATAAATGGAACACTGGCACCTTCATCAATTAAGCGGATGGCAGCTTCTACTTGGTTTGGACGTACGGCAAGCTCACTTGCCAACTGCTGAACTAAGTCAGTCATCGTGTTTGATCCCACAAGGATAAAGTTTAAAAGCACTGATTATAAAGACCAAGCCCATAAAATCCACACTTGTTTGCGTATTCAAAACGTTTTTTTGTATTGACTCTGAATATTTATACTTTTTACGACTACTAGAGCACATAAAAACAGGAGTTCAACTATGAAAAAGTTGAGACTGAGCTCTGTCTTTTAATCTTTATAGAATATAAACGTAGGACTTATGTCATGAATCTGACAAAATTTTATTATAATTTATGAGAAAATGAACATATTGGTACACTCTTCAAAAGATAAAAATAGAGAGATTCAACAAGGTTTTATTGGTCTAAATTTTTATCGAACCCAACTATCTGCTTATTTCGACAATTAAAAAAACAAAAGGAATAAGTCAGCTGATCTAAAATAACTTATTTGAAACAATTAGTTATTAATATTTAATTATTAAAAAATTATCAAAGATTTAACTATTTGTTTTTTTAGATCAGTCTTTGCTAAATTATGAGCTTAAGATGTTGTTTTTTGGTTTCAAACTACCTTGAAAATTGTAATTTTGAGCAAATTGATACATAGTCTTAACAAGAACATCAGCATTATACTGAGGGCTTGTTGGCAATAAGCCTCACCGACCCAATAATATATAAATTATGACTTTAAAGGGAGTACATCATGAGTTTAGTTGTACCTGCTGAACATCCTGAAACCGTACACAACGAAACGGATCGTGTCGAACGTATTTTAGTGGTCGATGACGATGTGCGTTTACGTACCCTCTTGCAACGTTTTTTGGAAGATAAAGGCTTTGTTGTAAAAACTGCCCACGATGCTTCGCAAATGGACCGTCTATTACAACGTGAGTTATTTTCACTTATCGTACTCGACTTTATGTTGCCAGTTGAAGATGGTTTGAGTATTTGTCGTCGTTTACGCCAATCAAATATTGATACACCAATCATCATGCTAACAGCGCGCGGTAGCGATTCAGATCGTATTGCAGGTCTTGAAGCTGGTGCAGACGATTACTTGCCAAAGCCATTTAATCCAAATGAACTTTTAGCCCGTATCCGTGCTGTATTGCGCCGCCAAGTTCGTGAAGTTCCTGGTGCTCCAAGCCAACAAGTTGAAGTTGTAAGCTTTGGTCCATGGTCTCTAGACTTGTCTACTCGCACACTGACACGCGAAGGGCAAATCGTTACCTTAACGACTGGTGAATTTGCAGTATTAAAAGCATTGGTACAACACCCACGTGAACCATTAACGCGCGACAAACTCATGAATTTAGCTCGTGGTCGTGAATGGGGTGCAATGGAACGTTCAATTGACGTTCAAGTCTCTCGCCTACGTCGTTTAATTGAAGATAATCCTGCACGTGCACGTTATATTCAAACGGTATGGGGCGTGGGTTATGTATTTGTTCCAGATGGTGCGGAATAAGTTTGAGATAAGATAGAGTGAGTTTAGATCCAATCGCGCCACAAAACTTTACTGATTACGCTACCTACTCAGAACGGAAACGAACTCGGTGGGAACGTTTTCTCGACAAAATTAAGCCACGCTCTGCTGCCATGCGTACCACTATTCTGGTACTGCTGGTGGTATTTTTTAGCTTATTTATGTCGTTATGGTTCTTTTGGCGCACTCTTTACTTACCTGAAATTCAACAACACGCGCGTTATCTTGCAGTTGAACTCGAGCTCGTCAACAATCCAGATATACGAATTTTTCATCGCGAAAATGAAGTCGATGTTGATGAGTGGTTACGTAATCGTGTTGGAATTGAATACATTACCAATCCCAAAGAATATCCAAGTGTCCGCGATAAAGTAATTGCTGAGTTTTTTACTAATCAAATCGAACAAAAACTGGCAAATGAGATTGGGGCTAAGGATGTTACGGTTTACTTCCAGTTTAAACCTAGCCCACGTATTTGGATTCAAACACCTGAAATGCATGGAAATTGGGTTCGTGAACCTTTAAAAACCTATGCAAACTACAGTCCTGAGCTATTAATTGGTTGGGTCGTTGGTGTTCCTCTACTATCAGCTATCATTATTTTGATTCTAGTAAGACAAATGAACCGCCCTTTGCGTCGTTTGCAAAATGCTGCCAATGAATATAGTAAATCAGGAACAGCACCTTACCTAGATACCAATCATGGTCCATTAGAAATTCGACAGGTGAACCAAGCCTTTAACCGCATGGTCTATACGCTTGATCAAACCGAGCGCGAACGACGTATTATGTTGGCCGGTATCTCACATGATTTGCGAACTCCTTTGACGCGCATTCGTTTAACAGCAGAAATGCTACCTGACGAGTTCTTACGTGAAGGTCTGGTCTACGATGTGGATGATATGGATGCGATTCTTAATCAGTTCATTTCGTATATGCGCGATGGTTCAGATGAAGAGTTGAAAGACACCAATATCAATATGCTTTTGCAAGAACTTGTTGTGCAATTTAAGCCCCTTGATATTCAATTCGAGATGCAGGATGTGCCCATTATTCCGGCACGTAGCCTTTCTTTAAAACGGCTTATTGCGAACCTGATTAATAATGCAAAGCGCTATGGTGCTGAACCTATAGATCTAAGTGCAAAAGTTGAAAATGAAAATATTTTAATTACTGTTGCCGATCATGGTGAAGGTATTCCACCAGATCAAATTGAAGAATTAATGCAGCCCTTTGTCCGTGGAGACGCCGCAAGAACGATCCAAGGGAGTGGACTTGGATTGGCTATTGTCAAACGTATTGTCGATATTCATCATGGTGAAATTCAAATTCACAATCGTGAACAAGGCGGTTTAGAAGTTATTATTTCTTTACCGATCCCAAAACCAGTCCCTGAAGAAAATAGCTCGATCAATCCATTAGAAAAAATAAAACAAACTTTGAGTGAGCGCTTTTAATTTAACCAGCTGGTTATTAAAAGCCTCATTTTAAAGGCAAATAAAAGCAATAAAAATCAAATAAATAAAAACCATAAATATAATTTATACCACCATTTATTTACAAAATTAGACCTTAGCCTAACACCTATGCACTTTTCAATTTTTCATAGCTAAAATCCCGTATGTTTTGACAATTCTGAGGATGTCCAATGTCTTTAAGTCGTATTCGCCTAGCTTCTCTTCATGACAAGGTCATCAGTGCTGAACAAGCTGCGCAATTCATCGAAGATGGAATGACCGTAGGTATGAGTGGTTTTACTCGTGCTGGTGAAGCTAAAGCTGTTCCACAAGCACTTGTAGAACTTGCAAAGAAAAATCCGTTAAAAATCACGTTAATTACGGGTGCCAGCTTAGGTAACGACTTAGACAAACAACTCACGGAAGCAGGTGTTTTATCTCGTCGTATGCCATTCCAAGTGGACAACACTTTACGTCGTGCCATTAACAATGGCGAAGTTATGTTTATTGATCAACATTTGTCTGAAACTGTTGAACAAATGCGTAACCAACAGCTTAAACGTCCTGATGTTGCGGTAATTGAAGCAATTGCAATTACTGAAGATGGTGGCATTATTCCAACAACTTCTGTAGGTAACTCTGCAAGTTTCGCTATTTTTGCCGAGAAAGTTATTGTTGAAATCAACACATCTTTAAGCGAAAGCTTTGAAGGTTTGCACGATATCTACATCCCAACTTATCGCCCAACACGTACTCCAATTCCATTAACAAAAGTGGATGAGCGTATTGGTACATCAGCAATCCAAATTGATCCTGCAAAAATTGTCGGTATTGTATTTAACGATACTCACGATTCACCATCAACGGTAACTCCGCCAGATGATGAAACACAAGGCATTGCAAACCACCTGATTGCTTTCTTTAATAAAGAAGTTGCTGAAGGTCGCTTACCAAAAAATCTTGGTCCATTACAAGCGGGTATCGGTTCTATTGCCAACGCTGTATTAACAGGTTTAAAAGATTCTGACTTTGAAGACCTCATCATGTACTCAGAAGTATTACAAGACTGTACTTTTGAACTCATTGATGCAGGCAAAATGAAATTTGCTTCTGGTAGCTCAATTACACTTTCTGCAAAATGTGGTGAGAAAGTTTTTGGCAATATCGAAGCTTACAAAGACAAATTAGTACTTCGCCCACAAGAAATTTCTAACCATCCTGAATTGGTACGTCGTTTAGGTATTATCGGCATTAACACTGCGCTTGAGTTTGATATTTACGGTAACGTGAACTCAACTCACGTGTGTGGTACTAAAATGATGAACGGTATTGGTGGTTCAGGTGACTTCGCTCGTAATGCCCACTTGGCAATCTTTGTGACCAAATCAATTGCTAAAGGCGGCGATATCTCTTCTATTGTGCCAATGGTGAGCCATGTTGACCATAGTGAACACGACGTTGATATTTTAGTTACAGAGCAAGGTTTAGCAGACTTACGTGGTTTAGCACCTCGTGAGCGTGCTCGCGCTGTTATCGACAATTGTGTACACCCACTTTATCGTGGTGCATTAAACGACTACTTTGATCGTGCATGTGCTAAAGGTGGGCATACTCCTCACTTACTTCGTGAAGCATTGTCTTGGCATGCAAACTTCGAAGAAACAGGTCAAATGCTTCAAGCAGAACCAGTTGCGAAATCAGCTTAAAAGACTAATTGAATTAAAGCACTCCTAAGGAGTGCTTTTTTATTTGTGTAAATTATTAATAAACTCTGCTCAAGCCTGAATTTTTATTTTATCTTTTGAGCACATCAAAACAAAAAGTAGAAATCCATATGTTTATCATTCGTCAATTTACAAATGCGGATCTGGAAGATGTCGTCATTTTATGGGAAAGCTGCGGTCTGACTCGACCTTGGAATAATCCTGAAACCGATATTTTTAGAAAAGTCTCACAACAAGATGATTTATTTCTAGTTGCGATTAAAGATGAGCAACTGATTGGCACGCTTATGGGCGGCTATGATGGTCATAGAGGCTGGATTAACTATTTAGCTGTTCATCCCCACCAACAACGCTTAGGAATCGCTACAGCGCTCGTTCAGCAGCTTGAAAAGCGCTTAATTGCCCGCGGCTGTCCAAAACTACAATTACTCGTCCGTAAAGACAATTTAAATGTACTAAATTTTTATGAACAGCTTGGCTATGACGAAGTAGAAGCAGTGTGTTTAGGAAAACGACTTATTAGTGATAATCCACCCGACTAGCGCACTTAGTCCACACTTTCTTTTTCACTATTAAGAAAACCCATTTGGGCTTGGGGATAAGTAACTATACTTGTGGATAAAACGGGATTTATACACAGGTGAATTAACGAAGTGTTGGGGCAAAATAGATAGACATGAAAAAAGCCTCATACGTTATGTATGAGGCTTTTTCGAATATGGTGGCGAGACCCAGGATCGAACTGGGGACACACGGATTTTCAATCCGTTGCTCTACCTACTGAGCTATCACGCCGTTGGCCTGTATTAAGCCGTATCTCAGAACAATAGTCAACAATTATCCTGAGTTTTTGATTTAACTGAGTATTTTTTATACTTAAAAAAAATCCCTGATGGGATCAGGGATTGAAAACACAAATAATGGTGGCGAGACCCAGGATCGAACTGGGGACACACGGATTTTCAATCCGTTGCTCTACCTACTGAGCTATCACGCCGAAGTGGGCGTATTAAACAATGTTTATATGACCACGTCAAGCAACTTCCGTATTTTTTGTAACAAGTGATTATTTTTAAATCACCATCACATACGGACTAGGCTGTTAATGATGTAATTTACCAATATGAGCCAAACAACGATGAATTGCGCCGCAGCCCGGCTCAAAAATTTTAACCCCTTTTGACTCTTCTATACGACAAGCTTCTTCAACCAAACGCTCAGCTACCCCACGACCACGGTTAGCAGGGTGAACAACAATATATTCAAGGACCTTGCTTTCACCTTGTCCTGAAGACCAGATTGCACCTATAATTTTGGTGTTAAATTCAGCAGTGTATAGCGTGGTATACTGTTGTAAATCTTGTTCAAGTTGTTCAATCGCATCGTGCCCGTCACCAAACTCCGGACTTGTATCATACAAACGCTCAAGCTGATCGCGGATCTCTGAATTATCTAGAGAACTATAAGCATGTACGGTAATAGGCATTGATTAACCCTCCTGAGCAAACTATGATGCTGTCACGAATTCGTCACAGCGAAATTGTCGTTAACATCCAATCATTTTTGACGTTTTTTGAGGAACGTGTCCATGACGCAACGTATCAGTGAAGTGGTTAGAAATACCAATGAAACCAAAATTCGAGTTCGATTAAATCTCGACGGTACTGGTCAAGGCACACTAAACACTGGAGTTCCATTTTTAGACCATATGATTGATCAAATCAAGCGACATGGCTTATTTGATATCGATATTCATTGTGACGGAGACCTCGAGATTGATGATCACCACACCGTAGAAGACTGTGGAATCACGCTTGGACAAGCTTTTGCACAAGCTTTAGGCGATAAAAAAGGTTTAAAACGCTATGGTCATTTTTATGCTCCATTAGACGAAGCTTTATCTCGCGTTGTTGTAGATTTATCTGGTCGTCCGGGTTTATTCATGGATATTCCATTTACCCGTGCACGCATCGGTACCTTTGATGTCGATTTATTTTCTGAGTTTTTCCAAGGTTTTGTAAACCATGCGCTTATGACCTTACACATCGATAATTTGAAAGGTAAAAATAGTCACCATCAAATTGAAAGTGTATTTAAAGCGCTAGCTCGTGCTTTACGTATGGCATGTGAAGTTGATCCACGTGCAGAAAACACGATTGCATCGACAAAAGGTAGCCTCTAATGACACGTATCGCGTTACTTGATTATGGCATGGGCAATCTGCACTCAGCTGCTAAAGCACTTGAGCATGTTGGCGCTACAGTCGATGTGACCAATGATCCAAAATTAATTGCACAAGCTGACAAAATTGTTTTTCCGGGCGTTGGGGCAATGCGTGACTGTATGCAAGGCATGCGTGAAGCAGGTATTGATGAAGTCGTACGTAAAGCTGCTTTTAATAAGCCAGTCCTTGCGATTTGTGTAGGCATGCAAGCATTACTACAAAGTTCTGAAGAAAATGGCGGTGTAGACGCACTCGGTATTTTTGACGGTGTAGTAAAGCACTTCCCTCAAATGGAAGGTTTAAAAGTACCACATATGGGTTGGAATCAGGTTCACCAACTGGACCCAAGCCATCCAATGTGGAACAACATCGAACAAGATGCTCGTTTTTACTTTGTACATAGCTACTATGTCGAACCTAAAGATGAAAGCGTTGTAGCTGCAACTTGTGAGTATGGCGTGAACTTTTGCACAGCGATTCACAAAGATAATTTATTCGCGACTCAATTCCACCCAGAGAAAAGTCATACTGCTGGTTTGCAGTTACTTAAGAACTTTGTGGAATGGAATATTTAATCTGATTTAAAACTGAAAAAGATCAGGTCTAGATAGCCTGATCTTTTTTTTATTTACAATAACAACTAATCATTTATAGAATGATATTTTATTCAACAAAATATTGAATATTTATACTTTTAAATAAAACCAAATGATCAGGAAAACAAAATGAATTCACCTTTCGAAAATCAGCCACTTCAACAAGATTCCCCCTTTAAAGCTAATGGTCGTTTTGGTCGACTCTCTTATGCTGCTTGGACATTCTTATTTTCACTCGTCATCGGCATCGTTGTTGTTGCCATCGCATTCACTTTTGGATTTACATCTAGTCAGGATCTAACTGGCCTTTCTACAGCAGGCATGATTGTCATCGCCATTCTTTATATTGTTTGCCTCTATGTAAGCTTTGTATTTACAATTCGTCGCTTACATGACCGCAATAATACAGGATGGCTTTCATTGCTAATGCTCATCCCTGTCGTAAACCTCATTTTCATGATTTATCTCTTTGCGGCAAAAGGTACAGAAGGCAATAATGATTACGGCCCACAACGCCCTACCCCTGGTTGGGAACGCGTTTTAGGCTGGATTTATATTATCCTGATTCCGCTTGCTTTTATTTTTGCTATTGTTGCCACAATCATGGCTCCGACCTATGAAGGTTATGTTGAAAAAAGCGAAAGCATTGTCATTGGTACCCCTTCTCAGTCTCAATAATTTTTAAAGACTGTCATAAAGCCTAGTTCTCTAGGCTTTATTCATATATAAAGCTAATAGCTCAATTCATTTGTCCGCTGTTAAACATGTCCGAAGCCTCTCCCCTCCTTGATAAAGCCTCCATTCAGCAGCTCCCTCCTTTTGAAAATTTTGACCATCAAAATATTGTCGTGATTGAAAATAGCGAGCAATGCAAAACTATTGAAGAAGAATTAAAAAACGCTGTAGTTTTGGGATTTGATTCTGAGTCTAAACCAACTTTTCGAGTGGGTGAAGTCTCAACTGGCCCACATCTAATTCAGCTGGCCACAGCAAAAAAAGCCTATTTATTTCATGTAAATTCATCGACTTTAAAATTTTTACAGCCCATTTTGTCTAACCAAAAGCAAATTAAAGTCGGCTTTGGTCTTAAAAATGATAAACACATTTTTCATAAAAAAGGCATTGAGCTAGAAAGTTGTGTCGACCTAGCCAAAGGCTTTAGTCACTTTGGTTTTACCCAGCAAATGGGGGTTCAAAAAGCAATTGCTCTGCTATTTGGGCAATATCTTGCAAAGTCGAAAAAAGTTGGAACTTCAAATTGGGCACGAAAGCCACTTACATCACAACAAATAAGCTACGCTGCCGCTGATGCGTATGCTGCATTATTGGTATTTGAAGAGCTCAGAAAGCAAGAACTATTACCAGCTCACATTTCACAAACGATTCAAACGGCACTTCAAGCGTAAAGTTATAAAAGTCTTTTCTAAGGCTTAGCGATTGATCAATACTTTGCTAAGATGTGCACAATTTCATAATCATGATGAAGCAAGGAGCGGAAGCATGCTAATCATTCCAGCAATTGACCTGAAAGATGGTAAATGTGTGCGTTTAAAACAAGGGCGTATGGAAGACGATACCGTTTTCTCTGACGATCCAGTTGCAACTGCCCAGCATTGGGTAAATGAAGGCGCACGTCGTTTGCATTTGGTTGATTTGAATGGCGCTTTCGCGGGTACTCCAATTCATAAGCCTGTTGTTGAAGCAATTGCTAAAGCTCAGCCAGAATTACCAATTCAAATTGGTGGTGGTATTCGCTCACTAGAGACTATCGAACACTACTTAGAAGCTGGCGTGACTTTTGTCATTATTGGTACTAAAGCAGTTCAAGAGCCTGAATTTGTAGAAGAAGCTTGTAAACGTTTTGCAGGTCACATCATTGTTGGTATTGATGCCATGAATGGTATGGTTGCAACTGACGGCTGGGCAAATGTTACTGACGTAAAAGCAACTGATTTAGCAAAACGTTTTGCAGATGCAGGCGTGTCTAGCATTGTTTATACAGACATTGCGCGTGACGGTATGATGCAAGGGGTAAACGTTGAGCAAACTGTAAACTTAGCTCAATACTCAGGCTTACCAGTGATTGCTTCAGGTGGTGTAACTAACCTTGATGACGTTCGCAACTTAAAAGGCCAACCGGGCATTTTAGGTGCAATCACAGGTCGTGCAATTTATGAAGGTACTTTAAACCTTCGTGAAGCTCAGCTGTTGTTAGATGAAAACCGTCTTTAATTTTTAAGATGTAAAAAAAGAGCCGGTTTAGGCTCTTTTTTATTATTAGTATAAAAATATTTCTAATCAATACACCACATTACGAATAAACTTAAGGACTTGGTTACCACTATTAATATAAGTATAAGTTACTGAACTAGCATATATAAATGAAGAACCAGCAACGATAGTTTTTGAACGATCTGCAAATTGTATGGTCAACTCACCTTCTAATACATAAATAAGCTCTTGCCATCCTTCTGGGTCTGCTTCAGCAACATACGACTCCCCCACTGCTAACGACCATGTCCAAAGCTCAACCTGGGAACGAGACGGAACTGAAGCCAAAAAAGTCGCTCTGCTTTCTTCTTTTTCACCTTGCCAAGCCAGTGCATTAACCAAAGCTTGTTCTTTATGCTCAGGTGCACTCACAATCGTTCTAAAGTCTACACCTAACACAGCCGCAATCGCATCGAGTTTGGCCAAGCTTATATTGACCTGTCCTGTTTCCAATGCAGCAATCGTTCGTCTACTTACACCTGCCTGATCTGCCAAGTCCTGTTGGCTTAAATCTCGCTCATCTCTTAAGGAACGGATATTTGTGCCGACATGCTGTAAAACGGTACTGGACTGGCTCATAAAATAACGCAGCAAATAAAATATGAGCAATATATTGCACAAAATAGAAGAATAGCGCAATATGTGCAATATATTGCACAATTCTTTCTATTTTGAATATGTCACCAATTTCTTTGAGTTCAACCAAAGCCCCACAGTTAGCACTCGTTTTGATTACGATCATTTGGGGTGGAACATTCCTTACTGTGCAATATGCACTGAATTTTTCATCGCCTATGTTTTTTGTGGGTTGCCGCTTTGCTGTCGCGGCGCTTACCTTGCTGCTTATTTCTTTCAAGAGTATGAAAGGCGTTACTTTAAAAGATTTAGGTGCTGGCAGCACGATTGGTCTTGTAATTGCAGCAGGTTATGGCACACAAACGATTGGACTTCAAACCATTCCAAGTAGTGAGTCGGCTTTTTTAACAGCGCTCTATGTTCCACTTGTACCTATTCTAATGTGGCTCATCTTTAGAAAAGTTCCACACATCATGACTTGGGTAGGAGCAGTTCTTGCTTTTGCTGGCCTTATTTTATTGACAGGTAATGGTTTTGAACAAATCTCTTTAAATTTTGGACAGCTTGTCACAGTACTCGGATCACTTGCGATTGCTTTAGAAATTATTTTTATTAGTTACTTTGCTGGAAAAGTAAATTTACGTCGCGTCACCGTTATTCAACTCGGCATAGCTTCTCTGGTTTCTTTTGCCATTATGCCTGCGGTGGGTGAACATGCTATTCCTGCATTTTCATGGCCACTTATACTCCTTGCTGTTGCATTAGGTTTAGCCAGTGCGCTTATTCAATTTGTGATGAACTGGGCTCAACGTATGGTTGATCCTTCCCGTGCTGCAATTATCTATGCAGGAGAACCTGTTTGGGCAGGGATTATTGGTCGAATTGCAGGTGAGCGTTTACCAGTTATTGCTCTTTTGGGTGGTGCGTTAGTGGTATTAGGTGTTTTAGTGAGTGAGTTAAAACTTAAGTTGCCAATTAAAAAAACTAAAAGAATTCGAGAATAAAAAAGAGAGTTTAATGCTCTCCTTTTTTATTCTATTATTTTTTCTTCAATGAAATACAAGGCTGGTAGTACTCAACCGTTGGCATTGGATCATAAAAGGGATGGAGCAATGCCTTCCATTCCTGATAAGCATCAGACTTTCTAAACCCTTCTGTATGATTTTCAATCTCATCCCAAGAGATCATTAAAATATAATGATGTGGATCTGTTGCATGTCTAATGAGTTGGACAGCATTGAAGCCCTCCATTGGATAAACAATATGTTTCGCCTGCTCAAAAGCCTCAAGAAATGCTTCACTTTGCCCAGACTTTATACTCAAATGCACATGTTCAATAATCATGATTTATTGATACATCGGACGATTATCATTTAAAGCAATCAATCCACGAATTGCACGATATACAATCCAGATCCATGCAGCACCAATTACACCCACACAAAATACGGTCGATGAGATTGCAACACCTGCAAATAGGTCAGTATTTTCACCTGTAAAGAACAGGAAAATAAACGGCAGAAAGGCAATAATATTCCAAGCGAGATACCACCAGAATGTTCGGATTTGCCATGTAAAGTGGCTTTCAAAAATTGAGCCTTGCACATCGGAACGTTTTACATAATTAATAATTAAAGCAATAACCGCAAGTAAGCCGCCTGTAAAAATAGCGACAATATAAAGTACATATAAAATAAGCGTTAAAGTACGATTTGGATCTTGGTCGATAGAACTATTCATTTTTATACCTCTCAAGTTTAATAAAACAATTTACTTTTATGAGCCCCGCAACACATTTAAGGGAGAAATTAGCCACAAAATCAAAAGTAAATGAAGGAATATGGTACAAAAATAAATCTTACGGAATGGTTGTTTTTGTGTTTTATGTCTCAGTTTTTGTTGTGCCCACCATGCAGCAGGCCAGCCTCCTAAAAAGCTAACGATGTGTAATGTTTGCTCAGGAACACGGCGATTACCCAATTGTGCAGCTTCTTTGTCTTGTGAATATAGCCAATAGCTCAGCACATTCATCATTAAGATAAACAATAAGGTATAAGCTGGCAGAACATGGATAAAGCTCATAATGCCCATTAAAACGAAATAAAACACGATCCCCATTTGCATTGCAGACCATGGACTGGCTTGAAAAGAAGATTGTGTTTTTACAGGCTTTGATGCTTTACGAGTTTGAGATGCTTTTAAATAAGTGACCTGCTGAGCACGAAAGCGACCTTGCTCATCGAGAATAATCAGATATTCCAGTGCACAGCCAATAATTGGCCGAGGACCGGGGCGTGCAAAATCTTTAATATGCAAAAAGACTCGCTCTTTTTCAGCATCATCCGGCTGAATAAAGCCGTAACCTTTTTCGTCGAACCATTCGACTAATCGCCCCTGATCTCGCATCTTTATTCCCTTTTATGCTTTTACATGACTTAAACGGTCTTGCATCATTGCTCGCATTTCCTGCGGGTCTTTTTGCAAAATGTCATCGCCGGTACGTCCTTCTTCTTTATTTTTTTGAGCAACTTGCAAACGCATTGACCAAAAACGGCATGCTGCCATTGCCAAGAATACATCTAAACACTCAAGTTCATCTGAAGTAAGTACACGAACTTTTTGGTATGCCGCTAAGTAAGCCGCCACTTTGTCTGAGTTTAAATGTGCTGCTGGATATTCAGTACAAAAATCATTAATGGTAATCGCAATATCAAACAGTAATTCATCTTGATTTAATTCGTAAAAATCTAAAATACCTTGTAATTGCTCACCTTCAAACAAAGTATTGTCACGGAACAAATCTGAGTGAATAAAACCTGTTGGTCGGTTTGAATACTGCGCTGTTTTAGCATTAAAAGCTTGATAAACCTGCTCAAGTAACGCTTGGTCTTCTTGAGTCATGCTTGGTTTAAGCTGTTCTGCAACACCTGTCCAGTACTGATGATCACGTCGATACTCACGCTCAAGCGGAAAATCTTGTAAAGCCACATGTAGCTTCGCCTGTGCGTCTGCAATTGCGGCAACTTGCGCTACTGTGGTTTGCATGGGATGGTGGCCCATGAGCCGCGGTGCAATCTGTGCAGGCTTTTCTGCAATCACATGAACTGCTTGTCCGCTATGTTTTAACGGCACAGCAACAGGGACATCATGAGTTCCCAATTGTTCAAGAACAGGAATGAGTTCGCCTGCCCCTTGTGCATCTAATTCTTCAAACACGGTGAGTACATATTGTTTACGGTTTACATCAACCAAAAAATAATTGGTGTTTTGAATACCTCCCTGAATTGGGTTCAGCTCCAACACCTCTAATCCATAAGGTGCAGCAAAGGTGCGAACTTCATCTAAACTCAACGGGGTATAAACCGACATGGAAAACCTGCAAAAAACATCTGTGAAGTTTGATAGAATACCTCTTCCCTCCATGAAGGTGTAGCGCCTGTGTAGGAACTTTCACCAACGGCGATTATTTTTGGAAAAAGCTATGCTTGCTAAACGTATTATTCCTTGCCTAGACGTTGATAACGGACGCGTAGTTAAAGGCGTTCAATTCCTCGATATTCGTGATGCGGGCGACCCAGTTGAAGTGGCACGTCGCTATAACGAACAAGGTGCAGACGAAATTACTTTCTTAGACATTACCGCTACACATCATGGACGCGATACCACTTACCGTACTGTTGAACGTATGGCCGAGACTGTATTTGTGCCATTAACTGTCGGTGGTGGTGTACGTAAGGTTGAAGATATTCGTGCGTTATTAAATGCAGGTGCAGACAAAGTCAGTATTAACTCAGCTGCCGTATTTAATCCAGAGTTTGTTCAAGAAGCTTCTCAGCATTTTGGCGCACAATGTATTGTAGTTGCGATTGATGCCAAAAAAACTGGCGATAACAAATGGGAAATCTTTACTCACGGTGGCCGTAAGCCAACGGGTATTGATGCGATTGAGTGGGCTGTACAAATGGCTGACTACGGTGCGGGCGAGTTACTCATTACCAGTATGGATGCCGATGGTACTAAAGCGGGTTACGACATTGCTTTAATGCGTGCTATTAATGACCGCGTTACCATTCCAACCATTGCCTCAGGCGGTGTAGGTAACTTACAACACCTTGCAGACGGAATTTTACAAGGTGGTGCCGATGCAGTATTGGCAGCAAGTATTTTCCACTTTGGCCAATATACCATTCCGGAAGCTAAACAATATTTAGCTGAACAAGGCATCGAAATGCGCTTGTAAGCTTATTGATATTTAAAGGGGCGATATGCCCCTTTATTTTTTTATGCAGCACCATCTACTGCATTCACCTCAGTAGTAAGTTCAGGCTTTTCTTTTTTCTCGACCCATTTTGCAGGGAAGATTTTCTCTACTGCTTGAGAAAGTGGTCTAGCAAGTGCTGTAGGTAAACGCACACCCAAAGGATTTTGTTCTTTTAAATCTGCCGAAGATACAACCCGTGTTCCCATCACATAGTCAAACCAAGGTTTGGTCACGCACCAATTGGCGTCTTGATTAGAGTTCATATGGTGATCGTAATGCCATGGAATTTTACGCTTTGCCCAGTCGGGCTCTAAATGTGCACGGCGATGAATATAATAATAATTACCAGCACTGTACCAAGCTGCAAGTGCCATACCTTTTGAAAATGGATAGAAAATTGCACTTGAGACTGTTGCCACGACTGCAAGCGAAATTAACTCATTTTTAGTTCGCCAGTTTCCAACGCCCTCAACATAACAATCATCATGAAATTGTTGTTTACGGACTTCACGATGGTGTGCCCAATGGGATTCCATGCTTTTTGGCACGGGGCTATAGCGCGGTTTTCCAGCACGGTGTACACCATGCAAAATATATTTATGCGCCACCCATTCAAATGCATTCGCAACCGCAATTCCTGCAATGAACCCTTTTAACATCGCCTAACTCCTTTTTCTTTTATTCAGAATATAAAATTCGCTATGCTAGGTATTGACCAGAATTTATGGTTTCATTGACAAATCACGACAAGAAAGAGGTGGTTAGGGATGCCACAACTAAAAAACTATACAGGTTCTGTCTATGGGGGGCTCGGACATCTATTAAAAGCTTATTGTGAAGCCAATCAGTTAGCTATTCCTGAACAATTAGAACAAGTTCAAAATCTGGAACGCTTTGACTACGTCGTTTGGCGCGATCTATTAGAAGTCATTTATAAACTAGACCCGAAGCCAGGATTAGGCCTAGAAATTGCCAAATATGTACAACCCAAACACTTAGGGATTATTGCCTACCTTGCTCTCTCTTGCGATAACTTAGGTGAAGCTTTAATTCGCTATCATGATTTTCATCGTCTGATTTATGACGGCAGCCCTCTAGTTGTTGAGCTACAAGGAAGATATGGTTCTATTCGCTGGGAAGCGACTGAGTTACACCCTACTCAGCTTACTGATGAAATCGCGATTGCACTGGTCATTCAGTTCTTACGTCTTTTTATGTCTCATGAAGATGTGCATTTACATGAAGTACATTTTTTAAATGCTGCCCCTAAAAATATCAGGGTTTATGAACAATACTTCCAATGTCCTGTTCGTTTTAGCCAGCCGCGTACAGAGTTGCTCATTCCAATTACGGAAATTCATAAGCCGCTTAGCAGCGCCGACCACACCCTACAACAACTATTGGTTCAGCAAGCACAAGCACTTTTAGAACAATTACCAAATTCGACCCAACTTGATCAGCGTTTACAGCATTCAATTTTGACTGGACTACAAAAGAATCAATATCAAATTGAATATATTGCTGCTCAATTAGGCCTGTCAGTTCGACAGCTCCAACGGCATTTACAACAACAAAACACCACCTTTCAGGAGCGCGTTCAGCAAGTGCGCTTTATGCTTGCAACCGAGTATTTAAAAGACCCACATTTGAGCCTACAAGAGATTGCCCTTTTGCTTTGTTACTCCGAACAAAGTGCTTTTCAAAGAGCATTTAAACATTGGACTAATCAAACACCACAGCAATGGAGAGCTCATTTTTTAGACAAAGAATAACCAACCAAAACTTACAAATCTTTTCTTGATTAAAACAACACTGAAAACAAAAATTTCATATAGTCACATGCTTCAAATTTATGTGACGTAATTCACATTAATTAAAATAGATTAAATAAATGAGTAATCAGAATGAATAAATATTTTGCTGAATTTCTAGGTACGTTTTGGCTAGTCTTTGGTGGTTGTGGTAGCGCAGTTTTAGCCGCAGCTTTCCCTGAACTTGGTATTGGCTTTGCAGGTGTAGCTCTTGCCTTTGGTTTAACCGTACTGACAGGCGCCTATGCTCTAGGGCATATCTCAGGTGGACATTTTAATCCCGCGGTAAGTGTTGGCCTTTGGGTCGGCGGCCGCTTCGATGTTAAAGATTTAATTCCCTATATTGTTGCTCAAGTGGTCGGTGCGACTGCTGCTGCATTTGTTCTCTATATTATTGCTCAAGGCCAAGCGGGCTTTAGCGGTGTTGGTGGTTTTGCTTCAAATGGTTTCGGTGATTTATCACCGAACAAGTTTGGCTTAGGTTCAGCTTTCATTATTGAAGTGGTACTTACAGCGTTCTTCTTAATCATTATTTTAGGATCAACACATGGTCGTGCGCCTGCTGGCTTCGCTCCTATTGCGATTGGTTTGGGCTTAACACTCATTCACTTAATCAGTATTCCGGTGACGAACACTTCGGTGAACCCTGCACGTAGTACAGGCGTTGCGTTCTTTGCTGAAACTGCTGCTTTAAGTCAGTTGTGGTTGTTCTGGGTAGCACCGATTTTAGGGGCTGTGATTGGGGCGATTATTTATAAGGTAGTTGCTGGGGAGAAGGATTAATTCTTTATATATAGCCTTAATCTACTATCGCGGTGGGTGACATGGATGTCACCTGTTGAGCAGGGGTACACGGAAGTACCCTCTGTTCAACAAAAGACTTTTGCTTACTTTTGGTCTTTCAAAAGTAAGAAATGTCTATACAAACTCAATAAGACCTAACGTGATATTAAAGACTGTATGGCAGCATGACTATGCTAAACATCACACATAGAATGCATAAATTATAAAAACGGATTATTAATTTCTTGCTCAGCTGGACGTTCAATTTTCTCAGGCAATTCTTCTTTTTCCAAAGCCGCAACCACTTCATTTAAAAAGCTCTGTAAAGCCTTCGCTTGTTCTAATCCGACTTTGTCTTTGGTGATTTGCAAGTTGCCATAAATGCTGACGCAATCGACATCATTTTCTAATGTTAAATCTTCAATTGAAGAAGACTCTGTACCCTTTTCAAATGGTTTAAACATAGGTCTTGTCTCGTTGTTATATCTTCACAGTGTAATACGACCAATTTAAAAAAAATCGATCAAAATTAAAAGAGCCGATAAAATTAAGAATGCTCCCATCAATATATTAAAATATTTCAAACGGTTGCCCTGATTGAGCACCACTGAAAATTTATCACCACAGAACCCCCAAAAGAATAAGCACGCATAACAAGTGAAGAAATAAATAATAATAAAGATCGGCAAAGACTGCGGGTTCTCAATGCTTGTAAACATGGTAATGCCCGACACACAAGCTAACCATGCTTTGGGGTTGAGCCACTGTAGCAAAAAACCATCTTTAAAATTGGGAATAATAATATGCTCTACGGGAGCAGTTGAAATAGAAATATTGGCCGCAGAAAGAATAATTTTTATGCCGATGTAACAAACAAATAGTGTTCCACAAACTGCAAGGATTTTTAAAACAATAGGAAACTGAGTTAATAAACTCTGAAGACCAAATGCCATAAAAATTAAAAGCAAGGTAAAACCAATCGTGGCACCTGAAATATAGGGAAGCGATCTTTTTAAACCATGATTTAAACTGGTCGATAAAATGACAGTATTTACTGGGCCTGGGGTAATAGACATTGCAAATGAAAAAAGAAACATCGAAGCAAACATTGTTATTGTCCTTATTAAAATAGAATCCATAGACAGATCTGTCTATGGATTCTATTTTAAACATTTACGCTTTTGCAATAACAATCAAAAAAGCTACTTATTTCATTATTTGCAAGAAATAGTTCACCAATGCTTCAACCAGTTGCTTCACAATCGCTTGGCGTGTTTCTTCGTCAATCGTTGGAACTTTTGCTTCCATTGCTTCTGATGAACCACTTTTTTGTTTTTTAAACTGGTCTTGTAACGCTTTAATTTGATCAGCGTTTAAGTCCTGCTCACATTGACTCTCGCCATCCCAATGTAAATAGTCCAACTTCTGATTTAGCTTAACCGAGGCTGCCGTTAAAGGGAGACGATAGACATTACGCTTTTGTTGCTCAGTTAACTGTGGGAACAGGTTAACGCCTAAGCGTTCTTCAAGGTAACAAACACTCACTACTTTCACTTGTAGAGAGTTATTGTTTGGTGCGTAGTAAGCTCCAATAGCACCAGTTTTTGGCATATAAACCGCTTTATAAACTGCGGTTGGAACAATTACACCCTTTCCAATCGTTTTAAGGCGTTTACCCTCAAAAACAGGGCCAGTAACCACATAAACATCTTGTTTTTGCTTAGTGGCAAGGGCGCGTGTGGCTTCTTCAAGTTTACGCCAAACTTCCTGATTATTTTTAGGGGCTTGCGGCACCATATTACTTAACGAGAAGCTATCAGATTGTGAGCTCTTATTTGGCATATCACCATTCGGTGCCATATGACCACGGTCATAGCCTGAACCACGATAATCACTTAATAATGCTCGATGCTTTTGATCAATACGGGTTTCTTCATGGAAGTTGTCTTCACGCTTAATTTTGACACTCAAACGTTCTGCATTTAAATGCTCAGCCGACCATAACGGCGTTTTAGAAATGCCTGAATACAAGACATTAAAGCCATTAAAACACAGCGGATAACTGTCTTTTTTTAAGCTATCTTTATTTAAAGCAGGGGGAACTTCTCGATAGAACTGATTAAGGCAAGTCGAGTTAGTACTTAAAGGTGAAAACCACTGCGAAATCTTTTCACTACCAAATGCAATCGCAAAACTTCCCGCAGCAATACAAGCAAGAATAATCTTGCCAAAATGCTCACTTAGAGAGAATGAGTTTGTACCTTTACTGCGTTTTTTACTTGCCATGTTTTTATCAATACCACTGTCCATACGCAGCTTAACAATCCTGCTTTTTTAAGTATATCTCTTATCTTTCAAATGGTTAAAACATGGTCATCTTTTTTGTAACTCAATTTCCCATTACGTAACAATCTGTTGGAATTATGAGATGCTTTGGCTATTGAATTACGCCAATTGCGTATCTTTCGTTGAAAAACACTGATTGCTTATGACATGGTTAGCTCCACAAATTTGGATAAAAATATAATCGGAGTCCACTTAATGATCCATTCAAAGATTATTGGTATTGGCGTAATCACGGGATTATGTAGTATGGCCGCTTTGGCTGAACCAGCAGTCCAGCCAGGAGATACTTTAGAAAGTTTGTCTAAAGTGAAAGTTACGACAACGGTAAATGGCCAACCTGGTTCTATTAGCGATTTAGTCAATAGCGGACAAGTACAACAAGTTTCTGCTGCACCGACAAATGCGGCGCCTACTGGTGCTCCTATTCCAGCGGATGTTCCACCTGCTCCTCCAGCAGGCGGTGAAATGGCTCCTCCGGCTGCACCAATGGATGCAGTACCACCTGCACCGAACCAAGCGCCTCCAGCGCAACAAGATCCGAACACTCCACCGCCTCCAGCAGATCCAACTCAGTCGGCAGACCCGATGGCAAAAGATGGTGGTTTGCCAGCAGATGCACCTATGCAAGCTCAGTAATCAGAGCCATAAAAAAACCAAGACATCTGTCTTGGTTTTTTTATTACATCAAATTTTTAGATTTCGATTTGACTACCTAACTCAACTACACGGTTGGTTGGAATCTGATAGAAATCACTCACCGGACTAGTGTTACGCTGCATAGAGATAAATAATTTTTCTCTCCATGGAGACATGCCATCACCCACCGAATGAACAATACGATCGCGCGAAATAAAGAAGCTGATGTGCATTAAGTCATATTCAAGACCGAGTTGTTCATAAGCTTGCATAAGTGCTTTTGGTACATTCATTTCATCTTTAAAACCGTAGAAAATTTTAATACGGAAGAAATGCTCAGCTAGGGTTTCTGTTGAAATACGTTCTTCTGGTGCAACAAATGGTACATCTTCAATAATGACTGTTACCAAGATATTGCGCTGATGCAGCACTTTATTATGCTTGATATTATGTAGCATAGCATGCGGCACAACGTTTGGCGTACCCGTCATAAAGACAGCATCACCCGGCACCCAATGCACACTATTACCAATACTTTTCACAAACAGATCTAGAGATAACGTATCGTGTTCGAGCTTGGCAAAAGTAAGCTCACGACCACGTTTCCATGTCATTAAGATGGTCACAGCAATCGCACCAATCAATAATGGCACCCAACCGCCCGACAAGATTTTAAGTGAAGTTGCTGCGACTAAAACTGACTCTAAAATAAAGAATGGAATAATCAGGAGTAGCACTTTTGGCATGCTCCATTTCCAAGCCGAATAGATGAATACAGCAACCAGAATCGTGTCACACAGCATGGTTAAAGTTACAGCCAGACCGTAAGCACTTGCCAAGTTTGAGCTGGTTTTGAAAATCAAAATTAAGATAATAATTGCGATTAAAAGTAACCAGTTTAAGAAAGGAACATAAATCTGACCTTCTTCAGACTCAGAGGTATGTTTAATACTTAAACGTGGTAAATAACCCAATTGAATCGCTTGGCGAGCAAGTGAAAATACCCCAGAAATTACGGCTTGAGAAGCAATCACAGTTGCCATGGTCGCCATAATAATCATTGGGTAAAGTGCCCACTGCGGAACCAATAAATAGAACGGGTTTTGAATCGCCGCTGGGTCTCTTAATAGTAATGCACCCTGTCCTGCGTAGTTTAAAACCAAACACGGCAACACCACAAAGAACCATGCTAGACGAATTGGAACTGGTCCAAAATGTCCCATATCGGCATACAGTGCTTCACCACCAGTGACTGTTAAAACAACAGCACCCATAACAAAAAAGGTCATTACGGGGTGATGATAGATAAACTGAATTGCCCAATGTGGACTAAACATGCCCAACACCACAGGAGTCTGAATGACGCTGTGAAGGCCTAATAATCCTAACGATAAGAACCACACCATCGTGATCGGGCCAAAAAACTTACCGACAAAGGCCGTACCATGTTTTTGTACCAAAAATAACGCGATGATAATGGTGATCGCAATTGGCATGATGAACGGGTCAAACACATTGGTTGCAATAGACAAACCTTCGACTGCCGACAGTACCGAAATGGCTGGGGTAATAATGCCGTCACCAAAAAATAGCGATGCACCAATAAAGCCAATCGCAATCATGTAGATTTTTTTGTTGTCGGCAATTTTGGCTTTACGCAAGTTCAATGCGAGTAAGGCCATGATTCCGCCTTCGCCATTGTTATCTGCACGCATGACAATAGCGACATACTTGATGCTGATGATCAGCATTAAGCACCAAAAAATAATGGATAAAATTCCTAATACGTTTTCAGGCTGAATTCCCAACCCATGCGCAGCATGGAAGGACTCTTTTAAGGCGTAGAGTGGACTTGTTCCAATATCTCCAAAGACCACCCCAAGAGCTGCCAAAGCCGTGGCAGGCAAGGTTGCTTTTTTGGCCGTATTTTGCATTGTGTAATTAAACCAATATGATTTTTATCGCAATCTTATCACCTCTATTATTTTTTTTCTGTAATGCTCATCTTAAATCTTGGCAGAACTGGTTTTTTTAGTTACTATCGCACGCCTTGGTGAGGTGTCCGAGTGGCTTAAGGAGCACGCCTGGAAAGTGTGTATACGTTTGCGCGTATCGAGGGTTCGAATCCCTCTCTCACCGCCAGAATTGAAAAAAGACCTAAATCATTTTGATCTAGGTCTTTTTTATTTAACTTAAATAAAATCAATTTAATCAACGATAAGTAGCTTCGCACCATTCAAACTAAAAGACTGATGTGGCTCTGAATTGTCCCCTACTTGATAACTCATGCCTGGAGTTAAAGTAAAGGTTCGTCCGTCTTTCAATCTACTTTCTAACTCGCCTTCTAGGCAAAATAATATATGCCCTTTTTCACACCAATGGTCAGCCAAATAGTTTGCTGAGTACTCAACAAGTCTCACTCTAATTTTATTTGTTTCTTCACCAAAAAATTGAGTTTTCCAATAAGCTTTTCCTGTTTCACCACTATATTCAGTGACTTCTATTTCTTCCCAGTTTGTAATTTGAAATGGAAAAGGCGCGATATTCATAATTTTTCCAAAGATGTATTATTGTATTTTTCAACTTATAGACAAATTTGATTTTTGCAAACTGTTTATTAAAAAAATCAGAAAGATAACAAAAATAATTTTCACTTTGAAAAGACCCAAACCTCACATTCAGGCCTTCCTACCTTAAAACTTACTCAGACAACGCTAATAACTTCTGAACATACTGAACCGCATTATTTTCGATGTCTTGGTGAGTCGGAACATCGTCATCTTCTGAAGGGTTCGTGTCTAAACCATAAAATGCATAAAGTGGTTGATAAACTGCCCCAACATAGAGAGCTGTTAGCTCAAATGGAACAAAAATTTTATCTAAAGAAATTTGATATTCACCACTTTCGGAATAAATTTGCTCCTGCCCACCAGCAGACACCGCCAGCATAAACTTTTTATTTTTTAGCTTGTCGCCTGTTGAACCATAAGCCCATCCATACGTTAAAACTTCATCAAGCCATTGTTTCAAAAGTGGTGGACAGTTAAACCAATACACTGGGAATTGAAAGACTAAATTTTCATGTTCTTCTACAAGCGCTTGTTCTTTGGCAACATCAATCACCCCATCTGGGTAGGCTTCATAAATTTGATGAACCGTAAATTGATCTGGGTGTTTTTCTAGTTCCTCAATCCATCTTTTATTTACAACAGACTGGTCTATGTGAGGGTGCGTAACGATGACTAATGTCTTTTTCATTATGAAAACACTCTATCGAAAAGTAGATAAATCGATTATAGAAGTGTGCTTTCCTAAATATAAGTACGGTAATTTATGTTATATACTATACTAAAAGATAGTATGGATTTTAAAAATGGACGACTGCCTTCCGTCATATACCCCATTAGAAGATACGGGCTTTGGGTACACCCTTTCTTTGATTAATGGCAAATATAAAATGATTATTATGTATTGGCTGTATGGAAAAACCGTCATGCGGTTTAATGAGATGCAACGCTGCATTGGCAATATTTCGTTTAGAACGCTCAGCAATACACTTAAAGAATTAGAAAGAGACGGACTGATTATTCGTAAGGAATATCCTCAAATTCCGCCAAAGGTTGAGTATCGCCTTTCTGAAAGAGGACAGTCTTTAATTCCTTTGTTAGATATGATGTGTGAATGGGGCGAGCGCAATAAGCCGTCTTAGTTTTATAAACTTGAAGTGATACTAAATATGAGAAATGAATTAAGAGAAATTTTTATTAAGGGATGCGACGATAAAATTGAAAAAAAGGGAGACAATGTCGGTCTATCTTTTTATGCTTTTTTTAAAAATAAGAATGATAACCCTGAGTTACTGATGGAAGCAGCTCATTGGTGGATTATGGTGCATAAACTAGATCACTTTGAGAAAGCTGTGAAGATTAAACAATTGGTTTTGAATGAGCAGTAAAAATTAGAGTTATTTGAAAAGGCTTAAATTTAAATAATTTAAGCCTTTTCATTATTTTAAAAACATTTACTTAACATATGGCCAAACATCAGGATCTGTATATTCTTCATCGATATGATAACCCTCAGCCTTAGCTTTTCTCTCTTCCTTTTCCCGATATTTCTTATTTTCAATTAATCTCTTTTTAAACGCTTGCTCGAATTCACTAGGCGTCATTTTATCCGAGTCAGGAATTGAGTCTCTTTCATTGTAACGAACACTTTGAAAGCTAAATCTAAGCATATATTGCTCTTCATTACGTTCATTCTTAGCGGTTCTTTTTAAGCTGATATCTAACATAACTCCATTAGCATACAACCTATAACCCAATGATTTTGTAGGAATATTATTTATTATATTTTTCCACTCTTCAAAAGTAAAAATATAGCTTGGATCAATGACATCGCGACTTTTTGATAGATGTTTAATATTATCCTCTTTAGCGATACGAGGAGCATCTGTAAAGAAATAGTTTTTCCAGCCAGCCTGATTAATACGTTTCATTAAGGTTACATAGCTTTGAAAAGCTTGCTCTGGAGTAGCGAATTCTTCTTTTGTGAGACCCGCATCGATATCTAAAACTTGAATCCCTTCATTTTTGTCATATTGAGTACCTAAAACAGAAAAAACATGCTCAATCGATAAACTATTAGGACCATTCTCTATGGTTAATTCTCCTAAGTTAGGAGGAGAAAATTGAAGTTCTCTAAAGCTAACACCAGCTGGGTGATTATCGACATTTCCATCACTATACTTTGAAAAATCTTGAATACCTTGTTCACCCATATGCAAAGTGTAGGCCTGCTGATTCATAGTCAAATTCTTATTATGCTCTGTTGTTGGCTGACAAGCCGATAGTAATAATCCAAAAATCAAGATTAAGAAATATTGTTTAAATTTTGCCATCATTACTATCTTCCCCCCCCTTTAAACTCTGCTTTGCTATTTTCCCAACCTGTTCCGCTCTTATCACTTTGCTTGAAAAAGTGATATATCAGAGCAACTCTGATCGACTTTATTAGACATGATATGTGACTGGAGTAAAGGTCATAATTCCTCTTAGTTTTATAGTGAATAGAAGTCATATTACAGATAAGAATTAAATTAAGAGAAATTTTTATATACGTTTTATTCAGTTCCCTTAAGCAGCTTTCCGTAAAAATAAAAATTATATTTAAGCCGATTTGAGAATATAACTAATTTTTTAACAGATATAGAGTTCATATAAGTTTACTTTTTATAAAAATTGGAAAATTCTTATATATTCTTTTAAAACATTTATCCTCAGAATAAAATTTATATTGATACAAATAAGAAGCTATTTATAATTAGCTATGTCTATAAATCAATTGTAATAAAAAAGAGGGACTATGTTAACATTAGCTGAAGCAGAAAAAAAATTATTAAGTTTTTTAGAAAATAAAAAAGATGAGCTTCATACCAATCAAAATGAAGCACAAACTCGCTTTTTTATTATAGATTTCATATTATTTGAATGCTTAGGATGGCATAAAAATGATGTTTCCATTGAAAAAAATGAAGAAAATAAATTTACTGACTATGAGTTAGGTAAACCTAGACTGGCTATACTGGAAGCAAAACGAGAAGGAAAAACTTTCATAATTCCTGCATACGACTCTAAGTCGCTAATATTTGATATAAAATCCCTTATTAAAATGTCACCAGACACTGAATCAGCTATTGACCAAGCAATTTACTATTGTAATCAGCGAGGTGTTCCTATTGGAATCGTCACAAATGGGCATCAATATATTATTTTTATAGCCTCAAGACAGGATGGCGTATCAATCAAAGACGGTAAAGCTATCGTTTTTAAAAGCCTCGAGCATCTCGCTGAAAATTTTAAAGATGCGTGGCAAATCATGTCTATTTACGGTGTAAAAGATAAGAATATTTATAGATACCTGAAACCAGATTTTGGTGCAATACCAACAAAGTTATCATCTAAACTAAGGCAGTATCCGATTGTACGTTATGGCAGTGAGTTACAAACAACTCTTAGACAATTAGCAGAAATATTTTTTCAGGATATTGTTGAAAATGAACAAGTTGAGGAACGTTTTTTTAAAGAATGTTATTGTGAAAGTGGTGCTTTGTCTAAATATTCTTTACTTAGCAAAAATATATTAGAAGCAAGATATGCTTCTTTATTTAGTACCTCCGAAACTGCTCCATTCATTGCACCAGTTAAAGAGAGAAAAAACAATAATATCTCACCAGAAATTTTATCTGAAGCTTTATCGCGTAGACCTATAGTCTTGCTGGGTGATGTCGGAGTCGGCAAAACATCCTTCGTAAAAAATTTAATCTATCATGGTGCTTATGAAGAGTTTAAAAGAGCATTTTATATATACATTGATTTAGGCTCAAGTGGAGCACTTGCAAGTGATTTGAAGAGTTTTGTTTTAGAAGAGATTGAGAATCAACTTTTAGAGAAATATCAAATTGACATTTATGATTTCAATTTCATTAGAGGTATTTACGCATCTGAGATAAATCGTTTTTCTAAAGGTATCTGGGGGCAAAAAAAAGAATCCGATCCGGCCTTATATGAAACCAAACTTTTAGAAATGATAGAAGAACTCTCTCACAAAAAAGACATTCATTTAAAAAGAGCAATTAATACAAGAGCAAAATCTGAAAATAGGCAAATAATTATTTGTTTAGATAATGCCGACCAACGTGATTATGAAATCCAACAAGATACTTTCATCATATCTCAAGAGTTAGCAAGAGATTGGAACACGACTGTTTTTGTATCAGTTCGTCCTCAAACTTTCTTTAAATCTAAAAGATCTGGTGCATTATCCGCTTATCCTCACAAAGTTTTTACTATTTCTCCACCTCGAATAGATTTAGTAATTGAAAAAAGATTATCATTTGCTTTAGAAATGGCTGAAGGAAAAATTCCATTAGAAATAGCAAATTATGTAAAAATAAACTCTAAAAACTTAGCTATTTTCTTAAAAGTATTAATTCACTCACTAGCAGTTAATAATGAACTAAAAGAGTTTTTAACAAATATTACTGGCGGTAATATACGAAGTGCTATTGAGTTAATTGTTAATTTTATTGGTAGCCCAAATGTAGATGCTCAAAAAATTATTGACATAACCGAACAAAACTTAGATAACCAAAAATATATTGTGCCTTTACATGAGTTTACGAAATCAGCACTTTTAGGTGATTATTCACATTATAATTCGGATACATCAATTGCAACAAATTTATTTGATGTGTCTACTTCTGATATTTATGAACATTTTTTAATTCCTATATTGTTAGCATTTCTTAGCTCCAATAATTCAAAGCAAGATAAAGATGGATTTTTCACATTAGAAATCATTCAAGATGAATTACAGAACAGTGGTTTCACGATTGATCAAATTTATTATGCTATTAGACGGTGTACAAATAGAAAGTTAATAGAAACTTCTCAAAGAATAACTTTTGACGAAGATGATAAAGGCCTATTGATAGGTGATATGCCTGAAAACTTCAGGGTTACTACAATTGGAGCCTATCATCTCAAAAAATGGATGGGATCATTTACCTATCTTGATGCAATGATATTTGATACTCCCCTTTTTAATGATGACATAAAAAGTGGAGTATCTAATCATCTTGAATCTTTATCTATTGAGCATAGACTAGAAAGAGCAGTAGGTTTTAAACAATACCTTCAGGAAATATGGAGAGATTATCCTCATAAACCTGAGTATTTCGACTTATCAAGCAATTTTGAAGATAATTTCTATACATTCGAGAACGTAATTAAAGCTGTTCAACGTACTGAATATAGTTAAAATAGTATTTAACAAAATATTTTAATTCTAAAATTACTTTGGGCAGCAAAAATTTAATAGTTTTAGTATTTAACAGATATTAAGATAAAAATGAATTTCCCTTTGTAATAAAATCTGAAAAAGATTTAGATCAAATTGATTTAAATCTTTTTTAATAAAATACTATTTCCACTATTATTTATATTAGTATAAAGCCCAACTCCCGTCGGGCCTTCCCCCATCAAACCCGACTAAAAAAGTATTCAAGTAATGCATCCCTTTCATCGGTGTTATTGGTCCCTAAAAGCTGAACCATCGCGCCATCAATCACAAACAAAAACATGTGTGCATCTTCAAGTGTAGCGGCAGGTTTTATGGTTAAAAGCAATTTATGAATTTCTTTAATGAACCAGTTTCGGTAGTTAATAACGAGTTTATATGCTGTTGGATAGATCTTTTCAATTTCAAAAATGGCTTTAAATGGCAACCGATAAAAGCCGTCTAAGTTCGCATGTAAGAGGTAAATTTTCTTGAGTTTATCGAATGCCATGAGTTCGCGGTACGAATGAATAATTGAAAATACCTCATGTTTTAAGGCATCTATTTGAAAAGTTAAGCTCATCTGAATGAGCCTTTCTTTGGAGTGAAAATAGTTATAAAAAGTGGCTTTGGGGATTTTGGCTTCCTCAACGATTCGATCTATCCCGACATGAAACCCATTTTGATTAAATAAATCTTTTGCTGCGTGGAGCACGCGTAATGCTCTAAATTTGGCATTTTTATACCGTTTAAAATAATTTTTTGTTGTATGTAAAAGAGATAGAAATGCCGTCACTCTTAAATTGAGCGCTAAAAACAGGCATGCAAAAGCCGCACAAAAATGGTGTGCTCGCCTATCTCGGGTTTTATTGTTGCTATAATTTTTTAGTCGTAATGACCTATGGCTTAAAACCTAAAGTCGGTTAAACTGTTTTAAAGACCAGTTGGGTATAGACGTAAAGACTTTGGCAAGGACTGCCAATGAGAGAAATGAAATAGTACGCATAACGGCGGACTCCTTTTGATTTAGAAGAGTCTTACCAATTACTGTCAAATAATGGTGGCAAGACTAGAAGGGTTGACAGACTGGTACAAAAGGAAACCAGCGCACGCAAGCGTGCCCCTCCTAGCCTCACCATAAAGGCGTGACTTAAGAGAACGCACAAAAACCAAAACAGCATTGTTGTGCGCCTTTTGTTCCAGCTCTGTCAAAAGCTAACTGGCAATGTAGGCCAGCACGCAAAGGATAATCCGCACATTTTTGAGTGTCAATGTAAGGTTGAATAGAAATTGGTTAAATAATTATTGTTGTTTATTCAATTAGATATTTAAGCTAAAAAGACCTTCAACTTAAATTTAACGATGTCATGATAATAATAAAAATGGTGGCAGAACGAAAAGAGGTTAGCAGACTGGACACACACAACCAGCACACCCGAAGGTGTCCTCTTATCGCTCTACCATAGAATGGTGGCAAAACGAAAAGGGATTAGCAGACTGGTACAAAAGCAACCAGCACACCTGAAGGTGTTCCCTTATCGTTCTACCGTAGAATGGTGGCAGATCGATAAAGGGTTAGCAGACTGGGCACAGTACCAGCACACCCGAAAGTGTCCCCTTATCGCTCTACCCTAAAGTGGTTTGCAGGCAAAGAATAATTCTCAAGATTTTAAGTGTCAATAAACATATATTGTTAATTTATAAAATATTTTTATTTCTATTGGCTCATTTTCCCATTATTAATTTATCATTCATTTTCAAACCTGTTTAAATGAACCGATTGATCGCGCTATAAATAAAAGCTACAGTAAATAAAGTTTGAATTTTATAACTTTAAATAAATTGATAACTCATGCAGGCAAAGACATGGAAACCATACATGATTTTTATCGCCGCTTTTCTTTAACAAGAGATAGCGATTACTCGGTTCCATCGACTTCGTTTGGGCATTTCAACGTGTTCCAACGCGATGCCTGCTCGTTTCTAACGCCTTATAGCCGCCGCGATTATTATAAAATTTCACTGGTTTTAGGCACAGGTGACCTTCACTACGCTAACCGCTGGATAAAAGTAGACCGCCCTGCTTTACTGTTTTCAAACCCAATGGTGCCCTACGCTTGGGAAATTAATTCGCCTGAACAGGCAGGTTGGTTTTGCCTATTTACCGAAGAGTTTGTAAACCAAGAATCGCGACAAAGCTTTTTAAAAGACTCACCGCTATTTAAAGTCGACGGCGACCCGCTATATTTTTTAAACGATCAACAGGTTGAAGAAATTTCATTTATTTTCAAAAAGATGATGACTGAAATAAATTCTGACTATATTCATAAACACAACGTTTTAAGAAACTATTTGCACCTGATTGTGCACGAAGCCATGAAAATGCAACCAACCCAACAGTTTGAAAAACATAGCAATGCTGCGGTTCGGATTTGCCATTTGTTCTTTGAATTATTAGAACGCCAGTTCCCAATTGACTCGCCCCATTTTCAGCTTAAACTCAAAACTGCAAATGACTATGCATATGGTCTGTCGGTGCATGTGAACCATTTAAACCGCGCTGTAAAAGAAGCGACAGGCAAAACCACATCCGAGCATATTAGCTCACGCATTACGCAAGAAGCCAAAGCGCTGCTACAACACACCAGTTGGAATATTTCCGAAATTGCCTATAGCTTAGGCTTTGAATATTCAGCGTATTTCACCAACTTCTTTAAGAAAAATACGGGCTTTTCGCCTAAAAAATTCCGCGAAGACTGTGTAGCCTAAAAACAGATTGTTTGAATTTTATAATTATTGGTTTGAATGTTATACGTCAGTTTGAGCCAAAGCATTTTATAGTTTTTCTACTCAAGTGATTTTGCAAAAAGAGTGTGAAAAATGAAATATAGAACTTTAGGACAAACAGGCGAAAAAGTATCAGCACTTGGTTTAGGTTGCATGGGAATGAGCTTTGCCTATGGTGCCTCAGACGACACACAAAGCATTGCCACTCTAGAAAAGGCATTAGACCTCGGCATTAACTTTTGGGATACTGCCGACATGTACGGCAACGGCGCAAACGAAGTTTTGCTCTCAAAAGTTTTAGAAAAACACCGCGACAAAGTATTCTTGGCGACCAAATTTGGCTTCCGTTATAAAGAAGACAACCTTAACCCACAAAACTCTTTAGAGTCTTATATCGACGGCTCTCCAGAGTGGATTAAAGTTGCGGTCGAAAATAGTTTAAAACGCTTAAATACAGACGTAATTGATTTGTATTATGCACACCGTATTGACCCGAATATTCCAGTTGAAGACACGATTGGCGCAATGGCCGATTTGGTCAAACAAGGTAAAGTTCGTTATTTAGGTCTCAGTGAAGCGTCAGCTGAAACTATTCGTAAAGCGCATGCGATTCACCCGATTGCAGCGGTTCAACATGAATATTCATTGCTTACTCGTGAGCTGGAAGACACTCACTTTCAAACCATTCGCGAGTTAGGTATTAGCCTTGTGCCGTATTCACCGCTATCGCGAGGTTTAATCACCAATACGCTTGATGTGAGCAGCCTAGACGAAAGTGATTTCCGTCGTCAGTTACCACGCTATCAAGGTGATAACTGGAAAAATAACCAAAGCTTGGCGCAAGCATTTAGCGACTTTGCTCAAAGCAAAAATGCGACAGCGGCTCAACTCGCTTTGGCTTGGATTTTGGCTCAAGGTGACGACATTATTCCAATTCCGGGTACGCGTAAAATCGAGCGACTTGTGGAAAATGCAGGTGCTGTAGACCTTGATTTAACAGCGGCAGATTTAGCAGAAATTGAAGCGATTATTGCAAGATATCCAAACATGGGCGCACGCTATAACGCTCAGCAACTTGCTGCGGTGAATCACTAAAATATAAGCCATAAAAAAAAGTCCGACTCAGTGTCGGACTTTTTTAATTTAGTCTTTACTATATGTGCCTTGCTGGCGCCCACCTTCCCAAATCGCGTCTAATGATTTGTCAGAAATCGTTAGACTTTCAGGGAAAATACTTAAATCCTTTTTAAATTTAGCCTCTGGTTTTAAGCCAATACAGTCACCATTTTTCCACCATGTACCTTCGGCATATTGGTCTAAAGCGCCCACAGCAAGCATCCATTTAAACTTACCATCAGGCTGAAGTAAAAGTTCCGAACCCACTTCCATCACGCCATTTAAATAATAGTGTCCACTCCACACCTCATCGGCTTTTTGGAATTTCACTTCTTTGCATGTGCTGGTTGGCTCGGCGTAAATTTGAGATGAAATGGCAATCGTAGAAACGAGTAGCAAACGTGCAAATATATTCATCATTCAATTCCCTATTTTTTAGTTTTATTTCCCAGACTCAACTTTTAAATAAGTGCCATCTGCATATACATTATGCCCAAAGCCACAGCCCGAGTTACCCTCGTTTTGTTTGGCTTGAATATAATTGCCTAATTTCGTATTAGATTTAAAATCGAGCTGAATTCGGCAGTCTTCATTTTTATAGATCGTTTGCTTTTTATTGCTCGGCATTTTGGTGTCGAACTCGCCCATATTCGGGCCGTAGATCAAGCTTCTAAGTCCCATATATAAACCAGCATAGCTAATTGCATATTGGCCCTGCTTACGGCTTACCGTGATGTGATCCCACTCCCCAAAACCCGAGTAACGAACATATTCACCAGACAAATCATTTGATGCTTTAGGTGTAGGTAATTGCTTAAGATTAAATTGGCTCGATTTTGATTTTTCATCAAGCATAAACCACGATCTTGCCCAAAGTGGCTGACCCAATTTTGCATAGGCTAAGCCCACATTATTGTTGGCAACTTCAATATCTCTGTCGGTAAATTTAACTGTGGTTTCATCTGCATTGGCTTTACAAAATGCAGTCCAAGAGGCTTGGTTCTGAAAGTTTTCGAGTGCTTTTTTATATTGTTTTTGGTCGTAGTTTTTCTTACCTAAGCTCGCGTATTGCTTCACTTTATTACAGCTTTGCTGTAGCTCTTGTTCAAAAGAAAATTCTGCGTGCGTGACCGAAAAAGCTGAAAGTGTGAGAACCGCGCAACCTGAAATAATCGATTTAATCATTTTTAAAATTCTTTAATAATTAACTAATTATATAATATGAGTTAGTTCCACAAATCACAATTCTCTGCAACAAAAGTCCATTACAATGCTATTTAAAAAGGCCTGAACATTTTAAGTTCAAGCCTTTTAGTTTTGAATTTAGCCGAAACTTAACTAAGAAGATTCACTCAGACTCAAATTAGAATGATGATTTTGACAAATTGCGCTTTGCAAAATTTTCATACTATTTTTAATCGCATCTTCTACCTGTATTTGACTATCTCCCATAAAGTGAATTTTGGCAGGAATATTTTCATAACTAAAATTATTATGATCACCACTTTCCTGAATCAACTGATAGGTAATGGTTTCATTTTCTAGTTCTTTAATCCCATTAAATAAAAAACCTGAACTATAAGGATTAGGCATCATCAAAAAGCCCGTAATTTTCGTGTTCACTGGCTCTTGTGGAATTTTCATGGCCGCCTTAATCCACATTTCATATAAGTCGACAGACTCATTGCGTAATGTGATGAATGGAATTTCTCCGCCCCCGACTCGCCCACCTACTTCTAAAAAGACCAACTCGCCCTTAGATTCAATAAATTCAAGATGAATCGCTTGATCTTTTAATTTTAAGAATTTACATACGTCTAAAGTAAAACGTTCTACTTTTTGAATAAATTCAGAATTATCAATCGTTACAGAGCCTAATGGCGCACCATTTCTAAAGTCTAAACAGGTATTAATATATTTTGAGACTTTAAAGTAAGGCATTTGATTGTCTGAAATAATCGCATCGACGTGATAGATATCCCCTTCAACAAATTCTTCTACTTCATAGCCCTCATATGAAGATAAACGAGGAATATCGGCCAACTCACTAATTTTAATTACCCCTTCAGAAGCTGCACCTACCTGAGGTTTTAAAATAATCGCTGAGCCAATTTCCAGCAAAAACTTTTCAATATCTTGATACGAAGATACTTCAGCATATTTAGGGTAACGCACAGTCGAGTGAGCTAAAGCATCTTTCATTTTTTTCTTGTTACGACATAACAAATTGTCTTCGACAGTTGCCCCCACAATATTCAATTCAGTTCGAATGCGAGCAGCAGCATCGAGGTCATATTCTGAGATAGCAATAACGTAATCTATAGGTTTTTTCTTATAGATTTTTTTGGCCTGATCGAGAACGTCTTCTTCATTTAACTGCTCTAACCCAGCTATGCAGTAACAGTTTGAAGAAGTGATATAACGCATCGTTTCTGTTAATGAAATATAAGACACATGCACGGTATTGTGATCTATATATTTATTATAATCAGACAGTTCATCGTCATATCTATTGATGATTAATACATGTTTCATATGACTTTCACCTGCTCATGTATATGTTTGACTAAACTACGAATCTTATCTTCGCTTTCGGAACGGAAAATGAAGTAGCCTAATCGTGAGGTCCAATCATGGTTGCACGCCAGTTCATCATTTGTTTCATAGTAGAAGTGATGATGTACACATTCAGGTGCTTCTAACAGTTGATCTAAGCCACTAAAACCTTTGAACAGACGGTGATTACCTTGGGGCATAAAGGCAATTGCTGAAACCAGATTTTTCTCTATTGAAGGTGAATATGGCAGGTCTAAGTATTCGCTCAGTACCGCTTGAGCAAGGTCAAAATTAGTCGCCAGTGTAATTAACTCAACAATATTGTCGCCCGGTAAACGTGCCGCTAACTCGATTGCGACTGCTTTTCCTTGAGGTGTAACTCGCAGTTCTAAGTGAAAAGGTCCTATATTTAACTCTAAGGTTCTAATGACTTTTTCGGCATAGTCAAAAACATGTGCAGAAAATTGGCGGTCATATTGATTACCCACTATATGTCCAATTTCGACAAAGTAAGGTTCTGGCCCTAATAGTTTTTCTGTCAGTGAAGCAAAGGTTATTTTTCCATCTGTATGGATAATTCCTTCAACGCTGTATTCTTTACCTACAATGTATTCTTCAACAATTAAATCCCCACTGGCATAGAAACCAATATCGTTGGGCTTAGCTTTCCAGATCGCTTCAACTGTTGTTAAAAGTTCCTCAAAATCTGCAACTTTTTTAACAGACATACTGCCCGCCATATCAACTGGCTTCACGACAGCAGGGAACTTAAAGCCTTGGGGTAAGTCAATTTCTTTACCCTGTGAAATCAAGGCATATTTAATATTGCTTAAACCCGACTTAGTTAGCTTGTCACGAAATTTAAATTTATTTCGAACTGTTTGAGCTGCCATATATTCAAGAGAATTTTTGGCAAATGAGTTACCGAGCTGGGCAGCCATAGGTACTGCATATTCAACACCGGGTAATATGGCTTTTATGGTCTTTAACTCAACAATTTTAGAGAGTTGACTATGAAAATCACTGGTATCTATTTTTATTATTTCTTTTGCTTTTTGGCGCATTGTTCCATCAATGCTGCACTCTCCTTCATCAGTAGAAAAAACATATAAATCTATTCCTAATTCTTGAGCGGCATTTAAATAAGTCACGCCTGAAGAAATAGGTTCTATAACTACTACTGTCATTGTTACAGTCTCCGTTAGGGACCAAAACTTTCTAACTCACACAGAGGCTGATTTAAAATTTTATTAATTATTGGGGTAGAACCGACACCCACTGTTAACTCGTGAGAGTCCAAATAATTTGAAAAATCAAATCCATTATTCGTCCACGTACAAAACGGGATATTTATAATATTGACCTCAGCGTCAACTTGTTCTCGAAAAACATTTAAGCAATGTTGATGATAATCACTTAAAACTGACCGATTAATCGCATAGATATTTACTTTGGAAATAGGATTTTTCCGGATGAGATCTAATCCACGAGTAAGTGCAGCTCCCATGCCGCTTCCACCGCTTACAATATTGAGCGTAGAAATATTATTCTCGTATTCAGGTTCTATATGATTATTCAGGTTGTATTCTAATTGATCACCAATCGCTAGCTTTTCAAATAAGTTAGAAAATATTCCATTTGGTCTTAATTTTATGTGCAAAACAAAAAAATCATAATTTTTCACACCCAGTGAAACCACAGAGTAACTTCGAATTAAAGGCTCTGACGGGTGTTTGATATTCACAATTGCTTTAGAACTAAAGAACGTCCTTTTAATTTTAAATGTGAGCTCAACAATATTTTCAGCAAGAAAACTTCTACTGATAAGTTGAGCCACACTAAAATTATTAACCAATGGTGCGATTTCGACATCGCTATGAGCATAGCTAATACAAGGTAGGAACTCTTGTCCTACGGCAACCTGATTTCCTGATTCATATACAACTCCACCTTTTAGCTTACATCGACAAACTCGGCACACACCTTTTAAACAGCCTTTCATCACGGCGCTATCAGGCACCGCATCGATGAGAGGCTGTTCAGAATCAGCAATGTAAATATGCTCTTGAATGCGGATATTTACCATTGGCATATTCTAATTCCATTGCTATGAAAGCGTTTCAGCACGTACAGCCTGAAAATACTCACCCACCATTGGAACAAAACTATTGATATGTTTGATGGCTAGATCAAAGTCTTCTTGTGTCTTAATTACAGAAGAAAGCATCTCTGTCATCATGCCACTATGGTCTTCAGCTTCATCGAATGCAACATGTGAAGCTGCACCCGATACAGCCTGATTCCCCATATGAACACCCGCTTTTTGGGTAATAAAATTATTAAATTTGTCACCATAATATTCGAGGAACCAGTCCCAAACGACTGCTGGTAATGCCCCAAATTTCTCTACACAAAAGTTTAAATACCCCATCAGTTTCCATGTTTCAGGAAATGCATTTTTTGAAACGATCTGATCTGAAGAATAGCCATATTTAGACAAATCCTGACCGAACATTTCATCGTGACCAAATTCATCATATAAATAATATGAAAGCTGTTTTGCGGCAGAGATATTATTGATTGCTGCAACTCGCACTGCATTGGCATCTAATTCATTATTCATATGAATGCGAATAACACACTCTAAAATATGACGTTTATAATAATTTTCATCGAACCAGTCTTCATTATGAAATTTATGCATAATCTCATCTTTTTTAAACTCGCTATGCATAGCGTGATCAACCGCACTTTCTAATTTTTTCAAACTTTCCTGTGAAAAAAACACGAATTATCTCCATTATATTTAAATTATTATCTAAGTATTAAATACTTATTAGCTAGAATTAAGACTGTTATTAATTAAACTTAAAACAATCAAATATTATGTTTAAATATATTTTAAAAAATGTCAACAAAATATTATTTTTAAGAATTTCTAATTAAAATTAAATAAAATAATTTAATTAACAATCAAACAACAAATAATTTTTAATAAATGGATTAATTCAAATTAATATCCATCACCAAGAAAATTTAAATAATTTATACTTCATGGAAAAGAAGGAAATTGACAGGGCTATATTGCGAAAAATAATGTAGACTCCTTATGGCTAAATATATGGAAGTATTAGAAAAGTGAATAATCTGATTATTGGGACTCTATTTGCGCTCTGTGCTGCTGCACTCAATGCCTCTATTGGGGTGATTAGTAAACTGCTTATGCACAGTGGCTTAAGCCCACAAGACATTGCTTTTTTAAAAACAGTCATCGCGTTCTTCTTTTTAAGTGTGCTTTTATTTAAAGTTCCTGTTAGCCAAAAAATTGCTTTTATTAGCAATACTCCAAGCAAACTGAGTGTCTTTGTCCAAATTGCGATATGTGCTTTTTTAGGGATTTTTTCACTATTCTTTTTCGAAACCATTGCCTACAACCATGGTGCTGCGGCCAATGTAGTTGTGGTACTCATGGCTTCAGCCGCTATTTCAGCTTTATTTTTTGGTAGATTAGTTTTAAAAGAAAATATTTATATTCATTCTATTGCGGGAACATTATTAGCTGTAGCGGGTATTAGTTTAATTTCATGGAAAGGTGAAAATAGTTTATTAATGCTGATCAATGCCTCTATTGCAGGCACTGGCTATGGGCTATTTTCAGTATTAATTAAAAAATTCAGATTAAATGGTGGTTTATTCCTAACGAAGTATTTATTACTTTTTGGTAGTGTTTATCTTGCTGTTCCCTTTTTAATTAATTTTCATAGCATTAGTTTTAATACCAATATTATTTTAGGCTTAATAGGCTTGGCAGTTCTGCCAACCATTCTTGGATTTTATTGCACAACCAAAGCATTAACATATTTACCCGCAGCAAAAGTACAAGTGACCGAACTTTCTGAACCCATTTTTGCAGCACTGATGGCTTGGGTTTTCATTCATGAACAGCCGACTTTATCGTTTTTATATGGCGCAATTTTCATTATTTCAGGCATCTTTTTAATGAATAAAGCGCCTAAAGCCTAATACAAATTTAATTTTGATAATGGAACAAAATCCAAGCTCTCTTTAAAACTCAATTTATCTAATTTTAAAAATATTATTGATAAACCTTAGAGAGCTTTATTTAATTTAGACACATTTCTACTTTAAGTTGGGCAAAGAATTTTAGACACAGAAAGTAGTAATATTTCGATTTGCTGTAAGTCTAAACCTGCCCTAGCACGAATTCCAATACTATGCGCGGCAGAAGTCATTAAGAAAGCTAATGCATCAATATCCGTATCATGAGGTAATTCTAGATTTTGTTTAGCTAGACTCAATCGTTGATAAAGCTGTTCATTCATTTCTGTTAAAACTTCTTTTAATACAGCTTGGATTTCATTATTAGCCAACGCATCAGCCATGGCTGTTGATATAACTGCACATCCACTCAAATCGATATCTTCATGATATCCATCTACTTCGAGAGCTGTTCGCAAATATCTCAAAATAACATCGGCAAACGACCTATCCGTATCTTTATGTTCCAATGCTTTGCCAAATTCTGTCTGGGCATATTTTTGGAAATAATGCATCGCTTTAATATAGATTGTGCGTTTATCTCCTAAGCCAGCATAAAGACTTGGTCGGTTTAAACCTGTGGCCAAAGCCAAAGTATCAAGAGAAGTTCCTGAAAATCCACCTTTCCAAAATGCATGTAATGCACGCTCTAATACTTGCTCAGGGTCATAAGAGCGCGGTCTGCCTCGAGATTTAATTTCCATTTGCGATCTCCATAAAAAATTTATTGACTATTTTATACAAAATAGTACAAAATTCAAATATTTTTCGAACCAGTACAAAAATATTCCTCTGAAAACTTTAGTTGTTTAAAAATCCCTTTAAGGATCTACGAAATGCCTCCGATTGAGTTTAAAAATCAATTAAAATCATTAGAAACAAACATCTACATGATTTTTATAATTTTATTTCTTGTAAGTATTCTCCCCCTAGTTGGTTGTAGTAATAAAACCGAAGAGCCAGAAAAGGTTATTGCTGTTCAACTCACCACAGCTCATCCTGCCAGTGAGCTCTCTAATTTATCTTTTTCAGGAAATATTGTACCTAGAGTTGAAAGCCAACTTTCTTTTCGGGTAGCAGGTCGTATCATTAAACGTCTAGTAGATACAGGAGCTTCTATTACAAAAAATCAAGCCTTGGCCCAGTTAGACGATACTCCGTTTAGACTTAGTATTCAGGAAGCAACTGCTGAATTGCATCAAGCACAAAGCACTCTCACAAGACTACAAAGAGATCTTCAACGTAATCGTAGTCTGGTTAACATAGGCGCTATTTCACGATCCGATCTCGATAGTCTCGAAAACTTATATCAAAACACTCAAGCACAAGTAAATGCAGCACAAAGTCGCCTTGATCGGGCACAAAACGATTTAAGTTATACAACTTTACGTTCACCAGCAGTAGGAACAATTGCAGAAGTTCAAGCAGAAAGTGGACAGGTTGTTTCAGCTGGCACGCCTATATTTAAATTAGCTCAAAATGGTGAAAATGAAGTACAGATAGATGTTCCTGAAAGTCAGGTTAATGAAATCAAAATAGACCAACCGGTCAGCATCAAATTACTTAGCTTATCTGACCATACTTTTACGGGTCATGTGCGTGAAATAGCGACTGTTGCAGATCCAAATAGTCGTACTTATCGTGTTCGAATCTCTATATCAAATTTACCAGCTGCAGCTAAATTAGGTATGACAGCAACAGTCCATTTTTTAAATAAGAATGTAGATCAACAGATTATTTTACCTATTGGTGCCCTCTTCCAAAAAGGACAACAAACAGCCGTTTGGATATTACCCCATGGTGCAAAAAATCTTCAGCTTCGTCCAGTTAAACTTAGCAAAATCAATACTGAAACTATTACGGTTGCCAATGGTATTCAGGTGGGTGAACAAATTGTTACGGCTGGCGTACATCGTCTCGATAGCAAGATGGCTGTAAAAGCATGGGATGGGAGGTTACCGTGAAAGGATTTAACTTATCCAGTTGGGGACTCCAGCATCGAACATTAATTATTTTCGCGATGCTACTTTCTCTTCTTTTAGGTACTGTAGCTTATTTTAAATTAGGGCGCGCTGAAGATCCAAATTTAACGATAAAGGTCATGACAATAGATGTAAATTGGCCAGGCGCTACTACACGAGATTTAGAACAACAGGTTGTTGAAAAAATTCAGCGTACACTTCAAGAAGTACCGAATTATGATTATGTACAAAGTTATGTACGCCCAGGACAAGCAACCATCTTTTTAGTTCTGAAAGACTGGACACGTAAAAGTCAAATTGAAGAAAGTTGGTATCAAGCACGTAAACGAGTAAACGACATACGGCAAAATTTGCCTCAAGATATCCAAGGACCATTTTTTAATGATGACTTTGGAGATACCTTTGGGTCTATTTACGCATTTCATGCTGATGGATTTGATGATGTCCAAATGAAACAGGTTCTTCTTTCTACAAGAGACCATTTACTTCAGGTTCCCGATGTTTCCAAAGTCATTCTATTAGGCGTTCAAGAACCTCGCTTTTATATTGAGTTCAATTATGCCAAGTTAGCTCAATTGGGTATTTCTCCCTTAGACTTAGTTAATGAATTACAAAAACAAAATGCAGTCGAACCAGCAGGAACTTTTGAAGGTCCTCATGCCCGTATATATGCTCGTGTTGATGGAGATGTAAAAACCGTACAAGACTTAAAAAATATCGTAGTTCAAGTCGGAACACACAATATTCATTTAGGGGATGTTGCTCATATTGATAAAGGGTTTATCGATCCCCCACAAATGTCTATGAGACGAAATGGTGAACGTGTCACTGGTCTTGCTGTTTCAATGACAGAAAAAGGCGATATTCTTTCTTTGGGCAAACATCTCGATCAACGTATTAAAGAGGTACAAGAAAACTTACCTGCGGGTATTTTTATTGAAAAAGTAGTAGATCAACCTAGTCTCGTTGAGCATTCAGTTAACGAATTTCTCGGACACTTTATTCTAGCTTTAGGCATTGTTCTTGCCGTCAGTTTATTTGCTTTAGGCGTGCGGACAGGGATTGTGGTTGCTTTATCTGTTCCTCTAGTTTTGGGTATTACCTTTTTCTTTATGTGGCGCCTAGATATAAATTTACAAAGAATCTCCTTAGGTGCACTTATTATTGCCTTAGGCTTGTTAGTCGATGACGCGATTATTGCTGTTGAAATGATGCAAGTCAAAATGGAAGAAGGTCTAGACCGTTTTAAAGCTGCGAGTTTTGCATGGAGTAATACAGCTTTTCCCATGCTAACAGGTACTTTAATTACAGCGGCGGGCTTTGTTCCAGTTGGCTTTGCCTTATCTTCAACAAGTGAGTTTACCGGATCAATTTTTTGGGTGGTTGGAATTTCTTTAATTGTATCTTGGTTTGTAGCAGTACTGTTTACTCCTTTTTTAGGCACAATTTTACTTCCCAAAGTACAGCCACATCATTCTCATTCCTCGAAAAATTCATACAGAGATAAACTTTCTCAATGGTTTAGTCGTAAAATTGCATGGTGCGTCAAAAAAAGGAAATGGGTTTTACTGACCACTGTTCTCAGCTTTGTTCTCGCTTTAGTTGCATTTCAATTCGTTCCTAAACAATTCTTTCCAGATTCACCGCGTGCAGAAATTCTAATTGATGTACAGCTCGAAGAAGGTGCTAGTTACACGGCAACCTTAAACGCAACGAAACAGGTTGAAAAATTACTTTCCAGTGATCAACGGGTCCGAGATTACACAGCTTATGTAGGAAGTGGTTCTCCTCGTTTTTATCTATCTCTTGATCCAGAAACACCTAAAAATAATTATGCACAGTTAATTGTTTATCCAAAAGATATTGAACAAGCGAGCCAATTAACTTCTGATCTACATAATCGTCTCATTCAGCAATTCCCTCATATTCGAACACGGGTTTATCGTTTAGAGCTAGGTCCCACTGTTGGTTACCCTGTACAGTTTAGGGTCCGTGGTAAAGATCCTGAAAAAGTTCGTGAAATTGCTGCTGAAGTTCGCGACATTATGCGTCAGCATCCAAATGTACGTGATGTCAATTTTCAATGGAACGAACGTAGTAAAGCCATCAGATTTATTATTAATCAGGAACGTGCCCGTAGTTTAGGAGTAAGCTCGCAAGATATTTCACGTACCTTACAAATGTTATTAAGTGGTTATACAGTTACTCAGATACGAGAAGGCACAGAGTTAATTGATGTCGTAGCAAGAGCGAAAGCAGATAATCGGCTTGATACAGCTCAAATGGGCCAAATTACGATTCGTGCATCAAATGGAAAAAATATTCCTCTAGATCAAGTCGCTGAACTCAGACCTGTATTAGAAGAAGGAGGAATCTGGATACGTAACCGTTTACCAACTCTCAGCGTCCGTGCTGACGTGTCTGGTGCTCAAGCACCAGATGTCTCAAAGCAAATAGAACCGATGCTAAATGATCTTCGTAAAATGTTACCCATTGGTTACAGTATTGAAACTGGAGGAACTATTGAAGAAAGTGCTAAAGCAGATGCAGCTATTCAATCTGTTATGCCGGTGATGTTACTACTTTGGGCAATATTCTTGATGCTACAACTGCAAAGCTTCAGTCGCATGTTTATGGTGGTATTAACAGCTCCACTTGGCATGATCGGAGTAAGCCTAGCCTTATTGATTACTCGTGCACCATTCGGTTTTGTGGCCACATTAGGAGTAATTGCTCTAGCTGGTATGATTATGCGTAATTCGGTTATTTTAGTTGATCAGATAGATAGAAATATTTCTACCGGTCAAACACCAGAACAAGCGATTATTCAAGCCACTGTAGGTCGTACTCGTCCTGTTCTATTGACAGCTTTAGCAGCAATTTTAGCAATGATTCCTCTTACACTTTCCACATTATGGGGCCCAATGGCAATTGCGATTATGGGTGGTTTAGCAGTAGCAACGATACTTACTTTATTCTTTGTCCCAGCACTCTATGCTGCTTGGTTTAGAGTGAAAAGCTAAATTTATTTAGCTCGATAGAACTAAAAATTTATAGCTTAAAAGCACAAATAGATTTTTCTATTTGTGCTTTTTTTAATGGTTTATAAACTTCTAAAGTGAGGAAAATGATGATGAGTCACTTGTAAATTTGAAGTAGCTCATTATTCAAATTTTATAAGAAGAAAAGATAGTGTTAGACAAGATAAGCCGCTAAGAAAATTTCTACACCTGATTGTACAGAGTTTTCAATTTCTGCAACTCCCATACGGAAATTTTTAATTTTTTTACTACACATCACTTCAGAAATGAGACAAATACATTTGGTAAAAGAGTCCCTATATACTAGGTCCTATTATAATTCCGGCTAGAATTTCACCTAGTGATTCCATTTGAGCTAAAAACCTTTGAGCAATCTAGGCAATGATTCTGCTGATAAGCAGAATCACCACCTACTCAATGGAAAATCTGTCCTAATAACTTCAGCTGAAGCACTTGATCCATTAACATTTTCCATCGATTTTTTTTCTATCAATTAGTTACAAGATATGGACACGTTTTAAATGTCGATTCACATTACCCTCAACTTTTGCACGGCCATGTAATACTGAATTATTATCAATCAACATGTAATCACCACTAACCCACTGATGTTGGTACATGTATTTAGGGTCATATAAAATCTCTGTGATTGACTGAACAATTTCTTGTGATTCTACGGGTTGATGATTTGTATCTTTAATGGAGAGCTGTACAGGATTCACTTCCTGATTATCTTCATTTTCGATTTCAATAAACCGGATGACTGAATGGCCTTTATGAGGATGGTTTTCAATGAGGTTTACATCAATTGAGCCGCCATAATGTGCTTTTTTTTCAGTCGAATAAGATAGCTTAATTTTCTTCCAGTCTTCTAATTGACTAGAAGGTATATCTTTCAAAATACGTGTGGTATCAACAAAAAGTGTTTCCCCACCTCGCCCATCTTCTGAGGATACGGTACACTGAAAAGCATTAATTCTTGGAGTTTGTTTCGCAAAAGCTCCATCCCAATGCAATTCAACCCTGCCTTTTGAGAAAATATGGTTTTTAGGATCTTGTTCCATTTTTACATTGAGTAAAGCACCAAACTCCCAATACATCAGATTGCCCAATGACTCACAAAAGTTAATATATTGTGGATCTGGTAACGCTTTAAATCCACGAAATACTAAAACTTTATATTGAGACAACAAGTTATTTAAAACCTCGGTACCGATCTCATTAATATTGTCATGAACATCCGATGCCGTTATTAATGCTCCAAATGGAGACAAATCTTTTACACTAAACATTATTCAAATCTCTAAATATAAAACCATATGTACTTACATTTCTTGTTGGTTATTACGCAAATAATGGCTAGCTTTTCCGTTTTTAAAGATTAATAAAGCATTTTCTTCTTCGGCTTTATGTCGTGGAACTAAAGTAAATCCATCATCATCTTGTATAACGACCGAATGCCAAGGAGTACGCCAATTGTCATCCGAGTCCATCAAATATATTCCAATTTTTTCTGAAACTCGAGGTTGTGGATGAATACTAAGACGAACCGAATTTGGGAATTGCTCTTTCAATAAATTAGTCCATGCATTACTTCTTTGAATTACTCGGTAAGCATTCATACGAGCTACATTCAATATCTGGTTTTTTGACCAACCTTTGAATTCAGTAAGACCTGAAAAATCCTCAGTCAAAAAGCGACAAATCCCGCGATACATTTCAGCTGCTGGTTTTTCTTGCTTACATCGGTGTTTTAAGCTTAGTAATGACTCTCCATATTGAACCATCAACTCTTCACGTAGTGTGCTATATTCTGGTATATCTTGAAAAACATCATCTAAATCAAAGTAATCAATATTATCTGCATAAGGTTTTCCCACTCTCTCTATAAGATCATATTTATAAGAAGATATGGCCTCATCTGGGATTCGTACTAGTTCAGCAAAAACCCTCCCATCAGAACAAATAGTTAACTTTGCTCCAGGTGAATAAATATTTTTTATTTTTTCACATAATTTATTCAATGTTGCTAAAGCTAATTCCTCACCTTTATCAGGGAAAATATCTAAAGTTTTTTTCCTATTTGGTGATTTAGCTGGAAAAGCAGGTAAAATCATATGAATAGGTTGTTTATTTTTGACAAAATTCAATACTTTTTGAATATGTAAAAAAGCTTCTTCTTGAAAGTTCTCTTGCTCTGAGTCATTTGCTAATAAACGTCGCTTATGAAAAATTAATTTTACGATCTGCTCAGCTAACATTAAATCATTATTTAAAATTTGTACCACAACAAAAACCCTTATTTCCTTTATACATTCACAAACTTTTAAATTAGACTTATTTTTAAGTCTTTATTTAAATTTTCAATATTACTTTATAAATAAATTTCACTTATTTCATTCAGCTTTCTCTCCAATAATAATTTCTATAGTAGTTAATCCTATTTTTGATGATATTAACTTTTTATTTAACACAAAAAAATTTTCATAAAATTTAAATTAGTCAATCATTTTATATAAACCATTAATAAAAAATAAGATCAAAATTTCAACTCATATATTTCTAATTTTAACTATCAAAATAAATAACTATCGAACATTTAACCACCAATAAAATATATCTATTAGTTAAAATCTGATTATTTTCCTTGAGTATAAAATTTTATTTATATTAAGCTTTCTAAATCAATCACAAGTCTAGCATTTGCTTTAACGTAAATCCATGTCCTAAAAATTGATTAAAACACTCAAAAAAAAACATAATTATTCAGTTTAATTTAATATTAATTTTTTAATACAGGATGAAAAATAAATAGACATAAAAATAAAATTTTATTTTCATTAAATTAATTAAAATTATAAAAATTCATAGTAAACCTTTGCTTAAATTTAAATTACAAAAAACCCCTAACAATTGATTGACTACTTACAATTAAGAATAAATATAAATTAGCAATTAATTTATTAATAAAACTAATATAAAAATTTTACAATTTTACCGAATATTTAATATTATTAAGTTTTTATAAATTTTGTTAAAAACAATAGAATAATAATTTTTATGGTTTATAGATAAAAACTTCGTTCACAAGCCTGTTTTTCAACCAAAATTAAATATTTTTTGTATAAATTTAGACCTATAAATAATTATATAGTGAATAAAATTTAACTTCCTTTTCATAATATTTAATTGAAATGGAGAACATCTTGCACCACACTGGCAAAATTAATTGCCATTTGTGAAGGGGCATGTTTTTTATAAGCAAGCCCTAAACCCACCGTAGGTACTGGCGCCTTCAAAGAGCGATAAGCCACGCCTTGTATTTGCAATTGTTTAGTCGACTCGGGAACCAAAGATACCCCTAAGTTTGCAGAGACTAACGATAAAATTGACACAATTTGCGGAGCATTTTGTCCAATTTTTGGTTCAAAGCCGCGCTCATGACAGGCTTGTTTAATCGCATCGAAAAGCCCTGCGCTAATTGAAGGTGGCGAGACAATAAAATCAAGTTCTCGGAGTGCCGTTAAATCAATTTCTGGTGATGAATCGTCTAGATTAAAAGACTCCGAAGGCAAAGCAGCAATGAGGGGTTCAGCCAATAACTCTTGAATAATTAAACTATCTGGAATATTACGTGGTGATCGAATAATTGCGACATCTAAACGGTCTTCGAGTAGTAAATCGATGAGCAGCAAGGTGTTCGCTTCTTCAAGTTTTAAATTCACTTTCGGATATTGCTGCTGGAAATAGCGAACGCATTTAGGAATGAGAGGGTTCAACATTGAAGTACCTGTAAAACCCAATCGTAATTGACCTACTTCGCCATTTGCCACTTGTTTAACGAGGTTCGCTGCATCTTCTACACGCTGCTGTACAGGCTGTATCGCATTAAAAAAGGCAAGCCCAGCTTCGGTCAACTCAACACCATGCGGAGAACGGATAAATAAATCTGCACCTAGCTCTTCCTCTAAGTCCCGTATTTGCATGCTTAAAGGCGGCTGACTCATGTTTAAACGATGCGCAGCTCTGGTAAAGTTTTTTTCTTCTGCTACTGCTAAAAAGTAGCGTATATGTCTGAGTTCCATCGCTATATATAAAACATATCATGACCTATTGTTAAATATATTAGAAAAATACCCTCTAAATTGCTAATTTTAATTTATCGAATTTTCTCGATGCAGCATGTTCCAACGCACTGCACTTTCTTTCTGTCATGGTCATGATATGAGCTCTTCATCTACACCCAGTACCTTAAGCACTGAGGCAAATTCTCTTCTTTCCCGCGAATGGATTCACAAAGGGACTAAAGCCTACAAACATGCAGGATTTGCTTTATTCCTCGTAGGTTTTGCCAGTTTCTCTCTGATTTATTGTGTACAGCCACTTCTGCCAGCATTCAGCCAAAGCTTCCAAATTAGCCCTGCGAGCAGCTCTTTAGCTTTGTCATTAACGACTGCTTTTTTAGCCATTTCGATTGTGCTATCGAGCGCTTTTTCTCAGGCAATTGGTCGTCGTGGTGTTATCTTCAGCTCAATGCTGTGCGCAGCTATTCTTAATATTGTGGCTATGTTTACACCTAACTGGCACAGTTTGCTCATAGCAAGAGCATTAGAAGGTCTATTACTTGGTGGTGTACCCGCAGTGACGATGGCTTGGATTGCAGAAGAAATCGCACCTGAACACTTGGGTAAAACCATGGGGTTGTATATTGCAGGTACGGCTTTTGGTGGAATGATGGGCCGCGTCGGCATGGGTATTTTGATTGAATATTTTTCTTGGCGCACTGCTTTAGGCTTACTTGGTGCAATCTGTTTTATTTGCTCAATTGCTTTTTTGAATTTACTTCCTGCTTCGCGTAATTTCGTACAGAAAAAAGGTTTGAATTTAAATTTTCACCTGCAAATGTGGCGGACCCATTTAAGTAATTTAAAATTACTACGCCTATTTGCCATTGGTTTCTTGCTCACTAGTGTGTTTGTGACCTTGTTTAACTACGCCACTTTCCGTTTAAGCGGAGCGCCCTATTCACTAAGTCAAACTCAAATTAGCCTTATTTTCTTGTCGTATAGCTTTGGCATGGTGTCTTCATCGTTGGCAGGAACGCTAGCCGATCGCTTCGGTAAAAAAACCATGATGATGAGCGGCTTTGCCTTAATGATTGTGGGTAGCCTCATGACATTACTCAGCTCTCTTTTCGGCATTATTATCGGCATCGCCTTTATTACCACAGGTTTCTTTATTACCCACTCACTCACCAGTAGTTCCGTTGGTGCCGAAAGTAAACAAGCCAAAGCCCACGCCAGCTCCCTGTACTTGCTGTTTTACTACATGGGTTCGAGTATTGTCGGCTCAGCAGGTGGCTGGTTCTGGTTACACGGTGGATGGAGTGCGATCGTAGGCTTAACCGTTGTACTGTCGTTAATTGGAATATTTTTAGTCGTTTATACCACACACGCGAAAGCGCATTAATTTTTAAGTTAAAGGAAAATCACATGTCGAGTTTATTTGTTTATGGCACTTTAGGCCCAGGCCGTCCTAATGCACATATACTTGAAAATATTGGCGGACAATGGTCAGAAGGTTGGGTAAACGGAAGCTTGCGCAATGAAGGTTGGGGAGCAGATTTAGGCTATCCGGGAATTGTACTTGGTGAAACTACCAATCAAGTTCAAGGTTTTATTTTTAGCTCAGAACATTTAGATGCAAACTGGAAATTACTGGATGACTTTGAAGGCGAAGAATACGAAAGAGTACCTGTTCAAGTCACTTTAAATAGTGGCGAACGTGTTGATTCTTTTATTTATGTGTTAAAGTCTTAAGCTATTTCTAAAGTCCAAGCACATAAAGATTTAAAAATTGATAGAAAAAATTTAAGTGGTCATTTTTTGGCTTGTATTTTTTTTAAGAAACTGTAGAATTCATTCCACGTCGCCGACATAGCTCAGTTGGTAGAGCAACTGACTTGTAATCAGTAGGTCCACAGTTCGAATCCGTGTGTCGGCACCATCATTAAACCTCATGAATATTTGATTTATGGGGTTTTTTGTTGCCTGTAGGTTTTGAAATACTTACAGATTTATAATTATTATCAAAAAATTGAGTGTAGACCTATTGATCCACACCCTTCAAATTATTTTTCATATTTCTCTAATTCAATAACCATTTCTTTTGCTGCGGCTATAATTTTAGGCATAGCTTCTTTAGTTAGATCTTGGCCCAATTTCATGCTTTGCTCCATCACTAGAGGCATTTTGTTTATGGCTGCTTGACCAACTGGTGATTTATAAAAATTAATTAATCCATCGATTTCTTCTTGAGTGAAATTTGTCACATAAATACGAGTAAATTCAGGCTCAAGTTTTTCCCAACCCATGTCTTCTACAGTAATGGTAGAGAACTTTTTAGCAAAATTTGCCACGACCTGTTTTTGTTGTGAATTAAGGGGTTTACCTTGTTGCATTTCAACTTCAGAGATTGTTTTTGAAATCATCTGCTCAATGTACGAGTTCATTTGTTTATATAAATCTTGGGATTTTGTGACCTTCATTAATTCTTTTACAGACTCACTAGAAGCAGGCTGTGCAAAGGTTGGATGAGTGAGGCATAAACCAATAACTAAAGTAGATAATATTTTCTTCATCATAATTAATAACATATTAAGAATATTTTTTAAGGATAATAGTTGGGATAGACAATTCTTGTCAAAGGCTTTGTTTTTTGTTTTTAATAAAGACTTATTATAAACCTAATCTTAAAAATAATTTTCTAAAACAAATTTATTCTTTTAAAAGCGAAACATGATGCTGATAATTTATTAAAAAATATAAGATTAAAATAAGAAATATTAAAAAGATATGATTATAATGCGCCCCCAAATAAGGTCATATGAATAAGACCTATTTTATAAACTTTAATTCATTAAGATACCAATACGGAAAAATATGAAACTTCGTTTTATTTTACCTGCTTTATTTCTAACATTGCCTTTAACAACATATGCTCAAGACACTACATCTCAAGCTCAAATGCAAACTACTACAATGCCACCCATTTGCTTAATTGAGGGTACCCCTTCAGCAGAGCACTATAAATCTATTAAACGTATTAAAGCCGCGAAAGGAACTTATGGGGGTTTTGAAGAGGTAAAACCTAAATTAGCGATCATTGCTCGTAAATACGGTGCAGATGTGGTGATTAATTATCATCAAAGCCAAAGATTTGGTTTCTGGCCGTGGCGTATTGTACGTCCAGTACTTACAGGAACTGCGGTGAAATGGAATACGCCAGTTGATTGCACAGCCTTAGGCGGCAAACAAATTTATTAATACAAAATGAAAAAAGCCCAACATCCTGTTGGGCTTTTTTCGTATTTCGTTACTAGGTACACTTCCTGTAATACCTCACGTCCTGATGCTTAAACTTATTATTGTTGTTTTACGTTTCGGAACTTCCTGTTCCTGATGAGTTCATCATAGGCAATTCATCACGTCATAAAAAGACGCCAACTTCCCGAATGTATGTAAGAAAAAGCGTACATAGTGCTTTTAAATTCAAAACTTAATTTGCCTATATTTGAAAATAAAAAACGAAAATATGAATTTATGAAGAAGTTCAGTTCATCAATTAAATGAGAAAACGCTATAATGAACCTATTACTTTATTTCTAAAATATATTTAAAAATAACAAGGAACGAGATGTTTACTTTGCCATCAAATATTTTTCAGCCCTTAGTGATCATACTGGCATGCCTTATTTTCATTGTAAGTAAAATGCCGCAGCTAAAATATAGAAAAACTATATTATTTCTCGCTATTGGTAGCCTTACTTTAATGATTGTTTTAGGAATATTTGGCTTCTTTAATTAAGCCTTATTTCTTGCTCTTCTCTATCATTTTTTCAAAGTGTTTAAGGTTTGGGTTCAACGTATCCCAAGCGTAGGCTTGGCTCACAAACACCTCTGCTCTAGGCTGATAAAGGCTTGGGTCATCAAGCGTACCTGCACGTATTGAAATCATTTCAGGGGCAATTTCAGGTAAGCCAAAAAGCTGAGAACCACAAGTCGGGCAAAATGCTCTTTTAATAGGTCGGCCAGAAGATCCTAAAGTCTCAAAATATTTAAGTTCACCATTCACTTTCAATTCAGATTGGTGAAAAAAAGCGATGGGTGCATATGCTGAACCTGTTGCCTTCTGGCAATCTCGACAATGGCAATTAAAGCTATAACGTGGTTCTGCTTCGCTTTGATAGCTCACAGCTCCACATAAACACGATCCTTGATATTTGGCTGACATGGCTCATCCTATTTTTTTATTGCTGTGATTTGAATATAACGTACATATCCATTTTGGTAGAGTTGTTGGCATAACTTTGCAGTCATTTGAATTTTTAAATTTGCCAATCCTCGGCTTTGATTTTGTCCTTGCTGATTTTGAATATACCGCGAAAAACCGAGTAATACTTGCTCAGATAAATCTTCAATTTGAATATCGACAAAACCTTGTTGTTCCAAGGTAGTTCTTAGTTTTTTTTCAGTCGGTACAGCATCCCAAGCGACATTTGCTGCTTTGAGTAAATAACAATGCTTTTGTTCTTGTAACACGGTCATGTTTTGACATGAATCGGCACGCATTAGGTAGTGAAAACCTAATCGTCCTTTTGAATTTAAAACTGGAGCGATGGAATCTAGAAATGAATTTAAATTGCTGTGATAAGCGGCATCGATACACAACACAGCATCGAAGTGTTGTTTAAATTCAAATTGTTTTAAATTTAAAAATGAACCACAAAAAATCTGACTTATTTCAGGAATAAGCCTTTGAATTTTATTAATACACTCGGGTTGTAAGTCAACTGCATTGAGGCTTTTGGGTTGATAGTGCTGTAGCCAGTGCAACAAACTTGCACCCTGTCCGCAGCCTAAATCTAAGAGATGATCTTTTGAATTTAAATTGATAGCTTGTGCCAAATGATCTGCCAATTGGCAACAAGCTTCACGGTAGTTTTGGGTATTTTTCCAAAAACCCAAATTTGTCCAAGCAAGCTCTTCGTTATCTCCCAAACTTGATGCATCAATTGCATATTTATGAGGGATAAGCCTAGAAAGAGCTGCTCGGACTTTTATTTTCACAATTTCAGTAACCGAGCTCAGGAGCAACTTCGACCTGAGGTTTTAAACCTACAAATGGTAAAGGTGCACCTAAAATTTCAGCAATATGCATTGCAGAAGTAACTGCTGACTCTAAAATTGGCAAGCCATCACATGACCATGAACCGCAGTAAAATACTTTACGGTTTAAGTCTAAATGGCGTTGTTGCAACTCTTTATTTAGGGCAACTGTTTGTGAGTCAACGACTGCACGCGTTAAAGTCACTTTTGAAATGATTTTTTTAGGATCAATATCAGTCACTGGGCGCCAAGTCTGGAACACTGGATTTTTACCCACAAGTGATGGTTCAACCGCATTCATCCAAACTGTGAATTGCTGACGCGTAAACTTACGATCCATCATATAGCTCAGCACTGACCAGTCTTTACGACGTGGTGGCATTACTGTTGCATCTGTATGAATAACAAGATCACCTTGCTCAAAACGGAATTGCTTAAGTAAATTCATATCTTCAGCAAATTGTTCAGGGTTCAAAAACTCATCAATTTTAGACGTTGGCGTTGCCACAATCACTCGATCAAATAAGTTCTTTTCACCTTGGCTGTTTTCAACCAGTACTTTCTCACCTTGTAATTCAACGTTCTTAATCGCTGATCCGCTATGAATGTCGATACCTTTAATCAAGCTATCTACAAATGCAGGTGTACCGCCTTTCATACGCAAAAGCATGTCGCCATCGGTCAAATGACGTAAAAACTCAAGTAGGTTTTTTGCTGGCCAATCGCCAATTGTTTTTGGATTACACGTACAAATTGTATAGAGCACCGGCATAACAACGCCATGCCAGAATACTTCTTCTATATCGTTCTGATTAATAAATTCAGCGAGAGTAATATCTTGATTTTTAGATTTGAAAAACTGATGAATTGCAGTTTTTAATTGCAACATCCCTTTTACAAGACGCCAGCCATATTGCTGAATACCTTTACGATTATTGATAATCGGGAAATTACCAATACGGCTACGAGATGTGGTTAACCATGTTTCAGTACGATCTTCAAATAACCAGCTACATGACATATAAGTACGTACTGGAAAGGTTTTAATACCTAAATGAGCAGCGAGGCTGAGTGTGTTTTTCCATAAATGAGGATTCATCACACGTAGCGGTGCATCAATAATTCCACCATCGAACTCAATGCTATGGCTATCCATTCCCCGGCCAGGAAGTGCTTCAAATATCGTGATCGTATGCCCTGCATCTTTCAGAATTCTTGCTGCCGCAAGACCTGCCATTCCACTGCCAATAATTGCGATATTCAAAATGATGTCCCATTCTTTGAGAATTTTTTTGATTATCACTCATACCCCAAAAAAACACCGTATTAAAAACTACCAGATTTTTATTTTTTGCATCAATTTATATAGAAAATATTTAGCTTTTTGGCAAAGTCATTTTTTATATTTCCTTACAATCATATGGAAGCTCATAAAACCTTAAATTTTTTGAAAATTTAAAAAAAATCTTTTAAATAAAATAAGATAATTTAACTATATTTATATCATTCGTTTTACAACTATTATTTTTTGCGATATCATGACATCACAATAATGAGAAGAAAATCACATAAAACAATGCCGCAACAACAATGCCAACCATCATAAAAACAGAATATTTACAGCGAAAAAGCCCGCTATTCACATTTGATAGCGGGCTTTTTATTACTTTAAATGACGAAAAATAAGACTTAAAAGATCTAACCTTCTTGCATGATTGAACCGAATTTTCCACGATTAAAATCATCAATCGCTTCCATAATCTCGGCTTTGCTATTCATCACGAATGGACCATAACCTTCGATTGGTTCGTTAAGTGGTTGGCCAGTCAACACTAGGAATTTAGTGTCTTCTTCAGCATTTAAACTAAACTCAACGCCTTCGCGAGATAAAATCGCAACGGTTTTACCTTCAAGACGGTTGGTATCATTAATGACCACTGCACCATCTAACACAACAACAAGCGTAGTATGTCCTTCAGGCACATAAAGGGTATGTTTTTGGCCTTTAGCCAATTTACCATCCCATACATTTAATGGACTAAATGTTGTTGCTGCACCTTTTGCATCTGCATATTCACCAGCAATCACACGTAAATGACTACCATGCTCGTCTAACGCAATGTCTGGAATCTCTTTCGCTTCAATTGCTTGGTATTTTCCAGGCGTCATTTTTGAATGAGCAGGTAAATTTACCCATAATTGTACCATCTCAAAAAGACCACCATGCTCTGCAAACTCAGGAGAATGGAACTCTTCATGCAAAACGCCTGCACCCGCAGTCATCCATTGTACGTCACCTGTTTTAATGGTTCCGCCGCCGCCGCTTGAGTCTTTATGAGTCACTTCACCTTGATAAGCGATTGTCACTGTTTCAAAGCCACGGTGTGGATGCGAGCCTACACCTTGCTGTTCGGTCGTTGGTGAGAAGGTATAAGGCGCTGCATAATCGAGTAGCAAAAATGGGCTTAGGGTTTGGCCTAAACGGTCATAAGAGAATAGGTTATATACAGGGAAACCATCACCCACCCAATGCATGTGGTTATTTTGATATGCACCAAGAAATTTCTTCATCTGATCTCTCCTATATATGTAGGATTTTCTTGAACTGAGATTGATTTTACGCCTCAATAATTGCAGTTTATAGATCAGGATTAGCAACACATTATTTCATCTATGAGACAATCATAAAGTTTGAGGTACTCTTTTTAAGATCGTCCTATTTTTAAAATTCTTAATCCTATTTTTTAGACTTAATCACGACAACAAACTCAACTAGCATAATTTTAGGCACTGATGACCTACTTAATAATTTTTGATTATTTATTTTGATAACACGAGGACATAAAAAATGACTCAAGATTACGTACGTTTAGACAAGGATAATGCTGCGGTTCTTTTAGTTGACCACCAAGCAGGTTTACTTTCTTTAGTTCGAGATATCGATCCAGACAAATTTAAAAATAATGTATTAGCACTTGCAGATGCTGCGAAATATTTTAATTTACCGACTATTTTAACGACCAGTTTTGAAAATGGTCCAAACGGTCCTTTAGTTCCAGAATTAAAAGAACTTTTTCCAGATGCGCCATTTATTCCACGTCCTGGTCAAATCAATGCATGGGATAATGAAGACTTTGTAAAAGCGGTCAAAGCGACAGGTAAAAAACAACTAATTATTGCTGGTGTGGTAACTGAGGTTTGTGTGGCATTTCCTGCGTTATCTGCACTCGCAGAAGGCTTCGAAGTATTTGTGATTACTGATGCTTCTGGTACTTTCAATGAATTAACCCGTGATGCTGCTTGGGACCGTATGTCAAAAGCAGGTGCTCAGCTCATGACTTGGTTCGGTATGGCATGTGAGTTACACCGTGACTGGCGTAATGATGTAGAAGGCTTAGGTGCACTCTTCTCAAATCATATTCCTGATTATCGCAACCTGATGACCAGCTATAGTTTTAATACATCGCAAAAATAAGCTGAATTGCTAAGATTAGAGTGCCTAAGCGCTCTAATCTTAAATTTAAATGGATTGATCTGGCATTGATAAGCTCTTTTGATGATTTTTATTATTTTTATTTGGTCGTAAAACACGGCGGCTTTAGTGCGGCCAGTGAAGCTGAGAATATTAGTAAATCTAAGCTCAGCCGACGCATTATTGATCTTGAAAATAAATTTAATGTGAGCCTGATTCAAAGAACAACCCGGCATTTTAAAGTAACTGATTTAGGTCAAGAATTTTATGAGGAATGCTGCAAAGTTATTGCTCAAGTTGAATGTGCAGAAAACGTTTTGTTAAAACAAAAAAGCGAACCTCAAGGGGTAATAAAAGTAAGCTGCCCACCTTTAATGATGCATTTTCAAATTAGAAAAATTTTAAATCAGTTTTTAAAAACCTACCCTAAAGTTGAGATTGCTCTTGAGCTGACGAGCCGTCGAGTAGATATTTTGCATGATGATATCGACCTCGCCATTCGCACCAATTTCGAACCGAATGAAGATTCAAATTTAATTGTTCGTGATGTGATTAAAACTGACCATTGTCTAGTGGCTTCACCTGAATTACTACAAGGTCGCATCATCCAGCATTATTCCGAATTACAGGAATTTCCAAGTATTAGCTTAGGGACTCAAAAGCAAAATTACATTTGGCATTTATGCAATATTCGTAACGGTGAATCGGTTGATGTGCCTTATCAACCACGAATCAAAAGTAATGATTTGGCAGGTGTTTACTATGCCGTGATGGATGGTTTAGGCATTGCCGACCTTCCCTTTTTAACTGTCGAATCTGAAATTCGTAAAGGCACACTTGTTCATATTCTTCCTGACTGGAAGTCAAATATTGGCATGCTACAACTGGTTTATGTGTCTAGAAAAGGCCAACGTCTGGTTGTCGAAAAACTCATTGAAACATTGATTGATGAGCTTAGGCGTTTACCTGAAAGCCATGAAGGATATCTGCCAACGTAAATAAAAAACCGGTCATGAATGGGCATGACCGGTTTTTTGTGAAACATCACATACAGCATAACTGCATGTTTTCGTTCAGAACAAAACGAACTCGCTTTGTTCCTTACTCAGATAAGTCTACGCAGAGATATTTCATTTCGACATATTCTTCGATGCCGAATTTTGAACCTTCACGGCCTAGACCTGACTGTTTTACGCCACCAAACGGAGCAACTTCATTTGAAATCGCGCCCGTGTTAATGCCGACCATACCGTACTCAAGTGCTTCACCCACTCGCCATTGACGAGCTGTGCTTTGAGTAAATAAATAAGCAGCTAAACCAAACTCGGTATCGTTTGCCATCGCCACTGCTTCATCTTCAGTTTTAAAGCGGAATAGTGGTGCAAGCGGACCAAAAGTTTCTTCTTTAGACACTTTCATATCTTGAGTTACGCCAGTTAAAACTGTTGGCTCAAAGAATGTGCCGCCAAGTGCCGAGCGTTGACCACCAATACGAATTGTTGCGCCTTTCTCGGTTGCATCTGCAATATGAGACTGCACTTTTGCAATCGCATCTTCATCAATTAAAGGCCCTTGAGTTGAACCTTCTTGACGACCGTCACCTACTTTCAATTTAGACACGGCTTCAACTAGACGCTCTGCCAATGCATCGTAAATACCATCTTGAACATAAATACGGTTAGCACAAACACAAGTCTGACCGCTGTTGCGATATTTACTTGCCATAATGCCCTGAACTGCTTGTTCAAGATTAGCATCGTCAAATACCACAACTGGTGCATTACCACCGAGTTCAAGTGAAAGCTTTTTAATCGTTGGCGCACATTGTTGCATCAAGATACGACCAACTTGCGTTGAACCTGTGAAGCTTAACTTACGAACAATATCGCTTTCGCATAGTTTTTTACCCACTTCAACCGCATCACCACTAATGTTAATTAAAACATCTGCTGGTAAGCCTGCCTGTAACGCCAAAACTTCAAGTGCATAGGCAGTTAACGGCGTTTGCTCTGCTGGTTTAACCAACATTGAACAACCTGCAGCAATGGCTGGACCTGCTTTACGCGTAATCATCGCAGCTGGAAAGTTCCACGGCGTGATTGCAGCTGTAACACCAATCGCTTGTTTAATCACGAGCAGACGTTGGTTTGGCAACGTAGGTGTTAAGACTTCACCATCAATACGGCGAGCTTGCTCGGCAAACCAGCGGATGAATGAGGCTGCATAACCAATTTCACCACGTGCTTCTGCCAATGGTTTACCTTGCTCAGCTGTTAAGATTTGAGCCAGATTTTCTTTGTGCTCAAGCATGAGGTTGTACCATGCCAATAACACATCAGCACGTGCCAAAGCAGTTTGCTTTTTCCAAGCAGCTTGCGCTTTTGCTGAACGGTTAATTGCGGCTTCAACTCCTGCACGGTCATAGGTTTTTACCCATGCCAAAGTTTCACCTGTAGCAGCATCATTAACTTCGATATAGTCATTTGATGCAGGTGCTTCTAATGAAATATCAGGATGTTTTAATAAATACTGCAAATTATTTTGAATCATGCAGATTGCTCCATCGCTTTTGCACTACCTGCTTTCAGTGTCGCAAAACCTTGTTTCAAGATATCAAGACCTTGACGGAATTGCTCAGCAGGAATGGTTAAAGGATATAAGAAACGAATTACATTACCGTATTTACCACAAGTAAGAAGTAACAACCCGTTTTCCATTGCATAGTTTTGTACAACTTTTGCTTGTTCAGCTGTTTCAAGTTCTACTGCAACCATTGAACCTAATGCACGAATATCAGTTACCACGTCGCCTGTTGCTTGTTGAATATCTTTAAGTGCAACAACTAACTCAGCACCTAATTCATTTGCACGGTCACACAAGTTTTCTTCTTCAATCGCATCAATCACTGCGTGCGCAGCAGCAACCGCAATCGGACTACCTGCGTAAGTACCACCTAGTCCACCTGGATTTGGTGCATCCATTACTTCTGCACGGCCAACAACACCTGAAATTGGGAAACCGCCGCCCAAGCTTTTCGCCATCGTGATGAGGTCTGCTTTAGTCTCGTAATAGTTCATTGCAAACAATTTACCAGTACGGGCAAAACCTGATTGCACTTCGTCAGCAACTAATAAAATGCCGTGCTTGTCGCAAATTGAACGTAAACGTTTTAAGAACTCGGCTGGTACAACATGAAAACCACCTTCACCTTGGACTGGCTCAAGCACAATTGCTGCAACATCATGTGGTGCAATATCTTCACTGAAAATATCTTCAACGCTTTCAATTGCCGCGTCTACTGAAATACCTTTAGCAGGCACAGGGTAACGTGCGTGGAACACACCCGCTGGCATTACACCGAAATCACGTTTGTAAGGCGCTGTTTTACCCGTCATTGCCATGGTCATGAATGAACGACCGTGGAAACCATTACCGAAAGTAATAATGCCGTGACGACCTGTATAACAACGAGCAATCTTCACAGCATTTTCAACTGCTTCTGCACCTGTTGTGAAAAAAGCTGACTTAGCAGGACCAGCAATTGGCGCACGCTCATTAATACGCTCAGCTAAAGCCACGTAGCTTTCATAAGGTGTTACTTGATAGGCAGTATGCGTAAATTTAGTGAGTTGTTCTGTCACCGCTGCAATGACTTTAGGGTGGCGATGGCCTGTATTTAAAACCGCGATACCACCAGCAAAGTCGATAAATTGGTTGCCTTCCTTGTCCCAAAGCGTCGCGTTTTCAGCTTTTTCCGCATACCACTGGCACATCACGCCTACACCACGTGGAGTTGCTTGCTGTTTACGTGCGTTAAGTGCAGAATGTTGATTATCCATTTGATTCCCTCATATTTTCATCATCAGTTGCAGCTTTGGTTTTTTGCATCCTGTGCTTAATTTTCAGGGTGCTTTACAACGACTGCCTATGCATGTAATTTCGCTCGTCTGGCGGCAACTGACGAGAGCCATTTTTTAACTGTAGGAGAGAGCCAATTGCGTAGTTTACTTGGAGATCATTTATTACAACGGCTCCAACAGGACACCGAAGGTAAACTACATCAGCGCCTTTTCCGTTGTCTGCGTGGTGCCATTATTGATGGTGTCATTCAGCCTAAAACTCGCTTGCCCGCTTCACGTGACTTAGCCAGTGAAATTCATGTTTCGAGAAATACTGTTCTTACTGCCTATGAACAGCTACAGGCTGAAGGCTATTTAGAGGCTCGTACGGGACACGGCACATGGGTTGCCGAGAAACTACCAGAGAGTTTTTTAAATACACAAAATAAGAAAAAAGTAGTTTCAAGTCCGAAAGTTCAAAACTCTTATGCGCTCTCAAATCGTGGCTCAAACTTATTAGGCTATGCCGCAGCCTCGCCACACCAATGGGGAGCTTTCGTGCCGGGAGCACCCGATGTTACCGAGTTTCCACATCATATTTTTAGTCGTATTCAGGCCCGCTTGAGCCGAGAGCCTGACATTAACCGTTTAATTTACAGCAATGCTGGTGGCTGTATTGAGCTTCGAAGTGCGTTGGCAGATTACTTACGCGTTGCACGTTCAGTTCAGTGTGATGCTGACCAGATTATTATTACCGAAGGTATTCATCAAGCGATTGACTTAGTTTCGCGTGCGCTTAGTGATATTGGTGATCGCGTCTGGATTGAAGATCCGGGCTATTGGGGAATGCGCAACACTTTACGTATTAATGGCGTAGATATTCAACCCATGCCAGTCGATGCCGAAGGCATTATTCCCGAAGAAAATCCGGTTAAACCACCTAAATTAATTTTTGTCACGCCATCACACCAATATCCACTGGGTTCACATTTAAGCCTAGATCGCCGACGCAAATTGATTGAAATTGCACGCCAACATAATAGCTGGATTGTAGAAGATGATTACGACAGTGAGTTCCGTTTCTCAGGCCAACCGTATCCGTCATTACAAGGCTTAGAAAATGATGCACCTGTGCTGTACATGGGCACGTTTAGTAAAACCATTTATCCATCTTTAAGAATTGGGTATCTAGTGGTGCCTAAACCACTCTTTTCACCGCTACGCATTGTGGCAGCCGAACTCTATCGTGGCGGACATTTACTCGAACAAAAAGCCCTAGCCGAATTTATTCGTGAAGGCCATTACGAAGCGCATATTCGTCGTATGCGTTTACTTTATGGAAAGAGACGCGATTATTTAGTCAGTCTGATTAAACGCTATCTTGGCCCCGAATTTATTCATGAATATGACGAAGCAGCAGGATTACACTTAGTTTTAAAACTACCAAACTCTTGCGATGATGTCGCGATTGCAGCCATGGCACTTGAACGTGGTGTCAAAGTTCGCCCCCTTTCACAGTACTACATGCAATCACACGCACACGCTGAGCGCGGACTACTGATGGGATTTGCCTGTGTAAATGAAAAAGACATGGTGATGGCTTTCGGTGTGTTGCTCCAGTGCTTACGTGAAGCAGGTGTACCTACGCTGAATTAGCTATTCTCTCGTACTAAGCCAAACAAAAAGAGCCTCATTGTGAGGCTCTTTTTTATTTAAAAATGACTAAACTAATTTCTCTTCTTGAGTATGAGTGAGATGGGTTGTTCTACGGTCTTTACCCCACCCCAGTTTTTCCGACAATATTCCAAAAAACACAATAATGCCGAACAATGCTGTGGTGTAAATCACTTCTTTAAAGTATGTGCCTTCAATCAACATGGTAAGAATTGCACCAATAATTGCAAAGATCACTACATAAGTTAAGTAAGGAAACATCCACATTTTAAAGTCAATTTTTACGCCTTCAGCTTCTAACTTTTTACGCATACGAAGCTGAGAATAAGCAATGGTCAGGTACACATACAGTGTTGCCGCACCTGTAGTGAGCATGAAAAAGTCGTAAACATCCATACTCTTAGTTGCAGTTAAAATCACGGCAATCACAGAGAAGAAACATGACACAATCACACCTACCCACGGACTGCTTTTACTGTTCACAGAGCCAAAACTTTTCGGTGCGTCACCACGTTTAGCTAAAGAGAACAGCATACGTGAACACGTATAAAGTGCTGAGTTAAAGCAACTACATACCGACGTTAGAACCACAAAATTTACGATATGACGTGCCCCCGGAATACCAAGAGCAGACAAAGTCACACTATAGGTTCCCCAAGTTGAATCTTTCAAAAGTTCATTGTTATGAGGAATGAGACATACCGCCACAAACATTGAACCCACATAGAATAAAATAATTCGCCAAACCACTGAGTTCGATGCTTTACGAATTTCTTTAGATGGATTTGCCGATTCTGCTGCCGCTACAGTGACAATTTCAGCGCCAATATAAGCAAACATGACCCCAAGTAAAGCGGTAATAACTGATGAACCACCATTAGGCATAAAGCCTTGAGAGGTTAAATTACTAATACCAGAAGCAGCTGGATTGCCCCAAGGCCATAAATGCATGATGGCTAAACTACCAATCACCAAGAAGATCACAATCGCGATGACTTTGATGAGTGCAAACCAGAACTCAAATTCGCCATAGTTCTTCACGTTTTGTAAATTGACTGCGACTAAGGCACCAATCACGACAACCATATAGGCCCAGATAGGTATAAATGGGAACCAATTATTTAAAATTTTACCTGCCACATAGGCTTCCCAACCCATGAGCATTGCGAGCGTACACCAGTACAACCAGCCAATTGAGAAACCTGCCCAACGGCCAATCGCACGGTCAGCATATGTTGAAAAAGAGCCACTATCAGGGTTTAAAACGGCCATCTCGCCTAACATACGCATGATGAACCAAACGAGTAGACCACCTAAAGCGTAAGTTAGAAAAACTACAGGTCCCGTATTGTAAATAATACTGCCCGAGCCTACGAATAAAGAGCCACCAATTACCCCTGCAATCGAGATCATCGTTAAGTGGCGTGATTTGAGTCCATGTTTTAAACTTTGGGAGTGATTGGCTTCAGAACCATTTTGATGAGCTGCCATATCATTTTCCTTAATATATGGAGGATATCGGCTAGTCTCGGAAATCCTCCGAAGCCAAAAAATATCCCCTAAAAATTTAGCCGTTCTGCCCAATTCCTAAAACAGAAAAATCACTGAGCTTATCCGGCGCTTCCGTATGCATACTTCCAATGGCTTTAATTTGTCGTTTCGGCAGTCAAGAAACGAGAGCCATTTTTGGAATAAAAGAGAGAGCCAATTGCAAAATTTATACGCAAAATTGGCTCTTTTTGTCTGAAATGCTGGTAAATGGTTTTAAGTTTTTATTCTGAAAATAATTAAGTTTTACTTTAATAAGATTGGAATTTTTTAGTTTTGCTCAGAGATTAATAACGCTTTTGTACCTGTTTCCAAGGCTCTAAATATATGCTTTTGATCGGCAGGGTAACAAATATAGTCTCCGACACCTAGCTCAACAGCTTCATCAATTAAGCCTACTAAAGCTTTACCTTCGACCACAATAATGTGCTCCACAGAACCAACAGGATGAGGTTCTGAAAGACGGTCTTCGCCCGGCTCAACAATCAATAAATACACATCTCGGCGCGCATGCGGTGGACAAGTCGCTAGCAAAATTGCTTTGTAATTGGCAATCTCTGAACTCACTGTTGGTCCATCGCCACAGCGAATGACTTGTACCTGATTGCTCGGTTCTTCCATCAAACGTGCAAATGGAATATTCAGTGCCACACAAAGTGCCCATAGCGTTTCAATGCTTGGGTTACCTTGACCAGCCTCTAATTGAGAAAGTGTAGACTTTGCAACGCCTGCACGACGGGCAACCTCTGCCAAAGAAAGCCCTGCTCTTTGACGTTCACGATTTAAACCTTTGGCAATAATTTCAATTGGCTGAGACATTCACCACATCCGTTCTATAAAAAAAACGATCGTTCGTTTTGACAAAACAATCAGACTTATTCATTATAATGGAAAATCGTTCGTTATATCATGCTATGTCCACATACGCTCTCATTAAGAAACTTAGTAAAGACACCACCCGCTCGATTTTCTTTGTTTGTCTGGCAACCAGTGTTGTTGGTATGTCTTTAGGTTCACTCGCCGCAAGCTATGGCTTAGCGCTCTGGATCCCACTTTGCCTATCCATATTTGTGCTCGCAGGAACTGCTGAATTTATTTTTATTGGATTCTTGGCTGTAGGTGGTAGCCCAATTGCTGCTGCGGTTGCAGGACTACTCGTCAATTTAAGACATTTGCCTTTTGGCATTGCGGTCAATGAATTAATCAGAGGTAAATTCTCTCAATATTTCGGTGCTTATATCATGAACGATGAAAGCGTTTTGTTTGGCATGGCACAGCCCGATTTCGAGACAAAAAAAGCCGCTTACTGGCTATGTGGTATAGGCATCATGCTGACTTGGCCACTCGGTGTCACTGCGGGTTATTTTATTGGAAGTGCCATTCCAGACCCAAAAACGTTCGGTCTAGATGCCATTTTCCCTGCCATTTTAATTGCACTTACTTTTAATGCTTTAAAAAACAAATCTACTCGAAAAGCTGCATTTGCCGGATCAACTTTGGCACTGATGACTACACCTTTTTTGGCCTCAGGACTTCCAATTCTGATTTCACTTTTTGGCTTAATATTTGGTAGAAAAAAATGAATCAACAATTACTCATTATTTTAGGAATAGGCTTACTAGCACTTGGAACATATGGGATTCGTTTTGCTGGCTTTCACTTGGGTGCCAAGTTTACTTTTTCTGAAAAATATCAAGTTTTACTTTCAAACGGCGCAACTGTTTTGCTCTGTGCCATTGCGGTCACGACGACATTTTTTGAAGGCCAAGATTTCGCAGGTTTCGCACGTATATTCGGCGTTGGGCTAGCACTTCTCTTAGTTTGGAAAAAAGTACCACTTTTATTGGTGATTTGCTTAGCAGCCGCTGGTACGGCTCTAATACGTTTACTCGGAATTGAGTAATAAAAAAGGCGAGATAAACTCGCCTTTTTTTAAAATTTTGTTTAGAACGGTAAATCGTCGTCTAAATCAGCCGGTGCAGATGCAGGCTGTTGTGGTGCTTTAGGAGCAAAGCCACCACCTTGTGGGCTGTTGCCACCATTACCGAAACCACCTTGGCTACCATAACCACCGCCATTGTTTTGACCGTAGCCGCCACCTTGGTTGTTATTATTTTGATAACCGCCACCTTGTTGAGGTGCGTTAAAACGTGGTTGGTTAAAATCATTACCGCCAGCAAAACCTTGTTCGCCTTGTTGACGACCATCTAACATTTGCATCTGTTCGCCACGAATTTCTGTTGTATAGCGCTCTTGGCCATTTTGATCAGTCCACTGACGTGTGCGTAATGAACCTTCAATATAAACCTTAGAACCTTTACGTAGGAACTGCTGAGCAATTTCACCTAAACGGTTATGCAAAACAATACGGTGCCATTCAGTTTGTTCTTTACGCTCACCTGAAGTTTTATCGGTCCAAGCTTCACTTGTCGCGATTGAAAATTGAGTCAGCGAGCCCCCATTTGGAAAAGTTTTTGTTTCAGGATCACGGCCCAAAGTACCAACCAAAATAACCTTATTTACACCACGCATTAGCTGTCTTCATCCTATTCATTTCTATGTTTTACTTTATAAGAGTTATGCTTAAATGGCTACCTCTTTACCGAACAACTGCGTTAAATCACGTCGCGCAGCCTCATCAAGAGTCTGTTTATCGACTTTAATATAAGCAACTTGCTGGTCAGGCATCACCACAACTTCTTCTATACCACGAATTGCCAATAGCTGTGTGGTCCACTCATTCACCTGTTGCACTTGCGGTAATGGCAACACAATCGATGACAAATACCGCGGCTGAGCTAAACCAAAACTAATTAGCAACCATATTATAGCAATCCCTGTTAAGACACTCCATCCAATCGCAGTATTATGTAACATCAATAATTGACCACCTAGTGTGCCGCCAAAAAAAGCACCTAAAAACTGGCTACTGGCATTTACACCCATAGCAGTTGCTTTTGATTGAATTGGCGCACATTTTGATAACCAAGATGGCAATAAAGCTTCCATCACATTAAAGGCAATGAAGAAAATACCTAATCCTGCGAGTAATACATATTTTGATTGATAACCAAATATAAGCAGCAGCAAACCTGCAATAATGCCTGTAATTGCCGTTAAGAAAATGCCTCGCATTTTGCGATATTTTTCAGCCACGATAATGCTTGGAAATGCAAAAAACAGACTAATCACCAACAGTGGTAAATACACCAAACCGTGGCTCGCCAAAGGAATATGCGCAAACTCGATCAGCTGTGAAGGCACATAAATAAACATGGCTGTCAGCAATAAATGCAATGCAAAAACCGAAACGTGTAAACGGTTTAAATCACCCATTTGAATGACTTGCTTAAGCTGCGCTAAGTAGCCTTGCTGATAATTACGATGATGACGAGTTACTTTAGGTACAAGCAATAACATCAAAATCGCGATTAAACCCATAATGGTCGTGACAAAGAACAAACCAGAAATGCCGACAAGACTTGTGAGCCAAGGCCCCAGACTAAATGCCACCACAAAAGACAGACCAATACTCATGCCCATCGCGGCCATGGCTTTAGTACGTTGCTCTTCGCGCGTCACATCGGCAAGAAGCGCCATCACGACTGCTGAAACTGCACCCGCACCTGCAATGGCACGGCCAATAATCACGCCATAAATCGTGTCAGATAAACCCGCAATTGCACCGCCAATTGCAAACAGCAATAAGCCAAGTACCACAAGAGGTTTACGACTAAAACGGTCAGCCAGTAAGCTAAAAGGAATTTGCAAAATAGCCTGACTTAAACCATAGACACCCACAGCCAAACCAATGAGTGCTGGAGTTGCATATTGATATGACTGCCCGACTACAGAAAAGACAGGAATAATCATGAACAAACCCAACATACGTAGCGCAAAAATACTACTTAAGGCAAAAGTTGAGCGACGTTCCAAAGCATTCATCATATCAATACACGTTTATCAAACTAGGCAAATTATAAGCCGATTCGTTTCTAAAAATACGGGACACTTTATTTAAATTAACGATTTCAGCTTAAAAAAATAAAGAGGCATTCAGCCTCTTTATTCTATCGAACTTTACTGAAAATTAGCTTAAGGCGACTGTTGCTCGCGCTTCGAATATTGAATTGAAGCAATAACAGCCCACACAATAAACGCTACACCAATTAAACCAGTGACAACTTCAGGTACATGTACACCTGTACCACTTGCAATCATAATGAATGCTAAAGCACCAATTGCGTAATGCGCACCATGCTCTAAGAACACATAAGCATCTAGCGTGCCTTTTTCAACAAGATAAACAGTCATCGAACGGACAAAAATAGCGCCGATTGCAAGACCGAGCATAATTACAACAACGTCGCTGGTAATTGCAAAAGCACCGATCACACCGTCAAAACTGAATGATGCATCTAATACTTCAAGATATAAGAAACCACCGATACCCGCTTTCACCACACCCGACGCAGCACCTGAGCCATCTTGTAATACAGCATTACCATTTTCATCAATTTCAGGCTCACCACCTAACAAATGACTTAATACTTCAACGCCAATGTAAACCACAATGCCCCAAATACCGGCCATGGTCACTGCTAAACGTTGGTGGTCATCTACATAACCTGCCATCACAATTAAAGCGATCAAAGCAATAAAAACAGACATTGCAGGTACGCTAGCTAAACTTGAAAGTTTAGTTTCAAGCCATCTAAACCAATGCGTTTCTTTCTCATCATCAAAGAAGAAGTTTAAGAAAACCAATAATAAGAATGTTCCACCAAACGCTGAAATTTCAGCGTGGTGTGCCATTAAGCGTTCAGAATAAGTTTTCGGATCATTGAGTGCCAATTTTGCCACTTCAATAACACCCATATCAGCAGTTACAGCAACAATCACGACAGGGAAAATCAGACGCATACCAAAAACGGCGATTAAAATACCGACCGTTAAAAAGATCATTTTCCAGAACGGATCCCAATTACGTAGAACCGATGCATTCACGACAGCATTGTCAAAAGATAAAGAGACCTCCATTACCGCTAAAATCGCTGTAATTGTTAAAGCTTTAAGCATGGTAGACACGCCAGCTTCAGGTCCATGGGTAAAACCCCAATACGCGGATAGTGCTAAACACACCACCGTAAAAAATATCGAAAATCGGAAATGCTTCATGGATCAGACCTATACCAAGAACTAAATTTAATCTTTCTTAAAACCGCGGCTATTATATCGATAATTAACCACAAAACGATGTTGTTTTGTGCCGTTATTCCAGTTACTTTATCTCTCTGTTTAATAAAGAAATTTATAATCTTTAATTAACTTGTTAATCGTATTAAATATTTTCTTGCGATATATCTATCATTATTATTTTTGTATTTTAAAATTGATTTAAAATCTGGTTCAGCTGTCTTATTTTAAATGGAATGATTTTATGCTTTTTTCTCAAGAACTCTGGCAACGTAATTTAAATTTATATCAAAAAATTCTCGACCTGCCTTTTAATCAGGAACTTGCTAACGGTACTTTAGATAAAGAAGCTTTTTGTCATTATGTGATTCAAGATGCTCAATATTTAGTGGCCTATGGTCGCGTACTTGCGGTGGCGGCAGCAAAAGCGTTCGAGGCTGACGATATTATGCAATTTTCAGATGCAGCTAAAATTGCGATTGTGGTGGAGCGTAGTTTGCATGATGACTTCATGAAAAACTTTGGGGTAACTAAAGAAGAATTTAAAAATACGCCACTCACTTTGGCAGGTCACCACTACACTTCATTTTTAACAGCAACAGCTTGGTCTGAAAGCTACCCTGTCGTACTCGCTGCACTGTTACCTTGCTTCTGGATTTATGCTGAAGTTGGTAAGGATATTGTAGATAAATCAATTCCTAATAACCCTTATCAAGCATGGATTGATACCTATGCAGGCGAAGAATTCCATATAGCCGTTCGTAATGTGATTGCGACGGTAGACAAGGTTGCCGCACGTTGTGATGCAGACACTTTAGAGAAAATGCATGCCGCGTATACCATGGGTGCAAAACTTGAATGGTTATTTTGGGATAGCGCCTACCACCAAAGACAATGGCTAGGTTTAGACCATATTTAAAACTTCAAAAGAACCGGTCAGATCGTTCAATCTGCTGACCGTTTTTAATAAAATGCGAGATAAATATGTATATCGGCGAATTAGCATCTTTAACAGGGGCCACTCCTAAAGCCATTCGGCATTATGAAAAATTAGGCTTGCTACCAGTCGCAAAAAGAAAAGGCAATTATCGTATTTATGAAGAGATTGATGTTAAATCAGTTAAGATGATCCGCCTTGCACAAGCTGTTGGATTTAGCCTTTCTGAGCTTTATGACCTGTCAGCTTTAAAATATAAAAATAATCGCTTTCCTGTAGAAATTGCACAGCAGCTTATTCAAAAAAAGAACCAACAAATTATTGAGCAGAAAAAAGCGTTAAACCGTTTACAAGAAGATTTAAAAGAACTGGAAGATGAGATTATTCAGACTTATATTACCAATAAGATTTCTGCCTAAAACAGCTGGTTAAAATCTGGAAATAGCTTTCAAAATGAGTGCTTGACTCTGCCCTTAGGGACAAGGTTTATCGTAATGACTTCTTTTATTACGGACCAATAAAATGAGTGCGCATCTTTCTTTATTTAAAAACTCAACAGCATTAATTACAGGCGCATCTTCAGGAATAGGCAAAGCCTATGCTCAAGAATTTGCATCTTTAGGAATTCATTTAATTTTAACAGCACGCTCTGAGCAAAAACTAAATGATTTAGCCGATGAACTTAGAAAAAAATACAACGTGAATGTTGAGGTGATCGTTTTAGATTTAGCTCAACCCAATTCAGCTCAAAGCTTATTTGATGAAGTACAAGCTCGAAAATTATCGGTAGAAATTTTAATTAACAACGCCGGTTTTGGAAAATGGACAAAATTTCTAGATCAATCTGTATCGATCTATCAAGAAATGATCACGCTTAATATCAGCAGCGTAACGTCTTTATGTTATCTATTTTTGCCCCACATGCTTGCGAACAAAAAAGGCATCATGATTAATATTTCATCGACAGGTGCGTTCCAGCCGTTACCTTATATTGCCGTCTATGGTGCAACTAAATCGTACGTATTGCAGTTTACTGAAGCGCTTGCAGGGGAATATGCATCTTCGGGTGTTAAATTTCTGGCAGTTTGTCCAGGCAATACCGAAACCAATTTTACTCAGGTGGCAAATGCAGATACGAGTGGCATGAAAAGCTCTACGGTAGATGATGTTGTCTCTGCTACAGTTCGAGCATTAGATAAAAATAAAGCAACGGTTGTGGTGGGATGTAGCAATTATTTAACGTCTCAATTACCTCGAATTCTTTCTCGCCAAAAGATGATTCATTTAGTTGAAGGCATGCTCAAAACCCGTGTTATTGAAACATTATAAAAATGCTTCAATTTAAAAGATTAAGGGATTTCTCTTAATCTTTTAATGCTGAAATAGCTGCCAGCCATAAATTAAACCTGCCGCAGCGACCACCCAACAAAGGGTTGCCAATCCTAGACAAGACCACATCGACATCCGTGTTGCCAGCACATAAACAGCGACTAAATAAATGGCATAGGGAATAAGTGACCATAGACCAAATAGAGCCGTCTTTTGTAAAGCCTCAGCCCCTTTTTGTTGATAGACAATCACGTGAGCAATCAAGGCAAATGTAGGAAAAAGTGGAACTAAACCCGCAATATAAAATGCCTTACTTTTCGATAAAACCGAAATAATAAGGACAACCCCAGCCCCCAACATACACTTTAAAAATAGAGCCCACATGCGCTGATCCTATCTGGCCATTTCCATAGCAAAACGCAGTATTGTGCGCTTTTCAGAGAAAATTAACAGCGACTAAAGCAATTAATGCTGGAACTGCCTGAATATAAATAATCTTTTTACTCGCAGTCAGACCACCATAGATACCTGCAATGAGTACACAGCCTAAAAAGAAGTTGGCAATTGATGTCGCAAACGGTGCATCAGCCAATAAAGACCAAAACAAACCCGCTGCTAAAAAACCATTATAAAGACCTTGGTTCTGTGCCATCACTTTGGTGAGTTTTGCTTTCTCTGCATTATTTCCAAATGCTTTCATGCCATAAGGCTTGTCCCACAAAAACATCTCTAACACTAAAATATAGACATGTAATATGGCAATAAGCGCAATGAATATTTGTCCGATCATACAATTTTCCTTTTTATTTTAAAGATATGAAAAAAAGATCAGTCTCTCGACTGATCTTTTAGTTTTTTATGGCTTTAACAATACTTTGCCTTGGCGAGCACCTTGCGTTGCTCTTTGAGCAGCTGTTTTGATCTCATCAAAACTAAATACGCCTTCTACAGGTAAGATTAATTTTTTCTGAGTTGCTAACGTTAATAGCTCAACAATCAGTTCCTTTTTACGAGCGGCTGGCATTTCTTTGTTGACCACACTTGCCCAGAAACCTTTTACCGTCGCTTGTTTGAAAATTAAATCACCCGATGAAATCTGCATGGTTTCACCAGTCATACTACCAAACGAAACGAGCAGGCTATTTTCACTGAGTAGATTTAGCATTTCACCACTGGCGCTGCCACCAATCGAGTCCACACCCGCAATAAGAGGTTGGTCACCGTGAATCTGTTTAACCTGTTCTTTCCAATTAGGCTGATCGGTTGCAACAACATGTTGAATACCTAAGGCTTGCATCTCGGCAATCGCATCAGTACGACGAACCAAATTAATCACAGGTAAGCCACGTGCCTGCGCAATCATCGCAACTGTTTTACCTACTGCACCATTCGCCGTGTTTTGAATGAGCCATTGACCCGGTTGAACATTTACAAAGTCCAATAGCATGAGGGCACTAATTGGCATACCGATCAGCTGTGCTGCTGTTTCATCATCAATTTCATTATTGAGCGGAATAAGTCCTTGCGCTGGTGCAATAAAATATTCAGCCCAGCTACCATGCACAGATGCCACTGCAATACGTTGACCTACTTGTACATGAGTAACACCTTCACCCAATGCATCAACAATACCAACGGCTTCACTACCACCAATCGCAGGTAAAGTTGGCTTGTAGCCATAGCTTCCTCGTACTGTCCATACATCATGATTATGCATTGGAGACATAATCGTTTTAATACGAACTTCGCCTGCTTTTGGTTCGGGCTTTGGCATATCCGCCTGCTCTAAAACGTCTACAGGTTCGCCAAAATTACCATGGATAATACTTCGCATTCTTTATTCCTCTATCGGTTTTAAGAGTTTTTGGGTTGTTTCTAAAGCTAGATGTAGATGTGCTTTGTCTTGCGACAATTTTGTGAGTAAAGCTGCACCTAACCATAACTGATACATGACTTGCGCAGTTTTTAAAGGCTCAATATGTTTTGGAATTGATCCTTCTTGTTGGCCTTCCTTAAGCAGCAAAGCCAGACGCTGGGTTAATTTGTACACACCGTCATTGAGAATTTGACGCATATCTTCCGACAAATCAGAAACCTCTGCCGCCAATTTCACAATCAAGCAATTTTCAGCCCAGCTGCCATATACCGGATCATCAATCCACGCCTGCCACAATGCCATTAAACGGGCATAGGCACTTTGTTCACTGTGCTGCCAAAGTTGTTCCATACGAACTTTATAATTAGCCATGTATTGCTCTAGCAAGGCACAGCCAAACGCCTCTTTCGAAGCAAAGTAGTGATAGAACGAACCTTTGGGTACGTCACACGTCTTTAAAATTTCTTGCAAACCAACACCGACAAATCCTTTGTGTAATACCAGCTCAAAGCTGGTATCCAAAATATGTTGTCGCGTGGTTTCGCTTTTATTTAATCGTTTCATGCAGACACCATACTCCACTATTAGACCAGTCGTCTAGTAAAATTATGTTGCTCAATAAAATTTGCTAAGAAGTAGAAATCAAAAGAAAGGAATGTTAAAAATACAACCTGCTTATTTAAACAAATTTTGTCGATTGTCGTTTAACCGTCACAATTTGTCGCTTTAAATCATTTTGTACCACTTGAACAATTTTAAATCGTTATCATATATAGGGTCTGTTGTTTATAAATAGCCACATCTCCCTGTGCTAATCAAAACAACACCTAAATTTTCATTAATACATAATTGAGATGTTTTATGAGCCAAAGTCATATCCGTATTCGAGGCGCACGTACCCATAATTTAAAAAATGTGTCTCTCGATATTCCACGCGATAAGTTTGTGGTAATTACGGGGTTATCAGGTTCAGGAAAATCTTCTCTTGCCTTCGATACCCTGTACGCCGAAGGACAACGCCGTTATGTCGAATCACTTTCGGCCTATGCTCGCCAGTTTTTATCGCAAATGGAAAAGCCAGAAGTCGACTCGATTGAAGGTTTATCTCCAGCGATTGCCATTGAGCAAAAATCTACCAGTCATAACCCACGTTCAACGGTTGGTACGATTACCGAAATTTATGACTATTTGCGTTTGCTTTATGCACGTGTCGGTACACCATATTGCCCTGAACACGACTTGCCGATGGTTGCGCAAACTATTTCTGAAATGGTTGATGCGGTAAAAACACTTGAAGAAGGCACAGCACTCATGTTGCTTGCCCCTGTCGTTCGTGAGCGTAAAGGTGAATACAGTAACCTGTTCGAACAACTACAAGGCCAAGGTTTTGTTCGTGCCCGTGTTGATGGTGAAATCATTGATATTGATACGCCACCCGAGCTCGACAAAAAGAAAAAGCATACCATCGAAGTTGTCGTTGACCGCTTTAAAGTACGTGAAGATTTAGGTAACCGTATTGCGGAATCATTTGAAACAGCACTGCGTTTAGGTGGCGATATTGCCGTTTTGTCATGGATGAATGGCGAACATCCTGATCGCGTTTTTTCTGCCAAACACTCATGCCCTGAATGTGATCGCGCAGTTGCAGAGCTTGAGCCACGTTTGTTTTCATTCAACAACCCGTTTGGTGCCTGCCCTGTTTGTGATGGTTTAGGTACACGCAGTCATTTTAGTTCTGAAAAGCTGATTCCAAATCCTGATCTTGCGATTAGTGAAGGTGCGATCCGTGGATGGGATCGCCAGCGCCCATATTATTATTCGATGCTGCAAAAAGTTGCAGATCATTTTGGTTTTCAACTTGATACGCCTTGGAACCAGCTCGATAAAGATACTCAAAAGAAATTCTTACAAGGTACAGGTAAAGAAAAAGTCGATTTAAGCTATATCGACGAACGTGGTCGTAAACACACTCGTGTACAACCATTTGAAGGAATTTTGCCTCACCTTGAACGTCGTTATCGTGAGACTGAAAGTAACTATGTACGAGATGATTTAGCTCAATATCTTTCTAATGCAGCGTGTGATGCATGTGATGGTTCACGTCTAAATGAAATTTCACGCCATGTTCGCGTTAAAGATAAAACGATTGCCGACATTACCCGCATGTCGATTGGTGATGCTGAAAGTTATTATCAAGATTTAAATCTTGAAGGTGCTAAAGGTGAAATCGCCGATAAAATCTTTAAAGAGATTCGAGAGCGTTTACATTTCTTGGTGAGTGTTGGACTTAACTATTTAAGTTTAGCTCGTTCTGCCGAAACGTTATCGGGTGGTGAAGCACAGCGTATCCGTTTAGCCTCACAAATTGGTGCAGGCTTGATGGGCGTCATGTATGTCCTTGATGAACCATCTATTGGCTTGCATCAACGCGATAATGATCGTTTATTACAAACGCTGATTCGCTTACGTGATTTAGGTAATACGGTATTAGTCGTTGAACACGATGAAGATGCTATTCGTGCAGCCGACCATATTATCGATATCGGTCCGGGAGCTGGGATACATGGTGGCGTGATTATTGCCGAAGGAACTTATGATGAATTGGCTAACCATGCTGACTCACTCACAGGTCAATATCTTTCAGGCAAGCTCAAAATTGAAATACCAAAACAACGGACTCAATCACCACGCCCAGATGAATTCATTAAACTTTCTGGTGCAAGTGGTCATAACCTTAAAAATGTCGATTTAAAAATTCCACTCGGCATTATGACTTGTGTGACTGGCGTTTCAGGTTCGGGTAAATCGACACTGATTAACCGTACTTTGCTTCCATTAGCTGCAACACAGCTCAATGGTGCAACTACATTAACAGCCGAGAAGTTTGACTCAATTGATGGTCTACAACATCTAGATAAAGTTGTTGATATTGACCAAAGCCCAATTGGACGCACGCCACGTTCTAACCCTGCAACGTACACAGGACTATTTACGCCAATCCGTGAGTTGTTTGCTCAAACGCCAGAGGCAAAAGCACGTGGTTATAGTGCAGGCCGTTTCTCATTTAACGTGAAAGGCGGACGCTGTGAAGCCTGTGAAGGCGACGGCATGATTAAGGTCGCGATGCACTTCTTACCAGATATGTATGTGCCTTGCGATGCATGTCATGGCAAACGTTATAACCGTGAAACGCTTGAAGTGGGCTATAAAGGCAAAAACATTTCTGATGTTTTAGAAATGACGGTTGAAGATGCTGCTGAGTTCTTTAGTGCAATTCCAGTCATCCACCGCCGCTTAGAAACTTTAACTCAGGTGGGCTTAGGTTATATTCGTTTAGGTCAAGCTGCTACGACCTTATCTGGTGGTGAAGCGCAACGTGTAAAACTAGCGCGTGAGTTAGCAAAACGAGATACGGGTAAAACTTTATATATCTTGGATGAACCGACAACAGGTCTACATTTCCACGATATTGCCAAGTTGCTCGACATTTTGCATGAACTACGCAACAAGGGTAATACCATTGTGGTGATTGAACATAACCTTGATGTGATTAAAACAGCGGACTGGGTTGTGGACTTAGGTCCTGAAGGTGGTTCAGGCGGTGGTATGATCATTGCCGAAGGCACACCTGAACAAGTGGCTGAGGTTGAGATTTCCCATACAGGTCGTTTCTTGAAACCGATGTTGAAGTAATTTATTGAATAAAAAGCCGGAACTCATTTCCGGCTTTTTTACCCCTCAACTGCATTCCGACCTCGGGCCTTAGCTCTTAATAAAGAACGGTCAGCTTGCTCTAAAAGCTCTATCCAACTCGCCGCGCCTATGGCAAAACCAATACTCACAGACACATGCAATTTTTCATCGGAACCAGATAAACAAATCTCTTCTAAAGAAATCGCCATTCGAATTTTCTCTGCTAAAAGACGGGCATCTACAAATTGCACCTGTTCTAATAATATTAAAAACTCATCTCCGCCATAACGAACAATTAAATCTGAACTTCGAATATTTTGCTTTAACTGCTCGGCAATATTCACAATAACATGGTCGCCTACAATATGCCCATATTGGTCATTCACCTGTTTAAAACGATCAATATCTATAATCATTAAACACGTTTGCGTAAATTTTTGAGGGTAACTTTCAACAATTTTTAAATATTCAGATAAAGCTAGACGGTTGGACACACCAGTTAATGGATCTGTATTGGCAATATTCTTTAATTGGAATTCAAAAGCATCGCGCTGCTGCAACATACGCTGTAATCGATCAATCGCTTCAAACAGGGAAAGGAATTCACCTTTGGTTGTCATATTCATCTCATCTGTCCAATGATTAGAACTACGCGATAAATCTAAAATTAAAGTTCTTGCTTTTATTAAAGGAGAAAATACCCTTCTTTGTGCATAATTCAGCGTAAGTAACGCTGTGGCTAAAGAAATTAAAGATATTAATAAAGTTAAAAGAAAACCATTTCGAGCAATTACATTTTCTTGAGTTGCAATCACGACACTTTCATCAAGAATATAACTTTGCAAATCAACCACAGTGGTAAATTTACCCACGATTGCATCTGTCAATTGGGTGCCATTTAAATCATATGGCTCCCCTTTTTGGCTTTCTTCTAATAGGTTTTGAACAATCGGAATACCTTTATCTATAAATTCTGATTTCACTCGGGCATATAACCGACGGTATTCAGGGGTCTTTGCCTGTTCAGGCTGCAAGGTATCAACCAAAATCCATAAATATCTAGATTGATGCTGAGTTTGTAGAGAGCGCGCACGATTATTACTTGGAATTTCTTCATTAAAGCTCACAGGAGCAATAATATTAGACGCCATCCGTCCCGCCTGATCGCGCATATCGGTTAGAACTATAATGAGCGTAAAGTAATTAGAAATACGGCTATCTTTACTTTTTAACTGCAACATCAGTTTTTGCAGTATTTCCCTGCAATGATCCCAGACTCCAAACATCCCTAAAATAGCGTTATCCATTTGAACGGAAGTCCTGGCTCCATAGGGAGTTTCACCGTAATAATCAACGACACGTCGGGCTTGTCTAAGATTTTCTTTGAAATTGGTTTGCAGCTCATTTGCTAATGAAACATAGCCTGCTTGTTTTAAGATAAGAATGCTTGTATCAATTTGCGCATCAACAATTAAACGAAACTTTTTTAATTCTTGCTGATTCTTTAATAAATCACTAGGACTGCTCGACATCATCTTATTGGCAGGAGCGCGCTCCTTAGAAATTTTATAGGCAATATCTGCTACTGCTCTTAAACTTTTTATTTCGGCTAAGGCTTGTCTAGTTTTTATATAATCCTGATAGCTCCCCACAATAAGCGGTACAGCCATGAATAATAAGGACAAAATAATAACCAGCATAAAAAAGAACAGTCGATTACTAATATGCTCTGAACGTAATCCTGACATTTCTAGCTGGTACTCCGTAAATGTCCTGCCATTTTTAATACGATATAAATTAGGCTTAAATCCATCCTAGCATTTTAATAACTAGAATTTCATCAATAAAACCTTCATTTCTCTTTTAATAATTATACGGCTTCTAGATTTTAGTAAGCTTAAATAAATAGTATCGAAAAATTAAATGATTTTTATAAAAAAACTCTATTTTACAGATTAAAAATTTTTAGCAATGATAATAAACATATCTAGTTATCCTCTTGGATGCGCTTCTCCCAGCATCCACTGCCCAGCTTTAAGCTGGGTTCTTTTTGTTCTATTATTTTCCAATAAAGTTCATATAAATTTTCTTATAATTTTAAGATTTTCTTATAGATAAAAAAAAAGCTCAACCTTGGGGAAAGCTGAGCTCGTAAAATCTGATGTGATACACACATCGTATCTGGGAAAGCACTTTAAATCCTAAAAACGTTAGGCAGTGAACTTTGCGATTGAATTATGTGATTTATCTCTACTTTTGTAAAGTCGATTAAATTAATCAGAATTCAAAATTTAATCGATTTTTCAACTTAAAATAGAGATTTCTTTTATTTTATTCACTTATATAATAATTAAAAATAGTTAAATTTTTTAGTTAAACTAATCTAAATATTGTTAACTAATCCTCAAAATAGTATGAATATGATAATAAATTGGTGAATTTCTACTCAACATGTAAGCAACTCTACAATTTACTTAATGTTAAAACCGATCATATTAATCATTTTTTCCAATCATAAATGTAATAACTTTTAAACATTTATTTCTAAATTCATTATGAAATATAATTATTAGTCTCTTGTAAATGTTCATTTTTTTATCAGGTTGACAATTTACTTTTCATTTGATTATTTTTTCACCAATTTTAACATAAGTGTCAAATATCTTTAACATTCCTTTTTTTCATTATTGACTTCATAAATTGTTACAATACAATGACCCCAGCTTTATCTCTTGTTATTGCTGGAAATGATTATGAAAAAACTTGGTTTAGCCACTGCTGTACTATTAGCCATGACCGGTGCTCATGCTTATCAATTTGAAGTTCAAGGTCAATCTGAATATGTTGACACAACTGCAAACGATAAAAACTTCACTGGTACTGCACAAGGTACTTATTATTTAAAAAATGTTGATGCTTCTAAAGGTCCTTTAGCTGAAGCAGCTTTCTTAAACCAAGCATCTAACGTTTCTGTTGCTTATAACTATATCAAATATGATGAGAAAGACACTGTAAACGTTGAATCTCATACTTATGGCGTTAAGGGTGAAGCATACCTTCCAACTCCTTACTTACCAGTTTATGCTAGCGCATCTTACAACCACACTATTAATGATTTTAAAGATGGCGTAAGTGATGACAACGGTGACCGTTATGCATTAGAAGCTGGTGCAATGTTGTTACCTAACTTCTTAGTTGCTGTTGGTTATACAAGTGTTGCAGATCAAATTTCTTTAGATGCTTTCGGTGTAAATAAATACGGAATCGCTAAAGCAGTTGGTGAATCAGTTGCTATTGATGAAAAACAAGATGCTGTAACTGCTCGTACTAAATACGTTGGCAACATCGATGGTACGAATATGGCTATTGGTTTTGAAGCATTTGGCGTATTTGCTGAAGACAATGCTTACGGTATGAAAACTGACCTTTACGTAACTCCTAAATTAAGTGTTGGCGCATCTTTTGCTGATGTATCTGCATTTAATTCTGGTTACGACCATGTTTGGGGTGGTCACACTCAATACTTCATCACTCCAGCTGTAGCAGTTGGTGCTGACTTCGTTAAAGCAAATGCGAAAGATGGCAACCCACGTGATACACAAACTATCGGCTTAAATGCTAAATTCCGTTTCTAATTTAATTTAGAAATCGAATTAAAAAAAAGGACTCAATTGAGTCCTTTTTTTATACCTAAATATTAGCTTCGCACAATATTTAAGAAGTACAGATGACGTTCATATTGATCAATAATGTCTTGAATTAAATCTTCTTGCGTCCAATCCATCACATCATAATTTTGCCCGCCCTCTCTTAAAAAGACTTCAGCTTGGAAATATTGTCCATCTTCAGCTTCAGTACGCCCAATTAAAAAACTTGGCGGTACTGTTTCACGTGAAACAACTTTATAAATAAAATTAATTTCATTGTGATGGTCCACACGAAGTTGCATTCCATCTTCAAGTTGAGTAATTGAAACTTCTAAGTGACGGCGTCTAAATTCATGTTTGATATTTTCAAATGCACGACTTACTTGCTTTTCAATATATTCTCTTACTTCTTCTTCATTATGAGGATAGTGCATGATTAATCCTAGACGCTGTTGCCAGCTCCGTGGATTATGAATCGCACGTGGTGTAATGCGTGCTTCTTGAATAGCTGTCATTTTGGTGACATCAAGATGCAATGCTTTTATTAATCCCCAACTCATTAAAAGCATGACCACAGTAAATGGCAATGCACTCATAATAATTGAAGACTGTAACGCAGCTAAACCACCGACTAGCAATAAAATAATTGCGAGCACAGCCATCAGCACCGTCCAGAACAAACGTTGCCAAGTAGGTGAATTATCCGTTTTTGACGTTAAATAATCCGTTACCAAGGCGCCAGAGTCGGCAGACGTCACAAAGAAAAGAATAACCAAAAGGGTGGCTAAAACATTCATAACACCTGACAACGGCAAGTGGCCTAAAAACTCAAAGAGTGCAACTGAAGAATCTTGCTGAACAGCCTGAATTAATGTTGTTTGGTGTTCATGGATAATGCTAAATAAGGCGGCATTTCCTAAAAAGCCCATCCAGATAATGGTAAAACCTGTCGGGATGAGTAAAACACCAACAATGAATTCTCGAATGGTGCGACCACGTGAAACACGCGCGATAAACATACCCACAAATGGTGACCATGAAATCCACCAAGCCCAATACAAAATTGTCCAACCACCTATCCAGCCATTCGGTTGGTAAGCATAAAGGTTGAAGGTCATTGTAAATAAATTAGCAAAATACTGACCTGTGTTTTGAATTGTCGTTTGAAGCAAATAAATGCTTGGCCCACAAATGAAAACAAACGTTAGCAAAATAACAGCTAAAATCAGATTTAATTCTGATAGGCGTTTTACCCCTTTATCTAGACCTAAAAAGACCGATAAAGAAGCCAAAATACTCACCACGACAATTAAAATAATCTGTATATGAGTGCTTTGTTCTATACCTAAAAGATAATGTAAACCAGAGTTAATCTGAGTGACACCAAACCCGAGAGAAGTCGCTACACCAAATACCGTACCAATGGTCGCGAAAATATCGATGCTATCTCCCAATGGCCCATAAATCTTTTTACCAATGAGCGGATATAGGGCTGAACGGGTCTTTAAAGGTAAATTATGTCGATATGCAAAATAGGCTAGAGATAATCCGACTACGGCATAAATTGCCCAAGCATGTAAGCCCCAATGGAAAAAAGTAACTCTTAATGCTTGCTGTGCAGCATCAATAGTCTGAGCATCCCCACTTGGTGGATTAACATAGTGCATGACAGGTTCGGCAACGCCGAAGAACATCAACCCAATCCCCATCCCTGCTGTAAACAACATGGCGAACCAAGATCCATTATTATATTCAGGCTGACTATGATCTGGTCCTAATTTAATTCGACCTATTGATGAACAGGCGATATAAATCAATAAAATGAGAAAGAAGGCAACAGATAAAACATAGAACCAGCTAAATGAATCAGTAATCCACTGTTTTAATTGCTGTGTTAAAAGTTCAAAAGAACTCGGAGCAATCACAACCACTGCTAAAAATAAAGCAATAATGATGACCGTACCAAAAAATACGTTAGGATTAACGTTTGCAAACCAACCTGGTTGTTTGGAAGGCATAACTCCTCCATGTTATTTTAATGAAAAATGACAGGCATTAAGCCCCTAGAGATATTCACGGAATGAACAAAGTTAAATCTTTCAATAGAGAAAGCCGATAACACTCTAAATAAACTTAAAGAATATTGCAGTTACAAAGGTGTAAATAAATTAAAACACCTCCTCCATTATTTATCTGAATTTTTTTTAGGGAGGTGGGTAATATATTGTAAAGCGATTAGGCGAGTTACGATTAAAGCTAAATACATGACTCCACAGAACATTTGCAGCATGGCTAAAACACGCGCTGGTGGAGTGATTGGCATGAGGTCGGATAAGCCTGTAGCAGACTGCAAGCTAAAGCTGAGAAAGAGTAAATCTAGCCAAGTCTGGAAGGCATGGGGATTATTTGGATTTTGAAAGCTATAAGGAAAAACGAGCTGGCAAATGTTGTATAAAAATGCAAAACCCCATGCAATCAGTGTAAAGACTGCTGCTGCCGCAAATAGTTCATCTCTTGTTAAATATCGGTCAGCGAACATATAACGAAATAAACCATAAGCTGCCGAAAAATAGGCCAGAGCTTCGCAGCTATGGGCAAATAACTGAATATATAAATTGCTATATCCCAACACAATCAGTACTGATGACAGAATTGCACCACTCACAAATGTTAAGCCTAAAAAAGTAAACATCGGGGTCTGGCGAATAACTTTGGCAATCAACAATAAAGCAAGAACACCTAATGACCAGGTTAAAGTCCGGTAAGGCAAACTATCAAATGTCAGCATGGCTAAAATCAATAAAATAAACTGAACCAGTAACAGCCATGCGGAAGGCAGTAAGCGAAAACTTGCCCAAAACTCAATAATAGATCGCATTATTATTTTCCTTGTTTCATTATGCTTTTTTGAGAGTTAACAAATAATACTGTACACAAAATCAGGCAAACAAGTTGTTCTTTATTAATATCTAAATTCCAGATTGGAAATAAAATAAGTATAAAAAAAGCCCCGTAGGGCTTTTTAATGAATGAGCTAACAATATTAATCTTAGTGATCCGATGCACCAGATGCACCAATACCTGTCATTGAACGAACATATTGAGCATCGAAAGCAGCACGCTCTTTTTTAGCACGCGCAGAGTTGTCAGTCACCGAGAACAACCAACAGCAAAGGAATGACAATGGCATAGCAAATAATGCAGGACCATTGAACGGATTGATTGGTGTATCAGAGATTTTTAAAGTATCTACCCAAACTGCTTTAGAAAGAACAATGAGTACTACTGCTGTTACAAGACCAACAACACCACCAATAACCGCTCCACGAGTCGTTAAGCCTTTCCAGAACATTGAAAGAACAAGAATCGGGAAGTTTGCACAACAAGCTACAGAGAACGCTAAACCAACCATGAATGCTACGTTTTGCTTCTCAAACAAGATACCCAAAACCATAGCGAAGATTGCTAAGCCCAATGTCGCAATTTTTGACATACGAAGTTCAGAAGCAGGCGTCGTTTGGCCTTTCTTGAATACGTTAGCGTATAAGTCATGAGAGATTGCAGATGCACCTGAAAGTGTTAAACCAGCAACAACAGCAAGAATCGTTGCAAACGCTACTGCTGAAATGAAGCCCATGAATAAGTCACCGCCTAAAGCGTCACTTAAATGCACGGCTGCCATATTGTTACCACCAACAAGCTCAAGTTTGCCTGTTACTGCCATTTTCGCAACATCAAGGAATTGCGGATTGTTTGATACGAAAAGGATCGCACCGAAACCAATGATGAAAGTTAAAAGGTAGAAGTAGCCAATAAAACCTGTTGCAACCACAACCGATTTACGTGCTTCTTTTGCATCTTTTACAGTGAAGAAACGCATAAGAATATGTGGAAGACCAGCTGTACCAAACATCAACGCCAAACCTAGAGACAAGGCATCAATTGGATTTGCCGCAAGTTTACCCGGCCCCATAATTTTTGAAGCATCGGCCAAGCTGATGTCGTGTACTTTACTGAAAACTTCAATTGATTGGCTAAACATGTTGCTGAAGCTGAAACCAACTGCTTTCATCACCATGAATGCCATGAAGGTTGCACCACTGAGTAACATGACTGCTTTAATAATTTGTACCCATGTTGTTGCCAACATGCCACCAAAAATTACGTATGCCATCATCAATAGACCAACGATGACTACAGCAATGTTGTAGTTCAAACCAAATAGTAATTTAATGAGCTGACCCGCACCTACCATTTGGGCAATCAGATAGAATGCCACGACAACAAGTGAACTGACTGCAGCTAAAGTACGTACTGGTTTCTCTTCAAGACGGAATGAAACCACATCTGAAAGGTTATATTTACCTAGGTTACGCAAACGTTCTGCAACCAAAAATAAAACAATTGGCCAACCTACCATGAACCCAAGCGAGTAAAGCAAACCATCAAAGCCTGAACTAAACACTAGTGCGGAAATACCAAGGAAAGATGCAGCAGACATATAGTCACCCGCAATTGCCAGACCATTCTGGAAACCGCTGATGCCACCACCTGCTGTATAGAAATCTTGTGTTGATTGGGTTTGCTTCGCAGCCCACTTAGTAATGAACAAAGTGAAACCAACAAAAATGACAAACATGATAATGGCATGCCAGTTGGTGGCTTGCTGTTCAGCTTCACCTAAGTCCGGACTTGCCATAGCCACTGTTGAATATAGCGATGCTGCTGCCAATAAAGCTTTCGCTTTTAATGAATTCCATTTCATATTAGTGTAGTCCTTTCTCATGCGTGATGGCTTCAACTTCCTTCAACGCTTCTTCACTCAACTGGTCAAGGGTACTATTCGCGATAAAGGAATACACACCACACAATAGGAAAGATAAAACGATAATTCCTAAACCTAGTGGGATTCCCCATGTCGTTACACCACCACTAAATGAACTCATCAAAAATTCTTTGTTGTAGCCAACAAGCAGCATAAAACCCACATAAAGAACTAACATGATGATTGTAAGCGTCCAACTTAATGTACTTTTTTTCTTGACCATCTTTTGAAACTTTGGATTGCGTAGAATCTGTTCTACTTGGTTCTGATCCATAACCAAACTCCTTGCCCTGTGCCCAGCCTTGGCCACTTTTTAATAATAGTTTCTCAGGATTAAAGTTAGCAAAATTACGTGTAATTCGTAACTTAGACTTTGGTCGTTAAAATTTAATCAATTTATAGCTTTGTTTCTGCTTGGGGTATGATAGGCACAAGGTTTTAATCATGTGAGTCATATGAACAGCTGGCTGATTATTGGGGTACTCACCCTTTATATAGCACTCTTATTTATTTGTGCTTTTTTTGGTGAAAAGCATGCCAGCCGTCTGAGTACACGTGGCCGCATGTTCTTGTTCAGCTTAACACTAGGCGTTTACTGTTCATCATGGACATTTTATGGCGCGACTGGAGCAGCTGTTCGAGAAGGCGTCATTTTCTTGCCTATTTACTTAGGTCCTCTCTTATTTGTCTGGTTTGGTTATGACATTTGGCGACGCTTAGGCCGAGTACGTCAGCATCACGCAATTTCATCGATTGCCGACTTTGTTGCTGCACGTTATGGCAAAAGTGGTGTCTTGGCTTCGCTAGTTACGATCTTGGCAGTAATCGCCATTATTCCCTATCTGGCTCTACAGTTACGTGCGATTGCTTTAAGTACTTCTGTTATTCTGGAACAGAATGCTCATATCCATACAACCACCAATAGTGTTTTGCTTTTAACCAGTGTACTGGCTATTTTGGCCATGATTTTTGGTACAAGGCAGATTGCAAACACCGAGCAACATGGCGGTCTCATGTTAGCTGTGGCATTTGAATCTTTTGTAAAATTATTCGCGCTGATTTGCGTTGCTTTATTTTTTATTTTTGAAACACCAGCGAACCTTGCACAAGTCACATCAGATGTGAACCAAACCTTTCAAGAAGTTCAGTTGTTTGGAGTGCCTGAAACTTTCTGGATTCAGACGTTATTGGCAGGTCTAGCAATTATCTGTTTACCCCGCCAGTTCCACGTGGCAGTAGTTGAACTACGCGATGAAAAGCATATTCGCGGTGCACGCAAATGGTTTGCGGTTTATCTGATTTTAACAATTTTAGCCATTATTCCAATCGCAAGCTGGGCATTACATGCAGCACCGAAGTTCTTAACTGTACCTGATGTTGCAGTACTCTCATTGCCCCTGAGTTATAACCAAGAGTGGTTGGCTTTACTGGCCTTTTTAGGTGGCTTCTCGGCATCAACAGGCATGTTACTGGTTTCATCTGTTGCCTTGTCTATTATGCTCAGTAATGACTTGATTATGCCTGCACTCTGGCGTTTTAAGTTGCTATCACGTCACGATAAACATTTACCTAAAGTTCTTAAATTCAGCCGTCGTATTAGTATTGTCGCGGTGATGCTACTTGGTTTTTTATTCTTTCATTTCTTTAATGATATTAACCAGCTTTCAGTATTTGGTTTATTGGCGTTTAGTGCCGTTGCCCAGTTTGCACCTGCGCTTATTGGAGGTTTGTATTGGCGAGGCGGAAGCCGCCAAGGTGTCTATGCTGGCCTCATCGTTGGATTTTTAATGTGGAGTTACACCTTACTATTTCCAACAATCTTACGTAGTTTGCCAGAAGCCTATCAGGAAACAGCCCAAAGTATTTTGCTTTTTGGCCCTTTTGGAATTAACGCCTTACGACCAGAGTCACTTTTTGGTTTTGAATCATTTGCGCCACTTACACACGGTGTAATCTGGTCACTTGGTTTAAATATTGTTTTATATATTTGGATTTCTAAACTTTACCGCCCAAGTGTGGCAGAACAAATTCAGGCAGAAAGCTTTTTCTACTATGAAACCAAACCCCTGCCATCACCGCATACCTCTACCGATTTAACTTATTTACCGCACGATGCTGCACGTTTAAAAGTAGGTGACCTGTTCGCTCTTGCTAAAAGAATTACGGGTGAGCAACCAACAACACAAGCATTCGAGAACTTTTGCGAACAAAATCATCTCACTCTCAACCCCAATAGCATCGCCAATGGCATGTGGTGGCGTTTTACCGAGCAATATCTAGCTGGCATTATCGGTGCAGCCTCTGCCCGTACTTTGCTCACTACAGCAATGATCAATAATGGCCTCGCATTAGGGCAAGTCGCTAATATTTTAGACCAAGCCTCACAGTGGCAACGTTTTAATCAAAACTTGCTCATGACCATGATTGACCACATGACCCAAGGGGTGAGTGTGGTTGATAAAAATATGTGTCTGGTGGCTTGGAATAACCAATATTTAAAACTATTTGGCTACCCGAAAGACTTAGTTTATGTGGGTTGTCCAATTGCCGATTTGATTCGTTATAACGCTGAACGCGGCGAATGCGGCCCCGGTTCAGTCGAAGAACATGTTCGTAAACGCTTACATTGGATGAAAGTCGGAAGCGCGCATGAATTTGAACGAATCCGTAAAGACGGACGCGTTATTCAAATGCGCGGTAATCCTATTTCAGGTGGAGGCTTTGTTACAACATTCGCCGACATTACCGCTTTCCGTGCAAATGAGGCAATACTTGAAGCCCGCGTAAAAGACCGAACCCAACAGCTTGCCGATGCTTTAACCGAGCAACAGCTTGCACGCGAACAAGCCGATATGGCAAACATGTCAAAAAGCCGATTTATTGCAGCAGCCAGTCATGACTTATTACAACCCATGCATGCTGCTCGTCTCTTTAGTACTGTTCTTGAACAAAGCATTGCAACTGAAGAAGACCGTCAAACTTTGCAACAGCTTGACCGTGCTCTATATGGTGCAGAAAGTATGCTCTCTGCCCTACTCGATATTGCCCGCTTAGAAGGCGGTAGCATACAGCCAAAAAGACAGCCTTATCCGTTGCATGATTTACTCAGTGATCTTGAACTACAGTTTAAATCGATCGCCGCTCAGCGAAATATTTCACTCAAAGTTCACGATGTATCATTCTGGATCGATACAGATCCACAATGGATACGACGTATTATTCAAAACTTTGTGAGTAATGCACTGCGTTATACCGCCAAAGGTCGAGTGATTGTTGGTGTATTACGTTCAGCCCAAAAACCTGACCATATTCGTATTGGTGTTTGGGATACAGGCCCCGGAATTGCCGAAGAACAACGTATTAAACTGTTTCAAGAATTCGAACGCTGTGGGCATTTATCACCTTGGGGTGAGCAAGGCCTAGGCTTGGGTCTCGCAATTGTGCAGCGTATGACAGGTTTGTTGAATTACCCTGTTCATGTCTACTCAGAGCTCAATAAAGGCTCCTGTTTTATGATTGAGGTTCCAGTCGTAGAAGCGCCAAAAGTGATAACTCCAACCGTACAGGCAGTGCCTTTAAAAACTAAAGCCTACCGGATTTTATGTTTAGACAATGATGAAACCATTTTAGAAGGAATGAGTAGCTTATTAGGTCGATGGGGTTATGAGGTTTTTAAAGCCACTGAACCAGAACAAGCACTAGAAATTATTCAAAAAGAGAATATTCAGGTCTGGCTTATCGATCAGCATTTAAATAACAACCAACTCGGTGTCGATTTTATTTTGCAAAATCGACAGCATGACGTTCCGGTTGCTTTAATTACAGCAGACTCTCATCCAGAGTTACCTCAGCAATTGAAAGAACTGAATATTGTTTTACTCAAAAAACCGCTTAAACCGGCCTCTCTAAGAGCATGGCTATCGGGACTTAAAATTGCCAGCGCGGCAGATTAAACATTTTCCTCTCCCAAGCTTTTTATAAGTTTGGGAGGGATTTTTGGCAAAAGTTATAGGTTTAATTTAAGCCAATAGGCAGAACTGCTCAAAAAGTCTACTTTTGTTGATTAAATAATTGGCTAAACTTTCCAACAGCCCTTTTTCTATGGCAAAGCCCATCTTTTTTGTAAGTGAACACTTGTATACTTAGTTACAATTTAATAAATATTTGTTTTTTAAAATTATTATCTAAACAAAACCACCATATACGACTTTAGTCGTATTCTACTTGCATTCTTGATGACACATAACTATTCCAAACGCATTTGATAAATGTATAACCATTTTTAACCGATTTCTATATTAAGCACCCCTGCTCACGAATTAATGCAAAGGACAATTGCCATGAATATTTCTGATAATAGCCCACAAAACCAACTCTCATCTCAACAGTTTTATCGTCAATACAGTGCCAATGCTTTACTTCCTGAACTAGATTGGCAAAGTATTTTCCCTCATAGCAAACTCAATGAAGCCCATATCAAAGCGTTAAATACGATTTATCAAAGTGCGGTCCCACTCGCGCTTAATGTATTTCATGATCTAAATTTTGATGTATTTGCACCTGCAGCTTATCATCCTCAAGGATTAGGTTTATTTGATAAATTGGCACAACAAGAAGAAAACTTCTTAAAGGTTCTTAGCACTGAAAGTGAAAATCTTGACCATGACACACGTCATCAAATCTGGAGCATGCTACTCCGTGGCGGTGCGGTTTTGGTTTTCAAAGCTTGGCTTGGTCATGTCAAACTTGGAGAAAATCAGCTAGATATGACTCAATTTGATGAGCTCTCTGACTTACTCTTTATTAAAACGCATCCTGATCAACTTGCTGAACGACTACATGTCGATGAAAAAGCAAAACTCGACCATATCTTCTTAATGTATGGCAATGATATTTTCCTTGATCGCTTCAACAGCCTAGAAACAGCTGCACTTTTTGTAGATTTAGGCGTTTATGATGCAGCGTTTTTAAGCTTACGTGATGACCGTGTAGCTGAATATTTAAAAAGTAAAGGCTATGTGACCCAAGAACAGATCGATGATTTGCAATGTGCACTCAATCCTTTGTACTGCGACAGCCTAACACCAAAGCAAGATTGCCTTGCTTAAGTGGCACACATAAAAAAGACCTCAACTGAGGTCTTTTTTATTTTTAGATTTTCTTATCTTCAATATTTAATGCACTAATTGCCAATACGGCTTGTGTACGGTTTTGCACACCTAATTTTCTAAAAATAGCGGTTACATGGGCTTTAATTGTTGCTTCCGAAACATCGAGTTCATAGGCAATCTGTTTATTAAGCAAACCTTCCGCAACCATCATCAAAACACGGAATTGCTGTGGTGTTAAAGATTGGATACGTTCAGCTAAAGCAGTTTCATCTGCCGCTCTCGGATCAAGATTAAGGTTAGGTGGCAAATTAGGTGGTAACCAGATTTCACCTTCTAAGACGTGGCGAATCGCTTCGCCAATATGACTTGGATGAGCAGATTTAGGAATATAACCCATCGCGCCATGTGCAATGGCACGCTGAATAATTGAAGTTTCTTCATGTGCAGAAACCACAATAATTGGAATAGCTGGATACTGTGCTCGTACATAGACTAGAGCAGAAAAGCCTGAGGCACCCGGTAAATTTAAATCGAGTAATACTAGATCAGGTTCTGCCCCATTTTCCAAACGCTCATAAAACTCATCAACCGAAGCTGTTTCATGAATTTGTGCCTGTGGCAGGCTATAACGTACTGCTTGAATTAAAGCATGACGAAACAAAGGATGATCATCAACGATTAAAATATTCATAAGCGATTAAAGTAATCTTGAGCATAAGTATAGCCTATTGTAACCCTACTATTTAGATGAAAGATACGTTCATCTTATCCATTTTTATGCAAAATGTTGATAAATGTAGAACTTAGCCAAGATTTTCAGAAGTTTTTTAACTTTTAATCAAAATTAATCTGTTTTTTATATAAGCTTACTTTTTATTATAAAAAATATATCACCTATAATTATATAAAATAAAATCAATAAGTTAATATAAAAACGAAGTATAAAAATCCTCTATTTATCTTTTATATTTAAAACTGATAAGGTTGACCAATTTCGTTATTTTACAGTTTACCGTCGATATTGATTAATAAGTCTAATCTCTTGTTTTAGACTTAGGAACCAAATTATGACTGGTATCACATCACCAAAACCTTTAAATATTGTTGCTGTTTCTGGTGGCTTAAATACCCCATCTAAAACGGAAAGTTTGGTTCAAGCCATTCTTGATGAGTTATCCGAAGCAACCGACATTAAAGTTCACTTTATTAAATTAAGTGAAATTGGACCTTTATTAGGTGGCGCATTTTATCGAAATCAACTTCCACAGCGCGTACAAGACGACCTTGCAGCAGTTGAAGCAGCAGATGCATTAATTGTTGGCACACCTGTTTACCGTGCTTCTTTCACAGGCCTTTTCAAACACTTCTTCGATTTTGTTGAACAAACTGCATTGGTCGATGTGCCTGTACTTTTAGCAGCATCGGGCGGTAGTGATCGTCATGCACTGGTACTTGAACATCAACTTCGTCCATTGTTCAGTTTCTTCCAAGCACAAACTTTACCGATTGGTGTATATGCGACCGATCGTGACTTTACCCCTGAATACACGGTGAAAAGCGAGCAATTATCAGATCGTATTACGTTAGCAGTAGCGCGTGCATTGCCAATTTTAGAATGGGCACCAGCGAAAGGTAAACGTGCTGAAGTAGTGAAATCTAAGACTCAGCAAGCAAATCAAGAGCTTGGTATTAACAAGCAAATTGAGCAAGAAGAAGTATTACCTTCAGCGGCTGTGCCTGATCTTAATGCAGCAGAGTCTCGCTTGCATCACAAGTCTGGCAAATCATTAACGCATGTTGCCTAAGTGCAATATCGCTAAATAAAAATAACGAATTGGGAGAGCAAACCATGACGCAATTACAACAACCAATTAAATTTGCTTATTGGGTACCAAACGTAAGCGGTGGCCTTGTAGTAAGTAACATCGAACAGCGTACAGACTGGAGTTATGACTACAATGTTCGACTTGCACAGGCTGCCGAAAAAAATGGTTTTGAATATGCGCTCACTCAAATTCGTTTTACGGCGGGGTACGGAGCAGAAAACCAGCATGAATCAGTAAGTTTCAGTCACGCATTACTGGCAAAAACTGAAAAACTTAAAGTCATTGCGGCGATTCTGCCCGGCCCTTGGAAACCGGCACTCGCAGCCAAGCAACTTGCAACAATTGATTATTTAACTGAAGGCCGTATTGCCATTAATGTGGTGAGTGGTTGGTTTAGAGGAGAATTTGATGCGATTGGTGAAGAGTGGCCAGAACATGATCAGCGCTACGTCCGCTCTGAAGAATTTATTCGTACGTTAAAAGGAATCTGGACCACCGATAACTATAGTTTCGATGGTAAATACTATCAATTCCAAAACTACACACTTAAACCGAAACCTCTGCAAAAGCCTCATATTGAAGTGTTTCAAGGCGGTAGCTCACGGGCTGCACGTGACATGGCTTCACGCGTATCTGACTGGTATTTCACCAACGGTAATACCGTAGAAGAAATTCAAAAACAAGTCGAAGACATTCGCACTAAAGCTAAAGCCAATAACCATCAGGTTAAAATTGGTGTAAATGCGTTCATTATTGCTAGAGATACCGAAGAAGAAGCAAAAGCGGTACTTCAAGAAATTATTGATAAAGCCAACACTGAAGCGGTAAATGCGTTTGGCGATGCAACACGTGAAGCAGGTGCAGCTTCTCCAGAGCAACAAGGTAACTGGGCAAAATCAAGTTTTGAAGATTTAGTGCAGTATAATGATGGCTTTAAAACCAATTTAATTGGTACACCTCAACAAATTGCAGAGCGTATTGTAGCGCTTAAAAATGTAGGTGTTGATTTGATTCTTTCTGGATTCTTACATTTCATTGAAGAAGTAGAATATTTTGGGGAAAAAGTTCTACCACTCGTTCGCCAATTAGAACTTCAACAAGAAAAGGAGATAGAAATTCAAGCAAAATCAGCCTAAAAAACTTCATTTAAAGCAGCGCAAGACAATAAAAACAATAAATTAAAAATAAAGAATTTATTGGCTCCAAGACTCGGCTTGGAGCCTTTATTTTTAAGTTTTCTCGACTTCTCGAATCACTGTTTCAACCGAATAACGGCACCATTTTGAAAGTTTCTCAATAAATTCATTTAATGCTGCGGGTTCAAAATGGCTGACGATCATATAGCAAGCATTGCCCATCACTTTAAAGCATTCATCGATTTGTTCATATTGCTTGACCAGATTTTCAATTTCCTCAAAAGCGCGTTGTTCATTTAAATGCAAATGAATAAATTGTTTATGCGAATATTGCACAGCAATCGTGTAATTTTTGATGACACCAGCATCCATTAACTGTGCAATTCGAGTGCCCACCGCCTGCCCTGTCCGGTGAACTCGCTGCCCAATTTCTTTATTGGTTAGTCGAGAATCGTGTTTAAGCAATGCAATAATTTTTAGATCAATCGGGTCTAATTCAATATTCATTTTTCATGGTGAAAGAAAACTGGCGGTAATGCTTTCATCTGACTATAGCCGATTTTACTGGCAGAGAATAATCTTGTTTTATCTCATATCAACAAGAGTAATCTCATGAAACAAGCACTATTAATTATCGATGTACAAAATGATTATTTTAAAAATGGCAAAATGGAATTGGTTGGACCAGAGCAAGCACTAGAAAAAATAAAACAACTCGAACAATATTTTAGCGAGAAAAACTTGCCAATCATTTATGTGCAACATATTAACCCGCCACAAGCGAGTTTCTTCCAAGAAAATACAGATGGAGTTTTACTTCACCCTGAACTCAGTACTGGAAGTGATTCATTAATCGTAACAAAGCACTATCCAAATAGTTTTTTAGAAACCGATTTAGATGAACTTTTAAAAACACATCAAATTGAGCAACTCGTGATCACAGGCATGATGACTCACATGTGTATTGATTCAGGTACACGTGCAGCCAAAGAACTGGGCTATCAACCGATCTTAATTGCAGATGCAACCGCAACTCGCAATTTAAGCCATGACGGAAAAATTGTAAAAGCTGAAGACGTACAAACCGCTTTTTTAACTGCGCTTAGTACATTTGCAAATGTACAAAATACTGCTGACTTTTTAGGAAAGTCTTAAATAAAACCCAATAAAAAAGCCCCAGATGGGGCTTTTTTAAAATTAGTTTTGTTTATGGGGATAAACAGTTTCAATTAACTGATCTACCACAGCAGGCTCAGCCAAAGTTGAAGTATCACCCAAACTATCAAGCTCATTTGCTGCAATTTTTCTTAAAATACGGCGCATGATTTTACCAGATCGGGTTTTAGGTAATGCTGGTGCCCAATGTAGTGCATCAGGTGAAGCCACAGGTCCAAGCACTTTACGTACCCAGTTAATTAACTCTTTACGCAGTTCTTCCGACTCTGGCACACCCGCTTGTAGAGTCACAAAAGTACAAATACCTTGTCCTTTAATATCATGCGGCATACCTACCACGGCTGCTTCTGCTACTGACTCATGCGAAACAAGAGCACTTTCAATTTCAGCAGTGCCCAGACGGTGGCCTGAAACGTTTAAGACATCATCAACTCGACCTGTGATCCAGTAATAACCATCTTCATCACGGCGAGCACCATCACCCGTAAAGTAGGTATTTTTAAAGGTCGAGAAATACGCTTCAATAAAGCGATCAGGATCGCCCCAAATGGTACGCATCTGGCCCGGCCATGAATCTTTAATCACAAGATTACCTTCAGCCGCACCTTCTAGCTCATTGCCTTCACCATCTACAATGGCTGGTTGAATACCAAATAACGGACGTGTTGCCGAACCTGGTTTTAAAGCTGTTGCACCCGGCAATGGAGCAATCAAAATACCGCCTGTTTCGGTTTGCCACCATGTATCAACAATCGGACAGCGGCCTTCACCAACAACGTTGTAGTACCAATTCCAAGCTTCGGGGTTAATAGGCTCACCGACCGAACCAAGTAAACGCAGGCTGCTACGGTTACTTTCACGTACAAATGAATCCCCTTCTCGCATCATCGCGCGAATTGCGGTTGGGGCCGTATATAAAATAGAGACTTTGTGCTTATCGACCACATGACCAAGACGTGCCCATGTTGGATATTGAGGGACACCCTCAAACATTAAAGTCGTAGTTCCATTTGCAAGTGGGCCATAGATCAAATAACTATGTCCTGTAATCCAGCCTACATCGGCCGTACACCAGTACACATCATCTTGTTTTAGATCAAAGACCTCTTTAAAGGTACTTGTTACATAGACTAAATAACCACCTGTGGTATGCAAAACACCTTTAGGTTTACCTGTCGAGCCCGAGGTATAGAGAATAAATAATGGGTCTTCAGCCTTCATCGGTTCTGGAGGACAGTTGGCATCCACTTCCATAATAATGAGGTGATACCACAAATCACGTCCCGGCTTCATTTCAATCGGGTTCGCATTACGGTAAACCACAACTACATTTTCAACGCACTCTGTACCCGGCAATTCTAGAGCCAAATCGACATTTTCTTTGAGTGGTAATAGTTTTCCGGCACGTAGGCTTGAGTCCGCGGTAATCACCAGTTTAGCTTGGCTATCTTCAATACGGCTTGCTAAAGAGTCTGGCGAGAACCCACCAAATACCACGCAGTGAACAGCACCAATACGGGCACAGGCCAACATGGCAATTGCAGCCTCAGTGACCATCGGCATATACAACACAACACGGTCGCCTTTACCAATACCATATTTCTTTAAAACGTTGGCAAAGCGGCAGACTTCGTCGTGTAATTCTTTATAAGAAACGATTTTATGACGAGAAGGATGGTCACCTTCCCAAATAATTGCTGGTTTATGAGGATGTTCTTTAAGATGCCTGTCTAGGCAATTTGCTGATACGTTCAACTCACCATCAGCAAACCATTCAATTTTGAAATTGTCTTTGTCAAAACTCGTATTTTTAACTTGGGTAAATGGCTTTATCCAATCGACAATTTTAGCTTGCTCTGCCCAGAATTCATCTGGGTTCTCGATAGAGTGTTGATAACGTTTAAAGTAGTCTGCTTCAACAGTACGAGCTGTCTTTTTAAATTCCTCTGGTACTGGATAGATCTCATTCATACGCAACTTCCTTGATCTTGTGCATCCCATCTCGAGACTGTGGCTATTATTTTACTGGATCTTATTTGTATGCCTTTTCAGTATGATGACTGTTTCAAAGCCTAGACAATGCGACTTTGGTCATATATTAACCACTTACTCAAGCACACGAAATTGTGAACATTTTTATAAAATTAAGTTGATTTAAAACATTTGTCTATAGCTTTTACTTTTATAATTTTTTCAAGATTTGATGGTTTTGATCATCAACAAAGATTATTTTGTCTCTCATATGCAACACAGGAATAAAATAATATGTTTGCCCAAACAAGCTCCTCACGCCCACCTCAGCTCCCTTTTAAAGATAGTCCGTTTTCAATTCATGGACGCTTTAATCGCATGAGCTATTTAGGTGGTTATGGACTGATTTATTTAGTCACCCTCTTGGGCTATTTCATTTTGGCTTCATTTCTTGGAAGTTTTCAGCTTTCAAGCAATTTATTTAATTTTGAATTTTATAGCTCTCTTTCTGGAGCCAGTGCTTTAGTAGTCTGGGCTTTTTCGCTGTTCCTGATTTATTTAAATATTGTACTCGTTGTTCGACGCTTGCACGATCTAAATAAGAGTGGCTGGATGGGACTGCTATTGTTCATTCCAGTTGTTCAGTTCTTTTTTATGATTTATTTACTGCTTGCCTCAGGTACAGCAGGTCCCAACGAATATGGTCCTGTTCGACCAGCAACGTTTATAGAAAAACTGATGGCTTGGCTTATTTTAGTCGCTATTTTAATTAGCCTTATTTCAACAGCAGGAATTTTTTATTATTTCTCAGGGACTGATACCTTAGCAACACCGACACAAATCTTACAAAAAGGAACGGAATACTTTTAATTAAAAAACACTTTATTATTTAGATGAACTCATTATAGTAGGCGCACATTTTATCTCCTACTATGATGAAAGCCGAAAATCGCTTTCATAAATTTTTTTTAATTGAGACTTGCCGTGGCTGATGAACAAAAATCCTTAACGGATGTCGCAAAAAATACAGGCGAACTTTTACAAGAAGCGGGCACTAAAACCACTCAAACGGTTTTAGCCCATACTGAAAAGTATCATGATGCCTATACCACTATCGACAAAATCGTGGATAGCTTTTGGGAACGTGTGCCTTATATATGTATTGCGATTATCGTTTTTATTATTTTTTGGCTACTGACCAAATTATTTAAGTTCTTTGTTCGTAAAACCTTAGAAAACCGCTCTTACACACGCCAAAACCTAGTTTTGGTCTTAAACCGTGTAGGCAGCACGACAATTCTATTTTTTGGTTTCTTAATTGCACTCGTCATCATGATTCCAGGGTTTACACCAGGGCAACTCATGAGTGCTCTTGGAATTGGTTCTGTCGCTATTGGTTTTGCATTTAAAGATATCTTTCAAAATTTACTGTCAGGCATCTTAATCTTATTAAGCGAACCATTCCGCATTGGCGATTCCATTGTTGTAAATTCGCTTGAAGGAACGGTTGAAGATATTCAAATTCGTGCAACATTCTTACGCTCGCCAGATGGCCGTCGCATTGTTATTCCAAACGCAACTGTTTATACGAGTGCTTTAACTGTAAATACAGCTTATCAACAACGACGCTGTGAGTTTGTAGTCGGTATTGGATATGACGACGATGAACAAAAAGCCAAGCAGATTATTTTAGATATTCTTAACAATGATCGAAATGTACTTAGTCAGCCAGCCTTCTCGGTTAACGTTACAGCGTTAGCAGATTTCTCGGTTAACCTGACTGTACGCTGGTGGGTTGATACAACTGAAACTGATATTTCGTCATCTACGAGCACTATTCAAGCTCAGGTCAAGCAAGCTTTTAATACGAACGGAATTAATATTCCTTACCCAATTCAGGAATTAAAAATGGCCGCAAATCAGCCACTTTTAAACCCTAAAACATCAACTAAAGAGACGACCTAAAATATAAGAAATAGACGTTTCAGTTCTTAAAATACGGTTGCCTAAGCTCACAGCTTGGCAGCCGTTTTTTGTGAGCAAATCAACTTCATAGGGAATAAAGCCACCTTCGGGACCCACGACTACATTACAAGCATGTGGAATATTAACTGGCATGCTCTGCTCGGCATAAGGGTGGGCCACATAGGCTGGTGTTTCTTTCGAGATCAAGCTTGGCAAAACGTCTTCAACAAAAGGTTTAAAGCGTTTGTACATTTGAATTTCAGGAACAATCGTGTCACCTGCTTGCTCAAGCCCTAAAGTCACATAGTTATCGAGTTGTTGCAAAAATGGAGTTTGCCAATAGCTTTTATCTACGCGATAACTATGAATCAAACTAATTCTTTCAACACCTAAAGTCACACTGTCCATGATTAAACGGCGTAAAACTTTGGGCCTTGGTAACGCTACAATTAAATGAACCGGAAGTTTTGCAGGGACAGCTTCTTCACGAATAGGTCGTATACAAACTTCTTGATCGTTAATCGACATAATTTCAGTGGTATAACGAGCACCGTTTCGAATACCAACTTTTAGATTTTGGCCAACCGTAATATCAAGATGTTCACGTAAATGCTGTAATTGGCGCTTTGAGTGAATTGACCACGTGTCCGACTGAATATCTTCAGGCTCTAGCAAAACAATATTCATGGTTTGTCGGCCAAATACCGATTAATTACGCCAATATGTTTTTGCAATGAACCTTGGTTACGTTGTAAGACTTTATGTGCTTGTTCTACCACTTGTTGGGCCTGATCAGGTTCAGCTAAACATGCCATCCAGATCGCTACAACTTGCTCAGCGTCTTGGGCAATGAGCACACCATTTTCGTCAATGAATTCATCAACAATGGTTTGGAAATTAAAGTAACGAGGTCCAATGACGGTCGGCACATTTAAAACCATAGGCTCTAAAATATTATGCCCACCGCCCGGCTCATTTAAAGAACCACCTACAAAACACACCTGACTTAAGGCATACCATAACCAAAGCTCCCCCATACTATCGGCTAGATAAACCTGCGTACTCGTATGAATACTTTGGTTCAAGCTTCTACGGTGAGTAATTAAATCTAGGTTTTGGCAAATTTCAAAGACTTCGTCGAAACGTTCAGGATGTCGAGGTACGACAATACAAACTAACTCTGGATCTGACTTTAAATAAGGCTGAAGTGCTTGCAAAATTTGTTGTTCTTCGGGTGCATGTGTACTGGCAATTGTCAGTACTTTCCGTTGGCCCAAATACCATAGCTGGTGTAACTTTGCTGCCTGACTTATAAATGCTTCTGGTGCGTGAATATCAAATTTAATATTTCCAACCACCTGACTTTTTTGTTGTTCTAAGCCAAGCTCGACATAGCGTTGGCGAGTAGCATTATCTTGAGCCAACACCCAGTCAATTTGTTTCAACATTCCTGCTGTTAAACCTGAGACTCGACTATAACCTTTAGCTGATTTTTCTGATAACCGCGCATTTAACAATAAGCAAGGAACCTGTTGTAGCTTGGCTTGATCAATTAAATTTGGCCAAAGTTCAGTTTCAACCAATGCTAAAAGTTTTGGCTGATACAACTCAAAAAATTGTTTTAAAAGATGCTTTTGATCAACAGGCAAATAAACTGCTTGAAATAAATCTAAAAACGGCGCTTTTAAAAATAATGATTTGGCACGCGCCTGCCCAGTTTTAGTCGTATTAGTAACTAACACAGGTTGACCGAGTTTAAGATAATGCTCGATTAAAGGCTGCGCAGCATTGGTTTCTCCAACCGAAACAGCATGGAACCAAATTGCTCTCACATTTTTCGGAGATTCAAACGGCCCAAATCTTTCAAGACATTCCTGATTATATAATTCCTGGCTTTCTGCACGTTTTTTTATCCGCCAGTGGTAAAAAGGTTTTAATAAATGGAGTGCGGTGTTGTACCAAAAAGGGGTCGCCAAGCGGTTTGCCTCAAATAGTCAAAGTTTAAAACTGGGGAAAATATAACATAGATAGAAAAAATGGCAGAGTTTCGATACCTAAACTCTACCATTACAAGAAAAGCGATTTACTGAACCCATAAATTAAAGAGGTCAGTAAATCATCTGTTCAAAAAATTACGAAGCTTCTAGCGTTGGATAGTCTGTATAACCTTCAGCACCTTTCGCATATAAAGTTGTTGGTTGAAGTTCATTTAAAGGTAAGTCTTGCTCTAAACGCTGTAAAAGATCTGGGTTGGCAATATATGCTTTACCAAAAGATACTGCGTCAGCTTCACCATCACGCAAAATACGTTTTGCTGACTCTGGTGTTAGATTCTCATTCGCAATCCATACACCATTAAATTTTTCGCGAAGTTTAGGACTAATACTATCAGCAGCTTCATATTCACGAGAGAAGATGAAAGCAACATTACGTTGGCTCAGTTGTTCAACTACATAACCAAATGTTGCTAACGGGTTTTCATCACCCATATCGTGTGAATCACCACGTGGTGCAATATGTACACCTACTCGGCCAGCACCCCATACTTCAATAAATGCATCAACGACTTCTAATAATAAACGTGCACGATTTTCAACAAGACCACCGTATTCGTCATCACGTTGATTCGTATTACTTTGAAGGAACTGGTCAATTAAGTAACCATTCGCTGCGTGTAATTCAACACCATCAAAACCAGCTGCTTTAGCTAATTCTGCTGAATGTTTATATTGAGCAACAACCTCTTTCACTTCTTCTAATGAAAGTGCACGCGGTTTTACATACGGACGTTTAGGACGTAATAAACTCACTTCACCCGCAGGTTGAATCGCACTTGGGGCAACAGGAATATCACCATCTAAAAGTTCAGGATGCGAAATACGACCAACATGCCAAAGTTGAGCTACAATTTTTGAACCTTGAGCATGAACTGCCTCAATAATTTTATTCCAAGCTTGTGCTTGCTCTTGTGACCACAATCCTGGGGTTTCTGCATAACCCACAGTTTTTGAACCAATCACTGTTGCTTCAGTCAAAATTAGACCAGCATTTGCACGCTGTTGATAATATTCAACCATTAAATCATTCGGTACTCGACTTTCACCACTACGCGCACGCGTTAATGGAGCCATTACCAATCGATTTTTGATTTCAAAATCACCAACCGTTAAAGGAGTATTGAGTTCAGCCATAGTCGCCTCGACTTACACTTTAATATTGTTAAAGTGTTTGTTTTAAATGTTCGATATATTGCTGAATCAAAGCTTCGTTACGTGAAAAATAAGACCATTGACCATATTTTTGGACCTGAATCAGACCCGCCTGTTGTAAAACAGACAAATGATTCGACATTGTAGACTGTGCTACTTTGCCCAATCGTTCAATATGACCTGCACAAACACCCTTCTCAAAACTACCACCACACTCTTCCACTGGTAAATAATGCGCAGGTTCTTTTAACCATTGCAAAATCTGCCGACGTAGCGGATTGGAAAGGGCTTTGCTAATTGCATCAATATCCATAGGCTCAACACGTCTTTTAAACGAACAAAGCTTTATTCAGCATTTCGGAACCATCATATCGCATTTTTGCGATATTCATATCTATTTTTTTCGATATTCATATCGCATTTTTTCGATTAAGATTCGAAGGCTGAATTGCTTTGCCGTTTTAATCGCTAAAAATCCAAGAGTTCTACATATTCATAGATGAACTGTATTTAAACTAAAAGTTCAGCAGACTCTTATAAACCTTGTTTTAAGCTCGCCTCAATAAAGCGATCAAGGTCACCATCAAGAACAGCACCTGTATTAGAATTTTCAACGCCCGTACGTAAATCTTTAATACGTGAATCATCTAATACATATGAACGAATTTGGCTTCCCCAACCAATATCAGACTTAGAGTCTTCTAAAGCTTGAGCCGCTTCATTACGTTTTTGCATTTCCAATTCATACAAACGCGCACGTAATTGTTTCCATGCATGGTCACGGTTAGCATGTTGCGAACGCTGGTTCTGACACGCCACCACAATACCTGTTGGAGTGTGGGTCAAACGCACTGCCGAATCGGTTTTGTTAATATGCTGACCACCTGCCCCAGATGCACGGTAAGTATCGGTACGAACATCAGAAGGATTAATATCAATTTCAATATTGTCATCAACTTCTGGTGAAATAAATACCGCAGAGAATGAAGTATGACGGCGATTACCACTGTCAAATGGTGATTTACGAACTAAACGGTGCACACCTGATTCTGTGCGTAACCAACCGTAGGCATATTCACCTTCAACACGAATTGTTGCAGATTTAATACCAGCGACATCGCCATCAGATACTTCCATAAGCTCTGCTTTGAAGCCATGACGTTCAATCCAGCGCATATACATACGTAAAAGCATAGATGCCCAGTCTTGTGCTTCGGTACCGCCTGAACCTGATTGAATCTCGACATAGCAAGGATTAGGGTCCATTGGATTACTAAACATACGACGGAATTCAAGTTTAGCCAGTTCATCTTCAGCAGCACTAAGCTCTGACTGAACATCTTCAAGCAAGCTTTCATCATCAGCTTCTACAGCCAAATCTAACATCGCTTTTGCATCTTCAAGTTGTGTTGACAACCCATCCAATACATTAATAACGTTTTCTAGTTCGCCCTTTTCCTTCGCCATCGCCTGAGCACGGCTTTGATCATTCCAAATCGCAGGGTCTTCTAACTCACGTAAAACTTCTTCTAAACGCTCTTTTTTCAGATCGTAGTCAAAGATACCCCCGTAGTGTTTGGCTACGATCAGTTAAGTCTTTCAATTGGTTTAGATAAGGATTAATTTCCACGCGAGTGTTCCCATAAGAGCAGATAAACAGTCAATTATTTTAGCATAGCTTCCCATTTTCAAACAAAAGCACTAAAACTTATTGATTTTTATTATCTTAATAATGAGAATCAAATATAATACAATTGACTTATATGTAAAAAACACATTAAAATTAACAACTTAAATCTTAATAACTTTATAACATATATTAATCCAGAGCTTTACCATGAAAAAATCAAATATTTTATTCGCAATCATTACTGCTACATGTGCTTTCAATGCAAATGCCTATCAAACTGAAGTTGGTACAATGTACGAATTTACAGATATGGATGGGGGAGAAAATAATAGCTTCGGTATTAACGGCAAATATTATTTTAATCCAGTAGAAGCAAAAACTTTCCCTTTAGCTGAAGCTGCTTTTTTAAATAAGGCTTCCAATATTGGTCTTGGTTATGCGTATAGCAAGTTAGAAGATGATGAAGATTCTGGAAAACTCGAATTTAATTCTGTAGGCATTACAGCTGAATACTTTATTCCAAGTACCCCACTCTATTTATCAGGCGCATTTAACCGTACAAAAACCAAAGTCAGTGCAAATGATTTTGGTTCTGTTGATGATAGCGGTAATGGTTATGCTGTAGAGGTCGGTTTCCTACCAACAGATGGTTTATTGTTGGCCGCTGGTGTAACAGATTTATCTGAAAGCTTTGATCCAATACAAGCAGCTAAATATGGTTTTATAACTTCAGTCACAAATGCTACAGCTGTAACTGGTGAAGATGAGGATACAGCCGTAACTTTACGTGCCAAATACGTTACTCAAATTTCAGGTTTTTATACTAATTTTGAAGGACAAACTTATATTGGTGACGAAACAACTTATCGCTTAGGTGCAGATCTTTATCTTGATCCTACTTTAAGTATTGGAGCATCTTTTGCAGATTCAACAGCAGAAGATTCTGATGCAATTTTTAGTGTCCGTGCACAGAAATTCTTCACACCTCAAGTAGCAGTAGGTTTAACTTATACAACTGTTGATGATGCTAACTCTTTTGGTATTAATGGAACATTCCGCTTCTAATCCATAAGTATTTACTATTAAAAATATGAATGCTCAAGGGAATTTTCCTTGGGCATTTTTCAGTTCATTTTAAGCTTAACCGGTAACATCCTCATACAAAATTGGGTACTTTTACAGCATTTTTTATGATCTACACAAAATCTCCTCAATTTTAATAAAATTAAACATTCTATCTTTATATTTTAAAATCAAATACTTAAGTTAAATATATTTACAAAAAAAGCACATAGTTACAGTGCGGTTACTTGTGCAAGATTGACGCTACCCGATTTTCCTCTAGACTAAAAGTTGTAACAAAACATTTATAAAATCGCTTTTTAGAGGGGAGAGATTCCATGAAAAAACTAGCAATTGCATCAGCTCTTTTATCTGCACTCGCAGTAAGTGGCGCAGCAAACGCTTACCAAGCTGAAGTTGGTGGTTCTTACAATTATCTTGATCCAGACAACGGTAGCAGCGTAAGTAAATTCGGTGTTGACGGGACTTATTACTTTAATCCTGTTCAAACTCGTAACGCTCCACTTGCAGAAGCAGCATTTTTAAGCCGTGCAAGTAATGTTAACGCACTTATCAACTATGGTGATAACAGCGGTACTAAAGATACTCAGTATGGCGTAGGTGTTGAATACTATGTTCCTAACTCAGATTTCTACCTTAGCGGTGATGTAGGCCGTAATGAGCGTGAAATTGATAACACCAATATTGATAGCAAAGTAACTACTTATGCAGCTGAAGTAGGTTATTTACCAGCTCCAGGTCTATTACTTGCACTAGGTGTTAAAGGTTACGACGAGAAAGACGGTAAAGACGGCGCTGATCCAACAGTTCGTGCTAAATACGTAACTCAAGTAGGTCAACATGACGTAAACCTTGAAGCGTTCGGTGCGTTTGGTGACCTAGACGAATATAAAGTTCGTGGTGACTACTACATCGATAAAACTTTAAGCCTTGGTGTGGATTACTACAATAACGACTTAACTGATAAAGATGAATTTGGTATTAATGCTAAAAAATTCTTAAATCAACAAGTAAGTCTTGAAGGTCGTATTGGTTTCGGTGACAACGATAACACTTATGGTGTTCGTGCAGGCTACCGCTTCTAATCTTACCTATAAGTTTATAAAAAAATCCGCTCAAATGAGCGGATTTTTTTTATTGGTTTAAATGCACAATACGCAATTGTAAATTTACATTACCCTTAAATACATTACGGTCAATCTCATAGACCAAATGAACTTCATCTTGCATAGGATTAAATTCAAATCGTCCAACGGCATTAAAAGCAATCGCATCAAAAGTATATTGATCAAGAGCCAATCTAAGTTTTAGATGTGTTTCTTTAAGCCAACGATAATCAACAACTTTAAAATGTCCTTCAAACTGAGGAAATGGGAATTTTTGCCCCCATGGTCCAAGTTGCTCAATCCAATCCAATGTGTCTAGTTGCAAAGCCGAAGCTGGTAATTCCCCATCTGTCCATAAAGTAGCTTGAAACAAAGATTCTTCCATAGCTGCAACACAGGTAGTAAACACTGTTTTAAAAGCATCAAAATTTTCTTTACGTATCGTTAAACCTGCCGCTGCTGCATGTCCACCAAAATGGCTCACCAATTCGGGATGTTGTTCAGCAACCTGTTCAATCGTATCTCGAATATGCACCCCATCAATTGAACGCGCAGATCCTTTAATATGGACACCATCTTCATCTGGTGCAAAGACAATAGCTGGTCGATGAAACTGTTCTTTTAAACGCCCTGCCACGATCCCAATCACGCCTTGATGCCAGTTTTCTTCGAAGAGCACCAGAGCTGGGGGAATATCTTCTTTTGAGAGCTGCAAACTATCTAAAGCAGATAAAGCTTGTTGCTTCATCTCTCCTTCAATTTGTCGCCGCTCTATATTCAACTGATTTAATTGTTGAGCAATCGGGTAAGCTGTTTCCATAGAGTCTGCTAATAAACACTCTATACCGATTCGCATGCTCTCCATACGCCCAGCAGCATTAATACGTGGACCTAAAACAAAACCTAGATCTTGTGCACGCAAAGACGACGCCTCTCGGCCAGCAATATCCAACAGTGCCAATATCCCAACTCGACATTGATGTTGCTGAATCCGCTTCACACCTGCATCCACTAAAATGCGGTTGTTATAATCTAATACAGCAACATCCGCATAAGTTCCCAAAGCAACCAAATCTAGATATCGAGTGACTTTGCTTGTGCTTTTACCTTGTCTAGTACGTAAACTTGCCAAATTAGCCAACACATAAAATGCAACACCAACACCAGCAAGCGCCTTACTCGGAAAATCACAGCCTAATTGATTTGGATTCACCACCGCCTCTGCTAGAGGCGTTTCTTTTGTTGTTAAGTGATGATCGGTAATAATAACTTGCATGCCCAGAGCATGGGCTGTATCAACTCCAGCATGGCTGGAAATTCCATTATCAACTGTAATTAATAAATCAGGTTGATAAGTTTGGTGTGCAAGCTCTGCAATTGCGGGGGTAAGCCCATAACCGTATTTAAATCGGTCTGGAACTAAATAGTCGACTTGTGCTCCCATATCACGAAGCACCAATACCATTAACGCTGTGCTGGTTGCACCGTCAGCATCATAGTCGCCAACAATAATAATCTTTTTCTGTGCATCAATAGCTTGATCTATTAATGTCACAGCTGTCTCTAGTCCCTTGAGCTGCGGGGCTAATAAATTCTTAAGCTTTAGCTCTAATTCCTGTTCAGATTCTACTCCACGCCTTGCCAAAATTTCGGCAATAAACGGCGGCACGCCCTGAAATTGTTCAGGGCGTGTCAATAAAGGTCTTTGTTTGATTTGTATTTTTGTCATTTAAGGCATCAGTCGGTGCAGCGTCCATTGACCGTCGATTTTTTCATAACTCAAGCGGTCATGTAAACGATTTGGTCGTCCTTGCCAGAATTCATAATAATCTGGTTGCAGACGATAACCGCCCCAGAACTCCGGCTTGTCAAGCACTTCACGGCTTTCAACTTGCTGTTGTAAGTCTTGAAAACGTTGCTGTAACAGCTCTCGGCTTTCAATTTTACCACTTTGGGGGGTACTGATATGCGCTGCAATCTGGCTATCACGTGGTCGTTTAAGGTAGTATTCTGTAGATTCTTGCTCAGCAATTTTAACTACGCGACCACCCACTCGCACCTGACGTTCTAGACTTGGCCAGTAAAATAATAATTCGGCATATGGATTTTCTGCCAAATCAATACCTTTTTGACTGTCATAATTCGTATAAAAATCATAACCAGCTTCTGTGGCCCCACGTAACAAAACTGTTCTAACATGAGGTCTGCCCTTTGCACTTGCAGTTGCTAATGACATTGCATAGGGTTCATGCAAATTGGCTGCTAGAGCCTGATTAAACCAAACAAGAAACTGCTGATGAGGGTTAGATTCAACCTGCCCCTCATGCAACTCACCTTGCTCATAACTTAAGCGTAATTCACTTAAATCTTTAATGACATCACTCATGTCATGCACCTTATGCGACTTGTGCTTGTGAACGAACTGAATCTGCTAAATGTTGAGCTAAAGCTTTCACCTCTTGCTCATCATCACCTTCAACCATGACACGAATCACCGGCTCTGTTCCAGACTTACGAATCAAGATACGTCCACGGCCTTTGAGCTGTGCTTCTGCTTTATCAAATTCAGTAACCAATGCCGGAATAGAATACGGATCAAGCATTTGTTCTAAACGTACGTTCAAAAGAACTTGTGGGAATAATTTAAAGTCTTGAACCAATTCATGAAGAGCCTTATTTTGCTCGACCATTACTGTTAATACTTGAAGTGCGGCGATAATGGCATCACCAGTCGTACTCTTGTCTAAAGTTAGAATATGACCAGAAGGTTCACCACCTATCACCCAAGCATTTTCTTCTAAAGCCTGTAATACATAGCGGTCACCGACTTTTGCACGAACAAAGTTAACGTTTGCTTTTTCAAGTGCAACTTCAAGTGCCATATTACTCATGACAGTACCAACAATACCCGCTGGCTTATTTTGAGCTTGAGTCGCCAAAATATATAAAATATGGTCGCCATCAATTAAGTTACCAAACTTATCAACCATCACAACACGGTCAGCATCACCATCAAAAGCAATACCTAAATCTGCTTCCTGCTCAACTACTGCTTTTTGTAAGTGTTCAGGATGTGTTGAACCACAGCTTTCATTAATATTTAAGCCATCTGGTTCATTGTATAAAGCAACAACTTTTGCCCCTAACTCACGAAAAACTGAAGGCCCAACGCTATATGCAGCGCCATGAGCACAGTCCAACACAATCTTTAAATTATTTAAATCGAAGTGGTAAGGGAAAGTAGATTTACAAAATTCGATGTAGCGGCCATTGGCATCATTTACACGAACACTTTTACCTAAGTTTGCAGTGTCTTCAATAAATAAATCTTTTTCTAATTCGTGGTTAATTTCTTCTTGTAATGAATCCGGTAATTTTTTACCTTCGCTTGAGAAGAATTTAATCCCATTATCATAATATGGATTATGCGATGCAGAAATAACAATACCTGCATGTGCATGTAAAGCACGAGTTAGGTGTGCAATTGCTGGTGTTGGTAATGGACCAAGTAGATGAACATATACGCCAGCAGCGTTTAAGCCCGCCTGCAAAGCAGATTCTAAAATGTAACCAGATAAACGAGTGTCTTTTCCTAATACAACGAGTGGTTTATTTTTTGGACTCGTTCGTTTTAATACCTTCCCTGCAGCAAATCCGAGTTTTAAAGCAAACTCTGGAGTAATAGGCATTTGCCCAAATTTTCCACGAATACCATCCGTTCCAAAATAACTCATAGCTTATCTCATTCTTACGCCACTTCAGGGTGGCTCACTTCATATATGGCAATTCCGCCATATTTCTTTTCGTTAGATTTACTTTACACCAAAAACAAAAAGCCGTCAGTGTAATGACGGCTTTCTTCATTGTTTTGGTTACCAAAATCTAACCAACACGATAGTTTGGAGCTTCTTTAGTAATCGTTACATCATGAACATGTGACTCAGACATACCAGCTGAAGTAATTTTCACAAATTTCGCATTTTGGCGAAGATCTTCAATCACAGCAGAACCGGTATAACCCATCGATGAACGTAAACCACCCATCATTTGATGAACGATGTTACCCATTGGGCCTTTATATGGAACACGGCCTTCGATTCCTTCTGGTACTAATTTCTCAGCACCCGCTTTTGAATCTTGGAAATAACGATCAGCAGAACCAGTTGCTCCCGCCATTGCACCTAATGAGCCCATACCACGATATGCTTTGTAGTAACGACCTTGGAAAAACTCAACTTCGCCCGGCGCTTCTTCAGTACCTGCAAGTAATGAACCAACCATGATCGTACTTGCACCCGCACCGATCGCTTTTGCCATATCGCCAGAGAAGCGGATACCACCATCTGCAATTAAAGGAATTTGATCTTTTAGTGCGCTAGCAACGCTGTCAATCGCAGAAATTTGTGGCATACCAATACCTGCCACAATACGTGTTGTACAGATAGAACCAGGACCAATACCTACTTTTACAGCATCTGCACCTGCATCTAATAATGCTAATGCAGCATCACCAGTTGCAATGTTTCCACCAATCACTTGTACTTGAGGGAAGTTTTGTTTCACCCAACGTACACGTTCAATTACACCAGCTGAGTGACCATGTGCTGTATCAACAACAATTACGTCAACACCAGCTTCAACCAATGCTTCCACACGACTCGGTGTATCAGCACCTGTACCTACCGCAGCACCAACACGTAAACGACCAAGGTCATCTTTACAACTGTTTGGATAGCTTTCAGCTTTGCGGAAGTCAGTCACTGTAATTAAGCCTTTAAGTTCGTTGCTCTCACCAACGACCAAGACTTTTTCAATACGGTGTTTTTGCAATAATGCTTGAATATTTTCTTTAGATTCGCCTTCACGTACAGTGACTAAACGATCTTGACCTGTCATGATGTTGCTAACAGGTTGTTCTAAATTAGTTTCAAAACGCGTATCACGGCCTGTCACAATACCAACAACCTTGCCGTCTTTAACAACAGGTACACCGCTAATGTTATTAGCAGTGGTAATCGCAATCAGTTCACGTACTGTAGTTTCAGGCGTTACAGTGATAGGGTCTTTCACCATACCCGCTTCGAATTTCTTTACACGGCGTACTTCTGCAGCTTGAGCAGCAATATCCATGTTTTTGTGCAAAATCCCGATACCACCATTTTGTGACATCGCAATCGCCATACGTGACTCAGTCACTGTATCCATTGCAGCTGAAACTAATGGGATATTTAAATGAATGCCGCGAGTTAATCGTGTCTTTAAAGAGACATCTTTTGGGAGAACAGTAGAGTAGGCAGGAAGTAATAAGACATCATCGAAGGTTAGCGCTTCTTGAACGATGGTCAGCATAACAATCTCACTGGTAAATTCCGTGAGCTATTATAAACAAATTTCAATGCAATTTTCATATTATCTTTGCCTTTTTCAGCAATAGATGTAGAGCTGCTCTAAATAATTCCCACTTATTATAGTTTTAACGTTATTTTTTAACCCATGTTTTTGCAACCCAGAATTTTATCTGGGTTGATCATTAGACATCATATTTAGGCAGGACAACTAAAAACTTGTTCTGTCATCAAGTCAACACCACAAGGTAAAACCTCAATCCAGTCCAAAAAATGATTAATCATTTCTTTGCCAATAAATGGACTGCCATGCTGTGGAACAATCATTTCAATGTCCATCTGGCGGACCATGTTTACCCATAAACGGATAACCTTATTTGAACACATATAGCGTTGGTGAAAAGCTTTCATTTTCAGAACATGCGTATCGAAATCTCTTAAAGGTTGATTAGCATCCTCAACAAGTGAAGCGCCCATATCACCAGAAAATAAAATTTTGGCGACTGGATCATAAAACTGAAAATTACCAACCGAATGTAGAAAATGTGCAGGAACCACCACAAGCTTTGACTCCCCCAATTGAATCACTTGACCACGGTCAGGTAATTCAATAAGACGGTCTTCCCAATTTCCTTTCATACGCTCACTCATAAATGAGGAATTTAGGTGCGGTAGAAAACGTGCCCATAATTTTGACGCCACCACTTTAGCGTCTGTATAGACTAACCAACGTGGCATTGAGGTAATAATATCTGGATCCTGATGCGAAGCCATCACATAGTCTAGATTTTTCAAACGTGTATATTTATTTAATTCCATCGTTAATGGAACATAGGTCAAATCACCACCTGGATCGATTACAGCAGCGCGCTCATGATCAATAATTAAAAATTGATTGGCTTGGATACCTTCCCCTTTGACCAAACTGGTAAAACTAATACATTTATGTACGCCATTATCAAATAATATCTGCGATGTTGTTTTTTCAAACCCCATACAATTCCCCAAAAAACTTTAAATATTAGATATTTTTATATCCATACTAAAATAAAGGGATTCTATAACTCTTGCAATGAATTGCTTTATTTTTCTCATAATATTTTAAAATAGCTTTTGCTTTTCTTATTTTATAAATGAATCATAATGTTATTTAAAATTTACACGCAATAAATTAAAATAATTCTCATTATCAGTTTTGTCTTTTGCGCTGTCTAGGCCTCCCATGAACCAAGTACCTTATTTTTCAAGCTCCAAAACATTGTTAGCAGTTGCTATTTTTAGCTTAATGACAGCAAGTCATGCTGATGGAACAGCAGAACAACAGAATTCGACCAGTGTGCTACCCACAATTTCTATTCAGGCGCAAAAAGAACCCAGCTCTCCCTATGTCGCAACAAAAGCAACCTCTGCCCTAAAATCAGATGCACCCTTATTTAAGACAGCTCAATCAGTTTCTGTGGTGACTCGTGAACAGCTCGACCAGAAACAAGCTAGAACTCTAGCAGATGCACTTGAAGGTGTTGCAGGTGTTGAAGCTGGAAAACTTGGTCGTCGTGGTTGGGATGATTTTGTTATTCGAGGACAGACCTCTTCCGATTCGGTTTATGTAGATGGTTTAAGAGTTGGACAAAATACTTACGTTGCCACTGAACTATCAGGCATGGATCAGGTCCAAGTCTTAAAAGGCCCTGCCTCTATTAATTTCGGTTTGGTTGCACCAGGTGGTATGGTCAATTTAGTCACTAAACGACCTGAAGCAGAAAACTTTGCACGTGCTAGCATGACTTATGGCAGCTATAACTTAAAAGAAGGTACATTCGATTTAAACTATAGCCCTAATAATAGTGAGAAAGGTGCTTTTCGTTTAAATGGCCGCATCTCTGACCAAGATGACCCGACAGATTATGTGTATTTTAAAAATTACTATATCTCCCCTTCTTACAATTTCGACTTAGGTGATAACACTGACCTCTCTGTCATCGCAAGCTATCAGCATCGTGAATATATTCGTCAGCAAGGCTTGCCTGTAATTGGCACATTAAAAGACAATCCTAACGGCGCTATAGACCGAAGTTTATATATTGGCGACCCTAACTTCGGTAAATATGAAGCAGATGTTTACCGCACTGGTTATACGTTTAAACATGCTTTTGATAATGGCTGGAACTTTAACCAGAGTTTTGCAGTTCAAAAAACTGAAATGGATGGTACTGCGGTTTTTGCTCAAACTAAAAAGTTTTGGGCAGATTCATCTTACACAACCATTAACCGAGCAAATAATAGTCGACATCAAGTAATTGATAACTTAAGTTTCGCCATCGATAACCGTTTAAACAAGCAGTTTGATTTATATGGTATGCAACACGACCTTAATATCGGAGTAGATGCTTTTCAGGAAAAAAGTGACTACACCAATGATAAATACGATATTGGTAATTTAAATATCTATGACCCCGTTTATGGTCAAAACGTGACATTGAAGCAAAATGTTCGGGATATTAATCGTCTCAAATATTTGGGACTCTATTTACGTGATCGCATTCAACTCAATGATCAATGGCTTTTAAGCTTATCTGGACGCCAAGACTGGGCACAAACTCAAAGCACAAGCTTAGTTACAAGTAGTGCAAGTAAACAATCAGACAATGCTTTTACGGGTAGCGCCTCTGTCATGTATACCCTTAATGACATTGTTGCCCCTTATGTCAGCTATGCCACTTCATTTACACCTAACAGTGGTACTGATGTAAATAATAATCCGTTCAAACCTGAAGAAGGAAAACAGGTTGAAGTCGGAATGAAATTACAAAGTCCTGATCAACGAATTCAAGGCGCTATCGCTTGGTATGATTTAAAACGTCAAAATGTTTTAGTCACTGATACTGCGAATAGTGGCTATAAAATACAACGTGGCGAACAGTTAACTCGCGGTATTGAGACTGAGTTAAATGCAGATGTATTAGAAGGCTTAAAATTAACGGCTGCATATACCTACACCATTGATGCTGAAATTAGTAAAGATGCAAACTCAAGCAATGTAGGAAAAGCACTCGATAATATTCCTGAGCATGCTTATAGCTTGTCAGCACGTTATAAATTTGACCCAGAATCAAAACTTGGTTGGTATGTTGGCGGTGGATTCCGTGGCGAAACATATAAAACTGTCGATGGCTTAGATATCCACATTCCGGGCTATACAGTCTTTGACACTGAAGCTGGCTATGACGCTGGACATTGGGGTGCTCAACTTGCGATCCGTAACCTATTTGATAAAGATTACTATGCAGGTGCACTGAACGAGAATTTGGTGACGCTCGGTAACCCACGCCAAATTAACTTCACAGTGAAATTTAACTATTAAAATAATCCACAAAAAAACGCACTCAATTCGAGTGCGTTTTTTATGGTAGCTTTAAATGCTTTAGAAGAAATAATGCTGCACTAAAGTAGAGACACCTACAATTAAGAAAATAGCAGCACCAATTTTATGGATAAGTGAGATAGATAAACGTTCAGCTAATTTATTACCAATAAATACAGCTGGTGCATTGGCAATCATCATACCTAAGGTTGTACCTAGCATCACCCAGAAAATGCTGTCATAACGTGCAGCTAAAGCAACTGTCGCAATCTGGGTTTTATCACCAATTTCTGCTAAGAAAAACAGGATAAAGGTTGCACCAAAAACACCAAATTTTTGCCATCTGTTAATGCTATCTGTTTCATCATCTAGCTTATCTGGAATAAGCATCCAGAACGCCATACCTATAAAACCACCCGCAAGTACCCAAACTAAAATTTCGGGACTCAACACGGTCGTAATCCACTGCCCAAGCACAGCAGAGATACCATGGTTAATTAAAGTTGCTAAAAGAATCGCAATCAGAATAGGGATTGGCTTACGGAAACGTGCAGACAGTAAAAGGGCCAACAATTGAGTTTTATCGCCCATTTCAGCAAGGGCAACAATCGAGGTAGAAATCAGAAATTCTTGCATGTCGTTTCTCTGGCTAGCATAAATGCCCATGACCTACCGCTCCTGCTAGCCAAATATCTGCAGAGTGGTAAATCAAAGGTCTTGCCAACTCGGAAACGATGAGACGTTTAAGCTATGATGACCATGTTCTGTTGAACAATTATGTTGATCATCACCTATTCATTCAGAAATGAATAGCGGCTACTCCCCAATGAAGTATGTGCTCATTATATTCGAGCAGTGCTATTTTTCAAACAAAAAATTTTATCCATGCCCATACTAATAGCCTCCCCAAGCCTAATAGTAAAGCTAAACAGATACTTAAGTTAATAAAACCAAAATTGTTAATGCCAGCTATATGTTGTGATTGAAATTCAAATGGCAAAATAAGCGTTGCCACAAATACTTCCAAACCGATTGCAACGTAGGTCATCCACTCCCAAGGAAAGTGCAAAAAACTGACCCATAATCCCATCAATAAAAATACAACCAACAGAATCGGTAACATGATTTTTAAAAAATTCACCATTTATTATTTCTCCTTTACCTAAAACGAGAAACTTTTCCTCTCTCGAGCACTCCCTCTTAATCTTTAGATTAACCTAAAATCAATTAAATTAAATACCAAAATAAAAACCCCGCCGAAGCGAGGTTTTAATGATTCATTTCAAAATATTAGATTAATAAAGTACGAATATCTTTAAGAAGTTTCGTAAGTTTATTGGTAAATCGAGCGGCATCTGCACCATTAATTACACGGTGGTCATAAGACATCGACAACGGCAACATTAAGCGTGGATCAAAGTCTTTACCATTCCAAACTGGTTGCATCGTTGCAGGTGAAATACCCAAAATCGCAACTTGTGGCCAGTTCACAAGTGGTGTAAATGATGTACCACCAATCGAACCTAAGCTTGTAATCGTGAAATTCGCACCTTGTAAGTCTTTCGGTGTTAATTTCTTATCACGTGCTTTTTGACCTAACACACCCAATTCAACTGCAATTTGCTTAATTGATTTTTGGTCTGGGTTACGAAGTACTGGCACAGTTAAACCATCAGGTGTTGCTACCGCAATTCCCATATGGATTTCATTGCGCAAGAGCACTGATTTACCGTCATCAGATAGATGACCTGCGAACTCACGCTCTTCTTTCAACAAATACGCAACTGCTTTGATTATGAATGCCATAATCGTCAGGCTGATACCTTCTTTTTTGAAGTTGCCTTTCAGCTCATTACGCCAATCTTCTAACTCAGTAATGTCAGCCAAATCAAACTGGGTGACTTGCGGAATAAAGTTGTTCAACGACAATTGCGGAATTGATACTTGCTGCAAACGCGTCAGTACTTTTTCTTCCACGCCACCAAATGCAGTGAAGTCAGGAAGCTTTGGCAAACCCGAAACCGCTGGTGCAGCCGCAGCAACTGGTGCAGCTTGTGGCGCAGTTAAACGAGTCTTCACATAAGCAAAGATATCTTCTTTAACAACACGGCCATGCTCACCAGAAGTTTTAACTTGTGACAAAATTACACCAAGTTCACGAGCAAGCTTACGTACAGCAGGACCTGCATATACTTTAGCGTTTTCGGCTTCTTGCTCTTTAGTTAACTTGTCACTGCCAGACGCTGGAACAGATACAGCCTGAGTCGGAGCAGGAGCTGCCGCTTTAGGCGCTGCTGCCTGTGCAGCTGGAGCTACTTCTGCTTTTGCCGCTGGTGCCGCAGCAGGTGCTTGGCCTTCAGCTTCAATTGTTGCAAGCAATATACCTTGTGAAACCTGTTGGCCTGCTTGCAAGTGAATCGCTTTCACAACACCCGCAACAGTACTTGGAACTTCAACAGTCGCTTTATCTGACTCAACCACAACAAGGCTTTGGTCTACATCAACTTTATCGCCAACTTGTACCAAAATTTCAGCAACAACTGCTTTATCTACACCCAAATCAGGAACGTTAATATCAACTGGTCCAGATTGAGTAGCAGCCGCAGCTACAGTTTCTTGTTGAACTGGTGCAGATGCTGCTACTGGAGCTGCTGTAGAAGCAGGAGCTTCAACTGGCGCACTTGATGCAGATGTTGTTTTCACTTTAATGAGCACAACACCTTCTTTAACTGTATCGCCTTCTTTAACTTGAATGCTTTCTACAGTACCAGCAACACTGCTTGGTACTTCTACAGTTGCTTTGTCAGATTCAACAACAACGATGCTTTGCTCAACATCGATTTGCTCGCCAACTTTTACTAAAATTTCACCAACTAGTGCTTTTTCAACACCAATATCTGGAACTTGAACTTCAACCACTTGGCTAGTGGTTGCAGCTGCTGGTTGTGCAGCAACTTGTGGAGCTGGAGCAGGTGCTTCTTTTTCAGCTGCTGGTGCAGGTTTTGCAGCTTCTTCTGCTTGAGCTACAGGTGCAGCACCCTCAGCTTCAAGTTCAAACAATACCGTACCTTCAGTTACGCTATCGCCTTCTTTGATCAAGATGCTTTTCACTACACCTGCTGAAGTGCTAGGCACTTCAACAGAGGCTTTATCTGACTCAAGCAAAACAAGGCTGTCATTTTCAGCAATGCTATCGCCAACTTTTACCAAAATTTCAGCAACAACTGCTTTATCTACGCCAATATCAGGGGTCTTAATTTGCATGCTTAGTTCCCCTCACCTGTTTGCGCTTCATGGTATTCAGCAACTGCTTGAACTTCTGGATGTGCTTGTGGAGCCCATGCCACTGGACGATCAGTATCTAACTCAAAGTTAGAAATTGCATCTTTAACTAAACGTGCATCTACTTCACCTTCGTCAGCTAATTTTTTCAAAGTAGCAACAACGATATGTGCAGCATCAACACCAAAGAAACTACGCAAGTTAGCACGTGTATCTGAGCGACCATAACCATCTGTACCCAACGCAACAAATGGGCGACCATCTGGAAGATAGGCACGGATTTGTTCGCTATACGCACGCATATGGTCTGTTGCTGAAACAACAATACCTTCTGTACCGCGTAATTGTTTAGATACCCAAGACTCTTTCACTTCTTCAGTAAGTGGGTGTAAGCGGTTGTATTCTTCACATGCCATACCATCACGAGACAATTCATTGAAGCTTGTTACACTCCAAACGTTTGAATGGATTTGGTATTCATCACGTAAGATTTTCGCAGCTTTGATCACTTCACGAAGAATTACACCTGAACCAAGTAATTGAACAGTTGCTTTTTCATCTTTTTCGAACAAGTACATACCACGTTTAATGCCTTCCTCAGCGCCTTCAGGCATTGCAGGATGCTCGTAGTTTTCGTTCATTACAGTTAGATAATAGAACACACGCTCTTGGTTCACATACATACGTTGTAAACCATCATGTACGATTACAGCCAACTCATAACCAAAACATGGATCGTAAGATACACAGTTTGGAATCGTGTTCGCCAAGATATGTGAATGACCATCTTGGTGCTGTAAACCTTCACCGTTCAATGTGGTACGACCAGCAGTAGCACCTAACAAGAAACCTTGAGCTTGTGCATCACCAGCAGCCCATGCAATGTCACCAATACGTTGGAAACCAAACATTGAGTAGTACATGTACATTGGAATCATTGGCAAGTTATTCGTTGAATAACTTGTTGCCAACGCAGCCCATGCGCTCATCGCACCAGCTTCGTTAATCCCTTCTTGAAGCATGTGACCGTCACTTGCTTCACGGTAATGCATTAACTGTTCTTGGTCTTCTGGAGTATATTTTTGACCGTGAGCAGCATAAATACCAAGCTGACGGAACATACCTTCTAAACCAAATGTACGTGCTTCATCTGGAACGATTGGCACTACGCGGTCTTTAATTGCTTTTTCTTTAAGTAAAGCAGCAATTAAACGAACCATCACCATAGTCGTAGATTGCTCTTTACCACCTGAACCGTTTAATACTGCATCAAATACAGATAATTCAGGAATCGCTAAAATTTCACTCTCTTTACGACGTGCAGGTAGGTAACCACCTAATGCTTCACGACGCGCCTTCATGTACTTCATTTCTGGAGAGTTTTCACTTGGGCGATAGAATGGAAGCTCTTCTAATTTATCATCTGTAAATGGCAAGTTAAAACGGTCACGTACATATTTTAGAGAGTCGATCTGCATTTTTTTGATTTGGTGAGTTTTATTCACCGCTTCAATTTCTTCAGACAAACCATAACCTTTAACAGTTTTTGCAAGAATAACTGTTGGTTGACCTTTAGCTGTCATTGCTTCTGCATAAGCAGCAAAAACTTTGTACGGGTCATGACCACCACGGTTAAGATTATCGATGTCTTCATCGCTTAAATCTTTTACAAGTTCCGCAGCTTCTGGGTACTTGCCAAAGAATTTCTCACGTGTATATGCACCACCTTTCACTTGATAGCGTTGGTATTCACCATCAACAGTTTCTTCCATTACCGCTTTTAAAGCGCCTGTGTTGTCTTTTGCAAGTAGCGGATCCCAATGACGGCCCCATACCACTTTAATGACACGCCAGCCCGCACCACGGAATAAAGATTCTAATTCTTGAATGATTTTACCGTTACCACGTACAGGACCATCTAGACGCTGTAAGTTACAGTTAACAACCCAAATCAAGTTATCAAGTTTTTCACGACCAGCAAGTGAAATTGCACCAGTACTTTCTGGCTCATCCATCTCACCATCGCCAAGATAAGCCCAGACTTTACGATTTTCTTCTTTGATCAAGCCACGGTTCATCAAATATTTTTGAATGTGCGCTTGATAAATCGACATGATTGGACCAAGACCCATTGATACAGTTGGGAATTGCCAATAGTCCGGCATTAAATATGGATGTGGATAGCTTGGTAAACCGTTACCGCCAACTTCACGGCGGAAATTACTTAACTGTTCTTCAGTTAAACGTCCTTCAAGGAATGAACGTGCATAAATACCAGGAGCACAGTGTCCTTGGTAATAAATCATATCTCCGCCAAAGTTATCGCTGTTTGCACGGAAGAAATGGTTAAAACCTACGTCATATAATGTTGCACTTGATGCGAAGCTCGCCAAGTGTCCACCTAAATCATCACCTGTTTTATTCGCACGAAGTACCATTGCTAAGGCATTCCAACGAATCAATGCACGAATACGGCGTTCCATATCTTGGTCGCCTGGCATTGCAGGTTGTTCTTCAACAGAAATTGTATTTAAGTAAGGTGTATTGAGACGTTGAATTGGAACATGCTTAGCAATTGCTTGTTGGTAAAGTTTTTCCAATAAGAATGCTGCGCGCTCAGTTCCCATATGTTGTAAAACTGAATCGAATGCATCTTGCCACTCTTGGGTTTCTTGTGCATCGGAGTCACCGTAAAACGCCATAATTCACCTGTTCCTTGTTCTTTAATCTACTTTGTATTTTTACCACGTTTTACCCCTCTCTAGTTATTGCCACGGGTGAATGTGAGGGGGGCCTATTATTTTCTGAATGAATAGTCATTGACCGAGCATTAAACAAAATAACAAAAAAACGCCAATAATGGCGTTTTTTTATACAATCTTTACGTTAAAAAAGGTTTAGGCTAATTTCAGATTCATAAATTTAATAACCTTAACTTTTTAACTATGCTTTTAAGGAAGCATCGCCAAGTAAGTAGTTGGATTCTTACGTTGACCATCTTTTACTACTTCGTAGTGCAAATGTGGGCCAGTACAGCGACCAGTACAGCCTACATTGGCAATATGCTCACCTGCCGACACTTGGTCACCTACACGTACCATTAAGCGCGAAGCATGAGCATAGCGTGTTAAGTAACCATTCCCATGGTTAATTTCAACGTATTGACCATAGCCAGTGCCCCAGCCAGATTTCGTTACAATACCTGGGCCTGTTGCATAGATTGGCGTGCCACTTGGAGCAGCCATATCTAAACCACCATGATGTTCGGCACGGCCGCTCATTGTACGACCACCGAAGTTCGAAGAAACTCGTACAGTATCAGGAAGAGGATGCGAAACTAACCAAGAGTAAGCATTTGAAGAAGAGGCATTAAAAGAATTCTTTGCACTCGTATTGCCATATTTTTTTGCGAGCGATTCATTGTTGAGCTCAACCGTTTTTTGGCGTAAGGTCACTGAAACTTTCGCACTCGCCGGAAGATCTAAATCATCAGGATGGGTGTATGAACCTTGAGATAATGTTTTTGATAGTTGTTCCAATCGATCTGAATCAGTAGATTGGTTAATTGTTTGATAATCTGCAAAAGCAACTGATGCTGCCGAAGCGGCAAGTGAAAACGCTAATAAAATACGACGCGTGTGCATAAAAACCTCTTGAAACTGTTCTTACTCAAGTTCCTTATGATCTCTTCCTTGATATCAATCGAAATGAACGCTTAAGATGAAGACAAGAATCTATCCGAGAATGACCCATGTCTAAACCCGATAACGTTTTTCAACAAACCGGAAAACACATAAAAACAGGAAACCTTACGTTTCTAACAACGCAAGTCGCGCAATGGCAAAGACTTACGAAAATAATCCAACCCTTATTGCCCCAACCGGAACAATGGCAGGTCGTGTGTTATCAAAATGGTTCTTTAATCATTACTGGTGAAAATCAGGCGATGATTAGTCAACTCAGTTATTTACAGAACCAATATGTATCTAAATTATCTCAACTTGAAGGGTTAAAAGACTTACAAAGAATTCAGGTTCGCTTGAGAAATAAAAATACTCCAAATCCACCCTCATCTGAGCCCTCTAAACCCATCCCCCCGGAAACACAAGAAATGTTACGTAGTGCAGCCGACTTTGTGAGCGACCCTAAGCTTAGCCAAGCTTTACTACGTTTGGCAAGCAATAAAAAATAATGAGCTTTCTATTTCTTAATTAGAATCGTTCTTGTTATGTGATAATAATCACACTTTGCAATGTTACAATATAACGTAGCCAAGTAAAGACAATGACTTATGTCACACTGACATATGGAATTGGACATTCATTCTCGTCATTAAATGTTACAATTTCATAATTACTCGGATCACTTTGAACATTGCGTAACAACTGATTATTTAAAGCATGTCCCGATTTATAGCCATCAAACTTGGCAATAATTTGATGACCAAGTAAATACAAATCACCTACTGCATCCAAAATCTTATGTCTCACAAATTCGTCAGCGAAACGTAAGCCTTCTTCGTTCACAACACCTGTGTCATCTACACCAATGGCATTATCTAAACTTGCCCCCAAGGCTAAGTTATTTGCTTTGAGGTAATCGAGATCTTTCATAAAACCAAAAGTACGAGCTTCACTGACTTCATATACAAAAGTTTCAGTAGAAAAGTCGATAGTGGCAGATTGATATTCTTTAGCAAATGCTGGATGGTCAAAATCAATCGTAAAATTTAACTGAAAACCATTATGCGGGCTAAAAATCGCTTTTTTATCATCTATTAATGCTTCAACTGGTTTTAATATTCTTATAAATTTTTTCGGTGCATCTAGCTCACGCAATCCACCTTGCATTAAGAGGTAAATAAACGGGCCGGCGCTTCCATCCATAATCGGAACTTCGGACGCAGATACCTCAACAATAAGGTTATCAATTCCTAAACCTGCAATTGCGCTCATTACGTGCTCAATCGTTCCAACTTTTATATCTCCAATCACTAAATTGGAGCACATGAAAGCTTCTTGAATGAGCAATGCATTTGCATGGATTTCAACGGGCGGGTCTAAATCGATACGACGAAATACAATACCTCCATCCGCGGTATGTGGAATGAAATTGATCATCACTTTTTGACCGCTATGAAGACCTATTCCACTCGCTTTTACCACACGATTGAGAGTACGTTGTTTCACCATGCTTTGTAACTTCTTTTTTAAAACCGCTATACGTTAGCATATTTAGTCATTGATCAAAAACAAAAAAAGGCAGTGTTTAAACACTGCCTTTTTTAAAATTTAATAATTTTTTACTTACGTTGCTGATTTTTCAAGTAATCTTGAATACTCATCGGAGAAGAACGCGGAGAAGAACTTGCATTGCTACTCACTTCATTGTCTGCATTTTGACGCTTATTAATAGCAGGAACGTCATCTTCATCAACAGATTGAGCCGCTTGAGACGTTGCATGACTTACTGTATTACGTTTTCTCGGTTCTGCATCTGCTGCATTACGCGTTAAACCAGTTGCAATTACTGTTACACGTAATTCATCACGCGCATCTGGATCAAATACTGTACCGTAGAAAATTTCACCTTCATCAAGGTCAACAATCTGGTTCACAACATCAGTAATGATTTCAGTTTCGCGTAACGTAATATCATCACCGCCAGTAATGTTAATCAACACACCTTTAGCATTAATAATATTGACGTTATCAAGCAATGGGCTACGAATAGCCTGTTCAGCTGCTTGACGTGCACGATCTTCACCACGACCTAAACCAGCACCCATCATTGCGTAACCACGAGTACTCATTGCAGTTTTCAAATCGGCGAAGTCAAGGTTAATGTGACCACGGTTTACAACAAGGTCAAAGATACTACGTACAGCGTTTAACAATACATCATCAGCTTTTTTATAAGCATCTTTCATTGAAATATCGCCATATACGCTAAGTAAGCGCTGGTTCGGGATAATAATCAATGAATCAACATGTGCTTCAAGCGCTTCAATACCGCGTTCAGCAGATTTTAAACGGCGACGGCCTTCAAAGTTAAATGGAGTTGTTACAACACCAACAGTCAAAATACCCATTTCTTTGGCAACTTCAGCCACCACAGGAGCCGCGCCTGTACCCGTACCACCACCCATACCAGCGGTAACGAATACCATATCCGTACCTTCAAGATGGTGACGAATAATTTCACGGCTTTCTTCTGCTGCAACTTGCCCAACTTCAGGGTTAGCACCAGCACCTAAACCACGTGTACTTTGCTCGCCTAACTGAATTTTGAAAGGTGCATTCATACAGTCTAGTGCTTGTTTGTCTGTATTGGCACAAACGAATTTAACACCTTGAATATCAGACTGCACCATATGTTGAACGGCATTACCGCCACCACCACCTACACCAAATACAGTGAAACGGGCTTGACCGTTGCCATCGTTTAGTTCATCTTCTATAAATTCAAATGAGGCCATGACCTTTAGGGTTCCTAATACATTATGGCAGTCACTTCAGCCCGTATACTGCCTTGATTTTCAAAAATAACTAATTTTAAGAATGCTGTGCAATACAAACCTTGTCAAGTACAGTGGTTTTCTCTTACAACTTCCTAACAATTCTACCAATAAATCCATACATCCTAAAAAATGGCTTTTAGCTTGCTATTAAATGCATTCCAGCCATTTACCATTCGCTCCCATACCGAACGGTCATTTGCCTCTTCAGGCTCTTCAACAGCTTCTTGCAACTCACTTTGGCTAAACATGAGCAAACCAGCTGCTGTTGCATACATCGAACGACGTAATGCTGCCTGATGTTGATCATCAGCATAAACCTGTAACGGCGGATTACCCAAATGGGCAGATACCCCCAACATACGGCGAGCCAAACTCACCATACCTTCGATTTGACAAGCATCCCCTGTCAACACTACACCATGGTATAAACCATGAATTGCACCGCTGTTTTCGAGCTCATCGCGAATCTGGCTAAAGATCTCTTCATAGCGGGCAATAATAATTTCTGACAACTCAATTCGACTAATAGTTTGAGGGCCATCAATTCCTTCTACCTGAATCATGTGATCTGGCTTAACAGCACTTAAATCAACACAACCATACAGAATTTTAATACGCTCAGCTTCTTCTGTTGTAGTTTGCAATACAGCAGCAATATCACGCGTAACGTGCTCACCACCGCGTTGCAATGTACGTGCCAGAGCCAAACGTCCATCTAAATAAACGGCAAGATTGGTAATGCCTGCGCCAATATCGACCAGACAAACACCATACTCTTTTTCATCTTTAAGCAAGCTTGCCTCAGCGGTTGCCAGACAAGATACCACCATTTTTTCAACCCCGATATTTGCACCTTTCATAGCGCGATCAAGGTTTTGCATAGTCGCAATCGGCATCATCATTAACTGATAATGTCCGGTCATACTATGGGCAGTCATATTAATTGGATTCTGCACCCATTCAGCAGAATCACCTAATTCAAAGCCTAATGGCACTGCACTTGCTAAATAGTAATCAGAAGTCACATGACTTGCTTTTGCCAATTCTAACGCGCGCACGACTTCATTTGTTGTAATAACATGTGCTGGATTAGCAACTGGTGTGCGGCCAGAGGCATAAAAACTTTGCAACTCGGTACTCGGAATCGATACCCATGCGCTATGAATGCGACATTCGGCCATATTTTCCGCTTCAGCGACAGCATTTTTAATCGCAGCGATAACTTTATCGAGGCTTACGATTTTTCCTTTATTCATGCCACGATTGCGAGCAGTTGCCATACCGATAACTTGAATGTTATCCGGCGCATGAATTTTTCCAATCAAAACTGAAACTTTATGCGTCCCAATGTCAATCGCAACAACTGAGGGAACAGCTTCATTCATCACTCATACCATTTCTTTGTTGTTTAATACCAGGCAAATTGCCTATTTTAAAGCCACGTATTATGGCTTTGCTTTTGTTCCACCTGCAATGCTTGTGTCATCAATCGTTACAACAAACTGACCATTCACAATTTTAGGTGGTGTTGCGTTCTTCCATTGAATAGATAATCCATTACGATATCGCAAATCAATGGCTGAGATTTTCGGCCACACTTGTTTTAAGTCAGATTGTGCCAGATGGCTTAAACGTTGCAACTTATTCATTGTTTGATCTTGGTCAACAATAATTCGTAAACCTGAGTCAAACTGCATAAACCAAGTCATTCGCTCCGTCAGATATAACTCTTTTAGACGCAAATTGGCAGGGTGAAATAATTGATTGATTTCATTATAGCGTCGCATCATCATTTTTGACTGGCTTACCGGACCATGGAGTAACGGAAGCTCAGGATGAATAGTCGGCTCTGCCTCACTGAATACATCGCCTCCATCGCTTAACAAGCGACCTGTTCCCCAACGGGCGATGGCATGTCGAGGCATGACACGAACACGAATACCATTGGGCCAAGCACGAGATACTACAACTCGGTCTACCCACGAAATTTCTAATGTTTTATCACGAATCTGTTCTAAATCAGATGTGAAATAATTCGCTTTTATAATTGGAGCAACATGCTGCATCACTTGTTGTGTTTCAACTGAAGACGTCGATCCCACAACTTCTAACTTTGCAACTGTTGCATCTGTAATAACTTTATATAGCCCATAAATTCCGACTGCCAGCACTACAAAAGCAATAACCAACAGCACCCATCCACCAGCATTTGCAAGCTTCTGCTTACGTGTAGGTGGTTTATCATGAATAGAGGTGATGGCCGCACGTTTACGGCGCATGGAAGCCGGAAGTTGTGCCATATTTAAGCCGTACCTTCCAATGTTTGCTCAAGAATGGCAACACACAATTCATCAAAACTATAGCCAACAGCTTTCGCAGCTTTTGGAACTAAAGAGTGGCTGGTCATACCTGGCACAGTGTTTACTTCTAAAAGCCAGAAATTACCCTGCTCATCCTGCATCGCATCAATACGGCCCCAGCTTTCTGCACCAACTGCCTGAAAAGCGCGTAAGCACAATGCTTGAAGGTTCTTCTCTTCTGTCTCACTTAGACCACAAGGAATACCATACTCTACATCATTACGTTGATATTTCGCTTCGTAGTCGTAGAAAGCAACATCTGCTGGTGGTTGTAAACGAATAACAGGTAAAGGCTGACCATTTAGGAATGAGATCGTGAATTCACGACCTGTGATCCACTTTTCTGCCATCACAACAGCATCGTGCTGAGTTGCTTTCTCAATTGCAGCTGCAAAATCTTCTGCTTTCTCTACCTTACTCATGCCGACACTTGAGCCTTCATGTACAGGTTTGATAATTACCGGTAAGCCTAACTCAGCAATCACCGCATCTAAATCTGTTTCTTTAGTAATAATGCGATATGGCGCTGTAGGTAAATCACTACCTTGCCAGATTTGCTTGGTTTTAACTTTATCCATGCCAATCGCAGAACCTTGTACACCAGTTCCTGTATAAGGCAGATTCAACCATTCAAGCACGCCTTGAATCTGGCCATCTTCACCACCACGACCATGCAATACAATAAATGCACGATCATAATTTACAAGTTCAGTCACACTGCGGTCTTGCGGATCAAATGCTTCAGCCTGAACACCTGAACGCAATAAAGCGTCCAGAACTGCCTGACCACTATCTAAAGACACAGCACGCTCAGCCGATTTCCCACCAAATAGCACGGCAACTTTGCCGAATTTTGTAGCATTTGACACGTTTAAATCCTTAACCCGATAATTCAATATTTTTGTTTATTTCACATACAAATGGTGTTGTGCAAGTTCTACAGAAATTGCTCCCACGTTACCCGCACCTTGCGTTAATAACAAGTCATTTGGTTGTAACACATTTTGCATGATGTTTTGCAAATTACCTTCAACCGGATCAACCAAAATCGGCTCTACTTGTCCACGTAAACGAATACTACGCGCTAGAGTACGGCTGTCTGCACCCACAATAGGCTTTTCGCCGGCAGGATAAACTTCCAATAATAATAATTGATCGACCTGAGAAAGCACTTCAATAAAGTCATCAAAGCAATCGCGGGTACGCGAGTAACGGTGTGGTTGGAATAACATCACCAACCGACGATCCGGATGACTCTGACGAGCAGCTTTAATGGTTGCTTCTACTTCTTTCGGATGGTGTCCATAGTCATCAACTAACTTCACGTTACCATCCGCAAGTTCGAATTCGCCTTGTACTTGGAAGCGACGACCAACGCCACTGAAGCCGGCTAAAGCACGGCTAATTGCGTCATCAGAAACACCTTCATCAGTCGCAACACCAATAGCAGCCAAAGCATTTAAAATATTATGCAAACCCGGTTGATTAATCGTTAGACGTAATGGTTCACGGCCTTTACGCAACACAGTAAAGTGCGAGCGCATACCATCTTGTTCAATATCAACTGCGCGAATGTCGTTGTCTTCGTTAAAACCATAGGTAATTACTGGACGGCCTACACGCGGCATAATTTCACGAATGTTGGCGTCATCACCACAAACTACAGCTAAACCATAAAATGGTAAGTTATGAAGGAACTGAACGAACGTATCTTTTAATTTATCAAAGCTACCTTCATAGGTATCCATATGGTCAGCATCAATGTTCGTTACAATCGCTGCCATTGGTTGCAAATAAAGGAAAGATGCGTCTGATTCATCAGCTTCAGCTACGATGAAACGGCTTTCACCTAATGCAGCATTTACGCCTGTACTGTTAAGTAAACCACCAATCACATAAGTTGGATCAAGGTTTTCTTCAGCCAACATAGTCGTTAAAAGACTAGTCGTTGTCGTTTTACCATGTGTACCAGCTACAGCAATACCATGACGGTAACGCATAAGCTCACCTAGCATCTCTGCGCGGCGTACGATTGGAGTACGTTGCTCAATCGCTGCTTTAATTTCCGGATTTTCTGGATCAATCGCTGTAGAAACTACAAGCACATTGGCATTTTTAATATTTTCCGCTTGATGCCCGATATAAACCTTGATGCCATTTTGCTCTAATTGTTCTGTAGTTTTAGATGCTTTAATGTCTGAACCGGAAATTTTATAACCTTGGTTACCCAATACCTCTGCAATGCCACACATCCCAGCACCGCCGATCCCCACAAAATGAATGTGTTTGATACGGCGCATTTCAGGCACTTTAATCAGTTTTTTTGCTTGGTTCGCAGCTGTTGATGGAGACATAGTAAATCCGATTACATTTTTTGGATAAGATCAACCACATGCTGAGTCGCATTTGGTTGGGCATGTTGACGCGCTTTCACTGCCATTTCTGTAAGTAACTGGCGATTCATCAGCGAAGTGAACAATTCATTTAGAACATCTGGTGTCATAGTCGATTGCTGACAAATTTTTGCAGCACCGAAATCCGCCAGAAATTTGGCATTTGCAGTTTGATGGTCATCAACTGCTATAGGAAGTGGCACAAAAACTGCGGCCACACCTGCTGTTGCAACTTCTGTTACCGTAAGTGCTCCAGCTCGGCAAATAATTAAATCTGCCTCACTATAAGCCTTTGCCATATCTTCAATAAACGGCAAAACGTGTATGGTTAAATTAGCTGGAGCATCTGCATAGAGTGCTTGAGTTGCCTCAACTTGTTGCTGACCACACTGGTGAAAAACATTAAGTGGAACTTGTAATTTTTTTAATGCTGGAGGTAAGCGTTCATTGAGTGCTTTGGCACCTAAAGAACCACCAACAATGAGAATATTTAGAGGTTGCCCTGCTTGCGCGCGCTCATCATAACGCCACTTTGGGCTTAAAATATCTGTGATTTCATGACGTACAGGATTTCCTGTTGTAACGACTTTTCCACCAGCAGGAAATGTATTTGGAAATGCTTCACACACGACTTTAGCAACACGAGACAACTGCGCATTGGTAAAACCAGCAACCGCATTTTGTTCGTGAATAAGTACAGGAATACCTAACAAACGTGCTGCTAAACCACCCGGTCCCGCAACATAACCGCCAAAGCCTGCAACTGCATCAACTTTAAGCTGTTTCATATAACGCATAGCGCTAAAAGTGGCTTTTAAAATTTTAAAAGGTGCAGCAATTTTACGGACTAATCCGTTGCCACGAACACCTTGAATATCAATTTGATATATTGGAATATTTTGATCTTTTAATAATCGGTTTTCCATACCTGTTGGCGTGGCTAACCATGAAACCTGACAACCTTGTTGTTGAAGTTTTTTGGCTACGGCGAGGGCTGGAAAAACATGTCCACCTGTACCGGCAGCCATCATCATGACATGTTTAGGTTTGCTTTGCTGTGAATCGGTCACGGTCTAATTCTTCAACTCAAAAAACAATGGAAATTGTCATCTATTTTTGTAGCCGTTTATTTTAATCCTAAAGCTTCATTAACGAAAAGCTAATTTCACTCGTTTATAACAGAAAGATGTGCTTTTTTGAAAATATGCCTACAAAGCTGTGGTGTATTTAGTATTGTTATTTTATTAATTCATATATTTTCAGGTGATTTCCCATAAATACCGCGGAAAACCACCTGAAATAACTAATTAAGCTGAACGACCAGCTTCTAATACATCAAATAGATCATCTGCAATTGATGTACCAAATTGAGCATCAATTTCACGAATACAGGTTGGGCTAGTGACATTAATTTCAGTGACATAATTACCAATCACATCTAAGCCTACAAAAATCAAACCTTTTTCGCGTAAGAAAGGGCCAATTTTAGCTGCAATCAGCTTATCGTTGTCAGTAAGCGGACGCGCTTGGCCTAAACCACCCGCCGCCAAGTTACCGCGCACTTCACCATTTTGTGGAATACGGGCTAGACAGTAAGGAATAGGTTCGCCATTCACCATTAAAATACGCTTATCCCCTTCTACAATTTCAGGAATATAGCGCTGAGCCATAATTGGACGGTTGCCTAGCTCTGTCAGCATTTCTAAAGTAGAACCAATATTTACACCGTCTTGGTATAAACGAAAAATTCCCATACCGCCCATACCATCAAGCGGCTTAACAATCACATCACCATGTTCTTTAATAAATTCACGAATTAAACTTTGCTGTGATGTCACAAGTGTAGGTACTTGTAGCTCTGGAAATTGCGTTGCAAAAAGTTTTTCGTTGCAATCACGCAATGATTGAGGCTTATTAATAATCCATGAACCTTCACGCTCAGCTTGTTCAAGCACGTAAGTTGTGTAGACAAAATTCATGTCAAATGGCGGATCTTTACGCATAAGTACTACATCGTAAGCCGCGATAGATTCTTTTTTCTTTTCGCCTAACTCATAGTAATGATTGTAATCTTCAAAAACTTTTAATGGTGAAATTAGACCGTAAGCCTTACCTTGATCGATATATAAATCTTGCTGTAATGCATAACCTAATTCATGTCCACGACGGCTCGCCGCCCACAACATTGCCATGGTTGAATCCTTTTTAAGGTTTACGGTTTCAATCGGATCCATGACGACAAGTACACGCATGCTCAAGCTCTTCTTAAAATTTAAATTAACATGAGTATAGCTGAGATTTTTCACTGGTTTTTCTTAATTTCAGTAAATGGTTATCTGTTATTTCTTTAGATTAGACCAATCCGAATCCTATTCCTTCAATTTTGTTTTTAAATTTAAATTCTAGCTGATATAACAACTAACCACCCAAGCTTTTTTTGACTAAATACTCAACTATTTTAATATCAGCATATACCCATTAGACAAAACAAAACTAACAATTTCAGCGAACTGATTCATCACTACAAATAACTCACAGCCCTATAATATAAAATGGATGATACCAATTGATACTCATTGATAAAATAAATTACGCCTTGATAAAAAGGTAAGCTTTTAAACAAATGACTTTAATATTGTTTTAACTATAATAAAAATACTTTGGAATTATTAAATTGAAGACACTCATACCAAACGGTAATAAAGGTAATGTCTAAAACACTCAGTTAAACCATTCTCATTCTTAAAAAGTGATAGTTTGGCACGATGACCCTACTAATGACTCTAACCACTATATTTTAAAGTCAACTTCTTATCCACAATTCGGATGATTTAAAAAATGCACTATCTATTAAGCTAGATTCAAAAATAAGTAATAATTTTCAACTTTAAATAAAATAATTAATAAAAATATATTTTTATTAATTTAAACTTATTATTTATATAAAAATCATTATCTCATGGTATTATTAAAATTAATTTAAAAGCCGTTTAGAATAAATAAATAAAAACAACTTCCCCTTAAATTAATCTTATCATTTTAATAAAAAAATAAATAAAATTAATTTTAGTATTTACTATTTTAAATTCTTTAATATATATTGTGACCTCAACCCTATATTACAAAGGATTTAAAAATGCGTATTGATGATTGTTTAGTAAACCTAGAACAAAATGTGTGTGACGGAAATGGTCAGTTAGCACTAATTTGGTGGTTTATCTAATCTTTAGTTAGATAAATAATTAGGGGTGATTAGAGTTTTTTAACTCTATTACCCCTAATTATCTCTTATAAATTCTTTCCAATTTAAAAATTAATATTATCAAATAAGCTTAAAATGAATAAACAGTTTAATTTTAATGAAGTTTTTAATGGTATAGAATCTGTTTTTAGTAAAAACTCTATTAACCTAAATACATTTAATACATATTTATCACCTAAATTTTATCACACTATAGGTGAGTATTTATTAGAGTTATTAGAAAAAAAACACGATTTTATTCCTTCATTTAATCCAGCAATATCATCTCGTATAACATTACTTCAAACACAATCAATTCATTTAGAACTAGAAATTTTACCTGCAAATATCCCACCTAGGAATTACATATCCACCAACGGAAGCAAACAAACTGTTGGCGTATTAATTGGTAGTGCTAACATACAAAGATTTTCAAAAAATGATGAAAAAAAAGAAATAGTTAAATTTTCAAAAGAAATTATATCTAGTGGACAATCCACTTTAATAGATCATGAGATAGTGGTCGTAGAAAATAATTCTACAGTCTCAACTTATCTTTTATATTTAACTGATAATACAAGTGTTACTAGTGAATCAATAAGAGAAGTTTATTCTATAAATACTGGGAAATTTAGCCATATAGTATCAAATAGTCTTGCATCCTCACGTTTAGAACTTATGTTATTTACTATGGGACATATGAATTACAAAGATTGTTCAGATGTAGCAGAACATTTAGCTTTTAATCATAGGGATTACTTTATTAGATGGGAAGCTACAAGAACTTTCTGTAAAGTAAACCCTGATCAAGCAGAAATATTCCTTTCAAGAGTTTTAGCGGAAGAACAACATCCTCATGTTATTAATGCTATTAATCAAAGTTTATTTTTAATCAAAAATAGGAATAAATAAAATGAATAAAGATAAAATATCTTTAGATGAATTTATTGATTATATTAAAAAAAATATAGACTTAGATGATCTAAATTCTATTAACTCTGCCGCTCCAATGTTAATAAAATTAAGTAATGATAAAGACTTATTACCTAAGGCTGTATGTGACGAATTAAGGTACTCAAATAAACCTTTTCAAGAAGGTAATCCTTATCAAGCTAGTGGCTATGTTCTTTATAAAGATGAAGATTTTGTGATAAGGGCAGTTTGCTGGATTTCAGATAAAGAAAGAAAGTTTGTAAATGTAGATGTTGATCGAGGTCTACTAATTTATTCTATAGCACATGATCATGATTTCAGTTTCTTAACAGTTGGTCATTATGGTTCAGGTTACTATACAGAAACTTATGAATATGATTATGATTCAGTCATAGGTGAAACCGGCGAAAGCATTGAAATGAAAAAGATCTCTTTCAATCAATTAAAACCAGGTCAAACTTATCTCTTCCGCGCAGGTAAAGAAATACATCAGCAACGTTCTCCAGATGATTTTTCTATTAGCTTAAATTTGATTGTTCGAAAACGAGGTCAACAGAGATTTAATGACCAATATGCTTTTGATTTAAACAATAAAAAAATCATAAGACCTTTAGAGAATGACACATTCAAAAGAGCACAAACTGTACATCTAATAGCTGATTTACTCGGTTCTAAATGCTTAGATAGTTTTTGGAAATTAAAAGATTCCCATAGTTGTAGAAGAACACGTATTGAAATAATGAAGGAACTAACTAAATTTAACCCGACTTTACGTAATGAAATTTGGGAAAATGCAAAGCTAAGTTCTGATACCATCCTTTCTAATGCAGCGTACGAAGCTCTAAAATAATATCTTTAGTAGTCAAATGAATTTACTAACTATCAAAATTATTTTGATATTTTAAAATATCAACTATTTTGATAGTGAATAAGGAAACTTTATTCCAATCTGTAAACTCAAATGTCTTAGATAAATTTGTAGGTCCATTGGTTAGATACATTATAAATTTTATCATGTATCTATCAATAATATTATAATTAGGATAATTAATAGCTCCTGAAAACACACCAACAATATTAGGTTTCCAATTTGTCTTTTCTTTAAATTTTTTGAAATAATTATCTAATTCTGGTATATCTCTACCTTTTTTCCTAGCCGTTGCACTGACTGAAAAAAAACCATTATTTATTGATTCTAACTCTTGCAAGTTATTTTCAATAAATTTATAAAGAGATTGGTTATAGTTTCCATAACGAATACTAGCACCTATAAGAATGAAATCATATTTAACATCTATTTTAGAGTAATTATCTACAGAAAAAACAGAAATTTTAAAACCATAACCAAGTAATATTTCTTTTATATAGTTGCTTATTTTTAATGTTTGACCATCTGTAGTTGAAAACAATATAAGAATATTTTTCATTTATAATAAAATCCTTCAATATATTAATAAATTAAAATTGATTAATTCTATAAAATATTTTAAAATTAATCCAACAATATTTAAAATCAAAACTATTTTTAAACATATGAAAAGCTACAAATATGTATATCATATATACGATTTTCTATTAGCGATTTATTTTTGCAAGATAAAAAATAAATTTGGATCGTATAAAAAATAAATTACTATTCACAATTAACCAAAATCCTTTTTCATCCAAGAATTCCATAATTCGAATCATTGGATTATTTTGATGTGCTAATTAATATGCATATAAAGTCGCTATTTTATTAGTTTGTTTTAAGTGATATTCATCTGATTAAGAAAATTCAACGAATTCAATTTTCTTTTTAATCCTGACTGATGCAACAACTATTCACTAATACTTTGTTTATAAGACTTTACTCATTTCTTAATCACTCTAATATAAGCAATGTATAATTTACAACCATAAAACTGTCTCATTAAGCTTTTATTAAGAAATACAATATAGACCATAGATTTACAAGGTGATTTTTTTAACTGTGAGAAAATATTTTGAAATTATTAAATTCGAAACACTTTTATAAAATAGCAATAAAGCTAATTTGTAAAAACTCAGTTGAACTATTTTCATTCTTAAAAGATGTCAATTTGGTGTGGTAAATCTATTGATGGCTCCAGCGCTTATATTTTTTAAGTCGATTCCTTATTCGCGATTAGACTAAGGTAAATTCAGTTAAACTATCGCCATAAATGACTATTTTTTAAGGTTTAGAATGAAACTTTATCGCTATTTAACTGGTCCTGATGACTCTGCTTTTTGTGCACGAGTGACTAAAGCACTGAATCATGGTTGGGAATTATATGAAGCGCCAACCATGACCTTTAATGGCACGCATGTCATTGTTGGACAAGCAATTTGCAAAACAATTGACGAGAATTATGATCCAGAAATGGATATTTTAGATGTTCTGAAAAATAACGCTTAATTCTAAGGGGGATTTTTTATTAGTAAAAGCCCCTCTCCAAAACTCAATTAACAAGAAAAACTAATGAGTTAATTCACATAGTTTGCTTAATTTACTCATTACATTCCTAAAAAATAGTTATTAAAAAATAAAAATGTCATTTTTTAAGGCAATATTTCTTTTATTCTAAACAATTAAATGATTATAATTATCATTTATACTTTTATTTTTGTTAACTGATTTTATTTTTATGTTAAGAATTTCTATACCATCTCCCCAAATTAAGCGTCTTTTCCCGCTGAGCTTACTCAGTCTAATGATCTTGAATATTCAAGGTGCCTACGCAGAAGACTTGATTGACTCGTCATCGAAAGTGGCAGCTACCATGCCCACCATAAAAATTGAGGCCATGAGTGAACTCGACCCAATTAAAAGTTATATCGACTATGACAAGGCCAATGTCACACGCGATGGTTTAGACAAAAAAGATATTCCTCAAACCGTTGATACCATTGATGTACAGAAATATAAAATTTATGGATCAAATGATTTAAGCGTTATGCTGCAAGGCACCCCTGGCGTATCAACCAGTTATGATATGCGCGGTGATGGGATCACGATTCGTGGTTTTGGTGCCGATACAGGTGATATTTACCGCGATGGCATACGTGAAAGCGGACAAGTACGTCGTAGTACAGCCAATATCGAGCGTATAGAAATTTTAAAAGGCCCCGCTTCTGTTTTATATGGTCGTAGTGCTGGTGGCGGGGTTGTGAATATGGTGAGTAAGTTCGCCAATTTTGACTCTAAAAGTTCAGTTGGTGCGTACGCAGGTTCTTACGACAACTACGGAACAACCGCTGACATCAACCAAGTTATTAATGACAATTTAGCAATACGTTTAACGGGAGAATATGGCGAGACAGGCAGCTTCCGCTCTGGTATTGAAAATAAGATTGAAATGTTTTCACCAAGTTTCACTTATAAAAATGACGATGGAACACTCACTTGGACCACGCAATATACTTATGACAAATTAGGTCGTATACCTGATCGCGGACCATTACATGACATTCTGCCTGCGGGAACTTCAATTAAAATGGGATTTGCCCAAGACGGCGATTATGTTGATGATATTTTGCAAGTGGTCCGTACCGATGTGAATTATCAATATGCGCCTGATTGGAACTTTCACTGGGCGGCAAGTTACCGACAAGCAGAACAGAACTTTGACCACTTTTATTTTGGAACTTATTGTGGGTTAGATGGAAAAAACTCAAAGGATGAGTCTTGTACTAAAAAAGGTTACATCGACCAAATTTACTACTGGCAACAAACCAGCAATAAGACCACCACCAATACATTTGATATTAAGGGCAAGTTCAAAACAGGCCAGCTTGAACACCAAATTATGGTAGGTACAGACTGGACTTATGAACAGCGAGAGCCACGTCTAGCCAATAAAACTCAAAATGGGTCAGCCATTTATGGTTACGTTAATCCAATCACTGGTGAACGAGAGTACAGCCGTGGCAATGGCCCATTAAAAATTAGTCAGCATAACTATAATGAAGGCACCACTTACGGCATATTTATTCAGGATTTAATTGGTCTAAATGACCAACTTAAACTGATGATGGGTGTCCGCTACGACTACTTCGATTTTTCAACCACCAACAAGTTAACTAATGAACACCGTAACGTAAAAGATGGTAGCTTTAGCCCAAATGTTGGTTTGGTATGGCAACCGCTTCCTGAACATAGTTTTTACACGTCTTACTCTAAGAGCTTTGCACCATTTGGCGGACAAATGGGTGTTAACCAAGTCACTGGAAGCACCGATGTCACAAAAATGGATAAAGAACCTCAATATAACGAGCAATACGAAGTTGGGGTAAAAAGTGAATGGTTAGATAATCGTTTAAATACTCAATTTTCTGTCTTTGATATTCGTAAGAATAATATCCGCTATAAACCAAATCCTAATGAGCAACCAGAAGTATGGGCAACTGCGGGTCAGCATCAATCTCGTGGTCTTGAATTTAGCTTTATTGGCCGCGTACTTGATAATGTCTTTGTTCGAGGTGGTTATGGCTACACAGATGCAAAAGTAAAAGAAGATAAACAGAAGCCTGAACAAGAAGGTAACTATTTAGCAAATACATCTAAAAACACGGGTAATTTATTTGTTCGTTATTTACCAACTGAACAGTGGTATACCGAAGTGGGCGTAACCTATGTAGGTTCGTATTATCCAAATATTAATAATCAAGTCAAAATGGAAGGCTTCAACCGTATTGATGCAGCGATTGGCTATAGTGCAGACCCATGGAATGTCACACTTGCAGTGAATAACTTAACCAATAAAGAATATTGGCGCTCAGACAGCATGCCAGGCACACCACGTAATGTGTTATTGCGTTTGAATTATCAGTTCTAAGTAAATATTAAAAAGGCATACCCCTATTTGGAGGTATGCCTTTTTATTTTTAAATAGTAAAAAAGACAAGATTTTTATCTTCAATAAATAAAATATTTAATTTTTAGATTATACTCTTCTCACTAAACATACCAATTAAATCAACAATATGAATAAACAGTTTATTTTAACTTTTTTATTATTTTTTTTATCGCTATCAACAGAAGCAAAAATCATTACTCTTTCAATTGATACATATCAAGACTTATCAAAACAACAGCAAAATAGTATTAAAGACAACCTCAATAAAGGATGGATCAGTTATGCTAGAGATGATACAAGAATTCATTATTTGAGTTATCAACTAATTAAATCTATTTCAGATTCCGTCGTAATAGCTCCAGTTAAAACTGCACCAGTCAATCTAGGAAATTTAAATTCTTTAGAGTTATGGCAATTTGACTGCAAAAATAAAAAAATGATGTTGTTGTCAGAAGCGACTTATTCAATTACGAATTCTGAAATATTTTCAATACAAGAAGTAGAATTTCCAAAAGAAGTGCCCGCTATTCCGAACTCTATTGCAAATAGAATTCTAGAAATGGCATGTGTTCTGAACTACATAAAAAATCATTAGCTATAAAAGGAAGGAAAGTTCAAGTACTCCTTCCTTTTATATTATGGAAATTAAATACCGTATTTCTCGCGATAAGCTTGCATATTTGCTAGCGCTTCTGTTTCGCCTTTCGCTTCTAAATAATCCATCAAATCTTTCATGGTAATTAGGGCGTGCACAGGAATTTCTAATTCTTTTTGAACTTCTTGAATTGCAGAAAGCTCACCTTGACCGCGTTCTTGACGATCTAATGCCACCAAAACACCCGCTATAGTTGCGCCAGCGTTTTTCAAAATCGTTACAACTTCACGAATCGCTGTACCTGCGGTAATTACGTCATCAATAATCCAGACCTTTTTGCCTTCAACCGCTGCACCAACTAAAACACCGCCTTCACCATGATCTTTTGCTTCTTTACGGTTAAAGCCCCATGGCACGCTTTTGTTATGGACTTGCGACAAAGCAACAGCAGTCGCCGCTACAAACGGAATGCCTTTATAAGCTGGTCCAAAAATCACATCAACATTTTGACATTGTGTTAATTTATCAGCATAGCCTTGCGCTAAAAGAGATAAAGCTTCACCATCGTTGAGTAGGCCTGCATTAAAAAAATAAGGACTCACGCGTCCAGATTTTAAAGTAAACTCACCAAATTTAAGCACACCGCGTGATAATGCGAGTTCGATAAATGCTTGCGGGTGAAATGACACAGGCGTTGTCATGAGGTGCTCCAAATTCACAATTGAGGTTAAATTTTCGCATGATACCAAAGGATCAGTATCCAAGTGATGTAAAAATTCTTCGAGTCGTTTCCATTAACGTAAATGGCTTACGTTCTTCAGTAACGAAAGGCTTACTTGAATGGTTAGAACAATCAGATGCCGATGTCGTATGCATGCAGGAAAGCCGCATTACCCATGAACAATGGACTGAAAAATTTAGACCCGAAGGATGGCATACCCATCTCTTTCCAGCAGAGCGTGCAGGTTACGCGGGAACTGCAATATATAGCCGCCTACCCTTCGTCTCTGTTAAAGATGGTTTAGGGTTTGAACTAGCTGACAGTCAAGGCCGCTTTATTTCTGCGGAATTCGATTTAGGTTTGTCACATCCGGTACATATTGCCTCATTATACTTACCTTCAGGCTCAAGTGGTGAAGAAGCGCAAGCACGTAAAGATTTATTTTTAGGTGAATACGCAAAAATCTTGAAACAATGGCGTGATGAAAATAAGTCAGTCATCATTTGTGGTGACTACAACATTGTTCATAAACGTATTGATATTAAAAACTGGTCGGGTAACCAAAAATCATCTGGTTGTTTACCCCATGAGCGTGCATGGCTTGACCATATTTACGATGAACTTGGCTATGTTGATACATTCCGTATCGTTCGCCCAGAAGCAGAACTTTATTCATGGTGGTCAAATCGCGGCCAAGCTCGTGCAAAAAATGTAGGGTGGCGTATTGACTATCATGCATGCTCACCAGACTGGAAAGCACGCACAACCAACGCTTGGGTCTTTAAAGATCAATGGTTTAGCGATCATGCACCAGTAATTATCGACTATAAAATTCAAGAGTAAGTGAACAAGTGTTCACTTGCATTATCGTTTTCGCTTACAGCATATGTCGTTTTTGAGTATTTTTCTTACACAGCTTTAACGGCATTATAGCCCCACGGCACAAGGACGCAGTCAGGATGACGTAAAAGGATAGGACGCCGTAGGAAGATAAAATAAACTTATGATAAGTTTATTTGCAAGGATGTGACATTGGACGTTGAAATGAGACCCGCATGATCAGGATGATTAAATGCGGGTTTTCTCTTTTTTAGTCTCTTATTTTTTGCGCTAAGTTCTTTTAGTTTTAACTTCTTCTTATTAAGCTCATTATTACCTTGTCTTATGACAATAACATGACATTTCTTTTTCGATTAATCATTAATTTTCATTTGTTTTAAAAGTATGGGTATAAAGTAGTGCTTAAAAGCTTTTTGGGTTAGGCTGTGTGCTCTCTCTTTTTGACATGGTCCGATAAAATGTTAAAAATTTATGGAATTAAAAACTGTAATTCAATGAAAAAAGCATTTGATGCTTTGCAAGCCAAAGGGCTGAGCTACGATTTTCATGATTATAAAAAACAAGGCATTGATGCAGATACTCTAAAGATCTGGTTAAAAGAAATTGGCCAAGATACAGTTCTCAATAAAAAAGGCACGACTTGGCGTAAGCTTTCGGAAGAAGAACAAAATCGTGCTTTAAGCAGTGAAAATCACCTTATTGAAGCACTCATTGCTCAACCTAGTTTAATTAAAAGACCTGTTTTACAAACCTCACAAGGTTTCATTGTAGGTTTTGATGAATCTACCTATCAAAACATCCAAGCATAAAAAAACGAGCCATACGGCTCGTTTTTTATTAAAACTTTTAGTTCGCGCGAATCCATGTTTGGTTACGACCAAGTGCAGAAACGCCAATATAACCACGTAATTTAAGCTTTTTACCGCCATCGGTTAACTCACCTTTCAGTTTGTAAGTTTTACCAGATTTTGGGTCTAAAATCGTACCGTTTTCATAACTGTTACCACCTACATTTTTTAAATTATGTACAATGGTGACACCTTTAAGTGGTTTGTTTTTATACGGACCTTCACATTTTGTACAAGCGTTTTCTTCACCCGGTGTCAAAATGTTCTGAATGGTTGCAGTTAAGGTTCCGTCCTTCTGTTCCGTAAATTTCACTACGGCTTTTGGCTTGTTGGTCTGATCATCAATCGTTTTCCATACCGTTCCATTGAGTGAATCAGCCGCATTGGCAAATGCAGCCATACCAATGAGTCCTAAAGCTAAAGCAATCTTTTTCATTTTTGTAATATCCTTGGGTCTTTCAAGATTTTCAGTATTCAGAAGTCGCAAAGATATTGCAATTTTTGAATGTGACTGTTTCGTGTAACCTTGTAATCTTGCAAAATAAAATTTACAAGAAAACAAGAAACTAGCATAAAAATGGATGCTATATGAATATATCAAATGTTTGGAAATACTATTTTACAGAAACTTTTCTTAAAACAACAATTCGTAAGCCAAGCCAGCTAAATTTGCCAGCTACCGCTTTACGTCCCGTTCTAGAGCAAATGTGTCGTGCTTTTCCACGACAAAAAAATGTTTCTGTGCGCCCGATTCGACTAGCAGGCATTAAAGGTGAAGAAATCAAACCGCAAGATTCTGCGACTCAGCTGATTTTTCACATTCACGGCGGTGCTTTTTTCCTTGGCAGTGTGAAAACACACCATGCATTTATGACAGATTTAGCTGCTCGCACGCAAATGCAGATCATTCATGTAGATTACCCACTTGCTCCGGAACACCCTTATCCTGAGGCAACCGAAGCATTATATGATATTTATCAATCATTATTAGTTCAGGGAATTCAACCCAAAGATATTATTTTATCGGGCGATTCATGTGGTGCAAATTTAGCGCTAGCACTTTGCTTACGTTTAAAAGAACAACCCGAACTTATGCCAAGTGGCCTGATTTTATTGTCACCTTTTCTAGATTTAACCCTTACGAGTGAGTCTCTTCGATTTAACAAAAAACATGATGCCTTACTCTCTATTGAAGCCCTACAAACAGGAACTCAGTACTATATAGGCAATCATATTGCTGCTGAGGACCCACGCGTTTCACCTATTTTCGATGACTTGCATGGTCTACCGCCCACTTTGGTTCAAGTAGGTTCTAAAGAAATATTATTAGACGATGCCAAGCGTTTTAGAGAAAAAGCTGAAGAGGCTGGCGTTAAAGTGCAATTCAAACTTTATACAGGCATGTGGCATAACTTCCAGATGTTTAATGCATGGTTTGATGAGGCAAAACAAGCATTGGCAGATATTGCTGAATTTGCTCACGAACTTGATAAAACTTAATTTATCTATAAATGATGTGGAGAGTGAACAAAACTTTTCGCATCATTTTCTTTATAAAAAGTCATCATGTATAAATTGAAAATCATGTTATGTTTAAAAAATAAATTATTTAAACAATCCAATTTTAGGATGGTCCAATAAAGAGGCATCTATATTTAGGAGCCCTTACATATTATGAAAAGTCGTTTAATCACTCATCCCATACATAGAATAAAACAGGTGATAATCGATTTCATCCACAATAATCACATCATTAACTGGACACCATTACAAAAAAGTGCCCTGATGCTTACACTTGCCTGTGCAATGAATTTCAGTTGGATTTTATGGAAAGGCTATATTTTAATTACACCAAGTGTCTGGCAATGGACTCATTTACCTTTGGTTGAATCACAGATTTGGCTTAATTTATTTACCTTATTTTTATTAATTATTTTAATTATTCCCTGTTATCGCTACAAAAATGATGAATGGGCTCAAAGAGTTATTCCTTTCATTAGCGTTCAGTTCTTTGCACTCATGCTATGTCACGATGGATATTTAATTGGCAGTATTAGCCCAGCCACTATGGTCGGTTATGTGGGTACGATTGGGGTAGGCCTAGTGTTATTTAACCGTAAAATCGTTTATAGCGCCCTTGTGCCTGCGACAATCATTTTAACGGTATGTACGTATTTAGGTATGATAGGTACTTTGCCTTATGCTCCTCTATTTAATTTTGATGCCATGGACCATGCTCAAACCAATTCATTTTGGTTGGGAAGTATGGCTTTTTTTATTATGCCGATCTTACTGGCTTGTTTTATTTTATTTGAAATATTACTTACACAGTGGCGTCAGCGAGAAAACTACATTCAACGCTTAAGTCAAATTGATCCATTAACTAATGTATTAAATAGGCGTAGTTTAAACACGCATTTAGAATCCCTACACCAACAGCAATTTGATTATGCAGTGGTACTTCTCGATATCGATCATTTTAAAAAAATTAATGATATATACGGGCATCACCAAGGTGATCAAGTCTTAATTGAAATCGCTCAATGTCTTTCCGAGAACTTGCGTAACGAGGATATTATTGGACGTTTTGGTGGAGAGGAATTTATTTTATTACTCCCCCACACCGATATTATTCAAGCAGAGAAAATTGCTGAGCGTTGTCGTCTTGCTCTGCAAGAACTACCTGTTTGTAGCGCCCAAAACAATCCTATTCATATTAGTGCAAGTTTTGGAATCAGCAGTTCAGCTTTTGCAGAAGACCCTTATCTTGTAATTCGACAGGCTGATCAAGCACTCTACGCGGTAAAAGCTTCAGGGCGTAATCAAGTACGTACATTTCATCAGATCGAAACGATGAATATCTTATGAATCTTTTAGTTTTGCCAAACTCGCAAGTTGTTGCAAAAGCTCTTGCTGACTAAAAGCACCAGTTAAACGTAAAGCACGAATCTCTGTTTGCTCTGGGCTTAAAAATAAATAGGTTGGTGGTCCTAAAATATTCCATTGTTTGAGTAACGCTTCATGCGACTGATCATAGTGACTCAAATCAAGCTTAATTAAATAATAAGGTGCGAGAGCAGACTGAACCTCAGGTGCTTTTAAAATACGGTGCTCAATCGGTTGGCAAGCAACACACCAATCTGCATATACATCAACCACAATAGCCCGATCAGTAGGCGCTGCTGCTAAAATCTTTTGGAAGTCTGCCGCGCTAGTCGCAACATGCCACTCGGCCATGTGGTCAGAACTTTGCAAAGTTCGATTTTGAATATGTTGATATTGGTTATAGGCTACAAAAGGTGTAACGATTAATAATAAGATCGCATAGAGCCACTGTAGCTGCCCTTTTTTCCAGAAAAACTGATAAACAGCATAGGCTATAAAAGCGAGGCCTAGTACTAAACTAAGTACTTGCATACCCCAATCTGGCAATAAAGGACGAATAAAGTAGAGGCTTAAACCCAACATCAGAAAAGCAAAAATCACTTTAATCTGATGCATCCAGTCGCCCGCTTTAGGCAAAAATTTTGCCCCTAAAATGCTTGCAAGCAATAAGGGAATTCCCATTCCAAAACCTAAACAGAATAAAAGCAAAGCGCCTTGCCATTGGTTTTGTGTTTGAGAAATAAATAATAAAGTTCCAGCGAGAGGTGCAGTCATACAAGGACCGACCAAAAGTGCAGAAACCACACCCATGACTCCAGCACCGACTAAAGTGCCGCCTTGTTGCATTGACTGAATACGATCAAGTCGGTTTAACCATGTTTGCGGTAAACGAATTTCAAACAAGCCAAATAGGTTCAGAGCAAATACGATAAACAACAAACTAAAAGCAATTAAAGTCGCAGGCTGTTGTAACCAGCGCTGGAAATTTAAGCCTGCTGAAGAAGCAATTAAACCCAAGCCTGCATAGACCAATGCCATGCTACACACAAAAGTAAGTGCAATGGTCCAAGCCTTTAAACCTTTATGTTCTCGAATAATCAGCGAAGTTAAAATAGGCAACATCGGTAAAGAACATGGTGTAAATGCGAGCAACATGCCTAAACCGAGAAATAACAAAACCCCATACCAAAGTGAGTGTTCAATTAGCTTAGCAGACCAAATCTGATCTTGCGCAATTTGTGGCGTGGCTGGATCAATTACTGCCTCTGTGCCCTGCTCTTTTTCTAAAAATTTTGAATCTGAGGAAGTACCGGGTTGCGTATTTGCCAAATCGAGCAATCGTTTTGGTGCTGTTCCTGCTTGGTTTTGCACACCGACCAAGCCATCTGCATCAGTTTGAAACTCAATGGTTTGTGGCGGATAACAAATACGATCTTTGGCACAGCCCTGCCAAGTCACACTATAGTGCTCTGAAGGTTTTGTTTTAATTTTGAAATTAACTTGATGGTAGTAAACCTGACTTTGCCCATAATTTTCATCATATTGAGCAATCGCTTTAGGTAAATTTAAAGCTAAAGGTTGAGTACCTTGTTGTACGGTAAATTTGTGCTGATAAAGATAATAATTGGGCTGAATCTGCCAAGATAAATTCGCAGTATGCCGCTCAGAAGATTCAACCGAAAATGAAAAAGCTTGTTCAGGTGACAGTAGCTTATCTTGTGCAGAAACCAACTGACTAAACACACAAACAGCAACGGTTAGAAAATAAAGAATTCCCTGATGAATAAGCTTTTTCATTAACATAACTTTAAATTGCTTCGATTAGAACAAGAACGCCACGCCTAAGCCACCATTGTAGCTCTTGTCTTGACCCTCTAAATCGACCCCGATACTTGCGTCAAGCTGAGTACGATTATTTACAGCGTAGACTAAGCCTGTACCTAAACCGTATTCATAGTCTTGGCTTTCAGCTTTACGGTAAATGAATTCAGAATATCCAGAAAGTTTACCGGCAATCTTATAATTGATTGCTGGAATTGCAGTCACAGCCCAGTCACTATTTTGCACTTCGTAACGCATAGTAATTGAGGTATCAATCAAGTCATTATATTTATAAGCCACTGCTGAGCTTAGGCTATAAATATCATCATGCGCAGTAAATTCATCATTACCAGTTGCAATGACAGCCTGAGCTAACACAGCCATTGATAAATTTTCATCATCTAGTTCAATTGCTTTTTTCAAACCGATGCTTACATCACCAAAGCCTGAATTGTCAGTTTTTTTACCAGCACGTTTGGTTTGAGTCCATGCTGGACCTTGCCAACCTAATTGTAATTCTAAGCCATCAGCTAAACCTGTACGGAATAGCATATCTTCATTTACAGTTACGGTCTTTTCTTTAACACCATCGACAGTCGACTCTGTATAAGTCGCGCTAGGTAAACCTTGTTCCCAAGCTAACTTACCCACTGGTGTAATACCTGTTCCGAAGCCTGCTCCAGGACGGTCAAAGGAAAATTCTGCTGCGAAAGTACTTCCAGCAGCAACAGTTGTAAGGGCAAAAGTTAAAATTTGTACTATTTTCATTTTAATGTCCAATCAAGTAGTTAATTCTTTTGTCATTTTAGCCCCATGACGGCGCAATAATTCTAATGTTTCACGCTCTTCTTCAAGTGATTCTGACCAATCTATTTCATCAAAATCACAATCAAAGAACAACTGACTGATTGAAGATAAAACGGTGAGTCCTTCTTCATCACGTGAGTTTGGATCAACTTTTTCATCGAGTAAACGTTGAACAGCTGGAGCACATGCCGAGCTTGCTGCATCCCATAATGGACCATAAAACTCTTCTGCATCCCAAAGGTGTACATTTGCTTTGGCTTGAATTAGGGCTTCAAGAATATCGAGATAAACTTGTAACGCTTGTTGCTTCTCTTCTTTTGATAATGGTGTACCTGCTTCATAAGCTTCCGATACATTTTCCCACCATTTAAAAATTCCGTCACAGATAATTGATACAGGTGGCCCTTGCTCTGGATCAATAAAGTTCGGATCAAGTCCGTCAGCAAGTAATTTCTGCACTTGCGCGAGTTCTAATTCTTCTATGGCTTTAATTAAAGCTTGCTGCTGGGTGGTTAACATGACCATCTCTCAAAAATATATTAGGGCTATTATGCCTAATCTCTTCTCCAGATTTTAGAGGTTGATTGCATCGCATTGCAAACCTAATGTTGTGAATAGTTTTATTTTCATCAAATATAAAAAAAAGCCCCGAAGGGCTTTTTAGTATTTTCAATTAAACTTCATCATCAATGAATTCTGGTTGCCCACCTCTCGGGTGTTCTTTTTTCTCAAAGGTATGTTCGAGGCTACGTTTTAATTTTTCAATCGCGCCATGAATTGAAGCGTCAATATTTCCTGCTTTATGGTGCACTGCAACTGGTTTCAAACCTGAAGGACGTGCTTCAATCATACAGTGGATATCTTTGTCACCACTTTTGTCCCCATTTTCATCACTAAAATGAACCGAGAAATGTGTAATACGTTCGCTATGACGTTGGAATTCTTGAGTAAGTTCTGCACGTACATAAGTAATTAAACGTTCACTATTATGGATGTTTTTATCTGTGCGGATTTCAATATTCATAAATACCATCCTCTCTTTCTTACTGTGGATCTTTTCTATGCAAAACTTTTTTATGTTGGCATGTTTTAAGCATGCATGAACTGACTTCAATTGTACATTTTGATGGTGTAATGGTTTGTTATCTCCTGACTTAAACGTACTGGTTTTAATTTATTTTGAAGATCTTCATATCTTCAATATCAGTCCATCTATAAAAATATGCAAGCTGATTTTTTAAATTTTTATGAAAAATTGAACAAAAGGAGAGCAATCGTGACCAAATCTTATCTATCTGGAGCCGAGCTCATTGAGCAAATTCAAAAGTCTCCTTATTCACGTGATTTGATCGGTTATCACGGGCAGCCTCCACAAGTTAAATGGCCTAACAATGCCAAGATTGCAGTGCAATTTGTTCTTAATTATGAAGAAGGTGGCGAAAAACATATTGAGCACGGCGATGAAGGCTCAGAACAGTTTTTATCGGAGATTATTGGCGCTGCAAGTTACCCAGCGAAACATATGTCGATGGACTCGATGTACGAATATGGTTCACGTGCTGGTTTTTGGCGCATTCATAATGAATTCCAAAAGCGCAAACTTCCAATGACTATTTTTGGAGTTGCAATGGCACTTGTCCGCAATCCTTATATTGTGGAGGCGATTAAGCAAGCTAATTATGATGTGGTTTCTCATGGCTACCGCTGGCTTCATTATCAAGATACTGATATTGAGTTAGAAAAACAGCATATAGAACAAGCTCTATCTGTTTTAGAAAACTTGTTTGGAAATAAAGTGATCGGTTGGTACACCGGACGTGATAGCCCTAATACACGTCAATTACTTGCAGAATTCCCACAAATTCAATACGACTCTGATTATTATGGCGATGACCTGCCTTTTTGGACGACTCTCACCAATACTGGTGGTGCATCACGTCCTCATCTGATTATTCCGTATACTTTGGAATGTAACGATATGAAATTCTGTTCACCGGGTGGCTTTAATAGTTCAGAACAATTTTTTCAATATTTAAAAGATAGTTTTGATGTACTGTATGCAGAGGGAGAAAATGCACCAAAAATGTTGTCGATTGGAATGCACTGCCGTATTTTAGGGCGTCCAGGCCGTTTTAAAGCACTACAAAAGTTTCTCGACTACATTCAAATGCACGATCGAGTCTGGATATGTAGTCGTCAAGACATTGCTGAACATTGGTATAAAAATCACATAACTAAATAATTGATTTTTTAATTTTCCAAATTCATAAGCCAATCATGAACGCCTCTTGGCACTGTTATTGCTAAAACTCTATATCACGACAACGAGTTTAGGAATAACAGTGTTTTTAGCCGAGTTTAATCAAGCCCCACCCGAACAACTTAAAACTTTGTTAAAAAACTGTGTCCACATTCCAGCATGGGCCGAGAAAATCACTTCAAGACGTCCCTATTCATCAAAAGCATCTCTTTTAGAGCATGCAGAAAATTTAAGTCAAATGTGGTCATGGCAAGACATTGAAACTGCTTTAGCAACCCATCCAAAAATTGGTGAACGACAAGCAAAAAAACAACTCAATGCAAAAGAGCAACATTTTTCAAATCAGGAACAAGCTGGCATTTCTTTAGATGAACTAACACAACAAGCTCTGCTTCAAGGTAATCTTGATTATGAACAAAAGTTTGGCTTTATTTTTCTAATTAAAGCAGCGGGCCTCAGTAGCGATGAGATTTTAAAAAAGCTACGCGAACGTTTACAACATGACTTAGCTATCGAAAAAGTAATTGTACATGAGCAACTCTCAGCGATTGCTCTATTACGTCTATCTCAGGAAATACAAGCATGATCAGCACTCATATTTTAGATACGAATTTAGGCAAACCAGCTGCACACGTAGAAGTGAAGTTGTTTCATGCAGAAACCCACGAGCTGATTGCAACCGCAACCACGAACCAAGATGGTCGAGTGGCTGATTTTGGAATAACAGACTTTGCAAAAGGTGCTTATCAACTTGAATTTGAAATTGCACCTTATTTTTCATCTCAGCAAATTAAAACTTTTTTCCCACGTGTTTGTATTCAGTTTTTTGTAGAAGACGTCAATCAGCATTATCACATTCCATTACTGATCAGCCCGTTTGCTTACTCCACTTATCGCGGTAGTTAATTCAAATATAAATAGGAGAAAAATATGAATCATCAGCAAAAAAATGCGATTTCTCCAGAGCATGAATATTTAGGAATTTCCAAAAGTTTTGCTTACGGCTTACAGCATGTGCTGACCATGTATGGTGGCATTGTAGCCCCGCCTTTGATTATTGGAACGGCAGCTGGCTTAAGCTCAGCACAAGTCGGAATGCTCATTGCAGCTGCCCTATTTGTCGGGGGATTGGCAACACTGATTCAAACAATCGGTACCAAATATTTAGGCGCAAAATTACCTCTGGTACAGGGTGTGTCTTTTGCGGGTGTTGCAACTATGGTTGCCATTATCACCACTGGTGGCGGCTTACCTGCTGTCTACGGTGCGGTGATTGTCGCATCTCTGATTGGACTGTGCCTTGCACCTTACTTTTCAAAAATTATTCGGTTTTTCCCACCCGTTGTGACCGGATGCGTCATCACGATTATTGGGCTATCTCTGTTACCCGTTGCGATTCGCTGGATGATGGGTGGCAACAACAAAGCACCTGACTGGGGTAGCGTAGAAAATATCTCTTTAGCCTTACTAACCTTAGGTATTGTGATTGTTCTAAATATGCTGCCGCAAGCAAGCATTCGCCGCCTATCGATTTTATTGGCTATTGTTGCTGGTACCACCCTCGCTTACTTTATGGGTTTTGGTGATTTTAGTCAGGTGAGCTCAGGCGCATGGCTCCAATTCCCACACTTATTTGCATTCGGTTTACCGACTTTCGAGCTTAGTGCAATCTTATCGATGCTAATCGTTACCTTAGTGATTATGACTGAGACTACAGCAGACATTATTGCTGTCGGAGACATTGTAGGAACTGAAGTCGATTCGAAACGAATCGCCAATGGCGTACGTGCCGATATGTTTTCGAGTGCTTTTGCGCCTATTTTTGGTTCGTTCATGCAAAGTGCTTTTGCCCAAAATGTTGGATTAGTTGCTATTACTGGCATCAAAAGCCGATTTGTAGTCGCAGCAGGTGGTGTGATTCTCATTATTTTGGGCCTACTCCCCATTATGGGTCGTTTGATTGCCGCGATTCCAATGCCCGTACTTGGTGGTGCAGGTTTGGTCTTGTTTGGGTCGGTTGCAGCGAGTGGAATTCGCACTTTGGCAAAAATAGATTATAACGATCAGAAAAATTTGATTATTGTCGCGACTGCTTTATCAGCAGGAATGATTCCAATTATTAACCATGAGTTTTATGCTCATTTTCCAGTTTGGGTACAAACTTTGTTCCATTCAGGCATTAGTTCAACATGTATCTTTGCTATCTTGTTGAATTTATTATTTAATCATTTACCCTCATTCCGCAGCTCACGTACCCCGCATTTAAGCCAAACAATAAACACAAGAAATACTCATTAAAGATTTAGTTTTTAGCGCCCCACTTCGGTGGGCTTTTTTTTAACCGTTGATCAAATTTGGCTTCATTTTTGCTTAAGACCCTGTATCCTTAGCGTGCTTTATTTGGGGGGAGATCATTTAAATGCAATTAAAGCAACTTGCGGCGACTTGTGCCTTGTTATCTGCAACTGCCATGGTTCAGGCAAAACCAATCTGGCAAGATTTTAGTGTGACTGGACTTTATGGTGAAAACTATGAAGTTGTAGATGACAAAGAAACCACAATTACTTTGGAATATGCAGCGAAAGTTAAATACGCTGATGTATTTTTCTTCATGGACCGCATGCGCGGTGAAGATGACCACAAGAGTACTTACTTTGAGTTATCACCACGTTTAAGCTTAGGTGAAGTGTCTGGTAAAAAACTGGCGTATGGTCCAATTAAAGATGTTTTAATTAGTACCACTTGGGAAAGTAACAGTGAAAACGGCAATAACTTCGACAACTTCCTTTATGGTTTTGCAGTTGACTTAGATATCCCATATTTCCAATATGCGAATTTAAACTTCTACCGCGCGAATAATGAGAAAACTGACGACGATTATCAAATGACATTCGTTTACGGCGTTCCATTAAAATTAGGATCTGAAGATTTCTTGGTAGATGGTTTCCTTGACTGGTCAACTGCTGAAGGCGACCATGCCAGCGAGTTGAACTGGACAACACAATGGAAATGGAATGTAGGTAAACACATTTCTCCTGACACACGTCTATACCTCGGTATTGAGCATTCTGTGTGGAATAACAAATTCGGTATTAAAGGTGCAGACGAAAATAACGTCAGCGCATTGGTTAAATACCACTTCTAAAATTATGATTTAGAAGATAAGACAGCAAGGATAACTCCTTGCTGTTTTTGTTTTAATCGAGTGGATTACCCACAATATTGCTAATAATCCCTTGCATAATATGTCCGCCTTGTTCACGGCGTAATTCTGCATACCACGCTTGTGTAACGCTTTCATCTTTCATATGGGTCACATCACAGCGTTTACGCGCACGAAGTACCAACTCATTTGCACGTTCATTGCGCTTATTTTGATAGCGACGTAAAGCATCTTCGACACCTAAAGTGTTAATTTGCAGAGAACGCGCTAAATAAATCGCATCTTCCATCGCTTGGCAACCGCCTTGTCCAATATCAGGTGTGGTGCTGTGTGCAGCATCACCTAAAATCACTACACGACCTTTATAAAACTGAGTAAACGGTTCAATGTCATGGATTTCTACCCGATTGGTCTTTTGCGAGTCTAAACGCTCAATGAGTTGCTGTACTGGCAAACACCAATCCGCAAAATATTGTTTTAAAAGTTTTTTATAGTCATCTCGATTATTGTCTAATCCTGCTGGCAAAGGCACATCTAAAAAGAAATAGAACTTACCATCTGCAACTGGCATTAAAGAAGCTCGCTTGCCTTCACCCACATAAGTCGTCCATTGCTGAGCTGGGGCTAAATCTTCAGATATTTCAACCAAGCCATTCCAGTTCACATAACCCGCATAACGGCGCTGTACTTGTTGGCCCAAAACATAGGTCCGTGTAAGTGAGTGAGTACCGTCAGCCCCAATTAATAGATCAGCCTGCGTTGAGCTGCCATCTGCAAAATGGACCTCAACAAAATCAGCTTTGTCTTCAAGGCTGACCATTTTTTTACCTAGATAAATCTGATCTCTGCCAAATTCATCCATGAGCATATTTTGTAAATCGGCACGTGCAACTGGATAAGGTCTTTGCCCTACTTCTTCAATTAATGGTAGTAAACTGAATTGTGTCATCACATCTCCAGTTAAACCATCTACATAGGCTAAGTCATCCATTTGTCCACCAAGTTTGGCGATTTTGTCTGTTAATCCCAGATAGTTTAGACATTTCACACCATTCGACCACAGCGAAATTGCAGCACCGACTGGAAGAATCTTTTCAGTTTGCTCAAAAATACGAACTTGGTGACCAAATTTTTTTAATGCAATGCCTGTGGTTAGACCTCCCATTCCCGCACCAATAATCACCACATTCATAACACGCTCCTATAGATATTCACCTATAGAGTGCTTATGCTAAAAACATGCCATCCTTCAAAATTTATTTAGCTTTTCCACAAAACTGGCATGCACCATGCTTATATATTTACGTGTAAAACTCGTCTCAGCACGCTCAGTGTGAGTGCAGTTTTAAATGAAAAATCATGTTTTTAACAAGAAATACGGATACTCCATTATGGCAATATTGCACGCTCCAGCTTTTGAACTTCCTGAAATTTTGAATACAAAAACCAATTTGGCAGATGCCCGAATTGGTGCTCAAGTTATTGAGTGTTCAGATGATTTCTTTGCAGAAGCAAAGCGTATGCTGCAATTTGAAGCACCTATTTTTGTTGAAGATAAATTTGATGACAACGGCAAATGGATGGACGGCTGGGAAACCCGCCGTAAGCGCCACGCAGGCTATGACTGGTGTATTGTAAAACTAGGGGTGAGTGGAAAAATCACTGCTCTTGATATCGATACCAGCTTTTTTACAGGAAATTATCCAGCTTCTGCATCATTAGAAGCATGTTTTGCACCAAATGGGGACCTGACAGGTGCAAAATGGGAGAGTATTTTAACAAATACTGAACTCGGCCCAAGCCAGCATCATATTTTCATGGTCAATAATGATGCACTTTTCACTCATATACGCCTCAATATTTTCCCAGATGGTGGTATTGCCCGTTTACGTGTCTATGGTGAAGTTCATATTCAAGTGACTGACAGCGAACAAACTCTCGATTTATTGGCCCTTGAAAATGGTGGCCGTGTAGTTGCCTATAGCGATGCGCACTTTGGCCATCCACGTAATTTGATTAACCCAGGCCGTGGCGTCAATATGGGCGATGGATGGGAAACCAAACGCCGCCGAGCACCGGGTTATGACTGGTGTATTCTTGCACTCGGTAAAAGCGGAAAAATTGAGAAACTTGAAATTGATACGGCTCACTTTAAAGGGAACTTCCCTGCTGAGGTTTCTATTCAGGCGGTTTACCTTGAAAATCCAACCGATGCACAGTTAATTCCTCAAAGTATGTTCTGGTCTTACTTACTAGAAGCTCAACCGATGCAAATGGACCATATTCATGAGTATGTGAATGAGATTTTACAGCATGAAAAAATCTCGCATATTCGTATTAACATGATTCCAGATGGTGGCATTAGCCGTGTTCGTTTATGGGGAAAAATTGCCAAGTCATGATCATAAAGAATGTTCAAATTCAGCCCTTAACCATTGAGAACTTTCAGCCCTTCGGAGAGGTCATCTGTTGCGACGGGCATGATTTTTTTCATATTAACGATGCCCACACCGAGCGCTACCATGCGCTCGTAGAAACTGAAATTGAAGGGCAAGCAAAAGCAGGAATTAGTATTTTCCGGAATATTAAAGCCAGTGTTCTACCTCTAGAAATTTCTATGTTAGAACGCCATCCGAAAGGCTCTCAAGCATTTATTCCATTACAGCAACAAAAGTTTTTAATTATTGTAGCGCCCGCTTTAGACGAGAATACTCCCGACATTTCAAAGCTATGTGCATTTGTTTCAAATGGTAAGCAAAGTATCAATTATCGGGCAGGCACATGGCATCATCCTTTGCTTACCTTTGAGGCACCAAGTGATTTTGCAGTGGTCGATCGAATTGGAGGTGGAGCGAATTGTGATATTTTTCAATTTCCACAGGCTATAAAAATTACGACCTAAATTAAAATATACAGATCTGTCTATTTTTTAATTTTATGGCAAAAACCGTTGTGGTGATTTCCAATAACTTAGGATTACATAAAAAATCCCCGCCTATTGAGCGGGGATTTTTTAATTCTATTTTAAACAGTGATATCAGCTAAGTTACCCTTCTGCTCAAGCCACTGCTTACGATCTGCTGAACGTTTTTTGGCAAGCAATTTATCGAGTAAACCAGCTGTTAGATGGGCATCATCTAGATCGAGCTGAACTAAACGACGCGTGTTTGGGTCCATGGTCGTTTCACGTAGCTGAATCGCGTTCATCTCACCCAATCCTTTGAATCGGGTAATTTGCGGATTACGATTGCCTTTAACATTTTTCAAAATGGCTTCAAGCTCATCTTCATCAAGCGCGTAATAGACATCTTTACCAATATCGATACGGAACAATGGTGGCATTGCCACATACAAATGCCCTTCTTCAACTAATGTTGGAAAGTGTTTTACGAATAAAGCGCAAAGCAAAGTCGCAATGTGTAAACCATCCGAGTCAGCATCGGCCAAAATACATATTTTGCCATAGCGTAGTTCTGATAAATCATCACTACCAGGGTCTACACCAATGGCAATCGCAATATCGTGAACCTCTTGAGAAGCCAAAACCTCATCTGAAGAAACTTCCCATGTGTTTAAGATTTTTCCACGAATTGGCATGATAGCTTGAAAGTTTTTATCACGCGCTTGCTTAGCACTACCACCTGCTGAGTCACCCTCGACAATGAATAACTCACTGTCTTCACGAGTTTGGCCAACACAGTCAGCCAATTTACCCGGTAAAGCAGGGCCAGAAACAATCTTTTTACGTTCGACTTTCTTCGCTGCTTTTAAACGACGACCAGCTTTAGAAATCGCCATTTCTGCCAATTGCATGGCAATTTCAGCATGTTGGTTGAGCCAGAGTGCGAAAGCATCTTTCGCAATATTTAAAACAATATTAGATGCTTCCCGACTCGAAAGACGCTCTTTGGTTTGACCTGAAAACTGCGGTTCTTGGAACTTGAGTGATAAAATATAGTTCACACCATCCCAAACATCTTCTGCCGAAAGTTTAAGGTTACGCGGTAACAAGTTACGTAGCTCACAGAACTCACGTAATGCCTCAGTTACACCTGAACGTAAACCATTCACATGAGTCCCGCCTTGCGCGGTTGGAATCAGGTTGACGTAACTTTCTTGAACCTGTTCACCACCTTCTACATTCCAACAAATTGCAAATTCACACGCCGCACGGTCTGCCTGACCATTACTCACAAAAGCGGGATTTGGCAAAATTTCGCGGTCTTGTAATTCATCCATCAAATAATCGACGAGACCATTTTCAAATTGCCATTCGATTTTTTCATCGTTAATTTGATCGATATAGAGAATTTTTAAACCAGCCGCTAAAACAGCTTTGGCTTTTAAATTGTGTTTAAGTGCTTTTAAAGCAAATTTTGGACTATCAAAATATTTCGCTTCTGGCCAAAAATGTACCGTTGTACCTGTCGCGCGTTTTGGAGCTTTACCTTCGAGAACGGCTAAAGGTGCTACGGGTTCACCTTGCTCAAAGGCCATTTGATATAGGTTACCCTGACGTTGAACTTCGACCTCAACACGTGTTGATAAAGCGTTTACAACTGAAATTCCCACACCATGCAAACCACCTGAAAATTGGTAATTATCGGTACTGAATTTACCACCGGCATGCAGCTTGGTCAGAATGATTTCGATACCACTTTGGCCATATTCAGGGTGAATATCGACCGGCATACCACGGCCGTTATCTTCAACAGACAATGAACCATCTTTATAAACTGTGACACATATTTTGTCGGCATGACCAGCTAATGCTTCATCAACAGCATTATCAATGACTTCTTGGGCTAAATGGTTAGGTCGAGTCGTATCGGTATACATCCCTGGACGACGACGAACAGGGTCTAAACCAGAAAGGACTTCAAGCGATTGAGCCGTATATTGTGTCACGTTGTACGTTTTCCTTATTTGATGGTGTGCGCAAAGAATTCGATCACTAACGGTAATTTTTCTTCAAAATCTTCCATAGCATGATTGCCATGAGCATCCGTCAAAATCAATGAGGATGGCGTTGCAGCACTATAATAGCGTTGTGCTTGACGATAATCCAAAATTTCGTCGCCTTGTTGCAACAAGACGAGTATTTTGTCAGCATTTTCAGGTTGTTTCAGTTCCAGTTGTTGTAATTGTCGCAACTGAATATGATCAATTGACCATTGATCATTCACCACGTAGGGCATACTTTCAACTTGGAATAACTCATCAAACAACTTCCATGGTTGCATAGCAGGATTAATCAGTACAGCCGGAATATTATATTTCGCGACAAAATATGTCGCAAAAAATCCGCCGAGACTACTACCGACTAAAGCTACGTCTTGCAACGATTCAATCAGCGCTGAAACTTGCTCTACCACTAGATTAGGAGATCTGTTTAGGTCTGGCAAATGCACATTTATGCCTAATTCGCTACAATACTGCTTCAGGCTTAGCCCTTTAATTGAAAGAGAGCTACTATTAAAACCATGGAGGTAGATAATATTCATATATTTCCCTCTAAATTGAGAATAAACTCACATTTTTGTTCTCAGTTTGTATATAAAAACACTATTGTCAGACAAGAAAAACCACTCAACTAACCATTCATCAGTATTTTAAAAACATGTGTTATTTAAACTACTAAGATGGAAACGTTTACTGCCGTTGATAAAAAGTACAGCTTAAAACGTCGGTTATAACGTATATGGGGAAAAGATATGCCGAGCTTAACACCACTACATGAAACTTATTGTAAATGGGATCGTACGCCACCGAGTCAGGCAGACGTACTAGAAGGTTTAGCTCAACTGTTCAGTACCAGCTTAAATGGTGTACATGAATTAATACAAGTTATTAATATTGAAGTATTAAAAAATGCTTTTGGTATAAGTACTCAAAATGCTAAAAACTTTCAAAAACGACCATTTGTGCAAAAGGCATATCAATTTTCTTATGGCGCTTTACAAAAATATGGTAGCTGCTTTTTAGCGCCTGGTTTGCGTCGCATTATTGAGAAATATCCCACACTTCATGAAAAACCTTTAACGCCAAACCTTCATTTTTTAGTGGGAATTTTGAATGGGATTTTTGGGGATTACCTGCTTAAACAACATAGCCCCCTTGCTTTGCCAATGGTGCTATACGATCACTACGGAGCCATACAGCAAGGTGAGCTTGCAGGTCGTATTGTAATTTTGGTTCATGGTTTGTGTATGAACCACCTTAGTTGGTCAAACGCTCATTATGGCGGTATCGGTGAGCGTCTGTTAGCCCAACGTGACCATAACACGATGCTATATTTAAATTACAATACAGGACGCCGCATTTCAGCCAATGGCCGCAGCTTCTCAAATTTATTAGAAGATCTTGTAAAACATAATCCAAGAATTACCAGTATTGATGTGATTGGCCATAGCATGGGAGGACTAGTTGCTCGTAGTGCCCTTTTTTATGGCAAACAAAATATGTATCAATGGATTCATATGGTCGAAAATCTAGTATGTATTGGTTCTCCACATCATGGCGCAGTCTTAGAGCGTTTTGGCTTTACCATACAAGATAAGCTCGGGGCCTTCCCTTTTGTAAGTTTACTCGGTCAACTGGTTAATATTCGTAGTAATGGCATTTTAGACTTACGCCATGGTAGCGTTCGTGATGACGACTGGGAATATATGGATGCCCGAATTGGCATGATGGATGATAACCGTGCCCCAGCTCCCCTACCTTCCCATATCAATACCTTTTTAGTGGCAGGAACACTAGAGTTTGAAAAGGTGCGTAATAAAGCCCTTACCGTGATTGGCGATTACTTAGTGAGTGTGAAAAGCGCACTTGGCGAACATCCAAATCCACGTTTTCAGCTTAAAGTTCCAGACTCACATAAAGCCGTTTTTTATGGTTTAAATCACTTTGAAATTCAGTATCACTCGAGTGTTGCCGAGCAGATTACTCGCTGGCTATATCCTAATGTTAATGATTATGTGCAAGAAGGTATTCAAACCCATATTATTGATATGCCGAACTATACGCTCGAAGATTTAGAAGGAATTGTAGAGACGTAAAAAAAGCCCAACTTTTGTTGGGCTTTTTTTATAGAATCTGAAATATTTTAAAAAGAGCTCTATAACTATTATTTATCTTTAGAAAATAAGTTGTCTTTACTATCTAAAACTTCATCAGCATAAAGATAGTATTTCCCTTTCTTAAAGACTACTTTTCCTAACTTTTCACCACTTTGAGCTTTAAAGAAAGATAGTTCGTTATTTTTCTCTTTCACTTTGCATATATAAGATTTATCAACCTGAAAGCCAGTAGTAGAATACTCACACTTTTTGGGTGTTAGTGTTAAAACGGATTCTATGGTCGCAACATTTCCACCTGGTAGTTCTTCTGAACTATAATAATGATAAGTACCATTCCACTTATCTACATTTGCAAATGTGTTAGCAGAAAGAACCAGCAATAATAAAAAATAAATTTTTTTCATTTAATTAATTTATAAATAATCAAGTCAAACTATTATAACCAAATTACAATATAATAAAATATTTTATGAATTTATAAATAAACTATTAAAAATACTCTTTTTGAAAATTAATTCTTATCACTATTACTAAATTTAGAGAAATATATGAAGGAAATCGTTGTTTTTGACTTGGATGGGACATTACTATCGGGTGACTCTACAAAAGCATGGTTAACAGATAAATTGAAATCTAATATTTTTAGATTTATCGCTGCACTTATTGTTACACCCATCGCTTTACCTCTTATGAAATTTAAGAAGTATAAATCTAAAGGTGCTTCATTGTATTTATGGATTGCAACGTATAGCTTGAACGAAGAAGAATTAGAATACAGTTTTAAAAATTTCTCTAAGAATATCAATGAAACTACTTCCGGTTCATTATATTGGTTTGAGCAAGGTATAGCCGAAGTTAAAGATCATTTAGCCAATAGAAGAATTGTGTTTATTGCCACGGCTGCACCAGAAAAGTTAGCGAATGTTTTACTCGAGTCTATCAATCTAGATGTACAAATTATTGGTACTTCTTTGCAAAATAAACTAGGAGGATGGATAAGTGGGATACATTGTAGGTCTGAAGAAAAAGTAAGAAGATTGAATAAGCTTGATATCAAACAACCCTGGTTTGCAACATACAGTGATGATATTGAAGATGACTTACCTATTTTGATTGGCGCTAAACTGCCCTATTTAATTAATGGGGATAACAACAAAATTAAAAATATTAAAATCAACAATTTAAAAATATTAAATTGGTTTTAAAGTTAGAACATTAATATTATTTTTAGAAGTCACCGAACAACTAATTAACCAAAGATGCTATAGAATCAATTAAATTAACCTATATAGGTTAATTTAATTCTTAACGTATCTTTACAACAAGTTAGATAAAAATCATATCAAAATCTAGAATTATAAAAATATATTAGATATTCATTAAAACTACTTTTAATGAAATAATTTTATATTTTCTAAATAAATATAATGATTCATGACGATAATCAATTTTTTCAAATTCTAAATACCATTCGCTTCCCACATTTCAACAGCTTCTTGACATTGCTCAAGAGAATGGAATGCAAATACTCTAGTATCTTTCATAGTAATTTTAATAGCATCAGAATTTAAATCGAATACATTTTTCTCAACAGAACATTGATAATTCTTTATTTTATAACCGTTTAATTTCTTACATTTTGGTTGTTCTAATTTTTCATCAAAAGTATACCAATCATTTAAAGTTTTCCCCATACAAGTAATTTTATCCTGAGCATCCATTTGTGGTTTTGAATTCTCTATTTTTTTATCTCTCAGTTGAGAAACAGAAGTCTCCTTTATCAGTGAGTCATTAGTATTATTTGACTGTGATTTTATAACTGAATTTGATTCTTTTGGCTGTTCAATAGATACATTTGATTCTTTTTCCACTTTGTTAACATCATTGCAAGCCGTCAAAAGTAAAATACTTAGGACTATTAAAATTTTATTCATTACTCATCTCATAATGTTGAATTATCTAAAAAAGTAGTAGGATCTATTAGATCAGACCGTCGTTGATAGGCATTGTTGCCACGAACTGTTAATGGGCCGGTATCTTTAGGATTAGAATACATCTCCAAATGTAACATCATACTTGGAACTTGTATTGTGAGTTTACCTACATAGCCAATAGTTTGCCCGCGTTTTACATCATCTCCAACTTTTACTAAGGACTTCCCTGCCAGAACCTCGCCATAGCGTATAATATGTTTTTTATGTACAATTTCAATTACATCAGTACCAGAATAAAAACCTTTTACCACACGTACTTTTCCATCAGCCATCGCTCTAATTTCAGTTCCTACTGGTGCATACAGATCACAACCTGCATGTTTCCGTGTTCCACCACTACGATTTGAACCAAATCTACCGCTCCCATTTTTATAAGAACTTGTACGAGTTTTTAATGGGAACAGATAAGATTCATCCTCTTTCAATTTATCTATTCTTAACTCAATAACTGGCATAGGATTCTTCAAAACAGCGGTATAAAGTACTTGTTCTTTACTATCAACATCTACAACAATTTCAATTTTCTTCCCTTCTTCGCCCCGATGTTTTTTTAATCCAATCCCATCTTGTCCAGTATAATGTGTTCTTTTTGCACCATTATACTTAATTGAATAAGCTAGATTTTCTTCTTTACCTGTCTCTTTATTGATTGTTTTAATAGTAAAAGCGACATCACTACCATACTGTTTAGTTAAAGGATTACCATTTTTCTCTGTATGAACATTCTCTGTTTTTCCCAGTGAAGGAATAAAATCAATTAAGTAATCAACAAAGCTCTCTTCATTCTTAGGCGGTGTTTCTTTCGCTGGTGCTTTTTTTGCTGGTACTGTCTTACTTGGAGTATTTGGAGTTACTCGAGGCATCTGTATTGTTGTAGCTGTAGGATTTAAGTTGACATTAATTACAGAAATACTTGGATCATTTCTTAATGTCAAAACAGGTTTCTTATTTGAAAGTAGCAATTTATAAACAAATGCATTCAACATTTTTAATTGAATAAAGCCATTACTATCAGTTGTTTTCTCTATTTCTCTACCTCTATATGAAACAAAAAACTTATTATTTTTTAAAATCTTACCTTTACTATCATGTATTTTCAATTTCACGCTGACTAGCCCTAATGGGACTGATATACAGCTATTTTCTATTCCTTTAGTTACGGATATTGTTTTTAGTTTTTGGTAACCTTTACTTCCATTTACCAATATATCTAAATTTTCGCCCTCTTCTGCAATTATACCAGTTTTTATTCCTGAACTATCAGAAGTATGCTCTTTGATCTTACCTTTATATCTTACGAAAAACCTCATATTCGTTATTTTTCTATTTGTGTCAATTTCTATTATGGCTATATCAAATTTTATATCTTTAGAGGTATGTTTTTTCACCTCATTTTTCTTCGAATCAACAGTTTTCTGTTCCACAACAACAACTTTTTCTTGTTTTGGCTCTGGTTCAGCAGGTTTTTGTAAGACAGATTGAATTTTAATATCTTCACTTACACTTAATTCAATAGATTGTTTTTTATCAGAGGCTTGTATGATGACCGCTGATTGTTTACCATCTGCTTTAATTATAATTTTACTACCTGGATGTCTAATAATAACAGGTAATAGTCCTTGCTCATCTGACTCTGTATTTACAATAAACTTTGATTGTTTAAACTTACCACTATATTCAGATTCAATAGTTACTTTTTTATTTTTTGCTATTTGTCCAATTTGGTTCTTTAATTTTATATATATTTTTCTATTACAACAGCTTTCTAAATCATAATGGTTAAACATCTCAATATATTTACTAATATGAACATTATTTCCATCTACTTCTTTATAATTCCCTTTAAAACCTGATATACCTAAAAAAGAACCTAAGCCTCCGTCACCAACTAAATGAGCTCCTGCAATAGCACCCGATTCAGTAATTTCAATTCCATTTATTATTTTCCCATAGTATTCATTAAAACTTCTATTTCTTAATCGTTTGCAAAGAAGATCTATCCATTCTCCAATGACTTGAACCTGCTTAGCAGGAGATTTCAAAAAATCTGATAAAGAATTAATACTATTGTGTCCAATCCAACTCCCAGTCCAATCATTTTCTTCAGTTTTATCAGAATTATCTTTCCAATGCTTATAATAACCAAGATCGATAAGTGCAGCTTCCCCAAACTGGAAAAAACCAATATAACCCCGAGAATTCTTATTTTGGCTTGCTCTAATGTTTACTGGTGCCGTTAAGGGTAAACTTAAATCTGATGAAGATTCCATTCTTGAAACGGCACAAATAAATCCATATCGCGTTAATGGATATGACTTTTGATTTATAGATTTACCATTTTTCATTTATTTAAGTCCTCAAAACTAAATCGTTTAATATCAATTTTTTTATTATTGATATATGAACTTAAAATAGGTTTCATTTTCTCAAAATTCCCCAATCCAGGGCAACTTAACTCAACACCATTTTTATTCGCTTTTTTTGTTGGAAAAAACTTATCTTCAAACATATCATAGCGACCTAAATTTCTAAAATATGAAAAATAATTACCATTAGTATCATTAATGATATTTATATCACTATGATCATTTTTTAGATAAGCATAATAAACTTGGTATTTATTTTTATTCACTTCAATAACTTGACATTCCCCTGTTGACATCCATTGAGCATCTTTTGGGTTTAAGCCAATAGTCTTTACAAGCTTTGCTTTATTGTTATCTTCCCAAATTTGTTTACATGGAATATTAACTTTATCAATTTTGATACTTTCATTCTTATTTTTGAAGCTATCCCAAATTTTTTCACAAGCATTTTCTTCAGCAAAAGCTTGTATTGAGATAAATGTGCTCAATAGCAATATTAGACTGCGTCTCATCTCTTATACTCCAAATTTATTAAAGTCATCTTCTAGGTCATCTTTATATTCATCATCTAGCGCTTCTGCAAGCTGGCTTTGGATTCCATCATCTAAAAAATCGCCAGTATCATGACTATAAAGATCTTCATTTAATTCCTTCGTAGGTATAATGCTTTTATTGTGATTATTGCTGATAAATTGAATTTCGACAGTATCTGATGAATCACTAAATATTCTTGGTGTTCGCCCCATTTCATCTAACAACCCAACATATTCCGTATTCTTTGTTTTATTGATAACTTTAAATCTAATTTCCTCTTTCAAATTTTCTAAATTGAAAATATCACTAAAATCAAATCTTCGACTAAAAATTCCACTCTCAGGCATTTTCGGCAACTCAGCATTTACTGTTGCCCCACTCGTAAATAAATGCTGCCCAGCTTTACTTTCAAACTTACCGCCTGTTGTTGAAAATACGCCATCCGCATTAATTTTGAGCTGTGACCCACCTGCTGTTAATACAATTTCTTTTGGACTTGTAAGCTCGATTTTTTCTTCTGTAGAAATGAGCTTGATGACCTTCTTGGCAATCGCTTCAATAGCATCATCTTGCGCTTGTAGTTCGAGCTTTCCTTTTGCTGCATAAGCGCGGAAACCTTTTTGTGCGGCAAACAAACTGATTTTGTCTTGTGCATGCCCAATGATATTTTTCTGTGCGCTTAAATTAATTGAACCGCTGGCACTTTCAGCAATATCTTGCGACGCTTGCAGAATAATATTTTCAGGTGTCGTTAAAGCAATGCCATTTGGCGATGCTAATAACATAAGCGCTTGTCTAAAGATTTTGCCTTGTTCTTGTTGTTTCGTATCTGCACTACTTTCTAAACCTTGGGTATAACCCTCCATAAAGCCTTGTAATGAACTCAACGCTTTTGATGGTGATACTTCTAATTTACTGCCTTTACTAAATGTTCCACATACACTCATCAAATCAAAGTCTTTGGTCTCCACATTCCCTAAGACCTTTCCGACCTCTTTAATACTTTCAAATGGATTTTTATGAATCCGATCTTTAATGCTGGCAAGTTTTCCTTTAACGATGTCAGCGCCATGTTCTTCAACGTTTTCGATGAAAGCTTTTAAGTTTTCTACCGCATCTTTGGCATCGCTAAAGAAAGCATTAAATTCGTCTACAACACCTTTTGCATCGCCACCTAAAGCACCCATGTCTTGAATAAAGCCACCGCAGTCTTTTAATGCGTGAATAGGGTCGTTATTAATGCCTTCCTTAAATAGGTTTACCGTACTATTTAATGCCTGTCCTGCGTTTTTTAGCTCAAGGGACTGGATGAATTTGGGTAATCGATTAATCACATTCAAAGCATCAGTTTGTTGCTTAGCTGCAACTTCACTGAGCATTTTCATGCTTTCATAACCTTGTGAAAGTAAAGATTGTGCTTGTGCAGCTTCTAAATGGTCTGCAATTGCCTGCTCTTGTGCATAGGTACTAATGAGCATGCCTTTGCCCGCACGCACAGCTCCCCAAGCATCTGTTCTAAGCTCAAAACCCTCACCACGACCTTGGCTCGTCGCTTGTTCTTTCGGATGGCTTAAATTACCTAAATTCAGTTGCGTCGCTGCATGACTACTTTGTAGTTGAGTACTGATTTGCCCCGTTGTGTCATCAAAGCGTAATTGGTTAAAACCACTACCGCTGATTTCCTGACTGCGAATCCCGCTTAGTTTTTTAGTATCAGGAAGCTGCCCTTTTACATCGAACTTGGTTGGCGAACGCTGCGCTTCATGGATACGCCCTGTCACAAATGGACGGTCAATATTGCCATCAAAGAAGTCTATGACAACCACTTCACCAATACGTGGTAAAAACCGTGCTCCATAGCCCTCACCTGCCCAAGGAGTCAGTACATCAACCCAAGCCGAGTCGGTATCGTTGTCATTGCTCCCTGCACCACCGTCATGTCCATGATCATCACTACGGGTAAATAGAAAGCGTACTTTTATACGCCCCCATTCATCGACATGAATGGTCTCTCCCTCTGGCCCCACGACTTTCGCTCTTTGTGGGTAGGCAATTGGTCGATGCTGTTCTGGATGATATTCAGGTGCAGTTTTAATTTGACGGCGTATTAAGGTCAGCTCATTACCTTGGCGCTCAATATCTTCATAACCATGTTTATCCCAACGACTTTGGGTTAACAACTGGCTAACTTGCTGATGCAAATCTTTCGGTAGGTTATTTTGATTATAGAAATTTTTAGCAATAATCAGGAACTCTTGATCAGCCCCTTCATGCTGATCAATTTCAGGATGCTCCTGTAGGTTAAACCAATAACCAACTTGGCTATCACGGACACTACTATAGGCCTTAAAGTATTTGGCCTGACTCGCATACATATTCGTGAAGTGCTGATTTAATTTTTCTAGCTGATTACCACTTGAAGCGGTAGCTTGATCTTCCCCTTTTAAATCTTGCATCCAAGCTGGGCTCATGTGCCATGCTTGTTCAAGGCTCAAACTCGCTGAATCAAACTGCTCTGAATGTATGTGTGTAGTAATAACTGAACCTACACCTTCTTCGTGTGCCAGAGCATCGGGTTGCCAACGCTGCACATGTACCGCTGTCGGCTGCAAAGTCCGCACTGCTACAAAACCCGTAATGCTATCTTGATATTCTGTCGCACTACTTCGGTGATAACGAATGCTGCGTCGTTCTAAAGCTTGGTACTGGCTATTGTCATCAATGAGTCTTAGTTTTTGAGCGTGTATTGGCACAGTAAAATGAGGTACAAAAAGTTCGGTTTCATCAATTAGCCAGCTAACGCCTTCACTTCGCCATAAGCGTGTCAGAAAGTCATAATCAGACTCATTGTGCTGCATGATAAATGGGCGAATATCATAACTCTGACTTAACCCACTAAGATCGAGACTTAAACTTGTCGCAAAAAGCTGACTTTTTTCTTGCCACTCTTTAAATAAAACTTCCGTGACTTCAATAATACTTTTATTCATGAAAACACGACTATTACGGCGCTTGTGCCATAAGTTTGTCGCGTCTTTTAAGGTCAATTTATAAAGCGTTAATGCGCCATCACTTTGGCCATAACTGGCTTCAGTCACAATTCCTGTTGTTCGAAATAATTGACCTGCATCAGTGACCTGATCAACAGCAACCTGTACCCCTATAAACTGCTTCAATGCAATTTGGGCACTCGTCGAAAGACAAATTAACTCAGCTTCAATTCCCCCATTTAGCTGATGTTGGCCTTCGATACGCTGTAAAAAAACTTGGTTATTGAGTAGTTCATTAGAAAATTGCACGTGAATCGCGCGTTTCTGTGCACTCAACCCTATTTTTTCCAAAACATTAAATATATTAAAAAGCATTTTTTATAATCATAAGGATATATAAACGGCTGCACTTTATAAAAAACAGACCTATCTGTCTACATCATTATTCTTTTTTTTAATTTGTTTTCTTATAGTTTGATTAATTCTAAAACAATAAAAAAAAGCCCAACATAATATTGAGCTTTTTTAATCTGTTTAAACTTACTTTTTAGCAGTCTTAAACACTGGATAAAAACGGAATAACTGCCATAAACATACCAGTAATAGCAAAAGGAAATAAACCAATGACCAAACTGGTAAAGACTGACCTAAAAAGGTCCAGTCAATAGCTGCACACTCACCTGAACCAGAAAGCACTTCTTGCAAAACTGCTTTCATAGGTAAAGCATCAATTAAATAATTTAAACCTGGTCCACAACTCGGTACTTGATCTGCAGGTAAATGCTGTATCCACACATGACGCCCTGCCACACCGACTGACCATAAAATTGCGATGCCAGCCAAAAATGCATAAAAGCGTTTAACCGCATTGGAAACTGGGTTATGCAAAAATGCTATGAGCGCCACAAAACCCATCGCCATTAAGCCAACACGTTGAAAAATACAGAGCGGACATGGCTCTAAACCTTTTACATGTTCCAGATACAACGCAAAAGACATGCCGACAATACTTGCTAAAACAAGTAGTCCACTCACCAAACGGTAACTTAATCGCATGTAAAACCTCGTTTTATTATCGATATTGTTCAAGATATTGATCAAAACTGACCTGAATATCTTGCTCAAGTTGTTCTTGCTGCTGTAACGACTGTGCAGCCAATTGTTCAAAATGTTTCAAGGTTTCCACACTAAGCTCATGCTCTTCATAACTTTCAGCATGTAATTGCGCCATGTGGCTACCAAAACTCCAAGTTCCACCATGTTTTAACGTATCGTCAATAACATGGGCAGATAAAGTCTCATCAACTTCATCAATTCGTGCTTGCATGATTGCTAATGCTGAACCATACAAGTCCGTTGCGTAGGTCTGATCGAGTAGCTGTGCACAATCTTGCATTTTTGCAATATATAAACGTGCCCAATCTTCGATGTGATATGACCCTGTTAAATCTGTAATGGTTGCGTTCGGTGCTCGACCTCGGTTTACCACCTCGGTCTGATTTTTCTCAACCAAGTCTTGCTCAGGACCTAACAAGTCTGGGCTATCACTTAACAGACAATAAAGTGCTAACACTTCAAGGAAGCCTGCCGTTGTTTCATCAACACCAATTGCCGAGTATGGGTTTACATCAACAGCACGTAGCTCAACATATCCCACCCCTCGATTTTTCAAGGCTTGAGATGGTGTTTCACCTTTTTGAGGCACCTGTTTTGGACGTACAAGACTGTAATATTCATTCTCAATCTGCAAAACATGATCATTGATTTGCAACGGCTCACCAGAGGCATCATTTAACCCTAAACGGCTAAATGGTGGGTAAGGAGAATGAACGGCTTTTTGTAAACCATCCAGATAGCCAGACAAATTATTGTAATGAATACCTAAGCTTTTTTGAGCTGAGTTTTGATAACCCAATCGTCCCATACGGAGTGCTGTAGCATACGGTAAATAGTATGAACCTTTGATTAAAGGCAACAACTGATGTTTATGTCCAGTTAAGAAACAACGACATACTGTTGGGCTAGCACCCACTAAAAACATAACTAACGGTGTTAAACGGATAAAATTACGAATAAGACCAAAATAACGATGGCTACGATAATCCTGCAAACTTAATGATTTTAATTGTTCGTCAATTTCATGAGCTTGTAGCTCGGCAAAAAGCGTATCTGGAAAAGATAAATTGTAATGCACGCCTGAAATGGTCTGCATACGGCGACCATATCGAATTCCTAGCCCACGACGGTATAGTGTTTTAAAACGACCAATATTAGACGTGCCGTATTGTGCTAGACGAATCCGCTCTTCATTGTCGTCTAACATACATGGCATAGACAGTGGCCAGAGTTTCTCACCATTTTCTAAATGACGATGCACAACCGCATGAATATCGGTGAGCTCATTCAAAGCTTCACCAATGGTTGGCTTAGGTGAGGTAATAAACTCCATTAATGCTTCTGAATAATCAGTCGTAATTTGTGGATGTGTTAAAGCCGAGCCCAATGCCTTTGGATGTAACTCTTGTGATAAGAACCCATTACTTTGCATACGTAGGCTTTCACGCTCTATTCCACGTAACATGCCTTGTAGTAGCGACGAATCCACCCAAGCAGGAATAACTGATTGAGAGGGTGTAGTGGGTTGACTCATGCATTTGCTCGCTTATTAAAGATCACTATATACAAAATCGTGAGATGATACGGCTATTTATATACTCACATCATTCCAGTTTGGCAATTTTTATCACAATCTTGTTATTTAAGACACGAAAGAATTGTGATTTTATTGAAGAATAATTGCTAAAGAGTTGTCAATATCATGAACGAACAAGACATTTTAAACTTTTGGTTTTCTCCTGAACACCGTTCACTTTGGTTTGCAAAAAGTGATGATTTTGACAAAAAAATCCGTGAAAATTTTTCTGACGTTCATCGACAGGCAACTCAAGTAGAACTCTGGTCTTGGCGAAAAACAGCTGAAGGCCGTCTGGCAGAGATTATTGTACTAGACCAGTTTTCTCGCAACATTTATCGTGATCAACCCCAATCTTTTGCCTACGACAGCTTGGCATTAGCTTTGGCACAAGAAACGATTAGCTTGCAACTCGATGCCCAGCTTAATCCAGAGCAACGTTCTTTCTTATATATGCCGTTTATGCATAGTGAATCAAAATTGATTCATGAGTTTGCCTTAAAACTCTTTCAACGCCTCGGCAATGAAATTAACTTAAGTTTTGAGAAAAAGCATAAAGTTATTATTGATCGCTTTGGACGCTATCCTCATCGAAATACCATTCTTGGGCGTGTTTCTACTCCAGAGGAAACCGAATTTTTATTAGAACCGAACAGTAGTTTTTAAAACTTCTTAATTTTTAATGCTGAGTCATCTATTTTTTAATGCTCAGCTGGGAGTTCATCATGAAATATCTCTCTCTTTGTTTAGCCTTAGGCACTGCCTTAACTTTAACTGCGTGTGCAACGACTCCAAGTAAACCAAAAACCTTTGATCAGCTTGGCCAGTTTTCAGCATATCCCCTAAATGCTCAAACGTTCCGTATTAGCTTTCAAGCCGACCCCAATATGAGTTATGGCAGAGCTGAAGAAATTACCTTGGTGAAATCAGCACAAACGACGATACAAAAAGGTTTCCGCTTTTTTAAAGTGCAAAATGATCCAAGTAATCAGAGCCAGAAACCACCACGTCAAGCTGTGGTTTATCCATCAGCTCCAAGCTTTTACCCATATGGTTATGGTCGTCGCTACCCAGGTTTCTGGCATGATCCGTTCTATGATTACCCACAAGTGGTCAATATCGACCCTGTTCAAGTGTCGTATACTATTGAATGTTATCGGGATCAAAAGCAGGCTCCACAGGATGCTTTTGATGCAACATTGATCTTGAAATCAATCGGACAAAAATATGGATTGAGTCCGACAGGAGAGCTGTTGCCACCGCCTGAGCCTCCAGTAAAACAAAAATGAATAGGATAAATTTATGAACATGGCAGAAGAAGTTCACCACGTGCCCAGTCTTAAACGTAGTAAATATTTTGCTACTCTGGCGCTTATTATTGTCGTTGTGCTGTGGATTGCACTGATGGTGGCTGATCGTTTTCTGCCAGAGTACACAGGTTTTATTCATATTTTAATGTTAGGAGCAGAAGCTGGTGTAGTCGGTGGTTTAGCCGACTGGTACGCAATTACGGTTCTGTTTCGGAACCCGTTTGGTAAGTTACCCATTCCTAAATTTTTGCGCGATCACACCGAAATTATTCCGCGCAACAAAGCTCGCATTGCAGAGTCAATGGGACGTTTTGTACAAGAAAACTTTCTTTCGCCTCAAGTGGTCGAACGAAGCTTAGAAAAAACTGACTTGAGCCTTGCAATTGGCCAATGGTTAGCAAGCCCACAAAACAATACTCAAGTGGTGCAGCTCATTCAGCAAACCGTACCGAAAATTTTTGAGTTTGTTAGCCAAGATCAAATTGCCAATTTTGTGCAAAACAATAGTGTGCAATGGGTGCGTAATACTGAGGTCAATAAACTCGCAAGTGAAATGCTACGCGCAGTATTGGAAAATGATTTCCATCAAGACGTTTTACAGCGTGGACTCGATATCGCGCATGAATGGGTGGTACAAAACCCAGATAAAACCCGTGAATTAACCCGAAAAATGTTTAAAGCACTTGGTGTCTGGTCACTTGCAAAAGGCGCAAGCTGGATTGGTATAGATGTTCAACAACGTACCATCGATTCCCTGGTTGAAAAAGTAGAATCGATGCTGGCAAACCCTGAACACCCATGGCGACAAGAAATTGAAACCATTGCCCACTCTCTCATGCTTGAGCTGGCAAAACCAGACAGCGTTGCTAGCCAACGTCTCAACAGCGGTAAAGATGCCCTTCTAGATAGTCCACAAGTCCTCAATTTCATCAGTGGCGCTGTTACGATTTTGTGTAATGCCATTAAAGAAGATTTAATGAAAGAAGATTCTGGCATTGCAATGAACCTAAGAGCGGCTATTCAGCAACTGGGTGAAAATCTTGTTCAAAATGCCAAAGTACGTGAAGTACTAAACAAAGAAATGACAGGACTTGCGCTGACTTTTACAGATCAATATAGCCATAAAATCATCCGTTATGTGAGCGAGCGTATTCATGAATGGGATTCACGTGAAATGATCGGAAAAATTGAAAATGAAGTCGGTGGCGACCTACATATGATCCGAGTAAATGGCGTTGTAGTCGGTGCATTTATTGGTTTAACCCTCGGTGTAATTCGGGCAGTGATCGAATCAATTTTATAACTTTAAATATTTTAATAAGAGAACAATATGCTTCAACTACAGTCCAAACTGGCCACTCAAGGCGTGACTATTTTTAGTACCATGACGGCAATGGCACATCGTTTAGGTGCTCTCAACCTGTCACAAGGCTTTCCAGATTTTCCCGCACCACAAGCCTTACTGGAAGCTTTGTCTCAGGCGACTTTAGCTGGGCATAATCAGTATCCACCCGGCGATGGTATTCTCGGTTTACGTGAACAGCTCGCTTTACAATTTCAGCAGCGTGACCAACTTCAACTTGACCCTGTAACGCAAATCACGATTACTCCCGGTGCAACCATTGCAATTTTTTGTGCCATACAGGCCTGCATCAATGCAGGTGATGAAGTCATTATTTTTGACCCAAGTTACGACAGCTACGGCCCTTCTGTGCAGTTAGCAGGGGGTAAAGCAGTTCATATTGCACTTGAAGCACCTGACTTTAAGGTGAACTGGCAGCAAGTTAAAGATTTGATTAATGACAAAACCCGTATGATTGTGGTGAATACTCCCCATAATCCAACAGGTACCATCTGGGCAAAACAGGATTGGTTAGAACTGATTGCACTGATTCAAGATAAAAACATTGTGGTTTTATCCGATGAAGTCTATGAACACTTAGTCTTTGATAACCAACAACACTTTAGTGCATTGCATTTTCCAGAGCTCAGAGAGCGTAGTTTTGTGATTGGGTCTTTTGGGAAAACCTTTCATGTGACGGGCTGGAAAACAGGTTATTGTGTCGCTTCACCTGAGTTAATGCGTTTATTTCGCCAGATTTACCAATATGCGAATTTCTGTGGCACGACGCCTTGTCAGATTGCTCTAGCGCAATATATGCAGCAACATCCGGAACATATTCAAGAGCTTTCGCAGTTTTACCAAACTAAGCGAGATCGTTTTAATCAGGCAATTCACAATAGCCGTTTTTTACTAAAACCATCTCAAGGGACATATTTCCAAAATCTTGATTACAGTCAGATTAGACCTGACTTAAACGATGTAGAAATGTGCCAGTTTCTTGCCGAGCAACATAAAATTGTGGCTATTCCTGTTTCAGTTTTCTACCAGCAAGCGCCCGAGTCTTTACGCCTGATTCGCTTCTGCTTTGCTAAAAATGATGAGACATTGCAAAAAGCAGGAGAAATCTTGAATGAATGTTAATAAATTTAGAAACTTAGCATAGTAAAACACTACAAGAAATTTCACCTAAATATGCTAAGTTGAATGTCTGCCCCGCTCATCAAAGAGATGGGCGATGGAGAACACATGCCACCAAGACAGTCTTTAATTCACCAGCAAAATCTATGGAAAACGTTTTTCGTTTTCTTACTGCCTCTCATTGCAACTAATATTTTGCAGAACTTGTCGGGGACGATTAACACCATCTTTGTTGGTCAAATGATGGGAGTTGATGCAATTGCAGCAGTTTCTGTATATTTCCCTATTTTATTCTTGCTTCTCGCTTTTATTATCGGGATTTCAACGGGTACTACTGTTTTAGTAGGGCAAGCATGGGGCGCGCAAAATATAGAGAAAGTCCAGAGTGTGGTGGGTTCTACCCTGTTTATGACACTGATTGGTGGGGTAATTACTGCGATTATCGGTGTGTTTTTTGCCCACGATATTTTAGAGTTATTGGGTACTGATCCAAAGGTAATGCATCTTGCTTTGCCTTATGTGCAATGGATGCTGGCGGGTAGCCCGCTTCTGTTTGTTTATATTATTTATACCTCAATTTTACGTGGTGTAGGCGACAGTACCACGCCTTTACTAGCATTGGCTTTAACCAGTGTCATCGGTGTAATTATTACACCAATTCTACTTAAAGGTTATTTTGGCTTCCCTGCTCTAGGAATTATTGCACCTGCTATAGCATCAATTATTAGTTACATCGCAATATTAATTTTCCTTGCGATTTATCTGAACAAGAAAAATCATCCGCTTAGACCTAATCGTCAGCTTCTGCAACATATCCGTCACAATCCAGAACTGAGCAAAATCATTTTGCGCTTAGGCGTCCCAACCGGCATTCAAATGATTACCACCTCAATGGCTGGCTTGGTTATTGTTGGATTAGTTAACCGTTATGGATCACATGCTACAGCAGCGTATGGTGCAGTGAATCAGGTGCTTAACTACATTCAGTTCCCTGCCTTATCGATCTCAATTGCGGCTTCAATTTTCGCCGCACAAGCGATTGGTGCTGGCAAATCAGATCTGTTAGCACGGGTAACCCGCACAGCTTTGGGAATGAACTTCTTATTTACAGGTACCTTAATTGCACTCGGCTATCTATTTTCAAAATATTTAATGGCTTTGTTTATTACCGACCCAACTGTGGTGGTGTTAGGGCAGCAACTTTTATTTATTGTACTTTGGGCAATTTTATTCTTTGGTGCAGGTGCCATTTTTGCATCGATCATGCGTGCCAGCGGAACCGTGACTGTTCCAATGCTACTTAATATTTCTGCTATTTTATTTATTGAAATTCCATGTGCTTACTGGTTTAGCTCAATATGGGGCCTTAAAGGAATCTGGGTTGCTTATGCCTTGGCATTCGTTAGTTTATGTATTATTCAAGGCTTGTATTACCAATTTATCTGGAAGAAAAAGAAGATCAAAGTTCTTATTTAGAACTAACTAAACCACATAAAAAAAGCCATCATTTGATGGCTTTTTTCGTTAAAAAATTATTTCATTAATTTGGTCACAATGGTTGAAGCACGTTGATATCCCGTTGGGAATAAACGCTGGAATGCATCAAGAATTTTTGCATCGCTACCAATCAATAAACGGCGTTTATTTTTTAAGACAGCTTGTAAAATTTGACGAGCTGCTTCTTCAGGTGGAGTACGTAGTAGCTTATCAAAGTTTTGGATCGATTTAGTCGGGTCCATCCCTAAACTATTCAAGCTATCACTCATTTTTGCAGCTTTAGCAATATTGGTGCGGATTCCACCCGGATGTACGCACAACGAGCTTACGCCACTTTTTTCAATATCTAACTCTTGGCGTAATGATTCAGTAAAACCACGTACAGCAAATTTAGTCGCGTTATAACCAGATTGAGTCGGTTGAGCAGTTAAACCAAATAGGCTCGAGATGTTAATAATGTGCCCATCTTGAGTTTGCTTAATGAACGGTAAAAACTCTTTAGTTCCGTACACCACACCCCAGAAGTTAATCCCAACAATCCACTCTAAATCTTCGTAGGTTGCACCTTCGACAGTTGAGCCTAACGCAACACCAGCATTGTTAAAAATCAGGTTAACAGAACCATGATCTTGTACAGTTTCTTGTGCCCACTGCTTTACAGCTTCACGATCCGACACATCAAGCTTTTTGGTAGTAACCGTAATATTGCTGTACGGTTTTAAAAGCTCGACAGTTTGTTGTAATCCTTTTTCATTAATATCACTCAACGAAAGATGGCAGCCCTGTTTTGCCAAAAGAATTGCTAGCTGTTGCCCAATGCCAGAACCTGCGCCCGTAATTGCAGCGACTTTGTTTTTAAAATTTTTCATTGTCCATCCTTTGTTTTTCGATATTTGCACAACCGGTTCATTGCATGTGCAGTTCAGACATCTTCAATATAATTTTGACAATATCCATTGTCAATATAGTACACTGTAATTTCAGATAGAATGGCACAATTCTTCTGAGAGCTTTATCATAGTGAGCATATTTGGCCAAAACCTATAAATTAGGAAACCATTCTTTAGGAAACGACTTATTTATGGCGACTAACGACTCAACCAGTAAAAAGAAAACAAAAAGTGTGAGTAAAGAACGTCAGTTCAAAGGGTTATCTCTATCTGAACGTAAAGAGGCGCGCCGTGAAAAATTGATTGAAGCAGGTATTGCGACCTACGGAACACTCGGTTTTTTTTCCGTGACGGTAAAAGATGTATGCCAAGAGGCAAAACTCACAGAACGTTATTTTTATGAATCATTTAAAAAGAGTGAAGATTTATTCCAAACCATCTTTTTAAAAATGATTGAAGAATTACAGCAGAACTTAATGCAAGCCGTGATTAAAGCTACCCCCGATCCAGAAAAAATGGTCGATGCTGGTTTAAGAGCACTGCTGACAACATTAAAAGACGACCCAAGATTAGCTCGTATTGTCTATGTCGACGCAGTTTTGGTACAAGAGTTACATAATCAGGCCACTATTCAAGAAACACTTGCGCAATTTGATCGCATGATTCAAGCCTTTGTTATGCTGACCATGCCGCAAATTCAACACCACGAAAATGAGCTTTCTTTAATCGCAACTGGTTTGAATGGATACGTCACTCAAATTGCGATTCGATGGGTCATGGGAGGGTTTGAACAGTCTCTTGAGCAGGTTTTAACCGCATGCCGTATCGTTTTCTTATCTTTATTAGCGCAAGTTTCAAAATAATATTAAAGTTTTTTGACAGACATAAATACGCTAAACCAGTTAAGCTATTAAAGTGATAACCTATTGAATGATTTTAAGAAAATTAAGGTCTTCATGTCACAATTTGGTCATACCTTTGCCTTGGTTTTGTCACAAATTATTGCTAAATTTAATTTTATAGACTTTTCTGCAATGAAATTGTCATAATTAATCTTTGTAATAAGCCTGTCATAACTACAAAACGGTTCACCGTTAAATCTATAGGATATTGCGCTGTGAAAGATGACTATATTTTAATTGTCGATGATGAGCTTCCTATTCGCGAAATGATCCATACTTCTTTGGACATGGCAGGCTTTCAGTGTTTACAGGCAGAAGATGCCAAACAGGCTCATCAAATTATCGTCGACCAACGTCCGGCGCTTATCTTGCTTGATTGGATGTTACCTGGAGGCGTAAGTGGTGTCGATTTATGTCGCCGCTTAAAACGAGATGAAAACCTAGCAGAAATTCCAGTCATTATGTTGACTGCTCGCGGAGAAGAAGACCACAAAGTACAAGGTCTTGACGCAGGTGCAGATGACTACATGACTAAGCCTTTCTCAACACGTGAACTGGTTTCACGTATTAAGGCTGTTCTGCGTCGTGCCAATGCATTAAGTGGCGAAAAAACCATTGATGCCAATGGATTAATTCTTGATCCTGTAAGCCAGCGTGTTAGCTTTGGCAACAGCATTTTAGATATGGGTCCAACTGAATATCGCTTACTTGCATTTTTTATGACCCATCCAGAGCGTGCATATACACGTGCCCAGTTGCTCGATCAAGTGTGGGGCGGTAATGTATATATCGAAGACCGCACTATCGATGTGCACATTCGCCGTTTGCGTAAAGTTTTAGAACCTTTTGGTGTTGACCGATTTGTTCAGACTGTGCGTGGAACTGGCTACCGTTTCTCAACACGTGCAGATTTAGCCGCAGGTTAACCAAGATTTATGTATGAACCCTACCCCGTCCCAGAACAGGTACGTGAACAAAAACTTTCTCGCTACAGTAGTTTATGGACGTTTGCCAAACAAGATTTACGGCTCTTATTATTTTTTCTAATTATTGCCGGTTTAGTCGGTTTAGGCGTTGGGTATTTCTGGAGCTGTATTTTTATCGCCTTCGTGGTGTTTTTTACACTCCAGTTGCGTTCTTTATATCTGGTCAATGACTGGATTGCGAATAAACCTTATGACGTTCCTCCAAATCTTAATGGGATTTGGGGGGCATTATTATTTAATGTCTACCGTGCTCAGCGCCAAGAACGAATTGTACAGGCCGAAATGGTCGGTTTAATTGACCGTGCACAGTCCTCTTTGGTTGCGCTTGCTGAAGCCGTTGTTTTAATTGATGACCAACATCAAATCGAGTGGTGGAACCCTGCTGCCGAACGTTTGTTAGGAATCAGTCCTCTCGACCGTGGTCGTAACTTATTAACGATTTTACGTCAGCCGACCTTTATTGAATATTTTAACAATATTGATCAGGCACCCGATGGGATTAAGCTTCACTCAAATTTTGATGATGACCGATATGTACAGGTCAAACTCACAAGATTTGGTGGAGAAAGTCGCTTATTGGTGGCTTACGACGTGACTCGTATGCACAACCTTGAGCAAATGCGTAAAGACTTCGTCGATAATATTTCTCATGAACTTCGAACCCCTTTAACCGTACTGAGTGGTTATATCGAGACATTTACCGATCAGGAAGATATTAGTCCGCGCTGGAAACGTGCTTTTGATCAGATGCAGTCTCAAACTAAGCGTATGAATGCTTTGGTGAATGACTTACTGCTGTTATCGAATTTAGAAAATAATAAAAAAATTGCAAAAAATCAGATTATTGAAATGCCGAGTTTAATGAGTCAACTCTTTGATGATGCTCAGGCCTACAATGCCGATTATGGACACACGCTCAATTTACACATTGATAGCCACTGTGACCTGATTGGTTCTGACATGGAAATTGCTAGTGCATTTAGTAACTTAATTACCAATGCTATCAAGTACACACCTAAAGGTGGAACCATTACTATTGGCTGGCACGACGATGGTGAACATGCATACTTTAGTGTACAAGACACAGGTATTGGAATTAACCCTAAACATTTGCCACGTCTGACTGAGCGCTTCTACCGCGTAGACAGCGATCGTAGTCGTCAAACAGGTGGAACTGGTTTAGGTCTTGCGATTGTAAAACACGTGTTGATGCAACACGGCGCGTATTTAGATGTACAGTCTAAAGAAAACGAAGGATCAACATTTACCGCAGTTTTTCCAAAAGAAAGACTCTATAACATGACCTAAAGTTGCCCCCGCATATATAAAAAGCCGACTGATGAAAAGTCGGCTTTTTTATAATATTTAAGCTAAGTTACTTAAAATTCGAACAATAAGATTTCGTCTGATTTTTCTCTAGGATATTTAAAAAACTAGTGGCAAAAGTATTACTTTGACGCAGTGCGTCACGGTGATCTCCGCCATCAATTGTTTGATAGATAGTTGGTTTTTTTAATTTACATAACTGTTGGTAATAAGCTGATGTCCCTCTAGGGTCGACTAAATGATCTTTAGAACCTTGAACAATCATTAACGGTACAGTAGGCACCATATTTTCAATGGACTGTTGTTTTAGATAAGCCAAAAGAGGTTTTAAATCGGCATCAGATCGAAATATGCTAGAAGGAGATTTCTTCAAGTCAGATTGAAGTTCAGATAAACAACGACTGCGTCCTTGAGTCAATACTGTGTTCATTTCTGGGCTTACCAGTTTTTCAGGAACGATGCTTGGATCTGCTGCTTGTGCTCCTAATAATACAATCGGGAAAAATGCTGCCACACTTGGTTCTGGGTTTGGATTACTCTGCACATATTCTGCAATGCCCTCATATTGATAGCCGCCTGGTGCAAGAGCGATTGCCCCTTTTAAATCCAGTTCAGGCGCATCTTTTTGACCATAAGCAGACACTGCAATTGCCGCAGCTCCGCCTTGACTGTGCCCCATCACCAACCACTGTTTATTAAAACTCTTAGGCTTGAGCATATGTAATGCCCGCACTGCATCAACCACCGTATGAAGCTGGCTCTTTGCATTCATGTAAGGATGCCCACCCGGTGTACCTAAACCCTGATAATCAGGTGCAACAACTGCATAGCCACGTGCAAGCCAACCATCTAAAGCTTTAGAAGCAACTTCTTGGTATGAATGAACGGGGCCGCCAACATAATCACCCGAAGGTGCACAAGTATCAGCAACTCCAGTCGTGCCATGCGCCCAAGCCAGTATCGGCCAACCATTTTTTGGCGGAGTGCCTTTTGGTAATAAAATAAAAGCGGATGCCACAATGGGCTCGCCCTTAATCCCTCGACTACGATAATTAACTAACAAACGCTGATCAGCATGAGGAAATAAATCTGTCACATCTTGCCGTTCTAGAGACAGTATTGAACCCGGTTTGTCGCTCACAATTTGCTTACCCAAATCTGTAATGGGAACAGCCATAGCAGAACCAGACACCAAACAAGCGCTGCTAAATAAAATTTTTAAAAAAGAATTACTTTTTTTAATCAAGGGATTACTCCTCTATTATTTACATTATATCTATTTAAATAATTAATTTATAAAATATAAATTACCATAAAATCTTCTATATTTATATTTAACTCAAAATAATTTACATTTATATATAAACACTTAAAATCTAATTAGAATATATTTTAAAGAAATGTATTATAAATATCGTTGCAAAAATTAATCCAATTTCAATAATAAAAAATATATGCTGATATTTTCTTAATTACTATAGCGATTAAAATGTCAAAACAATATAAATTTATACCCTATCTGATTTGTCTTATTCTCGGTTCTCTACCTATCCATAGTTTTGCAGACGTAGAAGTGTATGGTCCTGGTGGGCCAGCACCTGCCATGAAAGAAGCCGCCAAACAATTCAGCAATAAAACGGGGATAGCAGTCCATGTGACTTCTGGTCCAACTTCTCAATGGTATGACAAAGCGAAATTAGATGCCGATGTTATATATAGTGGTTCTGAAGCCATGATGTCTGATTTCGAAAATGCTTTTTCTGAGCAAATTATAAAAGACTCGGTGGAACCTTTATATTTACGCCCAGCAGCGATTTTAGTACGCAAAGGAAATCCTAAAAATATTAAAGGATTTAAAGATCTAGCTAAACCCAATATTAAAGTTTTAGTTACTCATGGTGCAGGTCAGGTAGGTATGTGGGAGGATATCGCTGGTAGAACTGGCAATATTCAATTAACCAAATCTATTCGAAAAAATATTGCCACCTATGCAGCCAATACAGGTATTGCCAAGAAAAACTGGGAAGAAAATAGCAGTTATGATGCTTGGTTAGTTTTTAATATTTGGGGAATTAGTAACCCAGATGTTGGAAAAATTATACCTATTGAACCAGAGCTGGTTGTCTATCGTGATACAGGTGTTGCGTTAACCAAACATAGTTTAAAAGACGCTGAAGCTAAACGTTTTGTAGAGTTCTTATCGTCTCAGCAAGGTCATACTATTTTCAAAAAATATGGTTGGACAAAATAATTAAAAAAGGGAGCGTAGCTCCCTTTTCTTTTTTAAAATTATTCACTCTAGTTCACCTAGAATATATTCATTTCAAATTAAATATACGCCAACGGCATATAAACTTCCCAATATGAGACAAAAGGCTGAACTGATATACCAAAATAAATCACTATTACCGACAAATTTTGACTTTAACCATGGAAAAGCCAGACCACGGATAAGAAAAACCGCTGCAACAAGCGACAAAATAAGTTTAGTAAATGGTAATAGCTGTATTCCCTTTGCTGCAAAGAAAGCATAAGTAGCACATACCGTTAGAATTAATCCCACAGCTATAGCTGTAAAATTAGGATACCAATGCCCTCTTTCAACCATCTGAACAATACTTTTCCCGGCCCCTAAAAACCGAAAACCATTTGCCCCCCAGAACACACAAACAAAATGAAGTAATGCGGCACAGAATGTTAATAATGCAGCAATATAAAGTAGAGCGTTCGGAAGTGAGTGCATTAGATTTTATACTAATAAATATGTGTGATATTTATTATACTCAATTATAAAATATATAAAACTTATTGATAGTTGAAATGAATTTAACTTGGTATTTAATATTTTAAATACCAAGCTCAGGTAATCTCAATTATTTACTCTCAAACTCTTTAAAATCAGCTTTTCTGATTTTTGCATGGATCCCTTTGGTTTTATCTACAACTTGTGAAACTTCAAAATCTGTTGCGGCACTTAAATACGCATAAGCCGTTGCTTCATCAATACCGTATTCTTGATTTAGGAAACGAATGGCTTCACGTGTAGATTTCTTCATGGCTTCATCTAAATCTTCATCAAGACCCGGTGTAATCCAAAACTCAGCATTTTCAGCTAAAGGTTGTTTTAACTCTTTACCCGGTATTTTATCTTTACCTGCTTTGAGCAAGGTAAATTTTAGGGTCGCACGTGCTGAAGCTTCGAGTGCAGTTAATGCAACTTCACCGTCCCCTTGCGCGAAATGACTATCACCCGTATAGAATAATGCGCCTTTGACCTGAACAGGATAATAAGCTGTTGAACCTGCACCTAGTTCATTAATATCAATATTTCCACCATACATTGCAGGGGGTACAGAGTGAACAGGCTCAGAAGTATTGGCTGCTACCCCCATAATTCCCATAAAAGGATACAGCGGGAAACGTATTGATTTACCCGATTCTGTTTTTAATACACCTTCGTACTCACCTTTAGCATTTTTTTCAATTGGTGTGAAAATTGAGACATTTCCATAGCGTTCAGGATGCTCAGCCGATGCATTTTCTTGCTTTTCTTTTTTAGGAAATTCCCCCACTAATGCACCTTTACCATGTCGATTTGAAATAACACCGTAAGGTACACGCGGCTCAACTTTAAGTACCTCAACTTTCAAAATATCACCGGGCTGTGCGCCTTCAATTGCAACAGGGCCTGTCACAATATGTGGCCCATCTTTATGAAAATCATGCTTTAAATTTGACTGCGTAATTGTTTTTGCATCTTCCAATATTTCATTAGATTTGACACCTTTCGATTGAAAGAACTTTTCAGCATTACGCCCTTGGTCTTCAAGCAAACCTTCATGAGAAACCGTATCAAATGTCACAACACTACCCGACGGAACAGTAAGCACGGGTTTAGCATCCCGATTCGGTAAATAGCCCCATGTAATAGTATTTAAAGTAGATGGAACGTAATAATTACCTTTATATTCGCCACTTTGAAGTTGAGTAGGCTGTTTTGAAATTTGATTTAAAACTTTAAAATCATTGGCATGAGTGAGTGAAATACAAAGTACAGATAAAACCGCAGCTGTAAGGCTTTTAACTTTTAACATGATTTCAGAACCTAAAAAATATGAAAATTACAGTAAGGTCCTGAATAGTTAGCAAGCATTGTGCCAAGGCTAAAGCCTGTGCAATATTTAAAAAACGCTTCATATTTATAAAATTAAATAATTTTTTTAGATTTAACAACTTATCTTCAAATAGAATTAAAATTACGACTTAAGTCTAACTTAAATATTTCTTTCTATTTTTATTTATTAATTTTCAATCATATTAATATTTTTGCTCTCTTCAGACACATATTTATGGACTAGCTTCTATAATGTCTTATTTCAGATCACTTTATCATAATTATATATTTATATAATATAAATATAAACACAGTTATATATTTTACTTTTATATAATTTAAATCAAAAAATAAACCCTGAATAATTAAAGTCAGGGTTTACTTATCTTATAGGGGTTATATCGTTTACTAAACTGTATGTCCCATGCGCTCGCCCATTACAACCACAGACTCAGCTTTAAAGCGTTGTTCCCATTCGATCTTATCTTTTTCAAATAAAATAACTGCAGTAGAACCTAAATAAAAACGTCCAAGCTCAGCACCTTTCTCTAGCTTTAATTGATGATGCTGTAATTCGATACGACCTGAAGGTTTCACTTTACCTGTTGCAACAGTTTCAATACCAGCAACAATCATTGCACCCACTAACACAACAGCCATACGGCCAAGTTCAGTATCAAACAAACACACCATGCGTTCATTACGGGCAAATAGTCCCGGTACATTTTCAGCAGTCACCTGATTTACCGAAAATAGCTCACCTGGTACATACAAAGTTTCAGTTAATGTACCTGCAAACGGCATATGTACACGGTGGTAATCGCGTGGTGATAAATAAACTGTTGCGAACTCACCATCTTGGAATGGCTGAGCAAGTTGTGGGTCGCCAATGAGTTTCTCTACAGAGAAGCTTTGGCCTTTTGCTTGAAATACTTCACCTGCAGTGATCTTACCAATTTGAGAAATAGCACCATCAGCTGGAGACACGATGCTATCTGCATTTTCGTCAACGAGACGCACACCATCTTTTAAAGCACGAGTAAAAAAGTCATTAAAAGATTTATATTTCAGTGCATTGCCTTGTTCAGCAATCGATAGATCAATCCCATATTTAGTTTTAAATGCATGAATAACAGCAGTTTTCACAACTGGATTTTCACTCGCAGCAACTTTACCTACCACACGGCTCAATTGGTGCTGTGGTACAAGGTTTTGTGCCTTAATAAATAATTCTTTTTTTAATCGAGATGTGAAACTCACGACGGTGATTCTCCAGTAATAATAGGACTATCGAGGCGATTGCCCCATTCACTCCACGCACCATCATAGGCTTTTGCTTCCCAGCCCAAGAGCCTAGCCAAAATATAGGCCAAACCGGAACGGTGATGTGACTGGCAGTACACAACTACAGGTTGCTGTAAATCGAACCCAAGTTGTTCAAGGCGCTGCCGCGTGCGTTCAAGCGGATGCAATTTTAGATGATTTTCACGATTAAGTGCAGTACTCCATTCAAAATGGAGCGCATTTGGAATGTGACCGCCGCGTCGCGCTGCTAAACGGACACCACTATATTCATCACTCGTGCGGCAATCCCACAATTGCACATTTTCTTGCTCAACTTGCTTGCGCAGCTCTTCATAGTTCACTCGGAACTGAGCAGCATGCGATAAATCAATCTGAATTAAGTCTGCAACAGGAGAAACTTTTTCGACTTCGGCTGTGGTTGGTAGCCCTGCTCCTAACCATGCATGGATACCGCCATTAATTAAACTGGTACGAGTGAATCCTAAGCAATGCAAATTCCAGATTAAACGCCCAGCCCATGCTCCGCCTTCATCATCATAAACCACGACATGATGATTAGGTGAAATATTCAATTTTTCAATCAGTGCTTGCAAACCTGCTTCATCTGGCAAAATGCCAGTAGCTTCTTCATCTTGAGCCACCAACCATTTCGGCTGTAAGTGAATAGCATGAGGGACATGGAGTTGTTCATAAACCGATGCACGGCTCAAATCTACAACGCGAATATATTCATTGCCTAAATAAGGCACTAACTCTTCTGCTTCTATTAATAAATCGAGTTTAAAATCTGGAGGTGTCATCGTCATGGTTACTTTTTATACCAGCTTATTTCCAATCTTAGCATAAGCATATATCTAACAAACTCTGATTTTCTGCAACTCTTTAGCAGAAAATCAGATATCAGCATTCTTACTTTTAAAAATACAAAATAGAGAGACTATTTATTACTTAAACCACTTCTTCAAGTTCTTCGATTTCAAAAACCTGACGTAAATAAGCCAAGAAAGTATCGTTATCAGTCATGGTTTTACCGGGACTATCAGAGATTTTCGCAACCGACTGGCCATTACATTCAACAAGTTTCAACACAATATTGAGCGGCTTTTGTCCCATATCATTAGTCAAATTAGTTCCAATACCAAAACTCACCTGAAAACGATCTTTAAAGTATTGATGTAATTCCCATGCTTTTGGCAAATTAAGACCATCGCTAAAAGTCAGCATCTTAGTTTTGGTATCAATTTTTAATTTACGATAATGCGCATAGGCCTTATCACCCCATTCGTAAGGGTCACCACTATCATGGCGTAGGCCATCAAATAGTTTCGCGAAGTACAAGTCAAAATCTCGCAGGAACGCATCCATACCAACAACGTCAGTCAAAGCAATTCCTAAGTCTCCGCGATATTCTTGAACCCACGTCTCTAAAGCAGCTTTTTGAAAGTCACGCAGACGTACATCAAGGGCCTGAAAAGCTTGTAGGAATTCATGAGCCATGGTCCCAATTGGTGTAATGTTTAACTCTTTTGCGAGCAGGACATTACTTGTACCACGGAACACATTTGGCACTGTTTTATGAAAGGCTGCTACAACATGTTTTTGCCATACGAAGCTATAACGGCGACGTGTACCAAAATCAGAAACTAAGAATGGAGGATCATTCGGTTTTTGTGTTTTTTCAAATTCCTGAATCAATTCAAGCTTAGCCTTTAAACGGCGCTCGCCTTCAGCCCATACTTCATCGGTTTTGATACGACTAAAATAAAGTTCATTTACAATTGCCAATACAAAAATTTCAAACATCATGGCTTGGACCATCGGACCTTCAATATGAATATCCAAACGACCTTGCGCATCAATGCTAGCTCGAATAAAGCGTCGCTTCAGTTGAAACAGTTCTAAGTAATCGACAAAATCACTTTTTATAAAGCGTAATTTACGTAAATATTGAAGCTCGTCTTCTTTATATTTGAGATTACATAAATGGTCGAGTTGCTCATTTAAGTCATCCAAAATATCCACTAACGGATAGACTGTATCTTCTAAGTTTCTGCAACGAAAATGATAGACACTATGTGTTTGCGGGAATTTATGCAAAACCACTTGTAGCATCGTAAATTTGTACAAGTCTGTATCTAGTAAAGAATGGATAATTGGAGACATAGTCAATGATTATTCGCTTGCTTCTTAGCATTAAAGCATATTTTTATAAATCAATTGCGAGCTTTTAGACCATTGTTGCAATTCCATGAAATTTCCTTTTAAAAATCATTTAATTTAAATTCTGCTAAACTAAACCAATTCAATTAATTGCAGAAATTTGCTTTAACTATGCGCGCTTTAATACAACGAGTTCTTGAAGCCAAAGTGGTGGTTGACGGTGAGACTACTGGTGAAATCCAACACGGACTACTAGTTTTTTTAGGCATTGGCCGTGATGACACTTTAGCAATTGGCCAAAAGCTTATTGATAAGATTTTGAAATATCGAATCTTTGATGACGAACAAGGCAAAATGGGATGGAATGTTTCTCAAGCAAATGGTGGAATCCTGCTTGTTTCACAGTTTACCCTGATGGCCCAAACGCAAAAAGGTTTACGTCCAGATTTTGGTCCAGCCATGCCACCAGCAGATGCCAAAGCTTTATATGAACAGTTGGTTGAATATACCCATTCACAATTCGAAAACGTTCAAACCGGTATTTTTGCAGCCGATATGAAGGTTCATCTTATTAATGATGGTCCTGTGACGTTTAACTTAGAAGTCGAAGCGTAGATATAAAAAAACTCCCATTTGGGAGTTTTTTTATATCTGGCGATTAACGACCAGTTTTTTCTTTAATAAAAGCACGTGCCTGACGTACTTTCTCTTTAACTGGTTTTGGCAACTTAGGCGGAATGAGTCTAGCCACTTGGTTAAACCAAACAAGTAGGCTGAAGTCTCCTTCCATCTTAATACTGCCGTTTTGCATGCCTGTCATAAATGCAGTTGGGTCACCTTTAATCAAAGTTTTTACACCCTGTTCGCTATCTGCAAATTGCAAGATAAAGTCAGCTTTTTCAGCTGCGCCTGCAACAGTATCGATCTGTCCATTATTAATAATGATCTGACGTGCAACACCTAAGTCCGTACCAATCTGAATACGGAAAGCGCGGTCATGAATCAATTCAATAAACTTAGGGCTAGTACGTGCCAATTGCTTCATACGCAGCACTAAACCTGCTACCAATAAATCTAACGGGTCTGTACTGACATCAACGAGAGGTAACTTGACTACAGGTATAGAAGAAAGTTTCATGAACATTCACGCCTATTGTATTTTTATGAAAACTTTAGTGCAAAACTCAACAAGAACATACCATTGCTTGTGTTTTGTGCATCAACTGATAATTTTTAGCTGGCAACGCAATCTAGATGAAACGTCAACAGACGCGTCTATCGTAGCATAACTGGCTATTTTTTAATAAATGCTTTGTATAATAAAAATCACGTTTCGTAAATAAAAAAGGCATGCTGTGCATACCTTTTTACCGTTAGATAACAATTTAATTATCGGCTAGAACATTGCTGCTGATCATCTTCATATACTGGCGTGTGTTCTATATATTGGCGATTTGCCAAAGCCTTTTGTGCCTGTTTATCCTCACGTAACAAAACAAATGTAACCATTACCATCGCTAGACTTAGTGCAGTTAAATAACTATATGTGACTGGCATTTCAAAAGTGACTTGAACTCCAAAACGGACCACTTCCAATAGCCCCCAAAAGAACATCCCTGCAAGCATAAAACCAAGCCAACGACGGTAAGGAGAAAAGAAAACAGCAACAAGCGCGACAGCGATCAAGCTGAATCCGGCGATAGCGGCAAAATTCGCTGTTACCATAGAAACCTCCGTCTTAATGAAAACGTCTAAAAAGATTCGGTCTTAAAACCCGACCTCATTCCAAAAACAACTTTAATTCATAATTTGTGTTGAAGCTTAGGATGCATTATGGATGTTTTTTTTTAGAAAAAAAGACCCGTTTTTTCTTAATGCGACATACTTTGTCGCAACATTCTTTTGTCATTACATTTTTGTAAAATTCAAAAAGTTCGATTCCCTATATGGCATCAATTCTGGCGTGTCATTACAAAAAAATATGCTGTTTTTAAGGACCAAAATAAGTTTTTTTCAGATTTTTTTATTGCCTTTTTTCTGTGCAAAATTCTGTCATAACTTGCTTGTTTTTATGACTATTCTGCATAAAAAAAGCGCTACTCTGAAGTAGCGCTTAAAGCTTAGCCTTAAACATTAAGCACGGTTTAAATCTTTGTCATGCATGCCCAGCAAATACAGCACGCCATCTAAGCCCACACTTGAAATAGCCTGATTTGCATTTTGACGAACTAACGGTTTAGCGCGATAAGCTACACCTAAGCCTGCAATAGCAAGCATTGGCAAATCGTTTGCACCATCACCTACTGCCATCGCTTGCTCTAGAGAAATACCCATTTTATTTGCAAGTTCGCGTAATAACTCAGCTTTACGAGCGCCATCAACAATTGCGCCTTTTACTTCACCTGTTACGAAACCGTCTTGAACATCTAAAATGTTGGCATGAACTTCATCAATACCAAGTTTACCTTGTAGATATTCAGCAAAATATTGGAATCCACCAGATAAAATTGCCGTTTTATAACCAAGCGCTTTTAAAGTTGAGATAAGACGTTCTGCACCTTCAGTAATGGTTAAACGCTCTGCAATTTTAGGTAGAACAGCAGCATCTAGCCCTTTTAATAATGCAACACGAGCACGGAAGCTTTGCTGGAAATCAAGCTCACCTTGCATTGCTCTTTCAGTAATTTCAGCAACTTGTGCGCCTACCCCTGCTTCAATCGCTAACTCATCAATCACTTCTTGTTCAATGAGTGTTGAGTCCATATCAAAACAAACTAAACGGCGGTTACGTCGATAAGCGTTGTCTTCTTGAACAGCGACATCAATATTTAATTCGCTTGAAAGAAGTAAACATGCTGCACGCATAGCTTGAGCATCTAGAGTTGGGCCACTGCTTAAACCAAACTGTACACATGCACGTCGTGGGAATGCGCTATCCTTTTCAAAGTCAACACGGCCTGATAAACGGGTAACCGTTTCAATGTTAAAGCCTTGGCTAGACACAATTTGTGTAACCGCTTGTAAGTGTGCAGCAGTGAGTTCAGGGGCTAAAGCCGTGACGATATAACGAGTACGACCACCTTCAGTTACCCATTGATCGTATTCTGCGCCTGTGATTGGTTTAAAGCGCACTGTTAAGCCAATATCATGTGCTAAAATCAGAATTTCTTTCATTGCCAATGCAGTCGCAGTTTCATTATCGGAAGCGACTACAATGCCTAATGTAAGTTGATTATGAATAACAGCCTGACCTACATCCAGTATTTGCAATGAATGTACGGATAGTACTTGCATTAATCGGGTAAACTGGTTTGGTTGGTCTGGTCCTAAAAAGGATATAAGAATGATTTCTCGCATGAATTGACTCTAGTCTGAGTGACAACTATTGTAAGAATCATAATCGAATTTCAATATAATTGCCTTGGAAGTTTAACTTGATTGCGCCTAGACAAGGGCTATTTGCTAGCCTACTGATCGTTAGTTTTGCATTGCATACCTTTTTAATGGTGATTGCAACGACACACCAGCTTAATGAAAACCGTGCGAGTCAAGGTCAGCTCATGACTAGTCAACTCGTGGCCGACAGCTTATCTGAGCTAGAACCTGCTAATACGGTATCTTTAGCTCTGATTGCCAATCGCTATGCGACCAATCCAAGCGTTGCGTCTATTCGCATTCTTGATGCCAACAAACAAGTACTGGCAACGAGTGGAATTTCAAAAACTCGCCAAGGTGAGATTTTTGCTCGCGATGCTTTGCAAAACGAAAAGAAAGTAGGCTCTATCGAGGTTACGCTGATTCAGCCAAGTATTGGCGAAATTTTGCGCACACAATGGCTAGCAATCTTAGCATCTCTGTTTTTGCATGTTTTATTATGGCTTGCTTATCGCGCGATTGCCCGTCCAACCCGTAGCGAATACTTGGCACGCATTAATGAAGAAAACCGCTTGAAACATGAAATTCAGCAATTAACTCAGGCGCTTGCATTAGAAAAACAAAATACGGTGACATTGGTTGCCCAAGCTCAGCAACAAGCTAAAGCTAAACCAGCGCTTCGCCCACAGCCAGAGAAAACTTCAGATTCAGCTGACCAACATACTTTGGCACTCAATATTCAGTTTTATGACCCTAAACAGTTATTAAGCAGTGTTAACCAATCGGTATCTGTTCCGTACTTTAAACTCTGTCAGCTCTTTTTAAACAAGAGTATTGAGTTATGTGTGAAACATTACCAATTAAAGTTAGCAGACATTGAAGTTGTAAATGAATTTAATGCTGACGGCGCGACACTTGCGATTTCAACCTCGCATACGCATGCCGTAGAGTGTTTACTCATGATTGGAACTGTCTTCCAACTACTCTCAGACGTTTTATATAAACGTTACCGCGAAGATAAACGCTTTGCGCTGCAAACCCGTAGCGCAACGTGTAATGCTGTAGAAGCGATGCAAATTGATGCGAAAGAAGCGGCTCAACGTTTAGCACAGCATCTTCATGCGAAAGAATCTGCTTTATATCTTGAAAATGATCAACTCAAAGCAATTCAAGACAGCTATCAACTTGTTGCAATGCCAAACCCAAGCAATGTGATGACTCGTCATGCCTTTATGATCAATGGTATGAATGCAGAGTGTGCTGAACTTGCCCAAAATATCCGGACTGAGATTTTGATGGGGAAAAAATCAATCCCACAAAATGATAGTCCAAGCAGTGCAGCTTCATAAAAAATAACTGCGCATATCAGAACCTAGCCTTTTGGCTAGGTTTTTTTTATTTAAATTCATTGTTTTTATTTTAAATTATTCCATTTTCTTATGATTTATTTGTATAAATAAAGCTGGATCTATTCTATCTCGATGCAAAGTTGGATAAATCAGAATCATAGGCAAAATTATCTAAACAGCGTAAACTATGCAAAATTTATTAAATAGAAATTGTCTAACGACAAAAAAAGGTGAGAGCGAATGCCGCTGAGTCGTGTTGAAGATCTTGTCGCCGATATTCGTGCAGGCAAAATGGTTATCTTGATGGATGACGAAGATCGCGAAAATGAAGGTGATCTTGTCATTGCAGCAACGCATGTTCGTCCTGAAGATATTAACTTCATGATTACCCATGCACGTGGTCTAGTTTGCTTAACGTTAAGCCGTGAGCGCTGTAAGCAGTTAAACCTTCCGTTGATGGTTGACCAAAACGGTGCTCAGCATAGTACAAACTTTACCTTATCAATCGAAGCCGCTGAAGGTATTACAACTGGTATTTCAGCAGCAGAGCGTGCACATACAATTCAAGCTGCTGTCGCAGCGCATGCAAAGCCAAGTGATATTGTACAACCGGGCCATATTTTCCCGTTAATGGCACAGCCAGGTGGTGTTCTACATCGTGCGGGTCATACTGAAGCGGGCTGTGATTTAACACGCTTAGCAGGTCTTGAACCAGCTTCTGTTATTTGTGAAATCATCAATGAAGATGGCACAATGGCACGCCGTGCAGATTTAGAAATTTTTGCCGAGAAGCATGGCTTAAAAATTGGTACAATTGCGGACTTGATTCACTACCGCATGACCAATGAACAAACGGTTGAACGTCTGGATCAAAAAACGATTCAAACAGAATATGGTTCATTTGAACTCTATCGTTATCGTGAGATTGGTAACCCGGACATCCATTTGGCTTTAGTCAAAGGCGAGCCAAAAGAAGGTGTTACAACAGTACGTGTACATGGTTTCAGTCCAATTCGCGATTTACTTAAGCTAAATAAAGCCGATGGTGAACCTGCGTGGAATCTAGACCGTGCACTACAGACAATTGCAGCGAGTGATCGCGGTGTTTTAGTCTGGATCGGGCAAGATCATTTGCAAGACTTGGGACCAGCGTTGGATGATTTAAATAAACCAAAACCGGTGAAATCCAATGCAGCACTTTCACATCAATATCAAACCATTGGTGTAGGCGCTCAAATTTTGCGTGACTTAGGTGTTGAAAAAATGAAGCTTCTTAGCTCACCATTACGTTTCAATGCTTTATCTGGCTTTAATTTAGAAGTAGTGGAATATGTCACTGCTGATCAAATCACAACGAAATAATCGAGGTTGCTATGGCAATTCGCCGTATTGAAGGTTTATTACATCTCGCAAGCGAAGGTCGTTATGCGATTTTAGTGGGTCGTTTCAACAGTTTTGTTGTTGAACACTTATTGGATGGTGCAATCGATACATTAAAACGTCATGGTGTAAATGAAGATAACATTACTGTTATTCATGCTCCTGGCGCATGGGAACTCCCGATTGTTGCTAAAAAATTAGCTACATCAAATCAGTTTGATGCAATCATCGCACTTGGCGCAGTTATTCGTGGTAGCACACCACACTTTGACTTCGTTGCTGGTGAATGTGCAAAAGGTTTAGGTGTAGTTGCGTTAGAAAGCAGCTTGCCTGTCATCAATGGTGTATTAACTACTGATAGCATCGAGCAAGCCATCGAACGTTCAGGTACAAAAGCAGGAAACAAAGGTAGCGAAGCTGCTTTAACTGCAATTGAAATGGTTAATTTATTAAAGGCAATTTAAAGCATGTCTCAAACACTGCAAGCCGCTTATGCAGCAAAACGCAAAGCACGTCGTTTTGCTGTACAAGGTATTTATGAGTGGCAAATGAGTCACAATCCTGTACATGAAATCGAAGCACGTACTCGTGCTGAAAATGCCATGCACAAGGTAGACTTAAATTACTATCACGAACTATTAACGCAAGTGATTGCACTGCGCGATGATCTTGATGCATTACTCATTCCGGTACTTGACCGTGAACTTAGTGCACTTGATGGTGTAGAGCTCGCAACCTTACGTTTAGGTGCTTATGAGTTACGTGATCATTTAGAAGTACCTTATCGTGTAGTTCTTGATGAAGCCATTGAACTCGCCAAACACTTTGGTGGAGCAGATAGCCATAAATACATTAATGGCGTTTTAGATCGTTTAAGTTCAACACTACGTAGTGCTGAAAAACAACAAGCAAACTAATAGGTTTGAAGTTGATATGGCTGAGTTTTCTATTATTGACCAATACTTTAACAGACAATCTTATACAGATGTCACCTTAGGTATTGGAGATGACTCAGCCTTAGTCACCCCTCCTCAAAATCAACAATTGGTGATCTGTGCAGATACGCTAGTTGCTGGTCGTCACTTTCCTCTTAATACCTCAGCGCATGCAATTGGCTGGAAAAGTGTGGCTGTCAATCTTTCAGATATTGCTGCCATGGGTGCTAAACCGCATAGTATTTTACTTGCGTTAAGCCTACCTACCATTGACCATGAATGGCTCGAAGGATTCAGTCAGGGAATCTATGACTGCTGTAATCAATTTGGTGTTGCTCTCATTGGTGGAGATACGACCCAAGGTCCACATCTGACCATTACCGTGACGGCTATGGGTTGGATTGAAGCTGGACAAGCCGTGTTACGTTCAGGCGCAAATGTCGGTGACTATGTTTGTGTAAGCGGTCAAGTTGGAGATGCAGCATATGGTTTACAAGACCTAGGTCATCCATTACAAAAAAGACTAGACTACCCGACACCACGTTGTCAGCTCGGACAACAGTTAAAGGGTCTTGCTTCTAGCATGATTGATATTTCTGATGGATTAGCCCAAGATTTAGGTCATATTTTAAAAGCTTCAAAGGTCGGTGCTCGGTTATTTTTAGAAAAGTTACCGATTGATTCAACGCTAGAGAAACTACCAGAACAGCAGCGTTGGCAATATGCGCTAGCTGGTGGTGATGACTACGAATTATGTTTTACAATAACACCGCAAAATTATGAAAAACTTTTGCAAAAACAACTAGACATTAAGATTACAATGATCGGACAGATCGTTGAGCAAACACAACTAACTTTTGAGCATTTGGGTTCGGATTACCCATTGCAAATTCATGGATACCAACACTTTGCATAAGCCGCCGATTCATTTTAAAGACATGTCTTGGTTCAACCGCTGCATTGTTTTCTGTGGAGTTGGTTTCGGATCTGGTCTCGCACCTAAAGCCCCTGGTACTTTTGGCTCTGCTTTTGCCCTACTCTTCGTTCCGATCTGGATATCGCTTGGATTTAACTTAAGCTTAATCGCGATAATTATCATGTCCTTGGTCGGGATCTATATCTGTGGTCAAACAGCAAAAGTCATAAATGTACACGATGATGGTCGAATTGTGTGGGATGAATTTGCAGGGCAATCTATAACCTTTCTTCCTCTCATTTACTTACAACAAATGAACTGGATGTGGGTGATCGTCGGCTTCATATTATTTCGAATTTTCGATGTTTGGAAACCTTGGCCTATCCGTGTTATTGATCGTCAAGTGCATGGTGGTTTTGGTATTATGCTTGACGATATTATTGCCGGTGTATGGGCTGCTCTTTGTACACTAATTATTATCCATTTGAGTTAAATCATTAGAGTTATACATGTCAACTACCGTCATTATTCTTGCTGCTGGCAAAGGAACGCGTATGCGTTCTCAGCTTCCTAAAGTATTACAACCTTTAGCGGGTCGCCCACTATTAGGGCATGTCATTCAAACGGCAAAACAATTACAAGCTAAAAATATTATTACGATTTATGGTCATGGTGGTGACCGCGTACAACAAACATTTGCTCAAGAAAATGTTCAATGGGTTGAGCAAGCAGAACAACTTGGTACAGGTCATGCAGTACAAATGACCTTGCCTGTACTTCCTAAAGAAGGTGTTTCACTGATTTTATCAGGCGATGTGCCATGCATTAATGCAAATACGCTACAAAAATTATTAGATGCATCGACTCAGACAGGAATTGGCTTAGTTACGCTCACTGTTGATGATGCAACAGGTTATGGCCGTATTGTGCGCCAAGATGGCAAAATTCAAGCCATTGTTGAACATAAAGATGCCAACGAAGCACAACGCCAAATTAAAGAGTTCAATACAGGTATTTACTGTGTTAGCAATGCAAAACTACATGAGTGGTTGCCTAAACTTTCAAATGAAAATGCACAGGGTGAATATTACCTAACTGACATCGTTGCAATGGCGATTGCAGATGGCTTAGAAGTTGCCTCTGTTGAACCAGAGCTTGCTTTTGAAGTTGAAGGTGTTAATGACCGCTTACAACTTGCAGCTTTAGAACGCCAGTTCCAGCAAGAACAAGTCAAAAAGCTAATGCAGCAAGGTGTAATGTTCTTTGACCCTGCACGTTTTGATTTACGTGGCTCTGTAAAAGTTGGACAAGACGTTCGTATTGACATCAATGTTATTATTGAAGGTGAATGTGAGCTTGGTGATTTTGTAGAAATCGGCGCTGGCTGTATTCTAAAGAACACCAAAATTGCAGCAGGCACCAAAGTTCAAGCCTATAGCGTTTTTGATGGCGCAGTTGTAGGTGAAAATGCTCAGATTGGACCATTTGCACGCTTACGCCCAGGGGCTAAATTGGCAAATGAAGTACATATTGGCAATTTTGTGGAAGTTAAAAACACAACGATTGGATTGGGTAGTAAAGCTAATCATTTCACCTATTTAGGTGATGCAGAAATCGGTGCTGAATCGAATATTGGGGCAGGTACTATTACTTGTAATTATGACGGTGCAAATAAACACAAAACCACTATTGGCGATGCCGTTTTTATCGGTTCTAATAGCTCGCTGGTTGCCCCGGTGACCATTGGGAATGGCGCAACAGTTGGTGCGGGTTCTGTGATTACGAAAGATGTAGCCGAACAAAGTCTCTCCTTTGAACGTGCGCAACAAATTTCAAAAGCAAATTATCAACGTCCCCAAAAGGTTAAAAAATAAGAGGATTGAAGTATGTGTGGTATCGTCGGAGGCGTTGCAGAGCGTTGTGTAACCGAAATTTTAATTGAAGGTTTAAAACGTCTTGAATACCGTGGTTATGATTCTGCGGGCGTTGCTTTACTTAATAATCAACAAATTTTACGTGAACGCCGTGTAGGTAAAGTCATCAATCTTGCTGATGCAGTTGCTGAACACCAACTTACAGGGGCTATCGGCATTGCGCATACACGTTGGGCGACCCATGGTAAGCCAACTGAAAACAATGCTCACCCACACATGTCTGGTAAGGTTGCTGTTGTACATAACGGCATCATTGAGAACTACCAAGAGCTAAAAGATGACCTTCAAGCGTTAGGTTATGTTTTTACTTCTCAAACAGATACTGAAGTTGTTGCACACTTAGTTGCTGAAGCTCTAAAAAGCACAGATAGCCTTTTAGATGCTGTTGAAACTGTTGTACCTCAGCTTAAAGGTGCTTACGCGCTAGGTATTATCCACAGCGATTATCCAGATGAACTCATTACTGTACGTGAAGGTTCACCTTTAGTGATTGGCGTAGGTATTGGTGAAAACTTTATTAGTTCAGACCAACTTGCACTTTTACCAGTGACAAACCGCTTTATGTACCTAGAAGAAGGTGATATTGCACGTCTTACCCGTACTTCAATTGAAGTATTTGCAAATGGCGAACGCGTTGAACGTCCGGTAAGAGAGCTTGATGCAACCGTAAGCAGTGCATCAAAAGGTGAATACAAACACTACATGCTCAAAGAAATTTATGAGCAACCAGAAGCAATCAAACAAACAATTTCTCAAGCGCTTGATGGCAATAGCTTACGTGATGATTTCTTGAAAAATGCTGATGCAGATTTCAACAAAATTCAAAGCGTACAAATCATTGCTTGTGGTACAAGTTACCACTCAGGAATGATTGCGAAATATTGGTTTGAACAACTGATTGGCGTGCCTTGCCAAGTTGAAATTGCGAGTGAATTCCGCTATCGCACCCCTGTAATTGTTGAAAATACACTTTATATTTGTATTTCACAGTCAGGTGAAACAGCCGATACATTAGCTGCACTACGTGAAACTCAAAAACGTGCGAAAGCAAACAATATCGATATTCAGACTTTGACTATCTGTAACGTTGCTACGTCTTCAATGGTTCGTGAAACTGATCATCACTTATTGACTCTTGCTGGTCCTGAAATTGGTGTTGCATCAACTAAAGCGTTCACGACTCAGCTCGCTGCGCTTATGTTGTTAATCTTGAAAATTGGTCAAGTGAAACAACGTATTAGCCCTGCTCTTCTTGAAGAAATTACACGTGAACTATGGCACAGCCCGAAAGTTATTCTTGATACGCTTAAACATGATCCAGAAATTTTGCGTTTGTCTGAATTATTCGTTGAAAAAAATCACTGCTTATTCTTAGGCCGTGGTACGAATTATCCAATCGCATTAGAAGGCGCATTAAAGCTAAAAGAAATTTCATATATTCATGCAGAAGGCTATGCAGCTGGTGAGTTAAAACACGGCCCATTAGCACTCGTTGATAGTGAAATGCCGATCGTGATTCTTGCTCCAAATGATGAAATGCTTGATAAGCTCAAATCAAATATGGAAGAAGTTCAGGCACGTGGTGGTGAATTATTCGTTTTCGCCGATGAAAATAGCGGAATCAATGAAAAAGATCGTCAACACGTTGTACATATTCCAGCAGTAAACGAATGGCTAGCTCCAATTGTTTATAGCGTACCAGTTCAGTTGTTGTCTTATCACGTTGCTGTATTACGTGGTACAGACGTTGACCAGCCACGTAACTTGGCGAAGTCAGTAACTGTAGAGTAATTCAAAAAGATCATTATTAAGGCATCACTTGCTTTAATAACTGATTGATTAAGCCCGATATGTGTAAGTGCATATCGGGCTTTTTTATTGCGTTCATACAGCTACACAAGCGCTTTTACGTGAAAGAATAGAGAACAGTCCCTTGGACCCTGTGCCACAACGGACTTTTACTTTTGCGCTGATTTAAAGTTTGAGAGATCATTGCGACACAGAGATAAAGGAGCTAAGCGAACTTAGCCCATTTGAGTTTTGTCGCAGCGTTGAATGCTGCTGAACAAGTTAGGGGCAAAGTCCTGTGGGAGAACAGGACTTTGCAAACTGGTGTGTTTTAAACGTTGTACGGTTTGAGGTGAATACACCTGCGCAAGCTGTTGGCAAATACAATTGCAACTGGCCTGCATGTGTTCACCTGACAAGCAAATTCTTTTAAATTCCTGCTGAGCATTGGCGTCATCATTTGTAATACCGTAAGCACCGACCACAAGGTTTAAAAACAATATAAATTTATGAAGTTTCATATTATTCTCATGATTATTTATATCTTTAAATAAAATAAAAATATTATTCGCTTAAATATTAAAATAATTTTTTAAATAATAATTAATCCTCCCATATAAATAGGAAAATAAAATAATTAAGATTTTAAAATAAAAATAATTTATAAATTTAAAAAATCAGGATATAGAAAACCCAAATTTTAAATAAATAAAATAGTTAAATGAGAGAGAAAATGAGTTTGAATAATGGCATGGCCAACTCCTTAAAAATGGAGTCCTACCACCAAATCACCGTCAATTGATTAGGGTGGCAGAACGAAAGAGGGTTGACAGACTGAGCCTAGCGATCAGCACGCGCGTACGCGTCCCCCTTCCGCCCTACCATAGAGAAAAAGGGGGCACAAAGGTTCCACACGGGAAATACTTAGAAAGTATAACCCGACACGCTAGACACGGTCTGTCAAAACCGACTGGCAATGTAGGCCAGCAACAAAATAATAATCGGTATAATAAAGAACGTCAATTTATTTTAATAAAAAAGTTTAAATATAATAATTTAATTAATGTTTAAATAATATTATTCTCTTTATTGTATTTATGGCTTTTAATTAAATTTAAAATATAAACTTAGGTTATATATATTTAGTTAATAAAATAGATTAATCGTTAATTATAATTTAACAGTCTATATAAATATAATAGAAAGATGTTGCCCGATCATGTAACTTGGCTAAGTCAGTAACTGTAGAATAATTTAAAAATATCGTGTTATGAAAGTCACCTTTGTTTTGATAACTCATCTATTAAAAAGCCTGATATGTCTTTGAAATACATACTGGACTTTTTTATTACGTTCATGAAACTTTAGAAAATAGTGGTATCTTCTTCTTAAGATATTCTAATAAATACAACTAAATCAATATGTTATATACAAAAACCAACAAAAACACTTGGATTTATATGTGAAAAATTATGGTATAAATCACGCTTCGAAATTTGCCTAATAACTATAAATTTCGACTATTACAAAAACTTTCTAATTATAAGGAGCAACTCGTCATGGCTAATGGATTTCCAGGTGGAAACTTTAGAATCGTTAACAAAGAAACAGGTGCGTGTATCGCAAGCGCATATGGTGGACAAACCCATGGCTTACAAGATGCTGTAACTGCACGTGGTGAAACGGGTCAGTTAGCCTATTCTCATACAAATGACCGACTCTTTACGGTACATGACAAGGTTAAAAATATAGACGAAGAACTTTGGTATTTTGACAGCCAAGACTATCGCAGTGGTCGAGAAAATAAGCTTTATAACAAAGTTAAAGATATCCGTTCTAGTTGGGTGCTCGGTGCTCATGTTGAAACAGATGCGATTGCATATAAATTATTTGATAAAGACTTAGAGCATTTCCTTAGTCTTTTACCAAAGCAAGATGAAGAAACAATCGCCCACTTAAAAACCAGTGATTGTCTTGATATTGTTCATTTATTACAGACATTTATTTATAGTAACGGCGAAGAAACGATTAAATCGGAACTTGTTGGTAAACTCGATGAGACTAAGCTGAACGAATATTTAAATGCTGTACTCGCTCATGAGTCAATTCGTCGCATCGAACAAAAGTTCTATGAATATGCTGCCTCTCCTTGGCTCTTTTTAGATATTCCTGAACTTAAAGGTTTGCCTGAAAATCCTTTCGCTCAGCAGAATGAACAAATCTATAAGATCATTCTTGCCTCTGTACAATTAGATGTCTTGGATCAAAAAGATTGGACTACAAGATCAGAGTTCCGATTGCATTTACGCCATGACAATATCGATGCTCTACTAAAAAATATGAAGAAAGAGAGCATGGCGGAGCTTCATGCAAAAGCATATAAAGAATATGAAAATACTCAAGACCTCAAAAAAGAAGCCGTAAAAGTCCTTCTAGAGCTTAGAAAAGCACTAGATTTACATACGAATGAAAAAAATATGGAGACAGTCAAAAAGATTTTAAAAGTCAGCTTAAAATCAAATGAGTCTTTTGAACAATTGCAAACAGCGTTAAACAGTACCAATGGTAAAGAAATAAAACCAGTGAATTGGCATAGTGGCAATGTTTTCTTGCAAGGCGCAGGCCGCCAGTACCAAACTAACTGGGCATTTGAAGATGGTTATATCTTTGTAGAAGGCCAACCAGATGCTGTACTGACACATCTCTGGGGTTCATCTGTAGGTATTAGTCAACGATCTAATGACCCAAAACAGCGTTGGGAATTGAAATAAGCTTAATTTGAGCTAGAACATAAGATGGTAAGAGAAAGCTCTCTTACCATCCTGATGAAGTTTATATTGCGATATCTTTTACTGGTAAATGCTTACCTAACAAAGAAAAACTAACGTCTGCAACTTCCAACGGGTCTGAACTGGTCCAAATAATATGATTTCCCTCATTTGGACTTTCAGAACTTAAATCATATCTATTTAATTGGCGCATTAAATGTGCGGTAACTGCTTCCGAAGGCTCAATAATTTGGATATCACGACCAACAATTTCTTGAATCGTAGCTGAAACAAATGGATAGTGTGTGCATCCCAAAATAATCGTATCAACTTTTTGCTCGACCAGCGGCGCCAAAATATTTTTTAAATAATCCTTAACTTCCGCTGTATGCGCTTTACCTGTTTCAATTTTTTCGGCTAAGCCAATACAAGGCACCAAAGACACTTTAATATCTTGCGCATACGTTTCAATTAAACTTTTTAAGTTTTTACCCCTCACCGTGGTGGCAGTTGCCAAAACAGCAATATGCTTGCTTTGTGTGATGGCTACAGCAGGTTTTACCGCTGGTTCTATGGCAATAAGTGGAACACTAATTTGTGCTCTAATCGTTTCAATCGCTACAGCCGTCATGGTGTTACAAGCAACCACAATTGCTTTGCACTTCCCGTCATTTATAAGATTTGAGATTAAGTGAGTGGTTCGTGAAACAATCCAGTCACTATCTTTGTCGCCATAAGGAACATGTTTCGAGTCAGCAAAATAAATAATATCTTCATTCGGAAGCGCCTGCCGAATATGCTTAAAGAGAGACAACCCGCCTAAACCAGAGTCAATCATTCCAATCGGGTTATTCTTCTGGTTCATTATTTTTCCAATTTAAAATTCTAAAAGAAACTATATTTTTCATTATTATATTATGTTTTCTATCGGTTTTTAAATCAGGCCCAATGAGGACCTGACCTAAATTTCGAATTTTATTTTAAGCTGCCGCTTTTTGTTCCTTTATCCAATTTTTAATACGTGCATCCAATATATTTAAAGGCAATGTTCCTGCATTTAAGATCATGTCATGGAACGCTTTGATATCAAAACGGTCTCCAAGCTCATGTTTCGCGAGCTCCCGTAGCTCTAAAATTTTGAGTTGGCCCATCTTGTAAGCTAATGCTTGTGCAGGAATAGCAATATAGCGGTCTGTCTCTGCCTGAATATCTGGTTCATCTAAAGCTGAGTGTTCACGCATAAAATCAATCATTTGCTGACGGGTCCACTTTTTATAATGTACACCTGTGTCAACCACTAGACGACAAGCACGGAACAACTCACTCGATAGTCTTCCATAGTCTGAAAGCGGGTCTTTATAGAAACCAACATCTTTACCCAATTGCTCTGCGTAAAGTGCCCACCCTTCAATATAGGCGGTATGGTTGGGTTGCTTCCGGAACATCGGCAAATTTGGTAAGTTTTGGGCAATATCAATCTGCATATGGTGCCCGGGAATTGCCTCATGGTAAGCGGTCGCTTCCATTGATATTTTTGAACGTTCAGAGAAGTCGCCAGTATTTACATACACCTGTCCGGGACGTGAACCATCAGGCGTGCCTTGGTGATACTCCGCACCTGCCGCTTCTTTTTCTCGATATTGCTCTACAGGCAAAACTTCGACTTTATTTTTGGGTAATAAACCAAATAGCTTCGGTAATTCTGGTTGCATTTGGGCAATATATCCGCGATAAATCTCTAAAATTTCTTCACGAGATTTGGGGAAAACCGTAGGGTTTGTTTTTAAGGATTGTTGGAAACTTTTTAAGTCATTGAAACCTTGTGCTTTAGCAATTTTCAGCATTTCCGCTTCAATACGAGCAACTTCTTTTAACCCAAGCTGATGAATAGTTTCAGGGCTTTCCGAGGTTGTCGTATTGTTTTCTACATAAAAACGATAGAGCTCGTCACCGTTTGGCAAGCTCCATATACCCTCGTGCTGTCGTCCATAAGGTAGGTAATCTTTCTGAATAAACGTACCGAGTTTTTGATAAGCAGGGCGAACATTCTGATCTATGGCCTGTAGTATTTCACGGCTTAAACGCTCTTGTTCTGCTTTCGAAATGTTTTTTGGAAATTGTTTTAATGGAGAAGCAAACACACTGTCCTTTCCTGCTGGAGTTGCAATGCTATCAACCTGCTTTGCCACTTTTTCAAGTAAATATTTCGGTGGTATCAAACCATCTTTTTGTCCTTGTTTTGCTAACTGAATACCTTGATCAAGAATAAGAGGAATTTGTTTTAAACGAGCAATATAGTCTTGATATTGTTTAGCATTGTTAAATGGAATCGAACTAATAAATCCCGGAAATTGTAAATGTAGCCCCCACATTTGATTGAAAGGCATCTCATAGAGTTTCAAATCATAACTTTTGAGTGTCTCTTTCAACTGATAAATCATTAAGTCTTTATTTAATTGATCAGTTGCTGAAAATCCTGTGCTATCAATCGCTTCAAAACGTTTTAAAAAATTTTGAGTAGTTTTTTTATCTTTCTCAATCTGATTTTTTGAAACCTCGGTCCATCGATCGTTGTAGCGTAAATCTCCTAAAGTCGTTGCAGTTTCAGGATTATTTTTCAAAGTATATTCCCACTGTTCTTGTAAAAGCTGGTTTAAAGCGCTCACCCGAACAGAGACATTACTATTTGGTTTAGATTGTGATTTTTCGATGGTATTTGTATTTATTTCGGGGCTTGCAGCATCAGAAGAATGAGACATCCAAAATAAAACACTGATACAAGCAAAATGTAAGGTTCTGTTTTTCATTTAATTATCCAGAAATATTTAACAAAGTTTAAAATATAGACAAAACAAATTACGTGCCAAGCAGCATATAAAATGGTGTAAAAATCGAGTATTTTTTAACTCAATGATTTTATAAATTAATTTTCTTTTTAATTAAATTATTTATAGTTGCTATCTTTATTCCGAATCTGACTTTAATTTACCAGAAAGTCAAAAAAAGAGCACATGAGCGATCTCAGTGCACTTTTTTATTTCTACATTAAAAATTGTTTCTCAAGAAAACAAATATTGATAAACAATATACGCAGCCAGTTTTGCTGTTCTATTGTCTAAATCAAATTTTGGATTGCACTCGGCAATATCTAAAAGTTTGATTTTTCCAGTCTCTTGAATATGCTTAAAAATTGCTTCAAAAGTAGCTAAATCAATTCCTTTTACAGCAGGTGCACTGACTCCCGGTGCAACCGCAGCCGTGAATACATCTAAATCAATCGTAACGTACAAACAGTCGACTTTTTCAATAAAAGCATCAACCGCTGCAAGCACGTTGTTTAGGTTAAAAATATTAACCTCATGATCGCGTAAATATGAACAATTTAGAGCATCGGCTGTATCAAACAAAACTTTAGTATTGGCATGGTTGGCAACCCCAATACATAAATAATTAAATTGTTTTTGATGTTGTTCTGAAAGCCTTGCTGCTTGTAAAAAAGGTGTTCCAGAGGTGGCATGCTCTGCTTCACGCAAATCAAAATGGGCATCGAAATTAATAATGCCTATTTTTTTATCTGGCGCGTGGGCTTGTACATATTGAAACAAACCGCTAAAGCTGCCAAATGCAACTTCATGTCCACCACCAAGTACAATCGGTTTTAAACCATTTTGTAGGCTAGTTGCGACTTGCTCCGCCAACTCAGTTTGGGCTTGCTCTAAATTGTCATATTCGCAGGTCACTGTACCCAAATCGACAATACTGACTGGACGATGAATAGGTAAATTGGCAAGCTGATTACGGATTGCATCTGGCGCATCGGCAGCACCGACTCGGCCTTTATTACGTTTCACGCCTTCATCCGAGCTAAAACCAATCAACGCAAATTCAGCATGTTGGGTTTTATTCATAATATGGTGAATACGTTGGTGTGCTTCACCCTCGCCATCATGGCGACCTTGCCATTTAAATGTGTGATTCATGTGACACCGTTTAAAAAATAACTTCTTGTCCATGCTGAACGACTCGCTTAGGCAAATCTCCGCCCAGCCAGTAAACAATTTCAGATGGATGCTCAATATCCCAAGCGACAAAGTCAGCGACTTTACCCTGCTCCAAACTACCGTGCGTTTGCTCTAAACCGAGTGCTTGTGCGGCATGAATGGTGACACCAGCCAATGCCTGCTCTGGTGTTAAGCGGAATAGCGTACTGCCCATATTCAGCATTAAACGTAAAGAAAGTGCTGGAGATGTGCCCGGATTTAAATCACTCGATAGCGCAATACGCACGCCATGTTTAATGAGGCTTTCAATCGGTGGATATTGTGTTTCACGTAATAGATAAAAGGCGCCCGGTAGTAACACAGCAACCGTACCCGACTCTGCCATTGCTTTGACATCATCTTCGGTCATGTACTCTAAATGGTCAGCCGACAAAGCATGATAACGTGCTGCCAAACTTGAGCCACCTAGCGATGAGAGCTGTTCAGCATGCAGCTTAACGGGTAAACCCAATGATTGTGCCGTTTTAAAAACACGCTCAACCTGAGCTGGTGAAAAGGCTAAATGCTCGCAGAACGCATCAACTGCATCGACTAAGCCTTCAGCATGCAGTTTAGGCAGCATTTCTGTACAGATATGCTCAATATAAGCATCGCTTTGATCTTTGTACTCTGGCGGTAAAGCATGAGCAGCCAAGCAAGTGCTTTTAACCGTCATCGGTAATTTTTCACCAATTTGACGGATCACACGCAGCATTTTGCGTTCATTTTCATAGTTGAGTCCGTAACCAGACTTAATCTCGATGGTAGTTACACCATCTTGTTGCATGCAACGAATACGCTTAAGGGCTGATTTCAGTAATTGTTCTTCGCTGGCTTCACGCGTTGCACGTACAGTACTGGCAATACCACCACCGCTTGCTGCAATTTCAGCATAACTTACACCTTGCAAGCGTTTTTCAAACTCAACGCTACGGTTGCCACCAAATACACTATGCGTATGGCAGTCGATAAACCCTGGGGTCACCCAAGCGCCGTTTAAATCAACTGTTTCGGAATATGTGTCGGTAGGAAGTTGTTGTTGTTTTCCAATCCATTGAATGAGATGCCCTTCTGTGACAATTGCAGCATCTTCAATGTAGGAGTATTGCCCATTTTGCATGGTCGCAATGTGGCAATTCTGCCAAAGTTTTTTCATGAGCCTTTCCTCAAAACTGCCCAATAGTGAAACCATTGGGCAGTTCATTTGTTAGCTTTCTATCTCAACATTTTGCTGGATAGGATTACTTTCCTTTCCCAAGTTTTGCTGTGGTTTTACCCATATGCGATAAGCAATAGTTAAGAGTGCAAGCCATGCTATTCCGACATAAATTGCAGGACGTGAATCAGGGAAATAACCCATCATGACTAAAATGAACACCATAAAACCAATCGCGAACGCAGGTGCAACTGGCCAACCCCATACAGGGAAATCAAGTGCCTTAATTTCAGCAGTAGATAATTTACGGCGCATCGCAACTTGCGAAAGCAAAATCATGAGCCATACCCAAACCGTTGCAAAAGTGGCAATTGATGCAATGATCATGAATACATTTTCAGGAATTAGGTAGTTCAACACCACACCAATTAACAGCACACCAGCCATAACCACAACAGTCATCCAAGGCACACCATTACGCGATAACTTTTGGAAAATTTTCGGTGCTTGACCACGGTTTGCCATACCGTAAAGCATACGGCCAGCACCAAATACATCACTATTAATTGCTGAAATTGCAGCAGTCACCACCACAATATTTAGAATATTCGCGGCAGATTTAATGCCTAAATTTTCAAAAATTTGTACGAATGGGCTACCTTGGCTACCAATTTGATTCCATGGGAAAATCGACATCAAAACAAAAATGGTCAGTACATAGAAAAGTAAAATACGTACTGGAACAGCATTAATTGCTTTTGGCAAAGTGGTTTTAGGGTCTTGTGATTCGCCAGCAGTTAAACCGATAATTTCGATACCACCGAAAGCAAATACAACTACAGATAAACATGCAACTAAGCCTGCAATGCCATGCGGCATAAAGCCATCATAAATCCATAAGTTCGAAATACCCGGTACTACACTGCTATGGTCAGCATGGAAGCCATAGAACATTAAGCCTATTCCACCTAAAATCATGGCAACAATGGCACTGACTTTAATGATGGAAAGCCAGAATTCGAGTTCACCAAAGACTTTAACGTGAATTAGGTTAATGGCACCCAAGAACATAATCAGAGATAAAATCCAGATCCACCGTGGTACATCGGGATACCAGAACCCCATATAAATACCAAAAGCGGTGACATCGGCAATCGCGACAATCACCATTTCAAACACATACGTCCAGCCCGTAGTGAAACCTGCCAAAGGACTAATGTATTGTGATGCATAGTGGCTAAATGAACCGGATACTGGGTTATGGACAGCCATTTCACCCAGTGCGCGCATAACGATATAAATTGCAATCCCTGCAACGATATACGCGAGTAAAACTGAAGGCCCCGCCATTTTAATAGCAGTTGCCGAACCATAGAAAAGCCCAGTTCCAATTGCTGAGCCCAATGCCAAGAAACGAATATGGCGGGTGTTCAATCCCCGCTGTAGTGTGGAGTTTTGTGACATTATAATCTCCAATCCTTGAGGAAATTTAGTTAGATTCGGCCACTCCATGTGACCGTTTTATCAATCACACTTCAGATAAACTAGGGAGTAGTTTTGGAATAAGTAACTTGTTTAAGCAGCCACTCGAAAGTAATTCACTTGCTTGTTCAATATCAGGAGCAAAGAAACGGTCTTCACTGTAGTAAGGAACTTGATCGCGCAAGATTTTACGAGCTTGTTCAAGTTTAGGCGAGCTTTTTAAGCCTTCACGGAAGTCTAGACCCTGACAAGCGCCTAACCATTCGACAGCTAAAATGCCACGGACGTTATCAGCCATTGGCCAAAGACGTTTACCTGCATTCGGAGCCATTGATACATGGTCTTCCTGATTCGCTGAAGTTGGCAAACTATCAACACTCGCTGGATGTGCAAGTGCTTTGTTATCACTCGCAAGAGCTGCTGCTGTAACTTGAGCAATCATGAAACCTGAGTTCACGCCACCATTTGCAACCAAGAACGGTGGAAGCTGTGACATGTGACGGTCCATCATCATCGAAATACGACGTTCTGAAAGTGAACCAATTTCTGCGATTGCCAATGCTAAATTATCTGCCGCCATTGCTACAGGTTCTGCATGGAAGTTACCACCAGAAATCACATCACCTTGTTCTGCAAAAACAAGTGGATTATCAGATACAGCATTTGCTTCAATTTCTAAAACTTCAGCAGCCTGACGGATTTGAGTTAAACATGCACCCATCACCTGTGGTTGGCAACGTAAAGAATACGGATCTTGAACTTTGCTACAGTCTTCGTGTGAATGTGCAATTTCACTCGAATCTGTCAATAAATCGCGATAAGCCGCAGCAACATCAATTTGACCACGTTGACCACGTACTTCATGAATACGAGCATCAAACGGTGAGCGTGAACCCAGCATTGCTTCAACACTTAAGCCACCACAAACTGTCGCAGCAGCAAATAAATCTTCAGCTTCAAACAAGCCACGTAAAGCATAAGCGGTCGAAACTTGTGTACCATTTAGAAGTGCCAAGCCTTCTTTAGCAGCTAAAGAAATTGGCTCTAAACCTGCAATTTTTAAAGCTTCAACTGCTGGCAACCATTCACCTTTATAACGCGCCTTACTTTCACCTAGCAAAATCAATGACATATGTGCAAGTGGTGCCAAGTCACCTGAAGCGCCTACTGAACCTTTAAGAGGAATGTGCGGATAAACTTCAGCATTAATTAAAGCCAACAAAGCATCAATCACTTTACGGCGAATACCTGAGAAGCCACGTGCCAAGCTATTTGCTTTCAATAGAATAATTAAACGAACCATTGCATCATCAAGTGCTTCACCTACACCTGCCGCATGCGAAAGAACTAACGAACGCTGTAATTGTTCTAAATCTTCAGGAGCAATCTTGGTTGAAGCAAGTAAACCAAAACCTGTGTTAATGCCGTAAGCTGTACGTCCCTCATTTACAATCTGTTCTACACAAGCCACGCTTGCGTTGATTGCAGCTGACGCACTTTCATCTAACTTAACTTTAATCGGGTTGAGGTAAGCTTGACGTAAATCAGCTAAGGTTAATTTTCCCGGTTGGATCAGTAATTCCATGTTGGCTTCCTAATTTTTTGCACTATATTCTGCTGAGACAGTGCTTTTCACAATTGCAAAAAGCACCGCCAGTTCTTCCATGTATTTTTATTGCGTGATCATTGGCAAGTTTAAGCCTTGCTCTTTCGCACAGTTAATCGCAATTTCATAACCGGCATCGGCATGACGCATAACACCTGTTGCAGGGTCATTGGTCAGTACACGAGCAATACGTGCAGCAGCTTCATCTGTACCGTCACACACAATCACAACGCCTGAGTGTTGAGAGAAGCCCATACCTACACCGCCACCATGGTGTAGAGATACCCAAGTTGCGCCGCCTGCTGTATTTAACAATGCATTTAATAAAGGCCAGTCTGATACTGCATCTGAGCCGTCTTGCATTGCTTCAGTTTCACGGTTTGGACTCGCAACTGAACCTGAGTCTAAGTGGTCACGACCAATCACAACTGGAGCTGATAATTCACCACTACGTACCATTTCGTTAAATGCCAAACCAAGTTTTGCACGTAAACCTAGACCAACCCAACAAATACGCGCTGGTAAGCCTTGGAAGCTAATGCGTTCACGAGCCATGTCTAACCAGTGATGTAAATGTTCATCATCAGGAATTAATTCTTTAACTTTGGCATCTGTTTTATAAATGTCTTCTGGGTCACCAGAAAGCGCTGCCCAACGGAATGGACCAATACCACGGCAGAACAATGGACGGATATATGCAGGTACAAAGCCAGGGAAATCAAAAGCGTTTTCTACGCCTTCTTCTTTCGCCATTTGACGGATGTTATTACCATAGTCAAATGTTGGAACACCCATTTTTTGGAAATCGAGCATCGCTTGTACGTGTTTCGCCATCGACTGTTTTGCAGCTTTTACAACAGCTTCTGGTTCAGTTTTCGCACGTTCACGGTATTCATCCCAAGTCCAGCCTACTGGTAGGTAGCCATTGAGTGGATCATGTGCACTTGTTTGGTCGGTCACCATGTCAGGACGTACACCACGACGAACAAGCTCAGGTAAAATCTCTGCAGCATTGCCATGAAGTGCAATTGAAATGACCTTGCCTTCTTTCGTATAACGATCAATACGCGCTAAAGCATCATCTAAATCAGTTGCTTGTTCATCTACATAACGGGTACGTAAACGGAAATCGATACTTGCTTGTTGGCATTCAATGTTTAAAGAACAAGCACCTGCAAGTGTTGCAGCTAAAGGCTGAGCACCACCCATACCGCCTAAACCAGCAGTAAGAACCCAACGACCGTTTAAATCACCATTGTAATGTTGGCGACCTGCTTCAACGAAAGTTTCATAAGTACCTTGTACAATGCCTTGGCTACCGATGTAGATCCAAGAACCCGCTGTCATTTGACCGTACATTGCAAGTGCTTTTGCGTCTAACTCGTTGAAGTGTTCCCAGTTTGCCCAGTGCGGTACAAGATTTGAGTTTGCAATTAAAACGCGTGGTGCATCTTTATGAGTTTTAAATACACCTACTGGTTTGCCTGATTGAACTAATAAAGTTTCGTCAGTTTCAAGATTTTTTAAAGTATCTACAATTTTATCGAAACATTCCCAGTTTCGTGCTGCACGGCCAATACCACCGTATACAACCAACTCTTTCGGGTTTTCTGCAACGTCCGGATCAAGGTTATTCATCAACATACGTAATGGAGCTTCAGTTAACCAACTTTTAGCCGTCAATTCAGTGCCGCGTGGCGCACGAATTTCTACATCACGAAATTTTGTTGTCATTGTTGTCACAGGCGGACTCCTTCCTTTGAGCTTACATCAGCAGAACATCACTTGTTTCTGCATTTGTATAGTAATGTATTAACTTGTATATACATCCATATACTACACAAATATTTTACGGCGTGAAGAGGGTTACTCATATTTTTTTAAAAAAATTGAATAAGCTTATGAATTAAATTAATTTATTTTTATATTAGGCATAAAAAAAGCACATATCTTTTCACTAGACATGTGCTTTTAAAAAATAATTTATTTAGTTTTAACGTTGAATTAACTCAATAACATAACAGTTTTTTTCCCAATTTTTAGGGAAATGAACTGAGGTAATCGCAGTATTTTTTTCAATTTTTAGCGTCTCGTGAGCAGCAACGTGAACGGAATGATCATCAACCATCACTTCTGTATCAGAACCACTATTAAAAATGAAAATCAGGTCTGCCGAACTTAAAAAGGTCTGTTCTTCTGTACCCTCTACTCTCTGAAAACGGGCATGAAATTTTGCAGGATCATAAATTAAATTTAAATCTCGAATTGCCCCGTCTACCAGTTCACTTTGAACCTGACTCTCACCATGGAAAGCAAAAATGTCGCCTTGGTTTAGCGTTTTGGCAGGAAGATCATCGACATGCAGCACCATGCCTTTCCCATCAAGCACGCTAATAATTCGCTGCTTATTGGGAAATAGCGAAAATGGCCCAGAAGTGGTCACATCAGCCATCGAAATGCGCCAGTCAAAGTCGGCATCACCTTGGCTTCGAGCAATTTCTAGAGTAAAGCCTGCACCATTTTTCCAAAGCATTTTTGTATATTGATCGGCCCTGATCAACTCAATCATGGGTTAAATTTCCCTTCGAGATAATAGCGGCTACCCGGATAAATCAAACGCGCACTTGAAATGAGTTGTTTGTTTGACCATGTGCGGCGACGGATCAGTAAACACGGCTCAGCTTTGGTAATCTTCAACCATTTACACTCTTGCGGAGATGCTAAAACTGCCTCAACAATATGCTCACCTTCTGACACAGGTGCTTTTGCCATGAGGTAAGCATTTGGGGTAATGGTTTTAAAATCTTGTTGTAAATAATCCGGAATCAGTGCTGCATCAACTAAACGATCTTCGACCTGAACAGGTACATCATTTTCATAATGCACAATAATCGAGTGGAATAATCTTTGCCCTTCGCGAGTCTGCATTAACACGCTTTGCTCTGCATTTGCATAAATTTGTTCTAAGACTAAAACTTCAGCGTGGTGCTTATGGTTTCGTGCAATAATCTCATCGGCAATATTATTAATCTGAAAAAGTGCAGTTCGGCCTTGCCCTTCAGCAACGAAAGAACCAACGCCTTGAATTCGAACAAGTAAGCCTTCCGTCGTTAACTCACGAAGCGCACGGTTTACAGTCATACGGCTACAGCCGAGTTGATTAACCAATTCACTTTCCGAAGGAATTTTTTTATTTACAGCCCAAGTACCTTCATAAATTTTTTGTGAAATCAGCTGTTTTACGCGTTGATATAAAGGAACTGGACTATCAGCTTCAATCGAAAGCTCAGCATGTTCTTGTTTTGATGTTCTGGGCATAACAAATACTCAAAAAGGCGGCAGGCAAAAAGGTATTTTAGTTGACATGCTATGTATATACAACCACATACAACATGTTAATTTATGAATTAAATAGATTTTAAAAAGTTTAAAAAATAAGCATAGCTCGATAAGAGCTAATTTAAAGTTTTATGTAGAGAAATTCAAATATATAAAGGCTTTATCAATATTTATTTAATAATTATTTCTGCTATGTCTGTGCTCCATTCAAGGATGTAAAAAGTATCGTCTTTTCTGGTTTACGAAATGCTGCTTAAAATTTTTATTTAAAATAACTGATCGATAGTATTCTTCTGCCACACAGTATATTAATAAAGCTGGAAGCACATCGAATGCGTAATTATAAAATAGATATTCTTCGAGGAATTTCTATCCTTTTGGTTCTTTTACACCATTTTAATATTCCCTATAAACTTAAAGATACATGGTTAGGTTTTGATTTCTTAGGTGAAGCATTTAGCACAGTCATCGCAAGAAACGGAAATTATGGCGTCACCATGTTTTTTGTGATTTCGGGTTTTTTAATTACCCATCACACTTTAAAAAGAGACAAACAATTTTCTGCAATTAACCTCAAGAATTTTTATATCCGACGGGCAGCGCGTATTTTACCGTGTCTGATATTACTCATTTTAGGGGTAAGCATACTTGGGTCATTTGACTTAAAACCCTTTATGAACCAAGCACCGAATGGTATTGAGGTCTCATATCCACTAACAATTTTTGCGGCTTTAACCTTCTGGATGAATATCCTGATTATTAAATTCGGTTGGGTAAACTACGCTTTGGGTGTGTTGTGGTCACTCTCTGTAGAAGAAGTTTTCTATTTTGTTTTTCCATTATTGTGCTTGCTTACGCGTAGTAATAAGGTCTTTATTGCTGTACTGATTGGAGTAATTTTATACGGGCCTTATTTTAGGTCTCTACATTTTGGAGAAGAAAGCGGCGCTTATTTATATCATTATTTTTCGAGTTTTGATGGTATAGCAATTGGCTGTTTAACAGCGATTTTCTCTCATAAATATCAGCCAAATTGGCACTATAAAAAATCTCTTTCTGCGTTGATTATTTTGAGCATGGTCGCTCTTTATTTATATGCGCCAATTAAAGAAGTGAGTACATGGGGTATCAGCTTATTTGCTTTTGCCACAGGCTTACTCATTTTGTGTTTTCAGCATCCTTCCGAAACGCAAGCACAGAGTCTATTTACAAAAATCATGGTCTGGTTAGGGCAAAGAAGTTATGAAACTTATTTGTTTCATCTAGTTGTGCTGGGCCTTATGAAGGTTGCTTTTGTTCCAGCCCAAACCGACTCTAGCATCAAAATTATGCTTTTAATTGGCTATTTGGTTCTAACCTTTATTATCAGCGCAGCGATTGAAAAATATTATTCGACACCGCTTAACAGCTATATTCGAAAGGTTTTCATTAAAGATAAATCATAAAAATAAGCCCCTTTAAATCAGGGGCTTTTTTAATTAAGCAATCAACATGGTTTCATCATCTTGCTTAAAAGGATTAGACCAGCTTTGCCACGCTTGTGGTCCTAAAGCCATTTCTTCATCACTTAATAAACAACGGTCTAAGCGTTGTATTAAGGCTTGCTCATCCATTTGCATACCAATTAACACCAGCTCCTGACGTGCGTCACCTGTTTGAGCATCCCAAACCTTTTTAATTTCTTCAATACTGGCAAGGTCACTCGGCCAGTCTTCTTCTGCTACAGCCGCCCACCAATAACCTGCCAAGCCATGTCGTGCCATCGCACCCGCTTGTGACCATGAATAAGCCAATGTCGGTTCAGCAGCCAACCAGAAAAAGCCTTTAGAACGAACGACACCCGGCCATTCAGCTTGTACCAGATCATAAAAACGCTCGGGATGGAAAGGTCGGCGTGCGCGGTAAACAAAGCTACTAATGCCATACTCTTCAGTCTCTGGCGTATGCTCACCACGTAATTCTTTTAACCATCCCGGTGCTTGTGCAGCTTCATCAAAATCGAATAGCTGTGTATTTAAAATTTTATCTAAAGCGATCTTTCCAAATTGAGCAATTTCAATTCGAGCACGCGGGTTTAGAGTTTTTAAAATCGCGATGAGTTGGTCTTGCTGAGCCTGATCAATCAGGTCAATTTTATTCAGCATAATCACATCACAAAATTCGATCTGATCAATAAGCAAATCGACCACAGTTCTCTCATCTTGCTCGCCTAAGGACTCACCACGTTGTTGCAGGGAGTCGATTGAACCGTAATCTTTAAGAAAGTTAAAAGCATCAACTACCGTAACCATGGTGTCGAGTCGAGCGAACTCATTTAAAGAATTTCCATCTTCATCTTCAAAGGTAAAGGTTTCTGCAACAGGCAGCGGTTCAGAAATGCCAGTTGACTCAATCACCAATTGGTCAAAGCGTCCTTCATCAGCTAAACGTTTAACCTCAACCAATAAGTCTTCTCGTAACGTACAACAGATACAGCCATTACTCATTTCCACCAGCTTTTCATCTGTTCTTGAAAGCTCCGCCCCACCTTCGCGTACTAATGCCGCATCAATATTCACCTCAGACATATCATTAACAATTACGGCAATACGGCGGCCTTCGCGATTATTTAAAATATGGTTGAGTAATGTGGTCTTTCCTGCACCCAAAAAGCCAGATAAAACAGTGACGGGAAGCTTGGCAAATGAGTTGGCGATTGCAGTGCGCATGGCTTGATCTCTTTGAATAATATTTAAACTGATCATGGCTGGCCATTTAAATATGGCCAGATCACAGGCGTAATCTATTTCTAAACCACAACAATGTTATGTTATAACATAACTATTGATCAAGTTTTTATTCCAGTTTTATTTAAGCCCATTCACTTAGTCTTTGAAAAAATTGCTTTTATAGTTACTGACAAATTGAGGTTCTATAGTGATGATCAGGTCCCCATGAACGGAATCCTTGGCTATCAATATGGATTTGTCCCGAAGCATAAACACCCAGACCCATGTTAAGTGCTTGACCCTTGGTTTCCCAGAACTGACAAAGTTTAGTTTTGGTTTGTTGAATATTAAACTGGTCTAAATCGGTAGGTTGTTCTGGTCCAATTCGAAAATCAAGCGCTGCATTAAAGACATGTCGAGAAGCATCTGCGCCACCCGCACAGCGATTTAAAGATAAAGCTCGATAGGCCGAGGTCACTTCAAAATCGTTAATTACACCATCGTCAACTAATGCTTTTAAAATGCTAAGCGTCGGAACGATATTGGACCAAATCTCTCTTGGTGGCACCGCATAGGGTTCAACTCCACATTTTTGCCAATCGCGAGCCGAGCGTAATAACTCATAGTCTGGAACTAAATTGGCAAGCCCTTTTTGCTTAAGAAATTGCTTATAGGCTTGTACAGACTGTCCGTGATCTGCGCTTGCGATCCAAGCCACATAATCTTCAGGTTGCTGCTTTATTCTGACCACTGTTTTAGAAGGCTGAGGCAAAGAGTGAAAATGCTTAGAATCTTTTGGCTTGGGTGTTTGAGTACTACACGCTGTAAGAGATAATAAAATTAAACCTAAATAACGTTTCATAAATATGCTCTATCTTCGCCAAAAATGGGAAAACTGCTCATCATTAAATTGAGCAAATGTTATATTATAACAATAATAAAGTCCTTTAATTTCTGTTGTTAAATTTTAAAAATAAAAAAGGACGTATGAGATACGTCCTTTTGATACCTACAACTTACGCTGTTATTAAATATCAGCTTCTACAGCAGTTAAAGACTGCTCAGCTTTTAGTTTTCGGCGTTTAAATTGATAAGCCACCATCAAGCACAAGATCCAGCCAGGAATCATCATGACCGCAACACGCATATCTGGTGTTAAAGACATCACAATTAAAATGCCCAACATAAATACGATGCATAAATAGTTGCTAAATGGGTACATGAAGCTTGGGAACTTCGTTGTTTGCCCTTGGCGTTGCATATATTTGCGGAATTTTAAATGCGTCCATGAAATTACAACCCAGTTAATCACAATGGCTGCTACAACCAACATCATGAGTAAACCAAATGCTTTTTCAGGGAAAATATAATTTAACAGTACACATAAAATAGTCACAGCCGCAGAAAGGATCACTGCATTAGTTGGAATACCGCGTTTATTAATGTGTGCAAATACTTTTGGCGCATTTCCTTGTTGTGCAAGGCCTAATAGCATACGGCTACTGCAATAACTTGTACCGTTATAAACTGAAACAGCAGCAGTCAAAATCACAAAGTTTAATAATGTTGCAATTCCTTGGCTATCTAAAGAAGCAAATACCATCACAAACGGGCTACCGCCTTCAGCCATTTGGTTCCATGGGAATAGCGAGAATAAAACAAAAAGTGTCGCAATATAGAAAATCAAAATACGGTAAATAATTTGATTTACAGCTTTAGGTAAAGTTTTATCAGGGTCACGTGCTTCAGCCGCAGTAATACCGAAAAGCTCAATACCACCGAAAGCAAAAATAATGACCGCCATTGCCATGACTAAGCCTTCAACACCAAATGGGAAGAAACCACCCAGTGCCCAAAGGTTCGAAATGCTTGCCTGTGGACCTGCCGTTCCTGTTGCAAGTAAATATGAACCAAAACCAATCATTGCAAGAATCGCCAAGATTTTGACAATAGAAAACCAAAATTCCATTTCGCCAAAAAACTTAACATGCAGCAAATTAATGCCATTAATTAAGACAAAGAAGGTTAAAGCAGATGCCCACGTTGGGATTTGCGGCCACCAATATTGAATGTAAAGACCAATTGCGCTTAGTTCTGCCATACAGACGAGCACATTGAGTACCCAATAGTTCCATCCTGACATGAACCCTGCAAATGGTCCCCAATATTTGTAGGCAAAATGACTAAAAGAACCACTAACGGGCTCTTCAACCACCATTTCACCAAGCTGACGCATCATTAAAAAAGCAATAAATCCTGCAATGGCATAACCGAGGATGACCGATGGACCTGCTAATTTAATCGATTGTGATATACCAAGAAAAAGCCCTGTGCCAATCGCCCCACCCAATGCAATAAGCTGGATGTGCCGATTACTCAAACCATGTTTCAGGTTTCCTTGCTCTTGTGCTGACATATGATTATTCTCATCCGTGTCACGTAATTTTTTTCCAATAAATTACGTATATCATAAATTGATCAAACTTTCATAGATATTCATGAAAAAATAATTGCGTGACTTTTCTCATGACCGCGAATGAAAACAGAAAATACAAGAAATGACAATTATTATGAAATGTGTAATTAAATTATGTATTGCGTAATTTGGTGAATTCAGTATTATAGAGACATGAAGCAATTGGTTGTGCTCGGTCTATATCAAACTCATAAGACAAAAGATGATCTAAGCAAAGGTTAAAACTTATTGAGTAGCTCAGTCCTAGACCGAACTTTTATTTGTATAAGACCCGAGATAAAGACAAGGACGCGAAAATGGAACAAAAACTAAACTCTTTTATTGAAGTTTCACCTCAATCAGATTTCACTATTCATAATTTGCCTTATGGTATTTTTAGCAAAACAGCTGATGGCGAGCGTCAAGTTGGCGTAGCTATTGGTGATTGGGTGATTGATCTCGCTGCTCTTGAAAAGTACGGTCTTTTAAAACTCTCAGAACAAGACACATACTTTAATCAACCCACACTGAATAAATTTATCGAGTCTGGCAAAGCCAACTGGTCAAAAGTTCGTAAAACGTTACAGTCTCTTCTTTCAGTTGAAAATTTAACACTTCAAGAAAATGAAGCATTACGCCAAGAAGTTTTAGTTAAGCAAGACAGCGTTACTTTGCATTTACCTCTTCAGGTGCCTGGTTATACCGATTTCTATTCTTCTAAAGAGCATGCAACCAATGTGGGCTGTATGTTCCGTGATCCTAAAAATGCTCTACTTCCAAACTGGAGTGAATTGCCTGTTGGTTATAACGGTCGTGCTAGCTCTGTTGTAGTTAGTGGCACTCAAATCGTTCGTCCATCTGGGCAAATTAAACTTCCAAATGAAGAGCGCCCAGTTTTTTCTGCAACGCGTAAACTCGATTTTGAACTTGAAACAGCATTTGTTATTGGTAAACCAACGGGGCTTGGCCAGCCAATCTCGATTGAAAATGCGTGGGACCATATTTTTGGAATGGTATTACTCAATGACTGGTCAGCACGTGACATCCAGCAATGGGAATATGTTCCACTTGGGCCATTTAATGCAAAAACTTTTGCAAGCTCGATTTCACCTTGGGTGGTAACGCTTGAAGCACTTGAGCCATTTAAAGTTGAAGGCCCGAAACAAGAACCAAAACCACTGGCTTATTTACAAGAAAGTGTTGCCAATAGTTACGACATTAATTTGAGTGTTGAAATTCAAACCCCGAAATCTGCACAAGCTGATGTGATCTGCAAAACCAATTTTAAATATATGTATTGGTCTATGTCTCAGCAGCTCACTCATCACACGATTGCTGGTTGTAACGTTCAAGTTGGCGATTTAATGGGTTCAGGTACGATTTCAGGCTCGACACCAGATTCATATGGCAGCTTGCTTGAGCTTACATGGAATACTACTAAACCTCTGACACTTGCTAATGGCGAAACTCGTGGTTTCTTGCAAGACGGCGATACGCTCATCATGAAAGGCCACTGTGAGAAAAATGGTATTCGCATTGGCTTTGGTGAAGTTCGAAATACTGTGCTTCCTGCATTAACGTTCGATTTTGCAGAGACTTCGGAGCCTGACTATGAAGCTGTATAGTTACTTTCGTAGCTCTGCAGCCTACAGAGTACGGATTGGTCTAAACATTAAAGGTTTAGCTTATGAGACTGTTCCAGTTCATCTGGTAAAAAACGAACAGCAAAACGAAGACTATTTAAAGTTAAACCGCAGTGCTCTCGTTCCGACATTAATTGACGGCGATTTAACCTTGTCTCAATCGTTAAGTATTTTGGAATATCTGGATGAGCAATATCCAGAAACCAAATTACTTCCAAGTGATGTGCAAGAGAGAGCCAAAATCCGTGCTTTTTCCCAAGCAATTGCTTGCGATATTCACCCGTTAAACAACTTACGCGTACTGAAATATTTAAAAAATGACTTAAATGTTTCGGACGAACAAAAAAATTATTGGTATCAGCACTGGATTATTGAAGGCTTTCAAAATCTCGAACAGCTACTTCAAGATTCAAACGGACAATTTTGCTTTGGAGAACAAGCCACAATTGCCGATTGCTGTCTGATTCCACAGGTTTTCAACGCGAAACGCTTCAAGATTGATTTATCTGCGTTTCCAAAAATTGAATCGATTTATCACCATTGTTTGTCTATCCCAGCCTTCTATAACGCGGCGCCAGAACAACAACCAGATTGGGAATAGTAAAAAGGAGTTTTAATATGACATTTGCCATTAAAAAAATACATCACGTTGCATATCGTTGTAAGGATGCGAAAGAAACTGTTGAGTGGTATAAAAAAATGCTCAACATGGACTTTATTTTAGCTTTTGCTGAAGACCATGTACCTTCAACTAAAGCCTTTGACCCATATATGCATTTATTCTTAGATGCAGGTCAAGGCAACGTTTTGGCTTTCTTTGAATTACCAACTCAACCAGACATGGGCCGAGACGAAAATACGCCGCAATGGGTACAACATATTGCTTTTGAAGTTGAAGACTTAAATGCTTTGATGGCTGCGAAGCAACATTTAGAAGAAAATGGCGTGAAAGTTTTGGGCGTAACCAACCATGGCATTTTCCACTCAATTTATTTCTTCGATCCAAATGGCCATCGTTTAGAACTGACTTATAACGATGTACATGCTGAAGAAAAAATTGCAAAAATTACTGAAGAAATGAAAGCTGAAATGCTAGAGGAATGGAGCAAAACCAAACGTGCTCCACACCACACTCATTTCTTACATGAAGCAGAGTTAGGAACCTAATTTAAAAAGAGCAAAGTAAAAAGTCGGCATTGGTTAGAATTGTTTGAATGAACGGTTCTGTATCAATGCCGATTTATATTATTTAAAACTGCTAAATTTCTAGAAAAACGCGCTATAAATAAGAGTGTCGGGATTTTAGAAAAATTGTTGATTATTAAACATGCCAATTTCGCTAATAGAAAAAGGTGATTTCTATTTCTCACTAGGCTCAGGCATGATGTAAATCGCAGCAATTTCAATTTATGTTTTGAACATCGCTGTTTAACAGCTGAAGTAACTTTATTAAGGGTATTTAAATGATTGAAGAAAAAGTATCTGGGGGGGTTCAATCACTTGAAGTCGGTTTATCTGTACTAAACGCCCTTTTAGAGCACAATCAACCTATTATTCTCAAAGACCTATCGAGCAAGCTAGAAATGCATCCTGCCAAGGTACACCGCTATCTGGTCAGCCTTATTCGCATGGAATATGCAAAACAACTTGATGATGGGCAATATGCCCTAGGTGATCAGGCATGGCGCTTAGGTCTCAACTGTGTTCAGCATAGCGATACACTACAGCTGGTACAGCATTTAATTTACGACCTACAAAACAAAATTGGTTGTGGCATACAAATTAGTAAATGGTCGCCTAAAGGCCCTGTAGTTGTTCAATCGATTGAATCAAACCATCCTATTTCGATTGTCACTAAAGTCGGCTCGATTATGCCTTTAGTCAATTCTGCTGCGGGACGTTTGTTTGCTTCTTATCTTCCAGAGCATTTTGTTCGCCCCTTAATGGAAACAGAATGGCAAAAGCATCAAGAGCTTGGTCTAAACATCGCACCACAAAACTGGGAAGCGTTTACAGAGCTTAAAGAAATCATTCGCCAACAAGAAATGTCAGCAGCGAAAGGTGACTTACTGACAGGAATTAATGCGGTGGGTTTACCTGTGTTTAACTCAAACCAGAGCATTGAGTTTTGTATTGTTGCACTGGATAGCGAAATGTTTTTACCAGTCGACCCTCACAGTAAAACGATTGAAATCTTGAAAAATGAAGTAAAGCTCATCAATCAATATATTAAAAGCCGCTAATCAACACCAATAAAAAAAACCAAGAGATCAAACTCTTGGTTTTTTTAGATCAGGAATAAAGCTCAGCTTATTTATTTAGTTTCTAAAACACCACGGCGAATCTGGTCACGTTCAATCGACTCGAACAACGCCTTGAAGTTACCTTCGCCAAAGCCATCATCATCTTTACGTTGAATAAATTCGAAGAAGACTGGGCCAATCATGTTTTCAGAGAAGATCTGCAATAACAGCTTTTTCTGGCCATCTTTAGTGTTGCCATCTAGCAAAATACCACGCTGTTTTAACTCTTCAGTTGGCTCACCATGCTCAGGTAAACGTTCTGGTAGCATTTCATAATACGTATTTGGCGGCGGTGTCATAAATTTCAGACCGAGGCTTTTTAACTTATCCCAAGTCGAAATTAAGTCATCACAAATAAACGCGATATGTTGAATACCTTCGCCATTAAAGTCAGATAGGAACTCTGCAATTTGGCCGTTTCCTTTGTCCGAATCTTCGTTTAATGGAATACGGATCTTGCCGTCTGGCGCTGTTAATGCTTTAGACGTTAAGCCCGTATATTCGCCCTTAATATCAAAGTAGCGAATTTCTTGGAAGTTAAAGATTTTTTCATAGAAGTTTGCCCAATACTCCATACGGCCTTTGTAGACATTATGAGTTAAATGGTCAATTTCGTTTAGGCCTGCACCCACTGGGTGTCTTTGAGCATCATCAAAGAACGTAAAGTCGTTTTCATAAATATCGCGGTCAACTAAAAAGATTGGCATGCCACCAATACCTTTAATTGCCGGAATGTTGAGCTCCATTGGCCCAACTTTTGAATACATTGGTTCAGCACCTAGCTCTACAGCCTTTTGAAAAGCTTTTGCTGCATCACGTGTTTTAAAACCCATTGCACAAGCTGATGGGCCATGTTCATTAAAGAAGAATGAAGCATAAGATTCTGGCTGATAATTCAGGATAATATTGATATTTCCTTGACGCCATAAGTACGCTTCTTTCGATTTATGCTTGGCTACTTTTGAAAAGCCGATTGTTTCAAAAACTGGATCTAATTCATTTTCTTTTGAAACAAACTCAATAAATGCAAAACCGCATAATTCTAATGGGTTCTCTAAAATATCCATCTAGTTTCCCTCTGGTGATTACCTGTTCCGTTTATCTCTATTGCTGATAAACTCAGCTCCTTTCTCTATAGAATACGTAATCATTGGGTGAGTATTTGAACCGTCAAAATGCCTTAACCCAACGCATCCTATGAGAAAAAAACGAGTCGCTAAAACGAAGATATGATGGGCGTAAAGCCTTTGATGATTAATTTCCGTTCCATGTGGTGTTTATTTTCCATACACACTGTCCTTTGTTATCTAAAAGTACGATTGAGATTTTTCAATAAACCTTTAAAAATCGTCTTTTCCTAAAAATCATTTATAGATTTATGGAGACCAACATCCTTGTTGGATCTCCAATGGCCATTTACCTTGAATTAGATGCTACTAAAAACAATTAAATTATGCAATACATAACTTAATTATGAATTGCATAATTTTAGTAATCTTGAATTAAGCTATTTTAAAATTTATGGTCAGTTTTCAAATTTTGTTTATGATTTCTACAATAAGCCCCACCATCCATTTGATTTAGGAAAACTTATGATCTTAGTCAGCGCCTGTTTAATTGGTGAACCTGTTCGATATGATGGTAAATCTTGTCCAAATACTTTACTTAAGCAACTATTACTCAATAAAAAAGCCCAATCATTATGCCCAGAGTTATTAGGGGGTTTTACGACTCCTCGCTTACCCGCAGAAATTGTGGGCGGAACAGGTCAAGATGTACTTGATGGCAAAGCAAAAATTACCGATTCATCGGGTTTAGATGTGACTGATCTATATTTAAAAGGTGCTTATCGCACACTAGAAGTCGCACAACAAATAAAAGCAAGCTGTGTGGTTTTAAAAGAAAATAGCCCTTCTTGCGGCAGTCAAAAAATTTATAACGGAACTTTTCAAGGGGAAAAAATTGTGGGAACTGGAATTACCACAGCACTGTTACAGCGCCATGGTTTTGAAGTGATTTCTGAAAACGAAATTGAAGATTGGTTAGTAGATCACCCTCTTTAAAAGTTACTCAATTTTGTTTTTAGCAAGATCATTTACATCTTTACGACTTGCCCAGTAAGTCGCAAGCGCAGGACCAGAAATATTGTGCCAAAGGCTGAAAATTGCGCTGGGTACGGCCGTAATTGGAGATGCAGCAAAATGTACTGCTGCCAGCGCAACACCTAAGCCTGAGTTTTGCATTCCTACTTCTACGGCAATTGCCTTACTGTCCGCATAAGGTAATTTAAAGAAACGTGCCGCGGTAAAACCTAATAAATATCCAAGGCCATTATGCAATATCACCACAGCTAAAATGAGCAAACCCGACTGTAAAATTGCCGCTTTACTGCCGCCAATAATGGCTGCCACAATCGCGACAATTGCAATGACTGACACTAAAGGCATCACTTGAATATAGGACTCGACTTGACGCTTGAGCAACGTTCTTAAAATTAACCCAACTACAATAGGAAGCAATACCACCTGCAAGATTGAAATAAACATAGAAGCTGCATCAATCTTTAACCATTGGCTAGCAAGCAGATAGAAAATAGCAGGTGTTAACACAGGTGCTAAAAGCGTAGATACCGATGTACAAGCCACCGATAAAGCCACATTGCCTTTGGCCATGTAGGTAATCACATTTGAAGCAGTTCCGCCCGGACAACATCCCACTAAAATGACGCCGACGGCGATTTCAGGAGGTAAATTAAATAATTTACATAAGATAAATGCCAAGCCCGGCATCACTGCAAACTGCGCTACGACCCCAATTAATACTGCTTTAGGGCTTTGTAATACCCCTTTAAAGTCGTCTACAGTCATAGTCATTCCCATGCCGAGCATAATAATCCCCAAAATCCATGGAATGTATGCTTTGAGCCAAACAAAAAATTCAGGCTGCCATAGCGCTAGCGCTGCAAAAACAATCACCCATAGGGCAAAAGTTTTTTGAATAAATTGAGTAAAGCGCAAAAATGCAGCCATATTTTCTATCCCTAAAAATAAAATATGAAAGTTAAAATACTAGACCAATATACTTAGTGCTTACTCAACAGATCAGTCGATTGAATACGGACAACACCTTGTTGCTGCATGGTTTGCCACGCATTTTCTAATGAACCATTCAGATCAATACCTTTGCAGGCATCTTCAACCACTAAAGTTTTAAAACCTTGTTTTACTGCATCTAAAGCGGTCCATGCGATACAAAAATCTGTGGCAATTCCAACCACATAAACCGTATCAATGCCACGCTCTTTTAAATACCCCGTTAAACCCGTCATTGTGGTGTGGTCTGCTTCCATAAAAGCTGAATAGCTATCAATATGCGCATGAAAGCCCTTTCGAATAATCAGTTGAGCGGTCGATATATTTAAATTCGGATGAAATTCGGCATCTTGAGTACCCTGCACACAATGCTTAGGCCAAAGCACTTGTGGCCCATAGTCGAGTTCAATGGTTTCAAATGGCTGCTTACCCAAATGGTTTTGTGCAAAAGATATATGATTATCGGGATGCCAATCTTGCGTCAGCACAACATTTTCAAAATAACCTGCCAATTGGTTAATGGTTGGAATAATTGTATCGGCATCGGCAACTGCTAAGTTTCCACCCGGTGTAAAACCATTTTGTACATCAACTACGATTAAAACCGCATTTTGTGGTTGTTTATTCATATTCATGTCATCTTCAATCCCAACCGGGAAAATTGCATTCTATCTTGCCATAAAAAAAGTACATATTAAGTAAGGTCCATTCGAATCAGGCTCTATTGTTATATTTACTGGCCTCTCTCAGCTGACAATAATGAAAACATCCTATCTTTTCCTCAAGTTTACCTTGCGATTATCCGTTAGGCGTATTGTTCTTATGCGTCTGATCAGTCATAATTTGCATAATTGTCATTCAACAATCTGTTATTGTTAGAACTGGACAATCAAAATACTGCAACCATCCCACATTTTGTTTTTCTTACCTCAGATTCGGATGGATAAATAGGATATTTTTAAAAATGACTCAGCAAGCACAGACCATTCAAGGCTCAATCGTCGCAATCGTCACACCAATGTTGAAAGACGGCGGTGTAGATTGGAAGGGTCTTGAGAAGCTGGTTGAGTGGCACATAGAACAAGGTACAAACAGTATTGTAGCCGTCGGTACAACCGGCGAAGCCTCAACATTGAGCATGGAAGAGCACACACAGGTTATTAAAGAAATTATTCGTGTAGCCAATAAACGTATTCCAATTATTGCCGGTACTGGTGCAAACTCAACCCGTGAAGCAATCGAATTAACTAAAGCTGCGAAAGATCTTGGCGCGGATGCAGCTTTACTTGTGACGCCGTACTATAACAAGCCAACTCAAGAAGGCCTATTCCAACACTATAAAGCGATTGCTGAAGCCGTAGAACTACCTCTTATTCTTTATAACGTACCAGGTCGTACTGGTGTAGATCTTGCAAACGATACAGCTGTACGTTTAGCAGAGATCCCTAATATTGTTGGTATTAAAGATGCGACAGGTGATGTACCTCGTGGTAAAGCATTAATCGAAGCTTTAAATGGCAAGATGGCTGTCTACTCAGGTGACGACGAAACTGCTTGGGAACTCATGCTTCTTGGCGCTGACGGTAATATTTCGGTTACTGCAAATGTTGCACCTAAAGCAATGAGTGAAGTATGCGCTGTTGCGATTGCTAAAGATGAACAACAAGCGAAGACGATTAACAATAAGATTGCAAATTTACACAATATTCTATTTTGCGAATCAAACCCAATTCCTGTGAAATGGGCACTACATGAGATGGGACTGATTGATACTGGTATTCGTTTACCACTCACTCCTCTCGCTGAGCAATATCGCGAACCTCTCCGCAATGCCCTAAAAGATGCGGGAATTATTTAATAAGAGCAATTTATGATGCAATTACGTCTTGGTTTAGTCCTTGCAGTTTCAGCCTTGAGTTTAGCTGGTTGTGGTCGCTTCGCAATTAATAATCACTCTTTAGATTATAAAAATGCCAAGCAACTTGCCCCGCTTGAGTATCCTGCCGATGCAACTGTACGACCAGTGACACCTTTGTATCCTGCACCAACTGTTGACCAGCTCGCTATTGAGCACGCGCCGAAGTTTGAAAACCAGCGTGGTAACCGTTTTGCATTGCCACGCCCTGAACAAACTCAAGGTAACAATGCAACAGCAGATGCATCTGCTCAAACGACAACTGCGCTTGGTCGTCCTCAGCTTGTGACCGACGGTAATAAAAACCCATTATTAAAAGTTGATGGGAATACGACCGAGATCTGGCAATATACCAAAGCGACATTAAGTACTTTAAATTACAACATCATCGCTCAAGGCAGTAATCAGGCGACGATTAAAGTAAATGACAATACTTATGTGCTTAAACTTACTGGTGTAGGTTCAAGTCATACTCTTGCTCTATTTAATGTAGACAACACTTTTGCAAGCCCAGATGTGGCCGCTGAAGTGTTAAACCAGATTTACCAAAATTGGCCAGCCTAGTCGTTTACTAGGCATTTTTTTTAAAAGGTTCCCTCATGTTAAAACAAACCTTGCTCTATACTGGTAAAGCAAAATCTGTATATGAAACAGACAATGCCGACCATCTGATTTTAGTCTTTCGTGATGATGCCTCTGCGTTCAACGGCGAAAAAATCGAACAACTAGATCGTAAAGGCAAGGTGAACAACCTTTTTAACGCCTTCATTATGGAAAAACTTGCTGCTGCGGGTATTGAAACGCATTTTGAAAAATTGCTTTCTCCAACTGAAGTGCTTGTTAAAAAACTTCAAATGATTCCAGTTGAATGTGTAATTCGTAACTACGCAGCTGGTTCTCTATGCCGTCGCTTAGGTGTAGAAGAAGGTAAAGAGTTAACTCCTCCTACATTTGAATTGTTCTATAAAGATGACGGTCTAGGCGACCCAATGGTTAACGAATCTCAAGCGATTGCTTTAGGTTGGGCGACTGCTGAACAATTAGAACAAATGAAAGTGTTAACTTACCAAGTAAACGATGTATTAAAAGCATTATTTGCTGAAGGCAACATGATCTTGGTGGACTTCAAGCTTGAATTCGGTGTTTTCCATGACCGTATCGTGCTTGGTGATGAATTCTCTCCAGACGGTTGCCGTCTATGGGATAAAGACTCTAAGAAGAAACTCGACAAAGACCGTTTCCGTCAAGGTTTAGGCGGTGTTGTTGAAGCTTATGAAGAAGTTGCTGCTCGTTTAGGCGTAGATTTATCTGCTCTCTAATCGTTCAAACTTCATGAAAAACCGGGCTTTAGCCCGGTTTTTTTATATAAGGTATTTTAGAAAATAAATAATGTAGACAGATTTGTCTATTAAAGTAAATTAGCACTTGCACAAACTCAATTTAAAACACTAAAATCTAAAAAAACATTAAGCACTTCACAATAATTAAATTTCAAAACTAGGGTAAAGCTATGGAAATATCTAAGCTTGAAAAGAGATTAATGAATCATCCAATCCATTTTGGTGAAAATCCTTTGGTCTTATTAACTAACTTTAGCAATTCAGCCTTAAAACAAGGCTGGAGTCAGGCAGAAGTCGAATCTGTTATTTCTAAAGCCTCTCAAGGTGATTATATGGCACTGATCCGCACGTTAAGGGCTTATACATTTCTTTAATCTTATTGCTGATGATCTGCTGCCATTTAACATTCAATTTATAAAAAGACACATAAAGCTGTTAGGAATCGACTGGATTTATCCCAAGCACTGCCTTATCAATGAATAAAAATAAGAAATATAAATTATTTATTCAGTGAGGAGTAAACCTGATGGATCATGAAATAGAGGAAAAAAAGGTCGAGAAAACCTTAAGCTGGCGTGAAAAAATGGCAGTTGAAGAACATGAAAAACTGTCACCCCGTTTGGTCTATGAAATTATCCGCCGTGATGGTGCCGAAGAGCTGGATCGTCCAACGGCTGCACTGATTTTTTCAGGGATTGCTGCGGGTTTAGTCATCAGTTTTTCATTTGTATTTAAAGCGATTATTGCCTCTTACCTCCCAGCTGATGCGGTCTGGACCGATTTAATCACCAATATCGGTTATACCATTGGGTTTCTGATCGCTATTTTGGGTCACATGCAACTCTTTACCGAGAATACTATCACCACTGTTGTGCCTTTATTCAAACCCTTTACCTTCGATAAATTACGAGCAGTGGGCCGCTTATGGGGAATTGTGATTCTCTGCAATATTCTTGGGACAGCATTGGCAAGTTTATTTTTCTTAACTACTCACCTGTTTACTCCAGATATTGACAAGGCACTGGATGAACTCGCCCATCATGTTGGTTCCTTTTCTGCCACCCAGAATATGCTTAAAGGTATTATGTCAGGGCTGTTAATTGCTGCCTTAGTCTGGATGTTACCCTCAGTTAGTAATAAGTTCCTGCTCATCTTTTTCATGACTTACTTGATAGGACTGGGTGACTTTACCCATGTAGTGGTGGGCTCTACAGAAATGTCCTATCTCGTCTGGCAAGGAGAGGCTTCCATTAATGACTATCTGTTTACTTTCCTCGTCCCCACCACTATTGGCAATATTATTGGTGGTACAGGCGTGTTTACACTACTGATTTATGGTCAAGTGACTGAAGAACTAGAGCGGAAGCATAAATAAATTATTGTTCCTGCTGCCATCTGCGTTGCTGTAAGCGCTCACCTTCAACCTCACGCTTATTTCTCGCAGATTCATAGAGTTTGGTTCCCTTTAACTCAGGTGGCAAATAGTCTTGCAACACAAAGTGCTCAGGATAATCGTGAGGATAGAGATAATTAATCCCATAACCTTGTTGCTTCATCAGCTTGGTCGGCGCATTTCTCAAATGCAAAGGCACAGGTAAATTTGCCGTTTTTTCAGCAAGTTCTAAGGCCTTATTAATCGCTAAATAAGTACTATTACTCTTTGCACTCGTTGCTAAATAAACCGCGGTTTGGCCCAAAATAATTCGAGCCTCAGGCATCCCCACCGCTTGTACAGAGCGGAAACACTCACCTGCAAGTAATAGCGCATTAGGGTTAGAGTTTCCAATGTCTTCTGAAGCTGCAATCAGCATACGTCTTGCAATAAAAACCGGATCTTCTCCGCCTTTGAGCATACGTGCCATCCAATACAGGGTTGCATCTGGATCACTACCACGAATTGATTTAATAAAAGCAGAAACGAGATCGTAATGCTGCTCACCCGATTTGTCATAACGCGCAATATTTTGCTGAGCGACTTTCACCACCACCGCATTGGTAATCGTGTTTTCAATTTCTGGTTCAAATGTACTTGCAATTAAATCCAGTAAATTAAGCGCTTTACGAGCATCGCCTGCTGCGAATTGAATGAGAGCATCGTATTCTTCAACATGAATATAACGCTCTTTTAAGAATTTATCGGCTTGAAGTGCATTATTGAGGAGTGTCTGAATTGCCTCACTGTCTAAACTATTTAAGGTATAGACCTGACAGCGAGATAAAAGCGCACTATTCACCTCAAAAGATGGGTTTTCAGTCGTCGCGCCAATTAAGGTAATTTTGCCTTTTTCAACTGCACCCAATAATGCATCTTGCTGTGATTTATTAAAACGATGAATTTCGTCAATGAAAACTACAGGTGTCAGTAAATCACCACTTTCTGCAATCACTTCACGTAATTCTTTTACACCCGTATTCAGCGCAGATAAGCTTACAAATGGGCGATCTATCGCTTGAGCCAAAAGCAAAGCAATTGTTGTTTTACCAACGCCTGGTGGCCCCCAAAAAATAATAGAAGGCAAATGTCCCTGATCAATCATTTGACGCAGTGGCGCATGTTCACCTAATAAATGATCTTGCCCAATAATTTCAGACAAGTCTCTCGGGCGCAGGCGTTCAGGAAGTGGAATATGGGTGTCTGACATCTCAAATGGCTTTATCGTCTTTTCACTATAGTCTATTGTGTCTCACAGAAATCTACAATTTGAATCTATGAGACACGCCCTTTATTTACAAGCTATTTCCTAGCTTTAAGAGGGTTTCTTACTTAGCTTCAGTAAACGCGCATTTGAGCCGTCTTCAATGACCCAAATCGAGCCATCTTGTGCTTCATGTAATCCACGAATACGTTTTTTCATATCTAATCTTTGAACTTCTTTCACTGGTTTATGCTCTAAATCCACCACAATAATTGCTTCTGAAGATAGCCCGCCAATTAACGCCTTATTTTTCCATGCAGGAAATTGTTGTCCCTGATAAATGATTAGGCTCGATGGAGAGATTACGGGAGTCCAGTCAATTTCTGGTGCTTTAAATTCTGGGCGAGTGTGATGGTCTGGAATAGGTTGACCTGAATAATGGTCTCCATTTGAAACGATTGGATAACCATAATTTTCACCTTTTACGATGACGTTAAGCTCATCACCACCTTTAGGCCCCATTTCAACTACCCAGAGCTGTCCTTGGCGATCAAAAGCCATACCTAATGGATTACGATGTCCTAGTGACCATATTTCAGCAGTGACCCCACCTTGCTTATAAAAAGGGTTATCTACAACCGCAGAACCATCCTCATTTAAATGCAAGATTTTACCCAAGTTACTTTTCATGTTTTGAGCAGGGTCAAACTTTTGTCGTTCACCTGAACTGACCCATAGCTTACCGTCTGCACCAAAAAGCATACGATGTCCATAATGGCCTTGTCCTGAAACTTTGGGTACTTGCTGCCAAATCTGCTTTATATCGTTAAGTTTTGGCTGATTGGCATTAGATAAATCTAATTTAGCGCGTGAAATTACTGCTCCAGATCCGCCTTGCCCTTTCGCAGCATAGCTGAGATAAACCCAGTGATTCTTCGCAAAGTCAGGGTGTAAAACGACATCTCCTAAACCACCTTGCCCCCCATAGTTCACTGCTGGAACGCCTTGAACATCCAAGATTTGTTTATTTTTAGGGTTAAAAATTTTTAATTTACCTTGCCGTTCAGTGACTAATAAACGCTGATCAGGCAAGTTGGTCAAAGCCCAAGGTTCATTGAATTGAGCAAATATTTCAGTTTGATAAGGTTGTTTGGTTAAAGCAGTCTGCTCTGTTTTTACAGACGTATTTTGTTCAAGATTTTTTGAATTTGTATTATTAGACCCACAAGCTATCAACAAAAAAAAGCTACTACATAATAATGGAGTTGCTAATCGTCTCATCATTCTTGTCTCCTTTTGTTTTTATTGTTATATAACGGAGATGAGCAAAAAATTTACGATAAAATGTTACTTTATAATACGTTGTAATTAAAAATGCCCATCACGAGCATATTAACGCACCCATCGTACGACATAATCTTCAAGATCATCTTCATGGACATCAACTTCTGAAAGACAACGTCCAGCAACTGACTTTTTCGCCTTAACAACGCTTTGTCTCGAACCTGTATTTAAATAATGCCAAGAAGGTAGATTTTTGCCTTCATTCAAGCGCTTATAAGCACAGCTCGATGGTAACCAATGAATTGTTTTTAAAGACTCTGGGGTTAATTGCAAACAGTCAGGCACTTGCTGCTGACGATTTGGATAATCGGTACAACGTCCTGTATCACAATCGAGTAACTTACAAGCCACTTTGGTATAAGCCACCTCATGGGTATCTTCATCTTCAAGCTTGACCAAACAGCACAAACCACACCCATCGCATAAAGCTTCCCACTCAATTTGAGTGAGTTGCTCTAATGGATAGTTTTTCCAGAAGAGTGGTCGAAGTGAGGTCTCGGTAGACATAATGTTTTAGCAGCTGATGAGATGAAACAGTGACTAAGTATAACATTGAAGTCGTCTGTACGAAAAAAGAAGCTGTATTCCTAGCATCACAAAATGATTGTTTAATATACATTTCAACCACATAAACGACACATTCGGTGCAAAAAACAAGCTATATAGTTAAACAACAATGAAAAAATAAGGAGAACAGCATATGTTCCGTTGGGCTATAATTTTTGCAGTGATTGCACTCATTGCCAGTCTATTAGGGTTTGGTGGTGTTGCAGGACTATCTAAAGACTTTGCCGTGATTTTATTAGTTGTGGCTGTAATTCTGGCTGTAATTGGGTTCATTTCCCGAGGCAGAACGTAACTTAATCATGATCACCTAAAAAGAAGGAACTGGTTTCCTTCTTTTTTATTGCGTGAAGATTTCTATCTTTTGTTTTGATGTAGATTCTTACACAGTTATTTATATTACTTTTATCTTTTTATGCTTTAATCAAGCGTGTTTAAATCTCTTTAAATTTCAGGATTAAGGTTATGAGTACAGCAATTAAAACCCGTGAAATTCAATATACTGCACCAGATGGCAGCCATTTAATTGGTTACTTTGCGGCTCCAGATAGTGAAACACCTGTTGCGGGTGTAATTGTTGGTCCTGAGTGGTGGGGTCGTAACGAATATACTGAACAACGTGCACGTGAGCTTGCTGAACATGGCTATGCTGCGCTTGCAATTGATATGTATGGCGATAAAAAAGTAACCTCGACTGCCGCTCAAGCCTATGAATGGATGATGCAGACATTTGAAAATTTAGATACGGTTACTGATCGTGCCAATGCAGCACTTCAAACTCTAGCGGCCCAACCAGAAGTAAACAGTGAAAAACTTGCTGCAATTGGCTTCTGCTATGGTGGAAAAGTCGTGCTAGATCTTGCTCGCTCAGGTGCACCACTTAAATCAATTATAACGTTCCATGCGACATTAGCTCCGAAAGCACCTGCTCAAAAAGGCAGCATTCAGGGTGAAGTTTTAGTACTACATGGTGAACTAGACAGCATGGTCACCTTAGAAGATGTTGCTAATTTTGAAAAAGAGATGCAAGCTGCTGAGGTTAAACACGAAGTAGTGGTTTTAGAAGGTGCTAAACATGGCTTTAGTAACCCACTTGCAGATGAGAAAGCTAAAGCGAACGGTGTAGACCTTGGCTACAATAGCGAAGCTGAAAAACAAGGCCTTGCTAAAATGTACGCTTTGTTAGATCGTACTTTAAAATAAAAGAAGCCAATTTGGAGCAAATGTTTTTTCGCATTTGCTCCCTTAAATGTTTATGACTTTGCAATATTTTTACTGTATTTTTTAAACCATACTTCAATAACTATACTCCCGTTGAGCTAGACCAAAGCCTAGTCTTATTTCCCGCACTCGGGGTTTAATGGAATAACATGAGAGGATACAACAATGACTGACAAGAAATGTCCGTATTGCGAATTTGATGAATATGACATCATTGATAAGAATGAATTTGCTGTAATTTTGCCTGATTCTAATCCACTAGCTAAAGGCCACTGTGTAGTAACACCACTGCGCCATGTTCGTTCTTTTTTTGATATCACTTCTAAAGAACATCAAGGCTTGCTTACACTCCTTGAAATTGCTCGCCACGAAACACAGCTTCGCCATCAACCAGACGGTTTCCATATTGGCTTCAACGATGGTGAAGTGTTCGGACAAAATTCTGATCATTTCCACATTCATGTCATTCCGTACTACAAAAACCAACCGTTGAAACTTGACCAACGTTGGGGTGTACAAAAGGATTAATCCTTTTTATACATGAAGCAGAGGTTACTCATTATCAGGTAATCTCTGTTTTAACATACTCTCGCTGTTCGCCTGCTTTAAACAAAATTTCAGCTAAAATTCAGCTATAATTTAGCCCTTACTTCTCTTCTATAGCTGTTCATGCCTGAATTTTCTTTTTCTGATGCCCTTTTAAACTGGTTCGATCAACATGGTCGTCACGATTTGCCTTGGCAAGTTGCAGATGATCCGTACAAAGTTTGGGTTTCTGAAATTATGTTGCAGCAGACTCAGGTGAAAACGGTTCTGCAATATTTTGACCGCTTTATGGAGCGCTTCCCAACTGTAGAGACGTTAGGCCATGCAACTTGGGATGAAGTAGCGCCTTACTGGGCGGGTCTGGGCTATTACGCTCGTGCACGCAATTTGCATAAAGCTGCTGGCCTTGTCACTCAGCAAGGTAGGTTTCCTAAAACACTAGAAGAATGGATTTCATTACCCGGCATTGGTCCCTCTACCGCAGGTGCACTCATGTCTTTGGGTCTACGTCAGTACGGCGTGATCATGGATGGCAACGTGAAACGCGTTTTAGCTCGTTTCTTTGCCATTGAAGATGACTTAAGCAAACCACAGCACGAACGTGAAATGTGGAAACTGGCTGAAGAGCTTTGCCCAACACATCGTAACCATGACTACACTCAAGCAATTATGGACTTGGGCGCGACCATTTGTACGCCCAAAAAGCCTCTTTGTTTATATTGTCCAATGCAAGCTCATTGTCAGGCTTATCAGCAAGGTTTAGAACAAGAATTACCTTTTAAGAAACCGAAAAAAACACCACCTGTTAGAACAGCAGATGTTCTTATCATCCAGTGCGAAGATGAATGGTTCTGGCAACAACGCCAAGCCCATGGCCTATGGGGTGGTTTATTCTGTTTACCTATTTTAGAAAATGAACATGAACGACTGAGCTTAAGTCAGCAATTTAAATTACAACCTCAACCGCAAACTTTTCAGATCAGTCATAGCTTCACTCACTTCACATGGTTACTTAATACTCACATGTTCCACGTGGAACCTGATCAAAAAGAACATCTGTCAATTGAACTTGAAGGCCAATGGTTGAGCCCAGAACAAGCTATTGCTAAAGGGGTTCCAACAGCTATGAAAAAATTGATCTCGACAAGCCGTTCGTGACATAGTGAGCAAAATAATTTTGATATGACTGTGACAGGGAGTATTTTGTGCGACGTTTTGTTTCTCATTTCTCACTTGGTTTTCTGATTATCCTATTGGCGGCCTGTGCTAGTGCACCTAAAAAACCTGCCCCACTTCCACCGGCTCAAGTTAATAAACTTAAAAGTATGCAGCTTCCAAATCGACTGCCTGTACCCGTGAAAGGTGTCGATCGAGATGAGTTAAAAGACACATGGGGAGCTGCTCGCAGTCAAGGTCGTAGTCACGAAGGAATTGATATTTTGGCTCCACGTGGAACCAAAGTGTACAGTGCAACTGATGGGCTCGTTGCCGATCTTCGCAATAACAACTTAGGTGGCAAAGTCATCTGGATTTTAGGTCCAGCTGGAACATGGCATTATTATGCCCACCTTGATGACCATAAACGTGGCTTAAATGTTGGTGACTATATCAAAAAAGGCGATCTAATTGGCTATGTCGGCAATACAGGCAATGCACGTTATACTTCACCTCATCTTCATTATGGTCTTTACCTAGATGGTAAAGGACGTGGTGCTGTTAATCCTTATTCATATTTACGCTAGGAACATTTTATGTCGGAAGCGCTGATCAATCGCTTAGTAGAGTTTGCCGAGTCTGGCAACCAGCAAAAGATCATTTTAAATGGCAATAGCTATCAAGGCTGGATCATGGAAATCAGTGATGAGGCCCTGCTAATCAGTACCGGTTTTTCAGATAAAGTTGGTAAAGACTTTTGGCTAAAGTTTGAAGACTTAACTCAAGCTGAACTGTATTATTGGGATACTCGCCCAAATGAATGGGTGCTGTTTAAACTTTAAAATTCTAAGATAAATATAAGGAGCATTATCATGAAAACTCAACGTTGCGGATGGTGTTCCAACGATCCACTCTATATTGCCTACCATGATGAAGAATGGGGCAAACCGGAACATGACGAAGCACGTTTATTTGAAATGCTTTGCCTTGAAGGCCAGCAAGCTGGTTTATCTTGGATAACCGTACTGAAAAAAAGAGAAAGCTACCGTCAGCATTTTTTTAATCATCCGATTGCAGAAATTGCTTCATTCACAGATGATTTTTTAGAACTAAAATTATCCGATGCAGGCTTAATTCGCCACTTAGGCAAACTCAAAGCTATTCGTGATAATGCAATTGCTTGGCAAGCGCTCAAAGCACAAGTCAGTGATGTTCCTACATGGCTTTGGCAGTTTGTAGATGCAGCTCCACAAAATAATGATGTTGAAGATTACCGCCAAGCTCCTGCACAAACTGAACTCAGCGTAAAACTTTCCAAAACGCTTAAAAAGAATGGTTTCAAATTTGTCGGCCCAACCACCTGCTATGCTTTTATGCAGGCAGTAGGCATGGTCGATGATCATGAAAACGATTGTCAATTTAAAGCTTCATAACCCACTCGAACGGTTCAAATCCGCTTAAGGAGTTTCCGATGAGCAATAATACGATTCAGGCTTATGCTGCAATGCAGGCAGGTGAAAAACTAGTTCCCTATCAATTTGACGCAGGTGAATTACAACCGCATCAGGTTGAGGTAAAAGTTGAATACTGTGGTTTATGTCATTCTGATATTTCTGTTTTGAATAATGAATGGCGTTCAACTGTGTACCCTGTGGTTGCGGGCCATGAAATTATTGGACGCATTGTTGCTTTGGGTTCAGAAGCCAAAGGTCTACAAATCGGGCAACGTGTCGGCATTGGCTGGACCGCGGAAAGTTGCCAAGCCTGTGATGAGTGTATAGGTGGTCAGCAAGTACTTTGTACGGGCGGAAGTGTTGCAACAATCGTGGGGCATGCTGGTGGCTTTGCCGATAAAGTCCGTGCAGGCTGGCAGTGGGCTATTCCCCTCCCTGAGGATTTAGACGCTGAAAGTGCTGGTCCTTTACTTTGTGGCGGAATTACCGTTTTTGACCCACTACTTAAACATAAGATTCAAGCAACACATCATGTGGGTGTGATTGGCATTGGTGGCTTAGGGCATATCGCTATTAAGCTACTCAAAGCTTGGGGCTGTGAGATCACTGCATTTAGTTCCAACCCTGATAAAACAGAGGAACTTAAAGCAATGGGAGCAGATCATGTCGTGAATAGCCGTGATACAGACGCGGTAACAGCACAAAAAGGGAAATTTGATTTATTGCTCAGCACAGTAAACGTGACGCTAAACTGGCGTGCTTTCATTTCTACGCTAGCACCCAATGGTTCATTGCACTTCTTGGGGCTGACTCTGGAACCTGTTCCTGTTTCTGTAGGTTCACTTATTAGTGGTGCTAAGTCAGTGACAGGCTCACCGACGGGTTCACCAGCTGCATTGCGTCAACTTTTGAAGTTTGCTGCACGCAAAAAAATTGCGCCTCAAATTGAGCTATTTCCAATGTCACAGCTCAATGAGGCAATTGAACGTTTACACTCAGGTCAGGCACGCTACCGCATTGTGTTGAAAGCAGACTTCGCAGAATAAAACTAACTCACGGTTTTCATCTGTTGTCGTGACCATTCCGCCAAGTCACTAATTGCTTGGCGGACATCTGCTGTTAATTCATGACCCGCATTTAAACGAATGAAATGTCGATATCGTTCATCCTCACCAAAAACATGGCCTGGTACCACGGTAATTCCTTCAGCTTTCGCTGTGTAATACAGCGCTAAGGTATCTACTTCTTTTGGTAACTGTATCCAGAGTGCATAGCCGCCTTCTGGCTGACTTAACGCAATGGGAAGGCCATCAAAGGCTCTTAAAATGCAACTGCGATATTGCTCGACCTGTTGCATTAGATTTGGTCGTAGCTGCTCTAAATGCTCTCGATAACCACGGCTATAAATAAAATCAGCTAAGCCTAATTGTAGCGGTGTATTTACTCCAATATTACTTGCCAGTAGCTCTAGTTTTAAATGCTGTAACTTTGAACTTAAACAGAACCACCCTACCCGATATGCACTCGACAGCGACTTAGAAACCGATCCACACCAAATGACATAGCCTTCGCGGTCCCAATAGCGAATCGGTAGCGGGCGTTCATTACTGTAACCACATTCACCAAAAATATCGTCTTCAATAATAAAGCACTGATATTTTGCAGCTAATTCAGCAATCTTTTGTTTTTCTGCATTACTTAAACAATATCCTAAAGGATTTTGATAGTTGGCTGTCATCAGGCAAACCTTCGCCAAACCCTGCTGCATCAATGATTCTAAACGTTCAAGATCAATACCACGATGATGTGCTGGAATTTCAATAATCTGCCGTTTTAAACTTGCTATAAGCTGTAGTTGCCCATTAAAAGTAGGTGTCGGAATCAAAATACTATCGCCTACTTCTGTTAGGTGCTGAATGACTAACGACAAAGCGGGGATACAACCATTGGTAATAAAAATATCTTCCGTTGCAATGAAGATTCCGTCTTCGCGCCAATGATCAGAAAGCGCTTTTCTTAATTGCTCATGTCCTTGTTTATTACAATAGAGAAAGTCTTGTGGTTGGCAATTTTTTAAAGCCCGTTGAATAGAACGACGTAAACCCTCTACTGGAATAAAATGCGGCGTCAACTGAATCGAACCCAACGGTACGAGATGGCTTTGTAAGGCGGCTTCTTGAATTTGGTTATGTAACTCTAGATTTGAGACTTGCCGAGGCAAAGACAAAAAATCTGGGCTATCAGGAATAGGACTAGATTGACTACGAGCAACCACAAAGTAACCTGATTTCGGCTTTACATAAATCAGTCCCCTCGCCTCAAGCAATTCATAGCAACTTTTTGCTGTGCTTAAGCTAATACTGTGCTGACGAGCGAAATCTCGTAATGAAATCAGCTTCTGATGAGGCTTAAGCTCATCTTGATAAATTCGATGTGCTAATTGATTGGCAAGAACCTGATATTGGAAAGTCATTCTGTGCTGCTTTTTTAAAAATTTCTGTATCTGTACTGGTTTATAGAACACCTTTACGCTATAGAAATCAACTCAAAGAGTAGCAAGATCATGAAATTAAAAGCTATATTGTTATTTACTATTGTTTTAGCAGGTTGCCAGCCACAACCAAAAAACGAGCAGTACAGACATACGGTTTGCCAAAGTCTCATTGAAGGTTATTTAAAAATGACCAATCAACAAGACTATAAAATGGAGCAACGCACTGATGATGAGGCCAGTGCGATTTCTCATTATCAATATAAGCGTAATAGCTCAAATGAAGTTGTCATGGTGAATTCGACTTATTCCAAATTATATTTTAGTTGTCGACAACAGCAAAAAAGCTATTTTCTGGCCCAGCATTCATCAGAGGGACAAATCACTCCAATTTTAGAAGTTCATTTTCCAACTGATGGCTATGCTACTTTTAGAGAGCGCTTTTAAAACCATCTTTTAACTGTTCTGCCAAAAATTCAATGAATAACCGGATTCGTTTTGGTAGATGCTCTTGTTGATAATACACAGCATGGATGCTTTGATATTGATGCTCAATTTGATCTTCGAATAATGCAATCAATCGCCCTTCTTGAATATCTTTCCAAATTTCAAATTCAGATAGTCGTGCGATACCATGGCCTCTAATCGTGAGTTGGCGTACCGTCTCACCACTAGAAGCTTTAATATTTGCTTGTGCAAAAAAATATTCATCGCCGATTTTAATCGGCCAGCTATTAATATAGGCAGGTCTGGTAAAACCAATCAGGTCATGCTGTTCGAGTTGTTCAGGCTGTGTTGGTGTGCCCTTAATCGCTAGATATTCTGGACTCGCAACAATAAATAAGCGACTTTTACACACCAGTTTGGCATGCAGACTCGAATCATTAAGCTCCCCAAACCGAAATGCCACATCGGTTTTATGCTGCAATAGATCAATCACCTGATCATTACTATTTAACTCAATTTCAATATTTGGATAACACTCACGAAACTTATGCATTAATGGGGCAATCACGTGTAAAACAAACGGCGTTGCTGAATCAATACGAATGAGTCCCGCAGTACCCTGATCAGATTTTTGTAGTTCTTCTTCAGCCGCATTTAGTTCATTTAAGATTTTACGGGCCTTTATAAGAAACTGCTGCCCTTCTTGAGTGAGTTTCAATTTACGTGTCGTTCGCTCTAACAAAGTCACATCTAACTTTGCTTCCAAGCGTGTTAAAGATCGACTAACTCCCGAAGGTGTTTGTTTTAAATGCTCTGCTGCCGCAACAAAAGAACCCGTATCAACGATTGCGATAAACGCGACGAGTTCTTCAATTGTTGATTTCATGTCTTATTCCATTATTGACTAATGATCAAAGATATTTTGCTTATTCATCTATTTTTTCGCAACAATAAAAAAAGCAAAATGCACATCAAGTTAAATGATTATTCAAATTTAGGTAAACACATGAATATTCCACGTTTTGGACTAGGAACTTTCCGTCTTAAAGAACAAGCAGTCATTGATTCTGTAAAAACTGCTTTAGACGTAGGTTACCGTGTAATTGATACTGCTCAAATTTATGACAATGAAGCAGCGATTGGTCAAGCCATTGCCGAAAGCGGTGTAGCGCGTCAGGACTTATTTCTAACCACAAAAATCTGGGTAGATAATTTTGCTCAAGATAAGTTTATTCCAAGCTTAAAAGAAAGCTTAGAAAAGCTTCGTACTGACTATGTCGATTTAACTTTAATTCATTGGCCAGCACCAGATTTAGGCGTTTCGATTCCTGAAATCATGAAGCTTTTACTTGAAGCGAAAGAACAAGGTCTTACTAAACAAATTGGTATTTCAAACTTCAATATTGAGCTTACTCAACAAGCGATTGATACAATTGGTGCTGAAAATATTGCAACCAACCAGATTGAGTTAAGCCCTTATCTTCAAAACCATAAACTTGTAAATTTCTTACAAGAGAAGAATATTGATGTCACTTCATATATGACGCTTGCGTACGGTAAAGTGCTTCAAGACCCTGTTTTAGCTGAAATTGCAGCAGCTCATAAAGCAACGACAGCACAAATTGCACTTGCGTGGGCATTGCAACGTGGTTTTGCAGTTATTCCATCTTCGACTAAACGTGAAAACCTGATGAGCAACTTAAAAGCACAGGATATCGAGTTAACTTCAGCTGAAATGCAAATGATTGCCGAACTTGATCGTAACAGTCGTGAAGTTAGCCCAGAGCCGTGGGCACCAGTTTGGGACTAAACTCATGAACACTCAATCAAATACGGCGTTCTCATTATTGGCATTGGCAATTGGTGCCTTTGCCATTGGCACCACGGAATTCTCACCAATGGGATTGTTGCCAAATATCGCTAATGATTTAGGGATTTCAATTCCAACAGCCGGAATGTTAATTACGGGCTATGCACTTGGCGTCATGCTAGGTGCCCCGTTCATGACCCTGTGGTTTGGTGGTTTTGCACGACGTAATGCGCTTATCTTCCTGATGGCGATCTTTACGGTAGGTAACCTGATAGCAGCATTTTCACCAAGCTATATGAGCTTATTAGGTGCGCGTCTCATCACAAGCCTTAACCATGGTGCTTTCTTCGGGATAGGTTCAGTTGTAGCAGCAAGCATTGTGCCCGCACATAAACAGGCCAGCGCTGTAGCGACCATGTTTATGGGCTTAACCATTGCCAACATTGGTGGTGTACCGTTGGCAACATGGGTTGGGCAAAACATTGGCTGGCGTATGTCTTTCCTTGCGATTTCATTGCTTGGTGTGATTACGATGCTCGCTTTATGGAAAGCATTACCACAAGGTATGGTTGCCCAAAAACCAAATGTGAAAGCTGAATTAAAGGTATTAACACGCACTCCTGTAATACTTGCTCTACTCACTACAGTGCTTGGTGCGGGTGCAATGTTTACGCTCTATACCTATATCGCGCCAAGTTTGACTGAGTTTACACATGCTTCACCGACCTTCATTACGTTTATGCTGATGTTGATTGGTGTCGGTTTCTCAGTTGGTAACCATTTAGGCGGTCGCTTTGCAGATTTGTCTATTAACAAAACTCTGATTGGTTTCTTGGTTCTGTTAATTGTAATGATGGTGACTTTCCCAATCCTTGCACAAAGCCAGATTGGAGCAGCCATTGCATTAGTCATCTGGGGTGCTGCAACCTTTGCTTTAGTTCCACCTTTGCAAATGCGTGTAATGTCAGTTGCTCATGAAGCACCAGGGCTTGCCTCTTCAGTAAATATCGGCGCCTTTAACTTAGGTAACGCGGTTGGAGCAGCAGCAGGTGCGTTAGTACTCGATTTAGGTTGGGGTTATAGCGCAGTATCATTTGCTGGTGCTTTGCTAGCAGGGTTAGGCTTGTTATTGGTTTTATTCCAAATCAAACGCGAGAGTAGTCCCATCCAAGCATTACAGCAGTGTTCAGATTAATAAAAAAAGCGCCTGATCTCAGGCGCTTTTTTTAAGCTATTTATTTTAAAATTTCTGGTAACTTGGGTTGCTCGTAAATCGGACTAGTCACTTCCCGTTTCATTTTCAACAACATCTGGTAAGGCTGTTGTTGAACAAACATATTTACGAAGCTCAGCGGAATCGCACCAGCTGGGTCAGCATAACCACTTGTGGTTACTTTAACTTTGTTATTCGCTAATTTCTGGAAGGTCCAATCCCCTTCATAGCGTGTTAAGCGCACTACATCAGGTTGTATCGGATAATTACTATTAATTGCCGTGTTCTTAATGGTAATCAAACCATTGGCTGCTTTACTCATTTTTCCTTTCACGACCACATCTCGATCTTTTAAAGGAAAAGGAAAATCTAATAGCATATAGAGTGTGAATTCACCCTTTTTCTCATCTTGAGACAACATCTGAACCTTGCCCATATAAGGCACCCACTGATCAGCACGATTTACATCTAAAATCACAGCGACAGCGCGTTCAAGTGGCACATCAAAAGTCGTTTCAGCCTTATATTGAAAGACTGGATTATCAGTCTTTTGATAGGTCCAGACTTTAATATTATTACGGTCTAAGCTGAGTTTAGCTTTTTCCGTAGAAGCAGCCCCCGTCCAGAGGCTGCTTAAGCAAAGAAGAGTGGTCAAGGCAATTTGTTTTTTATTCATGTTCTGCTCTATCTTTTTTTTCTCGCTACACATGGAATACGTACAGGGTTTTAAACCTGTACGTCATTCAACCCTAAAACATCTTTCATGTCATATTTACGCGCTTCACGGCCCACAACCCATGCAGCAGCTCGCACTGCACCAGCAGCAAAGTTCATACGGTTAGTTGCTTTATGAGTCACTTCAACGCGCTCACCTTCACCAATAAACATCACAGTGTGTTCACCAACAATATCCCCACCACGAATGGTTTCAAAACCAATCGTTTGACGGTCACGCGGACCTGTGTGCCCTTCACGTCCATAGACAGCAACTTCTTTTAGGTTACGGCCTAAAGTATCTGCAATCGCTTCACCCATCATTAACGCTGTACCAGATGGCGCATCTACTTTATGACGGTGATGAGCTTCAATCACTTCAATATCTACTGTATCGCCAAATACTTTTGCTGCAAGCTCAAGTAACTTGATTGATACATTTACACCTACTGAATAGTTCGCTGCATAAACCACAGGTGTATGAGTGGCAACTTCGTCTAATTCAGCTTTTTGCTCATCTGACATACCTGTTGTACCAATAACCATGGCAACCCCAGCTTCACGGCAAAGCTTCAAATGCTGAGCAGTTGCAACTGGTGCAGTAAAATCAATAATTACATCGCAATCTTTCAGAACATCGGTCAAGCTTCCTGAAACCTTCACACCCACTGAACCAATACCAGCAAGCTCACCAGCGTCAGTGCCCACCAAACTACTTTCCGGACGCTCTACCGCAGCAGCTAGTTGATAGCCTGCTTGTTGAACTGCTTGAATAAGCGTACGGCCCATACGACCGCCTGCACCTAAAATACCAATGCGTGGAGCTGCTGACATAATCCTTCTCAATCTTCTGTTTTACGTAATTTGTCTACTATATCAAAACTCTTTGCTCACGATAAAAAGTAAAAATTATTTTTTGAGATGAACTGAAATTTAATCTGTTTTCACAAAAGTTAAAGAATTGATCTGCACACTACGGACCACGAATGAAAAAAAGATGACTATAAGGAGTTCAGCATGCATTCGAGAATTATTGGCTTTACCGTAATGATGGGGATTATGAGTTCAGTGGCTTTTGCAGAGCCTGCAATCCAGCCAGGAGACACATTAGAAAGCTTATCTAAAGCACGTATTACCACTAACGTAACGACTCAAACAGCAACACCTACAGCTCAAACAAGCGTGGCAACCAATGCCAACGCTGACGTTAAAGTTGAAGATATTGACCCGATTATTGGCGAAACAACAGCAGAAGCACCGAAAGTAGCTGTACAGGCAGAAGCAGTAGCCGCACCAGTGATCGAAAATGCTCCTACTCTTGCTTCTAGCGAACCGACTGTAAGTGTAAATGATATTGATGTTGCTCATCCTACAGAGTAAGCAGACGTAATTTTCTTTTAAGCAGAATAAAAATAATAAGATGAATCAGCGCAATAAAAAGGCGGATATTTTATCAATATCCGCCTTCTTTTTAATTTCTTGTCTAATCAAGCATTAATCGAACAAACGATCAAAGAATGATTTTTTCTTCGGTGAAGAAGCACTGTCTTCGCCATCAAAAGAAGCTTGCAACTCTTTAAGTAATTCACGTTGGCGAGAATTTAGGTTGACTGGAGTCTCGACCACAATACGGCAGAGTAAATCACCCACCATGCTGCTACGTACTGGACGAACGCCTTTGCCACGTAAGCGGAATAATTTACCTGTTTGAGTTCCCTCAGGAATTTTCAGGCTAACACGGCCTTCCAGAGTTGGAATTTCAATTTCTTTACCAAGTGCAGCATCAGCAATGCTTACTGGTACGTCCATATAAAGATCTGCACCGTCACGTTGGAAAATTTCGTGTTCACGAACTACAACTTCAACGTACAAGTCACCTGATTGGCCATCACGAATTGCTTCGCCTTTACCACTCAAACGAACGCGGTCACCATTATCTACACCCGCTGGAATTGTAACTTCCAACGTTTGCTGGCGATCAGCTACACCTGAACCATGACATGCCTGACAAGGGTTTTTAATAATTTTACCTTGGCCACGACAAGTACCACATGTTTGTTGTACAGAGAAGAAACCTTGCTGCATACGTACTTGTCCTGAACCATGACAAGTTTTACAGGTTTCAACATCTTTTGGATTTTTTGAACCTTTACCATCACACACATCACAAGGTGCTGGAGCAGTAAAGGTAATGGTTTTTTTCACCCCTTTTACAGCTTCTTCAAGGGTAAGTTCCATTACATAGCGTAGATCTGATCCGCGACGTTGACGCTGTTGACGCCCACCACCACCGAATGCACCACCGAAGATATCACCGAACTGGCTGAAAATGTCTTCGGCACTAAATCCACCAAAGCCACCACCACCGCCGCCAAAGCCGCCTTCGAACGCATTATGACCCATGCGATCGTACATGCTACGCTTTTCGCTGTCCGATAAAACTTCATAAGCTTCAGCAGCTTCTTTAAATTTCTCTTCAGCTTCGGCATTGTCAGGGTTTCTATCAGGATGATATTTCATCGCCAATTTACGGTAGGCTTTTTTGATCTCATCATCACTTGCGGTTTTCGAAACGCCTAAAACCTCATAATAATCACGTTTAGCCATTTTTGGCGGTGCTCCTCACGGAATTTTATCAATACTCTATTGCCGACTAAATGGGGGGCTTTAGCCGAATTTACAAGGGTAAAATGTTTAAAAAATAGATATATTAAAAAACTGCCTTATTTTTTAAATATTTAGACAAGCCTTTTAACCATGCATTTAATAGAAATAACCACGCAATAGCGCTAAATACCACACCCGCAACCGTAGAGGCGGTTACCCAAAGGTTACTGTCCCATGCAAAAAAGAAGAGCGGAATAAACCAGACCACAGCAAAAATTGCCATACAAAGAAATAGAATCCCGTTGCGCATAATCCATAGTGCATGCGCATGAATCCAAACTTCTGCATTATCTACAACCGCCACTTTACGAGCAACCAAATAAGCAAAGGCCGCAAAAATAACCGTAAACAATGCAAGAAACATGAACGCATAAGAAATTACTATATAACGGCGATGCTGTTCGATATGGTCTTGCCCCATCTGTATTTCACCTCAATTCACTGCACTTAGCCTATTTTTTATGCAGTGAAATAATCCTGTATTTTTTGTGTAAAGACAGGTGCTACTATATTGGAGTTTTCAATATTTCGCACCTTTATTCACAAAAAATTTATGTATTTTATGCGGTTTTTTTCACCTTAAACCACGCTGCGTAGAGCGCAGGTAAGAAAAATAATGTCAGTAAGGTGGCAACAATCAAGCCGCCCATGATCGCAACTGCCATCGGACCAAAGAAAATACTTCGTGAAAGTGGAATCATGGCCAAAACCGCGGCTAATGCAGTCAAAATAATCGGGCGGAATCGACGCACTGTCGCTTCAATAATCGCTTCCCATGTTGGATGTCCTGCTTGCCTGTCTTGTTCAATTTGATCAATCAAAATAAGCGAGTTACGCATGATCATGCCAGAGAGTGCAATTGTGCCCAACATGGCCACAAAGCCAAATGGTTTGTTAAATAGAAGTAAGAATAAAACCACCCCAATTAAACCAAGCGGAGCTGTTAATAACACAATGGTCGCGCGTGATAAGCTTTTGAGCTGAATCATTAGTAATGTCATGACCACAGCCAAGAACAGTGGCATACCCGCATTAACAGAATTTTGCCCACGTGCAGACTCTTCTACAGTTCCACCGACTTCAACAAGATAACCACTTGGTAATTCAGCACGCAATTTATCCATTGATTCAGCTAACTCGCCAACCACTGTAGCTGGCTGTAATTGAGTGCGGATATCTGCGCGAACAGTAATGGTCGGTAAGCGATTACGATGCCAAATTAAACCATCTTCAAACTTATACTCAATTTTAGCGATTTGAGCTAAAGGCACAGTCGTTCCGTTAGTCGTTGGTACGGCTAAACTTGCTAGGGAAGCCACTTCAACTCGTTCGCTCTGATCGCCGCGTAAACGGATTTCGATGAGTTCACGCTTTTCACGATATTGCTCAATCGCACTACCAGTAATTGATGCATTAATAAAGTTCGCTAAATCCAAACTAGAGACACCCATTTGTCGAGCACGATCTTGGTCAATTTGAATTGAAATAATCTTACTCGGCTCACCCCAATCTAAATGCACATTGGTGGTATTCGGGTTTTCGCTAATCAGCTTAGCGACTTTCTGTGCTTCTTGACGGACCAGATTTTGATCTTCACCCGACACCCGATATTGCAATGGATAACCAACAGGAGGGCCATTCTCCAGTAATGACACGCGAGTACGAACTTGCGGCAGCAATTGTCTAATTTGTTTGTCTAACGAGCGTCGAATTTCATCACGATCATCAAGCGATGACGCGAGTACAACAAACTGCGCGAAACTGGCTTGCGGTAATTGCTGGTCTAACGGTAAATAAAAACGTGGTGAACCTGTACCGACATATGCCACATAGTTATCAATACCTTTTTGTTTAGACAGGAATTTTTCAACCTTTTTCACAGCTTGTTCTGTCGCTGTTAAAGAAGCACCTTCTTCAAGTTTTAAATCGACTAAAATCTCGGCACGATTCGAAGGTGGGAAAAACTGCTGAGGAACGATCTTAAACATCAGCACAGATAGCACAAAAATACCCACCGTCGTCGCAATTACGGTTTTACGGTAAGTCACACAAAACTCGACCATCTTTCTAAAACGTAAATAGAAATTAGATTGATAAGGATCGTAGTGATGGTCCTGTGAAATGGCCACAGTTTGCGGTTGCGGTTTTTTAGTTAATCTCGCCCATAAACGAACATACCAAGGTGCCTGATGTCCTGTTTTGGTAAAATCGGGTAATAGCTTTTCGCCTAAATAAGGTACGAATAAAACTGCTGCAATCCAAGAGACTAATAAGGCAATCGTCACCACCTGAAAGATAGAGCGAGTGTATTCACCTGTACCAGACTGAGCGGTAGCGATCGGTAAGAAACCAGCCGCAGTAATCAGTGTTCCGGTGAGCATCGGAAATGCTGTTGTTTTCCACGCAAATCCGGCAGCTTTAATTCGGCTATAACCCTGCTCCATCTTAATTGCCATCATCTCGACGGCAATAATGGCGTCATCGACTAACAAACCTAGCGCCAGAATCAAGGCACCTAGTGAAATCTTATGCAGCCCAACATCGAATAGATTCATCCCCGCAAAGGTCATTGCTAAAACTAAAGGAATAGAAAAAGCGACAACCAATCCTGTACGAAAACCTAAAGAGAAAAAGCTCACTAACAAGACAATAATAACTGCTTCAGCGAGTACCTTGATAAACTCATGAATACTGCGTTGTACCGCTACAGGTTGGTCAGAAACTTTTTGGAGCTTCATACCTAAAGGTAAAGTTTTTTGTAGTTGGGCAAATTCTGTGTCGAGATTTTTACCTAAGGCAATAATGTCACCGCCCTTACGCATTGATAAAGCAATACCAATCCCATTTTCACCCATGAAGCGCATGCGTGGCTGAGCAGGTTGACTAAAACCACGGTAGACATCAGCGACATCTCCGAGCTGAATGGTTTTATCACCTACCAGTAAAGGCATTTTCTTAATTTCATCAATATTTTGTAAATGACCGCTTACCCGAATCTGGATGCGGTCTGTGCCTGTTTCAAAAAAACCTGCACTTGCCATACTGTTTTGCTTTTGTAAGGCATCTTGAATCGCTGTAACTGGAATACCAAGCTGTACCGCTTTGGTGTTAGAAATCTCAATCCAGATTTTTTGATCTTGCAGACCAATTAGTTCGACCTTACTGACATCCTTGACGCGTTGAAGCTGTAATTGCAAACGATCTGCATATTCCTTAAGAAGTGCGTAGTCAAAGTCTTTGCCTGTCAGTACATAAATATTGCCGTAAGTGTCTCCAAATTCGTCATTGAAAAATGGACCTTGTACACCGTTTGGCAGTTCATGGCGTATATCATTTACCTTTTTACGAACGTTGTACCAAACATCAGGAATCTTGTCAGAAGTCAGTGAATCCTTCGCTACAAAAGTGACCAACGACTCACCTGGACGGGAGTAAGCCATAATCTTGTCATACTGCCCTGTTGTCATGAGTTCCTTTTCGATACGGTCCGTAACTAAAGTAGAAACTTCTTTGGCAGTCGCCCCTGGCCAGTAGGTCTGCACCACCATGACCTTAAAGGTAAATGGTGGATCTTCACTTTGTGATAATTTTGAATAAGAGATTGCACCGATAATGCCAAGCAACAGCATAAAATAAAGGACAATGCCTTTATTATTTAATGCCCATTCCGAGAGATTGAATTTCATGGCTGGGTTGCTCCCTGAATTTTCACCCCACGGTTTTCACGATCAATCGGATGAATCTTCTGTTTATCACGTAGCAAGTGTACGCCGCCAATCACCACCCAATCATTTGGAGTCAAGCCAGATAACACAGGTACACTATCTTTGCCATATGCACCAATCGTTACAGGTACTTTACGCAAAGTCTGGTTCGCATTAACCACCCACACATAAGGTTGATTATCTGTTGCTGAAACACTTGAAAGTGGCACACTCATCACATTGGTTTGAGTCGAGCTAAAAAATACGCGTGCACTTTGTCCAAGCTGAATAGCAGATTGACCTTCTTTGAGAGCAACTTTGACCGTAAATGTACGAGACTGATCCGCCGCTGGGGAAACTTCGCGCACATAACCATCAAATCGGTCATTTGGTTTAGACCATAACGTCACCCAAGCTGCTTGGCCAACCTTGATCTCAGAAACCGCTTGTTCTGGCACACCAATGACAACTTCACGCTCTCCATCAATAGCTAGTTGATAAGCCGCTTGGCCCGCAGCAACCACTTGTCCAATTTCAATGTTTCGTGCAGTAATTACCCCGTTTTTATTAGAAACGAGTTGGTTATAACCAGTTTGGTTTGCAGAAACTTCATAGTTAGAACGAGCTTGCTGTAGAGCCGCTTGCGCAGCGTCATATTGATTTTTTACCGTATCGAATTGCGAACGACTCACCGCATTAATCGGCAATAATTGCTGAAAACGTTTAAGTTCGTCTGCTGCTGTTTTTGCTGAAGCCTGTGCATTGTCCAGTTGGGCTTTAGCGGCATTTAATTGTAGCTGAGCATCTGCCACGTCAAGCTTTGCTAAAACTTGTCCGACTTTAACTCGATCACCTACATCCACGTAACGTGCCGTAACCTGTCCACCGACCCGAAATGCTAAAGCTGTTTGCTGTCTAGCCTGCACATCCCCTGCATAGCTTTTTTGTTCATTGAGTGTGGTCAAGGGTTGGACCACCATCACATAGGGTATTTCTTCTGTTTTGGGAGCTTCTTTACTACACCCCATTAATGTGACCGTACAAACAATCACCATACTCATGATGAGAGGTTTTAACAGATTCATATCTTATCGCTCTTATTCAAACTGATTTTTTAAGGCACAATATGCTTGCATCATAAATTGTTTATTTTTTAATTAATATACCCATGGGTACATTAATTAAAGAAAAACTTATAATTTGCTATCTTTTTAAATTTTTATCAGAGGGTTTTGTGCAAACAGTTAATCAAAGTGGTCGCCCCAAAGATCTGGAAAAACGTGCTCGGATCTTACAAGCCGCGAAAGCTATTTTTTTAAAATCTGGCTATCACGGTACCAGCATGAACCAGATCGCACAGGAAGCAGAGGTCACTAAACTCACGGTTTATAATCACTTTCAAGACAAAGCAAACCTGTTTATCTGTGCGATTACAGAAACCTGTGAAGAGACACTGTGCACTAAACAATTTGAATTAGATGCATCAGCAGACTTTTATCAAGCACTCTTTATTGTTTGTTCAGGCGCCTTGCAGATTATTTACTCACCTGAAGCATTAAAGCTTGAACATGTATTATTTGAGCTCGCAGCAGAACAAAGTCCTCTCACTCTACAGTTTTTTGATGCTTCACATACACGACTGCAAAATCAGTTAACTGAGTTTTTGCAAAAAGCGGCTCAATTAGGTTTTATTCAAACCGATGACCCTAATTATCAAACCGAGCTTCTTTTGTCTTTATTGCTTGGCGTACGCCACCAGAAGGTTCTACTTAGAATTATTGCTGTACCAAATGCACAAGAGCTAGAAAAAATTATTAGAGATGCAATTCATTTATTTTTGCTCAAATATCGGAATTAAACCAAAGTCCGATTGCCAAAAGTTGCACTGAGTGCATGTCTACTTTTAAGACGCAATAAGCGAATTAAATGTTATTTTTTAAGCAAAAATTCACATTTTCTTACGCTCAAAGCTTGGAATGTTCGCTAATCGCGCTATATTCGATAAGAATAAGAACAGGAGAAAAATAGCATGGTTCAGCAAATCGATGCGCCACTGCGTGAGGACGTCCGCTTACTTGGCAACTTGTTAGGTGAAACCCTAAAACAACATGCAGGACAAGAACTGTTTAATCAGATCGAGCAAATCCGTGCTCTTGCCAAAGGCGCACGTGATGGTCAAGCTGAAGCCGAAAAGCAATTAGAACAATTATTTTTAGAATTGCCCGATGAAGAGCTACTTCCTCTTACCCGCGCTTTTTCTCATTTTTTAAATTTTGCTAATATTGCCGAGCAATACCATGTAGTTCGTAGCCGCAGACATGCAGAGTTTGATTCGGAGGCTAATTCTCCAAATCCCCTTGTTCACCTATTTCAAAAATTTAAAGATAAAAGTATTTCGACAGAAAAACTGTTTCAGCAAATTTGTGATCTCAATATTGAGTTAGTACTTACGGCGCACCCAACCGAAGTCAGCCGTCGTACACTCATTCAAAAATATGATGATATCAATGCTTGTCTTTCTCAACTTGATCAGCAAAAACTTACTCCGCGTGAACGACAAAGTGCACTTGCCAACTTGAAGCAACAAATTAGTTCGGCATGGCAAACGGATGAAATCAGACAGCATCGCCCTACTCCAGTCGATGAAGCAAAATGGGGTTTTGCCACAATTGAGCAAACACTTTGGAATGCTGTACCTAAATTTATTCGTGAATTAAATGAGTTGGTTCAAGATAATTGCCAACAAAACTTACCACTCAATATTGCACCAGTGCGCTTTGCTTCTTGGATGGGCGGAGACCGTGATGGCAACCCAAATGTTACTCATCAAATTACCCAAGAAGTACTGTGGTTATCACGCTGGCAAGCTGCCGACCTTTACCTAAGAGATATCGAAAACTTACGTTGGGAGCTTTCAATCCAAACCTGTTCCGAAGAAATGATTCAAGCGATTGGTAGCCAACATGCAGAACCTTATCGTGAGTATTTACGTGCTACACGCGAACGCTTAAAAGCAACTCGTCACTGGTTAGCGCAGCGCCTACAAGGTTTAGAAGCAGATGACAGCAATGTCATTAAAAGCAAAGATGAGCTATTACAACCATTATTGCTGTGCTATCGCTCTTTAATTGACAGTAACCTTCCTGAAATTGCGAATGGTCAACTTCTCGACTTTATATACCGCGTGAACTGTTTTGGTATTGAATTACTTAAACTCGACATTCGCCAAGAATCAGGTCGTCATCGTCAAGCCATTTCAGCCATTACCGAGTATTTAGGATTAGGTAATTTTGAATCTTGGACTGAGCAAGCTCGCCAAAACTTCCTCATTCAGGAACTACAAAGTAAACGCCCGCTTTTACCGAAATATATTAATGAACCTGAAGGTAGTTTGATTGGTCATCCAGATGTTCAAGAAGTATTTGCAACCATGCGTACTTTAGCAGACCAACCGCCTGAATCTTTAGGGGCTTATATTATTTCGATGGCTGAATATCCAAGTGATGTTTTAGCTGTGTTGCTATTGCAAAAAGAAGCAGGTATTCAGCACCCTCTACGTGTAGTTCCTCTGTTTGAAACTTTAAAAGATTTAGATGGCGCTGCAACTACTATGAATACGCTGTTCAATATGCACTGGTATAAGCAGCACATTCAGGGCAAACATGAAGTCATGATCGGTTACTCCGACTCTGCAAAAGATGCTGGCTTTATGTCTGCCAACTGGGCGCAATATCGTGCTCAAGAAGAGCTCACTGCAATTGCTCAAAAACACGGCGTACAGTTAACGCTATTCCATGGCCGTGGTGGTTCAATTAGTCGTGGTGGTGCTCCAACACAACAGGCACTATTTTCGCAGCCACCGGGTTCGATCTCTGGTGCAATCCGTGTCACAGAACAAGGTGAAATGATTCGCTTCAAGTTCGGTTTAGAAGGGATTGCCATGCAAAACCTTGAAATCTATACCGCCGCAACACTCGAAGCGACTTTATTACCACCACCAGAGCCTAAAGCCGAGTGGCGTGAAATCATGAACCGTATGACAGATCATTCTGTTAAGGTTTATCGCCAGACGGTGCGTGAAAATCCACATTTTGTGAAGTATTTACGGACCGTTACCCCTGAACTTGAATTACAAATGTTGCCATTAGGCTCACGTCCAGCAAAACGTAAAGTGAGTGGTGGTATTGAGTCTTTACGTGCGATTCCATGGGTATTTGCATGGACTCAAATCCGTTTGATGCTACCTGCATGGCTAGGTACTGGTGCAGCAATTAATGAAGTGATTGCCGATCAGCAAAAAGCAACGCTTGATGAAATGCTCCAGCAATGGCCTTATTTCCAGACGCTTATTGATATGCTGGAAATGGTATTGTCTAAATCCGACGCCAACATTGCACTCTATTACGAGTCTCATTTGACTGACGATGAAGATTTAAAAGTGCTCGGTAATCAATTACGTCAGCGCTTAAAAGATGCTGTTGAAACACTCCTTAAATTGAAAGATGAATCAAAGCTTCTTAGCAACAATGAAGTTCTTGATCAATCAATGCAGGTTCGTAAACCTTACTTACTTCCTTTGCATCTTTTACAAGCTGAACTCATGAAACGCCGCCGTGATTATCTCGCTGAGCGTCAGGCAGAGAACACCCCTGTTGACCATGCACTTATGGTAAGTATTGCGGGTATTGCTGCTGGCTTACGTAATACGGGCTAAGCTAATTTTACCAATTGTTTAACAAAGCAGTGCATCTCGATGTACTGCTTTTTACTTGCAAAATTCTCTATTTTTCTTAAATTTTCTCTGATTTTCTATTTTTTAGAATATTTTTTTAAAATCAAAAAATTAGTCTTTATGAGAAAAAAATAACTAATTCCTTATATTTAGAATTCATAAAATTATACCAATCGTTAAAAAATAATTATTTTTCACTAACATACTTCTCTCTAGAGATTAAATGCATTCTCAAGAAAGAGTATCATGGCACCAATTAAAGAATAATGAGCTTATTTTATGTCCAATTGGTTTCCAAAATGGCAGCCTTACCAAGGTGATATTGACCACCGACCGGTCTCTACCAACGAATATCTCCCTCCAGTTCAGAGTGCTATTTTAGGTATTCAACATGCATTTGCCATGTTTGGAGCAACTGTTTTAGCACCATTACTCATGGGCTTTAATCCTAACCTTGCCATTTTAATGTCTGGGATCTGTACCATCCTGTTCTTTTTAATTACGGGTGGTCGTGTTCCGAGTTACTTAGGCTCAAGTTTTGCATTTATTGGTGTGGTTGCAGCAGCAACTGGACATATTACAGGTTCAGGTGCCAATCCAAACCTTTCTATGGCTTTAGGCGGAATCGTAGCATGTGGTGTGTTTTATGCCATTATCGGTTTTATTGTGATGCTTACGGGTACACGCTGGATTGAAAAACTCATGCCGCCTGTGGTGACTGGCGCCATTGTGATGATTATTGGTCTAAACCTCGCACCCGTTACCATTAAAGGTGTTGCAGGCCAACCATTTGAAATGTGGATGGCCTTAATTACCGTACTTTGTATGGGTAGTATTGCAGTCTTTACGCGTGGCTTATTGCAACGTCTTCTTCTATTGGTCGGTTTAATTTTGGCTTATGCAATTTACGCTATCACCACCAATGGGCTAGGTTTTGGTAAACCAATTGATTTTAGCCAAATCTCAGCAGCTGCATGGTTCGGAATTCCAAGCTTTTCACATCCTACTTTTGATACCAAAGCAATGCTAATTATTGCGCCAGTTGCGCTTATTTTAGTAGCAGAAAACTTAGGCCATATTAAAGCTGTTGGTGCAATGACTGGTGAGAACCTGACGCCACAATTAGGCAAAGCATTTGTTGCAGATGGTTTAGCAACAACGCTTTCTGGTAGTGTCGGTGCTACAGGGATGACCACTTACGGCGAAAACATTGGGGTCATGGCAGTCACTCGTGTGTACTCAACCATTGTTTTTGTGATTGCAGGTGTCTTCGCCATTTTCTTGGGTTTATCTCCAAAATTTGGCGCGGTAATTAGTACGATTCCAAGTGCTGTCTTAACAGGTGCATCTATTGTTGTATTTGGTTTAATTACTATTGCTGGTGCAAAAATCTGGATTGAAAACAAAGTTAATTTTTCTAACAATAAAAACCTGATTGTTGCTTCAGTAACAATTATTTTAGGTGCCGGAAATTTTGAATTAATGTTTGGTAATTTCAATTTAGGTGGTATTGGTACCGCAACATTTGCAGCCATTATTCTAAATTGGTTGTTTAGTTTAAAAGATAAAACCTAAGTTCAAAAAGGCAGCGTAAGCTGCCTTTTTTCATTACGATTTAGTATGATGAATTTTTGCGTTTCAATACGTTCCTATCATGCGTTTTGATTTTTTTGATTTACAGTTGGTTCTTCATATTGTCTCGACTGGTAGCCTAACCAAAGGTGCAGACCGCTCTGCTATTTCACTTCAAGCAGCGAGCGAGCGTATAAAAAAACTCGAACAATATTTTGAGACACCCTTATTTATTCGCCAAACCACTGGGGTAGAACTCACCACAGCTGGACATGCTTTTGTAGAACATGCCCGTCAGCTTTTAGTACAAAAAGATCAACTCGAACAAGAAATGCAGCGGTTTAGGCACCCTACCACAGAGGCATTAACGCTTTGGTGTAACTCTTCTGCTCAAAGTGAATATTTGCCTACGTTATTACCGCAATATCTGGTGCTTCATCCAGAAATGAATATTGATTTACATGAGGCAGAAAGCTCAGAAATTGTAGATGCATTAACCCAAGGAATTGCGAGTCTAGGTCTAGTCTCAAGTTTTTTTGGTACCCGACATTTGCAAACTAAGGAATTTGCGAGTGATCCGTTAGTTTTGATTTGCCCTACTACCCACAATTTAGCTCAATACCAAGAGCTGAATTTGGTAGAGGCTTTAAGCTATGGTTTTATTGGTCTTAAACCCCACCACTCTTTGCAACAGTCCATTGAAACTCAAGCTAAGCTATTAGGCTTTAACATACAGTACCGTTTGCGTTTACCTAACTTTAGTGCAATTGCTGAGGTTGTCGCCAAAGGTGTGGGAATTGCGATTATGCCAGCTCGTGCTGCACAGCGTTTGCAATCAGATTATGATTTTCATTCGATCCAACTGCTAGGTGCGTGGGCAAATCGTAAACTGCTTTTAGCCACACAAAATTTCAATCAGCTGCCTAACAGTTACCAACAATTTGCAGACTTTTTATTACAGCATCGCCCTTAAAAATTGGCTTAATGCAAAATCATATAAAGCCCTAATGACACCAAACCTATAAAAAAGATACGACGAAATAATTGCTCGTTGAGTCGATAGCGAATTTTTTTACCTAACCACATTCCACCGAGTGCAGCCACCAACGCAGCAAAAGATAAACGATAGTCCAGTGTTACTCCAGACATCGGGTTTTGGTGTAAGAAAATAGCAAGACAAATGGTAGACACCGTAAAGGTTAATCCCAAAGCCTGAACCAACTCGTCACGTTTTAAATGCAAAGACTGCAAATAAGGAACAATCGGAATAATAATAACGCCTGTTGCTACGGTCACTGCCCCACCAATATAACCAATAATCGGCGATAGCCAACGCTCATGTTTCCCTAAATGTGGAAGCTTTTTGACACACAGTCCATAAAGGCCATATAAGGCCAACATACAGCCCAATAAAATCTCACTACTGTGCCCATGACTTTGACTTAAAGTCGGTAGAAAACTCCATATTGAACCCACCACAATGCCTACGAGTAAGGTCCAGAAACGGCGAATAAAAGCCCAGACATGTCCTTCAGCAAAAAGCTGCCAAACATTGGTGACCATTGAAGGAACAATGAGTAAAGAGGCTGCTTGAAAAGGACTCATTGCGATGGTGAGTAAGCCCATCGATACTGCGGGCAGCCCTAAACCGATCATGCCTTTAATCATGCCAGCAAAGGCAAACACCACCATAATAATTGCTAGAAATGTCACTGTTTATCTCCGATTCCTTACAAGGTTATGCTACGGAAAAAACAGGCTTTGCCCTATTCTTGTTTTTAGGAGTAGGCCTCAATTAGAAGTTGAGGCCGTTTTGTATTTTTCTTCTAAAACATTACTAAAAATACTTTCAATCATCCAAACGCGGTACAAGCTATTAAATACATAGCTTTGCTCATCAATACGCAACTCTAGAACTGGTAAATCAGGCTGATGCTTATCTTTGCAAAAAGCATCATTTTGTGCCAGAACAGCTGGCACATCCTGCTCGGTTAACTGCTCAATTCCCAGCTGCTGCTGTAATTCTTGGAAATGCTTTTGGAAAGATAAATCTTTGCCTTTTGTCCAAACCGCTTGCAAAATCGTAAAAATCGTATCGATTTGCTGATTTTCTTGCACACTATAAAAAAGCTTTGCCATTTCAAGCGTACTTTCTTCTGTAGGGCGGCAAAAAGGAGTAAAAGCGACGTCTGTTCGTTTAGAAACACGTGTTGCCAAACTCCAGTCAAACCAGTCTCGGCCTTGGTAGCTTAAAGGGTAAACTTTTAATTGAATGTCGTAATAATCAGCCAGCTCTTCCTTAATATAGGCAAGCAACAGCCAACTCATTGGATCTTCTAAGGCAATATATAAATCAAGTTCAGGACGAAGTGTCTGAATTTCAGTAAGTGCCTCAGCATCATTAATTAAATGCTCACGCCATTCGATATGATTAATTAAAAAGATCGGATTGCCGGTTAGTAATTTTTGCTGTTTTAGACGACGGGTTAAACGTAATAAATCATCTACTGCATGATATTTACGTCCACCAAACTCAAAGTAAGCTGCCGGTACAGGCTCATCCGTAAAAATACGTTCTGAAAAATGTTGAGGAAGCTGATGTTTAACTGCCATGGCATGTAAAGTACGTAGCTTTCCGTATTGCTGCTGCCAAAGCATGTGAAAAATATCTTCAAGTAAATGTAAGAAATTCTGACCTTGTAATGGGGTTCTTTTTAATATGACGGCGGCTTGTTTTAAAGATTCTTGGCTTGGGATTTCTGGAAATTCATCAAAAGCAAAACGGTGTTGTTTAGCTAATATTTTGGCATCATTCAAACAATAATTTTGCCATTCTTCATGCGACATACCATTTGGAGGTTCAGAAGCAGTATGGGAAATAATAATTTTTAAGGGCTTAAGTTCATCACTTAAAATCTCATCGAGCTGAGATAGTTGTTGAACAGCTAAATAGCTATATACATCATCAAGTCGTAAATAAATACTTAAACCATTTTCCGTGGGTAACACCGCTTGACGTGAAGGTTTTTGGTAAAACCAACTCGATCGGATAGGGTCAAACCAACGGCGTAGCAGTGACATGAGAGTAGAGCCTCTAAAAAATAATCCTAAGCAAGACCAAAAAACTGCTTTGATCGCAGTACTAAGTGCCGCAGAAACTTCATATACAAAATGTTGTTGAAGAGCTCTGCTTACGCAAAACAAAAATCGTGTTATTGCATGTATTTCTGCATCGGTGAAGATTTTATCATCATTTTATGGCAAACCCATAGAATGACTTGCAAGACCTTCATCTACAAGCCTATTTTTTCCAACAGATGTAAAAAATGCACCCATCAGCATGATAATAATTCATCATGCAAATGGATGCATAGTTTCTATTCAATTAATAAAATTGAATATTTTATAGAACGCGTACAGCTCCTTTCGCTGCACTTGTTGTATGCATTGCATAAACTTTTAACGCTTTTGATACCTTACGTTTACGTTCTTCTTTCGGATGCCAGCCTTTCGCTTCTTGAACTGTACGACGGTGCGCCATAGTCGCATCATCAACGTTTAAGTGAATAGTACGGTTCGGAATATCGATTTCAATGGTATCGCCATCTTCTACCAAACCAATTGCACCACCTTCAGCAGCTTCTGGCGAAACATGTCCAATTGAAAGACCTGATGAACCCCCAGAGAAACGACCATCTGTCACCAATGCGCAGTCTTTTCCTAAACCTTTCGATTTAAGGTAGCTGGTTGGGTAAAGCATTTCTTGCATACCCGGACCGCCACGTGGGCCTTCATAACGAATCACAACAACATCACCAGCCTTAATGTCATGACCCAAGATTGCATCTACAGCGGCATCTTGGCTCTCAAATACACGCGCTGTGCCCGTAAATTTCAAGATCGATTCATCTACACCCGCAGTTTTCACGATACAACCATCAAGCGCGATGTTGCCGTATAGAACTGCTAAACCACCATCTTTAGAGAAAGCATGTTCTGCATTACGGATAACGCCTTTTTCACGGTCGCCATCTAATGTTGAATAATAACGATTTTGCGAGAAGGCAACTTGAGTTGGAACACCACCTGGAGATGAGCGATAGAACTCATATACATCTGCATCTTCAGTACGGATAATATCCCACTTATCTAATGCATCTTTCAAAGTTTTCTCATGTACAGTCGGTACAGATACATCAAGTAACTTCGCACGGTCAAGCTCACCCAAAATGGCCATAATGCCACCCGCACGGTGAACATCTTCCATGTGAACATCTTGTTTCGCAGGCGCTACTTTAGACAATACAGGAACTCGACGTGATAATTCGTCAATGTCGTCCATGGTAAAATCAACTTCAGCTTCGCTTGCCGCAGCCAATAAATGTAGAACCGTATTAGTTGAACCACCCATTGCAATATCAAGGGTCATCGCATTTTTAAACGCAGCCTTGGTTGCAATTGAACGAGGTAGAATACTTGCATCTTCTTGTTCGTAATAGCGCTTAGCCAATTCAACAATAAGTTGGCCTGCTTTTAAGAATAGTTTCTTGCGGTTTGCATGTGTCGCAACAATCGAACCATTACCCGGTAAAGATAAACCTAAAGCTTCAGTTAAACAGTTCATTGAGTTTGCAGTAAACATACCTGAACATGAACCACATGTTGGACATGCTGAACGTTCGAATTCTTCAACTTCTTCGTCTGTATAACTTTCATCAGCTGCAACGACCATTGCATCAACAAGGTCAATCGCTTTTTCATTCCCACGGAACTTGACCTTGCCCGCTTCCATTGGTCCGCCAGACACAAAAACAACAGGAATATTCAGACGCATCGCAGCCATGAGCATTCCCGGAGTAATCTTGTCACAGTTTGAAATACACACCATGGCATCTGCACAGTGTGCATTCACCATATATTCAACTGAGTCAGCAATCAAATCACGTGATGGTAGTGAATAAAGCATGCCGTCATGCCCCATTGCGATCCCGTCATCTACTGCGATCGTATTGAACTCTTTAGCAACACCACCTGCTGCCTGAATTTCTGCTGCGACTAGTTGCCCTAAATCTTTAAGGTGTACATGGCCCGGAACAAATTGAGTAAATGAGTTGACCACCGCAATAATCGGTTTGCCGAAATCCTCATCTTTCATTCCTGTTGCACGCCATAAGCCACGTGCGCCAGCCATATTTCTTCCGTGTGTCGATGTTTTTGAACGATAGTCAGGCATTAGTGTTTCCAACAAGTTGTGCTTGAGCGGAATTTCTCCCACTCTGGCTGAATGATACTGATATAGCGTTAGATCAGTCGGAATATTGACTCATCATCATAATTTGATCATTCTCCATTCTATAGAAGCAAATAATATTCGGAAAGCCAAGAACCGTAATAGTCAGTCAATATTTAGCAAAACTTACATGAATAATTTTTTATTTTTTCATAACCTTTTTTTATCAATAAAAGTTTTTCAATAATTTTTTGTTCACTATTTAAAAATCAAATCTCTCAATAGCTGTGAGTTTAGGGCTTCAAACGTTTTTCACGTATACTACCCATAAACTCTTTTTGGATTGCATTTGTGAAAATTATTTTTGCTGGCACCCCCGAATTTGCTGCAACAGCATTGGCGGCATTATTAAAAACTTCCCATGAAATTATCGCGGTTTATACTCAGCCAGATCGTAAATCGGGTCGTGGACAAAAACTAACGCCATCTCCTGTAAAACAGCTTGCACTTGAACATAATATTCCTGTCTATCAACCGCTTCATTTCAAAGCTTCAACTGAAGAAGGTTTAGCAGCTCAACAAGAACTGGCCGCTTTAGGCGCAGATGTCATGGTAGTTGCTGCCTATGGTTTGATCCTTCCACAAACTGTGCTCGATACACCGAAATATGGCTGTTTAAATATTCACGGCTCACTATTACCACGCTGGCGCGGTGCAGCACCAATTCAGCGTGCAATTGCAACGGGTGATGAAGAAACCGGAATCACTATCATGCAAATGGCAGCTGGTTTAGATACAGGCGATATGATGTATAAAACCTACTGTCCAATCATACCCGAAGATACATCAGCGACTTTACACGACAAACTAGCCGCTCAAGGTGCAATGGCAATTTGTGCGGTACTCGAGTCGGAAGAAACACTACAAAAATATTTAGCAGAACGCGAAGTTCAAGACGAAAGCTTAACGGTCTATGCACATAAATTAGTGAAATCAGAAGCTCGTATTGACTGGTCAACTGAAGCTGTGCAAATTGACCGAAATATCCGTGCATTTAATCCTTGGCCCGTCGCTTTTGTTCAACTTGATGAAAATAATGCGATGCGTGTTTGGAACTCAGCCACTTCTACTCAAAGCCAAGCAAATGCTCAAGCTGGTGAAATTATTGCAATCGATAAACAAGGCGTACACGTTGCTTGTGGTCAAGATTCATTTATTTGTTTGACTAGCGTGCAATGGCCGGGTGGTAAAGCATTGAATGCTCAACAAATTGCACAAACTCAAAAACTTCACGTAGGACAAATTTTGCCATGAGTCAGGTTACCTCAAATTCCTCACGTTTTAACCTGCGTGCTCAAGTCGTCCAGACATTATTAAAAGTCCAGCAAGGTCAATCGTTGGCTAGTATTTTAAATATACAGCTCAATCAAGTCGCAGAGCGCGATCGTGCTTTATTTCATGAGCTCGTTTTAGGTACATTGCGCCAATGGTTTGCTCTTAAATCAATTAGCTTACCTTTGCTGAGCAAACCTTTAAACAATGAGACAGTAGAAACCTGCCTATACGTTGGTCTTTATCAAGTTTTATGCACGCGTATTGCAGCGCACGCTGCCATCTCGGAAACAGTAGATGCGACTAAACAACTTGGGTTCCCTGCACTCAGTGGTATTGTAAATGCTATTTTGCGCCGAGCTACTCGTGAAACTGATGAGTTCGAGCAAGGTTTACAACAAGCACATGGCTTACCAAGTTGGCTTTTTAAACGCTTAAAAAAGGATTGGGGCGAACAAACCGAAGTGCTCTGCCAATCATTAAAACAAGTTGCGCCTTTAACCTTACGAGTGAACCAACGACATATTGGCCGTGATACTTATTTAGCAAAATTACAGAGTTTAGAAATTCAGACACGTGCATGTACTTTGTCTGAAGCAGGTATTGTTCTTGAGCAATCTGTACAAATCACTCAGTTACCTGGTTTTGAACAGGGCTGGTTCTCTGTACAAGATGAACATGCGCAGCTATGTGCAACCTTATTGCCTGATTTAAACAATAAAACGATTATTGATGCTTGTGCTGCCCCCGGGGGTAAAACAGCTCATTTACTCGAAAATTTTACACCTGCTCAGCTTATTGCCATTGATCAGGACCCGAGTCGTTTAGTCCGTGTGACTGAGAATTTAAATCGTTTAGCACTCGATCAAAGCCACACTGAAATTCTGGCTGCGGATGCAACCCAATGGGTGCCTGCACAGCCAGTAGATTGTATCGTGCTCGATGCACCCTGCTCTGCTACAGGAGTTATTCGTCGTCATCCTGATATACGCCTATTGCGCCAATCTAGCGATATAGCTCAAACTATTGAACTGCAAAAGCAAATCTTGAATCACATGTGGCAACAGCTTAATGTTGGAGGCACATTGCTCTATATTACCTGTTCAGTTTTAAAAGCTGAAAATGAACATCAAATGATAAATTTCTTTGCAGAACATACTGATGCGAAAGAAGTTAAAATTGAAGCGAATTGGGGACTTGAACAAATTCATGGCCGACAATTATTACCGCAAGCACAATCTGGCGATGGATTTTATTATTGTAAAATTCAAAAAATTGCATAAAAAAAGCAGGCTTAAAGCCTGCTTTTTTACTCGCTCAGCCTCAAAGTGTGTGCTGATCTTTTACTTCATCTAAAACGTTATCTAACTCTTCAGGATGTTTTGTTAAATGTAAGATGGATAAAGCTAATCCACCCCATACAAACACCATTGAAATTACCATCATTACGATTGCTGAAGTATTCATTATTCTATCCTCCTAGCGATCTTTCATTTTACTTAACACGATAGCAACAACTGCACAGAAAATCACACTGCCCCAGCCGAATATACCTTGTAAGCTCATACTATAAGTGTCATAGCCATTTTTGATCAAATTAAATACAGTCATACTAAGTGTAGTTAACAAGATTAATGATGTAATGACTGTTAAAGTGAAATCCCACCCCTTACCTAATTGAATCGTTGAAATACTATTGATGTGATCACGCAATTTAACCAAAGCAGAACGGTTAAACCAAACAATACAAATAATCGATATGAAGGCACCACCCACAATACCAATATTGTTGATAAAGTGGTCAACGATATCAACTAGCTTAATTGCGTTTACACTTGAGAATAAAATAATTGATACAAGCGCACTACCACCACCAATAATGGTTACAGCCTTCTTACGGCCCCACTTCAACTTATCTTGCATTGCAGCAATAGGTACTTCCAAAATACTTACCATCGAAGAAATACCAGCAACGAATAATGAAGAGAAGAACAAAAGACCAAATAAATCAGCACTTTCTCCTAAGCTTGAAATGATTTTCGGGAATGCAATAAATGCTAGACCGATACCGCCACTTACAACATCTTTAACTTCTGTACCCGCAGCATGTGCCATAAAGCCTAATGCAGCAAAAATACCGATACCAGCCAAAATTTCAGTTGATGCATTAGCAAAACCAACAATTAAACCAGAGCCCGTTAAATTCGTTTTAGGTTTCAAATATGATGAATACGTCACCATGATTCCGAAACCAACAGATAAAGAGAAGAAGGTATGACCATAAGCAGCTAACCAAACTTTATAGTCCATCATTGCCGACCAGTTTGGCGTAAAGAAAGCATTTAGGCCTTGAGCTGCGCCTGGTAAACGTAATGATTGAATCACTAAAATAGTGAAGAGAATGAATAATAAAGGCATGAAAATCTTATTTGATAACTCCACCCCTTTTTTCACACCACCATAAAGAATGATTAAAGTAAGCGCCCAAATACCAACAATTGGCCAGAATAAATGACTTACAAACTGTAAATCAAAGCCGGTTGCTTTTGAGGTTTGCAAATAAGTATTAAAGAAGAAACCTTCTGGATCACTTCCCCACATTTGACCAATAGAGAAGTAAACATAACTACCAGCCCAAGTGAGCACACTTGCATAGTACAAACCAATAATGATACAGACACAAACCTGCCACCAACCTAATGTTTCCCCGCCTTTAAATAAGGCACGATATGCTTTAGGAGGTGAACCAGTACTACGATGCCCTACCGCATAATCTAAAAATAGTAACGGTAAACCAGCAGTAATGAGTGCTAGTAGATAGGGAATAAGAAACGCACCACCACCATTTTCATAAGCAACGTATGGAAAGCGCCAAATATTACCTAAACCCACAGCCGAGCCAACGGCTGCAATAATAAAACCAGATCGTGACGTCCAGTTTTCACGAGAATCTGTCATAGAACACCTAATGTTAAAAGATTACTTATTTTTACTGCTATTGTTGATTGTTATTCCGCATGCAAAAAAAGAACCAAAAAATACTTTTGTGTTTGTAGAAAATAAAATGAACCTTTTGAGTATTTTTATTCCCTTAACAAACAAGCAAAAATAGAAAATTCTTCCTTAAAGATTTTTGTCCATTTTTTGCCCCTATATAGCTGAACAATACCTGTTTTTATTTCTTTTTACTGTAATTTCCGTCAGAAATTTTACGAATTTTCTGAGTTTTTTTCACAATTGGTTATTTTTCAGCTGATATTTACGTTCTACTACTTGTAGATCAATATTTTTATTTAATGACATTTTCTTCCAACTCTTAAAAAAGTGTCCTTAATTACTCTACTTCTCCACTAATTTATTCATACCTCTCTGATTTTTCAAATTAGACTTAATACCCTCATATAATTAAATGACAAAATTTATACTAAAATTTTTAGCTAATCAGAATCTCCCAAATTAAACATCTAATAATAATCATTTGAAATAAATGAACTTTTTCTCTGTATAAAAATTTATTCCTATTATACGTACCAGATCTTTATTTTTTATCAATGCATCAGTAGCAAGATGTCTATATCATGCGCTCAAAGATTTCTTTTATGCGGATGTAAAAATGAAAATATTAAAAATATCTTTATTAACGCTCGGGATGGGCTTAAGTGGCTTTGCTCAAGCAGACTTTGTAGGAGTAAAGGGAGATGTCGGCTACTGGTTTTATGATGGTAAAGCGAATATGTCATCTCAATTTCCTGATGATCAAGATCTAGATCAAAAAGGCAGTGCTCAAATCTCATTAGCAGTAGAGCATCCAATTCCATTTATTCCAAATGCAAAAATTCGTTACGTAAATTTAGATACTCAAACTAAATCGGAAACTTTGGGTCAAGCCAACTATAAAGTTGATTTGGATCATAGCGATTTTATCCTTTACTATGAGTTACTAGACAATATTGTGAGTGTAGATGCTGGACTTGGTGCAACTGTACTAAATGGTGATATTACTGCTTATACAGGTAAACGCGTGGATATTGATAAAACATATCCTATTGCTTATTTATCTGGTGAAGTTAAACTTCCATTTACAGGCTTAAGTGCTAAAGGTGAAGCAACCTATACAAACTTTGATGATGCACGAATCACAGATGCATTAGCAGAAGTAAAATATAAATTTGCAGATAATTTACTCATTGATCTTGGTTTAACAGCAGGATATCGCGTACTCAACATTGATTTAGATGACTACGATAATAATGATCTTAAGTTTGAATTTAAGGGTCCGTATATCGGTTTAGAAGCCCATTTCTAACTTGGCACGGATTCGAAGTTTCCTTCCTATATAAAAAAGGACTCTTATAAAGTCCTTTTTTAATTAGCCCATGCCTACATAACCTGAATATTTTCGAATTCTTTGGCACCACGCTTGAATATTTGGATATAGCTCCAAATCAAAACCACCTTCCTCCGCAACATGCGTGTATGCATATAAGGCAATATCAGCAATAGTTAATTGACTTCCAACAAGATAGTCATGCTTTACTAAAGCTTTATCCATAATAGATAGTGCTTTATGGCCTTTCGGTTGTAAATTATGATATTCCTCTATTCTTTCTGGTGGTAATCCTAAATATTTATTAATAAAACGAGCAACTGCAATAAATGGTTCATGACTATACTGTTCAAAGAACATCCACTGATACATTTTTGCTTTCGTATAGGAATCTGTAGCAATAAACTCTGTTCCCTCCGCCAGATAACCTAAAATAGCGTTAGATTCACTTAAAACACGACCATCATCTAGAACCAGTACAGGTATTTTTCCATTAGGATTTAAGAATAAAAAATCTGCTGTTTGAGTGTCTTTTTTTAAAATATCAATATGGACCCATCTATGTTTAATATTTAATAAGGAAAGTAATAGTTTAACCTTATAACAATTCCCTGAACCTACATCACCATAAATTATCATAGATGCTTTTCCCTTGTTATTCATATTTAAGTATGTAATTTTCTTATTATTTATAGCATGAATCTTTCATAATATTTTCAGTTTCATTTTTTCTCATTTAATTTCCCATAAGGAAACACCCCAATCTCTTTCGAGACCGGGGTGTTTAGAATAATGAGCTGGCGATGACTTACTCTCACATGGGAAACCCCACACTACCATCAGCGCTAAGAGGTTTCACTTCTGAGTTCGGGAAGGGATCAGGTGGTTCACTCTTGCTATGGTCGCCAGCACAACTGGTATGGATACTTGCATGGGTCTTAATATGCCGATGCGTTTTCCAAATCTTTACAGATGGGCTGATTGAATCTTACTTTATTTGTTCATTTTAGCTAAGCGTATAACTAAATCAAGTTGCTTTGCATATTAATGAATCGATTGATGCTTTATATACAACTGCTTGGGTGTTGTATAGTCAAGCCTCACGAGCAATTAGTATTGGTCAGCTTCACATATCACTATGCTTCCACATCCAACCTATCAACGTCCTAGTCTCGAACGGCTCTTTAGAGGACATAAAGTCCTAGGGAAATCTTATCTTGAGGTAGGCTTCCCGCTTAGATGCTTTCAGCGGTTATCCCTTCCGAACATAGCTACCCGGCGATGCGACTGGCGTCACAACCGGTACACCAGAGGTTCGTCCACTCTGGTCCTCTCGTACTAGGAGCAGATCCTCTCAAATTTCCAGCGCCCACGGTAGATAGGGACCGAACTGTCTCACGACGTTCTAAACCCAGCTCGCGTACCTCTTTAAATGGCGAACAGCCATACCCTTGGGACCTGCTTCAGCCCCAGGATGAGATGAGCCGACATCGAGGTGCCAAACACCGCCGTCGATATGAACTCTTGGGCGGTATCAGCCTGTTATCCCCAGAGTACCTTTTATCCGTTGAGCGATGGCCCTTCCATACAGAACCACCGGATCACTAAGACCTACTTTCGTACCTGCTCGACTTGTGGGTCTCGCAGTTAAGCGCGCTTTTGCCTTTATACTCTACGCGTGATTTCCGACCACGCTGAGCGCACCTTCGTACTCCTCCGTTACTCTTTAGGAGGAGACCGCCCCAGTCAAACTACCCACCAGACATGGTCCTCGCCCCGGATTACGGGGCAGAGTTAGAACCTCAACATTACCAGGGTGGTATTTCAAGGACGGCTCCATTGGAACTAGCGTTCCAACTTCAAAGCCTCCCACCTATCCTACACAAGTAAGGTCAAAGTTCAATGTCAAGCTGCAGTAAAGGTTCACGGGGTCTTTCCGTCTAGCCGCGGGTACACTGCATCTTCACAGCGATTTCGATTTCACTGAGCCTCTGCTGGAGACAGCGCCGCCATCATTATGCCATTCGTGCAGGTCGGAACTTACCCGACAAGGAATTTCGCTACCTTAGGACCGTTATAGTTACGGCCGCCGTTTACTGGGGCTTCGATCAAGAGCTTCGCTTACGCTAACCCCATCAATTAACCTTCCAGCACCGGGCAGGCATCACACCCTATACGTCCACTTTCGTGTTTGCAGAGTGCTATGTTTTTAATAAACAGTTGCAGCGGCCTGGTTTCTGTGGCTGCCAATAGCTCAGACCGCGAGGGTCATCACCGTCAGCAGCGTACCTTCTCCCGAAGTTACGGTACCATTTTGCCTAGTTCCTTCAGCAGAGTTCTCTCAAGCGCCTTGGTCTACTCGACCTGACCACCTGTGTCGGTTTCGGGTACGATTCCTGTGTAACTGAAGCTTAGAGACTTTTCCTGGAAGCATGGTATCAGCCACTTCGCTGTACAAGTACAGCTTGCTATCAGATCTCAGCATAGAGCACCCCGGATTTGCCTAAGATGCATGCCTACTTCCTTCCACCTGGACAACCAACGCCAGGCTGACTTAACCTTCTCCGTCCTCTCATCGCATTACACAGAAGTATTGGAATATTAACCAATTTCCCATCGACTACGCCTTTCGGCCTCGCCTTAGGGGTCGACTCACCCAGCCCCGATTAACGTTGGACTGGAACCCTTGGTCTTTCGGCGAACGGGTTTTTCACCCGTTTTGTCGTTACTCACGTCAGCATTCGCACTTCTGATACCTCCAGCATACTTCTCAATACACCTTCATCGGCTTACAGAACGCTCCCCTACCACTTGACTAAAAGTCAAATCCGCAGCTTCGGCACATAGTTTTAGCCCCGTTACATCTTCCGCGCAGGCCGACTCGACTAGTGAGCTATTACGCTTTCTTTAAAGGGTGGCTGCTTCTAAGCCAACCTCCTAGCTGTCTATGCCTTCCCACATCGTTTCCCACTTAACTATGATTTTGGGGCCTTAGCTGGCGGTCTGGATTGTTTTCCTCTTGACTACGGACGTTAGCACCCGCAGTCTGTCTCCCGGATAGTACTCATAGGTATTCGGAGTTTGCATCGGTTTGGTAAGTCGGGATGACCCCCTAGCCGAAACAGTGCTCTACCCCCTATGGTATTCGTCCGAGGCGCTACCTAAATAGCTTTCGGGGAGAACCAGCTATCACCAGGCTTGATTAGCCTTTCACCCCTATCCACAAGTCATCCCCTGGCTTTTCAACGACAGTGGGTTCGGTCCTCCAGTTAGTGTTACCCAACCTTCAACCTGCTCATGGATAGATCGCCTGGTTTCGGGTCTATACCCAGCAACTAAACGCCCTATTAAGACTCGATTTCTCTACGGCTCCCCTATACGGTTAACCTCGCTACTGAATATAAGTCGCTGACCCATTATACAAAAGGTACGCAGTCACCGAACAAGTCGGCTCCCACTGCTTGTATGCATGCGGTTTCAGGATCTATTTCACTCCCCTCACAGGGGTTCTTTTCGCCTTTCCCTCACGGTACTGGTTCACTATCGGTCAGTCAGGAGTATTTAGCCTTGGAGGATGGTCCCCCCATATTCAGACAAGGTTTCACGTGCCTCGCCCTACTCGTCATCATTATGTGTGCCCTTTCGTGTACGGGAATATCACCCTCTACGTTCGCACTTCCCAGAGCGTTCCACTAAAACACACATAACTTAATGGGCTGATCCCCGTTCGCTCGCCGCTACTAAGGGAATCTCAATTGATTTCTTTTCCTAAGGGTACTGAGATGTTTCACTTCCCCTCGTTCGCCTTGCAACACTATGTATTCATGTTGCAATACCTACCTTAAAGTAGGTGGGTTCCCCCATTCAGAAATCTCCGGATCAAAGGATATTTGCCGCCTCCCCGGAGCTTATCGCAGGCTATTACGTCTTTCATCGCCTCTGACTGCCAAGGCATCCACCACATGCACTTAATTACTTGACTATACAACCCCAAACAGTCGTCAACACTTACAAGTGAGTGTTGTCCGTGCGATTCTTCATCGCTACTATCTGTTGTCTGTGTACTTAAACACTGTACAGCTTCAATCTAAATTCATATACCAAAACGCTTGATTCAGTTAATTTGCTAGTTCTCAATTCATTCAGATTAATTGCTTAATCTAAACTCTTGAGTGAACAATTTATTTCAGACTCAATTTTGCCAATCTGTTAATGAATAAACATGCCTTCGTCAGGTCATGCTTAATACCGTGATACTTAAATCACAGAAGTTAATAAACCAAGATCTAAATCTTTATTTACTAATTTCTGTAATCCGAACTTCTCTTAAGTTCTGGTGGAGACTAGGAGAGTCGAACTCCTGACCTCCTGCGTGCAAAGCAGGCGCTCTACCAACTAAGCTAAGTCCCCAGCTTACATCATCAGTCATGTATCTTTTATCTATAACTTCAACCAGTCAAAGTCATGGTGGGTCTGACAAGACTTGAACTTGTGACCCCACGCTTATCAAGCGTGTGCTCTAACCAACTGAGCTACAGACCCTCAGATACATCTATGAAGAACAACTTGTTGTGGATTCTTACCAATCGTCAATCTTTCGTTAAGGAGGTGATCCAGCCGCAGGTTCCCCTACGGCTACCTTGTTACGACTTCACCCCAGTCATCGGCCACACCGTGGTAACCGCCCTCTTTGCAGTTAGGCTAGCTACTTCTGGTGCAACAAACTCCCATGGTGTGACGGGCGGTGTGTACAAGGCCCGGGAACGTATTCACCGCGGCATTCTGATCCGCGATTACTAGCGATTCCGACTTCATGGAGTCGAGTTGCAGACTCCAATCCGGACTACGATCGGCTTTTTGAGATTAGCATCCTATCGCTAGGTAGCAACCCTTTGTACCGACCATTGTAGCACGTGTGTAGCCCTGGCCGTAAGGGCCATGATGACTTGACGTCGTCCCCGCCTTCCTCCAGTTTGTCACTGGCAGTATCCTTAAAGTTCCCGACATTACTCGCTGGCAAATAAGGAAAAGGGTTGCGCTCGTTGCGGGACTTAACCCAACATCTCACGACACGAGCTGACGACAGCCATGCAGCACCTGTATGTAAGTTCCCGAAGGCACCAATCCATCTCTGGAAAGTTCTTACTATGTCAAGGCCAGGTAAGGTTCTTCGCGTTGCATCGAATTAAACCACATGCTCCACCGCTTGTGCGGGCCCCCGTCAATTCATTTGAGTTTTAGTCTTGCGACCGTACTCCCCAGGCGGTCTACTTATCGCGTTAGCTGCGCCACTAAAGCCTCAAAGGCCCCAACGGCTAGTAGACATCGTTTACGGCATGGACTACCAGGGTATCTAATCCTGTTTGCTCCCCATGCTTTCGCACCTCAGCGTCAGTGTTAGGCCAGATGGCTGCCTTCGCCATCGGTATTCCTCCAGATCTCTACGCATTTCACCGCTACACCTGGAATTCTACCATCCTCTCCCACACTCTAGCTAACCAGTATCGAATGCAATTCCCAAGTTAAGCTCGGGGATTTCACATTTGACTTAATTAGCCGCCTACGCGCGCTTTACGCCCAGTAAATCCGATTAACGCTTGCACCCTCTGTATTACCGCGGCTGCTGGCACAGAGTTAGCCGGTGCTTATTCTGCGAGTAACGTCCACTATCTCTAGGTATTAACTAAAGTAGCCTCCTCCTCGCTTAAAGTGCTTTACAACCATAAGGCCTTCTTCACACACGCGGCATGGCTGGATCAGGCTTCCGCCCATTGTCCAATATTCCCCACTGCTGCCTCCCGTAGGAGTCTGGGCCGTGTCTCAGTCCCAGTGTGGCGGATCATCCTCTCAGACCCGCTACAGATCGTCGCCTTGGTAGGCCTTTACCCCACCAACTAGCTAATCCGACTTAGGCTCATCTATTAGCGCAAGGTCCGAAGATCCCCTGCTTTCTCCCGTAGGACGTATGCGGTATTAGCATTCCTTTCGAAATGTTGTCCCCCACTAATAGGCAGATTCCTAAGCATTACTCACCCGTCCGCCGCTAAGTGATAGTGCAAGCACCATCACCCCGCTCGACTTGCATGTGTTAAGCCTGCCGCCAGCGTTCAATCTGAGCCATGATCAAACTCTTCAGTTAAAAATCATTTTGCACCTTATTAAAGACAAGGTGCCAATTCTGGCTCATCAATTTTCTGACTTAAATTTCGCTCAAATAAACTTCGAGTAATTTAAACCAATCAATCAATGATAATATTTCGATTAATCAATCAGTAAAAATCCACACAAGTTGTTCTTCAATTCTCTTAATGATCTTCTTCCTGGTTCGTCACCAGCAAGCTAGGTCGGCTATATTACTCTTAATCTCTTAAAAGTCAACAGGTAATTTCGATATTTTTAAAACTTAGTCTCAAAACCAACTTCTCACCAAATTCATCACTTAAAGCAACCAACTTAATTCCAAGTAACTGTTTTTCAATAAGTTATTATCTGCATCACCGCCGATGGATGTGCATTATAGACCATTAAAAACCTTTGGCAAGGGGTATTTCAGCCTTTTTCTTTTGAGTGCCGCTTTTTTCTACTATTTTGCGAAAAAAGTGATATATGTGCCTTTTTTTTAGGCATTTTTACTACTTTTTCTTAATTCTTATATTCAGAAATGTAGGTTATCTTGAGTTTTATATGACTTCTATAGAGCTTAGAGGCATATATAGGTTCTTCTAATCCAAAGATTCCAAAGATTCCAAAGATTCCAAAGATTCCAAAGATTCCAAAGATTCCAAAGATTCCAAAGATTCCAAAGATTCCAAAGATTCCAAAGATTCCAAAGATTCCAAAGATTCCAAAGATTCCAAAGATTCCAAAGATTCCAAAGATTCCAAAGATTCCAAAGATTCCAAAGATTCCAAAGATTCCAAAGATTCCAAAGATTCCAAAGAAATAATAGAGCAAATACTCTACCCCATTCTATATTTCTTCTTATTTTTTAATTTACTTCTTTTATTATTAGTGAATCACTGATCTTTAAATTGTTCCACGTGGAACGTTGAATTGTTTTTTTGGGATCCTTAAATAAAAAAAGCAGGATTACTCCTGCTTTTTTTATTACATAACACTCTTAGTCAGTGAACGTGACACGTGCAATTGCTTTTTTACCTGACTGAATAATGAAAGTACCGTTTTCTTTTATAGAGAAACCTGCATCAACAGCATTCCAGTCAACTTTTACTGCACCGCGAGCTACCGCATCTTTTGCAGCTGCAGCATTTGGATTTAATCCAGCTACACGTAGAATGGTAGCAATAAAGATTTCTCCACCAAACTCACCACGCGAAATAGTCACCTCTGGGGTGTCTTCTGGTACTTCACCTTCTGTAATAAGGTTACCAGCACTTTTATGTGCATTAGCCGCAGCTTCTGCATCATGGAAACGTTCAACTAGCTCAAGTGCAAGGATACGTTTTACTTCTTGTGGATTACGACCAGCAGCAATTTCATCTAATAAGGTTTTGATCTCATCTAGAGATTTAAAACTTAATAAATCGAAATAGCGTTCAATTAAAGAATCTGGCATTGATAAAACTTTTTGGTACATTGCCCCTGGCGTATCAAATACACCAATATAGTTACCTAAAGATTTAGACATTTTATTTACGCCATCTAAACCTTCTAGAATCGGTACAGTGATACACACTTGAGATTCTTGTCCATAACGGCTTTGTAAAGTACGACCCATAAGTAAGTTAAAGGTCTGGTCTGTACCGCCTAACTCAACGTCAGCTTCAAGTGCAATAGAGTCATAACCTTGAACTAAAGGATATAAAAACTCATGGATTGCAATCGGCTGATGGTTGCTATAACGCTTTGTAAAGTCATCACGCTCTAACATACGAGATACGGTTTGCTGACTTGCTAGCTGAATAAGGTCAGCAGCAGATTTTTGATTAAACCATTCTGAGTTAAAACGTACTTTTGTTTTATTCGGGTCTAATATTTTGAAAACTTGTTCTTGATAAGTTTTAGCGTTGGCTTCCACTTGTTCACGTGACAACGGCGGACGAGTTGCGCTTTTACCAGTTGGGTCACCGATCATCGCTGTATAGTCACCAATTAAGAAGATAACTTCATGACCCAAATCTTGGAAAGTTTTTAATTTATTAATAAGAACCGTATGTCCTAAATGTAAATCCGGTGCTGTAGGGTCGAAACCAGCTTTAATTTTAAGAGGACGATTCTCTTTGAGCTTTTTCAGTAAATCTTCTTCTGAAATAATTTCGTGCGTGCCTCGTTGGATGAGGGCAAGCTGTTCTTCGGCGGGCAAGAAATTTGACATCACAAAACCTAAACACATCAGTTATTCAATTTGTGCGATATACTAACATTTTTTCAGCGTCTTGCAGGGGAAGTTGCATATGAGCGCAATCTATATCGGCGTAATGACTGGCACTAGTATGGATGGTGTGGATATTGTTGCGGCTTCATTTGAGCCACTACAGCTTCATGCCACTCTTACAGTTCCATTTGAACCCGAGTTACGTGATGAGCTTATGGCGTTAACTTTGCCTGATGACAATGAAATTGACCGCATGGGTAAAGCTGATGTTGCTTTAGCCAAAATGATTGGTCATGGCATTAATACTCTCATTGAAAAAAACCAGTTAGATCGGAGTCAAATTAAAGCAATTGGTTCACATGGGCAAACCATTCGCCACCGTCCAGAACATGGATTTACGCTACAAATTGGCGATCCCAACATTATTACTGAAATCACTCAGATTCCGGTTGTTTCAGATTTCCGTCGTAGAGATATGGCAGCAGGCGGTCAAGGTGCACCATTGGTTCCGGCTTTCCATCAAGCATTATTTCAACATCCAAGTATTCATCGTGTGATTTTGAATTTGGGTGGTATTGCTAATGTGAGTATGTTGCCTGCCAATAATGCTGACGGCGTATTTGGTTTTGATACAGGTCCTGCAAATATTTTGATGGATGCTTGGTGTCATCGCCATACAGGTCATCCATATGATGAAAACGGTGATTGGGCAGCTTATGGTCATCCTATTCGCTCTTTACTCGACCGTCTTCATGCGCATGAGTATTTTTCTAAAGAACCACCTAAGAGCACAGGACGTGAAGACTTTAATATTGACTGGTTAGATGATCAGTTAATCGATTGGCGAAATGATTTAACTTATGATGAGTTAGAAGATACCCCTGAAAACATCCAAGCCACCTTATTAAAGCTTACTGTGCGTGCCATTCAAAAAGCGATTTATCGCTCTGAGATGGAAACAGGTGAAGTATATGTATGTGGCGGTGGTGCTTATAACTCTTATTTATTAGAGCAATTACGCTGGCGTCTTCGTAAGCACAATTGGTCTGTTCAACCTACAGATGTTTTAGGGCTCTCCCCTACTTGGGTAGAGGCTACAGCATTTGCATGGTTAGCAATGCGCTTTGTAAATGGTTTAAGTGGTAATTTGCCCGCAGTAACAGGTGCTTCGGATTTCAGAATTCTAGGTACGATCACAGTAGTATAAAAACTACTTATTGATTTGATTAGTTAGATTCGACCTCATAACACATTTACTGACCCGAAATGCTGTTATTTAAATGAGCATAAAAACTCATGATAAATGCCGACAAAAATAATTTAAGGCATGTTTGTATGGATCTGACCAAACGTATTCATCAATACACACGTGGGGCTTGGACATTCGATGTAATTGATTCAGGCCCTATAGGTGGTCCAATCGTTGTTTTATTGCATGGTTTTCCAGAAACTGCTCATAGTTGGGAACAAACCTCTGAATTATTGCATCAGCATCAATTTAGAACACTTGCGATTCATCAACGTGGTTATAGTTTAAATGCTAGACCTCAAAGCCGATTTCAATATTCACTGAGTGAACTTGTAGAAGATGTGGCAAGTTTAATTGAGCAGCTTGGCCAGCCAGTTTATTTAATTGGGCATGACTGGGGCTCGGCAATTGCCTCAGGCATTGCGATGAAGTATCAACAATATATACAGCATCTCACTTTAGTTTCTGTACCCCATCAAGCTGCTTTTTTAAAAGCTTGTTTAAGCAGTAGACAACTTTTTAAATCTTATTATTTTGTAATTTTTCAGCTGCCGATTCTGCCCGAACTTTTATTTAAAAAAATACCTAAATTGGGCCGTAAGTTTCTTAAGTCATCGGGTATGACTGATCAGCAAATTGAGATATTCGAGGCTGAGTTTATAGAAGAAAATAGATTATCTACGGCGTTGAATTGGTATCGTGGCTTTTTTTGGGACAAGCCTCAAAATCCTTTTAAAGCAATAGATGTTCCTACTCTTTTTATTTGGGGCAAACATGATATTGCCGTTACAGAAAAAAGTGCCGAGCTAAACTCACATTATTTTAAAAATAGTTATGAGGCAGTTTTTATGGATGCATCACATTGGATTCCATATCAGAATGCACCTGAACTAGTGCAATACTTTTTAGAATCTGTCCGTAAAAAATAATGATTTGACCAATAAAAAAACCTCTCAAAATAGAGAGGTTTTTTTAATTTTAAAATTCTTTTTAAATCGAGAACGAAGAACCACAACCACATGTTGTTGTCGCATTCGGGTTTTGGATAATAAAACGTGACCCTTCAAGACCTTCTACATAGTCAACTACTGAGCCAATTAAATATTGATAGCTAAGTGAGTCAACAAGCATTTTTACATCGCCATTTACGAATTCTGCATCATCTTCATTTACGCTTTCAGCAAAATTGAAGCCATACGAAAACCCTGAACACCCGCCTCCTGTTACATATACACGTAACATGAGATCGTCATTCCCTTCACTATCACGGAGTTGGCGTACCTTATTGGCAGCATTATCTGTCAAAACTAGAGCTTGGGCATTCATGATGATTGTTCCTCGGATTTTGCTGTGCCTTTCAAAATAAAAAAGACCCTATATTGAGTATAGCATAATCAATATAGGGTCTGTCTTCGAAGTTTAAAGCGAATCTTGAGTATTTTTATCAAGATTATTTGTAATTCTCGTCCTGTAAGCCACATTCGAAGTTTTTAGCGTCTTGTTTACAACGGAATTGCCAAAGGAGTTTCATCATACGTTTATCGTACACACCACGTTGTGTAAGGTTAATTCGAGACTCACGCATAAGCTTTTGGTAGCCTGGTTTATCGGCTGCTGGAACATCCATCCAGTATTTTTGCGGTATATCAGCTTTCATTTTACCCAAGATGGTAAATGCACGTGGTAGCTGACCTGAAACCCATTCTCTAGATTTCTGACCAAAACCAGCTGGGAACTTATCAGGACGGATAATAATATTTCCTGTGACCTGTAAGATCGGATAGTTCACGATCGCACCTTTTGTTCCTAAACCTTTTTGTAGCTCTAAAGGCTTAAATGCTGCTGCTGGCGCACCAATAATATCAACTTGATGGTTATTAAATTTCGCACCGAAATTGGTTACATCAGCGCTCACAGCCTGTGCCCCTACCTGCTGAACCATAATTTTTTGTGCTTCATCATAGTCAAGAACAGCAATTTTCTTACCTGCGGCTTTCGCTACTGTATTGATGCTGCGATCGTTTACTAGAAGGTAAGCATCACCAACTGGAATAACACCAACAACCTCATAGCGACCATTAACCATATATTTACTAAAAGTTGGACTCGCTAAACCTTGCATTATTTTTACAGCAAGCTTCAGGTCAGGAATGGCCCCGATCGCGTCTAATGACCCAGTAAATGAGTTAAATTGACGGCCACGCATCCCTGACACACTAATACCATCACATTTGCCTGCTTTAAAATCTTCAGCAATCACGGCTTCATTTTGGTTTACTTTAAGTTCGATATCAGCTCCCCAGTTTTTAGCGGCAAGTTGATAATCCTTCATTAATGCATAGACATCGCCATTTTTACCAACGAAGTCAAAAACACATACTGTTTGTTTAGCCTGAGCTGCAAAAGAAACTGTAGTAAGTCCCATCGCAAGTAATAGCATTTTGGAAAATTGCATATTTCTTTTTCCTTTCCTTGTGGAGTTTTTGTTTTTCGATACCAAGAAATTTCACACCAATCAGGTATGAATCGGATAGGCTTCATATAAAAATCATATTGAAGATATTTTTACGGGTCCATTTTGCTTTTATGATTTTATTTCCATGAAAAATAGATAACGATTGAGCTACCTATTAGCAATTATTTTAATCACTCAAGTCCTTGATCCATTTTTATACCTTCATGTTTCCTTATGAAGTTTTTATCTAAATTTAGCTTAACGTCTTTCTAACTAACCACAATGGCAGAATTGACAGCACATATAAAACAAAAAGCCTAGAACTCAGTCTAGGCTTTCTGAAAGAAATTAAGATTATTCACCAGGCATTGAACATTCAAAGTTAGCCTTGTCTACAGAACAACGTGCTTTTTTAAGTACAGACATCATTCCTGCATCGTAAACACCGCGTTTAGTTAAGTCCATACGGCCATCACGCAACATTTTTTGATACTTAAGTTTATCTTCTGCACTTAAGTTCATTTTGTATTTGCCAGGAATTTGCGCTTCTAAACGGTTGATCATTGCAAAGTTCTTAGGCAACTGTTTAACGAACCAGTCACGAGATTTTTGACCAAAACCAGCTGGGAATTTATCAGAACGTAATACTAGATCTGCTGTAACGTGTAATACAGGGAAGTTCCACATTACACCGTTTGCACCTAAACCTTTATTTAACTCTAATGGTTTGTAAGCATAAGCAGGTGCACCTACCATATCTACCTGACCATTGTTAAATTTAGCGGCAAAGTTTGAAATATCAGAAAGAACCGCTTGAGCACCTACACGTTGCACCATAATTTTTTGTGCATCGTCATAGCCCAGTACGGCGAATTTTTTACCCGCAGCTTTTTCAACAGAGTTGATGTTTTTGTCACGTACGAAAATGAATGCTGAACCTAGCGGAGAAATACCAGCAACTTCATATTTTTTACCACCCATATTAGTGGTCATTTTTGCTGCATTACGTGCATCTAATACATAAGTAATTGCACGTTGAGCGATTTGGTTATTTGGAACACCACCGAGTGAGTCGATAGATCCTGCGAATTTGTTATATTGGCGTGCACGCATTGCTGTCATTGCTACAGCATCACATTTGCCGGCTTTAAAATCATTATCAGCAACAGCCTCGTCCTGACGAGGAACTAAGTTAATTTCAGTACCCCAGCCTTTTGCAGCTAGAGCCCATTCTTCCATCATTTTATATGAGTCGCCTGCTTTTCCTAAGAGGTCGAATACACATACGGTACTCGCTGCTTGCGCTGAAGCAGAAAAACCAACAACAGAAGCGGCAGCCATAGCAAGTACGATTTTTTTCATTTTCTTCATCCTTCCACGGAACAGATTTTTTGTTTGAAGTTTCCTTTCAAAGACAGATATTAATCATGTTTTTTAGAAAAAAATAGAGCTTTTACTCAAATATTTTTATCTTATTGAACCATTGTTTGTTCAATTTAAATTATTTATTAGTGGTAAAAATCACTAAGTTTCCGTAAGTTACTTTTTATATTCACAATTTTCATACCCATATTCAGCTTTGAAATATATGTAGCGTTTTTGTGTTTAAAAAATAAACTATTCCCCATTAAGGGTACATTCAAAATTAGTTCTTTCAACCGTACAACGAGCACGCTTCAGCACACTCATCATTGTTGCATCGTATACCCCCTGCTTTGTTAAGCTGAGGCGACCTTCACGTAAAATTTTTTGATATTTAATTTTGTCTTCAGCTGAAAAATTCATTTTAATTTTTGATGGTACGCCCACTTCTAGCCGTTTTATCATGGCAAAGTTCTGAGGTAATTGCTGTAGAAACCAAGCACGTGACTTTATACCGAAATCTGTAGGGAACTTATCACTTCGAGCAACTAAATCTCCCGTAACGTTAACCACAGGGAAAGTAAACATTGCCCCTTTCCCTCCTACCCCTTTACCAATCTCTAAAGGTTTATAAGCATAAGCTGGTGCAGCAATTGCATCGACTTGTCCACTATTAAACTTTTTCACAAAATCGGTAATTTCTGATGGAATAGGCTGGGCACCTACACTTTCCACCATAATCTTCTGTGCTGCGTCATATTGCAAAATAGCAAATTTAGTACCGCGTACTTTTTCAATTGAATTCAGGTTTTTATCTCTTACAAATAAATAAGCCAATCCAATCTGAACAATCCCGACGACTTCGTAATTGGCTCCATTTTGTGCAGTTACCATACGATGTTTATTGCGTTTATCTAAAACGTAGCTAATAGCTTTTTGCGCAATAGCATTACTGGTTACTCCACCAATTGCATCAATCGAACCTGCAAATTTATTGTAATTTCTCGCCCGCATGGAAGTCATATAAGCGGCATCACACTTGCCTTCACGCAACCTACGGTCAACCAAAGCTTCATCTTGAAATGGAATTAAAGTGATATCTGCTTGCCACTCTTTAGCTGCAAGCGCCCATTCTTCCATCAGTTTATAGGATTCACCTGACTTTCCTAATAAATCAAACACACACACATTTTGTCCAGCATGTGCTGTTCCCATAGCACAGCAAAATACTGCACTAACAATCCCCAATCTTTTTTTCATTTGACTTTCCTTAGTCTAGTTTTATTAGTAGCTCATTAATCAACCAAAATTTAAACTGTTTTTATTTTAGCCATATTTTTTTAAATGTGTTCTATCTTGTTCAATATTTTGAGAATTTCGGATGAATAGCGAAATTTAGAATGTCTTGAAATATGTAATTATTAACAGCCGCTCACTAAAATCCGGAAAGTTTTGTTTTCATCGGCAGTTCTCTTTAAAATACAGCATCCCTAACTCACCTCGATACAATAAGATGATTCAATTTGACCAAGTTTCTTTACGCCGCGGTGGACGTGTTCTCTTTCAAAAAGCGTCTATGCAATTACACCCAGGTTGGAAGATTGGTCTAACTGGGGTAAATGGTGCAGGTAAGTCAACATTATTTGCTGCATTACTTGGAAGTTTAGGTGCCGATGAAGGTTCACTTACTCGTCCTACAGGCTGGACTGTAGCGCATATGGCTCAAGAAATAAAAGCCTTAGATATGCCTGCAATTGATTTTGTTCTTTCGGGTGATGAAGAATTTTGGGATATTCAAAATAAGCTTGCTCAACCAGATCAACTGACTGATTTTGAATTGGCTAAATTGCATGGCCGCTTTGATGAAATTCATGGTTATTCAGCACCATCTAAAGCAGCCCAACTCATGGCTGGTCTTGGGTTTCTAGAAAATCAATTACGTTTGAATGTTGAGAGTTTCTCAGGTGGATGGCGTATGCGCTTAAATTTAGCGCGTACCCTTATGAGTCGTTCAGATTTATTATTACTAGACGAACCAACCAACCATTTAGACTTGGATGCAATTCTGTGGTTAGAAGATTGGCTTAAAGCCTATGAAGGTACACTCATCCTCATTTCGCATGACCGTGACTTTTTAGATGCGATTACAGATCATATTCTTCATATTGAAAATCAAGAACTCACGCTTTACACCGGAAACTACTCTACATTTGAAACTACGCGTAGTGAACGTCTTGCCCAACAACAACAAGCTTTTGAGAAACAAGAAGAAACACGTGCTCATCTACAAAAGTTTATTGACCGTTTTAAAGCAAAAGCGACTAAAGCTCGTCAGGCGCAGAGTCGTATTAAACAACTTGAGCGCATGCAGCAACTTGCACCCGCTCATGTAGATACGCCGTTTACGTTTAGTTTCCGTGAACCCACCAAAATGAGTTCTCCTTTGCTGACTTTAGACAATGCCAGTATTGGTTATGGAGATAAACAAATAGCCGAAAAAATCAGATTACAAATTACACCAACCTCACGTATTGGTTTACTTGGTATGAACGGCGCAGGTAAGTCAACATTGATTAAGAGCTTGGTTGGTGATTTACCTCTCTTAGCGGGTGAACGTAAAGCTTCCGAACTGCTTAACATTGGTTACTTTGCGCAGCACCAAATGGATGCTTTAGATGGCCATGCTACTCCAATGTTACAGCTTGCTCGTATAGCAGATAAAAAAATTAGTGAAGCCACCCTACGTTCTTTCTTAGGTAGTTTTGGCTTTAGTGGTGAACGCATGGATACGCCATGTGAAACCTTTTCTGGTGGAGAGCGCGCTCGTTTAGCCCTCGCACTTATTGTATGGCAGCGTCCAAACGTTTTAATTCTCGATGAACCGACGAACCATTTAGATCTAGATATGCGTCATTCACTGAGCATGGCATTACAAGACTTTGAGGGTGCTGTTGTACTGGTTTCCCACGAACGTCAACTCATTGCAAGTGTTTGTGACGAGCTTCTTTTGGTACACGGCGGTAAATGTACCGAATTCGAAGGTGATTTACAGGATTATGCAAAATGGCTACGTGAAGCACGTCAGCAACTCATTAACGCTCAAACTGCTGTGGCACAGAATAATTCGTCCTCTACCACTGCTGCTGCCCCAGCTAAAGTTGATAAAGAAGCTCAGCGTAAAGAAGCAGCTCGCCGTCGTGAACAGACTCGACCTATTCGTAAAAACATTGAAAAAGTTGAGTCTCAAATTGAGAAGCTTCAACCGCAGCTTGCCAAAATTGAAGAATCTCTAGCAGACACATCTCTATATGAAGCTGCACGTAAAGACGATTTACTCAAACTTATGAATGAACAGACTGAGCTGAAGGCTAAACTTGAACAACACGAAGAGCAACTTTTAGAACTCATGATGGAGTTAGAAGAAATGGAAGCTTCTTTTGATTAATCTGTTTTCTAAAATAAAAAAGCCGATTTCTTAATCGGCTTTTTTATTAATTAATAAGGGGTATAAAAAGCCCCTAATTCATTTAAATTGCTATTTACAGGTAAAGGCCAAACATTGCTTGATTGGCTATCTGCGATATATAGATCATAACCGCCACGACTACCTGTTTGCCCTGCAAGTGACACCACCATGTAACGCTGATCTAAAGGCGCTGGATCGGAAGTATCATAATTAATGCTGTTAAATGGCAAACGTGTGGTTTGTTTATTAGCCATGTCATAGAGATAGATCTGATCATGAGCATTTGTTTGACTATACCAACGCACATATAAAAACTGACTGCCTTGCCACCATATTGGATAGTATGAAGCGATATTGATTAGCTGTGTATCATAGGCACCCGACTGATCAATACTGAAAATTCGAGAATTATTTCCAGCACCTTTTGCATATAAGATTTGGGTAGTATTTACCATCGGATAAGGCATCGATTCTTCTATGTCCCAACCATTTTGAGTGACAGAAGTTATCGTACGATCCATCATTTTAACGATTTTTAAATCGCCATTTTGTTTGAAAATAATACGCTGGTTATCTATGAATTTTGGATCTTCATCGCGTTTGTTATTTCCCTGAGTTAAGTTAATGGGTAACTCACTACTGCCCACTTTCCAAGCATACACATCCCATGCATCGCCGTAATGCTGCCCAGAATTCACTCCCATGAAAGTTAACCATTTTCCATCTGGAGAGAAATGACCATTCATCATATGGTCAATTTTCCAATTTGTGCCCAGTAATGTAGTCTGCTGTGTTGTGAAGTTATAAAGATAAAGCTTACTGTCCCATGCGTCATAATCACTATAACGATGAAATACTAATTTTCCATAAAAAGTTGGGACTGTAGCAGCATGCAGTTGAAATAAGCAATTAAAAAACATGATCCCAATGCATAAGAGTTTTTGTGTTTTTTTCAAAATTATATTCTCTTGATATAAATGGAAACTACCATCTAAATGGCAGTTTAAAAGTTCATTTCTTATAAAAAAAGGCTTTGTTTTTAATTAAACAAAGCCTTTTCTTTAATCATCATAAAAAGAATTATCTAAACTTTTTATGATTTTCATTTCGTATTGTGACTAAATTGATTGCTTCAGTTTTGGCTTGATCTAATTGTCCTTGCTCAACCAAAGCAGTTACTTTATCAATCTCGGCAACAAGCTGATCTAAACCAGCTTGGTACTCTTTTACCTGTACATTTCCTAAAGGTAAACCTTCGAGTTTATGTGGTAAATATTGCTTAGAAGAAACAGCTGCTTCACGCATTACAACAAGCTGTTGTTTCGCATTAGCAGTATCTTTTGCTTCAGCAAATGCTTTAGTACTCTTAGCTAAAATTTTCATATTCGTTTCTAGGTCTGCCGCCGAAACAGCAGAACTTCCTAAAATCGCACATGAAATTAAAAGACTAGCTAATAATTTCTGACTCATCATTCTCTCCCTAGACTGATTTAGAATCATATTATGGATTAAGCATCAATATCCGCATTTAAAGCATTTTCTTCAATGAATGCACGACGTGGTTCCACATCATCACCCATCAAGCAAGAGAACATACGATCTGCTTCAATCGCATCATCAATAGTTACCTGCAACATATTACGGTTTTCAGGGTCCATTGTCGTTTCCCAAAGCTGTTCAGCGTTCATTTCGCCAAGACCTTTATAGCGCTGAATCATCATACCGCGGCGCGAATCTTGCAGAATATGCTGCCAAACTTGATGGAAGTTAGCTACCTGAATACGGCGATCACCTTTTTGTAAATAAGCACCATCTTCAAGCAAACTGAACCAACTCTTCGAGTTTTTCAGCAAACGTGCATACTCAGCTGAATTCAATAAAGCTGCATCAAGCAAATATGCATGTGGCAAGTTATGAACATATACCGTAATACGCGGCCAATAATGCGCAGATTTTTCACCTTGAGCATTTTCACGCTCAAATGACTCTAGTGTAATTTCTGGGCGTAAACTTGGCTGTAATCTTGTAATGATAGCTTTTACTTGATCAGCCCATTGTTGTACATAAGCCTGATCATGATTTTGATCGCTCTTGAACGCTTCTACTTCAAGTAAAGCATCCAATAAGCTAGCTGGATAACGTAAAGTTAAGCGCTGTAAACTCTTTTGTGAAACTTGATAGTCTTGAATGACTTTTGCAAGTGCTTCACCTGTAATAGCAGGTGCTTCAGCATTGGTATGCAAAGATAGCTCATCAATCGCATTTGAAATTAAATAAGTTTCCAATGCATCATTATCTTTGATGTATTGTTCCTGCTTACCTTTTTTCAATTTATACAAAGGTGGCTGTGCAATATAAATATGCCCACGCTCAACCAATTCTGGCATTTGACGGAAGAAGAACGTTAATAACAAGGTACGAATGTGCGAACCATCAACGTCGGCATCGGTCATGATAATGATTTTATGATAGCGTAGCTTATCAGGATTATATTCTTCACGACCAATACCACAGCCAAGCGCAGTAATTAAAGTACCGACTTCCTGACTAGAAATCATTTTATCAAAGCGCGCACGTTCAACGTTCAGGATTTTACCTTTCAACGGCAAAATAGCCTGCATTTTACGGTTACGGCCTTGCTTGGCACTACCACCTGCAGAGTCACCCTCGACAAGATATAGTTCAGAAAGTGCTGGATCTTTTTCCTGACAATCTGCCAATTTACCTGGTAAACCAGCGATATCAAGTGCGCTTTTACGACGCGTCATTTCACGTGCTTTACGCGCAGCATCACGCGCACGCGCAGCATCAATAATTTTACCTGCAATCGATTTTGCAGCTTGCGGGTTTTCAAGTAAGTAAGCAGAGAACTCTTTGTTCATTGCTTGCTCAACTGCTGGTTTTACTTCACTCGATACCAGTTTTTCTTTGGTTTGAGATGAGAACTTCGGATCAGGTACTTTTACCGAAATAATAGCAGTTAAACCTTCACGCGCATCGTCACCGGTTACATTGACTTTTTCTTTCTTGATAATATTTTCATTTTCAAGATATTGGTTAAGACCACGCGTCAACGCTGCACGGAAACCTGCTAAATGAGTACCACCATCTTTTTGAGGAATATTATTGGTAAAACAACGAACGTTTTCTTGATAACTTTCGTTCCACTGTAAGGCTACTTCTACAACAATGCCGTTATCTGTATCCGCAGTGAAATGGAAAATCTCATTCAGATGAGTTTTACCTTCGTTAATGTATTTTACGAACTCAGATAAGCCACCTTCGTAGTCATACACATGTTCAAGGTTAATTCGTTCATCACGTAAAACAATACGCACGCCCGCATTTAAGAATGAAAGCTCACGTAAACGACGCGCTAAAATTTCTACGTTAAAGATAGTTTGGCTAAAAGTTTCTGCACTTGGCCAAAAACGTACTGTTGTACCGCTTTTATCTGTTTCACCAATCACACGTAATGGATATTGTGGATCACCGTGTTGATATTCTTGCTCATGCACTTGACCAGCGCGAGAAATCATTAAATGTAATTTACGCGAAAGTGCGTTTACTACAGAAACACCTACGCCGTGCAAACCACCAGAAACTTTATAGCTGTTGTCATCAAACTTACCACCTGCGTGCAGAATGGTAAGAATTACTTCCGCTGCAGAAACACCTTCTTCGGGGTGAATATCGGTTGGAATACCACGGCCATTATCAGAAACGCTTACGGACTCATCTTCATGAATAGTGACGATAATTTCATCACAATGCCCAGCTAAAGCTTCATCGATCGCGTTATCGACTACCTCGAATACCATATGGTGTAAACCGGTACCGTCGTCTGTATCCCCAATATACATACCCGGACGTTTACGAACTGCATCTAATCCACGTAATACTTTAATACTAGAGGAATCATAAGCCTTTTCATTGGTTTGTTCTGTTTGAGAGGCTGATTGAGACTCTGAACTCATGGTTTCTCCCTAGCAAATATAGGTTTATTCAAAGATGGTTAACATCAAAAAATTATGGTGAAGCAAGACTAACTTGACCGGATTCAACATTGAATAATTGATATGAAATAGACAGATCATGTAAGTGTTTTTTTACCGATGCATGATCTAAAGTTGTCATAAAAACCTGGCTACCAAGTTGGCTTAATCGTTCAATTAAACGTTGTTGTGCGGTTAAGTCTAATTCTGCTGTCAGATCATCTAATAATACCACAGTTTCCTTATTACTCGCATGTAACATTGCAATTTGTGACAGTTTTAAAGCAATAATCAGCAGTTTTTTCTGACCTCTTGATAAAACCACATCAGCGTGTCCAAACGGGGTTTTTAAACGCAAATCTGCGCGATGTGGACCATATTCGGTATACCGTCTTTCGATATCTTTTTGGTGTTGATTTAGCAGGTCTTGCATGAGCCCCTGCTCTGTATGAAAACCTGGAATGTATTCCAGTTCAATTTCAAGATCAGGGAGTAATTGGCTCAAATCATTTTGAAAAAACACATTCCATTGTTCCACAATACCCAAGCGCTGAGAGTGCAAAATTTCACCATAATCACTCAGCATTTTGTTCCAAGGCTCTAAATCAGCCAACGACAAATTTCTTCGGGTTTTAAGTAACGTATTTCGCTGTTTTAATGCACGCGAATAGTATTGCCACGCAAAATAAAACTCAGGTTCCACGTGGAACATCAGCCAATCTAAAAGTTGGCGTCGTGGTTTTGCACCATGGTCAATAATGTCGGTACTTTGTGGATCGAGGTGCTGTAAAGGAAGTAATTTAGCAAGTTGGCCTTGGGTAGCTACGGTATCGCCATTGACCTTCATCAACTGCTCACCAGATGCTAACTTTTGCATGCCAATTTTTTCAGTACTAGACTGGGCAAAGACAATCGCATCTTCGGCAGCATACTGAATATAATTTTTAGGAATATGAGTGCGGAACGATCGCCCAGTTGCAAGCAAATGAATTGCTTCCAGAATGGAGGTTTTCCCTGAACCATTAGCGCCATAAAATATATTAAACGGTTGCAACCCTTGGAGTGCAACCGTTTTTAAATTACGCACACGTTCAATGTTTAAGCGCGTAAGATGCATATTAGATAGCCAGATTATACACGCATCGGCATAACTACATAAGTTTGATCAGTATGTGCTGGATCTTGAACCAAAACAGACTGATTCGCTTCACTCATACTCATGTTTACGTCATCGCCATCAAGTACACCCAATACTTCAAGTAAATATTGCGCATTAAATGACATTTCAAGTGGTACGTTTTGATATTGGATAGCTAAATCTTCAATAGCTTCATCTTGCTCAGGGTTATTCGCACGAAGCTGTAAAGAATCTTGATTAAAATTCAAGAAAACGCCACGCAATTTTTCATTACTCAAAATTGCAACACGTTGTAATGATTGCTTAAATACATCATGGCTAATTAATACATGTTTATCGCCACCACGTGGAATTACACGACGATAATCAGGGAATTTTCCATCAATCAATTTTGTTGTAAAACGAACAGTAATATCACCCTGCTCTTTGTCACGACTTGGCGTATTGATGGTTACATTTAACAACTCACGACCAATCAACAATGTTAATTGTTCATCTTCAATACTCAGTAAACGCTGTAATTCACCAACAGCTTTACGAGGTACAATGGCCTGAACCAATTGAGATGATGTAGAAGAAGCCGTAATTTCACAAAGTGCTAAACGGTGTCCATCTGTTGTTACTGCACGTAATTGATTTTCATCAATTTCCAATAAAGTACCTGTTAAATAGAAACGTACATCTTGTACAGCCATCGCAAAAGCAGTTTTTTCAAATAAACGCTTTAACTCACGTTGAGTTACCTGTACTTGAGTACCTTGACTATTTTCAGTCGTCAATAATGGATAATCTTCTGCTGGTAAAGTTCCTAATACGAAACGGCTATTACCAGATTTTAAGATACATCTTTGATCTTCAGTAATTTGTAAATCAATTAATGCAGCTGTAGGCAATGATTTACAAATTTCCATTAATTTACGGGCAGGGACTGTGGTTTCCCCTGCTTCAAGGCATGCCCCTTCTGTTAAAACAGTGCTCGCAACCAGTTCGACCTCCAGATCGGAACCAGTAATGGTGAGCGCCTGAGCATTAGTCTGAATTTTGACGTTTGAAAGAATATTCAATGTATGACGACGTTCTACCGCACCGACAACATGCGATAAAACATTGAGTAAACTTTCTTTAGCGATTTTCAAACGCACGATTCATTCCTCTAGCAACTTGGAGCAAATATTTCATTTTTTAGCTGTGTACTATGCTGCACTTACGTAGACTTTGCAACAATGTCTTATTATTTCATTAACTCTGAAGTAGACGCAGTAGATTTTTATAATCTTCGTCAAAAATTGGATCTTCTCCGCGCAGACTGGTTACTTTTTCACAAGCATGCATCACGGTACTGTGGTCGCGTCCACCAAAAGCCATTCCAATTTCTGGAAAACTATCACCGGTCAATTCACGAGCAAGTCCCATTGCTAACTGACGTGGTCGAGCATAAATTCGCGTACGTTTAGGCCCTACTAATTCTTTTAATGGGATACGGAAATACTCACTCACGACGCGCTGAATATTTTCTACACTAATTGTTCGTGCACGGATCGCTAACACATCTTTCAAAGACTCACGAACCACATCAAGATCGATTGGCGCACCTTTAAAACGAGAAATTGCAACGACTTTATTAAGTGCACCTTCAAGTTCACGTACGTTAGCAACCACTTGTTGTGCAATAAATAATGCACAATTTCGAGGTAAATCAACGCCGCTATTTTCGGCTTTCTTTAATAAAATTTCGATACGAGTTTCAATATCTGGTGGTTCAACGCCTACTGAAAGTCCCCAAGAAAAACGAGAAACTAAACGCGGATCCAACTCTGTTAACTCTTTTGGATAACGGTCTGAAGTTAAAATAATTTGTTTAGATTCATCAAGTAAGGCATTAAATGTATAGAAGAACTCAACTAGACTCGCCTCTTTACCTGCTAAGAGATGAATATCATCGACCAATAATAAATCTAAAGAACGACAGTTTTTCTTAAACTCTTCTACTTTGCCTTTTTGTAAAGAACTCACAAAATCCTGAACAAAACTCTCAGAAGTCATATACATAACACGAGCATTTGGTTTGGCTTGTAATAAAGCATTACCAACTGCTTGCATTAAGTGTGTCTTACCTAATCCTGTAGGACCGTATAAAAACAAAGGGTTATGTTGTGAGGCACCTAATTGAGTTAATACTTTTCTACATGTTTCAGCAGCCATCTGGTTCGAACGACCTTCAACAAATAAAGAAAAAGTAAACTGAGGATTCAGTAGTTTCTTTTTTGATGTTTTCGGATTGACGACACTATTCGCATGTGGGCTAGAAACAGACTCAGGCTCTTTTTTTACTTTAATACTTTGTGGTGGCGCAGTTTGCAGCGCAGCTGTAGTGGTTGCTGGTTGTTCGCTCGATGACAAAATACTCCCAGGACGAGAATCAACTAAAATCTCAACCTGACGTACACGTCCTTCTGACAACTGCTCAGCCAATATAGAAATTAATTCTAAATGATTCTCTTGAATGTAACGCGTCCAATAAGGGTTAGGAGCATAGAGACGTAGTATCCCTTCTACTTCTTCAGCAACTAATGGGCGAATCCACATCGCAAAGACGTTATCAGAGAGCTCTTGTCGCAAGCGAGTTAAGCAGTCTGTCCAAAGCATGTGTATCCCCTATTTTTGCGTTTTTAAATTCAAACAATCTAAAGATTCACCCTTCCATATGAGAAGGGGTCGCCATTCTAACCAAGTTATCCACATCTGTCATGACGAATTCGAGCGATTTTGTCTAAAAAGAAAACTCTTGTGAATAAATTTAAATTCAAAACCACTTGTGTATAACTTTTCGCACAACCTGTGGATAAATTATCATACAAACTTATCCACAATCCATAAATATAATAAAAACAGAGTTATCAACAACCCAAACACATGTTTTTTAAATTTAAAAGTACGAAATCCACAGAAAAAACCGCTCCTAATAAGAATAAATATAAATTTTAAAATTTGAATTTATTTAATAGGGGTGTGATCTTTTGTGGATAACTGCAAAATATGAATTTAAATTCAAATGCAGTAAATCAAAGCCAAGATGATATCTTGTTTTGTTGATAAATATGTATATAAGGTGTGTATATAATAAAAGTTCTAATAAAAATAGACAATTACTTTGTGTATAACTTTAAAAACTATATATTGCACTGAATTATGACAATCATAAAAAGAAGTAGAGAGATTAAAAATTTGGGTTAAATACAAAACTTTCTTGGTTTTTCATTGACAGCGTAAACATTGCACAATAAAATCGCGGACCTTTATAGAAAGATCATTTTTGGGAGTTTCGATATGAAACGTACTTTCCAGCCATCTGAATTAAAGCGTAAACGCGTTCATGGTTTCCGTGCTCGTATGGCAACTAAAGCTGGTCGTCAAGTATTAGCTCGTCGTCGTGCAAAAGGTCGTCATAGCTTAACTGTTTAATACTGTTACGCTGACCAGACTTGGGTGTGATGACACTTTACAATTTTAGCACAGATGTGCGAATACGCTGTGCTGCAGATTATAAAAGTGTATTCGATGGTGCGCTTTTTAAAGTGCATCAACCCCATTTTTTATTTCTTGCAAAATTAACCGAACAGCCTAATAGCCGTTTGGGTATTGTTGTTGCTAAGAAAAAAGTGCGCCGTGCGCATGAAAGAAATCGAATAAAACGTCTTGCTCGTGAGAGCTTTCGTCTACATCAGCCGAATTTTGGATCAGATATAGATATTGTGGTAATGCCGAAAGTCGGTATAGAAGCGATTACGAATGCTGAGCTATATCAACAATTAGATTTTGCTTGGCAAAAATTACAACGCTTAGCAAAAAAACATTCTAAAGTTGGCACAACCTCGCAGAATTAAGAGATAGCCAATGGTTCGTTTTCTACGTTGGTTGATTCGACTGTATCAAATTGCGATTAGTCCGCTTCTTGGACCCCGTTGTCGTTATATCCCGACCTGTTCCCAATATGCGATAGAAGCATTGCAAACTCATGGTGCAATCAAAGGCGTTTGGTTATCTTCTAAACGAATTTGTCGTTGTCATCCGTGGGGTGGATCTGGATATGATCCGGTACCGCCAAAAGCAATTCGTTTTATTTCGTTTCATCAAATAGATTCTCAAACGCATCATGTTGCTGTACCCTTTCGTGATCGTTTACTGAAGCAAAATCTCTCTAACCATTTGGGGTAATAGATATGCAACAATGGGCCAGGTTTGCAATTCTCGGGGCCATGTTTGTCACCGCATATTTGCTCATTTTGGCTTGGCAAAAAGATTATGGAAATGCTGCAACTGCACCGCAAAAACAAGCGGCGGCTGTAAGTTCACATGAAGTATCTGCTGATTTGCCAAATGCTAAAAATGCAACAGTGGCTTCCGATGTGCCACAAGCAAATATTGCGCAGTCACAAACCACAGATGCAACTGCACCTGTGAATCAACAGCTTATTTCAGTACAAACTGACCTTTACCATATTTGGATCAATCCAAAAGGTGGTGATATTGTTCGTATTGAATTACTCTCACACGACAAAAGCAAAGACAGCGATCAGCCATTTGTTATGCTTGAAAATGATGCCAAGCGTACATATGTTGCTCAATCTGGCTTAATTGGTTTGAATGGACCAGATAGCAGTCGTGGTGGTCGTCCATTATATGCGGTTGAAAAAACATCATATACTTTGGCTGATGCTAAGGGTGTACAGGATCAAAAGGGTCAATCTGAAAAAGTTTTAAACGTTCCGATGGTATTTAAAACACCTGAAGGCGTTGAAATTATTAAAACTTTCACCTTTACCCAAGGGCAATATCCAATTGTTGTAAGACATCAAGTGATTAACCGTAGCCAACAAAGCTGGCAAGGTCAGATGTTTGGACAATTAAAGCGTGATAACTCTGATGATCCTGGTAAATCTTCTCAAGGTATTTTCACTCTAGGAACTTTCTTAGGTGGAGCTTGGGGAACACCTGATTCACACTACAACAAGCTTAAGTTTGCTAATTTCTCAGAAGAAAAAGTAAATACTGAAGCGAAAGGTGGATGGGTTGCGATTGTTCAGCATTATTTTGTAAGTGCTTGGATTCCTGGGAATCTTAAACTGACTCAAGCAAATGGTCAGCCTTATGTAGCTAAACTTGAATCTCGTCAATCTGCGGATCATATGAATATCATTGGTTTTACCTCACCAGTGATTAATGTTCCGGCAGGCACTTCAATGGAAGTGGACGCAAAACTTTATTCAGGTCCGAAAGTACAATCTGAATTAAAAGATTTAGCGGTTGGCTTGAATCAGACTGTCGATTATGGCTGGTTATGGCCGATTGCCAAGTTATTGTTCTTAGGTCTTCAATTCTTCCATAGCATTGTGGGCAACTGGGGATGGTCAATCATCTTACTTACCGTGATGGTGAAGATGATTTTATGGCCTTTATCTTCAAAAAGTTATCGTTCTATGGCGAAAATGCGTGTGATTGCACCAGAAATGCAACGCATGAAAGAAGAGTTCGGTGAAGACCGTATGCGCTTCTCCCAAGAAATGATGGCTTTATACAAACGTGAACAAGTGAATCCACTTTCAGGTTGTTTACCATTGTTGCTACAAATGCCAATTTTCCTTGCCTTGTATTGGGTACTCATGGAAAGTGTGGAATTACGTCACGCACCGTGGTTAGGCTGGATTCAAGACTTGTCAGCAATGGATCCTTGGTTCATCTTGCCGTTGATCATGGGTGCTACGATGTTTGCGCAGCAAATGTTGAACCCGCAACCCGCTGATCCTATGCAGGCAAAAGTGTTCCGCATTATGCCGATTATGTTCACGGTATTTATGTTGTTCTTCCCAGCAGGTCTCGTGCTGTACTGGATTGTGAACAACAGTATTACTATTTTACAGCAGTCGTTTATTAACAAGAGCGTTGAAAAAAGTCGTATAAATAAGACTGAATCAGCTTCTTAATCATTGAACTTTTGCTGAATAAATCCGCTTAAGATGGTAATCTTAGGCGGATTTTTCTTTGGCTGGATTTTAGGTTTTTAGGTGAATAATATGCAAAGTCAAACCACGATTGCCGCGATTGCAACGCCACTAGGGCGTGGTGGTGTGGGCGTGATTCGCCTATCGGGACCTAAAGCTTATGAGATTGCTCAAAACCTGACACAGAAAAACTTGCCTGAAGCACGTATGGCGGGTTTTCGTAAGTTTTATGATGCTGATGGCAGCATTATGGATGAAGGGATTGTTCTATGCTTTCCCAATCCCCACTCCTTTACAGGTGAAGATGTTGTAGAGCTACAAGGTCACGGTGGTCCAGTCATCCAGAATGCCTTGCTTGGACGTCTATTTGAGCTGGGTGCAATTGCTGCAAAAGCTGGTGAATTCTCCATGCGCGCTTTTGAAAATGGCAAGATGGACTTGGTACAAGCAGAAGCGATTGCCGATTTGATTGATGCGACTTCGCAAGCTGCGGCACGCTCTGCTGTTCGCTCTTTACAAGGCGCTTTTTCAACAAAAATTAATACGGTTTTAGAAAAACTGATCCATTTACGCTTACATGTTGAAGCCGCAATTGATTTTCCCGAAGAAGAAATCGATTTCTTAGCAGATGGTAAGATTTTAGCTTTACTTGAAGATGTTCAGCAGTCAGTACATGCAGTTCAAACATCTGCACGACAAGGTCAATTACTACGTGAAGGTTTACAAGTCGTTATTGCGGGTAAACCAAATGCAGGTAAATCTAGCTTGTTGAATGCGCTAGCTGGTGTTGAGCGCGCAATTGTGACGGATATTGCCGGTACAACTCGCGATGTTTTACATGAAAAAATTAGCTTAAATGGCCTACCAATCACCTTAACAGACACAGCTGGCCTACGTGAAACAGGTGACATTGTTGAAAAAGAAGGGATCCGCAGAGCAATTAAAGAAATTGAACAAGCTGATTTGTTATTGCTGGTTTATGATTTAAATCAAGGCGATGACCCATTAAAACTTGCTCAAGAATATTTTGCTGAACACATCGAACCGCGTCGTTTAATGTTAATTGGCAATAAATGCGATTTAACTGGACAATTAGCTGAAATAAGCGATTTTCAAGGGTTCCGTCATATAACCGTTTCTGCAAAACAAGAGATGGGCGTACAAGGCCTCGTAGATGCGATTACAGCGCATGCAGGCTTCCACCCTGAGGAAGACACCTTTATTGCGAGAACACGTCATTTAGACGCAATGAAGCGCACACAGCTCTATCTTTCAGAAGCACATGAGCAACTTGTTGTGTTTAATGCAGGTGAACTCGTTGCTGAATCATTACGCCTTGCTCAAAATGCTTTAGGTGAAATTACCGGTGACTTTAGCGCCGATGACCTATTAGGCAAGATTTTTGGTTCGTTTTGTATTGGAAAATAACTGAAAAACTCTGGATGATGCACATGGCTGTGTCATTCAGTCACCTTGTTAACCGTATCTTTTTAGAACCTTTAAAAACTCATCTAACTCATTCTGATCAACTTGTGCTTCTTTGAGTACATGATGATGTAAGTGTTGTTCCATCAATTCACTCATTAAACCGTTTATCGCACCTTTAATGGCAGCAACTTGTTGCAGTATTTCTATACATGAAATATCAGGCTGTTCAACGGCATGCTCAATACTATTAATTTGCCCTTTTAGTCGTTTTACACGATTAACTATTTTTTTATCCTGACCAATGTGACTCATCTATGTTCTCTTGTATAATTCAATATACTGGTAGGGAGTATATTGGGTTTGAATATTATGCAGGATCATAGTGTATCACGTCATCATCAACATCAGTTTGATGAAGGAAATCCACTTGCACAAAAACGTATTTTGATTGCAACGATTTTAACGGCATCCATGATGGTGTTAGAGATATTTGGTGGATGGTTTTTCAATTCAATGGCACTTCTCGCTGATGGTTGGCATATGAGTTCACATATGTTGGCACTCGGTTTAGCCTATTTTGCTTATCGTGCAGCTCGTCATTATTCCAAAGATCATCGGTTTAGTTTTGGAACTTGGAAAATCGAGATTTTAGCGGGTTATAGCAGTGCAATTTTGCTGATGGTTGTTGCCATTTTTATGGCTTTTCAGTCGATACAACGTTTATTTAATCCAGTTGAGATTTTTTATAATGAAGCTATTCCTATTGCAATTTTAGGTTTGGTCATTAACTTGATTTGCGCATGGTTACTTCACGATGATGGGCACCATCACCATCACCATCACCATCACCATCACCATCACCATCACCATCATGAACATGGGCATCACCATCATGATTTAAACCAAAAAGCCGCTTTTTTACATGTAGTTGCAGATACTGTGACCTCCGTTTTTGCAATTATTGCGCTTTGTGCTGGTAAATATTTTGGATGGGGTTTTTTAGATGCACTTTTAGGGATTTTAGGTGCTATTTTGGTTGCAAAATGGTCTTTTGGGTTAATGAAAGAGACAGGAAAGACCCTTTTAGATGCTGAAATGGACCATCCTGTGGTTGAAGAAATTCGTGAAGTGATTGGTGAATTTCCGAAACATATTGAAATTACGGATATTCATGTCTGGAAAGTCGCAAAAGGTAAATTTTCTTGTATTTTAGCGCTCGAAACTGATGATATTTCTTTAACCGCAGATCAGATTCGTCAGGCTTTATCAATTCATGATGAAATTGTGCATATATCGGTAGAAATTAATATTCTAAAATCTACTTATGTTCCACGTGAAACATTGGCATAAATGAGTGGCATTTTGGTTATAACTCGGTAATCAGTTCTGTTCTCAAAAGCTGAACTGATTAAAATGAGCTCCTCTCCTACCTATGAGTCGGTTTTATGCTTAAAAAATTAGGAATATTGGCGTTATTTAGCTTAACAGCAAGTGTGAGTTTCGCTAATGTAGATACTGTTAGGGAAAATATTAAAAAACAATATCCTAATTTGAAAATTAGCAATATTCAGAAAACCGAAATGCCTGGGCTATATAGCGCTAATCTCGATCAGCAAATCATTTATGTTGGCGAAGATGGGCAGCATATGTTTGTAGGCTCTATGATTCGTTTAAAAGATCAGAAAAACTTAACCAAAGATCTAGTGTTAGGACAGAACTCAATTGATTGGAAACAATTACCTTTAAAAGATGCGATTAAAACGGTTAAAGGTAATGGACAGCATGTTTTAGTAGTATTTTCTGATCCAAACTGCCCTTATTGCAAACAACTTGAACCTGAACTCGATAAGCTGAAAGATGTAACCATTTACACGTTCATCTATCCTTTAAAACCTCAGTCTATTGTTGTTTCTAGGCAGGTTTGGTGTGCGCCAAATCAATCCTATTCATGGAAAAAACTGATTCAACAAGGTGTTAAACCAACAGTGACAAACTGTGCTAATCCAATTGATCGTAATTTAGAGCTTGGAAAAAAACTAGGTTTTAATGGTACCCCTACCTTAATTTTTGCAAATGGATTTAAACTGGTAGGCGCTCGATCTGCCGAAGAAATTCAGGCAGTTTGGAAAGAATTAGGTCTATAAAATGAATTAAAAAAAAAGCACCATCTGGTGCTTTTTTATTGCCTAAAAGTCATTAACTTTTTCGTGCAATTAAATTGTAAATAAAGAGAATAATGACTGCACCAATTACAGATGCGATAAAGCCCGCAGCTGAATTTTCTCCATAAAGGCCAAGTAAACGACCACCATAAGTGGCTAGAAGTGAACCTGCAATACCAATTAGGGTGGTTACGATGAAACCTGCTTTATCATCCCCTGGATGTAAGGCACGAGCGATTAAGCCAGCAAAGAAACCAACTACAATAGCGACAATGAGTGACCACATATTTGTTCTCCAGTTGTTTTTTTGATGAAGTTAATGATTTTGCTTCATATTCTATCGTGCGGCAGAGCTGTCTGTTTTGTCTGTAGCAGATTGCGACTTTTTGTGTCTTTTTTGTTCGAAGCTAAAGTTTTATATAAAAAAATAGCACCTCGCGGTGCTATTTTTTTGAAATTTATAAACCAATTTCGCCAATAAATGGTAAGTGGCGATATTTTTGATCGTAGTCTAATCCATAACCCACAATAAACTTGTCTTCTACTTCAAAACCTAAAAATTTCACTTCGAGATCAATTTCACGGCGAGATGGTTTACTCACTAACGTACACAATTGAATCGAATTTGGTTCGCGAGTTTGCAGCATTTCCATAACTTTGCTTAAGGTATTACCTGAGTCGATAATATCTTCAACGACCAGTACATCTTTACCGCGAATTTCACCATCAAGATCTTTTAAGATTTTAACATCCCGACTTGAAGTCGTACCGCCGCCGTAGCTAGAGACTGTCATAAAGTCGAGTTCATGCGGTTTGGTAATCGTTCGGCACAAGTCTGCCATGAAAATAACAGAACCACGCAGTAGCCCAATCAGGACTAACTCTTTGTCGCTATTTGCATAGTGAGCGTTAATTTGCTCGCCGAGCTCTTTGACTTTTGCTTGAATTTCTTCGGTTGAAATCATGATGCTCATTGCAACAGTCATGTCAGATTCCTACAAGATATAAAAGAAAAAATAAAAAAGGTGTTGACCTGCAACACCTCTAAAATCTGAGTTAATGGTAAAATTTTAAAGCAAAATGATGTTTCATGCACCCTTTGATGACTTTGAAGTTTTATCATTTTGAGCAATATGTCGATCCCGCTTTAAAACAAGAGCACATATTCCAAATAATAACAAAAACTTAACGACCCGATTTTTATTAGGCTGTTTCTTTTTGATAAGCACGGTTTCCATAAATATACGTCGCCTCAATATTACGGTCATCACCTAAAGTGAATAATGCAAACAACGAATCTTCAACAGATTTGGATTTAGACTGACGAAGTTGCTGTAGTGCCGTTGGCTTAAGGTTGAGTACCACAAAGTCTGCTTCTTTACCGATGTTGAAATTGCCTAACTTGTCCTGCAAATCAAGCGCTTTTGCTCCGCCTAGTGTCGCGTGATAGAGCGCTTCATAAGCTGAAAGTTTATCACCCTGTAACTGTTGGACCTTATAAGCCTCGTTAACAGTTTGCAGCAAACTAAACGATGTACCAGCGCCGATATCTGTACCTAAACCTACTTTCACTTGTTTTTCCCAAGTTTTTTTCAATGGGAATAAACCACTTCCCAAGAACAGGTTTGAGGTTGGGCAAAATGCGATAGCCGACTGTGTATCATGCATACATTGCCATTCATCATCTTCTAAGTGAACACAATGAGCAAAAACAGAACGTTTACCAGTTAGGCCATAATGTTGATAAACATCTAAATAGCCCGCTTGTTCTGGAAATAAAGATTTCACCCAAGCAATTTCATCTTTGTTTTCGCTTAAATGGGTATGTACATAAACATCTGGAAATTCTTGTTTTAACTGCCCTGCTCTTTCTAATTGTTCAGGTGTAGAGGTTGGTGCGAAACGTGGTGTAATCGCATACAGAGCACGACCCTTGCCATGCCATTTTTCAATGAGTGCCTTAGTGTCACTGTAAGCCGTTTCTGGGGTATCACAAAGCGCTTCAGGGGCATTGCGGTCCATGAGTACCTTACCAGCGATTAAACGCATCTGAACGCGTTCTGCAGCTTCAAATAAGGCATCAACAGACTCAGGATGAACCGTACAGAAAACGAGGGCCGTGGTTGTACCGTGTTTTAAGAGTTCCTGAACAAAGAACTGAGCAATTTCACTTGCATATGCTTTATCCTGAAACTGGATTTCAGTTGGGAAAGTATAAGTATTGAGCCAGCTTAAAAGTTGTTCGCCGTATGCTCCAACCATTTCGGTTTGCGGGAAGTGAATATGGGTATCAATAAAGCCGGGTACAATCAATTGTTCTGGATAATGTTGAATCTCAACCCCAGCAGGTAGATGCGCTTGAGCATCTTCCCATGCACCAAACCATTTGATTTTTCCATGTTCACTAATCAATACACCATCTTCTAAATAACGCACTTGATTTGGAATATCAGTTGGTTCAGAGATGATTTGCTGGATATCTAAAAAACGACCACGCACAACGGTGGTATTTGCGATCAATGACATGGAAAGCCTTTATATTTTCACTTTTTTCGATTGATTGTACCCCACTTAGCCAATATTTAAACGGTATAACGTTTACTTAGTCCCCATTCAGCCAAAATCCGTCGATAAGTCGTTGATGAACGGTCTGCTTCGAAATGTGCTTCCATCATTAAATCAAGCGGTAGTTCTTCTGGCTTTTGTGATTCGACCATGTCTTGATCTTCGGTAAAAATTTGAGCATTAAATGCGTATACCTTTTCTAAATCGCCAGTTTGGTCAAAGTTACGGGTGAGTGGAACAAATAAACGGGTCTTATTGCTTGAAACAGGACAACAGACATTTAAAATTTTTAAAACCCCACCTTCTGGAAAATCGACCGTAAGTACAGCTGAAAAAGGTGGATAGACATCAAAGGTACGTTTCCATAAGAAGCCTTCTGGTTCAAGATGTTTTAGCTCGTGCGGATAGTTACTGACATTGCTGATATAGACTGTTTTTAAGCCGTAGGCGGTGCGTTCAGTGTGGTACTTAGGGACAACGGGATTATCGCGACTAGCAAAGGCATTGTGATGCACCCATGCAAAATGAGCGACATCGATAAATCCTTCGAGTTGACGTCCGCTAGAACCGCCAATATCCACAAAAGGCGGTAAAATTGATTGATGCTCTGCATGGTCCCAAGTATCTAATACTGGAATATTAGCTCGAGTAACATCCCGACTGTGAATACTGGTCCAAATTAAGCCATATCGTTCAACAACTGGAAATTTGGTTAGAGAAAAACGATCTGAAATTTTGGTTAACTCAGGTTGAGCTGGTATTTGGGTACACTTCCCTTCGGTGTTATAGCGTAGACCATGATAAGGACACACAATTTCTTCACCATCTACCCACCCTTTGGTTAAAGGCACACCACGATGTGGGCAAATGTCTCGGACCAGATGAATTTCGCCACTTTCTGTCTTATATAGGGCCATATTGACATCTAATAACGTCACTCTTTGTGGTGTAGTAGAGACATCTTGAATACGCGCAACCGGATACCAGTGAGTAGATAAAATTTCCCAATCTTTTGCATCAAAACTGCTGTTACATGGCATGGCAAGGGGCGTTAAAGTTGGAATCGCATTCATGGCATCACTCCTTAAAAAAATCAGGGCTCTCGCGAGCCCTTAAAATCTAGGCTTTTTTCTTTTTAGGAGATGCAAAGAGCTTGCCAATATCACTTTTTAATTTTTAAAATGAAATAAAGTTTTTAAAATTCATAAGATTAAATTATTATATTTTTGAATTTTTGTTCTAATTTAGCTTTAAAAATAAATATTCATTATTTGTTATATATCTAAAATGCACTGTTTGATTGCGGACCAAGCATAATAAAAAAGCACTTTTAAAGTGCTTTTTTATAAATCTCTATGCGTTTTTACTCGACAAAATAATGTGCTGCAAAGTGAGCATCATTACCGATAATGTCATAACAATCTTCACGGATAGACAGGCCTGCGCATTGATGTCCAACCATCCATAAACCGAGTGTAGGTAATTGTCCTGAAAATAAAGGGGTATCTACCCATTTTTGTACAACATATCCGTATTTGTCATAGTCATCAAAATGAAAGCTACCAGAAGCTGAGCCTTGATCGTGACCATCTTGTAAAATTCGAATATTGGCCCCTTCCCTTGCCAAAATTGGCTTTTTCACCCATTTGCCAGACAAAACTTGTTGCGGGTCATAGGTATGGGTTTCGACCAACAATGGATGGTTTGGATAACGCTTCCAAAGCTCAACCAAAATCGCTTTATTTGAAAGTAACATTTTCCAGCAGGGTTCAATCCACTGTGTTTGTGGGTGAATATATTGAGAAAAGGCTTCCTCCCAAATCCATTCCCATGGATAGAGCTTAAATATGTTTTGAATGGGCTGATTATGGAGATCAACAAAATCTTGCCCATTCCAGCCTATGTTTTCCATAGAAAGCTCGGAAACTTGTAGATGAGCTTGATAAGCTGTATCCATCAAGTACTCGAGATTTCCCCAGTCTTCCCTTCCAGCTTCCTGACAAGCAGCAAAATGCACATGGCTAGCACGCGGTAAAATTGTTTTCCAGCGTTTAATCAGGTCTTCATGAATGCTATTGAATTGATCTCGGTTTGCAATGCCTGAGACTTGTTCTATCCACAGCCACTGCGCGACAGAAGCTTCGAGTAAGCCAGTCGGTGTGTCCGCGTTATATTCCAGCATTTTGATATTTCGCCCATCGTAAGCGAAATCAAAGCGACCATAGAGCATGGGTGCATTTTGTTTCCACGAATGTTCAATATGGCTTATGGCTGTTTCTGGAATTTGAAAATAAGCTGGATAGTCCCCGCGTTGAATGAGATCTCCTACTACCGATAAACACATCTGATGCAGTTCATTTGCTGCATCTTCAAGTTGTTCAATCTGCTTAAGGGTAAACTCATAAGCAACCCCTTCAGACCAGTAAATTGAGCCATCGAGAGAAGGTAAATTAAAATAATCGAAACCAATATTTTGATGCTCCACTTGCCAGTCTGGTCGTGGAGTAAATATTTTTCTTTTCATATTAAGTGAATGCCTAAAGACTTAGCCGCCGAAAGAAAAACCGCTACGGCCAAAACCACCACGAATTGGGGATGAAAAAGACGAACTTTTCGCTGTGCTTGAAATAACTGGTCGACCTACACTCAAATTGCTGTAAGGATGTAAGGTATTGCCATGATAAGAAACTTCCCGATTATTTCGATAATACGCAGGACCTAAATAGCGGCTACCAGTATAGCTAGAACCATGTCCACTGGAGCTATTTTCTTCTTTACAAGTTTGGGTATTCCAGTCGCGAGCACAGTCATATTGGTTGTTATATACGTCTTGTACTAAGGGACCATCATTATGGCTACATGCTGTGAGTAATAGCGGAACGACGACGAGATTAATTTTTTTAGAACGCATGAGACTCCACACATTTTAATAAGTATGTTCGGCATAAAATACCGAATAGCTGTTATCTATTATGTTTCTGATTAGGAAAGATAAATTTTAGGTTGGCATATGATATTAATCTGTTTTTTTAAAGTACAGTCTCTTTTGAAGATTTAGATGACAAGGCATCTCACATGTAGATGCCTTGTTGTGATGAATTAAGACTGCAATTGCTTTTTGTTATGTCGTAAAGAAAGGTAAGCCGTAATTGCTAACACTATTACGATAAAGCTTAACGAGATCCAGATTGGCATGTGGAATACATCAAGCAACAACATTTTTGCACCAATGAACAGTAAGATGATGCCTAAGCCATATGGCAAATAATGCAATTTAGTTGCAGCGCCAGCAAGTAAGAAGAACATTGCACGTAAACCTAAAATTGCCATTAAGTTTGCTGTTAAAACAATAAACGGATCGCTCGTTACCGCGAAAATAGCAGGAATAGAATCTACTGCGAAAATCACGTCTGAAGCTTCAACCAAAATCAAGACTAAAAATAACGGCGTTGCCCACAATAAACCATTTTGATGTACAAAGAATTTGTCACCTTCAAGCTGTGGTGTAATACGCATATGGTTACGTAACCATTTTAGAGCTTTGATATCTTCAATATTGGTTTCTTCTTCTTGACCTTTTAAGAACTTGAAACCTGTATATACCAAGAACGCACCGAAAATATAAAGCACCCAAGAGAACTCTTGAACGAACCATGCACCAATAAAAATAAAGAGGGTGCGCAGTACAATTGCGCCTAATACGCCGTAGAGCAAAATTTTACGTTGCAGCGCAGCTGGTATAGCAAAAGCTGCGAAAATCATTAACCAGACGAAAACGTTGTCAATTGCGAGGGACTTTTCAAGTAAGTAACCTGCGAAGTATTCCATTGTTTTTTGGTTTGCTAGGGTCACACCAGCCGTTTGCTGTAGATACAACCATAAACCACCACCAAATAAAACCGCGACGCTTACCCACGCCACGCTCCAGTAAGCAGCTTGCTTAATTGAGACATCCTGACCTTGCTTTTGCTTAAAGCCTAAAAAGTCCACTAAAAGCATGACAATGACAATGCCAAAGAATGCTATGTACAGCCATAGATTGCCGATTGTTTCCATAAATCCTCCTCACATCCGGCAATTGGGCATAAAAAAACCTCGACCAGTTGCCAGATGAATTAAACATCTGTATCAACATGATCAAGGTCTTGCCTACATCATGAATTTCACGATGCTCAGATACCGACTTTTTAATAAAAGTGTATTGACGATATCTGACACATAACATTGCTGTTATGTTTGGAGGAGGCTACTCCCCTTGTCAAACTAAATTCTGTATTGGATAAAACATATCCAAGTTCACATAGAATGGCAGATTTTTTTGTATTACGCAACTGAACTTAATGTCGTGGTTTTAATGCAAAAAAATCTCTAGGTTATTTAATCAAACCACGGTCTAAAAGCGGTTTACATATAATTTGGTATAGGTGAATAAAGAATGCCGTTAAAGGCGTACCATAAATATTCCAGAAGTAATAACCCGCTACATTGACCAGTAGTGCGACAATAAAAGCACCCAACATGTCTAAAGGGAAATGCACACCTAAATAAACACGTGACCACGCTACTACAAATGACAAAAATAGCAGAATAATTCCAATCATTTTGCGCTGAGCAAACAAATAAGACAGAGCAATGGTACTGAAAATCAGCATATGATTACTTGGAAAAGATGCAGTTGGCGCATGCTCAATAAACGTGGTGCCAACACCCATGACAAACGGTCTGGAGTGATGGTAAAACAGAGAGATAACGTAACCTACTAAAAGGGATATGCAGGTTAAAAAGACAGACTTAATGACTCTATTTTTTAAATCTTGATCACCATAGAACCATAAAAATGTAAGGATGAATAAAAGAATATAGAGGAGATCATTAGCAAAAAAGATAGCAAGACGAATGATAAATTGACTCGCATCCTGAGCCCCATTAATAACATGGAATAAGCTAAGGTTGAGTGTTTCTAAAGACATTCATATTCCAAACAAGAACAAAAACGTGGGCTATGATAAAGAATTAAGCCTATTGTCTTGATAAAGAATTGTCACAAAAATGAAATATAGTTTGTTTGTGAGTAAAGATTAAACAGCAAGTCTAGATATTTTTTAATGCGTGTTCTGGGCGTTAATATTAAAGTGTTAACGTGTTGGCACTTTATTCGAGAACGTTATTTTATGACTACTCAAGAAAAACAGAAAAAATTAAGTTTGAGGCCCCTATCTCCAAGAGATCCAAAACAGCCGCATAGAGCAGCAACTCCCCTCGAATTATTGTTCGATTTAATTTTTGTAGTCGCGATTGCAACAGCAGGTCAGCAATTACATCACGCGATTATTGAAAATCACCTCTGGCATGCATTACCAAGCTACCTGATGGTATTTTTTGCGTTGTGGTGGGCATGGATGAATTTTTCGTGGTTCGCCTCAGCTTACGATAATGATGATGCATTGTATCGATGCCTTACCTTTGTTCAGATTGTGGGGTCATTAGTGATGGCCGCAGGTATTCCTGATGTATTCCATAGTCAGGACTTTGACATCATTATTGTCGGCTATGTGATTATGCGCTTAGCGCTGGTTACCCAGTGGCTGAGAGCCGCAAAACATGACCCTGAACGACGAATTACGGCTTATCGCTATGCAATAGGCATTGTATTAGTTCAGGTAGGTTGGCTCGTTGCTAATTTCGCGCACATACTTTCTATCCCCGTTTTTTTATTTTTAGTAGTGATGGAGCTATTTATTCCCATCTATGCAGAGAAATATTCTCCAACGCCGTGGCACCCTCATCATATTGTAGAGCGCTATGCCCTACTCACAATTATTGTGTTGGGTGAGTCGATTATCGGTAGTTTTAATGCAATACGTGATGCCTTAGCAGCTCAGTCCATGAATATTCCTGCTGTATTCTTGATGATTGGTGGATTAATGCTGATGTTTGCCATGTGGTGGGCTTATTTTGACCGTAGCGAACAACACCATCATGTTAAAGGTGTACGCCCTTTTGTTTGGGGATACGGTCATTATTTTGTTTTTGTCAGTATTGCTGCGGTAGGTGCGGCGCTTGCTGCTGCCGTAGATGTCACAACCCATCATGCGCATATTTCTGATTTATATATGGGAATAGTCGTTGCGTTTAGTGTGGTGCTCTATACCACCTGTATTTGGATACTTTACGAGTTCCAATGTTTATCTGGAATCACGAAATGGTTTTACCCGATCACAGCCCTGATTATTTTATGTATTCCGTTTATTTGTAATAACGTGGGATATAGCGTTTTTGCGATGGGCGTTGTCTATAGTTTACGTTTAATCGTTTCTAATAAATTTTTGGATAATATAGAACCAGAAAAGGTTTAAAACAGAAAAATAAAAAATGGGTTTCAATTTGAAACCCGTTTTTTATTGAATCATCTAAAGCGAAAGTTAAGCAGCTTTCGCTTTTAATGCGCTCATGAGTTTTTGATGTAAGCCACCAAAGCCACCGTTAGACATAATCACAACAGCATCGCCCTCACCTGCTTCATTGACAATACGCTCAATAATTTCATCAAGTGAACGACTGACTTGAGCACGGTTAGAAGCAGCTTCAATCACAGGTTGTAAATCCCAATCTAAACCTTCTGGCTGATACCAGATAACGTCATCTGCTAAGCGTGCTGAATGTGCTAAGCCATCTTTATGACTGCCCATACGCATTGTATTTGAACGTGGTTCAATAATGGCCCATAAACGGCGTTCACCTAAGCGTTTACGTGCGCCATCTAAAGTGGTGTCAATTGCAGTTGGGTGGTGAGCAAAGTCATCATAAATCTCAATGCCGTTGACTGTGCCGAGTAACTCCATACGACGTTTTACACCGCCAAAGTTAGATAAAGCTTCACAAGCTTGTTCAAGCGCAACACCTACATGCTGAGCAGCTGCAATCGTTGCCAAAGCATTAGCTACACTATGTTGCCCTGTCATGGTCCATTTAACTTCACCAACGACATTGCCATTTTCTAATACTTTAAAATGGCTACCATCAATTGAAATTAATTCGGCAGACAAAGTGGCTTTTTCATTCGCTTCTAAACTGGTACGAATTACGGGTGTCCAGCAACCCATTTCAAGTACTTCATCAATATGAGTTTCAGTAATTGGCGCAATAATGCGGCCTTCACTTGGAATGGTACGAACAAGATGATGGAACTGCTTTTGAATTGCTGCTAAATCATCAAAAATATCAGCATGGTCGAATTCAAGATTGTTTAAAATCGCCGTTTTTGGGTGATAGTGAACAAACTTAGAACGTTTATCAAAGAAAGCAGAGTCATATTCATCGGCTTCAACGCAGAAGTATTTGCCGCCACCTAAACGAGCGCTTTCACTAAAACCAAGTGGAACACCACCAATTAAAAAGCCTGGGTTTAAACCAGCCTGATCAAGTACCCAAGCCAGCATGGTTGTAGTCGTGGTTTTACCGTGAGTACCCGCTACACCAAGCACGTGTTTACCCTGTAAAACATGATCAGCAAGGAACTGGGGACCAGAAATATAAGGCAAGCCTTCGTTCAGCATATATTCGACGGCATCAATACCACGTTTCATGGCATTTCCGACAATAACCAAGTCCGGATGAGGCTGTAAATGACTACGGTCGTAGCCTTGCATGAGTGTAATGCCTGCGTTTTCTAACTGGGTAGACATTGGTGGGTAAACATTTAAATCGGAACCAGTTACCTTATGTCCTAAATCACGAGCTAAAAGTGCTAAAGAGCCCATAAAAGTGCCACAAATACCCAAGATATGCAGATGCATTGCTCGCCTTCTCCACTGCTTTTGTACACACCATTAATATGAATTGCTGAGTGTGCATTATTGATAAATTTGCCAGCAACGATAGCAAGGCTAAACTTGAAAAGATAGTCAAAAATCGTTGTTGTTCTATGTGTTTGAGGCCCTAATAAAACTACAGCTTTATTTTTTTGATTTAAGCTGAATTACAGTTTTATCTTTTATAATATTTTTGATCTATATTAATTCTTAAATCATCGTGATGATGAAGGATGTGCCTTTGAGCCCAACGGTTTTAGCTTTTGCTTTCTTAATTATCTCTAATTGTTTTATGACGCTCGCATGGTACGGGCATCTCAAATTTTTACACCATGCTCCCATTTGGCAAGCAATCCTATTCGGTTGGATTATTGCCTTACTTGAATACAGTTTTATGATTCCTGCTACTCGAATATTGAGTGCACAAGGTTGGTTACTCGGCGAAATGAAGATCACTCAGGAAGTGGTCACGCTGGTTGTGTTTGTACCATTTATGATTTTCTTATTTAAACAGCCATTTAAACTCGATTATTTATGGGCGATGTTATGTCTATTTGGTTGTGTTTATTTCGTATTTAGAAGCCAATAAGTTGTAGTAGCTTGTAGAGAATCAATTATTTAATACAAGCTCTTACTCTTCCAGATCTTTAATGATCTTACAGGATGTTTAAATAATATGAATAAAATTTGAGAAAGTGTCACCGTTAAACCATGACAATTTTTTTATGGGAATAAAAATATTCGCAGAGCTGGTCAGTTAAATTTTCGTGAGATGAAAAATCAGTCTATAATAATGGGCTTCCGAACCATTTAAAACTTGGCTCTCGTCGAGATTTATCTTCTTTTACTTTTGTCTCTGGAACATTAGCAATGAATGCGGCCGCAGCACAAGACGCTCAACCTCTCGTTGGAATTATTATGGGTTCTCAATCTGATTGGGCAACTCTCGAAAACACAGCCAATATGCTTAAACAGCTTGGTGTCCCATTTGAAGCGGAAGTGGTATCTGCTCATCGTACTCCAGATCGTTTATTTGAATATGCAGAAACTGCGCGTGATCGTGGTATTCAAGTGATTATTGCTGGTGCAGGTGGTGCAGCGCATTTACCTGGAATGTGTGCCGCAAAAACTGATTTACCAGTTTTGGGTGTGCCAGTTAAATCATCAATTTTAAATGGCGTAGATTCTTTGCTTTCAATCGTACAAATGCCAGCTGGTATTGCAGTGGGTACTTTAGCAATTGGTCCAGCTGGTGCGACGAATGCTGCAATCATGGCGGCACAAATCTTAGGTTTAACTCGTCCTGAAATCGCAAAAAATGTTGCTGATTTCCGCGCTGCGCAAACTGATAAAGTTGCAAGCAAAAATATTCCGGGTCAGGTGTAAGAGGCTGAGATGGATAAAACTATCGGTATTTTTGGTGGTGGGCAACTGGGCCGAATGATGGCTCAAGCAGCGTTACCATTAAATATTCAGTGTACTTTTTTTGAAGCAAATACAGATTGTCCTGCAGGTGTTTTAGGTCAAGTCTTTTCTAGTCAAGATGAGCAAGGCTTAAAGCAGTTTATTGAAAGTGCTGATGTTTTTAGTCTTGAGTTTGAAAATACGCCTGTTGAAGATGTGGATGTTTTAACACAAACCAAAGCATTGCACCCTCCTCGTGTTGCTTTAGCAACTGCGCAAAATCGTTTGTCAGAAAAAGCGTTGTTTGATGAGCTTACTATTCCTGTTGCGCCGTATCGTGCTGTAGATAGTCTAGAAAGCTTGAAAAAGGCTGTTGCTGAGCTTGGTTTGCCGATTGTACTTAAGACTGCAACTGGCGGATATGACGGTAAAGGTCAGTTTGTACTTCGTTCAGAAGACCAGATTGATACTGCTTGGGCTGAACTTGGGCCTGCAAAAAGTCTAGTTGCCGAAAGCTTTGTTAAATTCTCTCGTGAAGTTTCAATTATTGCGGTGCGCGGCCAAAATGGTGAAGTAAAAACTTGGCCACTGGCTGAAAATCACCATCATAATGGCATTTTATCGCATTCAATTGTTCCAGCACCGAATAGCGAAGCCTTGCAACCTGTGGCTCAAGACTACATTACTCGTTTGTTGAATCATCTCAACTATGTTGGCGTGCTGACGCTTGAGCTATTTGTGACAGAACAAGGCTTATGTGCAAATGAGATGGCACCGCGTGTGCATAACTCAGGTCACTGGTCAATTGAAGGCGCTGTTTGTTCTCAGTTTGAAAACCATATTCGAGCTGTTGCAGGACTACCATTGGGTTCAACAGACGTTGTTCGCCCAACGGTTATGATCAATATTATTGGTCAACATCCTAAAACTGAAGATGTGCTTGCCTTAAATGGTGCTCATCTGCACCTTTATAATAAGTCTGAACGTGCTGGCCGTAAGTTAGGCCATATCACTTTAATGCCTGTGGATAGTAATGAATTGACGAATTTATGCCGTCAATTAGCAGAAATTTTGCCAGAACCACTCGCTTTAACAGCAGATATGACCCTCTAAAATATTTCTTATTCTCTAAAAAGCGATCTTCGGATCGCTTTTTTTATCTTTTAAATTTAAAAAATAATAAATCCTGAGTAATTTCTTGTTTGTGGATAACTTTTTATAGGAATTTTTGAATTTAAATATTGATGGTATTTTTTAAATTTAAAAAGTGCAGCTTGATTGTTTCGAATTTAAAGTTAGTTATCCACAAGAGAGTTTGATTTGTAGCTGATGATAGAGCTCATGTTTTTTGAATTCAAAACTAGTGGTATTTGCTGAAGTGTTTTAAATTTAAAATAACGCGGTAAGTTTGAATTTAAATTATTGCGTGATTTTTGAATTTAAAAATATAGATTGTTTGGTTGATTGGATTTTTCGTGTCATCAAGAATAATGAAATATAGAAAGGAATCAATAAATAGTGCTGTTTTTGCTCGATTGTGGATAAGTTTATCCACAGAAACGCCTGTGTTATAGTTTAAATTTAAAGTAAGACTTTTGAATTTAAACTATGCGCTATTGTTTTGAATTCAAAACTGGTGATGCAAATGAGGGGAAGTTTTAAATTCAAAATAAAGTGGGAAATTTGAATTTAAAACACTGGAAATGAATTTAAAGAAGAGATTATGAATTCAAATTTACGTTTTCTCTCTGAAATTTTAGACTCATAATGGTATGGTACTTAAAAATTTAAATTCAAAAATTGAAACTGGGATAATATGCGACGTTTTTCTTGTATTGTTGGCTCTGTATTTTTAGCAATGACTCAGGCTCAAGCAGAGCTCGTAATTAATGGTTCTACAATATCTAGCAATGCTACTGTTCCAGTAGTAACTAGCGAAGATTATACGCCTAATAATAATTTCCAAAGTTGTTTGGCAAATTTACGTTCTCAAGCAATTGCTGCGGGAGTCTCGGGAACAACTTATGACCGTTATACTCAAAACTTAACTCCAGATTATTCAGTTATTGATAAATTAAACTATCAACCAGAATTTTCGACACCAATTTGGGATTATCTTTCTGGCTTAGTTGATGAAGAGCGTGTGGAGCTTGGAAAACAAAAACTAGCGCAATATCGCGATGTTTTAAATCGTGCTTCTCAAACTTACGGCGTGCCACCAGAAACAATCGTGGCAGTGTGGGGGGTAGAAAGTAATTTTGGTGATATTTCTGGAAAATATCCTTTATTACAAGCGCTTGGAACTTTAAGTTGTGAAGGTCGTCGACAAAGTTATTTCCGTACTGAATTTTTTGCCACCATGCGTATTTTACAGCGCGGTGACTTAACCGAAGATCAACTGAAAGGTTCATGGGCTGGAGCATTTGGTCATACACAATTTATGCCATCGACCTATGAGCGTTTAGCTGTTGATTTTGATGGAGATGGTCGTCGTGATTTAGTATCAAGTACTGCAGATGCATTGGCATCAACGGCTAATTTCTTAAATAAAGCTGGTTGGCAAACAGGAATGCCATGGGGTTTTGAAGTCAAAATTCCTCAAGGTATGTCAATTGATGGAGAAGGGCGACGCTCAAAGAAAGCATTAAGTAGCTGGAGTGCACGAGGAGTAACTCGAATTGACGGTTCTCCACTTGTCCAAGGAGCGTTATCTGGCAGTACTTCGGCAGGTTTAATGGCACCGGCAGGTGTAAATGGTCCAGTATTTTTAGTATTTAAGAATTTTGATGCTATCTACAGTTATAATGCTGCGGAAAGTTATGGTCTTGCAATTGCCCATCTATCTGATCGTTTAAAAGGTGCTCGTCCTTTTGCAACATCTTGGCCAACTGATGATCCAGGAACTTCACGCGCGGAACGTCGTGAAATCCAACAGTTTTTGATTAATCGTGGTTACGATATTGGTGCGGTTGATGGTCTTATTGGGGATAAAACCCGTGTGGCTATTCGTCAAGAGCAAACTCGTTTAGGTTTAAATCCAAGCGGACGAGCAGGGCAACAAATCTTACGTGCATTCCGTCAAGAACAAGCCCAAAAAATGATGCAATAAACTGAAAATAATAAAAAGGTCTGCACATGCAGACCTTTTTTATAAGTACTTGTATAAGATTGCTAATCTAATTTTACCGCTTCCAATATATCAAAAATAACTGAAGTGACATCTTGGCTTAAATCTCGATCATTAAAGATTTCATACGCAGTGATCGTAACATCTGTATCACTTGGTAATTGCTTTTGTTCTTCTTCAATTAAATGTTCAATCGGTAGCAGAGTCTGTTTCACTTCAAGATGCAAAATATCTTTGTATTCAATATTTTCATCTTCAAGCTCGATTTCATGCTCATTGAAAAAGGGGATTAGAATAGAATGAAGATACGGTTTGATTTCAATAATATCAAACAGTTCAATATCGCGTGTTTGTTCAATTGTGCTGATATGATCATTTACTTCAATCAGGATATGATAGTAACTCATCTTGATCTCCATTCTATTTTCGTTAGCTCTTATGACCACAATAACATGACTTTGATATGAATTTCGATGTATCTATCTAGAAATAGATACATCATTTTATATCAAGTTCTTAATTATTGAGGTAAAGCACTCAATAGATCGCGATCAGCATCTGTAAGACCAGTGACTTTTCTGTCACCATCTTTACGTACTGAGGTACATTAATGCATCTGGTTGATCGCTATGTTTTAAACCAAGCGCATGTCCTAACTCATGAGCAATCGTTAAGCGTAAATCATCAATAGACTTAAACTCATAAATCACAATTTGTTTGCCATTGTAGATACCTTTTTTAAAGACATCAGCTTGGGCATTTTGCTTAAATTGGGTTAATGAATTGTTAAACTCATTGTTAATCTGATTAAAGTGAGCGACTTTGACATTTAAATCTTTAGCTTGCTCATTATAAGCAGCAATTTCTTTCTTTAAAGCAACAGTTTGTTTTTGCAAATCTTTCTGGGTTTTAGCCAAAGATTTAGCACTGTATTCAGGTGCTAATTTGCCTTGGTTAAGCTGCATCATTTGCTCGTCAAGATTTTTCAATTTGCCATTCAAAATCTGCTTCTTATTTTCAAGGTCAGATTGAGTTTGACCAAGAGTTTGTTTCAATTGCTTAATTTGTTGCTGCTCATCAATTACACGTTGCTGTTCTTGCTGAAACTGAGCAGCAATTTTTTGACGCTGTTCAGAACGACTCTGACTATTATCGTAAACTAAACGAATTTCTAACTTTGCATTTGGATCATAAGTAAAATAATCCTGACCAGTGCCTTGTTTCCAAATATCTGCAGCTTGTTGGCTAATTTGAATTAATTGGTCTTGGCTTAAACCAAAACGGGGATCAATATCAGCAATTTTGTAAGTCAAATGTTGACCTGCTTTTTGCTGAATTTGAGTGTGAGCTGGAGTAGCAAGATTAGCATTAGCCTGAAAATTAGAAAAAGCAAAGGCTACGCCTAATAACAATGATGTTAAACGCATAATAAAAAGGTGGGAGATTTTAAAAAAAACGTATTATAAGAATATAAAGTGAAAAATCAATCAAAAAACGTACGATTTAGATAAATAAATGAGACTTTAGTCTCATAGTTTTTTACCAAATGCCAAACTATTTTGTAGAAAAAATTCAGTAAAATTGGTTTTATGTAGTTTTTTTAATTAGTTAACTTTAATGATTTTCCTTAATTAAACTATAAATTGAGCCTAATAGCTCTAAATCTGAATCTGTTAATTTAAAATTATGAATATCTTGCTCTTTTAACCGTGGATACATTAATGATTTAGGATCAGTAGTATGTTTTAATCCTAATGCATGGCCAAACTCATGAGCAAGGGTTAAACGTAAATCATTTAAAGAAGCGTAACCATAAATTTGAATTTGGTTTTGGCTGAATAAGCCTTTATGGAAGGGGTGAATACTGGTTTTTTGTTCTAGTTTGAATTGTGTTTTTAAAGAGCTTAAATCACTTTGCTCTTCATTGAGTTCCCTAATTTTTGAATTAAGCAATTGAATTTTATAATTTAAACTATTTGATTCATTTTGTAGATTTCCAGATTTTTGCTGGAGTTGATTTTGCTGCTCTTTTAGCTCATCGGCACGATAGTATCGATGTTCTCCTTGATTAAAGCGTGTTACATTTTGTTGATATTGTTCAAACTCAGCTTTTAAACTGATCTTTCTTTTGTTTAAATCACTTGATAGTTGAGCAACTTCCTGTTTGTTTAGAACAATTTCTTCATTTTTAATGCGCCATGCCTCCTGCTTTTGCAAAAGTGCATTCAAATTTTCCTGTTGCTCGCTTTTTATCAGTTGATGATCATCATAGATTAAGTTAATTGACAATTGAGCCTGTGAATCATAAATAAAATAAGTCTTCCCAGTTTCTTTTTGCCAGATTTCAGCAGCTTGTTGGCTTACCTCAATAAATTTTTCTCGAGTTAATTGAAACCGTGGATCAATAAAAGCAATTCGATACTTTAAAGGTTGATTAGAGGAACCCATTGCTAGATTATTTTGAGCAAAGCTCGTCGTTTGAAAGCCTATGCCTACACATAAGCTCAATCCCCACCATAGAATTTTTTTCATGGCAAAATAAAAAATATAAATAAAATCTTATTGTTAGCTACTTAATTTAATTCGTCAAAATGATAAAAAGTACAGGAGAGTGGGAAAGCTTTGTGATCTTGGTAGAAAAATTTAATAAGATGTTTTTAGACTTGGCAATAATGGAATAATTAATGTAATAAGTAACAATGTATTTTAGTTTAGAAAATCTTTTTTATAATTAATACATTAGTTTTTATAATTGACTTTTTTGACATTAAATAATTTAAAAATATATGAAAAAACGTATTGTTATTTTTTGTAACCAATAAAAAACCGCGCCTAAGCGCGGTTTTTTATTAAAGAAACAAATTATTTTTTGTCATCTTTAACTTCAGTAAACTCTGCATCTACAACACCATCATCAGCTTTTTGTTGACCTGCATCACCACCTTGGAATGCATTTGGATCAAAGCCTTCTGCACCACCAGTTTGCTGTGCTTGTTCATAAGCACGTTGAGTGATAGGCATCAAGATGTTTTGTAAAGCTTCAGTTTTAGCTTTGATATCTTCAACATCATTTTCTTTTGTTGCTGCTTCAAGTTCAGAAACGGCAGTGCTTACAGCTGTTTTTTCATCTTCAGTAACTTTGTCACCAAGATCTTTAACTGCTTTGTTCGAGCTTGAAATTAATGCATCTGCTTCGTTACGAGCTTTTGCAAGTTCTTCAAACTTACGGTCTTCTTCAGCATTTGCTTCAGCATCTTTAATCATTGCTTCGATTTCAGCATCAGACAAACCTGAGTTTGCTTTAATCTGGATCGATTGCTCTTTACCAGTACTCTTATCTTTAGCAGATACTTTCAAGATACCATCAGCATTGATGTCGAAAGATACTTCAATTTGTGGCACACCGCGTGGAGCAGGCGGAATGTCACCTAATTGGAAGTTACCCAACAATTTGTTTTGTTGAGCCATCTTACGTTCACCTTGGTAAACAGAAATGTCTACAGCAGGCTGGTTGTCAGCAGCAGTAGAGAACACTTGTGATTTCTTCGCAGGAATCGTCGTGTTTTTCTCAATGATTGGTGTTAATACACCACCCATTGTTTCAATACCTAAAGTTAATGGTGTTACGTCTAATAAAAGAACGTCAGTTTTGTCACCAGACAATACTGCACCTTGAATCGCAGCACCGATTGCAACTGCTTCGTCAGGGTTCACGTCTTTACGTGGCTCTTTACCAAAGAATTCTTGTACTTTTTGTTGTACAAGTGGCATACGAGACTGACCACCAACCAAGATTACGTCAGAGATGTCAGAAGTCGAAAGACCAGCATCTTTAAGCGCGATACGGCAAGGCTCAATTGTACGAGCAACTAAATCAGCAACTAAACCTTCAAGTTTTGCACGAGTTACGTTGATCACTAAGTGTTTAGGACCAGTTGCATCGGCAGTGATATATGGAAGGTTGATTTCAGTTGCATTTGATGAAGAAAGCTCAATTTTTGCTTTTTCAGCAGCTTCTTTCAAACGTTGTAACGCAAGTGGATCATTTTTCAAGTTCACACTTTGTTCTTTCTTAAATTCTTCAACCAAGAATTCAATTAACGCGTTATCAAAGTCTTCACCACCAAGGAAAGTATCACCGTTTGTTGATAACACTTCGATTTGTTGGTCGCCATCAAGGTCTGCGATTTCAATGATTGATACGTCAAAAGTACCACCACCTAAGTCGTAAACTGCAACTTTACGGTCGCCTTCTTTTTTGTCCATACCGAACGCAAGTGCAGCAGCAGTTGGTTCGTTAATGATACGTTTAACGTCTAATCCAGCGATTTTACCCGCATCTTTAGTTGCTTGACGTTGAGCATCGTTAAAGTAAGCAGGAACAGTAATAACTGCTTCTGTCACTGTTTCACCTAAATAGTCTTCTGCAGTTTTCTTCATCTTTTTCAAGATTTCAGCAGAGATCTGTTGAGGCGCTAATTTTTTATCGTTTACTTCAACCCAAGCATCACCATTGTCAGCCTTGATGATTTTGTAAGGTACAAGACCGATGTCTTTTTGTACCGCTTGATCTTCATAACGACGACCAATTAAACGCTTAATAGCGAATAATGTATTTTTCGGGTTAGTTACTGCCTGACGCTTAGCACTTTGACCAACCAAGATCTCGCCATCTTTATAAGCGATGATCGATGGAGTTGTACGTGTGCCTTCAGCGTTTTCGATTACTTTTACTTTATCGCCTTCAAGTACAGCAACGCATGAGTTGGTAGTACCTAAGTCAATACCAATAATTTTTGCCATGTGACGTTTTCCTCAAAAATTCTTTTGCAATGTTTTTGCTTGTTATCCGATATGAGAGTGAATCTATTTTTTTCAAGCATTTTAGCTAAAAAAAATCTAAAAACTCTCAAAAATTTACTTATTGACCGACCATAACCATAGCAGGGCGCAATAAGCGGCCATTTAAGGTATAGCCTTTTTGTAAAACGGTACCGATTTCATTCGCTTTAGCATTTGGATCAATACCAACTGCTTGATGTAAATCTGCATTGAAACCATTTTTAGTATCAGCTTCTACAACGCCAAATTTTTCAAGCGCAGTTAACAGTGACTTCAAGGTTAATTTGATACCTTCAAGTACAGGTGTCTCTTCATCACCCGCCGCTTGGATTGCACGCTCTAGATTGTCTACAGAATCCAGTAATTCTTTTGCAAATTTTTCAAGCACAGTTTCCTTATGCTTTTCAGACTCACGTTGAATACGCTCTACACTTTTTTGTGCTTCGTAAACAGCATTCGCTGTACGTGCTTTTTCAAGTTTAAGACTTTCTTCTAATTTAGTGATTTGCGCTTGTAAAGATTCAACGGTAACGTCGTTTGCTTGCTCTACACCTTCAGCCTGAGTTTGCTCATTAGATTGCTCTGCTTGCTCGTGTTGAATGTCTTGAGCTTGCTCATTTTGCTCATTAGCCATTGATGATCTCCGTTTAAATGGGTTTTTAAACATGTACAGTCCTTTGGGCATCAGTATTTACTGTGTAAAATCTGAACTGCCATGCATATGCTGTAATTCATTAATAGAGATGAAGTATGGGCATTGCCTAAAAATTCAAGCGTACACGGCAATTTAAAACTTTTAATTTTGCGGTTTTAAGTAAAAATCTAAATTCTCGATCATAAAAGCAATAAATTCCTGCGTTATCTTGGGTAAATGTTGCCTCGATGCATATACCACTGACAGACTTAACTCCGGAGCTGAAAAGTTTTTAAACAAAGGAACTAGTCGTTTTTCTTTTAAATCTTTTTTAACTAATAGTGAAGGCAACATAGCCACACCTTGAGCATGTAGACACATATCATAAACAGCATTTACATCATTACTTTTAAAGGTAACGTTTAAAGGATAATTCTGCGGTTGTTGCTCTTCATCAAAAAGAGTCCAGTATGAATGTTGGCTATGGTGAGCTAAACATTCATATTGAATAAGTTGTCTTGGATGAGAGAGGGTGCTGTGCTGTTTTAAATAGTCTGGATGGGCACAAAATATTGATTCGATCTGACAGACTGGTCTCGCAATTAATCCATCTGCAACTTTTTGCGTTATACGCAACGCCAAATCGACTTGTGCATCAATCAGGTCAATTGTATTTTCAGTAAGATATACATCAAATTGAATATGTGGATGTTGCTTTTTAAATTGACGAATGCATTCCCCAACACCTAGTTGAAATAAAAATAAACCACAGGTAAAACGAATCGTACCGTTATGTTGTTCGGGTGCTGCTAGCTCTTGCAGAAGTAGTTGTTGTTGTAAAATATTTTCGCAATAGAGGAGGGCTTTTTCACCGGCTGGAGTGAGAGATATCTTTCGGGTATTCCTCTGAAATAGTCGAGTTGAAAATGTGTGCTCTAGGTGCTCAAGATAGCGAGAAACCATGGCACGGGAATAATTAAGATGTTCAGCGGCTTTAGTTAAATTGCCATGTTGAGCAATAGAAACAAAGACCTGTATGGCTTTTAATGTGTCCATATGTCTTATCATTATTACAATATATGCAACAGTTTATCTTAATTTAGTGCATTTACCTTACATAAATTGCAATTTAAAGTATTCCTTATGAAATTGGAGAATACATAATGAAATTTTTTAAATTAACTGCTTCAGCTCTAGCAACTGCCACAGCTTTGACAATGGCTTCCTCAGCTTTTGCTCAAGATCTAAAAATCCAAAGTTTTCTGGCTAAACCCGAACATTTTGGGGTGACTTCTACTTTAATTGAAGGTGATAAAGAAGTTCTATTGGTGAATGCACAATTCTCAAAATCTGAAGCATTACGTATTGCTGCCGATATTCTCGATAGCGGTAAAACGCTGAAGACAATTTTCGTAAGTTATGGTGATCCTGACTATTATTTTGGTTTAGATGTATTTAAACAGTACTTTCCAAATGTACAAATCATTGCAACTCCAGAAACTGTTAAACATATTCAAGATACTCAAGCGCTGAAAGTGAAATATTGGGGACCACAAATGGGTGCAAATGCACCTAGTCAAATTATTGTTCCTCAGGTTTATACAGCTAAAGCCTTAAAACTTGAGAATGAATCAATCGAGATTAAAGGTAAGAAAGAACTTACTTATTTATGGATTCCTTCTTCAAAAGCAGTAGTCGGCGGTATCCCTGTATCTTCAGGTATTCATTTATGGATGGCAGATACACCTAAAACTAAAGATCGTGTTGAAGTGATTCAAACTTTAGAAAGTATCAAAGCACTTCAACCTAAAATTGTTGTACCTGCTCATATGGTTGAGGGAGCTTCACAAGGACTAGATGCTGTTAACTTCTCAATTAACTATTTAAATAGTTATGAAAAAGCTGCTAAAGCAAGTAAAAATTCGGCTGAGCTTAGCAAACTTATGCAGAAACAATATCCAGCTCTGAAAAGTGTGGATAGCCTTGAGCTAGGTGCAAAAGTTGTAAAAGGCGAGATGCAATGGCCGTAATTTAAATCGAAATATCATAAATTTTTAAAAAAAGCTGGGGTCTATACCCGGCTTTTCTCATTAGAAAAGGAGTTTTTAAACAAAAAACCTCTGTAACATTCTACGTACCTTATATAGCGTTTCTATGAAGAGAATTTTTTTGAGCAGCGCAAAAGATTAAGATAAAAATTAGAAATTGATAAAATTAAACAAAAACTTAAGTTGCTACTTTTATATAAAAGATAGAGATAAGGGGAGGGAAGTGGATTTAATAAAAAATTGCACAATTTGTACCTCTATTACTACAAAAGACAACCAATGATACGCACGCCAGAAAAAAAAATTGTGAATTATAGGCAGCGCGAAGATGAACTTTGCATTTAAATGTTTGTCGTAATGAAAGGAAAGTGATTATGAAAAAATTAGGTCTTATCTCTGTAGTACTTGCTGGTGTTGCTTTTACAGCTGTTGGTTGTGCATCTGAAGCTGGTTTAAATGCATCAGGTTCTGCTCAAACAAGTGCTAGCCCATCTGGCGTACAAGCTGGGGTAGGCGTTGATGCTGGCGTTTCTGGCCAAGCACAACCAGGTCAAGTTGATGCTGGTGCTTCAGGTTCTGTTTCAGGCTCTGCAACTGCTCAGTAATTCTTAGCGATAAGAACAGTTAAAAGATTATAGAAGATATATATTCAAGATGCCGATTTATATATGAAATGAGCTGCTACTCATTATTCTATAATTAAGAGAATTTAGATGTCTCAAAAAAGCCCCAAAAGACTTAACTTCTTGGGGCTTTTTATATAGTAATGAATTTAGTCATTATGGCGATCATCTCGACGATTATGATCTCGATCTTCTACTCGTTTTTTATCCCATTCGTGGCGCCTTTTATCGTCATCACGGTGTTTTTTATCCTCGTCATGGCGTCTTTTATCCCATTCTTGACGATTTCGATCCTGTTCGCGAGCAACTCTTCGTTGTTGTTCATATATTCTTTGACGTTCTTCCCAGCGTTTTCGCTCCCAATCATTATATCGACGTCCATCATTGCGATCATAGCGATTAGTATCATGATAACCATAACCACCACGATAAGAAGGGTCGTCCGTATAAGCTACACAGCCTACAGTTAAAAGACTGGTTGCTAATAAAGTAACAACTAGTTTTGTTGACATAATCGTACCTCTTTTTGTCTGTTAACAATAATTGGCAAAAAAGTCCTGTTTTAAGTGACAGATTTGTTAATGACATTTGCTTTAAATCAGATTAGCGTAATTTGGGTTTTACCTTTGTATCTTGATTACGTGAGTTGTATGCGAATATAGTCAAACAACAACAGAATTCTGTAGAAAATATGAAGGATAAGAGGAATTCATGGAGATAGGCATGACAGCATTCAATCAAAAAATTCAAACATTGCTAGATAAGGGCCAAGGGCCCGCTGCTCGAGCTCTTGATAAGTTACCTCGACTAGCTCAAGAATCACTTGCCAAAATTCTTGGATATTCTTACCAATATCCAGATCTCGACTCATTTATTAAATGTATGATGGCTGTACAGATTAAACAGGGACGCATCGGCTTTATTGGTTCAGATCCTATCGAGTCTAGAAGACAGTTCGATACACAAATGTTGGCTATACGCCAGAAATCAACCGATATTGATTCAGTCGAAGATATTCGTTTACCTCTCCAAAGCGGAACTGTTTTCGCAAGACACTATCATCCAGTGCCTAATAAAAAGTTACCTCTTCTTGTTTTCTATCATGGAGGAGGGTTTGTCGTTGGTGGGTTAGATACTCATGATGAGGTTTGTCGTATATTGGCAAAATATGCAAAGGTACAAGTACTCAGTATTGATTATCCTCTTGCACCTGAAGTATCTCCTCAACATTTAATCCAGTCATGTGAAGATGCATTAGCATGGGTATATCAAAATCGCAGACAATTAAAGATATTAAAAGGTCGAATTGCGGTAGCGGGGGATAGTGCAGGTGGAAACATCAGTACAGTCGTGGCTCAAAGATCAGTAAATAAACCTTATGCTCCACAGGCACAACTTCTCATTTACCCTACAGTTGATTTTAAGAGCCGACATCCTTCTTTTTATGCTTATAACGAAGGATTGGTTTTGACCGATAGCGATATTAATTATGTCACTCAATATTATGCAACGCAGCATAACGTAGAACTAGATGATCCTATTATTTCTCCAACCTATGGCAACTTGAAAAAGAACCCACCAGCTTTTGTGATTACTGCTGGGCATGATGTATTACATGACGAGGCAAAAATCTATAGTTATAAGCTACGTCAAAATGGTGTCAAAATGCATTATGAAGAATATTCAGATCAAACTCATGGTTTTATAAACTTGACGCCTATTTCAAAAAAAGCCAAACGTTACACCATTGAGTTCAGTAAAAACTTTAGAAAATTTTGGGATAAAAATAGCTAAATAAAAGTTTGGTCCATGTTTCACGTGGAACATGGACACATATACACATCCAAAATATTAGGCCTTAAATAAAAGACAATAAATACTCACTAGAATTCTTTTATATAGACGATTAAATTTAACCTTTACTAAATTTTGCATTTTATTGTAGGAAAATATGAAAAAATTATTAATGCTATGTTGCTTAGGTCTAAGCAGTCATTCAGTTTGGGCTGACACTTTAGTTGAAATGCAAACAAATTTAGGCAATATAGAAATACAACTTTATGACGAGAAAGCCCCAATCAGCGTAAAGAATTTTAAAACCTATATAAAGTCGAACTTTTATAAAGATACGATCTTCCATCGCGTAATACCTGGCTTCATGGCGCAGGGTGGTGGACTTACTGCAAATATGCAGGAAAAGACAACCCGAGCACCAATCAAAAACGAAGCTGGAAATGGAATTGCTAACACCCGCGGAACTTTAGCAATGGCTCGTACTGCAAATCCGGACTCTGCTACTAGTCAATTCTTTATTAATGTCGCAGATAACAGTTTTCTAAATCGCTCAGCTGGTAACGCAGGTTATGCGGTTTTCGGAAAAGTAATTAAAGGAATGGATGTGGTTGACCGTATTGTAAAGGTACCTACAACCAATGATGGCATGCATCAGAACGTTCCTAAACAACCTATTAAGATACTAGAAGTGAAAATCAAAAAAGAATGAAAATAAATAATTTAATATTTATTGTTTGTTATCAGTTGCTTAGTTAATTATTTTGGCTTTTTTGATTTTTAGTTGGGTAAAAAAGAGTCGGTCAAACACATATATTTAGAAAAGTGCTTGCGTACCAGTTTTTTTTCCCTATAATGCACTCATCCCGACGCGATACACGAGAATATCTTAGCTTACAGGGTTAAGATGGAAACTTAGTATTGCGTTGAATTCTGTCTCTGACGAAGAGCAGAAAAATCATTAAGAGAATTGAAGAACAACTTGTGTGGATTTTTACTGATTGATTAATCGAAATATTATCATTGATTGATTGGTTTAAATTACTCGAAGTTTATTTGAGCGAAATTTAAGTCAGAAAATTGATGAGCCAGAATTGGCACCTTGTCTTTAATAAGGTGCAAAATGATTTTTAACTGAAGAGTTTGATCATGGCTCAGATTGAACGCTGGCGGCAGGCTTAACACATGCAAGTCGAGCGGGGTGATGGTGCTTGCACTATCACTTAGCGGCGGACGGGTGAGTAATGCTTAGGAATCTGCCTATTAGTGGGGGACAACATTTCGAAAGGAATGCTAATACCGCATACGTCCTACGGGAGAAAGCAGGGGATCTTCGGACCTTGCGCTAATAGATGAGCCTAAGTCGGATTAGCTAGTTGGTGGGGTAAAGGCCTACCAAGGCGACGATCTGTAGCGGGTCTGAGAGGATGATCCGCCACACTGGGACTGAGACACGGCCCAGACTCCTACGGGAGGCAGCAGTGGGGAATATTGGACAATGGGCGGAAGCCTGATCCAGCCATGCCGCGTGTGTGAAGAAGGCCTTATGGTTGTAAAGCACTTTAAGCGAGGAGGAGGCTACTTTAGTTAATACCTAGAGATAGTGGACGTTACTCGCAGAATAAGCACCGGCTAACTCTGTGCCAGCAGCCGCGGTAATACAGAGGGTGCAAGCGTTAATCGGATTTACTGGGCGTAAAGCGCGCGTAGGCGGCTAATTAAGTCAAATGTGAAATCCCCGAGCTTAACTTGGGAATTGCATTCGATACTGGTTAGCTAGAGTGTGGGAGAGGATGGTAGAATTCCAGGTGTAGCGGTGAAATGCGTAGAGATCTGGAGGAATACCGATGGCGAAGGCAGCCATCTGGCCTAACACTGACGCTGAGGTGCGAAAGCATGGGGAGCAAACAGGATTAGATACCCTGGTAGTCCATGCCGTAAACGATGTCTACTAGCCGTTGGGGCCTTTGAGGCTTTAGTGGCGCAGCTAACGCGATAAGTAGACCGCCTGGGGAGTACGGTCGCAAGACTAAAACTCAAATGAATTGACGGGGGCCCGCACAAGCGGTGGAGCATGTGGTTTAATTCGATGCAACGCGAAGAACCTTACCTGGCCTTGACATAGTAAGAACTTTCCAGAGATGGATTGGTGCCTTCGGGAACTTACATACAGGTGCTGCATGGCTGTCGTCAGCTCGTGTCGTGAGATGTTGGGTTAAGTCCCGCAACGAGCGCAACCCTTTTCCTTATTTGCCAGCGAGTAATGTCGGGAACTTTAAGGATACTGCCAGTGACAAACTGGAGGAAGGCGGGGACGACGTCAAGTCATCATGGCCCTTACGGCCAGGGCTACACACGTGCTACAATGGTCGGTACAAAGGGTTGCTACCTAGCGATAGGATGCTAATCTCAAAAAGCCGATCGTAGTCCGGATTGGAGTCTGCAACTCGACTCCATGAAGTCGGAATCGCTAGTAATCGCGGATCAGAATGCCGCGGTGAATACGTTCCCGGGCCTTGTACACACCGCCCGTCACACCATGGGAGTTTGTTGCACCAGAAGTAGCTAGCCTAACTGCAAAGAGGGCGGTTACCACGGTGTGGCCGATGACTGGGGTGAAGTCGTAACAAGGTAGCCGTAGGGGAACCTGCGGCTGGATCACCTCCTTAACGAAAGATTGACGATTGGTAAGAATCCACAACAAGTTGTTCTTCATAGATGTATCTGAGGGTCTGTAGCTCAGTTGGTTAGAGCACACGCTTGATAAGCGTGGGGTCACAAGTTCAAGTCTTGTCAGACCCACCATGACTTTGACTGGTTGAAGTTATAGATAAAAGATACATGACTGATGATGTAAGCTGGGGACTTAGCTTAGTTGGTAGAGCGCCTGCTTTGCACGCAGGAGGTCAGGAGTTCGACTCTCCTAGTCTCCACCAGAACTTAAGAGAAGTTCGGATTACAGAAATTAGTAAATAAAGATTTAGATCTTGGTTTATTAACTTCTGTGATTTAAGTATCACGGTATTAAGCATGACCTGACGAAGGCATGTTTATTCATTAACAGATTGGCAAAATTGAGTCTGAAATAAATTGTTCACTCAAGAGTTTAGATTAAGCAATTAATCTGAATGAATTGAGAACTAGCAAATTAACTGAATCAAGCGTTTTGGTATATGAATTTAGATTGAAGCTGTACAGTGTTTAAGTACACAGACAACAGATAGTAGCGATGAAGAGTCGCACGGACAACACTCACTTGTAAGTGTTGACGACTGTTTGGGGTTGTATAGTCAAGTAATTAAGTGCATGTGGTGGATGCCTTGGCAGTCAGAGGCGATGAAAGACGTAATAGCCTGCGATAAGCTCCGGGGAGGCGGCAAATATCCTTTGATCCGGAGATTTCTGAATGGGGGAACCCACCTACTTTAAGGTAGGTATTGCAACATGAATACATAGTGTTGCAAGGCGAACGAGGGGAAGTGAAACATCTCAGTACCCTTAGGAAAAGAAATCAATTGAGATTCCCTTAGTAGCGGCGAGCGAACGGGGATCAGCCCATTAAGTTATGTGTGTTTTAGTGGAACGCTCTGGGAAGTGCGAACGTAGAGGGTGATATTCCCGTACACGAAAGGGCACACATAATGATGACGAGTAGGGCGAGGCACGTGAAACCTTGTCTGAATATGGGGGGACCATCCTCCAAGGCTAAATACTCCTGACTGACCGATAGTGAACCAGTACCGTGAGGGAAAGGCGAAAAGAACCCCTGTGAGGGGAGTGAAATAGATCCTGAAACCGCATGCATACAAGCAGTGGGAGCCGACTTGTTCGGTGACTGCGTACCTTTTGTATAATGGGTCAGCGACTTATATTCAGTAGCGAGGTTAACCGTATAGGGGAGCCGTAGAGAAATCGAGTCTTAATAGGGCGTTTAGTTGCTGGGTATAGACCCGAAACCAGGCGATCTATCCATGAGCAGGTTGAAGGTTGGGTAACACTAACTGGAGGACCGAACCCACTGTCGTTGAAAAGCCAGGGGATGACTTGTGGATAGGGGTGAAAGGCTAATCAAGCCTGGTGATAGCTGGTTCTCCCCGAAAGCTATTTAGGTAGCGCCTCGGACGAATACCATAGGGGGTAGAGCACTGTTTCGGCTAGGGGGTCATCCCGACTTACCAAACCGATGCAAACTCCGAATACCTATGAGTACTATCCGGGAGACAGACTGCGGGTGCTAACGTCCGTAGTCAAGAGGAAAACAATCCAGACCGCCAGCTAAGGCCCCAAAATCATAGTTAAGTGGGAAACGATGTGGGAAGGCATAGACAGCTAGGAGGTTGGCTTAGAAGCAGCCACCCTTTAAAGAAAGCGTAATAGCTCACTAGTCGAGTCGGCCTGCGCGGAAGATGTAACGGGGCTAAAACTATGTGCCGAAGCTGCGGATTTGACTTTTAGTCAAGTGGTAGGGGAGCGTTCTGTAAGCCGATGAAGGTGTATTGAGAAGTATGCTGGAGGTATCAGAAGTGCGAATGCTGACGTGAGTAACGACAAAACGGGTGAAAAACCCGTTCGCCGAAAGACCAAGGGTTCCAGTCCAACGTTAATCGGGGCTGGGTGAGTCGACCCCTAAGGCGAGGCCGAAAGGCGTAGTCGATGGGAAATTGGTTAATATTCCAATACTTCTGTGTAATGCGATGAGAGGACGGAGAAGGTTAAGTCAGCCTGGCGTTGGTTGTCCAGGTGGAAGGAAGTAGGCATGCATCTTAGGCAAATCCGGGGTGCTCTATGCTGAGATCTGATAGCAAGCTGTACTTGTACAGCGAAGTGGCTGATACCATGCTTCCAGGAAAAGTCTCTAAGCTTCAGTTACACAGGAATCGTACCCGAAACCGACACAGGTGGTCAGGTCGAGTAGACCAAGGCGCTTGAGAGAACTCTGCTGAAGGAACTAGGCAAAATGGTACCGTAACTTCGGGAGAAGGTACGCTGCTGACGGTGATGACCCTCGCGGTCTGAGCTATTGGCAGCCACAGAAACCAGGCCGCTGCAACTGTTTATTAAAAACATAGCACTCTGCAAACACGAAAGTGGACGTATAGGGTGTGATGCCTGCCCGGTGCTGGAAGGTTAATTGATGGGGTTAGCGTAAGCGAAGCTCTTGATCGAAGCCCCAGTAAACGGCGGCCGTAACTATAACGGTCCTAAGGTAGCGAAATTCCTTGTCGGGTAAGTTCCGACCTGCACGAATGGCATAATGATGGCGGCGCTGTCTCCAGCAGAGGCTCAGTGAAATCGAAATCGCTGTGAAGATGCAGTGTACCCGCGGCTAGACGGAAAGACCCCGTGAACCTTTACTGCAGCTTGACATTGAACTTTGACCTTACTTGTGTAGGATAGGTGGGAGGCTTTGAAGTTGGAACGCTAGTTCCAATGGAGCCGTCCTTGAAATACCACCCTGGTAATGTTGAGGTTCTAACTCTGCCCCGTAATCCGGGGCGAGGACCATGTCTGGTGGGTAGTTTGACTGGGGCGGTCTCCTCCTAAAGAGTAACGGAGGAGTACGAAGGTGCGCTCAGCGTGGTCGGAAATCACGCGTAGAGTATAAAGGCAAAAGCGCGCTTAACTGCGAGACCCACAAGTCGAGCAGGTACGAAAGTAGGTCTTAGTGATCCGGTGGTTCTGTATGGAAGGGCCATCGCTCAACGGATAAAAGGTACTCTGGGGATAACAGGCTGATACCGCCCAAGAGTTCATATCGACGGCGGTGTTTGGCACCTCGATGTCGGCTCATCTCATCCTGGGGCTGAAGCAGGTCCCAAGGGTATGGCTGTTCGCCATTTAAAGAGGTACGCGAGCTGGGTTTAGAACGTCGTGAGACAGTTCGGTCCCTATCTACCGTGGGCGCTGGAAATTTGAGAGGATCTGCTCCTAGTACGAGAGGACCAGAGTGGACGAACCTCTGGTGTACCGGTTGTGACGCCAGTCGCATCGCCGGGTAGCTATGTTCGGAAGGGATAACCGCTGAAAGCATCTAAGCGGGAAGCCTACCTCAAGATAAGATTTCCCTAGGACTTTATGTCCTCTAAAGAGCCGTTCGAGACTAGGACGTTGATAGGTTGGATGTGGAAGCATAGTGATATGTGAAGCTGACCAATACTAATTGCTCGTGAGGCTTGACTATACAACACCCAAGCAGTTGTATATAAAGCATCAATCGATTCATTAATATGCAAAGCAACTTGATTTAGTTATATGCTTAGCTAAAATGAACAAATAAAGTAAGATTCAATCAGCCCATCTGTAAAGATTTGGAAAACGCATCGGCACATTAAGACCCATGCAAGTATCCATACCAGTTGTGCTGGCGACCATAGCAAGAGTGAACCACCTGATCCCTTCCCGAACTCAGAAGTGAAACCTCTTAGCGCTGATGGTAGTGTGGGGTTTCCCATGTGAGAGTAAGTCATCGCCAGCTCATTATTCTAAACACCCCCAACTTAACAGTTGGGGGTGTTTTTTTATGGAAAAATAATGAAATTGAAGAGTTTAAGCTAATGAAAGTACAGCTTTAAAATCAGATTTGCATATCAAGCATGTTCTATGAATATAATAATGATGAAGTTTGTTATTTTTAGGTGTTTGCGTGAAAATTAATTCCTTCTCTTCAATATCTGAAGATGATGAAGAACTTTCTCTTCCTGAATTAGTCTATTGGGCTTCTTTGGGGGACCTAGATCAGGTAGAGCAATTACTATTAGAAGGACAAGATCCTAATCAGGCAGACGATGAAGGCTATAGTGCTTTGCAAGCAGCTGCTGAAAATGATCATTTAGAGATAGTTAAACTCTTGGTAGAAAAAGGTGCTCAAGTCGCTTATAAAAGCGAATATACAGCGCTACAGCTTGCAGAAATGGCTGGTAATATAGACGTATTAAATTATTTACAAAGCTTATAAAAATAAAAGGCCCCTATTTTATTTATAGAGGCCTTTTTAAATTTAAGATAGGTGATATTTCTGTAGTTTCTCAACAATAGATTGAAGCCCTTTTACTTCAAACTCATTAGCTTCGAATTTTTCGTCTTTATTGCGTTTAAAGATATCTCGTATCTCTATTACAGCATTGGGATCAATGATACTTAAACTTGAGGTGACTTGACGTATTTGGCTGATAGAACGAGAACCATTCGTTGAACCATAACCAATAAATGCAGCTGGTTTACCACTCCATTCTTTGCCTACATAGTCCAGAGCATTTTTTAGAGCTGGACTGTAACCATGGTTGTATTCTGGGCTAATAAAGATAAAAGCATCTGCTTGAGCAATTTTGTCTGCCCATTCTTGTTGTTTAGGTTGATCATAAATTCCGGTAGCGGGTGGATGAGATCCTGAAAATAGAGGTAAATCCCATTCTTTTAAATCGACTACTTCGGTTTGGAAATCACTTAGGCCCAATGTTGGGATTGTTGATTCTACCCAATTGGCAATTTTAATTGCTGTACGTCCTTCACGAACACTTCCCACGACAATATAGACCAGCATGCATTTTTCCCGAGGATTTTTATACTTATAACTTAATTCATTACATGGGTAGCTGAGAATATAGAATTTGTAAGGATTCTTATGTTATGAAAAAAATTGGATAATAAAAAAGCCCTCATTGAGAGGGCTTTTTTATTTACATGAGTTTAATGCCTTGTTGGCCTTCAGGAGTAACCTTGAATATTTCTACTTCAAAGGTAATGTTCTTTCCAGCTAAAGGGTGATTAAAATCAATTTCTGTAATGTCATCATTAACTGACTTCACTACACCGAATAAAGTTGTTTTTGCCTTATCTTCGAACTCAATCATATGACCAGGAATAGGGCGTTGTTCAAACTTAACTGTATCGAAAGTTTGAATATTTTCCGGATTCCATGGACCAAATGCATCTTCTGGTGGAAGATGTACTGTACGACGGTCACCCGCACGTAAACCAAATAATGCTTTTTCAAAGCCAGGTAAAAGATTCCCGTCACCAATAGTCAAGGTAACAGGTTCTTCACGGTTACGTGTATTATCGATTTCTACACCATTTTCAATAGCAACAGAAAAGTGTAGATCGACTTTAGAGCCATCTGTAATACGAATTTCTTCGTTAGGTTGGATAATTTCGGTCATATTATGCATCCGAATTTTGGTTGCGTTGCTTCTCAAGGAAGAATGTATCAATGAGTAGCAAAATGGTACCTAAGGTAATAGCACTGTCCGCAATATTAAAAGCTGGAAAGTGATGATTTTGGTAATAAACATGAATGAAATCGACCACATAACCTAGGGTAATACGGTCAATTAAATTGCCTAAAGCTCCACCTAAAATTAAAGCGATGGCTACAGGTAGCACCACCATTTTTTTAGGCATACGAAGCAACCAAAATACAAAAAGGATTGAAACTAAGCCTGCTAAAGATGTGAAGAAATAGCGCTGCCATCCTCCTGCATCCGATAAAAAGCTAAAAGCTGCACCATAATTATGTAATAGTGTCCAGTTTAAAAATGGAAGCACAGGCACTGGATCTGCATAGTTCAGATGTGTACTTGCAATCCATTTTGTCCATTGATCCAACACAATGGCAAGGACAGAAAGTCCAAGCCAAATGAGATTGTGTGGATAAAACTGGAATAAGCCTTTTTTAGCTTGTGAATTAGGCATATTTTCTCACTTCGCCACGACCAGTGACGTTCACAATACAACGACCACATAAACCAGGATGATCGGCATGTGTATTTACATCTGGAAGGACGTGCCAGCAACGTGCACATTTTTCACCTTCAGCTGCAGATATTTGTACACGTAAGCCTTCCATTTCAGTTGCTTCACCTTGCTCAGCAAATGGATATACTACTACTTGAGAAGTAATAAGAACAAAACGGAGTTCATCAGCCAGTTGGTTTAAAACTGTTTGTAATGATTCATTTGCCCAAAGTTCAACTTTGGCTGAAAGATTACTGCCGACAAGTTTAGCGTTACGAGCTGCTTCAATCTGTTTATTTACTGCAGATTTTACGCTAATCAATGTTTGCCAATCTTCTTCAGAAAGCAAGTTTGCTTTTGATGAAACAGGCAAGTCGTACCATTCTGAAGTAAATACATACTTTTCAGTTTGTTCTGGAATCAGTGGCCAAGCTTCTTGAGCAGTAAAGCTTAAGATTGGGCTCATCCAACGGATAAATGCTTGAACGATATGATAAAGCGCTGTTTGTGCAGAGCGACGTGCTTGTGAGTCAGCCTTAGTTGTATATTGACGATCTTTGATAATATCTAGGTAGAAACCACCTAAGTCATTAATACAGAAGCTTGTTAACGCACTACACACCACATGGAAGTTCATTTCTTCGTAAGCAGTGATAATGGTTTGTTGTACTTCATTCGCGCGTTGCAAGATGTATTGATCTAGAGCGATAAGGTCATCTACTGCTAAAGCATCTGTGCTTGGTTTGAAACCATTTAGGTTCGCAAGCAAGAAGCGTAAGGTATTACGAATACGACGGTAGCTATCACTTACACGGTTAAAGATTTCTTTAGAAGCTGCAATTTCATAGCGATAGTCGCTAGAAGCTACATATAGACGTAAACCATCAGCACCAAGCTGTTTGATGATTTCTTCAAGCGGAATGTAGTTGCCTAAAGATTTCGACAACTTACGGCCGTTTTCATCCACTGTAAAACCATGTGTTAACAAGGCTTTATATGGTGCACGATTGTGAATTGCCATAGACGTTAATAAAGAAGATTGGAACCAACCACGGTGTTGGTCTGAACCTTCTAAATATAAATCAGCAGGGCTTTCTAATTCTTCACGTTGCTCAAGTACAGCGTAATGTGTTGTACCAGAGTCGAACCATACATCAAGCGTATCGCGAACGGCATTGTATTGTTCAGCATCTTCACCTATGAAGTCTTTTGCTTCACGTTTGAACCATGCTTCGATACCTTCTTGTTCGATCAGTTGAGCAACTTCTTCGATGAGTTCAGGTGTACGAGGGTGTAATTCATTTGTATCTTTATGAACGAAGAAAGGAATTGGTACACCCCAAGTACGTTGACGTGAGATACACCAGTCCGGACGACCTTCAATCATTGATTCAATACGGTTTTTACCCCAGTTCGGTACAAACTCGATATCGTTTTCAATAGCGTTAAGCGCGCCTTCACGTAAACCTTTTTGATCCATGCTAATAAACCATTGTGGTGTAGCACGGAAAATAATAGGAGTCTTATGACGCCAGCAGTGTGGGTAGCTGTGTTTAATTGGTTGATGAGCCCATAAACGGCCTACAGCACCCAAAGCTTCAATAATCTTTGGATTGGCTTTATAGATGTGCTCACCAGCATAGATTGGAGCAGTTGGTAAATAAACACCATTACCACCGACTGGATTGTCTACTTTAAGATTGTATTGAAGACCTACTTTATAGTCGTCTGCACCATGGCCAGGCGCTGTATGTACTGCACCTGTACCGCTTGTTGCAATAACGTGTTCACCCAAAATCACTGGAACTTGACGATCGGTAAGTAAAGGGTGTTGTAAAGTAAGGTTTTCAAGAGCTGAACCTGTAAAGTCAGCTAAAACAACTGGGTTTTCAAGCTTGTAACGCTCAATTGCTGAAGCAACTAAGTCTTTAGCAAGAATGAAGTTTTGCTTACCACGCTCAGTAGTTACTTGTACCAATTGATATTCAATTTCGGCATGCAAAGCAACGGCTTGGTTAGCAGGTAATGTCCACGGTGTAGTCGTCCAGATCACGATATCTGTTGGGTCTTGAACTTCTACGTTTAAACGGGCACTTAAATCTTTTAGATCTACAACACCAAAACCAACGTCAATTGCGTCAGATTTTTTATCTTCGTATTCAACTTCAGCTTCAGCAAGTGCTGAACCACAGTCCATACACCAGTTCACTGGCTTTAAGCCCGGCTGGATATGACCATTTTTTTGGATTAAGCCTAAAGTACGAACAATATCGGCTTCTTGTTTATAGTTCATGGTGAGATAAGGATTATCCCAATCACCTAAAATACCAAGACGTTTAAAGTCAGTACGCTGTAAATCAATTTGTTTTAGAGCATATTCACGGCAGAGTTTACGGAAAGTCGCTGCGTCAACTTTTTCGCCAACTTTACCTACTTTTTCTTCAACTTTTAGCTCAATTGGCAAGCCATGACAGTCCCAACCCGGAACATAAGGTGCATCGAAACCTGCCAAAGTACGGCTTTTTACAATCACGTCTTTGAGTACTTTATTGACTGCGTGACCTAAGTGAATTGTACCGTTCGCATATGGAGGGCCATCGTGCAAAATATATTTTTTCTTGCCAATACGCGATGCACGAATCTGCTGATAAATGTTGTCGGTATACCACTCTTCTAACCATTTCACTTCACGTACTGCCAAATTTGCTTTCATTGCAAATTGAGTATCCGGCAGGTTTAGCGTGGCTTTGTAGTCCACTGCATTCTCAGGAGTTTGCTTATCGCTCATGCAAGTTTTCATCCAGTTTAATCAGCTAGGGAGCCGACATGTTTTACAATCAAAATTCGAATTAAAAAGGAAATTGTGTCGTGTCGTTACGGTATTGTCGTAACTGCTGCACGTCATTATCAATTCCTGCCTTAAGTGCCTCAAGCGAAGGGTAGTTCAATTCACCATGAAGATAGTGAAGAAAAGTCACCCGCATAAATAAGCCATACAGATTAGCAGAAACATCAGGGAAATGTACTTCTAATCTCCACTCTGGATGTTCTTGCTGAATGGCTGGACGTGTACCGACATGCCCTGCACCATAGAGGCTGTTTTCATGATATCCGGCAATTCCCGGTTTTTCGGGTGTATCTTGACGCACTTTTTGAGTAAGTGAAGTTGTTTCACAAATGACTTCAACACCATAAATCCCATTTAAACATGGCTTATGGCGGTTGAGGCGAACATTAATCGTTGGAAAATCTAAAGTTCGTCCAATTTGGTCGCCATATTGGACACGTCCTGTAATACTGTACGGACGACCTAATAATTTAGCAGCTAAGGCAAGATTTCCTACCTGAAGCACTTGGCGAATACGAGTTGAACTGACGCGTTCACCTTCAAGTTCAATAGTATGTAAATTTGTGACTTGAAAGCCGTAATTCTTTAGAAATTCGCTGTTACCTTGACGGTCTTTGCCGAAATGAAAGTCATCCCCTAGAACCAAAGTCTGCGCATTTAGTTTATCTTTTAATAAATCTGCAAACTCAGACGCACTCATGCTACGGAAATGCTGATCAAATTTAGCAACCGCAATGTAATCAACCCCAAGCTCGGTTAGATATTCGACCTTTTCTCGTAGTGAATTAATACGAGGAGGGGCATCGTAGCCTTTAAAGAATTCAAGAGGTTGTGGCTCAAAAATCATAACCAATGTTTTTAAGCCTTGTGCTGCAGCAATTTTTTTGAGTTGAGCAATCATCGCTTGGTGACCTAAATGGACACCATCAAAATTACCAATAGTTACCGCTGTTTGAGGTAACTGAAAATTGGGCGATAACGCATTAAGACGAAGCAGTTTCATGAACTTAAAATATGGCTATTTTTGCAAGGGCTATATATTGCCATAATCTCACAGATTCGTCTTGTTGTTGTGTTTTTACTCAGTTATTTTTCAACATGAATATTTGTATATTTAAAATACTGATGAATCAAATAAAAATAAATCAATTTTTCTTATTAATGGTTTGCTCTACTATATCTTTATCCACTCTTTGATTAGAGAACTAAGATGAAAAAACCCTTTTACCAATTAAATCATAGCAAAGATGTTATACGACATTTTACTCCAAATTGGTTTACAGCGACTATGGGTACTGGCGTGGTAAGTATGATTTTAATTCAGCTTCCATTTGCCCAATCATTTTTATTCACGCTAGCAACTTTGTTATGGCAATTTAATATTATTTTATTCAGTGTTTTTTCAGGTCTTTATTTATTGCGGTGGTTTCTTTTCCCTCATGAAGCGAAGCAAATATTTAACCATCCCAATATGAGCTTGTTTTTAGGCGCTATTCCAATGGGGCTCGCTACAATACTAAATGGTTTTTTAACCTTTGGTATAGGGCTTTATGGTGAAGTTGCGATACATATTGCTCAAGCTTTATGGTACATCGATGTCTTTTTAGCGCTAGCAATTGCGTGGATCGTGCCGTTCTGCATGTTTAGTCGTCAGAACCATCAGCTACATACCATGACTGCAATTTGGCTTTTACCTGTGGTTGCATGTGAAGTAGCAGCAAGTTCTGCCGGCATGTTGGTTGCACATTTACCAGCAGATTTACACAGCTTTCATTTATTAATGGCGGGCTACGTACTTTGGGGAATTTCTGTTTTACCCGCATTCGCTATTTTGACAATTTTAATGCTGCGTATGGCTTTACATCAGTTACCAGAAAAAGAAGTCGCAATTTCTAGCTGGTTGTCTTTAGGCCCTATTGGTACAGGTGCTTTAGGTCTCTTGTTACTAGGCGAGCAGGCACAAAGAGTGGCACCAAATGTAGGATTTCACCAATTTGCGAATGTCTTTCAAGCTTTAGGAGTCGTAGGTAGTCTCGTGCTTTTAGGCTTTGGGTTATGGTGGCTGGGTCTTGCAATTTTAACAACGCTTCGTCACGCAAAGACAGGTATTCCATTCAATTTGGGTTGGTGGGGCTTAACCTTTCCATTAGGCGTATTTATTCTTGCACTGTTTAATTTAGGGCATCAGGTTGAAATTGTATTTTTACAATACGTTGCTGTGGCCTTGAGTCTTTTATTATTGACAATGTGGGGTGTGGTAATGAAGAAAACGCTAGCAGGCGCATATAGCGGCCAACTGTTCTTTTCTCCGTGTTTAATCGCCTTACAACAAAAAATGCAGTAATGATGAAAAGGTGCAAAAAGCTTTTGCACCTGATTTATACTTATTTTCTAATTTATTTAATTTTGATTTGAGCTTTTTGAATGAACACTGATATTGCTTTAATTATGGCACTTCCTAATGAATCTAAAGGTTTGTTTGAGCAGGCAGGTGTTGAAGTCCATTACAGTGGTATTGGTAAGATTAACGCTGCCTTTAAAGCATTTGAGGTTATTCAAAAAACTGGCTGTAAAACTTTAATTAATCTCGGTACAGCTGGAAGCTCTGCATTTAATCGACATGATTTAGTCGAGGTGAAGACTTTTGTACAACGTGATATGGATGTTTCACCCCTAGGGTTTGAAGTAGGTGTAACGCCGTTAGATGATCACTTGCGAGCTGAAATTCATCTTCAACCACATTTTGCTGATTTGCCAAAAGCAGTTTGCGGAACTGGAGATTCATTTGAAACGGGTCAGCCAAAAGTCGCTTGTGATGTGGTGGATATGGAAGGATATGCTTTAGCCAAAGTCTGCCATAAGTTAGGTGTACGGCTGATTTCGGTGAAATATATTACTGATGGTGCAGATGACACTGCACATGTAGATTGGGAAGAAAATTTATTATTGGGTGCTCAAAAACTTTTAGCGCTTTATCAAAATCACTTCTAAAAAAAGATCGGCAAATTTGCCGATCTTTTTTTAGTTTTAACGAGGTAATACGCCGTAGAGCATTAGGTGGACTGTATGTTCAATTGAGCGTTGGAACATGCTTCGGTTACGCAGTGTTTTTCCAGTCACCATTTCCATTTGGGTTGCAAAATCTGCATAGTTTTGCGTAAGACCCCAAATGTTTAAGATTAATAATTCTGGGTCGATATCTGGTGAAATCTTTCCTTCTTCTTGCCAAGTCTGAATGACTTTAGCTTTGCGCTTAAATAGTTTTTTTAATGGTCCTTTGAGTATAGGTAAAATATGCGGAGCGCCTTGAATGATTTCTAATGCAAACAATCTAGATGCTTTCGGTTGGCTACGAGATAGTTCGATTTTTTGTATTAAATAGTGAGATAAGGCTTCGGCTGGTTCTAATTCAGCTTCTAAAGTTTGTAAGGGAGCCAACCATTTTTGTAAAACGGTTGTGAGCACTTCTACGTATAAAGACTCTTTATTTTCGTAGTAATAGAAAATATTCGACTTATGCATGTCGGCGAGTTGGGCAATTTCATCCAGACTTGCGCCAGTAAACCCATAGACTGAAAAAACATCAAGGGCGGCAGCAAGAAGCTGATTGCGCTTTTGGGTACTCTTCTTTTGTTCCATCTGCTGCATAATTAAAAAAATAATATTCCCATTGTAAGGGAAATTGTTTGATTTGTGCACAGGTGTCTTGCTTTTTTAATCAAAAAACGGCTAGTTATTTGCGTAATAGATATACTATTGTGCAAAAAATAGAGAGATTCACTAGTTTATTGTTATTCTTAAAAATATTTTTTAAATTTCGCCCTAAAAAAGAGCAATAAAACAGCAGTTTTATTGCTCGTAAATTGGGCATTTTTCGGTTGAACAGTTCTCATTACTCATCACGACCTTAAGTTGCCAAAACCGCATCGAGTACTTGTTGCTCAAGTTGGGAAAAACTAATACTTTTTTTACGAGGGCGTGGCAAATTAACTTGGAAACTTTGAGCAATCTGACCCTTATCTAACAAGATAATACGGTCAGCCAATTGCACTGCTTCACTTACATCGTGTGTTACTAAAATGGCTGTGAAACCTTGTTCTTTCCACAAGCGCTCAATCAAGCTTTGCATCTCAAGACGGGTTAGGGCATCTAATGCACCTAAAGGTTCATCTAGTAACAAAATACGTGGTGTATGAGATAACGCACGTGCTAGGGCTGTACGCTGACGTTGTCCACCTGAGAGTTGAGAAGGCCATTGCCCTGATTTCTCTTTTAAACCCACTTTTTCCAGTAACTCTTCTGCTAAAGCATGTTGGGCTTTAGGTAAACCAAGTTGAACATTTTGAAGGATATTCCTCCAAGGAAGTAGCCGTGGGTCTTGGAACATTACTCGAATATCATCGTTAGTAATGCCTTCGCGCAAATGCCGAGCAGATTTGAATTTGATTTCTCCAAAACTGGCTTTTTCAAGTTGAGCAATTAAACGTAGTAACGTACTTTTGCCACAGCCACTTCGACCAACAATTGCTAAAAACTCACCAGGCTGGATGTGTAGGTCAAGATCTTCAAGGACCTTTATCTCGCCATAGAATTTATAAAGTTGCTCAATCAGAATCTCTGCACCTAATACGGGTTCTTGAGATTCTGATGGTTCTTCCGGAATGAGCTGCACTTCATTCTGATTAATATTTAAATTCAGATTTGTCATGTTCTAAGCTCCCTTATTTCTGATATCCGGAGTGCCAACGTAATAAATAGCGTTCTAAAAGCTGGGCTAAAACATCGGCCAGTTTGCCTAGTAAGGCGTACAGAAGAATACCGACCAGAACGACATCTGTTTGTAAAAACTCACGTGCATTCATGGTCATATAACCAATACCAGCTTGAGCTGAAATGGTTTCAGCGACAATGAGCAATACCCAAACCAAACCTAAAGCAAAGCGTAGACCTACTAAAATAGAAGGCATTGCACCTGGCAAAATAATTTCTTTGTAAAGCTGCCAGCGAGAGAGACCGTAACTTTTACCCATCTCAATCAATTGAGGGTCAACTGACCGAATACCGTGATAGGTATTAATATAAATCGGGAAGAAAACGCCTACTGCGACCAAAAATAATTTCGCTGTTTCATCAATACCGAACCACAAGATGACGAGTGGAATAAGGGCCAATGCTGGGATGTTCCGTATCATCTGCAGGGTCGTATCGAGCAGGGTAGAGGCGAAGCGTGAAGAGCCATTAAGTAAACCTAAGAGCAGACCTAAGCCACCACCAACCAAAAGCCCAAGCAAAGCGCGACCAGCGCTTACTTTAACGTGATGCCATAACTCTCCGCTAACGAGTAAGTGCCAAAAAGCGGAAACCACAGCAGTCGGTGCTGGCAAAATACGGCTTTCTAAAAGACCTAAACTTGAAGCAATTTGCCATACAACCAATAGAACAATTGGGAAAACCCAAGGCAGCAAATGCTGCCCGATCTGTTTTGTTCCACGTGAAACAATACCTTCATCTTTGCTCATGCAGGCTCCTTGACGGAACTATTTTGCTTCTTCTCGTCTGGAACATAGTTGTTGGCAATAATTTCACCGAATGGCCCAGTCAGGTTTGGCTGAGCAAGTTTAGCGCGAGTTTCGATTGGTAATAACGGGAAGACCAACTCTGCAAAACGGATTGACTCTTCAAGATGTGGATAGCCCGAGAAAATGAAAGTATCGATACCTAAATCAGCATATTCCTGAATGCGGGCAGCAACTGTTTCTGGGTCACCTACAAGTGCTGTACCAGCACCGCCACGGACTAAACCAATACCTGCCCAAAGGTTTGGAGACACTTCAAGTTTATCTCGGTTACCCCCGTGGAGAGCTGCCATACGTTGTTGGCCTACAGAGTCCATTTGTGCAAATTTTTTCTGTGCTGCAGCAATAGTTGCATCATCAAGATATTGGATAAGCTCGTTCGCTGCTGCCCAAGCTTGTTCGTTGGTTTCACGAACAATCACATGTAAGCGAATGCCATAAGTTAATTTACGGCCTTTTGCCTCAGCCTTAGCACGAACATGTTCGACCTTTTGTTTAACTGCTTCTGGTGGTTCACCCCATGTAAGGTAAGTATCGACTTGTTCAGCCGCAAGGTCGACAGCAACGTCTGAAGAGCCGCCAAACCAAAGTGGGGGGTAAGGCTTTTGAACAGGTGGGTAAAGTAGTTTTGCATCATCTACTTGTAAGCGTTCACCGTGGAATGTAAAAGCTTCACCCGTATGTGAACGCGTCAAAATTTCACGCCAGATTTTTACATATTCATTGGCAGTTTGATAACGCGTTGAGTGATCTTCATATAAACCATCGCCGCGTAGTTCGGCCTCATCGCCACCCGTCACTAGATTGAGTAACACGCGACCATTCGACAAGCGGTCAAATGTTGCAGCCATGCGAGCTGCCAATGCTGGTGTTGTTACTCCTGGACGTAACGCAACTAAAAATTTAAGGTGTTGAGTTGCATCAATCAGGCTAGCCGCCGTAATCCATGGGTCTTCACATGAACGGCCCGTTGGAATAAGTACACCTTCATAACCCAAATTATCTACTGCCACAGCAATTTGCTTCATATAGGCATGGTCAACCTGACGAGCGCCTTTACTTGTACCTAAATAGCGACTATCACCGTGGGTAGGAATAAACCAGAAAATTTTCATGTGCATTACCTATATGTCTATTGAAATTACTTGGCAATCCAAACAGCTTGTTTGATGCTGATTGGCTTTGGAATGATGCCTTGTTGAGTAAAGATGTCTGCGAGTTGCTGCTGCTCAGCAATCACTTTGCTGTTCAGCGGAGCGGCTGATGAAGGACGAGGACGGCGTTTAATAAATAAGTCACTGGTTGCAGGCTTCAGTCCTGTACTTTGGCCAATGGCTGTTGCCGTTTCTGCTTGATGGCTTTGAACCCATTTGTCAGCTTGATTAATTTGTTTGATGAGCCCAGAAACAGCTTTCGGATGTTGTTTAACAAAATCTGGAGCTGCTAAATAAAATGTATAGTTAGGGCTTAAGCCTTTACCTGATGCAAGAACACGAGCTTGATCTTCTAGTTGTGCTGAAGCGAAGTAAGGGTCCCAAATGGCCCATGCATCAACGGCACCTTTTTGAAATGCTGCGCGAGCATCGGCAGGTGTAAGCCAGATCGGAGTAATGTCACTCCAGTTTAAGCCTGCTTTACGTACAGCTTGTACAAGTAAGTAATGTGAACTCGAACCTTTTTGCAGCGCAATACGTTTACCTTTAAGGTCTTTAAGTTGTTTGAGCTGCGAGTTTTTAGGAACTAAAATTGCTGATGCTAGTGGTTTAGCTGCTTCATAGGCAATGTAATATAAAGGCTTTCCAGCTGCTTGTGCGTAGACTGGAGGAGTGTCCCCAGTAACTCCGACATCAAGGGAACCGACAGCCAAAGCTTCTAAAATTTGTGGACCAGCAGGGAACTCATTCCAAGTAACTTTGGCATTTGGAAATTCTTGTTCAAATAGTTTTTGCTGTTTGGCAATCGCAAAATTAATTGAACTTTTTTGAAAACTAATACGAAGTTCTTTTACAGTTGGATCAATGGCCCAAGCTGGCGCTGCGATTGTTAAACCTAATACAGCGACTGCACTGATGCGTTTAGCGAATTGTGCCCACTGACTCTTATTAAATAATGACTGATGTTGCATATTGATATCCTTGTTCCCCTTGAGGTCAGGCACAGCATTTATATTGTTATTTGCCGTGCCTAAGCTGGGTTTATTTCAGTTTTAAAATGGCATCTTGAATGGTGAGTTTGTTTGGAATGAGCTTTTGTGCATAAAAAGCATCAGCTACTTGTTGTTGTTCTTGTGCCACCTTGTCAGATATTGGCTGAACTCCAAAACCCATACGTGAAATGGAAGTTTTGAGTACATCAAACTCAAGTGCGGTAGGTTTTTCGAGTAATTTGGCAGCTTCATCCTGATGTGAACTTACCCACTCAGTGGTCTGGTTAAGTGTCTGTACAACAGTGTTGAGTACTTTTGGATTATTTTCTGCAAATTTACGGTCAGCTAAATAGAACTGATGATTACTCACCAAGTTTTCGCCTGTTGCTAAAACTCGGGCCTGAATTTGATGTTCAGCCGCTGCAAAGAACGGGTCCCAAATCACCCATGCATCGACAGCACCTTTTTCAAAGGCAGCACGAGCGTCTGATGGCGGTAAATAAACTGGTTGAATATCACTTAAGCTTAAGTTGTTGGCTTCTAAAACTTTTAACAATAGGTAGTGAACATTCGAGCCTTTGTTAAGAGCAACACGTTTGCCTTTTAAATCTTTAATAGATTGGATTGGAGAGTCTTTTTGTACCAATAGTGCTTCAGCCTTTGGCGCAGCAGGTTGGTTTGCAACATAGACTAAATTTGGATTGGCCGCTTGAGCAAAGATCGGTGGTGCTTCACCAGCTTCACCGAGTGAAACACTTCCTACGTTTAAGCCTTCAAGCAATTGAGGGCCAGCAGGGAACTCAACCCATTTCACTTGTACGCCTTGTTCTTTTAATACTTTTTCTAAGTCACCACGAGCCTTTAAAATAGGAAGAATCCCATATTTTTGATAGCCGATATTTAAGGTTGTGGTGGCTTGTTCCTCTTTTTTGGCACAACCACTTAACATTATCACTCCTGCAAGGCTGGCCGCGATGACTGAATATTTTGCCCATGAAGTGGTGTTGAAAAGTGCCATGAGATTTCGTGCTCCCCGAAAGAGAAAAAGAAAAAATAATTGGATGAGCAGATACCCTAAAGGGATTTTTATTTCAGAAAAAATAAGTATTCGGTCTTTATTTATGCAAAAAAAAGCTAAAAACAATAGGCTATAAACTTATGCAAAAAAGTGATTTATCTAATAGAAATATATTTAATAAATTAGGAGTAAGTTTATGTAAATAAAATAAAAAAATATTAAAACATTAAAAATAGAGATTTAAAAAAAGTACAACCATAAATGAATAGCGTTTATGGTTGTACTTTTTTAACTAAGCTTATCTGAAATAAGAATATCTTAAAAAGAGCAAAGGCTAAGGAAGCAGTTTCTTAAAGACTAAAGAATTCCTTTGATAGTTATAGAGCGCCTGACGGGCATTAGGTAATTCATCAACGCTGACTTGATGAAAACCATGTTCCAAAAACCAGTGAGCGGTACGCGTTGTTAAAACGAATAGCTGACGAATACCTTGTTGCTTGGCTTTTTCTTCAAGAAATTGCAGAATTTGGCTACCACGATTTGATTTACGATAACTTGGATGTACCGCAACACAAGCGATTTCTGCCGATGTTGTTTCGTTAAATTCGGTTGGAATTGGATAAAGCGCAGCACACGCTAAGATCATGCCATCTCGTTCAATAACAGCAAACTGGCCAATTTCTTGTTCTAAACGCTCACGGGAACGATAAACCAAAATACCTTCTTCTTCTAACGGGCGTAATAAATTCATTAACCCGCCCACGTCCTGAATATTGGCTGTGCGAACCTCTTCATAATGCGCATCGGTAATCATGGTTCCTACACCATCTCGAGTAAATAATTCTTCGATAAGGGCACCATCATAGGCATAAGAAATGAGATGAACGCGATGTACACCTGATAAAGATGCTTTCTTTGCTTGTTGCAAATGTAAGGCTAGCGTTGGGCTGCTGGTTTGGTATTGTTGGATATAGTAGTCCAGTTGATGTGGACTTAATTCACGTAATATTTGTTGAGCTTCATTAAGGAGGCCTTGTTGCTCCCCAAGAAAAATGAGTTTATCTGCTTTTAAATAAGTCGCAGTTTTGGTCGCAACTTCTTCTGCTCGCAAGTTAAAGACTTCGCCTGTAGTGGAGTAACCTGTTGGCCCCAGTAACACAATATTATGATTATCGAGGTGTCGTTCAATTGCATCGGTGTCTATTGAACGAACTTCACCTGTAAGCTGGAAATCCATGCCATCACGAATGCCATAAGGTTTAGCAGTCACAAAATTACCTGATATCACATCTATGCGAGCGCCATACATTGGAGAGTTTGCTAATCCCATCGAAAGCAATGCTTCAATTTCTAGGCGAATAGAGCCTACGGCACTCATGACGCAGCTTAAAGATTCACGTGTGGTAATACGGCTGTTGTCATAAAAAGGGGTTTCAATTCCTTTTTCTTTAAGATTTTGATTAATTTGCGGACGTGCGCCGTGCACAAGAATTAGTCGAATACCCAGTGAATGTAATAGCGCAATATCATGAATGATATGTTCGAAATTAGGATGACGGACTGCTTCACCTCCAAACATCAATACGAATGTTTTATCGCGGTGGGCATTAATGTAGGGTGCTGAGTGTCGAAACCAGTGTACATAATGCTGGGGGTTATTATGCGACTTTTCTAAAGACTTGCTTGGCATACCGATCTCGAATCAACAGCAAAAAGATATAAAGATGATTCTAAACAAAAAAGATTAAAGTCGCATGTTTTAGATAAAAAAACACCCAAATCTAAGTTTGGGTGTTTAAATTTTTTTAAATTAGTGAACCACTCTAATGATTTTATGGCTTTGTTCATTTACCAGCACATAATTTCCGTTCACTTTGTACCATTTTTGGTAACGACCTGGTTTCGTTAATTTTTGATGCTGACGATAGTCAATCATGTAACGTGAGTGTTGATATTCACGGGGTACAACCTGACCTGCTCGCCAAACATTACGATGGTCGTCTTTTTTAATTACTTTAACGGTTTTTACTTCATGGTTTTGGTAGTTGCCATGGTGGTTATGATCGTTTGATGCTGCCATTGCTGTTGTTGCAACTAAACCACTAAGTGAAAGGACAATCGCTGTTGTTAATTTTTTCATTGTAAACCTCGAGTGATGAATTAAATTTCAATAACTGAAGATTAGTGAACAATTACAGATAAATCGTGGAGGCTACGAAGAATAAATGTGAAAACTAACGATGAAATAAGAAGAAATTAAGAAAATACGAAATATTAGAATATAAAAATCTATTTATTTTTTAAATATATAAGTAATAAAAAAAGGATAAAACCATAAGGCTTTATCCTTTTTGCTCAGCGATAGCGAGGTTCTATCGCTTTAAAAACCACGAATACTCACAATACTATTAGAATCAGTATCGACTAAAATATAGTCATTGTTGATTTTGTACCATTGCTGATTACGGTCTGGTTTTGGCAAGTTACTATCTTTATAGTCGACTTTATAGCCATTACCACGATAGTGCTGTGGCATAACATAACCAGGCTGCCAGCGATGCTGTTTAAGCCGTTCAAAACCACGTTCTTCGCGCATACGGCGCTCGTCACGGACACGATCTTCATCATGATCACGTCCAAATCCTGGCCCACGATCGTTCCATTCACCGCGTGGTCCTCCACCTTTAGGACCTTTGGGGCCATGGCCTCGGTCAAAAGGAGGATCAGCAAAGCTCGCCATACTTGTGGTGAGTACAGCTATGGAAAGGGTTAAGATTGTGAACAACTTTTTCATGATGCATCCTCGTTTACATCTGATGTCTCTCATGTTGAATACTCTACGCGCAAAATGCAGAGAAACTGTGAAGATCATTTAATGGTTCAATTAAAATTACGGATAGATCAAGAGTTTTTATCAATAATAAAAAAGGCTTGAATATATCTTTGCAGGTATAGGCAAGCCAGATTTGATGATCGGCTGTAATTTTCTTTAGCTTTTCATCTTTAACTTTTAATCCTGTGCATCAATACTTTGACCATTGAGCGCCAAGCTATCTTCACCCATTAAATAGAGGTAAGCAGGCAAGATCGACTCTGGTGTAGGTAGTGTTTTCGGATCTTCTTGTGGATAGGCTTTAGCACGCATTGCCGTACGCGTTGCGCCTGGATTAATGCAGTTAAAACGGATATTGGGATAAGTATGTTCCGCTGCAAAAATTTTGCTCACTGCTTCAATTGCAATTTTTGAGACAGAATATGCGCCCCATAAAGCACGTGCTTCACGGCCTACACCTGAACTGGTAAATACAACAGAGGCATTTTCTGATTTTTGCAAAAGTGGTAATAATGCTTGAGTTAAAGCAAAAGGCGCGCGTAGGTTAACTGCCATGACATCATCCCAAGTTTCGGTTGGATAATGTGCTAGCTCTACGCGTTCACCTAAAATACCTGCATTATGCAAAATACCGTCTAGGCGTCCAAATTGCTTTTCGAGCGTATCGACTAAAAAGTCATAATCACGGTCAGAAGCACTCGAAAGTTGTAATGGTAAAATTGCTGGTTGCGGTGCACCCAGGCTTTCAATTTCATCATAAATAACTTCAAGTTTATTTAAGGTTCTACCATGCAGTACAACGGTCGCACCATGTAGGGCATAAGTCAGAGCGGCAGCTCGCCCAATTCCATCGCCAGCACCGGTGATTAAAATAATTCGATCTTTGAGTAGATCCGGACGAGGTTGGTATTCTGAATATTTCATTGGTAAACCTCCTTCTTTTTATATTGATAAAACAAACAACTGTTAAAAAAGCCTATAAAACTCTTAGCTTAACTTATCATACGCTGATTTGCCTGTAGAGCAGGAAGCTTTTGACGTAACATATGGTTTAATTCTGTCACTGTATTTACAATCGAATCGGCTTGCCATGCAGCAAGATCATCACGATGTTCGATTGGTAAATAGCCATATGCAGCCAAAATAGTATACATATTGGCATTGCGACCAGCATCAATATCACGTGGATGGTCACCCACATAGATAATTTCATTTGCTGGGATATTTAAGTGTTTAGCCGCCAAATACATTGGTTCTGGATCTGGCTTAGTTTTACTGACATCTTCAGGACACACCAAAACCGCACAGCGTTCGGTCAGATTTAACTTTTCTAAAAGAGATTCACTTAATCCGCGTGGTTTATTGGTCACAATACCCCACGGAATTTGCTGAGCTTCTAACTCTTCTAAAAGTGGATACATACCTTCAAACAGGTCTGTATCAACCACAATATTATTGCCGTAAATATCTAAAAAGTTTTGACGATGTGCCAAGAAAATTGGATTGGCCACATCCAGTTCTGGATAGACCAATTTAACCATCGCACGTGCACCTTCAGAAACCTGAGTGCGAATGAGGTCGGCATCAACAATCGGGCGTCTTTCATCACGGCACATTTGCTGAATAATACGAATGAAGTCGGCAGCCGTATCGATAAGAGTACCGTCTAAATCAAATAAAACAGCTTTCATCATGCACCTGTATTTATCGTGTGAACCATATAATTAACATCAACATTTGGCGCTAACCAGTAATGCTTGGTCAGTGGGTTGTAGTGCAGTCCTGTCATTTCTTTTAGAGTCAGACCTGCATTACGAATGTCATGTGCCATTTCAGATGGTCGAATAAATTTATGATAATCATGTGTACCTTTTGGCAACATGCGTAGTACGTATTCTGCGCCAATAATGGCAAATAAATAAGATTTTGGGTTACGGTTAATGGTTGAGAAGAACACATGGCCACCCGGTTTAACCAAAGCCTGACAAGCTCTTACAATAGATGCTGGATCTGGAACGTGCTCCATCATTTCCATGCAAGTGACCACATCGTATTGACCGGCTTGTTCTTGTGCTAATTCTTCTACAGGAATTTGACGATATTCAATATTTTGAACATTGTCTTGTTGAGCATGCAAACGGCCAACAGCTAGCGGTGCTTCGCCCATATCAATACCAAGTACATCTGCTCCACGACGTGCCATGCTCTCTGCCAAAATACCGCCACCACAACCGACATCAAGTACTTTTTTACCAGCAAGGCCGCCTACACGTTCATCAATCCAGTTTAAACGTAGTGGATTAATTTGATGAAGTGGGCGAAATTCAGAATGTTGATCCCACCATTTGGCAGCAAGTGCTTCAAACTTTGCGATTTCTTGTAAATCAACATTCAATTGCGACATGGTGCTACCTCTAAACTTGGGTTATCTTTTTGGATATAGTTCGCCGTTAGTGTAGCGATTATTGGGAAAAAAGCGATAAACCCAATAAAAAACTTCACAGAAGCAAAACGAATTTAGCATATTTGTTTTATATTTAGAGCATAAGCTAATGCATAACAACTTAGAGGAAAAGCTGTAGCAATGAAAAAATTGGTTTTGGGTGGTTTAAGCGCAGCAATTATGGCCGTATCGGGTAGTGCAATGGCAGCAGATTTTGTTGCTGGTAAAGACTACACCGTGATTGCCAATCCAGGCAAAGTGGAAGTTCCTGGGAAAATCGAAGTTCGAGAGTTCTTTTGGTATGGATGTCCACACTGTTTTAAACTTGAACCGCATATGCAAACGTGGTTAAAACAGATTCCTAACGATGTACGTTTTGTACGTACACCGGCTGCTATGAACAAAGTATGGGAACAAGGGGCGCGTACTTATTATACATCTGAGGCATTAGGTGTACGTAAACGCACACATTTACCGTTGTTCCATGCGATTCAGGTGAATGGTCAGCAAATTTTTGATCAGGCTTCTGCTGCGAAGTTCTTTACTCGTTATGGCGTGCCTGAACAGAAATTTAATAGTACTTACAATTCATTTGCTGTGACTGCAAAAGTTGCTGAGTCAAATAAACTTGCTCAACAGTACCAATTAACAGGTGTTCCTGCGGTTGTTGTTAATGGTAAATATGTTGTGCAGGGTGAAGATGGTAAAGTTACTCAAGTTCTTAATTATTTAATTGAGAAAGAACGTAAAGCAAAATAAGTTGTTTAGGCTTTACTTCAAAAATGGGCTTCATACGAAGCCCATTTTTATATTTAATTTATCGTTAATTATCACGAAATATTTCAATTAATTTTGTGGGTTTTCATCTTCAATTTGAAAATTTAAAACATCAAAATTAGCTGTTTGGGTCGGTAGTGATAATGCCTGATTAATATATAAATTAATTAATTTTTGGCGAGAACCAATAGAGCGCTGGTAATAGGTAGAATTTAAAAGCAGTGATGCACCATAAGTCAGTGACCAGATATAAGACAAATAATCACGGATCGACATATCATAATTTAATGATTTTAAATAATTTTCTGTAATATCTTTAATTGCTAAAATACGCTGTTGGCGGATTTCATAAAGCTCTTCAAAAAGATGCTTCAACTTAGACTCTGTCATTGTCAGATTTTCTTCAAGTTGATGCAATAAAATGGTTTTTCCAGGTGTAAGCAAATGGTGAAGCATGTAATGAGGGGCATACTCTTTGAAATCTGTATTATATTTTTTAGAAATTTCTAAAATTTGCTTTTCATTTTGAATAATGAGCTCAAGTAGAAGCTCATTTTTGCTTCTAAAATGCTTATAAAGTGTGCCTTTAGCAATATCTAGCTCGGCCACTAACTCATCTAGAGTAATTTCCTGATTGTTTTCTAGTAACAACTTTTCTGCCACGCTTAGAATTTTTTCTTTGCGCATCAAAAACTGTGTATGACGATCAAGATTCATAGGTATTCCCACACCAGTTTGGCCTAACTAATAATTTACTTCCTGTAAAAAGAAAAAGACTTTTCTCGAAATTTTTAGCCTTTTTCTTTCTCTCTTTACGTATTACCACATAACCTGTTTTTTGTCATTTGCCGCTTCTACCGTTCCCAGTTTGCAATCCCTCTAAACAGTAAGCGAACTTGTGTAGAGGCATTTTCAATAAAGGCAGCTTGATGCAGCTTGAGCTGTTCACCTTGATATTGTTTCGATAGGTTGAGCCACGTCATTGCCCATGTAAATGACATATTGGTCAAAATGGTAGATAAGACATTTAAGTCTTGAGGCTCTTGAATATGTTTAAAATTTTCGAGTTTAGTCAGATCAGTTGTTAGATCTTCAATTAGAAATTCGATTTCTCTAGCAATGGCTGCACGAACCGTTTCTGAACCGCCCCAACGCTCGGAAATCATAAATTGCCACTGCTTAGGGCTATGATTTACCGCCTGAACAAATAGCTCAATGCTGGTCTGAGTTTTAGTCGATTTATGTTGTAAATAACTTTGACCTAGTTGATGCAAAACACTTTTTAAATGTAGGGCAACTTGGTCAACCAATTCCTTGCCAAGTTCATCCATGTCTTGAAAATGACGATAGAACGCTGTCGGTACTAAACCAACTTCACGTGCAACTTCACGCAAACTGATACTACTGAACGAACGCCCAGACGTGCTCAGATGCAAGGCTGCATCTAGAAGTGCCTGACGACTTTGCTGTTTTCGTTCATCCCGTATCGACATTAAAAGAACCTATTTAAACCGTGAGCCAGAGTCTAACAAAAAAGAGCAAAATTTCATAAAAAAAATAGTGAACAAGTGTTGACTGAGTGAACACTTATAAATATAGTGTACATATGTTCACTATACGAACATGTGTTCACTCAAATAAATAGCCAGATACAAAAGAGGAACGTATGAACGCAACACTTAGTTATCAGCCACATTTGGTTCGAGAAGATTTCGTTGATTTTGTTTTGCAGAAAATTAACGTGACTTGGGCTTGGAAACGCGTACTTGCAGAAGTTATCGCAGTTCAGTCTCTACATACCGATATGGTGCTTATTAAGCTTAAACCGAATCGAAATTTTAAGTTCGATCAGGTACGCGCTGGGCAAAGTATTTTATTAACGCTACTGATAGATGGAGTTTACCAACAGCGTAGTTATTCAATTATTGAAGTAACTCCTCATGGTGAAATCTCTTTAGGTATTAAAGTACAAGGCTTGGTGTCTAGTGCAGCTCAACGATTACATGTCGGAGAGTGCATTGAGATTTCACAGCCACAAGGTGATTTTACTTTGCACCAAGGCCAACAGCCTGCAATTTTAATTGCGTCAGGGAGTGGTATTACTGCAATTTATTCACTTTTGCAGCAAGCGTTGAAACAGCAGCTTGAGCAGATTCATGTCATTTACTTTAATCGTGCAGAAATTTTTCATGCTGAATTAAAAGCTTTGGCAGAAAAGCATCCAGAGCTTCACTATCATTTTTTTAATACCGCTGAGCAAAAGCAGCATTTAACTGAAGGGCTATTACAAAAGTTAGTTCCTGATTACGCACAGACTGCAACGTATGTGTGTGGACACCACGGCATGATGCAACAGGCAAATGAAATTTATGCGCAACAAAGTGCCCAGTCGCAACTTCATCAAGAATTTTTCATGCCTGTTCAAATCGAACAGTCTAATGAAGCACAACCCATCGTATTTCGTCGTTCACAACAAAACTTTATTGCCACGACAACATTACTAAGCAGTGCAGAGCAGGCTGGCTTACGTCCACAGCATGGTTGCCGTATGGGTGTATGCAACCAATGTACGTGTACCAAAGTCAGTGGTGTCACCCAGAATATATTAACAGGCGAAATTGACGATCAACCAAATCGTGCAATTAAGTTATGTGTGAACCAGGCATTAAGCCCAGTCACGATTGATCTATAAAAACAAACATAAAAGAGATTTGAGGATACCATTATGAATATGGCAGTAGAACTTAAAGCAACATCAAAATCGGCACATTTAACTCCAGAGCAAACAGAAGCTTTTGGTCGCCGTATTGAAGAAATTCGTCTTGAAGTGATGAAAGATCTCGGGGAAAAAGATTCAAAATATATTTACAAAGTACGTAATTTTGTACGCTACACCGAAATTGCATCACGTGGCATGTTGATGTTTGGTGGTTGGATTCCACCAGTATGGTTGTTGGGTACGGCTATGCTCGGCATATCTAAAATCGTTGAAAACATGGAGCTCGGTCATAATGTGATGCATGGTCAGTTTGACTGGTTAAATGACCCAACGCTTAATGGTGCAACCTATGACTGGGATACGGTGTGTACTGGTGAAGACTGGAAATATACCCATAACTATAAGCACCATACCTATACCAATGTGTTTGGCATGGATCATGATATTAGCGGTTATGGTGTGATGCGCATGAGTCGTGAGCAAAAGTGGGAAACCCGTTTTTTATTCAACGTGCCAATGGGTTTTGTATTGTCAACGGGTTTTGAATGGCTATTAGCTTTGCAACGTCTAGAGATGGAAAAAGTGTTGTTTGATGGCACCAAAACTTGGAAAGAAGTATATGTAGAATCTAAAAATCTACGTAAAAAAATGGTACGTCAGTTTGGTAAAGATTATGTGCTGTTCCCACTAATTGCAGGACCAATGTTCTTGCCAGTATTGGCTGGTAACTTTTTTGCTAACTTGATCCGTAACTACTGGGCATCGACCGTGATTTATTGTGGTCATTTCACAGAAGACTCTGAAATTATTACTGACAACATTGATAATGAAACCAAAGCAGAGTGGTACTTGCGTCAGATTCGTGGTTCAGCAAACTTTACTGGCGGTAAAATCATGCATTTCTTGAGTGGTAACTTGAGCCATCAAATCGAACATCACTTGTTTCCTGATGTACCTGCCAACCGCTATCAAGAGATGGCACCTAAAGTACGTGAAGTTTGTGCAGAGTTCGGTCAACAGTACAATACCGCGCCCTTTGGATCTCAAATTTTGAGTGTGTATAAACGTCTGGCTGTTCACTCTTTGCCTGACAATATGGTTGACCGTTTGGTGGCGACCAAGCGTACCTTTGTTGAGGCGGTGAAAGGCATGTTTGGCAAAGCTGCTTAATAAAGATAGAGCCTTGTTTAAGGCATTCCAAATAGCTCCTTTTAAGGGGCTATTTTTATTTTTGTGTCATGAAAAGTGCAGACTTACATTTGAATGTAGGGAATAAACTCAACCTGTCAAAATCCTTTGCTATACTATGCCCAAGTTTGTATTTAAGAGAAGTTAGGAAGGATTATGCGTATTGACCAACGTGCATTAGACCAATTACGTGAAGTGAAAATTACACGAAACTACACCCGTTATGCTGAAGGTTCTGTGCTGGTCGAATTTGGTCACACCAAAGTCCTTTGTACTGCAAGTATCGATAATTCAGTTCCAAGGTTTTTAAAAGGAAAAGGGCAGGGCTGGGTCACTGCTGAATATGGCATGTTACCGCGTTCAACACACTCACGTTGTGATCGTGAAGCAGCGCGTGGTAAACAGTCGGGCCGCACACAGGAAATCCAGCGCCTGATTGGTCGTAGCTTACGTGCTATGGTCGATTTGAAGAAGCTTGGAGAAAACACAATTACCATCGACTGTGACGTGATTCAGGCAGATGGCGGTACACGTACGGCAGCAATTACTGGTGCGGCTGTAGCATTGGTTGATGCTATGAATGTTTTGTTATCTCAAAAGAAAATTAAGCATGATCCGCTTAAAGGATTAGTTGCTGCAATTTCTGTAGGTATGTATCAAGACGAAGTATTGCTTGATCTTTGCTATGAAGAAGATTCGAACTGTCAAACTGACTTAAACGTAGTAATGACACAAGCAGGCGAATTTATTGAAATTCAAGGTACTGCCGAAGATAAACCATTTACTCGTGCACAAAGCAATGACATGTTAGAAATGGCTGAAAAAGGGATTGCAGAGCTCATTAAAAAGCAACAAGAAGCTTTAGGCTGGTAATTTTACCCTTTCTAAAAAACGCATCTTCGGATGCGTTTTTTTATGTATTCATCAAATCGACATAAAAACATCACTTGCCTGTCACTTTTTCACTTTATTAGTAGTTCGCATTTAAACCGTTTGGAAAAAACCAATGCGAAAAATTTCACTTCTATTAATTACTTCTTTAGCACTTTTACTGAGTGCTTGTAACGATGATAACGACCTAGATAATTCATCGCCAACAACACCGCCAACCAGTAATTGCAAAATGCACTGCGCACCATAATAAGAACTTAGGATAGAACTAATGAATCGTCGCGAATTTCTTTTAAATTCTACAAAAACCATGTTTGGGACCGCTGCTTTGGCAAGTTTCCCATTGAGTATTCAAAAAGCGCTGGCTATTGATGCCAAAGTTGAAAGTGGAACTATTCAAGATGTTAAGCACATCGTGATTTTGACTCAGGAAAACCGCTCATTCGATAATTATTTCGGAACACTAAAAGGCGTGCGTGGGTTCGGTGACCGCTTTACTATTCCAATGACGGAAAGTCGAAAGGTTTGGGAGCAATATGATGCCAAGAAAAATAAAGTATTGCCGTACCATCTCGATAGTCGTTTAGGAAATGCTCAGCGTGTTTCAGGAACTCCTCACTCATGGTCTGATGGCCAAGCAGCTTGGGACAATGGTCGCATGAGCGACTGGGTGGCTTATAAAAAACCGCAGTCGATGGGCTACTACAAAAAACAGGAAGTCGAATATCAGTTTGCTTTAGCCAATGCTTTTACGATTTGTGATGCTTACCACTGTGCCATGCATGCGGGAACTAACCCGAACCGTAAATTTATCTGGACCGGAACGAATGGCCCTACAGGTGCAGGTGTTGCCAGTGTGGTAAATGAATTTGATGGGATTGGGCCATCAACAGAAGGTTATGAATGGACGACGTATCCTGAGCGCTTACAGCAGGCTGGCGTAACATGGAAAGTTTATCAAAACATGCCGGATAACTTTACTGATAACCCGCTTGCAGGCTTTAAACAATATCGCCGTGCAAATGAACAATCGGGTCAGCCTGTCAGTAACGACACGCCAACATGCCCTGCATACGATGAAAAAATCGATGCGACTCAACCACTTTATAAAGGTATTGCTAACACTATGCCGGATGGTGGTTTTTTGGGAACCTTTAAAACTGATATTGCACAAGGTAAATTGCCGCAAGTGAGTTGGTTAGTCGCTCCTGCAACTTACAGTGAACATCCAGGACCATCTAGTCCTGTGCAGGGGGCTTGGTATATTCAGGAAGTATTAAATGCATTAACTGAAAATCCTGAACTGTGGAGCCAAACCGTTTTATTGGTGAACTTTGATGAGAATGATGGTTTCTTCGACCATGTTCCTTCACCAAGTGCACCGTCTAAAGATATAAACGGTGTCGTATATGGAAAAACGACTTTAACTGATCAGCAAGTATCTTATGAATACTTTAACCATCCACCAGTAGCGACTTCAAAATCTCAACCACCAACAGATGGGCGAGTCTATGGGCCGGGTGTACGTGTTCCAATGTATGTGATTTCTCCGTGGAGCCGCGGTGGTTGGGTGAATTCACAAGTCTTTGACCATACTTCTATTTTGCAATTTTTGGAAAAGCGTTTTGGTGTGCAAGAACCAAATATCAGCCCATATCGCCGTGCTGTATGTGGTGATTTAACGACGGCATTTAATTTTAAAACCCCGAATCTTCTGCCTGTCGCTGAACTAGATGGGAAAAAAACAAAAGCCGAAGCTGATGCGATTCGTGTTGCTCAAGCTTTATTGCCACAAGTTCCTGTTCCGAGCCAGCAACAATTTCCTCAGCAGGAAATGGGAATTAGGCCATCGCGTGCTTTGCCATATATCTTACACACCAGTGCCAAAGTCGATGCAGCACAAAAGGCTGTAAAGCTGATGTTCTCAAACACTGGTAAGCAGGCAGCCGTTTTTCATGTGTATAACCGATTAGATCTTACGGTAGCTCCTCGTCGCTATATGGTTGAGGTGGGTAAACAGCTTGATGACGTGTGGAATACTATAAATGGACAGTACGATTTATGGGTACTTGGTCCAAATGGTTTCCATCGCGCGTTTGAAGGGAATCTGATCCAAGCCAATCAAACTCAAGCATTACCAGAAATTAGAGTGTGTGTGGAAGAGTGTGATGCGAATTTGTATTTAAAAGTTCGTCACGATGGTAATAAGTCAGTCAAGCTTAACGTCAAAGCAAATGCTTATCTTCCAAATAAGACATGGACTATAGAAACGAATAGTTCTGAAAAAGAACTGGTTTGGGATATGTCTGAATTTGGAGGTTGGTATGACTTCACTGTGACCTTAGCTGAGGATGCTACTTTCAGCCGCCGTTTTGCAGGACGTATTGAAACCCAAGAAGATTCAATTTCTGATCCATATATGGGGTATTTAGAGTCTTAAGTTGTTAAGTTTTTTTCCTTAATGAAGGTATTAGAATTTATTCCTCATTAGCTGGTGCTAAAAGTCATCTGCAACCTGTCTATAATCTATAAGGATCTTATTTTTGCAACAAAATAGGATAGAGGATGAAAGTGAGCAGGTTTTGCAGATGGCAATGCCTTTGGTCTTGCATGGCTTTAGTCGCCATTCAGGGCAAAACCAAAGTAACAGAATTAGCTGCTGGCAAAAAAATCTAGACGGTAAGACTCCGTCATGTAGGTTGATAAAGAGAACAAGATATCCCTGTTACGATAGCGAATAAAGGGATTAGGGGATTGATATAAAATATTACGTAGGAAGATGCTGTCGTTTAGATGAATAATAAAAATAAAGACTTACCTTTTGTAACAGAATCTCCTAAGCCTCGTCATATTTATCTTTTACCTTGAAACCCTGATTTTTTAAAGTAATGGGGAAAATTTATGCTACAAGGTTTTATTGTATTATTAGCAGTAGTTACATTTGTTTTAATGGCTGCCGATCCACGTGATAGTGGGGCACAAGCGACTCAGTCAGCATGGCAAAAAACACAAGCGGCAGACATGACCAAGTCGCAAAAAAATACCAATAATGATGCAGATTTTATCTAAGCATTAAAACGCATTGATAAATCTACAGCTCTAACATCTTTAGTCAGAACGCCCATAGAAATGTAATCAACGCCAGTAGTCGCCACTTCACGTAAGTTTTCAATAGTGATATTGCCCGAAGCTTCGAGTTTACAGCGACCTGCCACATGTTTTACGGAATCAATCATTTGCTGTTGACTGAAGTTGTCGAGCATAACAATGTCTGCACCAGCTTCAAGCGCTTGATTTAGCTCATCCCAAGTTTCAACTTCGACTTCAACAGGTTTACCCGGTGCAATTTGATGGGCTTTTTCAATTGCCTGAGCAATACCACCTGCCGCCATAATATGATTTTCTTTAATTAAAAATGCATCAAATAGACCGAGACGATGGTTCTGTCCGCCACCAATAGCTACAGCATATTTCTGTGCAATACGTAAGCCTGGTAAGGTTTTACGCGTATCGAGAAGTTTTGTATTTAAACCTTCAAGATGTTGAACATATTCAGCAGTTTTTGTTGCAACAGCAGACAAAGTTTGAATAAAGTTTAAAGCAGGGCGCTCTACAGTAAGTAAGCTACGTGCAGAGCCTGCAAGTTTTAAAAAGGCTTCATTTGCGGCAACACGGTCACCTTCTTGTTTTAACCAAGTTACCTGTACAGTATTGTCATAAGCTGAGATGAGTGCATTTACCCAAGGCTGGCCAGCTAAAACCATATCTTCACGGCTAATAATGGTCGCGGTTGCCTGCTCATCTTCAGGTGTAAGCATCGCGGTAATGTCACCGTCCCCAATATCTTCTTGTAATGCTTGTTGAATATTGATTTGAATTGATTGTTCAAGCAAAGACTGAGGTATGCTCATACGGTTTCCATTTTGTAGATGACCCTAAAACTTGCGATATATTAGCACCGTCGACTTTAAAAATAAGCTGTTTTATGAGATTAATCGCGATAAACAATCGTATTTACTGCTTTGAAAAGTAGATAACTGCTTTAAACTAAAACAATTGGCAAGCAATTTATTGGCATCTCAATGAAGCAAATCACACTGTATGAAGTTATAGATGGACAATTAAAAGGGGCGAGACAAATCCCTTCTCCAAATTTTAACCAACGGCCGACTGGTACCGAAATTCAAATGATCGTCGTTCATAATATTAGCTTGCCACCGTCTCAATTCGGAGGTGGATATATTGAGCAGTTTTTTCAAAATAAATTAGATTGGTCAGTGCATCCTTATTTTCAGACCATTCAAGGCATGCAAGTTTCTACACATCTGTTAATTTTAAGAACAGGTGAAGTCCTACAGTTTGTTAATTTTAGTGATCGGGCATGGCATGCAGGGCGTTCGAGCTATTTAGCCAAAGTAGAATGCAATGATTATTCAATTGGGATAGAGCTTGAAGGAAGTGATGATTTACCTTTTGAAGAAGTACAATACGAAGTATTAACCGATGTGGTTAAGGCTATTCGTCAGGCTTATCCCGAAATTAAAAACCATATAGCAGGGCATTCAGACATTGCACCCGGCCGAAAAACTGATCCGGGACCTTATTTTAAATGGCAGCACTTTAGACAACTGTTAGTTCAGAAAAAAAGTTGAGTTCATTCATCATTTCACAACGAAAAGATTTTCTAGTTTCATTACAATAGCGTCTTTCGAATATAGCTGTAGGTGAGTACGATGGCATTGTGGCGATCGACTTTTATTGTCAGTGCAATGACGATGTTGTCACGAGTGTTAGGGCTCGTACGTGACGTCGTATTGCTCAACGTGTTTGGTGCAGGTAAAGATTTTGATACCTTCGTCGTCGCTTTTCGTATTCCCAACTTCTTTCGACGATTGTTTGCCGAAGGCGCCTTTTCTCAGGCCTTTATTCCAGTATTAACTGAATATAAAACAGGTCGAGCACACGCTGAAGTACAGATCTTGATTAGTCGGGTATTTGGTTGCTTGCTAACAGTCATGACCTTACTGACTTTTGTGGCTATGGTTTTAGCGCCTGCGATCATTTATATGTACGCACCAGGTTTCCATAGCGATCCTGAAAAGTTCGATTTAGCAGTCAGCATGTTCCGCCTGACCATCCCTTATTTATTATTTATGTCACTGACTGCTTTTGCTAGCAGTATTTTAAATAGTTATGGTTCATTTGCTTCACCAGCTTTTTCACCCGTTTTACTGAATGTCGCAATGATTGCAGGTGCATGGTGGCTTACGCCGTATATGGCTGAACCCATCAAAGCCTTAGGTTGGTCGGTGGTCGTGGCAGGGATATTACAGTTAGCTATACAAATTCCTGAATTGTGGCGTAAAAACCTCCTGATTCCACCTAAAGTTGATTTTAAACATGAAGGTGTAGAGCGTATTCTAAAATTAATGCTTCCAGCATTATTTGGGGTATCTGTTACTCAGATTAACCTGTTATTAAATACGATTTGGGCCTCTTTCATGCAAGATGGTTCAGTGTCTTGGCTCTATAGTGCAGAGCGTATGACTGAGTTGCCGTTAGGTTTAATTGGTGTTGCGATTGGTACAGTGATTTTACCTTCACTTTCCGCCCGTCATGCAGAGCAAGATCAAGCAAAGTTCCGCGGTATGATCGACTGGGCTGCAAAAATTATTGTATTAGTTGGCTTACCAGCAAGTATTGCCTTATTTATGCTTTCTACACCGATTATTCAGGCATTATTTCAACGTGGTGAGTTTGACCTCCATGATACACAAATGACAGCGCTTGCATTGCAATGTATGAGTGCAGGCGTGATTTCATTTATGCTGATTAAAGTCTTTGCACCAGGTTTTTATGCGCAGCAGGATACCAAAACACCCGTACGTGTCGGTTTAATGTCAGTCGCAGCGAATGCTATTTTAAACGTTGTATTTATTGGTTTCTTTAAGCTGATTGATTGGCAGGCAGAGCATATGGCACTTGCATTGGCATCTTCAGGTTCAGCTTTAGTGAATGCGGGTCTACTCTACTTCTATTTACACAAACGTAATATTTTCCGATTTGATTCGCATTGGAAAAAATTAGGGCTTCAATATGGTTTGGCAAACCTTGCTATGATTGCAGCACTGTGGTTTGCATTAAATTGGTATAACGGCGAGCTTTCGCAGTGGTTGCGTATTGCCGAAGTAGTGGGATTGTGTGTCGTCGGCGTAATTGCTTATCTGGTCGTTTTAATCATTACCGGTTTTCGTCCTAGAGACTTAAAACACTAAAATAAAAAAAGCGATCTTAAATGATCGCTTTTTTTATATCTATTGAATTTATTTTGGTAAAACTTGCAGTAATTCAATATCAAAAATTAAAGTGCTATTTGGACCGATCGTGTCGCCAGCACCGACTTCACCATAAGCAAGATTGGCAGGAATAAAGAAACGCGTTTTTCCGCCTTCTTTCATGGTTTGTAGACCTTCTGTCCAACCTGCAATGACTTGGCTGAGCTGAAACTCAACTGGATGATTACGAGCAATAGAACTATCAAACACGGTTCCATCTAGTAAACGACCTTCATAATTCACTTTAACGCGAGAGGTAGCTTTCGGCTTTTGTCCATTACCTTCTTTTAACACTTGGTATTGGAGACCAGATTTAGTCGTCATAACACCAGATTTTTTTGCATTGTCAGCAAGAAATGCCGCGCCTGCTTGAGCGTTTAGTTGACCTGTTTTTTGAAATTCGACGAGTTGTTTGGCTTCTAATGTTTTCTTATAGTCATTAATCGCTTTTGCCATTTCTTCATCAGTTAAGCGTGCTGTTTTACTTTGAGCGCCTTCTTGGAGACCTTGGTAAAAAATATCAAGATTCAGATCTGTTAGTGCATCCGTATTATTACGACCCATTAAATAGCCATAACTATAACTAAATTGTTCTTTTGCTGGACTTTTATTCGTTATAGGAGTTGCAGCAAAAATAGATAAACTCATTGTTGATGCTGCAATCATTAAACCGATTTTTTTCATGCTGTTTTCCAAAAAAAAGGAGAGTAGTGTTCTACTCTCCTGAATGTTTTTATTTCACTGAAATAAGTTCTACATCAAAAATCAGTGTACTGTTTGCTGGAATGCCAGGAACTTCCTGAGGACCATAGGCAAGATTTGATGGAATGAAGAAAGTCGCTTTACCGCCTTCTTTCATTAATTGAAGTCCCTCAGTCCAGCCTGGAATAACTTGATTAAGAGGAAACTCAACTGGCTCACCGCGTTTATAAGAACTATCAAAAACCTGTCCGTTAATTAAACGACCTTCATAATGTACTTTAACAACTGACTGAGCTGTTGGCTGTTTGCCAGTACCTTCTTTGGTAATGATATATTGCAAACCAGAAGCGGTTGTTTTTACGCCAGCTTTTGATTTATTTTCTGCAAGGAACTGCGCATCTGCAGATTCAGGAGTAGCGCCAGCAGCTTGTTCCGGTTTATTTTGTTGCTGCATTTTTTGCTGCAATTCTTTTTCATAAGCTGCTACAGCAGCTTTTAACTCTTCTTGAGTATAAGCACTTGGCTGCTTGCTACGAGCATCATGAATCCCTTTCACAAATGCTTTTGTATCTAGCTCAGGTGGAGTTTGCTGAGCAACTTCATATCCAAGAACATAACTGATTTTTTCAATTGGAGAGGCATTCTTATTTGCCTTGCTTCCGACTTCTGTGGTCGGATGTTGGCTTGCATAATATACTGGTACAAGTGCAGCACCGCCTAAAACTACAGCGACAGCAATGGGTAAGGCTTTACTCATAAAAGGTTCCAAAAATAATCATTTGAGTCTAAAAGGCTGCTTTTGATCTTAGCATGCTTAAGCATAGAATGTTTAAGAAAAAAAACGAGTGGTTTTTTATATATTTTAGTTAGTTTTAGTAGGGATATACTTAAAAAAATCTTAAATAAAAAAACCGGATCATTTGATCCGGTTCTCTTATCACTTTACGATTAATCTTCTTTTTGTGCTTTATAAGCATAGGCATAGTTATAACCATAACCGTAGCCTGCGCTAGCACGTTGAATGTCATTGAGAATAAAGCCATTGACTTTAACACCCGCTTGTTCAAAGCGATTAAGTGTTAATTCGAGCTCTTTCATTTGTGATTTAGCATAACGGGCAACAATTAAGTTCACACCAGTATATTGCGAAATAATAATACCATCAGTTACTGCCAACACTGGTGGAGTATCAATAATGATGTGGTCATATTGACTTTGTAGCTGTTCAAGTAATTCTTTAAATTGGTTTGAGCTTAAAATCTCTGAAGGATTTGTTGGACTCTTACCACGCGTAATGAGATCAAGGTTTGCCACAGGAGTCTTATGTAAAACTTTTTGTAGATCAGCTTGTCCACTCAATAATTCAGAAAGACCTGGTTTAACATCAACGTCAAAATATTTGTGCATATAACCACGACGCATATCGGCATCAATCAGTAACACACGTTTATCACCTTGTGCGAAAATCGTTGCAAGATTTGTTGAAATAAATGATTTGCCTACTTCTGGTGAAGGACCTGCAATCATGATGATATTATTTTTTGCTGATGTGAGGGCAAAGTGAATCGCGGTACGGATACTGCGTAAGCTTTCAATTGCAATGTCATCACTATTTTTAACTGCAAGAATAGGGATACTCTTCTTCTTCTTTAAAATCTTAACGCGACTTTCTTGAATTGGAGAACGTGGTACTGTTGCATAAACGGGTAAATCTAGTTCATTTTCAATTTGGCCAGAATCTTTAATACCTGTACGTAGTGTATTACGTAATAGCGCAATTAAAGTTCCAATAAAGCCACCTAAGAAAATAGATAAAATTAAAATTTGTAATTTTCTAGGTTTAATCGGCTCGACGGGTTCAATTGCAGTATCTACAATTCGTACATTGCCAATTTCACCAGCTTTTGCAATACGAAGCTGTTGGTAAGAGTTGAGCAGTGCTGTATAAAGCTGAGTTTTAACTTCAACTTCGCGATATAACTGTAAATATTGGCGTTGTATATCTGGTAGTTGTTTTAATGTAGTATTTAACTCACCGATTTGTTTATTAATGGCAGTAAGTTGCCCATTAATTTCGCGCATTGCCGGATGTTCAGGAGTATATTTTGCTGCCATTTCAGCTTGTTTTTGTTCAAGCGTTGCTTTTTGGGCTTCTAAAGTAACACTTTGAGTTAAATAAAGCTCAGACTCTTTAGTTACATCAACAGTATTATATTGTTGACGGAATTTATTAAATTGACGTTCTGCATCATCAAGTTGTTTCTTAAGGTCGGGAAGTTGTTCATCCAAGAACTTTAAAGTCTGAGCAGATTCTGCCGAGCGACGTTCAATATTTTGTGCACTATATGTCGCTAAAATTGCATTTAAAACTTTAGTAATATGTTCTTTGTCTTGACCTTGATAGTTTAAACCTAATACTCCAGTAAGTTTCCCTTGTTCTGCGACGGAGTAATTTGAACTTATTGCATTCACTGCAGCAGGTAAGGATAAGTTCCTGATATTATAAGTGGTATCAAATGCATCTTTTGTAAAAATAGCAATTTTCCAAGAGCCATGTGGTCCTGTAATTTGGTTTAACTGATTTAAAGGAGCATTTAATACTACTTCTTCAGTTGTTGGGTCAGTTAAACGTAAAGATTGTTTATCAAAGTTAAGATGTAAGGTTTTATCCACATAATACGCTGGAATTTCTAATGTACGAATTTCAAAACTTTTTAGGCCATCCTTAAAGATGACTGATTTTTTATTATATTCAGTTTTATAGTCAGTATCGCTCAATAAGCGATGACTAAGAGTATTTTCTGTGCTTGAAATTTGTATATTTAGATGCAGTTCTTTAATGACCGAACCCAAAACTAAACGAGACTTTAAAATTTCAATTTCAGCTTGAGCGGGGGACTTCTGCTCAATCATATTAGATAAATCGCCTAATAGAGCAGCAGAAGCTCCTTTACTGTCTTCTACTTGAACTAGTGCATCAACGGAGTAAGTATTTGGGGTGACACGTAAGTAGAGTAGAGCACATACAATACTTAAAATAACGCACAGAGCGATAAGCTTCCACTGCGCAATAAGTGAAAAAAACAATTCTTTTAAATCGATTGTATCTTCGGTATTCGTATTTTGGTTCATAAGCTTAAAATCTTGGCGTTAAATATAAGGTTTCCAGTCAGCAATACACTGTTGAATAAGTTGACAGGTTTCATCAAACACAGCTTGATCGTGTTGATAGGGGTCGGGCACATTTCTATTCTGCCAATGACCCAAACGAAAAGTTTTTCCTTTTGCAAAAGGCCAAGTCTGTTCAATATGTTTTTGCTGGTTATGACTCATGACCAAAATAAGGTCAGCTTTTTTAATATGTTCAGAGTTTAACTTTCTGGCAATATGAGGTTGCATATCAATCCCCCAACGTTGCATGCAAAGTTGTGCTTTAGTATCTGCTTGATGACCAACAAGTCCTGAAATGCCAGCAGATTCAATATTTAATGCAGGGTATTGTTGTTTTAAAAAATATTCTGCCATGGGACTACGACAGATATTTCCGATACAGACCACTAAAATGTTTTTAAATTGCATAACAATTATTGCCCCAAACGGTCTATGTTATATAAAGCATTTGAGAAAGGAATAATCTGGTTAACCACACGCTGCCAGCGAGTCAAACCAGTCGCATCGACATAAACAATATCATTACTACGTAGTTTAAATTGATTGGCTAATCCGAAATCACCAATACTCATTAAGTTTAAATGATAAATTTCTGTTGAGTGATCATTGGGATTAGTTCGTACTACATAGATGCGACTTGCACTTGCCGAAATTGGGTTAATTCCTAAGCTTTCACCTAATGCATCAGTTAATGTCATTCCTTGATCACGCATTGGTAAAGCTTGATTTTTACCTGATTCGCCCATTACATAAATTTTCTGGTTTTCGCGTGTACTCACATAAATTGTATCGTTCGGTTGAACTAGAAGTTTATGTAGTGAATACCCCATTTTTTCTAGTTCAATCGTATTTAAATTATAGGTCTGGCCATTACGAATAAGTTGAATATAAGTATTATCACCTTTATCACTCACGCCACCAGCAAGTCCTAAAGCTGTATATACACTTACAGGCTGGTCACTTAAATAAAATTGTCCACCCTTTACAACACTGCCTTGTACCGAAAAACGCTGACCCTCATAGGATAACACTCTTACAGTTACATCAGGATTTTTTAAAAATCGGGCTAATTGACCTCTTAATTCACGATTAACTTGAGCCAGAGTTTTACCAGCGGCTTTATAACGACCTACAAGTGGAAACTGAATATAGCCACTTTGGTCAATCGGGTAACCACTCGCTTGTACAGATTGTTCATTATTAACGTTGTTTACAAGAGGAGTAATCTCAGGGTAAGCCCAAAGCTGAATTGAGAGAACATCTCCGGGGCTTAAGCGGTAAATGGGCTGTTGATTTTTAAATAGGGCTGCATAGTCACGTTGATAGTCAACTTGAGCTGGTTGTATTGCTGGTAATGTTTCTTGAGAAATTTTAACCACATTAACCGTTGTTCCAAGGTCGGTTCTATAAACGCCTTCATTTGGAATATCGTAAGTTTGTAAACCGGAAGTAACTGCGCAGCTGGCAGCACTTAAACTTAAGGCAAGAACAGAAAAAAACTGACAATACTTCACAAGCAACCCTTTGTGTATTTATCTTTAATTGATACTGTCTGTATCATTAATCATATAGCATTAAATGCTTAGGTTTAGACAGAGATGGTCTGATTCTAGCTGAAAAAAAAATAAAAAACATAGAAAAAAACGTAGAGCTTTGTATGTTTAATTTATACCAATGCATTTTACCACATCATTAGTTAACCTCTCCGGAATTAGTAATTTGATGAAAAGATAAATTAGCTTATCTAAAAAGAACCTAACATCTGTAAACACTTTTATACAATTGAATTACGGTTAATAAAAAAAAACTGATATAGTTACGCACGACTATATTTGGTCAATATGTATCATTATTTAATATATACAATTTGTAAGGAATAAGGCTAACTTTTATGCAACTTGCCGATTTAAGAATAGCGATTATAGGTTTAGGTTATGTAGGCTTGCCATTGGCGGTTGAGTTTGGAAAAAAAGGGCCAGTAATTGGATTTGATATTAATCAAAAACGTATTGATGAATTGAAAAGTGGCCAAGACCATACGCTGGAAGTTACACCTGAAGAGCTAAAACAATCAAAAAAGTTAAGTTTTAGTGCAGATTTAGATGACTTGAAGCAAAGTAATTTTTTTATCGTAACTGTTCCAACTCCAGTTGATCAGGTTAATCGTCCTGATTTAACTCCTTTAAGAAAAGCAAGTGAAACCGTAGGGCAAGCTTTAAAAAAAGGCGATATTGTTGTATATGAGTCTACAGTATATCCAGGTGCTACTGAAGAAGTTTGTATTCCTATTTTAGAAAAAGTCTCTGGATTGAAATTCAATCAAGATTTCTTTGCTGGTTATAGTCCTGAACGTATTAATCCAGGTGATAAAGTTAATACATTGACTAAAATTAAAAAGATTACCAGTGGTAGTACACCTGAAGTAGCAGATACTGTAGATGCAGTGTACGCAAGCATTATTACTGCAGGCACTCATAAAGCAACTAGTATTAAAGTTGCAGAGGCTGCCAAAGTGATTGAAAACACGCAACGTGATTTAAATATTGCGTTAGTAAATGAGCTTTCGGTTATTTTTGATCGTATTGGTATTGATACTTTAGATGTTTTAGAGGCTGCAGGTAGTAAGTGGAACTTCTTACCGTTCCGTCCAGGTTTAGTTGGTGGGCATTGTATTGGTGTTGATCCTTACTATTTAACTCACAAAGCAGAAGAAGTTGGCTATCATCCCCAAGTGATTCTTGCTGGTCGTCGTATTAATGACAATATGGCACGCTATGTAGCGCGTAACACGATTAAACTTATGCTTCAAAATGGTATTGATGTACCGCGTGCAAAAGTTGGTGTACTCGGAGTAACTTTTAAAGAAAACTGCCCTGACATCCGTAATAGTAAAGTAGCTGATCTCATTAAAGAGTTAGAGTTCTGGGGAGCACAAGTTGTTGTGGCAGACCCGTGGGCAGATGCAGATGAAGTGAGGCATGAATATGGTGTTGAGCTTGGAACAGTTGATGCTCAAAACCCTGTAGATAGTGTCATTGTTGCGGTAGGTCATAATGAATTCCGCTCACTTTCTGCAAATGAACTGCGCAGTTATATGAAGAGTGAAAAACCTGTATTGGCTGATGTAAAGAGCCTATTTAACCGCACAGAAATGTCAGATGCAGGTTTCACCGTATTCCGTCTCTAATTTTATCTTATTATTAAATTGAAGTTTTGATCATGAAAAAATTTGCACTTATTGGTGCTGCTGGTTATATCGCACCACGTCATTTAAAAGCTATTAAAGAAACTGGTAATACCTTAGCGGTTGCTATGGACGTAAATGACTCAGTCGGGATTATGGATAGCCATTTTCCCGAAGCAGAGTTTTTTACCGAGTTTGAAGAATTTGAAGCTTATGTAGAAGACCAAAAACTAAAAGGTGAAAAGCTAGATTACGTGGCGATCTGCTCACCGAACTATCTTCATGCACCGCATATGAAATATGCCTTGAAAAATGGTATTGAGGTCATTTGCGAAAAACCATTAGTGCTTAATTCAGAAGACTTAAACATGCTTTCTGAATATGAAAAGCAATATGGTGCTAAAGTAAACTCAATTTTACAATTACGTTTACATCCTTCAATTATTGCACTACGCGATAAAGTTCAAGCTGCACCAGCCGATAAGATATTTGATGTTGATCTTACTTATTTAACTTCTCGTGGTAAATGGTATCTAAAATCATGGAAAGGGGTAGACAATAAATCAGGTGGTGTAGCAACTAATATTGGTGTGCATTTCTACGATATGCTGCATTTTATTTTTGGCAAAATTGTTAAAAATGAAGTGCATTTCCGCGATGAAAAAACCGCTTCAGGTTATTTGGAATATGAGCGTGCACGTGTACGTTGGTTCTTATCAATTGATGCGAATAACCTCCCAGAAAACGCGGTACAAGGAGAAAAGCTGACCTATCGTAGTATTACTATTGAGAATGAAGAGCTAGAATTCTCAGGTGGTTTTACTGATTTGCATACACAAAGTTATCAGCGTGTATTGGAAGGCAAGGGTTACGGTGTTGAAGAAAATCGTGCAGCGATTGAGACAGTTGAAGTAATTCGTGTTTCTCCAATTGTTGAAAATCCAGAAAACCCACATCCACTATTGGCAAAGGTGAAAAAAGCATGAGCTTTTATCAACATGAAACTGCCATAGTAGATGATGGCGCACAAATTGGTGATGATTCGCGTGTTTGGCATTTTGTTCATGTCTGCGGCGGGGCGAAAATTGGTAAAGGCGTATCTTTAGGTCAAAATGTATTTGTTGGTAACCGAGTTGTGATTGGCGACCACTGTAAAGTCCAAAATAATGTATCTGTTTACGATAATGTATTTTTGGAAGAGGGCGTATTTTGTGGCCCAAGCATGGTCTTTACGAATGTCTATAACCCGCGTTCTTTGATAGAGCGTAAAGATCAATATCGTGACACTTTAGTAAAAAAAGGTGCCACGCTAGGGGCAAATTGTACGATTGTTTGTGGTGTTACTATCGGGGCTTATGCTTTTGTTGGTGCTGGTGCTGTAGTTAATAAAGATGTACCTGCGTATGCACTTATGGTAGGTGTACCCGCTAAACAAATTGGCTGGATGAGTGAGTTTGGTGAGCAAATTGATTTGCCTTTGCAGGGACAAGCCCAAGCTATCTGTTCTCATACTGGGGCAGTTTATCAACTCGATGGAACGACACTGACAAAGCAGGGTTAATATGATTGACTTTATTGATTTAAAAGCACAACAAAATCGAATTAAAGATAAAATTGATGCGGGTATTCAAAATGTTTTGACTCATGGTCAATATATTTTAGGTCCAGAAGTAACTGAGTTGGAAGAAAAGCTAGCTGCCTATGTAGGGGCTAAGCACTGCATTACTTGCGCAAATGGTACAGATGCCTTACAAATCGCACAAATGGCATTTGGTATTGGTCCAGGTGATGAAGTAATTACTCCTGGATTTACGTATATAGCAACGGCTGAAACAGTTGCACTTTTAGGTGCAAAACCTGTTTACGTTGATGTAAATCCGAAGACTTATAATTTAGATGCTGAAAAATTAGAAGCAGCAATTACCTCTCGGACCAAGGCTATTATTCCTGTAAGTTTATATGGTCAGTGTGCGGACTTTGATGCAATCAATGTGATTGCTGCAAAATATGGCATTCCTGTAATTGAGGACGCTGCGCAAAGTTTTGGTGCAACCTACAAAGGCCGTAAAAGCTGTAATTTAAGTACAGTTGCTTGTACGAGCTTCTTTCCAAGTAAGCCATTAGGTTGCTATGGAGATGGCGGTGCTATTTTTACCAACGATGATGAGCTTGCTAAAGTAATCCGTCAGATTGCGCGACATGGTCAAGATAAGCGATACCACCATATTCGTGTCGGTGTGAATAGCCGATTAGACACTATTCAGGCTGCAATTTTATTACCAAAATTAGAAATTCTGGATGATGAAATGCAAGCACGTCAAAGAGTAGCTGAAACTTATAATCATTTATTTAATCAAGTAGGTGTTAATACTACTCCTTTCATAGATGTGCACAATACGAGTGCTTGGGCACAATATACGATTCAGGTTGATAATCGTACAGAAGTTCAAGAAAATCTAAAAGCACAAGGTATTCCCACAGCCGTTCATTATCCAATTCCTTTGAATAAACAGCCGGCTGTGGCTGATGTAAGTGTGGAGTTGCCTGTAGGTGATGCAATTGCTGAAAGAGTTATGAGCTTACCGATGCATCCTTACTTAGATGAAGTCAAAATTATTAAAGTTGTAAATTGTTGGAAATAAAATGAAAATATTAATGCTTGCACCCTATTCTTCACCTATTGTTCAGCGTTTATCTAAAGCTTTAGAAAAATATAGTGAATGTGAGGTGTGGGTTGCAAGCTTTAATGTGGAAACTGATTTAGAAAAAAAAGTAATTAGTTTAGGTGAAATTAATAGTTTTATTGATTATTTCAAATTTTATAAAGTTAATAAATTAGTAAAAAAACTAAATCCTGACATAGTGCATGCTCATATTATTAATCATTATGGGATTATGGCTATATTCCAGAAAAAGCCATTAATAGTAGGTTTATGGGGTTCTGACGTTATGTTGGCACCGAATAAAGGCTCATTTTTAAAGAGAGAAATATTTAAGTTAATTAATGCCATAGTTATAAAAAGAGCAAATTTGATGCATACCTCTTCTAATCATATATTGGAGGAGCTGATAAAAAAACATGGAAAATATATTAAAAATAAAACTAATGTTTTTTACTGGGGGTTTCCCGTAGAAGAGCCTTCACATACTAATTATCAATTGATTCAAGCTATGTTGAAAAAGGAATATAATATTGAAAAGGATAATCATTTAATAGTTTTTCCTAGAGGGCTATCAAAAGTATATGATCCAGATAATGTTGTAAAAGTTATTAAAAAACTCTTGAATATTAAAGAATTGAAGATTGTTGTTTTGCGTGGTTTCTCATCTGAGGAAGATGTTAAAAATTTTAAAGATAAATTAGGAGCAGAAGGAGATAAAATAATCTTTATTAATAGATTGCTAAATACAAATGAGTTATACGTTCTTTATAGTCAAACAAAATATCATGTATCTATTCCTATTTCTGATGCTTTAGGAGGAGGGGTGATTGAACCATTCTTAAGAGGAAGTTTTCCGATATTAAGTAATATAAAACCATATAAAAATTTTGTAGAGCAAAATTCAGGTTTTATCTTAGAAGATTACTCTGAATTTGGCTTGAATAATTTGGAGAATAAAATATTAAATGATCAACTTAAAGTAGGAGGCTTGGCATTAAAAAATACTGATTATTCGGCCCAAGCAATAGTAGAAAAATTTAAGAAACTTTATGAAATAGTTTTAAAATGAATATAAAGAAAATTTTACATTTTAGTATTGGGCCTATTGGAGCTGCTGTTTTAGGTATTGTAACAATACCTATGTTAGCTTGGCTGTTTTCTATTGAAGACATTGGTCGGTTTAGTATCTTACAAATTATTTTGAGTTTTTCTTGTATTTTATTTACTTTAGGTTTAGATCAAGCTTATGTAAGGGAATATCATGAAACAGATAACCATGGTGTATTATTTAAAACAACATTAATAACATCAATTGCACTTTGTTTAATATGTGTATTTTTTTTATTATTTAATATTAGGCTAATAGCACAATATGCTTATCATATTTCCTCTGCTTTATTGTCATGGATGACGATAATATGTGTGCTTTTAACAATATTTTTGAGATATATATCTTTAACAATAAGAATGCAAGAAAGAGGGTTGTTATATTCTATTAGTCAGTTTTCTCCAAAACTAATATTGTTGTTAGCAATTCTTTATTTGTATTTTTTTGGCCAAAGTACTTTTGATTTTAAAAACCTAATAATAATACAAAGTTTTTCTTTGTTTTTTGTTTTTTTAATATTTGTCTTTTTTACTAGAAAAGAATTTTTGCAGCTCTTTTATGCAAAATTTAATGTTTCTTTACTGAAAATAATGTTGGCTTTTGGATTACCTCTAGTTATTAGTGGATTAGTTTTTTGGTTAATGCAATCCTCTTCTCGAATTCTTCTTCTAAAATTTTCTACATTAAAAGAAGTTGGTATTTTTGGAGTAGCAACTAGTGTAGCAGCAGGTTTTAGTGTTTTAACTTCCATTTTTAATACAATTTGGGCTCCATCAGTATTTAAGTTAATTAAAGAAGGAAAAGGTAGAAATGAGGTCGAAAAAGTTAGCGAGTATATTGCCTTATTAATTTCTATTGTTGTAATTTTTATTAGTATTTTAATGCCTATAATCCCTAAGTTTTTACCTAATAAATATTTAGGAATTGAATATATAGTGCTCTTATGCGTTATGCAACCGTTGTTTTATACCTTATCTGAAGCTACCGCAGTGGGTATTTTAGTAAAAAGAAAAACAAAATATTCTGTGCTAATAAGTATTTTAGGTCTGATAGTTAATTTAATTTTATTAGTTATTTTAGTACCATCTTATGGAGCACTAGGAGCAGCTATATCCATATCAGTATCTTTTTGGCTGTATTTTATTTTGCGCACTGAATTCTCTAAAATTGTATGGGAGAGTATTAATAGTAAAAAAATATATTTATCTACATTTTTATGTCTTAGTTTTGCGCTAAGTGTAGGAATAATGCATTTAAATTATATTTATACTGCTATTGGGGCTTTTCTTTTACTTATTTCAAATGTTGCTATATTTTTAAATATTTTAAAGATGAGTTTTACTTCTTTAATTAATATTTGGAAATGTAGGTAAGATTAATTATTTAAAGGTTTGGTATGAGTAAAGATGATATACTAATAAATCTGGCTTCTTTTGGTCTAGTTTCCTCATTAGTTTTCCCATTTTTTTCTTTTTTTGGTTTTGGTCTATATTTAACTAGTTTAATTTCCATTATTTTGCTTTTTTGTATTTTATTTTACAATGTAAAAATAGGTTGGTTTACAATTCTTGTTTTTTTATTATGTTTAACTGTCTTTGTTAGTTCTCTATACTCAAATGCTTTTGGTTTTTCTGTTTATAATTTTTCTAATTATTTAGAGGCTTTTAAATATTTTCAATATATTCCGTATATTATAATTTTTCATAGTGTTAATAAACATATTTCATTTGATATTTTTTTGAAGTATATTTATTTTGCTGTATTTATATATTTGCTAATTTTCTTTTTACAATTAATTAATCCATTAAATTTAGGTTATTTAGTTAGTATTTTTTATTTGGGCGGAGCTAGCAGTCCTCATCTACTTGGTATTGAAACTGGTTTTAGGTTACCAATAACTGGCTCAAATCCTAATGTAGGGGCAGTTATAGGGGTATTTTTTACTTTATTTTTCTTAATATTGTTTGCTTATAGGAAAAGTAAAACTGCTTTAATTATTTTTATATGCTGCTTTATTTCTGTTTTTTATACTCAGAGTCGTACAACTTTAGTTGCTTTAATTGTTTCTTTAGTGTTTTATGCTTTTTTATCTAAAATTAGATTAATATATAAAATCTTAGTTCCTATAATTTTGGGGGCAGGAGTCTTTCTTATATTTAAATATCTTGATTTATCTTATATTGTGAATGGATATGAGTATGCGAAAGAAGGTGATAATAGTAGTGTAAATGCTCGTTTAGATACATTGGATATGGCTATTAATGTGTTTTATAGTTCACCTATATTTGGTGTGGGTCCATCTAAGGAAGAATACACCACAAATTTTGACTCTGAATATATTCTTATATTAATGAGATATGGAATTTTAGGTTGTTTAGTTTTTTCCTCTTTAATTTTCTATCTCTTAATTAAGGGTTTTAAAAATAGAAATAATGTTGCTGGTTTAACACTGTTTCTATATACCATTGCAACGTTAATTATTATGTTGACTAATAATGCTTATAGTGGATATCAATTAATGTCTATAACTGTATTATTGTATATTATTATATATTGTGATGCTAAACAGAAGGTAAAGCTATGAAAGTTGCACATTTGACTTCTGCCCATCCTCGTTTTGATACGCGTATTTTTGTTAAACAATGTTGTTCTCTTACCCAAAGTTACGATACTTATTTAGTTGTGGCTGATGGAAACGGGAATGAAGTCAAAAATCAGGTTAATATTCTTGATGTTGGTAAGTTTAATGGCCGCAAAGACCGTATGCTTAATGCTCCTAATGCTGTATTTAAAAAAGCGCTTGCTTTAGATGCAGAAATTTATCATCTCCATGATCCTGAGCTTATTCCAATCGGTTTAAAACTAAAAAAAATGGGAAAAAAAGTTTTCTTTGATGCCCATGAAGATTTACCTAATCAAATCATGTCCAAGCATTATTTGAATCCTATATCTAAAAAGATCATTGCTTTTTTAGTTAAAACTTATGAAAAATATGCTTGTGCTAAATTAGATGGTATTGTGGCAGCAACTCCATTTATTCGAGATAAATTCCTTAAAATTAATAAAAATACAATCGATATTAATAATTACCCAAAATTAGAAGAGTTTAGCTCAATCCCTACAAATGCTTTAAAAGGTAATCAAGTTTGTTATATCGGTGGTTTAGCAGATGTGCGTGGAATTGTTGAAATGGTTCAAGCAATTAATTCAACACAAAGTGAAGCAAAACTGGTACTTGCTGGAGATTTTTCAGATAAAGACCTAGAGCAATCTGTAATGGAAATGGAAGGATGGGAAAAAGTTAACTTTCTAGGCTATGTAGGCCGAAATGAAATAAAGAATACCTTAACTTCATCTGTTGCGGGTTTAGTTGTTTTACATCCAACACGAAGCTATTTAGATTCATTGCCTGTAAAAATGTTTGAATATATGTGTGCCGGAATACCTGTAATTGCGTCAGATTTCCCCTTATGGCGCTCTATTGTAAATGACGCACAGTGTGGGATTTGTGTTGATCCTTTAAAACCTTATGAAATTGCTAAGGCTATAGATTATTTTATAAATAATCCTGATAAGGCTAGACTCCTTGGAGAACAGGGCCGAGCTGCAGTTTTAGAAAAGTATAATTGGAGCATTGAAGAAAATAAACTTTTGAATTTCTATTCAAGTATTTTGGATATTTGAAATGATGAAAAATAAAAAAACATTTTGGTTTATTAACCAATATAGCTCAACTCCTGAAACAGCTATGGGCGGTCGACACTATTATTTAGCACAAGAGTTAGCTAAAAAGGGCCATCAAGTTTATGTGATCGCGGGACGTTATAGTCATTTGCTTCGTAATCCGAAGAAATTTGAGGGACAGTATCTCGTTGAGGAAATTATTCCTAATTTCTCATTTGTATGGGTGAATTTACCAGAATACGAAGAAGCACATAGCAAACAACGTGTATTAAACTGGTTTAAGTTTTCATGGCTTTTGCGTACTTTGGCAAATGTAATTCCAGTAAAACCTGATGTAATTTTATATTCTTCGCCTTCACTTATTGGTTATTTGGGGGCTAAATATTTAGCTAATAAATTTAATACTCCTTTTATCTTTGAAGTGCGGGATATTTGGCCTTTAACATTAATGGAATTAGGGGGGCATTCTCCAAGCCATCCATTTATAAAATTTATGCAATGGATTGAAGACAGAGCTTATAGAAAAGCTGATTACGTATTTTCAAATTTATATAATGCTATTGAACATATGCAAAGTCGGGGGTTAGATAGTAGTAAGTTTCACTGGATCCCTAATGGGGTACCTTTAGATGAAGTGTCTCAAAAACAACCTCTAAGTACAGAAGCGTTTACTCAATTACCTCAAAATAAATTTATCGTTGGTTACACAGGAACAATTGGTATTGCTAATGCTATAGATGACCTTATTGAAGCAGCACAGATGCTATCAAATAATCCACATTTACATTTTGTTCTTGTAGGTTCGGGAAAGGAAAAAGATAATTTAATACAAAAAGTTAACTCTTTGGGCTTAAAGAATATTACTTTTATTGATGCAATTCCCAAGAAGCAGATTCAGTCAATGCTTGAGCAATTTGATGTTTGTTATATAGGTTGGCAAAAAAATCCACTTTACCGTTTTGGTATAGCGCCCAATAAATTACCTGAATATCTATATGCAGGTAAGCCAATTATTCATGCCTTTTCTGGTAAGGGCGATATAGTTCAGCAAGCGCAAGCGGGAATTACGATTGAAGCAGAAGATCCTCAAGCAATCGTAGGGGCGGTAGAACAATTATATGCACTTACTGCAGAGCAAAGGCAACAGCTAGGTGCCAATGGTAAACAGTTTGTATTACAAAACCTTGAATATGCCATGATTGCAGAAAAACTCGAAAATATTGTTTTTAAGGATAACTTATGAAACGTTTAGTCGATATCATTATTGCTTCTATAGCATTAATTCTGCTTTCACCTTTATATTTTTATGTTGCATATAAGGTGAAAAAAAACTTAGGTTCACCAGTATTGTTCCGCCAAATTCGTCCTGGTTTACATGGTAAACCGTTTGAAATGATTAAATTTCGAACTATGAAAGATGCAACAGACCCTCAAGGCAATCTTCTGCCTGATAATGAGCGCTTAACTCCATTTGGCAAAATGCTCCGCGCTACCAGTTTGGATGAAATGCCTGAGCTTTGGAACGTCATTAAAGGTGATATGAGTATTGTAGGTCCAAGACCTTTACTGATGGAGTACTTGCCACTTTACAATAAAGAACAGGCAAAGCGTCATGATGTACGTCCAGGGATGACTGGTCATGCTCAAGTTAATGGACGTAATGCAATTGGCTGGGAAGAAAAATTCAAACTTGATACGTGGTACGTAGAGAACAGATCGCTTTGGTTAGATTTTAAAATTATGCTACAAACCGTAAAAAAAGTAATTTCTAAAGATGATATTAATGAAGTGGGTGAAGCGACGATGAGTAAATTCACTGGTTCAGTAGAGAAGGAGATAGAGAAGAAATGACAATAATTATTGGTGTTTATGGTGCTAGTGGTTTTGGTAAGGAAGTTATGCCTTTGGTGCGTCAGCAGTTCCCAACATTAAGTAAAGAGCAATTTGCTTTTATTGATGATAGCCAAGCTGGAACTATTTTAAATGGATATCCAGTACTAACTTATTTTGAATTTATTAGTAAACCAATTGATCACAAAGCTATAACAATTGCTATAGCAAATAGTGTTGTTCGGGAAAAGTTAGTCAGTCTTTTAGAAAAGGATGGTATACAGCATTTAGCGGTTCAAGCTACAAATACGGTAATTCTTGATGAGGTTGAGATAGGAGAAGGGAGTTTACTTTGCCCATTTACCTGCTTAACTTCTAATATAAAAATTGGAAAGTTTTTCCACGCTAATATTTATAGTTATGTGGCTCATGACTGCGTAATTGGAGATTATGTTACATTCGCCCCTGGCGTGAAGTGTAATGGCAATATTCATATTGAAGATCATGCATATATTGGTGCAGGAGCAATTATTAAGCAAGGTACACCTGATAAGCCTTTAGTGATTGGTAAAGGTGCTATTGTTGGTATGGGTGCTGTAGTGACTAAAAGCGTACCAGCTGGTGTAACAGTTGTTGGCAACCCAGCCAGAATTTTAGAAAGTAAGTAAGAAATATTTTTTATTAGGAAATCAAAATGTTAAATACTGCATTTGAACCATGGCCAAGTTTTACCATAGAAGAAGCTGACGCAGTCAAAAATGTATTACTATCAAATAAAGTAAATTATTGGACCGGTCAAGAATGTAGAATTTTTGAAAAAGAATTCGCAGATTTTTCTGATACAAAATATGCGGTAGCTTTGGCAAATGGTACCGTGGCATTAGATGTCGCATTAAAAGCTTTAGATATTGGTGTAGGTGATGATGTTATTGTGACGTCTCGTACCTTTTTAGCTTCAGCAAGTTCAATTGTAACCGCCGGTGCTAATCCTGTTTTTGCCGATGTAGAATTAGATTCTCAGAATATTTCACGACGTACGATTGAAGCTGTCATTACACCAAATACGAAAGCGATTATTTGTGTACATTTAGCTGGTTGGATGTGCGATATGGATCCGATTATGCAACTTGCTGCTGAGCGTGGTATCTATGTTATTGAAGATTGCGCACAGGCTCATGGTGCAAAATATAAAGGTAAAGCTGCAGGATCAATCGGTCATATTTCTGCTTGGTCTTTTTGCCAAGATAAAATTATGACAACTGGTGGTGAGGGCGGTATGGTCACCACAAATGATGAAGCACTTTGGAAAAAAATGTGGTCATATAAAGACCATGGGAAAAGCTACGATAGTATTTATAATAAACAACATCCTCCAGGTTTCCGCTGGTTGCATGACTCATTTGGTACTAACTGGCGCATGATGGAAATGCAAGCTGTTATTGGTCGAATTCAGTTAACACGTATGATTGAATGGACAAAAAAGCGTACTGAAAATGCCGGAAAGATTTTAAAAGCGTTTGAAAACTCTCCTTACTTTAACGTTCATGTCCCTTCTGATGACTATGTACATGCATATTATAAATGTTATGTACAAGTGAATTTAGAGACGTTACCAGAAGGTTGGACACGTGATCGTATAATGCAAGAAATTAATGCCAAAGATGTGCCTTGTTTTAGTGGCTCTTGTTCTGAAGTTTATTTAGAGCATGCTTTTGATGGTACTCCATGGCGTCCAGAAAAACGTTTGGAAAATGCACAGCAATTAGGTGACACAAGCTTGATGTTCTTGGTGCATCCGACTTTAAGCCAAGATAGTATAGCAAAGACAATTAGTGCAATTAATGCAGTTAGTAGAGCTATACAATCATAAAAATGTGAAGCTATTCACATAGCTTTCTTTTGAATTATGATCTGATTTAAAGTTATGTAACCGCTGCGTAAATTTTATTTCTAGTTATATGAGAAATGAGTATAAATACCGCACGGTTACTACAACGATTAGAAGAGTATTGTGAAAAAGATTATTTATCAGTTTGCGTCTGCCCCAAGACTTGCTAAACAATGTTTTTTGGTTCTTGTAGACCTTTTTGCATTTCCTGTTATTTTGTGGCTATGTTACGCCATTCGACTGTTTGATTTAGGCGCTGAAGTTATTCCTGGCATTAACTATGGAGTAGCCATCGTTACTATCGTTGCTATTTTAAGTTTAATGGTAACAGGGGTATATCGCTTTATTGTTCGTACTTTTAACGAAGCCTTTATCGCAAAATTAGCGATTGCTGTTGCATTGATGGTCATCGTTTTATATAGCCTAAATGCATTCTCCGCAGCGTTTGTTCCAACTTCAATTCCATTGATGTTTGGTTTCTTAATGTTTAGTTGGGTCTGGTGTAGTCGTGCATTCATTCGTTTTATTGTAAAGACTACATTACTCACAGGTGAAGAGAGAAAGCGTATCGCAATTTATGGTGCGGGTGATGCTGGTCAGCAAATTGCAGCTGTGCTTTATCGTTCTGACAACCATTTACCTGTTTTCTTCATTGATGATAATAGTTCTTTGCAAGACCATATGGTTGGTGGTTTAAAAGTTTATTCTGTTGAAAAGGCATTACAACGTTTTAGCAAAGATCGTATTGATGAAATTTTACTGGCATTGCCTTCTGTGGGGCGAGTTCGGAAAACAGAAATCATTCAGCAGTTTGAAATTGCCCGCTTAAAAATTACTGAATTGCCTGGTTTGACTCGTCTAGTGGATGGTGAAATTCAGGTCTCAGATATACAAGAAGTTGATATTATTGATTTATTGGGGCGTGATCCTGTTCCGCCAGTTGCTCATTTAATTGCTAAAAATATTCATAATAAAATCGTGATGGTAACAGGTGCCGGTGGTTCAATTGGTTCAGAATTATGCCGTCAAATTATCAAGAATCAACCAAAAATGTTGGTGTTGTATGAGCTCACAGAATTCGCCTTATATGATATTGATAAAGAGTTAAGACAAACAGCAGCATGTGAAATTGTTCCAATTTTAGGTACTGTTCAAGATCAACAAAAATTAGAACGCATTATTGAACAATATCATATACAAACGGTTTACCATGCTGCAGCTTATAAGCATGTGCCTTTAGTAGAATGTAATCCAATTGCAGGATTAAAAAATAATGCGATTGGTACAGCAAATAGTTTAAATGCGGCAGTGAAGAAAGGGGTTGAAACCTTTGTTCTGATCTCAACAGATAAAGCGGTGAGACCAACCAATGTAATGGGTGCCTCAAAACGTATGGCCGAGCTCTATTGTCAGGCGGTGGCCGAAACCAAACCCACTACGCAAATCAGTATTGTTCGTTTTGGTAATGTGTTGGGATCTTCGGGTTCTGTTGTTCCTCTATTTAAACAACAGATCGCGAAAGGAGGTCCGATAACAGTGACCCATCCTGAAGTAACCCGTTATTTTATGACTATTCCTGAAGCCTCTCAATTGGTGATCCAAGCGGGTGCATTAGGTTCCGGTGGCGATGTATTCTTGCTTGATATGGGGGAGCCGGTCCGAATTCAAGATTTGGCACGCCAAATGATTAAGCTCAGCGGTTTAAAAGTGAAAGAAACAGGATCATTGGATGGTGATATCGAAATTGCTTATAGTGGTTTGCGTCCTGGTGAAAAACTTTATGAAGAACTGCTTATTGATCAGGATAATACGGAATATACTGAACATACCCGTATCTTACGTTCATTTGAGAAGCATTTTCCATTACAAGAAATTGAGTGTGTATTTAGTAAAATCAATCAAATGACAGCAATTGATCATGATGTAGATTGGGCTTTAACTCAGCTTGAACACTATGTGGATGGGTACAAACGTAGCGATGACGTTAGAGTGAATTAAGAGCACTTTGTGGTAAGCAGTTTAATCTCAGTTTAAGATTGGAGATCTAACATATCTTTGGGATAAGTAAAATTTAATCTATATTCAGATATAGCAAGCTGTAAATTTAATTTAGTTATTAGAATTCAGCTTGCTTTTTTGTATGATAAAAGGCCAATAGACTGCAATAAATTAGGAAAGGATTTTTCCTTCCCTAATTTTATATTTGTTTATTACCTATCAAAAAGAGAAGCTGCCATGAAAATAGTAAGAAAAAGAACTTATTTTTCATCTATTCTAAGATTTTTGTTGGCTACTCTATTCGTATTAAATATAACTACAAATATTACCCATGCAGATATAGTCAGTACTGCCAATAGTTGCGGTGGGCTGCATGATCAACAATCTTGGAGTTTATGGGATAGTTATGGGAAAAAACGTATTACAGATACATTAAATATTCGCCTCATAAAGCAAGGCGATACCTATGCGCTTTATGATACACAAATTTTATTTAATAATTTATTTGATTTAGCTGTTCGTTGCCATTATCCAGATAGAATTCGAGAATTTGCCGATATTATCCAGATGACCTATCAAAAGTTAGAACCTTTACCTCAAATAGGGGGACAGGCTGTTGTCTGGGTATGTCGTGGAGGCACTCGTTGTCAAAACGGAAATTTACTAGGGAAAGAAGTTCAGTTAAATAGTGTACAGTTTTTAGGTTTTGCTTCTGAAGTAGCTAATGAGCTAGATCGAGTTTATCCAAAGGATTCTCATGCTCAGCAGTTCGTTTTGCAAACGGCAAAAATATCTGTAAATCGATTAAGTGAGTGGTCTACGAATACGCTTCCAAATATTTCTAAAAGAATAACAGCAATACCAAATGATATACATAATGGATCTTCTAGTATGTTTACAGATAAAGACTTATGGCAGATCGTAATTTTTAGTAATATCGCAGGTATCGTAGATAGACATCCAGATTATCTTATAAAGATTTTTGGTAATCAGAGTAGTTTTGATCAACAAAAAAACTATTTTTCAGCACTATCTTCTTTAATGAAAGCTAGAGTAAGTAAAAATCCAATCCTATATAATAATAAAAAAATTAGTATTAATGATCTTGATCGAGGTTTTTGGAATTCTATTAGTGATAATAAATATGCAGGCTATTCTAGTCTAGAAATACCAGTGACTTGTGACCCTAATAATTCCCAAAAACCTATGGTTGTAGCTAATTTAGGTAATATCAAAAAACAACTAAATCTTGGTTGGGATTTTAGCCATGCACGTAGGTTAACTAATTTGTTCTTTGCCTTGGATAGAAATCGCATAGCAATCAAAAAAGTGTATGGTGACAATATTAGTAGCATTTTACCATCAGATGCTGATAAGTTAGGATTTATTAACCAGTTAAAATCGAATGTTTGGAATCAAAATAAGCAATATCCACTATTTTCGAATTATTATAATGGGGCGAATGGGTGGTATAGAGTAGGATATCATAATGGAGGAAAGATTTGTGATGAGGGCGTTTCTCCTTATGGCTTGAGTAATTCTTATTTAGCTGGTGGTTATATTGTATGGGGAGAGAATGATCCCTTACTTTTACAACTTGGTGAAAATATATATAATTTGATATATTCTACTAATATTCAAGACCAAAAATTCATGAATAAATATTATGCTGGTTATTTACCAAATTCACCAGCATATAAAATAAATGTTCTTAATTTTTTCCCAACTTTAGTTGTATCAAAATAAAGTGTTGGTGTAGTGTTGTAAGTGCAGAATATTTGAAATTACTATTAATATATTCTTAGATATAAAGGACAGTCTATCTCTAGAATAGCTTGTCATTTTTAATTTAATTGAAAAATTAATTATCTAGTGAACTCTTTTTTTTATCTTCTGATAATGCCGATTAATAAATAAGTAGGCATCTATTGATGATTTTAAAGAGGGTTTTATACATTGAGCTTATATAAAGATAGCAGCCATCGAATTTGATAGTTAAATTTAACTATCAATTCATTCAACAACGTCAGTAGCTAGATATGGCTATAGAGCAAAGAGAGTAATACCACACAGATCAATACCAGCAACTGCATAGCGCATTAAAAACGAAGTCATCAAGAAAGTCCTTGCACAAAAAATGATAGCTAAATGTGCCCATTCTCCTGAAACAATTTTATTATTATGGAATAATGTTAAATTGGAACTAGAGATTAAAGGTGTAATTTAACTATACTCAACATAACTTTTAATCATCTACAAATTATTTAATTCTTATGATCAAAAAGGCAGTTTTACCTGTAGCTGGATTAGGTACACGTTTTTTACCAGCAAGTAAGTCAATTCCCAAAGAAATGGTTACAGTAGTTGATCGTCCTGCAATTGAATATGTAGTGCGTGAAGCTGTAGAGGCTGGAATTGAGCAAATTATTTTGGTAACTCATTCATCTAAGGCATCAATTGAAAATTATTTTGATCGAAACTTTGAACTAGAAACGACTCTAGAGCAAAAGAAAAAGTTCGATTTACTTGAAGAAATTACGCAGATTATTCCATCTCATGTAAGTGTGGTAAGTGTAAGACAACCTCAACCTTTGGGGTTGGGGCATGCTGTTTTATGTGCAAAAAGTATTGTTGGACAAGATGATTTTGCTGTGTTGTTGCCAGATGTGTTGGTTCAAGATAACTCAGGAAAAAACGATTTATCGCGTATGATTTCACGCTATGAATCGAGTCAAGCTGCTCAAATCATGGTTGAGGCAGTACCAGACCATCTTGTAGATCAGTATGGAATTGTTGATGTAAAGCAGAGCCCGAATGAGGGTGAAAGTATTGCTATGCAGGGAATTATTGAAAAGCCTGCTATAGGTTCTGCACCTTCTAATTTATCTGTGGTGGGGCGTTATATTTTACCTGCTAAGATTATGCAGCTTTTAGAAAATACTCCGAAAGGCGCGGGCAATGAAATTCAGTTAACTGATGCAATTGCGATGCTTCAAGAAACAGATACTGTTGAAGCCTATCGGATGCAAGGCCAAACTTTTGACTGTGGCAGTAAGCTCGGTTATTTGAAAGCTGTACTACACTATGGGGTTGCACACCCTAAGTTAGGATTAGAATTTAAACAGCTGATTCAAGAACTTAAATTATAAAGTTTTGTAGTTCTGCTTAAGTATTTGTAAAAACTACTGAACATAGTAGCTGAGCAGTATATTCTCTTCCTGTAACGGGAAGAGAAATCTATAAAATACGAAAAAATCGGGTGTGCAATGAAAATCGCAGTATTTGGAACAACGTTACATGCCGGTGTGATGGCAGCGTTATTAGCTGAATATGGTAATCAAATTTACTGGTGTACAAGTGTCACCTGTGAAGAAAATATTTCTGTACTTTCGTATCAAGATCAAGACGTAAATAATTATTTAAATAAGCAGCGAAAAGCGGGTTTTTTAAAAGAGAGCCCTTTTTCTGAGATTCCTTTAGATATTGAAGTTTATTTATTTTGCTTTAGTCCAACACAAATTGAACTTGCATTAAAAACAGTTGAGAAGTTGAGCGAACGACCTATTGTTCATCCGCGATTAATGATTAATGGCTCTACTTTTGGTTTGCATGGTACAGAGAAATTAAAACAGCATTTACCAAAAGATGAGTGGGTTTATTTTCCTGATGTGATTCAGGAAGGTAATGCTATCAACAGTGTATTAAATGTAAAACATGTCATTGTTGGTGTTGAATCTAGGGATGCAAGTGAAACCATGCAAGAGTTATTGCGTCCTTTTTTCCAATTTAGTTATCAATATTTATTTATGCCGATTCTAGATGCTGAGTTCACCAAACTTAGTATTTCAGGCATGTTGGCTACCCGTATTAGTTATATGAATGACTTGGCTATGGTGGCTGAAAAATTAGGTATTGATATTGCGAATGTAAAGCATGGTATCGCTGCTGACACACGTATAGGTGCTGCATATTTATCGCCGGGTGTAGGATTTGGCGGTGAGAACTTTTCGCATGATATTTTAACACTTTCGAGTACTGTGTCTGAAACTGGAACAAAAAGCCGCCTTTTAGAACAGGTTTGGGCGATTAATGAGCAGCAGAAAGAAATTTTATTTCGTAAGTTATGGAATTATTATCACTGTAGTCTAAATGGCAAAACAGTTGCGATTTGGGGTGCTTCCTTTAAAGAGAATACTTCGAATATACATAATTCACCGATTCATATTTTATTAGCCGCATTATGGGCACAGGGTGTAATAGTACGTCTGCATGATCCTCAAGCTTTAGATGAAATAGCTGCAACTTATGGACATCGTCAAGATTTAATTTTATGTACGGACCAATATGAGGCGGTACGAGATGCTCATGCGCTATGTCTAGTCACGGCATGGAAGCAATATTGGAGTCCTGACTTTAAGCAACTACAACAGTTAATGAAGCATCCTTTAATTTTAGATGGACGTAATATTTATGATCCTGCGTATGTAAAGGCGAAAGGTTTTGCTTATGAAGGAGTAGGTCGCTTATGAGTAAATCAATTGAGCAATTTCCAAAGGAATTAGTCTCGCCTTTAGCTCATCTTCAAACTCTAGGTGAAAAAAACTCAAAATTACATATAAAAGAGTTATTTGCTTTAGAGCCAGATCGTTTTCAAAATTATTCTGTAAAATTTGATCAATTATTTTTTGATTATAGTAAGCACCGCTTAACCAAAGATATTTTGGGACAATTAGTAGCTCTCGCGAATACTAAAAATTTAACCGAATGGATTCATCGCCTTTTTTCACAGAATAAAATTAATTGTACTGAGCAACGTGAAGCAATGCACTGGGCATTGCGTTTACCAGCTGATTATTCAAAGTTTCCCGATTTAACAGAACAAGTTCATAGCCAGTTACAACGCATGTATACCTTAGTGGAAAAGATCCATGCAGGGCAATATCGGGGTTCAACTGGTGAGGTGATTCAAGACGTTGTTAATATTGGGGTCGGTGGTTCTGATTTAGGACCACAAATGGTCACGCATGCTTTATCTGATTTTAAGGTAAAAACAGCTAAGCCTTTAAATATTCACTTTGTTTCGACTATGGATGGTAGTCAGTTATCTGAGTTACTCCATCAACTTCGTCCCGAAACAACTTTGTTTATTATTTCGTCTAAGTCTTTTGGTACGATTGATACTTTATCAAATGCACAAACAGTTCGTCAGTGGCTTGAAAAGGCATTAGGAACACATGCTCGTGTATTAAAAAGTCACTTTATTGGTGTATCTACAAAATCTGACAAAATGTTTGAATGGGGAATCGCGCCTGAAAACCAGTTACTACTGTGGGACTGGGTAGGTGGGCGTTATTCTTTATGGTCTTGTATCGGTTTACCTATTGCTTTGACGATTGGTGTGGAAGGCTTCCAGCAACTCTTAGCAGGGGCTCATGCCGTCGATGAACATTTTCAAAATACGAGTTTTGATCAAAATATCCCAGTTTTGATGGCATTATTAGGAATCTGGAATAATAACTTTTTAAATATTCAGACCCATGCAGTATTACCCTATGATGGGCGATTAAAGTATTTTGCAGCTTATCTGCAACAGCTAGAAATGGAATCTAATGGGAAGTCAGTACAGCGCAATGGCTTAAAAGTTGAGCTTGATACTTGCCCTATTATATGGGGGGAGGTTGGACCAAATGCCCAGCATGCTTTCTATCAGTTGTTACATCAAGGTTCACAAGCAGTAAGCTGTGATTTTATTGCGCCAATTCAACGTTATAACGCAGATCATTTTACCTATGTTGAAAATGCAGAAGCTCTGGTTGAACAACATCATCTTGCACTTTCAAACTGTTTAGCGCAATCAAGATTATTAGCCTTTGGTAATGAAGCTCTAGACCCAGCTGAATTAGAGAATTTACCAATTTATAAGCAATATGAAGGTAATCAACCCAGTTCTACATTATTATTAGATGAGCTAAACCCGTATAATCTAGGAATGCTGATCGCTTTATATGAACATAAAGTATTTGTTCAGTCTGTGATTTGGAACATTAACCCATTTGATCAATGGGGTGTTGAAAAAGGTAAACAGATTGCTGATCAGTTACTTCCGATTTTAAATGGTATTCAAAGTGATTTTTCAACACTTGATGCCTCGACTCGGGGGTTAATTAAAATATTGTTAGGAAAGGTAGATGGCTAAAATTCTAGTCACTGGAGGGGCCGGTTATATAGGTTCCCATACTTGTATCGAGTTATTAGATGCAGGATATGAAGTCATTGTTTTTGATAATCTTTCGAATAGCTCAGAAGAATCTTTAAATAGAGTTCAAGATATCACTCAAAAAAGTTTAACTTTTGTGCAGGGGGATATCCGTAATGCGGATGAACTTGATCGTGTTTTCGAAAATCATTCAATTGATGCTGTTATTCACTTCGCAGGTTTAAAAGCCGTAGGTGAAAGCCAAGAAAAGCCGCTCATTTATTTTGATAATAATATTGCGGGTAGCATTCAACTGGTTAAATCGATGGCAAAAGCTAAGGTTTATACACTAGTGTTTAGCTCTTCCGCTGCTATATACGATGAAGACAATATATCGCCTTTAAACGAACAAATGCCAACAGGTATACCAAGTAATAACTATGGTTACACTAAGTTGATTGTTGAACAATTATTGCAAAAGTTGTCAGCATCTAATCCAGAGTGGTCAATCGCATTGCTTCGTTATTTTAATCCAGTAGGTGCACATAAGAGTGGCCGTATTGGTGAAGATCCGCAAGGTATTCCAAATAATTTAATGCCATATGTGACTCAAGTTGCTGTTGGCCGCCGTGAGAAATTATCTATTTATGGTAATGACTATGACACGGTAGATGGTACTGGTGTGCGTGACTATATTCATGTGGTTGACTTAGCGAATGCACATTTATGTGCTTTGAATAACCGTTTACAGTCGAAAGGTTGTCGAGCATGGAATATTGGTACAGGTAATGGTTCATCTGTTTTGCAAGTTAAAGACACCTTTGAACAAGTTAATGGCATACCTGTAGCATTTGAGTTTGTAGCACGTCGAGCTGGTGATGTTGCGACTTCTTTTGCAGACAATAGCCGTGCAGTTGCTGAGTTAGGTTGGCAGCCTCAATACGGCTTAGAAGATATGCTCAAGGATAGTTGGAACTGGCAGAAGCAAAATCCTAATGGATATAATTAAATAGCAATAAAAAAAGGAGCTTATCGCTCCTTTTTTATTATGAATTAGTTCTGAATCAACCCAGTCAGCTCATCTACATAATGCTGCATTGGCTGAGCTTGGCGATCTGCACGGCTTTCAATGTTGAGACGTAATAACGGTTCAGTATTTGAAGCACGGACATTAAAACGCCATGCACCAAAGTCTAGACTTACACCATCGGTACGGTCAATTTGTGGATTTTGATCAGCATAAAAATCAAAAATCTTTTGAATAGTGATTTGTGTGTCAGCCACTTTAAAGTTGATTTCACCACTACAAGGAAACTTGGTAATCATATTTTCAACCAGTGTTGAAAGTGATTGTCCTGTTTCAGAGAGTAGGGCAACGGTGAGTAACCATGGAATCATGCCGCTGTCGCAGTAAGCAAAGTCACGGAAATAGTGATGTGCACTCATTTCGCCACCATATACGGCATTGTGTTCGCGCATGACATCTTTAATAAATGCATGACCAGATTTTGACTGGACAGCAATACCTTTATATTCATCCACGATATCAAATGTGTTCCAGACTAAACGTGGGTCATGCACAATTTTCTCGCCTGACTGTTTAATCAAGAAAGCTTGAGCCAATAAACCAACAATATAGTAACCTTCAATGAACTGTCCCTTTTCGTCAAATAAGAAACAGCGGTCAAAGTCGCCGTCCCATGCAATTCCCATATCTGCTTTATGCTCAATTACAGCATTTCGAGTACTGTCACGGTTTTCAATTAAAATTGGGTTAGGAATTCCGTTTGGGAAAGTACCATCTGCTTCATGGTGAATTTTAATAAATTCAATTGGTACGTTAAGCGCTTTAAATTTTTCTTCAATCGCATCAATCACATGGCCAGCTGCACCATTACCAGCATTTACCACTAACTTGAGTGGGCGGATTTTTGCAGGTTCAATGTAGGTGATTAAGTGATCAACGAACTCGGGCAAAATGTTATAGGTTTGAGTTGTACCTTTTTGGCTAACTTCTTCAAAGTTATTGGTTTCTGCTAAAGCCTGAATTTCTTTTAAACCGGTATCAGCACTAATTGGACGAGCATTTTCTCGAACTAATTTCATGCCGTTATAGTCCATTGGGTTATGACTAGCGGTAACTTCAATTCCACCTTGTACATCTAAGTGGAAAGCAGCGAAGTAAACTTCTTCGGTACCCGTCATGCCCAAATCAAGAACATTCACGCCCGCATCATTTAAACCACTGATGGTCGCTTGTTTTAAACTTTCACTGCTTAGACGAATATCACAACCTACAACTACAGTCTTTGGTTTATAGATTTGTCCGTAAGCGCGGCCAATTTTATAGGCAATTTCTTCATTCAATTCGGTGCCGAGTTTGCCTCGGATATCATAAGCTTTAAAACACGTTAAAGTAGTCATTATTCAATTCAATACATGTGGTTTGAGTTGTGTGCACATTATACATAGATCATGAAACAGGAATGTTTATAGTTTTTATATTCAAATTTTTCACTTCATTTCGGTAGTTCATATCTAAATTTATAAGAAAGATTTTTACGACTTTAGTCTAATAAATAAATTTATAAATTAGAAATTGCTTGATTTTACTTAGCACTATTGGTCTTACCAATTATGATGGTTATTTAATGATTGATCTTACCAATATCTGTGTTTATTATGCGATCTGTGGTTTACGGAACAACATTTGCACTTAATTTTTTAATTGGTCATACCAATTGTGTTAAATGTTTAAGAATTTAAGGTACAAAAATTCGCCCCGGCATTTCAAGGAGATGACAATGCTCAATATGTGGCAACAACTTTATGACCCTTTAAATAATATTTGGCTGTCCAGTGCGGTTGCATTAATCCCGATTATTTTCTTCTTTTTGGCGTTGGCTGTTTTTCGTTTAAAAGGTAGTATCGCGGGTACGGGCACAGTCATTATTGCATTATTGATTGCTCTCTTTTTCTATCAAATGCCGGGTCAAATGGCCTTTGCGTCTATTATTTACGGTTTTTTCTATGGTCTATGGCCAATTTCATGGATCATTATCGGGGCAGTTTTTCTATATAAGATTTCGGTAAAAACAGGCCAGTTTGAGGTTATTCGTTCAAGTATTTTGTCGATTACCGAAGACCAACGTCTGCAAATGTTACTCGTTGGTTTTGCATTTGGTACTTTCTTAGAAGGAGCAGCGGGTTTTGGTGCTCCTGTGGCAATTACGGCTGCACTCCTTGTTGGTTTAGGCTTTAAACCTCTTTACGCTGCTGGTTTATGTTTAATTGTAAATACAGCACCAGTTGCTTTTGGTGCAATGGGTATCCCAATTATTGTGGCGGGGCAGGTGTCAGGCGTAGACACTATGGAAATTAGCCAGATGGTGGGTCGTCAGTTGCCATTCTTAACGCTGATTGTGCTGTTCTGGATTATGGCGATTATGGACGGCTGGCGTGGTGTTAAAGAAACTTGGCCTGCTGTATTGGTGGGTGGTGGCGCTTTTGCGATTGCCCAATATCTTACATCTAACTTTATTGGCCCTGAATTACCAGACATTACCGCCGCAATTGCTTCATTGGTCAGTCTGACCGTGTTGTTCCGTTTCTGGAAACCAAAACATATTTTCCGCTTTGAACCTGAAGCTGGCCAAACTCTAATTCAGCAACCTACAACGGTTCAACGTTACAGTATTGGGAAAATTGCTAAGGCGTGGTCTCCATTTGCAATCTTAACGGTGATGGTCACCATCTGGAGTGTTAAGCCATTTAAAGCATTATTTGCAAAAGATGGTGCTCTTGAGCACTGGATTTTTAAACTTGAAGTGCCGTACTTGCATAAATTGGTCGAAAAAATGCCGCCAATTGTGGCAGAGATGAAGCCATACGAAGCGATTTATAAGTTTGACTGGTTCTCTGCAACAGGTACTGCAATTTTTATTGCCGCAATCATCACTGCTATTTTCTTAAAAATGAAAGCAAGTGAAGCAGTAACGACTTTTGGTGAAACACTTAATGAGTTGAAAACACCGATTTACTCGATTGGTATGGTGTTGGCTTTTGCTTTTATTGCGAACTACTCAGGTTTATCTGCAACTTTAGCTTTGGCTCTATCGCATACGGGTCATGCGTTTACTTTCTTCTCACCATTTTTGGGTTGGCTTGGTGTGTTCCTTACAGGTTCAGATACATCTTCAAATGCTTTGTTCTCGGCATTACAGGCGACCACAGCGCAGCAAATTGGTATTCCAGAAGTATTGCTTGTGGCTGCCAATACCAGTGGTGGTGTAACCGGTAAGATGATTTCTCCACAGTCAATTGCGATTGCGTGTGCAGCAGTAGGCTTAGTTGGAAAAGAATCTGACTTGTTCCGTTTCACGGTAAAACATAGCATCATATTCACTGTCTTTGTTGGCATCATTATTACGGTTCAGGCTTATCTGGTTCCGTGGATGATTCCATAACTCCAGTGAAGGAAACGCGATGAGAATCTCCGATCAAGTGGTCATGAAATTGCAGGCATTAATTGAAGAACGGCACATGAAAAAAGGTGATCGGTTGCCTGCCGAACGCCAGCTTGCAACTAGCTTAGGGGTTTCTCGTCCGTCTTTGCGTGAAGCAATTCAACAGCTCAATAGTCAAGGTGTGCTCAGTAGCCGCCGTGGCGATGGGACTTATATTCAGCAGTTACCTGAACAGTGGCCACAGCAACTCATTGTGAACCCAATTAGTAACCTGATTGAAGAAGATCCGCTCTACCGTTTTGATGTTCAAGAGGCACGGTTATTACTTGAAGGCGGTACGGCATGGTATGCCGCATTACGCTCAACGCCTGAAGATCGCGCCAAAATTCATCATTATTTTAATGAAATTAGTCGCCATCAAAATGCGGGTGACTCAGCACAGGCCGCGGTGGCCGATGCTGAATTCCACTTAGCGATTGCTGAAGCATCTCATAATGTGGTGCTGATTCAGATGATGCGCAGCCTGTTTGATTTGCTGCAATACAACGTCTTGTTAGGGCGTAAAAAAGTTTATAACGATCCAGTCAATGGTGACTTGCTGAGTGAGCAGCATTTTCAGGTGATGGATGCTATTGATCGTAAAGATCCCGAGGCCGCACGCCAAGCTGTCTGCGGTCATATTGAATTTGTGATTAATCATGTGCGTTCTCTGGATGAAGACGAAGCTCGCCAGAAACGTGCAAACCGTTTAAGTAGAGTTGATTCAAAATGATTATTTCTTCTGGCAATGATTATCGTGCTGCGGCACAACGTCGCTTACCTCCATTTTTATTTCACTACATTGATGGTGGAGCGTATTCGGAATATACCTTAAAGCGTAACGTACAAGATTTGTCAGAAATTGCATTGCGTCAACGTGTGCTGAATGACATGTCAGCGTTAAGTTTAGAGACAAAACTGTTTAACGAAACTTTGTCTATGCCGGTTGCATTAGCTCCTGTGGGTTTAACAGGTATGTATGCACGCCGTGGTGAAGTGCAGGCCGCGATGGCAGCCGATAAAAAAGGTATTCCATTTACGCTTTCAACGGTTTCGGTATGTCCGATTGAAGAGGTTGCGCCTGCAATTAACCGCCCAATGTGGTTCCAGCTTTATGTATTACGTGACCGTGGTTTTATGCGTAATGCTTTGGAACGAGCAAAAGCAGCTGGCTGTTCAACACTTGTGTTTACTGTAGATATGCCTGTGCCAGGTGCACGTTACCGTGATGCCCATTCGGGGATGAGTGGACCAAATGCTGCGATGCGCCGTTATATGCAGTCTATGTTCCATCCACATTGGTCGTGGAATGTCGGCTTAATGGGGCGTCCGCATGACTTGGGTAATATCTCTAAATATTTAGGTAAACCAACTGGGCTTGAAGATTATATTGGCTGGTTAGGCTCGAACTTCGACCCATCCATTTCATGGAAAGACCTTGAGTGGATTCGTGAGTTTTGGGATGGCCCAATGGTAATTAAGGGCATTTTAGACCCTGAAGATGCCAAAGATGCTGTACGTTTTGGTGCGGATGGGATTGTGGTATCGAATCATGGTGGTCGTCAGTTAGATGGTGTGATGTCGTCTGCTCGTGCATTGCCTGCAATTGCCGATGCCGTGAAAGGTGATTTGGCCATTTTGGCTGACTCAGGCATTCGTAATGGTTTAGATGTGGTGCGGATGTTGGCGCTCGGTGCCGATACGGTTTTACTTGGCCGTGCATTTGTTTATGCCTTGGCAGCAGCAGGTGGGCAAGGTGTGTCGAACTTACTTGATTTGATTGATAAAGAAATGCGTGTTGCGATGACGTTGACGGGTGCTAAGTCGATTTCGGATATTAATGCAGATTGTTTAGTACAGGCGATGAAGCTCTAATATTTTCGTATTAACTTTGATGATATTGGCACGACGGAGTCTTATCGGAAAAGGTTCAATGTAAGTAGCTAATTGACGTTACTTTTTTAAAAAAGTAACCAAAAACCTTTGTTTCGATAACGGTACGTCCTTGCTACCGCATCGAAACGGCGGCATCCCTGCCGCCAACCGCGATAGTAAATATAGGGCTGATTCGAATTAGAGAATGAGCTAATTAAATATAAATTAGAAACGGTAAGATCCCGTCGTGTTGGTCTAATTTGATAAATGGATGACCAAAAGGAAACCATCATGCAAACATTTTCTCCTCAAGCAGTGATTGAACGCTTACAAAACATTGTAGGGCGTTCTTATGTTTTGACCGATGATCAAAGCACGCGTCAGTATCGCCAAGGTCGTCGTTTTGGTGAGGGGAAAGTACTTGCTGTGGTGGTGCCGGGCACATTGCTAGAGCAATGGCAGGTGCTTCAAGCTGCTATTGAGGCAGACTGTATTGTCATTATGCAGGCGGCCAATACGGGTCTTACTGGTGGTTCAACACCTTATGGTGATGATTATGACCGTCCTGTTTTGGTCATGAGTACGCGCCGTTTGAAGGGTATTCAAGTTATTCACGATGGTAAGCAAGTGATTTGTTTACCGGGTGCAACCTTAGATAATTTAGAGCAAATTTTAAAAGGTTATGACCGTGAACCGCATTCAGTCATTGGTTCATCTTGTATTGGTGCATCGGTACTTGGCGGGGTGTGTAATAACTCTGGCGGTGCCTTGGTACGCCGTGGCCCTGCGTATACTGAACTGGCGTTATATGCTCAGGTGAATGCTGCTGGTCAATTAGAGCTGGTGAACCATTTAGGGGTGAATTTAGGCTCGACTCCCGAAGAAATTTTGACACGTTTAGAGAAGCAGAAATATCAAGCCGTAGATATTTTAGATGACAATGAAAAGCAGGCGTCCGACCATCGTTATGCCCATGATGTGACCCAAGTTGATGAAGATACACCTGCTCGTTTTAATGCAGATCCGTCACGTTTGTTTGAGGCTTCGGGTTCGGCAGGTAAAGTTTGTGTATTTGCGGTACGTCTTGATACCTATGAAAAAGTAGAGAGCAATGTCTTTTATATTGGGACTAATGATGCCGATGATTTAACAGCGATTCGCCGATACTTACTGACCTCACTGCCAAGCTTGCCGATAGCAGGCGAATATATTCACCGAGATGCTTACTTAATTGGTGAAAAGTACGGAAAAGACACGTTCTTGTTTATTGAGAAATTTGGCACAGCCAATGTTCCAAAAGCTTTTGCGATGAAAGATAAAGTTGATGGCTTCTTAGAAAGATTTAAAATTAAAGGTTTAACGGATCATATTTTACAGGCGATTACCTTCTTTTTACCGAGTCATTTGCCGAAGCGTATGACTGAATATCGAGATCATTATGAGCATCATTTAGTTTTACGTGTCGAAAATAATTCAAAAGCACAAACCGAGCAGTTTTTAAAAGAATATTTTGCAGTGCATCCGTCAGGTAGCTATTTCGTATGTAGTGAAGAGGAAGGACGAAAGGCGTTCTTACACCGTTTTGCGATTGCAGGGGCAGCAATTCGTTACCGCGATACACACCGTAGTGAAGTTGAAGATATTGTGGCGCTTGATATTGCGTTACGTCGTAATGATCGTGAATGGGTAGAGCAACTACCTGCTGAAATGGAAAACAAAATTCTCCATAAGCTCTATTATGGGCATTTCTTTTGTCATGTGTTCCATCAGGACTATATTCTTAAAAAGGGCCATGACCCATTAGAAATGGAACACCAAATGTGGAAATTACTCGATGCGCGCCGTGCTGAATATCCGGCAGAGCATAATGTTGGGCATCTTTACATTGCCAAGCCTGCATTGGCCAATTTCTATCAAAAACTTGACCCAACCAATAGCTTTAATGTGGGTATTGGACATACCTCAAAACTAAAATATTGGGGCAAGGCTAAATCGTAATATCGAGACATAAAAAAAGGCGCCGAAGCGCCTTTTTTAATAGATGTCTTATGCAGCTTCTACTGATTTAGCAAGTACTTCTGCAACTGCTTTAGCAACAGTGTAAACATTGTTCATGTTTAAACCTGCTACACAAATACGACCACTACGTACTAAGTAGATTGCATATTCTTCACGCAAGATATCTACTTGCTCAGCAGTTAAACCTGTGTAGCTGAACATACCTTTTTGGTTTACAAGGTAGCTAAAGTCACGGTCTGGTAATGCTTTAGTGAGTTCATCTTTCAAGATGCTACGCATTTTAATAATACGCTCACGCATCTCTTTCACTTCACCTTGCCATTGTTGGTTAAGTTCAGCGTCATTTAACACTTCATCAACTAACCAAGCACCTGTTGTAGGAGGGCTAGAGTAAATACGGCGTACAGTCGCTTTTAACTGACCGAATGTGCACTGAGCAGCTTCTGCATCGTCACATACGAAAGTTAAGCCGCCAACGCGCTCGCCATATAAAGAGAAAATTTTAGAGAACGAGTTGCTCACAATGAAGTTTAGACCCGCTTGATCTAAAGCACGGATTGCATACGCATCTTCTTCCATACCGTCACCAAAACCTTGGTAAGCGATGTCTAGGAATGGAATAAGGTTACGGTCTTTTAATACTGCAATTACTTGGTCCCACTGTGCTGGGTTTAAGTCAGCACCCGTTGGGTTGTGGCAGCATGGGTGCAACAACACAATGCTTTGCTCAGGCAAAGTTTTAAGTGTAGACAACATACCGTCAAAATCTACACCACGCGTTTCGTTGTCGAAATATGGGTAGAAATGAGTCTTGATGCCAGCGCCATTGAAAATCGCAACGTGGTTATCCCAAGTTGGTTGGCTTACCCAAACGTCTGAATTTGGGAAATAAGTTTTTAAGAAGTCTGCACCAACTTTCAATGCACCTGAACCACCAAGTGTTTGGATGGTCACAGCACGGCCAGCTTTAACTGCTGGGCTGTTTGCACCAAATAAAAGTGCTTGAATTGCTTCGCGGTAAGGTTTGAAGCCTTCCATTGGCAAATAAAGTTTGGTTTTACCGTTTTTAGGCTCAATACGCTTTTGCGCCTCAATAATGGTCTCTAACTGAGGAACAATACTGTCTTCGTTATAATAAAGACCAATACTCAAGTTTACTTTTTCAGAACGAGTATCAGCATTGAACTGTTCCATTAAAGAGAGAATTGGATCGCCTGCGTATGGGGGGATATGTTGAAACATCAAAAAAGTCCTTTCATTCAACAATATGCATAGTGCTGGGTTTTTTCTGTCTCGAAAAATACATTACATCTATGTCGATGTTCAATAATGTATCAATAAAGCTACCGTGAAGCACCTGATAATTTCACTAATATCGATATTTTCTGGATGAAAATGATAAAAAGATTTAAAAGAAATTACGGTAAATAGATACTAATTTATAACTCATGCTTTCATTCAAGCAGATTGTCTACAATCTTGCTGTAATACATTGGTTGTAGACTAAAGTTTGAAACAAAAGATTAGAGGTCGAAAAGCAGCTAAAAAAGTGCCATAAATCTATAGGTAAAATAATATTAAATAACTGTTTTATAAATACTAATTAGCAAGTGGTGTAATGCTCTAAATATTAGGTGAGAGAACAGGCCAAACTATAAAAATTGACCTGATGCGTTCTGTAAAGTGTCAACAATCACCTTGATTTTTTTCATTCATACCGCTATAAAACTCATAATTGATTAAAAATTGTCGACAATATGCAAGATTTGACCTACGCACCAGAGCCATTACAAAGTCAGGGAAGAACACTGACCGAGAATGTATTTAAACAAATACAGACGGCGATTGTTTTAGGTCAAATTCCGGCAGGTAGCAAAATTTCTGAGCCTGAGTTGGCTAGGACTTATGGCATTAGCCGTGGGCCATTGCGTGAAGCGATTCATCGCCTTGAAGGTCAACGTTTGGTTGAGCGCACAGCACATGTGGGCGCTCGCGTGGTTTCGCTCTCACTGCAACAGTTTAAAGAGCTTTACCAGATTCGTGCGTCATTAGAAGGTTTAGCTTGCAAACTTGCTGCACAACATATTGATAAAAAGCAAATTTTGGCGCTACGTGATGTCTTGCGTATGCACGCTGAAGATGAAAACTTTAAAGCAGGTAAGGGATATTATTTGCAAGAAGGGCAGGACGATTTTCACTACTGCATTATCAAAAGTAGTGGCAATAAAACCTTAGAAAAAATGCTATGTGATGAGCTTTATCACCTCATCCGTATGTACCGAATTCAGTTTTCAAACACACCCGATCGACCGAGCAAAGCTTGGGACGAACATATCCGTATTTTAGATGCAATTGCAGAAGGCGATGGTGAACTTGCCGAGCTGCTCATGCATCGACATATCAATGCTTCTTACAAAATTATTGAGCAAACACTGCTACAAGCACAAGGAGAACATAACAATGGCTAAACAATCCGCAGGTCAGCTATTTCGCGATGCAGTAGCCCAAGAAAAGCCATTACAAGTGGTTGGAACCATTAACGCCAATCATGCACTTTTGGCAAAACGTGCAGGTTATAAAGCGATTTACTTATCAGGTGGTGGTGTAGCCGCTGGTTCTTTAGGCTTACCTGATTTAGGAATCAGTAACCTGGATGATGTGTTGACCGACGTACGCCGTATTACCGATGTATGTGATCTTCCATTATTGGTCGATGCGGACACAGGTTTTGGTGCTTCTGCATTTAATATTGCCCGTACGACAAAAGCACTCATCAAGTTTGGTGCTGCGGCAATGCACATTGAAGACCAAGTGGGCGCAAAACGTTGTGGTCACCGTCCGAATAAAGCCATTGTGACTCAAGAAGAAATGGTTGACCGTATTAAAGCTGCGGTTGATGCGCGTGGTGATGACAGCTTCGTAATTATGGCACGTACCGACGCATTGGCTGTAGATGGTTTACAAGCTGCCATTGACCGTGCGGGTGCCTACATTGAAGCGGGTGCAGACATGTTGTTCCCTGAAGCAATTACCGAGCTTGATATGTACAAGCAATTTGCTCAGAAGACTGGCGCACCGATTTTGGCAAACATCACAGAGTTCGGTTCTACACCACTGTTTACCACTGAAGAGTTAGCATCTGCCGATGTAAGCCTTGCGCTTTATCCGCTTTCTGCTTTCCGTGCCATGAACAAGGCAGCCGAAACTGTGTATGAAACCTTGCGTAAAGAAGGCACGCAAAAGAACGTGGTTGATATTATGCAAACGCGTAAAGAGTTATATGAACGCATTAACTACTACGCGTTTGAAGACTACTTAGACAACGCATTTGCTAAAAAGAAGTAATAAATTAAAAAGTTGATTAATTGGAATCTGATACTCGGAGACGTCATCTGCAACTGTTTGAGGCAGGACTACATTTTTTAAAAATGGTTCTGCGATAGATAGGATATCCGATGGTTGTGGACGAGTTTTGCAGATGACAATGGTTTTGCCTACTTTTCCCGAAAGAAAAGTAGGTCAAACTGAAGGTTAATCCTGAAATAAGAAGTGAAAATGGTACGACTCCGTCGTGCTTAATAAACAAATTCAGATAGATAGGAAAGGACAATCTTATGAGCTCAAATGAAACAACAACAGGCTTCAAACCAAAAAAATCAGTTGCACTTAGCGGACAAGTTGCAGGCAACACAGCACTTTGTACCGTAGGACGTAGCGGTAACGACTTGCACTATCGTGGCTATGACATTCTTGACCTTGCAGCAGGTAGTCAGTTTGAAGAAGTTGCTCACTTGCTCGTACATGGCAAATTACCAAACAAAGCTGAACTCAAAGCCTATAAAGCAAAATTAAAAGCACTTCGTGGCTTACCAGCAGCTCTTAAAACTGCACTTGAACAATTACCACCGTCTGCACACCCAATGGATGTGATGCGTACAGGTGTTTCAGTTCTAGGTTGTTTAACTCCAGAACACGAAGACCATAACGAAGCTGGCGCAAAAGACATTGCTGATAAATTAATGGCAAGCCTAGGCTCAATGCTGCTTTATTGGTACCACTTCAGCAACAACGGTCGTCGTATTGAAGTTGAAACAGATGACGACTCTATTGCAGCGCATTTCTTACATTTACTTCATGGCGAAAAACCATCTGAAGAATGGATTCAAGCAATGCATACATCACTTATTTTGTATGCTGAGCACGAGTTCAACGCATCAACATTTACATCACGTGTAGTGGCAGGTACAGGCTCTGACATGTACTCAGCAATTACAGGTGGTATTGGCGCACTTCGTGGACCTAAGCACGGTGGCGCAAACGAAGTTGCATTCGTCATTCAACAACGTTACGACAATGCAGACGAAGCAGAAGCTGACATTCGTAAACGTGTTGAAAATAAAGAAGTCGTAATCGGATTTGGTCACCCTGTATATACAGTTTCTGACCCACGTAACGAAGTGATCAAGAAAGTGGCGCATGACTTAGCACAAGCACAAGAGAACACCAAAATGTACCTCATTGCTGAGCGTTTAGAAGCAGTGATGAAAGAAGTGAAAAACATGTTCCCGAACCTCGACTGGTTCAGTGCAGTGAGCTATCACTTAATGGGTGTTCCAACTGCAATGTTCACACCATTGTTCGTGATTGCACGTACAGCAGGTTGGTCAGCACACGTGATTGAACAACGCCAAGACGGCAAAATCATTCGTCCAAGCGCGAACTACACAGGCCCTGAAAACCTCGAATTTAAACCATTGGCGGAGCGTGGTTAATGAATACAAAATACCGTAAACCGCTGGCAGGTACCCAGCTTGAATATTATGACGTGCGTCAAGCCGTTGAAGATATTCAGCCAGGCGCATACGAAAAACTGCCTTACACGTCTAAAGTACTCGCAGAGCAATTGGTACGCCGTGCCGATGCCGAGAACTTAACTGCTTATTTAACCCAGTTGATTGAAGGCCGTCAGGACTTGGACTTTCCTTGGTATCCTGCGCGTGTGGTGTGTCATGACATCTTAGGTCAAACAGCATTGGTTGACCTTGCAGGCTTGCGTGATGCGATTGCTGACAAAGGCGGTGACCCATCTAAAGTCAACCCAGTTGTGCCGACTCAGCTTATTGTCGACCACTCTTTAGCGGTGGAATATGGTGGTGCTGACCCAGACGCTTTTGCAAAAAACCGTGCTGTTGAAGACCGTCGTAACGAAGACCGTTTCCACTTTATTGAGTGGACTAAAACCGCATTTAAAAATGTCGATGTAATCCCTGCGGGGAACGGCATTATGCACCAGATTAACCTAGAGAAAATGTCTCCGGTCATTCAGGCGCGTGATGGCGTAGCATTCCCAGACACATGCGTAGGTACCGACTCACATACACCACATACAGATGCATTGGGCGTAATTTCTGTGGGTGTCGGTGGTTTAGAAGCTGAAAACGTAATGTTGGGCCGTGCATCTTGGATGCGTCTGCCAGACATTATTGGTGTTGAGTTTGTCGGTCAGCGTCAGGCAGGCATTACTGCAACAGATATCGTATTGGCTTTAACTGAGTTCTTACGTAAAGAGCGTGTGGTTGGTGCTTACCTTGAGTTCTTTGGTGAAGGTGCTGACAGCATGTCTGTGGGTGACCGTGCAACCATTTCGAACATGACACCAGAGTATGGCGCTACTGCTGCGATGTTCTACATCGACCAAAACACAATCGACTACTTACGCCTAACAGGCCGTGAAGATGCTCAAGTGGCATTGGTTGAACAGTACGCAAAAGAAATCGGCCTTTGGGCATCTGACATGACCAAAGCAGAGTACCCACGCGTACTTCGTTTTGATCTATCAAAAGTAACGCGTAACATTGCTGGTCCATCAAACCCACATGCACGTGTTTCAACAAGCGATTTAAAAGAAAAAGGCATCGCGGGTGTTGTTGAAAACCGTTCTGACGGTTTAATGCCAGATGGTGCAATCATTATTGCTGCCATTACTTCGTGTACCAATACTTCTAACCCACGTAACACCGTGGCGGCAGGTTTGTTGGCACGTAAGGCAAATGAGCTAGGTTTAGTTCGTAAACCTTGGGTGAAATCATCATTTGCACCGGGTTCAAAAGCGGCTGCACTTTACCTTGAAGAAGCGGGTGTTCTAAAAGACTTAGAGCAACTTGGTTTTGGTATTGTGGCTTATGCTTGTACAACGTGTAACGGTATGTCGGGTGCGTTAGATCCAGTCATTCAACAAGAAATTATTGACCGTGACCTGTACGCAACCGCAGTACTCTCTGGTAACCGTAACTTCGATGGCCGTATCCATCCTTATGCAAAACAAGCATTCTTGGCATCTCCACCGCTTGTCGTAGCGTATGCAATTGCGGGTACGATTCGTTTTGACATCGAAAAAGATGCGTTAGGTCATGACAAAGACGGTAACCCGATTTACCTGAAAGACATCTGGCCATCTGATGCTGAAATTGATGCATTAGTAAAGCAAGCCGTGAAGCCTGAACAGTTCCGTAAAGTCTACATTCCAATGTTTGATTTAGGCGTAACGGAAGAAGCTGAAAGCCCACTTTACGACTGGCGTCCACAAAGTACTTACATCCGCCGTCCACCATATTGGGAAGGGGCGTTGGCTGCACCACGTACTTTAGCGAACATGCGTCCGCTTGCAATTTTGGGTGACAACATCACCACCGATCATTTATCGCCTTCAAATGCGATTTTGATGGACTCGGCTGCGGGTGAATACCTTCACAAAATGGGCGTACCAGAAGAAGACTTCAACTCATATGCAACTCACCGTGGCGACCATTTGACTGCACAACGTGCAACATTTGCTAACCCGAAACTTTATAACGAAATGGTAGTTCGTTCAGACGGTACCATTAAGCAAGGTTCAAAAGCGCGTGTAGAGCCAGAAGGCGAAGTGATGCGTATGTGGGAAGCGATTGAAACCTACATGAACCGTAAACAGCCATTAATTATTGTTGCGGGTGCTGACTACGGTCAGGGTTCAAGCCGTGACTGGGCTGCTAAAGGTGTACGCCTTGCAGGTGTTGAAGCCATTGTGGCAGAAGGTTTTGAGCGTATTCACCGTACCAACTTGGTGGGTATGGGTGTATTACCACTTGAGTTTAAACCGGGTGTAAACCGCAAGACTTTAAAACTAGATGGTACAGAGCTTTATAGTGTAATTGGTAATATTGCACCGCGTTCGACTTTAACTTTAGTGATTGAACGTGCCACAGCGGATGGTAAAGAAGAGATTCTTGAAGTACCGGTGACTTGCCGTTTAGATACAGAAGAAGAAGTTTCTGTATATGAAGCGGGCGGTGTATTACAGCGTTTTGCACAAGACTTTTTAGAAGGTCAGGTGGCTTAATATTGAGTTAAAATAATTGATATAGTTGTAAAAGCCCCGCTTTAGAGTGGGGTTTTTTATTTGTTTATACGTAGATAATTAATTATAAAAAATGACTGCATATATTATATTTTTAAAAATTATTTTATTTTTGTCATCAAATTCTCTTTAACTTACATTAAGATACGCGACTCTTACACTTAAATATAAATCACAATAGATTTCTTGGAAAATATCAATGCGTAACTTATTAATTATTTCAATTTGCTCTCTTATATTAACTGCTTGTGGGACGATGCCTTATGTAAGTACAGAGTACCCTTTACGTGCAGGTTTAATTCAACCTGTGAAGGTTATTGGTAAGGCAGATGTGACCAATGCTCAAACTTCAGATGAACGAGTGATTGTATATTCTTATATGGGCACAAAACTGGACTCTAGTATTAAGTCTATTACAGAAACGATGGTACAACAGACTCAAAAAGAACTATTGAAAAATGGTCAACCTGTAGAGGGTAATGGATCGAAATCGATTGCGATTAAAGTAAATTCATTACGTAGTACCTACACCAATCTGCTTTTCTGGCGCAGTAAAATTAAATTCGAAGCGACTTTAGGAAATGGACAAACTATTCCATTTACAGTTCCTCATACGAGTGGTGTGTTAGTACAAGATTTAAATGGATGTATTGCAGAAGGGGTAATGACTTTACTCAATGATGCACGTGTAAGAAGTTATTTAGCAGAAAAATAAGAATATAAAAAAAGCCCGACATCCTGTCAGGCTTTTTCGTATTTGGTTGCTAGATATGACTCCTGTCGTATCTCACGCTCCTAGTGCATGAACCTATTATTGTTGTTTTGTGTTCCGGAACATCCTGTTCCTGTATGAACTCATCATAGGAAAAAAGCAGGGGATCGCCAATCCGCAAAATCCCTAAAAGTTTGTAAGATATATCGTACAAATAACATTTTTTGCATTTATGCCATCATCATCGGGCGAAATGGACAATTGACAATCACTCTAACTGGGTTATATTCCTGTTTAATATCTATACGATTATAGGAATGCAATCATGGTAACAGCTGGCGAAAAACCCGGAACAGGCTTCTATTTCTGCGCTCAATGTGGCCAGAGAGTGTTTTTAGAAATTAATACAGATCGTTTACCACCATGCACTAAATGCTATTGCACTGAGTTTAAACGTTAAGAATAAAATAATATTTGCGTTCGCATTTAACAAAAAGCCCTGTCACCCGATGGGGCTTTTTGTTAGTTTAAAATAAGACTTACATAACAAGACCCGCGATGGGCATGAAAAAGGAAACCGTTATGGAAACTATATTAGGTTTATGTATTGGCGTGGGGCTGAGCGCTGCCTGCGGTTTTCGCGTGTTTGTACCGTTGTTGGTGATGAGCATTGCAACAATGATGGGATGGTTTGAGCCATCGAAAGGTTTTGAGTGGTTAGCTATGCCATCGGTTTGCTTGGCTTTAGCTGTGGCAACAGTCTGTGAAGTTGCTGCTTATTATATTCCATGGGTCGATAATGCCTTAGACACGGTTGCGACACCTGCTGCTATGATTGCGGGTACGCTCACCACGATGGCGGTCAGCAGCGGAGAAATGTCGCAGTTCGCAGGTTGGGCAGCAGCGATTATTGTGGGCGGTGGTACGGCTGGTGTGGTGCAAATGAGTACAGTTGCTGCACGTGGTGTTTCAACTGCAACCACAGGCGGCTTAGGGAATTTTGTAGTCGCTACAGGGGAGTGGATTGGAGCAATCTTACTTTCGGTTTCAGCTTTGTTAGTTCCTGCGCTGGTTGCGATTGTGGTGGTTATTGCTGTTATTTTGGCAATACGTTGGATACGTCATAAAAAACAAGAACAGGCACATAGTCCGCTATAGGCTAACGTAAACATCATTTTTTAATGAGCATAAAAAAAGCCCAACGTCCTGTTGGGCTTTTTCGTATTTGGGTACTAGATATGACTCCTGTCGTATCTCACGCTCCTAGTGCATGAACCTATTATTGTTGTTTTATGTTCCGGAACATCCTGTTCCTGTATGAACTCATCATAGGAAAAAAGTAGAGTGTCGCCAATCCGCAAAATCCCTAAAAGTTTGTAGGTTAAAGCGTACATAGGAAATGTAGTGTGGGATATTTTGTAGTTGCGATAGGTGCGTGGTTTATTTTTATATAACTTTAATTAAGAGATTTTTGTTAAAAAATAGAGTTTGTTCTCGACCATCCTCTAATGGATTCGTGATTATAATCAGTAGATTATTCATAAATTTTATTGAACTTATTATATTTCGAAGGTTTAGTGTGTCTCTTATAAAACTTAATGATATTTTGAAATTGAATGACTTTGATAACGTGAAAGTTAGATTCAATCTGATGCTTGATGGTAATTGGAATCCAATTGAGATATTCAAAAATGGCGAAGAGGAAGTCTTATTGCAAGGACATTATTGGAATTACAATAAAAATAAATCTTATAAAGATGGCCAAACAACAATCGGTCTTATAAAAATAAAAAGAAATGAAGATCTATGGCTTTTATTTCATATAGGAAAGATTACTAAAGACTTGAATATTCTTAATGGTATTGGCTATGAATATGAAGTTATTGAAGAATACCGTAAATTTTTTGGTCGAGTGGTAATTAGATTTAAAAATACATCACAGAATATGGTTAGACGGGCGACATCTGTACTTGATGATTGTGAAGTAGTACAAATGCTTCCAGATATATTCGACAATGATATTTTCCCTGGTTATGAAAATGTAAACATCTCTTGGAATGAATTATCAAGAGTTATAGGTAAGGATTCATGGAGGACTGCTTTACGAAACCAAAAGGGTGTTTATCTGATTACTGATATTAATAATGGAAAGATGTATGTTGGGTCTGCCTATGGCGAAGACATGCTTTTAAATCGTTGGCAAGCTTATGTTCGTACTAAGCATGGCGGCAATAAAGGCTTAGTTAATTTAGATCTTGCATACATGGAAGAAAATTTTAGATTCTCTATTCTCGATATATTTAAGTCGACGGTAGATGATAACGTCATTATCCAACGAGAAAGTTGGTGGAAAGAAACGCTTCAGACAAGAAAGTTCGGGTATAACCTAAATTAAGATATACATGTCGATAGAGTTATTTTTAACTTAAATAAAAAAAGCCCGACATCCTGTCGGGCTTTTTCGTATTTGGTTGCTAGATATGACTCCTGTCGTATCTCACGCTCCTGGTGTATGAACCTATTATTGTTGTTTTGTGTTCCGGAACATCCTGTTCCTGTATGAGTTCATATTAGGAAAAAAGAAGGAGGTCGCCAATCCGCAAAACCCTCAAAAGTTTGTAGGATAAAACGTACATTGAGAAATGATTCAGTCGTTTAAACCCTGAAATTTCCCAATATTCAGATATAAAAAAAGCCCGACATCCTGTCGAGCTTTTTCGTATTTGGTTGCTAGATATGACTCCTGTCGTATCTCACGATCCTGATGCATGAACCTATTATTGTTGTTTTATGTTCCGGAACATCCTGTTCCTGTATGAGTTCATATTAGGAAAAAAGCAGGAAGTCGCCAATCCGCAAAATCCCTAAAAGTTTGTAGGTTAAAACGTACAAAAATGGGTATGGTTATTTTTATATAAAAGGATTTTCAGTTTCCCAAGGCTTGCTGCTAAAAATGATCTGCCCATTTTCAACACAAAGAATCCACGTATAGAAATATTCTTCACCTAACCCTCGACATTCAAAATTTGCATTTGGAAATAGAGGGGTAATTTTTTCTATGAGTTGTAAGCAATAAACGGGATCGACATTAAGGGATGCCTGACCATCAGAAAAGGCATCTACTAAAGCACCATAAACATCTTCGTGGATTGAATCCTCCGTTAATATTTCTAGAATTTTTTGCTTTTCAGTAGATAAATCAATCGTGTCAAAATCTGTATAACGAACTTGTAGTTCTGTATAAAAACTCATTTTTATTAGCTCTATGATATTAATGTTAAAAAATACTACTTATTAAACATGACTTTATCGTTAAAAATGAGTTGAGTATAGGAATATCTAGACTATAAGAGTTCAAATTTCTTAAAAATATTCTTCTTTAGGCCCCTGCGCCACAACAGACTTTAATCTTTTGCGCTGATTTAAAGTAATAAACTATTGCGGCACAGAGATAACGAGCTAAGCCAAACGCTTAACCCAGACTACTTTTGTCACACCGCTGCATGACGCTGAAAAAAGTAGGGGCAAAGTCCTGTGGGAGAACAGGACTTTGCAAACTGACATGTGCTAGGCGTTGCATGAGCTTAGGGGAGTAAGCTTGTTCAAGTCGCTGATAAATACAGTCGCAACTGGTCTTGGTGTGTCCACCCGACAGGCAAATTTTTTCAAAATCCTGTTGGGTGTGTAAGTTACAGCCCGAAATACTCAAGCTGCCTAGAACGAAACTTAAAGCCAAAATAGGTTTATAAATTGTCATATTATTCTCATAATGATTTATATCTATGAGTAGAGTAAAAATATAATTAGTTTTAAGGTTTAAAATAATTTTAGGTAATAATTAATCCTTCCATAAATTTAGGAAAATAAAATAATTAAATTTTTAAAATAAAAAATAGTTTATGAATTTAAAAAATTAGGAAATAGAAAACCCAAATTTTAAATAAATAAAATAGTTAAATAAGAGAGGAAATAAGTTTGAAAAATGTCATGGTCAACTCCTTAAAATATGGAGCTCTACCACCAGATCACCGTCAATTGATTATGGTGGTAGAACGAAAGGGGGTTGACAGACTGGAGCTCATAGAACCAGCACGCACAGGGCGTCCCCCTCCCGTCCTACCGCAAAGAAAGGGGACGCAAGGGTCTAACGAACTATAGTAGAACTATAATCCGCTATGAGCTTACGGTCTGTCAAAACCGTCTGGCAATGTGGCCAGCAACGAGATAATAATCGGTGATTTTAATTACGTCAATTTAATATTTAAAATATTTTTGATTTAATAATAAAGCTAAATATATTTTTAAAATAAAAATATTATTATTAACTTTTTATTTATATTTGATTATAAAAAATAATAAATATAGAGATATTTTGCCAGTTCCAAAAAAGAACTTGGTTGTTAAGATCTATTTTTGTCGTTTTTATAGAGATAAGAATGGAACGTGTCGTCATAACAGGTATGGGAATTAATTCCTGTATTGGAAATACATTAGAGAAAGTAACCGAGTCCTTAAAAGCAGGCTGCTCAGGCATTTGCTATAACGATGTCTATGCAAAACTGAATTTTCGAAGTCACGTGAGCGCCGCAGCCGAAATGGATTTTGAAAATATTGATCCAGAGTTAAAAAAGCATATGGGCGTTTGCGCGATGTATGCCTACAACTCGGCACTTGATGCGCTACAACACGCTGAGCTTGATGCAACTGACATTGCCAATAACTCAAAATATGGCGTGATTGGGGGAACAGGGGGCAGTTCGACAGCCTCTATCATCGACATGCTACATACCTTAAAAGAAAAAGGCGCAAGCGGAGTCTCACCTGATTTAGCATCACGCTATCTTACAAATACGGTGAGTTCTAACTTAGCAAATGCTTTCAACCTAAAAGGTATATCTCAATCCATTGCAAGTGCCTGCGCTACTTCAGCCGACGCAATTGGCTATGCATTTCACCTTATTGCCGCTGGTAAACAAGACTTAATGCTGGCGGGTGGCGGTGAAGAAGACCATTGGTCCCAAACAGCAATATTCGATGCGATGGGTGCATTATGTTCTAAATATAACGATGCACCAGAAACAGCTTCACGCCCATATTCAAAAGATAATGACGGTTTTGTGATCGCTGGCGGCGGTGGCATGGTAGTTTTGGAATCTTTAAGTCATGCCCAAAAGCGCGGAGCAAAAATTTTGGCAGAAGTGGTTGGATACGCTGCCAATAGTGATGGTGTCGATATGGTAGCTCCAAGTGGCGAAGGCGCGACTCGCTGCATTAAACTGGCACTCGCAGAAGCCAAGCAAAATGGCTCTGAAACCATCGATTATATCAATACGCATGGCACTTCAACGCCAGCAGGAGACATTCCCGAACTATTGGCTATAGAAAGAGCTTTTGGTAGCGAAAAAGTACCGCCACTCAGTTCGACCAAGTCGATGACTGGACATAGTTTGGGGGCAGCAGGCGTACACGAAGCTATTTATTCTATTTTAATGCTGCAAAATAACTTTATCGCGCCGAGTATTAATATTACCGAACTGCGCGAAGAAGCTAAAAAGTTCGATATTGTTCAAACGAGCAGAGAAACCGAACTAAAAACAGTCATGAGTAATAGCTTTGGTTTTGGTGGCGTAAATACTTGTCTCGTTTTTAGAAAATGGGAAGGGTAATTTAAAATCGAAATGAATGTGACCTTATAAAAACAATAAAATAGGTCATACATACTGCTTTATAAGTAATAGAAATTTATTATTTTTTTAAGTCCAGTCATCTAAAAAATAAGATGCCATTTATTCTAAACTTTTAAGCATTTCTTTCGCATCTACATCGCCTGTATTGGCAGCTTGCTGGAACCATTTCTTTGCCATTTCTAAGTTTTTCGGCGTGCCTTCACCGTTTAAATACATTTGGGCCAAGTTGTACTGGGCATCACTTTCATCATGCTCGGCCGCTTTGGTGTACCACTTCAGCGCCTGCTCATCACTTTGGGTGACGCCGTGACCTTTTTTATATAGCTGAGCTAAATTGTATTCTGCGGGTGGATAGCCTTGCTCGGCAGCACGACTAAACCACTCAAACGCCTGCACATAATTTTGCGCAGTTCCTTCGCCTCTGTCATATAACACCCCTAAGTTATATTGCGCTTTAGCATGGCCCTTGGCCGCAGCCTTAGTGAAATAATCAAAAGCGCGCTTGGCATCTTTTTCAACACCCGTGCCTGTGTAATACATCATCCCTAAACTATATTTTGCCCCCATACTTCCATTTTGGTCAGCCGCAGTTAGCCATTTAAACGCTTGTTCATAGTTTTTAACAACGCCTTGTTCACCACTTAAAAGCATCATCCCCAAATGATATTGAGCAACAGCTTGCCCTTGCTCTGCACGATATTGAATATCGGCGACACTCGGTTCCGCAAATGCTAAAGAATGAAGTGAGAAAATCACGGTAAATATATAAAAAGCAGACTTTTTTATTTTCATATCTCATCCTGAATTTTATTAATTTGAATGGTTGATTTATTTAATATCTATTTGAATATAAAAGAAAAATATTAAATATATCGGGCTGATTTATAGCGCTTTAAAATGATCTGATTTTACGGTTTAAATACCTATTTAATAAGAAATTAACGTAAAACAGCATATTTAGACTAGTTACATTTTGAAAATGAGTATAGATAGACAGATTAGTCTTTTATTAATTAAAATACGGCTTAAATATAAGTTTGATTGATAATAAAAATGCAGATGAGTGTGTCGAGTATATTGGAGCGTTTAGGCCTTGTTTCACAAAATCGCGCTGTTCATATCCAATTCTCAAATCAGTCTTTAAATCAGCAAGTCTTCTTACAACGCATTGAGGGCGAACATACGCTCAACCAAGGTAGCGTTGCTGAGTTACTGTGTCTGTCGACAAACGCGCATATTGCATTAAAACAATTTATTGGCTGTCAGGTTGCCATCGATCAGGTCACTGACACAGGTCAGTTTTTTAGAACCACGGGCATTATTACCGAAGCGAGCCAAGGTCAAAGCGACGGCTCACTCACCATTTATAACCTCACCTTAAAAGACCCAACTGCACTTTGGCATAAACGTCGTAACAGCCGCGTGTTTATGAATAAAAGCGTGCGTGATATTAGCGAAATTCTGTTTAAAGAATGGCAGGGTAAAAGCCCGCTGTTTGCCTCAAGTCTAACGCTCGACACATCTGGTTTAAGCAAAGACTACGATGTGCGTCCATTTGTGATGCAATCAAACGAAAGCGACTATGACTTTTTAACCCGTCTATGGCGTAGCGAGGGTATTAACTGGCTAGTTGATGAATCTCAGCTTTTTGTCGCTGACCCGAATGCGTCCATTCGGCCACAAGTCTTACGCTTAATTGACGATAATCAGCACTATCAAGCTCTTGACCGTCGTAGCCTACGCTACCAACGCAGCAGTGCCACAGAACAGTTCGATACCATTACCCAAGTTAAAGCTGAGCGCCGCTTACAGCCGACATCTGTACATGTGCAACGTTGGCAAGCCGATGCCCTGCAACAAGAAGAGGGTAGTGGTAGCGTACAAGGCACACAAAAGCACAGCGAACACTATGACAATGCCAGCCTAAACCTTGAAGATGCATGGCATGTTAGTCCCGCGTGGATGCAAGACTTAAACGGTGAAGATCAAGCTACAGCTTCAGGCAATAGCCAGATTGAACAGCTTAACCAGCATATTAATGCTTATCATCACTTGAGTTCGAAACAGTTTACGGTTTCAGGCAACGTCCGCGATGTACAGGTGGGTTACTGGTTTGAACTCAATGATCATCCTGAACTCGACCAACACGACAGTGCTGATAAAGAGTTCTTAATCTTAAGCAAACACTACTATAACCAGAATAATTTACCGAAAGAATTACAACAGCAACTTGAGCGTCTATTGCCAAAAGACAAGCTCAAAGCTGCCCAACTCGACACGCAAAATCCTGAGCAACGCCATTTTGCTGAGCTAAATGTCGTTCGACGCAACATTAAAGCTGTCCCTGAATATAACCCGCTAGAGCACCGACCAGCCGCTTACCCGCAGCGCGCTAGAGTGGTGGGGTTAGAGGGTGAAAGCATTCATGTTGACCAGTGGGGACGCATTAAAGTCCGCTTCCTGTTTACCCGAGCTGACGACCATAGCCATGATGGTGGAGCGGGAAGTAACGACAATGACACCGATTCCGCTTGGGTTGATGTACTCACTCCATGGGCAGGTGCGGGTTATGGCGCACGGTTCTTGCCACGTGTGGGTGAGATCGTGGTGATCGATTTCTTTGACGGCAATATTGACCGCCCATTTGTGGTGGGGCGTATTCACGAAGCTGAATGTTACCCGACCCAGTTCGACCAGAAAGGTCAATTACCTGATACTAAAAAACTCAGTGGTATCCGTTCAGAAGAAGTCGATGGCAAAGGCTTTAACCAGCTACGCTTTGATGACACGACAGGACAAATCAGTGCCCAGCTCCAAAGCAGCCATGCGGCAAGCCAACTCAACTTGGGTAACTTAAGCCATCCAAAAGATAAAGCGGAAAGTGACGGCCGTGGTGAAGGTTTCGAACTCAGAACAGATCAATGGGGAGCGGTAAGAGCTGGCAGTGGTTTACTCGTTAGCACCCACAAACAGGATCAAGCCCAAGGTGTACACCTTGATGCAAATGAGGCCAAACAACAAGTTGAAGGCGGTCTTAGCAATGCCAAGGCACTCAGTGAAGTTGCCAAAAATCAGCAAACTGATCCATTAGAAAATTTAGAAAACTTAAAATCCTTTATTGAAAAACTTGAACAGCAAGACAACGCAAAAGCCAAAACCTTTAAAGAAGCAATTATGCTGTTGGCAAGCCCCAATAGCATCGCGTTGAGCAGTAACGAAGATATTCACTTAAGCGCAGATGGTCAGTTAAATCAAACTGCTGGGGACAGCATTAACCTGTCTACCCAAAAGAATTTAATCGCGCATGCCCAAAATAAAATTAGCCTTTTTGCAGCTCAAGAAGGTGCAAGACTCTATGCGGGCAAAGGTAAAGTCGAAATACAGGCGCAAGGTGATGGAGCAGATTTAATTGCCCGTAAAGCTGTTCAGATTATTTCAGCAGAAGACAAAATCGAAGCGACAGCAGCCAAAGAAATTGTACTCACCGCAGGCGGCTCTCAAGTCAAAATTACTGGTTCGGGCATTTTTATGACTACTGGTGGCAAATTTGAGGTGAAGGCTGGGCAACATTTGTTTATGGAGGGTGGGGGTGCGAATGCTAATGTTCCTGCATTACCTAAATTAGAATTTGCTGAATCTCCTTATTCTGCTCAATATCAATTATTTAAGGCAGATGGGAGAAGTTTCCAAGGTTATAAATATTCTATTTATGACTCAAAAAATAACCTAATAAAGCAAGGCGTTACTGATAATCAAGGTTTGACTGAACAAGTAGTGACTGAGAATAGAGAAAGAATCATAGGTTATAAATCTGTAATGAGAGAAAGTGAGCGTATTACTGAGAATTGGGAAGCAAAGTTAGAACAGGTAGCTAATAAAATGAGTTCAGTAGGAAAATAATTATGCTTCCTGTCGTGATTGGAATAATTGAACTAGCTGGATATGCAATAACGGCATATGAATTATATCGTACAGCAGCAAATGCTTACGATGAGGTTAAAAACTATCAAGATAATATTAAAAAGGCAAAAGAAGAAATCAAGAAAATAATGAAAAATCTTGATAAGGAGATTACTGACAAGATTGATCGGCAACGTGAAAAAGTATTATTAACGACTTTGACCACAGGTGATAAACAATCTAATACTACAAAGTCTGCTTCTGGAAGACCACAAGTCAAAAGTAATGTAATTACTGCGGCCATAAAGCAGAAAATTCCTTTTAGACCTATTATTAGCCAAATATGTGAAAAAGCAGATCATTTGCCAATGATCCAGTTAAGAAAACAAAAAGGTAAAAAATTAAAAGATGTCATACCAAAGAGTAAGGTGGATATCGTCGCGAAGCTATTGAAGATGACTGCTCAAGAATTAGCGGGAGCAAGTGTTGATGAATATATTATTATTAGATTAAAACAACTTGCCGTAAATTTCATGTTTGAGTTTATGGACGAGCTTTTAAAATGGCGTAGTCCTTTAAAATCAGAAGTATGTTTCGGTTATGATATAAAAACTAAGAAATATTTAGCCCCTCAATTAGATGGTCAGACACGTATTAAAAGGGTCGGTTCAGAATTAAATCCATTTTGGCCGATGCCTTATAAAGGTAAAGGTGTAATTGGTGCAGATATTATTATTCCTGAGTATCGTGGTGAACCTTTAACTTTAACTAATATTTTTGCACTGGTTGAAATTAAATTTCAGAATGACCGGATTGATAAGGAGCAATTTGATAATTATGAAAAGTTAAAAGATCAATGTGCCCATGCAAAGAAAGCCAGTAAAATAACAGCAAGTGAGGGCTTTAAATTATCATTGTTCCGCTATCCAGAAGATGCATCATCTACAGAAGCTAAAGACTCTAAGCCTGCAACACCGAATAAAAAGCGTAAAACCAATTAAGGAATATTACATGATTACACCTGAAACTTTTTTAAATGATGAAGAGATTTTTGAGTTAGTACGGGATATTCCACTTGATACTTCAATTATTTATGGTGAGGAAGATCAAGAGTTTGGTATTTGTCCATACATTACCTTTTATATTTATCATCAAGATAATGAAGTGGACGAGATAGCTAATAAAGTTATCGATATTTATGAAGAATTTGAAAATGAAATAATTGATAAGCCCTTTAAGTTGCGTTATCGAAAATCAAAAAGTGGTGCTAGTACATGGAAAAAATCAGAGAGATGGAAGCAAACACGACAAGAAATAATAGAGCAAATGCACGAGACCTATAAAAAATATTTTGTATATTTTATAGCAGCTACTACAGGAGATTCGGACATCCAAAGTCCACGTTGGGCTTTACAAAGTAATATTCGTGATGATGGTTCAAGATATTCTAGTTTAAAAATTTCATTTGGTGATAAATGGTTTCGAGGAAATAAAAACAAATGGTATGCATTTGTTAAAAAGTGTTTAATAAAACTTAATCCAATACAAGCTTATAGTGGATATGAAATTGGATGTACTGCTCAATTTCCTGTGGTTTCTCCAGAATTTGAAATTGCAGAGCGTATTTTTAGTGACTATTTCTATGGTTTAGATATCGATCATCCTGGGAATATGAGTCATACCCATGATGATAGTGATGGATATATTAATTCTTCAGCACTTGGAGCTGGATTACGAACTCCAACATGGTGTTTTTTACTTTCTCCCTATTGGATAGAAAGGTTAGGGTTAAGCGAGGAGCAAATCTGCTTAAAACTTAATGATCCACGAATCGAGATTACTAAATTACTAGATTCAACAGACCCTGAAAAATTTAGTCTATGGATTCGACTTGGAGAATTATCACTTTATCCAGTTGAAGAGGGTGTTCCAGATTTACTGGTGATGGCAAATGAGCTTATTAGGCCAATTCGTTGCAACGATTTGAAATTAACAACTTTAGATCCATGGGATGATGATCCAAACCCAAGATTTGACATAGAGAACTCTCCACAATGGATTGCCCGTTTTGATGAAGATAGCGATTGGCCAGAAGGTAAACGAGTCAATAAGATTCATGCAGTGCTATTAGAGCAAAATAAAATGAAGGCACTCGGTGGTGAAATATGTCCGAAAACAGGCGAATGGTATAGTCCTGCAAATAATATGGAAAAGCGCTACTTTACAGAAGGTGAAATCATGCCTGAAATTGAAGATAATGCTTGGGGTGAAACCATTTGGTATTTAGATATAGAAAATGAATAAGATTTTTATCTATTTAATTTATTAATATATGAAGCCTATCTAGATGATGGGCTTTTTAATGTATGCAAGGAAGTGTTCAGGTGTTGGTATCCTCATTGGTGGTGAAATTGGGGGGATTGCTGCATATCAACTGGTAGATGCATTCGATAAAGAACTAGAAGTATTTACTGCTTGGACTGTATTTTAAGAAGAGGCAAAACTATGCTATTTAATTTTTTTAAACAAGAAAGTAATCATAAAGAAGAAAAGTCTTCTCCATATTTAACGAAAGAACTATCTTGGGATGAAGAAAAAATAATAGCAATTCGATTTAATGGTACGCAGCGGACTATGTATTATAAAAATATTATACGAATAGAAATTATTATTAGTGATCTTTATTTTTCTGTACCTAAATGGGTTATACAAGATGATAATTTAGATGATCATACGACAATAGATTTTTATAATGACCTAAAGCCAAATATCAACGATTTGGTTATAGATATGTTTAATAAAAAAATAAAAGATTATGATAATCAGAAGGTTCATGAAAAAGTTATAGAGGCGATGGGTGCGAGTAGTGGCTTATTTCATTTATGGAGTAGAGAAGATATTGATCAGGTACTAAATAAGATATGGAACAACAATAAAGATAAAATAGAAGCTGATATTAATAAGGCCATAAAAGACGCGGAAGAGCAGAGAAAAAGTAAGCAATGGTGGAAAATTTTTTAAAAGGTTTAGGATGGGTTGGCTATAATTATGCCCGAAATCTAGAGAAATAAAGATGAACTTTAAAAACTTAATAATATTGTTTTTAATGACAAGCTTTTTAGGGTGTAGTAGAGATTACAAGATTGAACCACATGAGCTCCCAGTAGCTTATGTAGGAAAGTCATATAGTCAATTTATTAAAATTACAGGTGGTAAAGTCTCAGAACAACATTTTGAATTAACGTCTAATATTCAAGAAAATCAGGGTTTCCAAATTACTCCAGTAGATGATATAGATGGATACAATCATATAAAAATAGAAGGTATTCCTAAATATAAAGGAAAATATAAAATTATAATTAATACATATTTTTATGGGCGAGGCGATGATAAGCTAACTAAAACCTATGAATTTTTAGTTAAAGAATAAAAGATATTTTTAATAAGAAGTAGATATGAAAAAGAATTTATTAATTACCATACTAATTTTACTTTTCATTGTTCAGTCCTTATTAAATTATTACTTCTGGAATCGTACAAAAACACCCGAAATTCATGTTCTAGAAAAACCTTTGCGGATAGCATCGAATTTCGATAACTATGCACCATATACAATCCTTCCTGCAGGAACTGTTTTATATGATGATAGTGATTCTTTAAATAGAAGGATTATGGTTTATTTCAATTTACAAGGTGTAGACTTTAATTTCAAAGAACAAGATCCAGATATCTTGAAACAACCTAGTGAAGTCAGTGGTATAAGGTCGAAGGACTTGCCTGATTTACTAAATGAAATTCCTCTGACCAAAAAAGATATTTATTTAATTATTAAACATGATGAACGCATAAAAGATTATGCCCGTTCAATTTTATTTAAAGCATACAAAATTGATCCTTCAGAGTATAAAAAATAATTAAAAAATTATAAATTTTAAAAAACTAGAAGAAGCGTAATTAATTACGCTTCTTCTGCCATAAGAAAATTATTTAAGCAGCTTGAATGGCTTCACCACAAAAAGAAACAGTTTCTTGCTTATGCTGATGTAAGTACCAGAACTGCTCCGCAATCGTTTCTGGATGTACTGTGTAGGTTTTATCTTTCGCTTCAGGTGTTCCATCTACAAAACCATTTACAATCACTTGGCTCACGTAAACATTTGAGTCAGCGAGACTATGAGCAAGCAAGTTGGTGGCTTTGTATTGAGCGGCAGCCGTAGTTGCTAATGATGAATATTCTTTAGCAACTAAATCGATGCCCACTGCATCGAAAGCAAAAATTCCGTTTGTCGATAAAATGCTACCGTGATTCTTCTCTAAATCACCTAAGCAAGCTTGCACCGTAGCAATATAGCTTGAAACACGAATATGAAAGCTTTTAGTAAGCTCTAGTGGAGGGGTTTTTAAGATATTACCTTCAATATCATGGAAAGCATTCCAATGAATATTTTTAATCTCTCCGAATTGGTCTTTAATACATTTTACGAGATTTGGTATATCTTCAAGAACTGCTAAATCAGATGTAAAAGCATAAGCTTCTATACCTTGTGTTTTAAGTTCTAGAATGGCCTTCTCGAGTTTTTCAGCATTACGTGCCACTAAACCGATTTTATAGCCTTCTTTACCGAACTTATATGCCACGGCTTTGGAAATACCTGTTCCATAACCAAAAATTATAATATTGTTGTTCATTATAAAGTTCCAAAAAACCAATTATTTGGTTAGAAATAGTTTATAATATGTTTTTATAATGTATTCAAGCGCAAAAGTTATCTCTAAGAATAGTGCCCAAAGAATAAAAATGCTTAAAAGTGGGGATTAGGGAGTCAGCTTTACATGAGTTATTGGGCTAAACATGCGCGGTTGAACGAACTTCCAATTTGGCTTAAAAAATTTTCTTGGTAAAATAAACCGAAAAACACAAATAAAGTGGAATTTAAAATTAACTAATTATTATGAAATGGGAATATATTCTTTTTAATTTGAATTTTTGCGTAAAAATTACCAAAAATATTTAAAATTAGCTGTTCTTAGAAAAACAATCCCACAGGGTGCTGGCTAAACTATATCTCAAGGGTGTGATAGGGATCGAAAAGAGTAGCATGCACCAAAACGTATAACGTTAGTGTGTACTCACCCAAAAGGTCTCGATTCGGCTTAGGACGCTATAGATCAAAAGTTTATAGGCATAAGGTTCTAACTTACAAAGTTATAATTGTTGAAGTAAACCATAGACGGTTTCCCTTGACACCCTAAAAAATTCTCTATAATAAAAACGATACTTTACAAGAATATAATTTATGAATAAGCCTTATCTTTCTGCCTTGCCGCATGACAGCCAAATCTCATCTCAATTGAACAATGCTTACTTCCACGACTCGTGGAGTATTGTGTTGGGTCAGCCCGACCTGAATGTATTTGAGCAGCTTATTAAATTGTTCCAGCATACTCCGCAGTGGATAGAGTGGAGTATGAATCTACGCAATAAAATTACTTCCAAGATTGGGCTTAAAGATTTAGGAAGTTTTAAGCAGATTGATTCGAATAAAAAAGAAAATGAGTATGTTGCAGGCGACCGAATTGGAATTTTTACTTTACGGCAACGTACCGAAAATGAGTTAGTGATCGGAGATGATGATAAGCATTTAAATGTGACTTTATCTATTTATAAAAATGAAGATACCCAAGTGCTTACAGTGACCACAGTGGTACATATCAAAAATCTGCTTGGGCGATTGTACATGGTACCTGTAATTCCTGCTCATCGAAAAATAGTGCCAGCGACTTTACAGATATTAGGTTAGAGTACTATTTTTATTTACGAAGCGATCAGCAAAAATCGTTTATATACTAATCTTATTATCATAATAACGAGCTGAATAATATGGAAAATAAAAACCATTGTCGCCAATGCGCCGTTTGTGGAAAGAATTTTCCCTTAAAAGATCTTGTGTCTGGTGAAGTCATTCGGAATGTTATCAGCGATGAAATTTTAAAAGATCACCCAGACTGGACTTACTCAAGCTTTATTTGTCGAGCCGATCTGGCAGATTATCGAATTAAATATGTGCAGTCGCTATTACGCTCGGAGAAAGGCGAATTATCTAATTTAGAAAATGAAGTGATTGGCAGTATGCAACGGCATGAGCTGATCAGTCGAAATACAGAAACAGATTTTGATCAAAAATGGACGCTTGGAGAAAAACTGGCAGATAAAATAGCCACTTTTGGGGGAAGTTGGGCTTTTCTTATTTGTTTTGCTCTATTTTTAATAGGCTGGATTATTCTAAATACGGTTGTGATGGTGGTACGTCCTGTCGACCCGTATCCTTTTATTTTGCTTAATTTAGTTTTGTCATGCTTAGCGGCAATTCAGGCACCGATTATTATGATGAGTCAAAATCGCCAAGAAGCCAAAGATCGCTTACGTTCTCAACATGATTATCAAATTAATTTAAAAGCCGAGCTTGAGATTCGCCATTTGCATGAAAAAATGGACCATCTTTTGTCGCATCAGTGGGAACGGCTTGCACACATTCAAGAAATTCAGCTCGATCTTTTGGCTGAAATGAATAAAAAACGATAAAGATTTTCTGAGTTTCACGTGGAACGTGAGTAGAGCGTTATAGATTATTTTGCGGTAGGTCTGAAATTTCTTTATGATCTGCCGCCATGCTCCATTGCTGTTTCTACGACCATGCCTTTAAACGACAATTTTGTTTACGCTCCACCACAAGATCCACTTTCAATTCTATTTGAAGATGACGATTTAATTGTGGTTGATAAACCTGCGGGCCTGTTGTCGGTCATGGGCCGTTTACCTGAACATCATGACAGCGCTTATTTACGGGTGCTGGAAAAGTTCCCTTTGGCTAAGGTCACCCATCGTTTGGATATGGCCACATCGGGCTTACTTATGTTTGCCAAACATCGTGATGCAGAAGTTGCGGTAAGTAAAATGTTTCAGGCCAGAACAGTCAAAAAATATTATATTGCTTTGGTGCAAGGCCAAGTCGCAGAAGAGGGTAGTGTAGAAGTTCCACTCATTACCGACTGGGAAAATCGCCCAAGACAAATTGTACATTTTGAATTAGGTAAATACGCTAAAACTTTATTTCAGCCTTTGGTTTATGATGAAAATACTGATCAAAGTCGAGTATTACTTGAACCAGTCACAGGACGTTCGCATCAGCTACGTGTGCACATGATGCATATTGGCCATCCGATTATGGGCGACAAGTTATATCACCCTGAACCTAAACGTTTTCACTTAAACCGCATGGCCTTACATGCTGCATATTTGGCTTTTCAGCATCCATTAAAAGGCACGGATGTGGTGATTGAATCGCAAGTGCCTTTTTAAAATTTATATACAATTAAAAATTCAATTTGGTGCAATTGGGAACGGAATATATACCCAAATTGCAATAAAAGTCGGGTATTCTTGATGTCGAATAATATTAATACTGCGACAACAACAAGGATCACTTTATGACTCGTGACTACGAACAATTTCCAGATGACGATAACGGCAATGTACTTTGGCAAATGGCTGAAGATGGGGACGATTTAACCGAGCTGCATGAAATTGAATTTTCTATTGCTTTTCAAGATCAAAAAAATGCAGAGCAATGTGCGCTGTATTTACTTTATCAAGAACAAAAAGTTTCACTTTTCCAAGATGACTCTGTTGAGCCAAACGAGTGGGTGATTACCATCTTTGTCAACATGGAACCTGAGTATTCAGATATTGTTGATTTGGAACAATGGTTTGCCAGCATCGCTGAAAAATTTCAGGGCGAATATGATGGATGGGGCTGTATGGCCTATGTCTTCGAGGAAGGCGACGACGAAGATGACCTGTTGCAGTAAGGTCTAAAATAAAGAGTAGGAGATAATTATGAACTTATCTCAAAAACAAATTGCAGTACGGTTTTTAGAGCTTGCCGCAGCTGGCGAAGTCGATGAAGCCTATAGCAATTATACCGCACCGAACTTCAAGCATCACAACCCTTATTATGCGGGTGATGCGAATTCTTTAAGAGAAGGGATGCGTGAAAGCGCGGCTGAAACTCCAAACAAAGTCTTTGATGTTCAACATGTCATTGAAGAGGGCGATTTGGTTGCTGTGCATTCTAAACTTGAAATGCAAATGAATGGTTTAACCACCTTGGCCGTGGTCCATATTTGTCGTTTTGAAAATGGAAAAATTGCTGAGTTTTGGGATATTGGCCAAGTACAGCCCGACCCGCTCGTCAATGAAAATGGTATGTTCTAATAAAAAAGCCCGAAATAATTCGGGCTTTTTGTTTATGTATGAATTAAAACTTCCACTGTGCCGAAATTGAGGCGTTTAGTGGTTCACCCGGTTGAATCCATAAATCGCTATAGCTTGAAACATAGTAAGTTTTATCAAACAGGTTGTTCACATTGAGCTGATAGCGTAAACGGTCAGATGGGGCATAGTAGCCATTTAAATTGACCAATGTATAACTCGGTAAATTAAAGCCATTATCAAGGTTATGTCCGCTGCGTTCACCTACATAGGTAAGGTTAGCACCTACGCCCGCTTTTCGTGGACCTTCTTGTAGAAACTCATAGTTAGTACTTACAGCGCCTTGGTGTTTTGGAACATTGCTTAGACGAGCGCCTTTTGCCAAGTCTTGGTCTTTTTCAATTTGAGCATCGGTATAACTATAGTTGGCATTGACGAACCAGCGGTCATTGATTTGGCTATTTAAATCAAACTCAATCCCTTTACTACTCACTTCACCTGCTGCGGTTTGAAAGTTACTATCGATTGGGTCTGTCGTGAGTACATTTCGTTTTTTCATTTTAAACAAAGCGAGACTCAGCACACTTTGATCATTCATTTTATATTTGGTGCCGATCTCATAGCTTTCACCTTTTTCAGGAGCAAAAGTCTGACCATTTCGGTTCATACCACTATTCATCGCAAATGAGCGGCCATAATTGGTATAAAACGCCCATTGGTCAGAGGCTTTAAAATTTACTCCGAAACGTGGACTATTCTGGTGAAGCGTTTGGTTGCTTTCAGTCTGAGTCAGGTGATTTTTAAAGTCTTGTTCGACTTGATCAAAACGGTTACCAAATAGCACACTCCATTGATCATTGAAAAAGATCTGGTCTTGTACATTCAGTGCAAAATAGCGCTGGCGCTCTTTAGTATTGGTAAAAGGGTCGAGGTTGGGTAAATATTTGCCGTATTCAGGTTGGTAGATATCAATTGTGTTTGTTGAGCTTGTACTGTGATTGCGACGAAGCTGGTTTTGCTTATAGTCGAGTTGACCAAGTTCAGTTGAAAGTAAAATTTCATGGCGAGCCCACGAACTATCAAACTTGCCAAGTAACTCTGTCTGAGCTAGAACATCTTCACTTGTATAATCACGATAGCGACGTTGACGCTCTAAAGTACGTCCATCGGCTTGCATACGGCGAGGTTCGGTTGCAAAGCCGACCATATTGGCATCTTTATAGCTGACAGCACTATTTAGCTTCCAGTCCGGGTTAAATTCGTGACTCAGACGTAATTGGTAAAAGTAATCTTTTATTTTCAAATCGCCGTCGTCAGGTTCACCTGTAAAGGTTTTCGGGTCCATCACAAACTCATGATTGACTGTGCTGACACCACGGTCAAAGGTTCCTTTATGCTCTGTAAATTCACTGTCAAAGTCGAGTTGTGTCTGGTCTGAAATTTTCCATGTGAGCTGTGGTGAAAAGAACCAACGTTGACTACTGACATGATCACGGAAGCTTTGATTATCTTCATGGGCAACCGCTAATCGATAGGCCAGTTCATCGTTAATAGGGGCGGTATGCTCTAGGCTTATTCGATATTGTTCTTGAGTATTGGCACGTAGGTTAACTTCACTTTCGCTTTCCCACTGTGGTTTTTTACTGTTGAGGTTAAGCAAACCACCTGTTTCGCCGCGGCCATATAAAGCCGCCATAGGCCCTTTTAAAAATTCTAAAGATTCAATGTTCACTACATCTTTTGGAGCGCTAATCCCTCGGTTGACACTCAAACCGTTACGGATCATAGAGGCACCTAAATTGGGATCGGTACTAAAACCACGGAAAGAGTAATTATCCCAAAAGCCGCCACCAAAACTATTTTGATGAAAGACTCCACTCACTAAAGTCAATGCATCATCAATCCGTCGAACGTCTTGTTGTTCCATCATTTGTTTTGAAACATAAGCACGATTAAAAGGGACATCTAAAACATCGTGAGTAAATTTAGTCGCCGAGCTATTTTGGCTCACACCTTCTTGAGTATTTTCAGCCTGAATTCGTATGGTTTCAAGTACCGTTGACGTTTCTTCTGCCCAAGTGAATGTCGATATAAATGATAGACCCAACGAAGACAACAATCCTAATTTGTGTTGCATAAATAATCAGCCATGAAAGACAAAAGAACTATAATGTAATAGTATAACGTTACATTATTTTATTGATTAACGCTATGCCTATAGAAAAAAATATTGAACGTTTACAGTCGATTGATGCATTGCGTGGTTTGGTTATCATCATTATGTTGCTCGACCATGTAAGGGAAACTTTCTATTTACACAAACAAGTTATCGATCCAATGGACGTAACAGTAACAGAACCGGCTTTATTTGGCAGTCGATTATTGGCACATATTTGCGCTCCGGTTTTTGTACTTTTAACAGGAATTTCCGCTTTTTTATTTCAATCAAAAAAACAAGATTTACAGCAAACGCGTGCTTTTCTATTAAAACGTGGCTTATTTTTGATTGTGCTAGAACTTACGCTTGTGAACTTTGCTTGGACAGCGACTTTTCCACCCGAAGTCATTTATTTACAGGTAATTTGGGCGATTGGTATTAGCATGGTGGTGTTGGCTTGCTGTGTGAGTTTACCATTGCCAATTCTTGCAGGTATAGCGTTGGTCATTATTTTTGGACACAACCTACTAGATTCTGTGCACTTCTCACAAGGCATCCTACAGAATATATGGTTCGTTTTACATGAACGTGGCTGGCTTGAATTTGCGGGTATCAAGCTTCGTACAAGCTATCCTATTTTACCTTGGATAGGGGTGATTTTATTAGGCTACGTTTTAGGTCAGTTCTTTAGTTCAAAATATACAGCAAAGCAAAGAAGACGCACTTTACTCAGCCTTGGTTTAGCAAGTATTGGGCTATTTGTTTTATTGCGTTTTATCAACGTCTATGGGGACCAGCCATGGCAGCATTTTGAGTCATTACAACTGAGCCTTATGAGCTTTTTTAATCTCACCAAGTATCCACCATCTTTACTGTTTATTTTACTGAATGTTGGAATTGGCTTGCTTGTGCTCGTTGCTTTTGAATGTATGCAGCAATACTCATTTTTAAAACCATTGGTGGTATTTGGCTCGGTGCCGATGTTCTTCTATTTATTGCATTTATATGTGCTGAAACTGATCTATGTGTTTGCACTCAGTCTATGGGGAGCTAATTATGGAAATTATTTGTCGGTGAGCCATGTGTGGATGCTGTGGTTAATCACAATTGTGCTGTCTTTTGCACTCTATCCAGCGGTTAAGTGGTTCTCGAAGTTCAAACATCAAAACAAACATATTTCGATTTTAAAATATTTCTAATGTTCAAAATGTGAGTAAAGCGAGTTCAATAATGCTCGCTTTACTTGCTTACATCTAGATATAGAGTTTCTTTTACTTCTTCCATGACCACATAGCTGTGTGACGATGCCGAAGCGGGGAGTTTCTTTAATAGATCTCCTAATAAGCGGCGGTATGCGCTCATTTCTTTTAAACGCGCTTTTACAAGGTAGTCAAATTCACCTGAAATAAGGTGACATTCAAGTACTTCAGGAATCTCAACTAAGTCTCTAGCGACTTGATCAAATACATCGCCTGATTTGGCAGATAACTTAATTTCTAAAAAGACGAGAAGATTACGGTCTACGTAAGCTGGGTTTAGACGGGCGTAATAACCCATGATAATGCCATCGCGCTCAAGGCGTTTTACACGCTCTGAACAGGGGGTGGTAGAGAGGTTGACTCTCGATGCCAATTCACTAATCGCAATTCGTCCTTCGCGCTGCAAAATGTCCAGAATCATGCGATCTATACGATCTAAGGGGCGCATAGATATTTCCTCTTTTTTTAAAATTCTCGCGAGAAAAACATAAATTTACCTAGATTATACCCTGAAAAACAGTGAAATAAACTATTGAAGCAGAAATATACTAGTTAAATAAACTGGTGTGCGTGAGGGAATGGAAATGCGCGTAATTGTATTAGGTAGCGGCGTTATCGGAGTGGCAAGTGCCTATTATCTAGCTCAACAAGGAGCTGAGGTCACTGTTCTTGACCGTCAGGCAGGCCCTGCTGAAGAAACAAGCTTTGGTAATGCAGGTCAAATTTCGCCAGGGTATTCGACCCCTTGGGCAGCACCAGGAATTCCTTTTAAAGCTGTGAAGTGGATGTTCCAACATCACGCACCGCTTGCGATTAATTTAGATGGCAGCATGTGGCAGTTACAGTGGATGGCGCAAATGCTAAAAAACTGTAATCCACAAAGTTATGCAGTCAACAAAGAACGTATGATGCGCGTGGCTGAGTACAGCCGTGATTGCTTACGTGAACTTAGAAAAGATACTGGTATTAATTACGAAAACCGCGCTAAAGGTACTTTGCAGTTATTTCGTAAAGAAGCACAAATGGAAGCGGTTCAACGCGACATTAGCGTGCTACAAGAGTGCGGCGTAAGTTACGAATTATTAAATGCCAACGAACTTGGTCGTGTAGAACCAGCTTTGGCAAATGCGCAAGATAAACTTGTTGGTGGTTTACATTTACCAAATGACGAGACAGGTGACTGTTATTTATTTACCAATGCTTTAGCTCAAATTGCCAAAGAATTGGGTGTTAACTTCCAGTTCAACCAAAACGTAGAAAAATTGATTGTAGAAGGCGATGAAATTAAGGGCGTTCAGGTCAATGGTAAAGTCTTAACCGCAGATCGTTATGTTCTAGCGTTTGGGAGTTATTCACGTGATTTCTTGAAACCACTCGATCTACAGTTGCCTGTATATCCGGTGAAAGGCTACTCGTTGACGATTCCTATTGTTGACCCTGCTTTTGCTCCTCAATCTACAGTGCTTGATGAAACCTACAAAATTGCGATTACTCGTTTTGACCAACGTATTCGCGTTGGTGGGATGGCTGAGTTAAGTGGCTTCAATTTAGGTCTGAACGAAGACCGCCGTGCAACCTTGCAAATGGTGACTCAGGACTTGTTCCCGGGCGGCGATATGGCACAGGCATCTTTCTGGACTGGTTTACGTCCAATGACGCCAGACAGTACCCCAATTATTGGTGCGACCCGCTTCAAAAATCTGTTCTTGAATACAGGTCACGGTACTTTAGGTTGGACGATGGCGTGTGGTTCAGGAAAATTAATCAGTGACATCGTATTGAATCATAAGACTGAAATCAGTACAGATGGTCTTTCAATTCAGCGCTATTCACACGCGCATGCTGCATAAAAGACGTTAGGAAATTAATCATGCCTCGTCCTATTACCGCAGTTATCCACCGTCAAGCCTTACAAAATAACTTGTCGGTGGTACGCAAGGCTATGCCAAACAGTAAGGTCTTTGCTGTTGTAAAAGCCAATGCTTATGGACACGGAATTGAACGTGTCTATGAAGCATTTAAAGCAGCAGATGGCTTTGCCTTACTTGATCTTGATGAAGCAAAACGAATTCGTGCTCTAGGTTGGACAGGTCCAATTTTGTTGCTCGAAGGGATTTTTTCTCCACAAGATTTATTTGATTGTGTGCAGTATCAACTCAGTTTCACCATTCATAGTGAAGAGCAGATTGAGTGGGTTCAAAAGCATCCTTATGCGGCTCAATTTGATGTTTGCCTAAAAATGAACAGTGGTATGAACCGTCTTGGTTTTAAACCACAACACTATGTTCAGGCATGGGAACGTTTAAATAACTTGGCGAACGTGTCCAAGATTACGCACATGATGCATTTTTCAGATGCAGATGGCGATCGTTTCGGTCAGCAAGGCATTGATTATCAAATCACTGCATTTGAAGAAATTATTAAAGATTTACCGGGTGAAAGGTCGGTAAGTAATAGCGCGGCAATTCTGCGCTATCAAGACCAGCTCAAATCAGATTATGCACGTAGCGGCATTATGCTCTATGGCAGCTCGCCAGACTACCCGACGCATAGTATTGCGGACTGGGGCTTACAACCGACCATGAGCTTACGCAGTGAAATTATTTCCGTTCAGCATTTAGAACCGAATGAAAGCGTAGGTTATGGCTCAAACTTTGTCGCAGAGCAGCCCATAACGATTGGGATTGTCGCTTGTGGCTATGCCGATGGTTATCAGCGTATTTCACCAACAGGTACTCCGGTTTTAGTGGACTCTGTCCTCACTCGTACAATTGGCCGCGTCAGCATGGATATGTTGGCAGTCGATTTAACAGGCATTGAAAGTGCCAAAGTCGGCAGTGAAGTGGTGCTTTGGGGCCAATCAAGTACAGGGGTCGTTTTACCTATTGATGATGTCGCAGTTTCATCCGGTACGGTGGGCTATGAACTGATGTGTGCTGTCACCGCCCGTGTTCAATTTATTAATCAGGTATAAGGAAATCCGAATGTCTAATTCAGATATACAAAAGATTAACACTAACGAAGTCATGAGCGCCGTGACTGTTTTTAACAAAGTGGTTTATCTGTCAGGTCAGGTACCTAAAAATACCGAGCAAGACGTGGCAGGCCAAACTCGTGAAATTCTTGCAACGATTGATGAACTTTTGGCATTAGCCGATACCGATAAATCTCGCTTGCTCTCTGCACAGCTCTATTTGAAAAATCTTTCTGACTTTTCAACCGTAAATGCAATTTGGGTTGACTGGTTAAAAGGGTGTGTTGCTCCATCGCGTGCCACAATTCAGGCCGATTTGGTCAATCCAGATTGGTTAATTGAAATTGCCGTGACGGCAGCACAAAAGTAATTCGTTTTTACTCCAAAAATGATGATGTATCTAACAGAAGGAAGATAGATACGGTTTATCCAGTCATTTTTGGTGAACAGATTCAGTGACCTATGGCATACGGTTCGATTTTCGCCATAGGTTGCTGATCTTAACAAAGGAATTCAAAAAGGAATTTTAATATGACAACGGCTCGTCATTCAGATACGGAAAATTCTCCTGATCATCTGCAACGAAAACTGTCTAACCGTCATTTACAACTGATTGCAATTGGCGGTGCAATTGGAACCGGCCTATTTATGGGTTCGGGCAAAACTATCTCCCTCGCAGGTCCTTCAATTCTTTTAATCTATATGATTATTGGAGGCATGTTCTTTTTCTTAATGCGTGCAATGGGCGAGTTGCTTCTTGCAAATCTGCATTACAAATCTTTTGTTGATATGGCTCATGACCTGATCGGTCCTTGGGCTGGTTATTATTTGGGCTGGACCTATTGGTTAGGCTGGGTGCTGGTGGGTATTGCGGACCTTTCAGCGGTCATTAACTATTTGAGCTTCTGGTTGCCAGATGGGACAAGCTTCTCACCAATAGAGCAGGCCATGATTAGCGCAGGCTGTGTGTTGTTTGTGATGGGTCTTAACCTACTGACAGTACGCCTATTTGGTGAAATTGAATTCTGGTTTGCACTCATTAAGATTTTGGCCATTATTGGCTTGATCGGAGTGGGGGGCTACATGATTTTCAGCCATTTCCAAGCTCCGCAAGGCGCTGTTGCAAGCATTAGTAATGTTTGGTCGCATGGCGGTTTATTCCCGAAAGGTACAGAAGGCTTCTTGGCAGGATTCCAGATTGCTGTGTTTGCTTTTGTCGGGGTTGAACTAGTTGGTACAACGGCTGCTGAAACCAAAGATCCAGAGAAGAATTTACCGAAAGCAATTAACGCGATTCCGGTACGTATTATTTTGTTCTATGTGCTAGCACTCTTTATTGTGATGTCAGTAACGCCTTGGGACCATATTCGTGCGGACAAAAGTCCGTTTGTTGAGTTGTTCTTAAATGCGGGTATTCCTGTCTCAGCCATCATCATGAACTTGGTGGTGCTATCTTCGGTGATGTCTTCAATGAACAGCGGTGTGTTTTCAACCAGTCGTATGCTGTTCGGTTTATCTAAAGACGGTCAGGCTCCGGGTGCATTTGGTCGTTTATCAAAACGTGCCGTACCTTCAAATGGTTTGATTTTCTCATGTATTTTCATTATGGGCGGGGCAGTCCTTCAGTACTTTGTTCCAAACACCATGGAAGCATTTACTTTGGCAAGTTCACTCTGTGTGATTCTATTCATTAGTGTGTGGAGTCTCATTATGGTGTGCTATTTACGCTATCGTAAATTACGTCCTGAATTACATGAAAAATCGACTTTCAAAATGCCGGGTGGCATTTGGATGAGTTATATCGTTTTGGCATTTATGCTTTTCACTTTAGTCATCTTGGCACTTGAGCCAGATACATTAAAAGCACTCTATGTCAGTCCAGTATGGTTAGTTATCTTAGGTGTTACCTATCATGTGTTGTATAAACCACGCATGAAAAAACTAGGACGTGAACTCGTCAACGATCATTAAGTTTTATTAAAAAGCCAATCAATCATGATTGGCTTTTTTTATTTTTATTGGATTTTTTATCGGAATAATATTGTTTATTTTTAAATCATCAGTGCAAATTGGAGGCTGTTGGCAAAGTACATATAGCATTATCACATGCTAAACTTTGGCTAATCTGGAGTACCCAGATCGATTAATTAAAATTGCCGTGAAGGCAGTACATAAATAATGTGACTTAAAAAAACAGGACAAACGATTTATCAATTAAGGAAAAAATATACTTGAACATCTTGTCCTGAGGTATAGACTCAGCAACCCACGATATACGGTTCGTTTTTCTCCCTATAGGTTGCTGATTTTAAGTTAAGCAAAATATAAAAAGGACTTCTAATATGACAATGGTTCATCATCCAGATGAGGCAAGCTCCCCTGATCATTTACAACGGAAATTAAATAATCGTCATCTACAAATGATTGCAATTGGCGGTGCAATTGGAACCGGCTTATTTATGGGCTCGGGCAAAACCATCTCCCTCGCAGGTCCTTCAATCCTCGTGATTTACATGTTAATTGGTGGCATGTTCTTTTTTCTGATGCGTGCATTGGGTGAACTACTGCTCGCCAACTTACATTACAAATCATTTGTCGATATGGCTTATGACTTGATCGGACCATGGGCTGGTTATTATATAGGTTGGACCTATTGGTTAGGCTGGGTACTGGTCGGTATTGCAGATTTATCTGCGGTCATTAACTATTTAAGTTTCTGGCTGCCCGAAGGCGCCAGTTTCTCACCAACACAACAAGCCATGATTAGTGCAGGCTGTGTACTATTCATTTTAGGGCTTAACCTGCTTACGGTGAAGTTGTTTGGTGAAGTTGAATTCTGGTTCGCACTCATTAAGATTTTGGCCATTATTGGCTTGATTGGAGTCGGTGGTTACATGATCCTCACTCATTTTCAAGCTCCGCATGGTGAGGTTGTGAGTGTAAGTAATGTGTGGTCGCATGGCGGCATATTTCCAAAAGGCGTAAGCGGATTTTTGGCAGGATTCCAGATCGCCGTATTTGCCTTTATTGGTGTTGAGCTAATTGGTACAACAGCCGCTGAAACGAAAGATCCAGAGAAAAATTTACCGAAGGCAATTAACGCGATTCCTGTACGTATTATTTTGTTCTATGTACTAGCACTCTTTGTGGTGATGTCAGTAACACCTTGGGATCACATTCGTGCAGATAAAAGTCCGTTTGTTGAGTTGTTCTTAAATGCGGGTATTCCTGTTTCAGCCATCATCATGAACTTGGTGGTACTGTCTTCAGTGATGTCTTCAATGAACAGCGGTGTGTTTTCAACCAGTCGTATGCTGTTCGGTTTATCGAAAGATGGTCAGGCGCCAAGTGCCTTGGGGCGTTTATCAAAACGTGCCGTACCTTCAAATGGTTTAATCTTCTCATGTATTTTCATTATGGGTGGGGCAGTGCTTCAGTACTTTGTTCCAAACACCATGGAAGCATTTACTTTGGCAAGTTCACTCTGTGTGATTCTCTTTATTAGTGTATGGCTTCTGATCATGGCATGCTATTTACGTTACCGTAAGTTGAGTCCAGAGTTACATGCTAAATCGACCTTTAAAATGCCGGGTGGCGTGTTAATGGCGTATGTGGTCATTGTATTTTTCTTGTTCACTTTAGTGATTTTGGCACTAGAGCCAGATACATTAAAAGCACTCTATGTTAGTCCATTATGGCTAGTTGTTTTAGGCGTTAGCTATCATGTGTTTTATAAACCACGCATGAAAAAACTAGGCCAAGAAACTTTTGATTAATTATTATTAATTTCAAAAAAGCCAATCATCCATGATTGGCTTTTTTATTTACACTCTCTAATCAACTAACAAATGCTGATATTTATCGGCTTGCTTACGCAAATAGTCCCAAACTAACTTAATGCGTGGTTCATGTTGTAAATCAACAAAAGTCAGCATCCAGAAGGTATGAGTAAAGCGAACTTGCTGCTCTAAAACGACGTCTAGTTCTGGTTTATCATCTGCTAAAAACTTGGGCAAAATCGCAAGTCCTGCACCAGCACTCACCGCAATTTGTTGGGCCAAAATACTGCTACTACGGAAGTTCGCGTTAAGCTTTAAGGGTAACCGTTCTAAACAGTACAACTCAGGGCTATACACCAGATCATCAATATAGTTCACAAAGCGGTGTTGGGTTAAATCTTCTAAACCACGAATGGGTGGGTTCTGCGCCAGATAGTTTTGGCTGCCATAAATTTTTAAGCAGTAGTCTGATAACCGCGTAATAATGTAGGGCCCAGACGTTGGACGATCAATCGACACCACAATGTCTGCCTCACGGTGTGAGAGTTTAATCATTTTCGGTACTGGAATCAGATCGATGGTGAGCAGTGGATATTGAATAGAGAACTCAGCCAGTAAACGGGCTAAAAACGCAGTGCCAAAACCTTCAGGTGTGCCAATTCGCACACGACCTTGCAAAGGTTGATGTGGTTTCTCAATTTGTAAGAAAGCTTGTTCCATTTGCTCAACTCGAGGAACAAGTGCCATCCCTTCGAGTGTCAACTCATAACCAGTCGCTTCACGCTTAAACAACGTTGTACCCAAAGCAAGTTCTAGTGCCTGAATCCGTCTAGCTACTGTACTGTGCTCGACACCAATAATCCGCGCAGCGTTGGTCAGCGTTTTAGTCCGAGCTAAAACCAGAAAAAAATGTAGATGATCCCAATCCACTTTCATTTTTGTTGTAATCCTTGTGCATATTTGCACAACAATCGTGCATGAATTTCCGTTGGTGGTCAAAGTTTTCTTTGCTAGTCTCAATTGAAACTGGAATAAAGAAAATACGATCAAGAAGTATTTTCTAATAATTGAACACAATAAAAATATGGCCTACGGAGAGGTTATGAACACAATCCAAAAAATCGAATTGGAAACCGCTAAATTACTCATTAACGGAAATTTTATCGAATCTGAAACACAGGAATGGCAAGACATTGTTAACCCTGCAACTCAGGAAGTGATTGGTCGTGTACCATTTGCAACGGTTCAAGAAGTTGACGCTGCTATTCAAGCTGCACAAGATGCTTTTGCTTCTTGGCGTCAGACCCCAATTCAGGCACGTATGCGCATCATGCTTAAGTTACAAGACTTAATCCGTGCCAACATGAAAGAAATTGCACAAGTACTAACGGCTGAACAAGGCAAAACCTTGGCCGACGCGGAAGGCGATATTCAACGTGGTTTAGAAGTGGTTGAACATGCTTGTTCGATCGGCACTTTGCAAATGGGTGAATATGTTGAAGGTGTTGCGCGTGGTGTAGACACTTATACCTTGCAACAACCTTTGGGTGTCTGTGCGGGTATTACGCCGTTTAACTTCCCTGCCATGATTCCACTTTGGATGTTCCCAATGGCAATCGTTTGCGGAAACACCTTTGTTTTAAAACCATCAGAACAAGACCCGTTATCGACCATGATGCTTGTTGAGCTTGCGATTCAAGCAGGTATTCCGGCAGGTGTGCTGAACGTTGTGCATGGCGGTAAAGAAGTGGTTGACCGTTTGTGTACCCATAAAGATATTAAAGCGATTTCATTTGTGGGTTCAACTGCTGTTGGAACGCATGTTTATAACCTTGCAGGGCAACATGGTAAACGTGTGCAGTCGATGATGGGTGCAAAAAATCATGTGGCTGTTATGCCAGATGCCAATAAAGAGCAAACCTTAAATGCCTTGGTCGGTGCAGCATTTGGTGCAGCGGGACAACGCTGTATGGCATTGTCGGTTGCGGTCATGGTGGGTGAAAGTAAACAGTGGATTCAAGAGTTAGTTGAAAAAGCGAAAACCTTAAAAGTAAACGCAGGCCATGAGCCAAATACTGACATTGGCCCAGTCATTTCAAAACGTGCTAAAGCGCGTGTGCTTGATTTAATTAATAGCGGTGTTGAGCAAGGGGCAGAGTTGCTACTCGATGGCCGTGATGTTCAAGTCCAAGGCTATGAATCGGGCAACTTTGTAGGTGCAACGATTTTTAGCGGCGTAAATACCGACATGCGTATTTATAAAGAAGAAGTCTTTGGCCCTGTACTTTCCATTATTTGTGTAGACACCCTTGATGAAGCGATTGCTCTTATCAATGGCAACCCATTTGGTAACGGTGTAGGTCTATTCACACAAAGTGGCGCGATTGCACGTACTTTCCAAAACTTAATTGATGTTGGCCAAGTCGGTATCAACATTCCAATTCCTGTGCCAGTACCTTTCTTTAGTTTTACCGGTTCAAGAGGTTCAAAACTTGGTGATTTGGGACCATACGGCAAACAAGCTGTTCAGTTCTATACCCAGACCAAAACCATTACCAGTCGCTGGTTTGAAGATAGCCATGAAGTTGGCGGTGTAAATACAACCATTAGTTTACGTTAAGGGGATCACGGATGAATATCGCCTTTATCGGTCTAGGCAATATGGGCGGCAGAATGGCCCATAACCTACTTAAAGCCGGACTCAATGTTTATGGATATGACCTCAGTGAAGTTGCTATTCAGCACTTCGCCGAGGCAGGTGGTGTGTTCTGCGACAGCCCGCAGGCAGCAGCAAAACAAGCTGATGTGGTCATTAGCATGCTGCCTGCAGCCAAGCATGTTAAAGAAGTTTACTTGGGTGAAAATGGTGTATTGGAAGTGCTAAAAGCAGGTAGCTTATGCATTGATAGCAGTACCATTGACCCACAAACCATTAAAGACATTGCTGCTGTTGCGCACAGTAAAAATATTAAAATCTGTGATGCACCAGTTTCAGGTGGAACCATTGGTGCCCAAGCAGGAACCTTAACCTTCATGGTGGGTGCCGATGATCAAACCTTTAACGAAGTGAAATCTGTACTTAGCCACATGGGCAAAAATATTGTTCATTGTGGTGATGTCGGTGCAGGTCAAATTGCCAAAATCTGCAACAACCTGATTTTAGGTATTTCAATGGCTGCTGTTGCCGAAGGTATGGCACTTGGTGTGAAACTCGGCATCGACCCACAAGCATTGGCAGGCGTCATTAACACCTCAAGCGGTCGTTGCTGGAGCTCGGATGTGTGTAACCCATGGCCGCATATTAATGAAAATGCGCCAGCATCTCGAGGCTACCAAGATGGCTTTGCGACTCAGCTGATGCTGAAAGATTTAGGACTCGCTGTAGAGGCCGCGGGCCAAGTCAAACAGCCAGTTGTATTAGGTGGCATGGTGCAGCAGCTCTATCAGCAAATGTGCATGCGCGGGAATGCCAATCTTGATTTTTCGAGCATTATTCAGCAGTACCTGCCACAAGAGGCATAACGGTAAAGCCAAAGGATGGCTTTAAACACATTAAACCCTGTCGTGAATAACAACAAATCCGGACTGAGGGAAAAGATATGATGGATTATCAAAATGCTGCACAGGCTTTCGATTTGGAAAGTACTGCAAAACAGATGTTATCAGGTTCACTTGATGCCTTAAATGCTTGTTATGAATGCTGTGATCGACACGCAGATGGCGACAAAATTGCGCTGTATTGGCAAGGAAAAGACGGACGAAAAGAGCAATATACCTTCCGTGAATTAAAAGAGTGGTCGAGTCAATTTGCTAACTTTTTAAAATCACAAGGTGTGAAAGCGGGTGACCGTATTTCAGGTCTATTACCAAGAACACCTGAACTGATCGTGACCATTTTTGCAGCTTGGCGCATAGGTGCAGTCTATCAACCGCTCTTTACTGCGTTTGGTCCAAAAGCGATTGAGCACCGTATTCAGCTTGCACAAAGTAAGTTGGTAGTGACCGATATGGGCAACCGTAGCAAGCTTGATGAAATTGAAAATTGCCCTGCAATTGTGACTGTCGCCGACGCCCAAGGTACTCCGCTTAAAGCAGGCGATTTTAACTTTTGGAATGAAGTGAAGCAGCAGTCCGATCAATGCGATCTGGTGATGTGTAGCATTCAAGATCCTTTCCTGCTCATGTTTACTTCGGGCACAACAGGTCCTGCAAAACCATTGGAAGTGCCTTTAAAAGCATTGATTGCCTTTGGTCGATATATGCAAGATGCCATTGGTTTAACCGAAGAAGATTCATTTTGGAATATTGCCGATCCGGGTTGGGCGTATGGCCTGTACTACGCGATTACTGGGCCGTTATTCTTGGGCCACGCTACTTTGTTCTATGAAGGTGGTTTCAGCACGGATAGCCTATGCCAAATTGTGAAAGATTATAAAATTAACAACTTGGCAGGTGCACCAACGGCCTACCGCATGATGATGGCAGCTGATCCAGCACAAATGGCGCCGTTAAGAGGGCAGTTCCGTGTAGTGAGCAGCGCAGGCGAGCCGCTTAACCCAGAAGTGATTCGCTGGTTTAAACAAGTGCTTGATGCTCCGATTTATGATCACTATGGGCAAACTGAAGTGGGCATGGTGGTGTGTAATCATCATGGTTTAAAACATGAAATTCATGCTGGTTCAGCAGGTTTCCCAAGTCCGGGCTACCGTGTTGCGATTGTCAATGAACAAGGTGAAGAGCTTCCAGCGGACACCCCAGGAATTTTAGCAGTCGACATTAGCCAGTCTCCAATGATGTGGTTCGGCGGCTATAAAGAAAGCCGAAAATCACCATTTGTTGGTCATTACTACTTAACGGGCGACACTGCCGAGTTACATGCCGATGGCAGCATGAGCTTTGTTGGCCGTAGTGATGATGTAATCACCACATCGGGCTATCGGATTGGGCCATTCGATGTGGAAAGCGCTTTACTCGAACATGATGCAGTGGTTGAGGCTGCAGTGATTGGTGTACCTGACCCAGACCGTACCGAAGTGGTTAAGGCATTTGTAATTTTAGCTACGGATGCTCAACCTTCAGATGCACTTGCTGAACAGCTCAGCCAATTTGTTAAAAGACGACTTTCTGCACATGCGTACCCACGTTTAGTTGAATTTGTGAGTGAATTACCTAAAACTCCAAGTGGTAAAATTCAGCGCTTTTTATTGCGTAATCAAGAAATTGCTAAACAACAAGCTAAAGCAGGGTAAAGGGAATAACAATGCAATTTACCGAAGAACAATTACTCATTCGTGATATGGCGAAAAGTTTCGCCCAAGAACAAATTAAGCCTCATGCCAGCGATTGGGATCGAGACGGGACATTCCCAAAAGAAACTCTATCTCAAATGGGGCAACTCGGTTTTATGGGTATGCTTGTTTCAGAGCAATGGGGCGGTTCAGACACAGGTAACTTAGCCTATGTGCTAGCCCTCGAAGAAGTTGCGGCAGCAGATGGCGCAACCTCAACTATCATGAGCGTACATAACTCAGTTGGTTGTGTGCCTATTTTAAAATTTGGTACAGACGAGCAAAAAGAGCGTTTTTTAAAACCTCTGGCACAAGGTGAAATGATCGGTGCTTTTGCTTTAACCGAGCCACATACGGGGTCAGATGCGGCAGCTCTTAAAACCCGAGCGGTGAAAGATGGCGATGATTACATTTTAAATGGTGCCAAGCAGTTTATTACCTCGGGTGATAATGCAGGCGTCATTATTGTGTTTGCAGTGACTGATCCGAGCGCGGGTAAAAAGGGCATTAGTGCATTTTTAGTCCCACGTGAAACTCCGGGTTATGAAGTGATTCGTGTTGAAGAAAAACTAGGTCTGCATGCTTCAGATACGTGTCAGATCGCGCTGACAGATGTGCGCATTCATAAAAGCCTCATGCTTGGCAAAGAAGGTGAGGGTTTGAAAATCGCTCTTGCCAATTTAGAAGGTGGACGTATTGGTATTGCTGCACAAGCAGTCGGTCTAGCACGTGCGGCGCTCGAAGAAGCGACTCGTTATGCCAAAGAGCGTATTACTTTTGGGAAACCAATTTTTGAGCATCAAACCATCGCGTTTCGCCTTGCCAGCATGGCAACTGAAATTGAAGCAGCGAGACAACTGGTTCACTACGCTGCGCGTTTAAAAGAAGCAGGTCAACCGTGTCTCAACGAAGCTTCAATGGCTAAGTTATTTGCTTCAGAAATGACTGAGCGTGTGTGCTCGAGTGCGCTACAAGTGTTTGGTGGCTATGGCTATCTCAGAGATTTCCCAATTGAACGCATTTATCGTGATGCGCGTATTTGTCAAATTTACGAAGGCACAAGTGATATCCAGCGGTTAGTGATTGCACGTAGTCTATAAAATCAGAACAAGGAATAAATAATGCAGTGGCAAAGTATTTTATTAGAAAAGCGTAATGGGGTTGGACTGATTACATTAAATCGCCCTCAAGCGCTCAATGCTTTAAACAGCGAATTAATTAGTGAAATTAATCAGGCATTAGATCAGCTCGAAAAAGACCGCGAAATTGGTTGCATCGTATTGGCAGGTTCTGAAAAAGCTTTTGCCGCAGGTGCAGACATTAAAGAAATGGCTGATTTAGCATTCCCTGATATTTATTTTGATGACTTTTTCCATCTTGCAGACCGTATTGCACAGCGCCGTAAACCTCTAATTGCAGCAGTGAGTGGCTATGCATTAGGTGGTGGCTGTGAATTGGCGCTTATGTGTGACTTTATTTATTGTGCTGACAACGCCAAGTTTGGTTTGCCTGAAGTGACCTTAGGGGTAATTCCGGGTATTGGTGGCACGCAACGCTTAACCCATGCCATTGGTAAAGCCAAAGCAATGGAAATGTGTTTTACCGCTCGTCAAATGGGCGCTGTAGAAGCAGAGCAAAGTGGTTTAGTCGCACGTGTGTTTAGCAAAGAAGAATTACTTGAACAAACCTTGCAAGCAGCTGAAAAAATTGCGGCACGATCTTTAACTGCAAACATGATGCTCAAAGAAACCATTAACCGAGCTTTTGAAGTGAATCTTACCGAAGGTTTACGTTTTGAAAGACGCATGTTCCATTCAATATTTGCAACATTTGACCAAAAAGAAGGAATGCAGGCATTCGTTGAAAAACGAAAGCCAAATTTTAAAAATCAATAAGAGATCAATAAAATGAATACAGAAAATCACTTAATGATTGAGCGACAAGGTAAGCTCGGCGTGATTACCTTAGACCGTGTGACTCATCTCAATGCATTGTCGCTAGATATGATCAAAAGTATTGGTGCCCAATTGGAACTGTGGCGAAATGATGCTGCTATTCAGGCCGTTTTAATCAAATCAAATAGCCCAAAGGCCTTCTGTGCAGGTGGCGATATTCGCTATCTCTACGACAGTTATAAAAATGGCACGGCCGATTACAAAGGCTACTTTAGTGCCGAATATAAAATGTTAGATATACTGCGTGAATATGCAAAGCCAGTCATCGTTGTACTTGATGGCTATGTATTAGGTGGCGGATTTGGCTTGGCTCAGGCTTGTCACATTGTGGTGAGCAGCGAAAAGTCTAGATTTGCCATGCCTGAAACAGCGATTGGTTTCTTCCCAGACGTTGGTGCAACACATTTCCTGTCTCGTCTTGATGATATTGGCGTTTATATGGCAATTACGGGTGAGCAGATCAGCAGTAGCGATGCGCTTTACCTCGATTTAATTGACTACCATGTGCCAAGTGAGCAGTTACAAGCTTTGCAAAAAGCTCTCGTTGAAGCGCCAAGTTTAACTAAAGAGGGAATTGAACACATCATTACCCGATTTATTACTCGCCCTGCCGAAAGTGAATTAAAACAATTGGCGGAAGGTATCCGTAAACACTTCGGATATCAGCATTTAGATGAAATCGAGCAAAGTCTTGAAAATGAACAAGATGAAAGCTTAAAAGCTTGGGCAAGTAAGATGCTTATTATTTTGCAGCAGCGCTCATTTATTGCCAAACAAACCAGTTTGAAACTGCAACATTTAGGTCGAGGTCTCTCTTTACCTCAGTGCATGCAGCTTGAACGTGATTTACAGGATATCTGGTTTGAGCATGGTGACTTTATTGAAGGTGTCCGTGCTCTCATTGTTGATAAAGACAAACAACCACAGTGGCAAGAACGTAATTCGAAATTTGAGCCAATTTTAGAAAAATTGAGCTAAACCGTATTACAACAACATAAAAAGCTTAAGGAGATAAAGCGAGACCTGAAAATGCTTATGGTCAGGGCTGGTCATAAGCATAAAAAAGATAAAACAAGAAAATCTAAAAAGGATATTACGATGCAAACAGTACACGGAAACGGTTCGAATACTAAAAAGTCGTCACATCGATTAGCAGGCATCTCAAGCATGGTCGGCACCACCATTGAGTGGTATGACTTTTTTATTTACGGTGCGGCGGCGGCGCTGATTTTTAATAAATTATTTTTCCCAAATCTGGACGCCCTTACGGGTGTGCTTGCTGCATTTGCCACCTATGCCGTTGGGTTTATTGGGAGACCATTAGGCGGCTTAGTCTTTGGTCATTTTGGTGACAAGATTGGCCGTAAATCGATGTTGCTACTGACCTTGATGCTCATGGGGATCCCAACCGTACTGATTGGCTTATTACCGACTTACGAATCAATTGGTTACTGGGCTGCAATTTGTTTGGTTGTCTTACGATTCATTCAAGGGATGGCAATGGGTGGTGAATGGGGCGGTGCTGTGCTCATGGCCGTTGAACACGCACCTGAAGGTGGTAAGGGTTTTTGGGGAAGTTTACCTCAAGCCAGTACGGGTGGCGGTTTAATGCTAGCCTCAATTGCATTAGGACTGGTGTCGTTATTACCTGAACAAGCACTGTTTAGCTGGGGGTGGCGTCTACCATTTCTTGCCAGCATTATTTTGCTAGCAGTAGGTTGGTACATTCGAGTGAAAGTGCCTGAGTCACCAGATTTTGAAAAAGTAAAACAGCAGTCAGAAGAAGTCAAAGTTCCTGCTTTACAAGTTTTTAAAAACCATCCAAAGCAACTCATCACCATTATTTTGGCGCGTGCTGCCGAGAACGCATGGTTTTATATTGCTTCAACTTTTACATTGGCTTATACCACTGCACAACTTGGGATCGCACGCCAAGACATTTTGTTTGCTACCATTTGCGGTGCAATAGTCATCCTATTTATGACACCGTTATGTGGACATTTGTCAGATAAAGTGGGTCAACGCAATATGTTCATGTTTGGTTTATGCATATTGGCACTTTACTGCTATCCATTTTTCGCCATGCTCAACACAAAAGACCCAGTATTAGTCTGGACAGCAATTGTTTTAGCAATTGGCGTGGTCTTTCCCATTATGTACGCACCACAAGCTCAGCTTTTTGCCCGTCAATTTCCGGCAGAAATTCGATATAGCGGAATCTCAATTTCGGTACAGTTGGCTGGGGTGTTTGGTGGTGGTTTAGCGCCGTTAATTGCGACGAAACTTTTAAGTATCGGGCAGGGTAATCCTTACTTAATTATGATTTATATTGGATCTATGGCTATCGTTGCGATCATATCGACTTCATTTATGCCACGTGATTGGCAGACTAAAACTGATGAGGCTTACCATAAGAAATCAGAATTAAATTTGAAAACCAAAATTACTGAGCAATCTTAATATTCAGTTTGATTCTTCAAATAAAGGAAAGCCCTAATCTTTTGACTAGGGCTTTTGAAATTTAGCGAATGAAACGAGATTCGGGCTTAAGATCCTCATCTTTGCTATGTCACCAATATCTAAGACTTTGATTTAACAAACTACACTTCAATCAAGCATGCAAACATGGCATATCCATCGATAACCATTGGCGGTCCTGCACGATGGGCGCGAAAACCCGCGGCACGTAATAACCGCTCTACCCCAAGAGGTGAGGTCGTAATGAGTTGCTTTGCACCTTGTTTTCTTGCAAAGTTGATCGCTTCTTGCAGAATAGCAATAGAGACTGGGGATGACACTGCTTGATTAGCAGAGGTCGGTGGATTCGAGAAATCTACGGCTGAAAATCTTGATAATTCCCAAATTTCTGGTGAGCAAGGAATAGGCATTCCATTCATTAATTGAGGAAATATTTCACCCAGTAAATAGGGTTGAGTCGTGGGTAGTAGTCTGGCACAGCCAATAATATTGGATTCTCTATCTTGAGCGACGACGTAAGCTGTATCGATTTTATCAAATTGATCTAATTCTTCATTATTTGGACAGTTCAACTCCCAACCCAAATGTTCAACAAATACCTTGTAGCGGTAACTTTTAAATTTGGTATATAGGACTTCTGAAAAATTATTTTGGAATCCAGCAATAACATTCATTACAAGTGCTTCCACTTATTTTTCAGGCGACTTTACTCGACAGCTGAAAAGGTGGTAACTGTAAGAATTTACAGGTTTCTAAGAGAAATTTGGACTTAATTTAGTCTTTGTTTGCGTTGTATTGATTTGAGCATAAATGAACTGTTCCCAAAACAAAGAATCTATTTTTTTTTCGATTAATGTTTCAGTAACATCAAATCCAATATCTGTACCGGATAAATCAACAATCATGATATTGCTTCGAGGTAGCCCAATTCGTTTTAAGCTAGCAATTCCATTGTTCTCAATAAATTCCCAGTCCCATCCAGTACTTAAAGCTGGGCTCCGTGATGTTGCCCATTCAGTAAACCCACAATATAGAATTTGAGAGTCTTCAATTTGTGTAGTTTCAACAATAGATATGAGGTGTTGGAGGGGGTAATTCATAAGCTGGATTTCATTCATCCGAATAAAACCATCTGTTGAGATTGAAAAATCAGGGGGGATTGTGACCATGCTACCTATTCAAGTGACTTGAATTACAGTTCTATAGATAAATAACATAAATTATTGCCAACAAAATACTGTTAAGTTTTACAGGTTAGCCTTAATCCAGCGGTACACAACGTTAAGCTGTTCTTTAGAAAGTACTTCAGGCAGGAAGTTTTACTTACGCAGAAATTGACCCATCTATAGCTTCAATATGAGAGTTGCTTGTTTCAAGGCCATCAACAGTTTAAGTTTTTCATATGTATTGTAGATAATATCTATCCTATTATTAAAATAATATTTTAGAAATCATTATCATGATTATGCGTTTCATTAAATAATAAATAAAAATTTATACTTCTAGTATCACTAGTAGATGTTATTCTTTAGTTAAATTAATAGAAATATACAAATAAGAAGGAATAATAGGCTCTTTTTAAAAATAAAAAATACTCATTTTTGGAATAAAATGCATCCTGTAAATTTGAGGCTTTCAAGCATAATTCGCATGTGCAATATAACAACCTTAAAAAGCTTTCTGAAACCAGTTTATCCGAAAAATTTACCACCCTCTCAGGCTCAAAAATGTTGTTAATTGGATTATGAATTCACTATATGCAACTAAATAAAAATGATTTATGCATGAGGTTTAATGAGAGTAAATGGAAAATTGGCAAGAAGATCTACTATCAGCATCCCTGATGGTAAAAAATCAATATCAGCTATTTGAGGTAGTCAAATCTACAGCTTCAAAGCTTGGATTTGATTATTGTGCTTATGGTATGCAGTCGCCATTATCTATTGCTGAACCAAAAACAATTATGTTGAATAATTATCCCGAAGCATGGCAGAAGCGTTATGTTAAACAGCAATATGTGAGGGTAGATCCAACCGTACAGCATTGTATGCTATCACTTCAACCTCTTGTCTGGTCGAGCCAATCTGCGAACACACAATCACAAAAAGATTTTTGGGAGGAGGCACGTTCTTATGGTTTAAATGTCGGTTGGGCACAGTCAAGCCGTGATTTTATTGGTACAAGGGGAATGCTAACACTCGCAAGATCCACTGACCAATTATCAGAAAAAGAGCAGAAAGCTCAATATACTAATATGTTTTGGCTATCTCAGACAGTACATTCCAGTATTGCTAAAATTGTGAATGAAACAGAATTTGCTCAGTTTAATCTTTATTTAACGAATCGGGAAAAAGAGGTTCTACGTTGGACTGCGGAAGGAAAAACGTCAGCAGAGATTGCTCAAATTCTCGGTGTAACTGAAAGAACAGTAAATTTTCATCTCGGAAATTCAATGCAGAAACTTAATGTGAATAATAAAATTTCAGCAGCGATTAGAGCTGTAATGTTAGGGATTTTATAAAGTTAGATATATAGAAATATAATAATTAATTTTAATAAAATAAATTATTGTTAGATGTTTGTTTAAAATGGGGTTAATTGAGAATTGTTTAATTTATTAAAATTTTAATTGAAGTCGAATTTATATCGATAATCTTGTTTATAAAAGTTTTTAAAATTGATTTGATAGAGTGATTTAATAATATTTTCACTTAATGATAAAATAAAGAATAAATGAAATTTATAGTTAAAAATATTTTATTAATATTGTTGTTTTAAAATTTGGTATTGGCATTTTATCGGTTCTTAGAAGATAAAATTTATTAATTTATAGAGTTGTATATTAGTCAAGGCGCTGTACATAACTTCATGCTATTCAAGTACACATTAAAGCAGATTTCTTTAGGAGCTTTATCCTTATAAATAAAGGCTGTGATGAGACCTTGCCTGAATCATTTATTGCCCTTAAGAAAAGCAAATAAACAGCACATTAGATTGTGAATACAAGATATCTAATCAAGAGATTCACAAAATAAGAATACGAACAGGCCATATAGTTAGCATGCTAAAAACCTTGAGAAACATTATTAAATATTAACGAAATAAGGGCAAAAATTGAGTTAGAGGTTTAATTTAATTGCCAGCCTTCACTATATTGAACTGAATAAAAATTAATTTATGAAAGATATCCAATTTCTTAATTCTTAATAAAAACAGGCCAACCTGTAAAACCTTACAGGTGTAATAAAAAACACTCGCACATAAAATATAATGTGAATTTATATTTTAAACAAAAAGTATATTCATTTTTTATTAAAAGCCCCAGCTAGAAGTGTCATTTCTGAATTAGCGAGTTTAAAGGGTGAATTATAATTAATCGGAGTAAGTTATGGCTGTAATGGGTACGGATAATATCCTTGCAACTTTGGAATCCCACGCAAATTCAAATGGAGCTAGGATTGCTTTCGAGTATTTAGGGCGCCAATCCGGTGGAATTCAATCTCTGACGTATGCAGAGCTGAACGAGCAAGTTCAACGTCAGGCCCAAATCTTAATGAATCTTGTAGATAGCGGTGATCGCGCCGTGTTGCTGTTTGAGCCTGGATTGGACTTTATCGTATCGTTCTTTGCCTGTTTAAAAGCTAAAATTATCGCAGTACCTGTCAGCTTGCCTTTTAACCGCAATGGTTTTTCTAATATTTTGAATATTATGAATGACTGTGAGCCAAAGATAGTACTCACAACCAAAAAGATTCTTGAGCTATCGGGTCTTATCACATTAAAAGCCCAAAACGAAAGTTTAATATTGCATGCTGTTGATGCCCAATTGCAACGTGATTTAGTGGACAAGGATTTTCCACATATTGCTGAAGACGATATCTGCTTCCTTCAATACACTTCAGGGTCAACTGGTTGGCCTAAAGGGGTAATCGTCACCCATAAAAACATCATGGCAAATGAAGTCATGATTGCTGAAGCTTTTGGCACACAAGCGGATGATATCGGTCTTACATGGCTACCTGTTTATCATGACATGGGATTGATCGGCTCAGTTTTGCAGACCGTGTATGTAGGTCTGACCTGCTATGTAATGTCACCGCTGGATTTTATTCGTAAACCACTTAAGTGGCTGCAATTCATTAGCGAAAAAGGTGTCACGATTAGTGGCGGACCAAACTTTGCCTATGAATTGTGTCTGCATCGCATCTCGGATGAGGACGCAGCTACGCTTGATCTGAGCCGTGTGCGTGTGATGTTTAACGGTGCCGAGCCAATCAAAGCTCATGTTATGCAAAGCTTCATGGAGAAGTTCAATACTCAGTCGAAATTGAGAATGGATACTTTCTTGCCGTGCTATGGCTTGGCAGAAGTTACGCTCTTAGTCAGTGGTGTGACTGGTCCACTCAATGCTATTTCAATTGATCGTGAAAAGTTGAATGCCAATTCGGTGCAGACCAGTCAAGATCAGACCGCTGTGCAAATAGTAAGCTGTGGCAAGATTTCAGCACACATTGATTGTCGTATTGTTAATCCACATACCCGCAAAGAGGTAGGGGCTGATGAAGTCGGTGAAATCTGGTTAGCAGGTGAGAGTGTCACTGCGGGTTACTGGCAGAAGCCAGAGGTCAATCAGGAAACCTTTGCTGCAACCATCCTCGATAAGGCAGATAAGCCTAGTCAAGTGCACTACTTGAGAACTGGTGATATGGGCTTTGTTAAAAACGGAGACCTGTATGTGACTGGTCGCCTTAAGGATGTGATCATCATCCGTGGCAAAAACTATTATCCACAAGATATCGAGTGTTCTGTTGAAACGGCACATCCTGCTGTCCGTAAAGGCTGTGTCGCAGCAGTGAATTTCGATAATTCTGACGGTGTCACGGTTGTGCTTGAGATCAAAAAGAAGTCGATAAACAAGACACTTAATTTTGAAACCATCAGAACTCAGGTTAAAGAACAAGTCGCGGCTGATATCGGTTTGCCTGTAGAAGGTGTTTATTTGCTGCATCAAGGTCGGATAAACAAGACCACTAGCGGAAAAATTAGAAGAAGAAAAATTAAAGAGCAGATCGAGCGCGGTCAACTGATCTGTTTAACCCATCCAAACCGTAGAACGGTGATGGCTCGAAACTATGTCAAAAATGGCTTAGACATCATCCGTGATCGTGAGCAGAGGGGGCAACTGATTCGTTATAGCTCCAATCTACTCAACTCAATGGTCAAGGAACGAGAAGTGCGCGCGCTTATTTTTAATCGATTGAAAAGTGCTTTGTTTTAATCCTTACCCTTTAATCATTTGAGCAAAAACTCATGTCACTTACATCTAATTTGCGGCAGTTTCAATCTGCTGCTCGTCTGGAGCAAATTTTAGGCTCCGTACATGATACTAACAACGATTTTTCTTGGTCCGCTGCCATTGAGCGTGATGAGAAGGAGCAATACCCTCAGCGTGCTGTTGATTTTCTGAATGCCGTCGGCATGAACCGTTTTTATGTGCCCTCAGAGCTTGGAGGTCGTATGGAAATTGGTGAAGAGTTGCTATATCTGCATCGTGTGCTGGCACGACGTGATCTAACCATCAACTCGACCTATAGCACGAATGCTTGGTCTGTGATCGTATGGATCGGCGGTAATGCGAACCAATGCCAAAACATTGCTAGTCGAATTTTGAGTGGTGCTGCACCAGCGCTGGCTTATAGTGAGAAAGCGCACGGAGCTGACCTGTTATCTAGTGAAGTAACTGCACAAGCTACTGAAAGCAAGTACGTTTTGAATGGTGAAAAATGGTCAATCAATCGCGCTACTCTAGGCGATTCTTTAAGTCTGATTGCTAAAACGTCGGATGACCGCGGACCACGTAGCCTGAGTGCATTCTGGCTTGATAAGCGTCATATGGTTTCTAAGGGAACTTATAGCCTGAACCGCCTGCCAACAGTGGGTATGCGCGGATTAGATATCAGTGGTATTGGCTTTAACAATGCTGAAATTCACAAAGATGCTCTGATTGGTGAAGAAGGTCAGGGCTTAGAGCTTGGACTCAAGACGCTACAGGTGACGCGTGCATATTGCAGCAGCTTCTCTTTGGGTGCGGGCGATACGATGCTGCGCATTGCGACTGAGTTTGCTATTGAGCGTGAGTTATATAACAAAAAAGTAATAAGTATTCCGCTGGTGCGTGAGCAACTGGCTACAGCCTATGCCTATCTATTGGCGGCTGAGGTGTTGTCACTCGTTGGTGCGCGTGGGTTACATGTTTGTATCAATCAGTTCAGCACATGGTCACCGATCATTAAGGTACTGGTGCCTGAGTATGTAGAGTCACTCGCTAAGATCACTTCCTCAGTGCTTGGGTCACGTTTTTTCTTAAGAAATGCATATGCGGATGGAATGTATCAGAAAGCTTTCAGAGATCATCTGATTGTTAGCGTGTTTGACGGCAGTAGCACCGTCTGTCTAGACAGCCTGAGTTTTCAGCTCAAATCTGCCAATAAAGGCCGTAGCAAAAAAGTAAACCATCTCGACCAAGCCGAAGCTAAAGCACGCTATCACCAGTTATATGACTTACAGGTGAAGACGGATGCTATTGATTTTCGTGAGCTTGAGATTTTCAACCGCGATGGTGACTTGGTGATGGAGTCACTGGGAACGATCATCGGGATGCTTAACGATGCGGACGTTACAGAGGGACTGACTGCTGAGATTCTGTCCCCGCTACGTGAACGTGCTGATCAACTTCTTATCGAGCAGCACACGCTAGATCAAAAAATTCAGGATTATTTCTCAAATTCAGAAGCGGCCAAAGAGTTTGAAACATTACGTTTCAGCTTGGCCCGTGACTATGCTGAGTTATTTTCTCGCATTGCTGTGCTGGGTTTTTGGATATTTAACCGTCATGGCTTAAGACCTGCTTTACAGGATGGTGCGTGGCTGATCATTTTCCTAAATGCTGCTGAAGGGCAGGCATCCCCTCCAATGACATCACTACGTGAAAGCACATTGGCAGATCTGCTAGACCGAATTTCAACCAACCATATGTTATCTGTCATCGATTTTGCATTGGCACCACGTGATGCCAAACCGGTTAAAGAGGAGATTACCCCATGAATAAAGATAAAGCTTACTGGAGCGCAATTATTCGTACGCTAGTAGCCAAAGAAATGCGCGTAGAGCCTGAGACGATTAATCCAGATCAAAAATTTACCAGTTACGGTCTTGATTCGATCGTTGCTTTGTCTGTGTCTGGGGATTTAGAAGATCTGACAAAACTAGAGCTTGAACCGACACTACTATGGGATTACCCGACAATTAATGCGTTGGCTGAATATCTTGTTTCTGAGTTGCAACAGGGAGTTGCTTCGTGAATAACCTTGTACGACTAGAACCAGAAGTTCTGTCACGTCATGCGATTTCTGCAGAACAGCTCGGCATCTGGTATATCCAGCGCCTTGAGTCGACCTGCAGTGCCTACAATATGGTGGTGGCCTTTGATGTGAAGGTCAACCAACCATTAGGCAATAAGCCGATGGAGATTCTAGAAGCGGTAATGCATGATTATCCGCTGCTACGTGTAAGTATGCCTGCCAATGATCAGGGTATTGAGCAACTTATCTGGGATCGAATCTATCCTAATATCGTCTTCTCTGATGCTCGCCATGTTGATGCATCTGATTTGACACATTTGGTCGAGCAGGATACTAAACAGCCGTTTGATCTGACTCAGCCACCGCTGTGGCGTATTCATTGTTATGAACGTGGTGAAAATCACTATGTGATTGCAGTCGTGATTCATCATGCCCTCATGGACTTCTGGTCGATTGGTCTCTTACTGCGTGATGTCGGCAAACGTTTTGGACTAGTTACAGAGTCGGATACAGTGAATGGAATCGAGTTCGCACAGTATGCTGATAAGCAGCAGAGTACTGCGATTGACGATGCTGATGAGAGTCTACTTTTCTGGAAAAATGCGTTACAACATGCACCACACGTACATAGCATTCCGCTTGATTATCCTCGTCCGGCTGTGCAGCAACACAAAGGTAGCTCATTGGTGTTCCGTGTGCCTGAGACAGTGTCGTCTGGTCTTGTGAACTTAGCGAAAGATTATGAGATCACGCTGTTTGGACTCGTACTATCTGGCTTCTATATCCTGCTACACAAGCTATCAAATGAAAATGAACTCGTTATTGCTACACCTGTAGCTGGTCGACTTGAGCGCTCGTTGCGCAATGCGCTGGGGCAGTTTGTCAATACGATTGCTATTCACATGGACATTGATGCTGACCAGACTTTACGTCAATTTACACAGCAGGTTCAGGAACAATTAAGACAGAGCCTCAAGCATCAAAAAGTTGCCTTTTCCAGAGTAGTTGAAGCTGTTTCACCAAAGCGTGATGGCAGTATTAACCCATTAGCTCAGGTGGGAATGTTCTGGGAACGTCTAGGTGGCATGGATGAGTTTAAAGAACTACTCCTGCCAATCCAGACCCCAGCGACTTTGGTCGGCCAAGACCTGACCTTAGGTAGTTTTCCAGTTCGCCAGCAAGAAGGTCAATTAGATCTTACGCTGGAAATGGGCGGTGAATATCAAGGCGAACTAGTTGGTGTACTGAAATATAACTCCGAGTTATTTTCTGCACAGTCTGCCGAGAATATGGTGCAACTGCTGCAATCTGTACTATCAGAGATGGTGGCTCATCCTGAACGTAAGATCGTTGAGTTAGATATTGCGCCTGATTATAAAAATGGCATTCAGTTCGACACCCTACGTGGACAGGTTACTGATTATCCTCAACATGATCTACTGGCAATGATTCTAAAGCAGATTGATGAGCGTGGTGACAATCATGCTTTGACCTCGAAGGATCATGCAGTTAGCTATCGTGAGTTAGGTCAACATATCGCTGGTATTGCTGAATATTTGCGTGCGCATGGCGTTATTCGTGGTGATCGTGTAGGTCTGATGTTAGATCGCACAGCTTTATTGCCAGCAGCAATCCTCGGGATCTGGGCGGCAGGAGCAGCTTATGTCCCGCTAGATCCTAATTTCCCAAGTGAACGTCTACATAACATCATCGAAGATGCTGAACCTAAAGTCATCTTAACTCAAACCGAGTTGATGGATGCTCTTAACGTTTCTGTGCCGCGTTTAGATATCAATCAAGCTGGCGTTGTACCACTGGAGCAAGTGCGCGAGACGCTGGCCTTTGGTGAAACCGCTTATGTGATGTACACCTCAGGCTCGACAGGTAAGCCTAAAGGTGTGCGTATTGGGCATCCTTCAATCATCAATTTCTTGCTATCTATGAATGATAGATTGCAAGTAACGACTGAAACTCAGTTGTTAGCAATCACCACTTATGCATTTGATATCTCGATTCTTGAGTTGCTGATTCCGTTGATGTACGGCGGTGTAGTGCATGTTTGTCCACGTGAAGTATCACAAGACGGCAATCAATTGGTGGATTATCTAAATACAAAGTCTATCAATATTTTGCAGGCAACACCGGCTTCTTGGAAAATGCTCTTAGATAGCGAGTGGAGCGGCAATACAGGGTTGACTGCACTCTGTGGAGGTGAAGCACTAGATACTATTCTTGCAGAAAAACTGCTGGGTAAGGTCGGCTGTCTCTGGAATGTCTATGGACCGACCGAAACTACAGTGTGGTCTAGTGCAGCTCGTATCACCGATGCAAAGTGTATTGATTTAGGCGAACCACTAGCGAACACCCAGCTTTATGTGCTTGATGAACAGCAACGTTTAGTCCCACCGGGCGTCATGGGAGAGCTTTGGATTGGGGGTGATGGTCTAGCAGTTGATTACTGGCATCGACCTGAACTGACAGATGCTCAATTTAGAAATTTGCCATCTCTACCAAATGCTGGTCGACTCTATCGTACCGGAGATAAAGTCTGTCTGCGTACAGATGGACGCTTGACTCATCATGGACGTCTAGATTTCCAAGTCAAGATTCGTGGATTCCGTATTGAACTAGGCGAAATCGAGAATGTTATCAAGCAGATCGACGGTATCACCGATGCAGTTGTACTGGTTAAGAGTACAGCCAGCAACGATCAAAAACTGGTGGCTTATTTAATTGGACATGAGATTGATATTGCTAGTTTGAAAAAGACGATGCAAATTCATCTACCAGCTTACATGGTACCAAATACGTTTATGACGTTGGATGAATTTCCAATGACGGCCAACAATAAGGTGGATCGTAAAGCGTTTCCTGAGCCTGTGTTTGAACAAAGTAACGATTATGTTGCACCACGTGATCCGATTGAAATTGAACTCTGTACTACTTTTGAGCAGATTTTATCGGTTAAACGGGTTGGTATACATGATGACTTCTTTGACTTGGGTGGACATTCGTTACTTGCTGTGAAGCTTGTTAATCACCTCAAAAAAGCATTTGGCACCGAACTATCAGTTGCTTTGCTGGCCCAATATTCCACTGTGGAGAGTTTGGGTGAGATCATTCGTGAAAATAAAGAAATTAAGCCTTCCATTGTAATTGAACTGCGCCGTGGAACTTACGAGCAACCATTGTGGCTGTTCCATCCAATTGGTGGTAGCACCTTCTGTTATATGGAACTTTCGCGCCATCTCAATCCGAAACGTACCTTGCGTGCTATTCAGTCTCCTGGACTGATTGAAGCAGATGCTGCGGAAGTGGCAATCGAAGATATGGCAACGCTCTATATTGCTGAAATGCAAAAGATGCAGCCTGAGGGACCTTATTTCCTCGGTGGGTGGTGCTTTGGCGGTGCAATCGCATACGAGATCAGTCATCAGCTGCGTCAAATGGGGCAGCAGGTCACAGGTATTGTCATGATCGATACCCGTGCTCCAATTCCAGAGAATGTGCCTGAAGATGCTGATGATGCGATGCTTTTGTCTTGGTTTGCCCGTGATTTGGCTGCGCCTTACGGCAAAAAGTTGACGATCCCAGCGCAATACTTGCGTGAATTGAGTCCAGATCACATGTTTGATCATGTGCTTAAAGAAGCCAAGGCCATCAATGTCTTGCCTCTAGATGCAAACCCATCAGATTTCCGACTTTACTTTGATACCTATTTGGCGAATGGCATTGCACTCCAGACCTATTTCCCAGAGCCTGAAGATTTTCCGATCCTCTTAGTTAAGGCTAAAGATGAGCTGGAAGATTTTGGCGAAAGTCTAGGTTGGGACCAACTGGTCAAAGACACGTTTACACAGGTGGATCTGCCTGGTGATCATTCATCAATTATGTACGCTGAGAATGTCGTGGCTGTTGCCCAGACAATTGATCAGATGTATCCAATTCCCGCATAAGAAATACAAGAAGGTAGAACCACTATGGTGACCATAGAACATGCTTTCCTCATACCGGCCGAGATTGACAAGGTTTTTAACTATCTTGCAAACCCGGCCAATGATGCAGGTTGGCAATTGTCGTGTAAGCATTCTGAACTGCTAGACAATACTCCACGTGTGGGCAGCAAGTATGAAATCGGTTTTAGCTTTATTGGTCGTGAGATGTCCTTTAAAGGTGAAATTACACATCTAGTACCGAATGAATTGTATGCGTTTAAAGTAGTGGAAGGACCCTTTCACTACACTGGAACTTACCGTTTCAAACCACATGCAGAAGGCACCTGGATTGAATGGGTGTTTGAGGCAGAGCCAGGCAGCTTTTTTGGTGTATTGCCCCCAGCACTGCTAAAAAAGATGGTACTCGCTCAGTTTAAAAAAGATGTTGCTAATCTTGAGGCATTGGCTCAGAAGGGTGAAGCCTATGAGTCGGTTGGCAATGAAAATAAACCAACTATCGAGACCAGTAAACCACGCCGCAAGACTCATCAGGTGATGGAACAATACGCGCGTTGGATTCTCAGACATCGCCGTATTGTACTAACTGTGGTGATGCTTTTAACGCTTGCCTTGGCATATCTCGCATCTGGCGTAAAAATTATTATTGATCCAGATGCGCTTGCCCCCAAAGGTCATCCTTATATCACCTCCACCAAGCTGATTGAAAAGAAATTCGGCTCCAAGTACATGGTCGTGATCGGTATTACACCGAAGCAGGGTGATATTTATCAGCCGCAAGTATTAGAAAAAGTCAAACGTATTACCGAAGAAGTTGATAATGCTCCGGGTGTGGTTAGATCTACTCTAATGAGTCTGGCCGCGCGTCAGGCCAAAGGGATCACCGCCAATTCGGATGGATTTGATGCCAAGAAACTACTGCCGAATAGTTCTGTGACCGAAAGTGATGTCGATCACCTGAAAAAACTGTTGGCACTGAATCCGATCTATATGAATTCAGTCGTATCTAAAGATCAGAAAACTGCTGCTATTTTGCTTGAACTTGAGGAAAGTCCAGAAGGCTTCCAAAAGATGATGGGCCCGATCAACAAAATCGTAGCGGCTGAACAGTCTAAGGATATGACCATCAGTGTTGGTGGTAATCCAGTCTATTTAGATAAAGCCGAAGATTACTCTAAGCGTATCAACATCTTGTTCCCAATTGCCGTATTGGTGATTGGTTTATTGCACTTCGAAGCATTCCGCAGTAAACAAGGCCTGATTCTGCCATTAGTTACAGCTTTGCTGTCTGTAGCATGGGGTATGGGCATGATGGGGCTGTTCAAACAGCCGATGGATATTTTTAACTCTCCTACACCAATTCTGATTCTGGCCATCGCGGCAGGGCATGCCGTGCAGTTGCTCAAGCGATACTATGAAGATTTTGATCGTCTGATTGCCCAAGGGATGGAACCTAAAGCTGCAAATAGCGAAGCCGTGGTGCAGTCTATGGTTCGTGTTGGTCCAGTTATGATACTGGCTGGCGGAATTGCAGCGGCTGGATTCTTCTCTCTGTTGACCTTTAATATTCCGACTATCCGTTCATTCGGTATTTTTACAGGAATCGGGATCATCAGTACGCTGATCATTGAGATGACTTTTATTCCTGTACTTCGCTCGATGTTACCACCGCCTTCGGTTACTAAGGTTGCACGCAAAGGTTTGCCGATCTGGGACTGGATTCCAAAACGCATTGGTGATGTCATTTTGTCAGTTCGTCCGCGAATGATGCTAATGACTGTGATTGCAGTACTGGGCGTTTTTCTTGCTCTCGGCACGAGTCGTATTGTGGTGGATAACGATAGTCGCAACTTCTTCTCGCGCGATCTACCAATGCAGCAAGACGACAGATTCTTGAATCAGTCTCTTGGTGGCACAAACAGTCTCTACATCATGGTCGACACCAAAGTTCGTGATGGTATTGAAAACCCAGAAATCCTGAAAGCGATTGATAATACAGAGAAGTTCGCGAATTCAATTCCAGAGGTCGGTAAAACTATCTCTATCGTGGACTATATCAAGAGAATGAATCAGGCAATGAATGCCGATCAGCCACAGGCATTTCAGGTTCCAGCAACCAAAGATGTTGTTGCTCAGTATCTGTTGTTGTATTCAATGTCTGGTGAGCCGACTGATTTTGAATCTTACATTGATACAACTCAGCGCTATGCCAAGATCACGATTCTGCTAAAAACAGGTAGTAATCACCGTATCAAAGAAATCCTTGAGTCGCTAAAAACATATATGGCGGGTCAATTGGGTGATAAAGCAGTCGTGAGTTTTGGTGGTGATGTGACTCAGACCATTGCTTTAACTGAAACTATGGTTCACGGCAAGCTCATGAATATTCTACAGATTTCATTTGCCGTATTCTTTATCTCTGCCTTAGTTTTCCGTTCGTTCTCTGCTGGACTCATTGTCCTAACACCACTTCTATTCTCGATTCTTGCAATCTTTGGTGTGATGGGCTGGCTCGACATTCCGCTCAATATTCCAAACTCTCTGATCTCAGCCATGGCGGTTGGTATCGGTGCAGATTATGCCATTTACTTCCTCTATCGCTTGCGAGAAATCTTGAGTGAAGAGGGTGGTGATATCAAAGATGCTATTCGTAAAACTTTAAGTACTGCTGGTAAGGCTTCGCTTTTTGTTGCGACTGCTGTTGCTGGTGGGTATGGCGTATTGTCCTTATCGCAAGGCTTCCATGTGCATCAATGGCTAGCGATGTTTATTGTGATTGCGATGCTTTTCAGTGTATTTGCAACCTTAATTATGGTACCTACAATGATTCTAATGTTGAAACCTCGTTTTATCTTTCCCTCAAATAAGAAGAACATTACCGTTGCACAAACTGTTGTGACAAGTCTCTTGTTAGGTACGGCACTCACAATGTCGATGCCTAAAACATCTCATGCAGATGAGGTTCAAGACATTGTTAACCGTAGTGATGATGCTTCTAAGTTCTTGTCTTCAAGTGCCAGTGCTAAATTTGTGCTGACATCTAAAAGCGGCGAGCAACGTGTACGTTTGACTAAAAATATGACTAAGCTTGCTGGAAATACTCAGAACAATATGCGTTTGACTGAATTCATCTCACCAGCAGATGTACAGGGAACCACCACGCTGTTGATTGAGAATGCAAAAGGCAGTGATAGCATGTTTGTCTATTTGCCTGCATTAAAAAAAGTACGTCGTTTGGCATCAGCGAATAAGGGCGATGCTTTTATTGGTACGGACTTTAGTTATGGTGATGTGCTTGGCTATAAGCTAAGTGACTGGAAGTACACTAAACTGGCAGATGGCAAATTTAATGGTAAAGATTGCTACACGATTGAAGCAACGCCAATCAATAATACTGTGAAGAGTGACTTTGGTTATAGCAAACGTCGCATGTGCATCCTCAAAGACAACTTTGTTACAGCAACCATCGACATTTGGGATACAGCAGGTAAGCCATTAAAGCATATTGAGTTCACGGATATCCGTCCTTACGGTAAAGTGAAACCAAGATGGCAGGCCATGAAATCTATGGCGAAAAATCTGCAAACTCAGCATATGACACAAGTTATCGTCAATGATTTTGTAGCAGAAAAAACTTTATCCGATAAGATTTTCTCACCGCAGAGTCTAGAAAAATGACGCAAGGTGCCTATTGGGTATTTGCATGCTGCAGTAGCTTTATGCTACTGCAGCATGCTCATGCAGATGACAGCGAAATTAGTTTTGTGAGCCAGAACTCAGCCAGACTTGATATGTGGTCATCAGATCGTGATTTAAGTTCATTAAAAAACATTGGACAAGCAAGTTTCTGGTCCAATGGTACGCTCAAGTTTAATCCAGAGTTTAAGATCCATTACGACATAAATATTGGAGATGAAACGGACCATACTGTAAACCCAGATCAGGTGAGTAAGGTAAATCGCAACTTACGTGAGTTGTATGCCTCTTATAACTGGGATCAGACAGTCTATGTCGATGTTGGTCGCCAGATTGTAGTCTGGGGGAGAGCTGATGGGATTAACCCAACGGATAATCTATCACCCCGTGACTATACGCGCCTAGTACCAGATGAGACAGATCAACGTCTTGGAAATGATGCAATCAAATTGACATATATTCCTGAATCAGGAACCAATAAATGGACAGCGTTGTGGTATCCGCGTAGTCGTTCAGATGTGATTCCATTGCGTCAGATTTCTGGTGTCCAGTATGAAATAGATAAGAAGAGCCGTCCTGCATTTGCAATGCGCTGGGATTATTCTGTAGATGGTCTAGATGTTGGTGCATCGTATTTCTCAGGTTTGGACCATATGCCCGATCTGTCAATTCTTTCTGCATCTCCAACAGGGGAGGCAACATTGCAGCTGAACAATAATCCTATGTCCGTCTATGGATTTGATTTCAGTTATAACCATAACGATATCGTATGGCGCGGTGAAGCGGCATATACCCACACTGACTCGAATGGTAGTGCAGATCTTACGCACAAAAAAAATAATCTGACCGTGGTCATGGGGCCAGAATTAGCATTGAAGAATTCCACACTAAGTTTAGTTGGCGTATACAAACATACGGAGGACTTTAGATCTGCCGATAGCTTAACAAATCCAGTATTGAGTGCAGTCTACCGTTATCAGCAAACGATCAGTAACCAATATGAGCAGGATCAGTATGGAGCTATGCTGCGCTATGCACTTAACCTACTGAATGATAATCTAAAATTAGAAGTAACAGGATTCTACTTTGCACCAGAGCCTAATGAATTGTTGAGAGTACGTATTAATTACAGCCTTGATGATCACTGGCAATTGAATGTAGGTGGGGATCGCTTCTGGGGTAGAAATGATACGGTGTTAGGACAATTTAGAGATAACAGTCTGGTGTATGCCCAGGTTCGATATAATTTTTAAGATAATTCGCTCCAAAACAATGCTGGGAGTGCCCAGTCCCTAATAAGGTGATTTATGGATAATTTAAATAACGCAAAAAAAGATAATTTTTCACGGAAGACCATATTAGTAACAGGTGCAGCAGGTTTTATTGGTAGCAGACTGATCGTTGATCTTCTGCGTGAAGGTCATCAGGTGATTGCTGCGCTGCGTAATGCTGCAACCAAGAAAGATAAGCTGTTAGGTTTTATTGCAACAGAAGGGCTGGTCGATCCGTCTATTTCGTTTGTCGAATATGATTTAAGCCGAGATTTTAAGCTGGACTCTCTGCTAGCGGATGCTCAGGCAAAGATCCATGTGATTTATCATCTTGCCGCATCCTTTAATTGGGGCATTAGCAAAGCTGAAGCTGAGCGTACCAATATTAAGTCAGGAGTTGCCTTAATTGAATGGGCTGCAACATTGAAGCAGCTTGAGCGATTTATCTGGATTGGTGGATATCGTGTGGCTACTCCGCCACAAGAGTCGGCTGATGAGTTGTATTGCAAACATGGTGGCTATGAAGCTTCAAAAATTTTGGGTTATCAAGCTTTCATTGAAGCCTGTAAGCGTTTAAATGTGCCATGGACTGCAATAAATCCAGCGACGGTCATTGATGGTTTTTATAACTATGGCGATATGCAATATATCGGTATTGCTGACATGATTGATAAGCTCTATCAGGGACGTCTACTGGCATTGCCAGGTAGTCGTGACACATTTCTGCCACTATGCAATATGCAGTATATCGTGAGCTTTTTGATCCGAACGATGTCTTATCCTGAGACTATTGCTCAGGAGTATATGTTGCTTGATCCTGCGACGCCGAAATTTCATCGTCTCGTTCACCTAGCTGCCGAGCATTTGGGAGTCAGCACACCACATTTACAAGTACCCAAAGGTCTATTAGAGAAATTACCTGAGGTATTGCTTGATGGTTCTAAAGAACAACTCTCTTTCATTTCTACCGAGCACTATCATGTTGCTGGGGCAGAGGCGATGGCAGCGAAAATGGGCATCGCAGACCTGATCAATGTCACTCCTTATTTTTCTCGTTGGATTGATCGTTTGGTGCTTACACGCTTTGGTCGTATGCAAGTACCAATACCTAGTCATTTCAGCTATCAGAATCGATATTGGACAGAAATCTATACTAAACAGCCGATTAATTCTGACACATCATCTGCATTATTTTTACATGGGATCCCATTTGATAGTGCATGCTGGTCTCCAATCATCAATAAAATCACATACGATCAGGTCGCTATGATGGATCTGCCGGGACTTGGGCGTTCAGGCAGTTATGAGATGATGGAAGACAACAACCATCAATTTATTGATGCTGCTGCAAAGCTTTTAGCGCCAAATAGTGTTGTTATTGCACATTCGTTAGGATGTCTTTTTGCGTTGAATCTTGCAAAGAAATATCCGGATAAAGTTGCACGCCTCATCCTCATATCACCTTATTTTGTTCAGGCGCAGGCCGCTAAAATGTTTCAGATACAAGCTATATCTAATCTGATTTTCCGTTTTGTGCCAAAAGATATGATTGCTAAAGACCTACATCCAGATGGACAACAAAATCCGTCTGTTGGTTATGCGATGGATTCATTACGTCGAGTGTCGGTAGCTAAGCATATTAGTGAGTATATGCACCGTATTAGTTTGCCGCAGCAGCGAGCAACTCAGACAGCTTTGTTAAACGAACTTAGTTCTAAAGTTGAAATCATTGTGGGAGATAAAGACCCAATTGTTACCACAATAAGCTCAGATATCCCTATACATATTATCGCTGGTGCAGGCCATAATCCGCACGTTACACATGTAGATGCGGTTTCTGACTATCTCGCGCCTGTTCTGATGAAATACAACAGCACTACCGCTTCCTAATGTCTGATCGTGCCCAAGTGCAGGTTTATGTCTGCCCAGTTTCACGGGTACCACAAGATCATTTGGTATTGAGTCATTATCTCGGCTTTCTCAGTTCGGCAGAGAGGCTGAGATATGATCAATATCATCCTAAGGCGGCTCGTCTTTTCTTGATCTCTCGCGTATTAGTGAAGACTGTCTTGGCAGATAAGCTAGGCATCTCACCTCATCAAGTTAATATTCAATTACATCCCAACGGCAAGCCTTTTGTACAAGGCAGCAAGGCTGTGTATTTTAATCTTACTCACTCAGCGGACGTTATTATCCTCGCTGTGACTGAAGAAGGGGAAATAGGAGTGGATATTGAACAAGTGGATCGTGAGTTCGAGTGGATGCGTGTTGATAGTGTGTTAGCACCGATTGAAATTGAATGGATTAAAGAGAATGAACTCACTGATCCATTCAGTGTATACCAGCGGTTTTTTCAAATATGGACCTTAAAAGAAGCCTATATTAAATGCACTGGCGAAGGAATGAGCCGTCATTTAAAGAAGCTCAACTTTCATGTGTTGCCTGAGCATATACAATTTCTCGACTCAACCAATGATGCTCGAAAGACAGAACAGTATTATTTTGAAAGTTATATATATGATTCTCACTTCATCTTTTCTATCTGTTTACAACAAAGTTGTAGCCTAGAGCGCTTTAACTTGGACTGTTTTCAATTATTACCCTTTATATCTAAGCATCGAATAACGCCAACGCCTTGTAAATATAGCTAGATTGAATCGTTATAACTGACGATTTAAAAAAGTGAATCTAGTAATAAAATATTTGGCTTTGAGCTGAACCATTCTCAATGAATTATGCTGTGAATAGATAGACCGCAAAAATTATAAATCAATGAAAAGAAAAAAGCCCCAGTCTTTCGACTAGGGCCTTTTAAATTTGGAGCGGGAAACGAGACTCGAACTCGCGACCCCAACCTTGGCAAGGTTATGCTCTACCAACTGAGCTATTCCCGCATATATAAGCAGTTTTTACGAAAACTTTCTCAAAAAAAACCAATTTGGAGCGGGAAACGAGACTCGAACTCGCGACCCCAACCTTGGCAAGGTTATGCTCTACCAACTGAGCTATTCCCGCGTGCCGCTTATAATACATTAAGCGAAACATGGGTCAACAACTTTATGCAAATAAATATGCTGATTGCATAAAATAAAAACAGAAATGAGCAATTAAATGTATTTTTATCGTTAAGTTGCCGAATAAATAGACATTTTGTTTGGGGTCAAAGCATACAAGAGCAACTTTTGTTTGTGTGTAGACAGGGTATACTAGGTTCAAATATACGAATAATCGTAAAGGAAAAGCTATGAGCCTTGAACAACAATTGATTGAGCGGTTACAAACCCTTGCACCTAGCCATTTGGAAGTTATTAATGAGTCGGCTGGACATGGTGGTTATTTCCCAGGTAAAGAGTCACATTTTAAAGTGATTGTAGTGAGTGAAGAATTTAACGGATTACGTTTAGTTCAACGTCATCAAAAAGTTTATGCTTTAGCTTCAGACTTAATGAATCCAGGTCAAATTCACGCTTTAGCAATTCATGCCTACTTACAAAGTGAGTGGCAAGGTCAAGCACCTGCTAGCCCAGAATGTGCACATGCACCTAAAAGCTAAGGGCTAATTTCATGGATGCACATTTACTCACTAAAATTATTCATATGACTGCGGTGGCTGCTGCACTTATGGTTTTTGTCTTACGCGCTTCAACTCTGTTTGTAGGCGTGCAAGGGGAGCAACCAAATCCTGCGGGACGCAAAATATTAGTTGCCTTACAACATTTGTCGTTTACCGTAGTTTTTATTACGGGTGCAATTTTATTGGTCATGAAAGACTTTCAGGTACAGCCGTGGTTTTACGCTAAAATTATTCTATTTTTAGTCTTGTTATCTTCTCTGATGAAAGCCTTTAAAAAAGATGACACTCTTTTATTGGCACAACGTAGGGCGGGTTTAATCATTAGTGCGATCGCATTTATTGCTATTATTATTTTAGTAATTGTGAAACCTGTTTTTGCTTAATTGTTCTACATTCTTTGCCTTTTTGCTTAAGCTCTAGGTTAAACTGCGTACAGTAAAAAAATATACAGAGGGAAACATGTTAACTCGTGTGGTGTTTAACCAAAAAGGCGGTGTAGGGAAATCAAGTATTACTGTAAATTTGGCCGCAATTAGTGCCAAACATGGCTTAAGGACATTGGTCATTGATCTTGATCCTCAAGCCAACTCTAGTCAGTACCTTTTAGGGGATGACGCAACCTATTCTGCTGAAAAATCAATTTTAGAACCAAATATCGAAAATTTCTTTGATGATGTGTTGGGAAACAATCAACAAAAGGGTTTAATCGGTAATGCATTAGGTTCGATTTTAAAAGCTCCACGAAGTAAAGATATTGACAGCTTTGTACACTCAACTCCCTTTGCAAAATTAGATGTGCTTCCTGCTAGCCCAACACTAGGCGCTCTTGAGCATGCACTTGAAAGTAAACATAAAATTTATAAATTACGTGATTCAATTCAAAACTTAATTGGACGATATGATCGTATCTATATAGATACACCACCTGCATTTAACTTTTTTACTTTATCGGCACTCATTGCAGCAGATAAAGTCTTAATTCCCTTCGATTGTGATGTCTTTTCAAAGCGTGCGTTACAAACATTGATTGAAAATGTTCTCGAAACGCAAGATGATCATAATGATCGCTTGGAAATTGAAGGAATTGTTGTCAACCAATTTCAAGCTCAAGCAAAATTACCTCGGGAAGTGGTTCAGCAGTTGAAAGATGAAGGGTTGCCTGTACTTAATAGCATGTTACCGCCTTCGGTTTTAATGAAAGAATCGCATCAGAAAAATTTACCTTTGGCTCATTTGGCACCAGAACATAAATTGACTCAAGCTTACGAGACATTGTTTGGTGAAATTGAACCAAAACGATAAGAGAAAAATGATGAAAGGCTTATATATTATTGTGCCTTTGGTGGCAGCCACTTTATTACTCGGCGCTTGTGCTACGACGGTAAAACCGACTTACGTGTCTCCGACTCAATATCAATCTTTGGGCTGTCAGCAGCTACAAAGTGAATATAACCGTATCCAACAATATATCGATAATGGCGTACAAACTCCGAAAAGTACTGGTATGGGTGTTGGGCTTGGACTTGGCGGTGGCTGGGGACGAGGCGGTTGGGGATTCGGTCCATCTATCTCTGTAAATATGGGACAATCTTCTTCAACGAAAAATACCGAACTTTCACGTGTTTTAGGTCAGCAAGAAGCCATAGTTCAGGCTGCTCAGTTTAAAAATTGCCCAATTATTGTTCGAAAAAAGGCCAATTAATAGCCTATTTTGCATCACAATATGCTAATTAAGGCATATTGTGATGATTAAAGTTTAGCAAAATGTTTCATAATAAAATTAATATAAATCAATACATTTTAAATTTTAAAGCTTAATAAATTCTGTATTTTCTATAATCAAAAGCCCTCACAAACTTGCTATATTTTGCCTATTTCGTTTAAGGTGGCCCCATCTTGGATGTTGTGGAAATTTTATGATTGAGAGTTGGTTTTTTGTATTGGCAATGTTGGCTGTTTTGCTCATTCCGGGGCCGACAAATGCTTTACTTGCAACCGCTGCTCATTCTCAAGGTTTATCTAAAGCATTCTGGCTTATCCCAATGGAATGGTTAGGCTATGCCTACGGTATTAGCTTTTGGGCTGTATTTATTCATTTAGCTGCTCCAATTTGGCCAGCACTACTGCTCATTTTGCATATTACGAGTGTACTTTATGTATTCTGGCTTGCTTTTCACTTATGGAAAAACACCCATTTACAACAGTTCAGTCAAAGTCACCGTAATATTCGACCACGTCAATTATTCTTATCAACCTTAAAGAATCCTAAAGCTTTGCTGTTTGCAGCGGGTATCTTTCCTGCTGAAGCATGGAATTCGCCTGAAAATTTTCTTATCGTATTTGGTGTTTTTACATTAATCCTGATTCCGGCAGCAAGTTTCTGGACGCTTTTTGGACGAGCGTTGTTAACGGGTCCAATCAAAAAAATAAAAGCCGATCATTTATATAAAGGATCGGCCATGTTACTCATTTTATGTATGCTTCCGGTGGTATTCCGTTTCTTCTAATTAGTCTCGAACATTGGCTTTTCGGTTTTTGAGTTTTTCACGTATAAATCCGATGATGCCTGGTAAAACACTAATGATAATGATGCCGAAAATGAGATGGGTAAAGTTATCTTTAACGATTGGCATATTTCCAAATAAATAGCCTAAAGTTACAAAAGAAGCGACCCAACAGAATGCTCCAATCAGGTTATAAGTTAAGAAAAACTTATAGTTCATGCTACCCGCCCCAGCAACAAAAGGTGCAAAGGTACGAGCAAATGGAACGAAACGAGCAAAAATAATCGTCTTGCCGCCATGGCGAGCAAAGAATTCTTGAGTTTTAACTAAGTGCTGTTTATTAATGAATCGGGAATTCATTTCAAACACACGTGGACCGATAAAACGCCCAATATGGTAGTTTACAGTGTCACCTAAAACGGCAGCAATGAAGAGTAGAGTGCCGAGTACCCATGGATCCATCGCACCTGTAGAGGCTGCTAAAGCACCAGCTGCAAATAGCAAACTATCTCCCGGCAAGAACGGCATAACCACTAAACCGGTTTCAACAAAAATAATTAAAAATAGAATGCCATAAATCCACGTTCCGTAATTTATAATAAATTCGGCGAGATGTTGATCAACGTGTAGAATAAAATCAATAAGTTCCATGATAAGAGCAAGTGGTAAACCGTGTTCAAATCCTAGCAGTGAGCCTATAGAAAGTCAGTATAAAGCATCAAAAAAATACAAATTGATCATCTCGTTTATGCAACGATATATATGGATTTTGAGTATTTAATTATCAATGTCCCAAACCTAGAATGAGCTCATCAATAAATAAGCATTTAAATAAAGGTGGCAAAATGTTTAATCCAAATGTAGTGGTCAAAAACATCGTAACGCAATCAGGCGCAGATAGTTTCATTAGCCTTATTGCGCGTCTTCTTATCGCCTATATCTTCCTTGTTGCAGGTTGGGGGAAAATTACTGGTTATGCAGCAACTGCTGGATATATGGAAGCAATGGGGGTTCCAGCTGGAATTCTTCCTTTAGTTATCTTGGTTGAGTTTGGTGGTGGTTTAGCCTTGTTATTTGGTTTCCAAGCACGCTTTGCAGCTTTTGGACTTGGAATCTTTAGTATTCTTACTGCATTTTTATTCCACCAAGGTGGTGCTGATGCAGCGGCGCAATATAACAATGGCATCCATTTCATGAAAAACCTTGCAATGGCGGGTGGTTTATTCTTCCTGATGCTTCATGGCGCTGGACGTATTAGCTTGGATCATGCAATCGAGAAATAATATTCAAGACAAAATAAAAACCGGATGATCAACTCATCCGGTTTTTTTATTTCTAGGGACGTAAAATTAAAGCATGAACTGGATTTGTAATTCCCCAACCACAAAACCAAGTACTGCACCTACTGCAATGAGTGCCCACTCATCTTCTTTAAATGCAGGGCGTAACATACCTTCAAATTCAGATGGTGTTAGTTTTTGCATACGTTCAATTAAAGTACTGCGAATATTCATAGCATCTTCTGCATAAGACTCTACGTATTTCATCGTCTCTGGAAGCCGTTGCATGATACGTTCAGCAACTTGCGATTTCATATCCTGATATTTTTCTCCGCCAATTGCGTAAACAACAAGTGGACGAATCACACCTGCTTGCATATCAATTTCTTGTTTGACATGGCGGTTAACCAGATCAATAACACGTGCAGAATGTGTACCAGAAAATAATTCTTCCATCATATGGCGAGAAGTTAAAAGCTGTTTGGAAATTAACGCTGCGTAGTCGGCGGCAACTTCATTTTGACGTTTAATAAACAAACCTTGCCACGTATAGCCCAATATTTTCTTAGGGTATAGTGGTCTAAACATCATTTGTAATGCAATCCAGTCACTGAAAAAGCCCACAAAGCCGCCAAACATTGGCAGCATCCAAGGGTATTTACCCTGTGTGATAATCCAGCACAGCATCTGAATCACACCAATACCGAAGCCAAATACAAATCCGACATTACTAAAAAATTTAAATTCTTGTTTGCCCACTCGTTTAAAAATATTGTTGAGTAGGCGTTTGTCTTTAAGCAAGTTGCTAATAACAAGATGTTTAATATCAAAATATCGGTTCACATCACGTTGTACTTCACTCATGATGTGTTCAACAATCTCGGGCGCTTTTGATTGCACACGACGAATAAGTCTTTGACGCGCAAACTCTGGCATGCCTTCCCATAACCCAGGCTGATATTCTTGCGCAACATCACGAGTAATATCTTCAGCTGCCGCAAGCAGTGGTTTTTCTATTTCTTTGGCAATACGTTTCGGATCTAGGCGTGCAAAAATTTCTTCAGGTTTAATGAGCTTGGCTGTCATGAGCTCAACAGCAATTGTTGCCATCTTCTCGGCTTTGCGTGGCACGATACCTTGCCAACCTAGAAATGGTTTAATGCCTTTAAACTCAAGTGGCGAAAACATCATCTGAATGGCGATCACCTTGGTGATGTAGCCAATTAAACCACTCATAAAAGGAATAGAGATATACAACCAAAAATGTTGCTGGAAATCTGCAATCATAGTTTGAAGCATTGTTGTTCCTTAGATTTCTATTGATTTTGATAGGGGGCAACAAGCCATAAAAATGGATAATTGTTTAAGCACAGACAAATATCGCTTATGGTATTTACCTTTCCATGGTAATGCCTGTTTTATCGGCTCATCTTAACATCAAATTCATGGTGATGTTGCATAGAATGTGATGAATTTATCAATACGTATGAAGTTTTTAAGACTAATCCAGATGTTTGATAAATATAAGTAAATATTAATTTATGTCAAAGAATTCAACGATAGAAATGATTCAGAAATGAAAAAAATAAGATATATGATGATTTGCGGTGCGCCGAAGCGTGAAAAATGTTAAAATGGCGCGCTTAATTCTTTTGCCATTTAGTGGTTTGTCATGACTACCAATACTCAAATTACTGAAGATCGTATCCTGATTCTGGATTTCGGCTCTCAATATAGCCAGCTCATTGCACGTCGTGTACGTGAAGCCGGCGTTTACTCTGAAATGTATGCTTTTGATATGTCTGAAGAAGACGTTCGCGCTTTTAAGCCAAATGGCATTATTTTGTCAGGTGGACCTGAGAGTGTGCATGAAGAAGGCAGCCCACGTGCACCACAAGTAGTGTTTGAGTTGGGTGTTCCAGTATTGGGTATTTGCTATGGCTTGCAAACCATGTCTGAACAGTTAGGCGGTAAAGTTGAGCCAGGTACTGTACATGAGTTTGGTTATGCCGAAGTTGATATCGTTAAACGTGACCAACTGATTGGCAACTTACAAGATCGTGAAGACCAACTTCATGTCTGGATGAGCCATGGCGACAAAGTGAGCCAGATTCCAGAAGGTTTTAGCATTACTGCAAGCACACCAAGTTGTCCTGTTGCTGCTGTAAGTGACGAAACACGCCGTTTCTATGGTGTGCAATTCCACCCAGAAGTAACGCACACGGCAAAAGGTGAAGAATTACTTGCAAATTTTGTTCATAAAATTTGTGGATGTGGTGGTCTTTGGACACCTGAGCACATCATTGATTTGCGTGTAGAACAACTACGTGAACAGATCGGTGATGAAAAAGTTCTTTTAGGTCTTTCTGGTGGTGTTGACTCATCTGTAGTTGCTGCGCTTTTACACAAAGCAATTGGCGACCAGTTAACATGCGTATTCGTTGATAACGGTTTACTTCGTTTAAATGAAGGTGACCAAGTAATGCAAATGTTTGCTGAAAACATGGGTATCCGTGTTATTCGTGCAGATGCTGAACAACGTTTCTTAACTGCATTGGCTGGTGAAGTTGATCCAGAGAAAAAACGTAAAATCATTGGCCGTGAGTTTATTGAAGTTTTTGCTGAAGAAGCACGTAAACTTGATGGCGTGAAATTCTTAGCACAAGGTACAATTTACCCAGACGTAATCGAATCTGCTGCAAGCAAACAAGGTAAAGCACACGTTATTAAATCTCACCACAACGTGGGTGGTTTACCTGACGATTTAGAGTTTGAGTTGGTTGAACCTTTACGTGACTTGTTTAAAGATGAAGTTCGTAAATTAGGTACGACACTTGGCTTGCCACACAGCATGATTTATCGTCATCCATTCCCAGGCCCTGGTTTAGGTGTTCGTATTTTGGGTGAAGTGAAAAAAGAATATGCAGATATTCTTCGTCTTGCTGATGACATCTTTATGCAAGAGCTTCGCGACAGCGGCTGGTATGACAAAACAGCTCAAGCATTTGCCGTATTCCAACCTGTTAAGTCAGTTGGTGTAGTGGGTGATGGTCGTCGTTATGCATGGGTAATCGCACTTCGTGCAGTTGAAACAGTTGACTTTATGACAGCTCGTTTTGCACATTTACCATACGAATTGGTTGATAAAATCTCAACACGTATTATGAATGAAATTAAAGATGTATCACGTGTTGTATACGACGTGTCATCTAAACCACCAGCAACGATTGAGTGGGAATAATTTTCCTCTGTTTGTTGGTAAAGAAAAGGACGCGTTAGCGTCCTTTTTTATTACTTAACTTTTAAAGATAAAAATTAATTTTGATACTTAAAACTTTGATTGTCTCATTCATAACACCCTGTGTATTACTAAAAGACTATATTGAATAATGAGTGTATTGTTAAGATCATTAAAACAACTCATTGCAAAAGCATAGGTAAAAGAGAGTAATATCATGAGCAATAATAATGATTACGATATTTCTGATTCAAAAGATTGCGAGAAATTTGCCAATCAATTTATTCAGGAATTTCCAATTCGCTCTGCTGAAATTGGACAGGGGACAGTCATTAAGCGGGCTTTACCTAGCCGACAAAAACGAATGATTGGAGCATGGTGTTTCCTAGATCATGCAGGCCCAGTAACCTTTCCTGCGGGTGATGGTTTAGATGTTGGTCCTCATCCTCATATTGGTTTGCAAACCTTCACTTGGATGATTGAAGGGACGATGATGCATACTGATAGCTTGGGTTCAAAACAACTTATTCGTCCTAAGCAAGTGAACCTAATGACGGCGGGTCATGGCATTTCACATACAGAAGTTGCACCTGATACAGAAACTCAAATGCACGCTGCGCAGCTTTGGATTGCTTTGCCAGATGCTAAGCGTAATATGGATCCGAAATTTGAACATTACCCAGAGCTGCCTGTTGTTGAGAAAGACGGACTAGAATTTACCGTACTTGTGGGTGAATATTTGGCAACGACTTCTCCGGTAGTGGTTCATACGCCGTTAGTGGGTGTCGACTTAATTGCTACCCAAGATACTAAAACTCGTATTCCATTAAATCCTAATTATGAATATGGCTTTATGGCATTAGAAGGTGTTGCCCATGTAAATGGTCATGAGTTAACTGCTGACAACATGGTTGTTTTGGATACTGGACTGAGTGAAATTGAGATTGAAGTAAAAAAAGGCAATCGTATTCTTTTGATTGGTGGAGAACCGTTTGAAACGCCAATTTTACTCTGGTGGAATTTTGTTGCACGTACAATGGATGATTTAAAAGAAGCGCGTGAGCAATGGATTAACCATGATGCGCGTTTTGGTGAAATTCCAGATTATGTGGGTGCACGTTTAGAAGCCCCTGTTCTTCCAGATCAAATGAGAGCATCGAAATGACAGTAGTAATTGCAAGCAGTAAAGCAAAGCCTCTTGCTGAACAATGGAAGGGCGAAATTACCAGTGGACGTCATCAATATTTTTGTGATGAGCCTGAAAAACTTGAAGGGCAAGACCAAGGCCCAGCACCCTATGATTTGCTCACCGGAAGTTTAGCCGCGTGTACGCTTATTACTTTAAGAATGTATGCGAAGCATAAGGGGTATGATTTGGGTGAATTCTCGGTTGAAATTGATTTTCATACCAATAGAGAGCATGAGGAACATATTGAACGTCGTATCGTTTTTAAAGACTTGCCAGATGAAGAACTTCAGCAAAAAATCTTAACGGTATGTAGTAAAACGCCAGTTACTAAAACTTTGTTACGTAGTTTAGACATTCATACTGTGCTTGTTACAGTGTAAAAATGCTATTTTGTGGAGGTGGATGATTTTATATCCATTCCACAAATGGAATAAAACAGCATGTTCACATGCTGTTTTTTATGTAAAAAGAAAAATAAAAGCAGGCAATAACATGATTAGTGTACACCACCTGGAATGTTCGCGATCGTTTCGAATTTTATGGGCTTTAGAAGAATTAGGCTTAGATTATGATATTCATTATTATCAACGCTTACCTAACTATTCCGCTCCAGAAACATTGAAATGTATTCATCCTTTAGGTAAAGCTCCAATTTTGACTGATGATGAGCAAGTCATCGCAGAATCTGCTGTGATTTTGGAATATTTACAGCAGCGTTATGATCAGAAGCAGCAATTTAAACCTACACAGCCCCAAGATTTACAGCAGTATATTTATTGGATGCACTATGCTGAAGGTTCACTTATGCCACTATTAGTCATGACTTTAGTCATGAATAGTGTAAACAAGCATGTGCCATGGTTAATTCAACCCGTAGCAAAAAAAATCACAGAAGGGGTGAAGGCAAATTTTGTTCGCCCACGTATGAAAGATCATATTAGTTTTTTAGAAAACTATTTGGCAGAGCATGAATATTTCGCAGGCGATTTTTCATTTGCTGATATTCAAATGAGTTTCCCACTGGAAGCTTTGCAATCACGTTTGCAAGGGAAATACCCTAATATTCAGGCTTTCTTACATCGTATTCAGCAAAGACCCGCATTTCAGAAAGCGAAACAAAAGGGAATGGGTACTAATGAAAGGAATTGTGCTGATATTTAAAAGAAAAGGAACAATTATTTGTTCCTTTTTTATTTGCCCTTTACTTGCGTTTGATCACGATAGAATCAATGCCACTGTGTTGTAAGGTTTGTTGAGCGGCCAATGCAGCATCTTGGGAGTCATAAGGACCTGAAATAACACGGTACCATATTTGCCCATTTTCACTACTTTTGACTACATCTGCAGATAAACCATTCAAAATGATTTCTGCACGGCGAGCATCAGCCTGATCGGGGTCGTTATAGCTGCGAACCTGTAAAATATAGGTAGGCTGCTGAGGAGCGGTAGCTGATGGATTAGCATCAATTCCTGCACTTTCTGAAGCTGCTGGTTGAGCTGCACTTGGTGCCTCAACAATCATGGCTGTACCTTGATTTTTGCTTTCAGGAATTGCTTGCTCCGGAATAGGTGTTACTTGTTGTTGAGGTAATAGATCGTAGAAACGATAGTCTTTATTGGTATCTTCTTCTTGATAGTGTTCAGAGGTAATCTGATTTTTTGCAGGAACAGGTTGCCAAGGTTTCCAAAGCATAAGCACTACAGCGATACATAAGACCGCCAAAATAGCGACAAGTGTCCCTAACCATTTAGGAATTAGGGGCTTTTTAGGCTTGTTAGGTCTTTCAGATACACCGCGTTGCGTTTTGCCAAACACGTGGATTATTCCTCTGTATTTTGATTGTTTTAATTCGAGTTTGAGTCTCGTATTACGATGCTGAAACAGTGGTTCGTATCAGCTATTTTAACTCTACAAACCACTGCTTACTATATATTGCATGACCTTTATTTACTGTCATGCAATATAATTTTTACATAGATTCTGGTGCAGATACACCAAGCAATTCTAAACCATTGCGCAACACTTGTTGTACATTGATTGAAAGTAATAAACGTGCTTGTGTAAGCTCGGCATCATCGCTTAATACTTTATGTTCATTGTACCAACCGTGGAACAAGGCAGCTAACTCTTTCAAATAGTTACCCAACTGATGTGGTTCATACGCATTTGCAGCCCGCAACACTGCATCTGGATAAGCTGCCAATTTAGAAAGAATTTCAGTTTCAGCATCAAGAGACAAGCGTGCCGCATGCGGGCGAGCAGTGTTTACATCGAATTGTAGGTTTGTGCTTGCTGCTTTTTCTAACATGCGGCAAATACGTGCATGCGCATATTGGATGTAATACACAGCATTGTCTTTACTTTGTGACACAGCAAGGTCAAGGTCAAAGTCAATGTGTTGTTCGCTCTTACGCATTACGTAGTAGAAACGAGCCGCGTCATTGCCCACTTCTTTACGCAAGTCACGTAAAGTCACGAACTGACCTGAACGAGATGACATTTGAACCATCTCGCCACCACGCCATAGACTTACGAACTGAACTAAAAGTACAGTTAATTTTTTAGAGTCGTAACCCATCGCATCAATTGCCGCTTTTACGCGAGAAATATAACCGTGGTGGTCAGAACCCCAAATGTCGATTAGGTCCGTATAACCACGTTGTAATTTATTCAAGTGATATGCAATGTCTGATGCAAAGTATGTAGTTTGGCCATTACGACGTTTAACAACACGGTCTTTTTCATCACCAAATTCAGTTGATTTAAACCAGATGTTGCCATCTTTCTCATAAAGGAAGCCACGTTGATCAAGTGTTTCTAAAGCTTCATCAATTTTTGCACTAAGAGATGCTTCACTAAACCATTGATTGAAAGTTACACCGAAGTCAGCAAGGTCATCTTTAATGTCATCTAAAATGGCATGAAGAGCAGCTTGGTGGAATACACGGTAGCCTTCACCTAATAATTGTTGTGAATTGGCAATAAGGCCATCAATATGTTTTTCTTTGTCGCCAGATAAAACGACTTTATTGCCGTCGCTATCTAATTCTTCTGCATATTGTACGTCTTCTGGCACATCTTTGTAGACATCAGCCACTTCGCGAAGGTAGGCATCGCCATCTTTATCAATAATAGTCTGTGCGATTTCTTTAACGTAATCGCCTTGATAAGCATTTTTTGGAAATACAAGGTTTTGACCAAGTAATTCTAAATAACGTAAATAAGTAGAAGTCGCCAAAATATCCATTTGACGGCCAGCATCATTCACATAGTATTCACGGTCAACTTTAGCACCTGTTGCTTCAAGTAACGTGGCAACAGTCATACCATATGCAGCACCACGGCCATGTCCTACATGTAGACTAGACGTTGGGTTTGCAGAAACAAATTCAACTTGGATCTTTTTCGCCGCATTTGCTTGGCTGCGACCAAAGATTTCTTTTTGTGCTTGAATCTGGTCAAGAATAGCAAAGCGCTGATCTGCATTTAAAAAGAAGTTAATAAAACCAGGTCCTGCGATTTCAGCTTTGCTGATATCTGCAACTTCTGGTAATGCAGTTAGAACTTTCTCAGCTAAATCACGTGGTTTCATACCAGCAGCTTTCGAGCCGATCATGGCAATATTAGAAGCAAAGTCGCCATGGCTTCGGTCTTTGGTGCGTGTTAAGTTGCTTGTGTTTTTCCAGTCGGAAGGAAGCACCCCTTCTTGTTGAAGAGTTTGCACTGCATGGTCGAGAGCTGCTTGTATTGCCGTATTCATATCAATCGAAAATAGATGTCGCAGAAAAACGTCAAATATAGCAAATTTCCTAGGAGTTAGGGGAGTGGATTTAATATTCGAGTAATTCTTTTTGTGCCACTTACTGAGTATTATTTTTTAAATGAATATTGCAGGGTGGACTGTCTCATTATTCTAAAAACAAATAAATACAAGCCTTTTGTGGTTTTTTAATCAGTAAATGACACTAAAAATCCACCATTATTTCTTATGGAAATATATGGTAGTATTAAAATATATGGTTTAGGCCGCTAAAATTAAAATAATAAAAGATTTTTTAAAAGCACAAAATTATTAAGATATTGATATTTATTGTTTATTTTTAAACATGTTTTAACTAAATAGTCTTCAATTTTAACATCACAGTTTAAAATATCTATTTTGAACGAATTAGGCTTAAGCTTATACGCACAAAGAGTTTTAGAGACCATACAAAAACGTGTTTTTCTCTACTCTAAGCTGGAAAATGAGATAGGCAATGATATCAGGACACCCAAGTAAACATCCCCTTTATATCCCATATGCAGGTTTTACACTTTTAGAGTTACCACTTCTAAACAAAGGTTCTGCTTTCACTGAAGAAGAAAGAAGTAACTTTAACTTACACGGTTTACTCCCCCATATTATTGAAACTATTGAAGAGCAGAGCCAGCGCTCTTATCAACAATATTGCGCTTTCACTGATGATATCAACCGACATATCTATCTGCGTAATATCCAAGATACTAATGAAACCTTGTTCTATCATCTAATCGAAAATCATCTTGAAGAAATGATGCCGATTATTTACACCCCAACAGTAGGTGAGGCATGTCAGCGTTTCTCTGATATCTATCGTCGTCATCGTGGTGTTTTTATTTCATATCCAGATCGTGATGTGATTGATGATATTTTGCAGAACGTAAATAAAAATAATGTAAAAGTTATCGTGATTACTGATGGTGAACGTATCTTAGGTCTTGGTGACCAAGGTATTGGCGGAATGGGGATTCCTATCGGAAAACTTTCACTTTACACCGCTTGTGGTGGGATTAGTCCAGCTTATACATTACCAATCACAATTGATGTAGGGACGAACAATCCACAACTGTTAAATGATCCGATCTATATGGGTTGGCGTCAGCCGCGTATTAGCGGCGATGAATATTACGCATTTGTAGATATGGTGATTGATGCTGTGAAGCGTCGTTGGCCAAAAGCATTAATTCAGTTTGAAGATTTCGCACAAAAAAATGCGATGCCACTTCTAGAAAAGTATCGCGATAAAATTTGCTGTTTTAACGATGATATTCAAGGAACAGCGGCGGTATCGGTTGGTAGTTTGATTGCTGCGAGTCGTGCGGCGGGCAAGCAATTAAAAGATCAGAAAATTGCTTTCTTAGGTGCAGGTTCGGCGGGTTGTGGTATCGCGGAGCAAATTGTTGCTCAAATGGTTGCTGAAGGTTTAACCGATGCTGAAGCGCGTGCTCGCGTTTATATGGTAGACCGTTTTGGTTTGATCACCGAGAATCAACCAAACTTGCTCGACTTCCAACGTAAGTTAGCACAAAAAGCTGAGGTGGTTGATCAGTGGGGCAATATTGAAGAAGTGATTTCACTACTTGATGTTGTTAAAAATGCGAAGCCTACAGTGTTAATTGGTGTTTCTGGTCAGCCTGGTTTGTTCACCGAAGAAATCATTAAGACCTTAGCGGCAAACTGTGAACGCCCAATTGTCATGCCATTGTCAAACCCAACTTCACGTGTTGAAGCCGTACCTGCTGATATTGTGGAGTGGACTGAAGGTAAAGCGTTAATTGCAACAGGTAGTCCGTTTGCTCCTGTGAATCATCACGGTAAACTTTATAATATTTCTCAGTGTAATAACTCATACATTTTCCCAGGCATTGGCTTAGGTGTGGTGGCATCGGGTGCTAAACGTGTTACTGAAAATATGTTAATGGCGTCAAGTAGTGCTTTAGCAAATTGTTCTCCACTGCTTAAAGATCCACAAGCTGATTTGTTGCCACCGTTGGGTGAAATTCAACAAGTGTCTAGAGTTATTGCATTCGAAGTTGCGAAAGCCGCTATGGCTGATGGTGTAGCTGTAACGATTAGTGATGATCTGTTGAAACAGAAAATTGATCAATCATTTTGGAAACCTGAATATCGCAAATATAAGCGTATTCCTTTCTAAGAATGAGAATAAAAAAAGAGGAGCGTCAGCTCCTCTTTTTATTTTTAGTCTTCTAAAATTTCTTCGAGTAATTCTTCGCTAGGTGCAAAATAGTAAGCACCATCAAGCGGGGTCACGAAATGCAATAAACGGTCGTGAATACCATCTCCACTTGTACCGAACATACGTTTTAACATGGCATCAATAATGTTCAGGTCCTTGGTGTAGGCAATAAAAAATAAACCTTGATCGCCTCTGCCGTCGCCATAAGGCAGACTATGACGCAAGATTTCCATTTCTTCGCCTTCATCATCTTCTACAACAGTACGGGCGACATGAGCATTTTCCGGTTTAACGTCATCATCTAATTCAATAGATTCAAGCTTGGTGCGGCCCATGACATTTTCTTGCGCATCAACTTTCAATTTTTTCCATTTTTCTAAGTCGTGTGCATAGCGCTGCGCGAAAATGAAACTACCATCGGCAAATACTCCAGCCTCTTCAGGTAGAAGAGCTGTTTCTGCACGGTCATCTGGGAACTGAGGGTTTTCAGTACCGTCTATAAAACCTGTCATATCTCGGCCATCGAAATAGCGGAAGCAAACACGCTCATCAAGAACTTCGACTTTATCTTTAATACCTTCAAAAAATGCTTGGCTTAATGCAAAACAAATATCAGAGCGCATGCTGGCAATATGAATGAGTACATCTGCTGGCACAGATGGCATATTGAATACACCTTGTTCTGGCTCAAGCTGTTTAAATCCTACAGGAGTTTGCGAATAGAGCTGTTTCCATAGTTCAGGACCAAAAGCGACTGCTGTTTTAATTTGAGCATCAGAATGCTGAGTAATTAGACGGTCTCGTGCTTCAAATAAAGCTCCGATTTGTTTTTTTAATTCATCAATTGATAAGTCTTTTAAACGAAGAACAATGAAGCGAGCATGATCTGATGGCAATGGCAAAATGACAGATTGAGCAGTCATTGGAAGGTATCTCCTCAATTATAATTTAGTATGAGCTTTAATTATTGTGCCTGATGCGGAGAGTCGTTAGTAGTCTATTTCTTGATTTTATTGTTTGAATTCTGACTGAGATAGTTTTATAAAACAGTATAATTCCACTTTTATAGTCTATTTTTTGCTATGTCTCTGCAAGTTTGGTTCGCTTATATGTTGGCCTGTTGGGTCATTAGTATCTCACCGGGTGCAGGAGCAATTGCTTCAATGTCGAGTGGTCTAAACTATGGTTTTAGGCATGGCTATTGGAATGCGATTGGTTTGCAAATCGCTTTGCTACTTCAAATTATGGTGGTGGCAGCAGGTGTGGGGGTTTTATTTGCAACAACACCTTTGGCTTTTCAGTTTGTTAAATGGTTTGGTGTGATTTATTTGTTATACCTTGCTTATTTACAGTGGACAGCACCTATAAAAGATATAGAAATCCAACAAGAAAAAAGAGATAAATCTGTATTTGCGCTATTACTAAATGGCTTTGTGGTCAATATTAGTAATCCCAAAGCGATTGTATTTCTATTGGCTGTCTTACCCCAGTTTCTAGATTTGGGTAAGCCTCAATGGATACAATACATGATTATGGCTGTAACAATGATTACGATTGATTTGATTGTAATGGCTGGATATACAGGACTAGCATCAAAGGTTCTAAGATTACTTCGCTCTCCTAAGCAGCAAAAATATTTGAATCGGGGTTTTGCTGTGATGTTTAGTTGTGCGGCTTTATTATTAAGTACAGTTCATCAGGCGTCCTAATTTAGGCCGCCTGTGTCTGATTTTTTAGCTTTTGAGTTATGAAAATAACGGCGAAAGTTAAGGCCATGCATAAAACAATACTCAAGCCTGTAGAGATATTGAGTGCTGCGCTTGACCATAATCCTACACTCACCCCAAGCTGGGCTAATACAAATGCCCAAACGACCATTTGCTTTGGTGAGTTTGCTAGTAGGCGAGCGCTTAAAGCAGGTATTACGAGTAATGCACCCATAAGCAAAGAACCTACTGCACGTAAGGCTAATACAGTAAATAAAGCCAATAACAGCATGAAAATAAGACGTTGCCAGTTCGCATTTACCCCTTCACTAATTGCAATGTCTGGATCAATTGCAAACTGTATTTGCGGCTGCCAAAAGCGGTAAAGAATTGCGAGTGATAGCGCAATGATTAAAGTGAAAACAGGCAAGTCGGGCCAATCAATACTCAACAAGTCACCAAATAAATAACTTAAAAGTTCTGGTCTTAAACTTGGAACATGTTGAATAAATAATAAACCACTACAAAGTAATGTCGCTGAACATAAGGCTAAGAGCGCATCATTAGGTAAGCGATTGTCATGTAGGGCCCATAAAATTGCGACCAGTAAAACAGCAGTGCCTGCAACACCCAGCCAAAGAGGAAGGCTTAAAGCACCTGCGATAGCAACCCCAAGTAGTGTTCCGTGTGCCATGGTGTCAGCAAAAAAAGACATGCGTCTCCAAAGCATTAGACAACCAAGAGGTGCGGTTAAAAACACCAGCAAAGTTCCCATAATCCATGCGGGCAACAATAATTGTAACCATTCCATCATGGCTTAAGCTTCCGGTTCTGGGTGGATGTGAGGACGGTCATTATGAGGGCAGGGGAGTGCTGCATCACCGTGAGCACAATGATCATGATGATGTTGGTAGAAAACCCGTTGAGTTCCAAAGATAGCCTGATATTCAGGATGTTGTTGAATGTTCTCGGGCAACCCACTACAGCAAATATGTTTATTCAAACACACTACGCGGTGTGTTCCTTCCATCACCCATTGTAAGTCATGAGAAACAATTAAGATTGCGCAACCATATCGTTCTGGCAGACTACGGACATATTCATAAAGTTCAGCTTCTGACTGAATATCTAAACCTTGCATCGGTTCGTCAAGAACTAAAATATCTGGCTGGCGAAGTAGAGCACGCGCTAGTAATACGCGTTGGCGCTCCCCCCCGGAAAGTTGTTGTACTTTTGATTGTTGTAACTTGGAGATGCCAGTGTCTTGAATAATTTCCTGACGAAGGGCAGGGCTGCACTTTTCTAAATCAAGTAAATCCTGCACACGCAAAGGTAGACTGTGTGAAGGATTAAATTTTTGTGGCACATAAGCCATTTTCAATTTTTTATAATTAACAATACGTCCGCTACTCGGTTGGAGAATGCCGAGTAGAACTTTAATCAGTGTTGATTTGCCAGCACCATTTGGTCCAATTAAAGACACAATTTCATTTTGATGTAGAGCAAAATCAACTTTTTTTAAAATTTCCCGATTATCACGATGAACAGAAACCTGCTCAAGCTGAATTAATACAGGATTTAACGAGTTGTGCGGCACTGTTGGCATTTCCCCGATATTTCAATAATGCTGTGTTGAGCCACGAACTCATCTGACGCTGCAAGTTGGTCAAGCTGGTGAGTTAAACCTTGAGAAGAGGCTTCTTTAACCATGTGACATTCGGTACAGATTAGGAATGCTGCTTGATGGCCTTCTCGAGGGTGGCAACAGGGAATATAGGCATTAATAGAAGTTAGGCGATGGATTAAACCTTTTTCTAATAAAAAATCTAAAGTTCTATATACAGTCGGAGGAGCGGCCGGACGATCAGTTTGACTTTTTATACGTGCGAGTAGGTCATAGGCGCCCATTGGACCCGAAGCATTTAAAATGAGTTCCAAAACTTCTTTGCGCAAAGGCGTAAGTCGTGCGCCAGTCGCAGAACATAAATTTTCTGCTTCAGCTAAACGGTTTGCGACATTATGGTGATCATGCACACCATGCAAAGAATCATGATGTTCATGCGAGCAGGAACTCATAGAAATAACCTCGAATTTTTAACGGAATATTAGCATGAAGCGATGCTTCATTCGATTAATCTTAGGTATTTTTGTAACTTTGTTATATTATAACATGCTTCGAGCTAATTTAAATTGATGGTCTGTCATGTTCCGTTTTTTTGTTTTCAGTATGTTCTCTCTTTTGAGTACGTTAGGGTGGAGTCAGGGTTTGGTGGTTTCTACACACCCGATCTATCTGATTGCAAAAGAAGTCACTCAAGGTATTGAAGAACCACAACTCTTATTAAAGGGACAAACTGGGCATGACGTACAATTAACCCCAGCGCACCGTAAAGCAATTAATGATGCATCATTGGTCATTTGGTTGGGTAAGGCTCATGAAGCACCTCTAAATAAATTGTTAGGTAATAATAAGAAAGCCATTGCCTTATTAGATAGTGGCATAGTTTCTGTTTTACCCCTGCGTAGTACCCGCGGTGCGGCTTTACCTAATACAGTAGATACCCATGTGTGGTTAGAACCAAACAACGCGGTTCGAATCGGTTTCTTTATTGCGGCTTTACGTTCCCAGCAGCATCCTGAAAATAAGGCTAAATATTGGAATAATGCCAATATCTTTGCTCGTAAAATGTTTCAGGCAGCACAGGCTTACGACAGTACAAGTAATGGTAAGCCATATTGGTCATATCATGATGCCTATCAATATTTAGAACGCTCTTTAAATTTAAAGTTCGCAGGCGCTTTGACAGATGATCCTCATGTTGCACCAACAGCAGCTCAAATTAAGTATCTTAATGATAATCGACCAAAAGATCAGATGTGTTTGTTAGCGGAAAGTTTTACTACTAAAAGTCAGTATCAAAAATTAGGTAACATTACTTTTCAACCCGTAGACGAGAGCATGAATAATGAGGATGATTTCGTCACTGCATGGAAGAAACTGGCTATAAAAACAGATAAATGTGTATTAAGTACGCAAAAGTAAGATAAAAAATAAACAAAGGCTGACTGTAGCGTCAGCACCTCCTGTCATGAAAAACCCCGACTAAAGTCGGGAAAAGATTGCATGTTCAGGGGTGTAACTCTATAATGCCTGCGATTAAAAGCGATCATCAGCTAAACTTGTCAAGCATTTATGCTGTGAGTGGATAAATAATGAGCCAAACTAGTCGCTTGATTGACCGACGATTAGCAAAAGCTTTGGTCTTCTTACAAGCATGTATGATCCCTGTTTCCGCCCTAGTGGCGTGGAGCATAAAAGACATGACAGCAGCATTAAGTGCGGCACTTGGTGCACTGGTTTGCTGGCTTGCTATGAGTTATTTCTCGTGGCAATCCTTCAGAACAGCAGGTGCGAGAGCATCAAAACAAGTGCTGTCTAACATGTATAGGGGCATGTTAGGCAAATTTGCAATCATGATCGTTGGATTTATTTTGATTTTGAGCAATGTTAAACCTTTATCACCGTTAGCATTGCTGTTTGGTTTTATTCTCGTTCAGACAATGTCGTGGGTCGCTCCGTTTTGGGTGTCACGTCTACAAAAACGGGTGTAGAAACAAGAAGAATTGAAGATTTTTTGGAGGGTAGCGAGATATCGACAGTGCGCCGATGTTCGTTTCCCTTCTTTTTAGTAATTGACATTGACCAGGTGTGATTTATGGCTGCTGAAGAACATGCCCTCACTTCGACAGAGTATATCAAGCATCACTTGACCAATATGACCTATGGCAAAATGCCAGATGGTACATGGAAATTGGCTGAGACTGCTGAAGAAGCTCATTCGATGGGGTTCACTGCAATTCACTTGGATTCAATGGGTTGGTCAATTGGCCTTGGTGTTATTTTCTGTTTGATGTTCTGGATCGTTGCGAAAGCTGCTAATGCAGGTGTTCCAACTAAATTCCAGTCTGCAATTGAAATGATCATCGAGTTTGTTGACTCAAGTGTCCGTGATACTTTTCATGGCAAATCACGTTTAATCGCTCCGCTTGCACTCACTATTTTCGTGTGGATTTTCCTCATGAACTTAATGGACTTGATCCCAGTTGACTGGATTCCTCAAGTTGCAGCGTTTGTAGGTGCAAACGTATTTGGTATGGACCCTCACCACGTTTACTTCAAGATCGTTCCATCTACAGATCCAAACATTACTTTAGGTATGTCTTTATCTGTATTTGTACTTATCTTGTTCTACAGCATCCGCGAAAAGGGTGTTAGTGGTTTCGTTGGTGAATTGGCACTTAACCCATTTAACCCAAGTAATCCAGTTGCAAAAGCGTTGCTTATTCCAGTGAACTTGATTTTGGAATTGGTAACATTCCTTGCTCGTCCGATTTCATTAGCTCTCCGACTATTCGGTAACATGTATGCCGGTGAGTTGATCTTTATCCTAATTGCTTTATTGCCGTTCTGGATTCAATGGGCGTTGTCTGTGCCTTGGGCGATCTTCCACATTCTTGTAATCACGTTGCAGGCATTCATCTTTATGATGCTTACCATCGTTTACTTGAGCATGGCAAGCGAAAAACATTAATGGTATTGCCTAACTATCAAACGATGGTTGGGCTGAATTTTTTTAATTTAATTTGGTAATAACCTAACCTCTGAGGAATTTTTCATGGAACTCACTTTAGGTCTAGTTGCAATTGCATCTGCTATCTTGATCGCTTTCGGTGCTTTAGGTACTGCGATTGGTTTTGGTCTTTTGGGTGGTCGCTTTTTAGAAGCTGTTGCTCGTCAACCAGAATTGGCTCCACAACTTCAAACTCGTATGTTCTTAATCGCGGGTCTTCTTGATGCTGTGCCTATGATCGGTGTTGGTATTGGCTTGTTCTTCATCTTCGCTAATCCATTTGTAGGTTAATCATCTTAATTCCTAAATCCACTATTTGAGGAATTGCAATGAATATCAACCTCACATTGATTGGTCAAGCGATTGCGTTTGCATTCTTTGTTGCATTCTGCATGAAGTTTGTTTGGCCACCACTAATCAATGCGATTAGTGAGCGTCAGCGTAAAATTGCTGATGGCTTAAATGCAGCAGAAAAAGCGAAAGCTGATCTTGCCGATGCACAATCGCAAGTAAAGCAAGAGCTTGATGCAGCTAAAGCACAAGCGGCTCAATTGATCGAACAAGCGAACCGTCGTGCAGCACAATTGATCGAAGAAGCTCGTACTCAAGCTGCGGCTGAAGGTGAGCGTATTCGTCAACAGGCTAAAGAAGCTGTTGATCAAGATATCAATTCTGCTCGCGAAGAATTACGTCAACAAGTAGCTGCTTTGGCAGTAACTGGCGCAGAAAAAATCCTGAACCAGCAAGTTGACGCAGAAGCTCATAATGCCATGCTGTCTCAGCTGGCTGCTAAACTTTAAGAGAGGCGAATCATGGCTGAACTCTTGACGTTGGCACGTCCGTATGCCAAAGCAGCATTTGCTTATGCTTCTGAGCAAGGTGCAACAGACAATTGGTCGAATGCGTTACAAGTGCTCAGTGCTGCGGTGCAAGACGAAGCATTTTCCGCTTATTTAAATCGCCCTGAACTTACTCCTGTGGAGCAAGTGAAGCTTTTTGCTAAAGTTTTAGGTGAAGGTCAATCTCAAGCAGTGTCTAACTTTTTGACACTTCTTGCAGATAACGATCGTTTAATGTTGTTACCTGAAATTGAAGCAGAATATGAACAGCTTAAATCACAGAATAACAACAATGTGGATGTCGTGATTGAATCGGCTTTCCCATTAACTGCTGAACAAGAGCAATTGTTGAAATCTGCTTTAGAAAAGCGTTTCAACAGTACTGTAACTGTTTCAGTTGAAGTTAAACCTGAGCTTATTGCAGGTGTTGTAATTCGTGCAGGCGATCAAGTGATAGATGATTCTGCGCTTAACAAGCTTGAAAAAATGCGTACTCGTCTTCTTGCATAATGCAAATGATGAAGACTGAACTAATAAAAGATTGAGGAATAGCGCAATGCAACAACTGAATCCATCCGAGATCAGTGCGCTCATTAAACAGCGTATCAGCGATCTGGACACCAGCGCGACCGCTAAAAACGAAGGTACCATTGTTATGGTATCCGACGGTATCGTGCGCATTCACGGTCTTGCTGATGCAATGTACGGTGAAATGATCGAATTTGACGGCGGCTTATTTGGTATGGCACTGAACCTAGAACAGGATTCAGTGGGTGCCGTTGTCTTAGGTAACTACTTAAGCCTTCAAGAAGGTCAAAAAGCTCGTTGTACAGGTCGTGTACTTGAAGTTCCAGTTGGTCCGGAACTTCTTGGCCGTGTTGTCGACGCTTTGGGTAACCCAATTGATGGTAAAGGCCCAATTGATGCAAAATTAACTGATGCTGTTGAAAAAGTAGCACCAGGCGTAATTTGGCGTCAATCTGTAGACGAACCTGTTCAAACTGGTTACAAATCAGTTGATACCATGATTCCTGTGGGTCGTGGTCAGCGTGAGTTGATTATTGGTGACCGTCAAACTGGTAAAACAGCGATGGCGATCGATGCGATTATCGCTCAGAAAAATTCTGGCATTAAGTGCGTATACGTTGCGATTGGTCAAAAACAATCAACAATTGCAAACGTTGTACGTAAGCTAGAAGAAACTGGCGCTATGGCGTATACAACTGTTGTCGCTGCTGCGGCTGCTGATCCTGCTGCAATGCAGTACTTAGCTCCGTACTCTGGCTGTACAATGGGTGAATACTTCCGTGACCGCGGTGAAGACGCTCTTATTATTTATGATGATTTGTCTAAGCAAGCAGTTGCTTACCGTCAAATTTCATTACTTTTACGTCGTCCACCAGGTCGTGAAGCGTATCCGGGTGACGTATTCTATCTTCACTCACGTCTTCTTGAACGTGCTTCTCGTGTATCTGCTGACTACGTTGAGAAATTCACTAATGGCGCAGTAACTGGTAAAACTGGTTCTTTAACTGCATTGCCAATTATTGAAACTCAAGCAGGTGACGTATCTGCATTCGTACCAACGAACGTAATTTCGATTACTGACGGTCAGATCTTCTTAGAAACATCATTATTCAACGCAGGTATTCGTCCTGCTGTGAACGCGGGTATCTCTGTATCTCGTGTTGGTGGTTCTGCTCAAACTAAGATCATCAAAAAATTGTCTGGTGGTATCCGTACTGCTTTAGCACAATACCGTGAATTGGCTGCGTTTGCTCAGTTCGCTTCTGACCTTGATGAAGCAACTCGTAAGCAACTTGAACATGGTCAACGTGTAACTGAGTTAATGAAGCAAAAGCAATATGCTCCTTACTCAATTGCTGACCAAGCTGTTTCTGTTTATGCATCTAACGAAGGCTATATGGCTGACGTAGAAGTTAAGAAAATCGTAGACTTTGATGCTGCGTTAATTTCTTACTTCCGCGCAGAATATGCTCCGTTGATGAAACAAATCGATGAAACTGGTGATTACAACAAAGACATCGAAGCAGCAATCAAAGCAGGTATTGAAAGCTTTAAAGCGACTCAAACTTACTAAGTTCAGTTTTAGTTAAGTTTGGTTCACGGATCAACCTTCGGAAGCTCGAAAGAGCTTTCGAATACTAGGTTAAGCGTATGGCAAATTTAAAAGAAATTCGCGCCAAAGTAGCTAGTATCAAGAGCACGCAAAAGATTACTCGCGCGATGCAAATGGTAGCTGCTTCTAAAATGCGTCGTGCGCAAGAGCGCATGGCTCAGGGCCGTCCGTATGCCGATAATATGCGCCGTGTAATTGCTCACTTGGTCCAAGCAAACCCTGAATACAAACACCGTTATATGGTTGATCGCCCAGTTAAGCGCGTTGGCTATATCGTAGTGTCTTCAGATCGTGGTTTGGCAGGTGGCTTGAACATTAACTTGTTCAAGAAAGTTGTGCAGCATGTCAAAGCACAACAACAGCAGTCAATTGAAGTTGAATTTGCTTTAATTGGTCAAAAAGCGGTTTCGTTTTTTAAGAATTACGGCGGTAAAGTGCTTGGTGCAACTACCCAACTTGGCGATGCGCCGAGTTTGGAACAGTTAACTGGCTCAGTACAAGTTATGCTTGATGCATTTGATAAGGGCGAATTAGATCGTATCTACCTCGTATCAAATGGCTTCGTTAATGCAATGACTCAGCAGCCTAAAGTAGAACAACTTGTTCCTTTAGCACCAGCAGAAGAAGGCGATGATCTCAACCGTACTTATGGTTGGGACTATATCTACGAACCAGAAGCAGAAGAATTGTTAAATGGTTTGTTGGTTCGCTATATCGAGTCTATGGTTTATCAAGGTGTGATTGAAAACGTTGCATGTGAGCAGTCAGCTCGTATGGTCGCGATGAAAGCAGCGACAGACAACGCAGGACAACTGATTAAAGACCTACAACTCATTTACAACAAGCTGCGTCAAGCCGCGATTACTCAGGAAATTTCCGAGATCGTTGGCGGTGCCGCTGCCGTTTAACATTATTAAGTTTGAATTGAGGAGACAGCAATGAGTAGCGGTCGTATCATTCAGATCATCGGCGCGGTTATCGACGTCGAGTTTGAGCGCAATAGCGTTCCTAAGATCTATGACGCTCTCCAAGTTGACGGTACTGAAACTACATTAGAAGTTCAGCAACAGCTTGGCGATGGTGTTGTTCGTACCATCGCAATGGGTTCTACAGAAGGTCTTAAACGTGGCCTTAACGTAACCAGCACAAATGCACCGATTTCTGTTCCAGTAGGTCCAGCTACGCTTGGTCGTATCATGGACGTTTTGGGTCGCCCGATTGATGAAGCAGGTCCTGTTGCGACTGAAGAGCGTTTGCCGATTCACCGTGAAGCACCTTCTTATGCTGAACAAGCAGCTTCTACTGATCTTTTAGAAACTGGTATTAAAGTAATTGACTTACTTTGCCCGTTTGCAAAAGGTGGTAAAGTTGGTTTATTCGGTGGTGCTGGTGTTGGTAAAACCGTTAACATGATGGAGTTGATCAACAACATCGCGAAAGCTCACTCAGGTTTATCTGTGTTTGCTGGTGTTGGTGAGCGTACTCGTGAAGGTAACGACTTCTATCACGAAATGAAAGATTCTAACGTTCTTGACAAAGTAGCAATGGTCTACGGTCAGATGAACGAGCCACCAGGTAACCGTTTACGCGTAGCGTTAACTGGTTTGACTATGGCTGAATACTTCCGTGATCAAAAAGACGAAAATGGTAAAGGTCGTGACGTATTATTATTCGTCGACAACATCTACCGTTATACACTTGCAGGTACTGAAGTATCAGCATTGTTAGGTCGTATGCCATCTGCGGTAGGTTACCAACCTACACTTGCAGAAGAAATGGGTGTTCTTCAAGAGCGTATTACATCTACTAAATCTGGTTCGATCACATCGATCCAAGCAGTATATGTACCTGCCGATGACTTAACAGATCCATCGCCTGCAACTACATTTGCTCACTTAGATGCAACAGTAGTATTGAGCCGTGACATCGCATCTTCTGGTATCTATCCAGCGATCGATCCACTTGACTCAACTTCACGTCAGTTAGACCCATTAGTTGTTGGTCAAGAGCATTATGAAATTGCTCGTTCTGTACAGAACGTATTGCAACGTTATAAAGAGCTTAAAGACATTATCGCAATTTTGGGTATGGATGAGTTAGCTGAAGAAGATAAATTGGTTGTTTACCGTGCGCGTAAAATCCAACGTTTCTTCTCTCAACCATTCCACGTAGCTGAAGTGTTTACTGGTGCTCCTGGTAAATTAGTACCACTTAAAGAAACGATTCGTGGCTTTAAAGGTCTATTAGCTGGTGAATACGATCACATCCCAGAACAAGCGTTCTATATGGTTGGTGGTATTGACGAAGTGATTGCTAAAGCTGAGAAACTCTAATTTAAGGAGATCATCTCATGGCGACTATGCAATGTGATGTCGTAAGTGTTAAAGAGTCTATTTACTCTGGCGCAGTGACGATGTTAATCGCGAAAGGTGCTGGTGGTGAGCTTGGTATTTTGCCAGGACACGCTCCACTCGTAACCTTGCTTCAACCGGGCCCGATTCGTGTTCAGTTGGAAAATGGTACAGAAGAAATCGTCTATGTATCTGGCGGTGTTTTAGAAGTTCAACCTCATGTTGTAACGGTTCTTGCAGATACTGCAATCCGTGCAGACAATTTGGATGAAGCTGCAATTTTAGAAGCACGTAAAAATGCTGAACAATTGCTTGCGAACCAAAAGAGTGATTTGGACTCAGCTGCTGCTTTGGCATCTCTATCAGAGATTTCAGGCCAGCTTGAAACAATCCGTAAAATCAAAAACCGCGCTCAATAAGACGTGGTTCGAGATTGAAAAAGCCACCGTAAGGTGGCTTTTTTTATAAGTTAATTTTTAAGATTCAGTTTTTGAGTCTGATTTTTCATCTCCAGCCATAATCATGGCAGCTAACTTAACCATATCCATTTGAATAGTATTCAGCTGTTTTTCAATTTGGTCAAAATTGATTTGATCTAATTTTCCATTTAATAACGGCATACTAAGAGCTTGTTGATTGGCATGTAGTAAACTTTGGCGGATATTCTCAATTTCCTGACTTTTGATATCTAAGGTGAGAAGAGCTTGATTTAAACCTTGTAATTGCTGTTTTAAAGTTGAAACAGTTGTTTTTAATTCACTTTGATTCTTATCTTGAATTGCTTGTTCAACGTCAAGTTGAGTGTCTTTAAGCTGTTCAACATAATCTCCAGCTTTAAGCTGTAAATTAGCAGCATCTCGGACCATATAAAAAATATTGCCGCTTTTGAGTTCAGTTTTGCTAGGAGCAATATCTGATTCTTGTCGTTCAATAGCTTGATCAGATGCCTGTTCACTTATTTCAGTATTTTCTTGTTCAGTAGCATGATCTCGTGCTTGATCACACCCGAGTAAAAGCATGCCTGAGGCAAAAATTACAAAAGGAAGAAAAGCACCCTGTAAAACTTTTTTCATAACTACAAACAACATCAAATAAAGCAAATAGGTACTATAGGCATAAAATATGGAGAAAGATTGTATTTTTGCAAACAAACAACATTTTGAGCAGATAATAAAAAAGAGCGTAGAAAACGCTCTTTTTCACGTTTTTAAAAACGTTATTTTGCTAACTCTGCTTCAACGGCTTTAACAATTTGTTCATCATCAGCAGTTAGGTTTGGAGCAAAACGAGCTACTACCTCGCCATTTTTATTAATTAAGAATTTTTCGAAGTTCCATAAAACTTCTGGAGCTGGATTAGTTGGAATACCTAAACCTTCTAAGCGTTCACGGAAAGGTCCTTCACCAGTACGTTCTGGTTGAGCTGATGTCAAAGTTGCATAAAGTGGATGCTTATCTTCACCTGCAACAGACACTTTAGAAAATAAAGGGAAGTGAACATCGTAATTTAATGAACAAAATTGCTGAATTTCTTCATCAGAGCCTGGTTCTTGTTCTTTAAAGTTGTTTGCAGGGAAACCTAAAATTTCAAGACCTTGATCTTTCTTGGCTTGATAAAGTTTTTCTAAGCCTTCGTATTGTGGAGTTAAACCACATTTAGAAGCAGTATTTACAATAAGTAAAACTTTACCTTTATATTGTTCAAGATCAACCATTTCGCCTGAAATAGCTTTTACTGGAATATGATATACAGATTGTGTCATGAGTCTTTCCTAAAGATTGTAATTGATATCAAGTAACGCATTTGTTTTAACTGCTATTGATGGGCAGTGCAATAATATTCGTGTTCAAAAAAGAAAAAGTTTTTAAAGATAAACTAAATTCTAGTTATTTCTAATTTGTATAGGTGTTTGCCCAGTATAGCGTTTAAAAAACTCGATAAAACTTGAGCTATGTTGATAACCTAAATCGTATGCTAAACGCTTAATGGATGTCCCTTGGCGGATCTGATGAATGGCATAAACAATTTTGGCTCGGTTACGCCATTCCGACAACGAAAGCTGAAGCTCTTGTTGACTCAAACGTAATAAGTGACGATCACTCACTGAGAAATTTTGTAGCAACTGCTGTAAAGAGTGATCAAAAAGTAATGGGTCTGAGAGTTTTTCTAGTATAGGCAATAAAACAGGATGTCGCGTTTGCGGTAAATAATGTGAATAGGCAGGGGCCTGTGTGAGTTGATCGAATAAAACTTGTAAAAGATGTTCCAAATATTCAGGTTTTTCGATTTGTTTTTGCTGTTTGAGAATTTGTAAAACTAAGGTTCGAAAGAAAGGCTGAATACTAAAGCATTTACAGACGTCACCTAAAATAGAACATAGGCGTGGATGCAGGCGAATACATATATAGTGAATTTCATGGTCGATATGAGTGGATTGATGAACAGTTTGAGGTGGAATCCAAAGACCATAGCTAGGGGGAGAAAGATATAGTTGTTCCTCGACTTGTATTTCTAAAATACCATTTAAGCTGAAATTAAAATCCCCCCAGAGAGAAGCATGAGGACGAACAATATCTTCTTTTTGGTATAGAAACTCATGAACTTCTATACTGTTCAATAAAGAAAATTGCTGGTCCTCATTTTTCATTTATTTACTCTGACTTATATTTTAATTTTCACAAGTCGCTTTAGGATTGTTTAAACCTTTTGCTAAGGTGAATGTACTTAGTAATGCTAGGGCAACAAAGCTTAATACGCCATAAATTAAAGTATTTTCATTGAAATGATCAACTACATATCCACCTAATAATGAACCTGTTGCAATCATCACCTGAAACATACCTACAAAAAGAGGCATACCTTTTTCAACTGCATTTGGTGCATGTACAAACATCCAGATATTTGCTGAGGTAGGGAAAGCACCAAATGCAAAGCCCCATAAAGCTGTTAAGACAATAGCACCAAATTCATGAATGGCAAAAAGTGGGAATCCAAAAAACACAATTGCAAAGCAAGCGCTAACAAAGGCAAGTGTATATCGGACATTTAAATTACCGCTATATCCAGCAAACGCATTTCCGAAAATACCTGCAATTCCATAGAGCAATAATAATGAACTAATTGTTGTGCCGTTGAATCCTGCAATATTTTTGAAGAAAGGTGCTAAATAGCTATAAGCACAAAAATGAGCAAGTCCAATCAGTAAAACGATCAACATACCACTACGTGCTTTAGGGGTGCGTAATAATGCTGGCAAATCTCTTATGTGAATTGCGGAGTCTGGAACAAGTTTAGGTAAAAAGATTAATTGTAAGATTAAAACAATTAAACCAATTCCTGCGGTAATTCCAAAAGCGCTGCGCCAACCATAAAATTCACTTAACCATGTTCCAATCGGAACACCTAAAACTGTCGCAAAAGTTACACCTGCCATCACGACTGCTGTTGCTTTAGCAATAGGAAGATGTGAGGGAGCTAATTTCCCACTTAAAGCAATTGCTGTCGCCCAGAAACCCCCAATCGAAATTCCTAAAATTAAGCGACTGAGCAATAAAATATGGAAGTTTTCTGCAAAGGCAGTAATGGTATTGGCAATAACCATAATGGCTGTCAGCAAAATAAGCACATAACGCCGATCAAGTTGTTTCACAGATACAGGTAATAGAGGGGCGGCAATTGCTGCCATAATGCCGGGTACAGTAATAATAAGACCAGCTGTACCTACAGAAATATTTAAATCTGTTGCAACACTATTTAAAACGCCAACAGGTAAAAATTCACTTGTTACTAATGCAAACGCTGCAATCGCAACGGCCAAAATGGCAAACCAGCTCCCTTGAGGGGAGGTCGTGGGTCGCGCTTTAGAAATAGAAGATTGGTCCATAAGAAATCCTTACTTGGCTAAATTTAGAGTGAAGAAAGGCAATTTATTAATTAACTAACGATCATTATGAAAATAAAATAGTTGATAAAAAATCGAACGTCAATTAATTTAATAACGATTGTTATAAAAATAGATGTGATCTTTATGACAAATAGGCATGAAACGAATTTAGCTGTTACAGAAGACGCGCTGAAAAAAAAGCGTGGACGCCCTAAATGCTTTGATGAACAACAGGTTTTGCAAAAAGCAATGTTGCTGTTTTGGGAGCATGGTTATGAAGCAACGTCTATTAGTGATTTAACACAAGCTTTGGAAATTACAGCACCGAGCTTATATAGTGCCTTCGGCGACAAAGAAGGGCTGTTTTACAGATGTGTTGATTACTATTTAGCTCATGAAGGATGTCCGATTGACACTATATTTGTAGAAGCAAAAACTGCAAAAATTGCTGTTGAGTTATATCTTTATGACATTGTTAAAAGATTGGTTCAGCCGAATAAGCCAGCAGGTTGTATGGTGGTCGTTGCTGCTATGAATTGCTCTGATGCAACTCAAGATGTACAGCAAAATCTATTAGATAAGCGCGTAAAGACAAAAGAAAAATTATTAAAACGGCTTCAGCAAGGTGTGGAGCAAGGGGATTTATCTTCTCACGCTCCTTTACAGGAAATGACTGATTTTTATACTACTGTCGTTCAAGGGCTGACTATTCAAGCGAGAGATGGTGCGAGTAGCGAGCAATTACATAAAGTGGTAGGCCATGCGGTGAAAGCTTGGACATTATTTTAGATTCTAGAAAAAGATGATGTCCTAAGTTCAATATCAATGTCGGAAATACGATATTTCAATTTATTAAGACATTCTTCAAAATAAAATCTCTTTTGTAGATGGTGTATTACTATGAGTCAGGTCATGAAATATCACAAATGGGCATTTATTTTTCCCATTTTGGCAGTACTGATTTGGTCTTTAAATATTGTAGTCACCCGCTATGTCTCGGATTATATTTCTCCGGTAAGTATTAGTTTTTATCGGTGGTTAATTGCTTTTATTATTTTGACTCCATTTATGTTTTTGCCTGTTTGGAGACAAAGACGATTATTAATACCATATTTACCTAAGCTGGCTGTGTTAAGTGCATTTGGAATGGTGCTTTATCAAGGACTTGCTTATACGGCTGCCCATTATACTAGTGCAACCAATATGGGAATTGTGAATGCATTTATTCCTATCTTTACAATCTTTGTTTCGCTTGCGATTTTAAAAGATGTGCCTAATCGATTTGCAGTTTTTGGCAGTATTTTATCTTTCGCTGGTTTGCTATATGTCATGTCCCAAGGGAATATTAGCCACTTATTAAGTGGAGGCGGACATCTTGGTGATGCATTGATGATTATTGCCGTATTCTTCTATGCATTTTATGGGGTTTTCCTTAAAAAATGGCAGCTTCCACTTCCAATCATGACAAGCTTATATGTTCAGATCGGATTTTCTGTAATATTTCATCTTCCTTTAATTTTTTGGTTTGGACTAGATGCTTTAAATGCACAAAATGCACCAAGTGCTATTTATGCAGGTGTATTTGCTTCACTCATTGCACCGTTAGTTTGGATGTTGGCTGTTCAACAACTTGGCCCCAATAGAACAAGTATTTTTATGAACCTGGTTCCTGTTTTTACAGCAGTTATTGCAAGCCTTTGGTTATCTGAGCAATGGACCATCTATCACACAATAGGTGGGATTGTTATCTTAATTGGTATCATTATGGCTCAGAAAAAAGTCAGTCCTAAAAAGAGCAACTTAATGCAAGAGCAGAACTAAAGTCGTTAAAAAAACTATGGCATATTTTGAAAAAAACTGATGAAAATATGCCATTTTTTTCTTAGTTAAAGTTTTTCTATATGATTTATAAATAGTTTATAAAAGTAGGTTGAAATATAAATATTAAAAAAGCCGAGTAAAAATATTAATATAATTTTAATTTATAAGTGAAAACTCGTAAATTCCCTACACTTTTCATGCTTTTTTTAGAGAAATAATATATTTCTCTCATTTAATCTCTTACTACATAATAGCGACCACTACGAAAGACGTGCTTTTTTGCAAATTATCTTTCGTTGCAGAGATATCCAAACCCTCTGGATGCGGTATATACCCATCCTTTTTTATGCTCAGTTATCCCTATATAACTGAGCTTTTTTTTGTCTGAAATTAGGCGCGAATAATCTCTCCAGTGAGAGCATTAATAATTCTACTTGGTTGCTGACTTTGGCCTAAATCACCATTGAGATAGTTTAATTGTGAACCAAAGTATTGGCAGGCATCTTGTAGTGAATGAGCAGGCTCTTGCCCACTTGGGTTAGCACTCGTCGAGACAATAAAACCATGAAAAGCATTGCATAATGCCACACACAAAGGATGTGTGGTGACTCGAACAGCAACAAGTGGATGTTCACCTTTAATCCAAGAAGGAATATGTTCGCCAGCAGGTAATAGCCAAGTAGTAGCTCTTTCAGAAGGTTGATGATTCGTCCAACAATCAATAATTTCTTGTTGGGTTGTTTGAGGTAGCGAAGTGAGCAGGTGCTCAACTTGGCTAATATGACCTGCTAATAAAATCACTCCCTTTTCAATAGGCCTTTGCTTTAACTCAAGAATCTTTTGAAAAGCTTGTTCGTTAAAAGGGTCGCAACCTAACCCCCAGACTGCCTCAGTTGGATATGCCAAAACTTGACCTTGTTGTAAACATTCGGCTGCTTCGGTAACTGAGGTGGTAATCATGGTAATACTCTTCCTTTCAATCAAACAGAATTGCTATTGCGCTCCAGCTCTAAGAGCGACAACGTAAATACAGCCCTGATTGTTGCATACATAAACCAAGTAGTTCTAGTTCCATGAGTGAAGAGGTGAGTTCTGCCACAGGTTGAGAGTGGTGTATGACAAGCTGATCAATATTTTGTCCGACCCAGTCTAAAGACTGATAAAGGTTAATCAAATGTTCAGGAATTTCTGGAGCACAAGAAACCACGACCTCTTCAGTTGAGTTCTGTTGCTGACTTTGCCATTGAGTAGGTAAAGCAAGATCTTCAATAATTTGTTCAGGATGATCGACTAAAATGGCTCCTTCACGAATAAGTTGATGACAGCCCTGATGGAACTCACTGTAAATATGACCAGGAATGGCAAATACCGTTTTACCTTGCTCGGCAGCTTTGTTCGCAGTAATAAGAGAACCACTTTTTAAAGTAGCTTCTACCACTAACACACCTAAACTCAAGCCACTGACAATTCGGTTCCTACGAGGAAAATGTTGCTGTAATGGTGGCGTACCGGGCAAAAACTCAGTAATGATGGCGCCGTTTTGAGCCAAGATCTGCTCTGCAAGTTTTTTATTTTGAGCTGGGTAGGTACTATCTAAACCTGTTCCCGTTACTGCAATAGTACGTTGATGTGCTGAAGCTCCTTGGTGAGCAGCTTCGTCAATGCCATATGCCAAGCCACTACTTACGTAAAAACCTTTTTCACTTAAGTAATACGCAAAATCATAAGCAACCTGACGACCATGTGGGCTTGGTTTTCGACTGCCTACAATCGCAATTTGTGGTTGTAACAAAGCTTGAGCTTGGCCTTTTCCAAATATGATGGGTGGATGGTCTGTATAAGGTAGTAATTGCGTAGGATAGCCCAGGTCTTCTGATGTTAAAACAAAGTCGGTATATTGCTGGATCTGCTCAATTAGTTTTTTAAACTGAGCTTGACCCTGAGCAGTTTGAAATTCATCTACGCGTTTTAAATGATTAGCATGTAACCCGAGATTGCACCATTGAGCTAACCCAGCAGGTTGGATCGCTTTTTCACAGCTACCAAAATAATTGACAATTTTTTTGAAGCTAACTAATGAGTGTTGCACCAAATACCACACTTTAAGCGTGTGGTAATGGTGTGAAGAAAGTTGAGTAAGCATTGTAAAGGGTATATCCAGCGTTAATCATCAAAACGAGGTGGCTGAATACTTGAACCTACTTTAATAGGTAAGTCACTTTCTAATACGTAGGCATAGCTAAGCTGATCAAAGGTTCTAAAAACCATCAGACTACCAATTTGTTGTCCTGGTAACTGTATTGGTTCTTTGGTTTTAGGGTCGCGAATGGTCTCGCCTTTTTGAGTGATATCAAAAACTTGTCCCACTTGCATTCCTTGTGCTGTACCTCGGTCTAAAGTCACGACACTATTTTTGGCAGCGCTGCCAATTGAACCCATTACACGAATGATCTTGCCGGCATCTGTAACTTGAGTGGCGTCTACCGGATAAAATAAAGTAGGTAATGTTGCTTCTTCTTCCGGCATAACCCGATCGCCACGGCGTACTTCGGAATTGTAGCTATCAGTTAACTCCAGCGTTGTTATGTCCTTTTCAGAAGAGATCGCAATCCCTGAAGCAACTTGTTGCAGTTCAATACCTAGACTATGCTTTTTACCTTTACTGTCTGTGAAATAATAAGGTTCACCTTCACGGTAGACTGCATAACGTTGACCATTAACTAAACCTTGTCCACGCGCATAAATGGTTTGGCCTCTTGCGGCAAGCACGCGTTGATCAGCAGTTCCTACTACATAAGGAGTGTGTTCAATTGCATCGGCTGGCAAAATTGTGCTGTGTTCTAACCACTGTTTGATATGTTCAAGTGGAATAACAGGCACATTGTCGTTAAGCGATTCCACACGAACTTGAGGTTGCAAGTTTGTCATTTGGCCTGTGTAGCGACGAATAATGCCAACGCAACCATCTCCCTCATCTTTACCGATCAATGGTCGACCGGCTACACTGCATAACAACAATCGGTCACCAGGATAAATCCAGTGTGGATTTTTGACATGTTGATTATTTGCCCAGATTTCTGGCCAGCGCCAAGGTTTGCTTAGGAAATGACCGGAAATATCCCACAGCGTATCTCCGCGTTTTACAACGTAGACATGTGGTGCATTGCTTTTTAAAGAGGGTGGATTATGGTTCGGACTAGCAGCATGAACCTCTGCTACTGTACCCATTGCAACCCCTGTAAAAAGTGCGAAAGCAAGTAAATGCTTTTTTATCCCCAAAGCATGAAATTCAACCATGCCGTTAAAAACCTTTTTCATTATGATAATTCCTAAAAATTATGCGTGCAGATGCGTTATAATAGGCGGCTTACACACAATTTTTCGATGAAGTATTTCCTTCATTTGGTTTTTCAATCAATGGCATAAGTGAGGACGTCAGTATGGCCTTATTACCTATTTTAAGTTTTCCTGATCCCCGTCTTCGTACCATTGCTAAGCCTGTTGAAGAAGTTACTGATGAAATTCGTCAACTTGCAGCAGATATGCTTGAAACCATGTATGCCGCACCCGGTATTGGTTTAGCAGCTTCACAGGTAGATCGTCATATTCAGTTAATCGTTATCGATTTATCTGAAGCTAAAGATGAACCCTTGGTTTTTATTAACCCCAAAATCACTCCACTGACAGAAGATAAGCAGCAGTACGAAGAAGGCTGCCTATCGGTGCCACAAATATACGACAAAGTTGAGCGCCCGTCACGTGTGAAAATTGAGGCAATTAACCTTGAAGGTCAAGCATTTGAGATAGAAGCTGATGGACTTCTCGCTGTTTGTATCCAACATGAAATGGATCACTTAAATGGCAAATTATTTGTGGATTATTTGTCGCCACTTAAACGTCAGCGTGCTCGAGAAAAAGTCGAAAAAGTTGTTCGTCAACGTGAGCGTGAAAAAGTTGCAGTAAAACGTTAAAAATTTCTATTCTTGAAACATTAATATAGTGTGGATGTGATTTTTGGTTTTTCGTAGTGGTTTACTGCTTGCATGTGCAGCAGTATTTTTACAGGTTGCGGTATTTCTACAGCCGCTATTACCGAAGCAATATCAAATTGCTCCGGTCTGTGAAACTATTACTCGTGCTTTGCTTAAACCGAAAGCACAGATGGAAACCATGTCACATACCATGCATTCACATCATGAACATCATATTGAACAGACACAAGCCTCGGGGCAACATGACCATCATGATGCAAATCACCAGTGTCAATATTGTACCGTCTATGCCAATCTGGTTTTACCACCTGAATTTGGTGTAAAAGAAGTTTTAGTCCGCATACAAGTCCGCTTGGTTGCCTATCAACAAGCATTTCGACATGTTTACTTTGCGCTACAGCGACTTTTCCTACTCCCTCAAGGGCGCGCACCGCCTCTATTTGCATAAATAAAAGCAATTTTTTGTTGGGGTCTTAACTGACTTCAATATCACTTTATTTATGTTTTAGAGCGTATAAAAATGCCACATTCTAAATTCTTATTACAGCCTCTATGGGTTGCGATGCTTGCTGTCTCTCATTCGGGTCTCGTTTTTGCAGATTCAGAAAAAAATGATGTTGATACCACAACACTTCACTCATTAGCACCTATTGTTGTTACAGCTCAGCAAGGTAACGATGCAAATGGTCTGATTGTACATGCCGACCCGAAACAGCCGATTCAGCCAGTACCTGCTACAGATGGGGCAGATTATCTACAAAGTATTATGGGTTTCAACTCAATACAAAGCGGTGGAACTAATGGTGATGTGACCTTCCGTGGTATGTTTGGTTCACGCATCAAAATTTTGACAGATGGAACAGAAAACCTAGGCGCATGTCCAAACCGTATGGATGCTCCGACTTCTTATATCTCTCCAGAAAGTTATGATCGTATTTCTGTCATTAAAGGTCCACAAACGGTTCAATATGCCAATACAGGTTCGGCCGCTACGGTACTTTTTGAACGTCAACCTGAGAAACTCACCTCTGAAAAACCTTATCGTGGGCAAGCGAGTGTCTTGCTAGGTTCATATGGGCGTATTGACCATAATGTTGAAGCAGCATTGGGTGATGAGAAAAAATATATTCGTTTAAATGCCAACCGTTCAGAATCCAATAGTTATCAAGATGGTGATGGCAATACAGTGCCCTCAGCATGGAAAAAGTGGAATGCAGATATAGCGCTTGGCTTCACTCCAGATGAAAACACTTGGATCGAGTTCACGGGTGGGAAATCTGATGGTGAATCGCTTTATGCTGGACGTTCAATGGATGGTTCTCAGTTTGCGCGTGAAAGCCTAGGGCTGCGTTTTGAAAAGAAAAATATCACTGATGTCATTAAGAAAATTGAAGGGCAGGTGAACTACAGCTATAACGACCATATTATGGATAACTTTAGCTTACGTACTCCGCCATTAGTTGAAATGAATCATGGTGGTATGACCATGCTGATGCCGAACGCGATGGCAATGCAAGTAACACGCCGTACACTAAATTCACGCTTAGCCATGACTTCTGAATGGAATAAGTGGAGTTTAATTACAGGTGTAGATTCTCAATTCAATAAACATGGCGGTAGCATGTCATCGCCAAATATGCCTTCTATGAATGTTCCATATCGTCAAGATATGCGTTTTCAATCATACGGTGCTTTTGGTGAGCTTGGTTATCAATGGAACGATCTCAACAAGCTGGTCACAGGTGTGCGTTTAGATCGAGTCACAGTTGAAGATGAACGTGCCGACTCTCAAGCACAAGGTTTTAACACCAAACTTGAAAAGACTTTACCAAGTGCATTTGTACGCTGGGAAAACCAACATCCTGAGCATGACCTAAAAAGCTATATCGGTTTAGGTTATGTAGAGCGTATGCCTGATTATTGGGAGCTTTTCTCGCCTAAACATGGGAATGCTGGCTCAACCAATACATTTAACGGTGTAAATCCTGAGAAAACATTACAGTTGGATATGGGCTTCCAGCAGCAACATGGTGCTTTAAATACATGGGCATCTGCTTATGTGGGCTTAGTAGATGACTACATTTTAATGAGTTATCACCATCATCCAAGTACTGGAATGGGTGGACATGATATGAGCCATGATATTACTGCGGGCGCTAAAAATGTCGATGCAACTATTGCGGGGGCAGAAGCGGGTATTGGATATCAATTTACTGATCATATTCAGGCAGATTTGAGTGCGATGTATGCATGGGGTAAAAACACTACAGATGATAAACCACTACCTCAAATTTCACCTTTAGAAGGTCGTTTAAATATCCGCTATGTGGCTGACAAATATAACTTAGGTCTGTTGTGGCGAGCAGTTGCTGAACAGAACCGCGTGAGTCTGCATCAAGGTAATATCGTGGGATATGACCTAAAACCAAGTAAAGGTTTTTCGACTCTTTCTCTAAACGGAAGTTACAACCTTCGTAAAGATATCGATGTCTCTGTTGGTGTCGATAACGTATTAGATAAAACCTACACCGAACACTTAAACAAAGCGGGTAGTGCAGGCTTTGGATTTGCGAGTGAAGAGCAATTCAATAATATCGGAAGAAATTACTGGGTTCGTATGAGCATGAAGTTTTAATAAGCTATAGCGAATGAAATGAACTGAAAAATATTAATTGAATGAGAGAAATGAAATGACAAATAAATTATCGCCTGAGCAGTCTTGGTGGGGATGGAAGTTACTTATTGTGGCTTCTATCTTGAGCTTATTATTTATGATCATTTTTTACTTGGCGATCAATAATGAGCCTGACTATATGCCAAGTCAAAAAAATAAGCAGATGATGGAGTCGCCTGAGCAAATGAACCACGCTGAAATGCACATGCACAGTTCATCAGCTCAATAAGCCCCTTAATATTTGAAAAAGGAAGTCTGGTTAACAGGCTTCCATTTTTTATTTTTAGGTTTTAAAAATTATTGATGCATACTCGCTAAGGTTTTTGCCTTACCTTGATTCTGATAAAGCGTTAAGCCAAGCTTTTGTATATTGCGACCTGACTTAGATAAAAACTTTTCAACTTTTGGTGAAAGCTTCGCACCACTATAAAGTAGTGAATTGCGCACAATCAAATAATAAGCAAACCATGAAGCAGACTGCTGAGGCAATCCAAGTAGTTTCATTCTTTTCTTACCAATAAAAAATTGGGTAAGTTCTAAATGTTGCCGATATGCAAGCTTCTGCTGTAACGAGCGTAAATGCAGATATTTTCTCTCAAAAGGCTCTTTAGATAAGCTTGAACCTAGTTCAACACTGCTGTGATCAGAGCGAGGGTGAGCAAACTGCATCCAGTAAAGTAATCGCCAACCTTCGGATTCAGATTGAATAAGCCATTTTTCATCAATACCCATTAACCAGCCAACATAACGCCAAAAATGTAAAAAATTCTTAGCTTCTTGTTTCGTTGGCCATACACCTAAAGCCCTAATACCAAGTAAAACTACACTGCTAAAAGCCAAATTAGTCATTGCCAAATCAAATTGATTAAGAGGAATCCCCCAAACTTCACTATCCCAGCGATCAGACTTCTTTAATTGCCGACGAACAAGTGCATGAATAAAGCGAACATAAATCGTTGACGTGAAACCTGAGCTTAAACGGACAAGTCCCTGAGGTTCAGTAATATCAACCCACCATTTTGTGGTTTCTGCTAAACGATTACCCGCCTGTTTTTTCAACGCGCCCGTTAAAATTAGAGGCTGATTAAATCCAGGATATAAATATCCTGCCATTAAAGATAAATCTCTAAGGATAAAACCATTATTTACTCCTAAACGATGAGTAAATTTAACAGCCTCATCAATTTGGCGCTGATCTAACCATTCAGGCTTTTGTTCAATGTAATTAAAGAAATTTTCTAACTCAGTAGGTACCGGCTCAGATAGGTCATCGCGGCCTTGAAATAATATCTTCTCAAAAATCATGCGGTGATCTTTGGGGTTTTGCATAACCCAATCAATCACCTTATCCATTTCAATGTCTCCTTCACAAAGAGCGCGTTGTAAAGACACATATTCTGTATAGTTTGGTTGAGCTGTTTTTTCGCAACAGATATTTAAAAACTGAGTAAAAAAATTACTGTCTTGCATGTCATTAAAAGAAGCAAGTCGAGTTGGGCTAATTGTTTGCATATCGTTACTTACTTATTGAACTGAATAATAAATAGGCTAATATGAATAATTATTCGCATTCAATTCGCATTTAACGAATAAACAACCGATGAGAAAAGCTCCCCAGCAACAGCGCTCAAAAATTATTGTTGACCATATTTTAGAGGCGACACAACACTGTATTGCCCAACATGGATTACTACATACCACAACTCCTAAAATTGCAGAGAAATCTGGAGTAAGTGTAGGTTCGATTTACCAATACTTTGAGAATAAAGATCAAATCATAGAAGAACTATTACGCCGTAAAAGCGAACTATTAGGACATCAACTTAAAGAGCTAGTTATGCAGCAAGGGAATATTCCTTTAGACCTGCTCATCCCCTTGGCGATAGAGCTAGGGTTTAATGCATTAAAAGCTGATCATGGATTTTTTATAGAAGTACTGAAACATTGGCATAACTATAGTCATTCGCAAGCTGCTCAGATTTTAGAAAAGCATTTTTTTGAAGTAGGACTTTATACATTTAGTAGAAATCCTCATCAGTGGGACTTCGAACAGGTGAAGCATAAATCCTTTGTAATTATTAATAGTACGCTTTTTACGATGATGCGATATGTGAGTCAGAACAATTTTCTTATATCAGAACAACAACTTAAGCGTGAATTGTCGAGCATGATCTTGGCTTATTTAGGTCAAAAATAAATAATTAAAATAATTACTTATATAAAACAATAGGTTGTATTGGCTGTTGATTTAAAAGTGAACGCTCAAGTCATAAGTTTCTAATTTTCGCTTGCAAAGGGATCTTAATCCTCTATAATGCACATCCATCGGCGGTGATGCAGATAAGAACTTGTTGAAAAACAGTTACTTAGAATTAAGTTGGTTACTTTAAGTGATGAATTTGGTGAGAAGTTGGTTTTGAGACTAAGTTTTAAAAATATCGAAATTACCTGTTGACTTTTAAGAGATTAAGAGTAATATAGCCGACCTAGCTTGCTGGTGACGAACCAGGAAGAAGATCATTAAGAGAATTGAAGAACAACTTGTGTGGATTTTTACTGATTGATTAATCGAAATATTATCATTGATTGATTGGTTTAAATTACTCGAAGTTTATTTGAGCGAAATTTAAGTCAGAAAATTGATGAGCCAGAATTGGCACCTTGTCTTTAATAAGGTGCAAAATGATTTTTAACTGAAGAGTTTGATCATGGCTCAGATTGAACGCTGGCGGCAGGCTTAACACATGCAAGTCGAGCGGGGTGATGGTGCTTGCACTATCACTTAGCGGCGGACGGGTGAGTAATGCTTAGGAATCTGCCTATTAGTGGGGGACAACATTTCGAAAGGAATGCTAATACCGCATACGTCCTACGGGAGAAAGCAGGGGATCTTCGGACCTTGCGCTAATAGATGAGCCTAAGTCGGATTAGCTAGTTGGTGGGGTAAAGGCCTACCAAGGCGACGATCTGTAGCGGGTCTGAGAGGATGATCCGCCACACTGGGACTGAGACACGGCCCAGACTCCTACGGGAGGCAGCAGTGGGGAATATTGGACAATGGGCGGAAGCCTGATCCAGCCATGCCGCGTGTGTGAAGAAGGCCTTATGGTTGTAAAGCACTTTAAGCGAGGAGGAGGCTACTTTAGTTAATACCTAGAGATAGTGGACGTTACTCGCAGAATAAGCACCGGCTAACTCTGTGCCAGCAGCCGCGGTAATACAGAGGGTGCAAGCGTTAATCGGATTTACTGGGCGTAAAGCGCGCGTAGGCGGCTAATTAAGTCAAATGTGAAATCCCCGAGCTTAACTTGGGAATTGCATTCGATACTGGTTAGCTAGAGTGTGGGAGAGGATGGTAGAATTCCAGGTGTAGCGGTGAAATGCGTAGAGATCTGGAGGAATACCGATGGCGAAGGCAGCCATCTGGCCTAACACTGACGCTGAGGTGCGAAAGCATGGGGAGCAAACAGGATTAGATACCCTGGTAGTCCATGCCGTAAACGATGTCTACTAGCCGTTGGGGCCTTTGAGGCTTTAGTGGCGCAGCTAACGCGATAAGTAGACCGCCTGGGGAGTACGGTCGCAAGACTAAAACTCAAATGAATTGACGGGGGCCCGCACAAGCGGTGGAGCATGTGGTTTAATTCGATGCAACGCGAAGAACCTTACCTGGCCTTGACATAGTAAGAACTTTCCAGAGATGGATTGGTGCCTTCGGGAACTTACATACAGGTGCTGCATGGCTGTCGTCAGCTCGTGTCGTGAGATGTTGGGTTAAGTCCCGCAACGAGCGCAACCCTTTTCCTTATTTGCCAGCGAGTAATGTCGGGAACTTTAAGGATACTGCCAGTGACAAACTGGAGGAAGGCGGGGACGACGTCAAGTCATCATGGCCCTTACGGCCAGGGCTACACACGTGCTACAATGGTCGGTACAAAGGGTTGCTACCTAGCGATAGGATGCTAATCTCAAAAAGCCGATCGTAGTCCGGATTGGAGTCTGCAACTCGACTCCATGAAGTCGGAATCGCTAGTAATCGCGGATCAGAATGCCGCGGTGAATACGTTCCCGGGCCTTGTACACACCGCCCGTCACACCATGGGAGTTTGTTGCACCAGAAGTAGCTAGCCTAACTGCAAAGAGGGCGGTTACCACGGTGTGGCCGATGACTGGGGTGAAGTCGTAACAAGGTAGCCGTAGGGGAACCTGCGGCTGGATCACCTCCTTAACGAAAGATTGACGATTGGTAAGAATCCACAACAAGTTGTTCTTCATAGATGTATCTGAGGGTCTGTAGCTCAGTTGGTTAGAGCACACGCTTGATAAGCGTGGGGTCACAAGTTCAAGTCTTGTCAGACCCACCATGACTTTGACTGGTTGAAGTTATAGATAAAAGATACATGACTGATGATGTAAGCTGGGGACTTAGCTTAGTTGGTAGAGCGCCTGCTTTGCACGCAGGAGGTCAGGAGTTCGACTCTCCTAGTCTCCACCAGAACTTAAGAGAAGTTCGGATTACAGAAATTAGTAAATAAAGATTTAGATCTTGGTTTATTAACTTCTGTGATTTAAGTATCACGGTATTAAGCATGACCTGACGAAGGCATGTTTATTCATTAACAGATTGGCAAAATTGAGTCTGAAATAAATTGTTCACTCAAGAGTTTAGATTAAGCAATTAATCTGAATGAATTGAGAACTAGCAAATTAACTGAATCAAGCGTTTTGGTATATGAATTTAGATTGAAGCTGTACAGTGTTTAAGTACACAGACAACAGATAGTAGCGATGAAGAATCGCACGGACAACACTCACTTGTAAGTGTTGACGACTGTTTGGGGTTGTATAGTCAAGTAATTAAGTGCATGTGGTGGATGCCTTGGCAGTCAGAGGCGATGAAAGACGTAATAGCCTGCGATAAGCTCCGGGGAGGCGGCAAATATCCTTTGATCCGGAGATTTCTGAATGGGGGAACCCACCTACTTTAAGGTAGGTATTGCAACATGAATACATAGTGTTGCAAGGCGAACGAGGGGAAGTGAAACATCTCAGTACCCTTAGGAAAAGAAATCAATTGAGATTCCCTTAGTAGCGGCGAGCGAACGGGGATCAGCCCATTAAGTTATGTGTGTTTTAGTGGAACGCTCTGGGAAGTGCGAACGTAGAGGGTGATATTCCCGTACACGAAAGGGCACACATAATGATGACGAGTAGGGCGAGGCACGTGAAACCTTGTCTGAATATGGGGGGACCATCCTCCAAGGCTAAATACTCCTGACTGACCGATAGTGAACCAGTACCGTGAGGGAAAGGCGAAAAGAACCCCTGTGAGGGGAGTGAAATAGATCCTGAAACCGCATGCATACAAGCAGTGGGAGCCGACTTGTTCGGTGACTGCGTACCTTTTGTATAATGGGTCAGCGACTTATATTCAGTAGCGAGGTTAACCGTATAGGGGAGCCGTAGAGAAATCGAGTCTTAATAGGGCGTTTAGTTGCTGGGTATAGACCCGAAACCAGGCGATCTATCCATGAGCAGGTTGAAGGTTGGGTAACACTAACTGGAGGACCGAACCCACTGTCGTTGAAAAGCCAGGGGATGACTTGTGGATAGGGGTGAAAGGCTAATCAAGCCTGGTGATAGCTGGTTCTCCCCGAAAGCTATTTAGGTAGCGCCTCGGACGAATACCATAGGGGGTAGAGCACTGTTTCGGCTAGGGGGTCATCCCGACTTACCAAACCGATGCAAACTCCGAATACCTATGAGTACTATCCGGGAGACAGACTGCGGGTGCTAACGTCCGTAGTCAAGAGGAAAACAATCCAGACCGCCAGCTAAGGCCCCAAAATCATAGTTAAGTGGGAAACGATGTGGGAAGGCATAGACAGCTAGGAGGTTGGCTTAGAAGCAGCCACCCTTTAAAGAAAGCGTAATAGCTCACTAGTCGAGTCGGCCTGCGCGGAAGATGTAACGGGGCTAAAACTATGTGCCGAAGCTGCGGATTTGACTTTTAGTCAAGTGGTAGGGGAGCGTTCTGTAAGCCGATGAAGGTGTATTGAGAAGTATGCTGGAGGTATCAGAAGTGCGAATGCTGACGTGAGTAACGACAAAACGGGTGAAAAACCCGTTCGCCGAAAGACCAAGGGTTCCAGTCCAACGTTAATCGGGGCTGGGTGAGTCGACCCCTAAGGCGAGGCCGAAAGGCGTAGTCGATGGGAAATTGGTTAATATTCCAATACTTCTGTGTAATGCGATGAGAGGACGGAGAAGGTTAAGTCAGCCTGGCGTTGGTTGTCCAGGTGGAAGGAAGTAGGCATGCATCTTAGGCAAATCCGGGGTGCTCTATGCTGAGATCTGATAGCAAGCTGTACTTGTACAGCGAAGTGGCTGATACCATGCTTCCAGGAAAAGTCTCTAAGCTTCAGTTACACAGGAATCGTACCCGAAACCGACACAGGTGGTCAGGTCGAGTAGACCAAGGCGCTTGAGAGAACTCTGCTGAAGGAACTAGGCAAAATGGTACCGTAACTTCGGGAGAAGGTACGCTGCTGACGGTGATGACCCTCGCGGTCTGAGCTATTGGCAGCCACAGAAACCAGGCCGCTGCAACTGTTTATTAAAAACATAGCACTCTGCAAACACGAAAGTGGACGTATAGGGTGTGATGCCTGCCCGGTGCTGGAAGGTTAATTGATGGGGTTAGCGTAAGCGAAGCTCTTGATCGAAGCCCCAGTAAACGGCGGCCGTAACTATAACGGTCCTAAGGTAGCGAAATTCCTTGTCGGGTAAGTTCCGACCTGCACGAATGGCATAATGATGGCGGCGCTGTCTCCAGCAGAGGCTCAGTGAAATCGAAATCGCTGTGAAGATGCAGTGTACCCGCGGCTAGACGGAAAGACCCCGTGAACCTTTACTGCAGCTTGACATTGAACTTTGACCTTACTTGTGTAGGATAGGTGGGAGGCTTTGAAGTTGGAACGCTAGTTCCAATGGAGCCGTCCTTGAAATACCACCCTGGTAATGTTGAGGTTCTAACTCTGCCCCGTAATCCGGGGCGAGGACCATGTCTGGTGGGTAGTTTGACTGGGGCGGTCTCCTCCTAAAGAGTAACGGAGGAGTACGAAGGTGCGCTCAGCGTGGTCGGAAATCACGCGTAGAGTATAAAGGCAAAAGCGCGCTTAACTGCGAGACCCACAAGTCGAGCAGGTACGAAAGTAGGTCTTAGTGATCCGGTGGTTCTGTATGGAAGGGCCATCGCTCAACGGATAAAAGGTACTCTGGGGATAACAGGCTGATACCGCCCAAGAGTTCATATCGACGGCGGTGTTTGGCACCTCGATGTCGGCTCATCTCATCCTGGGGCTGAAGCAGGTCCCAAGGGTATGGCTGTTCGCCATTTAAAGAGGTACGCGAGCTGGGTTTAGAACGTCGTGAGACAGTTCGGTCCCTATCTACCGTGGGCGCTGGAAATTTGAGAGGATCTGCTCCTAGTACGAGAGGACCAGAGTGGACGAACCTCTGGTGTACCGGTTGTGACGCCAGTCGCATCGCCGGGTAGCTATGTTCGGAAGGGATAACCGCTGAAAGCATCTAAGCGGGAAGCCTACCTCAAGATAAGATTTCCCTAGGACTTTATGTCCTCTAAAGAGCCGTTCGAGACTAGGACGTTGATAGGTTGGATGTGGAAGCATAGTGATATGTGAAGCTGACCAATACTAATTGCTCGTGAGGCTTGACTATACAACACCCAAGCAGTTGTATATAAAGCATCAATCGATTCATTAATATGCAAAGCAACTTGATTTAGTTATACGCTTAGCTAAAATGAACAAATAAAGTAAGATTCAATCAGCCCATCTGTAAAGATTTGGAAAACGCATCGGCATATTAAGACCCATGCAAGTATCCATACCAGTTGTGCTGGCGACCATAGCAAGAGTGAACCACCTGATCCCTTCCCGAACTCAGAAGTGAAACCTCTTAGCGCTGATGGTAGTGTGGGGTTTCCCATGTGAGAGTAAGTCATCGCCAGCTCATTATTCTAAACACCCCCAACTTAACAGTTGGGGGTGTTTTTTGCATGCGGGTAATAAATATTAAGGGGTTTTAACTAAAAACTTCATATTATTTCGAGCTTTGCTTATGATTTAAACAATTAAAATAGAGTTTCTGCCTATGCAGTTTAAAATCATCGCGGCTCATGACTTAGATAAACAACAACGGCAACAAATTGCTGAGCTATGTTTTGCTGCTTTTGATGAAGATCCTTGGAGTCAATATACCTTCATGCAAACCGCTGTGCATATAATAGGCATATTGGATGATAATATTGTGTCGCATGTTTTATGGACAGATCGAATTTTCACCTTAAAAGATGGTATCCCTGTAAAAACTGCTTATATAGAATATGTGACTACTGATGTCAAAATGCGTGGAAAAGGACTCGCATCTAAATTATTAAAATATTTAACTGATGCTTTAACTACTTTAGGCTATGAACTTGCGGCATTACAGCCTGAAGATGAGACGTTCTATAAAAAATTAGATTGGATTTCGTGGTGGGGGGATTTATACATCAAGCAAGATACTTTCACTTATCTAACAGATGATTATCAAATTATGCTATTTCCGTTAAGCGCTAAGCTGAAGGAGCGACTAACCTATAATTTAGAAGATGATACTATTTGTGCCGATTGGAGAGAGGGTGAACTTTGGTAACTCACTATATAAAATTTTGAAAAACATTAGCTTTAATTTATGACCAGAAGATGTGCGATATTAGCCTGATGTTCTCTTATTTTTAATGCATGATATGGATAGCTAAATAAACTTATTTAATCTAATAATTTGTTTTTTAAAATAATTTTTAAATTTTTATTTATTAAAAGAAATCTATGACAAGAGACACTGTTCATTTGAGAGTTTAGGTATTACTTAGCTTTTCTACTTTCCTGTTTATTATAGAAGCTTATAATGATTCAGAATCATTCCAAATCTAATAAGGATATAACATGTCTACTGATCAGCAATTTCCAACACCCAATAATTTAGGGATCGCGGTATATTCCAATAATGCAGAAGCTATTGGTAATACTCCTTTAGTTCGCATTAATCGTTTGATTAAAACTGGTGCAACCGTATTAGCAAAAGTGGAAAGCCGTAATCCTGCATTTTCTGTGAAATGTCGTATCGGAGCGGCACTAATTGCAGATGCAGAAAAGCGCGGTGTGTTAAAAGAAGGCATGCAAATTGTTGAACCAACCAGTGGTAATACGGGGATTGCACTAGCTTTTGTTGCAGCTGCTAAGGGTTATCCAATTACTTTAACTATGCCTGCAAGCATGAGTCTTGAGCGTAGAAAAGTATTAAAAGCTCTCGGTGCCAATTTGATTTTAACTGAACCAGCGAAAGGAATGAAAGGTGCAGTTGATGAAGCTATACGATTAGCAGCTGAACAGCCAGATGTTTATTTCTTACCTCAGCAATTTGAGAACCCAGCGAATCCACAAATCCATGTAGATACAACTGGTCCTGAAATCTGGCAAGCAACAGGTGGACAAGTTGATATTTTGGTTGCTGGCGTAGGTACTGGTGGCACAATTACTGGTATTTCTCGTTATTTCGAACAAGTTCAAAATAAACCTTTGTATTCTGTAGCCGTTGAACCTGCTGAGTCTCCAATTATTACTCAAACTAGAAATGGAGACAACATTACACCTGCGCCGCATAAAATTCAGGGAATTGGTGCGAACTTTATTCCAAAGAATCTTGATTTAGATCTTGTGGATGAAGTCTTACCAGTGACTAGCGAAGAAGCAATTCAGTGGGCAAGAAACTGTGCAACCCAAGAAGGTATTCTAGTGGGTATTTCAAGTGGCGCAGCTTTGGCTGCGGCGGCAAAAATTGCAGAACGCCCTGAAAATGTTGGTAAAACTATTGTTGTTATTCTGCCAGATAGTGGGGAGCGTTATTTATCTTCTGTTCTGTTTGATGGTTTATTTGACGAATAAAATTAACTCTATAAAAAAGCCCATCTATTGATGGGCTTTTTATTTAAGCTTATTTATAAAGCACTTTTTAAAGCTTTTTGATGATGTTTAACTGATCGAGCATATTTTTTAGCTTTGTGCCGTGTCCAGAAACTTCTCTGATATCCACTTGGTCCAACATTATAATAAGCAGTTGCTTTGAACCAACTATCCGCTGACTTATAGTAATGATTTAAAATATATGCGCCACATTGAATATTTGTAGATTCATCATACAAATTACCAGTACAAGTTTGTTGCCAATAGCTGGGAATAATTTGAGTTAAACCTACTGCACCCGTAGGCGAGAGGGCATTAGTATTGTAACTCGATTCTTGTCTTATGACCGCGGCAAGTAAAAGAGGCGGCACATTATATTGGTCAGCACTTTGAATAATTATTGGAGATAACCGATTCGCTGTGCTTTGTGGAACAGAATAAGCTTTTTGTAGACCAGACGAGAGCTTATTTGAACGCCATGAAAATGAACCACTATTCGGGCCTAAGCTTGTACACCCAGTCATTATTGTCATTAAAGCAATTACGAAAAATTTGAGACTCAAAATGTTTATTTGAGTCGGATTAAAATAATTGTTAGATAAAGATGAGGTAAGCAAAATACAAAACCGATAATCAAATTTCAAATGAAATCATGGTATTCAGCCATACTCAACGGATCAATATAAGTTCTGTTGCTCAGCACAAGCAAAGAGTGAGAATTTTGTATAATTAAAATGAAAAAACCCCGACATCCTGTCGAGGTTTTTTCGTATTCAGCTTATGTAGCTAACTCCTGTCAACTACCGCTTCCTGCGTTCTTATTCTTCTTCAATGAGACATCCTGTCTCTCTATGCTTCATATATTATGAAAAAATACTAAAGATGAATATCCGCAAATCACCGCAAGTTTTGTACGTTTTAACTTACAGATCAACTTACTTAAATACAATGTCGACAAGTTTCTGAGCTATAGGCGCACAAATCAATACACTTGGAAAAGCCAATATCCATGCAATAATCCAAGCCGATACCCACAATGAAAGGAAATGATGATTTAGCCCCACTACTTTAAAAGTTGAAATACCCGAAACTATAAAAGACATCATTCCAGATAAAATTAACAGAAATAAAAGCTTCTGTGCTTTCATGGCCTTATATTCCTTGATAAGCATTTAAGGTCAATGCAAAATTTTCTCCAAATTGTTGAGCAGTTTTAATATCTCCTTCATCAAACCTATCGGCATTACTGCCATGTTCAGCCTGAGCCATTAAGCCTGACCATGAGCCTAGACGATTGGCTGCTTGAGTATAAGGAATACCTTGGTGTTGCTCAGGCACAATCGGGTTGCCGATCCATAACATGCCGTGTTGCATACAAAAGGTAAAAAGTGAAATTAGTGTCGATTGTTTATCACCTGCTGGAAGGGAAGACACGGTAAAGCCAGCCGCCAGTTTTCCTTTAAAGCTCTGCTTTTTCCATAATGGACCCGTTGCATCCATGAGTTGTTTTAACTTGGAAGATACACCCCCTAAATAAGTGGGGGATCCCCAAATTAAGCCGTCATATTGAATTAGGATTTCTGGGTTTTCGACAAGATGTTCAGCATTGAGTAAATCTACTTTAATATCTTTATGGTTCAAGATGCCAGTTTGAATTTGCTGAGCAATAAATTGGGTGTGGCCTTGGCGACTAAAGTAAATAATGGCAACGGTTTTCATGAGCAGTTTCCTCTTTATTTAAATTTGAAATAATTTTGCAGTGAGATATAAGCCACAACCAAAAACACTATGGTTCATCAAACTTTTTAGGCAGTTCAAAAAAGGACGAGGGGTTTTTGATGAAGCAAAACCACTACCCATCGCAGGTTGCATAATAAAAAAAGGAATGAGAACGGTGACTACACCAAAAAGTAGTGCTGAATAAAACTGAGGATGGCTAAGCCAAGTTGAGCCAACAATTAAAAGAAAGCTAAATGAAAAGATTAGCCCAACACTATAGTGAGCAATCCAACCTAATAAATATTCATCCTTAATTTGAGGGCTTTGGGCTATAGATTGATGGATGAGTTTCCCTTTAAATATCCAACCAACCCAGCGTCCGAGCAAGCCGAAGTTTAAGGTCGGAATTTTGAATATCTTTAATGTTAACAGCCAGATATCCATCATAATTGTTGCGCCAATGCCGAGACATAAAGCCTGAAAGAACAATGTGGAGAGATTCATTTTGAAACCTTGCTTTTATACGTCTGAAACGTGATAAATTTATTGTGCAAGTTAAAGTTCACTTGAAGTCAAGAGGTTGTTATGGATATTGGTGAAGTCGCTAAAAAGGCAAAAGTCACAACCGCTACACTACGTTTTTATGAAGAGAAAGGATTAATTAAATCGATAGGGCGGCAAGGTTTACGTCGGCAATATGGGAAACAAGTGCTTGATCAACTGGCACTCATTGCTTTAGGTCGTGCTGCAGGTTTTTCTTTAAATGAAATCGCAACAATGTTTGGACAAGATGGTAAACCAGAGCTCAATCGGCAAAAACTAAAAGATAAAGCTGAACAATTAGAGCAAATGGCTAAACGATTGCATTTTATCAGCCAAGGATTACAACATGCTGCGGTATGTCCTGCTGAAAATCATATGGAATGTCCAACTTTCCAGAACTTTTTGAAAGCAGCAATTGCTGGAGAATATCAGCCAACGAAACTTTAATTATTTTTGATGAGGTCATTTAGTTTGTGTTTGTATTGAACAGTTGAGTTTGTCATATTTTCGCCATAAAGATTTCATCTTTTTGAAGTAAAAACTTCATATAAGATTGATTAAATTTGCTTAATTTTTTACCAACTGTATAAAACTATGAGCAAAAAAACTTTAGTCGCATTATTATGCTGCGCCAGTTTAGGATTGACGGCATGTAATGATGATAATGATCAAGAACAAACTTCACCTACTGAAAAAGTTACCGAACCGACCTTAATTTCTTTTGCCAAGTTACCTGTAGAAACTTATGCAGCTGGTCCAGACTCTGGCGCATATGTGAAAGGTGCAAATGGAATTTATCCTCCATTTAAGGGTCAACCTGTACAAGGCTTTTCTGCTGCATTAAAAAATGAAGATGGCAGTTATATGGCAATGGCTGATAATGGTTTTGGGACTCAAGATAATTCAGCAGATTTTTTACTTCGTATTTATAAACAAAAGCCTGATTTCAAAACTAAAGCTAAAGGCACGGGGCAAGTGACTGTGCAAAGCTTTATCCAGCTGCGTGATCCAAATAAGTTAATTCCTTTTAATATCGTGAATGGTGATACAGCTGATCGATTATTAACGGGCGCTGATTTTGATCCAGAGTCTATGCAACGTACTAGTGATGGGACTTACTGGATTGGCGATGAATTTGGACCTTATTTACTTCATTTTTCAGCCGATGGTGTGTTATTAGATGCACCGATTGCTCTACCAAATCCGTTAAACCCGACTCAAGAATTACGTTCACCACAAAATCAGTTTAATAAAGCACAAATTAATTTTGTAGAACCTCTAGTTCAGCAAAGTGGTGGTTTTGAAGGAATGGCGATTTCGCCAGACGGGCAGTATCTTTACCCTCTTATAGAAAAGCCAATTAAATCAATTCGGGAAACAGAAAGACAACTACTGATTTCTCAATTTGACCTGAAGAAAAAAGCGTATACAGGAAAATATTATTGGTTCCAGTTAGACAGCAAGGCAACCAATATTGGTGACTTCCAACTCTTTAATGATAAAGAAGGGATCATTATTGAACGTGATGCGACTCAGAATAATTTAGGCGGCTATAAAAAATTAATCCGTATTAAATTACATGAGTCCGGTCAGCTAGTAAGCCGTGAAGATTTGGTTGATTTAATTAAAATTGCTAACCCGAATTTATTGTATAGCACAGCAAGAGCAGGGGATATCGGTACGGGACAGGTTTTTGCTTTCCCATTTGAAACCATTGAAGATGTGATTATTGAAAATGGTACAACGCTTACCGTTTTCAATGATAATAACTTCCCTGGTTCGACAGGGCGTAACGCAAAACTGGCTGATGATAATGAGATTATTCAGATTCGTTTACCAAAAGCTTTGTTTTAAGCTCTATAAATAAAAATTAAAACTGCGGCGGATTTTATTCCGCCGTATTTATTCCAAGAATAAAATATTGAGTAAACTTTAATCAAATTAATTTCTATATTATTGTTTTCGCATGTTTTATAAACAGGGAAAATGAATGAAATTCATGTTAAAATGATCGGCTTTCATCTTTAGATGTCTCTCCTCCATCTGCTAGCCGAGATTCGCAAGCCATGTCTACTGCCTACACCATGCAGACTGCGCCCAAAGCGCTGTTTGATTACGACAAATATTGGGCGTCGTGTTTTGAACCCGCACCATTTTTGCCGATGTCACGAGAAGAAATGGACCAACTCGGCTGGGATGCATGTGACTTTATTTTAGTCTGTGGTGATGCTTATATTGACCACCCATCATTTGTATCGGGTGTGATTGGGCGTGTACTTGAAGCACAAGGTTTCCGTGTCGGAATTATTGCGCAGCCAGATTGGACCAATGTTGAAAGCTTCCGCGTTTTAGGTAAGCCAACAATTGCTTGGGGTGTAACCGCAGGTAATATGGATTCGATGATTAACCGTTATACGGCAGATCGTAAAATCCGTTCTGATGATGCATATTCACCAAACAATGAACCAAATAAACGTCCTGACCGTGCAGCAACAGTATATTGTCAACGTTGTCGTGAAGCATTTCCAGACGTACCTGTGTTATTAGGTGGTATTGAAGGTAGTTTACGTCGTATTGCTCACTACGATTATTGGTCAGATAAAGTTCGTCGTTCGATTTTGATGGATTCAAAAGCTGATTTACTCATGTATGGTAATGGTGAGCGTGCCATTATTGATGTGATGCATCGTTTGGCTAAAGGTGAAAAAATCCACGAGATTACTGATGTTCGTGGTACAGCATTTATTATTAATAAACATAACAAAGCATCAAAAGCAAAGTTTGTTGAAGTTGCGAGTAATGATGTAGATACGATTGGACGTGTTGATCCAATTATTAACCCATATGTCATGACTGAAGATATTGATGGCTGTGAGGTTGAAAAAGAAAAAGGCAACTCACTAGCTCAGTATCAAGATTTCCAGAAAGAGATTGTTGCAAACCCGATTGTGCGTGAAGGCGACAAACTAGATGACGACACTCAAATCGTTCAATTAAAACCGGCACCATCAAAAGCAATTAAACACAAGTTACCTCCACGTGAGTTAGCGGTAATTCGTTTACCTTCTTTTGAAGAGGTGTCAAATGATCACGTGCTTTACGCGCATGCAAACCGTATTTTGCACCTTGAAACTAATCCGGGTAATGCCCGTGCTTTGGTTCAACGCCATGGTGAACGTGATGTCTGGATCAATCCTCCACCAATTCCTCTAACCACTGAGGAAATGGACTATGTGTTTGATCTTCCATATGCACGTTTGCCACATCCTACTTATGGCGATGCTCGTTTCCCTGCATTTGATATGATCAAATTCTCGGTCAACATTATGCGTGGCTGTTTTGGCGGCTGTACATTCTGTTCGATTACAGAACATGAAGGTCGTATTATTCAAAACCGTTCGGAAGATTCGATCTTACGTGAGATTGAAAAAATCCGTGATACTGCACCTAACTTCACAGGTATTATTTCAGATTTAGGTGGTCCAACGGCAAACATGTACCGTTTGCATTGTAAAGATCCTGAAATTGAGAAGAACTGTCGTAAACCTTCTTGTGTATATCCAGGCGTTTGTCAAAACTTGCATACCGATCATGCCCCTTTAGTGCAGCTTTATCGTAAGGCACGTGCAATTAAAGGCGTGAAGAAGATTCTGATTGGTTCAGGTTTACGTTATGACCTTGCCGTACTAAACCCTGAATATGTCAAAGAGCTGGTACAACACCACGTTGGCGGTTATTTAAAAATTGCTCCTGAACATACCGAAAATGGTCCTTTATCTAAGATGATGAAGCCGGGTATTGGTACGTATGATCGTTTCAAACAAATGTTTGATCGTTTCAGTAAAGAAGCAGGAAAAGAGCAATACTTAATTCCTTACTTTATTGCAGCACATCCGGGTACTTCAGATTATGACATGATGCACCTTGCAATTTGGTTGAAAAAGAATGGTTTCCGTGCCGATCAGGTACAGACGTTCTATCCATCGCCAATGGCAACTGCAACGACCATGTATTATTCGGGCAAAAACCCGCTTGCTAAAGTAGCTCGCTATACTGAAAAAGTTGATATTGTAAAAGGTGAGAAACGCCGTCGTTTGCATAAAGCATTCTTACGTTACCATGATCCAAACAACTGGCCATTGCTTCGTGAAGCTTTAAAAGAAATGGGCCGTGCAGATTTAATTGGTAATTCAAAGCAGCATTTAATTCCAACCTATCAGCCACAAGGTACTGCTGAAGGTGAATATAAGTCGGCACGTAAGAAGAACTCTTCTGTAGCGGGTGATTCAGCAAAACGTGGTCAGGGGCAATCTCGTTCAGCAGCAGGGCAAAAACGTCCACAAAAAGGCCAGGTTCTAACCCAACACACTGGTTTACCTCCTCGTGAAACCGGTGAGAAAAGACCATTTGGTGGAAAAAGTAAACCTAAAAGCAAGGTTCGTGGATAGTGATAAAACAGGCTCTTAAATAGAGCCTGTTTTGTTTTTAAAGTGTCTATTTAAATCGTATAATGAGATTTTTGAAGATTAAAAGTACGAAAAACGTAACGAATAATGATAAATAGCAAAAATCTGACGAGCTGCACTTGATTGTTGTAGATTCTATGATTATAAATAATGTGAGGGTGGCTAAATTTAAGCCAAGCTTGATAACTACAAGTGAAATTACTAAGTGAACCTTTTAAAAAACGGCTCTGTCGTTATCAATTAAAACAAAGTGTGATCTAGCAAAATCATTATAAAAAACCTAAAGGATTGGACCCATGTACTATTTAATCACGATCTTATTATTATTTCTGGCTGTTGTAATGGCAGTGAAAAGTCTTTCGCGAAGGCATCAACATGATAGTGCCTTGAAGCGCCGTGCAGTCTTAACCAGTCATGAGCAAATGACATTAACCAGACTACAAACAGTTTTGCCTAAATTTACCGTGTTGGCACATGTATCGTTTGATGCATTATTAACTACAAAATATGCGCATACACGTCGAAAATATCAAAATATGGCGGCTGATTTTGTTGTGCTTGATCAAAATTATCAGGTTGTTGTAGTGGTTGTTCTTGGAGAAAGTGGTTTACGCCGAGCGCATCAACAATATGAACGTCGTCTATTACAACTGGCTGGCTATCGTGTGCTTCATTACAGTGAGGTGCCTGATTATCACGATCTAAGAAGGGACTTATTGACTCCAGAAACAGAGATGGCAATTTTACATGCAACGCCGCAACTAGAACGAATGTCAAATGCGTTTGTGAAGTCTTAAAAATTAGAGATTATAGCAATTGATTAGAGAACTCATTAAAGAGGATCTTAATAACATGCTGACATTAAAAATGTTAAAACTACTAAAAAATTGAGCAATATAACTAGAGATATTGCTCAATTTAGTTTCACTTTATATTTATAAAAATTATGGAAGTACTGCAACTACCGTCATTTCTACAAGCACGTCTGGTGCATAAAGTTTGGATTCTACACAAGTACGTGCTGGTGGATGTCCTTCACTAATCCATGCATCCCAAACAGCATTCATTGCTGCATAATCTTTGTCGATATCTTTTAGAAAAATCATAACAGAAAGAATATGGGTTTTATCTGTTCCAGCTTCTGCCAATAGACGGTCAATATTATCTAAAGTTTGTTGAGTCTGTGCTGTAACATCGACGCTTGTATCATCTGCGAGTTGGCCAGCTAAGTGTACTAAATTACCTGAAATCGCAACTTCGCAGTAGCGTGAAGTCACGTGTAAACGCTGCACGGACATAAGCTTTACCTGATTTAAAAAACAATAGAAAAGATTGTACTTGATTGAATTAAGCAGTGGAATTTTTTTAGTTGATATTGGTGGCTATAATTAATTAATGACAAGATTTATTATAAATTGCTAATATCTGCATTGAATAAAATAATATATTGGACATGACCATGCGAAAAAAAATAGAGATTATTATATTGGGAGGATTAGTGGGAATGACAACAATAACGCATGCTATAAATCCTGATCAAGAATATATATTGTTCTTTGAAAAATATAAACAGTTGTCGAATGAGAGTGATCCGAAAGGAATGGAACTCTATGCAGACAATGCCAAACTTCATCAAAAACAAATCACACCAGATGGTATTGAACAAAGCATGAGTATGTCTGGGAAAAAATTAAAAGAACTATTTTTAGAAAATCAAGAAATGCTTCAAAAGCTGGGATATACATCTAACTATAGTGATGTGAAAGTGACGAGAAGTCAAAATTCTGCAAAGATTTCAGCGACGAGATATAGCACTAATAACTGTTTTACAGATCGTGATTACTATATGGTGGTTTCTCGTGGGGTGGATAAACAGTTATATATTACAGAGGAATATTCTACAAGTGTCCCTCAGAATTTGTGTAAAGAAAGTATTAAGGATGATTTGCCGCTACAGTTAACTTTTGGGGCCAAGATAATCAATAAAAACTTGCCTATGCAAGTAGATCGAGAAACAAATTTAGAGCATGTTGAGGCCCAAGGGAAAGAATTAACGTTGAATTATCGTCTGATTCATATAACGTCTGTGGATATGCCTACTGAATGGGTACAAGCAATGGAAGTTAATGGTGTTCCTGAAATTGTTAAAGGTGTTTGCAATAATATAAAAATGAAAGAATTATTAAATAAAGGAGCGCAACTTAATTTAAAGTATTTATATAAAGATAATGTACCATTAACTAAAATTAAAATGACCAAACAGGACTGTAATATATAAATGTTTTTATTAAAGAATAAATTATAATAAAAGGGCACATTTGTGCCCTGTAATATTCGGATTTGGTCGTCACGCCAATCACAGGACGATATGCCGAAAGTAAAGGTTGCTTTGGCATGTTGCAAATACATGGGTAATGAAGATGCGTTGATTAGGTTACTCTAAAGTCTTAGTAAAAGGGAGTCTATTTTGTTTAAAAGTTGCTCTTTTGGGTGAAAATTAATCAACTACCAGAGGTTAAGCTGGAAGTCATCCGCTTGGGTTTGTAATTGATAAACTCCTATACCAATTAAGCGAAACTGAAAATGTTCAGGAATCTGCATTTCATTTAATAATAAAAATAAAACTTGAATTAAGTCCTGTAGCGACTGGATTGGTCTTTTAAAGCTTTTACTATGTTGTAAAGTCTGAAAATTCTTGAGCTTAAGCTTAATATTCACACCACGTGCATTGAGCTGTTTTTTCTCTAAGCTTTGCCAAACTTTTTCGGCTAGTCCCTGCCAATAGGGCTGACATTGAACTAAAGTAAAGTCACTATCGAAAGTTGTCTCTTTCGAAATTTGTTGGCGAGCTCTTTCAGCTTGAACAGGTCTATGATCAATTCCTTGTGCATATAGGTAGAGTTGTTGTCCATATTTACCAAAGTGGTGAACTAAAACAGCTTCTTCAATTTTCTGTAAATCGCCCAAAGTATGCAGTTGAAGTTGCTGTAATTTTTCCTGAGTGACTTTACCGACGCCAGGAATCTTTTTAAGTGGCAGATCTTGAATAAAAGTAGCAACCTGAGAAGGTTTAATTACACATAAGCCATTCGGTTTATTCCAATCTGAAGCAATTTTTGCCAAAAATTTATTAGGGGCCACACCCGCCGATGCAGTTAGTCCAGTTAACCGAAAAATATCTTCCCGAATATGCATCGCAACTTCGGTTGCACTCGCAATCTGTTTTAGATTTTCAGTGACATCTAAATAAGCTTCATCAAGCGATAAAGGTTCAATAAGCAGAGTATATTGCTGAAAGATCGAGTGAATTTGAGCGGAGACTGTACGATATTTTTCAAAATTTGGCTCAATAATAACGACTTGAGGGCATAGTTTTCTTGCCTGAGTCATCGACATGGCTGAACGTAAACCAAATTCGCGGGCAGGATAAGATGCAGCAGCAATCACAGCTCGCGGATGATGAGATGAAATAACCACAGGGAGATGCTTTAGATCAGGACGCTCTCGCAATTCGACTGATGCATAAAAGGCATCCATATCGATATGAATGATTTTGCGCATATTATTGTGCTTTCACGATGCCTCGCTGCTGTAAGAATTGGTGCCATTCTTTGACTGAACCCTCATAAACATTTAAGTCTACGGGCTTTATTATCCCTTCAATTTTACCCTGATTACTATGCTGCCAAAAGAGCCATTTTCGCTTGTCCTTCAGCTCAGGTTTTCCTTCGTAATCTCTGACCCAAAGTGGGGTATTAGGGAAACTTCCTATTAACACAATGTGGTAAAAAGTTTTGGAAATATAAAAGATAGGCTGTTTGCCATAATGCTGTTTTAGGCGGTCATGCATGATGCCTATTTCTTTAAGTAATTGTTCTTTGGTGTGCGCATTAATACAGTTGCCGTCATATTCCAGATCGATAACAGGAGGAAGGGCATCAGGTTTGTTGGGTACGGTTGCAATAAAATTTTCAGCTTGTGTTTTGCCATCGCGGCATAAACGGTAAAAATGATAAGCCCCAACATAAAAGCCATGTTCGCGTGCTTTTAACCAGTTTTCTTGAAATTTTGGATCTTTATAATCACCACCTTCGGTCGCTTTTAAATAGACGAACTGAAATTTTTGGGGTGATATTTTTTTCCAGTTAATATTTTCTTGATGATGAGAAACATCAAAGCCTTGAACCGGATAATCTTGAGCAATTGCTTTTTGTTGGTAGAACAGACCGAAGTAAGTGAGAACCCCCATAACACAAGCTAAAACAATCCCAATGAGGGTGTTGTAGCGTGGTGCAGAAAAGGTTTTTGCCAGCTTGGTCATGCAAAACTCAGTATCAATATGAAGCTCACATCATAGCGTGATTCGTGAATGAGAAACCATGTTAAAAATGCAACTGCTTACACAGGCGTATTTTTTGGAATTTGCCAAAAGATAAGCGCAGTAATGACATTAATACAGCCGAGGCAAATTAAAGTGACATGGAATGCAGTGGTCACATGGTCAGCTCCATAATAATTAGTAAAGATATTAATGAGAGTGCCCGCGAGTGCTACGCCAATACTCATTGATAGCATCATGATCATCGATAAAAAACTATTACCGCTACTTGCATCTTGTTGAGGCAGATCTTTTAAGGTCAATGTGTTCATACCCACAAATTGCAGTGAATTTAATGTGCCAAATAAGAAAAAGTGTAAGGCTCTAAACCAAGTTGGAGTGTCGACTGTCATGATGGCGAAAGAGGCAATACATAGCCCGACCAGTGTTGTGTTGATGAGTAAAAAACGTCGATAGCCAATCTTTTGAATAATGGGTCTGACAATTGGCTTTGAAAATAATGAGCCTAAGACCAAAGGGATCATCATTAAACCGGCTATGAAAGGTTCAAAGCCAAAAGCCACCTGTAACATGAGCGGTAAAACAAAAGGTAAGGCATTACCACCAAAGCGGGCAAAGAAATTACCTAAAATACCAATCGCATAAATTTTGTTTCTAAAAAGTCGGCTACGGAACAACGCATTTTGATGAGTATGTGAGTGATAGGCATACCAAAGCGTTGCGATTATGCCGACGATTAATAGCGAAATACTGAACCATTTAGAATATTCAGGTGAGGCTAAATGTTCGATACCCAAAGACCATCCAATCATGGCTACCACTAATAAGATGAAGCCACCTAAATCAAATGTTTTGACTGAAGGCTCTTTTAAATTAGGCATCACTTTTAATGTCATTAAGATGCCTAAGATACCCATGGGAATATTAATCAGGAAAATCCAGTGCCAAGTTGCAACTTCAACTAACCAGCCACCTAAAGTTGGGCCAGCCAACGGCCCGAGTAAACCTGCAAGACTCATTAAGCTCATTGCAGCTAAAAACTGAGTTCGGGGAATAATCTTTAAAAGGGATAATCGCCCAACAGGAAGTAGTAAAGCTCCACCTACGCCTTGGATGACTCGGAAAAATAAGAGTTCATTGAGGCTCTGAGAAAGACCACAACCTAAAGAGGCCAAAGTAAAAATAACGATTGCCGATAAGAAAATATTTCTAACACCAAAGCGGTCTGCTAACCATCCACTTAAAGGAATGCAGGCGGCTACTGATAATACATAGGCCACTACTACGCTATGCATGCGTAGAGGGTCTTCATTTAAATGGTGAGCCATTGCAGGAATAGCTGTATTTACAATTGTTGTGTCCAAAGCCTGCATAAAAAAGCCAATGGAAACCAAAAGTACGAGTAAGCGATATTCAGGTTGCAAGGCTTGGTGAGTCGGCGTGGCATTCATAACATTTGAAAGTTAACGTTTTGGTCTAGTGTAAAACAAATTGAAAGTAAAAAAAGTAAGACAATGTTGAATACCCCTTTAATAAATCTAAGTGCTTTTGAAGGTAGCGGTGAAAATAGTTAAAACGAAAAAAGCGGCAGAGCCGCTTTTTTATGGAGAGTAGGTGGATAACTAAACAACAAATCTTTTCGGCATTTTTAAATTTTTAATGACGTTATAAATTTGATCGACATCATCACATACAATTAATTTAGCTCGGTGCTGAAGGGGAAGAAAACCTTCTTGAACCGCATGGTCTAGTTGGGCAATCAATGCATTATAAAAGCCATTTACGTTATACAAAATCATGGGTTTTTGATGTTGGTTAAGTTGGCCCCACGTGGCTATTTCCAATATTTCTTCGAATGTTCCTAAACCACCCGGTAATGCAACAAATGCACTTGCACGTTCAGCCATCATGGCTTTGCGCTCATGCATGGTTTCTACTACGTGTAATTCGGTTAATCTTGAGTGTGCTTCTTCATAGTTAAGCATAAAATCAGGAATGACACCGACAGCTTCACCGCCATTTTCGAGTACGCTGTCGGCTACTTGTCCCATTAAGCCAATGCTTGCACCGCCGTAGACCAAACCAAAGCCTTGCTCAGCAATTCCACGAGCGAGCTCAATTGCTTTTTCTCGATAGATTGGATTATTTCCTACACGTGAACCACAATATAATGCAATAAGAGGTTGTTTTGTTTTTACAGCTGTTATAGATGAATCATTTACTGCCATTGTTAATACGCTATTCATTGCTTTATTTTCACCTTATCACGTTCATATTTCTTGTCTACACTAAGCCAAAGATATGACAACTTTATAAGCAGATTTATAAGAAAGATTCATGTTTTGTATGGGTTTGGTGAATGCCCGTCATGAACAAATAAAAATGATGAATTTCTATTAAATCTTGCCTATACTAAAAATTCGTTTAACAACATATGAACAAATATGGGTAGTGGTTGTAGTCGCTCCGTTTTAATTTCTTGTCCTAAAAAAACATTTTCCCTCCTTTGTATGGGCATGCCTGCTGTGTTGCCAAATAAAGATAAAATCCAATCAGCACAGGAGCAGGATCGATGATCTTTGAATGGATGTCTGATCCCTCTGCTTGGGTGGGTTTAGCAACTTTAATCGTTCTTGAAATTGTATTGGGGATCGATAACCTCGTTTTCATCGCTATTTTGGCCGAAAAACTGCCGCCAGAGCAGAGAGGCAAGGCTCGAAAGCTGGGATTATTATTAGCCTTGGGCATGCGTATGCTCTTGTTGGCTGCTATCGCTTGGGTAGTTACGTTAACCCAGCCACTTTTCCATATTTTTGATCATCCTTTTTCTGGTCGTGATTTGATTCTATTATTCGGTGGTGTGTTCTTGCTCTTTAAAGGCACCATGGAATTGCATGAACGAATGGAAGGCAAACAATTACAAAAAGAAGAAAATCCAGTTCATGCTGCATTCTGGATGGTCATTGTCCAGATTGTAGTGCTTGATGCTGTGTTCTCTTTAGACAGCGTGATTACTGCAGTAGGAATGGTCAAAGACAAGAGCGTCATGATGTTGGCGATGATTGTTGCTGTGGGTATTATGCTGTGGGCATCAAGACCCCTCATGGACTTTGTCAATAAGCATCCAACAGTCGTTATTCTGTGTCTTGGTTTCTTGATGATGATTGGTTTCTCTTTGGTTGTGGAAGGTTTTGGTTTCCATATTCCGAAGGGCTACTTATATGCTGCAATTGGCTTCTCAGTTTTGGTGGAAGTTATCAATCAGAGCATGCGTCGCAATCAGGAAAAGCTGGTTACAACCACAGACTTGCGTTATCGCACTGCCTCCGCAGTTTTACGTATGTTAGGAAGTAAAAGCAGTGGTTCTAGCTCAGATACACAATCTTCTGATAAAGAAGACGTATTAGCGACACAAGCTTTTGCAGATGAAGTCTTTGACGAAGAAAATGGCGCTTATCATAGTGTGCTTGTGCAAGGTGTTCTTGGTTTATCAGAACGTCCTGTAAAGTCTGTTATGACTCCACGACCTGAACTTGAATGGATTAATTTAGATGACGAACCTGAAGTGTTAAAAGAACGCTTAATGTCAATGACACACTCTCGTTTGATTGTTGCACGTGGTGAGCTTGATAATATTGAGGGTATCGCATTAACACATAAAGTTTTAAACGGCTTTATTGAAACAGGCGTGGTTGATTTCGAAAAGCATTTACGTGAACCTGTCATTGTGCATGAAAATGCTCAAGTACTGATGGTGATGGAGCAATTACGTCAAGCACCATTACAAATGGCAATCGTTTTAAATGAATACGGTTCAATTGAAGGTATTGCAACACCAATTGATATTTTAGAAGCCATTGCTGGTGAATTCCCCGATGAAGATGAGCTGGATGCAGCAGCTGAGAGCTTGGCAGATGGCTCATTAATACTTGAAGGTTCAACGGATATTCGCCACGTATCTCTTTTATTAGGTCGTGATTTGGTTGATGAAAGTGAACAGTATTCAACTTTGTCAGGTTATTTGTTATTCCATTTAGGTCGCTTACCAGAAAATGGTGAAGCTGTTGAAGCAGATGGTTATCGCTTTGAAGTGATTACGATGGAAGGTCATAAAATCGAGAAAGTTCATATTGTTTCTATCGAACAAGATGAATCAAAAGATTAAATGATATTTTAAGCCTAGAAACATCATAAAATAGCTCAACTCTGAGCTATTTTTTATTTGAGAAACACAGAATGACTCAACACACTTGTCCATGTGGAAAAGGCAGCTATGCAGAATGTTGTGAGCCTTTACATTTAGGCACAGCAAAAGCCCTGACAGCAGAGCAGCTTATGCGTTCGCGTTATAGTGCTTTTGCATTGCAGCAAATTGATTATATTGTGAAAACAACCGCTTTAGGCCAGCAAACTGAACTTGATAAAGAGGCTATTGCAGACTGGAGCAAACAAAATCAATGGTTGGGTTTAGAAGTCGTTAATGTCAAAGAAAAACTAGATAAAACCCATGCACAGGTTGAATTCAAGGCACATTATCATGATGGACAAAAAGCTCAGGTTCATCATGAGATTTCACATTTTGTATATCAACAACAATGGTTTTTTCTTGATCCCACTGTAGATATGCAGGTCACGATGAAACAGCCTTGTATATGTGGCTCTGGAAAAAAATTTAAACAATGCTGTGCACAATTCCTATAACTTTATCTTAAAATACGCGCACCGTTTGGCCTGAGGGAAAGGGCAATGTTACTCACCGTTATTTATATTATTGCGATTACTGCCGAAGCCATGACAGGTGCATTGTCTGCTGGGCGACGGAGTATGGACTGGTTCGGTGTCGTACTGATTGCCTGTGTGACTGCCTTAGGAGGCGGGTCGGTACGTGATGTATTACTTGGTCACTATCCTTTAACTTGGGTAAAACATCCTGAATATTTAGTTCTGACTTGTTGTGCTGCATTTGTCACAATCATTATTGCCAAATGGATGCGTCACTTACATAACATCTTTTTGGTGCTCGATGCCTTAGGTCTAATTGGATTTACCATTATTGGTTGTCAGATTGCTTTACAAATGGGGCATGGTTTTGTCGTATCGGCAGTAGCAGGGGTGTTAACTGGAGTTTCTGGCGGTATTTTGCGTGACATTTTATGTAACGATGTTCCGTTCGTTTTCCGTCGCGAACTTTATGCGAGTATTTCTTTTGTAGCGGTCATTTGCTATTGGGTATGCTTAGATTTGGGATTCAGTTTAGAGTTAACTGTTATTTCAACCTTAATTTTCGGTTTTACTCTGCGTCTAATTGCGATCTATTTCGGCTTAGAAATGCCTAAGTTTATTTATAAAGATGACGATGCAGAATCAGCTTCATCAACCGATGAACATTAATCATGCAGAATGCGATGTGAGCATGCTATAACAATTAAATATTGTCTTGCTCACTTATTCTTTCCAGTAGAGTTTTCTTATGGATCTGGTTTCACGTATACAAAATCTTCCAATTGGCAAATTCCACTACACTTTATTGTGGGTGGTTGGTTTAGGTTGGATGTTTGATGCGATGGACACCGGTATCATTGCTTTTATCATGACAACGCTTGTTAAAGACTGGGCATTAACCCCAGCCCAAAGCGGTTGGATTGTGAGTATTGGCTTTGTAGGAATGGCTATTGGAGCGGTTTGCTCGGGAGCCTTAGCCGATCGGTTTGGTCGAAAGACAATATTTGCTACGACTATGGCAATTTATAGTATCGCGACTGCCTTATGTGCATTTGCTCCAGATTTGAAATGGTTATTGATTTTCCGTTTTATTGTTGGTCTTGGACTTGGCGGGCAATTACCTGTTGCAGTGACATTGGTGAGTGAATATATACCCTCACATGTACGCGGTCGTTTTATTGTATTACTTGAAAGTTTTTGGGGTTTAGGCTGGTTAGTTGCGGCGTTAATTTCTTATTTTATTATTCCTAAATTTGGCTGGCATATCGCATTTCTGATGGGCGGCCTCCCTCTGATTTATATTCTAGTGATTTGGAAAAAACTCCCTGAGTCGATACCGTACCTGATTAACCGTGGCCGCATCGAAGAAGCGCATGCTTTAGTACAAAAACTAGAAGCTCAGGCGGGTGTCCAAATCGTTCATCATATTGAAGTTGTGCCTGTCGCTATACAACAAAAGGTCTCTTTTAAACAACTTTGGAGTGGCCCTTTTGCACGCCGTAGTTTAATGCTCTGGCTGATCTGGTTTGGAATCGTATATTCCTACTACGGTATCTTTACGTGGTTGCCAAGTTTATTGGTGAAACAAGGCTATGACATTGTTAAATCTTTTGAATATGTTTTGCTGATGATTTTGGCGCAACTACCGGGCTACTTGGCAGCGGCATGGTTTGTAGAACGATTGGGTAGAAAAATTACTCTCGCTTCATTTATTGGGTTTTGTGCACTGTCTGCATATTTCTTTGGACAAGCCCACAGCGTAAATAGCATTATGTTTTGGGGCTGTCTCATGTCATTCTTTAATTTAGGGGCATGGGGAGTGTTATATACCTATACGCCAGAACAATATCCAGCCAATATTCGGGCTTTTGGTTCGGGCTGGGCATCGGCAATGGGGCGTTTAGGCGGAATTTTGGCGCCGATTGTGGTTACCCATATGATGGTTGCAAAGCATGGGTTTAGCCATGTTTTTATGATGTTTACTGTTGTTTTACTTTTGGTCGCAGCTGTAATTTTAATATTAGGTGAAGAAACCCAAGGGAAAAGACTAGAGTCGATAGGCTTGTAATTTTGCCTAACTTTATAGCAAGTAACTAAAAATATAGAGAGATGAGACATAATTTGACGCTCAGGTGACAGACTCCCTCTTGTGTCTGTAACATAGCCCACTTAGCATAAGACTCATTTAAAATAACGACTGATTTGGAAGATAAGCTGACTATGACCAGCCTTGCGCATCAAGCGACAGAAAACCGCTCTGTAGCCGAATTTACTGAACAGGCTTACTTGAATTATGCCATGTACGTCATTATGGACCGTGCATTGCCGCATATCAGTGATGGCTTAAAGCCTGTACAGCGCCGTATTGTCTATGCCATGAGCGAGCTAGGCTTAAAAAATAGCGGCAAGCCAAAAAAATCAGCACGTACAGTAGGTGATGTGCTAGGTAAATACCATCCTCATGGTGACTCGGCATGTTATGAAGCGATGGTATTGATGGCTCAGCCATTTAGTTATCGTTATCCTTTAATTGAAGGACAAGGTAACTGGGGGGCACCAGATGATCCTAAGTCATTTGCTGCGATGCGTTATACCGAAGCAAAGCTTTCTGCCTACAGTGAGTTGTTATTAAATGAGTTAGGTCAGGGCACAACTGACTGGCAAGATAACTTTGATGGTTCATTAAAAGAACCTATTACTTTGCCAGCGCGTATTCCTAATATTCTGCTCAACGGCACAACTGGTATTGCGGTTGGTATGGCAACCGATATTCCTCCACATAATTTACGTGAAGTGATTAAAGGAACGATTGCATTAATTCGTAACCCGCAAACTTCAGATGAAAAATTGGCTGAATATATTCCAGGGCCAGATTTACCAACAAAAGCTGAAATTATTACTCCGCCAGAAGAATTACTCAAAATTCAGACCACTGGTCGTGGCAGTTACCGCATGCGAGCGGTTTATACCATCGAAAAAAATGAAATCGTGATTACTGAACTGCCTTATCAAGTATCGGGCTCTAAGGTGATTACTCAAATTGCCGACCAAATGCAGGCCAAAAAGCTGCCATTAGTCGTTGATATTCGTGACGAGTCGGATCATGCAAACCCAACACGATTAGTGATTGTACTTCGCTCTAACCGCATTGATGCAGAAGCGGTAATGAGCCACTTATTTGCAACCACCGATTTAGAGTCGAGCTACCGTGTTAATTTAAACATGATTGGTGAGGATGGACGTCCTCAAGTTAAATCGATTCGTCGTATTTTGCTTGAATGGATTGAGATCCGTAAAAAGACGGTCACTCGCCGTTTAGAATATCATTTAAACCGAATTGAAAAACGTCTGCATATTTTGGCAGGTCTTTTAATTGCTTATCTTGATATTGATACAGTGATTCGTATTATTCGTGAAGAAGATCAGCCTAAACCAGTGTTGATGGAACATTTCAATATTGATGAGATACAGGCAGAAGCAATTTTAGAACTCAAGTTGCGTCATTTAGCAAAACTTGAAGAGATGGAAATCCGTCATGAACAAGATGAGCTTGCTGCAAAAGCTGCCATTATTCGTGAGCAATTAGAAAATCCAGAATCTTTAAAAAATCTGATTATTGGTGAATTAAAAGAAGACGCGAAAAAGTTTGGTGACGAACGCCGTTCTCCAATCGTGGTGCGTGCTGAAGCTGTTCAGATTAAAGAACAGGATTTAATGCCAGCTGAAGCGGTAACGGTGGTTTTATCTGAAGCTGGATGGATTCGTGCTGCAAAAGGTGCGGATGTTGATGCAGAGAATTTAAACTATCGTGCGGGCGACCAATATTTAAGTCATGCTGTGGGTAAAACCAATCAACGGATCTATTTCCTTGATGAGACAGGGCGTAGTTATGCCTTGCCTATTAGCAGTTTGCCATCAGCAAGAGGTTTGGGTGAACCATTAAGTTCTAAACTTGCTCCTGCAAGTGGCGTGTCGTTTATTCAGGTTTATCTAGAAGACGAAGAGTCTGAACTTATCGCGGCGAGTACCTCTGGTTATGGGTTTAAAACTCAAACCAAACAGTTAGATACCAATGCCAAAGCAGGTAAGACATTCTTGTCTGTTCCTGAAAAATCAAAAGCTTTACCATTAATATCTGCTCAAAATATGACGCACTTAGCAGTGCTCAGCTCAGCAGGTCGACTCTTGATTATTGATTTGGCAGAACTACCAAATCTAAATAAGGGTAAAGGTAATAAGTTGATACAACTTGATGCGAAAGAGCAAATTTTATCCATGACAACCCTGAACTTAGATGAAATAATTCAGGTGGTTGCAGGTCAGCAACATCTAAAATTAAAAGGTGATGATCTACAAAAATATATGGGTAAACGAGCTTCAAAAGGTCAGCTCTTACCACGTGGATATCAAAAAGCAAATAAACTGTTGATTCAGAGATAAAGCTAGCGTCTGGCAACATAAATACGCTATATATGGCAACATGTTCAAGCAATGAACTGAACTTGTTGGTATTGAATAACGATTAAAAGGACAGCAATTTGGAGTACGTAATTTGTACTCCATGCAAAAAATTTGGCAGGGTTAAATTGTCAAAACTTCTGTCTCATAATCTTGTTCGAAGTGTCATGAATGTGCCAATAAGTTTTAAATATGTTCTGGCACCAAGAAGCTAAAGAATAGCTGGGGCATTGAATAACAGTTATTACTAAGGATTACGAATCGGAGATAATGGCATTATGGAAAAAATTTGGTTTGCAGAATACCAAAAAACAGGGATTCCAGAAACAGTAGCATTGCCTGCGGAAAATACCTCACTTGTTGATATTTTTGAGAGTAATTTCCAAAAATTTGGTTCTCGCGATGCCTTTATCTTTATGGATAAAGCGATGTCATTTAATGAGTTAGAACTTGCAAGCCGTAAGTTCGCAACCTATTTGCAAAATTTGGGGTTAGCAAAAGGAACTCGTGTGGCAGTGATGATGCCGAATGTATTGCAGTATCCTGTAGTTGCATTAGCTGTGTTACGTGCAGGTTTAGTGTTAGTAAACGTTAACCCACTTTATACTGCGCGTGAACTTGAGCATCAATTAAATGACTCAGGTGCAGAAGTACTTGTGATTATCGAAAACTTTGCCAGTGTTTACCAAAGCATTTTAGGTAAAACTCCAGTGAAGCATGTTGTAGTTGCATCAGTCGGAGATATGCTCGGTACACTCAAAGGTACTCTGGTGAATTTTGTATTACGTAAAGTACGTAAACAAATTCCAGCTTGGAATATTCCAGGACACGTTAAATTTAACTCAGCATTAAATAAAGAAAATGCGAGTAATTATAAGCGTCCGACTTTAACTTTAAGTGACACGGCTGTACTTCAATACACTGGTGGTACAACAGGCGTTTCAAAAGGTGCAGAGCTTACGCATCGTAATCTTGTAGCAAACTTACTTCAATGTGATGGTATTTTCCAAAGTAAATTTGGAGCAAACGATGGTGCTAAAGGCGACCGTATTGTTTGTGCGCTACCGCTTTATCATATTTTTGCGTTCATGGTTTGCGCGATGTACGGTATGTATAAAGGACAAGCAAATATCTTGATTCCGAACCCTCGTGATTTACCAGCTGTTATTAACGAATTACGTAAATATCAACCATCATTCTTCCCAGCGGTAAACACATTGTTTAATGCTTTAGTGAACAATGAAGAATTCAAACAACTTGACCATAGCAATTTAAAAATGGCGATGGGCGGTGGTATGGCCGTTTTACCTTCTACAGCAGAAGCGTGGAAGAAAATTACGGGTACAACCATTATTGAAGGTTATGGCTTGTCAGAAACTTCACCGGTAGCAACTGCAAACCCACCAGCTTCTACCGAATTTAGCGGCACTATTGGTATTCCGTTACCTTTAACTGAAGTTGCTATTTTAGATGATGACGGTAAAGAAGTTGCTTTAGGTGAGCAAGGCGAAATCTCGATTCGTGGTCCTCAAGTGATGAAGGGCTACTGGAATCGTCCTGATGAGACAGCTAAAGTCATGACAGCAGATGGTTTCTTCCGTACTGGTGACATTGGTGTGATGGATAGCCGTGGATATACAAAAATTGTAGACCGTAAAAAGGATATGATTTTGGTTTCTGGCTTTAACGTTTACCCAAGTGAAATCGAAGAAGTTATTGCTAAGCATCCAAAAGTATTGGAAGTTGCAGCCATTGGTGTTCCAGATGAAAAATCAGGTGAAGTGCCAAAACTCTTTATTGTGAAAAAAGATCAAAGCTTAACGACTGAAGAAGTTTTGAGCTTCGCTAAAGAAAACTTAACAGGCTATAAACGCCCTCGTTATGTTGAGTTTATGGATGAATTACCAAAATCAAATGTAGGCAAAATTTTACGTAAAGACTTACGTAAACCAGCTTAACCAGTTAATAAAAAAAGCGCCTTAGGGCGCTTTTTTTATTTTAGTTTTTATGGCTTTTTATAAACCAGCGGTCTATATAAGGGCGTCCAATTCCGACCATTCCAACAAAAACAAGCATTGTGCCGAGTTGAAGGCGTAGGTGAGTTAAATCAAGCTGACCATAACTTAAATAATTATCTGCTAAGCAATATATCGTAATCACAATGAGCCAATGCCACAAAGTAAGTCGTTTAATACCGACTGCAATAAAGGTAATTGTTAAAATAACAAAGGTGCCAAGTGTCGATTGCCAATTCAAATTTGCACAAATCACACTAAGTAAAAAAGCCATAATAGGGAGTACGATCTTTAATATGCGATCTATCTGAAGTTGATTCTGTTTTTGCTTATCCAAGACTTCAAACAATTCTTTTTGATCAGGTTGTTGCATACATGGCCCTATTAATCAGTGATGACAAGTGATTGCATAAAATTTCAGGTAAAAACGCAATGTTATGATAGCATGATCAACAGTATTTTCAGTGATGGATGGCACTATGCAGGGCATCAGCGGCATTATCTATATTATTTTAGTGGCATGTTTGCTGCCATACGCATTTACCGTAATTGCAAAGTTTACAGGTGGTTTTCAGCCTGCCGATAATCAAAACCCGAGAGCTTTTTTTGCCAAAACAACTGGTTTGGCTGCTCGTGCAAATGCCGTACAACAAAATAGTTTTGAAAGCTTACCTTTATTCTTAACGGCTATTTTAATGGCTGAATATATGGTCGTTCCAGAATATTTTATTCTGAGATTAGGTTGGGCATATATTATTTTAAGAGTTATTTATGGGATCTGTTATTTAAGTAACTGGGCAACTTTACGTTCGATTGTCTGGTTCTTATCTATATTGTGCCCAATCTTCTTATTAGTGGTCACGATTAAACTGACTTGAGTGTCATTCTGTCATCATTCATATCAACTTTCGCGTGTGCGCATTGTATAATCGGCATCATTTTGATGATATCCACGCTATAATCGAGTGGATTTTACATCTGACTTCATAACGAAAGAGTATTGATATGAGTTACAGCAATATCCCAGCAGGTAAAGATGCCCCAAATGACATCTATGTCATCATTGAAATTCCTGCAAATGCAGCACCAATTAAATATGAAATCGACAAAGATTCTGATGCATTGTTTGTAGACCGTTTCATGGGTACAGCAATGTTCTATCCAGCGAACTATGGTTATGTTCCAAATACTTTGTCTGAAGATGGTGACCCGTTAGACGTACTTGTTGTAACTCCACATCCTGTTGCTGCTGGTTCAGTCATTCGTTGCCGTCCAGTGGGCAAATTAAAAATGGAAGATGATGGTGGTATCGATGCGAAATTAATCGCTGTTCCACACGAGAAATTGTCTCCATTGTATAAAGACGTTAAGGAATATACAGATCTTCCTCCGTTATTAATTAGCCAAATTGAGCATTTCTTCAGTCACTATAAAGATTTAGAACCAGGTAAGTGGGTAAAAATCAGTGGTTGGGAAGGTGCTGACGTTGCTAAAGCTGAAGTATTAAAAGCAATTGAAGCTGCTAAATAAGCTTTAATTGATAGGGCTCAGAATGCCTCAATTGATATTCTGAGCTTAATAAAAAAACCTACATCTGTTGCCAGACGTAGGTTTTTTTATACTTGATAAATTTGTGAATTAGAATAATTTCACAGGAATATCAAGGAAGATACGCCATTCATTGGTGTCACCAATGTAAGCACCTTGATATGAATCGCTTGCACGATAGTAAGAGTTACGAATACGAAGGCTTGCATCTTTAGCAAAACCGCTTTGAACAGTGTATTTCACTTGGTTAAAGAACTCACGTTCCTGAGCACTGTCAGTTACATTTCTAACTTTGATGTCCCAACCGTATACAAATGCAGTCGTCCAGTTTAAACCAGGTAATACACCTAACTTACCAAAATCAACGTTGTATTGAATTTGTGCTGATTTTTCATCGTTACCGATGAAGTCAGACAAATAAGAGTTCGGTAAATAGATACTTTGGCCACCGTCAGCATTACCACCGTAATCATAACCAACATTACCACTGTTTTGTTGGTATGCTAACATCACACTATGTGGACCAGTTGCATAAGTACCTGAAATTGCCCAAATGTTATTAGACTTTTCTTCACCTGCTATACCAGTTTTACCATAATCTGGTGCTACTGCTCCAGTAGCTGAGTAGGTATTCGCATTCGCATCGAATTTAGTGTGGTAGCCACTAAAATCGTAAGTTAATGAACTGTCATTCGCCAAAGGCTGTTTATAGTTTACATTTACATAATGGCGTTCAAGAGCATTTTTACTGTCTAGACCAAAGTAAGATGCATTCAAGTTATCATCAAATTTATATTTAGCACCCCAAACAATTGCACGGTCAAGATGACGACCATCTGTATTCACCTGATCAGAATACTGATCTTTAGTAAATTTACCAGCAATCACTTCTAAATTTTTAATTTCATGACTAGTTAACAAAGTACCCGTGAAATATTCAGGTACCAAACGTGCTGTGTTACTTGCTAGAACTGGTAAATCAAGTACTTGAGTACCGTAACGTACTGTTGTATTTGAGAAACGTGCTTTAACATTAGCACCACCACGTGCCCAGTGATCATAAGAATCACCAGCACCTTTTGTTGGTACGCCATCATCATTGAGACCAGTTTCACGTGGAATCATGTTATTGCCAGCGTTTTTGTTTGCGCCGATTTTAAATGAACCATCGCCCACAACACCTACACCGAAACCGACAATACCAGGAGTAAAGCCAGAATCAATATTTACGATTGCTGTTTGAGCAAATGAACTGGTATCATCCACGCCATTTTTTTTGTCACGGCTGATGTAACCTGTACGGAAGAGAATAGAACCGTTCGCATCTTCAACAAATCCTTTTGCCTCGCTTTGCTCGCTTGCCTGAGCTGAGGAAATTATTGCCGCAGAAATGAGAACTGCTAATGTAAGTTTTTGTGCATTTAGCATATTTAAAGAACCTCATAAAAACGATAAATCCTGTGCCTTGTTATTGTTCAGGGCCTAGGATTTCAATCAATTGTATAAGTAATCTATAAAAAAGATATATTTTTGTTGATTTTATTTTATATATGCTATGCAGAAATTGATTAATGTGCTACTGCTTGTTGACTAAATTTACTATTAAGCTTTTATACTTAATGTATTGTTTAAAATAAAAAAAGTAATTTATTTTTTAGTGTATTTTTACCATTTATTTTATATTCCAAGCTCAAAAATTAGTTGATTCTTCTGTTCGTTTTTTGATCTTTTTTGATGGATATGTTTACTTTTTAATCTTCTCTTGAGTTGATTTTTTCGACAATTTATTTTTAATGTTTTTTAAAATGTTACTTTATAACATTATTTTGAAGAGTAATGTACAAAAATAGATCACTGTAGAAGACCAATAGAATTTAGTTTAAATGGTCAAACTTAGTGCAATATTCTGCGTAAATTTTGTGCATCACTTTTTTCGTTCATATGGCTACTTAAAAAAGACCCAAAATAGTTCATAAGTTTTAAAACAAGAAAAATAAAAAAATCTCATTAAAAGAAATGCCCATTTACAGACCATCAAAAGCTCAGCTTTAAGAAATTTACGTAATTTTTATATCTCTTATTTAAGCTTAGATAGAAATTTTATATGGAGTAAATGGATACTGCTGATGTCGCTCATTTATTTCCGACAAGGTGTTTACTCATGTTGATTTCTTCTCAATGGTTGAAATTATTTTTTTATAATATTGTTTTTTATAAATATATTTTTATAAATATAAAGTGGAATTTTTCTTGTAGAGATATTTTGATTTCAATATTAATGATGTCTAAAGATGGAAAAAATGGACTTGGCACAGCAATTGCTAAAGCTTAAGTAACACAATGTGTTTTATATACATAAATCGTGCATTCATTATGGGGGAGATCAGAATGATGAAATTTGCACTTAAGGCCTTAGGTCTTGGTATCTTTGCAGCAGGTTCAACCATGGTTATGGCTGAAGATGCACCATCTTTTTATGGCATCACCGCAACAGGGAGCGTCGCAGCAACCACAGACTACCGCTTCCGCGGAGTTACCCAATCATCAAATAACCCTGCAATTCAAGGTGGTTTTACTTTTTCTCATAAGTCTGGTGCTTATTTATCACTTTGGGGTTCAAGTGTTGATTTTGGAGTAACAGGCAACTCAACAGAAACTGATGTCGCTTTGGGTTATACCAATACTTTGAAATTAACGGATACGCTTGCACCTACTTATGATGTCGGTGTAATTCATTATGGCTATATTGGTTCGGGCCATAGTTTTGACCGTAATGGCATTGGTTATGATGGTAAAAATGGTTTAGATTTTAATGAGGTTTACGGTAAATTAACTTTTGCTGATTCTTTATTTAAAGGGGATGCACTTAGCGTAGGTGTGAACTATTCAGATGATTACTGGGCTCATTCTAAGCAGTTCTGGTATTTTAATGTCGGTTATTCGGCACCAATTGCAGATACAGGTTTTACAGGCCTTGCTTCAGTTGGCTATAACAAATTCAAAAATAAAGATGCTTTAGCCGTAGTTGCTGGTGGTCCAGGTAAAGACGATAGCTATATCGATTATAAAGTTGGTGTAAATCGTAACATCCTAGGCATTTTGGCTGAGCTAGATGTAGTAGGTACAGACGTTAGTACTTCTGGTATGACTGATGCTCAGAAAAAACCTTACGACACAGGTCTAGTGTTTAGTTTAACTAAAACATTCTAAGTTTATGCTGTAAAAAAGCGGGTTTATTGACCCGCTTTTTTATTAGTTTTCTATTTCAGAAAGTAGCTGTTTTAACTGGTTAAGCTCAATATCCGCAGCTTTAAACAGTGGCCTGCGTGGTGAACCCGCAGCAACACCTTTTAACTGTAAACCTGCTTTAATCGTTTTGGGTAAACCCCCAGTGACAATAAAGCGTAGTAGAGGAAGTTGTTGATAAAATGATTTTTGGGCTTGTTCTAATTCACCATTTTTTACATGTTCGATAAGTTGTTGAGGTTGTTGACCTAACAGATTTGGTGCTGCTGTACACCAACCACTTGCTCCAGCACATAAAGCTTCTAAAGCTAGAGGGTTGCAGCCGTTATAAAATGGGAGTTCTCCTTTTGAGAGTTCTTGAATTTTATGCATACGTTGAATGTCACCACTGCTTTCTTTCACCATCGTAATATTTGCAATGTTGTTAAACATACGCACAATTAATTCTGGAGACATATCAACACCACTCGTTGCAGGGTTGTTATACACCATAATTGGCAAAGTCGTTTCTTGTGCAATCGCTTGATAATATTCAAAAATCTCTTGATCTGTTAGCTTCCAATAAGATACAGGAATCACCATAAGTGCATCTGCACCATAGCTTTGCGCGATCTGTGCTTTTTTGATGGCTTGATCCGTCGTGAGTTCTGAAATTCCAATAATGACAGGTACACGTTTATTAATGCTTTCAATTGAAGTTTTAGCGACTAAACACCACTCATCCCATTCAAGATAAGCACTTTCGCCAGTACTGCCTAAAGGCGCAATTGCATCGCAGCCATTTTCAATAAGCAAATCCAGCATTTGCTTTAGAACAGGAAGGTTAATGGTGTTGTCATCAGAAAAAGGAGTAACAGGGTAGCCAATAATGCCGTTTAGTTTCATGGTTGAAGTCTCTTTTTTTAAATACAGTCAGAATGTTTTTTCAAAGCTTTACGTGCGTAGTAAGCAAAGTTCACTTTGTTGCGTTTATCGGTAGATACCCAGTCATGAGCTTCTGTAGCTAAATCGTGTGGGATCGGCTGAATTTGCCCAGCAGACATGGCTAATAGTTGCAGTTGAGCTGCGCGTTCAATTAAAAGAGCCAAGTTGCATGCTTCTTCAATGGTTTTTCCTGTGACCAGTTGACCATGGTGAGACAACAAAACAGCGCGGTTTTTACCCAGAGCAGAAGAAATCAAAATGCCTTCTTCATTGCCAACAGGGACACCTGGCCAATGGCCTATAAATGAGCAATCTTCGTAAAGTGCACAGACATCCATTTGTGAAATCATGAGTGGAATTTGAAGCATCGACAATGCAGCTACATGAGTCGGATGCGTATGGATAATGCAGTTCACCTCTGGGTGTTCTTTATAAATCCACGTGTGAAAACGGTTGGCTGGGTTTGCCATACCTTCTTGATTGATAGGTTCTAAGTCTTGATTCACCTCAAGCAAGTTTGAGGCAGTAATTTCATCAAAACCTAAACCAAAACGTTGGGTAATAAAGGATTCTTTATTTTCACTACGACAAGTAATTTGGCCTGCTAAACCAGCATCATGGCCATGATCAAATAAAATACGACAAGTGAGTGCAAGCTTTTGGCGGTCAGTTAAATCTGAGTCGCTAATCCACTTTTGCATGTCTTGCTGTGCGTGTTGCATGAGATCTTGTTTGTTTACAGAAGCAGTCTTCATCTCTTCTCCAGTCCAGTTGACCAAATTAAGTAGGTGAAGGCAGAATAGAAAACAACTGGATGAATCAATACATCCAGTTTTTATAAGTTATATGGTCCAGATGGGGCAAATATGCTAAGACCTTGGCAAGTACATTTTCGTATCGATGAAAGAGAAGAAAAAACAGTTTTTTTAAAGCTTACTAACTTGATTAGTCAGGAAGTTTTAAGTGGCCGTTTGGCGCAAGGGACTATGCTGCCGGGGTCTCGTAGCCTATCAAAAGAATTAGGAATTAATCGGAAAACGGTACAAGCGGTCTATGAAGAATTAGAAGCACAAGGATGGCTGGTGACTCGCCCCCGAAAAGGCACATTTGTGGCAGATGTTTTGCCAGAAAAACAACTCAAAATAGAGTCAATATCTGAGCGAAAAGTTAATGAGAAGCCAATTATTCAAGAAGTTGCTTTATATCCACATAACGATGGTGTGCCAGATCCACGGCTTATTCCCTACGAACTATTTTCACGCGCCTATCGGCATGCACTGATTAAGATTACTCAAAACCAGTACATGGGATATGGTGACCCACGAGGTATGATTGAGTTAAGACAAGCCTTACAACAAATGTTGTCAATGGAACGTTTTATGAATGTTGCCGCAGATAAGATTTGTATTGTACGGGGTAGCCAGATGGGAATTTTTCTTGCATCTCGTGCATTACCTAATAGGCAGGGTGTTATCGTTGTTGAAGAGCTTTACTATCCATCTGCTTTTAAAGCGTTCCAATCAAATGGTTTTCAGGTCGTTTCTGTCAAATTAGATGAACAAGGTATTGTCATTGAAGATTTAGAACGGATTTTAAAAGAACATTCGGTTGCTGCTATTTATACAACTCCGCATCATCAATATCCCACAACTGTCACGATGCCAATGAATCGCCGTCTTCAACTCTTAGAGCTTTCAAAAAAATGGGGCTTTTATATTATTGAAGATGACTATGACCATGAATTCCATTATGACAGTCGGCCTATGCCACCCTTAGCGAGTTTGCCTCATTCTGAATTAGTCATTCATGTTGGCTCATTGTCTAAAGTTTTTGCACCAGGGATCCGTTTAGGCTACATCGTGGCATCGCCATCAATTATTCAATCGATTACTGAAGATATTTTATTGATTGATCGGCAAGGTAATAATATTACTGAACTTGCCTTAGCAGATTTAATGCAACGGGGTGAAATTAAAAGACACATCCGTAAAATGAAAAAAATATATCAACTACGCCGAGACCATGCGTTAGCTGAGTTTAAAAGAATTTTTGTAGAACGTATTCATATACAACCACCCGCTGGTGGAATGGCGTTATGGGTGAAATTCCAGAAACCATTTACTCGAGATCAGCTTATAAAATTAAATGAACTCAGCATTGATACAGAACATAAGTTTAAACAAATCGAGTCTTCTAATCGTTGTATTCGCTTGGGTTTTGCTGCTTTATCAGAGAAAGAAATTACTTCTTTAATCGAGACTTTAAATCAAGTTCTTACCTAAAGAACAGCTGACTCATCATCCGCTGTTTCATTTTAAGAAAGTTCACTCTAATTGGTCTTTATATGTTTGAATCTCTGAGACAAAGCTAAGCAGGAACTGCGTGATTTGTGACTTATATTCTTCAGTATGTAGCATTTCAAAAATTTGTTCGGGAGATTTACTGAGGAGAGAGAAGCGTAAAAACAAATCTTCAAAAAAGTTGCTGCTCACTGTCGAAAGTACTCTTCTTAAAGAAACTAGCATGTCGTCACCACGACTAGATGCATGAACTAGAACAATGGGCTTGTCTATGATTTCGGTACGGGAAACCATCCAATCAATTGCATTTTTAAGACCGCCCGGAATACAACGAATATATTCAGGACTTGAAATAATAATTCCATCTGCATCAGAAACAGATTTGATGAAATCTTCCACTATGGAAGGTGTTTTTTCGCCCTCATCATCTGGAGAAAAGACAGGAAAACTATTAATTTGATCGAAAACTGAAAACTCAATACTGGACGGTGCGATATCTTTCATCGCTCGTAATAGCGCGGTATTTGTAGATGCTTTTCTTGCACTACCCGAGATAGCCAAAATTTTCATAGCGTCCTCTTTTTTGCCTTTTTATATAGGCTTTAACAAATTCTCTAATGAACAACTCATATACATATTAAAAAAGCGGATACACGATCCGCTGTTGTACCTTAAGAATGATTTCCTCGATAGGAGAGTGCTTCTGTGAGATGCGGACTTTGGATCATCTCGCTTTGAGCCAAATCGGCAATGGTCCGCGCTACTCGTAAAACACGGTGATAAGCACGAGCTGATAGATTTAAACGTTGCTGTGCCATTTCAATCATTCGCTGTGAAGTACTATCAAGTACTGCATATTGCTCAAGTTGTTTTGGTGAGAGCGCCTGATTTAAACAATTTTGTCTTTGCATTTGTTGTTCATAAGCAGAAATCACGCGTTGTCGAACACTGCTGGAGTCTTCAGCAGGTGTTGGATCTTGCAGTTCTTGAGCTTTTAACGGTGGCACATCAATATGTAAATCGATGCGGTCAAGTAATGGCCCCGATATACGGTTCTGATAACGTTTAATACTCTCAGGTGAACATTGGCAACGGCTGTCTTGGTTAAACGCATAACCACATGGGCAGGGGTTCATCGCAGCAATGAGTTGAAAGTTAGCCGGATAAGTAATTTGCCGAGCTGCTCGTGAAATAATGATTTCTTTTGACTCAAGCGGCTGGCGTAAAACTTCTAGCACTTTTCTATCAAACTCTGGAAGTTCATCTAAAAATAAAACGCCTAAGTGAGATAGGGTAATTTCACCTGGTTTAGGATGAGATCCGCCCCCAACCAGTGCAATTGCTGATGCCGTATGGTGGGGCGAACGAAAAGGACGCTGTCCAAACGTATGCGGTGTATTGGAAATCGAATAAATACTCGCAACTTCAAGTGTTTCTTGATTAGAAAGAGGTGGCAAAATTGAAGGAAGACGTGAAGCGAGTAAAGTCTTACCTGTGCCCGGTGGTCCTTTAAAGAGCAGAGAATGTCCGCCTGCTGCGGCTATTTCTAATGCGCGGCGTGGGCGTAGCTGACCTTTTACATCGGCCAAGTCAAATTTATATGGCATTTGATTTGATGCCGTTGAAGGTTCAATCGAAGATAGAGATTTCGTGCCCAGAAAATGTTCACAGACTTCTTTTAAATGGCCCACCGGATAACACTCAAGGTCCGGTAAATGGTTAATATCTTGACTATTATCGAGAGGTAAAAGCATTTTATGCTTGGCCTGTTGACAGGCCATTGCCAAAGTTAAAGTACCTGACACTGGTCTTACATGCCCATCCAGCGCTAATTCACCAATTAATTCAAAATCTTCGGCACAGTTTTCAGGAAGCTGACCAGAAGCAATTAAAATGCCTACAGCAATTGGTAAATCCAGACGTGACCCATCTTTGGGCAAATCTGCTGGTGCAAGATTAATGGTCAGCCGTTTAGTTGGAAATTGAAATCCACTATTAATAATGGCTGAGCGAACTCGGTCTTTACTTTCTCTGACTGCCGCTTCTGCTAGTCCGACAATGGTAAGAGAAGGTAAGCCTTGACTTACATGTACCTCAACTTCAATCAGAGGTGCATGTAAACCCAAAAGTCCCCGTGTATAAATTTTAGAAAAAGACATCTTATTGTTCCATTATGGTGCTTCATTTTTAATCGTTGTAAAGTATAAGTGCGCTACGTTGGTGCTTATTTTTTATTCTTTAAAGTTTCTTCTAACAGACTTACTTGTTTTTGTAGCTCTTCTAAACGTTGAGTGGCCGATTGAAGTGCAGTCTTTTGACGGTCAATCTCTTGTTTGGAAACAAGATCCAACTTTTCGACTGCTTCATTTAATAATGCACGTAAATTTTTTTCCAAATCTTTTTTAGGCTCATCAATTTGTTCCAAAATGGCCTGTAGTAATGTTTCTAGCATAAAATATCCAAAGTGTTGTATTACCTTATAGTTTACAGTTTAACACTGCTTGAACTTGGGATATAGGTTTCAATTCTTTTAGTACAAATAGAACATTAAATAAGCACTCAACGATACTGAAAATTCATTTTATTTTTAATAGCTCATCTACATCTTGATCACTAAATAGGTTATAAAGAAAGTTCATGCAATAGATTCATTTCCCTCAACCTTTGAAATATTGGCATGAAAATTGAACATAAAACCTTACTGGTGAAAAGAAGCCGAAGGAAACAAACATGAAGCTTGTAACTGCAATTGTAAAACCGTTTAAATTGGATGATGTGCGTGAAGCGCTCTCTGACATTGGTGTACAAGGGATTACCGTAACTGAAGTTAAAGGTTTTGGTCGTCAAAAAGGACATACAGAACTCTACCGTGGCGCAGAGTATGTGGTTGATTTCTTACCTAAAGTAAAAATCGAAATTGCGATTAGTGATGAAATGGTTGACGCGGTAATTGAATCAATTACTCGTGTAGCAAGCACTGGAAAAATCGGCGATGGTAAGATTTTTGTGACTAACCTGGAACAAGTTATCCGTATCCGTACGGGTGAAACTGGACCAGATGCTGTCTAATTGGCACAAAGCTTGCTGAGTAGAAAATAACTCGCAAATGAGGTTGGGGGACACGAATGAAAAAAATGCTTATGGCGCTGAGTCTATCAGGCGCTCTTTTGGGTGGTACTGCCGTTTGGGCAGAAGATGCTGTAACAACGCCTACATCGGAAGTTGCGGCTACATCAACATCTCCAGCTACTGCAACCACTGCAGAAGCACCAGTTGCTGAAACTCCAGCAGCTCCAGCACCAACACCAAAACTTGATACAGGCGATACATCTTGGATTTTAGTTTCAACAGCTTTGGTTCTATTAATGACCATTCCTGGTTTGGCACTATTCTACGGCGGTATGGTACGTAAGAAAAATGTATTAAGTACTATGATGTTCAGCCTTTCCGCTGCAATTTTAGTAAGTTTGCTGTGGGTGATTGCAGGGTATTCAATCGCGTTCTCTGGCACAGGTGCATTTTTTGGTGATTTGTCTAAAGCCATGCTCAACGGAGTCGCGTTTGATGCATTGAGCGGGACAATTCCTGAAAGTCTCTTTGTTATTTTCCAAATGACTTTTGCCATCATTACAGTTGCAATCCTTAGTGGTTCTATTGCAGACCGTATGAAATATTCAGCTTTCATGGCATTCATTGCAATTTGGGTACTTGTTGTTTATGCACCAATTACTCACTGGGTTTGGGCAACAGATGGCTGGTTGTTTAAAGCAGGCGCATTAGATTTTGCTGGTGGTACAGTTGTACACATCAACTCAGGTGTTGCAGGTCTCGTTGCTGCTTACATGCTTGGAAAGCGTATTGGCCTTGGCCGTGAATCTATGGCTCCACATAACCTGACTCTAACTGTTGTTGGTGCAAGCTTACTTTGGGTGGGCTGGTTTGGCTTCAACGGTGGTAGTGCATTAGGCGCGGGTGCTCGTGCAAGTATGGCAATTTTAGTGACTCAAGTTGCTGCCGCTGCTGCTGCATTCTCTTGGTTGGTTGTTGAACGCATGATCCGTGGCAAAGCATCTGTATTAGGTGGTGCTTCTGGTGCGGTAGCTGGTTTGGTTGTGATTACACCAGCAGCAGGTTTTGTCGGTGTAGGCGGTGCTTTAGTGATGGGCCTTATCGGTGGCGTAGTGTGCTTCTGGGGTATTACTGCACTTAAACGCTTACTTAAAGCCGACGATGCTTTGGATGCGTTTGGTTTACATGCTGTAGGCGGTATTGTCGGTGCGATTTTAACTGGCGTATTCTACAGTGACGAAATTATTAAAGCCGCTAACGTTACCTTAGCACCAACATTCGCTGGCCAATTATGGGTACAAGTTGAAGGTGTATTGGCAACCATGATTTACAGTGGTATCGCGACTTTCATTATTCTTAAAGTGATTGATCTTGTGATTGGTATCCGTGTGAACGCTGATGATGAGCGCATGGGTCTGGATTTAAGCCAACATGGCGAACGTATTGAATAATCATCATTAATATATCTGCTGTCTTAAAAGAACAGTCTTGCGCTGTGATCAAAGCGATACTTTGATCTTGCTCAGGACTGTTTTTTTGTCTTATAGAATGCTGGTTCTGTAAGTGTAGAAATTTTGCTACACTAGGTCAAAGTAATCGACCCTATAAATCCGCTATGCATTGTCCATTTTGCAACGCCGCAGATAGTAAAGTCATCGATTCACGTTTAGCCGCCGAAGGCTGTCAGATTCGTCGACGTCGTGAGTGTGTAAGTTGCGGTGAACGTTTTACCACTTTTGAAAGCTATGAAGTGGTAATGCCCCGTGTGATCAAATCGAATGGAAAAAATGAACCTTTCGATGAGGCTAAATTACGTCGTTCGTTAATGCATGCTCTGCAAAAACGTCCGGTCACACAAGAGCAGATCGAAACAGTTTTAAGTGATATTCAGTTGCAGATTCGCCGTTTAGGTGAACGTGACGTAAAATCTAGAACAATTGGTGAAATCGTCATGCAATCTCTATTTGCCCTTGACCATGTCGCTTATGTCCGATTTGCTTCTGTATATCAAGATTTTCAGGATGTTGAGGCGTTTCGTCGTCAAATTGAGCAAATGCAACAACGTGAACAATAACTATTTGAGATTTTTATGTCTGAGTTGAAAAAAGATCAATATTGGATGCAGCAAGCTATTGAACTTGCCAAACGAGGTCTATATTCGACTAAGCCTAATCCAAATGTTGGTTGTGTCATTGTCAAAGATGATCAGTTAATTGGTGAAGGCTTCCATCCTAAAGCGGGTCAACCACACGCAGAGGTCTTTGCTTTACATCAGGCAGCTGAACAAGCACAAGGTGCAACAGCCTATGTCACGCTTGAGCCATGTGCGCATTATGGGCGAACGCCTCCTTGTGCTGAAGCACTGGTTAAAGCACAGGTTAAAAGAGTAGTTGTGGCATGTCCTGATCCAAATCCGCTTGTTGCGGGGAAGGGTGTTCAGATTTTGAAAAATGCCGAAATTGAAGTAGACGTTGGCATTTGTGAAGATTTAGCAGAGAAATTAAATCAAGGTTTCTTAAAGGCGATGTCTACGGGCATGCCTTATGTACGCTTAAAAGTAGCTTCAAGTCTAGATGGACGTACGGCAATGGCATCTGGTGAATCGAAGTGGATTACCGGTTCTGCTGCCCGTCAGGATGTCCAGCATTGGCGCGCCATTTCAGGCGCGGTGATTACAGGTATTGAAACTGTGATTGCAGATGATTGTCAGCTTAATGTGCGTTCACTCGGTCATATTGATATTGAGACAGTTGCTCAGCCAAAACGGGTTGTTTTAGATCGTCAAGGGCGTTTGCCACTTAACGCTAAAATTTTAGAAAACCCTGAAACTGTGATGGTCATGGGACCATATCGCGAAGAACTTGCCGATTTAGGCGTGATACAATTAGAAATTCAGCCTTTAAAAATGCTGTTACAGACCCTATCTAAGCAACATCAAATTTATGATGTATTGGTGGAAGCCGGTGCGACATTATCTACTGCCTTTTTACAAGAAGGTTTGGTAGATGAGTTGATCAGTTATATTGCCCCAACATTTTTGGGGAAAAGTGCAAGAGCCATGTTCAATGCAGAGTTTGAATATATGGCACAACAACTTCGTTTTACACTTCTTGATGTGACACAACTTGATCAAGATATACGCTTAAGGTTAATCCCTACGCAAGAGAAAGTATGAATTCAGAGCCTTCGGTTTATCACAAACGTCGTCATGCGGCCCGTACGACAGACGAATATCTTTTCCATCAGCTTGTTCCTTACCTAGGTAACAAGCGCCGATTGCTCCATCTAATTTTAGAAGCCCTTGAAATTACAGGGACACTGAATAGCAAGAAAAAGAATCCTCCGATTTTTGCCGATTTCTTTGCCGGCAGTGGTGTCGTGTCTCGTTTAGCACGTCAAAATGGTTACCGTGTCATTGCAAATGACTGGGAACCTTATAGCCATGCTTTAAATCATGCGATTTTAGCTTGTACCGATGCACCTGCATTTAAAGAGCTAGGTGGCTATCAGAAGGCAATTGACTATTTAAATCGCTTACCTGAAGTTAAAGGTTGGGTAACGCATAACCTTTGCCCCCGTAACGATGATGTATACGATCCAACTCGTGACCGTTTATTCTTTAAACGCCGTAATGGTATGCGTATTGATGCGATTCGCCAGCAGATTGCAACATGGCAGGCACAAGGTGCAATTAATGATGTAGAAATGAGTGCTTTGCTTGCACCATTACTCTATTCAGCAAGTTTTGTGAGTAACACCAGTGGTGTATTTAAAAGCTTTCACCAAGGGTGGGGCGGACGTACACAAACTGCATTAGAACGAATTGAGTCATTGCTTTGGTTAACACCAAGCCGTTTTTGCGAGATTGGTGACCGTAAGCGTCCTGCTGCTGAAATGTGGTGTGTAGATTCACAGCATCTAGCAAATCAAATGAGTGGTTTTGAAGTCGATGTTGCCTATCTTGATCCACCATATAACCAGCATGCATACAGCAGTAATTACCATGTTTTGAATGCATTAACTTTATGGGATCAGGTTGATTTACCTTCACCAGATACTAAAGGTTATAAGAGTGGAATTGATAGAGCTTGGCGTAAAGAGCGTCCAAGTCCATATAACTCTTCTAAATATGCGAAAGATGCGTATGAAAAGTTACTTTCAACCATCAATGCCCGCTATATTCTGACCAGTTATTCAACTGATGGTAATATCGAGCCTAAAGATTTGCTTATGGCTAATCTGGAGCGCGGCAAAGTGACCTTGTTAACACAAGATGTTCCACGCTATCGAGTAAGTAAACAGCGACAGTCTGAACGTGCACGCGTGCTTGAGTTTATTGTAATTACTGATACTCATGCTAAGTCAGGACCACCATTACGTCAGTTATTAGGCCAGCTTTACCACTTCGCTGAGCTAGGTGGTGTAGATACCTCAGGTAATAGTACACAGCTCGCACTTTGGTAAGCGCTGCAATTTAAGCAGTGTAAAAAGATTTGGAGATTGAGCCATGTTTACAGGCATTATTGAAAGTTTAGGAAAAGTCGAAAGCCTGCAAAGCGTAGGTGGTGATGTGCGTTTACGTATTCAGACTGATCTGGATATGTCCGATGTACATTTGGGAGACTCAATTGCGACCAATGGAATCTGTCTCACCGTGATTGAATGGGGTGATAACTGGTACGCAGCGGATGTTTCTCGTGAAAGCTTGAATCGAACAACTTTAGGTAACTGGAAAGTTGGGCAACGTGTCAATGTTGAAAAGGCAATGTTACCGACAACACGCTTTGGTGGACACATTGTCAGTGGCCATGTTGATGGTGTGGGTGAAATTACTGTGGTACGTGAAGATGCTCGCTCAATCTATTATGAAGTTACAGCACCCGCAGAACTTGCTAAATATTTAGCAGAAAAAGGTTCTGTGACCGTAGATGGGATTAGCTTAACGATTAACCACTTACGTGGAAATATTTTAAGCTTAAACTTAATTCCGCATACAGCAGAGCGTACTAACATTGGAACATGGCAAGTTGGTAGTAAAGTAAACCTAGAAGTCGATGTTTTGGCGCGTTATATCGAGCGTTTATTACTTGGTGACAAGGCTGCTGAACAAAAAACAGAATCAAATATTAGTATGGCTTTTTTAGCTGAGAATGGTTTTTTAAAATAAAAAGCTAAATCGTTAAAATAAAAAAACCGGACACTTGTTCCGGTTTTTTTATTTTGAAAATTTATTGCTTGGTTAGCGTAACCGAGTTTGTGCCGACCCATGGTTTATTATGTTGGGTGCGCGTAATTAAAAATTCGCCTTTTTCTGACTCTCGTGTAAGTAAGATAGACAAAGAGTTAAAGTCATTATGACTCATATAAAGTTCTTGTGCTGAAAATGTCCATTGTTCCCCCTGATTAAGCTGCTCAAGTTGCATTGAAATCTGATGCGGAATGTCCATTTTTACCCTCATTAATTTTCATAAATAACGATGCGATATTCTAATAATTATTTGAACTAAAAGAATATTGTGCATGACTATTCTGTGACAATTAAATGTCATTTTTATGACAAAGGGAGTCTTAAAAACTTTACTTTTCTATTTTTTCATCAGAAAACTTAGAATTCTTTAAAATGTATTCAATTTCTTCTTGAGCTGCTGAATTTAGCTTGGCTCGGAAAGCTGTTACCGACTGTTCAATTAAGCTCTCAGCTTCAAGTTCTAAACGAATGCGTAAACTTTCAAGTTCAGATAAGATTTGATCATCGGTAATACTAAGTTTTACCCCAGCAGAATAATTGACTGCTGGTGTTTCAGGGGTTTTTTGATAACGCGCAGTTTGCTCTGCAACCTCTTGTTCTAAATGGCTACGTAATGTGTGTAATGTTTCAGTCTGTTCATTAAATTTTCGAACTTCATCTGCTTGCAACTCCGCAGCATAAGCAGCTTCTGATGCACGTTTGTCAGCAAGCGATTTTTCTAAAGCGAGTTGACGACGAATACGTGCTTGCTCAATGAGCTCTGCTTTAAGATCTGCGTAGGCTTGTTCAATTTTTTGCTGTGATTCTAACTGCGCTTTTTCATCATTTAAAACCCAAAGCTGAATAGGCGTTTGAGGCTCTAGTAAGTCACAAATACGTGCCAGGTCCTGTTGATAGGTATGACGGACAGCTTCAGGCGCATTTAACCATCTTTTTTTAAAATCTTGCCCGACATTTAATGCCACCATGTTTCTCCTTGATCAGCAGTATTTACATTTTAGCGCGTTATAATTTAAAGGTCCGCGGTTCTATACCCAAACGGCGATACATTTTAAATTTTTCTCGACCAATTTGCTTGGCTGTTTCATTATTTTCAACAATTTCTATAATGTGGCTAAAATGATCAACTTGTTCAAGTGCATGATTGTTAAAATTAAATACTAACAGGCCTTGTTCAAGTGGTTGTTTAGCCGAAATACATACAGCAGCATCAGTCTGGTCAATGCCATGCGCAATGAAACTGACAGGGTCGAATTCCCATAATCTTTCATCAAGCATCTGTTGTAGCTGCACATCTGGGCAATACCACCAGATTTTAGGATGTTTCTGTAATATTTTTCGACATAAACGGCAAGCACTATCGACTTGCCGTTCTTCGCTGGTTTCAAACAGATAAAAACTAACTTTAGCCATTCGTATTTACACGATTCGCTAAAAATTGCATGAGTAATGGTACTGGACGACCTGTTGCACCTTTAGCTGGACCAGATAACCATGCTGTTCCTGCTACATCTAAATGAGCCCAACGATATTCACGTGTAAAACGCTCAAGGAAACATGCAGCTGTAATCGCGCCGCCATATGGACCACCGATGTTTGCAATATCCGCAAATGGTGAATCAAGTAATTCTTGATAATCATCAATCACTGGCATACGCCATACACGGTCAAACGATTGTTCGCCAGCTTGTTGGAGCTCTGCTGCCAAAGCATCATCTGGTGAGAATAACCCACTGAGTACTTTGCCTAAAGCGACTACACACGCACCTGTTAAGGTCGCAATATCAACCACTACTGCTGGATTAAAGCGTTTAATATAGGTCAATGTGTCACACAGTACTAAACGGCCTTCAGCATCTGTATTTAAAATTTCAACAGTTTGACCGCTCATGGTGGTCACAATGTCACCTGGACGAGTTGCTTTACCAGAAGGCATATTTTCTGCTGCTGCAATTGCACCAACTACATGAATAGGAAGTTTCGCTTCGCATAGGGCACGAATGGTACCAAGTACAGATGCTGCACCACACATATCGAATTTCATTTCATCCATGCCAAGGCCTGGTTTTAATGAAATACCACCTGTATCAAAAGTTACGCCTTTACCAACGAGAACAACCGGAGCTTGATCAATCTGTGCTTGATATTCGAGCGTTACAATACGGCCCGGACGTTCAGATCCTTTACTGACTGCAAGAAAAGCATACATGCCTAAATCAGCCATTTGTTGCTCATTTAAAACAGTTACTTTAAGTAAGTCAGGGAATTCTGCGGCTAAAGCTAGAGCCTGTTCTGCCAAATATTCTGGGAAACAAATATTCCCCGGACGGTTGCCAAGATCACGTGCATAAGACTGACCAGACTGTACTGCATGTACTAAAGCCAGTTGTTTTTCATCTAGGCTAGTTGTTGAACTAATTAAATCAACCTGTTGTAACACAAATTCATTTTTTTTCGATTTAAACTCATCATAACCATAAGCTGCTTGAGTTAAGCTTAAAGCAAATAAATAATGGTGCTCGACAGGTAACGCAGCAATATCAATTGCGATATGCTTAAATTTATTTTGTGTCGATTTGATAATCGTTTGGGCAAGTTTAGCGAGCTTGACTGCCTGAAGTTCAGCTGTTTTTCCTAAGCCAAGTAATTGGCTATGAGGCTGATTTGAAATCTGACCAAATAAAGGCAGAGTTTCATTGAAGTTGCCTTTAAATTGGGTAGCGTTCAGAACGTTTTCTAGGTTATTGATTTGATATGTGTTGACGTTGCTTTGTAGCTGTTCTGAATCAACTAAAACCCACAAAGATTCATTAGATGTCTGTTCGGGAAAAGTTGTATAAGTTGTAAATTTCATGGCTGTCGTGATTGCCTATAGAAAGTTATGATGAATTAAAACATTGAAACACTTTCAAGCATAGCGTTGCAATGTGCGGTTTTATATTTTTAACATTCGGGTAAACTAGCAGTCGTCCCGATTAGCCTTTTGGAAGTATTACTTTGATTATTCGGCGTTATCTCGTCAAGCAAGTTGTCTCTACCTCATTAGTGGTCATTTCTTTATTGACCTTAATCATGATGGGTGGTCGTCTGATCAAATACTTTGGTGTGGCGGCGCAGGGGCGTTTAGATGCCAGTATCTTATTTAGCATCATTGGATATCGTTTACCTGAATTTCTAACACTCATTTTACCACTGGGTTTTTTCATTGGCTTAATGTTGGTGTTTGGTCGTTTATATGTTGACCATGAAATGGCAGTACTGAACGGTAGTGGGGTGAGCCGTCACCAATTGGCACGATTACTCATTCCAATGACGCTTGTTTATATGGTTTGTCAGTCTGTGCTTATGCTCTGGATGACGCCGTGGGGACTGCGTGAGTTTGAAAAATTAACCACCACCCAAGCGGTTAGGACAGGCTTCGATTTGGTTCGCCCAAGAGAATTTATCTCTTCTGGACCCTATACGATTTATGCAGGTTCATTGTCAGAAGACCGAAAGAACTTGAAGGACATTTTCTTTTATCAACGTGCGACCAAAGAAGATAAGCCAGATGTCATGATCTTGGCAAAAGAAGCGACTCGTGTAGAAGTTGCAAATGACACAGCCAATGTCGTTGATCTGGTGCAAGGCCGCCGTTATGAAATATTCCCGGGACAACCAAAATACACACAAGCAGAGTTTCAGTCTTATCGTCTACGTTTAGAAAATGACAAAGATGTTAAGTTTGAAAGTGGCGATGTAGAAGCATTATCAACGACTAAACTCTTTTCAAAAACAAATGATCCAGTCATAAGAAGTGAGTTGGGATGGCGTTTGTTTGGACCATTCACCATTATTATTGCTTTAATGCTTTCTGTGGCATTGTCTGAGGTGAGTCCACGACAAGGTCGTTATTACCGTCTTATTCCGGCGATTTTTATTTTTTCCAGTCTGATCGTATTAATGATTGCAATCAAGACTCGTATTAGTAAAGAAGAACTCGATATTTGGGCTTATCCTGCCGTGTTGGTGGTTTATGGCGTTGCAGCAGCCTTATTTTCACGTAAACAAAAGTTGGCACCAAAAATCAAGAAACAGATCAAGCGAGTGAAATTATAATGTTAGCACGTCGAATAGTCGCCAAATATGTGACGAAAACCACTGCGCTTGCAATGTTTGGCACCACAGTTGTTTTGTCGATTTTACAGATCTTATTTACGTATCTGGGCGAGTTGGGTGAGCTCAAACCAGACTACAACGCATGGCAAGCTCTCATCTATGTGTTATGGGGCGCTCCTCGTTATCTATATGAAATTTTACCTATTTCTGCCTTGATTGGTGCGGTAATTGGTTTAGGGTCACTAGCAACCAGCAGTGAACTTATTGTTATGCGCTCTGCTGGTATTAGCTTATGGCGTATTGTTGGTTGGGTGATGCGCTCAGCTTTACTGCTTATTATTTTGTCTTTTGCTTTAAGTGAATGGGTTATTCCATATACCAATGAAAAAGCAGCAAGTGTTAAAAGTCACCGATCTGTAGCCGCTTTAGGCGAAGTGAAAGGTTATTGGTCACGTGAAGGGCAGCGATTTATCTATATCGACTATGCTAACTCTCAAGGCAATTTAAAAGATATTCAAGTGGTCGATTTTGACCAGAACTATTATTTGCAATCATTAATCAATGCTCAGCAAGGACAGTTCGTAAAAGATGGTCAATGGGCTTTGAAGAAAGCACAACAAATGGATATTTTGGCGGCAGGAAATGCCATCAAAACTGACCATGACGAACAATCGCTTTCTTTAGCATTACAGCCTAAATATGTGCACATGGTGACTTTAGATCCTGAAGATTTATCACCAAGCCAGCTCATCAGTTTCATGCGCTATATGGATGAATATAGTCAGGTTCCAAAGACCTATCAATTGGCTTTCTGGCAAAAAGTTGCCTCGCCATTTTCGTTGATTGCTCTGGTTCTCGTGGCATGTTCATTTATTTTTGGTCCATTACGCCAACAATCTATGGGTTTCCGTTTGGTAATCGCATTGTTTATTGGTTTGAGTTTCTATTATTTGCAAGATTTCTTGGGTTATGCCAGCTTGGTTTATGCCCCATCTCCTGCGTGGTTCGTACTCGTACCTATCTTGTTAATGTTTGGCGCAGGAAGTTATTTGCTTTACCGCGCTCGCTAGTAATAATTGAAATTTATGGTTTTCATCAATCGTAGATATTGGTGAAAGCCATAGGAAAAAATAGAGTCTTGACCGAAAATTCGGTAAGATATTGTGACGAAATTGTAGACAAAAGAGAAATAGATTATGACGGATGCAACTGCTGGCAAGATCCCTCACGTTCTGGTCATTATGGATGGTGTTGGTCACCGTGAAGCGACTGAAGATAATGCCTTCCTTGCAGCAAAAACACCGAATTTGGCAGCAATGACCGCAAAGCATCCAAATAGTCTAATTTCTGGTTCTGGCGAAGATGTTGGTTTACCTGATGGACAAATGGGCAACTCTGAAGTTGGTCATATGAACCTTGGCGCAGGCCGTGTGTTATATCAAGACTTTACCCGTATTACTAAAGATATTCGTACTGGCGACTTTTTTAAACATGAAGTGTTGATCGACGCTGTTGAAAAGGCCAAAGCTGCTAATGGTGCTGTTCACATTATGGGATTGCTCTCAGAAGGTGGCGTCCATTCACATGAAGACCATATTGTGTCGATGTGTGAGCTTGCATTAAAACGCGGTGCAAAAGTTTATTTACATGCTTTCCTTGATGGTCGTGATACACCTCCACGTAGTGCTCAGCCATCTTTAGAAAAATTAGATGCATTATTTGCTCAATATCCAGGTCAAGGCCGTATCGCGACGATGATTGGCCGCTACTTTGCAATGGACCGCGACAACCGTTGGGATCGCGTTGAACAAGCTTATCGCTTGTTAACTGAAGGCGAGGCACTTCGTACTGCACAAACAGCAGTGGAAGGATTAGAGTTAGCTTACGCAGCCAATGAAAACGATGAGTTTGTAAAAGCGACTCGCATTGGTGATATTGCTAAAGTACAAGATGGCGATAGCGTTGTATTTATGAATTTCCGTGCTGACCGAGCTCGTGAAATTACTCGCGCATTTGTAGAAAAAGACTTTGCTGGTTTTGAGCGTAAAGTTGTACCAAATCTTTCTAAATTTGTGATGCTTACACGTTATCAGGCTAGCATTGATGCGCCAGTTGCATACATGCCAGAAGCTCTTAAAAATTCATTGGGGGAATATTTATCTTCTCTTGGAAAAACTCAGTTGCGTATTGCCGAAACTGAAAAATATGCTCATGTGACGTTCTTCTTTAGTGGTGGGCGTGAAGATGAATATCCAGGTGAGAAACGTATTTTAATTCCATCTCCAAACGTTGCGACATATGACCTTAAGCCTGAAATGAGTGCTTATGAAGTCACTGATGAGTTGGTTAAAGCGATTAATTCGGGTGAATACGACTTATTGGTTGTGAACTACGCAAATGGTGATATGGTAGGCCATACAGGTATTTTTGATGCTGCGGTTAAAGCAGTTGAAGCGGTTGATACTTGTTTAGGTCGTGTCTATGAGGCAGTTATGGCGAAAAAAGGCCACATGCTCATTACTGCTGACCATGGTAACGTTGAACAGATGCAAGACTACGAGAGTGGTCAAGTTCATACTCAACATACAACGGAACTTGTACCGTTTATCTATGTCGGCCCAACACAAGCAACAATTGCAGAAGGTGGTGTGCTTGCCGATGTAGCACCAACAATTCTCAATTTAATGCAGATTCCTGTTCCTGCTGAAATGCAAGGACGTAACCTGATTACATTATCTGCATAAACTAAAGGTGATTGGATGCTGCAACACATTAAATGTAAAAAACTTATTGTAAGTATGTTGCTGTGTTGCAGCCAATTTTCTTTTGCGGCACCAGTTGTAAAAGAGAAATTGTCACCTTTGCATTCTGATTCGGAAGAACCAGAACATAGTTATGCAGAGGTGCCGATCGAGTCGATTCAACAGTTTGTACAAATCTATGGAATCGTTCGAGATAACTATGTCGACGTGAAGTCTGACGATGCTTTATTTCAACAAGCCATTAAAGGGCTAGTGAGTGGGCTAGATCGTTATTCACGTTATTTGTCAGCAGAGGAATATCGTCAACTCATTCAATATACTGAAGGTGACCTTGCCTCGGTTGATTTTGCGTTAAGCCCTGAATTACATCTCCATAAATGGATAATTCGTGATCTTAAAACAGGTTCAGACTCATACAAATTAGGTCTGAGAAATGGTCAGACGATTCTCAAGATTGATAATCAAGACCTAAAAAACTTAAATCAAGATCAGGTACTTGGCCTGCTTTATGGTTCTATCGGAAGTACGCTTCAAGTACAAGCAGAAGAGTTAAGTGGAAACATTAACTTAGTTCGTAATAAAAAAATAGAAACCGATATCGAACCTGTAATGCTACATAATCAGGTTTTAGTACTCAAAATTAGAGTATTCCAGCAAGATACTGCTAATGAAATTAAACGGTTAATTGAAGAAAATAGTTCACCACGTTTAAAAGCCGTTTTAATCGATTTGCGCAATAATCCGGGTGGATTGTTATCAGCAGCAGTCGAGTCAGCAGATTTATTTTTAAATAATGGAATTATTGTTTCAACCAAAAGCCGCTCGGAAGGTAACCAGCAATTTCAGGCTTTGCCCGGCAATGAATTTCAAAATATCAAATTAGGTATATTAATTAATCATCGCTCTGCATCGGCAGCCGAAGTTTTTACTGCGGCCATGAAAGAACACCAGCGTGCATGGGTCATGGGTGAAAAAAGTTATGGAAAAGGCGTAGTGCAAAAGCTATTTCCTTTACCAAGTGGTGCGGCACTACAAATGACAGTCTCACACTATTACACGCCAAACGGTAATATGATTGAAGGGCAAGGTATTCAGCCTAATCAGACCTATCCTATGCCCCCAGAAATGAAAGAAGACGTCTATTTAGATCGCGTTGCAGACTTATTTCTAAAGAAAAAGTAGTTTTATACTTCTTCACCCAATTCGGTATCTAAGCCAAACTTTTTCAGTCGATAGCGTAATGAACGAAAGGTCATTCCTAGCTTTTTAGCTGCTAATGTTCGGTTCCAATGTGTCATGTCCAATGCGTTCAATAGAAGATCTTTTTCAATATTTTCTAAGTAGCGTTCTAAACCTTCCATTGGTAGTTTTGGCCGAGTCTGAGCTATCACATTTGATGTGTCATTCACTGGTTGAGTGGTGATTTGAGAGTTAACACTACTGCCTCTGAGAAGAGGTGCTAGGTGTGTTAAATCAATAAATTCATCATCACTTAAGGTAATAGCTCGTTCAATCATATTTCTTAATTCACGAACATTACCGGGGAAATCTTGTTGCAATAAATAAGTTTCACCAGTTGTAGTTAATTGTTTGCTTGGAATTTCCCATTCCATACAAACTTTTTGAATAAAATGATTGGCTAATAACAAAATATCGCCACCGCGCTCACGTAGTGGGGGCAACATGATATCCATTACATGAATACGGAAAAATAAGTCCTGACGGAATTTACCTTGTCGGACTAACAAATCTAAATCTTGGTGGCTGGCACTGATTACTCGAAAATCAACATCAATTTCCTGATCTGAACCTACTGGGCGAATTTTTTTCTCTTGGACGGCCCGAAGCAATTTAACTTGCATACTTAATGGCAATTCGGCAATTTCATCTAAAAATAAACTGCCGCCATGAGCAGACAAAATAAGGCCTTGTTTGTCTTGGGTCGCTCCAGTAAAACTTCCTTTTTTATGTCCAAAAAGTTCACTTTCCATGAGCTCAGTTGGGATGGCTCCACAGTTAATCGCAATAAACGGGCCTTCGCTGCGATTACTCAAGCGGTGAATAAGATTAGCAACAACCTCTTTACCTGTACCAGACTCGCCTGTAACAAACACAGGAGCTTGAGAGCGGGCTATTTTTTTAATAGCTGTTCGTAAGTTTTGTATTGGGGGGGAACGACCAATTAATAGGTCATTTTCCAAAGTTGTTTCACCAAACTCATGCTCTGGTTTTGGCTGATTTAGCGCCTTTTTTAATAACTGATCTAAATGAATTTGGTTAATAGGTTTACTTACAAAGTCAAAAGCTCCTGCCTTTAACGCTGCAATTGCAATATCCATGTTGCCGTATGCAGTTAAAACTGCAATTGGGGTGTGTGGGTAAGTTTGAGATACGTGTTTAACCAATTCTAAACCGCTACCATCGGGTAGGTTTAAATCGGTTAAACATGCATCGTAATGAAACTGAGTAAAGAGTTGTTTGGCCTGTTCAACCCGATAAGCAAGATGTGTTTTAATCCCCATTCGTGCAAGAGTCATTTGCATTAAAAGGCACAAATCTTCTTCATCGTCTACAAGCAAAACCAGTGGTTGCTGTTCTGCCATTTCCCCAAAAACCTAATAAAAAATCAATATATTATTGGGCATTCCATTCGGAAGCATGCCCCTTGTTTTTGCTCTACATAAGTGAGCTTTGCATGGTTTGCCTCACAAAAACTATGAGACAAATATAATCCTAAACCAGTTCCATTAATTTCGGTACTAAAAAATGGTTTAAATAATTGAGATATATCACGTTTTGAAACCCCTTCGCCGTAATCGATCACATCAATATAAATTTTATTTGTGTGTGAATGAATGTTGATCAGAATATGAGGTGAATCAGGTGCATTATGTCGTAAAGCATTTCTGACAAGGTTAATGAGCACCTGCCTAAGTTGTTTCTCGTCAAATAATAATTTTAAGGATGAGTCGGAAATTTTAAGCTGTATAGAATGTTTAACATCTAATAGATCTTCATCTAATAACGTCTTTATGAAATTGTTTAATTCAATCTGGATTGGGTAAGTTCTTTCGCTACTGGCAAGTCCTAATGTGTCTTGAACAATACTATCGATGCGTTTTGTTTGCTTACTAATCATACGACGTAAAGTATTTTGCTGTTCTGAATCACTATCTTTAAGTAGTTCATTTGCTTGCACAATTGCTGCAAGAGGATTGCGGATTTCATGTGCAATACTTGCTGAGAGTTGCCCTAAAGCGGCAAGTTTGAGTTGTTGAGCTTGCTGATTAATTTGCTGTGCATCTTGTAAGATGAGTAGCGTCAATGCTTGTTGCGGCACCACAAGATGTTGCACTTTAATGTTAATAGAATATGCCGATAGCCGAGACTCAAAAATAAATCGATCACCTTCTTGCAGGTTATCAAACTTAAGAATTTCAAATAAATCGGGGTGCCATTTCGCTAACGGGTATTTTTCACTCGCAAATTGAGGAGGAATCCCTAACAGAGAGCAGGCAGCTGGATTACTTAAAACAATGTCGTAGTTTTCATCTAGAACCAAATAGCCTTCTTCAATTTGTTCCAAAATATAGCGGTTAATATTTTGTAGTTGATAGAGTTCTATAGATTGGTGGAAAGTCAGTGCTTCAAGTAGTTTAAAGCGCTGTACCGCAATTTGCCCGATGCCGTGTACCACAAAAAATAAGAAGGCTAATAAGGCACTATTACCAATCGTATTTAGATTATTGTAGTCAAATAAACTACCAACAAAACGTTGGTAAATAACGGCAATGACAGCAAGTAATGTAATGAGTAAAGACATTCTTGCGCTGAGTAAAATTGCCGAGGTAAATATAGCAATAACATACAGTAAGCTGAGTTGTAAATTTGGTTCGCCTACAGAAAATGTAAGTAAACTCAGGCAGATAACATCAACTACAAAAAATAAAATAAGCTGCTTAGTTGCCTGAGTTGCAACAAACTTAAAACACAAAAGCTGAAGAAGGCTTAATATGGAATAGCCGAGCAGGGTATAAGAATATAAAGCGGGTTGTTGTAGACTATTGTCGATTTGAGCATCGGTTAAAACCAAAATAATATTGAGGCTAACCGCAATAATAAGACGATATAAACCATACCACGTGCCCAAACGAAAAATCGTATGGGACAACGATGAGTTTAAGGGAAATTGCATATAAGTTTAATTATGGCTTGATCAAACCATAACGGATCGCAAGATGAGTGAGTTTAACGTCGCTATCGATAGCGAGTTTTTCAAAAATACGGTAGCGGTAAGTATTAACCGTTTTTACACTTACAAAAAGTTTGTCCGCAATTTCCTGAGCGCTAATACAATTTACAACCATCATTGCAACTTGCATTTCTCGTTCGGATAAAGCGTCAAAAGGCGATTGCTGCGTGTCAGATAGATAGGAACTCGCCAACTGCTCAGCAATATCGGCACTGAAGTATTTGCCGCCTTGCATGACTTTGTTGATTGCCCGAACCATTTCTGTAATTGGAGCACCTTTAGTGATATAGCCTTTAGCTCCTGCTTTAAGCAGAAGAGAAGGGTACGGTTCTTCTGATAAACCACTTACAGCAATAACTTTTGTGTCTGGTGCGGTTTGTAGTAAACGACGTGTCGTTTCTACGCCCCCGATGCCTGGCATGTTGACATCAAGCAACACAACTTGAGGATGTTTCTGACGAACAATAGCAATTGCTTCTTCACCCGATTCGGCTTGTCCAATGACCTCTACATCGGCATGATCTTCTAACATACGGCAAATGCCTGTACGTACAAGTTCATGGTCATCCACAACTAAAACTGTAATCAAGAAGACCTCCTTTCTTTCAAAAAACAAGTTTTTTGTTACATAAAGCAAAATTAGCTTGCAATGGAATGACAAAATTAGCAATCCTATTCTTATATAGTGAGCGAATAGTTGTGCACAATTGTGTCGGTAAAAGCGTTATACCTTATACCTCAAATGTAAGGCATAATTATAGTAAGCGCAAATGTGTATCACCCTGAGTCGAGTATTGTGCCGTGAAAAATTCTAAAAAGTCTTTAATACATGTGCTAAGCATGTCTATTTTGCTTAGTTTGAGTTCAACAAGCTTTGCAGAACTCGTCAATAACCCGTCCTCAGGGAGTACTGGGACTGCAAATTTAAATTGGTCTTCAGCTGACGTTAGTCAACTGTTAAATGATGAAGATGATGAGCCGACTATTCAAGGATCAACATCTGTAACTACAACTTTACGTGGTAGTAATGCACCTAAAGTTATAGCATCTGCTCCTAAGCTTGCTCCAATCCGTGATACGAGTGGTTACAATGCTCAGCCGAGCGTAAGTGCTCGAGCTGCGTTAGTGATGGATGCGCAAACGGGTGAAGTGCTGTTTAGTAAAAATACCAATGCTTCTGTGCCAATTGCATCTATTACCAAGTTAATGACAGCAGTGGTAACAGCAGATGCTCGTTTAAACATGTCAGAAGAAATTATGCTTGAGCAAATCGATTTTGCTGGGGCAAACGGTAAAAATTCAAGTTCAACACTTCGTGTTGGCGATAAAATGAACCGTGCAGAAGTATTGTTGTTTGCTTTGATGAAGTCTGAAAATCCCGCAGCGGCAGCTTTAGCGCGTACTTATCCGGGTGGTCGTCCTGCATTCGTAGCGGCGATGAATGCTAAAGCACGTGCTTTAGGTATGAACGCAACTCATTATTATGAGTCAACTGGTTTAGATCCACGCAATGTATCTTCTGCGCGTGACTTAGGGATTTTAGCCAGTACAGCTTCTCAATATGGTTTGATTCGTCAATTCTCAACTACACCGACCTATGACTTTAACTTGGGTTATCGTGTGTTGAAATCTAACAATACCAACGCTTTAGTGCGTAATGGTGGTTGGAATATTAACTTGTCTAAAACAGGTTATATCAATGAAGCAGGTCGCTGTGTTGTCATGCATACGACTGTAAACTCGCGTCCAGCAGTGATTGTATTACTTGGCGAGCCAAGTACGCAGGCACGTAATAACGATGCAACTAACCTATTGGGTTGGTTAAGTAATTTACCAAAACGTATTTAATTTAAATATTCTAAAAACGCTTCTTTCAAGAAGCGTTTTTTTATGGCTATAAAAAAGACATAAAAAACGGCTGTATTGAACAGCCGTTTTTGAAAACTCAGATTTTACATATTAGATAAAATCGAATCTTTTACTTGGCTCATTGTCGCATCAATTGACAACATTACTGCATCAGCACATTGTTTGATTGCAGTATCAGGATCTTTCAAGCCATTACCAGTTACTGTACATACAATGACAGAACCTTCAGCAATCTTACCTGCTTTAATGTCGCGAATCGCACCGCCAATAGAAGCAGCAGATGCTGGCTCAACAAATACGCCTTCATACATAGAAAGTAAGCGTTGAGCTTCTAAAATTTCGCTGTCTTGAAGTTCATCGAACCAGCCTTTAGAGTCACGTACTACAGCTTTTGCATGGTTCCAGCTTTGTGGATTACCAATACGAATTGCAGTTGCAACTGTTTCAGGGCTTTCAACTGGAGCACCACGTAAGAAAGGAGCTGCGCCAGAAGCTTGGTAACCCACCATTGTTGGTAAACCTTCAGGTTTTGGACCAGTGAATTGATCAGTAGCTGCATCATAAATCACTTGTTCAAACTGATCAGCAGGTTGGTTTGCTACAGCTTCGGTATAACCCATCCAGTGAGCAGTGATGTTACCTGCGTTACCAACAGGTAAGCAGTGATAATCAGGTGCGCGGCCTAAAGCTTCAACGATTTCATAAGCAATAGTTTTTTGACCTTGCAAACGGTAAGGGTTGATTGAGTTTACAATCGTTACAGGTGCTTGATCAGCAACTTCTTTTACAAGACGCATACCATCATCGAAGTTACCACGAATTTGCATAGTGATTGCACCATACATCATCGCTTGCGCCATTTTACCCATTGCAATTTTGCCTTCTGGAATCAAAACAAATGCTTTGATACCTGCACGTGCAGCATAAGCAGCAGCAGCAGCAGAAGTGTTACCAGTAGATGCACAGATAATCGCTTTAGAGCCTTCTTCAACCGCTTTGGTTACAGCCATGGTCATACCACGGTCTTTAAATGAACCAGTTGGGTTTAAGCCCTCATATTTCACATAAATTTCAACATCTTTGCCAATAATACGTGGAATATTCTCAAGTTTAATGAGTGGGGTGTTGCCTTCACCCAAAGAGATAGCACGAGTAGTTGCCGAAACTGGCAAACGGTCACGATAACGATCTACAAGACCAGTATAACGATTGGCATTAGACATGATGGTGTTCCAATTAGAGGTGAAGCGGGAGAGGGAATCTTTCCCTCAACCTGATTAACTATCGAGCGATTCTAAACGAATTCTTACGATTTCGCCACGAATTGCAGGTAATGCTTGGATTTGTGCAAGAGCATCATCCATTTTAGATTCAACGATTGGATCAGTTAGAATCACGATTGGAATAAGGTCTTTTAAACGGGATTGTTGCATGATGGCATCAATACTAATTCCAGCGCGGCTTAAGATGGTAGTAACATCTGCAAGTACGCCAGTTTGATCTTCTGCATTTAAGCGGATGTAATAACCGGTAGTCATTTCTTCACGGCTTAAAATTGGCACATTTGTTAATGCTTCAAAAGCCAACTGAGGAATTGTTCCTGCACCGTCTTCGGTATAAGAGATGTCACGAACAATATCAATAACGTCGGCAACAACCGCAGAAGCTGTTGGACCAGCACCAGCACCAGCACCGTAATAAAGTGTAGGGCCTACAGCATGCGCTTGAACTAAAACAGCATTTTTAACGCCGTTTACATTCGCAATAAGCTGCTCATCTGGAATGAGCGTTGGGTGAACACGTAGTTCAATACCCTTTTCAGCGCGACGTGCAATTCCTAGGTGTTTAATGCGGAAACCAAGTTCTTCTGCATATTTCACATCTTGTGCAGTGATTTTACTGATACCTTCGGTATAGACCTTATCAAACTGAAGAGGAATACCAAACGCACAAGACGCTAAAATTGTAAGCTTGTGCGCAGCATCAATACCTTCAACGTCAAAAGTTGGATCTGCTTCTGCATAACCGAGTTGTTGAGCTTCTTTTAATACATCATCAAATGCACGACCTTTTTCACGCATTTCAGTCAGAATAAAGTTACCTGTACCATTAATAATGCCAGCCAACCATTCGATATGGTTTGCAGCAAGACCTTCACGGATCACTTTAATAATTGGAATACCGCCAGCAACTGCTGCTTCATAAGCAATTTGCACAGCATTGTCTTCTGCTGCTTTAAATAGTTCATTGCCATGTTCAGCGAGTAACGCTTTGTTTGCAGTCACGACTTGTTTGCCGTGTTTGATCGCTTCCATGATAACTTCGTAAGCAGGGTGGATCCCACCCATAACTTCTACAACTACATCAACGTCTGGTTGACGAACGATGTCAAGTAAATCGGCGCTTTGTTTAATCCCTTCCAATTCAAGATCTGGACGAGGGCGGCGTGTTCCAACGTGGGTAATTTGAATTTCTCGACCGGTGCGACGTTTAATTTCAGCGGCATTTTCTTGTAGTAGTTTAAGGGCTCCTCCACCTACGGTTCCTAGACCGAGTATTGCCAGGCGAACTGGTTTCACGTCACACTCCATTCATCATTTAATCATTTAGTTGAAGCTAGATCATAGCTAAAAAAAACGCCAGACTCTAGCGCTTTTAGTGCTTGTTCAATGAATTAGAGTGCGATGTTTGGAAAAGAAGAGTAGATCAGTCTTTAAACGGAGGTTGTTTAAATATTAATTATTGAAAAAACAAAGCGCTGCAATGAGAGCAGCGCTTTTTGTAAGAGATAGATGATTAATCATTCATCAACTTTAAGTGGATTATTTATTCAGACGTTTAATTAATTCATCAGGTGTTAGATATCCACCTAAGTACTCGCCATCAACACTATAAATAGCAGGGGTACCATTTACACCCATGTTTAAGCCAAGTTGATATTGTTCACGAACAGGGTTTTTACATTGAGCAGGCGGAATATTGACGCCTTGTACTGCTTGGCTAAAGGCAGCTTTACGATCTGCACTACACCATACAGCTTCCATGGTCGGCATAAATTGCTCACCACGTGGCCAAGCGATATAGCGTACTTCAATACCCTTTTCATTAATTTCAGGAATGTGTTCATGTAGTTTATGGCAATAAGGACAACTTGCATCAGTAAACACATAAATCACATGTTTAGCCTTACCTTTTGCAGGGTAGACAATGAGATCTTCATTTTTTAAAGCAGCAAGATGCTTTTTATTTTCCGAAGCTTGAAGATTATCTCCAATATTATGAAGCTCTTTGCCTCCTAATCGGATTACATCACCCTGAATTAAATATTTTCCATCACTGGTTGTATAAATTGATGTCATTCCTTCGAGATTTACCCAATACAAATTAGGAACTTCTGTCGGCTTGATATCTAAAATTTTGGCGTTGATGTTTGCATTTTTAAATTGTTTCTGCAAAGTTTCGATCAAACGTTGCTTATCATTACGTTCGATAATGGTTGAAGCTTCCCCAGTAGCAGGTGCAGTCGCTGTGAGCGCATCTTCTTTTTGTGGTTTGTTTTCTTTAGAACAAGCACTGAACAAAAGGCTAGATGCCAGAGCGCAGGCAAGAAAAATTTGAGAGCGGGTAAAAGACATAGATAACCCTTATTTCATCAGTATTTATAGTCAGAAGCTGCTAAGCATAACAAAAAATCTAATGTGTATTGTTAAAACTTTCTTAACCTTTGTGAACGAAATCAAACGATTGATATGAAATGCTTGCTTGGGGCTTTAAAGCTTTATCACCCTCTAGGGTGATGTTTTTCATGTAATTGTTGCATTCGTACTTGTGCAACATGCGTATAGATTTGTGTAGTAGATAAATCGCTATGACCCAGTAACATTTGTACTACGCGTAAATCAGCGCCATGATTGAGCAGATGCGTTGCAAAGGCGTGACGTAAGGTGTGAGGTGAGAGTTCGGCTTGAATATTGGCTTGAAGCGCATAGCGTTTAATGGCATACCAAAAGTTCTGCCGGCTCATAATTCCGCCATGTTGGGTCAAAAAAAGATAGTCAGTCGAGCTTTTGTAGAGCTGAGGCCGAGCATTACTCAAATAGCGTTCTACCCATTCACAGGCGAATTGTCCTAACGGAACTAAACGTTCTTTATTGCCTTTACCTGTAACACGTAAATAGCCTTGTTTTAAATTAATAAGCTCTAATCGCAAGTTAAGTAGTTCTGAAACACGTAAACCGCACGCGTAAAGTACTTCAAACATTGCCCGATCACGTAAGCCAAGTGCCGTATTGATATCAGGTGCTTGAATCAGTGCTTCAACATCCTCTTCAGATAGATCTTTAGGTAAGGCTCGTCCAATTTTTGGAGAATGGTGGGTTGCTACAGGATTATCACTTCGTAATTTCTGTTCACGTAAAAATTTGTAAAACTGGCGTAGAGCAGATAAGCAACGGGCAATCGAGCGGGGGCTTTTCCCAACTTTGGTCAACTCAATCAAAACATCAGCAATATCATCACTTGTCCACTGTGGAAGGGCTGTTTTTTTATGAAGTTCACTGCATTGAATAAGGTCTGATAAATAAGCATTTCGTGTATGAGGACTTACTGTCTGTGCAACTAAATAGTCGCGAAAACCTTGTAAAAAGCTTAAATGTTCAGGAATTTGAACTGGGCTTGGAATACGCGGTTTTTTATTCAACATACACTAGATCCTCTAAACCTCTGTACTGTAAAAGAAACTTTAAGGTTTGTCGATTAAACTGAATAAGAAGTGAAATTTAACCTTATTTGGTAATTATTCTCATTTATATGTATACTAGAAAAAAAGGTTTAGGATCGGATGCGGTGCGTTTATCAGCTTTAAAAGTGAAGCAAGCGGCGACCATCACCAAAGTGAATCGGATAGAAGTAGAGTCCGAGCAGCAAGATTTGGTCGCAATTCGTTTGGAAAGTCTGGGCTTTGTACCAGGCACACGAGTGGAAGTGATTACCAAAGGTATTTTTGGTGGTGATCCGATCTTGATCCAAATTGGCTTTACTCGTTTCGCTTTACGTAAAGCAGAAGCGGAAAAAATTGAAATTCTAGTAGAAGAAGGAGTACCCGCATGAGTGATGCGTTACGTATTGCCCTTGTGGGAAACCCTAACTGCGGTAAAACCTCTCTTTTCAACCATTTAACTGGAACTCGACAAAAAGTTGCAAACTATGCGGGCGTAACTGTTGAGCGTAAAGTAGGTCATTTTCAGTTACCGTCAGGTCGAGCAGTGCGTGTACTCGATTTACCGGGTACATATAGTCTAAATGCAACTAGTCCTGATGAAGTTATTACCCGGGATGTTTGCTTAGGTAAGATTGCCGAAGAGGGTCAGCAAGATGCCTTTTTGTGTGTGGTTGATGCGACTAACTTAAAATTGCATTTAGGACTAGTGCTCGAAATGATCGGGCTAGGCCGTCCGATTTTACTTGTACTGAATATGATGGATGAAGCGCGTCGTCGTGGCATTCAAATCAATACTCAAAAGTTGTCTCAACGTTTGGGCGTACCCGTTGTTGAAACAGTTGCTGTCCGTAATGCGGGTATTGAAAATCTATTACATGCTCTTGATCAAGAAAAATACAGTGTGCCACAGACAGAACTGAGTGGTTTAACTGGAACTCATCATCAAAAAATCGATATGATTTTTAAAGATGTTGTTCAATATGTCGATCAGGGAGATAAGCGTACTGATTTTCTAGATCGAATTTTCTTACACCCAGTTCTAGGCCTGCTTAGCCTTGCACTCATGATGTTTATTGTGTTTCAGGCAGTTTTTGCTTGGGCAGCTCCGTTCATGGATGGCATTGAAGGCTTCTTTGGCTGGTTAGGTGAAGTCGTGGGAACTGTGATTACACAGCCTCTAATGCATAGTTTGGTTGTTGACGGAATTATTGCAGGTGCAGGTAGCGTAGTTGTGTTCTTGCCACAAATTCTTATCTTGTTCTTCTTCATTTTAGTATTGGAAGAATCTGGCTATTTACCGCGTGCAGCATTTTTGCTTGATAAATTAATGTTTCAAGCTGGTTTAAGCGGCCGTGCCTTCATTCCTTTACTGTCAAGCTTTGCTTGTGCAGTACCGGGAATCATGGCAACGCGTAGTATTAGTGACCCTCGTGATCGCTTTACAACCATTATGGTTGCGCCGTTAATGACGTGTTCGGCACGTTTACCTGTATATGCCTTGCTGATTGCTGCATTTATTCCAGAGAAAATGGTCTGGGGGCTTTTCAACTTACAAGGTCTGGTGTTATTTGGTCTGTATATGGCTGGTATTGTGAGCGCTCTTTGTGTTTCATTTTTAATGAAATTTTTGCAAAAAGATAAGTCACAGCATGCTTTATTGCTAGAGCTGCCAAGTTATCGTTTTCCTGATTTAAAAAGTGTGGGAATCGGTTTGCTCGACCGTGCAAAAATCTTCTTAAAACGCGTCGGCGGAATCATTTTTGCGCTCTCTATTTTGCTCTGGTTTTTGTGTACTTTCCCACAACCACCAGAAGGGGCGACATTACCTGCTATAGATTATAGTTTTGCCGGTATGCTCGGACACCTTATTCAACCTTTATTTGCTCCAATCGGATTTAACTGGCAAATCTGTATTGCTTTAATTCCAGCAATGGCAGCGCGTGAAGTTGTGGTTGCAGCATTAGGTACGGTTTATGCCTTGTCTGCAACGAGTGACGATGCTGTAGCTCAAGGTTTGTCACATCTGATTAGTGCAGATGGCACAGGTTGGTCTTTGGCAACAGGATTGTCGCTTTTAGTGTGGTTCATTTATGCCCCACATTGTTTGGCTACGTTGGCAACAGTACGACGTGAAACAGGTTCATGGAAACATGTTGCTGCCATGACTGCATATCTGTTCGGTTTGGCTTATTTGGCATCGTTTGTTACCTATCAAATTGCTTCCCACTATTGGGGTTAAAGCAAGAAAGGAGGTTGTATATGATTCAATATCTGATTATTGCGGTTTTAGTGAGTTGGAGTGCAGTTGTTGTTTTTAAGAAAGTATTTCCAAAAACAGCAAATTCAGTCTTTTCTTCACTCTCTGTATTTTGTGAAAAGCAGGGTTGGACAACCTTGGCAAAATGGCTTAAACCAAAAATAACCTTTGGTTGTGCTGGTGGTTGTGGTTGTTCAAGCGAAGATAAACCTACCAATACAGTTCAAGAAATCAAGCCGATTAAATGGCAATAAATTTAGTATTTCCTGTTTCGTTTAAAAAGCCATCATATTGATGGCTTTTTTACGCACTGACACAAAAAAAGATGAATAAAGTTCAAACTGAAAAAGCATTCAAAACAGCAAAGTGCTAACATTTTTGCCATTCTGTCGATTGATAAATTGTGGGGCAAAAATGTTAATACAACGTGGTGGATTAAAAGTTGTCGCAGGCTTAGGAATATCAGGCGTTTCTGCTGTTAATTTCCTGTATGAACAAGGCTACCAAGTTGCAGTAACGGACTCTCGTCCAACCCCTCCTGGTTATGACCAGATTCCAGCCGGCGTTAAAACCAGTTTTGGTCAACTTGACCAGGAATTATTATTACAAGCAGAAGAAATTATTTTAAGCCCAGGCCTAGCACCACAATTACCAGAAATTCAGGCAGCTATTGCTCAAGGGATTTCAGTGGTAGGCGACATTCAACTATTACGCCGTGCGACCGAAGTGCCTATTGTGGCTATTACAGGTTCTAATGCCAAAAGTACAGTAACGACTCTAATTGGTTTAATGGCTAAAGATGCAGGTAAAAAAGTTGCTGTGGGTGGAAACCTAGGACGCCCAGCTCTAGATTTACTAAAAGACCAACCAGAGTTGCTTGTACTTGAGCTATCAAGTTTTCAGTTGGAAACTACCTCACATTTAAATGCTGAGGTTGCTGTAGTTCTTAACATGAGTGAAGATCACCTAGATCGTCATGGCGATATGTGGGGTTATCACCAAGCAAAACACCGTATTTTCCAAGGCGTTAAAAAAGTAATATTTAACCGTGATGATGCTTTAAGTCGCCCTCTTGTTCCAGATACAACACCAATGCAGAGCTTTGGTCTAAATGCACCAGACTTAAACCAGTATGGTGTTTTAAGAGATGGTGATGGCACGCTTTGGCTTGCACGTGGTTTGCAGCGTTTAATTAAAAGCTCAGATTTGTATATTCAAGGCATGCACAACGTAGCCAATGCTTTAGCGTGTTTGGCATTAGGTGAAGCAATTGGTTTGCCTATGGAATCTATGCTTGAAACGTTAAAACAATTTAAAGGATTAGAGCACCGCTGTGAGTATGTGAGAACGGTACATGATGTACGTTATTATAATGACTCTAAAGGGACTAACGTTGGTGCTACACTTGCAGCAATTGATGGTTTAGGTGCTGCAATTGAGGTTAAAAAAGGTAAGGTTGCCTTGATTTTAGGTGGGCAGGGTAAAGGTCAAGATTTTGCTCCATTACGTTCTTCTATCGAAAAATATGCCAAAGTTGTGGTATTGATTGGTGAGGATGCACCTGTCATCGAGCAGGCTATTCAAGGCGCAACCAAAATTTTGCATGCAGCAACGCTTAAAGAAGCTGTAGAGCTGTGTCAACGTGAAACACAAGCTGAAGATGTGGTGTTGTTATCACCAGCCTGTGCAAGTTTTGATATGTTTAAAAGTTATAATGACCGTGGTCAGCAGTTTGTTGCCTGCGTCAATTCGTTGGTTTAAAGAAAACATGATTAGGAATGTAGTATGGCAGGCTTAGCTCAGACCACAATCCAGAAAATCAATCATTGGTATGAACGGATATTGCCTAAATGGCCAGCGGAAGTGACGCCACGTAATGTCCTGATTTTCTGTGTCGTTGCATTGTTGTGTATCGGTTCAGTGATGGTGGCGTCTGCTTCGATGCCCTATGCTGAATATATGCATGAAAACCCGTTTCACTATGTGATTCGTCATGGTATTTCAATTGTTGCTGCGGCTGTGGTGGCTTATTTGACCTATCGGATATCACTCAATACGTGGTTTAAAAATACTTTCCCGCTGTGGCTGTTGACCATGGTTCTGTTGCTTGCTGCTTTGGTGGTAGGTTCAGAAGTGAACGGTTCTACGCGTTGGATTAAGATCGGTGGTTTTACCTTACAGCCAACCGAGGTTGCCAAAGTTATGATGGCAATCTTTACAGCAGATTACGTGGTGCGCCGTGCCAAAGAGGTTCGTACTCATTGGAAAGGTTTATTGCGTTTAAGTGGTGTCATGGCAATTACGGTTGGTTTGATTATTGCTGAGCCTGACTTGGGTGCTACGATCGTAATTGTATTGATGATGGTCGGGGTATTCTTTTTAGCTGGTGCGCCGCCAACACAGTTCTTAATTATGTTAGGTGCGATTGTAACCGGTATCGTGTTTTTGATCTTATTTGAGCCGTATCGTTTCCAGCGTTTGATTTCGTTTACCGACCCATGGGCAGATCCATTAGGGGTTGGGTATCAGTTATCAAATGCATTAATGGCCTTCGGCCGTGGTGAATGGTTTGGTACAGGCTTAGGGCACAGTGTCCAAAAGTTATCTTATTTACCTGAAGCGCATACTGACTTTATGTTGGCGGTGTTAGGTGAAGAGTTTGGTTTCTTTGGTATTTCTATTGTCATTGGTTTGTCTTTCTTGATGTTGGCATGCTGTATCAAAATTGGTCATCGTGCATTGAAACATCATTACCTTCGCGCAGGTTATTTGGCTTATGGCATTAGTATTATTTTCTTGCTCCAGATCTTGGTAAATGCGGGCATGAATATGGGTTTGATGCCAACTAAAGGTTTGACTCTGCCATTTATTAGTTATGGTGGTACATCTTTAATGATGTGTGCTGCGATGATTAGCTTGATCTTAAAGATTGATGCATCAACTCAAGAAGTGAACCCAGAAAGGGAAGAATCAAACTTCTAGTTAAGTATTTAGGCGAGAGAAAACCCGATTTGATATCGGGTTTTTTTATTTATAGGTATATTCCGCCGAGCTCTTGTCCATGTGGAATTAAATCAACATTCCACTGTGCTACAGCTTGCTTGAGCATAACTTTAGGCTGGTCTAAATCAACATGAGGTTGTCCCAAGGCTTGTACTGCTTGTTGCAACAATTCAGGCGCTTTAGATAAATCGAGTGCTTGAGCAAGGTTTTGTTTAGAGAGCTTTTGCCCTTGATCATTCATGGCGAGAGGGAGGTGCATATAGCTCAGTTTAGGGTATCCTAAAAGCTCGCCAAGCCAGATCTGACGTTCGGTGTTATCTAATAGGTCTGAGCCTCGAACGACATGGGTGATGCCTTGTAGATAATCATCCACGACGACAGCAAGTTGATAGTTAATAATCCCATCACGGCGTTTAAGAACAAAGTCTCCAAGGTCATGTTGTAGATTAGAACAATGAAGTCCTTGCAGTCGGTCATCAAAACAGATCTGTTGATCTTTAACTTTTACCCGAATTGCTTGGTCTTGAAAATCAAGATTCAGATTGCGGCATGTGCCCGCATAGATGGCATTTGAACCCAGCATTTTGCGTGTACATTGACAAGCATAGATTAGACCCTCTTTTTTAAGTTGATCTAGTACACTTTCATAAATGTCTAAACGGTTTTTTTGAAAGATGATTTCTGCATCGGGTTCGAATTGGAAGGCTTCCAGTGAAGTGAGAATATGCTCTTCACTGCCCGGATAAATACGAGGGATATCTGTGTCTTCGACACGAACCAGCCATTTGCCTTGGTGAGCTTTAGCATCACAATAACTGGCGACAGCGGTAATGAGTGATCCAAAATGCAAAGGGCCGGTTGGCGAGGGCGCAAACCGACCTGAGTATGAAAAGCTAGGCTTTTCTTGAGTAGCTACAGCGGTCATATTAACCGTTATTTTGCTTCTCTTTAATTTCTGCCAAAGTTTTGCAGTCAATACATAACGTTGCAGTTGGACGTGCTTCTAAACGACGTAAACCGATTTCGATACCACATGTTTCACAGAAACCGTAGTCTTCGTTTTTAATTGCTTCCATAGATTGTTCGATTTTACGAATTAACTTACGTTCACGGTCACGTGTACGCAATTCAATTGCAAACTCTTCTTCTTGGGTGGCACGGTCATTTACATCTGGCAATGCAGTTGATTCGTCTTGCATCGTATTCAACGTACGATCAACTTCAGACATTAATTCAGCTTTCCATGCTTGCAGAATTTGTCGGAAATGCTCGAGCTGTCCTTCAGACATGTACTCTTCATTTTTCTTAGGTTGATAAGGTGCAATACCAAATAAACTTGCAGTTGTGCCTATGTCAGAAGTTTTAGGTTTCACTTTACGTGCACGTTTTGCAGAAGCTTTGTCACCTTCCACTACAACTTCTGTATGTTCATCCAAAACTTGGTTGTGGTTGTCATTCGCCATAATAGGGCATTCCTCATCATACACGTATTATCTATACGCAAAAAATATGGTGATATGCAAGTGTTTTTATAGAAAACCATCGATGGGATTTTCCCATCGGGTCGTCATCATATAGATTTTTCCTGCAAGATGATAGTCATTCCGCCTCGTAAATAATTTCAAAACGTGTTTACCCTAGTCATAATTGCATATAAGCATATATAAAATAGAGCTAATAGCCTGAAATATTGGTATTTATAAGACCCTGAAAATTTTCAAGACGGAAGACTTCTGTTTCAAAACTACCATCGTTTTTTAGACGAATGTAACGGTAGCCGGGAGCATTTTGGTCTAGGGCAAACTCATTACTAAACGGTTTAAACTGAACGCTTGTTGAGGGGGTCGAGAAAAATTCGATCCCTTGCCAAGTGTTTAATGAGTCTTGGTGAACGTGCCCGCAGAGTAAAGCTTTTACATTTTTAAATGGACCTAATGTGGTAAGCAAAGCATTAGAGTTTTGTAACTTGTGATGATCAATCCATTTGGACTTCATGGCAAAAGGATGGTGATGACAAGCCAATAAAACCGGGTGATCTGAAAATTCTTCGAGTAATGCCGCTAAATTTTGTAGTTGTTCTGGCGACAGGTGCCCATTAATCTGACCTTTTACTGCACTATTTAATAAAATAACGCGCCAGTTTCCTAAACAAATGACCACAGGTTCCTGATGATTTTCTTTATGTAATGGAAAATGATCAACGTTATCATGATTGCCCAGTGTCTGAAAAAATGGCAGACCTAAGGTTTGCATATATTGAATATAACGTTTGTAGGTAATAGGCGTTGGTGCTTGAGCCAAATCTCCAGTGTGGATAATGGCATCAGTTTCAGGATGTTTTTTTAGGATCTGTTGAATAATGGCATGAAAACTTTCTTCAGGATTCATCCCCACAAATTCTAAATGCGGATACTCCAATAGGTGGGTATCGGTAATTTGTATAATGACATGGTCTTTTTGTGAAAGTGTTGAGACTTGAAAAGTCACCGTCCTACCTCTTCGGGTTTATTATCGTTTTGCTGTGTTGGGCCAGCCATTGTAATGCCATAATGACAGGAGCATTTCTTAAACGTCCGCTGTCGAGTAGAGTCTGGATTTCACTATAATTAAATAAGTGCAGTTGAATATTTTCCCCCTCATCATCTACGCCAAAAACACCCCCTTCAGCGGGTAATTCAGTTTCGGCAACATAGAGATGAAATAACTCTGAGCAAGCACCAGCAGATGGATAAAAGCTAAATAGATGCTCTAAATTTTGAACTTCGCAACCTGATTCTTCAAGGCTCTCTCGTCGAATACAACTTTCTGGTGATTCATCACCATCTAACACGCCTGCAATTATTTCCAGCTGCCACGGTGATTGAGGATCATCTAAAGCCCCAACACGGAACTGTTCAATCAATGCAAACTGTTGTTTTTGATCGTTGTAGAGTAGTACACCAGCTGCTTCAGGCCGATGAACGAGTTCACGCTGCAATACATGAGTATATTCAGATTGATTAAATAGACGATGTCGAAGGCTGACTTTTTCAACTTGAATAAAACCACGGAATAGAGATTCACGTGATGTTACTTCGACATCTTTAGATGTATAACTTGGACGTTCAACAATACTCATGATTCGGTCAGGACGAAATCTATTTATTTCATCCTAACCGAGAATCATGGCTAGGCAAGTGTTTTTTTTGAATATTTACACTTTGTGATACAGTTTTTGACCTTGCTCTTGATAAACCTCTTTCATCGCTTTGAGGCCTTCTTCAACCTCTGAATTGCTATTAGTGAGGTTGTTGGCATAGTCACGAACATTCTGGGTGATTTTCATCGAACAGAATTTTGGTCCACACATTGAACAGAAGTGAGCAGATTTATGGGCCTCTTTGGGTAAGGTTTCATCATGCATGCTACGTGCTGTGTCTGGGTCTAGACTTAAGTTGAACTGATCATCCCAACGGAATTCAAAACGAGCTTTTGACAAGGCATTATCGCGAACTTGAGCACCCGGATGTCCTTTCGCAAGGTCAGCAGCATGTGCCGCAAGCTTGTAGGTAATAATTCCGTCTTTAACATCTTTTTTGTTTGGTAAACCTAAGTGTTCTTTTGGTGTCACATAACAAAGCATCGCTGTACCATACCAACCAATCATAGCTGCACCAATTGCAGATGTAATATGGTCATAACCCGGAGCGATATCAGTCGTTAAAGGCCCAAGTGTATAGAATGGTGCTTCTTTACATACTTCTAGCTGAAGGTCCATGTTTTCTTTAATCATGTGCATTGGTACGTGACCAGGGCCTTCAATCATGACTTGAACATCATGTTCCCATGCACGATGAGTAAGCTCACCTAGTGTTTTAAGTTCGCTGAACTGCGCTTCGTCATTTGCATCTTGAATACAACCTGGACGTAAGCCATCACCTAAGCTAAATGAAACGTCATAAGCTTTCATGATTTCACAGATTTCATCGAAATGAGTGTATAAGAAGTTTTCTTCATGATGCGCTAAACACCACTGTGCCATGATTGAACCACCACGAGACACAATACCTGTTAAACGGTTTGCTGTAAGTGGAACATAGCGAAGCAATACACCTGCGTGAATCGTGAAGTAGTCAACGCCTTGCTCAGCTTGTTCAATCAGTGTGTCTTTAAAGATTTCCCATGTTAGGTCTTCTGCAACACCATCAACTTTTTCAAGCGCTTGATAAATTGGTACAGTACCGATTGGAACAGGTGAGTTACGAATAATCCATTCACGAGTTTCATGAATATTTTTACCTGTCGACAAATCCATAATGGTGTCGGCACCCCAACGGGTTGCCCAAGTCATTTTGGCAACTTCTTCGTCAATTGAAGAACCAAGCGCTGAGTTACCAATGTTGGCATTAATTTTAACCAAGAAATTACGGCCAATAATCATTGGCTCAAGTTCTGGGTGGTTAATGTTTGCAGGAATAATTGCGCGACCTTCAGCAACTTCTTGGCGAACAAATTCAGGTGTAATTTCTTTTAAGTTTTTTGCACCGAAATTTTGTCCAGCATGTTGACGCATATCAACACCTTCACGCTGGCGCTGATTCTCACGAATTGCAATATATTCCATTTCAGGTGTGATAATACCTTGCTTGGCATAGTGCATTTGAGTGACATTTTTGCCAGCTTTGGCACGGCGTGGATTTTGAATGTGGGCAAAGCGAATATCTGCGGTACGGATGTCTTTTAAACGTTCTTGACCAAACGTTGAAGTTAAACCAGAAAGTACGTCAGTATCGTTACGTTCTTCAATCCAGTTTTGGCGAACTGAAGGTAAACCTTTGTCTAAATCAATTTGAACATTTGGGTCGGTATAAACACCTGAAGTGTCATAGACCATTACAGGGGGATTATGTTCACCACCAAGTCCGGTTGGGGTATCGGTGAGAGAAATTTCCCGCATTGGAACCTGAATGTCAGGGCGAGAGCCTTCAATATAAACTTTTTTTGAAGCGGGTAAGATGCGAGTTAAATCTTTTGCATCTTGTTCATGTTGCGCTGAAATTTCAACAGAAGAGAGATTCGTTAACTGGTTCATTACATGATCCTTATGAATAACATCAACGAATCAAGCACGACCAAAAACGATGGCGGATTTATCTTTGCTAGATAAATTTAAGGCTTAAGTTTTCAGATGGCTTGATTCCTACGCAGGTCTTAACCTGATCAGGTTCAACGGTACTCATGTTCAAACTTGTGTTGCGACAACACGAAATTTACACAATCTCAGCGAGCTATTACTCGCGCTCCGTCAAGCGAATTACAGACTAACATGATTTAGGTTGGCTGGCATTGTCAATTTGTATCTATACAAACGGCATCTATATGGCAGTCACGATAGACTTCAGTGTTCCATGGCGAATCAAATTTTAATAGCTGCTCAAGTTGTTCATGAGTAATCTGATAATTTGATTTTTTATCGCCATTCTTTTCAGTTAAATCTATTTTAAATTGCTTATTGCGCTCTTCTACAGGCGTGGCAATAAATTTAAGAAATTGCTGGGCAGGTTTCGCTAAACTCGACTCATTTTGTGTAGATAGAAACTGAATTTGTTGAAGCGCATCTTTATCAAACCATGTGTTCGGCGCATATTCATCTGACACAGGCGTATTATCGAGACCAAAGAAAATAAAATAGCGATATTCGTTAAAGAGTAGTTTTGCATCACCAATAAAGTGGCTTTTTGGATACTTTTGAATAAACTTTTCCCAAAATAATGCACGTTCAGTGAGCTCTTTCCATGAAATAGCCAACGCACCATCGTTATAAAAAATATTTTGATTGTCTTTCGCCATACGAATTAAAAACTCTTTTTGGTCAGCAGGTAAGGCTTTAGAAAAAACATCAACTAAATAGTTTGGCTGACGTCGATAGGTAAACATGCCTTCGCCTTGATAGAGTAGTTCAATATAGGCTTGACCTTCATGTTGAAGTAAATATTGATCACGTGGGCTGAGTTGGTTGAAGAGCTTTTTCTGACTTTGGATGACTTTTTTAAGGTCTTGTTGTTTATGTTCTAAAACAGCATAGCCAAAAGCTTCAAACGCTCTACCTGTTTTTTCAGTGTAGTCTTGTTTTAGGAAACGCTGATACATGGCTGTTGATGCATCAATCAGCTTAAGCTGTTCATCATTTTTTAAAGACGAAACACAGGTTTTAAGCTTTTCATTAATTTGATTTAAGTCTTCTATTTTGCTGTTTTGATTAATCGTGTGCATAGCTACCATAATTTGTAAGCAGCTACTGTCTTGTTTTTGAGTGGTCTTTTGCTCAATTGATTTTTGATCTTTAGATACGGTCTGATTTTGCTCTGATGTTTTATTACATCCAGCTAAAAGTAGTGCACTGCACATACTCATCATTAGAACTTTTTTCATCATTGTATTTTTATCAAAGTGAATATTGCTCAAATTATAACTCGGAAAAAGATTGGATCATTGTTAGAAATCTTTATTATTAGGTAGGTCGGTCTACTTAAATTAAAGCTATGAATGATAAAACAGCAAGACAGAAAATTCTTGATGCCGCTTCAACTTTGTTTTATAACGATGGCATTACTGCAACTGGAATTAACTCGGTTACGGCTAAAGCAGATGTTGCTAAGATGTCGCTTTATAATAATTTTTCTTCAAAAGGTGAGCTTGTCGATGCCTACATTGCTGCACGTCATCAAGAGTGGCTTGATCTCTACCAAAAGCGTTTAGAAAAAATAAAAACAGCTAAAGAAGCCATTTTGGCCGTATTCGATGCCTATCAAGACCATGCGGAATTTGCCTATGAAAAAGGCTTTCGAGGTTGTGGGTTATTGAATGCTGCGGCTGAGTTTCCAGCAAATAGTGTAGGGCGCAGTTCGGTAAGACAGCATAAAGAAGAAGTCGAGGCTATTGTTGCTGAGCATTTAAAGAAATTAATACCAGAGTCACAGCGTGTTAACTATGTGGCTACGCAGCTTTCTTTTCTTTTAGAAGGTTCTATGGCACGAGCAGGGTTGGAAGGTAACAGTCGTCAACTCCTCTTGGCAAAACAAATGGCAGAAGACATTTTAAATAGAGAATGCCCCCATGATTAGCCTCATTAAAAATAGTAGTTATGGAGGCACAATCGCGATTTTAGTTGCCTCTGTTTTGTGGGGAACAACCGGTACTGCGGCCGCATTTGCTCCGACACTTGGTCCACTCGCTATTGGCGCTGTAGCGATGGGCGGTGGAGGTCTTTTACAAGCTTTGGTTGCATCACGAGCGATACGTGAAAACCGACAATTTATAAGAGAAAATCTTTTCATATTGCTTTTGGGGGTAGCCGCGGTTGGTATTTATCCTTTGGCCTTTTATTCCTCGATGCATTATGCAGGTATTACGATTGGCACCGTGGTCTCAATTGGTATTGCTCCATTGATCGCAGCAATTTTAGAGCGATTCTTTGATCGCAAAGCCTTATCAGCTATCTGGTTTCTAAGTTTTGTGTGCGGTGTGCTTGGCGTAACAATGTTGTCGATGGGTGAAAGTCATGTGGTTCTAGAGAGTACAAATCAATGGAATAAATACTTTGGTATTTTTCTTGGGCTTGTCGCAGCTACAACTTATTCGCTTTATTCATGGGCTGCAAAAAGATTAATCGATCGCGGTATTGCCTCTAAAGCTGCAATGGGCATGATTATGGGTGGTGGGGCAGTTATTTTGCTTCCTACTTTGTTGGTTACAGGTGGTGGGTTATTACAAAGCTCAACCAATTTACTTGTGGCTGGCTATATGATGCTGATTCCTATGTTTTTGGGTTATTTACTTTTTGGATTTGGTCTAAAAACAGTAAATGCCAGCAAAGCGACGACCTTAACTTTATTTGAACCTTTAGTTGCTGCGATTTTTGCGATTGTGTTGGTGGGTGAGCATGTTTCATGGTTGGGTTGGATAGGCATGCTTTTGATTTTTATTTGTATTTTAATATTGTCAAAAACTGAGAACGCTTAAAAAAACTAAAACTTTTAATGGCTTGAGTTTGATTCGAATTTTTCTTAGTCTTAAAGGCAAGTTTTATCGTTGATTTGAACAATGAAAATAAAATTAATGGTCGCTGTTGGCCTTTGGAGTTTTGCATCTTCGAGTTTTGCTCTAGATTTGGTTGAGACTTATGAGCGCGCAAAACAAAATGATCCGACATGGCAAGCCAATCAACAACAATTTGAAGCAGATCAACTTAATTTAGGCTTGGCAACGGGAGCGTTATTACCCACCGTTACACTGTCTGGAAACATTACTCGTAATCGACAAACTGTAAAGCGTTCAAACTTTCCGGGTGTTGACCAAGAAGGCCTGTCAGATGCCTTAGTGAGTAATACCTCAACAACTCGGCAAGCGACTTTAACAGCACGTCAGCCATTGTTTCGAATGGATGCTTGGGAAGGTTATAAGCAAGTTAAAACTTCGGTTGCCTTAAGTGAAATTACCTTAAGACTGCAAAAACAAGATCATGTTTTAAATGTAGCAGAAGCCTATTTTAATGTACTGCGTCAGCAAGCACTCAGTGTTGCATACCTACAAGAAGAAAAAGCGTTGCTTGAGCAGCTTAATATGATGAATGCCAAACTCAAAGAAGGTTTGGTGGCACGTAGTGATGTGAGTGAAGCAAATGCTCAATATCAAAATGCCAGAGCCAATCGTATTTCAACCAATGTTCAATTACTTTTGGCCCAAGAGCAGCTTTCTGAATATATTGGTTCTTATCAAGATAAGCTTGCTGTATTACGAAGTGACTTTAGTTTTCAAAAACCTTATCCAGCAGAACTTAATGATTGGATTTCTTTGGCCCAGCAAAAAAATCTAAAGATCCAGCAAGCACGTTTACAACAACAATATAGTGAAGATCAGCGCCGTGTAGAAAAAGCCGCGCTTTATCCTCAAATAGATGCTGTGGCAAGCTATGGCTATACCAAACAAACACCAGAGACGCTCATTTCGACTGATGGAAAATTTGATCAGATTGGGGTAGAAATGAACTGGAATTTATTTAATGGTGGGCGCACTCGAACATCAATTAAAAAAGCGACTGTAGAAGCCAGTAAAGCGCAGGCACAACTTGATGCGGCCATCCGCCGTGCCAATGTCGATGTGAAAAGTGCATTTATGCAGGTCGATACAGACCAAGCCAAACTCGAAGCAAGAAAAGCTGCAATGGATTCATCTTCTTTAGTTTCTCAAGCCTCGAAAGCAAGTTATAACGAAGGCCTAAAAAGTATGGTTGATGTTTTATTGGCCCAGCGTAATGCTTTTTCTGCAAAACAGGATTATCTTAATGCTCAATATGACTATTTATTAAATGTGCTTCGTTTAAAAGCTGCAGTAGGCCAATTAGGTGAAAAAGATCTGGTTGAGCTCAATAGCTGGTTAACGTATCAGTAATAAAATGCTTTTATCTGAAATTTAATTTTGTCATAAAAACTTAATGATTGCTGTGTTTTAATGCTCAATCATTTTATTCCTGCGCCATCATGTTGGAGGCTTCCCTTGAGTCCAAGTAATCCGGTGTTAACCCATCATATTTCTTCTCAATTTAATGAAGATTTGCAAGATGTAAACACAAAGTTTATGACCATGGGTGGCTTGGTCGAGCAACAGGTTGCCAATGCAATTCATGCTTTACTTGATACAGATGCAAATTTAGCGATTGATGTTCAATTTAAAGATAATGCAGTCAACCAATATGAACGTGATATTGATGAAGGCCTGACGCTAATTTTAGCTCGTCGTCATCCAGCAGCGATTGACTTGCGTATGGTTATTGCCATGAGTAAAGCCAATACTGACCTTGAGCGTATTGGTGACGAAGCTGCAAAAATTGCCCGTATTGCACAGAACCTTTGTGAAGAGGGTGGTTCGCCTCGTGGCTACATGGAAACACGTCATATTGGTAACCAAGTTCGTGTCATGATTCATGATGCTCTTGATGCTTTTGCACGTTTAGATGCAGATCAAGCTTTACGTGTACTTTTAGCCGATGCTGACATTGACCGTGAATATCAGTCAGCAACGCGCACATTAATGACCTATATGATTGAAGATCCACGCCATATTGCTCGTGTGATTAACGTGATGTGGGTTTTACGTTCTTTAGAGCGTATTGGTGACCATGCACGTAACATTGCTGAGCAAGTCATTTATATGGCAAAGGGCTTTGATGCTCGTCATACCAAAATTGAAGAAATTGAAGCTAAAGTCCACGAAAAGTAATTTTGAGCTGAAATATTTAAAAGCCTTGTTTAAAACAAGGCTTTTTTATTTTTAAAAATAATAGATAAAAAAATGTCCCGAACTTTGGGGGGAAGTTCAGGACAGAAAATCAAGTGCTTAAACACGACAGGGATCGTGTTCTTCTTGCTATGAATTGATATTAAGTTTTTTGCTTTTTGATGTCATGTAGAGTCCTGTTCGCTCTATGTAAGGCTTTTTATGCTTGTGTAAGTTTCACGTAAAAAAAGGCGGGTCTATGTGTATAGGACCCGCCTTTTTAATGATGAAGAAGCTAAAACAAACCGATTATTCTGGTTTCCAGCCTTCAGCTTTTTCTACGCTTTCATCATTGTTAAAGAACTTCTCACGTTGTTCTTCAAGGAACTTCTTGGCATCTGGTTCAAACACGTTTAAGCGTTTTTCATTAATCAGCGTAGTTTGGTGTTTTAACCATTCTTGCCATGCTTGCTTAGAAACATTTTCAAAAAAATCTTGGCCTTTAGCACCCGGGAAAGGAGCGAAGTCTAGACCTTCCATTTCCTTTTGATATTTGCGGCAAAATACTTGTCGACTCATGGTTTATCCTTAAGCGTATAACTGTTCTAAACGTGTATGGGCACGAGCAATCGCAGCTTCAACCTGTTTTGGTGAAGTTCCGCCAATATGATCACGTGCATTTACAGAAGCTTCTAGTGTTAAGGCTTTATCAAACACATCTGCTGTAATTAAGTCCGAGAATTGTTGTAATTGCTCAAGTGTTAACTCGGATAAATCTTTTTCTTCTGCAACACCTAATGCAACAGCTTTACCTACAATTTCATGAGCATCACGGAACGCAACGCCTTTTTTCACTAGGTAGTCCGCAAGATCGGTTGCAGTTGAGAATCCACGAAGTGCAGCTTCACGCATGATTTCAATATTTGGAACTAATGCAGGAATCATATCTGCGAAAGCCATGAGTGAACCACGAACCGTATCGATTGCATCAAATAAAGGTTCTTTGTCTTCTTGGTTGTCTTTGTTGTACGCCAATGGTTGACCTTTCATGAGCGTAAGCAAGCTAATTAAGTCACCAAATACACGGCCAGATTTACCACGAATAAGTTCTGGAACATCCGGATTTTTCTTCTGCGGCATGATTGAAGAACCAGTACAGAAGCGGTCAGGAATGTTCACAAATTTGAACTGTGCAGAAGTCCAAAGAATCAGTTCTTCTGACATGCGTGATAAATGCATCATGATCAGTGCAGCAGCAGCATTAAATTCGATGGCAAAGTCACGGTCAGATACAGCATCAAGAGAGTTTTCAGATACTGCTTCAAAACCTAAAAGTTCTGCTGTATAAGCACGATCAATCGGATAAGTTGTACCAGCAAGAGCAGCTGAACCAAGTGGCATGCGGTTAACGCGCTTACGACAATCTTGAAGACGTTCAGTGTCACGAATCAACATTTCAAACCATGCTAACAAGTGATGACCAAAAGTCACAGGCTGAGCAGTTTGTAGGTGGGTAAAGCCAGGCATAATTGTATTTACATTTTTGGCAGCCAAGCCTAACAAGCCTTTTTGTAAACGTTCTAATAATTTTAAAATATCATCAATTTCGTCGCGCAGGTAAAGACGAATATCAGTTGCAACCTGATCGTTACGGCTACGACCTGTGTGTAATTTTTTACCTGTAATGCCAATACGTTGAGTCAAACGTGATTCAATGTTCATGTGAACATCTTCAAGATCGATGCGCCACTCAAAGTTTCCAGCCTCAATTTCTGAGCGAATGGTGCTTAAACCTTCAATAATGTCATCGCGTTCTGCTTCTGTGAGTACGCCAACTTTCGCAAGCATGGTAGCATGCGCAATCGAACCAGCGATGTCTTGCTTATAAAAACGTTGGTCAAACTGAACAGAGGCGGTAAATTCGGCTACAAAAGCGTCCGTCGCTTCAGAAAAACGACCACCCCACATACCTGAGGTTTGGTCTGGGGTTACTGAATTAGGGGGATTTGAAGATGTGGTCATGGTGGCTCAGTAAAATAAAAAAGAGTATATCACTTGCCGAAGCTCAACAAACAAAGTTGTTTCCTACAGCATACCGAAATCAAAATTCCTCCTATTTTTTTACGAAAAGTGGGCGTTGGCAACACTTATTCGAATTAATTATCGCAAGTAATGTTTTGGCACTGGTCTTAGCATTGGCTGAAGCGCAGTCTTGGCAAGCCTTGAGCGGCGGAAGGCTTTTTCAATACATCGTTTTTATTAATTGGGTAATATTGTCATTTTTTGCCTTGGTTGAGCGTTTTCAAGCTTTTTTTAGCACTTTACGTCAAGAATTTGCCTTGGCTATTGGCTTTGTCATGTTGCAAGGTATTGTTGTTTTAACCACTTTAATAAGTAATTTTTTTCAGTTTGGTCTTTTAAATAAACATGCTTCTTTAATGCAGGGCTGGAGCATTTATTTTACCAATGTGCCTTTATATCTAAGCTATGGAATATTACTCGGGGCTTTCTGCCTACGTTATTTATATGTCAGAGAACAATGGTTACATCAGCAATATGCAGAATTAAATGCCCGTATTCAGGCCATGCAAGCGCGAATTCATCCTCATTTTTTATTTAATAGTCTAAATAATGTAGTCAGTTTAATTGCGATAGATCCCGATAAAGCAGAAAGCATGCTCATTAGCCTGTCACGTTTATTTCGTGCGAGTTTCCAAGAATTAAAGTTGGTGAGTCTGCATGAAGAAATCGAGCTAAGTAAACAATATTTAATGATTGAGCAGGTGCGTTTGGGGGAGCGTTTAAAAGTAGATTGGAAAATAGAGCTTTCACCTGTGCAACTCAAACAGATCACTATTCCTTTATTGACATTACAGCCCTTGTTAGAGAATAGTATTTTTCATGGGGTAGAACCGATGATGGGTAAAGCAACTATAGGGGTATTGGTTGAAATATTGCAAAATCAAGTCAGTATAGTCATTACCAACCCATATACAGACGATACAATAAATTCAAGGAAAGGGCATGGAATCGCCCTTGAAAATGTAAAACAGCGCCTGAAAGCATATTATGGGAACACCGTTAGATTTCAGGTTTATAAAGGTGAAGCCTTATATACCACTATTATGAGCTATCAATATCAAACAAAATAATAAGTCAGTCAGAGTTAACCATAAAAAAATGGATCAAGTTAACGGTGACAAGGAGGATGAATGAAGGTGCTAATTTGTGATGACGAACCACTTGCAGTGGAGCGATTATCACGTTTAGTTTCAAAGATGGGACATGAAGTTGTATCAACGGCTCATCATGGACAAGAAGCCTTGGAACAGGCACGGCTTCATCAACCGGATGTAATTTTACTTGATATTCAAATGCCAGGTATGAATGGTCTTGTCTGTGCGGAACAGCTAAGTCAGTTAAATCCTCGACCTGCGATTGTATTCTGTACGGCCTATGATCAACATGCATTGGAAGCATTTAAGTCTCAGGCTCAAGCTTATCTTCTTAAGCCAATTGATCCTCTAGAACTTGAACAAGTTTTTAGTCAATTGACTCAGCTTACTCAAGCACAGCTCAATGCTTTACCACAACATGATTTTTTACATGATCTGAAAACACAGCGACATCAAATTGCTGCAAAAACCTATCGTGGGGTTGAGCTAATTCCAGTTGAAAATATCTATTATTTTCTAGCCGATCAAAAATATGTCACTGTGCGTCATCAAAATGGCAGCGTATTAATTGATGAAACTTTAAAAGAGCTTGAAACCGAATTTGCAGATCAATTCATTCGTATTCATCGAAATGCATTGGTTGCAGTTGCATATTTAGATGGACTGGAGCTCGTTAGCTCTGGGCAATATCAGGTTCGTTTACGTGGCTTAGATGAGCGACTTTCAGTGAGTCGTCGACATTTATCTATGCTTAGAGAGCGGATCCATCAGCTCTAAACTTAAAAAGAGTTATCTTGGGTGTGCGAGATTTTACTTGCAATTTTAAGGGATCAAGTTAAGTTTAGGGTGTATCGTTTGACCAGCCCATGCTTGAATTTATGAAAACCTTGAAAATTGCTACACGACAAAGCCCACTTGCTCTTTGGCAGGCAGAATATATTCGTGCCCGATTACAGGAGCTTCACCCAGATTTAACGGTGGAGTTGGTTAAATTTGTCACGCAGGGCGATAAAATCTTAGATACGCCTTTAGCAAAAATTGGTGGGAAAGGACTGTTTGTTAAAGAGTTAGAAGCAGCACTTTTAGATGGGCGTGCAGATTTAGCTGTACATTCAATGAAAGATGTCCCGATGGCTTTGCCAGAAGGTCTAACCTTGGCAGTAATTTGTGAACGTGAAGATCCATTAGATGCTTTCGTTTCAAATCAATTTGAAAAATTTGCCGACTTACCTCAAGGTGCAAAAGTTGGTACCTCAAGTTTACGTCGTAAATCTCAAATTTTAAAACAACGTCCTGATTTGCAAATTATTGACTTGCGTGGAAATGTTGGCACACGTTTAGCGAAACTAGATGATGGTCAATATGACGCTATTATTTTAGCTAGTGCTGGTTTGAAGCGTTTAGGATTGTCAGAACGTATCCGTCATTGTTTAGCACCAGACATTAGTTTGCCTGCGGTGGGTCAAGGTGCGTTGGGCTTGGAATGCCGTGCAGCTGACCAAGATGTATTAGCTTTAATTCAACCGTTATTACACGAAGAAACCGATGTTTGTGTACGTGCTGAGCGTGCTTTTAATGCCTATCTTGAAGGTGGTTGTCAGGTTCCAATTGCAGGTTATGCCACGCTACAAAATGGACAAATTCATATTGAAGGCCGTGTCGGAAGTCCTGATGGGCAAACATTATTACGTGCTGAACTGACAGATGAAGCTAGCAATGCTCATCAACTGGGTGAAAACCTTGCTCGAAACTTACTTGATCAAGGTGCGGGCGAGCTATTAAAGGCCCTCTACTAAACCATGTTGTTTATTAATACTCGACCTGATTCTCGTGCAGCTGAATTAACAGAAGCTTTGCAAAATGAAGGTTATCAGGTTGAGTCTTTACCTCTTTTAGAACTCGTTGCTAAACCCTTTTCGGAACAATTACTTCAGCTTTACCAGCAATTAAGAAAAGCTCAAGCTATTGTTGTGGTCAGCCCAACTGCTGTTGAGGTGGGCATGACGTATTTAGAAAAAAGCGGTCTAAAGCTCAGTGATTTAAAACATATTCAGTGGATTGCGGTAGGACAAGCAACAGCCAATCGTTTAAATGAATATGGAATAGAAGCACATATTCCAGATGTGGAAACTTCTGAAGGGATGCTCAATCTGCCTATTCTGCATAATATGAAGCAGGCCGGTAGTGTTGCTTTCTGGCGAGGAAAGGGTGGCCGTCAATTTATGATGGAAACTTTGCAGCAGCAAGGCATTCAGATTTTAAATTTCGTTTTATATCATCGGCAATGCCCAGAAACCTCATATTCTACATTCAAACATCTGACACAGAATTCAAATTATAATTTACACAAATGGCTGGTCTTAATTACCAGTGAGGCCAGCTGGAAATATTGGTTAGAGCTTTGTTCAAAAAATAATGTACAACCTGATTGTGTATATCTGGTTTTAGGACCACGCCTTTTTCAAATTGTTAAAGAATATCGCGATCAACAACAGGCTCATTTTCACATTATTCAACTTGAAAATTTATCGCCTTCGGGGATGATTCATCACATTCAGGCATTATAAGGATTCGTATGAGAAAACTTGTTTCTATCATCATTTTACTGGGCATGGCTTGGTTGGCTAAGCTCAGTTACGATATGTGGCAAATTTCTCGTACTGTTCCTGAGCTTAAGCAAAGTCTGCTTCAATCAGAACAGCACTATGCCAATTTAAATGATCAATTGGTTGCTTTACAGCGACAATTACAGAATCAACCTGTAAATACAGGCGATAAACTAAGTTCGGTAGCTCACCCAGATGCTCCACCGACAGGTATTGCTCCTACAGTTTTAATTAAACAAAAGTTAGATTTAATTCAATTTGCAATTGATCAGCAGCAATTGATTTATGCAGTTGATCAATTAAATCAGTTGCAGCTATCTCTCGTGCACTATGAAATTGCTCCAGCATTGCAACATAGTTTGAGCCAATCGCTTGAGCAGGATAAGCAAGCAGTTCAACAATTCACTTTGGCTCAAAATCAGCGCCATCAATTGATCGATGATTTATTACAGACAATTGATAAAAATATTCAGCAAGCTTTAGCTCAGCCTAAGCTTGAAATGGATCAATCCGAGTCTGTATCTTGGTGGAAAAAATGGTTCCGCATAGAAAAAGTAGAAACGCCGTCTATTAATTTGATGAATCGAAGTGTGGTGCTCAAAGAAGTGCAATTAAGATTATTAATTGCTGAACAGGCACTCAATCAAGGCAAAATGACAGAGTACCAAAACGAGTTGCAATCTGTGATGCAAAAGCTAGATGAAATGCCTGATGCAACGAGTCAGCAGTTAAAAAAACGTATTGCTAAAGTGGCACATTTATCTGTCGTGCCTGTTCCTAAATTATCTACACTTGGTCTAATTGGCTCATAAGGAGGAGATATGAAACACCTCCTGTCGGTTTATTTCGTAATTAGTTTAATACTCTTTGCCGCTTTAGCTTTATTGAGTTATGGCTATGGAATGGGGTATGTCTACATTTACTGGCGACAATTGCAGTTGCAAACAAATGTCTGGGGATTAACCCTTTCTTTTGGGGTCATGAGTTTTATTGCTCAACTTATATGGCTTTGGGTTAAACGTTATTCCTCTCGCGAGCAGAGGAAAAGTGAAAACATTTTTCAGTTTAAAAACCTTCACCCCTATGAACAATTAGGTATTGTTTGGTTATTAGAGGCCGCTGAAGATCAACGTGTATTTATTGAACGCGTGTTTACTCAGTCAGCGCTTTTAAAAAATATTATTGATGCCAAATTTTTGGTTTTAAGTGGGGACTATCCGAAAGCATTGGCTGCTTTAGATCAATCACCGCCTATGGCATTTGAATTGGCAGAGTTAGAGCGAATCGAAATCTTTTTAGCCCAAAACGAAGCTGAACGTGCATTAACTCATCTTGAGTTTTTATATCAGCATCAGTTGTCGCCTTGGCTTCAGGAAATAGAAACTGCCTACCAGCAAAGATTAACCGCGTTATGGGGGCAATTGGCGCTGCTACACCCATGGGTGTATTTACGTTCAATGAAGTATGGTCTGCTAGATGCTGAGCACCGTGATTTATGGTTACAGCAACTTCTTCAGCAGTTTGATGAAGCTTCTGTTGATGATCTGCATGCTTTGCAACAACGTTATCTGGATTTAGAGTCTGAAATTCAAACTCGACCTTATAGCAGTAAGTTGTTATGGCTTAAACTATTGGCGCGTATGCCTGATATGAGTATGCAGCACGCATCCCTAACACTACACTTATTAAAAGAACAGTTCGATCCAGAAGTGTTTTATCTGTGGTTTCAGCAACAACTGCTTAAACAAGTCCCAGACTATGCAGATGTCGAAGAAAAAATTATCGAGTTTGAAAATCAATATATGAATTTACCTGTTTTAACGTTTGCAAAATGGCATGTCTATATGGCAACTGGACGTCAAGCAGAGGCTGAAACATTATTATCATTATATCCAGATAATATTTTAATGAGCTATTTGCGTATTAAGTCTACGCTTAATGAAGATGAAGTGTTAATCAAACAGTTAAACCTAATCTTTGAAAATGATGCGAATTTTTTAAAATTTAAAATATGAGGCAAAAATGAAAGAACTGTCTGTCTACCCGATAATATATGAACAGAAAGTAGCGTGGGGAGATATGGACGCTTTCGGTCATGTCAATAATGTACAATATTATCGATATATTGAAAGCTCACGTATTTTATATATGGAAGCAATAAATATATTAACCGCTCAATTATATACCGTTGTAGCCTCAAGTCAGTGTAAATATTTAAAGCCAGTTTTTTATCCAGATGTATTGAAAGTCGGTGTTCGCGTGGAAGAGCTCCGTAATAGTGCATTCCGTATGGCTTATATATTATGGAGCGAAACACAACAACAAATCGTGGCTACTGGCGAAGCAGTTATGGTCTGCGTAGATAAATTAACAGAACGAAAATGTGAAATACCTCAGGAAATAAAACAAAAAATTATTGAGCTAGAAAAATCTGTTGGGCATGACTTAATACATTTATCTTAAATAAATATTAATAAAATATATTTCATTTATAATTGATAATGTAAATAAAAGGTAATTTTTTTAGTTATTCTGATGAACACGGCTTTCAAACTATTGCTTATTTAATAGATTATAAATAATATTGGTCTTGATTTTATGTTTTTAAATTTTGTCTGTATTATTTTGAATTGTCTGTAAGACTGGAGTATTTATTAATGAAACCGGATATCAGTGAATTATCTGTTGAAGAGTTAAAACGCTTACAAGAAGAAGCGGAAGCTTTAATTGCAAGTAAAAAAGATCAAGCAATCGAAGATGCTTATAATCAAATTATCGAGATCGCTGAAAATGTAGGTTTTAGTGTTGAACAACTTCTTGAGTTTGGCGCTCAAAAACGTAAGAAAACAACACGTAAATCTGTTGAGCCACGTTACCGCAACAAAAACAATTCTGAAGAGACTTGGACTGGCCGTGGTAAACAACCACGCTGGTTAGTTGCTGAAATTGAAAAAGGCGCAAAACTTGAAGATTTCTTAATCTAATCGTATTGCCGATTTAAAAAGCCAGGCAGATTTGTCTGGTTTTTTTATGCATAAAATATCTAAAGCGTGCTGTAAATATTATTTAAGAAATTGATTGTTTAAATTCATCTTTAAATACATTGTTGAGATCAAATTTGCATTTAGTTCTTTTAGCATTAGGTTTTCATGATTTTGTCATACGTTCAACTTATAGTCTTAATACCGAAGCCAAGCCCGATTGCTTGGTTTTTTTATATGAAGTGAATTGGCGATGTTGAAAAAGTATGCATAATGTCAGACTAGGGAGCTACTCTCAAAATAAGGATGATAATTTGCATGTTGGTAAGGCTGAATGAAGAAAAAGTCTAAGCAATGGAAGTGGTGGTTATTTGCACTCATTGCATTTTTAATTTTTATTATTTTACAGATCCCGGCGACGTGGCTAATTTCTAAATTTTCAAAGAATAATCAAACTCTACACAATGTAAGTGGAAATATCTGGCAAGGCCAAGCAGATTGGCGGCGTGGTACTTTGAGAGGCTCGATTCATTGGAAAACTAGACCTCTTGACCTGTTTTTATTACGGTTCGCTGCTGATGTAGATATCCATAGTGGAAATACCCAATTATCTGGGGTAATGGGCTATGGCGTAGGTAAAAAAGTAATTGTAAAAGCTATGAATGGTCAGATTGCGCCTGAAACATTAAAACAAATTGTGAACTGGCAATGGCCTGTGAATAGTATCCAGTTAAAAGATATTAATTTTAGTTATAAAAAAGAGCAGGGTTTCGCCGCAGTTGACGGTCAATTGCATTGGGGTGGCGGTGCTTTAATTTATAATATTGGTGATCGTCAAGATCGGATGAATATGCCTTCTTTAACTGGCCAACTAACAGATCAAAACGGTCAACTACAAGTTGATATACGTGATCAACGCAGTCAAAAAATGGCGAATCTTTTATTAGATGCCAACATGATGCTTGATGTGCAGCTTACGCAAAGATTATTACTGAATATTCCATCTTATGATGGAAAAGCTGGTTTAGATACATTTGTCATTAGTTCTCGTCAGCCCTTAATACAAGGGGGTAACTAATGAAAGTGTGGATTGAGAAATTACAGCATCTACAATGGCAAAAATTAGATCGGTTAAGTGTGGTTGTATTTGCCGTTTTAATTCTATGGCTGTGCTGGAAATTGGCTTCATTATTTTGGTGGGTGATTGCACCTCCTCAAATGATGCAGTTTGATCGGGTAGAGTTAGGATCACAGCAACCACAAATTCCTAACATTAGTACTTTTTCGCTTTTTAATGAACCTTCAGCCAATGCAGCTCAGGAAAATGTCAACCTAGAATTACAAGGCGTGATGCTGGGTTATCCGAACCGTTTTTCTTCGGCTGTTATTAAGCTTGATAATACTGCTGACCGGTATCGGGTGGGAGAAACAATAGGTTCTACCTCTTATCAGTTGGCAGAAGTTTATTGGGATCACGTGATATTACGTCAAGGTAATGGAAGTACGCGTGAACTTCAGTTTAAAGGCTTGCCAAACGGTTTATATCAACCTATGACGCCAGATGCCTCACAACCAGCTGCTACTGCGCCTCAGTCATCGGCACCTGTTAATACGACTCAAGAGGCGTTAGGACAGGCTATTCAGCAAATGCAGGGGAACCGTGAACAATATCTACGTGATATGGGTGTAAGCGGGAACTCAAGCGAAGGTTTTGAAGTTACAGAACGTACACCCACTGCGCTTAGAAATAAGTTAGGTTTAAGGCCGGGTGACCGGATTGTTTCCTTAAACGGTCAAACGGTTGGGCAAGGACAAACGGATGTGCAGTTACTTGAACAGGCTCGTCGAGCTGGACAAGTGAAATTAGAAATAAAACGTGGTGATCAAGTGATGACCATACAACAAAATTTTTAGTGATAACACGTCACCATAAGAGTTAGGAATTATCGCAAGTTATGGCTTTATTGAATCATCAACGTCCACTTTGGGCATTACTTGCAGCTGCCCCATTGATTGCGACAGTGAGTAGCAGCGTTTATGCCCAGACATGGAAGATCAATTTACGTGATGCTGACTTAACTGCATTTATTAATGAAGTTGCAGATATTACGGGGAAAAACTTTGCAGTAGATCCGCGAGTGCGTGGCAATGTCACAGTAATATCGAATAAACCCCTTAATAAAGATGAAGTTTATGATCTGTTTCTTGGGGTCTTAAATGTAAATGGGGTAGTGGCAATTCCTTCAGGGAACACTATCAAGCTTGTACCAGATAGTAATGTTAAGAATTCGGGAATCCCTTACGATTCTAGAAATAGATTGCGTGGTGATCAAATTGTCACTCGAGTTATTTGGCTTGAAAATACGAATCCAAATGATTTAATTCCAGCACTTCGCCCTTTAATGCCGCAATTTGCACATATGGCTGCGATAGCAGGGACTAACGCGCTGATTGTTTCGGACCGAGCTGCAAATATCTACCAACTTGAAAATATCATTCGTAACCTCGACGGTACGGGGCAAAATGATATTGAGGCAATAAGTCTCCAATCGAGCCAAGCGGAAGAAATCATTACTCAACTTGAGGCAATGAGCGCTACGGGAGCATCTAAAGATTTTAATGGGGCCCGTATCCGTATTATTGCAGACAACCGAACGAATCGTATTTTAGTAAAGGGCGATCCTGAAACGCGTAAACGTATTCGCCATATGATTGAAATGTTGGATGTGCCTTCAGCAGACCGTTTAGGTGGCTTAAAAGTTTTTCGATTAAAATATGCAAGTGCAAAAAACTTATCTGAGATTTTGCAAGGCCTCGTAACAGGACAAGCTGTTTCTTCGTCAAATAATAGTTCTTCTAACTCATCGAATCCGATCAATAATTTGATGGGTAATAACCAAAATTCCAGTTCAAATACCTCTGGTTCAAATGGTAGCTCAATTTCTACGCCATCTATTAACCTAAATGGTAATTCAAATAATAGTAATCAGAACAGTATCTCTAGCTTTAGCCAAAATGGTGTGAGTATTATTGCGGATAATGCCCAAAACTCGTTAGTGGTTAAGGCCGATCCTCAATTAATGCGTGAAATTGAATCTGCGATTCAGCAGCTTGATGTTAGACGTCAACAAGTTCTGATTGAAGCTGCAATTATTGAAGTTTCAGGGGATGATGCGGACCAACTTGGAATCCAATGGGCGCTAGGTGATTTATCTAGTGGGATTGGTTTACTTAGCTTTAGTAATGTTGGTGCTAGTTTATCTTCTATTGCTGCTGGTTATTTATCGGGTGGTTCGGCTGGGGCAGCATCCGCTATTGCTGGGGGAGCCAATAAAGGTAATGGGGCAACTTTGGCTCTGGGTAATTTTGAGAATTCCCGTAAGGCTTACGGCGCATTAATTCAAGCGCTTAAAACCAACACCAAATCAAATTTGCTTTCGACACCATCTATTGTGACGATGGATAATGAAGAGGCTTATATTGTTGTCGGTCAGAATGTGCCCTTTGTAACAGGGTCAGTCACTACGAATAGTACAGGTATTAATCCCTATACAACTGTTGAACGTAAAGATGTGGGTGTGACATTAAAAGTTGTTCCGCATATCGGTGAAGGTGGTACAGTGCGTTTGGAAGTAGAGCAAGAAGTCTCTGCTGTTCAAGACAGTCGCGGGCAAGCAGCTGACTTGGTAACAAGTAAACGTGCTATTAAAACTGCTGTTTTGGCCGAACATGGACAGACAGTGGTCCTTGGTGGTTTGGTGTCGGATGATACGTCACTTTCAAGACAAGGCATACCTGGGTTGAGCAGTATCCCTTATGTTGGGCGATTGTTCCGATCAGATAATAGAAGCAATGTAAAACGCAACCTTCTCGTTTTTATCCACCCAACGATTGTAGGTGATGCAAACGATGTGCGCCGTTTGTCTCAGCAGCGCTATAGTCAACTTTATAGCTTGCAATTAGCGATGGATAGAAATGGCAATTTTGCCAAATTGCCTGAACAGGTTGATGATGTCTATAATCAAAAGATGACACCGCCAAGTATTAGCTCTCAGCCAAAAAATTATCAGCAAGTTCCTTCAGGTGGCAAAAGCTCGACAGTAACAACACCTGTAGCTGTAGAGCCATCGGTTCAAAGACAAACCTTACAGTTGCCTGAACCTGAAGTTAATCGTACTAAAAATACCGTAACAACAACGACACTGCGTCCAAGCACAGCACCGTAGTAGCATGTTATGATTGATAAAAAATGAATAGGACATACGCATGACTTGGAAATTACAAGCAATTACTGGCGAAATTACTGGCCAAGAAATTAATGTTGATCGTGATATGTTAGTTGGGCGCCATCAAGATGCTGATGTATTATTGCAAGCCGCTGAAATTTCACGTCGCCATGCTGCATTGCTTCTAAAAGATCAAGTGCTATGGGTGCAAGACCTTAATTCATCGAATGGCACATTTGTAAACGATATTCGTATTGAACAAGAAAAGCAGCTGCATGATGGTGATATTGTTCAATTTGCTAGCTTTAAATTTTCTGTATTAGCGCCTGCAAAAGAAATATTAGAGTTACCCGAAATCGAAGCAGAACCAGTGCAAACTGCTGCACTAACACAAGACTTAAGTGATCAAGGAATGCCAAGTCTTGCAGAGCGTGCTGCAGAAACAGAAGTTTGTCGCGATGGTATGCCACAGAATGTTTCTATACCAAAGCCTGCACCTATTCCAGAGGGTGTGGATGTCAATGTAAAACAACCATCACCTGTTGCCTTTGAGGAGCCTGTTTCTCGTGTTGCTGAAGAAAAAGAGCAACAGAAGAATGCCTCAGTTGGTTTAATCACTATTATTATTTTAGTAATTTTAGCTTTATTAGCATGGTTATTCTTTAAATAATCCGTTGCTGCTTTTACAATCAAGGCATGCTAAACGCATGCCTTTTAAATTTTGAGAAGAAGAAGATGTCTGTTGCACAATTAAGTAAGCGCGATTTAATTTTATTTGATCTAGATGGAACACTAGTTGATTCTGCTGCTGATTTATATAGATCAATGAATTTAAGTTTACAAGAATTAGAATGGCCTTTAATAACAGAAGCCCAGATCCGAGCATGGGTGGGTAAGGGAGTGTCTAAACTCTGTGAAAGTGTTCTGCTTCATATTTTTGGAAAATTAGATGCTGAACAGCATAAAGTTCTCTTGCAGAAATTTGTTGACATATACGGTGCGGAACTTTGTGTGAATACTCAAATTTATCCGGGTGTAACTGAGTTTTTAAAGCATTGTAAAACTTTGAATATACATATGGCATGTGTTACCAATAAGCCTGTGCAACTTGCTCAAGGGTTACTTGATGCATTAGAACTTTCTTCTTATTTTCAAGTTGTACTTGGAGGCGATAGCTTGCCAGAGAGAAAGCCACATCCCTTGCCTTTGTTGCATTGTATGCAAAGTCTAAAAATATCTGCGTCACAATCATTAATGATTGGCGATTCAAGTAATGATATTGAGGCTGCGCGTCGTGCGGGAATTGATTGTATTGTGGTTAGCTATGGCTATAATCATGGAGAAAATATTTATGATTGCAAGCCTCAGCAAGTGGTTGATAGTTTGGCTGAGTTAATTATCTAATGAGTGAAATGGAGATCAGCATGAATAAGCGTATGGTTTTTCGATGGCGTGTCTAAATCGAAACTAGAAAAACACACTTTTAAATCGAAACCATATTAGAGAAAAATTCATGACTACTTTAGCGCAATTTGAACAGCTTAAAGCATCAGGTTACAACACTATTCCAGTTTATCGTCAGCGTTTGGCAGATACGGAAACACCTTTATCTGTTTTTGCTCGTTTTAAGGAGCAAAAACAAGCTTATTTATTTGAATCGGTTGAAGGGGGTGAAAACTGGGCGCGTTACTCCATGATTGGTTTGGGTGAATCGACAGTTTTTTCATGCAATGCAGGCGTTTTATCGATACAGCATGCTGATGGTTCGATCACACAAGAAGATTGTCTAGATCCATTTGAATATATTCGTGAATTTCAGAAGCAATTTAAAGTTCCACCAGCTGAGTTTTTACCAGACTTACCAAGTTTTACGGGCGGGCTGGTTGGTTATTTAGGCTATGATGCGGTTCGCTATATAGAGCCACGGTTAAAGAACGTTCCTGCGGCTGATCCAATTACATTGCCGGATTTATGGTTAATGCTATCAAAAACGGTCATTGTCTTTGATAACCTTAAAGATACTCTATTTTTAATTGTTCATGCCGATACAGCACAGCCAAATGCTTATGAAGATGCGCAGCAAAAGTTAGATCAATTGGAACAGTTGTTGGCTACACCAGTTAGTTTGCAAGCTAAGCCGCATACACCCCCACATTTTGAATCGATTACAGGTAAAGCGAAATTTCTTGAGACCATAGAAAAGGTTAAAGAATACATCCGTGCAGGCGATGTTATGCAGGTTGTTCCTGGTCAACGTATGGTTTCCGACTTTGATGGGGAGGCTTTACAGGTTTACCGTGCTTTACGCCATTTAAATCCTTCGCCTTATTTGTTCTTAGTACAAGGTCAAACAATTACGGATCAAAAACCATTCCATATTGTAGGGTCATCACCTGAAATTCTCTCTCGTCTTGAAAATGGTATTGCGACAGTTCGCCCGTTGGCTGGTACGAGACCACGCGGAAAAACTAAAGAAGAAGATATTGCTTTAGAAAAAGACTTACTTTCTGATGAGAAAGAAATCGCAGAACATTTAATGTTGATTGACCTTGGTCGAAATGATGTTGGGCGAGTTTCTAAAATTGGTAAGGTCAAAGTGACTGATCAAATGGTGATTGAACGCTATTCGCATGTCATGCACATCGTTTCAAATGTACAAGGTGAGGTGCGTGATGATATCGATGCACTAGATGTATTTAAGGCAACTTTCCCAGCAGGTACTTTATCTGGTGCACCGAAAATTCGTGCAATGGAAATTATTGATGAAGTGGAGCCTGTAAAAAGAGGTGTTTTTGGTGGGGCAGTGGGATATTTAGGATGGCATGGTGAAATGGATATGTCGATTGCAATCCGTACGTGTGTAATCCGTGATAAAAAAGTGTATGTACAGGCTGGAGCGGGCTTAGTTGCTGACTCAAATCCTGAATCAGAATGGAATGAAACCCAAATAAAAGCTCGCGCAGTGATCAAAGCGGTTGAATTATCATCAAACGGATTGATTTTATGAGTTTTTAGCAGTTTTTTTTAAAAAACTGCTTGCATCGTTTGGAAGTTTTGCTAAACTGCACACCGTTCCGATACGAAACGTACGAAACACTAAGAAACGCCGGCATAGCTCAGTTGGTAGAGCAACTGACTTGTAATCAGTAGGTCCACAGTTCGAATCCGTGTGCCGGCACCATCTAAAGTGTGAAGTTGTTAAGTGTAGGATAACACTGAAATAAGTGTGATATGGTGAGATTCCCGAGCGGTCAAAGGGGGCGGACTGTAACTCCGCTACGAAAGTTTCGAAGGTTCGAATCCTTCTCTCACCACCATTAACTTCGATTGAAGTGCTAAGTATACCAGCATCGTGCGGGAGTAGCTCAGTTGGTAGAGCGGCAGCCTTCCAAGCTGCATGTCGCGAGTTCGACCCTCGTCTCCCGCTCCATCGAAGGATAATCGCTCTTATAGCTCAGTGGTAGAGCACTCCCTTGGTAAGGGAGAGGTCTCGAGTTCAAATCTCGATAAGAGCTCCAGATACAGTTTAGTAGATTTTCTACAAAGATTTAAAAAGCAGGCTTATTAGTCTGCTTTTCAAGTATTGGGTGTTTGATTTTTTAGGCGATATGTCGATGCTGAGTCTTGCTCAGAATTGTGTTCGACGTAAACGAGGACTATAAACATGGCTAAGGCTAAGTTTGAACGTAATAAGCCACACGTAAACGTGGGCACAATTGGTCACGTTGACCATGGTAAAACAACTTTAACTGCTGCGATTGCAACTATTTGTGCAAAAACTTACGGCGGTGAAGCGAAAGATTACTCACAAATCGACTCAGCACCTGAAGAAAAAGCACGTGGTATTACAATTAATACTTCACACGTAGAATACGATTCTCCAATCCGTCACTACGCTCACGTAGACTGCCCGGGCCACGCCGATTATGTTAAAAACATGATTACTGGTGCTGCTCAGATGGACGGCGCGATCCTTGTATGTGCTGCGACTGATGGTCCAATGCCACAAACTCGTGAACACATCCTTCTTTCTCGTCAGGTTGGTGTACCTTACATCATCGTATTCTTGAACAAGTGTGACCTTGTTGATGATGAAGAATTACTTGAATTAGTAGAAATGGAAGTTCGTGAACTTCTTTCTACTTATGACTTCCCAGGTGATGACACTCCTGTTATCCGTGGTTCAGCTCTTGCTGCTCTTAACGGTGATGCTGGTCAATATGGTGAGTCTTCAGTTCTTGCTCTTGTTGAAGCGCTTGATTCTTACATTCCAGAACCAGAACGTGCTATCGACAAAGCATTCTTAATGCCAATCGAAGACGTATTCTCAATTTCTGGTCGTGGTACTGTAGTAACAGGCCGTGTAGAAGCTGGTATCGTTAAAGTTGGTGAAGAAGTAGAGATCGTTGGTATTAAAGATACAGTTAAAACAACTGTAACTGGCGTAGAAATGTTCCGTAAACTTCTTGACGAAGGTCGTGCAGGCGAGAACTGTGGTGTTCTTTTACGTGGTACTAAGCGTGAAGACGTACAACGTGGTCAAGTACTTGCTAAACCGGGTACAATCAAGCCGCACACTAAATTCGATGCAGAAGTATACGTACTTTCTAAAGAAGAAGGTGGTCGTCATACTCCATTCCTTAACGGTTACCGTCCACAGTTCTACTTCCGTACAACTGACGTAACTGGCGCAATCCAATTACAAGACGGCGTTGAAATGGTTATGCCAGGCGACAACGTTGAAATGTCAGTAGAATTAATCCACCCAATCGCAATGGACCCAGGTCTACGTTTTGCGATCCGTGAAGGTGGTCGTACTGTAGGTGCTGGTGTTGTTGCGAAAGTAACTGCATAAGCATAATATAGTGACGGATTACGTCTCAAGTTGAGGGCTTTGGCTCTCAACTTGCATTATAGGTCAGTAGTTCAATTGGTAGAGCGTCGGTCTCCAAAACCGAATGTTGGGGGTTCGAGTCCCTCCTGACCTGCCATATTTTGAAATAAAAAGCTTGATGCTGGCTTAGTTGTTCATATAATAAGTCGCGAGTTCTACGACGAGTACAAAAATGTCGAATGATAAATCGCGTGACGCATTGAGCGACGCGCCAATTCCTCAAAGAAATAATTCTGCTGAAGTTGTTCGTTCTGGTTCGCCTTTAGATATTGTTCTATGGGTGATTGCAATTGCATTCTTGCTTTTAGCTACTATGGTGAATCAGTATTTACCAGCGTATTGGGCGCCTGCAAATAATATTTGGGTGCGCGTTGGGGCAATTTTTGCTTGTATCGTTGTGGCTTTAGGTTTATTATACGCCACCCATCAAGGTAAAGGCTTCGTTCGTTTGCTAAAAGATGCACGAGTCGAATTGCGTCGAGTAACTTGGCCAACAAAACAAGAAACAGTCACTACATCGTGGCAGGTTCTATTGGTTGTAGTTGTTGCATCATTGGTTTTATGGTGCTTTGACTATGGTTTGGGTTGGTTAATTAAGTTGATTATCGGGTAAAAGAGCTATGAAACGTTGGTACATTATTCATGCCTACTCTGGCTATGAAAAACAAGTGTTGCGTTCGCTTACAGAACGAATCCAGCGTAGCGCTGTTGCTGATAGCTTTGGTGATGTCCTTGTTCCTACCGAAGAAGTGGTAGAAATGAAGGATGGTAAGAAACGTAAATCTGAGCGTAAATTCTTTCCTGGCTATGTGTTAGTCGAAATGGAAATGAATGATGATACTTGGCATATCGTTAAAGAATGTCCAAAGGTTCTAGGTTTCATTGGTGGTACACCTGAAAAACCAGCACCAATCACTCAGCGCGAAGCAGATGCGATTCTTGCGCGTGTACGTAATACAGGTGAAGCACCACGTCCTAAGACGATGTTTGAGCCTGGTGAAGAATTACTTGTTATTGACGGTCCATTCACAGACTTTAAAGGTGTGGTGGAAGAAGTTCAATACGAAAAGTCACGTTTAACGTTGACGATTAATGTATTTAATCGACCAACTCAGGTTGAACTCGAATTTCGTCAAGTCGAAAAAACGATTTAATCTTAATTGGTTGAAAAGCGCCCGATTTTATCGGGCATTGTTGTTGTAACAGTAGTGTTGCGTAAAGATTGGGGAGCCTAGCGGCGTTCGTACCCAGAGGTATTTTAAAATGGCTAAGAAGATTGACGGCTATATCAAGCTGCAAGTTCCAGCTGGTAAAGCAAATCCATCTCCACCAATTGGTCCTGCATTAGGTCAACGTGGTGTAAACATCATGGCATTCTGTAAAGAATTCAATGCTGCTACACAAAAAGTTGAACCAGGTCTTCCAATTCCTGTAGTGATTACTGTGTACAACGACAAGTCGTTCACATTTATCATGAAAACTCCTCCAGCTTCTATTCTTCTTAAGAAAGCTGCTGGTATCCAAAAGGGTTCATCTGTACCAAACAAAACTAAAGTTGGTAAGTTGACTCGTGCTCAGTTAGAAGAAATTGCGACTACTAAAGAACCAGATTTAACTGGTGCTGATTTAGACGCACGTGTACGTACCATTGCTGGTTCTGCGCGTTCTATGGGCTTGGAAGTGGAGCTATAAGACATGGCAAAGTTAACTAAACGTCAAAAAGCCATTGCTGCTGCTGTTGAAGCAAACAAAGTTTACACTTTGGAAGAAGCAGTGCAAGTTCTTAACAGCCTACCTGCTGCAAAGTTCAAAGAATCTTTGGATGTAGCTGTAAATCTTGGTGTAGACCCACGTAAATCTGATCAGGTTGTTCGTGGTGCGACTACATTACCTGCTGGTACTGGTAAAACTGTACGTGTAGCTGTGTTTGCTCAAGGCGCGCAAGCAGAAGCTGCTAAAGAAGCTGGTGCAGACATCGTAGGTTTTGATGACCTTGCTGAAAGCATTCAAGGCGGAAACCTTGACTTTGATGTTGTAATCGCTGCTCCTGACGCTATGCGTGTTGTTGGTAAGCTCGGTACAATTCTTGGTCCACGTGGTTTAATGCCAAACCCTAAAGTTGGTACTGTAACTCCTGATGTAGCGAATGCTGTTAAAAACGCTAAATCTGGTCAGGCTCGTTACCGTGTAGACAAAGCGGGTATTATCCATGCTGCGATCGGTCAATTAGGCTTTGAAGCTGCTGCTATCCGTCAAAACGTTGAAACCTTAGTTGCTGACTTGAAAAAGTTAAAACCTGCAACTTCTAAAGGTGTATACATCAAAAAGATCACTTTGAGCTCAACTATGGGTCCTGGTCTTACTGTTGATGTAAGCAACGTTTCTAACTAAGTTTGAAACTTAGTCAAGAATTTTAAAGTCCTGATTGAGGGCAGAGTATAAAAATTATAGGTTTTTATACTCATTCAAAGTATTGCTTTGTTTCCTCACTCATCAGGCGGACTTTGAATTGATAAATGTAAATTTATCAGCGTCAAAGACCACAGGCGAAGAGACTTCTTTTGAATATCTTCTTAATAACCCAGCCTGCGTAGACGCGGTGGTGTGATTTATTCCTCCTCCGCGTGCAAGTCAAATCCTTATTGACTTGCGAATTGGGAGTGTACTTTTTTGAGTACATAAATCACCGTTAGGAGGTTTTACAATGGCTCTTCTTATTGAAAGCAAAAAACAGATCGTTGCTGAAGTGGCTCAAACTGCTTCTACAGCGTTCGCTGCCGTTGTTGCTGACTATCAAGGTTTAACCGTTGAGCAATTAACTACTCTTCGTGTTGAAGCTCGTAAACTAGGTGTTGCTACACGCGTTGTACGTAACACTTTGGCTAAACGTGCTCTTCAAGATACGCAATTTGCAATCTTGAATGACAACCTTGTTGGCCCAACAATCTTAGCATTCTCAACTTCTGAAGACGATATGGGTGCAGCTGCACGCTTGTTTGAAGAATTTGCTAAAACTAACAAAGCATTTGAATTAAAAGCTGCTGCATTTGATGGCAAACTTTATCAAGGTGCTGATGTTAGCGTTATCGCAAACCTTCCAAACCAAGAAAAAGCGCTTACTATGCTCGCATCTGTTCTTCAAGCTCCTATTTCGAAATTGGGTCGCTTACTTACAGCGCTTCAAGAGAAAAACGAGTCAGAAGCTGCTTAAGCTTAAATCTACTTCCACACCATTCAATACCCATTTGGAGTTAATCTCATGGCTTTAACAAACGAAGAAATCCTAAACGCAGTTGCTGAAAAAACTGTTCTTGAACTTGTTGAACTTATTTCTGCTTTTGAAGAAAAATTCAACGTATCTGCTGCTGCTGTAGCTGTAGCTGCTGCTCCTGCTGCTGCTGCTGCTGAAGAACAAACTGAATTCAACGTTGAGTTGACTTCTTTTGGTGCTAACAAAGTAGCTGTAATTAAAGCAGTTCGTGAAGCAACTGGCCTTGGTCTTAAAGAAGCTAAAGACCTAGTTGAAGGTGCTCCACAAGTTCTTAAAGAAGGCGTTTCTAAAGAAGAAGGCGAAGAACTTAAGAAGAAACTTGAAGAAGCTGGTGCTACAGTTACACTTAAGTAATTGTAAAAGGAGTCGGTTTTTAAATCGGCTCCATAAAATGGCTGATGGCTCTTGGGTCATCAGCCTTTTTGCGTTACAATAATCGGCTCGATTTTTGTTTGTTCTGTACAATAACTGTTATATTTCAGAAGAATCAAAGTAATTTCAAATGCTTACCAATATTTTTCTTTTTAAAAAATATTGTTAAGCGTTTTAATACCACTAAAAATTGCAGCATTTGTAAACAGTGGTGGCCATATCGGCCTGTGTAATTCCTTCTGAGCCCGTTCTGCAGGCGGGCTTGGTTTACTTTCCGAGGACTCCAGATGGCATACTCATATACCGAAAAGAAACGGATCCGTAAGAATTTTGGTAAATTGCCCCAAGTAATGGAAGCACCGTACTTACTTTCGATTCAGGTCGATTCGTATAGAACGTTCTTGCAAGGTGGCAAATCTCCAAAAAACCGCGAAGATATCGGTCTCCAAGCCGCATTTCGTTCAGTTTTTCCTATAGAAAGTTATTCTGGCAATGCTGCTTTAGAATTTGTTGAGTATAGCCTTGGTAAGCCTGAGTTTGATGTGCGTGAATGTATTTTACGTGGTTCGACTTATGCAGCACCAATGCGCGTAAAAATTCGTTTGATTATTAAAGATCGCGAAACTAAATCTATTAAAGACGTACGTGAACAAGAAGTCTACATGGGTGAAATGCCACTCATGACAGACAATGGTACCTTTGTTATCAATGGTACTGAGCGTGTAATTGTATCTCAATTACATCGTTCACCTGGTGTGTTCTTCGATCACGATAAAGGCAAAACACATTCAAGTGGTAAAGTACTTTATTCTGCACGTATTATTCCTTACCGTGGTTCATGGTTAGATTTCGAATTTGATGCTAAAGATTTAGTTTATGTACGTATTGACCGTCGTCGTAAATTATTAGCAACTGTTGTGTTGCGTGCATTGGGTTATAACAATGAACAAATCTTGAATTTGTTCTATGAGAAAGTGCCTGTATATCTTGATATGGGTAGCTATCAAATTGACCTCGTTCCAGATCGTCTGCGTGGCGAAATGGCGCAATTTGATATTGCTGACAATGACGGTAAAATCATTGTTGAACAAGGTAAACGTATTAATGCACGTCACGTACGTCAAATGGAAGCTTCTGGTTTAGCTAAGCTATCAGTTCCTGATGAGTACTTGTATGAGCGTATCACTGCTGAAGATATTACTTTACGTAATGGTGATGTGATTGCTGCAAATACATTGTTAAGCCATGAAGTTATGGTGAAACTGGCAGAAGGCGGCGTTAAACAATTCAATATCTTGTTTACGAACGATATTGACCGTGGTTCATTTGTTGCTGATTCATTACGTGCTGACACAACATCTGGTCGTGAAGAAGCATTAGTTGAAATCTATAAAGTAATGCGTCCAGGCGAGCCACCAACAAAAGAAGCTGCTGAAAACTTATTTAACAACTTATTCTTCTCTTCTGAACGTTATGACTTATCTCCAGTAGGTCGTATGAAGTTCAACCGTCGTTTGGGTCGCCCATACGAAGTTGGTACTGATCAGAAGTCACGTGAAGTAGAAGGTATTTTATCGCACGAAGATATCATCGATGTATTACGTACATTAGTTGAAATCCGTAACGGTAAAGGTGAAGTCGACGATATCGATCACTTGGGTAACCGTCGTGTACGTTCTGTTGGTGAAATGACTGAAAACCAATTCCGTGTTGGTTTAGTTCGTGTTGAACGTGCTGTTAAAGAACGTTTAAGCCAAGCAGAAACAGATAATTTGTCTCCACAAGATCTCATTAACGCAAAACCAGTTGCAGCTGCAATCAAAGAATTCTTTGGTTCAAGCCAATTGTCTCAGTTTATGGATCAAAACAACCCATTATCTGAAATTACACATAAACGTCGTGTTTCAGCGCTTGGACCTGGTGGTTTAACGCGTGAACGTGCGGGCTTTGAAGTACGTGACGTACATCAAACTCACTATGGTCGTGTATGTCCAATTGAAACGCCTGAAGGTCCAAACATTGGTTTGATCAACTCGCTTTCTGTATATGCAAAAGCGAATGACTTCGGTTTCTTGGAAACACCATACCGTAGAGTAGTAGATGGTCGTGTAACTGATGCAGTTGAATATTTATCTGCTATTGAAGAAGTGGGTACTGTTATTGCACAGGCCGACTCTGCTGTAGATAAAGATGGCAACTTAACAGAAGAATTCGTTTCTGTTCGTCATCAAGGTGAATTCGTACGTATGCCACCTGAAAAAGTGACGCATATGGATGTATCTGCACAGCAGGTTGTATCTGTAGCTGCATCGCTTATTCCATTCCTTGAACACGATGACGCGAACCGTGCATTAATGGGTTCAAACATGCAACGTCAGGCAGTTCCTACTCTACGTGCGGATAAACCGCTTGTAGGTACAGGTATGGAAGCGAACGTAGCACGTGACTCTGGTGTATGTGTGATCGCAAACCGTGGTGGTGCGATTGAATATGTAGATGCTTCTCGTATCGTTATTCGTGTAAACGAAGATGAAATGATTGCAGGTGAGGCTGGTGTAGATATTTATAACCTCATTAAATATACACGTTCTAACCAAAACACTTGTATTAACCAAAATATTATCGTGAATTTGGGCGACAAAGTTGCTCGCGGTGACATTTTGGCAGACGGTCCGTCAACAGATATGGGTGAGCTTGCGCTTGGTCAAAACATGCGTGTAGCGTTCATGACGTGGAATGGTTACAACTACGAAGACTCGATCTTATTATCTGAGCGTGTACTTCAAGAAGACCGTTTAACTTCTATTCATATTCAAGAATTATCATGTGTAGCGCGTGATACTAAGTTAGGTGCAGAAGAAATTACTGCCGATATTCCTAACGTAGGTGAAGCTGCACTTTCTAAACTTGATGAATCAGGTATCGTTTATATCGGTGCTGAAGTTACTGCTGGTGACATCCTTGTTGGTAAAGTAACGCCTAAAGGTGAAACTCAGTTAACTCCTGAAGAAAAATTGCTTCGTGCAATCTTTGGTGAGAAAGCAGCCGACGTTAAAGACTCATCTTTACGTGTTCCATCTGGTACTAAAGGTACAGTTATCGATGTTCAAGTCTTCACTCGTGATGGCTTAGAGAAAGATGACCGTGCGTTAGCAATTGAAAAAGCACAGCTTGACTCTTACCGTAAAGACTTGAAAGAAGAATACAAGATCTTTGAAGAAGCAGCACGTGAGCGTGTAATTCGTTTGCTTAAAGGCCAAGAATCTAACGGTGGTGGTTCGACTAAACGTGGCGACAAACTTGTTGAAGATATGTTGTCTGGTTTAGAGCTTGTTGACTTACTTGAAATCCAACCTACAGACGAAGCAATTGCTGAACGTTTATCTCAAATTCAAGTGTTCTTGAAAGAGAAGAGTGCAGAAATTGATGAGAAGTTTGCAGAGAAGAAACGTAAGCTTTCAACTGGTGATGAGTTAACAACAGGCGTTCTGAAAGTTGTTAAAGTTTACCTAGCAGTTAAACGTCGCATTCAGCCTGGTGATAAAATGGCTGGTCGTCACGGTAACAAAGGTGTTGTATCTAACATTTTACCCGTTGAAGACATGCCACACGATGCGAACGGTGTACCGGTAGATATCGTATTGAACCCATTGGGTGTACCATCTCGTATGAACGTGGGTCAGATTCTTGAGACTCACTTGGGTATGGCGGCTAAAGGGCTTGGCGATAAAATCGAAAAAATGTTGAAAGAACAGCGTACAGTTTTAGAACTTCGCGAATTCTTAGACAAGATTTATAACAAAGTTGGTGGCGAGCAAGAAGATCTTGATAGCTTAACTGATGCTGAAGTTTTGGCTCTTTCTGGCAACTTACGTGCTGGTGTGCCTTTAGCTACTCCTGTATTTGATGGTGCTGAAGAAAGCCAAATTAAAGACTTACTTGAATTAGCTGACATTTCACGTACTGGTCAAACAGTATTGTTTGATGGTCGTACGGGTGAACAGTTTGATCGTCCTGTAACTGTAGGTTACATGTACATGCTCAAATTGAACCACTTGGTTGATGACAAAATGCATGCGCGTTCAACTGGTTCTTACTCACTTGTTACACAACAACCGCTTGGTGGTAAAGCACAGTTCGGTGGTCAGCGTTTCGGTGAGATGGAGGTCTGGGCACTTGAAGCTTACGGTGCAGCATATACTCTTCAAGAGATGTTAACTGTTAAGTCGGATGACGTTGAAGGTCGTACACGCATCTATAAGAATATTGTAGATGGTAACCATTATATGGATCCGGGTATGCCTGAATCGTTCAACGTATTGACCAAAGAGATCCGTTCTTTAGGTATCAACATTGAACTGAAAAATGGTGACTAAGTCGTAAGACTCACGATTTTTTAGGAAAAAACAATATTTGTGACCCAGTCGGGTAAGCGTTGCTTCCCGACACACGGAGAAAAAAATTGAAAGACTTGCTCGATATCATGCGTAAGAAAACGGACTCAGATGGTCATGCACCAATTGAGTTTGACCGTATCCGTATTGGTCTTGCGTCACCAGAAATGATTAAGTCATGGTCTCATGGTGAAGTTAAAAAACCTGAGACAATTAACTACCGTACGTTTAAACCAGAACGTGACGGTTTGTTCTGTGCCAAAATTTTTGGTCCAGTAAAAGATTACGAATGCTTGTGTGGTAAATACAAGCGTATGAAATACAAAGGCGTCATTTGTGAAAAATGTGGCGTTGAAGTAACTACAGCGAAAGTTCGTCGTGAACGTATGGGTCACATTGAACTCGCTTCTCCAGTTGCACATATCTGGTTCTTAAAATCGTTACCATCTCGTATCGGTTTATTACTTGATATGACGCTTCGTGATATCGAACGCGTATTGTATTTCGAATCATACGTTGTAACTGATCCTGGTATGACTCCGTTTGAAAAGTATCAACTTTTAACAGACGAAGAATACTTCAATGCACTTGAAGAGCACGGTGATGAGTTCACTGCGAAAATGGGTGCAGAAGCGATTCAGGACTTATTAAAAGATATCGATCTTGAAGCTGAAATCGCACGTTTACGTGAAGAAATTCCTCAAACAACTTCTGAAACGAAGTTGAAAAAAGCGTCTAAACGCTTGAAATTGATGGAAGCATTCAACGATTCAAACAACAAGCCAGAATGGATGGTGATGAATGTACTTCCTGTACTTCCACCAGATTTACGTCCATTAGTTCCACTTGAAGGTGGTCGTTTCGCGACTTCTGACTTGAACGATTTATATCGTCGTGTCATTAACCGTAACAACCGTTTGAAGCGTCTTCTTGATCTTGCAGCACCAGACATTATCGTACGTAACGAAAAACGTATGTTACAAGAGTCTGTAGATGCATTACTTGATAATGGTCGTCGTGGTCGTGCAATTACCGGTTCTAACAAACGTCCATTAAAATCTTTGGCAGATATGATCAAAGGTAAACAAGGTCGTTTCCGTCAGAACTTACTTGGTAAGCGTGTTGACTATTCTGGTCGTTCGGTAATTACTGTAGGTCCTACTTTACGTCTTCACCAATGTGGTCTTCCGAAGAAAATGGCACTTGAATTATTCAAGCCATTTATTTTTGCGAAACTACAAGCTTCAGGTCAAGCAACAACCATTAAAGCTGCGAAGAAAATGGTTGAACGCGAGACTCCAGAAGTTTGGGACGTTCTTGCTTCTGTAATTCGTCAACATCCCGTAATGTTGAACCGTGCGCCAACACTTCACCGTTTAGGTCTTCAAGCATTTGAACCTATTCTTATTGAAGGTAAGGCAATCCGTCTTCACCCACTCGTTTGTGCTGCGTTTAACGCCGACTTCGATGGTGACCAAATGGCGGTACACGTTCCATTGACACTTGAAGCACAGTTAGAAGCTCGTGCATTGATGATGTCAACAAACAACATCTTGTCACCAGCGAATGGTGAGCCGATCATCGTTCCTTCTCAGGACGTTGTCTTGGGTCTTTACTACATCACGCGTGATGCAGTAAATGCTAAAGGCGAAGGCATGGTGTTTGCTGATACTCACGAAGTAAACCGTGCGCTTGCAACTGGTCAGGTTGCGATCCATGCTCGTGTTAAAGTACGTGTGCATCAAACTGTTATCAATGAAAATGGTGAACGTGAACACGGAACTATTATTGTTGATACGACACCAGGTCGTTGTTTGCTTTGGGAAGTTGTTCCACAAGGCTTAAGCTTTGACATGATCAACCTTGAGATGACTAAAAAGAATATCTCGAAGTTAATCAACTCTTGCTACCGTAAACTTGGTTTGAAAGATACTGTTATCTTTGCTGACCAATTAATGTACTTGGGCTTCCGTCAAGCGACTCGTTCAGGTGTATCTGTAGGTATGGAAGACATGTTAATTCCACCTACTAAACACACAATTATTGATAAAGCTGAAACAGAAGTTCGTGAAATCGAACAACAGTTCGAACAAGGTTTCGTAACTGCTGGTGAGCGTTATAACAAAGTTGTCGATATCTGGGCGCGTACAAACGACCAAGTTGCTAAAGCGATGATGGATAACTTGTCTTATACACTTGTGAAAAACAAACAAGGTGAAGACGAGAAACAAAAATCATTCAACAGCATCTATATGATGTCTGACTCTGGTGCCCGTGGTAGTGCGGCGCAGATTCGTCAGCTTGCTGGTATGCGTGGCTTGATGGCAAAACCGGATGGTTCGATTATCGAAACACCGATTAAAGCGAACTTCCGTGAAGGTTTAACAGTACTTCAGTACTTTATTTCAACACACGGTGCGCGTAAAGGTTTGGCCGATACAGCATTAAAAACTGCGAACTCAGGTTACTTGACTCGTCGTCTTGTAGACGTAGCGCAAGATTTGGTAATTACCGAACCTGACTGTGGTACAGCTGGTGGTCTGGTGATGACTCCATTCATTCAAGGTGGTGATGTCATCGAGCCATTACGTGACCGCGTATTAGGTCGTGTAACTGCTGAAGACGTACGTCGTGCATCTGATGATGAAGTTGTATTACCTCGTGGTACGTTAATTGACGAAAAAATCGCAGCTCATCTTGAAGAAGCGGGTGTGGATGAAGTCAAAGTACGTTCAGTAATTGCTTGTGAATCTGCTTTTGGTGTATGTGCTAGATGTTATGGCCGTGACCTTGCACGTGGTCACTTGGTTAACCCAGGTGAATCAGTTGGTGTAATGGCAGCACAATCTATTGGTGAACCAGGTACACAGTTAACGATGCGTACGTTCCACGTTGGTGGTGCTGCGAGCCGAACTTCTGCTGCGAACAGTGTTCAAGTACGTAACAAAGGTACTGTACGTTTCCATAACGTGAAAACTGTACAACATGCAAAAGGCCACTTGGTTTCAGTTTCACGTTCAGGTGAAATTGGTATTGCCGATGATTTAGGTCGTGAGCGCGAGCGTTATAAGCTTCCTTACGGTGCAAGCATCTTGTTGAAAGATGGTGAAGCTGTTGAAGCTGGCGGTATCGTAGCGACTTGGGATCCGCATACACATCCATTAGTAACAGAAGTTGCTGGTAAAGCACGTTTCAGCCAAATCGCTGATGGTGTAACTGCAACATCGAAAACTGATGATGCAACTGGTATGACTACTGTTGAAATCTTGCCTGTAACAGCTCGTCCTGCTTCTGGTAAAGATTTACGTCCTGCAATCGTGTTGGATACAACAGATGGCGGCGAACAGTTCTACTTCTTGCCACAAAACACAATCGTAACTGTTCGCGATGGCGAAACGATTGGTGTCGGTGACGTAATTGGTCGTGTACCACAAGAAACATCACGTACTCGTGATATTACCGGTGGTCTTCCGCGTGTAGCTGACTTATTCGAAGCACGTAAACCGAAAGAACATGCAATTCTTGCTGAAGTTTCAGGTGTTGTAAGCTTCGGTAAAGAAACTAAGGGTAAAAACCGTTTAGTAATTACCCCAGATGATGGTTCTGAGATTTACGAAGAATTGATTCCAAAATGGCGTCAAATCAACGTGTTCGAAGGCGAGCATGTGAACCGTGGTGAAACAGTTTCTGATGGTCCACAAAACCCGCACGACATCTTACGTTTGAAAGGTGAAGTTGCATTAACTAACTACATCGTGAACGAAGTTCAAGACGTATACCGTCTCCAAGGTGTAAAAATCAACGACAAACATATTGAAGTTATCGTACGTCAAATGTTGCGTAAAGTTGATATCACTGATGGTGGTGATACAAGCTTCATCAAAGGCGAGCAAGTGGATTACATCCGCGTTGTTCAAGAGAACCAAGCTGTCTTGGCTCAGAACAAGTTCCCTGCGAAGTTTGAACGTCAATTGATGGGTATTACGAAAGCATCGCTTTCTACAGACTCGTTCATCTCTGCTGCATCGTTCCAGGAAACAACTCGTGTGTTAACTGAAGCTGCTGTAACAGGTAAAGAAGATGATTTACGTGGCTTGAAAGAAAACGTTGTAGTGGGTCGCTTGATTCCAGCTGGTACTGGTCTTGCATACCACTTAGAACGTCGTCGTCAAGAAGCAGAAGCTGCTGAACATGAGCTTCACAATGACTTCAGCGAAGTAGACCAAGCATTTAGCCAAGCATTAAACTCAGAACAATTCTAAGTTTAGACTGGCATTAAAAAAGGCACCTCAGGGTGCCTTTTTTATTTATATTTATTTATAACAATTAAAAGTGGTAATTACATAAACATATTAAAGAGCCATTATTTTATTACTTAAGCGGGATAAACGCTCCACAAAAACAGATTAGGCTACATGCTTATGGAGACTGGAGTAAATCTAATGAAAAAAATGATGACGATTGTTAGTGTTGGCCTGATGTCAACAACTTTGTTTGTTGGTTGCCAGAATGCGAGCCCAGAGAGTAAACGTATTGGTTCGGCTGCGATCGGTGGTGGCGCAGGTGGTGCTGTAGGTAAACATGTGGGCGGTAATATTGGCGCAGGTTTAGGAGCGGCTCTCGGTGCCGGCGTAGCAGCTAATGCAAAAGGATCTAGTAGTAAAACCGTGCGTAATAGTGCAATTGGTGCCGGTGTTGGTGCGGTGTTAGGTGGCGCAATCATTGGTGGTGATGCTGGTGCTGCTACAGGTGGTGCTCTGGGTGGTAGTGCGGGCGCAGCTTATGAAGAGAAGAAAGGGAAGTACTAAAAGTATTCCTAATAATGTTTAAACCTAGAAGTCTTTAACCTGTTAGAGGCTTCTTTTTTATGTCTTTTTTATAATTAAAATTTTGTTTGATGAGTATAAATAGAAGAGCTTTACAAAATATCAATCGATTAGGACAGATGAATAACACAATCTGATCAAATTCCTCATAAAAGAGGATTATTCTTTTTATTAAAACAGGTAGTAGGAGTAGGGCCATGAAAAAAACAATAGGATTAGTTTCTGCTTTAATGTTGTCTACGCTTATGATTACGGGTTGTCAAAATATGAGTCCGTCTGACCAGCGTATTGGTGCAGCAGCAGCAGGTGGAGCACTAGGTGGTGGCTTAGGTAACCATGTAGGCGGTGGTGTTGGTGCAGGCTTAGGTGCAGCAGTAGGTGCTGGTGTTGGTTCAAATAGCCAAGGCGGTAGTAAACAAACCACGACTAAGAGTGCGATCGGAGCTGGTATCGGTTCTGTGGTAGGTAAAGCAATATTGGGTGGTGACTCTGGTGCTGCAATTGGCGGTGCGATAGGTGGTGGTGCTGGTGCAGCGATTGAAGAAAAAAGATAACACAGTATTGATTGAATAAAATAAGCGCTTTTTAGCGCTTATTTTCATTGTGGGAAAGGTTTTGCTTTTTTACGTCGGATATAAAGCGTTTTTTTAACTTCAGCAATTCTTACCCCCGATTCATCAAAAATATTTAGATGATAAGTTCTTAAAACAGGGTCATAGTTTTCAGCAAGCTCACGTATTTGCTCAATCTCAGCTAAATCTACTCGAATGTCTGCATGTACCGTACTTCGACCCGGGGAAAGAAAATTAATTTCAGCAGCTTTATCCCAAACAATATATTTTGATCCGAGATGATGCAGCAGAATCATCATGTAAAATGGATCAACCATTGAATAAAGACTACCTCCAAAGTGTGTTCCGACCAAATTTTGGTTTTTCCAGGTCAGAGGCATTTTCACACGTACATGGCAAAGTTCTAAATTCATGATTTCAATATAAATCCCTGCACCACGATAAGGTGGGTAGTGATTAAATAGAAATTTTGAAATCGTAGGATTGTTCTGAAGTCTTCTTAAAATAGCCATAATAGTCAATTTTTTTTATTGAAACAGTATTCATACTAGATAAGTATCATCTTTTTTATATTGATGGCAATGCTCTATCCGACTAACGACATGATCGATTGAAAAACAAGATAGGAAATGATTATGCAGCCAAAAGTTCATACAGTAACAACAAGTGACCAACAAACGCTTTGTGCCAAAACATGGGGCGACGAAAAAAATACACCGTTGGTTTTAGTACATGGTTATCCTGATAATCAAGAAGTATGGGAATCAATCATTGAAAATTTAATCAATGACTTTTACATTGTCACCTATGATGTACGTGGGGCGGGTTTGTCGTCTATACCAAAACGTATACGTGATTACCGTTTAGAGCGGTTATCTCTAGATTTACAAGAAGTAGTTGATGAATTATTACCAAATCGTCAATTCCATATGGCTGCACACGATTGGGGTTCAATTCAATCTTGGGAGTCGGTAACTGAGCCTAAATTTAAAGGGCGGTTATTATCATATACAACCATTTCTGGGCCATGTCTTGATCATGCAGCTTTATTTTTGCGTGATAAATTTAAATCTTCACCAGCTCAGATCCTAAAAATATTAACCAAATCTTGGTATATCGGTGCATTCCATCTTCCTTTGTTAGCACCAACAGTATGGTCTCTTTTTAGCCCTGAAAAATGGGGGAAAGTCCTGACTCAGCTGGAGAGAAAAAGTAATTTACCTTTAAATAATAATATTAATGCAGATGGTAAATATGGCATTAATTTATATCGGGCAAATTTTATTCCTCGTTTAACTGGCCCTCGTCAGCGTTATGCTCAATGTCCAGTTAAAGCCGTTATTTTAAAATATGACACTTTTGTGAGCCCTGAATATATTACTGAGGCTATGCCAAAGTGGGTAGAAAATTTTGAATATGTAGAGCTTGAAGCAAATCACTGGGCAATTCTAAGTGAGCCGGCAAAAATTGCGGATCATATTCGTCAGTTTATTAAGGCCCAAGCTTAATCATTGAGTGACTGCATAAAACTGTTAATTAGGCGATATTTTCGGCTTCATAGGTCTGAATCTGATAGAATGTCGCCTTTTGTTTTGCTCTGAATTTATTCATGAATGCTGTTGTTATTGCGATTGCAGTGATGTTTTTATTATCACTGGCGCGCGTTTCTGTCGTACTGACTTTAGTGGTTTCTGCCATTGTAGGTGGCCTCGTAGCAGGTTTAAGCCTTTCTCAAACCGTTGATGCTTTTAACGCTGGTCTTGGTGATGGTGCTGAAGTTGCACTTGCCTATGCTGTGTTAGGGGCATTCGCTCTGGCACTTTCAAAATCTGGTTTACCTGATTTACTTGCCCATAAACTGATTGGTTTGTTGGGAATGGAAGCTGGAAAAAGCCGCGAAACGAAAGTGAAATATCTACTGTTAGGTATTTTACTCATCGCTGCTATTTTCTCTCAGAACCTTATTCCGGTTCATATCGCCTTTATTCCCGTACTCGTTCCGCCATTATTACGGGTAATGAACCATTTAAAGTTAGATCGTCGAGCAGCAGCCTGTGTTCTTACGCTAGGTTTAGTCGGAACTTATATTTTTCTTCCGGTTGGATTTGGTGCAATTTTCCTTGAACAAATTTTGATGGGGAATATCAACAAAGTTGGCGCAGCGTATGGCTTACATGTCGAGCGTGGCATGATGTCAATTGGCATGGCTATTCCTGTTTTGGGAATGGTTTTAGGTACCTTGGTTGCTGTATTTATTAGCTACCGTAAACCAAGAATTTATGCTGATCGTGCTATTACACCAACTACAACGATTGATTTAGATAAACCTCTTCGTGCAACAGCGCAAGATGAAACAGCTGACTTAAAAGCAGATGCAGAAGAGTTAAAGCATGAGGCAGAGCAAGCGCCCGTAATTGCAAAGAAAACGATCTATATGGCATTGCTTGCAATTGGCTTGACACTCGCTGCACAGCTCTATTCAGGCTCAATGATTTTGGGTGGTTTAGTCGGTTTTGCTGTTCTATCTACTGCCGGAATTTTTAAATGGCAAGATGCAGATGATGTCTTTGTACAAGGCATGCGAATGATGGCCTTGGTAGGTTTCATTATGATTTCTGCTGCGGGCTTTGCATCGGTCATGACGCATACTGGGGATATCAATCAACTAGTAAAAGGTGTGGTTGATATTATTGGAGACAATCGAGCACTTGCAGCTTTCTTAATGCTTTGTATTGGTTTATTTGTCACGATTGGTATTGGTTCATCTTTCTCAAGTGTACCTGTATTAGCCGTTATTTATGTGCCTTTATGCGTACAGTTCGGGTTTTCACCATTAGCGACGATTGCCCTTATTGGGACAGCAGCAGCATTAGGTGATGCAGGCTCACCAGCCTCTGATTCAACTTTAGGGCCAACAGCTGGTTTAGGTGTGGATGGGCAACATGACCATATATGGGATACGGTTGTACCTACATTTATTCATTTTAATATCCCTCTACTCATTTTTGGCTGGATTGCTGCAATGGTTTTATAGATTTTTTATAAAATATTAAATTATTAACCTTCTTAATGATGATCTTTAGATTTAAATTAAGAAGGTTTTTTATTGATTAAATAAAAGATGTATTTAAAATAAATTATATTAAAATACTCAGGATTGAAAAGTATATTAAAATAGTTGGTAATATAAAATAATCTTGATTAATAAAGTTGGAATAAAAACCAATTAAAATAGTTGGTTAATATATAATTTTATTTAAAACAGTTATTTAAAAATAAATGATAAATTAATTTTATAATGTGTATTGCATGATTTTAAAATACATGTTTATTATAAATATAAATAAGTTTGGAGATATTAAAGTGTTCAAAAAAGCTTTGGTTATTGCATTAATGGGGATGTCTTCTTTTACTTTTGCTGGTAACTGGCAAGTAAAATTTGGTGGTAGTGTTATTGCACCATCAGAAGATACAACAACACCTTTAGGCGTGGTAAAAGCAGACCATGAATATGCTTTTACGCCATCAGTTGAATATTTTTTTGGACAATCTCCATTTTCAGCAGAATTGTTATTAGCAGCGCCAGTTAACCATGATGTGTTGCTAAATGGAAATAAGGTAGCGCGTATTAAACAGTTACCACCAACCATTACAGCAAAATATCATTTTAAAAACTCAACTCGTTTCACACCATATATTGGTGTTGGTGCTACAGCATTTATTCCTTGGGATGAACAAGGGGCTGCTGTAAAAGTTAAAGAAGATTTTGGTGTAGCAGGGCAAGTTGGTTTTAATTTCCAACCTGCAGATGCTAAAGATTGGGGTGTATTTGTAGATGTCCGTTATATGGATATTAGCCCTGAAGTAACAATTGATCCATCAGTTGCTAACTATAAATTTGATTTAGATATTAATCCGTTTGTTTACACTTTAGGTTATAGCTATAAATTTTAAGCATAATAATAAATAGAAAAAATATAATAATAAACCTAGACTCAGGCACCTCACATATATTTTATGTGAGGTTTTTTTATGGATTTTATTTGCACTAAAAAAAGCATAAAACAGACAGTTTTATACATATCTTATGCAATTTTTTTTCTAAACTAATTTCTATTCATTACAAAACATGGGAATAAAATCATGAACAAAAAATTAGCGATGTGTTTGGCTGTTTTTAGTGGTATCGCTTTTACACAGAGCTTGCAAGCTGCAAGTTTCTCATGTGATGCTGCAAAAACCAAAACGGAAAAAAGTATTTGTAAAAACCGCTCTTTAAATGATGCAGATGTGAAAATGGCAACAACCTATCAAATTGTTCTACATGCATTGCCGATGGGTGGACGTGATAGTCAGAAAGATGCTCAATACCAATGGCTGAAAAAAAGAAATGCTTGTGCGGCTGGGGTAAGTTGTCTTAGCAAAGCTTACCAACAACGACAACAGCAGTTGGACTCTATCTTGCAAGATAGAGTGTTAAGCCATGGTCCATTTTAATTAGAGTAAAAATTTTTAATATTCAGGATTGAAAAATTCTAGAAGTACTCCATTCATAAAGCATTCGAGAACAAACAGACTTCAAAATTTAAGGAGTGATTTATGAGTGAACAAGCATCACAAAATTATAGTTTCCAAGCGGAAGTTGCACAGCTTTTACATTTAGTGACGCATTCTCTCTATTCTAACCCTGAGATTTTCTTACGCGAGCTGATCTCTAATGCATCAGATGCATGTGATAAGTTGCGTTTTGAAGGAATTAATCATCCTGAATATTATGAAAATGATCCAGATTTACATGTACGAGTTATTTTAAATAAAGAAGATAAAACTTTAACCATTTCTGATAATGGTATTGGTTTAAGCGAACAAGAAGCAATTGATAACTTAGGTACGATTGCAAAATCGGGTACTAAAGATTTCATGTCAAAATTGACTGGCGATCAAAAAGCAGATGCTCAGTTGATTGGTCAATTTGGTGTTGGATTTTACTCAGGTTTTATTGTTGCTGATAAAATTACCGTGGAATCACGCCGTGCGGGTCTAGATGCATCTGAAGGGGTGCGTTGGATTAGCGGTGGTACAGGCGAGTTTGAAGTTCAACAAATTGATAAGGCTTCACGTGGTACCGACATTATTCTTCACTTGCGTGATGACGCGCTTGATTATTTAGAATCTTATAAAGTTAAGCAGATCGTTAATAAATACTCTGACCACATTAGTTTGCCAATTGAAATGCAAAAAGAAGTTTGGCAAGAAGAAGAGGTTGCTGAAGGTGAGGAGCCTAAAGGCGGCCAAATGGTCAAAACTGGCGAGTGGGAAGCAATTAACTCAGCCAGCGCTTTATGGACACGTAGCAAGAGCGAAGTGACTGAAGAGCAGTACGTTGAGTTCTATAAAAACTTAACGCATGACTTTGAAGCACCACTGGCTTGGGCGCATAACCGTGTTGAAGGTAGTACTGAATATACGCAGCTACTTTATATTCCAAGTAAAGCGCCACATGACATTTTTACTCGTGAAGCAAAAGCGGGCATTAAGCTCTATGTAAAACGTGTCTTTATTATGGATGATGCGGATAACTTAATTCCAAATTATCTACGTTTTGTTCAAGGTGTCGTGGATAGTGCGGATTTACCGCTTAATGTCAGCCGTGAGTTGTTGCAAGAAAGCCGTGATGTCAAAACAATTCGTGAAGGTAATGCACGCCGTGTATTAACTGTACTTGATGGCTTGGCCAAATCGGAAGATGAAAAAGACCAAGAAAAATTCAAGATATTCTACAGTGAGTTTGGTTCAGTACTTAAAGAAGGCTTGGGTGAAGACTTTGGTAACCGCGAACGTATTTTAAAATTATTACGTTATGCGACATCGACAAATGATGAAGTGACGACTTCTTTTGCCGATTATAAGGCACGCATGAAAGAGGGCCAAAAAGCCATCTATTATGTGACTGCTGATAGCTTAGCGGCAGCGAAAAACTCACCACAGCTAGAGTTGTTCAAGAAAAAAGGCATTGAAGTATTATTAATGGCAGAGCGTGTTGACGAATGGGCAATGAACTTTGTTCAAGAGTTTGACGGTACACCATTAAAGAATGTCTCTAAAGGTGCGGTTGATTTAGGTGACTTGCAAGATGCTGAAGAGAAAAAAGCACTTGAGCAAGCCGCTGAACAGTTCAAACCTGTTGTTGAGAAACTAAGTGACTCATTGAAAGCTAAAACTAAAGAAGTACGTGTAACTACGCGTCTAGTTGATTCTCCTGCATGTTTAGTAACAAGCGAAGGTGAGTTATCGCCTCAACTCATCCGGATGCTAAAACAAGCGGGACAAGAAGTACCTGAAATCAAACCAATCTTAGAAATTAACCCTGAGCATCCTTTAGTGAAAAAACTTGAAGGTTCAGAGCAGTTTGATGACTTGGCAAACGTGATTTTCGATCAGGCTGTTATTGCTGAAGGTGGTTTACCTGAAGATCCAGCAGCTTATGTGAAGCGTATTAATAGCTTATTGCTGAAGTAATTCAGCGTAAAAAAAGCCTCTGAACTTTCAGGGGCTTTTTTTGTGGATAAAGAAAGAGTTATCCACAATTTGATAATTTTTGATTAAAAATTAGCTTCAAGATTCATTCGAACGCTGAGCTGATGTTTCGAATCATCATCAATATGGTTAAAAAAGTTAAGGTCATTTTGCATAAAAAGCCAATCTCGCCACACAGGCTGGCGCCATGAAATATAAGGCCCCCAACTATTTAGTCGAATGTCATTTTTGGTATATACGCCACCACTATACACACCATAAGTAAGATGATTATCCTTTAAAAATTGATACTGCTGGAAAGTCCAATTTCCCCAACTATAATCTTCATTTTCACTCTTATTCACATTAAATTTATTAGCGAAAAGAGTGTTATCTTGCATTTTCTGCGTTAAGTTTAGCGTTGTCTCGGTGTAGTTCCGGCTAGTAGAACCGTAGCGAAATACCTGTTCGGTATCCAAACTAATGTTATGTCTTAAATTCCATTTTTTCTTTGCCAAAAATTGTACATAAACATCGTTTTCTGAGTTTGAACCTAAATCAAGATTATTTTCAAAAGGCATCCAAGTTGAAATGGTCGCCCAGCTTGCACTCAGTGGATTAGTTGTCGAAACCTGAGCTGAAGAGTTCTTCTTCTTTTTCTTACCAAAGGCCTTATAAGTTTGTTCAGGCTGAGTCACTCGTCTCCACAATGTATCATTTCCAAATACAGCCATTAGTTCTTGAATTAAGGCGACATCGGGTAAGCCATTATTTGTCTCTATTTCACAAGGAGAGATTGAAAATGGCAAAGATTGTCTGTTTGATTTGCTGAATTGGTTCAATGAGTAGGAATGTCTTCTTGAACGTTGGTGCTTTAAAGAATTATAAAAAAATTGAGTGTGCGGAAGTAAAGCCAATACGCCCAGACTATAAATACAAACTAAGGCAGCCGATCTGTATTGAAATGAAAAAGGAGAGAATTGATTCATCGTTCAAAATAATAAAGAATCAAAAATTAGAATAATATTTTAAGAGGCCAAGCTTAAATTTTTATTTAAAAGTATTTTATTATTCATCACCTTGGATGGGTTCCAAGGTGATGTTTGGCAGCTTAAAAAAGAGCTTCTAAGCGCAAGAATGTACTGACGAAATGGTTGCGATCTTCACGGTGATCATTAAAGTAATTTACATCTCCTTGAACAAAGAACCATTCACGTAAAACAGGTTGGCGCCACGAAACAAATGGTCCCCAACTGTTTAAGCGTAAGTCATTGTCGTTGTAATAACCGCCTGTGTAAATACCATAGTTAAAACGGTTGTTTGCAAAGAAACTATGTTCACGGAAAACCCTGTTTTCCCAACTTAGATCATCATCTTGGTCATCAGCATAGGTCAGGCTGAACTGATTCGATAAGATGGGTTGGTTTGGTCTGGCATGGGTCAGTTCAAGATTGGTACGTAAGTAGTTTTCACTGTCTATGCCGTAACGATAAATTTGTTCAGCATAAAACTTAAAATCATTACGGAGTTGCCAATCTCTTGATGCTTTTAAACGAACATAAATATCGTCTCCAGAACGAATACCTAAGTCAGCATCTGTTTCAAAAGGCAATTTTTTCGAGAAATTTGACCAACGTAAAGCAATCGAGCTGTTGTCATCTCGCGTTTGTTTACCATTTAGCTTCTTATTGGAGTCTTGATTTGGGTTTTGGTTAATATTGGCCGGGCTGTTATTAAATTCATTATCGAGAGAGTCATCACCAAACACCACGCTGAGCCGTTTTTCTAGCGTTGGTAATTTAATCTTGCCTCGTATTCTGGGCTTAATTTCAAAATTATCATATTCATTCCAATAGTTATCGACCATTACGCGAATGGTTGCAGTAGCAGGTTTCTGTGGATCGACTTCTCCAAACCAGTTATCAATTTTTTCAGAAGTACGATCGGCCCAATTACGAATTTTCTTTTGCTTACGGTCAACCCACGTTTGATCTTCTGTTTGTTCGGTAGGAGGAACAATAGGTTGACTAGACTGCTCTGGAAAAATGGTTGGGGTCGCATCTACCCAACGGGGTATCTGATCTAACAGATTTTCATCTGTTGTAGCTTCGGTTTGAACTCCAGATGACAAACCTTCTACTTGTTGGTTTTGAGAGGAAGAGGTTGTTTCTGCATGAGCAATGCATACCGAACCGAATCCAAGAGTTAAAAGTGCAAAAAGCTGCCGATAAGGCATTACATGAAATGTTTTCATATCTATCTTTATGTTTTGTTGTTGTTTCCACTTTTGTTGATTTTTCTAATAAAATCAAGAGGACGACACAAAAGTTAAGTAAATTTAACTTTTTTTACATATTTGAAATAAATGAAAAAGTTTATGCTAGTAGCGATTATTTTTAACCAAAAAAAATCCCCCAATTAAGGGGGACGATAGATCAAGGAAACTTCAAATTCCGATCATTAAACACATAAAAAACAGAACATTACAGCGCGAATATTCTAAGAAGCAATCATAAACTGATTTTAAACAATTAGATAGTTCTTTTTTTAGAACGCTCTATTGCTAAAATGGTGATAAAACATACGATTTCATCACATTTTCAATTGTGTTGATTTATTTCTGTGGAATATCACATGATTCATCATTACAAACAGCAGCATCATCTTGCTCGACTGCTTCAGCATTTGCTTTAAGTTGTGCTTGCTCTAAGACTTTTAAAAAGACGTCACGTGGTTGAGCACCAGCGAGAGCAATTCTTTGATCAAATACAAAGAATGGCACACCCGTAACATTTAACTGCTCTTTAGCAATCTTTTCGTCATGACGAACAAAGTCAGATAGCTCATTGGTATCTAATACAAATTCAACTTCCGCATTATCAAGACCAATACGAGAAGCAATTTCTTCTACAACCTCACGTTCACCAATTGCCAGACCTTCGGTCATATAAGCATGGAAAAAAGCTTCTTTTGCTTGGTTGCCTAAGCCTTTGCTTTGCGCAAGGTGAATAATACGGTGTGCATTGAAACTATTGCCAGAATTCGCTTTTTGCCATTGGAAATCAATACCTTCAGAGGCAGCCATGGCAGCAATATTGCGCTCCATTTCTTCCATCTCTTCATAGGTACGGCCATATTTTTTAGCTAAACGTTCTGTATTTGATGTGTCATGTTTTGCTGGCGCATCAGGATCTAATTCAAAACTATGCCAGTGAATTTCAAGCTCAATACCTGCTTCCGCAGCTACATGTTCAAGGCGTTTTTTGCCGATATAACAAAAAGGGCAAACTACATCAGACCAGACATCAACACGCATGGGAGAATCTCATAAATTTTAATTACCCATCATAATAAGGATGATGCACAAGGATTTAAAGCTTTGAGTAGCGAATACAGTGTTGCGTATTGTGAAATAAATGGCATATAAAGAAGAATAAGCTCTATTTTATAACTATAAAGAGCAAAACTATAAGAAGGGAAATAGGAGGTGTGTATGCGCCGAGTTTTGATTGCGATAGCAAGTTTGATTGTTATCACAAGCATTGTTTTTTTCACCTATCAACATATCAAACAGCAGCAGGCCAAAGACAGTAGTCAAATGTTTGATGTGGTCATGACTGAAAAAATGAATCAGCTTTATGAACAAGCACAAGACTGGTCTAAACCCGTCGAGCTTAATATTCACGATAAACGTTTGGCAGGACACTATAAGCAAATTTCAGAATTTCTTTTAATTTATTGGATTCAAAATATTAATGCACGAAATGCATATTTAAGAGAGTTAAAGGCGGCAAAATGGGATACTTTTTTAAATGTTGACCGTTTAGATCTTGATAAAAAGCAAAAGTTTGTAGAAACCGAAAAGATGCTAGCTGATGTCCGTATGGCTTCAGATAAATATCAAACTGAATATGAAAAAATTCATAAAACTTTCTTAGCAAAGGTTCAAGAATTATCTGTTGATGCAGAGATGAGACAACTCCTTGAAATGAAATTAGGAACTCAGCAAAAAGCTGATCAAGATCATGCAATTTTTATGATTGAGCTACAAATTTTAGATAAAGCAGAAGAAATGTTTAAGCTTCTAAAAAATTATGAATGGCAGAAGAAAGATCAGATGATTCTTTTTCATGAAAATGCTCAGGTCAAAAAGTTTAATGGGCTTTACCAAGATGTTCTAAAACTAAATGCAAAAATTGAAAAAATTAAGAAAAAGAATGTAGCTGCACTCGAAGGAGATTTAAAAGAATAAGCGTAGCATGAGCATCAAAAATTATGGTTTGGTGCTCTCGGCTTTTCCTTTAGTTAAAAAAGATTGTAATAAACTTTGAGAAGTTTGTAGTTTGTTTAATTGTTCAGCCACATGCATGAGTTCAGTTTGCAGTTTTTCTTGAACCACTGAGCACAGCGTAAATACGCGTTCATCTAAATCAAAACAAGGCAGCAAGGCTTGAATGTCTTTTAAGTGCATGCCCGCATCATTTAATATTTTAATTTTCTTAATATTTTCAATATCTTTTTGTGTGTAGCTTCGATAGTTATTACTTGCTCGATGAGGATGTATAAGTCCTAAACTTTCGTAATAACGCAGCATACGCGGGCTAACTTTCGTGAGTTCGGCAACTTTGGCAAGGTTCATAAAATGGGGTTGACCTTAACAGTGGTGTCATAGTTTAGCATGTTTGTATATTTCAAAATGGTACTTGTTCCATGATCAGAAAACTCATTTTATTGGTGTTATTCGGATTAATGTCATTTGTTGCAAATGCCAAAACACTTGAACTTCAGGAGAAGAACATGCGTCAAATATTTGTGCTCCATGGTTACTCTGCTTCTATAGATGATCACTGGTTTTTAGATTTAAAACATCAAATAGAAGACGAATATACAACGGTTACCTTAATCCCATTTCCAGATTCTGAGCATCCAGATGTGGATGCTTGGCAGAAGGTTTTAGATCAACAGATCCCTAAGGTGGATGAGAATACCTATTTTGTTGCGCACAGTTTAGGGGTGATTACGTTACTGCACTTTTTGCAAAGACATGATTACCAGAATATTGGTGGAATGATTTTAGTATCTGGATTTTCTGGCCCAATTTCAGACTTTTCTCCACTCGATGCCTATATAACAAAAAGCAAAGTCGATACGAACTACTTTAAGGACATAAAGAAAAAGCTGGTGTATTTATCTGATAATGATGATTTGGTTCCGCCAAAACTGACGATTCAATTGGCGAAAGAAATTGATGCGCCGTACATTACGGTTCCTAATGGTGGGCACTTTTTGGGTAGAGAAGGTTATACGAAATTTCCGCAATTAGTTGATTCTTTAAAAGAGATGTTAAATGATTAATAAAAATCCCCGCTTAAGACGGGGCTTTTTAATCTTTACTGAAAGTTTGTAATTTTTATTCGTAGTCTATTAAGGTTGGTAAATGATACCCATGACTTTCGCAGGTAAAGCGATAATATCGAAAGTTAAGGTAAACGGAAGCAGTGGTAAATTTGCTAGCTTCTCCTTAGTGGATAAGGGCACTTTTCCGCTCTTATCGTGAAGATATTGGATTTTAACGTGATATGGCTTAGATAAAGGGGTTATTGTTTTAAGATTGTTTACAGCAGGATAAACAGTTCCTTCAAGATTTAAATCAAATTTATGTGATTCTAATTTCTTTGCACAGCCACATGGAACTACACCATATTGTTTAAATAAAGCTGATTCTTTCTCGTTCAATTTTCCATTAGGTGGGGTGTAAGAAAATCTAATATGTCCGTAAAAATGGTTACTATTTGAAGCTGGGGCATTAAAGTCTAACTCATTACTTATTTGAATATATTGTGGATTTAGCTGGCTAATTAATTTAATGAAATCGTTACCACCTTTATTAATGACATAACTATATTTTTTTCCTGCGATAACAATACTATCTTCAGGTTCATTGGGTAAGGATATGGATGGTTTACCGAATGAGATTACATCATCTTCAACTAAAGTGATCCATTGATGGCCTGAGTCATATTTTGTAAAAAGCTCTCGTGTATTTTCACCAATAATTCGATTACTCGCACAACCAGTGAGAAAGAAACTGACTAGTAAACAGCTCATGATAATGTTCTGATTTAATATTTTAAAGTTCATTATTTCTTTTGAATTCAATCGATTTATAAAAGGCTGACTATAAACAAAAAATCTTAATATTTAAATCTAACAGTATCATCTGACTTAGCCACATTCAGACTAATTCTAAAATATTTTTATGAAGTCTCTTACTATTACTTTAAAAAATTTAATTATATTTACCGTTTATCTGAGCCTTACTGAATCAAATTCGATTTTGTTGTAGCCTATTTATAGATACTTTTAATTTAATCATCATCTTTTTAATTTGAATAGGATGACTGATTTTTGGAGCAAGTTATGAACTTTCTAAAACAATCAGCCTTCATTGCTGCATTTGCTTTTATGGGTTTACCGACTGTTCAAGCAGAAGAGGTGGCTACCTTACCTACAATTCGCGTTATGGCTGAATCTGAGCTACGTGAAGAGGTGGGCTTTGTACCTTTCCAAGAAGATAAAAAAGTGCGTCAGGCGCTACAACATCATGAGTATAAAACTCATTACGATATACAGAATGCTTTAGTCCCTGAAGGCATGACGACAGTAGATTATCAGCCAGTTATGGCTCAGCCTGATTTATCTCAACTTTCTCCGTTCTTACAACAATACATTTTAGCGGTAGCCGGTGGAATACAGTCTTCTGATCCAACCAATGGTATCTTTGTAATGTTAAAAGATTTGAATATTAATCGAAGTAATGTCGATGCTTATCGTGAGGGTACGATGAAAGTAAACCTTAATGACATTATGGATTTACAGAAGAAAATCGAAAATGGATTAGCTGGTCGATAAAAAAATCCCCGCATTGAGCGGGGATTTTTTTATCTTGGTGTTAATTAAACACGTTCGATTACTGTTGCAATACCTTGACCAAGGCCGATACACATGGTCGCAAGACCAATTTGAGTATCTTGTTGTTCCATTACGTTCAACAACGTAGTGGTGATACGTGCACCAGAACAGCCTAGTGGGTGACCCAAAGCAATCGCACCACCATTTAAGTTAATGATGTCTTGCTTGTCATAAATACCTAAGCCTTTCATTACTGATAAGCCTTGAGCCGCAAATGCTTCGTTTAACTCGATAGTTTGAATATCAGCCATCGTTAAACCAGCACGTTTAAGCGCTTTTTGAGTTGCTGGAACTGGACCGTAACCCATGATTGCAGCATCACAACCTGCAACTGCCATAGAGCGAATTACAGCACGTGGTTTTAAGCCTAATGCCTGCGCGCGCTCAGCAGACATAAGTAACATTGCAGAAGCACCGTCAGACAACGCTGAAGATGTAGCAGCAGTTACCGTACCGCCTTTTGGATCGAATACAGGACGTAGTGCTTTGAATGATTCAAGGTTTGCATCTGGACGAATTACTTCGTCGATGTCGCAAAGGATTTTAAAACCATTTGCATCGTGACCTTCAACACCAACGATTTCGTTTTTGAAACGACCTTCTTGAGTTGCAGCCCAAGCACGGCGGTGAGATTCAACACCAAAAGCGTCTTGCTCTTCACGGCTAATGCCATTCATGCGACCTAACATTTCAGCAGTTAAGCCCATCATGTTAGATGCTTTAGCATAGTGTTTAGATGCTTCCGGGTTTAGGTCGATGCCGTGCATCATACCTACATGGCCCATGTGCTCTACACCACCAATAATGAAGATATCACCTTGGTTAGTTGCAATCTGTGCAGCAGCAGTATGAAGTGCTTGCATAGAAGAACCACAAAGACGGTTTACAGTTTGACCTGCTACAGTTTTTGGTAGGTCAGCCAATAAGCCGATGTTACGACCAATGTTCATACCTTGTTCTAAAGTCTGGTTTACACAGCCCCAGATCAGATCTTCAACTTCATTGGTGTCAAACTGGTTACGAGCAACGAGTGCACGAACCAACTCAGCAGATAAGCTGTCAGCACGTACATTGCGGAACATACCGTTTTTGGTTTTACCCATTGCAGAACGTACGCCATCAACGATGACAACGTCACGTGGATTTAAAGTAGCCATTCACGTTGCTCCTTAACCGTAGAATTTTTTGTTGTTAGCAGCCATGTCACGCAACATTTGTGGCGCTTCATAAGCCTTACCTAAGTGTGCATATTTGTTGCAAAGCGCAACATATTCAGCAACACCTGTCTGGTCGATATAACGACATGGACCACCACGGAATGGAGGGAAACCTACACCCATAATCATTGCCATGTCTGCTTCAGCAGCAGTTGCAACGATGTTGTCTTCTAAGCAACGAACTGTTTCATTACAGAAAGCAAGCATCATGCGGTCAATGATTTCTTGGTTATCAAACTCGCGTTTTTCACCCGTTACGAAAGGAGCAATGATTTCATACGCTGTTGGATCAACAGTTTTTGCTTTCTTGCCTTTCTTATCGAGTTCGTATTTGTAGAAACCAACATCATTCTTTTGACCAAGACGTTTAGCTTCGTACATTGCTTGGATTGAACCTTTGTAGTCTGGCTTCATACGGTCTGGGAAACCTTCAGCCATGACTTCTGCACCATGAACACCCGTGTCGATACCAACAACGTCGATGAGGTAAGCAGGACCCATTGGCCAGCCAAACTTAGACATTACATTGTCAACTTGCTGGAAGTCTGCGCCGTCTTTTACAAGAAGGTCAAACGCACCAAAGTAAGGGAACAATACACGGTTAACCAAGAACCCTGGGCAGTCATTTACAACGATTGGTGTTTTACCCATTTTTTGAGCAAGAACAACAGTAGTTGCAATCGCTTCTTCAGAAGTCTTTTCACCACGAATGACTTCTACAAGCGGCATCATGTGAACTGGATTGAAGAAGTGCATACCTACAAAGTTTTCAGGACGCTGTAATGCTTTCGCTAAACGTGTAATTGAAATTGTAGACGTGTTAGACGCAATAATCGTGTTTTCACGAACATGCTTTTCAGTGTCTGCAAGAACAATTTCTTTAACTTTTGGATTTTCTGTAACTGCTTCGATCACGATGTCGACTTCTTTAAACTCATCGTAGCTTAAAGTAGGGCGGATACGTGCAAGGGTTTCACCCATTTGTGCAGGTTTCATTTTCTTACGTTCAACTTGTTTAGTTAACAAGCTGTTCGCTTCTGACATACCTAGTGCAAGTTGTGGGTTACCAATATCTTTCATGATGATTGGTGTGCCTTTGCTTGCTGCTTGGTAAGCAATACCACCACCCATAATACCAGCGCCAAGTACAGCTGCTTGATTTACAGGATGAGCACCTTTTTCATGTTTTTTAGCAGTTTTCTTAACAACTTGGTCATTGAGGAATAAACCAATCAATGCACCAGCTTGTGGAGTAATCGCAGCTTTAGCAAAACCTTCAGCTTCAGCTTTTAATGCTTCATCACGCGCAAGGCTTGCACCTGCTTGTAATGAATCAAGTAATAATTTTGGAGCAGGGTACTGAGCAGGATTTGCTTTAGCAAGTACAGCACCTTTTGCTGTGTTGAACGCCATCATTTGTTCAAGTGGGTTCAATTTTACAGCATCAAGTTTTTCTTGGCGTTTCGCTTTCCAGTTCAAACGACCAGAAATTGCTTGCCTAACTAAGTCAGTTGCAGCTTCAAGTAATTTATCAGCAGCTACAACCGCATCTACAGCACCGTCTTTTAGGGCAGCAGCTGGTTTTTTAGGAGCAGCCATTGCCATCCATTCAACCGCGTTGTCGATACCGATAAGACGGCTTAAACGTACGCTACCGCCAAAACCTGGGTAAATACCAAGTTTAATTTCTGGTAAGCCCACTTGTGCAGCTTCTGACATCACACGATAGTCACACACTAAACACATTTCAAAACCGCCGCCTAACGCCATACCGTTAATAGCAACAACTTTTGGAATTTCTAAATCTTCAAAGCTATTGAAGATTTCGTGAACAGGCATAAGCCAGTCAACAATCGCTTTTTCGCCTTGAGCGAAGTTTTCACCAAATTCGGTAATGTCTGCCCCAACAATAAATGTTGATTTGCCCGACGTAACAACTAAGCCTTTAATATCGTTATTTGCTTTTACCGCAGCAATAGCAGCTTGGAAATCTTCAATTGTTGCACGGTTAAATTTATTGACCGACTCACCTTGTAAGTCAAAGCGGAATTCTGCAATTCCGTCCGAAAGCATTTGGACGGTAATGGCATTGCCAGCGTGGATCATGCCTGATCTCCTTGGTTTTGGAGGACTTCTAAGTTGATGTTATGAAGCGTGTGCACAGCTTTGGTACACATTTATGCTTCGCTAATCTTACGATAACTATATCTAAAAAAAACCTGACAAGTTGTATCAAGCCGTGACGCAAGGGTCATCTTATTTATTATTCAATTCATCTGTATTAAATGCATAAAAGAAATCATAAAGATAGCTGCTAATCCAAGGCTTTTGTTTTGCTTTAAATTTTTCTTTATAAAGCTCTGGAATTATCAAGCCTTCTTGTAAAAATTATGAAAATTCAAAAGTTAATTTTTTGTCAAAAAAGTCAATTGTTCAATTTTTATCTTAAACAAGTGAATAGAAATAACAACAAATTTTAACTTCTTAAGGTACTGAAAAAATACCGAGGGCTCTTTTATTTCTTATAAAAATATGAGACCTATTATTTGACTTATTTTTTTACATTCGCTTTTTATAAGTCAATTTTGTTAAAATTTGTGCCAATTAAATAAACTTCCGGTTTCTATTGCCTTAAATATAAGGTGAAGTTGCCCCTAATCTTTTGAAAGAGTAGCAATATGATTAAGTGGATCATATTAGCGATTTTTGTGATATCAGCATTGTATATCCAGCATCGCGGCAAAGTGCGTCACTCGTTTTATCGTCAATTTTTTGACCATTCAACCTTGCTCGCACCGATTAACTTTTTAATGTACATCTTTTCAAAGGTGCCGAATCAACCTTATATCGACACCCAGCATTTTAAAGATTTAAAAGTGTTGGATGAAAATTGGGAAATGATTCGTGATGAAGCAAAAGCTTTATATGACCAAGGTGGGATCAAAGCTTCAAGTACATATAACGACTTAGGTTTTAACTCATTCTTTAAAACAGGTTGGAAGCGTTTTTACTTAAAATGGTACGAGTCAAGCCATCCGTCTGCTGCTGAGCTTTGCCCAAAAACCACAGCTCTTCTTAAAACATTGCCGACAATTAAAGCAGCAATGTTTACCGAGCTTGCACCTGACAGCCGTTTGGTAAGACACCGTGACCCATATGCAGGTTCATTGCGTTATCACTTGGGTTTAATTACGCCAAATGACGATCGTTGTTTTATTGATGTTGATGGTGAAAGATACTCTTGGCGAGATGGTCAAAGTGTCGTGTTTGATGAAACCTATATTCACTATGCTGAAAATAAGACTGATCAAAACCGCATTATTTTCTTTGCAGATGTTGAACGTCCAATGAAAGTGAAATGGATGGAACGTTTCAACCATTGGTTTGGTCGTAAAGTGATGACTGCTGCAAGTTCACCGAATGAAACAGGTGACCAAACAGGTGGCTTAAATAAAGCTTTTGGTTATGTTTACCAAATTCGCATTAAAGCCAAAGCATTAAAAGCTAAAAACCGTAAGTTGTATTACTTCTTAAAATGGTTATTAATGCTTGGGATTTTCTTCCTGATTTTTGTCCGACCATATATATTTTAATTAAAACGCCCGAAAGGGCGTTTTTATTTTGATTATTTAAATAGTTTGCATTTATTTTTCTGCACTTAAAAAGATGATTATTAGAGCGGATAGTATTTTTATTTAAAATTTTAGGTGAATTTTATATTAATTATTGGGATGATAATGCGACTGGTAAATATATACCTTTCTTGTGCTTGATAAATTTAAAAAATTGTGTGGAATATAAATGAATACGGTGATGAAACAAGCTTTAGTAATAACTACATTCAATGCAGCATTAATATTGACTGGATGTGGGAAATCTAAGCCAGAACCAAAATCAAAAACAGATAAAGTTGAGACAATTTCGGATTGGAGCTGTACGCATCCTGAGAATTTGAATCAGATTCAAACCTCATTAAAAAAAGAGTATTTGAAACAAATCGAACGCAGTTTAAGACAAAGTCAATATCAGGTTGATGCGGACATCCTTAATAAAATTAATCAAGGTTTGAAGTTTGAAATTAAAAGTATTCGCACTTTACCCTTAGAAGACGATAGTCAAAAAAATACACAACTAAGTTGTGAAAGCCAATTGGTCGTTTCATTTCCTAAAGGCTTACAAAAGCGTGCGGAAAAAGCATATATTGAAGAACAGCGCTATTCTGATGAAGAATCGGATGTACTCAATGACTATTTTTCTAATAATGATTCACCTTTGACCCTTGAAAATGATCAATTGAAAGGTGATTTTTTCTATAACATCACAAAAACAGATAAAGAGGGCTTGGTATTTAATTTGCCAAGTCAAAATACTGTGATTGAAGGAGTGGTTTTTGTTGCCACTAAAGCTGTGCAATATGCGGCTTATGTTGAAGAAAATCAACGTTATGAAAAAAGTCGTGTAGAGGATGATAAACAATCGGCAGAAAATTATAATGCACAGACTGAATTGGCACAGAAAGCCATGGATGTCCGTAAAAAAGAATTGGATAGCGACAAAGCTAAGCAAGTAGAACGCTTAAATCAGACTTGGGATAAATTGAATGCTGAGAAAAAAACTCAATTTAAACAAGATCAATCCGATTGGTTTGAAAAACGTGATGTTGAATGTAAGGTACTTGCACAAAAAAGTGTTGATGACATTGCTGAAAAAGATTTAGAAACTTATCAAAAACAATCGAATTACTGGACTGCTGAAATGAGTAAGCAAAACCAAGAGATGCAATATACACAATGCTTTACCCAAAAAACTATAGAGCGAACGGTTTATTTAAATAATTTAAATTAATCTGAAACTCTCTATAAATACTTGGTCAATCATATTTAAAATCGATGGGATTGATCAAGTATAGGTAATTACTCTGACTTTATAAGTGAGAGTTTTAACCCAGTAATGATAGATAAATAAGTATTTTTATTACGCCCGAAAGGGCGTTTTTTATGCTCTACAGTACTTAATAGATTTTGTGACTCATTTCACAGTGCTGGCAATTTGTTACAACTATTAAAAACCAAAGAGCAATTTTGATTCTACAATGGCGCGGTTTTTTCGAAGACTGGTTAGCGGAAGTAGGTTTTAAAATGGCTCATGCTCATCACGCAGTTCATGCACATGTTCATCATATCGAAGAGAGAAAAGAAGAAAGCTCTCAAGATGATTTAAAAATGAAAGTGATGTTAAGACAAGCAGCTTCGACGACTGAAAAACATAAAAAATCTGATGTTAAAAGACAGCCATCTGAAGATCAAAATATTAATTTGCATAAGTTCTCAAGTAAGCTTGAAAGTATATCTGCCAACCATAGTAAAGAGAAATGCGCCAAAAATATTCGCATTGCTTTACAAGCAGCAGGTGCCGATGTTTCTAAGCATCCAGTAGCAGCTTCAGACTGGGGGCATACACTCGAGAAGAACGGTTATAAGAAAATTAAACCTGCTTTTAATCGTCCTCAAGAAGGCGATATTTATATTATTGAGCGAACAAGTGGCCACACATATGGTCATATTGCGGGATATACAGGGAATGGTTGGTTCTCAGATTTTCGCCAAAAAACCTATGCGGTCTATAAAGAAAAAGATGTGAAATATAGCTACTATCGTCTCGATTCTTAAGCGAGTACGACATAGTTTGTCGGGGCATATCCAAATCTGTTTCCAAATTTGGCTTGTGGCACAGTAAAGCACTTGAAAACTCAGGTTGAAAACATCACATTAGGTATTCAGTATTAAGCCATGTCTGCCGATAGTGAATCAAAACGCTCGTCCCCATATTGAAAAAATTTTAGCCCACATGACCCAACTTCCAGGTGTTTATAAAATGCTAGGGAAAGAGGGAGAATTGTTATATGTCGGCAAAGCGAAAAACCTAAAGAATCGGGTATCGAGTTATTTTGTTAAAACCATTGAGCATCCTAAAACTCAGGCTTTAGTTGCCAGAATTTATGATATCGAAACTTTAGTCACTCGTTCAGAAACTGAAGCACTACTCCTTGAGCAAAATTTAATTAAACAGCATCGTCCACCTTACAACATCATGCTGCGGGACGATAAGTCTTATGTCTATATTTTTGTATCGGCAGATAAGCCGTATCCTCGGCTTGCTAGTGGTCGCGGCAAAGGGAAGCATCAAATTGGTAAGTTCTTTGGGCCTTATCCAAGTGCCTATAGTGCCCGTGATACTTTACTCGTTCTACAAAAGCTTTTTAATGTACGTCAGTGTGAAAATAGCTACTTTGCACAGCGCAAGCGCCCGTGTTTGCAATATCAGATCAAACGTTGTTCTGCACCTTGTGTAGGGCTGATTTCACCTGAAGATTATAAAGAAGACATTAATAATAGTATTCGCTTTTTGCAAGGTGATACGAAGGAGCTCAATCAAGAGCTCATTGCCAAAATGGAACAAGCAGCAGCTGAACTTGAATTTGAAAAAGCTGTTTTTTACCGTGATCGACTATCTTTACTTCGTGAAGTCCAAGCCCAACAAGCTGTGTTTAAAGTTAAAGGTGAGGCGGATATTCTGGCCATTGCATATCAGGCTGGCGTGACATGCGTACAGATTATGTATGTGCGCAATGGGCGAATGCTAGGTGGAAAAAGTTATTTCCCTGACATGCTTGGTGATGATCTTGGGCAAATGCTCAGTGACTTTATGGCAAACTTTTACTTTCAAGTTGCAGATGAAGTACCCAATGAATTGATTGTGAACATTGCATTGCCAAACCGCAAAGAATTAGAAGAAGCGTTGGCACAGCAGTTTGGCAAAAAGGTTCAGATTAAGAGTAATGTTCGAGAAACTCGTGCCGAGTGGCTAGAGCTAGCTGAAATGAATGTTCAACATGCAATTAAGGGGCAGTTGAGTAACCATTTAGAGCTTAATGAACGTTTCCATCAGTTAGAGCAAGTGATTGGAAGGCCTGTCGATCGTATTGAATGCTTTGATATTAGTCACACCATGGGTGAAGCTCCAATTGCGTCATGTGTGGTGTTTGATCAAGGAGGTGCTCGTAAGCGTGATTACCGCCAATTTGCCATTCAAGATATTACTGGTGGCGATGATTATGCTGCCATGCGCCAAGCCTTAACACGACGTTATAAAAAAGCCATGTTGCCTGATCTGTTGTTGATTGATGGTGGTAAAGGTCAACTCCACATGGCGATGGATGTCATGCAAGAGCTTGGGCTAGATGCTTTTATGGTGGGGGTATCGAAAGGTGAAGGACGTAAACCGGGTCTTGAAACCCTACATTTTACTGATGGCACTAAAATTCAATTACCAGAAGACAATAAAGCATTGCACTTGATTCAACAGGTGCGTGATGAAGCACATCGCTTTGCAATTACTAAACACCGAGCTAAACGTGATAAACGTCGTAGTACATCAGTTTTAGAAGCAATTCCTGGGCTGGGGCCGAAACGCCGTCGAGATTTATTGACTCATTTTGGTGGGATCCAAGGTGTTTTGAAAGCTTCGGAAAAAGAGCTCACACTTGTGCCTGGTTTTGGTGAGATGATGGCCAGAACAATTTATAAAATTCTCCATGAATAATCATGCGAATAATGTGAGTGACAAAATAATTCGCCAATTACTAAATGATTGACCATTCACATTCCAATCAAAATGATGAAAGATATTTTCTAACAACACTTTCGTTTTAGGGAAAGGAATGTCATTACTGCGAATATTTGAAGAAATAAAAGAAAAGGAATGGATTGAAATACCTGAAGGATGGTTGCAAGGCCGCACGGTTTTTGGTGGTTTTGTTGCAGGGTTATTGATGCAAAAAGCTTGTTCAAATATTCACGACCCAAATAAAAGATTATTAAGTTGTAGTATTACTTTTGTTGGCCCTGTACAGCAGGGACCTGCCCAATTGACTATTGAAATTTTAAGGGAAGGAAAGTCGGTCACTACGCTTGAAACCCGTTTATGGCAAGATGGCGCGGTACAAACTATTTTGGTCGCAAGCTTTGGTGTGCCTCGTACTTCGAATATTGAAGTACGCCAAGAACCTATGGTTCCAGTTTATGCACCACCAGAAGACTTAAAACCTCTTCCTTTTGCTAGACAAATGCCAGAATGCTATCAACATTTTGATGTATGCTGGGCAGAAGGTCATCATCCTGTTACAGGAAGTCAGTATGCTGACTTTGGAGGATGGTCAAGGTTCTCCCCAGAGAAGCATGAAAATCGTCAAATGACATTGCCAGATTTAATTGTTTTGATGGATATTTGGCCGCCTGGAGTATTGCCGATGTTTAAGCAAGTTGCACCTGCAAGTTCTTTAACTTGGCACATTACCTATGTCCATCCATTTCCACATCAATTATGTGACTGGTTTAAATATAAAGTGGTGACTGAATATGCTGGTGAAGGTTATTCCACGGAATATGCCCATCTTTGGGACCAAAATGATCATTTAATTGCAATTTTACGGCAAACTGTTACGGTATTTACCTAAGCAGTCCACTTCCTCGATTCGTATATTTCGTATAAAGTGGCTGTTACAGATAGATACAATATTGAAGAATGTATTTTTGTCTGTTACAAGATGCATGAAGACTAAATTGGCGGTGTTTATGACCACAGGGCGAATCCTGAATATCCCAAATATCCTAACGTTGGCGCGTATCGCGCTTATTCCTGTATTTTTGGTGATTGCGTATTGGCCGCCTGCAATGGGTATTGGTGAGCAAGCAGGAAATATGAGTCGTCATATTATCTTGACGGCTATTTTTGTGTTGGCTGCTATTACCGATTGGTTTGATGGCTATTTGGCACGAACTTTAAACCAGACTTCAGCATTTGGCCGTTTTTTAGATCCAGTTGCAGATAAGCTCATGGTGGCGGCAGCACTTATTGTTTTGGTGCAGTGGAATCCAACCATTTCAATGGCTTTTGCGGCAATTGTCATTATTTCACGGGAAATTACAGTTTCTGCTTTACGTGAGTGGATGGCAGAACTTGGCGCAAGAACGAGTGTGGCTGTATCGACAGTAGGCAAATATAAAACAGCTTTTCAGATGATTGCCATTAGTGTGTTCTTACTCAATTGGCAACCTTTAGAAATGTTGGCTTACGCGTTGTTATATACAGCAGTCATTTTAACTTTATGGTCAATGTTTATTTACCTTAAAGCAGCTTGGCCGTATTTAAAGCAACCTTAAGCTCAGATTGAATGATTAAGCCTTTCTATAATGAAAGGCTTTTTTATTTTCAAAAGTGCAAGAATCGGGTCGTCATAGGGCTTTAGCTACTTTAATGTAAGATATGAGAGCTAAGGAGGTGACACATGCAAATGCTTTCTTCTCGGCAATTTGCTGTAATTGCCAATGTAATTGAATATTTATATGAACATCTAGACCAGCAACCGAGTCTAGACGATGTTGCGAGCCATATGAATTTAAGTTCAGGTTATATCCAACGTCAGTTTCAGGAATGGGTGGGTATTAGCCCGAAAAAATTTGTTCAATATATGAGTTTGCAGCAGGCTAAATATTATCTGCTACAAAAGCGAAGCTTATTAGAAACCGCTTTAAACACAGGTTTGTCGGGTACTGGTCGTTTGCATGATCTGTTTATTCAGCTCGAAGGGATGACACCTGGTGAGTATAAACAGCAAGGCGAAGGCGTTATTCTTAATTATTCGGTTGAGACCAGTCCATTTGGTGAGTTGTTAGTGGTAAGTAGTGAAAAGGGCATATGTTCTATAAGATTTATCGAAACTCACGAGAATATTGAAGATTTAATTAAACAGTATTTTCCAAAAGCCCAATTGAAAAATCAGTCACCGATTTGGCATCAACAAGTTGCAGAATGGTTCGAACAAGATTTTTCAGAACACTTACAGCAGAAACTTCCTCTTAATTTGGCTGGAACCCCATTCCAGCTGCAAGTTTGGGAGGCTTTACTGACCATTCCAGAAGGTCAATTACGAACCTATCAAGATATTGCAGAGCAAATTGGCAAACCTAAAGCAGTTCGAGCCGTTGCTACAGCAATTGGACAAAATCCGATTGCATATTTGATTCCTTGCCATCGAGTGATTCGTGCAACTGGAATGGTTGGAGAATATCATTGGCAAAAGGGGCGTAAATTGGCATTGTTAGCTTGGGAGATGTCAAAGCAACACGGAGAGACCGTATGACTTTGGATTTATTTTCTCCAGAGCCTTGTGAGAATTTATTACCCTACGATGGTGAAGTTCAGGACTATGGTTGTATTTTAAGCCCTGAAGAAGCTGAACAATATTTTCATTATCTTTACCAGCACCTCGCGTGGAAACATGACGAGGCTAAGTTGTATGGCAAGCACTTTATTACAGCTCGAAAAGTTGCATGGTATGGAGATGATTACTATCAATATAAATATTCAGGTGTCGCACGTGATTCTTTGCCGTGGGACAAAGCACTCGCCAAACTAAAACAACAGGTAGAGCAAATACTTTCAGAGAAATTTAATTCTTGCTTAGCAAATCTCTATGAAGATGGAACTCAGGGTATGGCTTGGCACAGTGATTCGGATGTGTCTTTGGCAAAAACCACAACAATTGCTTCTTTAAGCTTTGGTGCTACCCGAAAATTTTCTTTTAGACACATTCAAAGTAAAGAGAAAGTTGAATTGTGGCTACAGCCAGGCCAACTCATTGTGATGCGTGGTGAGACTCAACAATATTGGCAACACCGTTTAAATCGTTCGACAAAAATTTTACAGCCACGTATTAATCTTACTTTCCGGCAATTTCAGTTCTTATAAAAATTGGACAAGAAAAAAGCCCATGATGGCAACATGAGCTTATTCCTCTGAGGGGGATGCTTCTATTGATGAGCTGCTGATGAAAAGAATCACCAATAGGAGCTAAAATCATAATATGAGAATATTATGAGATATTCAATATTTTAAAGTGTAAGAAAAGGTTAAATTATCATAAGCTGGAGTTTTAGATTTCACCTTTTTCAGATAACTCCATAAAACGCTGCTCAATAAGTGCTGCATTTTCTTGTAAAATTTCGATGAGCTTTTCAACATTTAAAAAATCAAAACGATTTTTAGAAGCAACTAGGGTTAAAGCTAAAGGCACTTCTTTGTTCGAAAAACGTACTGGAACGGCAAGGCCAGAAACATTCGGGTCAATCTCACCTTGTGAGAAATAGAAGCCTTGTTTTTTAATTTTTCGCATACGCTGAATAAAGCTCGGTTCATCTTCAGCAAAACCTGATTGTTTTAATTCTTGCTGATAACGATGATAGTAATCTTGCATCCGTTGTTTACTTAAATGCGAAACCATCGTTTTTGGAGATGACCCAACATAAATAGGTCTTGGGCAGCCTCGGCCATATGAAAGTAATTCGGTGTCTTTAAATATTTCATGATGAATGTCAATGCAATAGTCATCATTTAAATAGGTAAGCAAGCAGCACAGTTCGGTGCGCTCTACAATATTTCGCATAAACGGTGTGCTGATTTGAACTAATGGGTCTGTTGTGCGAGATATATAGTCAAGAACTGCAATTTTTGAGCCTAAGGTATAATCGCCAGATGTCCCATTAATGCGTTTTAATAGATCAGTAGACACCAACTCTTTTAGGTAACGGTAACTGGTTGGTTTAGACAAGCCAAGTTCTTCGCAAATAATATCGACATTAATGACTGGACGCGAAACTGAAAATAGGTCCAGTACGGTTAAAATTTTGCCAAAACTTGAAATTGCCATAGTGTCTTGTTCGTATCCTTTAACAATGAGTCATCTTTGAGTTTTTATAACAGAAAAAAAGAGAATTTGTCTCAATTCTAAAATAAATGTCTGATTTGAGTATTTTACTCTGACAAAGAGAAAACTTCTCTTGGCTAATACATCATATACGATAATAAAAAAATATATCAAATTATCAAATAGAGATATTTTAGTTGACTAAATTGCTTTATTTTGAAAAAATTGGCAAACAAAATATCTAATTGAGAAATTAGTCCGTTCTAGGCGAATTTCTTGATACCTCTTCTTTCCAAAGTTTGGCCGTTTAAATAGCGCCCAAATTGAAATCATCTGGGCCAATCAGGCAGGATGTGGAAAAATCATTGTATTGAAGGATGCTCCTCATCTCATTTGCTTTTTAGGCAAATGGCAAAGTTTTGTTGTCTCTAGAAAGATAATTTAACATTGAAGGGCATGCTCATCAGTTCAAATCTGTATTTGAGATGAGTTCATGTTATTAAAGCAAATACTGGCATTTCGCCCGAGTAGGCTTGATCTGATCTTTGCAATAAAAACATTTATTGCCGGAATGTTGGCGTTATTTGTTTCATTTGAATTAGATCTGATTAACCCGATGTGGTCGATTGGTACAGTCTTGATTATTGCCAATCCTTATTCAGGAATGGTGTCCTCTAAGTGTGTCTATCGTGTTATAGGAACGATGGGTGGGGCAGTGGTTGCCTTAACGCTAACGCCACATCTCATTAATACGCCTTGGTTGTTTACTGTGGTGTTGTCGTTGTGGGTGGGCTTTGCACTTTATGTGTCTTTACTTGACCGGACTCCACGCAGTTATGCTTTTATGCTGGCGGGTTACTCGACAGCCATGATTGTCTTCAACTCGATTACTTATATTGATCAATACAATATTTTTGATATTGCTTTAGCCCGAGTCATAGAGATTTCGATTGGGGTAATTTCAAGTGCTGTGGTTTCTGCCACTATTCTTCCAATGCACATTGGTTCTGCGATTAAGCAGCGCGTTATCAAAACGCTTAAAGATACAGAGAATTTGTTTGCTAATTTATTAACTGCTGATCCTCAGCAGAACAATACTCAACTTTTAGCGACCATTACCCGAGATACCACAGATATTCATGCTTTGGCAGTACATTTGAGTTATGAGAAGGGTGAGTTGCATGGCATGACCAAGCCCTTACAGGAAATGCTTCATCAAATCTCAATGGTCGTTGCGAATCTGGTCGCTTTATCTGAACGTATTAAGCAGCTTCAGGAACTTCGGTTTATCGAAACTCATTCAGAAAAACTGCAACAGCTCTCAGCGCATGTTGTTCATTTTCTGGAGCAAAAAAATTTAATTATTGATGAAAATATTTTGCAGTTACCAGATGAGTTTGAAAGTGATTTCTTGAGTTTGATGGAATCGGCTTCGACACATCAGCAAGTTTTGGTCGCAGCTATGAAAATGGATGTACGTCATTTCATTAGTAATGTTTTAGCGGTTAAAGTTTTGTGGCAAAGAATTCAGCAAGGCAACAAAGAAATCCCTGACAATATTACGCCAATGACCACCAAATATCCAAGTTTACACCGTGACCATGGTGTGGCTATTCGAGGTGGTATTAGTGCAGTCCTTATTACATTTATTGTGACTGGGGTCTGGATTATTTCGGGATGGAAAGCTGGATTTATGATGGCGCAAATGGGTGCAGTAACAGCCTGTATTTTAACGGCCTTAGATAACCCTGTTCCGGTTTTGCGTATTTTTATCTGGGGCAGTATTGCTTCAGCAGTTTTAGTCTTTGTTTATGCATTTGGTATTTTCCCCCATGTCACCACATTCTGGGAACTTGGACTGGTTTTATTGCCGATGTTCCTGTTTGCTGTATCTATGATGGCCAACCAAATGCTTATGCCAGTAGGCATGGTCTTAGGTATTAATACCATGATGGGCCTGAATCTACATAATGCTTATAGCATGGATGCAGTGTCTTATCTTGATGGTTCTTTTGCCATGATCTTAGGTGTCTTAGTGTCTTTAGTTGTCATTGACGTTGTTCGTGCAATGTCTCCAGACACGAGTGCCAGCCGTATTCTGGCCTTGCATTATCGTGCCATGAGACAGGCGATCTATTTGCCTTATGGTCTTGATTTTAAAGTTCACCTGCGCAGTATGTTAGACCGAATTGGGATTCTTAACAGTAAAGTAGTGCAATCTAATGAGATTAAAACCTCAATTCATCAAGCTTTGATTGAGTCGAGCAGTATTGTCGATTTAAGTAGATTACAAGAACTGGCAAATCAGTCTCCCCAAAATTCAGAACTGGCTCATCACATCGGAAATTTGCAACAAAATCTGGATGAACTGTTTAGAGCTAAAGAAAATGATGTAGATAATACAGTGGCTTTGGTTGAGCAAATCCATCACGGTTTATTTGAATTAAAACAGCTTGCTTCAAATGTTGAAGATATGACGATGCGACAAAGATTACTCATTTCACTTAACAATATTGCTTATAGCATGTGTCATGTTTCATCAGATCAAATGAATGAGAACAGTGCCTTGAGAGGAGCGACAGCAAATGGGTGAGTTTAATGTTTATGGTATTTACGTGCCTTCTTTGCTCGTTCAAGCCCTCTTGGCATATATATGTTTTCGTGGGTTAAGTCCTTTGACCAACAAGTGGATTGCACAAGGCTGGATCGCATTACCTAGTATTTTCAATTTGTGCTTTTACCTTTTATTGCTTTTGGTAATACATCAAATTTTTGTTGGGGTGGGTGCATAGAGATGATTGCGAAATTAAAGATTGAGTTAGGTGAGTGAAATGAATCAGGTGGATTTGAAAAAGGTCATCCGTCCAGTAATTTTGATTGTCGCATTAATGTTGGCGGTCTATACCATTGTGCATTTGTGGAACTACTATAATGCAGCGCCGTGGACACGCGATGGTCGAGTGCGTGGTGATGTTATTCAAGTATCTTCGGATGTCGCTGGCCTTGTCACAGAAGTATTGGTTCAAGATAACCAGACTGTAAAAAAAGGTCAGGTGCTCTTTAAAATTGATGTTTCTCGTCGAGCTTTAGATGTAGAGCAGGCCAAATCGGATTTAGCAAAAGCAAACGCAGCCTTTGCTCAAGCGCAGGCGGGTTTGGCACAAGCAAAAGCGAACTTGATTAAATCGGCGAGTAATATCAAATTGGCCGAGAAAAATGCTGGTCGTTACTCGAACCTAATGGATGGCGCTATCTCTAAACAAGAACAAGACCAAGTGTTTGCCACACGTGATCAATCCCTTGCAGAGCATGAGCAACTCCAAGCAGCAATTCAGCAGGCTGAAGCAACTGTTAAGCAACAACAAGCCCTCATTGAGGTTGCAACGAGTAATTTGCATTTGGCCGAGCTTAATATGCATCGTGCCGCAGTCATTGCTCCAGCTGATGGTACGTTATCTAACTTTGATATGCGCCCAGGTAACTATGTTCAAGTTGGACAGGCTGTTGCAGCATTACTCGATCGTAAACAGCTCTATGTGGTGGGTTACTTTGAAGAGACGAAGTTAAATCGTATTCATGTAGGCGATCAGGCTACTGTGCAATTAATGGGGGATAACCAGAAAATTAAAGGTCATGTACAAGGTATTGCATCGGGAATTGAAGATCGTGAGCGCTCAAGCAGCTCCAAGCTTCTTGCTAATGTAAATCCAACTTTTAGTTGGGTTCGTTTAGCACAGCGCGTACCTGTGAAGATTGTATTAGATGAAACACCAAAGAATGAACTTGCTTTTGTTTCTGGACGAACTGCGACTGTGCATATCGTTGAAAAATAAAGTCGAAATGATTTAATTAAAAAAAGCATGTAGTTTTAATTACATGCTTTTTTGTTTTATGGCGTTAATCCAACGGGATTTCGATACCAACTCTGAATGAGTAGTGCAGCAGCAAAACTATCTGCCGAGAGCTTTTTTGCGCGGCCCTGTTCTTGGTAAAAACCTAGCTCTTCTCTCGCTTCACGTGTAGTTAAGCGCTCATCCACCATTAACGTTTCTATGTTGGTTTGATGACGTAAACGTCTCGCAAATTTGCGGGCACGTGTAGAGAGTTCAGACTCGCTATCATCCATATTTAACGGCAGGCCAACCAAAAATAAATTGGGTTGCCATTCTTTCACAATTTTTAAGAGTTGATCCCAATTGGGGATGCCATCTTTCATAACAAAAAGAGGGAGAGGGTTGGCACTTTCAATTGAAGACTGGCCAATCGCCATTCCCATTTTTTGAGTACCAAAGTCAAAAGCCATAATCGATTTTGATTGCGTTTCGGTCATTAAGCGTGTCCGATTTCAGAAGCTAACCACGCACGATCTACACCGATTTTTTTATAAGCTGCATCCCAACGGTCGTCATAAGGCAGGTTAAAAATTAGGTCCATATCGGCATCACAAATCAGCCAGTCACCACGCGTAATCTCATCTTCTAACTGATTTTTGCTCCAGCTCGCATAGCCTAGAGCAATCTGATATCGACCGACACCTTCATTATGGGCAATCGCATCCAGAATATCTTTACTGGTGGTAATACAAACATTTTCACCTACAGCAATAGATGAGTGCCATGTTGGTTGTCCGGTATGAAGAACAAATCCAGCTTCGGGACGTAATGGGCCACCTTGTAAAACCGCATGTGGGTTTACATTGTCTGCTTCAATGTCGAGATCATTGAGTAATTCTTTAATTTGGATACCAGAAGGACGATTAATAATAATGCCTTGAGCACCTTCTTCATCATGACGAGCAAGATAAATTACAGTGTTTGCGAAAAAGTCATCTGCCATTTCTGGCGGGGCAATCAGACAACGGTGAGTCAGATATTGTTTGGTCACCTAAGCGGTTCTCCCTCAAAAAATGTCACTAGAGGGCCTCGCGACCCTTTTATCTATATAGGTTCTTTTTATCAACATACAAGAGTTAATCGGATTTCGCCAATCTTTTTCTCTCATTTTCTTTATTAATTTGAAGAAGCCTGAAATTTAAGTTGGCGTAATTGTTTTGCGTGCTGCAAGGTTGTTTCATTAATTTCCACACCACCTGACATGCGAGCTAACTCAAAAATGATTTGATTTTCATCAAGTTCTACAATTGTACTGCTGGCTGGGTCAGTTTGTTGTTTTTTCACTAATAAATGCTGATCAGATTGTGCAGCAACTTGTGCTTGGTGAGTAATACATAAGAGCTGAACATGTTGTGCCAAGTCCGCAAGTAAACGTCCTACAACTTCTGCGGTGCCACCACTAATCCCGACATCGATCTCATCAAACACCAAAACTTCAGATTCAGTTTTTTCTGCATTCATGACTTGCATGACGAGTGCAATACGAGAAAGTTCACCACCTGAGGCCACTCGTGCCAATGGTTGTGGAGGAATACCTTTATTGGCAGTAAATAAAAGTTGAATAAAGCTTAAACCCTCTGCACCTGGTTGCTCTAATGGTTCGAACTTAAATTCGAAGTGTGCCTCTGGTAGGGCTAAAGGTTTCACTTGTTCAGTTAATTGTTTGGCAAGCGGAGCGGCAGCTTCACGACGAATATTATCTAAATGCTGAGCTTTTTCTAAAAACTCCTCATGCGATTTTTCAACTTGTTCTGCCAATGTTTCTGGATCTTCAAGTTGATGCAATTGCTCAAGCTCACTTTGCCAAGCTTCATATTCTTCTTTAAGCGTTTCCGGTTGAGTGCGGTATTTACGTGCCAGACGATGGAAAACTTCCAATTTGGAATTTAGTTCTTCCATCCGCTCCGGATCAAAACTTTGGCGATCAATAAATTGACGCAAGTTTGCCGTTGCATCGTCTATTTCACTTTGAGCATTTAGTAGAGAATTATAGATCTCAGAAAGTTGTTCGCTGCGCCCCGCATGGGACTCTAATCTGCGAATAATCGAAGATATTTCTTGAGTAATGTTCTGCTCAGCCTCATCTAAGACATTTAAGCTAAAACTACAGTCTTGCATGATATGTTCATGATGACTAAGTCGATCAAACTCTTGCTCAATTTCTTTATAGTCGGTTTGAATGACTTCTTCGAGTTCTTCAATTTGGTGCTCTAAAGTACCAATCCGTTGTAGACGGGTTGCTTGTGCGTCTAGAGCTGCTTGATGCAAACGAATGGTACGTTGCCATGAGCTATAGGCTTCACGTACATCATTCGCTTCAGCATAAAAATTGTTATAACGGTCTAGCCAATGCTTTGGATAAGGCGGTTCAAGTAGCTGCTGCTGGCTGTGTTGACTATAGAGTTGAACCAGCAAACGCCCTAACTCTTTAAGTTCAGATAGACTGCTCGGGCGCCCATTAACCCATGCTTTACTACGTCCGGTTGCAAAAATAACACGACGTAAATGAATTTCCCCAGAATCATCATCTAGCTCATGGTCTTGGAGCCATTTTGCTTCAGGACTATTATTCTGATAGGTGAAAACCGCGGTAATATCCGCTTTGTCCGAACCATAACGGACATAATTTGTATCTGTACGTTCCCCGAGGCAGGCAGAGAGTGCATCCAGTAATAATGATTTTCCGGCACCTGTTTCGCCTGTTAGAACATTAAATCCTTGTTCTATATCAATAGCTAAATGATCAGCTAATGCAAAATTAATTAAAGTTAAATGTGTGAGCATAAACGCATCCAACGCGCCAAATTATGGGTTAAAGATAGAGAAGTTTTGAATTTGCTACAAGTGATCTATTATTCTAACTGAAATTATAGAACAGCAAGATTGCGGATATTTACAATGAAAAAAACATTAAGCTTACCGAAACCACCCATAGGGATGGTCAATCGTCATAAAAAAAACAATCCTGCGGAAATGAATAAAATTTTAAATCAACATTTTAATGCATTTAAACAAGCAGCTGCACAAGGTAATTATGCCAAAGCTTATCAACATGTTAAACAAGCTGTTAGCTTAGTTCCTAAGCATCCGGGAGCTTTATCTGACTTGGCTTATACCGAATTGCGCTTAGGCCGTTATAACGAGGCCTATCAACATTATTTGCAAGCGATTCAGGTGAGTGGAACTAATGTAAATACAAACTTATATGATGGACTCACAGAGGTTTGTCATCATTTAAATAAAAAAGAAGAAACGATCAAATTTGGACGCTTAGCAATTACAACAAAAAAAGAGCTAGCGAAGAGCGAACCTATTTTATCGATTCCAGATCATGCACCACCAGCATTTAGTACAAACCCTGAAGAAAATATTATTGCCTTCTCATTATTTGGGGCAAATCCTCGCTATTGTGAAACCTCTATTTTAAATACTCAGCTAGCCAAACAGATTTATCCAGAATGGACGTGTCGATTTTATGTCGATGATAGTGTGCCAGTACTGGTACAACAGCGGTTAAAAGAAAAGGGCGCTCAAGTCATCCAAGTTACAGATTCTCAAAAACAACTATCTGGACTGTTTTGGCGTTTTTTTGTGATGGATGATCCTACAGTTAGGCGCTTTCTAATACGTGACGCCGACTCTATTGTGTCGCACCGCGAAAAGGCGGCTGTAGATGCATGGCTCAAGAGTGATAAATGGTTTCATTTAATGCGCGATAATTATTCTCATACTGAGTTGATTTTGGCTGGAATGTGGGGCGGGTGTACAGGGATTTTTCATAATATTGAAGCACATATCAGAGATTATGTTGCCACCGGACGTTATCTGGATAATCGGGTGATGGATCAGCATTATTTGCGTTATTGTATTTGGCCGACTCTAAAACAAAGTGTGCTGATACACGATAGCCAGCAATTCGATTCAGATGCTATCGATTTTCCAGCTTATGATCTGGTGTTAATGCAAAACGACAGTGAAAATTTTCATGTAGGAATGAATGACGGTTCACCGGTAATTGCTACAGCAGTTGTCCATCCAACGGCGCAAAAAGTGTGTTGGATACTCCTAGATGAAAATCAGGTCGAAGTTTGCAGATACGATGCAATTGTGTCGAATAGTCGAAATATTGAGATTAACTTACCTTATGCTTTTGCCAAAAAAATTCAGGCACAGCAGTGGAAATTACAAGTCTATCCGTATGAAAACTGATTGATTAGTTATTTAGGCACAATTAAACTACATTCATCATAATTTATATAAATACGGCATTATCTGGAGAATCTGCATGAGTTCAACCCAATTTGATCATGTAACGGTCATCAAAAAATCAAACGTTTATTTTGGTGGAGCATGTATCAGCCATACCGTGCAATTTGAAGATGGAACTAAAAAAACATTAGGTGTTATTTTGCCGACTGAGCAAGCTTTAACTTTTGAAACGCATGTTCCTGAGCGTATGGAAATTATTTCAGGCGAATGTCGCGTAACAATTGCGGACAGCACTGAAAGTGAGTTGTTCCGTGCAGGCCAATCATTTTATGTACCGGGCAATAGTCTTTTTAAAATCGAAACTGACGAAGTACTCGATTATGTATGCCATTTAGAAGGCTAAGAAATTCCTGTTCAAATCGGGTACACTATGCCCAAAGAAATCCTGTGAAGTTGGCTTTGCAGGATTTTTATTTTTTTGCTCAAACGTTGTTAGAGGTCATGCATGGCAAAACAGGAATATTATTATGGCGTTCATTCAGTGGAGTCATTGTTAGAACTTGAGCCGGAGCGTGTGCTAACCCTGTTTACTTTAAAAGGACGGGATGATCAGCGTTTGCAAAAGATTTTGCAATTGGCAGAGCCTTTTGGAATCAGTGTACAAAAAGCAAGCCGCGATAGTCTTGAGAAACTTGCAGGTCTACCATTTCATCAAGGTGTAGTTGCTGCAGTACGTCCACATCCTGTCTTGAATGAACAAGACCTCGATCAAATTTTAAGAGAAACTCCGGATGCATTGTTGTTGGCATTGGATCAGGTGACAGACCCGCATAATTTAGGGGCTTGTATTCGTACTGCCGCTGCGATGGGCGTGCAAGCTGTTATTGTGCCTCGTGATCGTTCGGCTAGTTTGACACCAACTGCTCGTAAAGTTGCAGCAGGTGGAGCCGAGAAAGTTAAATTTATTCAAGTCACTAATTTAGCTCGTACATTGGCTCATCTTAAAGAAACAACTCATGTACGCGTAATTGGCACTATGCTTGATGAAAGTGCGTTGCCACTTCAAAAGTGTGATTTCTCTGGCGCAGTTGTAATTGTAATGGGAGCTGAAGATACTGGTTTACGTCCTATTACACAGGCGCAGTGTGATCATAAAGTTTATATTCCGATGTCAGGAAACCTACAAAGTCTAAATGTCAGCGTAGCGACAGGTATGGCACTTTATGAGGCTTGCCGTCAGCGTTCTGAGGTATAATCTCACTGCCTTTCTAGTTTTTAAGTCATCTTGATATGTCTCCCCGTAAGCAAGGTTATTTCTTTGTATTGGTGACCATGTGCATTTGGGGCGGGTTTACGCTTTTTGCCCGTTTAAATGCACAGTGGCATATCAGTGCTTGGGACATAGCTGCATTGCGTTTCGCTATAGCCTTTCTAATTTTAATGCCTATTCTAATCTATAAAAAAGATCTCGCTTTTTTATGGAGTAAGCATGCGGTAATTTTGGCCTTGATTGGCGGGGTCATTTATTGTCTCACTGTCTATACCGCTTTTCTCTATGCTCCCGCTGCGCATGCTGCAATTTTCTTAAATGGTTGTATTCCAATTTGTACTGCGTTTGCAGCATACATTTTATTTAGACAGCCGTTTGATAAGCATACCTGGGTGAGTCTGGTAATTATGATTACTGCCTTGACTCTCATGAGCGTGTTGATGTTGCAAAGTAATGCTTCTGCTTTTGGCGTGGGTGATTTACTTCTTTTTATTAGTGCGATTTGGTGGGGTATTTTCACTGTATTACTTAAACAGTGGAAACTTTCTGCATGGCACTCTATGGCAAGTGTTGCGATTTGGTCTGCAATTATTTACTTACCCATCTATGCTCTATTTTTACCAAAGCATTTCATGGAAGTTAGTCCTATCCATTTAGCGATACAGGGCATTTTCCATGGTGTGTTTGTGGTTATTATTGCAACTCTGACTTATGTGGCAGCGATTCAGCGACTTGGCGCTTTTAAAACAGGAAGTATTGTAACTTTAGCGCCATTTATTGCTGCCATTTTAGCTGTACCTTTACTCGGTGAAGCATTAAGCCCATCTATTGTTGTAGGTTTGGTTGGAATGGGAATCGGCGCCTTACAACCTTGGCGATGGTTCCGACCAGATAGCTTGGCACAACAAATTAAGCAGCAAAATAAATCAAATTAGTTTGTACGCTTCAAATAGCTTTGATGTAACGGCTCTAATTGCTGATGTAAATGTTCGAGTAATCCATCATTAAACACAATGTCATTGGCAAGTTCGCGTTTACGTTCGCGTGACATTTGCGCTGCAATAATTTTCTGAATTTGTTCTTGGTTTTGCCCATCGCGTTGGCTGGCACGCTGAATTTGAGTTTGTTCACTCGCATCAACTAATAAGGTGTGGTTTACCAATTCATGTTGGTTGGTTTCAAAAAGTAGTGGTGAAACTAAAATCACATAAGGACTCTTTGGGTTTTGCAACTGCTGAATAATAGATTGGCGAATGGCTGGATGCGTGATTTTCTCGAGTGTTTGTCTTGCTTCAGGATTTTGAAAAATATATTCGCGTAGGGCACGACGATCTAGATTACCATCGGATTGAAGCACCCAGTCTCCAAAAGTTTGTTGGATTTTTTGCAGGGTAGGTTGGCCTTTCTCAACCACTTCGCGAGCAACGATGTCGGCATCGACGACTTGTATTCCTTGGGATTCAAACCATTGTGTTGCAGCAGATTTTCCACTGCCAATACCACCTGTGACTCCCAGAATAAAAGCCATCTTAACCTCCCAAATAGATTTTCATAATCTGGTCACCCCATAGAAAGGCAACCCAACCTGCAATGGCAATGTAGGGCCCAAAGGCAAAGGGCTGATTGTCATTGCGTAATTTTAATAAAATGATGCCAATAATTGCACCTAGTAAAGATGACAATAACACAATTAATGGCAGCATCAATGGCCCCATCCACGCGCCTAATGCGGCAAGCAATTTAAAGTCGCCGTAGCCCATGCCTTCTTTGCCTGTAATCACTTTAAATAAGTAATACACAATCCAAAGACATAAAAAACCAATCAGGTAACCCCAAATGGCTGAGTTAGGCGAGGTGTAAATATTAAAGGTGTTAATGCCCAACCCAAGCGCAGCTAAAGGCAGGGTAAAACGGTCGGGTAGTAGCTGAGTATCAAAGTCTATAAAGGTGAGGGCAATCAGGACCCAAGTCAGGACTAGCCCCAAAAGCATTTGAATGGTTGGGCCAAACACCATGACTACTACTAATGAACATAGCATGGTGAGTAGTTCGATGGCTGGATAGCGAATACTAATAGAATGCTGGCAATGTCCACATTTACCTTTTAAAACCAACCAACTAATGACAGGAATATTTTGATACCAACGGATGGGCTGATGGCACTCTGGACATGATGAAGAAGGCTTACTTAATGTTAGTTTTTCATGCTCAATGATGGGTTGCTCAGGGTCGAGTAGCATTTGACATTCTTGCTGCCAATCTTGTTCCATCATTTTTGGGGTGCGATAAATCACCACATTAAGAAAGCTACCAATACATAGGCTCAATAATGCAACTGCAATATAAAGTGCAGTTAAGTTTTGAATAAAATAAGCAATAATTTCTTGCATTATACAACTGAGCCCATTTGGAAAATTGGAAGATACATAGCAATCACCAGACCGCCTACAAGTACCCCTAAAATTGCCATAATTAAAGGTTCCATCATTGAAGTTAAGCCATCAACGGCATTATCAACTTCATTTTCATAGTACGTTGCAACTTTATCTAGCATGCTGTCTAGTGCACCAGATTCTTCACCAATTGCGACCATTTGTATAGCCATAGATGGAAAACGATTTGAAACGCGCATTGCAAATTGGAGTTGTTGACCTGTAGCAACATCTTCACGAATTTTCATGACGGCTTGTTCATAAATGACATTGTTAGTTGCACCAGCTGTTGATTCAAGCGCATCAATGAGAGGAACACCAGCTGCAAAAGTTGTTGCTAAAGTACGGCTGTAACGGGCAATAATCGCCTTATAAACCAGATCACCAAAGATGGGTAGTTTCAGGGCAAGTTTGTCTAAACCATCGCGGAATTTTTTACTACGCTTTTTAGCTTCCAGAAATGCCGCAATGATTGCACCGATCACAATAATCAGAATGAACCAGTATTCCTGCATCCATTTCGACATATTTACGACCATTTGTGTAAAAGCAGGTAGATCTGCGCCAAAGGAAGAAAACAGATCTTGGAAAACGGGAACGACTTTAACCATCAAAATAATGGTAACAACCACAGCAACCACAATAACCGTTGCCGGGTATTTCATAGCCTTCTTGATTTTCTGCTTGAGCAATTCACTTTTTTCTTTGTAAATTGCCACACGGTCCAGCATGGTTTCAAGCGCACCAGACTGTTCGCCAGACTCTACAAGAGAGCAAAACAGTTTGTCGAAGTGTTGAGGGTACTTTCTTAAAGCTGAGGCAAAAGTGCTACCACCTTCAACTTCACCTTTAATACCGAGTACCACCTCGCGCATAGCTGGGTTTTCTAAACCTTCTGCCACAATTTCAAAGCCTTGTACTAGTGGGACGCCGGCTTTCATCATGGTTGCAAGTTGTCGTGTGAAAATCGTGATATCGAGCGTTGATACTTTTTTCTTAAATAAACCTTCAAGAATATTTTTACGCTTTTCTCGAATATTACGAACAGTCACACCTTGTTTGCGTAGGGTGACTTTGGCTAAAGCCATATTTTTAGCCGGAAGTTCCCCCTTAATTTTTACGCCTTTACGGTCAACCCCTTCATAAGCAAAAGTCGGCATCAATTGTGCCTTTTTGACAGTCATGACATTATCCTTATTTTAAATTGTCTTTTATTCACTGGTTACGCGGTTGACTTCTTGTAAAGAAGTAACACCTTGCATAACTTTCTTTAAACCTGAGCGACGCAGATTATTAAACCCCAGTTTTTCAGAAGCGGCAGCGATTTCTAACGCATTGCCATCTTCCATAATAATCTTGGAAATCTCAGGTGTGACTTTCATTACTTCATAAATACCAACTCGACCTTTGTAGCCCTCACGACATTCTGGACAACCGACTGGTTGAAAAACTTGAAAATCGGGATGCGTCAGATCTTGTTCGGTAAAACCCATTTCCAATAGGCTTTGTTTAGGAATGTCAGTAGGTACTTTACATTGAGAACATAGTCGACGTGCCAAACGCTGAGCAATGACCAGATTGACTGATGTTGCAATATTGAAAGACGGAACGCCCATATTGCGTAGACGAGTCAGTGTTTCAGGAGCACTGTTGGTATGTAGCGTGGACATCACCATATGACCTGTCTGAGCAGCTTTAATCGCGATTTCAGCTGTTTCTAAATCACGAATTTCACCGACCATAATAATGTCAGGGTCCTGACGTAAAAATGACTTAAGTGCAGCTGAAAAAGTTAGACCTACCTTAGGGTTCACATTAACCTGATTAATGCCTTCAAGGTTAATTTCGACTGGATCTTCGGCAGTAGAAATATTGGAACTTTCAGTGTTTAAAATGTTGAGGCCTGTATATAAAGATACAGTCTTACCAGAACCTGTCGGACCTGTGATTAAAAGCATACCTTGTGGCTTATCTAAGGCTTCCATAAAGAGTGCTTTTTGCTCTTCTTCATATCCTAGTGCATCAATTCCCAGCATGGCACTCGATGGATCGAGAATACGTAGAACTAACTTTTCACCAAATAAGGTCGGAAGAGAGTTCACACGAAAATCAATTGCTTTAGATTTTGATAGCTTGAGCTTGATACGACCATCTTGAGGGACACGCTTTTCAGAAATGTCCATTTGAGACATCACTTTTAAGCGTGAAGCCAAACGATTAGCCAGTTGCAAAGGCGGATTTGCAATTTGACGCAAAACGCCATCGACCCGATAACGGACCCGATACGATTTCTCATAAGGTTCGAAATGTAAATCAGAAGCCCCCATACGAATCGCATCAATCAATAACTTGTTAATATATTTAACAATAGGTGCTTCATCGCCTTGCGGAGTATCTTCATCCTCTTCTGGAGCAGCTGAGGTATCAAGATCTACATCTAGATCAAACTCTTCATCGCTAAACTCGAAACTACTTTCTTCAGTAAATTGCTGTACCAGAATTTTCTCGAGTTTATGATGCTCGACAATAACCGGCTCAACCATAAGCTTGCTGTTGAAGCGAATAGCATCAATAGCATCAATATTGCTAGGATTACTGGTTGCAACATATAAAATCTGTCCTTTTTTTACGAGAGGCAAGATCCGATGTTTTAAAATCAGTTTCTGGTCGACCAAATCTTTAGGAATCTGGCTGACATCGTAAACGTCCAGATCAAAATATGGCTCAGCAAATTCAATAGAAATTGTTTCAGCTAATAAAGAAGGGGAGAGATTAACCTCTTCAATCAGGTACGCAACAGTATCCTGTTTAGCTCTTTTTGCTGCATCTAGTGCTGCTTGCATGGTCGCTGCCGACACATGTTTTTCTTCGACTAATCGTCGAAAAAACCCCGAAAATTTTGGAGATGTATGTATGACTGACATCTGCCTACCTGTGCTCATATGTTTATAATTGGTATATAAAAAATTATACTTTTGTTATCTAAAATTACTACCTGAGAAAATGATGCTCTCGTCTTGATCCATATATTAAAGCTTGAACCAGTCGAAGTTTTTATTCATTAATTTTTAAAACGCGGAGCTTTAGTCTTAATAAAGTTTTATGACTGTTTTCAAATAGTAGAAAAGATATGAGCAAAGCCGTTAAAGAAAAGTATCTGAAATTTGTAGAAATGCGTGTAGAATGTGCTGCATTTTTGATGAAAGGTGAGCCGTATGTCGGGTTCGACGATTACGCCTTGGGTAGTTGGCAACTGGAAAATGAACCCAATGCGTGCCAATGCCAAACAACTTATAGAAGAATTTAAACAACTATTGCAACAAAACGAAATTGCAGATGAAAGCTGCCATGTCGGAGTTGCTCCGGTTTCTATTGCACTTACAATGGTACAAACCCAATTGCAAGATGCTGCAAAAACAGTATATACAGTTGCACAGGATGTATCGCGTGTAGCAGGTACAGGCGCCTATACTGGTGAAGTCAGTGCAGAATTATTAAAAGATAGCCAAATTAATTTTGTATTGGTGGGTCACTCTGAGCGCCGTGATTTGTTAGGTGATAACGTTGAAATTTTGAAGGCAAAACTCCAAAATTCTTTAAATGCAGGCTTAACTGTCATTTATTGTGTGGGTGAAAGTCTCGAACAGCGTGAACAAAATTTGGCAGAGCAGGTTGTATTGCAACAGATCTGTGATATAGCACCTGTAGTGACTGCAGAGCAATGGCAAAAGCAAATTGTAATCGCTTATGAGCCAATCTGGGCAATTGGTACAGGTAAAACTGCTTCACCACAAGATGCACAGGCAATGCATGCTAAAATCCGTGAAGGTTTAAGTCAGATTACTTCTGCGGGTCCAGACATTGCGATTTTATATGGCGGTAGTGTAAAAGCTGAGAATGCAGTCGAGTTGGCAGCATGTCCAGATATTAATGGCGCGTTGGTTGGAGGTGCTTCGTTAAATGCAGCATCTTTTTATCAAATCGTACATGCCTTTGCACAAAGTAAATAACGAGGATAGGGTATGCACTCTTTTGTACTGATCGTACATATTATTTTAGCGGTACTGATGATTGGCTTGATTCTAGTCCAACACGGTAAAGGTGCGGATGCTGGTGCTTCTTTCGGTGGTGGCGGAGCAGCAACTGTATTTGGCGCATCGGGTTCAGCTAATTTCCTTACTCGCCTTACTGCTATTTTAACGGCACTGTTTTTTGTGACGAGTTTAACCTTGGCTGTTTTTGCAAAAAAACAGACGACTGAGGCATATAGTTTGAAATCTGTACAAACAACAGCACCAATTCAAACAACATCGCCTGAAACTTCACCAAATGCACCAAAAACGGGTCAATAATTCGAAATAGGGCTTTCCTTTTATAGTTGGAAGGACTAGAATGCGTCCCACAAGCTGCGGTGGTGGTGGAATTGGTAGACACGCTACCTTGAGGTGGTAGTGCCTTCGGGCGTGGGGGTTCAAGTCCCCCCTTCCGCACCAACTTTGAACCAGAAAGTTGAGTGCAAGCAGTTTTTTGATGCGGGATGGAGCAGTCTGGTAGCTCGTCGGGCTCATAACCCGAAGGTCGTTGGTTCAAATCCAGCTCCCGCTACCAAATTGATTAAGGTGCAACTTAATCAGACAGTATCTAGAAAGTTTACATTGACTTTATTTGATATTTGTATATAATTTTTGCACGTTGATGCGGGATGGAGCAGTCTGGTAGCTCGTCGGGCTCATAACCCGAAGGTCGTTGGTTCAAATCCAGCTCCCGCTACCAAGTTTCTTAAAAGAGGCTCACAGACAAGTGGGCCTTTTTGCACAGTGGACTATTGTTTTCTGTGCTACATAGGGGCGATTAACGCCCTTTTTTATTGGTTATCGTATCGCTATCGTGTAGTTTCGACATCAATTGGTCAAATAGTCATGCTTCACTATAGTAGGTCTGTGTCGGTTAAAACAACCGATTGAATCGCACGAGAATGACGAGAGTAAATGAAATTATCAAATAAATCCCAAGCATTGCATGACTTAATTGTTCCTGCAGTACAAGCATGTGGTGTCGACCTTTGGGGAATCGAGTTTCTCCCACAAGGTAAACGTTCATTATTGCGTATTTATATCGATAAAGCGGTAAGTGAAGAAGATGCTGAGCCAGTACTTAATGAGGATGGTGAAGTAGAACTAGGCCGTGGTATTGGTGTACAAGATTGTGTGCGTGTAACACAACAAGTTGGCGCAATGCTGGATGTTCATGATCCAATTTCAGGTGAGTATTCATTAGAAGTTTCTTCACCAGGTTGGGATCGTCCATTTTTTCAACTAGAACAGTTACAAGGCTACATCGGACAACAAATTGCTTTGCGTTTGATTGCAGCAGTAGAAAATCGTCGTAAATTTCAAGCAAAGCTTATTGCAGTAGACCTTGAAAATGAAGAAATTCAGGTTGAAGTTGATGGGAAGCACGTGCTTGAGATCGACAGCAACAATATCGATAAAGCAAACTTGATCTATCAAGATTAAATTTATTAAATTTTATAAGAAATCGGTAGGTGACTTATGGGCCGCGAAATTCTTACCGTTGTTGAAACGGTTAGTAATGAAAAAGGTGTTAGTCGTGAAGCGATCTTCGAGGCTTTAGAACAAGCTCTAGTTGCTGCAACGAAGAAAAGATTTTACGAAGGTACGCATGCTGAAGAAGCTCAGCTTCGTGTAGAAATTGATCGTAAAACTGGTGATTACAGTACATTCCGTCAATGGACTGTTGTAGCAGATGAAGATCATGAAATGCCAGCTTGCCAAGATGCGATTTCTGACCTTGACCCATCTAAATGGTCAATTGGTGATGTTCGTGAACTCGAAGTAGAATCTATTGAGTTTGGTCGTATCGCTGCACAAATTGCAAAACAAGTTATCGTACAAAAAATTCGTGAAGCTGAGCGTGCTTTAGTTGCTGATGCATACGAGTCTAAAGTTGGTGAGTTAATTTACGGTGAAGTGAAAAAACAAACCAAAGATGGCTTTATTATTGATTTAGGCGACAACGCTGAAGCTTACCTTGCGCGCGAAGAAATGATTCCAAAAGAAATTCTTCGTCCGAAACAACGTATGAACGCTATTTTATACAATGTGAACCGTGAAGGTCGTGGCGCTCAGTTGTTGTTATCACGCGCTAAGCCTGAAATGTTAATTGCTTTAATGAAAAAAGAAATTCCTGAAATTTCTGAAGAAATTATTGAAATTAAAGCAGCGGCACGTCAACCGGGCGTTCGTGCTAAAATTGCAGTAAAAACAAATGACCATCGTATTGACCCTGTAGGTGCATGTATTGGTATGCGTGGTACGCGTATTCAAGCAGTACAACAAGAGTTAAACGGTGAACGTATTGATGTAGTGGTCTGGTCTGATGATCCAGCTCAGTACATTGCAAGTGCATTAGAACCAGCTGATGTTTCAGGCATCGTGCTTGATGAAGATGCAAGAAGTGCCGATATTATTTTTGCAACCAGCGATCAATTGGCTCGCGCGATTGGCTCACAAGGCCAAAATGTTCGCTTGGCTTCTGATTTAACTGGCTACAAACTCGACATGATGCTTGAAGAAGAGTATCGTGCTCGTCAGCAAAATGAAGCTCAGCAATATCTTGATATGTTTGTATCACGTCTCGATATTGAAGAAGATTTAGCAATGGCATTGGTGGAAATGGGCTTTACCTCTTTAGAAGAGATTGCTTATGTTCCAGCTGAAACTTTTGACGAAATTGAGCTTGATGCTGAATTGGTTGAGTTATTGCAAAGTCGTGCAAAAGAAGCAGCACTTACTGATGCTTTGAAACAGCAAGAAAATATTCAAGAACCGAGCGCAGACCTTCTCACTATGGAAGGCATGACTTCTGAGATCGCTTACTCGCTTGCCGCTCGCGGTATTATTACTGTCGATGATTTGGCAGATCAGGCTACTGACGATATCTCTGATATTGAAGGACTTGATCATGAAAAAGCAGGTCAATTGATCATGAAAGCTCGCGAATCATGGTTTAACTAGGAGATGAAATATGACGGACAAGTCGATTAAAGAGTTAGCTCTCAGTGTAGAACGTCCTGTTGAGAAGCTCCTAGAACAGGCTCGTGAAGCAGGTTTGCCTCAACGTACAGCAGACGACATTATTACCACTGAACAACAGGATACTTTAGTCAATCATTTGAAAAAAGTGCATGGTCAGGAAAGTGGTAACACAGGAAAAATTGCGTTGAAACGTAAAACAACCAGTACCGCTAAAGTTGCAAGTACTTCAGGTAAAGCAAAAACAATTAACGTAGAAGTACGTAAAAAACAGGTTTTTGCTAAACCAAACCCTGAACAAATTGCAGCTGAAGCTAAAGCACGTGCAGAAGCTGAAGCTAAAGCACGTGTAGAACAGCAAACGCGTGACACTGCACAGCAAAACGCGCGTCTTCAAACAGAGCAAAAAGCAAAAGCAACTTTAGATGCTATGCGTGCTGCTCATCAACAAGATAGCGCTGCTCAGACAGCTCCTAAAGCTGCTGTAGTAGTGAAAAAACGTGGTGGTGGTACAGTAAAACCTGCACCAAAACCAGCAGAAACATTAGAGCAAAAGAAAGCGCGTGAAGCACAAACAGCTCAGTTGAAAGCAACTGAAGAAGCTGCGCGTCGTAAAGCGGCTGAAGAAGCTCAGCAACGTACACTTGAACAAATGCGCAAAATGGCGTCTAAGTATTCAAGTGACGAAGCTACTACCACAATTCGTGTGATTGATGATTCTCCACTTGCTTCAGGTCTTGTAGGCCAAGCTTATGAAGATTCATTCAAGCAAGAAGACCGTGAAATTAAACGCGGTGGCGCAACCACTAACCCTCGTGCGGGTAAAAAGGGTGGTCGTCGTGGTCAAGAAGAGCAAAGCTTTGTTAACCATAACAAACGTGGTTTAAAATCAAGCCAAGCGAATAAGCATGGATTTGAAAAACCAGTTAAAAAGCAAGTTTATGATGTAGAGATCGGTTCAAGCATTGTTGTTGCCGATCTTGCTCAAAAAATGGCGATTAAAGTACGTGAAGTTATCAAAACACTTATGAAAATGGGTGAGTTGGTTAATCAGGAACAAGCTATTGACCAAGATACAGCAGCACTTGTTGTTGAAGAAATGGGTCATAATCCTGTTTTAGTTTCTGATACACAAGCGGAAGATAACTTGCTTGAAGCGGCTGAAGAAGCACGTGGTGAGCAAACAACTCGTCCGCCAGTTGTTACCATTATGGGTCACGTTGACCATGGTAAAACATCATTGCTTGACCGTATCCGTCGTTCGAAAGTGGCGGCAGGTGAAGCAGGTGGTATTACCCAGCATATTGGTGCATATCACGTTGAGACAGACAAAGGAATTATTACATTCCTTGATACACCGGGACATGCTGCATTTACTTCAATGCGTGCACGTGGTGCTAAAGCAACGGATATCGTTGTATTGGTTGTTGCGGCAGATGACGGTGTAATGCCACAAACTGCTGAAGCAATTGACCATGCGCGTGCAGCAGGTACTCCAATTATTGTTGCAATCAACAAAATGGATAAAGAATCTGCTGATCCAGACCGTGTGTTAAATGAATTAACAACGAAACAAATCGTTCCAGAAGAATGGGGTGGTGATGTTCCGATTGCTAAGGTTTCTGCACACAGTGGACAAGGTATTGATGAACTCCTTGATTTAATTCTTATTCAATCAGAATTGATGGAATTAAAAGCATCTGCTGAAGGTGCTGCACAAGGTGTTGTTATTGAAGCGCGTGTTGATAAAGGCCGTGGTGCAGTAACTTCTATTCTTGTTCAAAACGGTACATTAAACATTGGTGACCTTGTTCTTGCAGGTTCGTCATATGGTCGTGTCCGTGCAATGTCTGATGAAAATGGTAAGCCGATTAAATCAGCAGGACCATCTATTCCAGTAGAAATTCTGGGTCTTCCAGATGCTCCAATGGCAGGTGATGAAGTTCTTGTTGTAAATGACGAGAAGAAAGCGCGTGAAGTTGCTGATGCTCGTGCTGACCGTGAACGTCAAAAACGTATTGATCGTCAAAGCGCAATGCGTCTTGAAAATATCATGTCGTCAATGGGCAAAAAAGATGTTCCTACAGTGAACGTTGTTTTAAGAACAGACGTACGTGGTACTTTAGAAGCATTGAATGCAGCTTTACATGAATTATCTACTGATGAAGTAAAAGTTCGTGTAATTAGTTCGGGTGTTGGCGCGATTACTGAGTCTGATGTGATTCTTGCTGAATCTTCAGAAGCTGTATTGTTAGGCTTTAACGTTCGTGCTGATACGACTGCTCGTCAGAGAAGTGACCAAGACGGTATCGATATTCGTTACTACAGCATCATCTATGAATTAATTGATGATGTGAAAGATGCCATGAGCGGTAAACTTGCTCCTGAACATCGTGAAACTATCTTGGGTGTTGCTGAAGTACGTGAAGTATTCCACTCAAGTAAGTTTGGTGCAGCAGCAGGCTGTATGGTACTTGAAGGTGTATTGCATCGTAATAAACCGATTCGCGTATTACGTGATGACGTGGTTGTGTTCCAAGGTGAGCTTGAATCTCTTCGTCGCTATAAAGAAGTGGTTGAAGAAGTTCGTGCCGGTATGGAATGTGGTCTTGCGGTGAAAGGTTATAAAGACATCAAAGTGAAAGATAAAATTGAAGTCTATGATGTTCAATTGATTAAACGGAGTCTTTAATGGCGGGTAGCCAACGCTTAAAGCGCATGGCGGATTCAGTTCAACGCGAGTTGTCTGAGCTGATTCGTCAAGAGCTTAAAGATCCTCGCTTAGGTGGTCTAGTGACCATCTCTGCGGTGAAAGTCAGTGCAGACATGGGTTATGCTGAAGTTTATGTCACCGTAATGGGGCGTGAGCTTGGCGATGAGCAAAGTGAAGCAGCGAATAAAGAAACTTTAGAGGTATTAAATAAAGCTTCTGGTTTCTTGCGTCATGAATTGAGCCGTCGTATCAAGACACGTATTACGCCAAGATTGCGTTTCCATTATGACAAGACGAATGCTTATGGTAACTATATGTTTGGTCTGATCGAAAAAGCGGTAAATGATTTGCCGAAACGCGATTCAGACGACGAACAGTAATATAAAAAATAAAAAAGCCACCTTCGGGTGGCTTTTTTATTGGTGGGCTTTTTCCTAGTCTTTAGGAGGGTCCATAGGCGGTTTATTTTGCGAGAAACGCTGTCCAATTTTATAACGGTCCCACGGCAAGGGGCGTTCAATTGACTCAGGAACTTCTCCACTCAATGAGCGCAAACGTAAATGTAGCGCAGCTTGAGCAATTAAATTTGCTGAAACTGGTGCGGTAATAAAAGCTAAAAGTGTGATCAGTAGCTCGGCAAAACCAAAGCGGCCTTGAAAAGCAAAAAAGATCATAGACGCAATCAAAAAGCTGCCTAATCCTAATGTACTCGATTTTGTGGGTGCATGTAAGCGCATGAATAAGTCAGGTAAGCGCACCATGCCAATCGAGCCGACTAACATAAAGAAAGCACCAAAAACCAGAAAGACTGAAACAATAACTTCCATTACGAACTGCATTTTGATCTCTCCTTAATCGATTACGTGACCAGTTGTGAAGTAACGTGCTAAGGCTGCCGTAGATACGAAACCTAGCATCGCAACCAGTAGGGCTCCTTCAAATAAAGAGGTCGTCATCCAATAAATGCCTAAAACAACAATGAGACAAGTTGCATTTAAGAAGAGAGTATCGAGTGCTAAAAGCCGATCTACAATTGATGGACCTATGACCAATCTGAAGAGACAAAGTAGCATAGAGATTGTAATGGCAATTGAGCTAATACCTAGAGCATAAGGTAGGATCGTCATGCACTTGCCTCCGTTTTACTTTTCACATCAAAAATTTCCATAAGTGGAATTTCATAACGTTGTTTGATGTCTTGAATATCAGATTCGGTATTATCTGTGCTCAAAGCATGAACCAGAATATCGCCACGTTCCTGATCAATACCCGCAGAAACCGTACCTGGTGTTGTGGTAATGATCATCGCTAGTAAGGTATTGACCTGCTCATGTTCTGTCTCTAAAGGTACACGATACCATTTAGGGTGTAATTTTTTAGTAGGCCCTAAAACAAGTTTTGCGACCTTAAAGTTAGAAATAATAATATCCCAAAGAACCACAAAACATAGTTTAACCGCAGGTTTCCAGTGAATATGCGGTGTACGGGTAATAAATGGTTTGACTAAACGAGGGATGATTAAGCCCAAAAGCATTGCAGTCAAAAGATCACTCGCATCAAGACTATGCGCCAGCATCAACCAAAATAAAATGATCAGAACCGAAACAAATGGATGTGGAAACCAACGTTCAAGCAAATGAGATAACTGCATTGTTATGGCTCCATAGGTTTCAATTGACTTTCATCAACAATGGAAGGTGTTTGCAGTTTGTCCTGTTGCTGAATTTGTCGTTGTTTATATTCAGAAATATGTTCACCATTGAACATATCTTTCGAAATAATATCGGGAATAAGATAAGCATTATGATCTTCAACTTCTCCCCCATATTTAGTTTCTGGCAGATAAGCGGGATCAAATGGCTGTACGCTGATAACTTCCCCATTTTTATCTACTTTAAGAATAGTGCGTTGGTAAAGTGCATGGTCTTGAATCTGTTGTGCGGTGCTTAATGTGTAATGCTGAATTGGTGCAGCAAAGACAACATAAGCGATTAAACCAGCCAGTAATAGATAAATGACTTGATCGTTACGTGGTGGTGCGCGTTCCGGCAAAGCACGATAAAGAATATAAGCTGGATGGATTGGATCTTCTTCTGGAGGAGATGCACGCCAGAATAAGATAAAACCAACACGTGTGAGTGCAATAATACTTAATAAGCTCACAACAAGCACAACACCAATAATCCAGCCTTGATAGCTAGCTTCAACTGTCGCTTGTAAAATGAATACTTTTCCAAGAAAACCACTAAAAGGCGGTAACCCAGCAAGCATCATGGCAATCAAGAAATAAGTCACCATAGCCGCTTTTTCTTGTTTGATTCTTGGGGCAACTTTTAAATGATCTTTGAAATCTCCACGTTGTGAAGTGATCCATCCACAAAATAGATAAAAAGCTGCACCGATTAAGGTACTGTGCACTAAGTAATATAAAGCACCAGACCATGCCTGCGTATTAGACATGGCAATTGCGGTGAGCAAGGTACCAATTGAAGAAAGTACCATAAAGCCGACAAAGCGACGTAAACGATCTGCTCCAATTGCTGCAATCACACCATAGAGTGAAGTAATTAAACCAATAGGCAATAACCAGCTTTTTAAGATTTCTTGGCTAAGCGCATCGTCAAATACTGTTCCATTTACACGTAAAATAGAATAGATCCCGACTTTGGTCATAATGGTGAAAATTGCAGCTACAGGCGTACTTGCAACGGCATAGGTTTTTGGCAGCCAAAAACCGACAGGAAGCATTGCTGCTTTAATGCCGAAAACAACAAAAAGAAGTAAGGAACCAGCGACTGCTAATTTGTGTTGATCTGCTTCAAGTGTTGGTATAAGACGTGATACATCCGCCATGTTGAGGCTACCCACACTGCCATAAATCATACCAAGCCCAATTAAGAAGAGGGCAGAGGCTAAAAGGTTGATAATGACATAGTGAACGCCAAGCTGAAAACGTGGTTTGCCTTGCCCATGTAAAAGCAAAACATACGAAGCCATCAACAAGATTTCAAAAAAGACGAAAAGGTTAAATAAATCGCCTGTTAAAAATGCTCCGCAGATACCCATTAATAAGAAATGCACCATGGCATGGAAATAGCGACCACGGGTATCCCAATTGTCGCTTGCATACCATAGAACTGGTACTGCTAATGCGTAAGTCAGCACCAGCATAAAAGCAGAAAGGCGATCTAACACAAGCACAATACCAAATGGCGCTGACCATTCGCTCAACTGGTAAATGGTAATCTGTCCAGTGCTGGCAAAGCTTAAATATATAATTGCGGTAATTAATCCAGCAATTGCAGAAACAAGACTAATGCCACGACGCCATGGTTGTCGCCAGTCATCTTTTAAAGCACCTGCTCCCGGGTTGCCAAGCAGTAATAATATAAAAGCAGTAAATGCTGGAATGAGAATGCTAAAAATCGGCGCATGTTCTTGCCAGAAAGATAAAAAATCAAACATTACGGCTCATCCTCGCGTGGGTCGTATGTCGGAGAGATGTCTTCTTTAGCATCAACATGATCACTACCTGATTCATAACGGCTACGCAGTGCCAGTTGTACAATAAAAGCGGTGGTTGCAAAACCGATCACAATGGCTGTTAACACTAGCGCTTGAGGAAGTGGATCGGTTATTTTTGTTGTTTCAGTTAAAATTGCGGGTGAGCTAATTTGTAATCGACCCATAGCAAATAAAAATAGGTTTACAGCATAGCCAATTACAGCTAACCCAAGCACAACAGGGAAGGTACGAGCACGTAAAATCAGATAAATACCTGTGGCAACAAGTAAACCAATTGCAGAAGCCAATAAGAATTCTAAACTGATCATGATGATTCCTCCCGATGTGGTACTACAGGACCAGCCATGCTTGAGTGGCGAGAGTCTCCTAATACCGAGATAAGTAACATCGTTGCACCAACAACGGTGATATAAACCCCTAAGTCAAAACTCGCAGCTGAAGCCAGATGTAGTTTTCCTAAAATTGGTAATTCAACATATACGTGTGCACTAGTCAGGAATGGGCGTAACCAGAACCATGCAGCTACACCAGTAAGCCCAGCAATCGTTAAACCTGAACCAATCCAGACTTCGTAAAGACGGCCTGATTTTGCTTTGAGTAATTGTTCTGTTTGGTCTTGACCTAGCGCAATATATTGAATGATTAAAGCCATTGAGGTGATTAGACCTGCAATGAAGCCACCGCCCGGATAATTATGGCCACGCATAAAAATATAAACACTTACGACAAGTGCTAACGGTAATACCCAAGAAGCTGTAATACGGAACATGAGCGGAGATGGATTAAAACGGTAGGTGAGGCCTTGGGTCATGGTTGTACCATGGACACGCATACCATCCATAAGACATAGCGCACCAATAGCAGCAATGCCTAATACAGTAATTTCACCGAATGTATCGAAGCCACGGAAGTCAACCAAAATGACATTTACAATATTTGAGCCGCCGCCAAGTGGTAAAGACTGCTGCGCAAAGAACCATGAAATCGAATTATGATCACGGGTTAAAATCAGCCATGCAATCCAGCCTATCCCTAAACCTCCAATAATCGCTAAAGCAGCATCTCTTAAGCGTCTAGAACGAAGAGATTCATATGGCGTTAGCTGTGGAAGTAAAGATAAACTCATTAGTAAAAGAACAGTGGTTACAACATCCACGGTAATTTGAGTTAGTGCCAAATCTGGAGCTGACATGGTGACAAATACCATTGTTACCACTAGACCAATTGCACCGCTAATAAGGACTGCTTTAATACGTTCATGATGGAACCACAACATCATCCAGCAACCTGAGAACAGGGTTAGCCAGAGAACGATAGCAATCCATGGGGCATGAGTAAGTTCACGTGTGCCTGTAGTGAGCCCTTGATTAAGTAGCGGCATAGTTACCATGATGACGCTAAAAGCAATGATCAAGAACAAGTAACTTTGCAATGAGCCGTTTTCAGTTTTTTGTTTAATTTTTCGGCTGGTGAGCAACAGGTGTTTTAAAAATAAATCAAATAAAATGCGGCCTTGCAATCTGCCAAGATGTGGGTCAAGGTCAATTTTACGAATCATGCCATCTTTTGCCAAAGCAAAATAGAACAGTGAGCCACCGACTAAAGCAATAATACTCATCACAAGAGGAGCATTGAAACCGTGCCAGATCGCAAGATGAGTTCCTGCAAATTCTGGTTGCATCAAGCTTGCTCTGGTTACGCTATTTACCAGTGGTTCTACCAACAAAGAAGGTAAAACGCCGACTAGGATACATAGCACAGCAAGAAGAAGGGCTGGTGCGCGCATGCCCATAGGCGGTTCATGTGCATTTTTATTTGGCACTTGCTTACCAATTGGACCGTCAAAAAACACGCCGTGTGCTAAACGAATTGAATAACTCACTGCAAAAATACCAGCAAGTGTTGCAATGATGCTGGCAAAGATAACTGCTGAACCTGAAAGATTCGCCAATAGCTCGGTAAAGAACATCTCTTTTGAAATAAAGCCATTGGTGAGTGGCACACCTGCCATAGAGGCAGCGGTGATCATGGTTAATGTGGCAGTGAAAGGAAGTAATTGCCAAATACCACTGAGTTTTCGAAGATCACGTGTACCCGTTTCATGGTCAATGATCCCTGCAATCATAAAGAGTGCAGCTTTAAATGTTGCATGGTTAATAATATGAAAAATAGCAGCAGTAACTGCTAAAGGCGAACCGATACCAAGTAAACAAACAATGAGCCCTAAATGACTAATCGTTGAATAGGCTAACAGTCCTTTTAAATCTTCTTTAAAAATGGCAAAACATGCGGCCATGCAAAGTGTAAACAGGCCGATAAATGTCACAATATTGTGATAAAGCGCGGCGCCTACAAAAATTGGCAGTAAACGTGCGAGCAGGAAAATACCTGCTTTTACCATGGTCGCAGAGTGTAGGTAGGCAGACACCGGTGTTGGTGCAGCCATTGCGTTTGGTAACCAAAAATGAAATGGAAACTGAGCACTCTTCGTAAATGCACCAAGCAAAATAAGCAATAGCATTGGAATAAATAGAGCATGGGCTTGAATGGTGTCTCTCATGCCCATAATGTCACTAATTTCATAGGTTCCGGTGATTTGCCCTAATAGAACAAATCCACCCAATAACGCCAAACCACCCATTCCTGTAATAGTGAGCGCCATTCGAGAGCCACGTTGAGCAGCTTCATAATGACTCCAGTAACCCACTAACAAGAAAGATGAAATACTGGTCAGCTCCCAAAAGACTAATAAAATAATAAGATTATTAGAGAGCGAAATACCCAGCATTGCTGCCATAAACAGCATGAGCAAAGCATAGAGTTTGCTTAAAGAATTTTTAGGGCCAAGATAGTAATAGGCGTATATGTAAATGAGGGTACCGATACCGGTAATAAGTAAAGAGAATAGTAAACCAAGGGCATCGAGCCTGAAGCTAAGATTAATCCCCAATTGAGGTAGCCAATCCCAGCTTTGTTGAATGCTTGCACCACCAAGCACAGTTTTAGCTTGAGTCAGTAATAAACCAAAACTGGTTAAACTGACTCCAATTGCCCCTAAAGCCGTTACTCCACGCGAGAACCGTTGAAGCAATGAAACAAGGGTGGTGCCTAATATTAACGGTAATAAGATAATTATCGGTAGCACACTCGTATCCATATGTGATTTAGGCCGAAACCTAAAGGTGAATTTTTAATTTCAGAATAGATAGGAATTCAAAGAGAGTTCCAAGGCTTTGTTATTCTGAAAACCCAACCAAATTAGAAAATAAAGCGAGAAACAAGTTGTATTGCGCAACTTGAAGAATAAAAACGCAAAATGAAATTTATTGTACACTAAAAAAGCATTAAAAATCTGATGTTATTACATGTAGTAACAACATCTAGTGATTTTTAATGCCTAAAAATTTTAATGAAGCGGTATATTTTGTAAGAGCGCTTTTTATTATAAAAATAGAGCTAAAAGTGGCATACAATTTAAACAGAAGGGCTTTCTTCTGGTGTGTCTCCTGCATGAATCATTCGTAGCAATTCATTTTTTTGTTGTTCATTTAAACCCTGAATTTGCTGAAATAAAACTTCAACCTGTGCTGGAGAGGGAGTAGGGTCTATTAAGCTTGGAAGCTGTGCTTCTATGTGTGGAACTAATGACTCGCTTCTTTGGAGTAATGTATAGATGTGTTCAAGCTGTTGTTTGGTGGTATTTAAATCAAGATGGCTAATTTTACCATGCTCTAATTTTAAACATTGATAGGCCGAGGCATGTTCTAGTAACTCTTCACGACTTCCCGTTGCAATAATTTGTAAGCGCGGAAATGCTTGATGGAGTTTGTTTAAAATTTCTGAACAATGCTGTGCATCGAGTTGCGCATCAATCTGATCAATTAATAAAATTCCTTCACCTTCAAGGCAAGGATTTAGGCTTAACGGATTGAGTAAACAGAGCCTGCGGGCAATATCGCCTACTAAAGCAATCCATGTTTTTGTGGTGTTGGAAAGTTGCTGAAAAGGTAGGGTTTGGCCATCATAGTCAGCCATAAGTTGAAGCCGAGGCTGATATTGCAAATACAAGTCTTTGAGCTCTGGCAGAACGATATTTAATGCATTTTTAAGAGCGTAGAGGTTAGGTGTGGTGAGCTGTTTAGGCTGCCCAGAGAACTCTTTTTGAAGCTCATTTAATAGTTCTGTCTGATCTTCTGGATCTAATTGCTTAGATTTAATGCGTTGTACGAGATGTGCAGCTTGAGCATTTTCGATATCGCTAATTTCACGTAACCATTCAAAAAAACGAGTGAAGGTTGTGAACGGAACTGGACTAATATCATAGGCTGAAATGGCTTGAGTGATGCCGGGTAAATTTTTATTGAGCAGATTAATATCATTTACAAATCGCTCGGCTGGGTAGTAAGCGATTAAGGGTAATCCTTGTAATGGATCTTTTTTGATGACTTGTTGATAAAGGGCCATAGTCTGATCAAGTTGCTGAGTTTCAACTTGGCTGATTCCAATGCCACTTGAATTTAGGGTCTTAAAAAGTTTCCAGCTACACAGCGAAGAATCTACCTCTTGTGCAGAAGTACTTTCTGGCAAAGAGCCAATTTCTGGTGGAACTTGAAGGGTCACTTCGATTTTTGACTGTAGACGCGATTGAGTAATGTCTTGGTCAGGCATAACAATACCGGGACTACGTAAATCTTTAAAACGGGCAGGGAACCAAGTTAGAGCATGGTAAGTATGTTTGAGCAACATACTTTTACCCGTTGCTTGTTCACCTAAAATTAAGGTAATCGGCTGTTTTTCATATTGAAACTGTATTTTAAGATCGTGAAACAGAGCAATATGTTTAAATTGGATAGATTCAAGTTGCATAGGCTCACCTAATTATGAGCGCTTCAACCAACCGATTGACGAAGACTTAAAGGCGCCCTTAGTTTTAATTGTTGTATCAGATCATAAAGATGATGGATATTTAGACTTACTTTAGCACGAGTACAGGCAACGTAAAGTAATCTTAACTCTTCATCACTAATCTTGTGTTCTAAGCCATTAATTTTAAATTGATAGTCATCTTCAATATGAACGCGATTCCATTCTAGCCCTTTCGCTTTATGAGCTGTGGAGATGACATAATCAGCTTGCTCAAGTGGAGTAATCTTTGCAAGTGCTTTTTTTAGCGGGTCAGTGCCGTGATCATCAACCAGTTTAACCAATGGCTTAATGTCACTACCTTCATTGGTTTCACAGTACTCATGTACATCGTGCCATGAGTTAAACCATGCTAATTCAGGAACGTCAGTAACTCGTTTTCCTTGTTTTAAGAGGCTTGCGGCGTCTACAAAACGGTTTAGTTTTTGATGGTCCGCCTGCAAACTCACTTTATCGCCGTGAACTAAGCCTGCCAGTAAAAGCTCCATTGCACGAGCATTGGTACGGCATAAAATCGCATCACGCATTTTGGTATGCGGTTTATTCACTACACTTGATTTCTGGTTTGGATTACCAAGCAAGGGAACAGTTTCATTTAAACCGCCCAGCAGTGCATTGGCCACATCGGCAATCGTTTCGCCAAAACGAAAAGAAGTGGTTAACCGAGATTCTGGCAAGGGCAATTGTTGCATGGCATTAATTGCACCACGCCAAGCGTAGATTTGTTGATGTGCATCACCGACATAAATAACTTGAGTATTTTTTTGGCGAAGCAGAATACCTAGCATTAGTGGGTCAGCATCTTGTGCTTCATCAAATAATACGTAGTCAGTAGGAATGTTTGGCTCAGACAATGCCCAAAGTTTGAGGTAAATATCATGTCCAATACCAGCTTGATGGTTTTGGTCAATCGATTCTAACCAACGTCGTTCCACAGCAGGGTAAAGGTGATTTTGTAATTCGATAATATCGTCTGGATGTAACCAGTTAGGCGCCTGAATATGTCGAGGTGCCGGATATTGTGAGCTGGTCGAGCAAAAATAGCTGACAGCATTTGCGACAAGACTCGCTAGACGGCTTGGCATTAAGACATATTTCTCGTAACGCCCACCCATCATACGTCGTAGCGTAATCGGTTCTAGTCGATATTCTTTAGCAATAAAGCTTGGACTTAGTCGTGGTAGACGTAATTTATCAGTCACACCACGTGGCACACTACGAAACGCAAGTGAGTGAAAAGTACGGCAGTCTACATTACGATGGAATTTGTTTTGTGCTTCACCAGCAATAGCTTTGTTAAATGCTAGATACATACCACGTCGTTCAGGCATGGCATCGCTAATCATTTGTAAAGTGGTGGTTTTACCTGTGCCAGCATAGGCAATCACTTTAAATGATTGCCCAAGACGTGCATTATCTATGGCAATGGCTTGCTCATAGGTGGCTTTAGGTTTTTCAATATTCGACACTGAGTGATTTTAAACCTTGTTGCGGTTAGCTTTTTCAACTAAACCAGATAAACCCTGACGACGAGCTAATTCGTCAATAATAAGTTGTGGATTAAGATCGAAATAACCCAACATCACAATAGTATGGAACCACAAATCTGCTGTTTCATAAACGAGATCGTTTAAGTGAGCTTCTGAATCCTGTGCAGCAAAATCTTTAGCAGCAATAATTGCTTCTACACTTTCTTCACCCACTTTTTCTAAGATTTTATTGATGCCTTTTTTGTAGAGGCTTGCAACATATGAAGTATCAGCTTCAGCTTGCTTACGCTCTTGCATCAATTGCCCTAAGTGAGCAAGTACATCGACTTGTTCTGTGGTGTGAGCATGATCGTGTGCTTCAGTTTTAGCTTTGTCACCATAAATTGCAGTAGGGTCTTTTAATTGTGCGTCTACAATTTCCCAACCCTGTGGCGTGAGTTTACGATAGAAACAAGACTCACGACCCGTATGGCATGCAATACCACCGTGTTGTTCAATTTGTAGAATAATTACGTCGCCGTCACAGTCCAGACGAATTTCATAAACTGTTTGGAAATGGCCTGATTCTTCACCCTTGTGCCAAAGTTTTTGGCGAGAGCGAGAGAAATAAACAGCCTGATTTTTTTCTGCTGTGAGCGCGAGTGCTTCACGGTTCATCCACGCCACCATCAAAATACGTCCGGTTTGATGATGTTGAGCAATGGCAGGGATAAGACCTTGTTCGTTAAATTTTACTTCATCGAGCCATTGCGTGTTATTCATGAGGAATCACCAGAGAAATATGAACTATAAATTGATTTCAATCAGATGCTAAAAAATAGCTTGTATAGTGTACGGCATCAGCGTCGCTTTGCGGAAAAATTCTTTCTCCTTTTTGTCTTTGTCAGCGTAATGAATAGCTTGTAACACTTACCAATCTGTATATTATTCAAATGACTAAGGCGTGAGGATATTTGAAATCTCAATCAAATTTTGATCTGGATCTCGAATATAAACTGAAAGAATAGGATGCATTACACCGGTACGTTCAACTGGGCCTTCTTCAATTTGAATATTTAACTGATTAAGGTGCGCAATCACTTCGGAAATGGGAGTTTCTAAAATAAAACACAGGTCGGCAGATCCAGGAGTCGGCTGTAATGCCTTAGGTTCGAACTCGTTACCTTGCTGGTGTAAATTTATTTTTTGATTTCCAAACTGTAGAGCCTTTCTATCACCTTTAAAAGTGATGACCTCAAACCCTAATACGGTTTGATAGAAATTACATGTAGTTTCAATATTCGAGACAGTTAAAACAAGATGATCAAGATGGCTGATTTTCATGTGTTACTCACTATCATTTAGTTGGGTTAATAGTCAGACAAAGATTCGCTTTTTAAATTAAAAGTGCTGCTTTCTTTAGGTAAGTGAGCCACTCGATCATAATCAATTTGCTGAAATGGACCAGTCTTTAATCCCGAAATTGTGATTGCCATTTCTTTTCGGAAATAGGGGATTTGATACATCCAAGGGAAAACAATATCTCTTAAACCTCCAGCCCACCAATGGTCAGATTGATAAAGGGGTGTCAGTAAGCGACTGAGGAACTGATAAAACTGAGTAGATGAACGGCGAAGCTGGTGGTAGTGCTGCCAGAGTAGTGACCAGTCAATATTTTGATTCTTTTGGGCATGTTGCAATGATTGCGAAAAAGCCCAAGCATCCAATAATGCCATATTTGCACCTTGTCCCAACTGTGGGCTCATTGCATGAGCGGCATCTCCAATCACACCAATTCGACCTTGACCAAATTGAGTCATGACGACATCACGGTAGTTTGCAGATAGCCATTTAGGTTGAGTTTGACTGTCGTATAAAATTTCTTTGAGCCATTCTGCAACTTTGGGCCATCGCTCTGAGACTTGCTTTAACCAAGTTTGTTTGGCTTGTTCATCTTGCAGAAAGCTTTGTAATTGCGGAGTAGGCAAGCTCCAGAAGATACTTGAAAGGCGCTGTTGAGGTTTTGTTGGAATCGCTCCTGTAGGAAGAATTCCCATCATAATTTTCGAGCGATCATAAAATTGATGCAGAATTTCAGAATCGAGAACTTGGCACTCAGGCACTATACTCCACGCCGCACCCCAAGGGTAGGCTTGGTCAACCTTTACCCATGCTTTGGGGCGTAATTGGCTACGAGCACCATTGGCAATAAGGACGGAGTCAAACCGAGCATCAAACTTCTGATTTTGATGAGTTCCGAATAGTCGAACTTCATCATTATGTTCTTCAAAACTCTCAATAGAGTGGTTCATGCGCCAAGTAATTTGGCTCGAATACTCACTAAGCTTTTGGGTGAGTACATGACATAAAGTAGCTCGGTGTATACCTAAACCATAGAGATTTGTAGATGCTTCATGATAATGGCTGTTGACTAAAAGACGCTTGTTGGGAAGTTGCCCCTCTAAACCTGTTACTTTTGCTCCTAATATTAGAGCCTTATCGAGCACACCTAAATGTTCAAAAACTGCTAAGCCCGCAGGTTGTAGTAATAAGCCTGCACCTACTGGAGATAACTCATCAACTTGTTCAAAAATAGTAACGTTATTACCTTCACGGGCGAGCAAAATCGCAGTGGCTAAACCTGCGGTACCGGCACCGATAATCGCAAAATGAGGTGTTTTCATTGTTTGTTCTTTTGATGCATTTATGAATGCTAATTTAGCAATCAACGAATAAGCGATCTATATTTTTTTAAATTAAAGTTTAGCCATAAAAAAATCCCTTGCGCGGGCAAGGGATTTAAAACTTATTTCAAGATGCGCCAAAGTGCCAATAAACTACTCAGCACAATTAAAATAATAGAAACAAACCAAGGACTAATAATCGCGATGGTGAGTAAAATCAGCATGCTACTACCGAACAGCCAACTGCGGCGTTGTTGATGTTCCATTTGCAAACGAAGTTGCTGCATTTCGCGTAACTGACGGTCTTGCCAAGCAGACTGATTTTTTAAACCATTTAAACTATCGACAATTAAGCTTGGGAAATCTTGAGCACCTAAAAGCAGGTCAGGTAGTTGCTGTCCTAACTCTTTTATATTTTTGACTGGGTTCATGTTGGCTTTGACCCATTCAGTCAAAATTGGTTTTGCCAATTTCCAGATGTCGAGCTGCGGGTAAAGATCGGTCCCTAGGCCTTCGACATGCACTAAAGTCTTTAGCAACAACATAAGTTGTGGTGGAATCTCTAAATGGAAGCGACGGGCAATATCCATCACTTGAATCAAGATGCCAGCAAAATCAAGTTGATCCATTGGTTTAGATACCATTGGGCCAACGGTGCGACGCATTTCACGCGATAGCGCATCTTGGTCTGTACCCGGTGGAATCCAACCAGCTTGATGCACTATTTGAATGAGCTGCATAAAGTTGCTGTTCATTACAGCAAGTAACATGCGGGCAATGGTCATCTGGTCATGCTTAGATAACTCACCCATAATTGCACAGTCGAGTGCAATAAAGCGTGGATTGCTTGGATTAATTGTTTCTACAAAGACATTGCCAGGGTGCATGTCGGCATGGAAAAAGTTATCGCGGAATACTTGCGTAAAGAAAATGGTTAATCCTTTTTCTGCAAGTTGTGCGCGGTCCATGCCTAGACGGTCAAAGGTTGCCGTATCTGAAATAGGAACACCTGTAATGCGCTCTGCTACCATGACATCTTTGGTGTCCATGTAGACTTCAGGCACATACATCATGGTTGAGCCAGTAAAATAATGGCGCATACGACGGGTGTTATCTGCTTCGATACTCAAGTCCAGCTCGTTTAAGATAATCTGACGGTAGTCTTGAATAATTTCAGAGAGATGTAAGGCACGAGCAGCTTCAAGGCGACTTTCTAATGTGTTGCCTAACCATGCCAAAATCTCAAAGTCTTGCAAAATTTGGTTGCGAATGTCGGGGCGAGTCACTTTAACAACAACTTCTCGACCGTCGTGCAAAGCAGCAGTATGAACTTGTGCAATTGAAGCAGCTGCTAATGGCTGGTCATCAAATCGTGCAAACAAGGTATTTACGTCAGCTTTTAATGATTCTTGAATACGTTGTTTGGCAACATTGCTATCAAAAGGTTTTACCTGATCTTGAAGTAAGACCAATTGAGCGAGTATTTCAGGTGGAATCAAATCACGTCGAGTTGACAGTAATTGTCCAAGCTTAATTGCAAGAGGCCCCATCTCTTCCAAAGCTTCTTTGAGCTTTAAAGGATTTTTACGTTCGCGACTAGACCATGCAGCTGGGTGCATTTTAATAACACTTAATGCACGTTGAGCTTTAACTGGTAATTCATCCGCAGGGAACAACGTATCGAGTCTATAGTGCGCTGCAATACGCCAAAGTTCGAGTAAACGTGAAACGTGCGGAATCATATACAGTCTTACCTAGTCTTGAGAGGGTTGTAGTTGTGTGTTGAGTTGCTGCAATCTTGCTTCTAGACGGTCAATGTCTTGATTAAGCTTGCGAGTTGCTTGAGTTAAATCATCCATTTCCCAACGAGGGGCAAATAGACCACTATCTTCTTTTAATGCGTCTTCTGCAAAAAATAGATGACTTTGAAGAGAGCGTTTTAAATGTTTTGGTGCAAGTTGAATCTTGCCAATTTCGTGGGCGAGTTGAGGACCGACCCATCTTGATAAGTGCGAAGCTAAATCTGGTTCAGCTTGCTGCATAATCTTTTGAATATCCTGTAGCAGGTGGTAATCACCTTGCAATGGAATATTGCCAATCTGATCTGGATCGCTGACCAATAATTTAATCAGTTCGACGACATCTTTAACATGCAAAGTTGCTGTTGCTTCAGAAATTTTGAATTGCGCATCAAAAGGGCGTTGTTCAAAAATAGAAGGCTTTTCGCTATGTCCTGTTGCAGTAGGTTCAAGACGTACTTTTTCTTGGTCAAAGAATACATCGACAGAAAGCTGCGGGCTATCAATCACAACACGCAGCATTTTGCCCTGTAACTGATTAAGCTGAATGCGTGTAACCGCATCCAGATCGATCAGATGATGAATGATACGTTCGACTGCACCGAGTGCCAGAATCGACCACATATCTTTATCCCTTACAGTTTGAAGCCACGGTGAACGGCAACGATACCAGCAGTAAGGTTGTGATAGTCACAGTTCTGGAAGCCAGCATTTTCCATCATACCTTTTAAGGTGCGTTGGTCTGGATGCATACGAATTGATTCAGCCAAATATTTATAACTTTCTGAGTCATTCGCAACCAATTTACCCATAATCGGTAAAGCAGTGAATGAATAGAGGTCATAAAGTTTTGAGAATGGCTCAAATACAGGTTTAGAAAATTCAAGAATAAGTAAACGGCCACCTGGCTTCAACACACGGAACATAGAAGCAAGTGCTGCATCTTTATCTGTCACGTTACGTAAACCAAAGCTAATGGTGAGTAAGTCAAAGCTGTTATCTGCAAAAGGTTCTAAAGTTTCTGCATTGGCAAGTACGAAATCAACATTGGTACAGCCTGCGTCAATGAGGCGGTCGCGACCAACATTAAGCATAGATTCGTTAATGTCCGAAAGAACGACATGGCCTTGAGGACCAACTTCACGGCTAAATACTTTTGCCAAGTCGCCTGTACCACCAGCAATATCTAGCACGTGTTGACCACGGCGTACGCCAGACATGTTAATTGCGAAGCGTTTCCAGAGGCGGTGAATACCAAATGACATTAAGTCATTCATCAAGTCATATTTGCTTGCAACCGAGTGGAATACTTCTGCAACTTTTTGAGCTTTATCTTCAGTTCTAACAGTTGAATAACCGAAGTGGGTGGTTTCACCAACGTTGCCAGTATTGCCAGCACCACGCGGTAAATTATATTTCGGTACAGAACCATTAACAGGTGTGTCGGTTAAGGTTTGTTGTAAAGATTGTTGTTGCCCTTGAGGGGTACCTTGCGGTAAAGGTGAGCTTAGGAATGGGCTAACTTTGTCTGAACTTTGTGCCTGCTCAGTTGGAGATGTTGGCTTTTGGTTTTCGTTAGACATATTGTCTCTCCTAGACTCAAACTCAAGTGAAACGGAATAAGTTCTGCATGATGACAGATTTTGTCTATTTTTACAGGCATCATCATGCAAATATAATGAATAAAATCTCAACTTCGTAAGGTTGATTTTTTCTCTGTGCCGACCTTATCACACTCTAAACGGATTCGGATGCCCTGAATGTACATTTTCAATAATTTGGCGTTCTTTTTCAGTAAAAGTCTTGATAAAGTTCTCGGCTGATTTTAACGGTTTCATCGCGCTAAAACCATCTTGAATGAAATCATACATCAATTCGAAGTGATATTTTTGGGCAATGCCTTTACACATTTTAAAAGCTGTAAACATCATAAATGAGCGCATGTATTTATCGAGAGCTGCGCCTAAATCATCAAGAAGAGCAAGCTGTTGATAACGCGCTTCTGCCTGATCAAGCTTGATTAAGGTTAAACGCATAATCTCATCAGTGAGTACTGTATCTGCTGGATAGTCCTCAAGAAGCTGCATAGCTACTTGTTCATCAAGTTGTGTGGCAAGCACAGCTAAACTTACCGATTTAGTGCCAGTTTTAATTGCATTTTCAGGCAATACTTTTTCGGCTTTATGGGCATATTTCAATAAGCGTTCAATTTGAGCCGCCAGAGCATCAAACTCTGGACCACCATATAAGCGATTTAAAAAATACTCTGACATGAGTTTATGTTCAGGCAGATTAAAAAAGTCGTGATGCGTATCTTTCATCCGTTCTTTTAGCCATGTTTGTACATCTTGCAAACGTTGGGCAAGCACTGGATTATCGTGATAATTAAATGTTTTATATTGTTGTAAAAGTTCATCAAAAGCAGCGAGTTTAGACATTTAAGGCTCTAATATTGGGCTATTTGTAAAAAATCATAAGAGGCATTGTAACCTTGTACTATGGCGAGTAGATGTAAAAAAAATGATTCATGCGTCAATTCTTAGACAGATTTTTGTCGCAATGACATAATTTGTATAGCAATTCATCATTTAACCGCATAAGTTAAAGATCATCGAAATTAAACAATAAAATATTAGAGCCGTGGACTATGAGTGAACAACAACCAAAATTTGAAATTCGAGATGAAGAACTGCTTTCAGTTGACTTGATTGAAGCACAATATGCGTTAAAAGAAAGTCGGGGAAAACCCAATGCGAAAAGCACGCTGATTTTAATGAGTGGTATTGAGCTGGCAGGTAAAGGGGAGGCAGTTAAGCAGCTCCGTGAATGGTTAGACCCTAGATATTTACGAGTCAAAGCAGACGCGCCACGTGTGCTGACAGATACAGAAGCATTTTGGCAATCTTACTCGGAGTTTATTCCTACCGAAGGTCAAATTGTGGTGATGTTTGGTAATTGGTATAGCGATTTGCTCGTTACAGCAACACATGTGTCTGAACCTTTAGATGAAGCACGCTTTGATGCTTATGTTGAAAATATGCGGGCATTTGAACAAGATTTGAAAAATAACTATGTCGATGTCGTTAAAGTCTGGTTCGATCTTTCATGGAAATCACTACAAAAACGTTTAGACAAAATTGACCCGTCAGAGCAACACTGGCATAAGCTCCATGGTCTAGATTGGCGTAATAAAAAACAATACGACACTTTGCAAAAGTTACGCCGTCGCTTTACCGATGATTGGTACATTATTGATGGGGAAGATGAAAAACAACGTGATCAATTTTTTGCTCAATACCTTTTACAACATATGCGCCAACTCCCTGATCATGAAACTGAAGTAAAGGGGAAATGGCCTCAGGCAAAAATTCCAGAGAGTTTATTAAAGCCTTCTAATGAACCACTTGAAAAAGCTGACTATAAAAAAGAGCTCGATAAATTAAGCAAAAAAATTGCTGATGCCATGCGTTTCGATAAACGCAATGTCGTCATTGCTTTTGAGGGAATGGATGCTGCCGGTAAAGGGGGTGCAATTAAGCGAATTGTTAAAAACCTAGACCCGCGTGAATATGATATTCACTGTATTGGAGCACCTGAGCGCTTTGAAGCACGACATCCTTACTTATGGCGCTTTTGGAACCGCATTAATGAAGCCGAGAAAATCACGATCTTTGACCGGACATGGTATGGACGTGTACTCGTTGAACGTGTTGAAGGATTTGCTTCACCTTTAGAATGGCAGCGTGCCTATGACGAAATTAACCGATTTGAAAAAGATTTGTTTGATAGTCAAACCATTGTGGTAAAAATTTGGCTTGCGATTAGCAAAGATGAGCAAGAGCAGCGCTTTAAGGCTAGAGAAGAAACACCGCATAAACGTTTTAAAATTACCGCAGAAGATTGGCGTAATCGTGATAAGTGGGACGATTATTTAAAAGCGGCAGCAGATATGTTTGAGCGAACCAGTACTGACTACGCACCTTGGTATATTATTGCAACTGATGATAAATATACAGCACGTCTAGAAGTATTAAAGGCGGTGTTAAAACAGCTGAGAGCAGATTAAGCTCTCAGCCATAAGGCATAGATTAATTTACAATGGTGGTGCGGCTTTTTTGCTGAATACGTTTTGCAAGATTGTAACTGTCAGTTAGATGTGTTTCTGCTATTTTTTTCATCATGAAATAGCCTAAACTAGCTGCTACAATTTGTCCGCCTAGCGGTATAAATTTAGTGACTTGTTTCGTTACGATTTTGCCAAAAAAGCCATTAAATGTTTTTTTAACGGTAGTGCGTGCCACTACAAAGCCTGAAAATTCAAAACCGCGTTTACGTAGCTCATCCCAGTGAATTGTTTTAGTTTTTGGGTCATAGACACTTACGTGTTCAGGTGCTAAACCAAAACGGGAATTGATATCTGGAATGAGGTGCGACAAAATTCCTAAATCTACCACCACGTCAAAAAATGGAATCGGTACAATTGCCGCCCCAGCTGACATGTAAGCTCTTTTTTTGATGAGGTCATGACACTCATCGCGAATTTGTTCCAGATTTAGGCTAGGATCAATATAGTCAGGAATATTATCAATTTTCATCATGTTTACCTGTATCAGTTTCTTGATGCTTCTTCAAAACCAAGTGTAAGTGACACTTAAAGTTAGATTATGCTGTGTTTAAACCAACGTGACATAGTCAGATTCAGTTGTATAGTAATGAATGTTTATGATTTTGTGCATAAATTATGCAAGCAGGAAATGAAATAAATGGGGATCCACGTTATTCAAAGTCAACGTATTGATGTGTTGTTACAAGGTGTATTGGCGTCTACATCTCAAGCTTCAACGCATCCATTACAGGTTTTGAAAACCCAGCATTTTATTGTTCCAAGTCCTGCGGTCGAGCAGTGGCTGATACAAAAACTTGCAGAACAACAAGGCATGAGTGCCAATTACCAGTTTCACCAACGGGTACGCGGCTTCCAGTGGTATGCCTATCAGCAAGTTTTAACTGCGCATAAAGAACAGGTCCGTAAAGCTAACATTCCACGTTTGATTTTTAAATGGCGGGTTCATCAGGCTCTACACGAATTTATTCAACCTGACACGATGAGCATAGACACGTCTCATCCTTTACATTCTATTGTTCAGCGTATTTATGACAGTGCAGATCGACTCGAACAAGGCATAGATAAGCAATTAAAAAAACAAAAAATGCTGTATTGGGTCGCTGAGCAGGTTGCTGATCTATTTAGCAACTATATGATTTATCGGGGACAGTGCCAGCGTGGTTGTGAAAATAGTTGTACTTGCCCAGAAAACTGGTTGTCTGCTTGGGGGCAGGGCCGATCACTAGATATTGAAAAGTATATTGTACAAAAAGATGAAGAAGTGACTGCTTTTGCATTGCATCAAACGCAAGAGCTAGAACGTTGGCAGCGTTGGTTATGGCAACAACATTTTCATGATGACTTTTTGCAGATGCAGCAAATCGATGAGTTGTTTTGGCAAGACTTAGATCATCCGGACCGTAGTAAGCGTGCTATTTCAAGATTACCTAATCAAGTGGTGATCTTTACGTTGTTAGATTTACCGCCAAGCCAATTACAGTTTTTGCGCCGTTTAGGTCAATATATTGATGTATTGATTTTGCACTATAACCCTTCACAAGAATATTGGGCCGATAGTGTCGACCCACTCTGGAAGCAGCGATATGACTTAGGGGTAAAAGAGCGGTTTATTACGAAAAATCCAAAGGCAACAGATGCTGAAATTAGCGATTTCTTTAATAAATTTACGCTCAACTTTAATGCTGAAGCGCGTGAGTCCAGACATCCGCTTTTAACCAGATTGGGTAAACAAGCCCGCGACCACTTTTCACTATTATCGAATTTGTCTACGGGCGAAGAAGGTAAGTGGGTTGATGCTTTTGTGGATGATTTCCCTGAAAGTTTACTCGGTAAAGTTCAGTCAGATATTTTGCATTTAGTGGAGCCGCAAGCTAAACAATATGAGCTTGCCTCCGATGATGACTCTATTCAGATTCATGTTTGTCATTCGACTCTACGTCAACTTGAAGTATTAAAAGAGCAATTAATCTGTTGGTTGGCTAAACCACATGAGCAGCCGCGCCGTCCAAACGACATTTTAGTTTTAGTTCCTAATTTGGCCGACATAGAGCCTCTAATTCGAAGTGTATTTCCCGCTACTGCCACTGAACAGGGAGTGCATTTGCCCGTAAAAATCGCAGGTGTTGCATCACTCGATGCACTTAATGCTTGGCGTGCCGTGATTGGACGTATTCAACTGATGCAGGGGCGTTTTAGCTTTGATGATTTTGCTGACTGGTTAAGTTTGCATGCGACCCAGCAACGTTATGAACTTGAGTATGTTCAGGTTGAGCGAATTTTAAATTTACTTGCCGATGCGGGCTTTAAACGAGGGCTAGATGCAGAGCATCTCAAACGCAGTTTATGTGAAGGGGATGACGATTACCGATATAGCTTTAAATTTGCATTAGAGCGATTGGCTCTTGGTATTGCCGTGCCTGTACATGCGACGTTTAATCAGGTCTTGAGTTATGCCAAAGTTCAGCCCAGTGATTTTGAGCTGGTTGGTACACTTATTCAGATTTATCAAGATTTGAATGAGCGCCGTGATTGGTTAACTCTACATGAACAAGGGAAAGTCTATACGGTTGAATATTGGCTTCAAGTGCTAGGCAAAGATATTGTTGAATTTGAGCAGGTCGGTGTTGCAGCTTTAAAAGCTGTGCGGGAAATTGTTAAAAAACAAGAACGAATGTTGACACTCGCAAGCTATTACGCCGAGACAGAAACAGGAACTTTGCGCAAAATTACCTTGCCTCTGCCTTATATTATTGAAGAAATTCAACGAACTTTAGAAAGCCAAAGTGCACAAGCTGAACCGACAGGGCAAATTACCTTTGCTCAAATTGGACACATTCGACCATTACCTTATCGCTTAATGGTCATGCTAAATCTAGATGCAGGGCAATTTCCAAACCGTGACACCCATGTGCCATTTGATTTAATGGATGCACTGCGGCAACAGTTGGGTGATCGCTCTCGACTTGAAGATGATCAAGGTGCTTTTTTAGATGCTTTATTATTGGCCCAAGACAATTTATGGCTGTTTTATAACGGCTTTGATGTGAACGATGGTGAGGTGCGAGAACCTTCCAGTATTCTTCAAGAGTTCTGTGAACACCTTGCCCTGATTGTGAAAGCTGAAGGTGACGTACCTGAAAATGTAGTTATTGAAGGAATTGAGATTCCATCACAGTTAACACAACTCTATCACTTACATGACTTACAGCCCTTTGACCCAAAAGGATTTACTGTAGAAAAAAGTGTGATCCGTTATCAAGATCACTGGTTTAAGGTCGCTTCACAAATTCAGCAAGTCTCAGGAAACCGCCAACCTTGGGCGAATACGACCTATCCGCTACAAGCCCCTGATATGCTGGTTTTAGATAGCCAGCAGTGGATACAGGATGTGACGTTCCCTGCACGGTTATATTTGAAAACTTTAGGGGTAGAAAACTTAGGAAGTGTCGGAGTGCTCGACCAAAATGAACCTTTATTATTAGATGGTTTAGGGCGTTATGCGATTCGACATTTTTTACAGCAATCCGAACAGCAAGCACAACCTGAAGTATTAATTGATCAGTTACCTGTAGGTAAAGTCAAATATAGCGCATGGCAACAAGGTGTGTTTGAGCAAGAATGTTTACTTGAACGCCTACATCATTATGCACCCGCAGTGACACAAACCACGCAGCGTATTTGGCGCATTGCTAAACAGCTTCATATGAATATTACGGTTCCAAAGTCTGAAACTCAGGATTGGGTGAGTATGGAACCTTCAAGCGCCCGAGCAAAAAGACGCGCTAAAGTCTGGCTGGAACACCTACTTTGGTTAGCTTATTTGAATGAGGGAAGTGCAGGAGCTGAAAAACGTCGTATTGTGGTTTTTAGCGATCAAACTGTGATTTGTAGTGGTGTAAGTTCTGAGCAAGCTCGGCAATATTTACAACCATGGTTTAAAATCTGGCGCCACGCACAGCAACAACCATTGGTTCTACCAGCAGCCTTATTATTAAAACCATTAGAAAAAGCCAAAGAATATCAGTGGGAAACAACAAATCAGGCAGAAAAAGCAAAACTGGATGAGAAGAGCTATGCTGAGCTGTTAAAATACTGGAATGAAACAGGGTCATTTACCACAATGGATATGACTCAAAATGAAGCTTGCAAGTTGCATCGAGACTGGAGCTTTATTTTACAAGAACAAGATGCACAAGCTTTGCTTCAACATGCTTGTGATGAGTTTGCGTATGATCTGTATCATCCGGTTTTTCAATTTCAACATTCGGAGTAAGGCATGAACTCAAGAGTACAGGTGTCTTATCAACCTATTATTGATATTGAATTTAGTGGCTTACACTTAATTGAAGCTTCGGCAGGTACAGGAAAAACCTATACCTTATCAAGTTTGATGGTCCGTATCTTTCTTGAAAAATACTTGCCTAGACAAGTCATTGCGACCACATTTACCCGTGCTGCCGCTGCTGAGTTAAAAAGTCGTATTCGCGCCCGTTTGGTCGAAACGTATCGTTACTTAGAGACCAAGCGTAGTTTTACAGAACACGAATTAATTACACAGGCCGAGCAAGAGCCAGACTTATTACTTCAACATATTCTAAAGCATTTTGCGACGCGTATTGCCTACGCGTGTGAACGTTTAAAACTGGTTATAGATCAATTAGACGAGTTATTTGTTGGAACACTTGATAGCTTTAGCCAAAAACTATTACGTGAGTTTGCCTTTGAGAGTGGCAAAATTGAACGCGCTCAAATTACCGATGATGCCAAAACTTATAGTCGACAACTAATTCATGATGTTTTACGTGAATGGATACAGTCTCAACCTCAGACCGTGATTGATGCGTTATATCTGGCAGGTGAACTCAAGAGTGTCGATAGTTTTGTCAAACTTGTTGAAGACTCACTGAATTTTAGTTCGGCTCACTTTAAACTTCCTGAAAAACCAACCATTCAATTTGAACAACTTGCACAGCTCAAACAGTTAGCAACAGAAATTGACTTAAGCCTTTTAGAGCCGTATTACTTGCTTGATGGCGAGCACTATAAGCATGTGAGCGGGACAGTATTTAGAAATGGGGCATTTAATAAACTATTTAGTGAATGTTTACCGCAGCTACTACAAGTTCTAAAGCAAAGCGATATTATTTTAGTTTTTGACGGGTCATTAGCCGCACAACGAGAACTTATTTTTAAGTTTTTAGGTCAACTTGCCGATCAGAAAGTTTTTAAGAAATGTCCTGCTGAAATTTCAGATGATTTCTATCAACATCCTTGTATCCAACAGATTCAACAGCTATTTGGTGTGCTGAAAAACTACGCCGAGCAGTTCGACCAGCTTCATATTTTTTTAAAAGCCTATTTGTGTGTAGAGGTGAAAAAACGTTTACCTCAGGTTTTGCAAAATAAAGGTGAAACTACTTTTTCTCAGCAAATTCGTACACTTTCTGAAGCTTTAAAAGGTGAGCAGGGGCAGCGTTTTGCTGTATTTGTTCAGGCACGTTATCCCTTAATTCTGGTCGATGAATTTCAAGACACCAACCAAGATCAAGACGACATGCTCGCCAGCATTTGGCGTCATCCTGAGCGCTACCAAAAAGGTTGCATGATTATGGTGGGTGACCGGAAACAGGCGATTTACGGTTTCCGCGGTGGGGATATGCTCACCTTCTTAAATGCCTATAAGGATATTCAAACTAAACATGGTCGTGAATATAAGTTAATTCATAACCATCGTTCCGTTGCAGATCTGGTTGAAGTGGTCGATGCCTTATTTCAAAGACAAATTGATTTCGGCGAAGAGGTTCAATATGACCCAATTCGAGCAGGAACTCGGCCTCATCCTGTATTAATTGAGCAGAACAATCATAATCCTCACCCTTTACGCTGGTTAATGCTCAAAGATAAAGAAACAGAGGCTCAGCAAGTTGCATGGAAGATTCGAGATCTACTTAACCAGTCACATGCTGGACAACTATATTTTCAAAAAGATACTCAGACTCAAACCTTAAACGAAGATGATATTGCGGTATTGTCCCGTAATCATGATGGCCTCGATAAAGTTCAATTTGAGCTAGAACGTTTAGGAATTCGGGTTAACAGGCCATCAAAACGAAGTGTTTTCGATTGCACGATTGCCCGAGATGTTGGTGCTTTGTTGACAGCCATACTTCATCCTTACGATGAGGCAAAAGTGAAACGAGCTTTAATTAGCCGTCTATTTGCCATGGATTTAAAACAACTCTTGCAGCTTGAGCAGACAGCCGAAGGGTTAAGCCAGTTTATGACCGGTTTTGATACTATTAGAGAGTTGTGGTCCGCTCAAGGTTTTTTAGTGGCATGGCAACAATGCCTCATCCAGTTTGATATATGGCAAAATTTGGTTGCAGCTCAAAGTAAAGATAATGAGCGGGTTGTGGTGAACTTGCGTCATTTAACTGAAATTTTGAGTCAGCACAGTGAAAAATACTCAGGCGCTCAGAACCTTTATCACTGGTATCTCAAACAGTTACGTTCTCCTCTTGACCGTGATTGGGAGTTAGAACGTAAATTATCGAGCGAAGCTGGTGTTCAGCTTATGACAATTCACCAGTCGAAAGGACTGGAATTTAAGATTGTATTTTTATTAGGTGCAGATAAGCCCTTTCGAGAAAATAATAAAACACTCAATTTTTCAACCCAAGATATTGTCAAACCAGACTCAAACCAGACTTTGACTCAACGTGTCGTTGCGATTGCTGACAAAACTTATTTGAATGAGATTGAACTTAAGCAACATGAAGAGCGAGCACTCGCTGAACAGAATCGTCTTTGGTATGTCGCTTTAACGCGAGCAAGCCATCGCGTCTATGCTGTTTTACAAGATATTGATGGTAAATCGGTATCAGGTCTCGCATTTTGGAAAAATAGAACTGAACCTTTTCAACACCGTTGCTGTACGGATGAAATGGTTTTGGAACAGATTCCACAAGCAATTCATTTAACCAAGCAAACCAGTGTTATTGAAATACAAGCAAAACGGTTTCCTGAACAACGTTTTTATTCGAGAGGGAAAACCAGTTTCAGTTATTTGGCACAGCATTTAAAACATAAGGCTGGCACAGATTTATTGGTCAGTCAGAGCAATGATGCTGTGTTAGCAGAAGATGAGTTGGACTTAATTCATACTGCTGAAGCAATCAGTGCTCAGCCGATTGACTGGATCAAGAGTAACTTTCCGCGAGGAACGCTTGCTGGTAATTTCTTACATGAAATCTTTGAGCATATCGATTTTCAATGTTCAGATGACTGGGTAAGTGAAATACGTCGTCGTTTTAAAAATGACTATAGTAGTCTTTGGCAAGATTTACTTAATAAATATAACGAGAGCTTCCCAGAACAGGAAGATGCCGAAAATCTGCTTTACCAGTCAGTTGCAGAATGGCTGAAAGACATTTTGCAAACGCCACTTTATCAAGGTTTCCAACTAAATCAGCTTCAACAAGAGCAGTATTTGTCAGAGTTTCCTTTTTATTTGGCATTGTCAGATCGGGTTCTAGCGATGACACGTATTCAGCAGCTTTTCGCTGAGTATGGTTTGAATATGCCTGAATTACTTGAAGCACGTTCAGCGCGTTACCTCAATGGTTCTATCGATTTGGTTTATTTTGATGGACAGCGTTACCACATTGCCGATTATAAAAGTAATTACTTAGGTGATGATCTTGCAGATTATCGTAGTGATAGCATTGCTCAAAGCATGTCTTTAGCAAGTTATTGGCTACAGGCTGGTTTATATCTCGTTGCATTACATCGCTATTTGCAAGTCAAAATGCAGGATTACCAAATTGAGCAACACTTAGGTGGGGCAACTTATCTTTATTTACGTGGCATGAATGGTGAAGCTGAGCAGGGCTATTATTACTGGCAGCCTAGCATTGAGTTTATTCTGCGTCTTGATGCCATTTTAGGGTATTTTGCTGAGGATAAAATTGCATGAAAAATGCTGATAAAGTATGTAATTTTAATATTAACAAATATTTGGCATGTGGATAAGCCTGTCTATAACCATGTGGACAAGCGTGTGGAAAACTAGGTGGATAAGTGTGTGGACAATCTAAATAGCTCTGAACAGGCCGATTTAAGCTGGTTAACAACGTGGAGTAACTTCTTAAATCAGGCTCCATTTACTGAGCAATCGCAAGTGTCAGAAGCCACTTGTTACTTGCAGCAGCTTATTGAAGCGAGCTTACAAGGCGATAGCTGTATCGATGTCAGTTTTGAGCAAATTGCAGCACTTGGTCAGCTTGCTATATCTGCCGATCAAGCAACCTCAAATGTTGCCCCATGCGTCTACGATGAGCAGGGGTTGGCATTATACCGATATTGGCACCTAGAGCAACGACTTGCAGAACAAATTTGTCGATTAAAACAACAATTAATTCAACCTGTATCTTGTGATGACCACTTAGACTTACTCACAGACCCGCATCAACAGGCGGCTTTACAAATGGTTGCTCGGCAGAGCCTGAGTATTATTACGGGTGGGCCAGGTACGGGTAAGACCTATACGCTTGCACGTATTATTGCTGTACTTAGCCAAGCGATTCCGAATATTCGTGTAGCGATGGCTGCTCCAACAGGTAAAGCAGCACAGCGCATGCAAGAAGCCTTACAGAACTCGTTTAATGACCCTAAACTGCTTGAGTCTGGATTAATTAGCGAAGAGCTAAGGAATCAGGGAACACAAACCATTCACCGATTATTAGGGATGGGACATAGTCAAACACCACGGTTTAATCAAAAACAACCGCTTCCTTATGACGTGATTGTCGTGGATGAGGCTTCCATGCTGGATTTAAATCTAGCTACTCTTCTATTTGAGGCGGTGCCAGAGTCTTGTCGAATTATTTTATTAGGAGATGCAAATCAGCTCGCTTCCGTGGACGTCGGAGCGGTACTTGCTGACTTGCAACAAATACAGGCGTTGGCCGACAACAGGGTACAATTACAAACCAGTCGCCGTTTTGCTGAAGGGGCGTTGATTGGGCAGGTTGCTAAATTTATTCAGGCACAAACCTATCAACAGGATCATGCAGCTGTTTTGCAACAGTTTGAAATTGATATTGTTGAGGTTTCTGAATTAAAGCCTATAGTTTTACAAAGTGACATGCCAGATGTGGTTCAGCTTGAGTATTTGCCGGAAGGGAATCACGCAGAAGTCGAAATTTATTATCAGAAGCTCATGCTCGGTTTCCAAAGCTATGTAAAAAGCCTGAAAAATTATTTAAAAGAAGAGCGTTCAATTGAACAGGTCCAAAACGTAGTAAAAGCATTTGATGACTACCGTATTTTAACGGCTGTTCGTCATGGTCCATTTGGGTTACAGCAGTTAAATCAATATGCGCAGCGTTGGATACAGCAACAACTTTCAATAGTGACAGCAGGGGGATGGTATGTCGGTCGTCCGGTAATGATGACTTATAACGACTATCAGCTCGGTATTTCAAATGGTGACATTGGTCTGTGTTTTGAACACAGAACTCAACCTCAGCAGTTTGAAGTATATTTTCCAAGTTTGAATAAATGGGTGGCTGCAAATCGATTACCTAAAAGTATTCAAAGTGCTTTCGCTTTAACAATTCATAAATCGCAAGGGTCTGAATTTACACACACTGCTGTCGTTTTAGATCAAGCCGCAAAGAATTTATTAAGCCAAGAGCTTATTTACACTGCGATTACACGCGCTAAAAAAGTAGTAAGTCTTTTGGTTCATCCCGAAGCTTTACTACAGTCCTTTACAGTTCGTACGACACGAAAAAGTGGTTTAGTTCAGAAAGTTAATCGATTAGTTCGTTAAGCCAAACTTAATATTTTTATCCTTGTAAGAAAAAGCTTACATAGATTCGAGATATTTGCTGCTAGAGTACACCCCACGTTTTTGAGATTATAAACGCACAACGAGCTTGGCAAGGAATGTCGGGCAAAATCGCACAATAATAATAGCTTAAGTCGAGAGACTGCGAACTTACAATGACGTAGGTGTATAAAGAGGAAACTTACAGCCGCTAAGCCTTGTAGTTTTGGGAGAGACTACAGGGCTTTTTTATATTCTCAATTTTATTTACTTCTAAAAATTATCAGAAAAGTTCGGATTTAAGCCAATATTGAATGTAATTTCTTTTAAAAATTTATATCAATAATATCAATATATTTATCTGTAATATGATTTTTAAACAGCCATTTTTCCTGTGAATTGTTAAGTTAAATGTTATACAGAACTGTACGATAATGGGGCAAAAACCGTTATTTATTAAATATTAGACAGACCTGTACGTTTTTTCTTACATGATGATAAGAAAAATACTACTTTTCTTCATAATTGGATGTGTCACAATACATCACATAAGGAAATAGAAACAAAACAACGGAAGTCAGTTAAAACAACAAGAAGGATGTGACTAGCATCTCACCAACGATAATAAAAATAGAAATAACACGATAAACAAAAACTACAGCGCAAAAAACCCAAGCAGAAATGCTTGGGTTTTTTATTTGATTTACACTAAGTTCGTTTCATGAGCGTCGCTGCCAAACAAAGATCGGCGCTGATCTCTAGGAATGCGTGGGCATTGGGTTGAAATCTGATAAAGCACGTTGGCTAAAGCAGGAAGGTGAGTGCCCACGACCGATTTGCCCGTTGTTAATAAAGAAACACTAATATCTCTTTCAGGGTCGGCCCAACATAAAATGTTGGAGAATCCTAAATGACCAAAAGCTTGCCCCGTCATTGGACCAAAAAGGCCTATAGGATTACTACCTAACATTGGACCTAAGGCATAGCGCATTGGAATGAGTAAAGTACGGTCAATATTAACGCCTGTGGTCGGCAGTGTTGCCCTGAAAATCGTTTTCTCACTGAAGATTTGCTGACCGCCATAGCTTCCACCACTTAAAAGCATTTCAAAGAAACGTCCAGCTTGTTCTGCACTGGTATAAATGTTGCCGGCTGGGCAAATTGTGTCCATGAAACGACTATCGTTAGTCACATCAACTGCAAGTTGTAACCCTCCACCTAATACATGGTTCAGGTAATGATCTGTACCAAGCCGAGGGTGTAGACCCGTTGCACAGTTTAAGGCTACCTCTGAGCGGTATTCTGGTTTTAAGCCATAATTGAAATAAGGCATTCCCATTGGCTTTTCGATAGTTTGATGCACAAACTCACGTAAATCTTGCCCAGTCACTCGCTCAATGACTTCTCCTAAAATATAACCCGCCGTAACCGCATGATAAGCAAGATGGTTACCAGCCGGAGATACAGGCTTGGCAGCATATAAACGTTTTAAAATTTCGTCTTTATCAAATAGAAGTTCGGGCGTGACATCGCCATCAATATAGGGGATGCCGCCACGATGTGCTAATAAATGAAAGAGTGTTGCACGGCGCTTACCATTTACGCCGTATTCCGGAATATAGTAGCTCACAGGATCAAGTAAATTGATTTCGCCCTTTTCATCTAGTAGATGAATCAGCATGGCCGTGATCATCTTCGATGCTGAAAACAGACAAACGGGTGTATCTGGAGTCGCAATCAGAGCATTCTGTTGTAATCCTGCCGGAGAGTTCCCTTGAGCATATCCAATGCTTCTGTTCAGCAAAATTTTACCTTGTCTACGTAAGCAGAAGGTAATGAGTGGATAATTTCCGGTTTTATATAGTGCTTCTATACTGTTCCAGATTTTTTGAACCTGGCGCTCAGTCATTCCACCCTGTTCAGCAGCAACTTCATCTTGACGACGAATAACTTGCTCAATATTGTCCGGTACTGGACAAGTGTTGGTTGAAAAAATTTTCACACGTCCCTCGCGCTTCTTTCTTTTTATTCAAAGCTAGTGTGCAGGGTTAGTATGCTTGTGTCAGTGTCTAAAATGACAAGTTACTGAAAACTATTTTGCAATCCACCTATAGATACCTTAAAATAGGCAACTTGCTGTAGTGATGCACGGCAGTCAGTTGCCTCAACTGATTCATATCGTTTACTTTTTTAAGCATCTCGGAGAAATCGAATGGCTTTAACTAATGCAGACCGCGCAGAGATCATTGCTAAATTTGCTCGCGCTGAAAATGACACTGGTTCACCAGAAGTACAAGTAGCTTTATTGACTGCTCAAATCAATGATTTACAAGGTCACTTTAAAGCTCACAAACACGACCATCACAGCCGTCGTGGTTTGATTCGTATGGTTAACCAACGTCGTAAATTGCTCGACTACTTAAATGGTAAAGACCACGGTCGTTACACTGCTTTGATCGGTGCTTTAGGTTTACGTCGTTAATTCGATTTTCACTTTGTTTTCGCTATTTCGCATGTCGCAATGCTTTATCGCTGAAAAGAGAGTTTCACTTAATTTTAGGTTAAGTGATGTTTAGAAGGGGCGCTTGTGCGCTCCTTCTTTGCGTTTAATATTATTTAAAATTTTTGGCCTAGTGTGATGGCTTCTAAGCTTTGTCATTTATCTACCAACAGTTGTAGTCTGAATGCCAAACCTTAGGGGTCTCACTAGAATAAAATTAGGAAAATACAATACATGTCAATGTTTAATATCGTTCGTAAAGAATTCCAATTCGGTCAACATCAAGTCGTTTTAGAAACGGGTCGCGTTGCACGTCAAGCAAACACAGTTTTAATTACAATGGGTGGCGTAACTGTTTTAGTTGCAGTTGTTGCTCAACCTAAAGCAAAAGCGGGTCAAGACTTCTTCCCGTTAACAGTTAACTATCAAGAAAAACAATATGCAGCTGGTCGTATCCCTGGTGGTTACGGTAAGCGTGAAGGCCGTGCTTCTGAAGCTGAAACTTTAATTTCACGTCTTATTGACCGTCCAATTCGTCCATTGTTCCCAGAAGGTTACTTCAACGAAATCCAAGTAACAGCAACAGTTGTTTCTTCTGACAAAACTATGGATGCTGATATTGCAGCAATGCTTGGTACATCAGCAGCATTATCTATTGCTGGTACTCCTTTCCGTGGTCCAATCGGTGGCGCACGTGTTGGTTTAATCAACGGTGAATATGTTCTTAACCCGAACTTTGAACAGTTGAAAGAAAGTGATCTTGACCTTGTTGTTGCTGGTACAGAATCTGCTGTATTAATGGTTGAATCTGAAGCGAAAGAGCTTTCAGAAGACCAAATGCTTGGTGCTGTGCTTTTCGGTCATGACGAAATGCAAATCGCGATTCAAGCAATTAAAGAATTTGCTGCTGCTGCTGGTGCAGTTGAATCAACTTGGGTTGCTCCAAGCAAAAACGAAGCACTTCTTGAGCAATTAAAAGCAGCTTTCGAAGCTAAAATTTCTGAAGCATATACAATTGCGGTTAAACAAGACCGTTATGCAGCACTTGATGCACTTTATGCAGAAGCTGTAGCTCAGTTCGTTCCTGAAAATGACGAAACTGGTATTGCTGACGAAGTAAATGAATTATTTGAAGACCTTAAATACCGTACAGTACGTGACAACATCTTGTCAGGTAAACCACGTATTGATGGCCGTGATACTAAAACTGTTCGTGGTATCGACGTTCAAGTTGGTGTATTAGACCGCGCTCACGGTTCTGCATTATTTACACGTGGTGAAACTCAAGCGTTGGTAACAACAACTTTGGGTAATACTCGTGATGCATTAATGGTTGATACATTGTCAGGTACTAAAACTGACAACTTCATGTTGCACTACAACTTCCCTGCATACTCTGTAGGTGAAACTGGTCGTGAATCTGGCCCTAAGCGTCGTGAAATCGGTCATGGTCGTTTAGCTCGTCGTGGTGTTCAAGCTGTTCTTCCTGCTGCTGACCGCTTCCCGTACGTAATCCGTATCGTATCTGACATTACTGAATCTAACGGTTCATCTTCAATGGCTTCTGTATGTGGTGCTTCATTATCACTTATGGATGCGGGTGTTCCACTTAAAGCACCAGTTGCTGGTATCGCAATGGGCTTAGTGAAAGAAGGCGAGCGTTTTGCAGTACTTTCTGACATCTTGGGTGACGAAGATCACTTAGGTGATATGGACTTTAAAGTAGCAGGTTCTGCAAACGGTATTACTGCGCTTCAAATGGACATCAAGATTGAAGGTATTACTGAAGAAATTATGGAAGTTGCATTAAACCAAGCATTTGCTGGTCGTATGCACATCCTTAATGAAATGAATAAAGTGATTTCACGTGCTCGTGCTGAAATCAGTGCTCATGCACCGACGTTTGAAGTGATTAACATCAATCCAGACAAGATCCGTGATGTTATTGGTAAAGGCGGCGCAACGATTCGTGCCATTACTGAAGAAACTAAAGCTGCAATTGATATTGAAGATAACGGTACAGTTCGCGTATTTGGTGAAACTAAAGCTGCTGCTCGTGCTGCGATTGCAAAAATTCAAGCACTTACTGCTGAAGTTGAACCAGGTAAGATCTATGACGGTAAAGTAATCCGTATTGTAGAATTCGGTGCGTTTGTAAATATCATGCCGGGTACTGATGGTCTTCTTCACATTTCGCAAATTTCAAATGAACGTATTGCGAACGTAACTGACGTTCTTAAAGAAGGTCAGGAAGTGAAAGTACAAGTTGCTGATGTTGATAATCGTGGTCGTATTAAATTGACTATGAAAGACATTGAACAAGCATAATTGTTCTAGTGACATGAAAAAGTCCGCTTGATGCGGACTTTTTTTATGGCATGATGCAAGTAATATAAAAACAGATCGTTGTGGTATGCAGGTTTATTATTTTTATCGCCATCAAGCTGACGGCTATGTCTTTTTAAGCCGAGAACAGCATAGTGAACATGTTCTGGAGTTTTTCTGGATTGACAGTGTCAGAACGGATGTGGTGAATCATAACGAAGAATGGCAACAAAGGATTCATCAGCTTTCGGGTGTGGTTATTAATGAGTTTCATATGCGGGATATTGCCAATATTGAACATCCCTGTGCATTTGACACACTTGAAGAATATGACCTGCTCATTTTTAAAAAGCTGGTTACACCTGATGATGAAATTAAACATGCTGAATCCCAAGATAGTGTTTTTGGATTAGCGACGACACCCATCAGTTTTATCTTGACGCCTGATGTACTGATTAGCGTGCGTGAGCAGGGCAATAAGTCGATTGAAAACTATATTCAACGTCTCGAAAATATTTTATGTAAAACTTTAGAAGAACAAAACAAAACCCGTAAATTACCGAATTCACCCGTCGATTTATCGTTACGCTTGTTAAATAGTATGGTTGATGGTTATCTTGATATCCGTTCACCATTGACGAGAAGAGTCGAGCATTGGCAGCAACAACTATTACAGGGTAATCGTCGTTTTAAACAATGGCACCAGTTGTTCCATGAAAATATGGCCTTTCAACAGGTCGAAAATTTATGTGAAGAACAAATCGAAACCCTTCAAGAATTTCGAGATGAAATTGTAGAAAATTACCATCATGTGGTTGGTGGACATATCCGCAATTCACAAGATATTCTACTAGTTCGTTTAAATGATTTAATGAGTCATGTGGAACGTATTCAGAAACATACTTTACGGTTACGTAGCGCAATTCAGTCGGCCATTGATTTACATTTTTCTGCTATTGCAAACCAAACCAATGAAAACATGCGGATTCTTGCAATTATCACGGCAGTTTTTGCGCCGCTCACCCTTTTAACGGGCATTTATGGAATGAATTTTGAGTTTATTCCTGGTCTTAAATCACCAGTTGGTTTCTGGATTATGTTAGGGGTCATGCTACTGAGTACGATTTTGCTTTTGTACTATTTTTATCGGCAGCACTTGGTTGGGCGTGGTGAAAAAAGTGTGATTGATTTACTGGCTCAACAGCATCGTCAAGATCGGATGAATTTGTTTTGGTTTTTGGAATATGAGCCGATTAAACAGACTGTGAAGGAATTAGAGAAGATTACTCGGTTGAAGTAATAAGAATTTTCAAAAATCAGTAAATTTGAGTTGTTAGTACTGCCTCAAATTTAAGGATGAATTAGATGTTTTTTGTATAGGCGTATCCTTACTTTTGACTGGGCAAAAGTAACAAAACCCCTTTATTGGACTAACGGTACATCCATATTACCGCAGTCCAAAAGGCGGCATCCATGCCGCCCATCACGTTAGCTCATGCCTTTTTGAAAAAGCTATTGAGAAAAAATCTTAATGAAAATGCTTCAACTGTTTTCTAAGTTGTTGTACTTCATCAATCAAATCTAGCATCACCGCAACTGCTGCCAAACTTGCGTCAAAGTCACGTTGCAGACGATATGCTTTACGTGCACGTGCGACATCTTCGCCCATAAACTGATGTGCTTCAGGCGTATTGTCGACCGATAAAATGTCATATTCAATTAACTGAATAATCCAGTCAGGGCTTTGACCACAAGCTTGAGCAAATTGTTGCAAGTCAAATGTAGATTGTTCATCAACGACCTCCGCACTAAAGGTACGGCCGTCATATACAATTTCGCGATAATGAATGGTTGTCATGATCTTGCTCCCTAATGAGATGAACGAGGTTCGAATGAAGCGAAGGCTTCAGCCAGTTGCTGATAAGCTTGTTTTTCTTTTTCAGAATGTGCTGGTGGGAATACAATATTTAAAATTAAATAGAGATGGCCTGGCGTTTTATTTGGTATCCCTTTGTCTTTTAAACGTAGCTGTTGTCCTTGTTTTGCGTTGTGAGGTAAGTTGACGTTTAAAGGTCCAGCTGGTGTTTTTACCTCAATACCCTGACCTAATGCAGCTTCCCACGGCGCCACATCTACAGTCAAATATACATCGCTACCTTCAACATGAACGCGATCTGTATCTTTATACTGAATTTCAATATAAAGATCGCCGTTGGCACCGCCATTGATACCACTTTGTCCTTGTCCACTTAAGCGGATTTGCTGACCTTCTTTCATACCTTTTGGTATTTTCACCTGCAAGGTTTTACGTTGAACTTCAGGCTCGCCATAAGCATTCATGGTCGGGATTTGCAGGGTAATCTGTTGCGTTGATCCATGATAGGCAATATCAAGATCGACTTCTATGCTGGCATGTTGGTCTTCACCGCGATAACTACGCTGTTGTCTTTGGTACTGCTGCTGACCACCACCAAATCCTGCACCAAAGCGCCCAAATAAATCTTCAAAACCGCTAAAGTCTGCTTGTTCACCACCTGTAAAGCCTTGGCGATAAAACTGTGCTCCATCAAAACCACCTTGTGCAGCACCCTGACCAAAGTTATTAAAACCTTGAGGATGATCTAACATCTGGTCATATTCAGCTTTTTTTTCTGCATTGCTTAACGTGTCATAGGCAACATTAATGGCCTGCATCTTTTCTTCTGCATCTTTTTCTTTGCTGATGTCAGGATGATATTTACGGGCTAGTTTCCGATAAGCTTTTTTAATTTCATCAGCAGAGGCTTTGCGTGTAACCCCTAATTCTTCATAATAATTTTTTGCCATAATGTTTTATCACGATGGAGTTGTTTATTTCATTATGAAACGATTTTTAGAGTTTTCAATAAGCTAGATTGTATAAGAGTTGTTCTATTCCAAAATAAAATTAATAGAAAAAGGTATAGGCAAATGAGGCTCATACCTTTCATGATTTAGATGAAACTTTGATATAAGCCGTAAAGGGCAATAAGTAAAAGTAATAAACCGCATAGCCCTAATATTTTTGGGTATAAATGACTGTTAGAAAGGCGACGGAAGAATATATAAACCAAAGATAAAGTGAGGAAGTCTAAAACAATCCATGTCAGGGTCAGTATGGTTAGACTTAAATTTAATTGTGGGGTAATAGACACAAATTGCGGAAAGAAAGCCGAGAAAAAAATAATATCTTTAGGGTTTGAAATACCGACGAGAAAGCCTTTTTTAAAGCCGCCATTTTGTGCTGAAACTGTTTGTATTGCTTCTGGGTGAGGTGCTTGAATGACTTCTTTGAGAATACTAAAACCCAAATAACCAATATATAGGCAGCCTAAAATACGAATGATATTGAGATAACTATCGTTAACGCTCAGTACTCCCTTTAAAACGAGTACTGAAATAAAAATTAAGACAAGGGATGCGAGATTTGTACCAAAAATGGTTTCAAGTGCTTTTTTATAGCCTCCTTTAAGTCCAGCGCTTGCAACTAAAATCATGACGGGGCCAGGGGTCGCAATCATAATAATTACGCTAAAAATAAAGAGAAAATAATCAAAATAATTCATGGCGTTTTAAGCATCTATTTATAGGCTATAAAGTAGCCTTATCTTATCCTATTTAAAATAAAATATTGAAAACTATCATCAAAAGTACAGATAAATAAAAAGGCGGTAAATCCGCCTTTTTATAAATTTTAATAATTAACTTAAATGTTCACCAAATAATGCTAAAGCTTCTTCAGCAGTAAAGGTGTATTGAGTATTACAGAACTGACAATCCATACGAATAGGGTTCTGTTCTTCTAAGGTTTCATGAACAGCGTCTACACCAATTTGAATCAGCGCATTTGCACAGCGTTCTTTTGAACATGTACAGCCAAATTTTAGTGCTTCAATTTCTGGTAAACGAACTTCTTCTTCGTTATATAAACGATATAAAATTTCGTTTGCATCTAAATTGGTCAGCTCTTCGGCTTTTAATGTTTCGGTCAACATCGTCAAACGTGGCCATAAATCTTCATCGACCAAGTTTTGCTCTTCTTCATCATGACGTGGTAAAAGCTGAATCAGTAAACCACCAGAGCGTTTGGTCGTACTTGCTAACACAATGCGAGTTGGAATTTGTGCAGACAAATCGTAATACTGCATTAAACAGCCAGCTAAAGTTTTTTGATCAAGAGGGACAATCCCTTGATAACGCTCACCAAATTCAGGTTCAATATTAATAAATAAAACTGGATTAACTAAAGCGCCAAGAACTGTACTACTGTCTGTTGCTTCGATGAAGCGTGGGTCTGTTTCGTAATCAGCTAGAGCACGGACTTCACCCAAATGATTACATTCAGCCATTGCCCACTTAAAGGTGCCGCTAGCCTGGATTTGCAAGCTGATACGGCCTTTGATTTTTAGTGTACTTGCAAGTAATGCAGTCGCACTCAACATTTCACCTAACAGAATTTTAACCGCAGGCATATAGTCACGTTGAGCTAAGATAGTTTGTAGTGCTTCTTCTAGATGAACTACTTCCCCACGAACCGGAAAGTTCTCAATATAAAAGCGTTGGCGTAAATCAGACATAATATTCTCCAGGGCCCTAAGCAGAGTATAACTATTTCGTTTTAATCAAGCTTAGGAAATGCAGCGAAGCCGCAAGCCGGACAGGGGCAGCTTTGTGCCCATTGTCCAATTATTTAGGCAATGTGAATAAGTCCTTAATATAGCCATTTTCTGAAATCTCAAGTTATTCTAGATGATCTCTTGTAATGTCGATGCGATTTGGCTGTAAATGACGCTTTAAATTCACATCATGTTTTGACGTAGCCTGTTGCTGTGCATCACTTTCAAACAAATGTTCAAGTTCGGCTAAGGCATTACGATGTGTTTCAAAGATCTTCTGTTCATCAGTATAAATACTTTGCTGCTGTATGAGCAATTTCTCATCATAATCCCGAAAGATTTCGATATTGTTATAGGCTTGTTCATCTGAGATGCCGAGTTCTCGTAAGGCGCGATAAGCCATTCCTAATGAAGATAAATACGTCTCACGCCAAATGTATTCAACACCTAAATCTCTTAAAAGATGTACATGGTGACGGTCACGAGCACGAGCCAACAGCTTTAAGTTTGGATAATTTAATCTAAGATGGCGAGCGACATTCATTGAATCTTCGACATCATCAATCGCTAAAATAAATACTTTGGCTTTTTCAATACCAGCAGAACGCAATAAATCTGGCTGGGTCACATCGCCATAATAAAGCTTCCCGCCGTATCGACGAACAAAGTCCACTTGATGAAGATTGTTGTCGATTGCGGTAAAGCCCAAATGTTGCAGGCGGGCAATACGCGCGATAATTTGTCCAAATCGCCCAAAACCTGCAATGATAATCGGATTATCCTGCTGAGGAATTTCATCGTACTCAGGTGGACGTTCTTTATTAAACAGAGGAATGACCTTGGTTGCCATAATCCAGTAAATCACTGGGGTAAGTACCATCGACAACGTCACAATAAGGGTCACTGGTTCTAATAGAGCTTGAGTTAAAATTTTCTCACTTTTGGCAAGACTCAGAATTACAAAAGCAAATTCTCCGCCTTGTGCCAAGCAAGTGCCCAAAAGCAAACTATTGTTCCAACTGTATTTTTTATAGCGGGCAATGGCAGTCAATATCAGTGTTTTGATGAGCAATAAGCCGACTGCTCCACCAATAATAAGTAAAGGCATTTCAATCAGTAATGACAGTTGAGTGGTCATACCCACGGTCATAAAGAATAAGCCAAGTAGTAAACCTTTAAATGGTGCAATACTCGCTTCAACTTCGTGACGAAATTCTGAATCGGCTAATAATACACCTGTGAGGAACGCGCCTAACGTCGTGCTAATTCCTAAAGTATCCATAAGCAAGACAACAGCAAGAATAATAAATAATCCTACTGCTGTAATAAGTTCAGTCGCGCCACTTTTGGCAACAAAGCGGAAGAATGGACGCATCACATAGCGACTAAACAAAAACAAACCCGTAAAGGTTGCAATAATCGCCGCAAAATAAGCAATCCCATGATGGGTTGATTCTGTTCCTGCCAATAATGGAATGATGGCAAGTAAGGGAATCGCCGCTATATCTTGAAAGAGCAAAATCGAAAAAGACTGCTGACCATAAGTCGTGTTGAGTTGCTGCTTTTCAGTCAGAAGCTGTAATACAAAAGCGGTAGAAGACAGTGCAAGGGCAAAACCAATGACAAAGCTAATAGAAAGCTGCTGCTTAAAGAGTAATAGTATGATCAGCATAAGTACGCCACCGCTAATGAGGACTTGCAGACTTCCCATTACAAAAATAGAGTCACGCATTTCCCACAACCGCTGTGGTCTTAGTTCTAAACCAATCAGGAACATCAATAAAATGACACCGAATTCGGCAAGTTCCATAATTGCTTCAGGGTCATGTGCAATATTTAAAACACTAGGACCTAGAAGTATTCCTGTAAATAAATAACCTAAAACTGTTGCTATCCCTAGGCGTTTGCCAAGAGGGACTAAAATCAGAGAAGCTCCAAGAAAGATTGTTGCTTGCAGTAGGAATGACATTCATTGCCTCGAATGTATTAGTCTCTTTTAAGTGTAAAGCCAAAAAGGCTTCTTCACACCATGATATTCAAATCATCTAATTAAATTCTTGCGGATCGACATCAATTGATAGCCTGAGTTGATGCTGTCTTGGTGCATGAACCAATTGAGACCACCATTGTCTTAAGTAAAAATGTAGGCGAGCACGGTCGGCAGATAAAATAACCATGTGAGCACGATAGCGTCCCGCTTTACGTTCCATCGGTGCAGGAATAGGTCCCCAAATATCAACAATCTCACCAGCGACTTGGCGAAGTTGCTCGGCAGCTTCATTTAAAAATTGTAAGGTATAGTCTCGATCTTTGGACTCTGCACGTATTAGTACGGCATAGCGATAAGGTGGCAGCAAAGCTACTTTACGTTCAGCCAGCGTTTGTTTGGCAACCGCGCGATAATCTTTTTCGATGAGTGTAGTCAGTAAAGGATGATCAGGTCTTAGCGTTTGTAAATAAACATGGCCTTTGTGTTCACCACGGCCTGCACGACCAGCGACTTGTACAATTAACTGGGCAGTACGTTCAGGCGCACGGATATCTACGCTGAGTAAACCCGCATCAATATCTAAAATGGCAACTAAGGTCACATGTGGAAAATGATGACCTTTTGCCAACATTTGAGTGCCGAGCAAAATTGTTGGTTTGTTTTGATGAATACGGTCATAGATTTTTTGCCAGCTCCCGACACGACTGGTACTGTCACGATCAACCCGAATAACATCATGATCTGGAAATAATTCTTGTAAGTGTTCTTCAACTTTGGCTGTTCCTGCGCCTAAAGTTTTTAAACTCTTTTGCTGACATTCAGGGCAATGATCTGGCAAGCGATGAATGGTCCCACAGTGGTGACAATGTAAATAAGAATAAGGCTGAGTGTGCAAAGTAAAATGCGCGTCGCAATGCGGGCAATTTGCTTGCCATCCACAGCTTTCACAAACCAGTACAGGTGCATAGCCACGACGGTTTAAAAAGATTAAAACCTGTTCTTTTCTAGCTAATGTATGTTTGATTTGTTCAATAAGGGGCTGGCTAATTCCATGCTGTTTTTTGACAATTTTAAGGTCTATCAAATGCATTTTAGGCAAAAGTGCATGTCCAGCACGTTTGTTGAGTTGCAGTGTAGTTAATTTGCCAGTCTCGACCAAATAATAACTATCAATACTTGGCGTTGCTGAACCTAAAATAACAGGGCAGCTTTGCAAGTGACCGCGGTACAGTGCGACATCACGTGCATGGTAACGGAAGCCTTCTTGCTGTTTATAAGACAAGTCATGCTCTTCATCTAAAATAATGAGGCCCAAACGTGGCAGTGGCGTATAGATGGCAGAGCGCGTTCCTAAAATAATAGACGCTTTTCCGGTCTGTGCCTGTTGCCATGCTTGTAAGCGTTTGGAGTCATTTAAGCCAGAGTGCAATAAAGCAATATCACAGTTAAAACGAGACTTAAAACGGGAAATCGTTTGAGGAGTTAAACCAATTTCAGGTACTAATACCAGTACTTGTTTACCTTGCTTTAGCACCTCGTGCATGATGTGCAGATAAACTTCAGTTTTACCACTTCCTGTTAAACCATCTAGCAAAAATGCTTGGTATTGATGTTGTGCGTTTACGACGTGCTGGGTTGCTTGCTTTTGGTCTTCATTTAGCGTGAGCGGCATTTGGGCTAATTGAACAGGTGTCGGGCTAAAGTCGTGTGGTTCGAGCGTGCAGTCAACCAGTCCTTTCTTTTGAAGCGCTTTAAGAGTGGCTGTTTCTACACCACTTAAATTTAGAATATTCTCTGTGGTGCCGGCAGGGTGTAATTTTAAAATTTGATACGCATCTTGTTGCTTAACAGAACGCTTTAGTAGGGCTTCAACATTGTCACAGGGTGTGATTTTCCAAAGATGGAACAAAACATCCATCGGTTTGCCCTGACGCAATAACGCGGGTAGGGCGGTTTGCATGACCTCACCAATTGGAAATTGGTAATATTGTGCGGACCATGTCAATAAACTTAAAACTTGTTCATCTAAAATTGGTTCTTCATCTAAAAGTTCAGAAATGGCTTTAAGCTGAAATTTGCCTGTAAATGGCTCATGTGGATCTACTTTTTCTGTAATGATGCCAATCAGGTTTTGGCGTCCAAAGGAAATAGCGACGCGTGAGCCTACGTGAGCCCGTTCATATTGTGCTTGGGTGAGTGTATAGTCAAAAGTGTCGTACAGATGCACAGGTACGGCTACACGCACACGATAAACAAGTGAATCAGGCTTTGGCGTTATGGTCATAGAGGCTCATTTCGTCAATTTTAAAAAACGGCATAGCGTCGTGAAGAGGACTTGGGTATTCTACACAGGCTATAGAACGAATATGAATGATTGCGTAGCATAGATGCAACAGCAGCGACTATTATTTTTGGAAAATTAGAACATTACCATGCCTGCATATCAATTTACTGCCATTGATGCTTCAGGGAAGCAGCAAAAAGGAGTGCTTGAGGGAGACTCAGCACGCCAGATTCGCCAACAATTACGTGATAAAGCATGGACACCAATTAGTGTTGACCCTGTTGAACAAAAAGATAAACATCAGAGTCAGGGATTATTCCAAAAAAAGTTTAGTGCTTATGATTTAGCGCTCATGACCAGACAACTATCTGTTTTGGTTGCAGCGGCCATTCCTCTAGAAGAAGCTTTACGTGCGGTGAGTAGGCAAAGTGAAAAACCGCATGTGCAAAACCTTTTATTATCTGTCCGTTCTCGCGTTTTAGAGGGGCATTCACTCGCACAAGGTATGCAGCAATCTGGACGGTTTCCTGATCTTTATATCGCAACGGTCGCAGCAGGTGAGCGTTCTGGGCATTTAGATCTAATTTTAGATCAGCTTTCGGATTACACTGAAAACCGTTTTGCCATGCAAAAGAAAGTTCAGGGCGCTATGATTTACCCAATCATTTTAATGCTGATGTCTTTTGGTATTGTGATGGGTTTAATGACTTATGTTGTGCCAGAGATTGTAAAAACGTTCGACCAAAGTAAAGATGCCTTGCCGTGGATTACAGTTGCTTTAATGAAAGCCAGTGATTTTATCCGTCATGCTTGGGTGTTTATTATTATTTTTGCAGTTGTGGGAGTTGTCGCATTCGTAAGATTTTTAAAAACGACTGCTGGGCATTATGCTTTTGATCGATTAACACTCAAATTGCCATTATTCGGTAAACTGTCACGTGGTATTAATTCTGCACGATTTGCCAGTACATTATCTATTTTGACTCGTTCAGGCGTACCTTTGGTCGATGCCTTAAAGATTGGTGCAGCAGTGACCAGTAATTGGGTCATACGCGATTCAATTGCCCATGCAGCTGAGCGTGTTACTGAAGGTGGTAACTTGGGTACACAGCTTGAGCGCAGTGGTTATTTCCCACCAATGATGGTACAAATGATTCGAAGTGGTGAGGCATCAGGCGAACTGGACCGCATGTTAGAACGTGCATCGACCATGCAAGACCGTGAGGTTACAACATTTATTTCAACCTTACTGGCATTACTTGAACCACTTATGCTGGTTCTAATGGCAAGCATTGTACTGGTTATTGTAATCGCGGTTATGCTGCCAATCGTAAATATGAACAATATGATTTAATAACTTTGATATTAGAGATAATGATGAAAGTAAAAAATATTCAAAGCGAAATAGCGATGGAACAACATAGTGAATCTGCGGTTCCAAATCAGTTTGAGCCAACGTGCCATTCCGAGCATAACTCTCAATCAGATGTTTGCTCCTCAAGCACAGCTTTCGGACTTGCGGCACGTTCGAGCGGTGCTCGAATGAAACGTGCCTCAGGATTTACCCTCATTGAAGTCATGGTCGTGATTGTAATTTTAGGCGTGTTAGCAGCGTTAATCGTACCCAATGTCATGGGGCGTAGTGAAAAAGCTAAAATTGATACCACCCAAATTACATTAAAAGGTGTAGCTGGTGCTTTAGATCAGTACAAGCTTGATAACGGACATTTCCCAACCATGCAAGAAGGCGGACTAGATGCTTTAGTTAATCAACCTGCAACAGCGAAAAACTGGATGCCGGGTGGCTATGTAAAAGGTGGTTATCCTAAAGACAGTTGGAAAAACGATGTTCAATATGTAATTCCAGGGGCGGATGGTCGCGCTTTTGATTTGTATTCATTTGGCGCAGATGGCAAAGATGGTGGTGAGGGTAATGATGCGGATATTTATTATCAGCCTTAATTGAAAATATAATAGAGATTATCAATTCAGTTAAAAAGATAAACCGATAAATTCGAATTGATAATCTCTCTCAATCAGAAAAATATAATAAATATTTGAAAAATATAAATTAAAATTAATAATGATATTTGAGATTTATAATAAGAATTATTCCCATATTTAATAGTTACAAGAAAGTTAAAATGTAGAGAAAAATAAGCTATATATTTAAATAAAAGCTTTGCATAATAAATAAAAAGCACTTTATTCAATTAAAAAGGAGAGATTAAATGAAAGCATTTCTCATATTAGATGAACTGACTCAGTTTCATTGGGTAATGCTCAAGTCTGTCCTATTGATTTTGGGTTTATTGCCGCTTGCTGAATTTTCATTAAAGCTATGGCTGAGTACAGAGGGAAGTAGCCAAATTATGATTGGCTTCTTTGCATTAAGTATTGTGAGTGCATGGTTGATGGTGAGCTTCTTTACCGCATTAAAAGCGAGTGTCTGGCAAGTTAAACAAATATCTACTCAATATGAGCAATTACTGTTTAAAGCTTATCGTTATGTCCCAATGGCCTTTTTATCAAGCTTAGTTGCTTATTTATCTTTGGAACTATCTATCGCTTTTTAATGATATTTTAAAACCAGATTTTTAAATAAAACGTAGACTCAACATCTACGTTTTATTTTTTAACTGGAAATAAAAAGAGGGTGTTTCTTTATTTGTACATATTATATGCTTCAAATCAGATATTTAAGAACATGAGAAAAAGTAAATGGAACAAATCGATTGGAATGATTTTTTAAAAGTAGAGCTTCGCGTTGGTAAAATTATTGAAGCTGAGGTTTTTGAAAAGGCGCGTAAACCTGCCTATATTTTGCATGTAGACTTCGGTGAAGAATTGGGTGTGCGTAAATCAAGTGCACAGATTACCAAGCTCTATCAGCCACAAGATTTAATTGGTAAATTAGTTGTTGCTGTAGTGAATTTCCCTAAAAAACAAATAGGGCCTATTCAGTCAGAATGCTTGGTGACAGGGTTTCATAACGCAAATGGGGATGTCGCACTTTGTATCCCAGAGTTTGAAGTTCCTCTGGGTACAAAACTATTATAATTTAGCGACGTGATTTAAAAGAAACGTCAACTTTACGTGGACGATACACCCAACCTAAAATCAGCAGTAATACTGCAAATCCTAACACTGGATAATCACCTAAACGGTTATAAAGGGTTTGACCTTGCATGGCAGGTAAATCACCTCTCAAGACAAACTCTTTATCGAGCGGTGCTTGTTCAGTGATATGACCATTTTGATCAATAAAAGCTGTTACACCAGTGTTGGTTGCACGAATAAACCAACGTCCATTTTCTTTAGCACGCATCTGCACCATCTGTAAATGTTGCCACGGCCCAGCAGTACCCGTAAACCAAGCGTCATTAGATACAGTAACCAAGAAGTCGCTGTCTTCTGCATTACGTCGGGTAAGGTTCGGATAAGCCACTTCATAACAAATCGCAGCAGCAAGCGCATGTCCTTTGATCATGAGGGGTTTCTGGTTACTCTCCCCACGTGAAAAACCGCTCATGCTAATATCATTTTGCATGGCTGGTAATACCCATGAGAGTAAACCTGACAGTGGAATATATTCACCAAACGGCACAAGACGCTGCTTTTTATAGAGACCGCTTGAGTCGCTACCAGAAGCCATAATACTGTTGTAATACAGCGGGCTACCAACTTCATGAGATTTGGTAACATCCCAGTAGGGAATTCCGGTTACCCATGCAGTGTGGTTTTTTTTAGCTTGGGCATCCATTGCATCCAAAAACGGTTCAATATCAGTTTGGAAGAGTGGAATTGATGATTCAGGCCATACAATTAAGTCACGGCCCCATTCAGATTGAGTCAGACCAGCGTAAATTTCTAATGTTCTAACTTGATATTCAGTCAGCCATTTTAAATCTTGTGGAATGTTGCCTTGAATGAGCGAAACACTAAGCGGTTTGGCAGCTTTAGGTTTTACAAACTGTATATATGATGCTCCCCATGCACCCAAAACCAACAGGGCAGAAGGGATAACCCAGAAAATACGCTTGCGTAGAACTTCAACTAAAGCACATGCTAATACAATGACAACGAAGGAAATTGCGTAAATACCGAATAGAGGTGCGTAACCATCGAGTAAACGTTCAGTAAAAGCGTAACCTACAAACAGCCATGGGAAACCTGTAAATACCCAAGTTTTTGCCCACTCAAAAACAATCCAGAGTGGTGCAAAAGTCAGGGGTGTTTCAGGGAAGAAACGTCGGTAAACCCAAGTCTGAAGTGCGGTAAATAAACCCATCACAAGGGCCATAACAGCAATCATACCCACGCTTAGAACAGCATTGGTGTCGCCATATACATGGATGGAAGTGTAGAGCCAAAAAGCCCCCACAAACCATAAGCCGAAGCCATAGCTCCAACCAATAGCAAATGCTTGTTTGGCCGAACGTTTATGTAATGATGCATAGAGTAGGGCTGGAGATAAAATTGCCAACCACCACCAATAATAAGGTGCCAGTGAAAAACTGAACACGGCACCTGAAAATAAAGCAATGAGTAAAGGAAAAATTAAAGGAAGCTGTTTTTGTTGTTGCGAAGAATCTAACAGCTTTTCAAAGTATGCTCTCATTGACGTACAGCTCGAATCAGATGAATAGTGCGTGCATCTGCTTCAACGATTGTAAATAACCAATTTCCAAGCTCAACAGTTTGACCTTGTAAATCACTTACCAGACCAATCTCTTGAAGCAATAAACCGCCGACAGTTTCTACTTCATCGTCAGAAAAATCAGCATCTAAAACAGTATTAAAATGTTCGATTGGTGTAAGTGCTTGCACCATCCATGCATTTGCTACGGTATGGTCATTGTCTGGAACAATGTACTGAGCATCTTCATCAGCAGTGTCATGTTCGTCTTCGATTTCGCCAACGATCTCTTCAAGAATATCTTCAAGCGTCACAAGACCCGCTGTTGAACCATATTCATCAATCACAATAGCAATGTGAGTCTGAGTATGTTTCAACATGCGTAGTACCTGATCGGAACGTGCACTTTCTGGAACAAATAAGGGCTGACGCATAAGAACTCGAATATCAACTTTGGTATTCGGTTCGGTTAGAAACGGCAACAAATCTTTTGCGAGCAAAATCCCGACAACATTATCAGGTTGATCAGAAGAGAAGACTGGAAAGCGTGAGTGAGCAGACTCAACCAGTACATCAAGAATATCAAGTAACTGATCATCTTCTTGCAAACTGATCATTGCTGTTCGTGGTGTCATGACTTCACGAATTTTTGTAGCTGGAAGGTCAAGAACGCCTTCAAGCATGGCAACAGTATCTGGTTCTAAAAAGCGGCGTGAATTTTGGACTAATTTTAATAATTCATCACGGGTTTCTGGTGCTGTACCTAACCATTTTCGTAAGCCGCGCATTCCCCACGACGGACCTGGTTCCTCTTGCATGATCTTTCCTAAAGACTCAATCTATCAAATGAATACTTTGAATCATACCGAAGAAAAGATGCTTATGCATCTATAAAACAAGCTAAAAGACAAAACGCATATTGTTATGTAAAAGCCAGTTACAGTTAACAGCTCAGTAATTTGTTTATGCTAAAATGTGAAAATTCTATTTGTTCGAGTTTGTTATGTCAGAGCAACCCATTTCACCTACTGTACAACTCAATACGCGTGGTTTACGTTGTCCGGAACCTGTCATGATGTTGCATCAAGCCATCCGCAAATCTAAATCTGGGGATGTGGTTGAAGTCTTCGCAACAGATAATTCGACCTCGTGGGATATTCCTAAATTTTGTATGCATTTAGGCCATGAGTTGTTGTTGCAAGAAGAACGCTTAGATGAAAATGGTCATAAAGAATTTCATTATTTGGTGAAGAAAGGGTAATAGAATAATAAGGCTTCTAATAAAGACGATTAGAAGCCATTAATAATTCACATTTAATTTGAAATGATAATTTTTTACAAATAAGAATCGTTATATAATTTATAAAATTAAGTATATAAATGTCGTATAAAAATGAATGAATATTTTGTAAAACGAAGCTTATTTATTTTTCTTTGGTTTTTCTCTATTGCTGGTTTATTAAATCTAAAAACCCCTTGGTTATCTGAAACTGTTGCTACCATTATTTTAGTTACTGTTATTATTGTTGGCTCAATTCTGTTGGGCTATAGAAATACATATTTTGCTCCCAAACCAAAAATAAAGATGAGTCTGATTTTGCATACAAGATTCATGGGGTTCATGTTAATTCTTGATTTATTGTTTGGGAAATCAGTTTGGTATTTCGATTTAGCACGAAACTTTGGTTTTCTTGGCCTGTTTTTATTAGGTACATTTATTTTCTATAAAAAGAACTTCAATTTAAACGTAGCAAAAATACCGCCTTTTCAATAAGCAGATTCCAATAAAAAAGCCCCAAATAATCGGGGCTTTTTTTTATTACATATTAGGGTAATTTGGACCACCGCCACCTTCTGGCGTTACCCATGTGATGTTTTGAGATGGGTCTTTAATATCACAGGTCTTACAGTGAACACAGTTTGCTGCGTTAATCTGGAAGCGTTTAGAGCCATCATTATCTTCCATAATTTCGTAAACACCAGCAGGACAGTAGCGCTGTGCAGGCTCATCCCATTTCGGTAAGTTTACGTTCACTGGAATTGAAGGATCAGTAAGCTTCAAGTGAGCTGGCTGGTTTTCTTCATGTACAGTGTTTGAGATAAACACAGAAGATAAACGGTCAAATGTAAGCTTGCCATCCGGTTTTGGATAGTTTGGCTTAAAGCTGGTTGCATCAACAGTTTTCAATGCAGCGAAGTCTTGCTTCAAGTCATGTAAAGTGAATGGCACTTTAAAGACATTCTGGTCGATAAAGTTAAATGCACCACCAATCCATTGACCAAACTTATGCATTGCTGGACCAAAGTTACGAGAGCTGTAAAGCTCTTCTTTTAACCAGCTGTTGTTGAATTTGTCAGTGTATGAAGTTAATTCTTTAGTGAATAAATCTTCGCCTTCAGTCACACGTGCAATCGCAAGGTCACCGCCTTTTTCTACACCAGCAGCAATTGCTTCAAATACAGCTTCACCACATAACATGCCTGATTTCATGGCAGTGTGTGAGCCTTTGATTTTTGCAAAGTTTAAGAAACCTGCATCATCACCAATCAAGCAGCCGCCCGGGAAAGTCAATTTAGGCAATGAGTTGAAACCGCCTTTCACTACAGCACGTGCACCGTAAGAAATACGCTTACCACCTTCTAAATATTGTTTAATGAGTGGGTGTGTTTTCCAGCGTTGCATTTCCATGAATGGATACATGTGTGGGTTTTCGTACGACAAGTCCACGATCATACCCAAAGTCACTTGGTTGTTTTCAGCGTGGTATAACCACCAGCCACCAGAAGAAGCTGTTTCAGCCAATGGCCAGCCAGCGCCGTGCATGACTAAGCCTGGCTTATGTTTTGCTGGGTCAATTTCCCAAAGCTCTTTAATCCCGATACCGTAGTGCTGTGGATCAACATTTTTATCGAGGTTGTATTTAGCAATGAGGCGTTTGCCTAAGTGACCACGGCAACCTTCAGCAAAGAGGGTGTATTTAGCGTGAAGCTCATAGCCCGGAGTAAAGTTATGCGTTGGTTCGCCATCTTTACCAATACCCATGTCACCCGTTTGAATACCTTTTACAGTACCGTCTTCATGATAAAGCACTTCAGATGCAGCAAAGCCAGGGAAGATAGAAACTTCTAATTCTTCAGCTTTTTGACCTAACCAGCGAACCACGTTACCTAATGAGATAACATAGTTACCGTCATTGTGCATGGTTTTAGGAACCATCCAGTGAGGTACTTCTTTAGAAGTGGTGTCTGAAAGTAAGAAGAAAGTTTTGTCTTCAGTTACTGGTACGTTAAGAGGCGCGCCTTCTTCTTTCCAGTTCGGGAAAAGTTCATTGATGGCACGTGGCTCAAGCACAGCACCAGACAAGATATGCGCACCTACTTCAGAGCCTTTTTCAACTACACAAACAGAAAGATCGGGTAAGTTTTTTTCAATCGCTAATTGACGGATCTTAATCGCAGCAGACAGACCGGCAGGTCCTGCACCTACGATGACAACGTCAAACTCCATCGATTCACGTTCGATGTGTTCCATGTAGGACTCCTCAATACTTAAAGGTGGCAACCGTCATATTCAGAAATTCGGTGCTGCCGTGAGTGTTTTAATCCATAGGCGCAAATATGCTATTGTGCCTTTTATCGTTTTGGCTAGTATAGTTTTAAACCATGATCTAGCCAATTGGCTGAGTCGTCATATTTTTTCGTCAGCAAGGCATAAACTATGGTAAATCAAAATAATTCCCCATCGGATATGGGAAAAATACCGTTATCTGATGATAAAAACTTAATGAACATTGCACAATACTTAAAAGGTGTACAGCAAAGTCACAAAAGGTCAATTCCACCTTTAGAGCAGTGGCATCCAAAGCATTGCGGCAAAATGGATTTGACGGTTAAAGCCAATGGAGAATGGTGGCACGAAGGTCAATTAATTAAGCGCCAAGCCCTATTAGATCTATTTACCAAAGTCCTATGGAAAGAAGAAGGGAAATTCTACCTGAAAACCCCCGTAGAACAAATTGAAATTGAGGTTGAAGATGAACCTTTATTAGTCAATCAGGTCGATCAAGTTGAAATTTCAGGTGATCAATTTTTACAACTGACCACGACCAATCAAGATGTGATTTTGGTTGATGCCGAACATCCAATTTTTATGCGTGAATATGCAGGGGAGTTACGTCCTTATGTGCATGTCCGATTTGGTATTAATGCGCTTATTCAACGCCAGTCTTTTTATCACTTAGTGAACTATGGAACACTCATCGAAAAAGAGAATGGTGAAACCGTTTTAGAGTTAAAAAGTGGTAATTTGCTCTTGCAATTAGGCACTTGAGGTTTAAGCTTTAGGAAGTGAAATTTTCTGACACTTCAGTACAGCTATGACCGCCATACAACCCCTATTTACCGATCTAGAACCTATGCCTAAAGCATCAGCAGATGCCCCAATTGGTATTTTTGATTCGGGAATTGGGGGAATGTCTGTTGCAGCAGAAATAGCTAGATATTTGCCGAATGAACGCATTGTGTATTATGCCGACACAGCCTACGTTCCTTATGGCCCACGTTCTGATGAAGAAATTAGAGAGCTCACAGCTCGCGCAGTCGATTGGTTATACCGCCAAGGTTGTAAAATTGCAGTGGTTGCCTGTAATACAGCTTCCGCATTTAGCCTTGATCATTTGCGTGAGCATTATGGTGAGCACTTTCCAATCGTAGGGTTAGTTCCAGCATTAAAACCTGCCGTATTACAGACACGTTCTAAAGTGGTTGCTGTGTTGGCGACACCTGCTACTTTTCGTGGGCAACTCATTAAAGATGTTGTCGAGAAGTTTGCTGTTCCGGCGGGTGTTAAAGTGATGACCTTAACCAGCCTTGAACTTGTTCCTTGTGTAGAAGCAGGACAGCAAATGGGAGAGGCATGTTTAACGGCATTAAAAGCGGTTTTACAGCCTGCTGCTGAGCAAGGTGCAGACTATTTAGTGCTCGGTTGTACGCATTATCCTTTCTTAAATGAAGCAATTCATCATCTTTTTGATAACCAATTCACACTGGTTGATTCGGGATTCGCAGTTGCCCGACAAACAGCCCGTATTTTAATAAAAAATGCGTTATTATGTGACCAAATAGGTCAGAATGTTGCACGTATTGAATGTTACGTCAGCGGAAATAATGCTGATGCACTGCAACCTGTTTTACAACATATGATTCCACAAGAGTTAACTTGGACACTTTATAATCTGAATTGATCTTTTAGCATCATTTAGAAAATAGTGTTTTTTTATATTTATTATTTTATTTGGGGCGGTTCATGATCTTGGCTGATTTTAAGTCATGTACAGATCGTGGGGCGAAAGGGTATTGTTATGCTCGATACACGCTATCAGATTTTTATTTCAACGTCTGGCCGCGATATGCAGCCAGAGCGAATGGTTTTATCTCAAACCTTGGTGGGGATGGGTTTCTTTGCTTGGGGACTAGAACATCGAACACCTTTAACAACCACACTTGCACGTCGACAAATTGATGAATGTGATTATGTAATCTTACTTCTAGGAAGTCAGTATGGAGAACAATCGATTTCTGGTGTGAGTTATCTGTCTTTAGAATATGAATACGCGTTAAGTCAGGCTAAACCTATTATTGTGTTCATGCATGAACAGCCTGAAAGCCGCGAAATAGATTTACAAGAAACACATCCACAACTTAAAGATAAATTTCTCGCATTTAGAAAAAAGTTATTACACGAAGCAAAGCATATTTTTTACTTTAAAACTCCACGTGAATTGGAGTTGGCTGTCCGTTTAAATATTCCTTTAATGGTTGAGCAACATATGGGACAAGGTTGGGTTCCTGCTCATCAAGCTCAGCAGTTAGAAGATGAAATTAGACTCTTAAGAAGTAAAATTTTGCATTTAGAACAGCGAGTAACTGAGCCATCAATACAGTTAAAGGAAGTTGCACCGCAAGATATTTTTGCATTTGAATATCAGATTCAAGCATTTCAGGATGGCAACTTTAAAGAGCTTAAACGACAGAGACAAATGACATGGTCTCAGTTGTTGAGCGTGCTGGCAAAACGCTTTGAAACAGCTGTGCCAGAAGAGAATTTTGGAATTTGTCTGAATGAATATTTAAATCAGGCAGGCTTAGAAGATGCTCGTCAGGAATTACCTCGTGCACATGCAGTGGCTGGTGCACAGATTAATCATAAAGCGCTGTTTCGAATTAAAAATCAAATGCAATCACAAGGCTGGATTGTCCCAACACAAATTGAGCAATCATATGGCCTTTGGAAACTAACCACTAAAGCTCAAAAGATATTGCTTAGTTATAAATGGAATCATCGAGGCGTTCGATTAAAAGCTTAGAGCGATTCAATTTATATATGACACTGAAAACTGTTACATTAGTGTCATAAGATGAACTGAAAGGCATTTACACATGTCGTTTGAACAAAAACCGAAAGTTACTGTCATTTTAGCGAATTTAGGCACACCAGATGAGGCGACTGTGCCTGCGGTGCGCCGTTTTTTAAAGCAGTTTTTATCTGATTCACGCGTGATCGAAATACCGAAACTGATCTGGTGGATTATTTTAAATCTGTTCGTTTTACCTTTTCGCCCGAAAAGAGTAGCGCATGCCTATGCTTCGGTATGGTCAGCAGATTCGCCAATGCGCGAAATTGTGTTTGAACAAACCAAACGTGTGCAGGCTTATTTAGAGCAAGAAAATAAACAGTTTGATTTAACCGTTTTACCCGCAATGACTTATGGTAATCCGGGTATTGATGCAGTTTTAGAAAAATTGGCGACGAACCCACAAGAGCATGTCATCTTATTGCCTTTATTTCCTCAATATTCTGCAACGTCTACTGCGCCGTTATACGATGCATTTGCCAAGTGGATTCCAGCTCAGCGGAACTTGCCGGGTCTGACCATTATTAAAGACTATTATCAGCATCCTATGTTTATTCAAGCATTGGCAGAAAGCGTTTTAGCCTACCAAGAGCAGCACGGTAAACCTCAAAAACTGTTGATGTCATTTCACGGTATTCCACAGCCGTATGCAGATAAAGGCGACCCTTATGCAGACCGTTGTCGTATTACAGCAAAGTTAGTCGCTGAAGCCTTACATTTAAAAGATGATGAATGGGCAATTAGTTTCCAATCACGTTTTGGAAAACAAGAATGGGTTAAACCTTATACAGACCAGCTTTTACAAGATTGGGCGAAGCAAGGCGTTAAGTCTGTTCAGGTATTAAGCCCAGCTTTTTCTGCCGATTGTTTAGAAACACTTGAAGAGTTAGCCATTCAAAACGCTGAGTTATTTCAAGAAGCAGGTGGTGGTAGCTATGCTTATATTCCAGCTTTAAATAGCGATCAGGCTCATATTGATTTGCTTGCAGGTTTAGTTCAGGCTAATCTTGATGCCCTTACCCATACCTTAGCCCACCGTTAATTGCGTTTTAGCCAGAGGTTCTTATGCTGCAAGTCAAAATTGTTCCCGTTACTGCATTTGCTCAAAACTGTTCCCTTGTTTGGGACAGTGAAACGAAAGAAGCAGTTTTGATTGATGCAGGTGGCGATGCTGCAGTTTTGAAAAAAGAAGTAGAAGCCTTAGGTTTAAAAGTGAAGGCTTTGTGGCTAACTCATGGGCATTTAGATCATGCGGGAGCGGTAGGCGAGCTTGCCAAAGAATGGAGCGTTCCGGTTATTGGTCCGCATAAAGAAGACCAGTTCTGGCTAGATATGATTCAGGAAGTATCAGCACGTTATGGCTTTCCAATTCCACAACCTGTCAAAGTCGATCAATGGCTCGAAGGCGGTGAAGTGCTAAAACTGGGTGAAGATGAGTTTGAGGTACGTTTTGCCCCAGGGCATACGCCAGGTCACGTAGTTTTCTATAATAAAAATCATGGCTTGCTTTGGACTGGTGATGTCTTGTTTAAAGGCTCGATTGGCAGAACAGACTTCCCGCGTGGTAATCACGATCAGTTGATTGAATCGATTAAACGTGAGTGTTTTAGTTTGCCAGATGATACTCAGTTTATTTCTGGACATGGTCCAATGAGTACCATTGGCTATGAAAAGCAATTTAACCCGTTTGTCGCGGGTAAAGCAGGTTAATCCTCATAATCATCTTCATTTTGACTACCCTTGTTTTGCTGAGGAGCATCTTGGGTAGGCAGTCTATATTCATCATTTGCCCAAGCACCTAAATCAATTAATTTACAACGCTCTGAACAAAATGGACGAAATTCATTGCCTTCCCAAACACTTGGTTCACCACAACGTGGGCAGGGAAATGTACGTGGCATAAAGCGATATCCTCAAAGTGAAGAGAAATAGATTAGGCAAAAGTCAGGTGACTTGTTAGACTTATGCCGATTTTTATTTAGTTTGATGTGATTATGCCGATTCGTCAATTTCAAGCACAACGTATGCAAGCGCCTCGCGATTTTACTCCAATTGAAAATACCCCAATTTGTGTAGAAATTGGAGCGGGCAAGGGTAAACATGCTTTGCTTTTTAGTGGGCAACAGCCACAGCACACGTTGTATGCGATTGAACGAACCCGAGAAAAATTCTTGGCAATGCAAAAGCAGCATGGTTTAGAACCAAGAGATAACTTGGTGCCTGTACATGCAGATGCTTTACCTTGGGTAGTGTATGCTTTGCATCCTGCTCAAGTTGAACATTTCTTTATTCTCTACCCAAATCCAGAACCACATAATCCAGCACAGCGCTGGTTGAATATGCCATTTTTTGAGTTCTTAATCTCGCGTCTGCAAACAGGTGGAACCATTACTCTGGCAAGTAATATTCCCGAATATATTGAAGAGGCAGAGCAGCAGTTATTAAATATATGGAAGCTGCCTTATCAAAAAGAAAAAATTGCCCAAACCTCTGCACGTACTCATTTTGAGATTAAGTATTTAGAGCGTGGTGAGCTTTGCCAGCAACTCATTATGACCAAGCCTGAGAATTATAAAACTCGATTTGATGAGTTCGCGCCATTGCAAGGGCAAACACATGGCGAATAAGCGGGTTGCCATTATTGGGGCAGGCCCAGCAGGTCTTATGGCTGCTGAGGTGCTTAGCCAATACGCTTATGATATTGATGTCTATGAACAAAAACCTTCAGCGGCACGCAAGTTTTTGATGGCAGGTAAAACGGGCTTAAATATCTCACATGCTGAACCTTTAGCCCAGTTCATTGAACGTTATGATCATGTAGAATGGCTCAAACCGTGGGTTGAAAAATGGGATGCACTCTGGATTCAAAGCTGGATGAAAAGTCTGGGAATTGAATCTTATGTGGGCACTTCAGGTCGCATTTTTCCTGTCGAAATGAAAGCGGCACCTTTACTGCGTGCTTGGCTAAAACGCTTGGCAGAGCAACAAGTTAAATTCTTTTATCGTCATCGTTGTATTAATTTACAAAGTACAACGGTGACTTTAGAAAACCAAAATAATCAAAGCAGCGAGACTTTTACCCAGCAATATGATGCAGTCGTGTTGGCTTGTGGTGCGGTGTCGTGGTCACAATTAGGTAGTGATGGTGCATGGCAGCAATGGGTTAATCAATCTGATATTGAGCCTTTCCAGCCAAGTAATGCAGGGGTATTGCAGGCTTGGTCAGCTTTTATGGAAAGCTGTTTTGGTGAACCTTTAAAGCGTATCAATGCGTGGGTTGAGCCGAGCCAAGTTACTCATGGCGATATTGTGATTACTCACTATGGTTTAGAGAGTGGCGTTATTTATAAACTTGGACGTGCCTTAAGAGAACAACAAAAACAAGGAAAAAGCTTAAATCTATTTTTGGATTTATTGCCCGATGTAGAGTTATCCCAGTTAATTAAAAAATTACAGGCTGGTAAAAAACAATCGCTCACCAATATCTGGCGTAAAGCAGGCTTAGATACAGCTAAAATTAACTTAATTAGAGAAGTCGTTGATAAAGCGTTATGGAGCCAACCAGAGACTATGGCTCAGCAAATTAAAGCACTTCAAATCAAGTTAGATGGCTTTAGACCTATTGAGGAAGCGATTAGCTGTGCTGGTGGTGTTAAGCAAAAAGCATTAACTGAGAACTTGAGCCTTAAACAAATCTCAGGTGTGTTTTGTTGTGGTGAAATGTTGGATTGGGATGCTCCTACGGGCGGATATTTACTTACAGCATGCTTTGCTACAGGGCGAGCGGCTGGTGAAGGCGTGCATTTATTCTTAGAAAAATAACAGCGAATTTGGTGCTATTTTTGATATGTGAAAAGTGTTATTTTTGAGCGATCAATAATAATAGGATTTACGAGAACATGTCTCAAGCATCACCAGTTTATCAAGGAAGTTGTTTGTGCCAAGGTATTCGCTATGAAATTAAAGGCGATATCGGGGATATCATTCAATGCCATTGTCAACGTTGCCGAAAATCCAATGGAACAGCATTTGCCACGAATGCTCCTGTTAAAAGTACAGATTTTAAAATTACCCAAGGTGAAAACTTAGTCAAAAAATTCGCTGTGGAAGGTGTATACCGCTGGTTCTGTAGCGAATGTGGTTCACCTTTGATTAGCTCGCGTGATGCGCAGCCTGAACTGTATCGTGTAAGAATTGGGACACTGGATACACCATTAGACCAAAAGCCGACAATGCATATTTTTGCTGCTTCAAAAGCAGAGTGGGAAAGCATTTGTGACGATTTACCGCAATACGATGAACGTCCATGATTTTACAAAGTATGTTTAAATCAAATTAAAGATGATCTAATATACTTAAAACGGGGAGATGGCATTCCTCCCCTGGAAAACCGCCCTATTGGCTAATGATGCCTACGTTACCCTCATGTATTTATATATCGCTGGGTACGTAGATTATTGCGTACTCTGGTTATTTTGGAGTACGCCATGTCATATTTTCCTTCATTATTTTTTGCTCTTTTAGCGTCTATCTAAAGGGGTGGTCTTATGTATTATTCTCTACTTTCAATTGCTTTAGGCTCAGTTCTAGGGGCGTGGTTACGTTGGTTTTTAGGTTTAAAACTTAACCCGATTTACCCGCAAATTCCGCTCGGTACTGTCACTGTTAATTTGGTCGGTGGTTTTATTATTGGTTTTGCGATTGCCTACTTTTCTCAAAGTGATTTAAGCCCGAACTATAAACTTTTTGTGATTACTGGTTTTTGTGGTGCTTTAACTACCTTTTCAACGTTCTCCATTGAGATTGTGACTTTATTACAAAGTGGTAAGTTGGGAATGGCGATGTTGGGAATTTCCATTCATTTAATTGGGTCGTTAATTTTTACGTGTTTGGGGTTGGCGACTTATTATTGGGTAGCGGGACATTGAGTGTTTGTTTTGGTTGAAAGGTTTACTGCTGAGTCTTTTCAATAAAGTTTTATGTCTGGGTTAGCCGTCGGCTCGACCTACTTTTGTTTTGGCAAAAGTAGGCAAAACCATTTTCATCAACAGAACCTGTTATCTGTTTACAATTATCAAATATGTCGCAAAAATATTATATAGCTGATTTGAGTCAGGCTGTTGATGACTTCCCGAGTATCGAATATAAGAGATAGATCAAATAATTTAATTAATAATTAGTCATTTACTATCGTGATAGACGGCATGGATGCCGTCGTTTCGCTGTGCTACATGGATGTAGCATCAGCGGAACAAAGGGTTTTGTCACTTTTGCCCTCAAAAGTGAGGCATTGCCTAATAACAGACTTTAGAAAATCTCATAATTTGAGGCTGTGCTAAAAAAATGATTAAGCTTTTTCAGTTAAAGCTTGACCTTCAAACTTCACACCATCCCAACCATTTTGCATAAACTGACGAATATTTTGATGGTCAGTGCCCTCAGGCGTAGCCAATACAGATGCGTAGTGTTCTGCAAATAAAATTAAAGTTTGAGCTTGGTCTAAACCTTGTAACTTGGCAAAAGAGAAAACTTTCGCACTGCCTTGATTTTCAGTTGCAGCGTTATGCTGTGCGCCATTTTGAAAAGCTGTCGGGGTATGTTGGTAACGTGCTTCAATATGAGCTAAAACGTCTGAAAATTTTGCTGTGCCTGCTTGTAATTGGGCAAGTAACTCTTGTGCCATTATCTTAAATTTCCTATCAAATGAGGGTTTAAGCATAGCATCGAATAGCAACTTTGAAAGCTCGGCGAATGCAAAAAAAAAATGGGTTGTGGGAAAAATAAGAAGAGTTTTTATACAAGTTGTGGATAAGTTCTCTTTTATACACAACATAAAAAGATCGAAAAAATACACATAAAAAAAGAAGCCTAAGTGGAGGAGATAGTCTTAGGCTTCCAATGATTTAAGTGTATTGGTCAAATCTTAACGTAAGATTAACTCTTACGATTAAAGCGAGCGAAGCGTTTATTGAAGGTTGCAACGCGGCCTTCGTTACTTGCTTGACGTACTTCACCTGTGTAGAAAGGGTGAGATGCACTTGAAATATCAAGGGTTACATAAGGATAGACTTTTCCTTGATATTCTTTGGTTTGTTTAGACTGAAGGGTACTACCAATTAAGAAGTACACATCTGCATTGGTGTCATGAAATAACACTTGTTGATAAGCAGGATGAATATCTTTACGCATGAGAGATTGTCCTAAATTATTTTTGATTAAAGAAATGTTATAACATAACAATTAAAAAGTCAATGTAACCCTACAAGGCTACATTGATCAGTAAATTAAGTTAGTTAGAAGGTGGGACAAGCTCTTCAAATAGACCGTTCAGATTGTCATGTACTTTTAAGTGAATGAGGTTCCAGTAGTGTCCTGAAATGGTTCTGTTGACCATCAAAGTGTCTGGTGAAGGCTTAAAGACATCCCAGTACTTCAAAGATTTTTTCACAAGCAACATGCCATCATGATGTGATGAGTTCTCGGCAAAATCATAAGTGGTGGTAAGCGGGCGTAATAACACTTCAATCCAGAGTTTATATAGATCAGTCGGGAATTTACCTTTTTCAGAAATTGAATGTAGCTCAAGTAACTCAGTTTCAATCAAATCAATATTTTCATGGCGAGCTGCATTTACTAAACATTTAAAGTGCTGCACGATTTCGTTTGAAAGCGTTTTAACACTGCCATAGTCATAAATAATGACACTACCGTCTTGGCGGAAGGCAAAGTTACCCGGATGAGGGTCACAGTGAAAACGTTTTAGAAAGAACATTTCCTGACCTAAAGCACGAATCAAACGACGTCCAATCGTATTTCGAATTTCAATAGGCCATGCACTGGCAGTTTCAATACTGTCACCTTGTTCGAGGCTCAAAGTTAAAATACGCCGCGAAGAGTAATCTTTATAAACGGTCGGGATGATGATTTTGTCATCTAACTGGCTATGAAAGGTTTTAAAAACTTCAAGGTTTTGAGCCTCGATTTCATAGTTAAGCTCTGCTGAAAGACTATCTTGAATTTCTGCAAAAAGCTGATCTTGTAGCTTTTTATCAATTTTAAGTACACCCATTAAACGCAGTGCTAAACGCACTTGTTTTAAGTCACTTTCACAGGCTTCATCAACACCCGGATATTGAACCTTAACCACAACTTGCTCACCGCTAGGCAGCACAGCTTTATGAACTTGGCCAATTGAAGCAGCTGCAAAAGGTTCTTGATCAAAAGATTTAAAGGCAACATTGAGCGGTTTTCCAAGCTCACGTTCAACTTGTTGCTGAATGGCAGCAAAAGGCATGGCTGGAGCTTGGCGTTGTAACTTTGAAATTGCTTTAGCGACTTCGGGTGGGAAAATATCTTTATATTGAGATGCAATTTGGCCGACTTTCATGACGGCACCTTTCATTTCACCTAAGGTGTCGGCAATTTGCAAACCAATATCCTGAAATAACTTGGTTTTTGAAGCCAGCTTTTGCTCTTCATCTGCGGTCAAGTTTCGAATCGAGTTAGAAACGGTTTTCGTTGCAATGCTCGCGGTCATTCCTGCAAGTTTCATAAATCGTTTGCCGGGTGAACTTGCATTCTTTGCCATATCTTCGATACCTCATTGACTACAACATAATATTGCCTAGTTTTGATCATAGGTGACTAAGCTTAAAAAGCCTATATGAAATTGTTTATCTCATGTAAGAAAATTTTCGAAAAACAAAATGTTATTTTTATAGTAAAAAATATGAAAAGCTTGTGAAAATCCATTTCATAAACAAAGCTTTAATATCTATAAAGTGTCTGTTTTTTTGGTGCTAATGTGAATGGTAGGTTAAATAAAAATAGAGATAACAAAAGTTATGACAAGTTTAAGTTCAGCCCATGGGCGGTCTCAGGCGGTTCCTTTATCTGTGTTTGAGCAGTCAAAAGATGCGCATATTATTCGTTCTGATGAAGAAGCAATTGAGGTTGCCAAACAACTTGCGCAAGAGTTCGCACACGAAGCATCCGATCGAGACAAGGAGCGCCGTTTACCCCTAAATGAAATTCAACAGTTCTCACAAAGCGGCTTATGGGCCATTACAGTTCCCAAGCAATTTGGTGGTGCACAAGTCAAATATCGAACTTTGGCTGAGGTCATCAAAACAATTGCGAGTGTTGATCCATCTCTTGCACAGCTTCCCCAAAATCACTTGGCTTTTATTGAACATTTACGTCTTGATGCAGGCCCAGAACAACAACAGTTCTTCTTTAACTTAGTGTTGAGAGGGATTCGTTTTGGCAATGCATTTTCGGAAAAACATAGCAAAACGGTGGCTGACCTCACTACCACATTAAAAAAGACCGAGCACGGTTATGAAATTAAGGGGAAGAAGTTTTTTGCAACAGGCGCATTGCTTGCACATTGGGTTCCAATTGTCGCTGTAAATGAACAGGGGCAGCCTTATGCGGCGCTAGTTCCTCGGGAAACTTCAGGGGTTAATATTATTAATGACTGGTCTGGCTTTGGGCAACGAACCACGGCCAGTGGAACCGTTGAACTTAATCAAGTTCCAGTACGTGAGGAATATCTAATTCCGATTTATCAGGCTTTCGAACGTCCTACACCGGCAGGTGCAATTTCACAATTTATTCAAGCTGCTGTTGATGCTGGTATTGCACGTGGTGCAATTGAAGAAACAATCCACTATGTCAAAAATCATAGCCGTGCATGGGTTGATTCAGGTTTGGAAAAAGCGAGTGATGATCCCTATACGATTGCAAACATTGGTGATTTAAAAATAAAACTTCGTGCAGCAGAGGCAGTATTAGATTTGGCAGGAGATGCGATTGATCAAGCGATTGCCGACACGACAGAAGAATATGTAAATCAAGCGACATTACTAGTTGCAGAAGCAAAAGTACTCACTACAGAAGTTGCAATTTTAGCAGCGAATAAGCTTTTTGAGTTGTCTGGAACACGTTCTACTTTGTCAGAGCTTAATCTGGACCGCCATTGGCGTAATGCGCGTACTCATACCTTGCATGATCCAGTGCGTTGGAAATATCACATTGTCGGTAATTACTACCTCAATGGCATCCATCCACCTCGTCATGCATGGAGCTAAAGTGAATAAAAAATAAGATTAGGAGAATAAAGATGACAATTACTCAAATTGAATTAGAAGAGCTATCGGTAGGCGCCGATTATGAAAAAGTAGCAAGTAGATTTCGTCCAGTTTTTGAAAAAATTGCCCAAGGTGCAATTCAACGGGAAAAAGAACGAATCTTGCCTTTTGAGCCGATTCAGTGGTTAAAAGAACTCAAATTAGGTGCAGTACGAGTACCTGTTAAATATGGTGGAGATGGGGTGTCATTGCCACAACTTTTCCAGCTTCTAGCAGAACTGGCGCAGGCAGATTCGAATATTGTGCAAGCGTTGCGTGGACACTTTGCTTTTGTTGAAGACCGTTTAGTTGCGCATAAAGAGCATTCGCAGGAAGTCTGGTTTCAGCGTTTTGTACAAGGTGATTTAGTTGGAAACGCATGGACCGAAGTTGGAAATGTACAGATTGGTGATGTCGTTACCCGAGTAACCAAAGATGCTTCGGGTAACTTGGTGGTGAATGGTGAAAAGTACTATTCGACAGGAAGTATTTTTGCTGACTGGATCGATTTATTTGCTTACGATGAAGTGAGTGACCGTCATGTGATTGCTGCTATTTATCGCCATGAAACTGGGGTAAGTGTTATTGATGATTGGGATGGCTTTGGTCAAAAGACAACGGGCAGTGGTACTTTAAAAGTACATCAGGTTCATTTACCAGCTTCGCACCTTATTCCATTTGATCAGCGTTTTAAATATCAGACCGCTTTTTATCAGGTTGTCCACCTTGCAACCCTAGCTGGGATTGCGCATGCTGCGGTCGAAACTTTTAGCCAAGAAATACGTGAGCGAAAGCGTATTTTTAGTCATGGTAATGGCGACCTTGTCCGTCACGACCCACAAGTTTTACAGGTGGTGGGTAAAGCCTCTGCTCAAGCCTATGGAAGTCTAGCAATTACGATTAAAACAGCAGAAGCATTACAGAAGGCTTATGAAAGTCACTTTAGTGAGTTAGAGGTGAAAGAACATCAGTTTAATGTAGATGCAGAGCTTGAGTCGGCACAAGGGCAGGTGGTGATTTCTAATTTGGTATTGGATTTAACCAGCCAGTTATTTAACGCTTTAGGTGCATCGGCAAGTAGTCAGGTTAAACAACTCGACCGTTTCTGGCGTAATGCACGAACAGTCTCTTCTCACAATCCACTCATCTATAAAGAAAAGGTGATTGGCGATTGGGAAGTAAACCGTACCGATTTACCCTTTGTCTGGCAAATTGGAGCAAGCCCGCGGGCAAAGTCTGCATAATGAAAAAAAGCCGATGTTTCATCGGCTTTTTTATTAGGTCTGGCTCAAACGTTTGGTATTTAAATAAAGCCTTGAAAGTAATAAAACACAAGCAATGCTCAAACCAATAATCAAACCTAGCCACACACCAGCCACGCCCCAATGGGTATAACGCGCTAAATAAAGCCCAATAGGGAAAGCAATCACCCAATACGCCATAAGCGTAATCCACATCGGTGCTTGAGTATCTTGCATACCTCTTAAACAGCCTGCGGCACTTACTTGTAATGCATCCATCAGCTGATAACCCATTGCAAACCAGAGTAAATACATCGCAACAGGAGCTACGTTTAAATCTTGAGTATAAATCGAGATAATTTGTTCACGGCATAGAGCAATAAAAGTCATGGTTAATATGGCAAAAAATATTGCTGTGCTGAGACCAATTTTTTGTACTTGGTACATTGAAGCCCAGTTCTTTTCACCATAATAAGTACCGACACGGATGGTTAAGGCAATGGCTAGTGAAAGCGGAATCATAAACAGCACAGAGGTAACGGAAATTGCGACTTGGTGTGCAGCAATAAACACTTCACCAAGTGGGCTAAGGACCAATGCACCTGTACTAAAAATACTAATCTCAAAGAACACAGCTAAACCGATTGGTAGACCAAGCTGTAAAATTCTTTTAACTAAAGCCATATTAATTTTATCAAATCGGCCAAAAATAGACGTGTTTTGATAAGCCGAGGCTTTATAAATATAGCCAGCTAAAGTGATCAGCATGAGCCACTGTAAAATGGAGGTTGCAAAACCGCAGCCAGCACTACCCAACGCAGGTATTGGCCCTAATCCATGCATAAAAATCATGTTAAGAGGAACCAATACAACTAAAGCTAATAGGCTAATAGCTGTGACAGGGCGTGGATGGCCTAATGCTTCTGAATAGCCACGTAATGCTGCATACATGGTCACAGCGGGCATACCTAAACCAATTGCATGTAAGAACAAGCTTGCTTTAGGTCGTAAGCTCTCTGGTACGCCGAACACATGCAAGAAAAACGGCATAAGCTGCAAAATGAGCATTGCCAGTACACCTAAAATGACAGCAACCCACAATGACTGACGAACAACGACAGGGATCTGCTCTGTATTTCTTGCGCCTTTTGCTTCAGCGACCAAAGGTGTTGTTGCAATCATAATGCCGCTGAACAGGAGCATGATTGGAACCCATAAACCGACCCCTACAGCAATTGCTGCTAAATCGGTTGCAGATAAATGCCCAGCCATAATAGTGTCAATTAACCCGAATCCTGCTTGAGCAAACTGGGTAATTAAAATCGGTAGCATTAAGTGGAAGAGTTGTTTTAATTCAGCCCGAAAAGATGTGACATTCGACACAAAAGGTACTCTTTTTAAATATAAAAAATGAAGCTAACGCTGCAAAGTGAGTACCACACCGACAAAGATGATGACTCCACCAAGAAACCGTTGCCATGTAACAGGTGTCTTTTCTGTGCCCAACCAACCAAAATGATCAAGTAACATAGAAATAACGATTTGCCCAAAAACGACTAGCCCTGTAAAGGTTAAAAAACCAAGCTTAGGTGCAGTATAAATGCTCATGCTGATTGCATAAACCCCAAGAAATCCTCCAGTCCAGAGAAGCCATGGAATATTTGATATTTCACTTAAAGAGGGCTTCTCGGCACTTTGAAAGAAAACCATAATGGCTAAAACAATAGTACCTATGAAAAATGATAATAAAGCTGCTTGTAAGGGTGAGTGTAGTTGCTCGCGCAGTTGAGCATTAATTGCGGTCTGAAAAGCCATGGCAACACCGATTCCCATAGCTAAGGGTAAGATCAGGAAAAGTTGACTAGAGAATTTCATCATTTTTATCAGTATTTAAGAATGTTTAAATTTAGTCTAAAGCAATTAAGGTATGTTTTCATAAGCCCATTGATGCAGTCATGTTAAAATAGAAATATTGTGTAAATTGGACCTGCTCCTTGGCCGTATTAAACCCTGCTTCTATTCCTCTATCTTTATATATCCATATGCCTTGGTGCGTGCGTAAATGTCCATATTGTGACTTTAACTCGCATGCCGTACCAGACGGAGCACTTTCGTCAGAACTTGAGCAAACCTATTTAAAAGCATTGGTCGCTGACTTTGAAACTCAACTAGAGATGGCACAGGGACGCCCAATTCATAGTGTGTTTATTGGTGGAGGAACCCCTTCACTGATTTCGGCACAGGGTTATGTATGGTTATTTGCAGAACTTAAGTCATTGCTTAAATTTGAAGATGGCTGCGAAATTACCTTAGAGGCAAATCCGGGAACGGTAGAGCATGACCCATTTGCAGGGTATTTAGAGGCTGGCATTAACCGCTTATCGATAGGTGTTCAGAGCTTTAATACTGATCATTTACAAAAGCTTGGACGTATTCATTCTGCAAACAATGCAATTGAAGCGATTCAACAAGCAAAGCAGGCTGGCTTTAAGCGAGTGAATGTAGACTTAATGCATGGTTTGCCTGAGCAAACGCTAGAGCAGGCGCTCTATGATCTCAAGCTTGCTGTAGAAAGTGGCGCAACTCATATTAGTTGGTATCAACTTACCATTGAACCGAATACCGTTTTCTTCCGTACTCAACCCGTTTTACCGCAAGATGAAATGCTTGAAGACATTCAAGAGCAGGGTGAGGCATATCTTAAGGCAAATGGTTTTATAAATTATGAAGTTTCGGCATGGCGTAAAGAGCTGCCCTCAGCACATAATTTGAATTATTGGGAATTTGGTGATTATCTTGCGATTGGAGCAGGTGCACATGGCAAAGTGACACGACCAGATGGTGTGTATCGTTTCCAAAAAACTCGTTTGCCAAAAGACTATTTAGCTAAGGTTCCAGCCGAACATCTGCAAATGAAAAAGATCGAGGCAGAAGAGCTACCTTTTGAATTTATGATGAATGCTTTACGGCTAAATGACGGTGTAAACGCTGGGTTATATGAACAGCGTACGGGCTTAAGCTTAGATCATTTAAATGAGGTACTCACTTCACTGCGAGCTAGAAAGCTACTGGTAGAGGATAGTTCTCGTTTGGCTTGTACAGAGCAGGGACATATTTTCTTAAACTCGGTACTAGAAGAGTTCTTGTAAGAAGCAAACTAAAAAGCCGCACTATGAGATGCGGCTTTTTTTATTTTAGCGAGTGGTGTAACCACCATTTGCAAAAATTGTTTGACCGGTAATCCACCAACCATCGGTCACCAAAAAGCGAACTAGAGGCTCAATATCTTCAATTTTGGTTAATCCACCTAAAGCGGAAGCTGATTTGTGGTAAGCCACTGCCTCGGCAGATTCCTGCCCATAAAAGAATGGTGTATCCATAGGCCCTGGAGCAACAGCAGTAACAGAAATCTGACGATCACCAAATTCTTTTGATGCAGCACGGGTATAGTGTTCAACAGGAGCTTTTAAACCCTCATAGGTTGAATAGAGTCCAGTGTAAGCTGCAAGAAGAGAAGTCACGATTGAGCAGATCTTTCCGCCGTCATTTAAATGACGACCCGCCGATTGAATAAAGAAGTAGGCAATTTTTGAGTTGATATCGCTCATGCTATCAAACTCTTGTTCTGTGGTGTCTAAAAACGATTTCTTTAAAACCTTTCCAACTGTATTAATGGCAATATCAATTCCGCCAAAATGCTGCTTAGTATCTAAGAAGAGCTTTTCAATATTATCAATATCCGTTAGGTCTGCTTGAATTAAAACAGCGTCTACACCGAATGCAGTTACATCTGCGAGCGTCTGTTCTGCATCTGCTTGAGTTTCAGTGCTATTGTAGTGAATTGCAATTTTTGCACCTTGCTCTGCAAATTTACGGCTAATAAGTCCGCCTAAGTTTTTTGCACCGCCCGTAATCAGTACAACTTTATCTTTCAGAGTATGAGTTGTCATGATGATTGTTCCTATGATGACTTGTTTTAATGTGTTTTTAGTCTAGATTGGCGGTAATTTTTGATCAATTATGCTAGTTTGGTTTAACTATTCAGAAAATACGAACAATTAAATGGATCGGTTGCAGCAATTTTTTATTTTTTCAGAAGTCGCTAAACGACAAAGCTTTAGTGAGGTAGCAAATCAGCTTGATTTACCTCGCTCTACAGTGACGAGTGCAATTCAACAATTAGAAACTCACTATGGGGTACGTTTATTTCACCGAACTACACGTAAAGTAAGCCTCACTCAAGATGGACAAAGAATCTTGCCTGAATGTCAAAACCTATTGTTTGACTATGAACAGCTTGAACAACTCATACAAACGCAAAAGCAGCATTACCGTGGCACGCTAAAAATTTCAATGCCCAGCCGAATCGTGCATCAAGTGATTATTCCTGAACTTCCCGATTTTTATAGCCGCTATCCAGACATTCATTTACAACTGAATAGCTCAGATGACATGACTGACTTGATCGAGAAGGGAATTGATTGTGTTGTTCGGGTGGGGCAGCTAGATAATAGTAGTTTGATCGCGAAGTTCGTCGGTAACTTGATTATGGTGAACTGTGCAAGTCCCCATTATTTAGAACAATATGGTATTCCTGAACAATTAGAAGATCTATCTCAGCACAAACTCATTAACTACGCAGGAGCCGTAGGAGAAAAACAAGGCGTATTTTTATATCAAGATGGAACAGTGATGATCGATAGTGCTTTAAGTGTAAATAATACAGAAGCCTATGTTGCTGCTGCTTGTGCTGGCTTAGGGATTATTCAACTTCCATACTACGATGTTCAGGATAAAATAGAGCAAGGAAACTTGGTTGAAGTACTAAGTGCACATACTGCTCAATCTTTGCCACTCAATATTTTGTATCCGAACCGAAGTTATATTCCTAAACGTTTAGAAATCTTTATGAATTGGGTTAAAGACATTTTATATAAGAAATGCATCGTCATCTTTTAGTCATGAAACTAAAATAAGATAACAATAAAAAAAGCCTCTCGTAGTGAGAGGCTTTTTAGAATTTGGTGGGTCGTCCGCGACTCGAACGCGGGACCAACGGATTAAAAGTCCGCTGCTCTACCAACTGAGCTAACGACCCAAATAGGTTCAAAACAGATAAGTGGTGGGTCGTCCGCGACTCGAACGCGGGACCAACGGATTAAAAGTCCGCTGCTCTACCAACTGAGCTAACGACCCGTATCGTTTTGATGTCGCGTATTTTAGCAAGTTATTCAACTAACACAAGAGGTAAATCAAAAACATTTGCATGATTGCCTATAAAAAGCACGATTTCCTCTTGTTTAGCTAAAAAATGAACTAAAAACGGTATTTATATGCCTGAATGTTGTCAAAAATTTCAGTTGTGACGTCACAATAACTGTTTGTACCAGGTAATAAAGCGAGTAAACGTTCAGAAGTTTTGCTTGGATTAAACGAATCTTCCTTCAATTTATTCTTTTGATATTTAAAAGTACCTGTTGTTTCAACTTTAGCTTGCACACGTAAAAATACGGGTACTGCATAAGCAGGGAGGCATTTTTTAAATATAGTGACCATTTCGGTTAAATCAGACTCATTTAACTCAGCGCCATCAGCAAGTGTGATTGCTGCCATACCAGCACGACCATTGGTATTTGGAATTTCTACCCCATAAACCACCGCTTCAGCGATCTTGTCATATTCACAAACCATGTTCTCAACTTCAGTAGTAGATACATTTTCGCCTTTCCAGCGGAAGGTATCGCCTAAGCGGTCAACAAACTGAGCATGACGGAAACCAATATTACGAACAAGGTCACCTGTGTTGAAATATGAGTCACCTTTTTTAAAGACATCTTTCATAATCACAGATTTATTCTTTTCTGGATCTGTATAACCATCAAAAGGTGAGCGACTAGTAATTTTCCCTACTAGCAAACCAATTTCACCTGCTTTAACTTTTTTACACCAACCCTTTTTATCGCGTACAGGTTCATTTTTCTCTTTATCAAACTCAATAATGGCATATGGTGTAGGAGAGAAACCTACTGTGTTGTCAAAGTTAAAAATATTACTAAACCCGACATTGCCTTCACTTGATGCATAAAGCTCAAGAACTTCTTGCACACCAAAACGTTGTTTGAACTTATCCCAGATGTTTGGACGCATGCCATTACCGATCATTTTGGTTACGCGGTGGACACGGTCAATTTCTGTAGGAGGGGCATCCATTAAGTAACGGCAAAGCTCTCCTACATAGCCAATTGCAGAGGCATTAAATTTCTGAACATCTTTCCAGAATGCACTGGTTGAATATTTACGTCGAATTGCAAGGGTCGAACTTCCCGCAATCACACCACACCAGCAAACTACGACACCAGTTGCATGGTAAAGCGGTAAAGTGACATACATCACATCATCTGGGCCAAGGTTTAAAATGTGCCCATAGGTACCATAGGCAAGTGTCCAGCGACTGTGTTTGAAAATAACAGCCTTTGGTAAGCCTGTAGTGCCCGAAGTATAAATATAAAACAGGCCATCATTTCCATGAACAGATTGCGTAGTCGATGGGTTAAATTTTGGAAATTGATCAATTTCTATTGCAAGATTGGCATAACCTTGAGGTGCTGTACCCGCATCTTGGCGTGTAGCCTGATCTGCAAACCAATGAAAACGGTCTTTAGGAACATTTAGATCCTGACGAATTTCATCAATTACAGCTCTAACTTCTTCACCTGCAATTACGGCGATTGGTTTTACAAGATTGATACTATGAGCGAGGACCTTACCTACTTGAGAGGTATTAACAAGCGCAATCGTTACCCCAATTTTAGCTAAACCTACAATCGTGGCAATAAGTTCAGAACGGTTCTCAACCATTACGGCAATCACGTCACCTTTTTGTGCGCCAAGAGATAGATAATAGTGAGAAATCTGGTTAGCCCATTCGTTTAAAGCTTCATATGAATAACTTTGATCTTCAAATAATAAAGCAATGCCTTGCGGATTTCGCTTAACAGCTTTTTCAAAGGCTACACCTAATCCCGTTGGTGTATTTGCTGTTCTTAAGTAAGCCTGTTTAAGACCATTCAGGATATGGGGTACTTTGGGGATGAAGCTAGGAAGTCTTGTTGCAACATCACCAAGCGTAATGATATCGGTCTGTGTTGTCTGGCTCATATCAATCCTATTTATTTTTCGATCAATCCAAAAAAGGTTGCGTTGGCAAAAGTACAGTGTTTTTCATGGTTCACCATGCTTTTAAAACTTTTCTTCTAGTGCAATCAACCTAATTGGTTAAAAATAACAAAAAAAACCTAGTCATCGAAATGGCTAGGTTTGTTTAAATTAGCTGCAATTGAGCAAATGATTTACTCAGCTACAGGATTTGCTTTCTTTGGTGGACGACCACGAGGGCGACGAGGAGGACGACTTGGTTTGTCCTGATCTGCCTTAGAATCGTCTGATTCAACTTCTGTAGTAGCTTCCGTTGGTGCTACAGCCTGTTCTGCGGCAGCTTTTGCTCTTGCAGATGCTTTAGGTTGTTTAACAACCGGAGCTTCAACTACAGTTGTCGCTGGTGTTTCTTCTACGCTTGTTTCACTTTGAACTACTTCAGCCACTTGATTAAGCTCAAGCGGTTGTTGTTTTGACTCAACAGGTGCTTGTGTTTCAGCAGCAGGAGCAACAACCGTTTCTTCAACAGCTGGAGCTACAGGTGCAGCTTCTTCTGGTGCGGCGTGTTGTTGTTTAACTTGCTCAAAAGCTTGTTCAGCAGCAAGTTTCGCTAAACGACGACGCTCACGTGGATCATTAGCAACACGTGGTGTTTGCTCTTTTTGTGGTGTTAATGCAAGTACAGGCGCAGGCTCTGCTTCTTGTGATGGCTTGTTGCTTGGAAGCTCTGCATCACGAGTAACAGGCTTTTTGTCTTCAGCATCAGACACGACTTCTGTTGCTAGCGTACTAGCGTACTGTTCAGCAAACTTCTGCAATGCACGATTGAATGTTGGAACTAAACCAAACTGTTCAATCAATACTGTGCAGTCTTCACCATAAACATGACGAATCAAGCTACCAATCGTATATTGCGCCAATGTTGGAATTTGCGATGGGGCAATTGATGGTACCGCAGCTTTAGCACGTTTCGCGTTGCGTTGTTCACGACGACGCATACGAGGGTCATTGCTTGCACGTTGAATTTGCGGTTGAGTTTTGCTGTCTGCAGGAGGAGTAGTTTCTTCTGCTTTAACAGTGACTGCTTCTTCTACAACTGCAACTGGTGCTGGAGCTGACTCTTGAGCGACTTCAACAACAGGTGCTGTTTCAGTGCGTTCAATAGGTTGCTCTGGAGTCAAAGCAATAATTTCGCTTTGTGCCTGATCAACATTGATCACTAAGGCTGTATTCATGACTTCATGCTTTGGAGCATCAATCAAATCAACCTTAATTTGTTTCTCATCAACAACTACTGGTGCCGCCGGTGCATTTTGATTTTCATTCAATACACTTGGATCGCGGTGGCGATTTGGACGGTTCGGACGTTGTTGATTATTACGGTCACGACGCGGCACGGCATTTTCAGTTTGTTGTCCATCATTTTGATGTTGTTGATGTGACTGATCTGGGTGCTGACGTTTTTGTTGACGTTTTAACTCACGTTGTTCTTGACGTGATAACTGTACAACTTCTTCATGAACCTGTTGTGGTTGTTGCTGTTGTTGTGGCTCTTGAGCATGATGATGTTGTTCACGTTGCTCTTTGTGCTTACGTTTTTTGTTGTTTGGACGTTGTTGTACTTTATCGTCTTTTTCAACATTTTCACGAACTTCCTGTTTAGCAGGAGACTGTGAAATGTAAGCATTATTAGATGGAGCCGTAACAGTTTCAGCAACTGGCGGTACTGCAACTTGTCCAAACTGGCCACGGCTTACAGCGCCAGTATTGACCATTTGTTCAATTGTCGCAGCAGCATTTTGCGCTGAACGAGATTGATCAATAGTTTTAGCTTGTTTTTGAACAAAAAGGTTCTCTAACCATGCAAGAGGGCTTGCTGCTTTTTGAACGCTTGCCTGAGCAACAGCAGGTTGAGCTGCTTGATTTACTTTCTTTTGACCAGCCGCATTATTTGCAGCAGGAGCATGGCCATGATCAGCTTCTTCTAAATGCCATTCAGAAGATTCATAACCTAACTCTTTTTCACTTGAGCGAGTTGCTTCAGTACGTTCATAGCTAGATGGTGCAAATCCATCTGGATTGTACTGAATTTCATAGTGAGGTGTTTCTAAGTGCGGGTGAGGTAAAACAGTCACACGAACACCAGAAGTTTGTTCTAAATAAACAAGGCTATGGCGTTTTTCATTGAGTAAGAACGCTGCAATTTCAACAGGAACTTCTACTTGTACTTCACCATGACGTTCACGAAGAGCAATTTCTTCTACTTTACGCATAATTGAAAGCGAAAGTGAACGTAAGTCACGCACCATACCCGTGCCATGACAGCGTGGGCACACATATCCAGTTGCTTCTTCAAGTGATGGGCGTAAGCGTTGACGGCTCATTTCCATTAAGCCAAAACGAGAGAGTTGGCCAAACTGGATACGTGCACGGTCGCTTTGTGTTGCTTCACGAAGTTTTGCTTCAACCATGCGTTGGTTGCGTTCTTTAGTCATATCGATGAAGTCGATAACAACCAAACCGCCAATGTCGCGAAGACGAAGTTGGCGAGCAATTTCTTCTGCTGCTTCTAGGTTTGTATTAAGCGCAGTTTCTTCAACGTCATGTCCACGAGTCGATTTCGCAGAGTTAATGTCGATTGAAACTAAAGCTTCAGTCTGGTCAATTACGATTGAACCACCAGAAGGAAGTTTTACTTCACGCTCGTAAGCAGTTTGAATTTGGCTTTCAATACCAAAATGAGCAAACAACGGCTCGTTTAAAGTATAAGTTTTAAGTTTGTCTAATTGACGTGGCATAACTGCTTTAACAAAGTTATACGCTTCGTTATAAGCTTGTTCGCTATCAATTAAAATTTCTGCAACGTCATCACGTAAGTAATCGCGGATAGCACGAGTAACTACGCCAGCTTCTTGATGAACAAGCATTGGAGACGGACCAGAACTTGCAGTGCTTTGGATTTGTGCCCAGAGGTCAAGCAAATGCTGTAAATCTAACTGTAATTCTTCTTGAGTACGACCAATACCTGCGGTACGCACAATAACACTCATGCCGCGAGGTAAATTTAAAGAAGCTAAAATTTCTTTTAATTCTTCACGTACAGAACCTGAAATTTGACGGCTAATACCACCGCCTTTCGGGTTGTTTGGCATAAGAACCAAATAACGTCCTGCGAGTGAGATGAATGTAGAAAGGGCAGCGCCTTTGTTACCACGTTCCTCTTTTTCAACTTGAACAAGTAATTCAGTACCTTCAGTGATGAGTTCACGAATGTTTGAAGTTTGTCGCGGGTCTGCTTGGAAATAACTATTCGCAATTTCGCGCATAGATAAGAAGCCTTGACGGCCTGCGCCATATTCAACAAACACAGCTTCTAAAGAAGGTTCTACGCGGGTTACATGGCCTTTATAGATATTGGATTTTTTCTGTTCTCGGGTACGATTTTCTAAATCAAAATCGTAAAGACGATTACCAGTGATAAGTGCAACGCGGACTTCTTCTGCGTGAGTTGCATTAATCAACATACGTTTCATGGGTGTGACACCTAATAGTGACCCACACAAACATATCGCACAAACTTAAAGGTTCTGAACGAACATCGAACATGACGGATCATTTCCCAGATCTCAAAATATTTGTGGTCTGAGTCATCTGTTACCGGCTACATTTAGCCTTAACTTCGATTCTCGTCTGTGATGTAGGCAATACTGCTTCAACCTTTAAATCGGACTTCCTTAGTGCTTCACTGGCGGGTGAGCGGTACATTGGTTAATGACTTTCACTGTCATTGAGCGCGAAGTGACTTCTTTTTGGAAGTTTGATACGGAATGTTCATCGTATCGGTGCTTTCGGCAGTTCCAATGCATCAACGCTTTAGCCTGAAGGCAACATTAAGGAGCGATTTGTCTGATGTGTATCAGTTTACGTTCCATAACCAACTAGAGTTGGTAACATATTTTTTTGAACAAACTGAATTAAACGCAACAGTTTGTCATTTTGCCGATATAATAAGCCTTCGGCGTCGGCATAATTCTTTAGGACCTATCCGAGCTGATGGTGAAAGCATCATTTTGATTGAGGTTTCAATCAGGGAAATTCCCTATTAGATGTTCACTTACGGCGGTATCCGTGCGCTGACTATATCAAACCTTGCAGCATCTGCCTATGGGCTAAGCTTAGATTTCTTGTGAAAAAACTAAGCTAAACGGTCATTTATTAATCAAATTTAGCAAAATTTCAGGTTTAAATATTAGTATGAATTCTACACAGCAATGGCAAAGTGTCACTTGGTTTGAGGTGGATGAACATCAAGCAGGACAGCGAATTGATAATTTCCTGTTCTCGCGTTTAAAAGGTGTACCTAAAAGTCGTATTTATCGTTTGATTCGTGAAAGTCAGGTTCGAGTAAATAAAAAACGTGTTAAAGCTGAGACTAAACTTGAGATTGGCGATCAGATTCGTGTTGCTCCAATTCGTTACGAACAAAAAGATGAAACAGCCGCTCCTGTCAGTGATAGTGTGGCACAAGGCCTATTAAGCCGTGTGGTCTATGAAGATGAAGGTTTGTTAGTTGTCAATAAACCTTCAGGTATTGCTGTCCATGGTGGTAGTGGTATGGCGTATGGTTTGATTGAAGCACTACGTGCAGCGACAGGCAAAAAATATTTAGAACTTATTCATCGTATTGACCGTGATACTTCTGGTCTGGTCATGATTAGTAAAAAACGTAGCACATTAAAACAACTACAAGATATGTTGCGTGAGCACAAAATTCGTAAAACCTATGCCGCGATTGTTAAAGGTCAAGTGAGCTTAGATAAACAGCTGATTGATGCACCTTTATTGAGATATGAGCTGGCAAATGGTGAGCGTCGTGTACGTGTGACTAAAGATGGTAAACCAAGTAAAACCGAATGGGTTGTAGCAGAGCGCTTTAAAAATGCGACTCTGGTTCATGCATCACCTTTATCTGGCCGTACTCATCAGATCCGTGTACATGGTTTAAGCATTGGACACCCATTGATTGGTGATGATAAATATGGACACACGACTGAGTACACTGGCCCTGAAGCACGTCGTCTATGTTTACATGCGATGCGTTTAGATATTCCAGGTTATCCGCCGATTGAAGCACCTTTACCAGAAGACATGACCCAGTTATTAAAGGCTTTGAGAGTGGCAAAATGAGTCTAAAAACCGAATTAGTTATTTTCGACTGGGATGGGACTTTATATAACTCTGTTGGGCAGATTGTTGCTAGTTTGCAACATGCCGCAGAGCAGCATGAATTGCCTTTAACCGATGAAGCAGCAAAAAGCATTATTGGTTTGGGCTTGCCCGAAGTTATGCAAACCCTATTTCCAGAAGCACCTGAGTTACATGATTCAATTTTAAAAGCATATGGCGATCACTATATTGCAAACTCTACAAATGATGCATGGTTCGATGGTATTGCTGAGCTACTACATGACTTAAAAGCGCAAGGTTTAAAACTTGCAGTCGCAACGGGTAAAAATCGTCGTGGCTTAGATCGTGTAATTGCAAAAACACAGAGTACTCATCTTTTTGATGTGACTCGAGCAGCCAATGAAACCAGATCGAAACCAGATCCACTCATGTTGCAAGAAATCTTAACAGTCACTGGAGTGAGTGTTGAGCGTGCGGTAATGATTGGTGATAGTAGCTATGACCTTGAGATGGCTCAGCGGTTAAACATGCCACGAATTGGTGTGGGCTATGGTGTGCATTCGAGCGAAGTTCTACAACAGTTCCAGCCTTTAACGATTGCTAAAGATGTACCTGAGCTGCACAACTTTTTAAGAGAGTATGCAAAGTTATCTACGGTAGATGTTGCATAATTTAGAATAATATAAGAAGGGGGAATTTATTCCCTCTTATTGTATGTCTAATAACAATAAGAAGAGAAAAATGAGTCGTTCTATTCGTCTATTAAATCTTTTACAACAACTTCGTGAAGCCCGTTATCCAATCACTGCACAAGTTCTCGCTGATCGTATGGGAATTAGTGTCCGAAGTGTCTATCGCGATATCGATAGCTTACGTGAGCAGGGTGTGGCAATTGAGGCATCGGCAGGTATAGGTTTTCAGCTTAAAGAAGATATTGTACTGCCACCAATGACACTCAATGAAAATGAAGTCGAAGCTATTTTTTTGGCATTGCATTGGTTGAAGAGTGTGCCAGATCAATCGTTACAATCGGCATCTACATCTGTATTAGCTAAATTGAATTCTGTTTTGCCTGAGCATCGGCAATATTTATTACAGCAAACGACTTTAAGAGCCTTTAATGCGTGGCTGCCTGTAGATGAAAATCGAGTCGAACAGGTGCGTTTAGCCATTCGGCAGCAAGTCAAAATTTTGCTGCATTATCATGATGAGCAGCAACGAAGTAGTGTTCGAACCTTGTGGCCTTTTGCTTTGGGATATTTTAACGACAAAATTGTGTTGGCTGCATGGTGTGAACTTCGGCAGGATTTTAGGCATTTTAGACTTGATCGTATTCAACATCTGAGTTTAAGCCAAGAATTATATCCATCATTTAAGCAAAAACTATTTGAGCAGTGGTGGGCACAAGAGTCGAAGACTACTGACAAAAACTGACAAAGAGGTTTTGTAGACTAGGTTCCAAGATAAACAAGGAGCCATAAAAATGAGCCTTAAACTTTATACTAACAAAGAATCACGTGGTGTTGTGGTCGACTGGCTTTTAGTCGAATTAGGTGTTGAGTGTGAACGTATTGAAGTCGAATACAAGACTGAAATGAAAACACCGGAATATCTAAAAATTAATCCTTTTGGAAAAGTGCCAGTATTGGTAGATGGTGATGTCGTGATTTATGAGCTAGGTGCAATCTGTGCTTATCTTGCTGATAAATTTTTCGTTAAAGGTTTAGCTCCTGCACTAGATGATCCTAAACGTGGTTTGTACTATCGCTGGTTATTTTTGATGGCAGGCCCATGGGAAGCTGCGGGTGTTGATAAAGCTCTCGGAATAGATGTATCTCCTGAGCAAAAAATGTTTGTGGGTTATGGTGATTATAACGATGCCTACCAAGCTTTAGTACAAGGGCTTAGTGAAGCAAATCCGTATGTGTGTGGCGAACAATTTACCGCCGCAGATGTAAGCGTGGGAGCAATGCTGTTATGGCAATTGAAAATGGGAGTGATTGAATCTCATCCTGCTATTACGCGTTATGTTGAAACCATCAAGCAACGTGAAGGCTTAAAACAAAGCACGATGGGCTCATTGTTGTAAACCTCTGCTGTTTAGAGTCACCCATTTGGGTGACTTTTTTATTTCCTAAATGCAAGTTTTAGTTGGTAAGAAAACCAGCAGCAACGTTAATACAGATCGCTAAAATGGTGGTATTAAACCCAAAAGACAACACCGCGTGAAATAAGTTTAAAAGACGCATGTGTTTGGTGGTAATCGAAACATCGGCCGTTTGGGCAGAAGTCCCAATAATATAACTAAAATATAAAAAATCAGGATAAGTGGGCTGTTTTGTTCCCGGAAAATCTAGACCACCATTTTCTTCATTTCTAGATAAAGCCATATAAAAATCATGGGCATAATGTAGAGCAAAAACGGTATGCATAAAAAGCCATGCAGAAACAATAGTGAGTAAAGCTAAAGCCACATGGCCTAACTTTGCAGAATGATCAGAAGGAAGCTGTGAGAGCTGTATTAAAATAGCAACTAGACACATGGTTAAAGCCAATAGAACAATCAGCATAATGACCCATTTGCTTTCGTCTTGTTTTTTAGCTTGCTGCTGCATTTGAGAATGATCAGCACTTTTCATGAGCTGCCAAACATGTAGTAAATATATACTAATCGAAGTATTCCAGCTGACTAATAAAATAGTTGACCATTTCCATGAGGTGAACCATGTGAGAATACTCGCTGTGATAAATCCTATAAATAAAGCAATAAAGAAATGAGGGCGGTTTAGTACACTACGTCCAAGATGTTGAAATACTGAAACCATTTTCCTAATCTCCTTTTACCAAATGGTAAATATATTATTTTTTATTAAATGGTAAAAATAATATCTAGTTTTATGTGGATTTTATTCCAAGATTTTAAATTGTATTTAAGAGATATTTACTTTTACCGAGTAGGTAAAATAGAACCAAAGCGCAGGATAAACTGTTTATAAAAAGTATAAAATAAATAAAAAATATTATTTACTTATACCTTTTATAAAGGTGTCCTTATTAATCATAGGCTTAAAATAAAATATAGCTTTTCTGATTAGGTGTGAGTTAAGTTCTTATCCAGATGAAATACTTTAGTGAGTTGATCAATAAATTTTTGAACCCCTAAAGACTGTGAATTTCTACGGTAATTTACGAATAAATCCAATGTCGGTAACTCGACATCAAGAGGGCGGACTACTGTATTTTTGATGCCTAAAGGTGCAACGTAAGCAGGTAAAATTGTACAACCTAATCCAGAGCCAAGAGAGTTAATATTAAACAACATGCTATCTGCTTTTTGAACAATATTGAGGTCAATATTGTGAGTTTTGGCAAAGTCTAAAATCGTGTTATGTAATGTTTGTGACTGCTCGGCAGCAGGAATAATAAAGTCAACGCCCTGTAAAGCATGGACGGGAATTCGTTCATATTGAGTAAGTGGATGATTTTTAGGAAGTAAAAAAATCAAGGGTTCAGTCAAAACAAATTGGCTTTGGATCTCGTCACTATCTGTATTTTCTCGAGTAAAGGTAATGTCTAACTCACCTTTTTTTAAGGATTTAAGTTGTTCAGTATTGTTTAGATTAGATAGTTCAATGATGAGATCGGGGTGTTGTAATCGCAGATTAGGAAGAACGTAAGGAAAAATTTTCATTTCTGCAATCGGGACAAAACCGATACGGAGCAGCTGCTGTTTAGCCTTAGAAACCTGTCGTGCCAGAGCAACTGCTTTTTCAGCTTGAGCAAGGGTCAGGCGAGCATGTTCTAAAAAGACTTCACCTTCTTCGGTTAATTCAACTTTACGTTTAGTGCGATTTAAAAGTCGTACACCAACATCTTCTTCTAAATCTTTAATCTGTTGGCTAAGGGAGGGTTGTGCGGTAAAAAGTTTAAGGGCGGCTTTACTAAAATTTAATTCTTCAGCAACGGTAATGAAATATCGGAGGTGGCGTAGTTCCATAAGACTAATCCAAAAAATGTCTTACTATGATTTATGTGAAGTATAAAGCATAAAGGGATATAGCGTGAAGGTACTTTAGGTATTTATAAAATAAATGGAATTTTCATTTTCATTAAACATTTAATATATAAATATAAGTTCAAGTAATTCATAAAATATATTAATTAGGATAGTTTAAATACATTATTTTTACTTAATCAAAGAAATATTTAAATGTTTTAAATATTAGTATAGGTGATTCTCATAATATGCAAAAATGAAGAAATATAAAATAATATTATAAAATATAAATTCTTTAAGAATGAATTGACTTTAAGTGTTACTAAATATTTTGTTCTATAAGCTTGCAAAACGTTTGAAGTTGGAAAAGTAGGGCTTACCAAGGTAAAACCAAGTAGCTCACCCCCAATTTCACGTGACTAATTATTGTTATGTTATACAAGCAGTCTTAATAAGAATGGTAATTATCGACGCATAAACCCAACACATCTATGTATTTTTTATGGCAATCTAATTCAACTTATGTTGGCTGTGACCACAATAAAAGGGATATTTATATGATAAATAAATGTAAGTGCCATAGCTTAATTTGTTTTAATTGTTAAGATAGAAACCTGAACACATCCATTCTGCCGATGCTAAAACATAGAAAAGCCCATGAAAGACAAGCCGACATTAACATATCAATTGCCGACTCAGTCCTGTTGGACGCATACATGGATAAAACCTCCTTTTTATCATCCCGAGTCAGGGCATGAATCTGATACACGTTTTTATAACCAACAGCCTAAATCGCCGGCTAGAGGCTCAAAAGAGCTATTACGTTGGTTAGTTACACGTGAGTCTTTTACATGGAAAGTTGATATTCAAAATGAATACGATACGCGTGTAAATACGGCTGTTACATTGCCTCAAAATCGTCCTCAGGCAGATTTAGATGATTGGCAAGTTTGGTTTGTTGGGCATGCAACCGTATTGATTCAGATCGGGCCTTATAACTTTATTACTGATCCAGTATGGTGTGATTATGCAAGCCCTTCACAGGGTCGTGGTCCTCGCCGTGTGTGTCCAGCAGGTTTTGCATTAGAACAATTGCCGACGATTCATGGTGTTCTACTCAGCCATAATCATTATGATCATATGGATTTGGCGACGCTTGAGTGGCTACATAAAAAATTTGCAATGCCGATTTATACTGGACTCGGGAATGGCTTTTATCTACCCAAAGAGTTTCATGTGATTGAGATGGATTGGTGGCAAGAAATTCCCTATCACGAACTAAGAATAATCTATACACCTGCACAGCATGGCTCTGGTCGCGGTCTACGTGACCAAAATAAAGCACTCTGGGGTGGCTTTTCGGTGGTGGCTAAAACAGGTCATTGTTTCTTTGCAGGTGATACGGGTTATGCTGGGCATTTTAAGCAAATTCATGCACGTTATGGTGCACCGCGAGTGGCATTACTTCCCATAGGTGCGTATGAACCTCGTGAATTGATGAGTTATGTTCATATGAATCCACAAGATGCGCTACATGCACACTTTGATTTACAAGCCCATCGTTCTCTCGCGATTCATTATCGGACTTTCCAGTTGACTGATGAGGACCGAGAAGATCCAGAGCATGCTCTAGGTCAAGCCATTAAAGGCTCATCAAAGCTTGCAAATCCTTTTTATTGCATTCGAGAAGGGCATAAATTAACTGTTTAAAACTAGATTCTTGATATTAAAAAAGCCAGTTCAATTTGAACTGGCTTTTTATTATTTTGACAAAATTATGCTAAGTCAAAACGGTCAAGATTCATGACTTTAGTCCATGCCGCTACAAAGTCTTGAACAAATTTTTCTTTACCATCTGCTTGAGCATAAACTTCTACCAGTGCACGCAAGATTGAGTTTGAACCGAATACTAAATCATTACGTGTTGCAGTAAATTTTACTGCGCCTGTTTTACGGTCTTTGCCTTCAAATACTTCGCTTGTTGAATCAACAGGTGCCCATACAGTGGACATGTCGAGTAAGTTCGTAAAGAAGTCTGTGCTGAGTACCCCAACCTGCTGAGTGAATACGCCGTGTTGCGAACCATCCCAGTTAGTGCCTAGTACACGTAAACCACCAATCAATGCTGTTAACTCTGGTGCAGTCAAAGTCAGTTTTTGTGCTTTATCAATTAATAATGCTTCAGTTGCTGCATTGACGCCCTCTTTTTTCCAGTTTCTAAAACCATCGGCAAGGCCGCGGAGTAATTGGAAAGATTCGACATCAGTTTGGCTTTGTAATGCATCAACACGACCAGAGGCAAATGGAACGCTAATGTTGAAACCGGCCGCTTGAGCAGCTTGCTCTACACCAATGTTACCTGCTAGCACAATTAGATCAGCCAATGACAATTGAGTTGAGGCTTTGATTTCTTCAATTTTAGTTAAAGTTTCAACAGCTTTTTGGTTGACTTCCCAATCACGTTGCGGAGATAAAGCAATACGTGCGCCGTTTGCTCCACCACGCTTGTCTCCACCACGGAAAGTTGACGCTGAAGCCCAACCAAGAGAAACCAACTCACCAGCAGATAGTCCTAGTGCAACAATTTTTGCTTTTGCATCAGCAATGCTGGCAGCCGATGGTGCAACGCTAGCAGTAGGTAATGGATCTTGCCAAATTAAATCTTCAGCTGGAACTTCAGGGCCTAAATAACGTGCTTTTGGTCCCATATCGCGGTGAGTTAATTTGAACCATGCGCGGGCAAAAGCATTAGCGAAAGCTTGTGGATCGTTATGAAAGCGACGAGAGATTTTTTCAAACTCAGGATCAAAACGTAAGGTCAAATCTGTAGTCAACATTGTTGGCTTACGTTTAATTGATGGGTCGAATGGATCAGGAATGATCGCTTCAGCATCTGCTGCTACCCATTGAATTGCGCCAGCAGGTGAGCGTTCTTGTACCCACTCGTATTTGAATAGGTTTTCAAAGAAGTAATTGCTCCATTGTGTTGGTGTTTGTGACCAAATGACTTCTAAGCCAGAAGTGATCGCGTCTTTACCAACGCCTGTACCAAAGCTATTTGACCAGCCAAAGCCCATTTGTTCAATTGGTGCACCTTCAGGATCAGCCTGAACATGGTCAGCAGAGCCAGCCCCGTGGGTTTTGCCTAAAGTATGGCCACCTGCAATTAATGCAACAATTTCTTCGTCATCCATTGCCATGTTGCCAAAAGTCGCACGAATAAACGGTGCAGCCGATTTTGGATCACCACTGGCTTGTGGACCTTCAGGGTTTACATAAATTAGACCCATTTCGGTTGCAGCGAGATTGCTGCCTTCCAATGCTTCAGAGTTTCGATGAGCTAACCATTCTTTTTCATCGCCCCAGTTTACATCGTTGTCTGGTTCCCAAACGTCTTCACGACCCGCACCAAAACCAAATGTACGGAAGCCAGAAGACTCAAGCGCGATGTTACCGGCAAGAATAAATAAATCTGCCCACGATATTTTTTGACCGTATTTTTGTTTAACTGGCCATAGCAAACGGCGTGCTTTATCTAAGCTCGCATTGTCAGGCCAGCTGTTTAAAGGAGCAAAACGTTGCTGACCGCGACCAGCACCACCACGACCATCACCCATACGATAGGTGCCGGCAGCATGCCATGCTAGTCGAATAAATAAGCCTGTATAATTTCCCCAATCGGCTGGCCACCAATCTTGAGAATCGGTTAATACATTTTTGATATCAGCTTTGAGGGTGTAGTAGTCGAGTTTTTTAAATTCTTGACGATAATTAAAATCTTTACCGAGTGGATTAGAACGTTCTGAATGTTGGTTGAGTAGGTCGACGCGTAGTTGTTTTGGCCACCAGTGTAAACTAGGCGTGCCACCACCGACCGTTACCTCTGGTTTTGATTTATGGCCTGAAAAAGGACATTTTGATTCGTCTGACATGGTTATATTCTCTCTGGGTAATAATTATTGAGCTCTTAGTAAAAATGTTAGGGCTCATTTTCCTGGACTTCTGGTTTAAAAACTCATGTTTACTAAATAAAGAAATGAGAGAACACATGGTGAGAGAAACCGTTTAAAAATTCTTTTCACTAAGATGTTGGCTCATTATTTTTTATTTAATAATGCATCAGATTCCTTTAGTTGTTATTCCTCCAATTTACTGTATGGAGGTTAAAAAACAAAAGGAAAAATAAGATGAAACCTGTAAATAACGATGCATAGAATTACCTCTTCAATTGCTGAACAACTTAAGATCTTTTAATAACGCTCTTTAAATATAGTAGAAGTAGAGGACTTATTTTTCAAATGGATTAAATTGTCAATATTAATTTAAAAAACCGATTGAAATTTGGTTTAAAAAGCAGGGTATGAGTGAGAGTGAAAAGAAATTTTTATATTTAGTTTTATTAAGTTATTTGAAAGAATAAAGGAGAGCATTGCTCTCCTTTATTCTTTATATATTAAACATTTACGATTCGATTCGATTTCACCATATCAGCTAAACCGTGAGTTTTAAAATAGTACTCAAGCCAACTTTTCACAATGAGCGGATTATTCATTTTCATAACATCATCAAGTAATTTTTGTGCATCTGTCATAGGTACATGACAAATTGCTTTTCGTACACGCAAAATGTTACTCGAACTCATTGAAAGGGTATTAAAGCCCATCGCCATAAGTAAAATTGCCGATAATGGATCACCTGCCATTTCACCACAAATACTGATTGGTTTTTTGTGGTCATGGCATTCTTTAACCAGGCGAGATAAAGCACGTAGAATAGATGGGTGGAAATGCGAGTAAACGTTTGCCACATGTGGATTATTACGATCAACCGCGAGTAAATATTGGGTTAAGTCGTTTGAACCGACCGAGAAGAAATCGACGAGTTCGGCAAACTCATCAATTTGTAGCAATACGCTTGGCACCTCAACCATAATTCCAATTTTAGGTTTGGTAATTTTAACTTGCTCTTCTTCTTGCACCGCAATCCAGTCACGCTCAAGTAAATAAAGCACTTCTTCGACTTCACTTACTGTGGTCACCATTGGCAATAAAATATGCAAATTATTTAGACCAATACTAGCTTTGAGCATGGCGCGAATTTGAGACGAGAAAATCTCAGGATGGTCAAGCGTGAAACGAATACCACGCCAGCCTAATGCCGAGTTTTCTTCTTCGATACTGAAATACGGTAAGTCTTTATCGGCACCAATATCGAGAGTTCGCATCACCACAGGTTTATTGGCGAAGTGGCTTAATTGTTGACGATAAATTGCACGTTGTTCTTCTTCACCAGGGAAACGTTCCCGTAACATGAATGGAATTTCGCTTCGGTAGAGGCCCACACCTTGCGCGCCACGTTGTACTCCGCGGACGACATCAATCATGAGACCCGTATTCACATAAAGCTGAACAGATACACCATCTGGCGTAATCGCTTCTTTGGTCTCGTATTGTTTGAGATCTTTTGCGATCTGTTCATCTTCTTTTTGAATTTCTTTATAACGTTGGCGTAAACGACGTGGCGGGTTAACAAAAACACGGCCCTGATAGGCATCCACAATCATTTCTGCATCATCAAGTGTATTAACAGGCAGTTCGGTTACACCAACTACGGTTGGAATACCTAATGCACGAGCTACAATCACCATATGTGAGTTGGCTGCACCTTCTGATGTCACAATTGCTGCAATATTGTCTACAGGCAGCTCTACGAGTGCCGCAGTACTAATTTCTTCACCAATTAAAATACTGTCTGGGCTAAGTTCACGGTGGCTAGAATCTTCTTCTTGCAACGAGGCTAAAATACGTCGGCCTAAATCTTTAAGATCAGAAACTCGCTCACGTAGATAATCGTCTTCCATTTGTGCAAATAGGGCAGTATGTTTTTCAATCACACGGCGTACTGCACCTTGTGCCCAATGCCCGTCACGAATAAGTTCTTTAATTTCGGCTGGCAATGCATTTTCATCGAGCATTCTTAAGAAAACACTAAATAAAGCGCGTTCTTCTGCCATTAATGAATCATGCATTTTTTCATCTAAAGAACGAATCTCTGAACGAACTGATGAAATGGCTTGATCTAGAAGTCGAAGTTCATGACTAATATCTTCTGCTTCACGGTCAGGTACTGAGGCTAAATCGGCAGGTGGATATAAAATAATAGCGCGGCCTAAAGCAACACCGCCTGCACCTGAAGCACCTTGAAAGGTTTTATAGGCAGGGCCATTACTTGGTTTACGAAATACGTCAATATTTCCAACTGCGTGAGCATGAGCAATAACGCCAGAAAGCTGAGCACACAGCGTGACTAAAAAGGACTCGGCTGCTTCGCTAAAATCTTGAGGAAGTTTGTTTTGTACAACCAAAACGCCCATAACCTTACGGCGATACATGACAGGTACGCCGAGGAATGAGTTATAAATTTCTTCGCCTGTTTCCGGCAAATACAAGAAACGCTCATGTTTTGGTGCGTTGTCAAGGTTAACAATTTCTTCACGTTGTCCGACCAGACCGACCAAACCTTCACCGAGTTGCAGTGAAACATGGCCCACAGATTCTGGGTTTAAGCCTTTAGAGGCCATCAAAACATAGCGCTGGTTGCGTTCATCGAGTAAATAAATAGAGCAAACATCCACTTTCATGGCTTCAGCAACCTGATTGACCATGATGTCTAACGATTCATGCAAACTGACGGACGCATTAACCTCTTGGACAATGCGCCGTAAAGTGTCGAGTTGCATGTTTGACATGGATGTATACTCCAGTATTTTTTTAGACTATGAATGTATTTATAACAGCACTTTTAATAAAAATCATTTGCTAGATAAATGATTTTTAGGGTAATTGTTGCATCGGCAACTGTGTACACAACTCCACCATGGCTTTGCGATAAACATCACGCTTGAAGTTCACCACTTGTCCAAGAGGATACCAATAGCTAACCCACTGCCATTCATCGAATTCGGGTGGGTCGGAGAGGTTTAACTGAATATTTTTTGCATGCGCAGTTAATTTCAGTAAAAACCATTTTTGTTTCTGTCCGATACATACGGGGTCAGAGTCTGACCGAATGTACCGATGTGGCAAACGATAACGCAGCCATCCTTTGGTTTGCGCAATAATCTGGACATGTTCGGGCAATAAGCCGATTTCTTCTCTCAGTTCTCGAAAAAGTGCCTGTTCAGGAGTTTCTCCAAACTGAATGCCTCCTTGTGGAAATTGCCAAGCATTGTGACCAATGCGCTTTGCCCATAAAACCTGTCCATCATCGTTTGCCAAAATGATCCCGACATTCGGTCGGAAACCTTCTGAATCGATCATTTGGCTACCTAAATATTGTCTATATCGTTGACTTTAATCGCGGGGACAAACACTTTTTTATGTCCAGCTCGAAAAGATCAAAGTAAAATGTTTAAATTGCTACGATCTTAACGAATTTCTATCGACTAGCGGAGATAGATTTACATTTTTTTTCTTAAATTTCAGTTTAAACGAGAATTTTCATGAAACTGGCGTTGTTTGATTTAGACCATACCTTGTTAAATACCGATTCAGACCATTCTTGGGGTGAATTTTTAGTCAATGAAGGTTTTGTTGATCCGGTTCATCATCGTCAGATGAATGATAAATTTTATGAAGATTACAAAGCAGGACAACTTGACCCATATGCTTATAACGAATTTGTCTTTGGATTTTTAACAAAGCACGACAATAATTATTTAACCGAACTTCATCAGTTGTTCATGCAAAAAGTGATTCGCCCACAAATGCGTCCTAAAGGTTTTGATGCAATCAAAAAACATCAGGACTTAGGACATACGATTGTGGGTATTACTGCAACAAGTGATTTTATTACTGCGCCGATTTTCCGTGAATTTGGAATTACAGAAATTTTGGCAACCAATGCTGAAGTTGCTGAGGGTAAATATACAGGTAAAGTTGCTGGTTTGGCATGTTACCAAAAGGGCAAACTTGCACGTCTAGATGCTTGGTTGGAAGGTCGTAGCGTGTCTGAGTCTTGGGCTTATTCAGATTCAATCAACGATCGTTTTTTACTTGAATATGCAACGCATGCGATTGCAGTAAATCCTGATGATCGCCTTGAAAAATTGGCTCAAGAAAATAATTGGGATATTCAGGACTGGTCGATTTAATTGACTACTCCTGCATCATTTTAATCAGTTCCTGCATAGCTCTAGATTGAGTACGTGCAGGATGCCACACCATGCCTAATTGGCGATTCATTTCTACATCTAAATCAAGTTGTTGCATATCTTGATTCAGCAAAGTTTTTGGTAGTACTGACCAACCTAAACCAATCGACACCAACATGCGAATAGACTCAAGAGGGTTATTACTCATGGTGATTTTGGGTTTAAGCCCTTGTTTCTCAAATTCGGCTAAAGTGATTTGGGCAGTGTAAGTTTGTGCAGCGGGTAATAAGCTTGGATATTCAATTAAATCTTGTAAGGTGAGATTCTTCTTTTGTGCTAATGGATGAAAAGGGGCAGCAACAAAAACTAAAGGATCATTCCAGATTGTAATGTAGTTAAGACGCTCATCACCTGAAGGAGGAAGTGTTAAAAATGCTAACTCTAAATCACCAGCAAGTACTTGTTCATGAGCTTGCTCTGAATCAACAAAATGCACATCTAAGGTGACTTGAGGAAATTGCTGAACAAAGTGTTTAAGTGGAGAGGGTAAATGATGCAAGCCAATATGGTGACTCGTACCGACTTTTAAGCGGCCTTGCACCTGCGTTTGTTCATGGCTAAGCGTGTGGTGGATATCACCCAGCTCATTTAACCAGTTTTTAACTTTTGGTAATAATGAATGTGCAGCATGAGTTGCCTGTACACCTCGGCCTGCGGACTCAAATAGTTTTACACCAAAATATTCTTCTAAACTGTGAATTCGTTTGGTAACAGCAGGTTGAGTAATAAATAATTGATCTGCTGCCACAGAGATAGACCCTGTTTCCATAACTTTTACAAAAGCTTCAAAGGCTGCAAGATTCATAATACAACTCAACTTGGAATAGAAAAATCGAGGGGCTAAAGTTGCCGAGCCAAAATCGTATCATGCTTGCAGCAAAACGAGTGAGAAAGTTGTGAATTACCGCACTAATCTTAGCCTAAGCCGTTGTTTCTTTTTCGACTAAGGCTGATACGCGGCGATCTTTAGCTGCCCAAACTTTTTCATGAAAGAAAAAAGCAAATGCTTGTACAGTTGGTTCAAGCATACTTAAGGTTAAAGCCATCCAGATATTACCTGTTACAAAGTATGCAACTATCATTGCTACACTAATATGCATAATGTAATAGCTGAAGGTCTTCTTTAAGGTACGTTGATTATTTATAACGAATTTTTGGATATTAGCCATGATCATTCTCTTTAGCCACTTTGATATTTTTAGTATAGAGATGAGAGTATAAGATTAAAAATTGATTATGCAAATGATAATCATTAACAAAAACGATTTATTAAATTTGCGATACCTTAAAGGAATTATAATTTATTCCAAAAAGTTTTCTAATTTATAAAAATGATAAATTAGATTTATGTGAAACTCTGGCTATAATCGAAGAAAGATTAGAATTACCCAGTCCAATGGAGCAAGACGACATGGCAGGCAAAACTTTATATGACAAATTGTGGGATGACCACGTTGTTTCACAGCGTGATGATGGCTCATGTTTACTTTATATTGACCGTCATTTATTGCATGAAGTGACTAGTCCACAAGCATTTGAAGGTTTGCAACTTGCAGGTCGTCAACCATGGCGTTTAAGTGCAAACGTTGCTACACCGGATCATAATGTTCCAACTTCTAAAAAAGAACGTGACCAAGGTATCGCAGGTATTGAAGATGATACGTCTCGTATTCAAGTTCAAACCTTAGATGACAACTGTAAAGCTTTTAATATTGTTGAATTCAGCATTAATGATATTCGTCAAGGTATTGTGCATGTGGTTGGACCTGAACAAGGCTTAACTTTGCCGGGCATGACAGTCGTATGTGGTGATTCACATACAGCTACTCACGGTGCTTTCGGTTGCTTGGCGCATGGTATTGGAACATCTGAAGTTGAACATGTGTTAGCAACACAATGTTTGATCCAGAAAAAATCTAAAAACATGTTAGTGCGTGTAGATGGCGTATTAGGCAAAGGCGTAACACCAAAAGATGTTGTGTTGGCAATCATTGCTAAAATTGGTACTGCTGGTGGTACAGGCTATGCAATTGAGTTTGGTGGTCAAGTTTTCCGTGATATGTCGATCGAAGGACGTATGACGGTATGTAACATGGCGATTGAAGCTGGTGCTCGTGTTGGTATGGTTGCAGTTGATGACAAAACTGTTGAATACGTGAAAGGCCGTAGCTACGCACCAAAAGGCGAGCAATGGGAACAAGCAGTTGCTTACTGGGACACTTTGCATTCAGACGAAGATGCTGTCTTTGATGCTGTAGTTGAGTTAAATGGCGCAGAGATCGAGCCACAAGTATCTTGGGGAACTTCACCTGAGATGGTGATTCCGGTCACTGAAGCTGTACCAACTTTAGAACAAGCGAAAGATGATGTTCAACGTAATGACTGGACACGTGCTTATCAATATATGGGTTTAAATGCAGGACAAGCATTAGCTGATATTCAACTTGATCGTGTCTTTATCGGTTCTTGTACGAATTCTCGTATTGAAGATATTCGTGCTGCAGCTGAGGTGGTTAAGGGCCGTAAAGTAGCCTCTAGCATTAAGCAAGCTATGATTGTTCCTGGTTCAGGTTTAGTTAAACAACAGGCAGAAAAAGAAGGCTTGGATAAAATCTTCTTGGAAGCTGGTTTTGAATGGCGTGAACCGGGTTGTTCAATGTGTTTAGCAATGAATGCTGATAAGTTACAACCGGGTGAACACTGTGCATCGACGTCTAACCGTAACTTTGAAGGTCGTCAAGGTAATGGTGGTCGCACTCACTTGGTGAGCCCGGCAATGGCGGCAGCGGCTGCAATCGCAGGTCACTTTGTTGATGTTCGTTCATTTTAATTCGGTCTGGAGCAAACCATGAAAGCTTATACAGTTGAACAAGGTATCGTTGCACCATTAGATCGTGCCAATGTTGATACAGATTTAATTATTCCAAAACAGTTTTTGAAATCAATCAAACGTACTGGTTTTGGCGATAACTTATTTGATGAACTTCGTTATTTAGATGAAGGTTATCCGGGACAAGACAATTCAGTACGTCCAAAAAATCCGGATTTCGTTTTGAACCAACCACGTTATCAAGGCGCAAATGTTTTAATTGCTCGTACTAACTTTGGTTGTGGTTCAAGCCGTGAGCATGCACCTTGGGCATTAAATGAATACGGTTTCCGTACTGTTATTGCGCCAAGCTTTGCTGATATTTTCTTTAATAACTGTTTTAAAAATGGCATGTTACCTGTCATTTTGTCAGAAGAAATTGTTGATCAGTTATTTAAAGAATGTGCAGCAAATGAAGGATATCAATTAACAATTGATTTAGCTGCTCAGGAAGTACGTACGCCAACAGGTGAAGCTTTTAAATTTGAAGTTGACCCATTTCGTAAGCATTGCTTGTTAAATGGCTTGGATGATATTGGTTTAACTCTTCAAAATTCCGACGCAATTCGCGCTTATGAAGAAAAAACTAAACAAGTTCGTCCTTGGGTATTCCAAGAGTTAAATTAACCTTTTGGTGCATTTTAAACATAGCCATGGCGTAGCGTTCAAACTCTTGCTAACATGCTAAAGCATAAAAACACCTTAAAATTATGCACTAGATGAGGATTGGGCTTGAACAATGAAGAGGAACGTTACTCATAGCTTTTTGTTGAGCCTGTGCGCAATAACACTCAGTGCTTGTCAGAGCACGTACAATGTAGTGGATACTGTCCGTATTAAGCAGGCTGAACAAGAAAATTTGGGGCAGAATGCAGCAATATATTGTTCGGGTGCGAAGAGTTGTGAATTTGAACGACTAAATGATATTACTGTAGTGGATGCGCAAACACGACGAATTAGTAATCAGGCAATTCATCAAGGAATTGTAAGATTGCACGGTTCAGTGCTTGGTCAAACCAACAGTTTATATTTATCTGTACCCGCTAAACAATATGAAGTGGTGATCCGTTTCTATCCGATTTCTCCAGATCGGGCCGAAACAATCCATGTTATTCACCAGTTTAATGCCAACCATCGCTATACATTTAAAATGTACCGAGACAAAACCAACCGTTCGGGTAGTTTGCTGAATGTTTCTGTACCAGATCCTTTATGTGTTGACTTGGAACAAGATGAGCGTGTTATTCGCCGTTTCTGTCGACCATTTAATGTGACAACAGGGCTAGGTGAATTTGTCGAACAGAAAAAACTAACCCCGCGGTAGTTATAACGCTGCTCGTCTTTGAAAATGGAAAAAGTTCATGTCTAAACAGATTTTAATTTTAGCTGGTGATGGTATTGGTCCTGAAATTGTTGGGGCGGCAGAAAAAGTATTAAATACAGTAAATGAAAAATTTAATTTATCGTTAACTTGGGAACATGGTTTACTAGGCGGTGCAGCAATTGATGCACATGGTGAACCGTATCCAGCTGTAACGAGTGAACAAGCAAAAAAAGCTGATGCAATCTTATTAGGTGCGGTAGGCGGACCAAAATGGGATGCAATCGAGCGTTCTATTCGTCCTGAACGTGGCCTTTTAAAAATTCGTAGTGAACTCAACTTGTTTGCTAACTTGCGTCCAGCCATTCTTTATCCGCAACTAGCAGATGCTTCTAGTTTAAAACCTGAAATTGTTGCTGGCTTAGATATTCTGATTGTTCGTGAGCTTACTGGCGGTATCTATTTTGGTCAGCCACGTGGTATTCGTGAACTCGAAAACGGCGAAAAACAAGGCTATAACACAGACGTTTATTCTGAAAGTGAAATTAAGCGCATTGCAAAAGTTGCTTTTGAGCTTGCAGGTTTACGTGGTGGTAAAGTTTGTTCGGTCGATAAAGCCAACGTTTTAGAAGTTACAGAACTTTGGAAGCAAACAGTTACTGATTTGCAGCAAGCAAGTTATTCAAACATTCAGCTTTCACATATGTATGTCGACAATGCTGCAATGCAACTTGTACGTGCGCCTAAACAGTTTGACGTGATCGTAACGGGTAACTTATTTGGCGATATCTTATCTGACGAAGCGGCAATGCTTACAGGTTCAATCGGTATGTTGCCATCTGCATCGTTAGATGAAAATGGCAAAGGTATGTATGAACCTTGTCATGGTTCGGCGCCTGACATCGCAGGTCAAAATGTGGCAAACCCATTAGCAACGATTCTTTCTGTTGCAATGATGCTTCGTTATACCTTCCGTGAAGAAGCTGCTGCAAAAGCAATTGAAGATGCGGTAGGACAAGTACTTGATCAAGGCTTGCGTACAGCAGATATTATGTCTGAAGGCATGACAAAAGTTGGTACAGCTGAAATGGGTGAGGCAGTTGTCGCTGCTCTTGCTTAAAAGCTTCTTATAAAAAACGCAGCTCAACGCTGCGTTTTTTTGTGCCTATGTTTTAGCAGGCTTTACCTTCATATTGAATAGACTCGGCAATATCATTCTTCAGCTGAAAAATAACTTTGCAGTTGAAATTTAAATCGTAAGAATTGCCACCCAGATTACCTGATTGTATAGCGACAGAATTACCTCTCATGTCGACATTAGTCACCATCGGGATTGGAATGTTTAATGGACGTAAAATCGTATAGATGAGTTGATTGGATGTTTTCTGTGGAGTATTTGCGACTTGAAAACCAAGACTTCTTAGATTTATATCTTGCTGAATGGTGTTCGATGATTTGCCTAGAAAGCCCTTTAAATATTCTTGTAAATCTATAGATTGGCGTGGATGGCTAGTACAACCGCTTACATTCATTATGATTAAACAAAGTAGGCCAATTTGGCATCGGGTAGCTGTATTCATTTTTATCTCAATAAAAAATTATATTTATTATTAAAGAACAATAGGTTGGATTTGAATACTTGTAAAGTAAAAAAGGAAGATTATGATAAATAGAAGGTGAATTTGTCTTGCGATTTATCATTACATACAAATCGTTATTAATAAGAATTTCATAGAAAACTTAAGGAAGAAAAGTATGAGAAAAATAGTTTTTGCTTTTTTATGCAGCTTTGGAATGACTGCGGTCTATGCAGATAACTGCGATAGTGCCCGAAATACTTACGATGATATTTACTGTACAAATAAAATTTATGCGAGTGCTGATGCAGATCTGAATAAGAACTATCAAGCATTGCGCGTAAAATTAAATACGGCCCAGAAAAATATTCTTAAAAAATCTCAGCTCGCGTGGATACGTCAACGTGATGCAGATTGTACAGATTCAAATAGGAATAGCGTAGACGTGCAATGTCGTTTGCAGACAACGCAAGAAAGAAACCATTGGCTGCAAGAAAGACTGCGTGAATGCCAAACGGTAGGATGTAAAACCAGTCGCTTAAGTGAATAAACAACGCAATAAAAAAGCCACATCATAAAGTGGCTTTTTTGCATTCACTAATTAGCGAGCACGGTACGTAATACGACCTTTAGTGAGGTCATATGGAGTCATTTCGACTTTTACACTGTCGCCAGTAAGAATACGAATATAGTGTTTACGCATTTTACCAGAAATGTGTGCAATAACTTCGTGACCGTTTTCAAGACGTACACGGAACATCGTATTAGGAAGCGTTTCGGTGACAACGCCTTCGAACTCAATGAGTTCCTCTTTATTGGCCATAGCCTACCTGATGATCAAATTGGAAAGGCGCAAATTATAGTCAATTTATTTAAAAAAAACAAGATAGACATCCTTTTGCTAAAGCATCTGGTTAAAGTATGACTAATAAAAAAAGATGTAATTTTTTTCACAAAAGAAGAGTAATTCTGTTGTCAGTTTGGTCAATCAACGCTAATCTAAAATCATAGTTATTAGGGACTGTTAATTGCGTAAAGGTCAACAGCCCTAAATATCAATGAAGTATCTACATGGAAGGGCACTGCGTGGGTCAGCTAACAGATGCATCAGTTGTATTACGCTTTGGCTATCAAGCGATTCGTCGTGCGGGTTTGCCAACAGAAGAAATATTAACCAAAGCGGGAGTTGCTTTAAATCAGGTTGATACAAATGCACGTACACCGTTAAGTGCACAGTACGCCTTTTGGACTGCCGCTCAGGACGTCAGTAAAGATCCAGACATCGGTCTGCATTTAGGCGAACATTTGCCTTTGTACCGTGGTCAGGTCATTGAACATCTATTTATTAGTAGTGAAACTTTTGGTGAAGGTCTAAAACGGGCCTTGGCTTATCAGCGACTTATTAGTGATGCTTTTGATGCAAAACTAGTCGTTGAGGAAGGGCGTTGTTATTTAACCAATGGTGAGCAAATTGGTGCTGATAATCTTGTCAATCGTCACTTCTCTGAATGTGCAATTTCGGGCATCCTTAGATTTTTTAAGTTTATTACCGAAGGGCAATTTCATCCTATCTTCATCGATTTTAATTTTAGCGAAGGTGCCTCGGAGGATGAATATTTCCGAGTGTATGGCTGCCCAGTCAGTTTAGGTCAGAAAGAGACACGTTTATATTTTGATCCAGCTATTCTAGATTTTCAGCTTTGGCAAGCAGAGCCTGAGTTATTGCAGTTGCATGAGCAGCTCGCAATTGAAAAATTACAGGAATTGGCTCGTTATGATTTAGTGGGTGAAGTTCGTCGCGCAATTGGTTCAACGTTGGAAAGTGGAGAAACAACCTTAGAAACGGTTGCAGCTCAGTTGAATATTACTCCACGTCGCTTACGTACTCAGCTAAGCGAAGCCAATACTAGTTTTCAGCAAATCTTGTCAGATTATCGTTGTCGATTAGCTAAAAAACTTTTAGCAAATACCAGCGAGAGTGTTGAGCGTATTGTGTATTTAACTGGTTTCTCTGAACCGAGTACGTTCTACCGCGCATTTAAGCGTTGGACAAATGAGACACCAGTTGAATATCGGAAACGTAAACAGCATCGTTAATTTATTCTATGTCATGACGGAGTCGTGCCATTGAGGCTTTCATAGCTGGATTGGTCTTCAGCTAGAGTTACTTTTCTTTCGGGATGAAGAGCGTAAGCTCTGCAAGAGCAAAAGCTTGTGACACGGTAAAGAGTAATAATTCTTACCATGTCACAAGATTAAAAATTTATCGAACTACGCACTTCGTTTGTCTTGCACTGCGGTTAAAGTACACTTTAACCTTGTTCAGGTTGCGCATGACTTTGTCGAGTATCTTATTTAGTGCTTAATTTGGATGCTGAGATTCACTGTCTTACTCTGGTAAGTTGAGCCAATGTGGTCCAAGCGGTGGCTGTGGCAGATCAAACTGCTCAGGATAATTACACTGAATAAAATAAAGACCGTCGGGTGGGGCTGTTACACCTGCCGCCTTACGATCCTGTGCAGCAAACATTGTATCGATATGATCAATTTCATACATACCTTGACCAATTTCGAGTAAGCATCCAACAATGTTGCGAACCATATGGTGTAAAAAACCATCTGCTTCAATATCTAAAACCAAATAGCGTCCATGTTCAAACAAACGGCAATGTTTTACATGTCGAACAGGCTGATTTGATTGGCACGCTGCTGCACGGAAGCTTTCAAAGTTATGAGTGCCTTCAAATTTACTTGCCGCTTCAATCATCTTTTTCACATCTAACTTTTGGTAAACGTGAGTAACCTGTTTATGCAGGAGTGCAGGGCGATGAGGTGTGTTATATATAATGTAGCGGTAACGTCGAGCAGTTGCTTTAAAACGGGCATGAAAACTTTCATCCATCAGCTTAATCCACTGAATGGAAATATCTTTAGGCAGCTGGCTGTTTGCCCCTCTTAACCACCCCGTCTCTGGACGAATGGCATGAGTGTCGAAGTGTGCCACCATATTTGTCGCATGTACTCCTGCATCGGTACGACCAGCACCATGGAGTGCTATAGGTTCATTTGCGACTTTGCTAAGCACACGTTCAATAGTTTCTTGTACGCTGGCAACGCCTGGCTGTTGTGTTTGCCAACCTCGATATTGAACTCCGCTAAATTCAATACCGACTGCATAACGTTGCATGGCTTTACCTCTATTTAATGCAAATTTTCGTTCCAATGGCTGAACCATTGTTCTGGGGTTGGGTATTTTAAATAGATTTGAAGTGCTTTTGCATAGAGATCTGCGTGACTATGTGCATCACTAATGACAATTTTTGCTGTTTTGGCCCAAGCACTAATCGCATAACGTTGATCAATACCACCAAACGTCACCTGAGTTGTAAGAATTGGAACACAACCATGAGCATACAGTTCATCTAAGGTTGCTAGTAACTCTTGATTAACTGCTATGTTTCCCGTACCAAAACCTTGTAATACTAAAAATTGAGGTGGGGCTGGTAGTAAGTTTTTTAACTGCTGCACTAAGTGCTGTGTTGCAATCGGTTGCATCATCCAGTTTAAAATTTGGAATGAAGCCGCTTTTTCAATTTGAGCATCTTGTACGATCAATTCATTTTGCTGAGGTGTAAACTCAACTTCACTACTTAAACCTGAAAATGCATCGAGTTCAGTCGTATGCGTTTTTAATGCAGTTTGTGCATGGAATACTTGATGATGGAATGCAAGATACGCACCTACAGGTAGGGCAATCACTTGTTCTAATGCAAGATATAAGTTCTCAATTGCATCAGTAAATTCACGAGTATTATCACCTTGAACATTGAGTAACGGGTATTGGCTACCAGTAATCACAATATGACAGCTTTGGCCTAAAAAGCGAGCTAGGGTTGCAGCAGCATAACTAAGAGTATCTGTACCATGAATAACGACGAAGTGTTGATAACCTTCGAGTTGGAGCTGTTGTATACGTTGAATAAGACGTAGCCAATCAGGCGCTGTACAAGCGCTGCTATCTACAATATTTGGGGCAGCAAAACAGTCAACTGTTAAGTGGGGTGGTATAACTTTTTCAAGTTGAGGCAAGAATTGGTCATATGGCATAGGCGCTAAAGGTTCACCTACACAGCCAAAAGTACCACCCATATAAAATAAGGCAATTTTTTTCATCTTTTTCAGGCACAAAAGCAGTCATCTTTGACTGCTTATGGTAAAACGATCGGCTTTAAGAAGCTATGCGATTTAGTAGATTTTTCGCGCGTTGTTGTTGCTCTGTGTTGAATTTTTGCTCATTACTTGCCAACAAGGCGTGTGCTGCTGGGTAAGCACCTAACTTGATGTACTGTTCTGCAAGTTGTAAGTCGAGCTCATTTTCATCTAACTGTTTTAATTCTGGAAATGCGTCTAGAAGTGGATCCTCTATTTGAGTTTGAGTCGCCTCTTCATTGACTACATCTATATGGTTTTGATTTTCAATCTCTGGTGTTGTAACTAACGCTGGCTCATCTAACGAAAACTCAAGAGGCGCGATTGAAGTTGCTTCTAATGGCGCTTGTTCTACGAGTGTAAGTTCATCTAGTGATGGAGCTTGTTCAACACATTTTGTCTCTGAACTTGAAGGATTTAAGTCAAGGTTAAAATCTAAAGCATTGACGCTATTCTCTTGATCTGCTTTTACCTCTAGTGCTTGAGTTTTTTCCTCAGTTTCATGCAGAGGTGCCAAGTCAAAAGAAAATTCTAAATCAGTTAGCTCATTTGTTTCTTGAGATGACGATACTTCCGGTACTTGCTGAGATGTTGATACTTCTGGTTCATGTTCTGGTTGGCTGGTATTTTCTGTAGCAGCAGTTTTTTCGAATGAAAAGTTAAATTCTAAAGGTGCAACTTCAACAGCAGGTTCTTGTTTTAAATGTGTATAGTCTTTCTGCAAATCATCAAAAGAAGCTTCAGAAGAACTTGTTGTTAACTGGTCAAACTGAGCTGTAGTGTCTGGTGTATTTTTTGGTTCTTGGTATGTTTGAGCTTGAGGAAAATCGATAGCATCAGGTTGTCTTGATGACTCATATTCTTTTTGTCTAGTTTCTGCTTGAGTCGCTATTTCATTCAGTGCCAAACTACGAATATGGCTAATTAGTTGTGTTATAGCAAACTCATCTTTTTGTGCAATATGAACTTCAAGTAACAATAAATAAAGCGCATGCTGAGTATTGTCTTTTTTTAACGCCTGGTTGACTTGAGCTTCAGCAGCTGAATATTGCTTTTCTTGAATGAGCTGCTGAATTGTTTGACGTACAGCTTCTGGAACAGGAGTACTTTGTGGAATAGGTGGAAGAGTGTCTTCTACTACATTTACTTTGCTTTTTTCACGCGAGCTTTTACTCGATTTAGAGCTCACTTTTTTATTGGTTTTTTTGTTTACCGTTTTAGGGGAAGTGGCCTCTTGTTTCTGGCTATTCTCGCGCTTTTTTAAAATAACAGCGACCACGAGTAATATGATGAACGGAATCACATATAACATTACTTTCCCCTTAAAAAATAAATATCTGCAATATAAAGCGAGCTAACTCTGGTTTTAACTTAATGTTTTTGCTTGTGAGTTTGTTGCTGTACTTTTAACTGCTGTTGTAACTCTGCCAAACGTGCATTTAAAAGTTGAATACGTTGGTCTTTTAAACGTAAAGTTTGATTTAGTTTGGTTACATTTCTTTGTAATGTAACGGTTTTTTCTCTTTTTGTCATAACTTTTACTGCTAACTCAGTATTGTTTTGACTTTGTTGTGTGCTCTTTTTAGCACTTCCATGTGTAGAATTTTGACTGTTTTCAGCCACGATGCTCATTTCTGCTTGTTGCAATCGGTATTTAGCTTGGCCAGAAGATGATTTTGCAGTATGCGTTATTTCCGTTTTTGATTTATTTTGCTGAGTTTTAGTGACAGGCGTGTGGGTAAGTTTTAGAGAAATTCCCTGACGTAAACGGTTTACATCACCTTGAATAAAAGCATGCTGGTTTTGTTGTTGGATATCACGCATGACTTTTGCAACAGGCTGTTTGGTTTTCGCTGCAATACGATTAGCAATGCTCCATAAAGACTCATTCTGTTGTACTACATATTTACCTGAAGTTACTGGTGCTTTAGGTGGGCTTAAGGTTTGTTTCTTCGCAGTATCTTGACTGAGCTTTTTTGATGGAATCGATTTCTTTTGTCCTGCTAAACTTTTAACTATTGCTTTTGGCGAAGTATGGGTATTTGACTTAGTGATAGTAGGTTGGGTTTGTGCCTGATCGTGCGCAGTGCTTGTGACAACTTGTTGAGCTGTCTGAGCCGAAGAGTTTTCACTAATTGGCGCAGATGAATTTGTATTTACCGTAGGGGCAGTGCCAGAGCTGATATTAAGATTTTGTTCACTATTAGAGTTTGTCGTCGTTGGGATGGAAGTTGATGAAGCATATTGGGTGCTTTCTGGCAGATTTAAAGCAATATCCTTCTCATTAACAACAAATTGAGGAGATAAAGTACTTTCGTTATTTTCAGACTTTCTTATCAGAGAAGGTTTAATTACAGTTTTAATATGCTGTAAACGCGTTGCAGAACCTTCACTGATTTTTACAACAATATTGAGCTCAGGATCATTAACAGGTCGGGATGAGGTAATCACAATAACCCCAGAACCTTGACCATTTTGGCGTGTATAAAAATTAAGATTTCCCGGAGGCTGATGAGTTACACCCAAAGCGCTTAAATCTTCAGGAGTCGCTAAACTCACTTGTAAGGTAGAGTTGGGGTCAGCTTGTTGGAAATTCATTTCTGCATATAACAAATCCCCGGGCGCAGACTGAATTTGTATAGGGTCTAATGTAATCGCATAAAGAGAAGGCGAAGACATAATGGTGAAAATGGCAATTTTTAATTTGTTATAAACAGTCATCTCAATCCATGACCTAATAAGTCGTAAAGTCGTTCAAAATTATACAATAATGAAATGTAAATAAATTGTAAAATTTTTACAAACCAGTTACGAAAAAGCCGATCTAATGTGATCGGCTTTTCGTTTTGACTGAATAATTCAGACCAAATTATGAGCTCTTGTATTCTACTAAGATACGTAACATGCGACGTAAAGGTTCAGCAGCACCCCAAAGTAACTGATCACCTACTGTGAATGCGCCTAAATATTCTTTACCCATATTAAGTTTGCGCAAACGGCCAACAGGTACAGTTAGTGTACCAGTTACAGCAACAGGTGTAAGGTCAGTCATAGACGCTTCACGAGTGTTTGGTACAACTTTCGCCCATTGGTTTGAAGTACGAATCATGTCTTCAATTTCATCAAGCGGTACATCTTTTTTCAACTTGATTGTCAATGCTTGAGAGTGACAACGCATTGCGCCAATACGCACACAGTGGCCATCGATCGGAACAATTTGTGAATTACCCAAGATCTTGTTGGTTTCAACCTGACCTTTCCACTCTTCTTTTGACTGACCGCTTTCGAGCTGTTTATCAATGTAAGGAATCAACGATCCAGCTAGTGGCACGCCAAAGTTAGCAGATGGGAAACCTTCACCACGTTGTAACTCAGCAACTTGACGATCAATATCCAAAATTGCAGATTTAGGATCATCTAACAATGTTTTGGTATTGTTATATAAGTAGCCCATACCAGTAATGAGCTCACGCATGTTTTGTGCGCCAGCGCCTGATGCTGCTTGATAAGTCATAGCAGTCATCCACTCCACCAAATTGTTTTGGAAAAGTGAACCTACACCCATCAACATAAGCGATACTGTACAGTTACCACCTACGAAAGTTTTGGTGCCGTTAACCAAGCCGTCTTTAATAACGTTAAGGTTTACTGGGTCAAGAACGATGATTGCATCATCTGACATACGTAAAGTAGAGGCTGCATCAATCCAGTAGCCATCCCAACCAGTCGCTTTTAACTGTGGGAAAACTTCAGACGTATAGTCACCACCTTGACAGGTAATAATGACATCCATTTGCTTCAGACTATTAATGTCTGTAGCTTCCATAAGTGCTGGGGCAGTCTTACCACCAAATGAAGGAGCTTCACCACCTGCATTACTGGTAGAGAAATAAAATGGCTCAATATGAGCAAAATCATTCTCTTCAACCATACGTTGCATAAGGACGGAACCGACCATCCCGCGCCAACCGACCAGACCTACTTTCATGTCATTTTGCCTCGGTGCGTTAAAATTAATAGGGGGAGTTGAGTGTATCAAAAGTGTCCACAACTGCAAGCGTTACAGAAACAAAACACCATGTTTATTGAGTAGAATATCTTGTTTATGTTACATACAAAATTGATAAAGATGACAAAATATTAAAAACCAAATCATCTTAAAAGAGAAAATTCAATGATTTATATCGAAGTTTTAGCTGGTCTGGTGATTTGGTTAAGTTTCTGGTCACTTATTCCTCGTGATGAGTGGTGGTTTCGTGGCGCCGATTTTCCTCGTTTGCAGATTCTATTTGTTGGTCTATTAGCCTTTGTTGGTATGCTGTTTTGGCCGACTGAATGGACTCTATGGCGTGAAATAGTGCTTGCTGTGCTTATGGCGGCCATCGCCTACCAACTAAAAATGGTTTTGCCTTATACCTTGCTCTGGAAAAAGCAGGTTAAACAGGTCAAATCATCCCAGTTAGATCAGCAAAAGCAAATTTCCTTAATTGTATCGAATGTTCTAACCCCAAATGATAAATATCATTTATTGCTTGAACAGATCAGAACATTAAAACCAGATTTGTTACTTACATTGGAAAGTGATAAGACTTGGGAAAATGCTTTAAAAGAAATTGAAGAAGATTATCCTTATCGTGTTCCCGTGCCTTTAGATAATTTATACGGCATGCATTTATATAGTCGATTACCTCTATCAAATACTGAGGTTAAATTTATTTTAAGTGATGAAATTCCTTCTATTCATACTACAGTGACTTTACGATCTGGTATGCCAGTTCAACTCTATTGTTTGCATCCGAAGCCACCGAGTCCAACTGAGGCGAAAGATTCGACTTTACGTGATGCGGAGCTCTTAATTGTTGGAGACCAGATTAAAGACTTAGATGAAAGCTGTATTGTGATGGGCGATTTAAACGATGTAGCATGGTCACGTACTACACGGTTGTTCCAGCGGATTAGTGGGTTACTTGACCCTCGAGTTGGGCGACATTTCATTAATACGTTTCATGCAGATTACCCATTGCTGCGTTGGTCTTTAGATCATATTTTTCATAGTACCGATTTTGGTTTAGTCAAAATGCAGCGTTTACCACATATTGGATCTGATCATTTTCCTGTATATGTGGTTTTGCAGACTGGTCGAATATTTGAATATATTCAAGAGGAATTAGAACAAACTCAAACTGATGAAGAAGAGGCTCAAAGCGCCATACAAGAAGGGATTGCCAAGGCTGAAAAAGAAGAAAAAATGGTGACTGATAAAATTGCACAGCCTTATAAATAAAAAGAATATAAAAATTGATGTAAGCAATATCGTACAAAGATTTGAGTCTAGGGCGAATAGGCAGGGGATGATAAAAACCTTATTCTACATTCATCGGCACATGGAAACGGGAATGGACGATCCCACGTAAGGATACACAAAGCTGATATGGAATAGCATCACGGATTAGATGTTGGAACGGAAACGATAAAAATAACGATTAACCTGAAAGCACAACCTCATTTACCCGAGTTTTGCAGGACGCAGAACTCGGGTTAATATTTTATACATACCTTATTTAATTTATCGTAAAAAAAGAAATATTTTTAAGCTAGTTTTAATTTTAAAACCTATCTAATTATAGCTAAGCGCCCATACGTTCTCATCTATATTTGAGCAATTTTTAGTGAAAAGAGATACAAATTTTTTTTTCATTAAGTTTTTGTTTTTATAGGTTATTGAGGAGCAAATATGAGCGTTAATCCATTTAGATATAAATTGGACTTGTTTAATTAACAAATCTCAATAGAATGTGCCGATCGTTGACATGTTGGATCGTCAACAGGCATTGTTGTTTATCTCGTCAGATCGGCGAGTTGTGATTTGTTTGTGCATTTAAATTTCTGTTTGGAAATTACTGTACATATTGAGGTTTCACTCTTAGTTAGTGGTCTTCTCCCTCTCATATTTGATACTTTGCGGTGCATAAGGATTGTCTTATGAAGAATTTTAAATTTAGCCTTGCTTGGCAAATTTTAATTGCTTTAATCCTAGGGATAGTTGTCGGGGCTGTTTTACATAATCAGCCTGAAATCAAAGACAGTATTGTAACTAATGTTCTTACGCCACTTGGTAAGATCTTCATTAGCCTGATTAAAATGATTGTTATTCCAATCGTTTTCTCTACCTTAATTTTAGGTATTGCAGGTGTTGGCAGTACGAAAAGTTTAGGTCGACTTGGTTTTAAAACCATTCTCTATTTTGAAATTATTACCACTATTGCTATTTTGGTGGGTTTAGTTGCAGCGAATATCTTCCATCCAGGTTCAGGCATTGATATGTCTCAACTGGTTCAAACTGATATCTCTCAATATAAGCATACAACTGAAGAAGTTCAGTCACAGTCTCATGGCATCATGCAGACAATATTATCGCTTATCCCAACGAACATTATTAGTTCGATGGCGCATGGCGAAATGTTACCTGTGATTTTCTTTGCTGTGTTATTTGGTATTGGTTTGTCTTCATTACCAGCAACAACTAAAGATCCATTATTAAACGTATTTCATGCTGTATCGGAAACAATGTTCCGTGTAACACACATCATCATGAAATATGCGCCAGTGGGTGTATTTGGTTTGATTGCAGTAACTGTCGCAAACTTCGGTTTCGCTTCGCTTATTCCTTTAGGCAAGTTAGTTGTGTTGGTATATGGCGCGATCTTATTCTTTGCTTTGGTGGTACTTGGTTTAACTGCAAAAATGTTCAGCATCAACATCTTTACTTTGTTTAAGATTTTGAAAGACGAATTAATTTTGGCATATTCAACTGCAAGCTCTGAAACAGTTTTACCGCGTATTATGCAAAAGATGGAAGCTTATGGCGCGCCTAAAGCAATTTCTAGTTTTGTAATCCCAACTGGTTATTCATTTAACCTTGATGGTTCTACGCTTTACCAGAGTATCGCGGCAATCTTTATTGCGCAGCTTTACGGTATTGAAATGTCAATTAGCCAACAGGTCATTTTAGTTGTAACTTTAATGATTACTTCTAAAGGTATTGCGGGTGTTCCTGGCGTATCGTTTGTTGTGCTATTAGCAACATTAGGTAGTGTTGGTATACCTGTAGAAGGCTTGGCATTTATTGCTGGTGTTGACCGTATCATGGATATGGCACGTACCGCGTTGAACGTTGTAGGTAATGCACTTGCAGTACTTGTGATTAGTAAATGGGAAAAACAATACGACTATGAAAAAGCAGCAGCTTATGAAGCATCGCTTAAATAAAGCTGAATTTTTATTGTTGTAATAAAAACCCGCGTTGATCGCGGGTTTTTTATGGAATTATTTCAGTACAGATTCATATAGAGCCAGTGTCTGATCACACATGTCTTTCAAGCTAAACATGGTAACAGGGGCAACGATTTGAGGCTGTTCAATATGCTGTCTAACTGTTTCCAGTAAAGCCTTTTCATTTCCTACTTCAACAAGTCCTTGTGTATATACATTCGATAAAATCTCGGCTACGCCTCCACGGTTCCAGCCAATGACTGGCGTACCGACTGAAAGCGCTTCTAATGCTGTTCTACCAAATGTTTCTGCTTGATTGGATAGAGAGAGTACAATATCGCTAAAAGCGAGCCATTCGCGAATATCTGAGCGATGTCCTACGAAGGTAATTTTATCTGCGAGACCTTTGCTTTGAATGCTGTTTTGCAACTCACTTAAATAAGCTTGTTTTTTTGCATCTGCACCACCCACAACCACAGCATGTAGCTGAGGATATTGTTCACCTAGTTTTTGCATCAATTCAATTAAGCTTTCATGACCTTTTAAACGTGTAATACGGCCAGGTAAGCAAAGTAAAAACTTATTTTCGAGTTCAGGAAAGTCATTAAAAACTTGATTAAACCATTGTGCTGATGGCTGATAATTATGTGGAAACGCGGTTGGGTCAATTCCTCGATAAATCCGAACAATATCTTGGGGAGGGCAGTTTTGATAATGGTCAGTGATGTATTTAACCACGCTGTCAGAAACCGCTATAACTTTTTCAGCTTGCGTCATAATCGCACTATAACGATTGACTGAATAAAAGCCATGCACTGTGCTAATGAGATGAGGGCGTTTATTCGCAGGTATTTTTCTTAAAGCAAAATGAGTCAGCCAAGCAGGTACACGTGAACGTACATGAACAATATCGGGTTGATGTTGTTCAATCAGCTGACGTAATGGGCGGATTTGCCACAAGCTTGACAGTGACTTTTTATGAATTGGCAGTGTTAAATGAGTAGAACCTTCAGCTTCGAGCTGTGAGACCAAACGCCCGCCGTTAGATACAACTAAAGACTGATGGCCTTGGGCAATAAGTGCACGTGCAATTTCGAGTGTGCCGCGTTCTACGCCACCGCTATTGAGTTCTGGGAGAAGTTGCATCACTTTCATTGTTTTTTGCCTTTAGGTTGTAGCAAAGCAGGGTCTTGCAGTTCATTTATTTAATATTTGGAGTTTACTCCTTACTTTTGTTTTGGCAAAAGTAACAAAACCATTTGTTGGACTAACGACACATCCATGATGTCGTAGCCCAACGGGCGACATCCTTGTCGCCTTTGCACGATAGTACATACTAGTGTTTATTTAGATGTTTATAACTACAGTGCAGTCATTAGATTATTTAATAGATCTCTTCATATCCCTCAGGACGTGTCTTAAATCGACGGTGGAACCACATATATTGAGTCGGTGCGATGCGAAGTTGATTTTCAATAATTTTATTGATGCGTGTTGCATCATCAACTTCATCTTCACTTGGCATATTGTCAACCGCAGGTTCAATCAGAACATGATATTTCGGGTTCTTAATATCCCCATGGCGATAAAAATATAAAGGCACGGCGACTGCTTTTGAGATTTTTAATAAGCGGCGGTGTGCAGTTACTGTGGCAGCAGGTACGCCGAAAAACGGTGCCATAACACCTTGTTTAAGTCCAAAGTCTTGGTCGGGGCTATACCAAATTGCATCACCATCTTTAAGGTGACGAATTAAACCACGCATATCATCATGGTCGATTTGTGCTTTATAAATCGTGCCACGGCAACGATAAATGAGCATATCGAGCAATGGGTTATTTTGAGGTCGATAGACAACATCTGGTTCAAAATATTGAGCACACACATAACCACCTGCATCAAGAAGCGTGCTGTGAGTCCCCAGTAATAAAACACCTTTTCCCTGAGCTTGGGCATTGGTAATGTGTTCTAAACCTTCAATCGTGACTCGGTTTTTAAACCAGCGTGGGCTGTACCATGCATTTAAGGTTTCAAATACCCCAAGCATCATATCGACGAAAACTTGTTGAGCTTGTTGTTGAACCTTATCGGCAGACCATTCAGGAAAGCAGACTTCTAAATTACGAATAGTGGTTTTACGGCGTGATTTTAGATATTTCCAAGCTAGATGGGCTACACCATGCGCCAGACGCCATTGTATGGCCCAAGGTAAAATAGCCAAAAGCATTAAAAAGACAATAGCAATCCAAACACCCCAATATTTAGGCAATAAAAAGGACCATTGAAATTCACCGGGCGTATAAGGCTGCTTTTGGCTCATAACGATATAAAGAGTTCAAAAAGTTAAAACAGGCAAAAGTGTATCACGAACTGAATTTATCGTCGTAATACACTGTTCAATTGAGTGTTAAGAAGAGAGGAAATAAGAAGCTTAAGTTATCGGCGATTTTCTAAAAGAATTTTAACAGCGAGTCCTGCCAGTACAGTTCCCATCAGCCAACGTTGTACATTTGCCCAAAGAGGTTTTTGTTGTAGAAAAAGAGCAATGCTACCCGCAGAAAGTACAATAAGCGCATTTACTGAAACGCTGACAAAAATTTGAATCGTACCGAGTTGAATTGATTGCCACAAAATACTGCCTTGTTGGGGGTGAATAAACTGTGGCAGTAAAGATAAATACATAATCGCAATTTTAGGATTAAGCAGATTGGTCGCGAAACCCATTAAAAAGAGTTTAGCAGGGGAATCTACTGATAAATCTTTTACATTAAAAATCGGAGCGGCATTTGGACGTAGGGCTTTCCATGCAAGCCAGAGTAAATAAATTGCACCAGCAATACGAATAGTGTCGTAAGCGTAAGGAACGGCTACAATTAATGCTGTAATCCCGAAAGAAGCGCAAAGCATATAAAAGATAAAGCCTACCGCTACACCACCTAAAGAAATAAATCCAGCGGTTTTCCCTTGGCAAATTGAACGGGAAATAAGGTAAATCATATTCGGACCAGGAGTGAGGACCATCGCTAAACAAATTAGTCCAAATGCCAAAATTTGAGAAAGCTCCAGCATGCTAAAACACTCCAATATTATTATGCTGTTAGATATAACATAATTCTTATATTCAAACCCAAGACTATTTAAAAATACTAAAAATAGCGAAGATATAATCCATTATAGGAATGTGATTTATAAGCTTTAAGTTTTTAAAAGCTTATATTCACAATATAAAAAAGAGCCTGCTTAATTTAAGAAGGCTCTTTTTTAAAGTTCTTTTTAGGAAAGTAAAACGAATTAGTTTCCTTTGCTCATTTGTTCAAGCACGTCCCAACGTTCCAATTTTTCAAGTAATAACTCGTCAATTTCTGCAAGACGCTGGCTTGCTTTTGTTGCTGCATCAGCATCTTTAACAAACCATGAACCATCTGCAAGTTTCTCAGAAAGTTCCGCTTGTTCCTTTTCTAAGTTTTCAATTTCAGCGGGTAATTGTTCAAGTTCACGCTGATCTTTATAACTTAGTTTGACCTTTTTAACGGTACTTTGGGCAGCAGCTTTTTCCGCTTCAGCTTTTGCCTGAGCTTTTTTAACATCAGATTTCTGATCGACTACTTTGTCATCTGGACGTTGCTGCAAATAGTCTTGGTAGCCACCGATGTATTCTGCAATATTGCCTTTACCATCAAATACCCACGTAGATGTTACGACGTTATCCATAAATGCACGGTCATGGCTAATGAGTAGCAATGTGCCTTTGTAATCAGACAGCATTTCTTCTAGAAGCTCAAGAGTCACCATATCCAAGTCATTGGTTGGCTCATCCATTACAATCAGATTCGATGGTTTGAGTAGCAATTTAGCGAGTAAGATTCGATTTCGTTCACCACCAGAAAGTGCTTTTACCGGAGTACGAGCACGTTCAGGTGAAAATAAGAAGTCTTGAAGGTAGCTGTAAATATGGCGACGGTTGCCATTCACATCAACAAAGTCAGAGCCTTCTGAAACGTTTGCCATGACTGTTTTTTCAAGGTCTAAGGCATTACGTAATTGGTCAAAATAGGCAACTTCTAACTGCGTACCTGTTTTAACTGAACCGCCATGTTCGATTTCACCTAAAATGGCTTTAATCAACGTCGTTTTACCAACGCCGTTATCACCTACCAAACCAATACGATCGCCACGCATAACAAGGGTAGAGAAATCTTTGATCAGTAAATTATCGTCGTAAGCAACGCTTAAATGTTCAATATCAAATACTAATTTACCTGAACGATTTGCGTCTTGAGTTGCCATACTCACTTTGCCTTGTTGTGAGCGGCGTGCTTTTGATTCTTCACGTAAAGCTTTTAAGGCACGCACACGACCTTCATTACGCGTACGACGTGCTTTAATCCCTTGGCGAATCCAAGCTTCTTCTTCAGCTAACTTTTTATCAAATAAAGCATTCTGTTTTTCTTCTGCTTCCATTTGCTGAGCTTTTAGCTCTAAATAGCGAGAATAATTGCCTTCATAACCTCGCAGAATACCGCGGTCGAGTTCCACAATTCGAGTTGCAATACTATCTACAAAAGAACGGTCATGCGAAATAAATAGAAGCGTTAAATTATTTTGATCCAGTAAAAACTTTTCTAACCATTCAATACTTTCAACATCTAAATGGTTCGTTGGTTCGTCTAGAAGTAATACATCTGGTTGTGTCAAAAGAGCTCGAGCCAATAAAACACGGCGTTTACGTCCACCTGACAGGTCCGCTAAGTCTGCATTTGGATCAAGCCCCATTTTACTTAAAAGAGCATTTACCTTATTTTCTAATGCCCAACCATCTAGTTGGTCTAGCTTATGCTGAAGGTTACCCATGCGATCACAGGCTTCCATATCTCCTAACATACAAGCGTCGGTCGCTTCATGATAAGCTCTGAGTACTTCAGAAGCTTCACCTGCACCATCTGCCACAATGTCCGCTACTTTGCCAGAGTCCATTGGAACGTCTTGGGCTAACATTGAAACAGTTAGACCATTTTGAATGGAAACTTCACCAGAATCTGGTAATAGGCTTCCCTCGATCAGTTTAAGTAAAGTAGACTTACCTTCACCATTACGCCCAATTAAACAGACTCGTTCGCCACGTTCTAGATTAAAGTTCGCGCCATCGAGTAGGGCAGGTCCGCCAAAAGCAAGTTGGACATCCCTTAGGGTAATATAGGCCATAATGTTTTCCAGAATCTCAAATGAGGATTTAAATGACTAAACCACCATATCATGATGATCAAGCGTCATTGTCCGCACCCATTGAAGATTTGCAAGTGCGAATTACATTTTTGGATGATTTAGTTGAAGAATTAAATCAACAACTCGCTATTCAGACTCTAGAAATAGCTGATTTAAAAAAACAAATGCAATTTCTCTATCAACGTGTGGAATCATCGGATTTATCAGAAGGCATTGCCGCTTTTGATCCATTAACTAATAAACCTCCTCACTATTAATAAAATGGCAAGTTCAATACTTGCCATTTTATTAGGGAATATCTTCAATTTTATTTAAAAACCATGTAATACGATTTTCCCTTTTGTTGTGCCGCTTTCAATTTGCTGATGAACTCGTTTTAAATTTTCAGCATTAATTGGACTTATAACCTCGGTTACGGTCGTTTTGATTTTTCCTTCGTCAACTAGTTTGCTGACCTCATTTAATAGTTCACTTTGTTTTTGCATATCTTCAGTCTGGAACATTGAACGTGTAAACATAAACTCCCAATGCACCGATACTGACTTCGATTTAAAAGGTTTAATATCTAACTGGGCCGGATCATCAATTAAGCCAAAATGGCCTTGTGGCGCAATCAACTCTACGATATCTGAGAGATGCTGATCTGTTTGAGTGGTTGAGAATACATATAAAGGTGCATCTAAACCTAAGTGCTTGATTTGGGCTGCTAAAGACTCTCGATGATCTAATACATAGTCAGCACCAAGTTGCTTAACCCATTCTTTAGTTTCTGCTCGTGAAGCTGTCGCAATAATTGTTAGGTTAGTCAACTGCTTGAGTAGCTGAATTGTGATTGAACCTACTCCACCAGCTCCGCCAATGACTAATATTGATGTATTTTCTGGGGTAACTTTAGGTACTTGTAATCGATCAAATAGCATTTCCCATGCCGTGATAGCAGTTAAAGGAAGAGCAGCTGCTTCAGTTTCTTCTAAAGTTTTTGGTTTATGACCCACAATACGTTCATCAACCAACTGCAATTCACTATTACTACCTTGGCGATTGAGTGCGCCTGCATACCAGACTGCATCTCCGACTTTAAATTGGGAGACTTGATCTCCAATCGCTTCAACGACACCTACTGCATCCCAACCTAGAGTTTTCCACTGATTATTTTCTGGGCTTACATTGTTGCGAATTTTTGTATCTACCGGATTAACTGAAACTGCTTGGACACGAACAAGTAAATCACGACCTTCTGCAACGGGAGTGTCGAGTTCAATATCAACGAGTGCTTCTGATGAAGTAATGGGACCTGCTTTTTGATATGCCACAGCTTTCATAATAATAATTCCTCTTGTTGAGAGTTTGATCATAACGTAAGCTTAAATTTAGTGACTACAGACAAATAACGCTCATAGTGTCAAAAAGGATACTGTAAAATGGCAAAACTACGACATTCAAGTTTTGATTGCTCCCCGGGTTGTTCAGTGGAGGCGGCCATTAGTTTGATTGACGGAAAGTGGAAATGCGTCATTCTTTGGCATTTATTTAATGAGGGTACCTTACGGTTTAATGAAATTCGAAAGCGTGTTCCGAGCATTACCCAAAGAATGCTGACAAATCAGTTACGTGAGTTAGAGCAAGACGGAATTATTCATCGGGAAGTTTACCCTCAGGTTCCACCTAAAGTGGAATATTGCCTGACCGAATTAGGACAAAGTCTTGAGCAAATTTTATTTGCTTTAAAACTGTGGGGTGATGCTCATCTTGACCGATTTGGAAAGTTGACACTTGTTAATGATGGTCAGAACTCTTAAATATATTTGAGTTACAACGTGGCAATTTGCACCGTGAAATACCGATATTTTGGGCCTTGCGATCTTATCGGGTATTATTTTTCTGATGTAACTTGCGTTTTCTGGTCAGCTTATGCAACTCTAATAAAAGAGATTAATAGGTTTTGCTATGGACAATATGGGAATTTGGGTTACCGTTATCATTGTTCTTTTCGTACTAGGCTCCATTTTTGGTTTAAGAGTGAGCCCACGTGAAAAGGCACTTGGTATTATGCGTGATAAAGCCCGAAAAATAGGGTTACATCCACGTGTAATTGTTGCACCTGAATGGACACATGTCCCAATGGCTACTGAAAAGCGTGCCAGCATGGTTGCTTATTATAGTGTATTGATTCCTGATGCCCGTTTATCCTTAATGCGTGCTCGTGTTATAGACGGCAAGTTAAAAGTGGTTCAGGGCGATGAGAAATTTAATGATTCTCCCATTGCATTAAAAGGGATTTATGCTATTGATATGCAGGCAAACTGTGTAGGGCTTTATTGGGATGAGGAATCAGACCTGAGAGCAACACAATTAGATGAGATGAAGGCTTATCTGTTGACCTTGGCTAAAGCCTGATTTTTAAATTTATTGGTATAGGAATAACATTTTATATGGCGAATACCTCGCGCTCTGCATCTCAAAGCACAGCATCTACTGCACCTGCTGCACCTAAACGTGCCTTAGTGATTGTGGAGTCGCCTGCCAAAGCGAAAACCATCAATAAATATTTGGGTTCGCAATTCATTGTAAAGTCTTCTGTAGGTCACGTACGTGACTTGCCAACAGGTGGCAGTAAATCAACAGAGAAAAAGCCGGCTGCCCGGACTAAACTCACCGAAGCCGAAAAAGAACAAAAAGCGAGTCAGGCTTTAGTTAATCGTATGGGCGTTGATCCTGAGCATGGTTGGGAAGCACATTACGAAGTTCTGCCTGGTAAAGAAAATGTTGTAGCTGAACTCAAAAAACTCGCTAAAGATGCCGATGCAATCTATCTCGCAACGGATTTGGATAGAGAAGGGGAAGCTATCGCTTGGCACCTAAGAGAAGTGATTGGTGGTGATGACAGCCGTTATCACCGTGTGGTATTTAACGAAATTACTAAAAATGCCATTCAAGAAGCATTTAAACAGCCAACACGTCTAGATTTAAACCGTGTAAATGCTCAGCAAGCACGCCGTTTCTTAGACCGTGTCGTGGGCTTTATGGTTTCGCCATTACTTTGGGAAAAAATTGCCCGTGGTTTATCTGCTGGACGTGTGCAGTCAGTAGCAGTGAAACTGGTTGTAGAACGTGAGCGAGAAATTCGTGCTTTTATTCCAGAAGAATATTGGCAAGTTTTTGCAGATACCCAAGCGAAAAAAGATGACATTCGTCTTGAGGCATTTAGACAGGCTGGTAAAACCCTTAAACTGAAAAATAAAGCTGAAACTGATGCTTTATTAGATGTTTTAAAAGGTGCTGAATATAAAGTTGCACAGCGTGAAGATAAACCAACTAAGGTCAATCCAAGTGCACCTTACATTACTTCAACTCTGCAACAGGCTGCGAGTACACGGTTAGGCTTTTCTGTGAAGAAAACCATGATGTTAGCTCAGCGTTTATATGAAGCTGGTTTTATTACCTATATGCGTACTGACTCAACTTTCTTGAGTGATGATGCAGTAAGCATGGTACGTGCGCATATTGAAAGCCAATATGGTGAAAAATATTTACCGGCAAAGCCAAACCGCTATGGGAACAAAGCCGGTGCTCAAGAAGCCCATGAAGCGATTCGTCCGTCAAATGTTGCACTTACAGGTGATCAGCTTGCGGGTGTAGAGCGTGATGCTCAACGTCTATATGATTTGATCTGGCGTCAGTTTGTTGCGTGTCAAATGACACCAGCAGAATATTTGTCTTCTACTTTGATTGTTGAAGCAGCGAATGTTGAGCTAAAGGCAAAAGGCCGTACGCTTGTATTTGAAGGCTTTACTAAAGTACGTGGTGCGAATAAGTCAGATGACGATATTATTTTACCTGCTATTAAAGTAGGCGAAATTTTAAAGTTAGAAAAGTTAGATCCAAGTCAGCACTTTACTAAACCACCTGCACGTTTTACTGAAGCATCTTTAGTTAAAGAGCTTGAAAAACGTAGTATTGGTCGCCCTTCGACTTATGCAGCGATTATTTCTACTATTCAGGAACGTGGTTACGTTAAGTTAGAAAACCGTCGTCTTTTCGCCGAAAAAATGGGTGAGATTGTGACGGATCGTCTGGATGAAAGTTTTAATAACTTGATGAACTATGCGTTTACGGCAGACCTTGAAGGACAGCTCGATAAAGTTGCAACAGGCGAGCGTAACTGGAAAGAGTTACTCGATACTTTCTACGGTGACTTTAAGAAACGTCTGACCAATGCTCAAGGCGAGCATGGAATGCGCCGTAACCAACCAGTTGAAGTCCCAGCTGTACATTGCCCTGAATGCTCACGTCCAATGCAAATTCGTACGGGTACAACAGGTGTATTCTTAGGATGTTCCGGCTATAACTTGCCGCCTAAAGAGCGTTGTAAGGGTACATTGAACTTAACACCTGTTGAGTCTTTAGCTGCGTTATCTGATGATGATGGTGCTGAAACTGCTGACTTGATGTCAAAGCATCGCTGTGCAAAATGTGGCACTGCCATGGACAGCTATGTGATTGATGGTGGCCGTAAACTGCACGTATGTGGTAATAACCCTGATTGCGATGGTTTTGAGCTTGAAGAAGGTGAGTTCAAGATTAAGGGTTATGATGGGCCAACGATCCCATGTGATAAATGTGATGGTGAAATGCAGCTGAAGACGGGTCGTTTTGGTCCGTATTTCGCTTGTACCAGTTGTGACAATACCCGTAAAGTCTTGAAGAGTGGTCAACCTGCACCTCCACGTGTAGAACCTATCAAGATGGAACATTTACGTTCAACGAAACATGATGACTTCTTTGTGTTGCGTGATGGTGCGGCGGGCTTATTCTTGGCAGCGAGTAAATTCCCGAAAATTCGTGAAACACGTGCGCCAAAAGTTGCAGAGTTACGTAGTGTGGCAGCTCAGCTTGATCCAAAATATCAATTTATTTTACAAGCGCCAGATGTAGACCCTGAAGGTAATCCAACAATTGTGAAATTCAGTCGTAAGAATCAATCACAATATGTCGGTTCAGAAACCCCAGAAGGTAAACAAACTAAATGGAGCCTAGTTTACCAAGATGGTAAATGGGTTGAGGGCTAATCAAGTCCAACATAAAAAATGCTAGCTCAGCTAGCATTTTTTATGTCTAAAACAATAAAAGAAAATTTTAATTTTATGGGGAATAAGAATGTGGAAAAACATTCGGGTCTTATGTTTATTAATTATTTTATTGATTGTTGCTGTTCAAGCATGGCGAGATCAAAATCAAGATTGGAATCGACCAGTTGTAGTCGTTTTACATCCTATTAATGCAGATGGTTTAGAGATAACACAGAGCTATATTCATCAGTTGAAAAATGAAGATTTTTGGGCAATTAACAGCTATTTAAGTGAGTGGTCACAGCATTATCGTGGGCAATCAGGAAACTTTACAATTCGATTAGGGCAACAGTTGCAGCAACGACCACCCGAGGTTCCTCAAAATGCCAATATTTTGCATGTTATGTGGTGGAGCTTAAAATTTCGTTTCTATGCATGGCGACAAAAACAACCCGAAGACATTGGCGCATCACTTAAACTTTATTTAAATTATTATGATCCCAACTATCAAAAAGTTTTGATCCATTCGACTGCTTTAGAAAAAGGTCGTATTGGTAGTGTGAATTTATTTGCGACCAAGACACAAGCTTTACAAAATCAGGTCGTGATTGTTCATGAGCTATTACATGGCTTTGGGGCACAAGACAAATATGATTTAAAAACAGGACAACCTATTTATCCTTTAGGTTATGCCCAACCTGAAAAAGTACCTCTATATCCACAAACCGATGCCGAAATCATGGGTGGTCAAACGCCTTTGTCTGAGCAGAGCAGTAAAATGCCGAATGGCTTACATGAAACAGTAATAGGTTTAATTACAGCTCAAGAAATTGGCTGGATGAAATAAAACTGTGGATAAATACTGCTTTATCCACATCAATTGTTAAGAAACGATGCAGATTTTATACAGACAAAAAATGTGAAGTGCATCACTATTATTAGGTAGATGAAATTCTAATACCTGATAATAAGAGTAGCCATGATGAAAACTGTAGGTAATGATTTAGTACGTAATCAGTTACATGCTGACCGTAAATGGTATTTGATATTGGGCTTTGTGCTTATTGGTTTTGGCCTGATTTTATTTAGTTCATTACCATTTGCGACTTTTTCTGTTGTTTTTTTATTTGGAATACTCATGATGGTCGGCGGTGTTTTGCATCTCGTCGCGGCTATGAGTGTTTTTAAAGGCGCAAGCCGATGGTTGTGGGCACTGTTTGGTGTGCTTTATTTAATGGCTGGTTATTATGCGTTTTCTACTCCAGTCACTACAGCAGTGGTTCTGACAAGCCTATTATCTATAGCGCTGATCATTGCTGGTGCTATACGTACCATAAATGCAATTTTACTTAAGCCAATTACTGGATGGGGCTGGACCCTTTTTTCAGGGTTATTGACGCTCGCTACAGGTATTTTAATTTTAGTTTCTAAAGATTCACCTTTTTGGGTATTAGGAATGTTCCTTGCTATTGATATTTTATTTCAGGGAATTAACTTTCTAGGTTTGGCTTCAGCCATTAAACATCTTCCTTCTAGTTCAAAAACAGTATCTTAAAAAATAATATTCAACCAAAGAGCACTTTAAGTGCTCTTTTTGTTTTTAGGATAGGCAGACCCATCTGTTGCCTCGGTCTGTTAAACTATGTCTTGGTGTTTTAGCGATATGTGTTATGAGTCTTGCAAAATTAATTAATGAACTAAATGCTCAGCAAAAAAAAGCAGCTACTACGTCTGCACAAAACTGTTTAGTTTTGGCGGGCGCTGGTTGTGGCAAGACTAAAACCATTGTTGCTCGTGCAGCTTATTTAATTGATCAAGGCTTACCAGCGAACCAAATCCAGATTTTAACGTTCACGCGCCGTGCTGCGAGTGAAATTGTTGCGAGAGTAGAACAACATGTGGGAGCACAGGCAAAGGGTCTGAGAGCTTCAACTTTTCATACGTTTTGTATGTATTTGCTACGCCGTAACCCGCAAGCTTTTGGGTTAAATCAATTTAGTATTATTGATCGTGATGATCAGTTGCTTATGTTTCGCTTATTAAGAGGCAAAGATAAAGATAACGTCTTGCCCAAAGCCGCAGAGCTGTGCGATTTATATTCCTATGCAAGAAATACTCAAACCAAACTTTCTGAAGCACTCCTTAAGCAACTTCCAGAAGCCTATGAGCATAAGGCACAAATTGCTGAGTTGATGAAAACTTATGAGCAACGTAAGAAAGAGCGTAATTTTTTAGATTACGACGATATCTTGTCGATTGTGGCGGTGCATTTACAAAACTCAGAAGCGCTCACCAATTGGGTGGCAGGCTTCTGTCAGGCATTGCTAGTTGATGAAATGCAAGATACCAATCCTTTGCAATGGGCTTTATTGCAGCCCTTGATTGGTAAAGTGAAGCTGTTTTGTGTTGGCGATGATGCCCAGTCGATTTATGGTTTTCGCGGTGCAGACTTTGAAAATATCCATTCTTTTAAAGAGCGGATACCCGATGCAGTTATTCATACACTGGATTTAAATTACCGTTCGACTCAAGAGATTTTGGATTTATCAAACTGGTTGTTGGCACACAGTCCAATTGATTATCAAAAACAGCTGCAAGCTCATCGTGGTCAAGGGCAAAAACCACAGCTACATTTGTTTGGTAATGAGTTTGAAGAAGCAAACTGGATTGCACAAGATTTAATAACGCGCCATCAACAAGGTGCGGGCTGGTATGACCATATGGTCTTGGTACGTTCTGGTTATAGCGCTCGTTATATAGAAGGGGCTTTTATTGCCGCTGAAATTCCTTATCGTTTTATTGGTGGGGTAAAACTTCTTGAATCTGCACACGTGAAAGACGTGCTTAGCTTGCTACGCATTGTGAGCAATCCTCACGATGATTTGGCGTGGATGCGTTTTTTAACCTTATGGGATGGTATTGGTGATGTTGGTGCAAGTAAGCTAGCGCAAGAGTTGATGGGAATTGTTGACGTTGAAGAGCGCTGCAATCGTCTAGAACGTCATGGGAAAGTCCCTTTACAAGCGATTTTAATTTTAAAACAGCTAGATGTATTACAGCAGCATGTTGAAGCAAGTATTGGCTTGGCACTCGATGCTTTAGGTGAACAACTAGAGCAAAATTATAAAACTAAAGATTGGTCTCGCCGATTAAAAGACTTTGATTTAGTCAAACAACTTGCACGTAAACATGCGTCTTTAGGTGAATTCCTTGAAGAATATGTTCTTGAACCTATTTCAGTTTCTGAAATTGAGAAAGCAGCTGATCAGGATTTAGTGACGTTAATTACGATTCATTCAGCTAAAGGTGCCGAACAGAAAGTTTGCTATGTACCTCATGTATCGCCAAATCAATATCCTTATGCAAGGGCACAGGGCGATTTTGATGATGTCGAGGAAGAGCGCCGCGTATTGTATGTTGCATTAACACGTGCAGAGAATGAATTAATTTTGACCAAGCAAAATCTCAATACATGGTCGCAAGACACGTATGACGAGCAAGGTCGTAAAATCGAAAGTTATTTCCTAAATGATCTTCCTGCACATTTAGTTCAGGCAAAGATTCATAGGCAAGTACCTCAGCCATTTGCTAAAAAACAATGGAACCGTTCACCTACAGTAAATTTAGGTTTTGGTATCGATCTGGATTAAACTACTGTATAAGACACTGTGATTACTTAAATATATTGGCTACTCCCTTTAATTGCCAATTAAGGTTAGAAAATGAAGATATTAGTTCGTAATTTAGATCGTGCTGTGAGTGAAACTGAAATTTTAGAGTTATTCAAAGCATTTGGTAAAGTTGAAACGTGTGTTCTTGTTACTGATAAAGACACTGGCAAATCAAAAGGTTTTGGTTTTGTTGAAATGCCTAACCCACGTGAAGCAATTAAGGCAATTAAAGGCTTAAACCTGCTTAAAGTTAAAGGTAATGGAATTCGCGTTAAAGCAGCTGAAGAGTAAGTCTTTAGTGTGAAAAGACAGTTTTTAGCTCTTTCGATTGTAACGCCAAATGGCACTCGTATCGCTGAAGGTATCAAAACACTTGAAGTACGTTCATGGGTACCTACAAAACTGCCAATCAAAGATCTATTAATTGTCGAGAACCAAAAATTTTTGGTTAAAGATACAGATGAAGAAGAGGGAGTTGCTGTCGCTTTAGTTGATGTCGACTCTATTCATGCTTGGCGAAACGATGAAATTGAGTCAGCATGTGCAACTGCTTGGGACGAAGGGTATTTTGCTTGGGTTTTAAGTAATGTTCGTCCTATAAAGCAGCCACTAAAAGTTTTAGCGAAACGTAAAATTTATCAAGTTGAGCTGGATTTACCATAAATAACGTTGATTTTATTAATGGAGTCGTTAAGCTAAAGGATAGCTGTTGCAATAGCGATTTTAGAACAGGAAAGTTTAGTTATGTCACGTGTTGCTCGTTATCATGCCGATCGTACCAATCAGAAGCTCTATTTTGCGCGCTTAGCGTGTCAACAGGCAGAACAGACCGATCATGTGCAGCAGATACAAGCCTACCGTGAAGCAGCTGTATTTCATTTACATGGCGCAATGTTAGCTTTCTTACAAGAACTCGTACGTTATTACCGTTTAAATGAATTGCAACCCACTTTAAAATCTATTGAAGAACATATGGCGGCGAAAGGACAAGTTTCTCCAGAAGTGTCCGTTTTGCAACAATTGGCGAAAGATGGTTTTGTTGCAGAGCTCAAACGAGCTTACCGTATGTGTCAATATGCACCAGAACCTAAAGAGCCGACCCCAGAAGAAGAAACCTCTTCTAATCTCATTATCAAAGTGACTCAAGGTCCTCAATCTTGGTTGCCAGATGTTAAGATTTTGCGTGAATGGCATCGTGAGTTAAGCCATTTAATTGATGGTTTTCGTAATGAAATGGTCGAGTTCTAAAATTAAACTGCCTAGATGCTTGAAATTTAGACTAGGTGTGCCTATATAAATAAGACAAGAGAAGCAAAGTGCAAGGGTGCTTTGCCACCATGTTGAAACATGGAGGAAGTATATGTCTATACAGCAATTGAAAGAGTTATTTGGAAATCAAGAAGCCGTTTTGGAATTGGTCCAACTCGAAGGTGGTGAACTCGCCTTGCGTAATGCAGGTTCTGAGAATGAACCCTTGGTTAAAATTCAATTTAGCGATGAAGTCAAAGCAATCTTGGGTGAGCAAACTCCAGTTGTTGCTCAGCATATGATTCAGGCTGCACTATTTGGACTGCTCGAAAAGCAGGTAAATGAATGGCAGGCTGAGGTACTAGACGAACAGCCTAAATTCTTGAGTTAAAAAAAGCGTACTTTTAAGTACGCTTTTTATATAGGGTTAATGAATAGTTGACTGATGGGCAAGCTCGATCTGATTTAATATATGATGGCTCATATTCTTTGCCATTTCCTCTTTAGCATAGAACACTTCACCAATATTCTCGTCTCGAATAATAGCCGCTTCTTCTTTACTCTCTGCGCAAATTAATACCTGAATCTGAGGATTTAATTGCTTGGCAATGCTTACAATACGGTGGATATCTAAAATATCCATAGGGGAGATCACCAAGAGTCGTGCATGCATGATATGTGCTTGAATTAAAACACTCGGTTCGGTAGCAACACCACTTACAGCAGCAATATTTGCCTGACGCAGTTTTTCTACGATTTCACGATTCTCTTCTGCAATAACGACCTTAATATTCTCATTAATTAGATTTTCAGTGATGCGTCGTCCCACACCGCCATATCCAACAATCACGACCTGATCACGTAAGTAAGCTTGATCCACTTCATCGGGTAACATGGCTAGTGGGTCACCACTGCGTTCAAGAAGTCGGGCTAGATGAGAGCGCTCACGAATCCAGCGTTGTACTGGCTCAATGGCAGAGAATATAAAAGAGTTCAGCGTTATCGAAAATAAAGCGCCTGCTAGAATCAGGTTTTGGGCTTCTAATGTTAATAAGCCTAAAGATACACCTAATGTTGCCAAGATAAACGAGAATTCGCCAATTTGGGCCAAACTCGCACCAACTGTAAGGGCTGTATTAATTGGATAGCGAAAGAATAAAACTAAAGCCATTGCGGCAAGAGTTTTACCTATCATGATAATTGCAATCACTGCCAGAATTTGGAGTGGACGTTCAACAAGAATATGGGGATCAAACAGCATTCCCACAGAAACAAAAAACAGAATTGAGAAAATTTCACGTAGTGGAAGTGTTTCTTCTTCTGCGCGGTGGCTAAAGTCTGATTCTTTAACAACCATTCCTGCAAAGAAAGCCCCTAATGCCATTGAAACCCCAAAAATGGCATAAGAACCATAAGCAATCGAAACAGCAGCAGCAACAACAGTAAGGGTGAATAGCTCTCTTGACCCTAAACGAGCAACGAATTGCATAATAATAGGCACAACGCGCTTGCCTACAATCAGCATAAAGGCAATAAAGCCAATCACCTTTAATAAGGTTATCCCAAGAGTTAACCAGATATTACTGTCTGCACCTGCTGGTGCTTTTCCACCGAGTAAAACAGCTGTAGCTGGAAGAAGTACTAAAACCAGTACCATCACTAAATCTTCGACTAACAGCCAACCTACAGCAATTTTGCCGTTAACTGAGTCTAGAAGACCTCGGTCTCCTAATGCTTTTAATAATACAACTGTACTTGCACACGATAGACTTAAGCCAAAAACGAGTGCAGACCCGAAATTCCATCCCCATAGCATTGAAACGCCAATACCAAGTAAGGTTGCAACAGCGATTTGTAAAATTGCGCCAGGCAAGGCAATACGACGAACTAGCAGCAAGTCATTTAATGAAAAGTGCATCCCTACACCGAACATTAGGAACATGACCCCGAGTTCTGCAAGTTGGTTGGCAAGATGAATGTCTGCAACGATACCTGGGGTATTTGGACTAATAATAATTCCGGCAATTAAATAACCGATAAGAGGAGGGAGTCGTAATCGGGCTGCAAAATAGCCAAAAATGAGGGCAACGCCGAAACCAACAGCAAGTAAAATAATTAAATCTACGTCATGCGGCACTAAAAACTCCTTTTACGTGAGTTAGGCTAAAGACAAGCATAAAAAATGCCAAGGCGAAATATGTGGAAAGTTTATCAAAAAAAAGCTAGCTATAAAAAAAATGCAAAAAAAACGACTTCATTGTGAAGTCGTTTTTTTTCGAGGCTAAAATTATTTGATTTTAGCTTCTTTGAAAATCACGTGTTGACGGATTTTTGGATCAAATTTTTTGATTTCCATTTTTTCCGGCATAGTACGTTTGTTTTTAGTCGTGGTATAGAAATAACCTGTACCAGCTGTAGAAACGAGACGAATCTTATCACGCATTGTTCAGACTCCTTAGATCTTTTGACCTTGAGCACGAAGGTCTGCAACAACCTTTTCGATACCCAATTTGTCAATAATACGCATACCTTTAGTGGTTAAACGAAGACGTACAAAACGTTTTTCGCTTTCTAACCAGAAACGGTGGTGGTGCAGGTTCGGCTCGAACCGGCGCTTGGTTTTGTTGTTGGCGTGTGAGACGTTGTTACCAACGACTGGACGCTTGCCGGTAACTTGGCAAACCTTAGACATGGTGTAACTCCATTGATTCAGCCAACAGCAAATCTGTGGCCAGTCATACTAAATGTAAACGGATGAATTCATTCAAGGGGCGTTTTATACCAAAAATACGATTAAAAGACAAGCGGAATTGGTAAAAACGAGGCATGATTTAGTATAACAGATCATGCCTTGATCAGTTAGCGCAACAAGGTTTTCGAAATGAAACGATGAATGGGCTTATTGAACGGTGGAAGAATGTATTTCAGGCTATAAAGTTTTGGATTGGACATTACCGAACGTTCATGAGAAAGGCTAAAAAAGCCCTCTGGTCCGTGATATTTACCCATACCTGATGCACCAATTCCGCCAAACGGTAAATCATCTTGAGCCACATGGGTAATCACCATGTTGATTCCGAAATGTCCTGAGTGGGTATGCTGTGCAATATAGTCAGCACGCGCCTGATCATAGTCAAAATAATACATCGCTAAAGGACGTGGTCGACTATTAATGAATTCGATAACTTCTTCTATTTGGTCATATTCTAAAATTGGTAGGATCGGACCAAAAATTTCATTTTGCATAATATCCATGGCAGTCGTTACACCTGTAACTAAAGTCGGCGCAATTTTGCGGATATCATCTAAAATTTCATTTTGAGGATTAATTTCAACAATACGAGCACCTTGATCGCGGGCATTTTCAAGATAGCCCTGAATGCGGTTGTATTGCTTGTCATTAATAATAGACGTGTAATCTTGATTGTTACGGAAATGTGGATACATGCCAGCCACAATCAATTTAAAGTTTTCGATGAACTCGGCAGTTTTTCCACGTGGCAAGAAAATATGGTCAGGTGCAACACACGTTTGACCCGCATTCCATAATTTACCTACAGCAATGCGTTGAGCCACATCTTTCATATCCATAGATGCATGTACAAGAGCAGGAGATTTTCCGCCTAACTCAAGAATAACAGGAACCAGATTTTGAGCTGCGGCTGCCATGACTGTTTTACCAACAGAGGTTGAGCCTGTGAAAATCATTTTGTCAAAAGGCAAATGACTAAAAGCATCTGAAATAACGCCGCCACCATTTACTACAGCAACTAATTCCTGTGGGAAAGCTTCTGCTAATGCACTTTCAAGAACTCGCCCAAAATTTGGAGAGGCACTCGAAATCTTGATCATGGCATGGTTGCCTGCTGCCAGTGCGCAAATTAATGGCCCAACTGAAAGAAGCAATGGGTAATTCCATGGTGTAATAATACCAATTACACCCATAGGTTGATATTGTACCCAACCTTTTGCTGGCTGATGTAATACACTGATATGGCGTTTTGAAGGTTTCATCCACGCTGTCAGATGTTTACTGTAATATTTGATTTGTTCCAAACTGGTGAGTAACTCACCAATTTTTGTTTCCATAATTGCACGATTGCCATAATCGAGGTTAATTGCGTCAGCAATCTGATCTTGATATTTTACCAAGACTCTTTTAAGACGAGCTAAACGATCAATACGCTCTTTAGCAGTGGGTACCGGATGACGTAAATAAGCAAGCTTTTGTTGTTCAAGCAAATCATGTAAATGCTTAACATCATAAGGTAGCTGAGTCTCTGGATTTGTTTTTGTTTGACTGTTCATCGGTACTTACCAAATACATTGATATGTTTATTTTTTAGAGTAAATACTCTAAATAGTCAAGACAGTTTATGTGTTCAAGTCTTAACCATGTGAATTATTAAAGGTTATTAAAATGTCTCAACCTAAAGCTCTGAAGACAAAAGACCGGATTTTACAAATCAGTTTGCAGCTTTTTAACGAGCGAGGTGAACGGTCAGTTACAACCAATCATATTGCTGCGGAGTTAGGTATTAGTCCTGGAAACTTGTATTACCACTTTCGGAATAAGCATGAAATCATTAAGGAATTAATGTATCAATATCAGGCCGAGACTTTAGAATTGCTTTCTTTACCTGAAGATAGACCATTAACGACCAATGATAAAATCAACTATTTTCAGGTGCTCAGTGGTCAATTATGGAGTTACCGTTTTATTCATCGTGATGTGTATCATTTAGTTGAAAGTAACGAAGACTTTAAAAAGATTTATCCGCGTTTTGCAGGGCAGGTGATGCAGCAGGGGCAAAAGATTTATCAAGCTTTTGTAGATGCAGGTCTTATGAAAATGACAGCTTCGGAAATTGAAGCCCTCATTATTAACCTCTGGATTGTATTAACAAACTGGACAAACTTTTTGTATATGTCTGGTCATATTAGTGACAATAACCATTTAGAAGAAAAATGGGTTTGGCAAGCATTACGCCAAATGGTTTTCCTTGAAGGTCCTTATCTTATGGGTGAAAGCCGAGCAACTTATGAGCAGTTGCTTGAATCTCTTGGCCCTTCAGATCTATTTGCTAGCTTATCGTCCTTAAAAGACGAATAGTTGTGCTTGTTTATTTAGGGCGCTAGAATACTCGGCCTATTAAAAAATTTATCTCAATTAAGTGATATTAACCAAATGAATATGACCACTGCCAATACAGCCCGTTTACTGATTACTTGTGAAGACAAGCCAGGGATCGTACAAGCGGTATCGAGCTTTTTGTATCACCAAGGTGCAAACATTACCGCGCTTGATCAGTATGCGACGGAAGCTCAGGGCGGACGTTATTTCATGCGTGTTGAATTTGAACTTGATCATTTACAGTCGCGTAAAGATGCATTAATTCAAACTTTTGCTGCGAACGTTGCTGAACGTTACGGCATGCAATGGCGTCTTGCTTTCGTTAACGATGTTAAAAAAGTTGGTATTTTAGTTTCTAAAGTTGACCATGCCTTGCTTGAGTTGTTATGGCGTCATGCACGTGGTTCGTTACCTTGTGAAATTACTCATGTCATTTCTAATCATGAAGATTTACGTGAGTCTGTTGAAAACTTCGGTATTCCATTTACTGTAATTAAAGTCACTAAAGACAATAAAGCTGAAGCTTATGCGCAAATTGATGAAATGATGCAAGGCAATGATTTATTAGTTCTTGCACGTTATATGCAGATTTTAAGCGAAGATTTTGTTGCAAAATGGGAAATGAAAATCATCAATATTCACCATTCTTTCTTGCCAGCTTTTGTGGGTGCCAATCCATATAAGCAAGCTTATGAAAAAGGTGTGAAGTTGATTGGTGCGACAGCTCACTATGTAACTGCTGACCTTGACCAAGGTCCAATTATTGAGCAAGACGTTGAGCGCGTGAGTCATGACTATAATGTTGAGCAATTACGTGAGCTAGGTGAAGATGTAGAGCGTAATGTATTGGCTCGTGCAGTGAAATGGCATTTAGAAGATCGTATTATTGTTGATGGTAATAAGACCGTTGTTTTTTAAGTAACGGTTATTCTAAAAAAGCACGCTTCTTGCGTGTTTTTTTATATTTAAAATAAAATTGAAATAATATAACATATCAATAATAAGTGGGATTATCATAAAAATAGATCTGATCATGGTGTAAATAGCTCAACTATTTAAGTTTGGCTAAACAAATTGTGAACATGGCATATCTATTGATGTAACTATGAGAAAACTAAAGTAAACATACTGAACAGGCATGAAGCTATGACAGAGAGTAAATGTTTTTCTCAAAAAATAGTTGCAAATGAAAACACTTCTCATTTATTATTGTGGCACTTTATTGTTCTATCCGATGTTTGAAATCGTTTCTATAAATAGAAATCTGAAATCATCATCCATTAGGTAATTAGATTCTTATGAGTCAATCTTCCGCAGCCTTAAACGCTCCCAATCCGATGAAAAAGAAAGTCATCACAGCACTAATTGCAGTTGCAATTGGTCATATCGGGGTCTTATGGGCAGTTAGCCATATTAAGCCTGCTGAATTAAAGCCAATCGATAAGAAACCTTTACAGGTACGTTTCGTAAAAATTCAAGAGCAACCTAAACCACTACCTCCTAAGCCAAAGGAACCGCCTAAAAAGCCAGAACCTAAGAAAGAGGTAAAAGAAGTTAAAGTTGTTGAAAAGCCTGTGACACCACCGAAAAAAGTGGAAAAAATTCAACAGGTGAAAAAGGCTGAAACACCAAAAGAAACAGTAAAGACAGAACCTAAAGTTGAAACCAAAGTGGTAACAACGACTGTTTCTGAAAAAGTCGTTGAAAAACCAAAGCCAGTAGTACAAGAAGCACCTAAAGCTCAACCCGCTCCAGATCCATCACCAAAACGAGTTTCAATTGGTGGTTCGGGTGTACAGTGGAGTCGTTCACCACGTTTAACAGTTTCTTCAAAAGATTTACAAGGCGAAGCACGCTCTGTCATGGTACTGATTGAAGCCGATGAAAAAGGCAAGATTATTAATGTACGAGTGACGAGAAGTAGTGGTATTCCAAGTCTAGATGACAAAGTTGTCCGTGCTGTTCGCGGTGCGAAATTTAAACCTTATATGGAAAATGGTGTTGCTTATCCAATTAAAGCAGAGCAACCCTTTGATTTAACCCCTTAAATGAATTTGAGTCCCAACGGCTAACCTTAATCAGGAGTTCATATGAACTTTTCAATCTATTGGCAACATGCAGATGCAGTGAGTAAAACCCTGTATTTCATCTTATTGGCAATGTCGATTGCTACTTGGACAGTTTTCATCTTACGTTTGATGGGGACTCGCCAATTAAAGCAACAAGCTTATGCTCAACTTTCTCAGGCTATCACTTCGCTAAAAGCAAAGTTACAACCTTTAAGTTTTGAGCAGCGTAAAGCGGTTGCGGAGCAAGCTCTACTTCGTCAAATTTCTGCTGAAAAAGTCAATGCTGAAAAAGGTATTTCTGTTTTAGGAACAATTGCTTCAATTGCACCATTCGTTGGTTTGTTTGGTACGGTATGGGGTATTTTCCATGCACTTGTTGCAGTAGGTAAAAGTGGACAAGCAGGTTTGGCTCAAGTGGCTACACCAGTAGGTGAGGCGCTTATTATGACGGGCCTTGGTCTTGCAGTTGCGATTCCTGCGGTATTGGCATATAACATTTGTGTACGCGCTAACCGTGGTCTTGCTCATGATTTACAAGATCAAGCGCACAGCTTATTAATTGATACGATGTTGCAGCAAGACTCAACTGTAAAGTCTGATGTTAAAACTGCACAGCAAAGTTATGTTGGAGGTCAAGCTTAATGGCTTTTCAATTGGGTGAAGACCACGATAGTGGCATAAATGAGATGAACCTCATTCCGCTAATCGACATTATGTTGGTGTTAATGATCATCTTTTTGGTCACAGCAACAGTTGCCAACCCATCGATTCCATTAACGCTTCCTAAAACAACTGCTGAAATTATTGATCCACCACCAAAAGCAATTACGATTAGTATTAATGCAAATGGTGAAGTGGCTTGGGATACTCAAGTAATTAGCCTTGATGAGCTTCAAAAACGTTTTCAAGAAGCAGGTCAAGGTGATGTTAAACCGACAGTTCAGCTTCGTGCAGATAAAGAGTCGAAGTACGATACTGTTGCTCAGGTAATGTCTCGCGCCAGTGAAGCCGGACTGAGCGATATTGCCTTTGTAAGTGAAAACTAAAATTTAGTTTACTTAATAAAAAAGCAACCAATTTGGTTGCTTTTTTATTGTTCTGATTTATTGATCTTTCATCAGATGCTGGAATTTACTATATAGCTTAAGCAGCTTAGGTGGAATCGCAAAGTTGCAATAACCTTGTGAAGGATTCTTTGCATAGTAGTTCTGATGATATTCTTCTGCCGGATAGAAGGTCGGGACAGGAGACAGCTCAGTCACAATATCAAGATCATCATTTTTTAGAGTCTGAATCGTGTGTTCCGCTGCCTGCTTTTGCTCTTCATTATAATAGTAAATAACAGAGCGGTATTGTGTGCCGATATCATTACCTTGGCGATTTAAAGTCGTTGGATCATGAGTCGCAAAGAACACGTCAAGTAACTGGGAGTAAGTTACTTGTTCTTCATCAAAGTCGACTAAGATCACCTCAGCGTGCTGGGTATCTCCTTGACATACTTGCTCGTAGGTAGGGTTAGTCGTGTGCCCACCTGCGTAACCACTAGTTACTTTTTCTACACCGCGTATTTGTAAAAATACAGCTTCGACGCACCAAAAACAGCCGCCGCCAAATAATGCCTGTTGCATTGTTTTTCCCTCTATTTCCTGCCTATTACAATAGGGTTTATGTATTTAAAATACAAAGTAAAGCATGTATAAAAAAGTAAAGAAAAGTGCATTACTTATTTCATTTAGCTTTAGGTAAACCTTGTCGAACGATTTGAGAGAAGTGTTCACTACTCTGATCTGAAAGCTGTTCAAAATTTTCAGTACGTGGATTGATATGTGCAATTTGATACCACTGTTTTAAACTGACATTTTGATTAAGAGCTTTAAGATCATATAAATAATTAGGTAAGTAACCTGAAGCGATTAGACGATAATCTTTAGGAAGTTGGTATGGGTTAATCGCTTGAACCATATCAAAAATTAGAGTTGTACAGTTACTCGTGAGCGTATTGTACCACTCTGGTTTTGTACGCAACTCATCTGATTTTTTTAGATATTCTAAAAATAAAGCTTTTTGCTCAGATCGTGGCATATTGATAGGAAAATTATAAACTTGCTCTTTGCGGATGTTGCTACGCGTATAGACAATATCTTTCTCATCAGAAGCAATTAAGCTCAGTTCATATTTTCTAAAAAAACCACCGATTGCCGAAAACTCTTCAGTTTTTTCTTTGCGAATCTCGATTGAGAAGACTAAAGGTTGTTGATGTGCAAATTCGAAGCTGACCAGTGTATGGGCAATTTGTGGTCCCATCCAGTAAGAGGCAATGATGTTTATTCCATTTAACTGGTTGAGGTCAAAAGTTCGGGTTTCCCAGCGAACATCATAGGTTCCATCAGGATGCCAATTAAAGTTACGGACATTATGCAAAGTGACTACATCGCCGTGCTTTTCATAGCTCAGCATATTGGCAACTTCAGGGTTCCAGTCACGATCTTGGCGTGCAGTAATTGAAAAATACCAAACGAGAGAGCAGGCAAATGCTAAAAGGTAAATCAGGATATCTGTACGGCGGCTAACAAGATGGCCTTCAACATATAAGCCAGCCATACTCAGCGCAAAAGCAATCCAGATGCCAATGAGTATGCGGCTGCCTAGCCAGCCAAAAGGCTGTTGAACCCAGAGTGCTACGCATACCCAAATACTAGAGAACACAATAAACAGCGTGAATAGACTATGTAACACCCCAAAAAGTAGAGCAATAATAAATTCACGTGTTCCGATATTGTGCATAGGCATCCATTGAATTATTTTTTATAAGTCGCAAACTCGAATGAAGTCCCTGATTTTTCATCAACTTGCTGTTCACTTGCAGTTTTATGAAATTCACTCGGTATTGTTGGATAATGTGCATCACCTTGCACATCTAAGTCAACATGAGTAAGTTCAAGACGGTCTGCAATTGACAGAGTTTGCTTGAATATCTCACCGCCGCCAATGATGAATAACGCTTGTTTTTCAGTATTTTTTACATCTTCTAAAGCTGCATTTAAAGCATCTTCAATTGAATAGGCAATTTTAACACCGTCAAATTGCCAGTTAATATCACGGGTAATGACCCAGTTCACACGGTTTGGTAGCGCACGGCCCATAGACTCAAGGGTTTTACGACCCATTACGACCACACCACCTTGTGTGATTTCTTTAAAATGTTTTAAGTCGGCAGAAATATGCCATGGCAACGCATTGCCTTTACCAATACAGTGGTTTTTGTCCATTGCCACAACGTGAACAACTTCTACATTTTGCCATGCCATAATCTTATTCTCTAAACCGTAACCTAATGAAATTTGAGTCGTCGTTATACTGCAACTGGTGCTTTAATTGCAGGATGCGACTCATAACCTACAATTTCAATATCTTCAAATTTGAAATCAAATAAGTCTTTTATTTCTGGATTTAGTTTCAATTGGCAGAGTGGTAAAGGCTCACGTGTCAATTGAAGTTGTGCTTGCTCAAAATGGTTGGCATACAGATGTGTATCACCACCAGTCCATACAAAATCACCGACTCCTAAACCGCACACTTGAGCAATCATATGGGTGAGTAGAGCATAGCTCGCAATGTTAAAAGGCACACCTAAGAACACGTCTGCGCTACGTTGATAAAGTTGGCATGACAATTTGTTATCTTGTACAAAAAATTGAAAAAGCGTGTGGCAAGGTGGTAAGGCTACTTGTCCCGCTTCATTTGGGTTCCAACCAGAGATAATTAAACGGCGTGAATTTGGGTTGGTTTTAATTTCATTAATTAACCATTTAATCTGGTCAAAACCATCTTGGTTATAAGTACCATCCGCCTTTTTTGTTGCACCGAAATTACGCCATTGATGACCATAAACAGGCCCAAGCTCATGTTCTGGGCGGCCAAAACGAGCAGTTTGTTCTGCCGTTGCCCATTCGTCCCAAATTGAAACTTTATTGTCTTTTAGATATTGGACGTTGGTGTCGCCTTTTAAAAACCAAAGTAACTCAATCACGATAGAACGGAAGTGAACTTTTTTTGTGGTGAGTAAAGGAAAACCTTTAGAGAGATCAAAACGCATTTGATGACCAAATACAGAACGGGTTCCTGTGCCTGTACGGTCGCCTTTGTCACCGCCATTATCAAGGATATGTTGTAGTAGGTCTAAATATGCACGCATAACACTCTCGAGTTCGGATTAATTCCATAAAATAAAAGGGGGGAGATAGCTCAATGATAAATAATTACGCAATAGAGCTGCTTCATCATGAACCATTGAAGATGATACCTGTTGTAGCTCAAGATGAAAATCTAAAAATAGTTCTATGACATTTCAATGAACGTAATTATTCAAATCGCTTGGCACGATTTTGATAAATTGAAACCAGAAAAAAACCAACCAGTACAAAGCCTAAAGCTTGTATCATTACGATCCAATTGTGCTGAGGTGGTAGCATCCACATCACAATAGCAATAATAATGAGAGGATAAATTCTAAGCAGAAACTGAAAGTTAGATTTATATGAGCTGCGATCTGGAATTTTTGTTTGTAAATATTGCCCGAAATGAAGCCCACAACCTAACACAAGGCTAAGAACAGTATAAGTCGGCGATAATGGCTGGACTTGATTGGCTGCATAAATTGCAATACAAACAACAATAATGAAAATGAGTTTGATATGGCGCGGAGCGTTGTACCAATAAGCCAACATGAAAACCAAACCTATTTTTTAAAAAGCGATTGAGGTGAAAAAATAAAAGCAGCAAGTGCCATAAAAGCAATTCCTTGCACACCCCAGACCAGCAAGTTCGGCATTGTTTTAACAAAGATAAGTGCGAATAACAGTGCGATAGGGATCCAAGTCAGCAGGCGGTAAAGCAAGCCAGTCGGATTTTTTTGAGCAAAATGTAATTTAAAATAGCGGCATATTAAAAAGATAACGCCAGTTCCAGTAAACATTAAAATTGTTTCTAAGGGCAAAGGCTGGTACTGATATAGCGCAATACAAATGGCCAAAGTAATAATTAAAATAACTAATTTTTTAAATGTCGGGACTTGTGTATCAAACCAGAATTCCAGCATGGCATATCTTCATTTTTGGGAGAGTAAAAACTGTAGCATAAAAAAGAGGAGCCGAAACTCCTCTGATTTAGATGTTAACTGTTCTTTTGAGGGCCCCAGTCATAAATTTTCTTTTGGTAGGCATACCACATCATCCAAAGACCAATAAGCAACATTGGAACTGTGAGAATTTGTCCCTTGGTCATCCAGCCAAACAGAATAAAGCCTTGGTCGGCATCAGGTTGACGGAAGAATTCCATAACAAAGCGGGCAACACCATATCCCATTAAGAATAGAGCTGAAACGGCCATGCGCGGACGCGGTTTTGAACTAAACCACCACAAGATAATAAATAAGAGTAAACCTTCACAAATAGCTTGATAGATTTGTGATGGATGGCGAACTAGGTGTAATGGATCTGTTGGGAAGATCATACCGAATGGATAATTGGGGTCGGTTACCGCACGACCATATAACTCTCCACCGATAAAGTTACCAAAGCGTCCGAACATTAAGCCAGTCGGTACACAAGGGGCAATAAAGTCGAGCGTTTGAAACCATGTTTTTTGGTATTTTTTACACCAAAATAGCATAGCAACCATAACACCGAGAAAGCCGCCGTGGAAACTCATACCACCTGTCCAGACTTGAAATAGCCAAATCGGATTTTCAAGGAATTTATCAAATTCATAGAAAAAGACATAGCCGACACGACCGCCCAGAACAACACCTAGGGCACCATAAAACACTAGGTCGGAAACCATTTCTGATGTCCAGCCATCACGTTGTTTGGCACGGTAGGAAGCAAGCCCCCAAGCACATAAAAATGCCAATAAATACATGAGTCCATACCAATGAACTTGAAGAGGTCCTAGATGTATTGCGACCGGATCGATATTAGGATAGGTCAGCATTGCTGCTCCTTGATCTTACGTTTTGACAGATTGTAGCGGAATGATGTGAAAAATGTTGTACATTCAATGTGTAAAGATAGGGAATAAGAAAAGATGTGTATTGTCGCTTTAGCATGGCATGTTCTGGATGATATGCCCTTGTGTCTTATGTCAAATCGGGATGAGTTTTATCATCGGCCAACAGCTTTGCTGCATCAGTGGGAACATACTCCGATTGTTGCGGGGCAAGATTTACAGTCGGGTGGCACGTGGATGGGCATTACGCCTCAAGGTCGATGGGCTGTTTTGACTAACTTCCGTGATGGGCGGGATCAAAAGTCTTATGAGACTTCTCGGGGGCATTTGGTTCAGGCTTTTTTAGAATCTGATTTAATGCCGATTCGATTTGCTCAACAATTAGAACAGCAGCAACAGAATTTTGCTGGCTTTAACTTGTTTATGGGAAATGCTGATCAAGCGGTGTATATGAGTAACCGTGGTGAAGCTCCGCAAGTCTTGGCTAACGGTGTTTACGTGGTTTCAAATGGTTTGATGTCTGAACATTGGGAAAAAACTAAACATTTACGAACACGTTTTACGCAAGAGTTTTTGCCTATGCTTCAGCATCAGACAGAAGAGTTAACTTTGCAACATGCGGCGTGGGATATTCTGGAAGATGAGCGTAAAGTTACAACTGCTTTATTACCCAATACTGGCATTCAAGCAGAGATGGAAGAGTTGTTGTCATCTACCTTTATTCAAAGTCCTGTGTATGGCACACGTTGTTCAAACTTTCTAAGAATGACCAATAATGAATGGCTTTGGTTGGAAAAGACCCAACAAGGCGAGCATAGTGGACAAATCGTTCAGCAGCAGATTCTTTTAAATCGATAGCAATAAAAATGCCGATCAATTGACCGGCATTTTTAATCATCTAAGAATTAACCCGCGATCACACCGCCATCTTTACGGGTAATCACCACAGTTGCTGAGCGTGGGCGTGCAGTTTTATTGTTTGGATCTTTTTGAGTTGCAGGCCAGTTACTATCTGGTGTTGCGTAACTTGCGGAATCTTCGCCAGGGTGTTGAACATTAATAAAAATAGCTTTGTGATCAGGTGTCATGGCAATGCCTGTAATTTCACATTGCTTTGGTCCAACCAAGAAACGGCGTAGTGTTGAGTCTGTAACTTTAGCACCGACTAGCGTTTGTTGGCCATTTGATGTAGTGGCAGTAGTACCATCACCAATTTGGCCCGGTAGTGCTGCGAGCATCATACAGTTAGTGACATCGGTGTAAGCACCATCATCTGTCTGAATCCAAAGTACGCCACGTGGGTCAAACCACATCCCGTCTGGAGAGGACAAATCATTATTGTCGGTTAGGCTAGACAAGTTGATGTTTGAAGCCATCGATGCTTCTGCACCAAACAGATAAATATCCCATTTGAAGGTTTCGGCAGTGGTTTTGTCATCAGTTTCTTTAAAACGGATGATATGACCGTTAACGTTACCTTTTTGAGTGGTTTTTCCATCTTTAAGGTCAGTATAGTTACGCGGGTTCGCAGCATCGGTCGCGTAATCTTTACCACGGTTCGAGTTATTAGTTAGGGTCACATAGACTTCACCGTTTACTGGGTTAACCGTACACCATTCGGGGCGGTCCATTTTTGTAGCGCCGACTGCATCACCTGCCAAACGTGCAAATGTGACAACGTCTGCTTGAGATTTAAATGGGTAAGTCGAATTACTTTCATTTAAGCCATTTTTGCCATATGCAAGCTCAATCCATTGACCTGTACCATCGTTATTAAATTTGGCAACATACAATTTGCCCGCGTTCATATATTTGTCGCCAGCACCATAGCCGCCGTTTACATCTTTGACATCCCACACTGCACTTGAGACAAATTTATAGATGTATTCACCTTTAGAGTCATCACCCATATAAAATGCTAATGGCTGACCTGCAACTGCACGGCAAGCACTATCTTCATGTGCAAAACGGCCTAAAGATGTTCTTTTAACAGGATTCAGGCGGTTATCAAAAGGATCAATCTCGACCATCCAGCCGAATGTATTTGGACCGTTACGATAATCTTGGGTAGCTTGTGCAGTTTTTACATCGGCATTCCAGCGGTCATATAAGTCTTGTGATTCAACTTGACCAATTGCTGTTTCCCAACCGTAGCGTGAACCAGATCCTGCTTTTAAGCCATAGCGTTTCAGTGCAATAATTTCTTCTGGAGTACGTAACGCATCATCAGTCGTACTACGAGCAAAGTAACCAATAAAGTTTTCTTCGGTAGTTAAATATGTGCCCCAAGGCGTATAACCGTTACCGCAGTTATTATGAGTGCCCCGTGTTTGACGACCAGCAGGTGAGAAACGAGTTGCAAGTAAACTAGACCCAGCAGCAACACCTGCAAAATTCATCTCTGTTGAAGCTGTAATGCGTCGGTTAAAAATTGATTTTTTATCAATTATTACTTTTTGAGTTGCTGCATCTTTTTTGATGTGAACAATAGAAACGCCATGTGCATTAGTTTCACGAATGACTTCATCTTCAGGGCGGCGTCCATTAACTTTTGTTGGGCCTTTGGGGTGAAGGAATGTCTGGTTAATATATTCGTGATTCATGACTAACAAACCTTCAGCCGAAACACTTTCATCAAAGTTATTTTTTGACGTATTTAAACCAAAGAAATGCATACCGTCATGGCAGTCGCCTGAACGGAACTGGAAGCTTGGACCAGATGGAATATTATTGTCATCCCAGTCGCCAAAAGCAGGATTGATTGAATCACCTAAAGCGTAAATGACATTTGCTTCATAGCCTTCGGGTACAGTCACGATATCGTTGTGGTTTTTTGCAACTGCTGTAAAAGTTAATTTTTCTGGTTTTTTATTTGGATCTACAGGTGGGATTCCACCGTTGTTAGAACCTGAGTCATCATTACTATCATTACAGCCTGTTAAAGTAGAGGCTAAAGTTAAAGCTACAGCACCGCTTGCTGCTTTAGTAATTAAACTACGGCGACTTACATGTTGTTCTAAAATGTCGCGGAAGTGGATATTGTCAGAAGTATTATTGTCCAGTTCTTGATCTTCATGATATGGCGTCAGCTCTGTCATGGGAAATTCCTAAGTAAGTAAAGAAAGAAATAAAGAGATTGTTCTAAAAATCTTCATTAGCTTAGTTGGGCAATGTGACGAGGCTTTGACGTTTTGATGATAGGTTTATGAAATAATTGATCGTTTAGTCAAAAAAGAAACCTGCACAAGGCAGGTTTCTTCTATTTTGGTGAAAGAGATTACTTTTTCACAACAGATGGAGCAATTGGGTCGGCAGTGATATAGCCAACCGCCGCTGCAAATTTATTGCTGTAGTTTGTATTAATGGCTGTATCAATTTGCGAAAGTAAATCTGCACTGATACCAGTACGAACACCATTAGTTTCTTTATAGAAACGGTTCCATTCATCACCTGGATGTTGGAAGTTACTCATGATGTAAGTCCAGCCGTTTACTTCATCGACTGCGTGTAGACCAGTTGATTCTGCACCTGCTGGTGTAGACAAGATACGGATGAGCTGTTTAGTGTCGACATTGTAAGCCCATAAGAAGTTATTTAAATGGTTACCAGAGTCTTCACCGATAAATAACGTACGTAGCTTTTCAGAGAACTTCAAGTTGTCAGGGCTAGCAATTTGTTCTGGGTCAGCAGTGTTACCTAAGCTGTCAAAGCTAATGTCTTTACCTTTAATGAGAAGACTAGATTGGCTAGGTACCCATTCACTATTGATTGCGGCATTTGAGCTGTCTTTTTGGCCGCCTGTCAGTTTATGCTCCAAAATACCACCAGCCGTTATTTTCGGGAATTTAACGTTGTGCTCAGCAAGGTAACCGCTACCACCTTCAACCATTGAATCAACAATGTTAGCTAAAGCTGAATATGCGCGTTTATCTGCAATATTTACAGTTGTACCTTCGTTCTTGGTCAATGCCATTGAAGCACCAACGTAAGCTGCATAGCGGTGTGTCTCAAGGAAAGCCGCTGCAAGTTTAGTTTTGTCGCTGTTATCTTTAAGCTTGAGATAAACACCAGTTTTGCTCAAATAAGTAAATTTAAAACCTTGAGCTTCTAATTCTGCTTTTTGAGTAGCTTGTTGTAGTTTTATACGATCTTTCGCAGCTTTCGCTAAAGCTTGTTGTTCAGGCGTACCTTTATCTCCAGCATCAATGGCTTCGACTTCTGCTGTCGTTGCATCGCTTGGATATTTGGCAATTTGTAGAACCGATTCGAAAATATCAGTTCCTTTGATACCGCTCTTGATGAGGTTTTCAATCTCTACACTTGTTGCATGACCAAGCTTGATCCATGAGATTTGACCAGTCGTTGTATCTGTAAGTACTGTTGTATATTTTGCAACGTAAAGTGTGCCGGCAGATAGGTCTTTCTCTTTATCTGCAACGAACATGAAGAGACCACCATTGGTATAGTCATCACCCATCAAAACTGTACGGTTGTCTGGGAAAACTTGTACAAGCTCATGTGAAATACGGCCTAAACAGTAGTGCTTTGTCACACGACCCGTACCATCTGCATTTACGGTAATTTCTGGTAAATGACCGTAGTTATATGGGTTAGCCGCATTTTCATCACCATACACATTTTTACTAAATGCTTTAAGTGTTGAAAGTGATTGACCTAACTTTTGGTTGAAAGCATCTGGCTCATATTCTTCACTCGATAAATGAGTTCCCCAGGGTGACAAGCTTGCACCACAAGTAATCCATAAACCATGCGCACTTGAAGTGTCTACATTGTGATATTTAATTAAAGTCAAATGACCAGTTTTCGGGTCTTGATCTAAAGTAAGCACTGCAATCGGAGATGATAATTTACCGTAAGTATCACCACCATTTTGGTCTTTTGATAAATATTCAAACTGAACCACATGGAACACTGGGTTACCAGTTACACCTAATGCTTTCTTGTCTGCATCTGTGAAATCTTTGCCAGTCGCTTGTTTAAAGCTAATCAGAGAACTACCATCTGGACAGTCAGAGAAGAATTGACGTTCTTTACCTGCAACTGATTTATCAATAATGGGCTGATTATTAATATCAACATAACCGCCCGCAATAATCTTTCCGCCTTTACCATCAGGAACTTCTGTACCTGTTAAAAAGAATGGTTTGTAAGCAAGTTGATATTCAGTTTTGCTGCCATCTTCCCATGAAATAGCAAGCTTTGATGCACATGCAGTTGTTGCCATCTCTGCTACAGTAGAAGGCGCAGGCATTGACGTGAACGTTGCATTTTTAAAGTTAATTAGTTTTGATGGAATGGTAACGTCTGAATCATCATTACTATCGTTACATCCTGCTAACGTTGCTGCCGTAGCCATCGCACCTAATGGAAGAAAAGGGATCCCCGTAAACCATTTTAAAATGTCGCGACGTGTTGGGTGGTTAGAAGCAGTTGTCATAATAAATCCGTAACTTTTGTGAGTATATTTGTTGAGTTGATTCTATGGACTGGAAATGACACTTTTCTTACATTTTTAAGTCACTTTGAAGACAGTTTATTGCTTTGTAAATTAAAAAGTGGTCTATAAAAAAAAGCCTGAACTTAGAGGTTCAGACTTTTTCTTAAATATTATTTCATTCAGCGGATTGAGCTTTTCTTTTCTCAAGAATTTTACCGAACAATAATCCAAGTTCGAAAAGCAACCACATCGGGATTGCCAACATCACCATAGAAATTGCATCAGGTGGTGTAATAAACATTGCAACGAAAAAGCATCCTACAATAATAAAACGTCTTTTTTCAGCAAGACTTTTTGTATTTACCACACCTATTAAAATGAGTAGGAGCGTCGCAATTGGAATTTCAAAAGTGACACCAAAAACTAAAAACAGCTTTAAGCAAAAGCTTAGATAGCTATTAATATCCGTCATAGGTGCAACAGTTTCAGGCGATACACTAATAAAGAAATGTAAAATTGCAGGAAGTGTAATGTAGTATGCAAAGGCAACTCCGGCATAGAACAAAACAATACTACCGATGAGTAAAGGCAGCGCTAAATGACGTTCTTTTTGATATAACGCAGGGCGAACAAAAGTCCAGATTTCATAAAGAATAAATGGCATTGCCAGCACAAGCGCAACAAATAAATTGAGCTTAAAAGGCGCCATAAAGGTTGCAGTTACATCTGTTGCAATCATTGACGATGATGCAGGAAGTTGCAGTCTTAAAGGTTCAGATAATAATTGGTAAGTGTTGTTTCGAAAGGGTAATAAGCAAAAGAATAAAAATAATGTTACCCCGACAATCCTAAATAAATGACGTCTTAAAACGACCAAATGGTTCATGATGGGCATTTGGTCTAAATTTTCTTGCGTATTTACAGTCGTTGAAGGCAGTTGGTTCATACGGCAATCTTCAATTTAACGGGAGGTGTTTCTAAAGTGTCGCTTTGAGGTGCCAAAGGTGTAAATCTGGCAAGAAAGGGCACTTCATAATGACCCGATACAGGGGAGTACATCGTAGACTGAGATATAGTTTCAGCTACCTCAGTTTTTTCTGAATTGTCTGAGGTAGTCTGTTTTTGTATTTCTTCAAGTTGTTGTTGTACTTTGCGTTCTAGTGCTTCAATGCGGTTGAGTTCTTCTTGCATTTCTTTTCGAAATTCAGAAAGACGCAACTCTTGATCAATCTCATTTTGCAAATTGGTAATATAACGTTTTAGGCGAACATACCAGCGACCAGCAAAGCGTGCGGCTTCTGGTAATTTATCTGGGCCTAAAACTAAAATTGCAATAATTGCAAAACAGAGTAGCTCTGTCATTCCTACATCAAGCATGGTGGAAAACCTTTAGCTTTTCACTGATGTGCTGTCGGGGGTTTTGACTTGGGCATCAATTGTACGTGGAGTATTAAGAGCAGCAGTTTCGTCTTCTTCACGAACTGATTTTTTAAAGTCTTTTACTGCACCGCCTACGTCTTTACCGATATTTTTTAATTTAGATGTACCGAATAATAAAATAACGACAATTGCAAAAATAACGACGTGCCAAATAGATAAACCGGCCATGATCTTATACCTCTTTTCAGTTTGCTTTATATCAACAGGTTGCCATGACAGGAATGTGACACTTATATGTCACTTTTAAGACAGTGAATGGGGGTAAAGCCTAAGAAGATAATTTTCATAGAGAAGTTATTTAATTATTTAATTTATAGGCAGGCCGATATCGGGCGCTTAAATTACTTGAAATGGAAAGTACATTTCACTTTGAAAAGGTGTAGCATAACAAACTGATTTTGATGGGGGAGAGGAGAAAACGTGGCGTTGTTATTGCCAATATTGGCGTTTATCACTGGACTTTTACTTGCTCAGACTTCTCTTTCAGAAACGATAAAACCTGTTCTTTCAGCTTGGCTTGCCCGCTTACTGATTCCAGTTGTGATTATTTACAACATGGTATTTTATCAGCCGGGTAGTTTGAGTTTGATGCTCTTTAGCTTCGGTTCAGCATTTCTTATTTTCTTTGCTTATTTGGCTTTATTTAAAGACAGATTATTAGCGCTTTGCGTAAGTTATACCAACATGGGCTGGCTCGGTTTTCCTTTTGCCATGGCTTTATTTGGTCCTGATGCTACGGCTCCAATTGTTGCGCTATATATTGGTATGTCTCTTTTTGGAAATGCATGGGCTGTTACGGCAGTTACTACAGCACCACAAAGTAAGCTCATCATATTAAAAAAGGTTTTAACTTCTCCTCCGTGTATTTCAATCTTTTGTGCACTTGTGCTCAGGTTGTTAGGTGCTCAGCATATCGAGCATCCTGCCATACATTGGGTATATGAGGTTGCCAAGTTCGCAATGACATTTGCTGGAATGTGTGTATTAGGAATGTGGTTACGTCGTACTCGAGTGCATTTAAAAGACTTAATCTACAGCACCAAAGCTCAAGCATTTAAGGTGGTGTGTGGACTTATTCTTTGTGGCTTAATTTATAGATTTCTACCGATTCCAAATATAAGTCAGCAAATTGGAGTCATGTTTTTAATGTTCTGTTTGCCACCAGCAGCCAATATTGTAGCGCTAGAAACACATTATCAAGGAACAGGAAGATCTGCGGCTTATATCGCTTCTGGGACGATTGTGAGTTGTGTGTGTATTGCGATTTATGCAGTGTTTTTGCACATGTTCGTCTAATTAATTATTTAATTCTAACCCTACGCTTGCTTGTGTGAAGGCGGCATGGATGCCGCTAGTTAGACTGTGGCACAAGGACGTGCCATCAGTCTAACAAAAGATTTTTGCTTACTTTTCATCTTTGAAAAGTAAGGTTTGCCTATACAAAGCTGAATACTCTCTAACGTGGTATTCAAAGGCTATATGGAAAAAAATTATACTAAACTTTCTCTAAATAACTGCATCGCTTGTCCACGATGACTAATCTTATTCTTGTCTTCTTTAGAAAGTTCAGCGCTAGAAACTTGTAGCTCAGGTAACCAGAACAGTGGGTCATAACCAAAGCCATTTTCGCCACGTGCAGCTTCTAAAATTTCGCCGTGCCAGATGCCTTGGAAAATTTGTGGTAAAGGGTCTTCGGCATGCGTCACTAAAGCAAGTACACATACAAACATACCTTCAATCACTTCACCATTTTTACGGTAGGGTAAAAGGTCATTTAATAATTTTGCATTATTCGCTGCATCGTCACCATGTTCTCCAGCATAGCGTGCTGAATAAATACCAGGTGCGCCGCCTAAGACTGGTACACAAATACCAGAGTCGTCAGCCATAGCAGGTTTACCTGAAATTTTAGAAGCATGACGCGCTTTAATAATAGCATTTTCAATAAAGCTTAAGCCGTCTTCGACTGCATCGGGAATATTAAGGCGACCTTGAGGAATAATTTCTACAGGTAACTTAAGCTGTTCAAAAAGTTTTTCAAACTCAGCGACTTTACCTTTGTTATTGCTGGCAAGAACTAAACTGCCCTGATCAAACCAATGTGGGGTAGACATAATAAAACCAAACTTTATAGCTAATATCGAACGTGAGTTATGTTACGTGTTTTTTAAGAGGGGATATAGAGGGAAATAAATAGAATATAAAATGGGACAACCTAAACTAAAGCCACCTTATAGAGTATACAAGGTGGCTTTAGTCGAGTAAGGTTTTTTACGGATGAACCGTTATTATTGTGCTTGAATCCATTTGTCTGCACGGTCACGCGCTGTACGGATTTGTTCTTGAGTTAAGTTCGCCGCTAGAGCAGTTTTCTTACCTTCAGATAGGCTAATCACTTTATTATCGAGCATGCCATCACGAGTTGAAAGTTCATACCACTGGTAAGCACCCATGTAGTTTTTCTTTTGCTCTTCCATCATCGCTAGGTTGTAGCTTGCACGGTTATCGCCATTGCTTGCTGCTTTTTCAAAGTATTTACGAGCCATAGACTCATCTTTTTTAACACCAATACCGTCGGCATACATACGGCCCACGTTGAGTTGTGCTGGTGATAAACCTTGGTCGGCTGCTGCTTTAAACCATGCGAAAGCTTGTTTCTCGTCTTTTGCTACATCTTTACCATATTGGTAGTGTGTACCAAGGTAAAACTGCGCGCCTGCTTGACCAGCTTTTGCAGCTTTTTGAAGGTCATTAACCCCCATTGTTGAAAAGCGTGCAGCCTGACTCGCAACCGATTGTGGCTGGGCGATATAATCTGCATGAGCCTGCATACTTAGCAGTCCTGCAAATAGTGTGCTAAATAATGTCTTTTTCATAGTGCACTCACTCGATAAATAGCGACTTCACCAAACAAATTAGGAACATGTTTGCTTAACAGGCTTCCCTGCTGATTTCCATTGACGGCGAGTCGATTAATAATTTGTATCTGATTTTCCGCACAGAGTGCTTCGAAATCTTTAAATGTACATAAATGAATATTGGGGGTGTTATACCACATATATGGTAGAGCATCCGATACAGGCATCATTCCTTTTAATGCAAGAAAAGAGCGAGTCTTCCAATGCGCAAAGTTTGGAAAAGTAATAATTGCCTGTTTACCCACACGCACCATGTCTCTTAATAAAACATCTGGTGCATCTACGGCTTGCAAAGCCTGTGCCATAACCACATAGTCAAAAGACTGGTCGGCAAAACGGCTCAAACCGAGATTCAAATCTTGTTGAATAATATTTAACCCGCGACTGACGGCAATTGCAATCTTTTCTTGATCAATTTCTAAACCATAAGCACGAATTTGATGCTTTTGGCTCATATGAGCGAGTAATTCACCATCACCACACCCTAAATCGAGTACACTTGAGCCGGGTTTAATCCACTTTTCTGCCAGTTGTTGATCAATACGCATTAACTTGCCTCCAGTGATGTCGATTTTAAGTGTTCTTCACCGCCTAAGAAAGCGCGCATGGTTTTGACATACAGTGGAATCGGGAATAAGAACGAGTCATGGCCTTGCTCAGCATCAATATCGAGATAACTTACTGGCTTATGATTGGTAATAAGTGCATCTACAATTTCTTGAGAGCGACTAGGGGCAAAACGCCAGTCTGTTGTAAAAGAGACAATCAGGAACTGACATTTGGTTTTACCCATCGCTTCTGTTAACGAATGATTGTATTCACGTGATGGGTCAAAATAATCCAAAGCTTTGGTCATGATGAGATAAGTATTGGCATCAAAGTTACGGCTAAACTGTTCGCCCTGATAACGGAGATAGCTTTCGACTTGAAACTCAACATCAAAACCATACATAAATTTGCCAGATTTTAAATCACGGCCAAATTTTTGTTTCATAGCTTCTTCTGAAAGATAGGTGATATGACCGACCATGCGAGCCAAAATCAGGCCACGTTTCGGGTAGCTATCATTTTCTAAATAACGACCATGATGGAAGTCTGGATCAGATAAGATCGACTGACGCGCAACCTCATTAAATGCAATATTTTGTGCTGAAAGCTTTGGCGCACTGGCAATGATGACACATTTTTGTAAGCGGTCAGGATAGTCAACCGACCATTGTAGTGCCTGCATGCCCCCTAAAGAGCCACCAATAACGGCATACCATGTATGTACCCCTAGACGATCAGAAAGCATGGCCTGAGTTTTTACCCAGTCACGTACCGTTACTAATGGGAAATCTGGTCCATAAGGGCGATTATCATTTTCAGGATTTGGTGACGTTGGGCCAGTTGAGCCATTACACCCACCAATATTATTTAGCGAAACTACAAAAAACTTATTTGTGTCGATTGCTTTACCCGGGCCAATACAACTATCCCACCAGCCAGCTTTTTTATCATCTTCATGGTGATAGCCCGCTGCATGATGATGTCCAGATAAGGCATGACAGATTAAAATAGCATTTGATTTATCTGCATTTAAAGTGCCGTAAGTTTCGACCATTAATTCAAAACGTGGCAAAACACGGTCACATTCAAGATGTAATGGTTCTTCAAATTGGAACTTTTGCGGAGTGACTAACCCCACTGAATCAGCTGGAAAAGACACGGGAACATTTCGCCTTTTAAATCTTTCAGGAATAAAAAGAAAGGATACCAAGCTAGGTATCCTTTCCAAAGTCTTTTTTTTAATTAAACAGCGGCGGCAACAACCTGATCTGTACTTAAAACGCCTTGATCAATCAAACGGTTAGTACATGCAATAATTGCTTCAATTGATGAGGTGACTGTATTGTCATGAACACCAGCACCAAATGAACCTCTGCCTGTACCTTTGACTTGAAGTTCAATTAAGGTTAACGCTTTGGCATTTGCACCTGAACTAATACTGCGTTCTTCATAGTTCAATACGTCAATTGGTAACTGAAGTGCATTTAAGAATGCAGAAATCGGTCCGTTACCTTCACCACGAAGTTGTTGTGTTTCACCTTCGACATCAACATCAAGTTCGATGATTTGAGTGCCATTAATGTCAGATAATCTGTAGTTTTTGACTGTGTAATGATGGTTTTTCACATCAACATACGTGTCTTTAAATAAGGTCCAGATTTCTTTTGCGTTAATTTCTGTACCATTATCATCAGCATATTGTTGAACAACCTGACTGAATTCGATTTGTAAACGACGAGGCAACACAACGTTGTAGTTCGCTTCTAATAAGTAAGCGATACCGCCTTTACCAGACTGGCTGTTTACACGAATAACTGCATCGTAGTCGCGGCCCAAATCTTTCGGGTCGATTGGCAAGTAAGGCATGTCCCAGATTTCTTCATTTTTCTGGTACTCGAAGCCTTTTTTGATTGCATCCTGATGTGAACCAGAGAATGCAGTAAATACCAAGTCGCCTGCATATGGGTGACGAGGGTGTACAGGTAAACCAGTACATTCTTCAACCGTTGCAATCACTTCATTAATGTTAGAGAAATCTAACTCTGGCGCTACACCTTGGGTATACATGTTCAATGCAATCGCTGCAACGTCAACGTTACCTGTACGTTCACCGTTACCGAACACACATCCTTCAACACGGTCAGCACCTGCCATAATTGCAAGTTCTGATGCAGCAATACCACAGCCGCGGTCATTGTGGCAGTGAACAGAAATGATCACGCCATCACGACGTGCCAAATTACGATGCATCCATTCAATTTGGTCTGCATAAACATTTGGCGTAGAAACTTCTACAGTCGCAGGTAAGTTTAAAATCACTTTATGATCTGGACGTGCATCCCAGATTTCTGTGACGGCATCACAGACATCTTTAGCGACTTCTAATTCGGTTGCAGAGAAACATTCTGGACTGTACTGGAAAATCCAGTCAGTTTGAGGATACTGTGCAGCATACTCTTTAACTTTTTGAGCAGCATTAATTGCTAATTGTTTTGCACCATTAACGTCTACATTCAACACCTTTTGACGGAAGGTTGGAGAGTTAGAGTTATAAATATGCACAATTGCGCGTTTAGCACCTGCCAAAGATTCAAAAGTACGTTCAATTAAATGGTCACGTGCTTGAACCAAAACTTCAATGTATACGTCATCAGGAATATGATTTTCTTCGATCAACATACGAGTAAAATCGAAGTCAATTTGTGATGCAGAAGGGAAACCGATTTCAATATGTTTAAAACCGATTTTCACAAGCATTTTGAACATTTTGAATTTTTGTTCCATATTCATCGGTTCAAAAATTGCTTGGTTACCGTCACGTAAATCGGTACTCATCCAGATTGGCGCTTTTGTAATTTCTTTATTCGGCCATTGGCGATCTGGTAAATCCACACGTTGGTACATACGGCGGTATTTTTTGCTAGGGTCAGCCAACATCATGAGAAAACTCCTTGTCTCGTAGCGCGGTTGCTCTGGATATATTTAAAAGGCAACGTCTCTACTTAATATATGGTATCTAATTCAGAAAAATTAAAGGTAATTTTGAAGTGCTGCTTTAAAAAGCAGACAAAATTTTTATACGCGCGCGTGGCGCAGCATCAGGAGTTGCAGATGATGTCTTGCTTGAGTAGGCTGGGCAAACAAGTAATTCGTTTTCATCTCTAGACCGTAGAATAATAAGTTTGATGGTTTGCGGGTAATCTTGATATTTAGATATATCACATCTAAACAATGATTACACCTTGTGCAAAATTCTTATCATAATTTTAGTTAAGTTGTTTAGAAAATAATTTTCTAATTTTGCGCTGTTTTATTTTTTATGGAAAATTATTTTCATATTTTTGCCATTTTAAGGTAAAAAATATTATTAAGTCTTAAAAATGCAAAAATAAATAGTGTTACAGTTCTGACCACATACGAATTAAATTATGATAAATGTTGGTGAGCTTCATGACCTCTGGGTAGTTATCGCCGTGTGATTTACGTAATTCTCGAATGCTCTCATCAAGATTAAATAAAAGATGGCGTTTACTATCGTCGCGTACCAAACTTTGTACCCAGAAAAAAGAAGCAAAACGAGTACCTGAAGTAATGCTACTGACTTCATGCAGGCTAGTAGACGGGTAGAGCACCACATCACCTGCCGGTAATTTGACTTCGTGATAACCATAAGTGTCTTCAATAACGAGGTCACCACCTTCATATTCTTCTGGTTCACTTAAAAATAGCGTACAAGATAAATCGGTGCGGAGCTGCTCAGAAGTGCCACGGATAAGACGAATTGAATTGTCCACGTGAAAACCGAAGCTTTCATGTTCATCATAACGATTAAAAAGCGGTGGAATAATTTTGTGGGGTAGGGCCGCAGCCTGAAACACTGTATTTTGCCAAATTGCTTTGATGACAATATCACTCAAATGATGAGTAAGCGGGTCTTGTTCCGAGAGTTGCTGATTTCTTTTAACAGAAGCAGATAAGGTGCCAGCAGTCACTTTTCCACCTACCCAATTGGCTTCTTCCATGAGTTTACGAAACTCGGCAACTTGCTCTTTGTTTAAAACATTGGGGATATGATGAATCACAGCAAACACCTTTTAAATAGATACTTCATTTGTAAAAATAGCCTCGTGACGAGGCTATTTTATATGAACTTTAATTAATTCCATAAATAAATTATGGAATTTAAACTTAGTACTTAAAGTTAATCGCTAAGACAGCATTACGGCCCATACCTTCAAACGCATAGTGAGCAGGGTGAGCACTTGTGAAATAACGTTTGTCAGAGATATTGTTAACATTAAGTTGTAAGTTTACGTTCTTGTTAACGTCGTATTTAGCCATAGCATTGTAAAGGGTATAGGTTGGTAAATACTTGTCTTCAAGCATAGTTGTGCCCGTATTTGTATTCGTAAATACTTTGTCACGGTACTCCGCACCTGCACCAACAGTTAATTTAGGCAAGATTCTATAAGTAGACCACAATGTTGCGCTATTTTTAGCTACGAAAGGAAGAGGCTTACCTTCTTGAGCAACTGCGTTATAAGCTGCTTTGGTAAGTTCACTGTCTAAGTAACTATAACCAGCTGAAACTTCCCATTTATCAGTTACCTTGCCGTTGAAACCAACTTCAAAGCCGTCAACTTTGCTTTCGCCCGCATTAGTTGAAGTGTTGGCGTCTATAGCGATACGAGTATTTTGCTTCTCTGTGCGGAAGATTGCAGCAGTTAAGTTTGCACGGTTATTAAATAGGTCCCATTTTGTGCCTATTTCGAAAGTACGTGCTTTTTCTGGGTCTAAATCATTTGCTTGTTGCGAAGATGTAGAGAGTGCATCTGCGCCGTCACCTTGGTCTACGCCAACTGGGTTAGCAGAAGTTGCAAAGCTTGCATAGATACTGCCATTTTCAGTTGGTTTATAGACTAGACCAGCTTGATAAGAGAAATAATCACTGTCATTTTCAAATTTCTGACCAGCAGCGATATTTACATCTGTTGTGTAGTTGCCACTCGTACTTGTTTTATCGATATCTTTAACAGTTTTATAAATATTTTTATTATATTTACGTTCAGTTTCGAATTTATCCCAACGTACGCCCAAATTTAAAAGCCATTGAGGGGTAAATTCAATGCTATCTAAAGCATATAAAGAAACAGTACGACTGCGTGTTGTATATTGATTGGTAATGCTACCTAAAGTATCGGTAAATGCTCCATTCATTGGATTATTTACTGATGTACACCAGCCATTCGAAAGGGCACTGCTCACAGGGCAACTTGTGTTATGTACAGTTGAGGTTGTACCAGAGTTATCTGTAAAAGTGTAAACACCTTGGCTTGATTCTTGATAGCTCCACTCGGCACCTGTATTAAAAGAGTGCTTAAGTGAGCCAGTATTAAATTTCCCTTTTAACGCAAGCTGATCACTATATGCATCAGTATCTACAATACGACTTAAAGCACGTCGAGAAATTGTACCGTTTTTCGTTACATTACCTTTTGAGTCATCTGCATTTGTATAGATGTAATCTGATTTAGATTTTGTATATGACATCGTATTTGACAAAGTTAAATCATCAGCAAGATCTTGCTCTAATTTAAATGTACCAATGTGGTTTTCACGTTTATCAAAATCACGCTCTTTCCAGCCATAATATGTGCCTTGTTTTACGTCAATTGGCTTTCCACCAACAGGAAGAAATGGAATACCTGCATCTGGTTCATCATTACTACGTAAATAGTAGTAGCTCAGTGTTCCACGAGTTGCAGTATCTAGGCCAAATGCAAGACTTGATGCAATACCGGCACGAGCATATTCAGCACCATTATTTGCACCAGCTTTTTCGTTTTCATGGCCCATAACCACAACACGACCAGCAACTCCGTTACCAAAATCTTTGTTAGCATCGAGTTGGATATGACGATAGTTGTCAGTACCACCTTGAACGCTACCTTGGTAAACGTCACCTTCATGAGCAACTTTAGGGATTAAATTAATACTTCCGCCTACACCACCGCCACCGCCAAGAGCAGAAGAAGAGCCTTTAATGACTTCAACTTGTTCAATGGCAAACATATCGCGATTTTGAGAAGTAGAATTACGAACACCATCAACATAAACAGATGATTGAGCACTATAACCACGGATGTAGGGCATATCTGTAAACGGGGTACCGCCTTCACCTGCACCTAACGTAATACCAGGTTCATAGCGTAAAGCTTCGAGTAGAGTATTAGAGTTTGTATCTTTAATTAATTTTTGAGAAAGAATAGAAACGGATTTTGGAGTATCTAAAAGGGGAGCAACTAATTTTGAATTTGCCGACTCATCTACTTTTAAAGATTCTTCGTGAGTTGCTTGAGTGTGAATGGTTGGTAATTGTGAAATTGCTTCTTGTGCCATGACTGTTGTTGCAATCATAGAAAGAGATGATGCGATTGCAGATGAAACAATTTTTTTACGTGTTCTAATCAATGACATGACTTTCAGGACTTAAATATAAAACGTTATGCGAATAATAATAATTCTTATTTATATGTACAGTTTGTGTTAATTGGATTTGCCAATTGAATTATGAAGACAAAGTGAATGATTAAATAGTAAAGTGTACTTTTATTTAGCTAATCTACTGATTCTTAGTAATTGTTTGTAAAAACGATTAAATTTAGATTTTGATTGTAATTTTAGATTTATGAAGAATAACTAAAAAATTAGTTTTACTTAAGGTCTTTTGAAAAATATTTAAAGAATCATAAAATTACTGTGAAATTTACGAGAATAATGACGCTAACTTAAATGAAGTGATCGGTTAATTTTGTATATCTTGAAAGTTGTCATATAATACAGCACTTTTAAAAAAACTGTTCCTACTCACTAATTTTTATCGAGGAAGCCATGCAAGTAACGACTGAAGCGGTTTCGGGCGTTGCCCGTCGTTTAAATGTGTCTGTACCGACGAGCCGTATTAACGAGCAATTTGAAGCTCGTTTGAAACGCACTGCCAAAACTGTGAAGATCAACGGCTTCCGTCCAGGTAAAGTACCTGAAAACGTTGTTCGCCGCGAATATGGTGCAGGCATTTATCAAGAAGTTGTAAATGACATCATTCGTGATAGCGTTTTTGAAGCAATTCAACAAGAAAAAATCAATGCGGTAGGTATGCCGAACATTGATAAAGTTGAACATAAAGAAGATGCTTTAGTTTTTGAAGCGACTGTAGAAGTTTATCCAGAAGTTGCAGTACAAGCATTCGACGGTTTAGAAGTTGAACGTAAAACAGCTGAAATTAAAGATGCTGACGTTGATGCTATGATCGAAAACTTGCAAAAACAACGTCAAACTTGGGCTGTTACCAAGGGTATGGCGAAAAAAGACATGCAAGTGACTTTTGATTTTGAAGGCACTATCGACGGTGAAAAGTTTGAAGGCGGTTCTGCTGAAGACTTTAAACTCGTATTAGGTTCAGGTCGTATGATTCCTGGGTTTGAAGACGGCATCGTTGGTATGAAAGCTGGTGAAGAGAAAGTAATTGATGTTACTTTCCCAGAAGACTACCAAGCTGAAAACTTGGCTGGTAAAGCAGCTCAGTTCAAAATCACTGTGAAGCAAGTTGAAAAATCAAAACTTCCAGAAATTGATGCTGAATTCTTGAAAATCTTCGGTGTAACTGAAGAGGAAGGCGTTGAGAAATTAAAAGCTGACGTTCGCAAGAATATGGAACGTGAAGTTCGCAATGGTTTACGTAACCAAGTTAAACAAGCTGCTTTTGATGCACTTGTTGCTGCGAACGAAGTTGAAGTTCCAACTGCAATGGTTGCTCAAGAAATTGACCGTCAACGTCAACAAATGGTTCAACAGTTCACTCAACAGTTCGGTGGTGCAGGCGCGCAATCTTTTGACAAGAGCATGCTTCCTGACGAATTGTTCAAAGAACAAGCAGAGCGTTCTGTTAAGCTTGGCGTATTGGTAAGCAAAGTTTTAGCTGACGCTAAACTTGAAGTTGACCAAGCTCGCGTTGATGCTTACATCGACGACATGGCTTCTTCTTACGAAGATCCAACTGAAGTGATTGAATACTTCAAAAATGATGCTCAACAACGTGCTCAAATCGAAGCAGTTGTATTAGAAGATCAAGTTGTTGATCACATCTTAGCTGGTGCTAAAGTGACTGACAAAGCTGTATCTTATGATGACTTATTGAAAGAACAACAAGCTCGCCGTATGGGCTAATCTTTTAAGAAGTCAGAAAAAGGCGCTTTAGGCGCCTTTTTTGTTTTTCTTTATGTGGTCAATTTGAGTGCGACATTAAGTACTTAGGTATAAATAATATAATATTTCAGTGCGAACCTTTTGCAATTTGAGAAATTATCCCGCATATTGTTGCCATAGGTTAAGTCACAAAAAATTTAGGAATAAATAACGTATGTATGTTCCAACAATTGAAAATGCTTTAGTTCCTGTTGTGGTTGAACAATCTTCTCGCGGCGAACGTTCTTTTGATATTTATTCACGACTTTTACGTGAGCGCGTCATTTTTTTAACAGGTGAAGTTGAAGACAACATGGCAAATCTAATTGTTGCCCAAATGTTGTTTTTAGAAGCTGAAAATCCTGATAAAGATATCCACCTTTATATCAACTCTCCAGGTGGATCTGTGACAGCGGGCATGGCTATTTATGACACGATGCAGTTTATTAAACCTGATGTCGTAACATATTGTATGGGCCAAGCTGCTTCAATGGGTGCATTCTTATTAAATGCTGGTGCTAAAGGCAAACGCTATTGCCTAGAAAATGCCCGTGTCATGATTCACCAACCATTAGGTGGTTTCCGCGGTCAAGCATCGGATATTGAAATTCATGCGCGTGAAATTCTATTTATTAAAGAACGTTTAAACCGCTTAATGGCAGAGCATAGTGGTCAAGACTACGAAACTGTTGCTCGTGATACTGACCGTGATAACTTTATGACAGCACAGTCTGCTAAAGAATATGGTTTGGTTGATCAGGTGTTAAGTAAGCGTCCATAAGGACCTTCTTATATAAATAACTTGAGATGTTGAAAAAGATCTCCATTTAGTTATTTATGCAGTGCATCTTGCCCTAATATTTAAGATTCTATTTGTGGAGTGAATATGTCCGAACATCCTCAAGGACAAAAACATTGTTCATTTTGCGGTAAAACGCAGTCTGAAGTCGGGAAACTGATTGCAGGTGAGGACGCATATATTTGTAATGAGTGTGTGGATGTCTGCTTAGACCTTGTACAAACCAGCCAACAGGTTGAAGCAGGGGACTGGGCGAGTAAGGCATTGCCAAAACCACATGAAATACGTGCTGCGCTTGATCAATATGTAATTGGTCAAGATCTTGCCAAAAAGACATTATCTGTTGCGGTTTATAACCATTATAAACGCCTAAAAGTTGGTCATAATGGACATGTGTCTAAAGAAGTAGAAATTGCTAAAAGTAACATTCTATTAATTGGACCTACAGGTTCGGGTAAAACTTTACTTGCGCAAACATTGGCTCGCCTATTAGACGTTCCATTTGCAATGGCAGATGCAACGACATTAACCGAAGCTGGTTATGTCGGCGAAGATGTTGAAAATATTGTACAAAAGCTTTTGCAAAAAGCAGACTACGATGTAGAAAAAGCTCAGAAGGGCATTATCTATATTGACGAGATTGACAAGATTACTCGTAAATCTGAAAACCCGTCAATTACGCGTGATGTTTCTGGTGAAGGTGTACAACAAGCATTATTAAAAATGATTGAAGGTACAGTGGCTTCTATTCCTCCGCAAGGTGGACGTAAGCATCCGCAGCAAGAGTTTATCCAAATTGACACTTCGAATATCTTGTTTATTTGTGGTGGTGCATTTTCCGGTTTGGAAAAAATTGTACAGCAGCGTCAAGAGAAAGGCGGTATTGGTTTTACAGCTGATGTTAAAAACAAAGATGAAACCAAAAAACTTGCTGAATTGTTCCGTCAGGTTGAGCCAACCGACTTAGTGAAATTTGGTTTAATTCCAGAATTCATTGGTCGTTTACCAGTGATTGCGACACTTGAAGAGTTGGATGAAGAAGCATTAATGCAAATTTTGACTGAGCCAAAAAATGCATTAACTCGCCAGTATCAATATCTTTTCACTATGGAAAATGTTGATCTGATCTTTGAAGATTCTGCATTGCGTGCTATTGCGAAGAAAGCACTTGAACGCAATACGGGTGCGCGTGGTTTACGTTCTATTATGGAGAACGTGCTGCTTGAAACTATGTACGATTTACCAAGTCGTACTGACGTTGGGACAGTCATTATTAATGAAGCAGTCATTAATGGTGAAGCAGAACCTGTTTATAAAGCAGAGCGTCAGCCTAAAGAAGCTGCAACGCATGAAAGTGTTGCTAAGGCAGATTTAAAGGTTATTGATTCGAAGTCTGCATAGATTTCATTCATCTAAAAAGCATGAATCGCGCGAGTGATTCATGCTTTTTTTGTTTTCAATTTATGTGCGCGGTGTTAATCTTAAAAATACAAAATACGCATAGTTTTGCGTTGTAAAAAATAAATCAAAAACAAAACGCTTTGAGGGATGCCATGCGTTATTTAATCGTATCTTTGTGCTGTGCCGGACTATTTGTGGGCTGTCAAAGTTCATCTCATTTGGAAAAAAATACGGGTGAATTGACTGCAACCCTACCTAAAGTTGATGTTGAAAAAGAACCTAGTTTGTTTGATCAATATCATGTGGGTGGTTTTGCTGTAGGTGGTTGGGTTAACCAAAAGTTGGGTCAGACTTTTGCTCCAGTCAAACCACAAAATCAGCAAGCTGCTGTAGTTTATCTTTATCGACCAGACACGAAATGGAATCGTCAGGAAATTGCGGCGATAAATCTTTTTGTGAATGGCAAGCGTATTCCGAGTCTATTACATAATCATTATTACTGGATTGAATTACCAGCAGGCACTTATCGTCTTTCTGCAAGCCGCCCTTTACTTGGTATTCATTTTCAAGAACCGAAATATATTGATATCACTGTTGAGGCGGGAACGTCTTATTATTTGAAATATGATGAAGAGAACAAAATGGACCGTGGTGAACACACTGGCCCATTTATGTTAATGCAAGATAATATTGGACGTAGAGAGATAGCATTTACCGAGCTTAAATCTTCTAGCTACAACTTTGTGGCTGAAGACGCTTCAGGAAAGATTCGACATAAACCACAAGAATTAAAACCTGCCAAATATGATGAAAAATCAGATGTACATCTGATTAAGCCATTTAAATTATGGAATCCTTTAACTTGGTAATGGACTGCAAAAGATAAAGAAAAATTAAGACTTTTCTTTATCTTTCATGAGTGGGGCAATAATTTTAAGCATCTCTTCTTGCATATGATCTCGTGCTTTAGGGTCATTAAATGTTTGCTGTCCCAACTCCATCATATATTCTGAAATTTGCCCCATAATCTGTACATTCTTACGCGTAATTGATTGGCCTTCTGGGGTTTTTAAAAATTTCAGATTAGCCTGAATTTCCTCTTCAGTATAAGTCCTAAGGTAAATATCCTGTAAGGCTTGAGTAGTTTTAGGATTGCTAATGAGCTGATTGCTCGAATCTTTCAAAAGTAAACCTAACTTTTTCGCGGCCTCTTTTTCTTTTGGGCCTAAAGTTTTAATACCCGTGATATTACTAACGATCTGTTCTGCCTGTTGATCATAGTAAGGTGTTAATTCATTAATTGATTCTTTAAGTAGGTAATCAATTTGGCTCATTTGCATGAGCTCTTTGACTGAACTTAACTTAGCAGGAGACGCAAATAAGCTTGTTGTAATACAGCTTAAGCAGAGGCTGATTGAAAGGTTTTTAAGAATAGGGCGAATAGTCATGAAATGACCTATATTCAATATATGGCGAGAGAGTGCATTTATTAATAGCACAGATTGAAGAAGTAATTGTTACAATTCTTTTCAGATTTTAAAATAAAAAAAGAATGCAAAAAAAAGCACCGAATTCGGTGCTTTTCTTGATTAGCCTGCCGCAGCGTCGACTACTGGGATTTTTCCAATTTTCGCTTGCCAGATTTTTGGAGCTACTGCGTGAATTGAAGTACCGTTTACATCAACTGCAACAGAAACAGGCATATCTTCAACGACGAATTTGTAGATAGCTTCCATACCTAAGTCTGCAAACGCAACAACTTCAGCTTCGCGAACAGCTTTAGATACGAGGTAAGCCGCACCACCAACTGCCATTAAGTAAGTTGCTTTGTTGTCTTTGATTGCTTCAATTGCTGTAGGACCACGTTCAGCTTTACCGATCATGCCGAACATGCCAGTGTGCTCAAGTACTTTACGTGTGAATTTGTCCATACGGGTTGCAGTTGTTGGACCTGCTGAACCCACCACTTCATCACGAACTGGATCGACTGGACCTACGTAGTAAATGAACTTACCTTTAAGATCAACTGGTAATTCTTCACCATTGTCGATCATTTCAACCATACGTTTGTGTGCAGCATCACGACCTGTGTACATTGTTCCGCTAAGAAGTAATGTATCACCCGGTTTCCAAGAATCCATTTCTTCTTGAGTAATGGTATCAAGGTTTACGCGTTTAGACTGTGAAGCATCCCAAGTTACTGAAGGGTAGTCTTCAAGTTTTGGTGCTTGAATATGAGCTACACCTGTACCATCAAGCTGGAAGTGAGCATGACGAGTAGCAGCACAGTTAGGAATCATACCAACTGGTTTACCAGCAGCGTGACATGGGTAATCTTTAATTTTAATATCAAGAACAGTCGTTAAACCGCCTAAGCCTTGAGCACCAATACCAAGTGCGTTTACTTTTTCAAAGATTTCGATACGAAGTTCTTCGATTTTGTTCTCTGGTCCACGGCGAAGTAATTCGTCCATGTTGATTTCTTCCATGAGTGCTTCTTTAGCAAGCATCATGGCTTTTTCAGCAGTACCACCAATACCAATACCGAGCATACCTGGAGGACACCAGCCTGCACCCATAGTTGGAACAGTTTTAAGTACCCAGTCAACAATCGAGTCAGATGGGTTAAGCATTGCAAGTTTAGATTTGTTTTCTGAACCGCCACCTTTAGCAGCAACAGTAATATCTACTTTATTACCCGGAACGAGTTTATAGTGAATTACAGCAGGGGTATTATCTTTTGTATTTTTACGACCAAATGCAGGATCAGCAAGTACAGATGCACGAAGAACATTGCTGTTTTCAAGGTAACCTTGGCGAACACCTTCGTTTACCGCATCGTCTAAGCTCATTGTTAAATCAAATTTAACATCTAAGCCCACTTCAAGGAAAACGTTAACAATACCAGTGTCTTGGCAAATTGGACGATGACCTTCCGCACACATGCGAGAGTTAATTAGAATCTGTGCAATTGCATCCTTTGCGGCTTTGTTTTCTTCGCGATCATAAGCACGGCTCATCGCTTGGATAAAGTCTTGCGGGTGATAGTACGAAATAAACTGTAGGGCGTCCTTGATCGATGTAATCAAGTCATCTTGTTTGATAATCGTTGTCATACCAGAAAATCTCTTGAGCGGGCTGTTAGCTAGCGGGCTAAATTATATGACAAAAAGACAGTGTTGTGGGAGATTGGTTGATCTTTTGACCGAAAGTCGCATAAGAAGATATTGAAGTGATTTAGATGCCAGAAATCGGAAAATTATTTATTTTTGAATGACTAAAATAAAAAAAGCCATTTGAGCGGATATCAAATGGCGAGAGGTAGTAAAGGTGAATTATATTAATTATTTGGCAGTGGCTTGTTGTTCTGCCTGAATTGCTGTTAAGGCAATGGTAAAGACGATATCATCTACCAATGCTCCACGAGACAAGTCATTAACAGGCTTGTTTAGGCCTTGCAGCATTGGTCCAACGCTCACAACATTTGCAGCACGCTGTACTGCTTTGTAAGTGGTATTACCCGTATTTAAATCTGGGAAAATAAATACATTTGCACGGCCAGCAACGCGTGAGTCTGGTGCCTTTTGACGTCCCACACTTTCAACTGAAGCTGCATCGTATTGAAGTGGACCATCAATCAGTAAATCAGGACGACGCTGCTGAGCAATTTGAGTTGCTTGCTGTACTTTTTCAACATCTGCACCTGTTCCAGAAGTACCGGTTGAGTAGCTGATCATGGCAATACGCGGATCAATTCCAAATGCTTTCGCTGAGTCAGCAGACTGAATCGCAATTTCAGCCAATTGTTCTGCTGTAGGGTCTGGGTTAATCGCACAGTCACCATAGACATAGACTTCATCTGGCAAAAGCATAAAGAATATAGATGAAACCAGTGAATATTCAGGTGCTGTCTTGATGAGCTGGAATGCTGGGCGGACTGTATTTGCTGTGGTATGTACCGCACCTGAAACTAAACCATCCACATGGTCTAGGGCCAGCATCATAGTGCCAAGCACTACAGTGTCTTGTAATTGATCTTTAGCTTGTAATTCGTTGAGTTTACCTTTACGTAGCTCAACCATTGGTGCAACGTATTGGTTGCGAATACTATCAGGATCGACAATTGCCAATTCGGCAGGTAATTCAATCCCGCGTGCTTTTGCAACATCGTGCACAGCATCTGGTTTAGCTAACAAAATACAGTCAGCAATACCTCGTGCCTGACAAATTGCTGCAGCTTGAATAGTGCGAGGTTCATCACCTTCAGGTAGTACAATTCGTTTTTTCGCGGCAATCGATTTTTGTACCAGTTCGTGACGGAAAGCCGATGGCGACAGGCGAGGGGTGGCAGCATTGTTGCTGTGCTGTTTAAGCCATTCAACATCAATATGACTTGAAACAAAACGAGTCACTTGCTCAGCACGTTCGGTATCATCAGTTGGAATTTCATTGCCAAAATTAGACAGGCGCTGTGCAGTTTCCAATGTATTTAAACGGGTATGTAAAATTGGCAACCCTTGTTTAATTGCACTTTGGCAAAACTCTAAAAGCTCTGGTGCTGGCGCTTCTCTTTCAGTAAGAACTAGACCAGCCAGAGGAATACCATTACTGGTTGCCAAACTACTTGCAAGTAAAACATCTGTACGTTCAGATGCGCTAATGATTAATTCGCCTGCAATAAACTTATTCAGTTCATATTCAATGCTTGAAGCAATTAGACTCGAATGCAAAATACGACGTGTTTTGGCTTCCCCTTGATGTACCCATTGCCCATCAATGACATTTGCAATATCGAGAGTCCTTGGTACGCTCAGTGTATTACTAAAAGGAACAAGTCCAATAATTGGTAAGTCACTAGAGCCGAAATAACGATTATATTTTTGCAGTTCGCTCGTAAATTTTGTGATTTCTTCAGTCGGTCGTAATGATGGATCAAATGCAACAGGAATTTGTGCTGTTTCTTCAGTTAATCCACGGGTACGCATAAAGAGTACACCAGCAGTACGATTTGACGCTGCACCGCCAAATTGACGTAAATGAGCATCTACTTTTTCTGCTGTTTTTTTCGGATTTTGAATATCTGCTGTACTGACCAAGACAACTTCTGCATCAAGTGCTTGTGCAAGACTTGCATTGAGTTCACTGGCAAAGTGGTCTTGTCCGTTAGGTAATAAGCCTTCCACAATAATGACATCATGGTCTGCTGCAACGCTACGGTGGAGGCTAACCGCTTCTTCAAGTAATTCATCTACTTCTCCAGCGGCAATAAGCTGGGTTAATTTTTCATGCGAAATAGATTGAACAGTTTTACTTTGAAATAAATGACCAAATAATGAAGTGGTTCGGTCAAGAGGTTCTTGGTCTTCTTGAGAAAATGGTTTTAAAAAGCCTGCTTTAATCCCGTTACAATCAAGTGCGTAAATCATGCCTAGGCAGGCAGAGGTTAAACCAACCCCTTCGCCTGTAGGAATCAATAAAATTGTATTCATATAAACCTATAAATAAACGAATATCGAGTTTTCGCTAAGCTTTAATTAAGCCAGGCTTGCTACAGATGCTGTATTTTCTGCCGCTTCTACAACTTGACGAGTTTCTTTGGCAATACGGCCTTCTTCATCTGTAGGAATGACCCAAATTTGAGGACCAGTTCCATTATCGATTCGGCCTTCAGTACCTCGTTTTAGGTTATTATTTTGGTCTTTATTTAGCTGTAAACCAAAATGAGGTAAATAAGCTAAGGTTTTTTCACGAATATAAGCTGAGTTCTCACCAATACCACCTGTGAAAATTAAACCGTCTAAAGTTGGTAAACCACAGCTTAATGCAGCAAGTGATTTTGCTAGGCGATAGCTAAAGACTTCAATTGCAAGACAAGCATCTTCGTTGCCATTTTCAGCCGCTTCAATCACTGTACGCATGTCATTAGACAGTTGAGATAAGCCTAGTAAGCCACTTTCGTTATTTAAAACTTTATCAATTTTTGCTAAGTCCCAACCGAGGTTTTTCGCAAGGAAGCTATGTAAGCTTGGATCAACGTCACCACTACGCGTTCCCATCACTACACCTTCAAGTGGAGTGAGGCCCATAGATGTGTCAACACTTTGTCCATTCCATACTGCGCAAGTTGAACTGCCATTTCCTAGATGCGCTGTTAACCATCCACCTTTTTTCAGATTGCCGGCAAGCTCACTTGCTTTATCAGACACATAGGCGTGGCTTGTCCCATGGAAACCATAACGGCGGACGTTGTGGTCAGTATATAAAAATTTAGGAATTGCATAACGATATGCATGCGGTGGCATGGTTTGATGGAATGCAGTGTCGAATACGGCAACTTGAGGTAATTCAGGGAATAGGCGTACGGTTGCATCAATACCAATTAAATGTGCTGGGTTATGAAGTGGAGCTAAAGGCGTCGCAGCACGAATACGTTCAATAATTTCAGGAGTGAGTAATTCTGCTTTGGTAAGGCTTCCACCATGTACAACACGGTGACCGATCGCTTGCGGTTTGTAGTTGGCAAGACGTGCAAGTAAAGTTTCTAAAGCTTTGGCGTGGTCAGCATAAGGAATTGAAAGTTCAAGTGGTTCGCCACCTACTGTAACTCCCTTAATACGAGCGTCAGCTGCCCCCAAGTTTTCTGCTAAACCGTAAATACGGTCTTCACGACGCTCTGAAACCAGTGCGTATTTAATAGATGAAGAGCCGCAATTGATAACTAATACTGATGTAGCCACGTTGAAATACCCAAGTCCTGATTTAAAGTAGTTTTCCTAACTTCCTGTTCAAGATGTATTATTTTCCGATACAGATTGAACGGGTTGTCATGTTTTATCATGTGTTGTTTTTCTGTCCAAGATAGACTTTAGCCCATTAGACTTAAGCACTATCGACCATCAAATTATTTCTAACTAATATCTATCCAGTATAAAGCTTAACCACTGTATTCCTTGTTTTTTTATATGCCTAGAAAAGAGTTTTTTGTATATATTTATGAAAAAATAAAACTGAACGAAAAACGTATTTTAAATCTTAAAGATTGATTCTTTATTGAATAGGTATCTCATGTCTTTAAATTAAATTTTAAGCATATATTACAAATAATATACGTAAGTTAAATTAAGTTTTAATAGCGTTCGAGAAAATTAAAAAGAACCAAATATAGTTTTATTAATACTAAAAATTAGAATGAAAAGAACATCATTTATATATTGTTAATTATATTTCATTACATTGATATTGCGATAATTTTACCGTATTTTTTAAGGTTTATTTTAGGTTTAAATATACCTCATTATTAATAAGAATTTTGTCTAAAATATAAACTTACTATGCCTTTAAAGCTTGTGCTGAGGCCATTACAGCAGCATTGACTGGGGTTGCATGTCGCTTTTTGCCTGAATAATATTGTTCATCCTTTTTCAAATGATTATAAGAAATATATCATTTGGTCTATTTTTATATTCCGGCTTATCCGGTTGTACAGGAGCGTCCAGCATGGACTTGCCGAACCCTATATTGGCAAAAGTTACCGAGCGTGTAATCGCACGTAGTCAAAAAACTCGTTCTGCATATTTACAACGTATTGAACATGCACAAGGCAAATTTCCTGCTCGTGGAGCACTTTCATGTGCCAATCTGGCTCATGGTTTCGCCAGCATGGAAGATAATGAAAAGTTAATTATTAAAGTAGGTCGTGAGCCAAATATTGGCATCGTATCTTCATATAACGAAATGCTTTCGGCCCATGCACCTTATAAAACATTTCCAGATTTAATTAAAACAGCCGCTCGTGAGAATGGTGGCGTAGCACAGTTTGCAGGTGGTGTTCCTGCGATGTGTGACGGTATTACCCAAGGTAATGCTGGCATGGAACTATCTTTGTTCTCTCGCGAAACCATTGCGATGAGCACAGCGATTGCATTGTCTCATAACATGTTTGACGCAGCTTTATGTCTGGGTGTTTGCGACAAGATTGTGCCAGGCTTACTGATTGGTGCTTTGCAGTTTGGTTATTTGCCTACTATTTTTGTGCCAGCTGGCCCAATGACCAGTGGGTTATCTAACGATGAGAAAGCTAAAATTCGTCAGCAATTTGCAACGGGTCAGGTTGGCCGAGATGCTTTGCTAGAAGCTGAGTCAGCCGCTTATCACGGACAAGGGACTTGTACTTTTTACGGTACAGCCAACAGTAACCAGATGCTAATGGAAGTCATGGGCTTGCATTTGCCAAGTGCGGCTTTTGTTCATCCTCACACACCATTACGTGATGCGCTCACTGCCGAAGCGGCTAAACGTGTACTTGACTTAACTGCTGAGCGTGGCAACTACACACCAATCGGTCATGTTGTCGATGAAAAAGCCATTATAAACGGCATTGTGGCTTTACTGGCTACAGGCGGTTCAACCAATCATACTTTGCACCTTATTGCGATTGCTCGTGCCGCAGGCATCTTAATTGACTGGGATGACTTTGATGAGTTGTCTGCTGTCGTTCCATTGCTCGCAAAAATCTATCCAAATGGTAAAGCCGATGTAAACCATTTCCAAGCTGCGGGTGGGGTTGCTTTCCTCATTCGTAACTTACTTGAGGCTGGTTTATTGCATAACGATGTAACCACAGTGGCTGGTAAAGGCTTACAGCATTACACCAAAGAACCAAAACTGATTGATGGCAAGCTCACTTGGGTTGATGGTGTGGTTCAAAGCCTTGATGACAAAGTACTCCGTAGCATTGATGCGCCGTTTCAACCAGATGGTGGCTTGCGTTTAATGCAGGGTCGTCTTGGCCGTGGCGTCATCAAGATTTCTGCTGTTGCGCCAGAACATCGTAAAGTTAAAGCACCAGCAATTGTGTTTGATTCTCAAGAAGCGGTTCAAGCTGCGTTTGATCGTGGCGAATTGCACCGAGACTTTATTGCGGTTGTTCGTTTCCAAGGTGCTCGTGCTAACGGTATGCCTGAATTGCATCGTTTAACGCCTGTGTTGGGTGTTTTACAAGATCAAGGTTTCCACGTTGCTTTAGTGACTGATGGCCGTATGTCTGGTGCTTCAGGCAAAGTTCCTGCGGTGATTCATTTATCTCCAGAAGCCTTACTAAATGGGCCGATTGCTAAAGTGCAAACAGGCGATATGTTGATTATTGATGCTGAGGCAGGCGTACTCGATGTTGAAATAGATGAACAGACTTGGCAGTCGCGTCCTGTTGCACAGCCAGAACATCAGGCAGAAAACGAAGTTGGCTTTGGCCGTGAATTATTTGGTGTTTTTCGTGCTGCTGCTGCGCCAGCTGAACATGGAGCATCTGTATTTGGTGCATTAGTTGGTGAAAATTCACCAGAGCAGATTTGAGTCAAAGGAACTGAAAAATAATGATTAAAATTGAAGATATCGTCAAATTAGGTCCAGTCATTCCAGTATTGGCATTTGATTCTGCCGAGCAAGGTGAAGATGTATCACGTGCTTTACATGCTGGCGGTGTAAAAGTCCTTGAAATTACGTTGCGTACTGCTGCGGGTCTTGCTGCTATTGAGCGTGCAAGCCAGTTGGCAGATGACATTGTGGTCGGTGTAGGTACGATTACCAAACCAGAACATTGTGCTCAAGCTAAAAAAGCAGGTGCTCAATTTGGTGTATCTCCCGGTTTGACTAAAGATCTGCATTTGGCTGCACAAGATGCCGGCTTGCCTTTATTGCCTGGTGTGATGACACCAAGTGACCTGATTCAGGCGATTGAGTTAGGTTATGAGATTGTGAAGTTCTTCCCAGCTCAACAGGCAGGTGGAGTTGAGATGCTAAAAGCATTTTATGGTCCATTTCCAAACTTACGTTTTTGCCCGACTGGCGGAATTACGGCAGAGTCAGCGCCAGATTTCTTAAAGCAACCAAACGTAGTGTGTGTAGGTGGTTCATGGTTAACGCCTAAAGCTACTGTAGCTGCACAAGATTGGGCTGAAATTACTCGCTTGGCACAAATTGCGAGTCAGTTGAGAGCACCGTAGATGTAGTCGATATTTATAAAAAATGAAGTGCATTTTATGTGCTTTAAAGGCTGTATTGATGTGACCAGTTTGTGCTGGTCACACCTAAATATAAAAATTTAATGTCTTAACAGTAGGAATTACTGTGGTTGAAGACCTTTGTTTAGGCAGTGTGCCTAAATAATTATTCCAAGGAGAAGTGTCCCATGGAGACGGTTCAGGGTGGCATGTTACTGATCTACACTGTAATCGCGATTATTGCTTTAGTGGTCATGATCGCGAAGTTTAGAATTTATCCATTTCTGGTTCTCATTATTGTTTCACTTGGTTTAGCTTTAGCTGTTGGCATGCCAATGGGCGATATTGTTAAGTCATATGAAGCTGGTACTGGTAAAACCCTAGGCCACCTTGCGATTGTAATCGCATTAGGAACAATGCTCGGCAAAATGATGGCCGAGTCTGGTGGCGCAGAGCGAATAGCAATTACTTTAATTAAGTGGTTTGGTGAGAAAAATATTCACTGGGCCATGATGTTTATTGCCCTTATTGTTGGGCTTCCCGTATTTTTCGAAGTAGGTTTCGTTCTACTCATTCCAATTGCGTTCAACATTGCGAAGCGAACAGGCAAATCCTTACTGGTTGTGGGCTTGCCAATGGTTGCAGGTTTGTCGGTTGTGCATGGCTTAATTCCACCACATCCAGCAGCGTTGTTAGCAGTACAGGCTTATCATGCTGATATTGGTAAAACAATTGCTTATAGTCTGATAGTGGGTGTGCCAACAGCTATTGTTGCTGGACCATTGTATGCACTTTGGATCAATAAATACGTCAAATTGCCTGAAAATAACCCGTTAGCGAAGCAGTTTATTGAAGCAGATACGAATAGAACTCGCGAGCTACCAAGCTTTGGGATTACCTTATTTACGATCATGCTGCCAGTTGTATTGATGTTAATCGGCAGTTGGGCAGATCTTTTCTTTGCACCACAAACTTTTGCAAACGACTTACTACGTTTTATTGGTACTTCTGATATCGCATTGCTCATCGCAGTATTGGTCAGCTTTATTACTTTCGGTACGATGCAGGGCTTTAACCGTGAACAAATTGAAAAATTCTGTGGCGGATGTTTAGCTTCTATTGCTGGGATTATGTTGATTGTAGGTGCTGGCGGTGGTTTTGGTGGCATTTTGCGTGACACCGGTATTTCTAATGAGATTGTTTCTACAGCTTTAAAGGCAAATTTATCGCCGTTATTGTTGGGCTGGTTTGTTGCAGCATTAATTCGTTTGGCAACAGGATCGGCAACGGTTGCCATGGCTACAGCTTGTAGCATTGTGGCTCCAATTGCAGCAACAGCGGGAGTTGCGGTTAGACCAGAACTTTTGGTACTTGCCACAGGTTCAGGTTCATTAGTTTTCTCACATGTAAATGACGCAGGATTCTGGTTAATCAAAGAATATTTTGGTATGACAGTAGGACAGACACTCAAGACTTGGTCAGTATTAGAAACGATCATTTCGGTGTTGGGTTTATCTTTCACGCTACTGCTTAGCACTATTTTATAATTAAAGGTGAGTAATCCATGATTGTGATTGCAATGGGTGTCTGTGGAACAGGTAAAACCCTAATTGGTGAATTGTTATCAGAGCGTTTGGCTTGTGAGTTTCTTGATGGCGATACGCTTCATTCAGCTGCAAATAAAAGTAAGATGAGTCAGGGCATTCCCTTAACAGATGAAGACCGCTTGCCATGGTTGCAAGCAATTCGTCAGGTCATTGAAACCAAACAGAGAGATGGTGAAACGGCTGTATTTACATGCTCATCTTTAAAGCGCATGTATCGCGATATTTTAAGAGGGCAGGACCAGAATATTAAGTTTGTCTACTTAAAAGGTTCTTATGAATTATTACAGCAACGACTTGCAGAAAGATCAGGTCATTTTTTTGACCCAGCGTTGCTACAAACACAGCTAGACACATTAGAGGAACCTGATGTGAATGAAGCAATTGCTATTGATATTGCTCTCACACCAGAACAGATCATTGAACAAGTCATCCAGAAGCTAGGGGTGACTGATAGTGTGTGTCGGGGGTAAATTCAACTAGAAAGGTTATCAACGCTTTAAGATATTCACCTTGTGGTTAACGGTTCAAGCAAGGTGAGTACGGATAATAATAGTGATATTGACCCGAATAAATCCTAATTAGAATGGAAAGTTCGGGAATATATAAAAGACATACGAATAATAAGGTATTAAGAAGAATGAATCAGTTAAATAATCTACAACATAAATTCCCAGTAGTGGACAGTATTCCTGAAAGTGTGCGTTTACCCTCCCAAATTCATCAGCGTGTCTCACTGGTAGATGGTGAATTGAAGTTATGGGCTGGTGCAACCAAGAAAACATTATCTCCAATCTGGATTCAGCAGCCTGACGGTAGCCTACAGCAAGTTGAACTTGGTAGTTATCCAGTCATGGGTGAAAAAGAAAGCGATGAAGCACTAGAGGCAGCGGTACGGGCTTACAATAATGGTCGTGGCGAATGGCCAATGATGAAGGTGAGTGAGCGCATTGCCTGCATGCAAAAATTTATTCAGCGCATGGTGGAACAGCGAGATCTGATTATTAAGTTGATCATGTGGGAAATTGGCAAAAGCTTGGCGGATTCAGAAAAAGAGTTTGACCGTACAATTACCTACATGCGTCAAACGATTGATGCTCTGAAAGATTTAGATAATGCCAATTCCCGTTTTGTAATTGCCGAAGGTACGATTGGTCAAATCCGTCGTACTCCACTAGGTGTCGTGTTGTGTATGGGACCATATAACTACCCGCTGAACGAAACCTTTGCGACTCTGATCCCAGCCATGCTGATGGGTAATACCATTATTTTTAAACCACCTCAATTTGGGACCTTGTTGTTTGAACCGTTACTAGAAGCGTTCCGTGATTCATTTCCAAAAGGTGTGATCAATACCATTTATGCACCAGGCTCTCTTGTGGTACCCCATCTACTGGCATCTGGGCAAATTAATGTATTGGCACTGATTGGTTCTAGTAAAGTAGCTGATCACTTGAAGAAGCAACATCCTAAATCTCACCGTCTGCGTGCGATTTTGGGGCTAGATGCGAAGAATGCAGCCATTATTCTGCCGGATGCCGACCTAGATCTAACAGTGAAAGAGTGCCTGCTGGGTGCATTGTCGTTTAATGGTCAGCGTTGTACAGCACTCAAAATGTTGATGGTACATCGCTCAATAGCCGATGAGTTTGTTAACCGTTTAACGGCTGAACTGGCCAAACTTAAAGTGGGGATGCCTTGGGAAAAAGGTGTGTTTATTACTCCCTTACCAGGTATGCATCGTACGACCTACATGACTGAAGTCATTGAGGATGCCATGGCTAAAGGGGCAAAAGTGGTTAATCTGGAAGGCGGTGAATTCTGCAAAACGATGTTCTATCCAGCTGTAGTTTATCCAGTGACTGAGGGGATGAGGCTGTATCGCGAAGAACAGTTTGGTCCAGTGATACCAGTCTCTGTTTATGATGACATTGAAACTGTGCTGGACTATGTCACTACTTCTGATCATGGTCAGCAGGTGAGTATTTTTGGTAGTGACCCTGAGCAAATTGGCCACTTGGTTGATCCGCTGGTTCATCAGGTCTGTCGTGTGAACATCAACTGTCAATGTCAGCGCGGCCCTGATGTGTTCCCATTTGGTGGACGTAAAGATTCTGCGGAAGGTACATTGTCTGTGCATGATGCGCTTCGTGCATTCTCGATCCGTTCTATGATTGCTGCTAAACAGACAGATGACAGCAAAGGCATGTTGGCCTCTATGGTGTCTGAACACTACTCTAAATTTGTGAATACCGACTTTATTTTCTAATAAATATACGATTAAGAAAAACCAGCCTTCGGGTTGGTTTTTTATAGTGACTCATAACTTGAGTAATAAAAAACGCCTGAAATTGATCAGGCGTTTTTATTTGAACTAATAATTTTAATTATTGGCGAATTTGTCCGTCACCTAACACAATCCATTTTTGTGAAGTTAAGCCTTCTAAACCAACTGGGCCGCGGGCATGGATTTTATCAGTGGAGATACCAATTTCAGCGCCTAAACCATATTCGAAACCATCAGCAAAACGAGTTGATGCATTGATTACAACTGAGCTTGAATCTACACGAGCCAAGAACTGACGAGCTAAAGTGTAGTTTTCAGTCACAATTGCATCGGTATGATGTGAACCATATTTGTTGATATGGTCAATTGCTTCATCAATGCCACTCACTACTTTAACTGCAAGAATTGGCCCTAAATATTCGGTGTACCAATCTTCTTCTGTCGCTGGTTTTACAGAAGCACCCAAAATGCGACGTGTTTCTGGACAACCACGGAGCTCAACTTTTTTCTCAGCATAGAGTTCAGCAATGTGCGGTAAGAAAACATCTGCAATTTTTTCATCAACGAGCAGAGTTTCCATCGCATTACAAACGCCATAACGATGTGTTTTTGCATTTAATGTAATTGGTAAAGCTTTTTGCAAGTCGGCTTGTGCTTCAACAAATACATGGCAGTTACCATCAAGATGCTTAATGACAGGAATGCGCGCTTCGTTAGTTACACGCTCAATTAAGCTTTTGCCACCACGTGGAACAATTACATCTACATATTCAGCCATGGTAATAAGATGACCAACAGCTGCACGGTCAGAAGTGTTAATCACTTGAACTGAATCTTCAGGTAGGCCAGCAACTTTTAAGCCATGCTTAATCGCTTCAGCGATCGCTTTATTTGACTCGAGTGCTTCTGAACCACCACGTAAAATAATGGCGTTGCCCGATTTAATGGCTAAAGATGCAGCTTCAAGGGTTACGTTTGGACGTGATTCGTAAATCATCCCAACAACACCTAAAGGCACACGCATTTTACCAATTTGAATGCCTGTGGGGCGATATGCAAGATCAGTAATTTCCCCAATTGGATCGACAAGTGCAATCACATCTTTTAGACCTTGCAACATTCCTTTAAAGCGTGTGGGCGTAAGTTCAAGACGATCAAGCAATGCGCTGTCGAGCTGATTGCTACGACCTTTATCCATGTCGATTTGATTCGCTGCCAAGATTTCTGCCTGATTATTTTCTAAAGCAGTATAAATAGCAGAGAGTGCATGATTTTTTAGTGAGGTAGAAGCACTTGTTAGGACACGAGATGCCTGACGTGCTTGTTGCCCGACTTTTTGCATATATTGTTCAATTGAGTCTTGCATAGCATTTTTTAATCATTTACCAATGAGTAAGATAGTAGCAGTCAAATGCGGAACAATGAATGGCTTTTTTTGAAAAATGTGACTGCCATAAAAAAACATTTAAATATTTTGCAAACTATTAGCGACTTAAACAAGATGAGCGGTCATTTGAGCGATTGCGTATATTTCACACAATTGTTTAGAATGTTATTGTGCAATACAAACTAATACAAATTTAAAAGTTTTGTGCATAAAAGATTACGTGTTCAAGAAGGAACTCTTGCAGCATAAAAAAATTACAGCAAGGAGGAAGCAGGGATATGAATTCCATTATTCAAATGGATTCGGAGATCAACCAAGCTTATGCCGGTTTTGGCTTTTTCGATATCTACCATAGAGATAGTTTTAAACAACCTGCTCGTACAACATGGATTGACGGCTGGAAAATTGAATATATGGCAATTGCCGATCCAAAATCGATTCACAATACGCCAATTGTGATTGTGGGCGGTGCTTTCCAGAATTTTAATTCTTATAAATATTGTGTTGAACAATTGTTTGAAAGCGGTCCGGTCATATTAATCGATTTGCCTTCTATGGGTGCAAATCAGCAAATTACTAATCGGGATACTGGCGTATCTGCAGGTACTTTAGAGTTACCTGATTTGTCTAAAATGTTGGGACGCTGGTTAGATATTGTGGGTCTACAAAAAGTTTCTGTGATGGGAATGTCTTTAGGGTCAGTGATTGCTTCTTGTTTTGCCTATCATCGTCCTGAATTAATGGATCGCATGATTTTAATGGGGGTTATGCAAAAGACCCGAAAAAGTTGGCGAATGATTTTGGAAGAGTCGCTCAAGCTCATGCAAGAAAACCGCATGGAAGAGTTTGGGCAAGCTGTAATTTTATATTTAGTTAATCATGCAAAATTAGATAAAACCCGCATGTCACCAACAGCCAAGAAATTATTTTTTAGACAAATGGCTGAGTTTACGGGTACTGAGCGAGAACGTTATGAAATTAACTGTAATCGTCTTTTGCGGTTAACGGATGTACCTATTCCAGAGTGCAAAACGTTGGTTGCAGCAGGGCAGTACGATAGTTTTACTCTGCCTCATGAAAATGCGAACTTTGCGTTGCAATGCCCAGACATGGAATTTGCATTGATCGCAAACGCAGATCATGTACCGCAGCTCCAGCGTCGTAAAGAAACCATGAGTTTGTTCACATCATTCTTAAAAGGTGAATCTATCCAAAATTTGGATGGCATTATTCCTATGACACGTGAACAAATGCAAAACATGGAACGCCGTGGTGAAGAGCGAGTTCGAGTTTTGCAACCAAATACTCAACTTACTCACCGAGAGTTTGATGTACAGGTGTCCGTAACGATTGTTGATGTCACTTTCTTCGGTATGTATTTAAAAATGGATGATGTTTCGCAGCTTGATTTTGTGAATGACCATCCACGTGATTTAGCGCTGCATTTAGAAGATGAAGAAGGTAGCTTTGCAATTGAGTGCTTAATTTTTGAAAGTACAGAGCAAGGTATTCGCGCTTTATTTAAACATGGTAGTTTCGAACTTGCTGATCGTTTAAGCCGTTTTATTGCTCGTCAAAAACAAGCAGCTTAATAATATAGTTATAGATGGAAGCTCGTTTATTTCGAGCTTCCATTTTTTATATTGGTTATTTTATTTGTGCGTGAATAGTCCAGACCAAGTCACCTAAATGTTGCTCATGACTGTCTTGAGAAGCTTGTCCAAAGAAAATTTGTGGTTGTTCCACGCGAACTTGACTGAACTCGGTATCTTTAAAAAAGTCTTCAACTTCTTTGGGACTTTTGAAGTGAAAACTAAACGAGCTTCGAGACATTAATTTCAATAATTTACTGCTATTCCAGATGATGCTGGCAAGTTTGTTTTTAACTGGTTCAGGGTAGAGGTCAGTTAAATAATGAAAATTTTTAAAAGAAGCGCCATAGTGAGCAATCGATTGAATCAGCTGTTTTAATAAATTTTTATCAAAATAATTAATTAAACCTTCACTAATTACAACCAATGGGCGGTTCGGGTCAAATACTTCAAATGCTTGTGCAAAAGCTTCGGTAAATAAATCAACTGATAAGACTTCAGGTGCATTTTTTTCAATTTGCTGTAACGCATTTTGTTTGGTTTGTGCCATATCGGGTAAATCAAGCTCCCGATAGGTAATCGAAGGGTAATGCTGTCTAAACCACCAGCCACGTGGAGACAGGCCACATGCTATTTCTAGAACTTGTAAATCAGGACTTTCTTGAATGAGTTGTTCTAAGTGATGATCAAGCATGGTGTGACGTTGTTTGAGCGTTGTGCGCATGCTACCGCCCACATATTTCTCAGCCCAAGATTCTATCGGATGAACCAAATACGCCAGTGATTTGCCTTTGGCTGTAGCAAATGCTTCATGAGAGATCCCCATTTGATACCAGATATAACCCGTATAGTGGGCTGTAAAAGAGATGTGGCGGTGTTTTGAAAGTTGTTGTGTCATTCGTCCTGAGCTCGATTTATTGTTTTTGTGTGGTTTGACTGATGATCGAGACCATCAGTCAAATATACGTTTAACTCAATTTAGATCGAATTTTTAAACTCTTCAATGGCTGTTTTGACAGCTTGCCACTCGTCGCCAAGCGATAAGGTTTCACCAATCTGAATTTGTGGAATTTGACCACGCATGCGTTCAAGGCGTTCTTGATTTGGTAGCTCTAGGTTTGCAATACCTTCAAGTGCTGTACATGCCGCACTACGGTCATTACACACGAGTCCCATATCACAACCAGCAGTTAAAGCAGCTTGAATACGTGCATCTGCGCCACCTGCTACACATGCAGCTTGCATGCTTAAGTCATCAGAGAAAAGTACACCATCAAACTTCAAACGGTTGCGTAGAACTTCTTGAATCCAGAAAGGTGAAAAACCGGCTGGATTTGGATCGATCTGATCATAAATCACATGTGCAGGCATGAGCGCATCAAGCTGAGGCATAAGCTTAATGAAGCTTTGCATGTCATGGTTGTAAATTTCGTCATAGCTACGGCTATCGATTGCAGCTGCGACATGAGAGTCGGCTTTCACTGAGCCGTGACCCGGGAAATGTTTGCCCGTGTTTGCCATTCCAGCTTTTTTCATGCCTTGCATAAACGCGCCAGCAAGTGGTGCGATATCCTCAATATTTTTAGAGAAGCCACGATCACCGATCACATCACTAATTGCATTAAGGTCTAAAACGGGTGCAAAACTAAAATCGATACCGACAGCAAGGACTTCGGTTGCCATTAACCAACCGCACTGTTCAGCTAGTTCAAGTGCTTTTTGAGGTTGAGTAATATAGAGTTCACCGAAACGACCCATGGCTGGTAATAAGGTAAAGCCTGATCTTAGGCGCTGAACTCGACCACCTTCTTGGTCGACAGCAATTAAAATATCTGGACGAATTTGACGCATATGGTCCGTTAATGCACGCACTTGTTGTGGAGATTCAATATTTCGTGCAAATAAAATCATGCCACCGACTTGCGGAGCGCGTAATAGTTCAATATCTTCTTGAGTAAGTTCTGTGCCGGCGATGTCCAGCATCAATGCGCCAATCATATTGGTTCCATTTGAATTTTGATTGAAAAACAATAAGCGAATTTTGCAATGTTTTGCTACATTTTGTCAGTACAGAATATGATAAAACTACACGGTATAAACAATTTAGTTGGTTAAGATTTTGAATCTGCTTAGTTCATATCGAAAACAGAGCGTGTAAGATAGGAACACCCAAGGAAGTATTAAAAATTTATGAAACTTCAAACTATAGCTTGTGCAGTAGCGATCGCGACTGGCGGTTTATTCTTCACTCATACGATGAATGAAGCGAGAGCAGCAACCAATACTGCTGTGGTTTCTCAATCGATCCAGCCAACGCAAGAACAGGCTTTGGTGGCTCGCCAACTGGCAACTTTAGTTGATCGCCAACATTATTTGAATATGCGTCTGGATGCGACGACATCAAATCGTATTCTCGATATGTATTTAGATAGTCTTGATCCGGATCACTCACTATTTTTAGACGCTGAAGTTCAAAATTATAAAAAACTATATGGTCCAAATTTTGGTGCTTCTTTAAAAGCGGGGAATTTGACTGGACCATTTGCAATTCATCAGCAATATCGTGAACGCTTAAAACAATTTTATGAGTTCATGTTAGCCGAGCTGAAACAGCAGCAAAATTTAAAACAGCCAAATAGTTATATTGAAGTTGATCGTGAAAAAGCGCCGTATTTTAAAACATCGGCTGAGCAACAAAATCACTGGCGTAAAATGTTGGTTTCGCAGTTAATCAACTTAACGATTAGCCGTGAAGAAGAGCAGGCGAAACAAAAAGCGCTTAAAGAAAATCCATCACTTGCTGATGGTCAAGATTTAACTGGTCCAGAAGATTTAACACCAGCTCAGACCTTAACTAAACGTTATACGCGTCAGCTTGAAAGAATTAGTCGTGTGAAAAGCGATGATGTGTTGGATAAAACATTGAACGCCATGTTGGCGACTTATGATCCACACAGTAACTATTACCCGCCAATCGATGCGATAGAATTGAATCGCCAAACCACCTTGCAGCTTGAAGGTATTGGTGTATCGATTCGTCCAGAGCGTGGCAATGAAGATTACACCAAGATTGAAACCATTGTAGAAGGTGGTCCTGCAAGTAAGTCTGGTCAAGTGAAATCAGGAGATCGAATCGTTGGTGTCGCCCAAGAAGGCGAGAAAATGATTGATGTGGTTGGTTGGACAAGTTCTGAAATTGTTGGACTCATTCGTGGTAAGCGCGGAACTAAAGTTACGTTAAAACTTCTTGGTGCTGGCGCATCAATGAGTCAAGCACGTAATGTGACCTTAGTGCGTGATGTGATTCAAGAAGAAGATGCTGGTGTTCGTTCACGTACAGTTGAAGTTAACCGCGATGGTAAAAAGCATCTGTTAGGCGTGATTGAAATTCCATCATTCTATTTTGACTATCGTTCACGTCGTGCGGGTCAACAATACCGTTCAGTTTCTGAAGATACGGCCAATGCTTTTGAAGCGTTAAAAGCGAAGAAAGTAGAAGGTATTATTATCGACTTGCGTAATGATCCAGGTGGTTCATTAGAAGAAGTTGCACGTATGCTGGGTCAAGTGATTAAGTCAGGTCCAGTGGTTCAAATTCGTGATGGCAATGGCAACGTAAGTGTTTTTGAAGACAACGACGGTGGTCAACAAATTTACACTGGCCCCCTTGCTGTAATGGTGAACTTGGCATCTGCATCTGCAAGTGAAATTTACTCTGCTGCAATTCAAGACTATGAGCGCGGTATTATTATCGGTAGTACAACGACTGGTAAGGGTACAGCTCAGGTGCAACTTGATACTCTGGCATACGGTCAAGCGACTTTAACTCAGCGTAAGTTCTACCGTATTACAGGTGGTAGTACACAAAATAAAGGTGTAGTGCCAGACATTAAACTCGTCGATATCTATAATGAAGAGTTTGGTGAACGTAAATCGAAGAATGCGTTGAAGTGGGACACAATTCCTACTGCACCATTTAAGCGCGAAGGCTCTGTTCAACCTTATGTGGCAAAGTTGTCTCAATTCTCTGAACAACGTGTTGCTAATGATGCCCAGTTTAAATATCTAAATAAACGTACCGCGATTGCCAAAGTTACGAGTGATCAGAAACAAGTGGTACTTGATATTGATAAACGCCGTGCAGAATTACTTGGTTTAGAGAAACAAACTTTAGATGCAGAAAATGAACGCCGTGCTGCAACTGGTCAAAAGCCTTTTGCAAACTGGGAAAGCTATCAAGCTTCATTAGATGCTCTAGCTGAATCTCGCGCTAAAATGAAAGCATCTCAACGCCCTGCATTGCCAGAAGAAGAAACTTTTGTGACTGAAGCTGCAAATGTACTCATGGACTATGCAAAATTGCAAAACCGCTAAGTATTACTAGGTCTTAAGAGAAAAGCATGCTGTTATCAGTGTGCTTTTTTTATTTTTCATGTCAGTAAACTGTCACGCATTTATCATCAAAATGTCAAAAAAACTGCTTAATCTTTAAGCATGAAAATAAATACATTGATGGATGGCGCTATGCAAAGCTCATACGCGACAGCACTATTAAAACAACAGCAACTTCCTGAAAGCTTCCAATTCTTTTTTAAACAAAAGCAGCAGCTATCTAATACGCATTCATTGCATGATTTGGTGCGCCCACGTTTAAAAATTGCGATTGTGACGGAAACTTGGCCACCTGAAATTAATGGTGTGGCACTTTCATTATTACAACTATGCCAAGGTTTACAGAAACAGGGGCATAAGATTTTACTGATTCGTCCAGAGCAAAAGGCAAAATGCCATGACTTTACGCCAGAGCAAGAATGTCTGGTGATGTCGCAGGCGATTCCCAAATATCCGACTTTGCAGTTTGGTTGGCCACAATATTTAAAAGTATCGAAAGCTTTTGAAAAGTTTGTGCCCGATGTGGTCCATATTGTGACTGAAGGACCATTAGGTTTAACCGCCATGCAGGCTGCTAAGGCAAAAGCTATTCCTGTTTCGAGTGGCTTTCATTCACCATTTCAAGATTTTAGTCGATTCTTCGATTTGGCTTTTTTGGTTAAACCGATTCAAAAATACCTATGCTGGTTTCACAACAATACTCAAGTGACTTGTGTGCCAAGTAAAGATACACAAGAAGCATTACGCGGTTTTGGTATTACTTGCCCGCTGGTTGTTGTTGGACGCGGCGTAGACACAACGAGATTTTCACCAAAGCATCGCTCTGAAAATTTGCGAAAACAATGGGATGCCGATGAGAATACTCGCGTTATGCTTTATGTAGGGCGTTTGTCTCCCGAAAAAGAAGTGCAAGTGCTCATTGATAGTTATGCGAGCCTACAAAGCATTCAGCCACATAAAACGAAATTGGTTATTGTGGGAGATGGCCCAGATTTTGCTCGTTTAAAGTCACTACCTGAAGCGAAGGGTGTTATCTTTACCGGAAGTCTGAGAGGTCAAGATTTGGCTGCTGCATATGCGAGTGCAGACGTATTCGTATTTGCGAGTCAAGTTGAAACGTTTGGTAACGTAGTTTTAGAGGCAATGGCAAGCGGTTTGCCAGTTATCGCGTATGATTATGCATGTGCACATCAATACTTAACCCATGGTGTGAATGGCTGGTTAAGCCCACTTGGACAAAAAAGCCACTTTATACAACAAATTTATCAGCTTCCTTCAGTACAACAACTTAGAGAAATGGGCGTGCAAGCCTGTCATAAAGTACAGCAAAGCGGTTGGCAACTTCCGGTTCAGCAATTGGAGCAGGCATTTTATCAGGTAGTGAAGGAGCCCTCGGTGGACTTCACCTAAGTATCCTAAAATAGGAGAATGACCATGAAATTTAAGAATGCAAAAATAAAAATACTCGATTTAGATTTAAGAGGCTGTTTATATCTTAACAATTTCTCTCACTCACAGCGTGTTGCCCTTTTCTTCAAAATCATCAGTCGTGTGGGTGACGGCCCATTTTGGTATCTAATGCTGGCAATCGTGTGGGGGATGCAAGGCATCACCTATAGCCTGCAAATCATCTACTTGTTATTAGGTGGTTCTATTGGAACCGCGATCTATAAATTTTTAAAACACAAGACAACACGACCCCGTCCTTATCAAGTGCATCAAGTGATTGTGCTCGGTGAAAGACCACTTGATCATTTTAGTTTTCCATCGGGTCATACACTTCATGCAGTGATGGTGACAATTGTGTTGGGTTATATCCAGCCAGCTTTACTTGCGGCGATGTTTCCTTTCATGGTGCTTGTAGCATTGTCTCGTATGGTACTTGGTCTTCATTACCCAAGTGATGTGATTGTCGGTGCACTCATTGGTGCAGCAGTCGCGAGTATGATTATTTTTATGGCTCCGCTCTTGAACATCGCTTTATAGGCATCGGTAATTTTTATCAGCTTAAGCTATCGATTAGGTTTGTGGATTTGCTAAAGTACACAGTTCGTGATTTAGCAGATTAAACAGATAGGAGCCGCTATGGGCTTACGTTGGACAGATACGATTGATATTGCCATTGAATTGTCAGAAGCACATCCAGAAGTTGATCCGCAATGGATTCGTTTTACCGATTTACATGCATGGGTGTGCGCATTGCCAGACTTCAATGATGACCCAAATAAATCGACAGAAGGATTGCTAGAAGGGATTCAAATGGCCTGGATAGACGAAGTTCGCTAAAAACAGTAGAAAAAATCGCAACTTTTACACATTCAAAGCTGATTATTGCCTATGACATCGGTATAATGCGGCAAATTTTTTAATGTTTAAATTTTAAAATAAAGGAGCCACTCATGGCTATTGAACGTACTTTGTCTATCGTAAAACCTGATGCAGTTTCTAAAAACCACATCGGTGATATTTTTGCTCGTTTTGAAAAAGCGGGTTTAAAAATTGTTGCGACTAAAATGAAACACCTTTCTCAAGCTGATGCTGAAGGTTTCTATGCTGAGCATAAAGAACGTGGTTTCTTTGGTGACTTAGTTGCATTCATGACTTCTGGTCCAGTTGTAGTATCTGTTCTTGAAGGCGAAAATGCAGTTCTTGCACACCGTGAAATCTTAGGCGCTACAAACCCTAAAGAAGCTGCTCCTGGCACTATCCGTGCTGACTTTGCTGTAAGCATCGACGAAAACGCTGCTCACGGTTCTGACTCAGTTGCTTCTGCAGAGCGTGAAATTGCTTACTTCTTTGCTGACAACGAGATCTGCCCACGCACTCGTTAATCGAAAGCATTCAAACCAGATAAGTGGTATACTACTTATCTGGTTTTTTTATTCTCTCAAGAGAATATTGTTTGATTCTTGAACAATATCTTCAGTTTTTTGACATGGTTTAGGTAAATACACATGAGTTCTGCAGAGGTCGTTTCATCTGAAAATCTTGATGGACAGCAGCAATCTTCGTCCACGCTGGTCATTCCTGCTGCCGAAAATAAAGTGAATTTACTCGGCATGTCTCGTACTGAATTAGAAAAATTCTTTGAAGATATTGGTGAGAAAAAGTTTCGTGCCGGTCAGGTGATGAAATGGATACATCAATACTTCATTACTGATTTTGCTGAAATGACCAATATTTCAGGGAAATTGCGTGCGAAGCTTGAACAGATTTGTGAAATCAAAGCTCCTGAAGTAGTTCACCGTCATTATTCAAAAGATGGTACACGTAAGTGGGTTTTTCGTGTGGGCGATGGTGCAGGTTCTTTAGTTGAAACTGTATTAATTCCTGCCGAAGATAAAACAGGCTTGCGTAAGACTTTGTGTATTTCGTCACAAGTCGGTTGTGCATTAGATTGCTCATTTTGTTCAACAGGAAAACAAGGTTTCCAACGTGATTTAACGCCAGATGAAATCATTGGACAACTTTGGATGGCAAACTATTCCTATATGGAAGAAGTGCCGGTTGCCGAGCGCGAGCGTTCAGTGACCAATGTCGTGATGATGGGTATGGGTGAACCATTGCTCAACTATGATGCCGTATTAAGCTCAATGCAGATTATGCTTGATGACTTTGCTTATGGCATGTCTAAGCGTCGTGTGACTTTATCAACATCAGGTGTTGTACCTAAAATTGATCAACTTGCAAAAGACATTGATGTTGCTTTAGCAATTTCTTTACATGCACCAAATGATGAATTACGTAATGAACTAGTGCCAATTAATAAAAAATATCCATTGGCTCAGTTGATTGCAGCATGTCAGCGTTATATTGCCAAAGATGGTAATGAAAGTACGCGTAAACATGTGACTATTGAATATGTGATGTTAGAGGGTGTAAATGATCAGCCTGAACATGCACAGCAAATGATTAAATTATTAAAAAACTTACCAAGTAAAATTAATTTAATTCCATTTAACCCGTTCCCACATGCACCATATGGCCGCTCAAGCCGAAATCGAATTATCTCGTTCCAAAAAACTTTGTCTGATGCTGGATTTGTGTGTACGATTCGTCAAACACGTGGTGATGATATTGATGCTGCATGTGGACAGTTAGTCGGTCAAGTGGCCGATAGAACTCGTCGTGCTGAACAGTGGCAGAAGAAAGTCACACAGCGTCAAGAGATTTTGCGTACACAGGGATAAAATTGAGGGCAGGCTTTGAGTACTCCAAAGTTAAAAACGGTATTATGGATGGGGGTTGCAGTTGCATTTCTGGTAAGTGGTTGCCAGACAACGCATATGCAAAAGAAAGACCCAGAAAAAGCGGTAAAAGTGCGTACACAACTTGCTGCTGAACATATCCGTTCTGGTGACTTGGATTCGGCAAAGCGAGTTCTTGATCAAGCTTTAAGTGTAGATAACCGCGATGCAATGGCAAATATGATGATGGGCATTTTGCTACAGCAAGAAGGTAGCAAGCCGAACTTAGAAAAAGCAGAACATTACTTTAAACGAGCAATTTCATCTGAACCAGATAATGCTCAAGCACATAATAACTATGGTACTTATTTATACCAAATGGAACGCTATAATGATGCGATCGAGCAATTTCGTATTGCTGGTACAACATTAGGTTATGACCAACGCTATCAGGCGTTAGAAAATCTAGGGCGTATTTATTTAAAATTGGGTGATGTTGCGAATGCTGAAAAAACATTCAAACAAGCACTCCTTGCTAACCGCGACTCTTATATTTCAATGTTAGAGTTAGCGGAAATTTTTTATTTGCAGCAGCAGATTCCGGCTGCTACACAAATGTATGAACAATACGTTCATACAGTGGGGCAGAAAAATCAGGGTGCAAGAGCACTTTGGATTGGTGTAAGAGTGGCTCGAGCCAATGCGGATAAAATGGGAATGCAAGTCTTAGTAAACCAGTTACGTGCTTTGTTCCCGGAAAGTCCAGAATATCAACGTTATTTGCAATTACAGTATAGTACTGAGGCCGTATGGAAATAAATCCTAATTCACAGCAGCCAACTGGCTCAAGCTTACCGACTTCTGCTTTAGGAAATATTCAACGTCCTGGTGAGTATTTACGTCAAATTCGAGTTGCTCAGAATAAAGAGTTAGGGCAAGTTTCTTCAGATTTAAACATGCCGGTTAAGACTCTAACTGCTTTAGAGCAAGATGATTACAAGTCATTGCCAGAAGCGACTTTTATCAAGGGTTATTACCGTTCATATGCAAAATATTTAAATACAGATGCGACGGCAATTATTCAGCGCTTTGATGAAATTTATGCAAATGATACCGGGCTTTTACCGAACCATGCCTTAAATAATTCACCGATTAAAATCATGGGTAAACTCCCTGGTTCTAATAGTGACCGTAATAAGAAATGGTTGAAGCGTGCACTTCTTGCAATCGTGGTTATTGCTGTTGTGTCATTGATTGTCATGGGTATTCAAAAATGGACTTCTAAGAAAGAAGATGCTGATTTACCTAAAGTAAATCAATCTAGTGTTGAAGTTTTACCTATGAAAGGAAATGCCACCTCAACAGTGGGTGATCAATTGGTGCTAAACTTTAACCGTCCAACGTCTGTTCATATTGTTGATGCAACAGGTAAAGTTTTGGCGACAGGCCGTCAGTCATCAACTTTAAACTTAAATGGCGAGTCTCCATTTCAGATTCGTCTTGATGATGCAACTGCCGTGTCATTAAGTTTAAACCAAGAACAGATTTCATTGTCTCCATATACGGTAAACGGTAAAGCTGAATTCCGTTTATCCCGCTAATACCATGAGTTGAGCGATACAATGATAGAGAACCCAATTAAACGTCGACCAACACGCAAAATTCGTGTTGGGTCGGTGTATGTCGGTGGCGATGCACCTATTAGTGTGCAAAGTATGACAAATACCGAAACTTGCGATGTGGATGCAACCGTTGCTCAGATTGAGCGTTGCGTTGATGCAGGTGCTGATATTATGCGTGTTTCGGTCCCATCTATGGAGGCTGCTGAGGCATTTGGCGCAATTCGTAAGCGCGTTTCAGTACCATTAGTTGCCGATATTCATTTTGACCATAGAATTGCCTTAGCAGTTGCAGATTATGGTGCAGACTGTTTGCGTATTAATCCAGGTAATATCGGGTCAGACCAGAAAGTTCGCGAGGTCGTTGCTGCGGCACGTCATCACGGTATTTCAATGCGTATTGGTGTGAATGCGGGTTCTCTAGAAAAAGATTTACAGAAAAAATATGGCGAGCCTACTGGGCAAGCACTTCTTGAATCAGCTTTACGTCACATTGATATTTTAGACCGCCTCGATTTCCATGAGTTTAAAGTTAGTGTAAAAGCCTCAAATGTGTTTTTAACCATGGATGCTTACCGCTTGCTTTCTCAGCAAATTGATAATCCATTACACCTTGGTGTTACCGAAGCGGGTATTTACCGTACGGGTACTGTGAAATCAGCGATTGCCCTTGGCGGATTATTGATGGAAGGTATTGGCGATACAATGCGTATTTCGCTTGCTGCCGAACCAGAAGATGAAATCAAGATTGGTTTTGATATCTTAAAATCGCTTGGTCTGCGCTCTAACGGGATTAACTTTATTGCTTGTCCGAGTTGTTCGCGCCAAGAATTTAACGTTATTCAAGTGATGCAAGCTTTGGAAGAACGTTTAGAAGATATTCGTACTCCAATGGATGTGTCAGTGATTGGTTGTAAGGTAAATGGCCCGGGTGAAGCAAAAGAAGCTGATATCGGGGTTGTTGGGGCTGCGCCTCGCTCACTGGTTTATCGTAATGGTGAGAAAAGCCATTTAATCGATACCGATCAATTGGTTGATGAAATCGAAACAATGGTTCGTCAACGTGTCCAAGAGCTTGAAGAAGCTAAATCTAAAGAAATTATTCGTAGTTCATCATGAGTTCAATTGTCGCAATCAAAGGTTTTAATGACGTCTTGCCAACGCAAACAGTAGCGTGGAGACGTCTTGAGCAACATTTAGCATCTTTAATGGATGCTTATGGGTATCAGCAAATTCGTTTACCAATCGTTGAGCAAACGGGCTTGTTTAAACGTGCTATTGGTGATGCCACTGATATTGTTGAAAAAGAAATGTACACCTTTTTCGACAAAGGTAACCCACCAGAGTCATTAACCTTACGTCCGGAAGGTACAGCTGGCTGTGTTCGTGCGTTGGTTGAACATAATTTGTTGCGCGGCGCTACGCCACGCGTGTGGTATATGGGACCTATGTTCCGTTATGAAAAACCACAAAAAGGGCGTTACCGTCAGTTCCATCAGTTTGGTGTGGAAACTTTTGGTGTTGCGACTCCTGACATTGATGCTGAATTGATTATGTTGACAGCTCGCTTATGGAAACGTATGGGCGTTGCTGATAAGGTTCAGCTTGAGTTGAATACTTTAGGCGAAACTGATGAGCGTACAGAGTATCGCAATGCATTAGTTGCTTTTTTAAATGAGCATAAAGATGCGTTGGATGAAGATTCGCAGCGTCGCTTAACAACAAATCCATTACGCATTTTAGATTCTAAAATTGAATCTACTCAGAAAATTCTGGAAAATGCGCCGAAATTGCATGATTTCTTAAAAGAAGATAGTTTGGATCATTTTAAGCAGTTACAAGATTATTTGACTGCTGCTGGTATCCAGTTTGTAATTAACCAGAAGTTGGTGCGTGGTCTAGACTATTACAACAAGACTGTTTTTGAATGGACGACTACAGCACTTGGTTCGCAAGGCACAGTATGTGCTGGTGGGCGCTACGACGGTTTAGTTGGCCAATTAAAAGGTAAGCCAGATCAATCTGTACCAGCTGTTGGTTTTGCAATGGGTATGGAGCGTTTATTGCTTCTGCTTGAGCAAGTTGAACAAGCTGAAGTTATTCGTGATTGTGAAGTTTTCTTGGTTGCAGAACCTGCTTATCAAACGAATGCTTTGATTTTAGCGGAACAATTACGTGACCAGTTAGAAGCTGCAAATAGCAGTATTCGCATCAAAACAGGTTCACAAGGCAGCATGAAAAGCCAGATGAAAAAAGCTGATCAGGCTGGAGCAATCTTTGCTTTGATTTTAGGGGAACGAGAGTGGGAAGCACAGCAGCTTGCTATTAAAGAGTTAGCAACAGCTGAACAGTCACAAGTCGCAATTGCTGACCTCGTACCATTTTTAATCCAAAAATTTACAAAATAAACTGAACATCTGGAAAAGGACAATCACATGAGCTTAAGTGATGAAGAACAATTCGACAGCTTAAAGTCGTTCGCCAAAAAATATGGTTCTGCCATGATTAGCGGAATTCTCATTGCGTTGATTGCCTTTTTTGGGTGGACATACTGGCAAAAAAAGAATCTGGCAACTAGTCAGGTAGAAACTGCAAAAGTACAGCAGTTAATGGATGAGGCAAATGCGAGTGCCGATAATCCGAATGCTTTAAGTTCAGTAACTGCATCAGCAGATAAAATTGTAAAAGATGATATCGACTCTGTTCAGGCCATACAGACTCAATTTGTATTAGCAAAATTAGCCTATGAAAAACAGGATTATGCTGCTGCTGAAAAAGCCTTAAAGAAAGTTGAAAACTCAAAAGTTAAAGATGAAGGTTTGATTCAGGTTGTAAAATTGCGTTTAGCAGATGCACAATTGGCGCAAAACAAATATGATGAAGCATTAAAAACTTTGTCTGGTAACGTCGATCCTGCGTTTAAAGCAACGGTAGAAGAGTTACGTGGTGATATCTTTGTTGCTAAGAAAGATGTTGATTCTGCTAAAAAAGCGTATCAGGCAGCTTGGAATTCGTTACTAGAACGTAAACAAGAGCGACAAATTTTACAAATTAAACTCGAAAGTGTTGGCGTTTTAGTTGAAGATCCACAGATTGAGCGCCCAATTTTGGAAACACAGGTGGAAGAGTCTTAATGAATCAGAAATTCAAACTGCCTTTGGCAATTGCAATCGCATCGGCTGTACTGGTGGGATGTTCTAGTAATAAAGTAAAAGAAGTTAAACCTAATCCTCTACCGAAATTGACCGAGTCGAAAAAGACCTTAACGCCAGTGTTTTCGCGTAGTGTTTCTTCTACTGATAAAGCTGATCCATTACGTTTGCAACTTGATGCAAACGATGGTGTGGTTTTCACTCTTGATCCAAAAGGTGAAGTCGCTGCATATCGTGGTAAACAACGCATTTGGGAAAAGAAAGTCAGCAAATTAGGCTTGAGTTCTGGTGTTGAAGCTGCTGAAGGAATTGTTGTTGTTGGTAACAGTAAAGGTCAACTCTTTGCACTAGATCAGGCAACAGGCGAACAGAAGTGGACTGCACAGTTATCTGGCGCATTGTTAAGCCCGTCATTGGTTCAATCTGGACGTGTTATTACCATTGCGAATGATGGTACTGTATTTGCGCATGATGCTACTTCAGGCCAACAAGTTTGGGCTTATAAGTTACCGAATATCCAATTTAGTTTGCGTGGTCAGGCATCACCAGTGAGCCTTGATCCTCGTACTGTATTAATTGCTTCTGCGAATGCATATGTTTATGCAATTGATACCATTAGTGGTATTCCGCGTTTCCAACGTCGTGTTGCAGTAAGTGAAGGTCGTTCTGATATTCAACGTTTAATTGATATCGATGGTGATCCTACTGTAGCTGGACAGTTTATGGTAACGACCAGTTTCCAAGGTCAAGTGACTGTAACCGATCTTGCTTCTCAACGTGTCGTTTGGAGTGAAGATTCGAGCAGTACTAAACGTCCAGAAGTTTATGACAATAAAGTATTTGTCTCTTCAACAGATGGTAAGTTAACAGCTTACGATTTAGCATCTGGTGAAAAAATCTGGGAAAATGATAGTTTGTTAAACCGTCATTTAAGTAATCCAGTTGTGCTAGGACAAGATCTTGTTGTAGGTGATTTAGATGGCGTATTACATCTTGTTGAACCAACAACAGGTAAGTTAATTGGTCGTTCAAAAACAAGTGGTGAAGTTAATACATTACGTGTTATCGAAAACCAACTTTATGTTTCGACCCGAAAAGGCGATTTAAGTATTTGGCAGAATCGTTAATTTTGTTCGCTTGTGCTAAAATAAGCGCTTAACAAATTATGCTGTTAAAAATATCGGGGTGTTTGAATTAAATCAGTTCAAAGCCCCGTCTTTTATTATGGTCATCTCTGACCTTAAAATATATCTCCTGTACTGTTTTTAATGCTCATGCCATGAGATATGGCTGGTCTTGAATTAAGGTTATTGTATGAAACCCGTTATTGCGCTCATTGGTCGTCCGAATGTCGGAAAATCAACGTTATTTAACCAGATTACCAAGAGTCGTGATGCACTTGTAGCCGACTTCGCGGGCCTGACTCGTGACCGTAAATATGGTGATGCGACTTATCAGAATAAGTCTTTTATTGTCGTTGATACTGGCGGTATTGGTGAAAATGAGGGCGGTATTGATAACTACATGGCCGAGCAGTCAAAAACGGCAATTAATGAAGCAGACATCATTATTTTTGTGGTTGATGCTCGTGCTGGTTTATTGGCTTCAGATGAGCAAATTGCCCGTGAACTACGTACTTTGGGCAAGAAAATTTATCTTGTTGCAAACAAAGTAGATGGCGTTCATGCAGAAGCGGCTTTGGTTGAATTCTACAAGCTTGGTATGGGTGAACCTTTACAAGTTGCTGCCAGCCATGGTCGTGGTGTGCAGCAAATGCTTGAAGATGTTCTTGAGAATGTTCCTGAAGACGAAAGTGAAGAAGAACATGACAAAGCAACAGGTTTACGTTTAGCCATTATTGGCCGTCCAAACGTTGGTAAATCTACCTTGGTCAATCGATTACTTGGCGAAGATCGTGTAGTAGCATTTGACCAACCTGGTACAACCCGCGATTCGATTTATATTCCTTTTGAACGTGATGGTCGTCAATACACATTAATTGACACAGCTGGTGTGCGTCGTAAGGGTAAAGTAGAAGAAATGATTGAGAAATTCTCAATTGTGAAAACGCTACAAGCCATTAAAGATGCACATGTGGTTGTTGTGGTTCTCGATGCTCGTGAAGGAGTTGTTGAGCAAGATTTGCATTTAATTGGTTACGCACTTGAAGCTGGGCGTGCCATGATGATCGCTATTAATAAATGGGATAACATGACCGAATATGATCGCAAACAATGTAAATTGGATGTTGATCGTCGTTTTGACTTTATTCCATGGGCGAAAGTACACCTTATTTCTGCATTGCATGGTACGGGTGTAGGGGATATGTATCCAACTATTCACCGTGCTTATGATTCATCGCATTTAAAAGTTTCACCTGCGAAATTAACCCAAATTTTGAATGATGCTACAGATGCACATCAACCGCCAATGGTGAGTGGAAAACGTATTAAAATGCGTTACGCGCATATGGGTGGACAGAACCCACCAACGATTGTGATCCATGGTAATAAGGTTGATAAGACTCCTGCGGATTATCGTCGTTACTTAGAAAACGTGTTCCGTAAAGTATATAAACTTGAAGGTACACCAGTTCGTATTGACTTTAAAACTTCTGAAAACCCGTTTGAAGGTCGTAAGAGTCAAATTGATGAACGTACTGCTGCGCGTCGTCGTCGCTACATTCAGAAATTTAAAAAAGCAGAGAAAAAATTTAATCGTTAAGCTTTTTGACATTCAAAAACCCAAAGTTTTCTTTGGGTTTTTTATTGCAAATAAATGAGCACGTGCCAAGAGTTATGAAAAAGTGTGAGTAATAAACGTAATTTTTTGTAAATTTTATAACGAATGCTATAATCAGCATCTTTATAAAATAATTTATATTTCTACAGAATAACGTGGCTTAGGGTTCATTTTTTAGCATGGTAACATTACATCTTGCTCAGCTTATATTTACACATGCTCAGCCCTCGTACGCAGCTCTCGACTGCATCCCTGCGATGCAGCGCAGACGCTTATCGCCCTTAGCTAAACTTGCTTTAAATAGCGCGATCGGTGCATTAGATGGTAATAAAGCTGATTATATTGTTTGGGTGTCAAAGTATGGTGATGAGGCCAAAACTTTAAATATCTTAAAAGATGTTTTAAATGAACAAACTCCATCGCCTACACAATTTTCAACGTCTGTTCATAATGCAATTTCCGGGCTTTATTCTATTTTATGTCAGGTTGATACTCCCTCTACAAGCTTAAGCTGTTCATGGACTGAAAGTTTGATTGAGGCATATGCACTTTTAAAGTCAATGACTGATATCAAGCGGGTTCTAGTCGTTGCTTATGATGAGCCATTACCTAATATTTATGCTGAGGCAGTCGATTTTTCTGCCTATGCGATGGCTGCTGTCGTTACTCTAGAGCAACCTAATTTACAAATTACTGCGTGGATGCATACAGATGAAGCAGATGCTCCTGCTTTTGCTCATTTTTGGCAGGATGCTGACCAGTTAACATCTGCATTTGGGTGGAACAAATGCTAAATCTTAAAAACCTCAAGCAAAAAAGTAATTATTGCTGGCGTGTGGCTGCTACTGGTTTTAGTTTTGCCAGTTTTGGGCTGGGTGGTATGGCCATTGCCTCAGTGATTGCACCAGTACTAAATGCGACAACCTCTGATTCTGAAGAGCGTCAGCAGCGTGCACAAAATGTGATTAAACATAGTTTTAAAGGCTTTACCGAAATGATGGTCAAACTTGGCATCATGACTTATTCGGTAGAAGGCTTGGAAAAGCTACAAAATAGTCGTCAAGAGTTGGTGATTGCCAATCATCCGACTTTGATTGATGTTGTAGTACTAATTGGTATGATGCAGCAGGCTAATTGTGTTGTGAAGCAGTCTCTTTGGTCGAACCCATTTACCAAAGGACCTGTACAAAGCGCAGGCTATATTTTAAATGCAGGTTCTCAGCAGTTTGTTGAAGACTGTGTAAAGCGTCTAAAAGAAAACAATGCGGCTTCTCTTTTAATTTTTCCGGAAGGAACGCGCACTGAAAAAGGGATGACCCTCAACGAATTTCAGCGAGGCGCAGCCAATATTGCCATTCGCGCAAATGTACCAATTCGTCCAGTAATTATTACCTGCACACCATCTACATTAACCAAGAATGAAAAATGGTATCACGTACCATCTCAACCATTTCATATCGAGGTTAAGGTTTTAGATGCGGTACAGGTATCAGATTTGTTAGATGATTTAACAGTAGGACCTAAACAAGTTCGTCAGTTAAGTCGTAGTTTTTATAAAATTTTTGATGAAGAGTTATCTTGAAATGAGCAATCTTGCTGATGAACTAAAGCAAATGATTATTGATGTTTTGGCACTAGAAGATATCACTATTGCGGATATTGATACAGAAGCTCCATTATTTGGAGAAGGCTTAGGATTAGACTCGATTGATGCACTTGAGTTGGGACTGGCTTTAAAAAAGCGTTACAACATTCATTTAAATGCAGAGTCGGATGAAACCAAACAGCATTTTAAATCAATCCAGAGTTTGGTTGCTTTAGTTGAAGCACAACAGAAGTCATAAGGAGCGTGATGATGTTATCTCAAGAGCAAGTATTAACTAAACTCCGTGAATGGATGGAAGATTTGTTTGAAATTGAACCGGAGTCTGTTCAACTCGATTCGAATCTTTATTCAGACCTTGATGTCGACAGTATTGACGCGGTTGATTTAGTTGTAAAAATTAAAGAGTTAACGGGCAAACAAGTAAAGCCTGAAGACTTTAAAAATGTGAGAACCGTACTTGATGTTGTGACGGTTATTCAGAACATGACTGCTGAATGAAGTTTATTCTTAAAGGGATAGTTGCAGCACTTTTTGTGCTGTATCCCTTTATTGTGGGTTGGAGTTTGACACACGGTCAATTCATTTGGGTAAGCCTATTACTCATCGGGTTGGGTGTCGTCAGACTTTTTGGTAAAGGTAACTCTTTATTATGGCCTTTAACCGGTTTTGCTATTGTTTGTGGCAGTCTGAGCTTATTGTCACATAATCATGCGTGGTTAAAGTTATATCCAGTTGGTATGAGTTTAGGCGCATTAATTATTTTTTCGCTGACACTCATCAAGCCGCCGTCTATGATTGAGCGCTTTGCCCGACTCGTTGAACCCGATTTACCTGATTCTGGGGTGCAGTGGACCAGACAGGTGACTAAAGTTTGGTGTGTTTTCTTTTTTTGTAATGCACTGATTGCTTTAAGCACTGTGCTTTTTACCTCAACTCAGGTTTGGGTCATTTATAATGGCTTTATTTCTTATGTGCTGATGGGCATTTTGTTCCTTGGTGAATTTATTTTGCGTAAGCGACATCAGCGTTTACATTCTTCAAATCATTAATTAAAAACTATGTATTGCCATTTTCAGAAATTCATCGATTCAGCTCAGCCATTTTGTATAGACGGTGCTCTGCACTCGACCAGTTTTAATTACTTTTGGCAGGATGTGGCCTTACAAGCTGCTGCAATTGCTCAAATGGAAAATCTAACTTGGGCTTTATGGGAAGCGGATAGCTATGAGTTTCTGGTTTTATTCTTTGCTGGTTTGCTAGCGAAAAAACAAGTACTTTTACCACCAAATCGAGTACGTGAACTAGAACAAGATTTTGCAGCACAGCAGATTTATTTTTTAAAACGTCCAGAAATTGGACAGGTTGTTCCTTTATCTTTAACCTTAGACGATGCTTTTTTAGAGCATGCTCAACTCTATTTTTATACATCAGGTTCAACTGGTGAACCTAAAAAAATCCCAAGAACACTCAAACAATTATTCAACGAAGTCCAAGGGTTAAGTCACAGCTTTACTTTTGATGAACATGCAATTGCGATTGCAACGGTTAGTCATCAACATATTTATGGATTACTGTTTAAATTACTGCTACCACTTGCTACTGGTCGAAGTTTTTATGTACCTCAAATGGCATTCCCAGAAGATGTGGTACAAGCTCAAAAACAGTTAGAAACGTTGGGATTAAGCAATTATTTGATCTCAAGTCCTGCATTATTAAAACGTTGGACAACTGATGTCGTTTTGCAACACTGTCAAATGGTCTTTAGTTCTGGTGGCAAGCTAGAAAGTGGTGTTCGCCCTTTCTTAAATCGTCCGATTATTGAAGTTTTGGGAAGTTCGGAAACTGGCGGTATTGCCCATCGTGCTAAAGATGAAGATGCTTGGACTGCATTTAGTAATGTGGCTATTCTGATTGAAGAGCAACAGCTTATGGTCAAGAGTAATCACGCCTTTGAGAATGATTGGATTACCACAGGTGATAGCGCCGCATGGACAGATGCAACATGTCAGACCTTTAAGTTGATGGGACGTACAGATCGAATTGTAAAACTTGAAGAAAAGCGCTTGAGTCTAGACGCGATTGAACAAAGTATTCAGGCTCTAGGTGTCGTAAAACACAGTCATGTATTGGTACTTGAACATGAGCAACGTCAAATATTGGGTTGTATTGTTGTTCTGACAGAACAAGCTCGTGAGCAGTTACAACAGCAAGGTAAGTCCGCTTTTGTCAGCCATTTAAAACAACAATTAAAAGACAGCTTGGAAACAATCGCGATTCCTCGTCAATGGCGTTTCCTCAGCCAGTTACCACAAAATACTCAGTCCAAGCTCAATAAAAACTATTTGAAAACTCTATTTAAGCCTATGTTACAACCCGTGGTGCTGTCACAGTCTCAAAATTCAGATGACTATATTTGGGAGTTAGAATTTCCACCTGAATTAGCGTGTTTTAAAGGGCATTTTCCAACGCAACCGATTTATCCTGGAGTTGGGCAGATCGGTTTTTTACAACATTTTGCTAAATCAATTTGGTCTGATTTGAGCTGGTGTCAGGGATATGAACAGTTAAAATTTCAAAACCTGATTCGTCCGTATGCTGTGGTACAACTCAAGCTTGCTCGAAAAGAGCATAAAGTGAGTTTTGAACTACGTGATTCAGAACAGATTCTAGCTTCAGGGCGATTATTATTTGCTTTGCAAACGGAAGTAGAGGGTTAAAAATGCAGACCAATTACGGCTTTGTTGTTCCGGTTTATAACCATCCACATTATTTAGCAGATTTAATTTCTTATCTGGACAGATTTCATCTACCGATTGTGTTGGTCAATGATGGAAGTGATGATGCTTGTAGCCAAATTTTAAAAGCATTGGCAGAGCAATATTCTCAAATTCATCTTATTGAGCATGATGTGAATAAGGGTAAGGGACAAGCCGTAATAACTGGTTTACGTGTAGCCTATGAGCTTGGTTTAAGCCATGCGTTACAACTCGATTCAGATGGTCAACACTGCTGGGATGATATTCCAAAATTTATTGAGCAGTCTCGACAAAATCCAGATGCAATGGTAATTGGTCAGCCATATTTTGATGCCTCTATTCCTAAAAAGCGCTTATATGGCCGTTACATCACCCATTTTTGGGTGTGGTTAAATAGTTTGTCTTTTGAAATTAAAGACAGCATGTGCGGGTTTCGCGTGTATCCGCTCGCGAGCACGATAAAAGTTTTAAATAGTGCTAAATTCCAGCCACGTATGGGTTTTGATAGTGAAATTTTAGTACGTTTAAAATGGGAAAATACTCCTTTTATTAATGTACCAACACCTGTGGTTTATCCAGAGCAGGGTATTTCTCATTTTCATGCTTGGCGAGATAACTTAGGACTAAGCAAAGCGCATGCAACTTTGTTTATGGGCATGCTGATTCGCTTACCGAAGCTATTAAAACAAAAGCTGCAAGGTTAATTATGACAGATTCAGCGTCACCAAAATGGAACGACATTAAAGAGCGAGGAGGTATGTTGCCCCTTATGCTGATGTTGTGGTTTTATCGTTTTGGTGGACGTTGGTTATGCAAGTTGGTGATGTACTTCGTTATTATGTGGTACTGGTTATTTGCAGCCACAGCAAGACAGGCTTCCTTAATTTATTTACAAAAACTGCATCATTTTGCAGGATCACAGACTCCCTTTAGCCACCAACCAAATTGGACAAACAGCTACGCGCATTTCATGCAATTTGGTGAATGTATTTTAGATAAGATTGAGGGCTGGCTAGGTAATATTCCTGAGCAGGAACTGCAAGTTTTTGGACATGAAAACTTCTCTCAATATTATCAAAAAGGTGCTCTGATTATTGTCTCTCACTTTGGCAATATTGAATTGCTTCGAGCCATTAAGTCAGAGCATCCGCAGAAAATTAATGTGCTGGTTTACCAAAAGCACGCGACAAAATTTAATGAGTTTTTGAAAAAAATAAATGATAAGGCGGATGTCTGTCTTTTATCAGTTGATGAACTTGGTATTGAAACTGCAATGTTGCTGCAAGACAAAATGCAGCAAGGCGAGTGGGTCATTGTGGCGGCAGATCGAGTGCCTGTGCAGTCAGATCGTGTACAGCATGTTGATTTTTTAGGGGAGTCAGCAGCTTTCCCTCAAGGTGCATGGATTTTAGCAAATTTACTCAAAGTACCTGTTATTGCGGTGTTTTGCTATCGGGTGCAACAGCAGTTTCAAGTGCATATCCATTCAATTGCTGAGCAGATAAATTTACCTCGTGCTAACCGTATTGAAAGTATGCAAACCATCACTAAAACGTACGTTGCCGTATTAGAACAGCATTGTCTGCGTGCCCCTTATCAATGGTTTAATTTTTATAATTTTTGGACGAAATAACATGCGTGTGTTAACCGTAGGTGAACAGCCACTGAGTATTGAAGATGTCGTTTCTGTAGCCAGAGGCGAATGTCAGGTTGCTTTACCTGAAACGTCTGAGTGGCGTGAACTGATTCAAAAAGGCGCTGATTTTCTTGATCAGCTCCTTGAAGAAGAAGGGGTTATCTACGGGGTGACTACGGGTTATGGTGACTCATGTTTGGTTGAAGTGCCGTTGCATCAGGTTAATGAACTACCGCTGCATCTTTCTCGTTTTCATGGTTGTGGTTTAGGTGAAAATTTAGATGTCATTACTGCACGTGCAGTAGTTGTGACTCGATTATGCTCATTAGCTCGCGGTTATTCAGGTGTATCGATAGCACTACTTGAGCGTTTGGTGTGGCTACTCAACGAAAATGTGATTCCAGTCATTCCATCTGAAGGTTCAGTCGGGGCAAGTGGTGACTTAACGCCGTTGTCTTACATTGCGGGAACTTTAGTCGGCGAGCGTGATGTCTATGTCGATGGACAAATTGTTCCAGTTGCTCACGTGTATGCTGAAAAGAATATGCAGCCTTTAACGCTTAGACCTAAAGAAGGTTTAGCGCTCATGAACGGCACAGCGGTGATGACGGCGATTGCTTGTTTAAATTATAAAAAAGCAGAGCAAATTGCACTTGCAAGTACTTTAATTACTGCTCTAAATGTATTGGCTTTAGAAGGTAATCCTAGTCATTTTGATGAAGTCTTGTTTGCACAAAAACCGCATCCGGGGCAGCAGCAAATAGCCAAGCAATTACGTGATTGGCTGAACAGTGAAGTACAAACGGCACATCAAAGTCCGCGTTTGCAAGACCGTTATTCATTACGCTGTGCGCCGCATATTATTGGGGTGTTTGAAGACTCAAAAGTATGGTTACGTCAGTTTATTGAAAATGAGCTGAATTCAAGTAACGACAATCCATTGATTGATCCAGTAGGGATGCGTGTATTGCATGGCGGTCATTTTTACGGTGGACACATTGCACAGGCAATGGATAGCTTAAAAATTATGATTGCCAATATTGCTGACTTGATGGATAGACAGATTGCACAGCTAGTCGATCATAAAATGAATCATGGCTTACCACGTAATTTAACGGGTGCAACAGCAGAGCGTTTGCCGCTGAATCATGGTTTTAAAGCGGTGCAAATCGGAGTATCGGCGTGGACGGCTGAAGCCTTGAAAAACACTTTGGCAGCTTCAATTTTTTCACGTTCAACCGAATGTCATAACCAAGATAAAGTTAGCATGGGAACCATTGCTGCACGTGATGCGAGCCGCGTAATTACCTTAACACAGCAAGTCATTGCAGCTCTTTGCTGCGCGAGTGTGCAGGCGATTCACTTGAAAGGCCTCACCACACAGTTAAGTCCAACATTGCAGGCATTTATGCAATGGACCTTACAAAGCTTTGCATTTGTCGAAGAAGACCGACCATTACAAACCGAATTACAACAGATTGTTGATCGTTTAGACCAACTTGAATTGTTTAATCAACCAGAATTTATGGGATAAGGTGAGCCAATGCATGCAGATGTAATCATTGAAATTCCATTTCATGATGTCGATACCATGAATGTGGTTTGGCATGGACACTATTTAAAATATTTTGAGATTGCGCGCTGCAAATTGCTCGATCAATTTCATTACAACTATATGCAGATGAAAGAATCAGGCTATGCATGGCCTGTGATTGAAAGCCATGTTCGCTATGCATACGGTATCGAGTTTGAACAAAAGATTCGGGTTCGGGCCATTTTAAAAGAATGGGAAAACCGTTTGAAAATTGATTATTTGATTTTTGATGCTGAGTCAGGAAAACGTTTAACCAAAGGTTATACCACACAGGTAGCGGTGAATATTGAAGCTCGTGAAATGTGTTTTCAATCGCCACAGGTTTTGTTTGATCGCTTGAATGCATGGTCTGAGTTTCAACCGAAGAGGAATGTGTGATGTCTCAATTCATCAAAACTTTAGGTTTAGGTGCTGCTGTTTGGATGAGCAGTTTAAGTGCGGTCTATGCAGCGCCAACACAGATCACTCAAATTTTTCAGCAACTGTCACAGTCTCCTACGGTTCGTGCTGATTTTGAACAGCAAAAAAAATTGCCATCGTTGAATAAAACTTTTGTATCGAACGGCTCTTTGTTGTTCTCAAAATCTTATGGTGTAGCGTGGCAAATCAAGCGACCTGTGCAAGCAGATTTGATTGTTACCCCAACCAAATTGGTACAGAAAACTCAGCGTACATTTAGCCAAATACAAGTTGATCAATCACCATATAGTTCGGTCGCGACTTTATTCTTACAGCTCATGTCTGGTAATGAACAGGCCTTAGCAAAGAATTTTAATGTAGTAAGTGCGAATTATAGTCCAGCGGGTTGGAGCATGAGCTTAACTCCGAAAAGTAGCTTGTTTAAAAAGTTATTTGTGCGTGTTGATGCTCAAGGTCAACAGTACGTTAACCAAATCGTGATTACCGAGAAAGCGAATAATTTAACGACCATTCGCTTTAGTCACCAGACTTCTCAACCGACGACTCTAACGGCTGCTGAGCATGCGATTTTCCAACTGGCAAAATAAGTTCACCGCGCTTTGGTTAATTGCCCTACTATTGGTTGCTGTGGGGCTTGGCGTGACGTGGCTGAATAAAGATATTCATATTCAAACTAATATTTTTGCGTTATTGCCTAAAGTTCAGCAGGACCCAGAACTTGCACGTACTCAGCAGTACATGAATGAGCAACTCAACAATAAAGTATTTGTGGTGGTCGATGCCAAAGATGAAGCTGCGATACAACAAGCGACTCATTTCTTAACAGCGCAGGCCAAGCAAAGCCAGTTGTGGCAACCGCTGAAGCCACAACTTGATTTTGATCAATTTGCAAAACAGTTGTATCAACATCGCGCAGGCTTGTTGAGTGCTCAAGATCAAGCCTTATTGCAAAAAAAGGATTATGCTGCGCTGACTGAACAAAGTCTGATGCAAATGATGAGTCCAGGCATGCCTGTCACTGCTGAGTCACTTAAGCAAGACCCGCTATTATTGTTCCCTCGTTATGCCATGCAGTTGGTAACCCCGTCGCAACAAGATATTGAAATGGAGCAGGGGTTTGCCACGATTCATCATGAGCAAGGTATCTCTCGGCTTTTCGTATTACAGTTGACGCAAAGCCCATACAATATTGATTACCAAGAACAGACCTCTACTTGGATTGAGCAAACTAAGCAGAAGTTAGCTTCAATGGGATTAAAATCTCATTGGACTGGAACTATTTTATTTTCAAATTTTGGAACACAATCGGCTAAACAGGAAATCTCAACCATTGGTGTTGGCTCGACATTGGGCTTAATTTTTCTGGTTTGGTTCGGCTTTCGCTCACTGCGACCTTTGGCGACCGAGTTTATTGCAGTTTCGACTGGAAGCTTTGTGGCGTTTGCGGTCACACATTGGGTGTTTGGTGAAATTCACCTGATGACATTAGTGTTTGGTGCAAGTTTGATTGGTGTCTGTGTCGACTTTTCATTTTATTTTATGGCGATGCAATCGCAGCATAGAAAGCTTGATGGTTTTCAAATTTTAAAACCACTATTACCAAGTTTGTTTATGGGCTTAATGACCACATTGGTTGCTTACATCTTTTTGAGTTTTACTCCGTTTCCTGGGTTCAAGCAGATTGCAGTCTTTTCAATTGTAGGATTAACTGCGGCGTGGATTAGTAGTGTACTGCTATTACCAAGATTACCTGCACTCAATGCCCAGCCTGCAATAAAAGCACTGTCGTGGATTGGACAAGCACGGTTATGGTTTCAGCAACGAACTACAGTCCGTTATAGCTTGATTGCAGTCATTTTAGCAGTAGGTACGGCGAGTCTTTTCTATCTTAAAAGTAACGATGATATTCGTAACTTACAAGGTATGGACGCGAGCTTAAAACAACAAGACCAAGCGGTTCGTGAGCAATTTGGCCAGCAACAAAGTAGTGATTATTTTGTGGTGCGTGCAGCATCGGCAAATGAAATGCAGCAACAAGAGCAGCGACTGATTGGACATTTGCAACAGTTACAGTCACAAGGGAAAATCAGTGCATTTCAAGCTTTGGGACAATGGATTCCACCATTGGCAGAGCAGCAAAATAATCTACAACTATTAAGAAATATTCCAAAAGCGACTTTGCAGCAATATGCACAAAGCATGGGGCTAAATGTTAATGACGTTTTACAGTGGCAACAGCAACTGACAGCACAACCGTTATTAGATTTTGCGGTATTTAAAGATCATCCTTTAGCTTTTTTACAATCTCAAGCCAATGAACGATTAGTGATAGTGACAGGGGCAAAACAGCCTGAAGTGTTAAAGCAGCTTCAGAATGAGCATATACATTTCCAACAACCGATTACCGAAATGTCGCAAATGTTTGCTGAACATCGAGTACAGGCTCAACATCTTCTGATTTATGCCTTAATTGGTCTGGCAGTTGGTTTGGCGCTTATTTATGGATTAAGTTCGATTGTGCCTTTGGTCCTGCCAGTCAGCTTGGCATTACTGAGCACTTTTGCTATTCAGGCATGGTTAGGCGTTGAAATAAATTTGTTTAGTATTATGGCCACTTTTCTGATTATTGGGATTGGTGTCGACTATGCAATTTTCTACCGACATGGACATGATCACCCGCAAGTAGTTGGAATGGCATTATTTTTATGTATGATGTCGACCTTACTTGGCTTTGGATTACTTTCATTTAGCCATACTTATGCAATCCATTGTTTTGGTTTAACGGTTTTATTCGGGGTTATTTTCTCGTTTATCTATGCGACTTTGTTAACCCCTGCAGATGAAAAACATATTGTAAATTTACAAGACCATTCATAATTTGAATAAATTAAAAAGGAAGTTGTGCTATGAGCACTATAGAAAAAATTGATGTCGTGATTATTGGGGCTGGGCCATCAGGTAGTTCTGCTGCTGCACTTCTTCGAAAAAAGGGCTATACCGTTACGGTCATTGAAAAACAGCATTTTCCTCGTTTTTCGATTGGTGAATCATTGCTACCGCAGTCTATGGGATTTTTAGAAGAGGCTGGTTTATTAGAAACAGTCCGTGAGCATGTTGAACAATATGCTTTTCAATTTAAAAATGGGGCAGCTTTTCTACGTGGCAAACAGCGTAGTTTTTATGACTTTACAGAAAAATTTACGGATGGTCCAGGAACAACTTGGCAAGTTCGCCGTGCAGATTTTGACAATTTGCTAGCAAGACAGGCTCAAGTTTATGGCGCAGACATACGCTTTGGACATGAGGTTTTAGATGTTGATGTTGTATCTGAACAGCCTGTACTTACCGTGTTAGATAAAGAACAACGGCGTTATCAGATTCAAACTAAATTCTTGTTAGATGCGAGTGGTTTTGGGCGGATTTTGCCAAAGTTATTAGATTTAGAGAGCCCATCAAATTTTCCGGTACGACGAGCACTGTTTACCCATATTGAAGATGGAATTACAGATGATCCTGAATTTGACCGTAATAAAATTTTAATTACTGTCCATGAAAAAGATCATCGTGCATGGTATTGGCTGATTCCATTTGCAGATGGACGTGCTTCTTTCGGTATCGTTGCAGAACAAGATTTTTTTGACAAATACACGGTCGAAAATGCTGAAGATAACGAACCTGAGGCAATGTTTAAGCGTATTTTGGCTGATGAACCAAGCTTGTCACATGTCTTGCGCCATGCAAAGTTTGATACACCAGTGCGTACTTTGGTGGGCTACTCAGCGAATGTAAAACACTTGGCAGACCGCAACTATGCGCTATTAGGTAATGCGGGTGAATTTCTTGATCCGGTCTTTTCATCAGGTGTGACGATTGCTCTTAAATCTTCAAGTTTGGCGGTTCCTTTGGTTGAACGAGTTTTACAAGGTGAGCAAGTCGACTGGTTAGAAGAATATGAAAAACCATTACGCCGCGGCATTCAGGTATTTCGTGCCTATGTTGAGTCATGGTACGAAGGCGAGTTCCAAGATGTGGTGTTCTCGCAAAATCAAAATGAAGGTATTCGCCGTATGATTTCTTCATTATTGGCTGGTTATGCGTGGGATGAAAAAAATCCGATTCATAAAAATGCCAAACGTAGACTCAGCACCTTGGCAGAATATTGTCGTGAAGGCTTGGCGCAAGAACAGGTACTTGAGGGATAACCATGCAACGCAAATGGGCAACGATATTACTCAGTAGCTTTATATTTTTAAATGGTTGTCAGGTCATGCCACATGCCAAAGGATTGCAAAGTCCACTATGGCAAGCTCAGACTTATCAACGGCAAGATCAGGTTGAAGTTCAGTGGAAGCAGCAAAGTTTTAGCTTCTTGTTATATCAACAGCAAAAGGGTGCTGTACTGGATATGGTCGCTTTGAGCTTGACAGGGCAGCAATTATTTCAGTTACAGTTTGATGGGCATCGGGTTCATGTTGAACAGCGTATTGATCAAATGCGTTTATTGCCTTTTGAGTTTGTAGTGCGTGACCTTTTGTTTGCGACATACCCTCAGTTTTCGCATTTAGGGCAGCAAGCTGTAGAGATGAAACAACAAGCAGACAAGCAGGTTGTTTATATTGAAAAGCAATCTGTATTGCAGCTTAAACAGGGACAAGGAAGCATTGAATTGATTAATGAACAAGTCCCTTATACCATGACGCTGAGTTCGATTGAGAACACCTTGCAGACAGAAGAAAGTTCTACGCCATGAAACATTTACCTTCAGCAAATGCAGCTCCAATGGTAGTAGGCATACAATTTAGTGTTGGTTTATCTGCATTAGGCTGCGAATTTAATCAAATTAAACAGGCATTACAACAGCCGCAGCAAACCTTGAGTTTGCGAGATGATTTAATCGCTGATCGTGATGTTTGGGTGGGACAATATACATATCCATTATGTTCGAGCGTACCTGATGCTTTACAGTCTGTAGATTCACGTAATCTACGTTTTGCATTAACCGCATTATCCGAAATTGAAACAGAGTTAAAAGCTTATACGGCATCCTTTGAAAATAAACGTTTGGCCATTGTGGTGGGCACATCTACTTCTGGTATTGCAGATAATGAATTGTTACTTAAGCAATATTTTCAAGGGAAAACCGATCTATCGATATCTCATTATCCTCAAGAAATGAGTTGTTTAGCGAAAGCATTGCAGCAGTACTTAGGATGGGAAGGGCCAGCCTATACGATTTCAACAGCTTGTTCTTCAAGTGCTAAAGCATTAGCTGCAGGGCAGAGATTACTTCACGCAGATTTAGCTGATGTTGTGCTAGTCGGTGGCGTCGATACCTTGTGTAAGTTGACTCTAAATGGATTTAATAGTCTAGAGAGTTTATCTGAACATATTTGCCAACCCTGCGGTCTAAACCGTGATGGTATTAATATTGGTGAAGCCGCTGCGTTTTTTGTACTAAGTAAAGAACAAGCCCCTGTCATGTTAATGGGAGCGGGTGAATCTATGGATGCATGGCACATTTCGGCCCCGCACCCTGAAGGTAAAGGTGCTGCTTTAGCTATGCAACGTGCATTAGATATGGCACATATTTCCGCTCAAGAGGTGGGTTATATCAACTTGCATGGAACAGCAACTCCACAAAATGACGCAATGGAAATTAAGGCTGTAAGGCAAGTTTTTGGTGATTACCAAGTTGCTTTGAGTAGTACCAAACATAAAACTGGACATTGCCTCGGTGCAGCGGGTGCCATCGAAGCTTTTATTTGTGAGCAAGTTTTAAAAGATCAAAGTTGGTTGCCTTTACATCAAAGTGGTGAGGTTGATCCAGATTTGGCCGATCAAAACTATGTGCAAGAATCCGAGTTAACACAGCCCATTCGCTATGTCATGAGTAATTCTTTCGCTTTTGGGGGAAGTAATATTAGTCTTGTTTTTGGAGTGAAACCCTAATGAAACTGGATGCAATTCAATATATTCCTCATGAGCAACCGATGGTATTTATTGACCATTTAATCGAGGTTGCAGAAGGGCGGGCGCAAGCAGAACTCACGATTACGCCAGAGCTGATGTTTTGTGAAGCAGAAGGTTTGCCGACATGGGCAAGCATTGAAATTATGGCACAAACGATTAGTGCTTATTCAGGCTGGCAAGGTCAGCAGTCAAAACAAGCACCAAAAGTCGGTTTTTTATTGGGAACACGTAAGTTAAATTTACCGATCCCTTATTTCGCCTTGGGTTCTCGATTGATCATTCAAATAGAACAACAATATTTTCATGAAGGACTTGGGCAATTTTCCTGTGAAATTCAATATGCTGAGCACTGCATTCAGGCAACGTTAAGTGTATTTGAGCCAACAGAATCACCATTTGAATAACCACAAAGAATTAGGAATACATTGTGACAAGACGAATTTTAGTAACAGGTTCAAGTCGAGGAATTGGGAAAGCGATTGCATTACAACTAGCAAAGGCTGGTTTTGATGTGACCGTACATGCACGTTCGCGTCAGGCAGAGGCTGAGCAAGTCGTACAAGAGATTCAAGCGTTAGGACAAAATAGCCATTATCTAATGTTTGATGTAAATGAACGCCAGACGGTTCAACAAATTTTAGAGCAAGATGTAGAGCAGCATGGCGGATTCTATGGTGTTGTATTGAATGCAGGTCTTACTCATGATGGTGCTTTTCCTGCACTTACCGATCAAGATTGGGATGAAGTGATTTCGACTTCCCTAGACGGTTTTTATAATGTTTTAAAACCACTCATCATGCCAATGATTCACTTACGTAAAGGTGGTCGTATCGTCACCTTATCTTCGGTTTCTGGGATTATGGGTAACCGTGGTCAGGTTAACTATAGTGCTGCAAAAGCAGGATTGATTGGTGCGACCAAGGCTTTGGCACTCGAATTAGCGAAGCGAAAAATTACTGTGAACTGTGTTGCACCAGGTTTGATCGAAACTGAAATGGTCACCGATGAAGTCAAAGAACATGCGCTTAAAATGATTCCGTTGCAACGCATGGGACAGGTCGATGAGGTGGCGAGCGTGGTGAAATTCTTGTGTTCAGATGAAGCCTCTTATGTAACTCGACAGGTTATTTCTGTAAATGGGGGACTCATCTGATGAAACGTGTGGTCGTGACGGGAATGGCCGGAATTACCTCTTTAGGTGAAACTTCCGATGAGATCTTTGCTCGATTTGACGCTGCCAAAAGTGGTATACGCTATATGCCAGAGTGGGAGCAATATGTTGATCTTCGGACTAAGCTTGCTGGCCCTGTTGAAACATTCCATGTTCCAAAACATTTTAACCGTAAAGTTACCCGTGGGATGGGGCGTGTAGCGCTCATGTCTGTGGTTTGTGCCGAAACTGCTTTACAAAATGCTGGTTTGCTTGGGCATGAAATTTTGTCTAGTGGTGAAGCAGGTGTTGCTTTTGGTTCTTCTGCGGGTAGTGTAGAGGCCGTAGGTGAGTTTGCTAGCATGTTGCTTCATCAGAGCATGAGTAAGATCAATGCAACAACCTATATTCGTATGATGGCCCACACCAGTGCGGTGAACATGACCGTATATTTTGGTCTAAAAGGCTTAACTTTACCGACCTCAAGTGCATGTACTTCTGGCTCTATGGCCATTGGGCAAGCCTATGAAGCAATTAAATATGGCAAACAACAGGTCATGATTGCGGGTGGTGCTGAGGAACTCAGTGCAGCAGGTGCAGCGGTTTTTGATGTATTGTTTGCGACTAGTGGCATGAATGACCAACCCGAAAAAACACCGCGTCCATTTGATGCCAAGCGAGATGGATTGGTGATTGGTGAAGGGGCAGGCTGTTTAATTTTAGAAGAATACGAACATGCCAAAGCTCGAGGTGCTCATATCTATGCAGAGGTGATTGGCTACGGTAGCAATACTGATGGTCAACATGTAACTAAACCAGACGCCGAGATGATGGGGCGCTGTATGCAATTGGCTCTTAAAGATGCATCTGTAGACGCTAAAGACATCGCTTATGTGAATGCGCACGGCACCTCAACAGATCAGGGAGATGTAGCTGAAAGCCAGGCGACAGCAACAGTTTTAGGACGTAAACCAATCAGCTCTTTAAAAAGCTACTTTGGACATACGCTGGGGGCGTGCGGAGCTATTGAAGCTTGGCTGAGCATTGAAATGATGAATCGTGGCCGTTTCATTCCAACTTTAAACCTAGATGAAATTGATCCACTGTGCGGTGATCTAGATTATATCGTTCAGCAACCGAGAACTTTGGATGCTGACATTATTATGAGCAATAACTTTGCTTTTGGCGGAATTAATACTTCGCTTATTTTTAAACGTGTTAAACAATAAGGAACACAACAATGTTAAATAAAAAACTTTTATTTGTAGCAATGCTAAGTGCGGGTTTTACTGCCACTGTTCAGGCTGGAGATGAAGTACATCAATTAAATTTTAAAGAAGCTGTAGACCGTGCAGTTGCAGATGGGACTTTAGATGGTTCAGTAAAGTTTTATTTAAAGGGTACAAAGTCTGGCGGTAAAATCATTCAAAAAGATGCGGTGACTAATAAAAAAACCAATGGTTTTGGTAAGTCAGCAGCAACGTCTTGTGACTGGGTTTTACGTTCAGCACTGATCCAAATGCAAAATAATGCTAAAGCACAAGGTGCAAATGCAGTTACCAATATTGTGAGCTATTTTAAAGCCAATGAAACTACAAGTACGACAACTTACGATTGCTATAAAGGTGCCATGATGGCGGGTGTTACCTTAAAAGGCGATGTGGTTAAGTTCTAATTCATTTTAAATAAGGTCGGGATAATGTCTAAACGTAATATTGAAGTCTACACACAGACATTGTCCCAGCTTCTTTTAAAATCTAAACAAGATTTTCCAGACTTTCGTACATTTAATCATTATAAAAAACAGCAAATACATAATATTAGAAACGAGCTGATAGCACAGAAATTACAAATTACAATAACGGATTTGGAGTTTGCAAAGCATGAGTATGGCAAGCCCTATTTATTGAATCACGATTTAAATTTTAATCACTCTCATAGCCAACAATATTATGCTTTAGCGATGAGTCAGCATGTTAAAGATATCGGTATAGACGTTGAAGAGTTAGACCGTAAAGTACGTTTGGAAGCTCTAGCGCAGCATGCATTTCATCCCGATGAATATGCAACATGGCAAAGTCTAGAACAAGATAGAGAATATTGGTTTAAAGTATGGACAACTAAAGAGGCTGTTCTAAAAGCTTCGGGTTTTGGTATCCGTTTAGATTTAAATACTTTAAATACTCAAGCACATCCTACAGACCGTGGCGGAATATGTTCTCATCCACTGATCGGGACATTTGCTTATCAAAACTTCGTTGTGGGTAATATGATTTTAACAGTGGCATGGCGTTCAGAATTATCTTGCCGTGGTTTTCAGTTTCCTACAATTCAGCTTCATTCACTTGATACTTAATAAGCGAATAGCAGACATAAAAAAACCGCGAATTACGCGGTTTTTTTAGTTTAGAGTAAGCTATAAAATTAAGCTTGACCTTCAACAGCTTGAGCACGTTGCATATTCGCTTCGAACTCTGCATCAAAGTTGATTGGTGTAAGAAGTAACTGTGGGAAGCTACCTTTAGTCACTAAATCATTTACCGCTTCACGTAAGAACGGGAACAAAATATTTGGGCAATAAGCGCCTAAAATATACGGTAAGCGATCTTCTTCAATGTTATCAATCAAGAAAATACCTGATTGAGTGATATCTACAATGAACGCTGTTTCGTTGTCGTTATCAGCTTGTACCACAACTTTTAAAGAAACTTCAAAATGAGTTGGATCAATTTTTTCTGCAGCAGAAGAAAGATTGATATTGAGTTCAGGTTGCCATTGTTTAGTAAAAACCTGCGCCCCAGGAACCTCAAAAGAAATATCTTTTGTATAAATACGCTCTAAAGCTAATTGTGGTTGAACTTGTTGTTCTTCGCTCATTGTTTTTTCCTTAATATGGATGCGATGTTAAGCCAATAATTCGTCAAGTTTACCTTCACGCTCTAAGGCATAAAGTTGGTCAAAACCACCAATAAACTGATCGTTAATAAAAATTTGTGGGACAGTACGATGATTGGTGCGTTGCATTAATTCAACACGTACTTCCGGTGCTTCAACAGAAAGATTTACTTCTTTGTAAGCAACACCTTTACGCTCAAGTAACTGTTTAGCACGAACGCAATACGGGCATACAGAAGTTGAGTACACAATGACATTTGCAGCCATAATAATTCTCCTTAAGCTTTTGGTTTGCTTTTAACAAGAGGTAAGCCCTGTGCTTTCCAGTTGCTAATACCACCATCAAGACGATAGCTGTCATGGTGAGCAACTTTTTGCAAAGCACTACCAGCAACTTGTCCTAGATTACAAATAAATACCAATGGACGGTCACTTGCTTTTAATTCATCAGCATGACTTGCAATTTGACTGAAAGGAATATTGCGGCTACCACTAATATGACCTTCACGGAAGTCTTTACTATCGCGCAAGTCGATGAGTATGGCATTTTTCGCTTTCACTAAAATACCAAGCGACTGTGGTGAAATTTTACGACCGTTACGTTGACCTTCAAAAATGAAGAACAACACGACCAAGACTCCGAGCGTACCAAACAAAATGGGGTGATTCCCCATAAACTCTAACCAGCGTTCCACAAGTCACCTAAAAAAATTAAAAACAAAATTGACCTAGAGTATAGCGTATATAGATGGTGATCAAAATCACCACTTCAAGGGCAAAGCGGACAGAAAATTAGTTTTTTTGCTGTGCTTCTTGAATCTCATCATTTAAACGCAAAAAGCTATCTAGGCGCCGTGGTAAAATTTCACCAGATTCTACAGCGTGTTTTAACCCACAGTTCTTTTCATGAGTATGGGTACAATTACGGAATTGGCAAGAACCCAAATGTGCTTCAATTTCTGGAAAGCCCATACGAATTTTTTCTAAATCAAGATGCCAAAGCCCAAATTCACGAATTCCTGGTGAGTCAATTAACGCGCCATTTTTACCGAAATTCATTAAACGTGTAGAAGTTGTTGTGTGCTGACCAAGTGCAGAGTTTTCAGAAATAATATTTGTTTTTTGCTCTGCTTCTGGAATAAGCACATTAATTAAAGAACTTTTTCCTACACCCGATTGACCAACGAAAGCGACTGTTTCGCCATCTAAACGTTCAGATAAAGCAGAGATATCCCCCTTTTTAGACTGACAAATCATCACTTCATAACCCAAAGTTTTATATTCTTCTAATAGGGTGAGAATTGGGTCATTTTCGGTTAACAAATCAGACTTATTGAGGACTAAAAGAGCAGGAATATTTGCATCTGCACAAGCAACTAAATATCGATCGATTAGCGTTGGGGCAGGTTCAGGAAGTGGTGAAAATACAATCACAATCAAACTGATATTTGCTGCCACAGGTTTAACTTTGTGATAACGGTCTGGACGGGTAAGTAAAGAGGTACGAGGGTGAATGGCTGTAATAATACCTAAACCCGTATTTGGGTCAGCTTGCCATTTAACTCGGTCACCAGTCACAAGTAATTCTAAGTTTGTACGAGTATGACAGCGCCATACGCTTTTAAGCTCGATAGGTTTCCAGAAAGGTTCTGGCTCTCCTTCGGCAAGTTGAGGTTTTTCTGGGTGATGCTCAGGTACAGAGAGTGCTTGTACTTCAAGTTGGCGGCCATAATGTTGTACAACGAGCCCGTCCAGATCTTGTGAAGTATCAGCCTCTTCTTGGCGAGTTTTGTGCTGTTTTTCAATACGACGTTGCTGTTGTTCAGTTAAACGACGCTTACGAATTAAAGCCATTCATATCCCAAAAAAACCACTGTTTGAAGATGGCAAAAATAGCATGAAGCGGCTATAGAATTACAGCGCAGATGCAAGAAATTTGCTACTATTGATGTTTTTACGGCATTTTAGAACGTACATACATGAGCAGTACTTTAAATACACGATTAATTTGGATTGATCTGGAAATGACCGGATTAGATACCGATAATGACCAAATTATTGAAATCGCAACAATTATTACAGATGATCATTTAAATGTACTTGCCGAAGGTCCGGTTTTAGCCGTTCACCAGCCCGACCGTATTTTAAATGCAATGGATGAGTGGAATACTCGCCAACATGGGCAGTCTGGGTTGGTAGAGCGAGTGCGTCGTAGTAAATTGACAGCTCGTGATGCTGAGTTACAGACTTTAGAATTCCTAAAAAAATGGGTCAATCCAAAAGTTTCACCGATGTGTGGTAACTCAATCTGTCAGGATCGCCGTTTCTTACATCGTCTTATGCCTGAACTAGAGCAGTATTTCCACTATCGTAATCTTGATGTGTCTACCGTAAAAGAACTCTCAAAACGCTGGCGCCCTGAAATCATGAGCGGTTTGAAAAAGAATGCATCGCATTTGGCAATGGATGATATTCGTGACTCGATTTCTGAGTTGAAATATTATCGTGAATACTTCTTTATTATGAACACTGACGGTAAAGATTAATGAATTTGCCCGAGTGATGTGAAAGGGAGGCTATTGCCTCCTTTTTTATTATTTAAAGGGGATTGTTACAATAATGCCGATCGCCTGATTTGGCTTTCATATTCATTTTGCTTAAAATGATGTTTTAAATTTTTATTATAAAAAGAGAGCATTTATGCAAAGTAATAACCCGATACTGACCCGTGTTGAAACGGTCAGTGACTATAGTCAACCGATGACTGTGCAAGGTGCGATTCAAAAATCTGTAATGTTGACAGTCATTGCTGCTGCGGTGGGTGTCGCTTTATTTTTCTATGCAGCCTTTACTGCAAATGTTGGTATTGCTTACGCGGCTTCAATTGTTGGTGCAATTGGTGGCTTGGTTTTAGCTTTAATTACAACGTTTAAACCAACGACCGCGCCAACATTGGCAATTCCGTATGCCTTATTTGAAGGGGCTTTTTTAGGTGGTATTTCTTTTACTTTCCAGTTGAAATACCCAGGTGTTCCTCTTCAGGCTTTATTAGCGACTTTCGTTACGACTTTGGTGATGTTTGGTCTATATAAATTCCAAATTATTCGCGCAACTGAAAAGTTCAAGTCAGTTGTAATTTCTGCATCTTTGGCGATCTTTATTGTATTTATCGTGCAGATGGTCATGCGTTTAGCATTTGGTTCAAGTGTTCCTTATATTTTTGAAAGTAACTGGTTAGGCATTGGCTTTGCTGCATTTGTTGCAGTGATTGCTTCACTTAACCTGATTTTAGATTTTGATTTAATTGAAACTAATGCAGCATATCGTGCACCAAAATTCATGGAATGGTTGTGTGGTATCGCATTACTTGCAACTTTAGTGTGGATGTATATTTCTTTCTTACGCTTACTTGGCTTATTGTCTGACGACTAAGATTGAATTCATCGAGAAGTCGCTCCTTATCAGGAGCGATTTTTTTTCGTGCGATTTTTGAAAAAAGATGCATTATGCAATTTCGAAAACCGCTGAATATTGGCATTATGCTTGAAATTGTTTTGAGTGAGATCGGCATGACACAAGGACTTTTAGCAGGTAAGCGCTTTTTGATTGCAGGCGTTGCTAGTAAATTATCAATTGCTTTTGGTATTGCACAAGCATTACACCGTGAAGGTGCAGAGCTTGCGTTTACTTATCCAAACGAAAAATTAAAAAAACGTGTGGATGAATTTGCTGAGCAATTCGGTTCTAAGCTTGTGTTTCCATGTGATGTTGCTGTTGATGCTGAAATTGATAATGCATTTGCAGAACTTGCAAAACATTGGGACGGTATAGACGGTGTTGTGCACTCAATCGGCTTTGCACCTGCACACACGCTTGATGGTGACTTCACTGACGTGACTGACCGTGATGGTTTTAAAGTTGCTCATGACATCAGTGCATACAGCTTTATTGCAATGGCTCGTGCTGCAAAACCTTTATTACAAGCTCGCCAAGGTTGTTTATTGACTTTGACTTATCAAGGTTCTGAGCGTGTTATGCCTAACTATAACGTAATGGGTATGGCAAAAGCTTCTTTAGAAGCTGGTGTTCGCTACTTAGCATCAAGCTTGGGTGTTGACGGTATTCGTGTAAACGCGATTTCTGCGGGTCCAATCCGTACTTTAGCTGCTTCTGGTATTAAGTCTTTCCGTAAAATGTTAGATGCTAATGAAAAAGTTGCGCCGTTAAAACGTAATGTAACTATTGAAGAAGTAGGTAATGCAGCGCTGTTCCTATGCTCACCTTGGGCTTCAGGTATTACTGGTGAGATTCTATATGTAGATGCTGGTTTTAATACTGTAGGTATGAGCCAATCTATGATGGATGATGAATAATTAGCTTGATCTAATTTATATAATAAAGCCGCTTTAATAGCGGCTTTATTTTTTAGACAGAATGTTGATATTTCCAATAGTTAACAATTTGAAAATTTATGCAGCTTTGCTGTACCAGTTTCGTTTAACTTGTGGATACTTTTCTTGAGTTAAATATTAAACATTCTTTTATATCGTTGTTGGAGTGCAATTTCACCACCTTCCATGATTTCACATACATTCTTTCTAACATTTAATTCTTGCAATGCTCCAGATGCGACAGGATTTATTTGGCCTCGATCTTCTAGCGCAATCACATACTCTGAATCACCATTTACTACTATATTGGGATTGTGAGTGACGACAATTATCTGTCTATTTATTTTATTTTTATGTAATTTAGAAACTATCAAACTAGTAATCAAACCATTATCAAGGTCATCTTCAGGCTGATCCAAAACTAAAGGCTCTGTTCCATAAGATAATAAAAATGACAGTATAGCCGAGGCCTTTTGCCCAGCTGAACCTTGTGAAACATCCTTAAATCTATTTCCATCATTAAATTTGATCGATAATTTATCTTCGGGAAACCAAGTATTTATTTGATCAAAGTTTTGCGGTGGCATGTTAGTCATGAACTCGGAAAATCTTTTTCCTATCTTTGAACCTTGGATCTCACCACAACTGAAGTTAAATACCTGAGTTTTGAATATATGAATTTTAGATAGCCGAGACTCTAAATTATTAGAATCGCTAGAGCTTGTAGTAGTTGTTAATTCTTTATTCAGATTGTAAAGGAAACCACATTCGCGCTCTAAATCAAAAATATCGGCAGAAAAAGCATTATCAGAACGCCCAATAATACGTCTGAAAGACTCCTCCATGTGATCTATATCTGAAAAGGGGGCCAATTCAACTTTAATAGATGAATTCCCTGCTAAGTTTTGCTGCAAAAATTCTAGACGATTTATGGTCAATTCCTTTCTACATTCTATTATTTCTTTGTATGCAAGATTGATTGATTCATTCACTGTAGTTATCTGGTTATCTACCAACTCCATTGCTTTTAATGATTCATTAAGAGTGTTACGTTCACCAATAAGTCTTGCATAATCAGCAGGATTATTTATCCCTTCATTGCGTAGCCCTTCAATCAAATCATTGTAGTTTTGGTTAACTCCAATATGAGATTTATTGAAATCAGAATTCCTATACCAATCTTTAAATTGATTTAATTCATTTTCAAGCGACACCAATGCTTGCTTAATACTTTCTTTAAAATACAATGTGGACGCATTTAGGTTTTTTAACTTGGCAAGAACTTCTAATTCGCTTGCAGATTGCAGATCAAATACGCTTTCATCTAGCACAGGTATTGAAGTAGTGCTAGCTATCGACTCAATTTGCTGCTTTAGATTATCGATACCAACTTCATAATTATAAATAATCGTTCTCTTCCCACTATATGCTCGATAGCTAGTGAGAATATCTGTGTGACCAGATTTCTCTATTGCTTTTATCTTTTGTTCAACATCGGAAAGCTGACCTAATAAAACATTTTTATTTGCCAGCTTGGATAAAAGCTCTCTTTTATGGCTGCATAATGTTTGAAAATAGGATTGTTTCTCACTCCATTTCATTTTCCATTGCTGAAAACCAACAGTTGATGATTCATCGATCAGGTGCAGAAGAGTATTAGGATTTTTAGCTAAATCGAAGATCTGCTTCTGGCTAAATATCTTTATTGGGAATCGAGAGTGAGCTTCTCCATCTTCAGGAATCCATTCTTGACCATCGTAACGAGAGATTAAGATGTTATTATTTTCTTTAGTCCAAGTCAGCGCATAATGAGTTTCATCTCTCGTATAAACACAACTGATTTTTGAATTCTCGAGCATTACGCCTTCAGAATCTCTAGATGCGGATATTTTGGTAAAACTCTCGAAAGATCGGCGGATTTCATTATCTTGATTTAATACATTTAAGTCTCTCGCTCTATCCATACCTAGTCGTATAAATTCAAGTACTGATGATTTTCCACTACCACGTCCCCCAATAATTGAATTCAACCAAGGATTAAATTGCACTGTCAAAGGCGCCGAACGACCAGCATATTTAGTATTTTCGATAGTTACAGAGCGCAAGAGTGTGTTGGAGGAATTATTTGGATTAGTTGTCTCTTTATCTGAACGAATTATGGAAGTTGAGCCATCTACTAAAGCCAGTTTTAGTCCTTCTAGCGAGGGGGTGGACATTTTTACCCATGTATAAGCTCTCCCTATATCATTAGGGTGATGCGCATCTGAACCAATTATTGAAGGCAAATCGATTTTTAGAGTTGTATATCTTGATAATGGAGCATCAGCTCGCTCTTGATCAGGATAAATTATTTCAACAGCATTTGCTTGCTCGCAGACTTGTCTAATCGTGTGAGAGGAATGTTGCTGACAAAGGCCCGCTTTCATATCAATATGAGCTGGTATGGCAACCCCACCTGCTAATATAATCTCCCTTATTATATTTTCAGCACTTTCTTCCGCTACTGAATCACTATCTCCTTTTGTTCCTCGAAATCTTGATGCTCCGATAACAGCATTAATATCGGCTGAAGTGACGGAAGGATCAAAAATACCTAAAATGTGAATGTTTGAGTTAGCTGTAATCTCAACACCAGGAAAAATGAAAATCGAATGGCCATGGGCTCTTAAATTTTCTGCTGCATGTTTAAGAGCATCAATCCATTCACCCGAATTATGGTCTGTAACTGCTAAACATTCTATTCCCTTGTTAACATAGTCCAACAGCCAATCTTTCGGAGTCTTTGATGTCCTTAAAGACCTATCGGATTTTCCATAATCAAAAGAAGCTGGTGTATGTGTATGAAAATCGAACTTCCACCATCTAGCCCCAACAAAGCCCATTATTTATATCCTTATATTCGATCTAATCTAGTTAATAACCAAAATTAAAATATTGTATAACCAGTTGGATTATCTATTTTATTTGGATTTATTTTAATCAGCATATAAAACAACAATATTTGCGTCAACACAAAAACTATACAAAATACTATTTTCTGAATTTTTTAATGTAATACTGAATTTAGGTATTAGCTATATTATTTTTTGCATACTTAAGTTTACTTTAGTGGTGAATAACTATCTTAAAAATTCTTTTATTATCAATTTGTTAAAATAAAAAGTTATCAGCCCATAGAAAATGAGCTGTTAACTCTAATTGAATAAAAAAATAGCGCTAGGGCTATTGTTTCGGCAGTTCTTTTACAGGTGAACCACCTAAAGCTTGCATGAGGGTGACATAAGCATTGTATTGGCTTTGCTTGGTTTCAACGAGGCTTAAACGTGCAGTACGTGTGGTTTGCTGAGCATCGAGAAGTGTTTTTAATGCGACAGCACCATAACGGTAACGGACTTCAGTTAAACGTTCAGTTTTTTCTGCAAGTTCAACATTACGTTCCTGTAACGCTACTTGTTTGTCGAGTTCGGTACGACTCGATAAAGCATTTTCTACATCAGCAAAAGCCTGATAAAGCGTTTGACGATATTGAATAATCGCTTTTTCATAATCTAGATTGCTAATCGCGATATCTTTCTTCATATCGTTATATTGCAAAAATGGTAAGCTCAAACTCGCCCCAAGTGTCAGAGCAGGGTTACGTAATAACTCCGTTAACGATGTGCTGCTTGAGCCCAAACTACTGGTTAAGCTAATCGATGGATAGTAACTCGCCTTAGTAGCATCTTTAGTGGCTAATGCTTTTCTTAAGCGGAGTTCACTTGCTTGCAAATCAGGGCGGCGCGATAAAATATCGGCAGGTAAACCAGCACCAATTGCAGGTAGAGCAGTGCGAGGTAAACGCTTTGGCTCTTGAATGTTTAATTGTTGCAATGGCTCATGTAATAGCACTGCAATAGCCGTGCGTGTTTCAACCAATTGTTGCTCAATTTGACTTAAGCTTGCTTTCTGGCTTTGTACCGATTGTTCTGCTTGAGTCAGATCTACACCTGAAACAGCGCCAGCTTTATATTGAATTTGTACCAAGTCATAAAGCTTTTGAGAGGTTGCGAGACTTTGCTGGGCAGTTGTGTAGCGCTCATTTAAATAACCGAGTTGCCAATAGAGTTTGGCAGTGGTTGCAATTAAACTTTGCCCAGTGGCTTGTAAGTCTTGTTCGGTCGCTAAGGCTTCCCATTTACTTGCCTCAGTTTGGCGTGCAAGCTTGCCAAACAAGTCAAGCTCATAGCTTACACCCGCACTCATTGATAGGCCTTTAGAGCTGTCATCTCCCGAATTTAAATCGAAAGAATGTCCTGTAGAAACGTTTGAGCTGGTACGTAAGCCTTGTTGGTTTGCAGTTAGATCAGCTTGTAAACGAGCTTGCTTTAAGGCAATACCTGCAACTGCTAAATCACTGTTACGTTCTAATACATTGCTTACAAGCTGATTAAGCTGTGCATCATTGAAAAGCGTCCACCAACGATCAGAGTATTGATCGGCAGACATGTTTTTTGCTTTTGCTGTGTCATATTGAAAACTACCCGGAACTTGTACTGCAGGCGTTTCATAAGGTGTTTTTACTACAGCTGCACATCCTACAAGAGAACCTGTGAGAAGAAGTGCTGTGCTGAGTTTAGTCATAGAGAAAGACATGCAATTTTCCTTATTCTCGAGATAGTGCGGCAACAGGGTCAAGCTTCGCGGCATTCTTGGCAGGCAAGAAACCGAATACGACACCAATCAGTGTTGAACAGACAAATGCTGCAATAATAGAAGTGCTTGAATAAGCCACGCTAAAGTTACCGCCAGCAAATTTATTAATAAGTTGTCCAAGGCCAAGCGATAGTAAGACGCCAAGCACACCACCAATTAAACACACCAAAATTGCTTCAATTAGGAATTGCTGCAAAATATCACTTTGACGAGCACCTACAGCCATACGTACGCCAATTTCCTGAGTTCGTTCAGTCACCGAAACCAACATAATGTTCATCACCCCGATACCACCAACCACCAGTGAAATTACGGCAATTGCTGAAACCAGAAGCGTCATTGTGCTGGTTGTTTTCTCAATGGTTTGACGGATACTGTCACTGTTCATGGTGAAAATATCTTGTGCACCATGGCGCTGAGTTAATAGGTTTACAATCGCATTTTCTGCGGCAGCAGTTGAATATTTGTCATTAATACGAACCACGATGTTACGTACATTAGACTGACCCAACATACGGCTCATTACGGTTGTATAGGGCATATAGACATTTAAAGTATCATCTGAGCCCATGCCGCTTGTCTGCGGTTCTACAATCCCAATAATACGTGCTGGTACACTACCGAGCAGTACGACTTGGCCAATTGGATTGCTACCATCTCCAAAGAATTGTTTTTGCGTATTAGTATCAATGACAACATCTTGTGAACGATCGCGCACACTACGTTGGTCAAAAGTTTGTCCATCTTTAAAGACCAAACCTTTAACATCAAAATAATCGTTACTCACACCATTAATGGTCGCGTTTGCTTCATTCTGCTGGTAACGCATGGTTTTGGATGTACTGACGATTGGGCTGACTGCGCTGACATAAGGTTGAGTCATTAAAGCATCAGCATCGGCAGGAACCAAAGTTTTAAAGTTTGCAGTTTTGGAGTTGTCACCAAAACCACGGCCCTGAAAAACCGTAATCGTGTTTGTTCCCAGACTGCTAATATTGCTTAAAATTTGTTGTTGAGAACCTTTACCTAGCGCGACCACTGTAACAACAGATGCAATACCAATAATAATCCCAAGCATGGTTAAAAAAGTACGCATGCGGTGAGCATTCATCGACAGTAAAGCCATTTGAAAAGCTTCTGATAAACGATCTAAAGTAGAACGCCATGCAGAAATACTTTTGCCTTTCTTCTGTTTGCCTTGCAGAGCTGGAGCGGCATCTGGATCAGAATTGCCTGGTTCGGCTGCTTGATCAGGAACATTAGGACGGTCACTAATAATTTCTCCGTCACTAATCTCGATAATACGCGTCGCATTTTTTGCAACTTGCATATCATGAGTGACTAAAATAATAGTATGACCTGCGGCATTGAGTTCACGCAAAATACGCATCACCTCAACACCACTATGAGAATCGAGTGCCCCTGTTGGTTCATCTGCCAGAATGACGTCACCGCCATTCATGAGTGCACGGGCAATAGAAACACGTTGCTGCTGACCACCAGAAAGTTGGCTTGGCCTATTGAGTGTTTTAGTACCTAAGCCTAATTCGGTCAGTAAAGCTGTGGCGCGTTGTTTACGTTCAGAAGGGGTAACCCCTGCATAAACAGCAGGAACTTCAACGTTACCCTCAGCAGATAAGTCACCGAGTAAATGGTAGCGCTGGAAAATAAAACCAAAATATTCACGGCGTAGTCGAGCGAGTTGATCAGGTTCAAGTTTACCTGTTTCTTGCCCATTAACTTTATAACTACCGCTCGTAGGTCGGTCCAAACAACCCAAAATATTCATGAGGGTCGATTTACCAGAACCAGACTGGCCGACAATGGCAACCAGTTCGCCTTCGTAAATGGTAAGGTCAATGCCTTTTAAAATTTGTATCGTGCTTTCGCCAGCAGGGAATTCCCGGACTAGATTGCTGACTTCAAGCAAAGCTTGTTTTGTCATGCTTACATTCCCATTGGGCCACTACGGCGACGGTTATTACTACTATTAGCGGATGCAGCAGAAGTATCTGCGCTATCGGCAATGACAACTTGATCACCTTGTTTTAAGCCCGCAAGAACTTGTGCATTTACACGGTTGTTAATGCCAACCAAAATTTGAGTTGGTTTAGTTGTGCCATCAGCTTGTAATACACGTACAACACTTAAGGTTAATTTACCTTGTTCAATTAACTGTTTTTGCTCAGCAGTCAGGTTAAGACGTTCCAGACGAGCTCCATTTCCTTGAGATTTTTTAGCAGCTTCAGGTGTCGAGCTTGCTTTATCAGATGATTGGCCTGATTTTCTTTGACCTGAAAATTGTTTAGAGCTCAGTGCTGATGATGGAACGAGTAGGGCATTTTTAGCTGAGTTTAATACGATATAAACTTGTGCAGTCATATCAATACGTAATTTTCCATCGGTATTTGGCACATCGAATAAGGCATTATAGTAAACAGCTGAACTCGTTGTTGAGCTTGTCGTACTTGTTGATTCGCTAGAAATAGAATCTGGAGCAGGTTCAATCTGGCGTAAAGTCGCGTAACGTTTAGTGTCTTCACCTAAGGTAGTGAAATAAACTTGTTGTCCTTTCTCAACTTTCATAATGTCAGCTTCACTGACTTGGGCCTTAATCGTCATGTTTTGTAGTTTTGCAATTTTGACAATTGTTGGCGCACTTTGATTGGCGTTTACTGTCTGACCTTCTTCAGTCACAATCGCAACAACTGTACCATCTGTTGGAGCAACAATACGTGTATAACCAATATTGGTTTGCGCCGTAGATTTTGTGACTTTTGCAGATTCGATTTGTGCATCTAACGCTTTGATTTGTGCTTGAGCTGTTTTATAGCTTGCCTCAGCCGATTCTAAATCCGCACGTGGTGTTGCATCTTGTGCATACATTTGTTGCTGACGGCGGTATTCAAGTTGTTTTTCATTCAAAGAAGCAACTTGCTGAAGACGCTGTGCTTCTAAATTCTTAATATTTGCATCAGAGGTTTTTAAACTATTTTCTTGGGTCGTTGAATCAATCTGTGCAATAAGTTGACCTTGCTTAACCTGATCGCCAAGTTGCACATACATCTTTTTAACCTGACCAGATACCTGTGCACCGACACTAATCAGTTTGGTTGCATCAAGTGTACCCGTTGCAAGTACATTATTTTCAATATCCCCGCGTGTTACCTCGGCAGTAATATATTGTGGCTGCTGCTGTTTTGGTTTGAAAAACTTCCAAGCTAAAAGAGCAATAATGACTATACAGACGATGATAATAACAAGTTTGATTGGCTTTATTTTTGGCATGGCGAGAGGTCGAAAAGTTTAAAATTTAATTTAGTATAAAAGCGAAATGAGGATAAAACGTGAATTTTTATGATATTTCAGGAATGAAGAAAAATGATTCAGGCGAATTACTGTATAAATAATGTTTTTCCACATAACTCAGCAATCGCTTGCTGCATTAAATGTTCTGCATTTTCGTTCGACATTCCTTTAATTGCCGCATCGATTTGCAATAGAAGGGTAGACCAGCCTAAAAACTGTTGTGGATTTAGTCTTCTTAATGCTTGTTGATATAAGCTAACTTTTGTTTTCCATATACCGAGCTGTAAGGCATTGTGGGGTTGTTCAAACAATTGCATCAACAAGCGCATTTCTTTACTTAAAGTCCATAAAATCAGACTGTCGGGTTCGCCTGCTGCAATTAAATATTGAAAAATCTTAATAGATTGGCCTAGGTTGCCTTCTAATAATGCATCACTTAAATCATAGGTGGTATAGCGTGATTGATCTTGTAGACACGCATATAATTGTTCAATTTGAATGAGTTGTTGGTCTGGAAATGTATCTCTTACACGCATTAAGCTATTTTTAGCTGCAAGCAAATTGTGCTCATGGTGTTGCATTAACCACTGCCAAGCATCATTGTCGAGCTGAATTTCAAGTTTCTCTGCTTCAGCAGATAAAATTCTTTGGCGATCTTGTGGGTAATTTGCCGTGAGGGCAACTACAACCCCATTTGCTTCAACAACTTGGAAAAAAGCAGATTTTAAGCTGCTACTATCTTGTTTGGGTAAAACAATTAATAGCAGGTTATGTTCATTATGTTGTATATAGCTTTTGAGTTGTTTTAAGCCATTCGCATCAGGTTTTATATTGCCGTGTACTTCAATAGCAAGCTGCTGAGAAAATAAAGATAAGCTATTAAGTGCGTTAAAGACATTTTTCCAGTCGCTTACGCTACTAATATCATAGCGCTGTCTTTCAACTTCTTGTTGTTGCCAGCTTTTTCGAAAGGCATCTAATAAATTTTGTTCTAATAAAGGCTCTTGCCCATGCAAAATCCACGCACCCCGAGCTTCCGGAGTACGTTTTAAGGCTTGTAAATAATCAATTTTCATTGCTGGTAAAAATACAGATTAAGGCTGAGCTTTTGGTAAACGATTTGCTGAAATCTGACGAGTAATCTGCTGCGCAATATCATCAATTACAATACGTTGTAAGTAACTTTCTTGCTGATTTTCAGTGTTGACTGTTGCCAAGTCATATTGATAACTACGAGATGCAGTTAATGAGCGTGGCTCAGTAATTTTATTACCTTGACGGTCTTCAATCTGGAAGGTTACCGTCAAACGTAATAATACTTCAGTTAGTTTTCCATTTAAAAGCTGACGACGTGGTGTGTACTCTAAAACACGAAGTACGTAGGCATCATTATCATTGCTGAGTTGAACACCATTGGCAGCTAAATATACTTTTAACTGCGTTTCCAAATCATCAGTTTTAGCCGGTAACTCAAGGCTTAACTTTTTATAAACAAGCGGAGTCGCAGTCGGGTTGGTTCCTTTTAAATGAAATCCACACCCGACTAAGCCTGCACTAAGGCCTAAGGTTAAAACAACAGCGGCTAAACGTTTGGCTAAGTGCATACTTGATCCTCTCATTAATAACTTTAATTAAACCACGAGGTTAACTAATTTATTTGGAACCACAATTTCTTTTTTTGTTGGTCCGGTTAAGAATTGTTGAACTTCTGGTAGGGCTTTAGCTTGAGCTAATAGATCTTCCTTAGAAATATCAACAGAAACTTCAAGTTTACCGCGAAGTTTACCATTAACCTGTACAACAATCGTTTGCGTATTACGCGTTAACGCAGAAGCATCAACTTCAGGGAATGTTGCTGCTGTAACATCTGTACCAAATTGAGCCAATAAAGTTTGGCTTAAATGCGGTGCAAACGGTTCGAGTAAAGTTAACAGTGTTGTGATTGCTTCACGTTCTACAGCAATGTCATTGTCATCTTTTGCTTCAAACTTGTTGCTTGCGTTTAACAATTCCATTAAAGCAGCAATCGCAGTATTGAATGCATGACGACGTTCAATATCATCACTTACTTTTTGAATAGTTTCGTGTGTTTTACGACGTAAGTCTTGAGCGTCTTTAGATAAATTAGCTGTATCGATTGTAGAAGCTGAGTTGCCTTTTTCAAGGAAGCCAGCTACAAGGCGCCATACACGTTTCAAGAAACGGTTTGCACCTTCAACACCTGCATCAGACCATTCTAAAGATTGATCTGGTGGAGCAGCAAACATCATGAATACACGAGCTGTATCTGCGCCGTATTGATCAATAATCGCTTGTGGGTCAATACCGTTATTTTTCGACTTAGACATTTTTTCTTGTCCGCCGATCACAACTTCTTGGCCGTCGCCTGAATATTTTGCAGAAAGAATACGACCTTTCTCATCGCGTTCTAATTCAATATCAGCTGGGTTGAACCAAGTTTTCTTGCCATTTTCTGCTTCACGATAGAACGTATCTGCAAGTACCATGCCTTGAGTTAACAAGTTGGTAAATGGCTCATTACCTTGTACAACGCCTTCATCACGCATTAATTTGTGGAAGAAACGTGCATAAAGTAAGTGAAGAATTGCGTGTTCAACACCACCAATGTATTGGTTTACAGGAAGCCAGTTTTGAGCTGCTTCAGGTTTAACCATACCACCAGTAAAGTCTGGAGAAGCATAGCGTGCATAGTACCAAGATGACTCTACGAAGGTATCTAAAGTATCTGTTTCACGACGAGCATCGCCACCACAACAAGGACATTTAGTTTCGTAGAATTCAGGCATTTTGTTAAGCGGATTACCTGAACCATCTGGAACAACGTCTGTTGGTAATACAACTGGAAGCTGGTCTTCTGGAACTGTGACTTGACCACAAGTATCACAGTTAATCATTGGAATTGGACAACCCCAGTAACGTTGACGAGAAACACCCCAGTCACGTAAACGGAATTGAACTTTAGAGTTTGCTAAACCTTGTGGTTCTAATTTTGCAAGGAATGCGTCAAACGCAGCTTGGAATGCTAAACCGTCGAACTCACCAGAGTTAACAAGTTTACCTTCTTTAGAACCGTACCACTCTTGCCATTCAGTTGCAGAGTAATCTGCATCTTCAGCACCTTTTGCATCAATCACTTGCTTAATTGATAAATTGAACTTGTTAGCAAATTCAAAATCACGTTCGTCATGCGCTGGTACAGCCATTACTGCGCCAGAACCGTAAGACATTAATACGTAGTTTGCGATCCAGACAGGAAGCTCTTCACCAGTTACAGGATGTTTTACAAACAAACCTGTTGCCATGCCTTTTTTCTCGGCTGTTGCCAAGTCTGCTTCTGCAACTGAACCCATGCGGCACTCTTCAATAAATGCAGCCAATTCAGGGTTGTTTTCAGCAGCTTTCAGCGCAAGAGGGTGTTCTGCTGCAACAGCAACATATGTCACACCCATTAGCGTGTCGGCACGTGTTGTATAAACAGTTAAACCATCAGCATAGATTTCAGTATTGGCTGAAGGGAAAGTAATTTCCATGCCTGTAGAGCGACCAATCCAGTTACGTTGCATGGTCAAGACTTGTTGCGGCCAACCATCTTGTAAAGTGTCAAGATCGTCTAATAATTCTTGTGCATAGTCCGTAATACGGAAGTAGTACATTGGAATATCGCGTTTTTCGACCAATGCACCTGAGCGCCAGCCACGACCATTTTCAACTTGCTCGTTTGCTAAAACTGTTTGGTCAACCGGATCCCAGTTTACTGTTGAAAGCTTGCGGTAGATGAGGCCTTTTTTATAAAGCTGAACAAATAACCATTGTTCCCAGTGATAATACTCTGGTGTACAAGTTGCGAATTCACGATCCCAGTCTACAGACAGGCCTAATTTTTTTAATTGATCACGCATGTAAGCGATGTTTTCAAATGTCCATTTTGCCGGAGCAACTTTATGGGCAATTGCTGCGTTTTCAGCAGGTAAACCGAATGCATCCCAACCCATAGGTTGTAATACAGTTTCACCTTTCAAACGGTAAAAACGGCTAATTACATCGCCAATTGTATAGTTACGCACATGCCCCATATGCAGCTTGCCGCTTGGGTAAGGAAACATTGACAGGATGTAGCGATGTTTACCTTCGACAGTGTCGGCAACTTTAAAGACTTTACGATTTTCCCAATCTTGTTGAACTGATGGTTCAATCGTGTTTGCTTGATATTCGGGGTCAATGTGAGAAATAGTCATAGACGTAAGCTATACAACGAAAATTGAAATGAAAGATTGCTGCACAGCATAGCGCAAAATAACAGGAAATGTCAGTTTTTAGATCAGGATTTTATCTTTTAATATGAGCAATAAACATTTCTCAATCTATTCTTCTTTATTTTAAATAATAGAAGAGTGATGAAAATATTCACCACTCTCATTTTACTTATCGCGCTGTTGTAGCGGATGGGGTAGATGCTATAGGTGGAACAGCTACTGCGGGTGCATTTTTTTCCTGTGCGACGTTAGTTGCCTCTTGCACTACTTTATCTGTTTTATCTTGAGATTGTTGTTCTGGGGAAGGTGTCGAATTTTTTACGGATGATTGGCTGCCGTAAGTTGAAACTTTGTTCAAATGTTTTGCACTCTTAGGTGGTAAAGTCGTGGTGTAATGGGTGGAGCCATTTTTATCCATCCATTTGTAATATTGCTGTGCCTGACTTTGGCTTGAGTAAACTAAAATCGCTGTTGCAACAGCTGTATATAAGCTTGTTTTTAAATAAAATAAATTCATATCAAATATTCCCCAAAGAAAGCTGGCTATATTTAAATAAAGTTCATAAATAAGCAATTTACAATGCATGGTTTTATATAAAAAGAATAATTATTTTTAATAAATAGAGGGTAGAACTACCAAATTTAAGATTTAAATTTAGATTAAAAAAGAAGCAGCTAAAACTTTTTATGGAAAAACCTTTTCTTTAATCTTGACTTTAGTGAATTAAACAACAAAAATGCTTCCTTTAGTTTTATATGCGATTATTTGATCACCCTTCGAATAACCGTCATGTTTTGTAATAGACATTCTCTCTAGCCGAGAGATTGATTTTACTTAAAGTATGTATATCCAGACATGCTTTATTAATGTTAAAAAAGCTTATACGGCTGAAAAACAGAAATTTTTCTATTGCAACGAAAACTAGACAATATGTGTGCTATAACAGTGCAGACAATTCAATGAATGAAACACTATTTGTGCCTTCCATAAATAGTGATAAAGATTTTAGGGTGAATCACGTTGGAACTTTTATCTGGTGGTGAAATGCTCGTTCGTGCTCTTGCGGACGAAGGCGTTGAACATGTTTTTGGTTATCCAGGCGGCGCTGTATTACATATTTATGATGCGCTATTTCAACAAGACAAAATTAATCATTACCTCGTACGTCATGAACAAGCTGCTGGTCATATGGCAGATGCTTACTCACGTGCTACAGGTAAGACAGGCGTAGTACTGGTCACTTCTGGACCTGGTGCAACTAATACTGTGACTCCAATTGCAACAGCTTATATGGACTCAATCCCAATGGTGATTTTGTCTGGCCAGGTTGCATCACATCTTATTGGTGAAGACGCTTTCCAAGAAACTGACATGGTGGGTATTTCACGTCCGATCGTGAAACACAGCTTCCAAGTTCGTCACGCAAGCGAAATTCCTGCAATTATCAAAAAAGCATTTTATATCGCATCAAGTGGTCGTCCTGGCCCTGTGGTAGTCGATATTCCTAAAGATGCGACAAATCCTGCAGAAAAATTTGCGTACGAATATCCTGAAAAAGTGAAGATGCGTTCTTATCAACCTCCTTCACGTGGTCATTCTGGTCAAATTCGTAAAGCGATTGATGAGCTTTTAAGTGCAAAACGCCCTGTAATTTATACAGGTGGTGGTGTTGTTCAAGGTAATGCATCAGCATTATTGACTGAGTTGGCTCATTTGTTGGGCTATCCAGTGACAAATACACTTATGGGTCTTGGTGGTTTCCCTGGTAATGATCCACAGTTCGTGGGCATGTTGGGAATGCACGGTACTTATGAAGCAAATATGGCGATGCATAATGCTGACGTCATTCTTGCAATTGGTGCGCGCTTTGATGACCGAGTAACCAATAACCCTGCAAAATTCTGTGTGAATGCAAAAGTTATTCATGTTGATATTGATCCGGCGAGCATTTCAAAAACGATCATGGCGCACATTCCGATTGTAGGGGCGGTTGAGCCTGTACTTCAGGAAATGTTGACGCAATTGAAACAATTGAATGTGTCTAAGCCTAACCCAGAAGCAATTGCTGCATGGTGGGATCAAATTAATGAATGGCGTAAAGTTCATGGCTTGAAGTATGAAACACCTGCTGATGGCACGATGAAGCCACAGCAAGTTGTTGAAGCTTTATATAAAGCGACTAATGGCGATGCCATTATTACTTCGGATGTGGGTCAACACCAAATGTTTGGCGCGTTGTATTACAAGTACAAACGTCCACGTCAATGGATTAACTCAGGCGGATTAGGCACCATGGGCGTAGGTTTACCTTATGCAATGGCAGCTAAGTTAGCTTTCCCAGATCAACAGGTAGTTTGTATTACCGGTGAAGCTTCAATTCAGATGTGTATTCAAGAGCTTTCAACTTGTAAGCAATACGGTATGAATGTGAAGATCTTGTGCTTGAATAACCGTGCTTTAGGTATGGTTAAACAATGGCAAGATATGAACTATGAAGGTCGTCATTCAAGCTCATACGTTGAATCATTACCTGATTTTGGCAAATTGATGGAAGCTTATGGTCATGTGGGTATTCAGATTGATCATGCTGATGAACTAGAGTCAAAGCTTGCTGAAGCAATGGCGATTAATGATAAATGTGTATTCATTAATGTCATGGTTGATCGTACAGAACATGTTTATCCAATGCTGATCGCAGGTCAGTCAATGAAGGATATGTGGTTAGGGAAAGGAGAGCGTACATAATGAGACATATTATTTCTGTACTCGTTGAAAACGAAGCTGGTGCGCTTTCTCGTTTGGTAGGTTTATTCAGTCAACGTAACTATAACATTGAGACGTTGAATGTAGCCCCGACCGAAGACCCAACTTTATCGCGTTTGACGTTAACCACTTATGGTGATGATCATAAGATTGAACAGATTACAAAGCAGCTCAACAAGCTTGTTGAAGTTGTAAAAGTAGTAGATTTATCAGAAGGTTCACACATTGAGCGTGAACTGATGTTGATTAAAGTAAAAGCGTTGGGTGCTTCACGTGCTGAAATTAAGCGAACAGCGGATATTTTCCGTGCGCAAATTGTCGACGTGACACCAACTACCTATACCATTCAAATAGCAGGGACAACTGAAAAATTAGATGGTTTTATCGATGCGCTTGCAGAAAACACTATTCTAGAAGTCGTTCGTTCAGGTGTATCTGGTATCGCCCGTGGCGAAAAAGTATTAGCCATTTAATTTTTTAAAAAGTATTTTAGCGGAGAACACAAATGCAAATTTTTTACGATAAAGACTGTGACTTATCAATCATCCAAGGCAAGAAAGTAGCGATTGTTGGTTACGGTTCTCAAGGTCATGCTCATGCACTTAACCTTAAAGACTCTGGCGTAGACGTAACTGTAGGTTTACGTGCTGGTTCAGCTTCTTGGAAGAAAGCTGAAAACGCTGGTCTTAAAGTTGCAGAAGTGCCTGCTGCTGTTAAGCAAGCTGACCTCGTAATGATTTTGACTCCAGATGAATTCCAATCACAACTTTACCGTGACGTGATTGAGCCGAACATCAAAGAAGGTGCAACTCTTGCATTTGCTCATGGTTTCTCAATTCTTTATAACCAAGTTGTTCCACGTAAAGATTTAGATGTAATCATGGTGGCTCCTAAAGCACCTGGTCACACAGTTCGTTCTGAATACCAACGTGGTTCAGGTGTTCCTGACCTAATCGCAATTCACCAAGATGCTTCTGGTAATGCACGTAACGTTGCTCTTTCTTATGCTTCAGGCGTAGGTGGCGGCCGTACTGGTATTATCGAAACTTCATTCCGTGAAGAAACTGAAACTGACTTATTCGGTGAGCAAGCAGTTCTTTGTGGTGGTGCAGTTGAACTCGTGAAAATGGGCTTCGAAACTTTAGTTGAAGCTGGTTATGCTCCAGAAATGGCTTACTTCGAATGTTTACACGAACTTAAATTGATTGTTGACTTGATGTTTGAAGGCGGTATCGCTGACATGAACTACTCAGTATCTAACAATGCTGAGTATGGTGAATATGTAACTGGTACTGAAGTAATTAACGAACAGTCTCGTGAAGCTATGCGTAATGCGTTGAAACGTATTCAATCTGGTGAATACGCGAAGATGTTCATTCAAGAGGGTGCATTAAACTACCCATCTATGACTGCTCGTCGTCGTCAAAATGCTGCACATGGTATTGAAGTAACTGGTAATAAGTTACGTGCGATGATGCCTTGGATTCAAGCGAACAAAATCGTAGACAAAGAAAAGAACTAATTTTCTTTTTCTAAAGCTTCAAAAGAACCCTGCTACTAAGCAGGGTTCTTTTTTATACTGTTTTTATTTGAATGTGAAAAAGTGCGATTAGGTCAACTTGACCAGATTAAAGAAATTCTATATTTTTCATATAATTGGCTGCTTAATTTTTAGTTACTCTATTGATTTATAAAGTAAAAAATACTTGACCAAAATATAGATAATGTTATTGTTTATAACTGACTAAAAACGTCAAATTTACTAAAATTTTTTTAACATGTTTAATTTTTAATTGTATTTTGGGCAATGAGTTGAACAAAATAAAAAAAAGTATTGAATAATCATGGAAGTCCACTATGGGTCATGTTGATTACGATAGCACATTGATCGTCGGCTCTTTTTTTGCAGCTGGCTTCATTTGCTATCTTGTGATTTCCATGGAGCAATTAATATTCAAGCAAGTCTATAAAAAATTTGAGTCCTTAATTCTATTTATCAATGGCTTATTGCTCGCATCAGCAATTAGTATTGTTCATATTATTGGTATACAAGCTTATCATCTGTCTGAAACAGTTAACTCAAATATTCCTTTGATTACTGTTTCATTTGCCATTAGTGCTTTGCTATCGTGCATTGCCTTGTGGTTGACTTCGCGTTTTACGCTCCCTTTATTCCGGCTCATTTTAAGTTCTATTATTATGGGAATTGGAATTTCAGCTTCATATTACATAAGTATGTTGGGCTGGAGTATTAATATCTATAAAAAAGATTACACCTCTTTCTTGCTATTATTTTCTATATTAATTGCGATGAGTGGCTCAGGGCTGGCATTTTTATTAGCTTATAAATTAAAAGATAATGAACGTTACCGCCTAACTTTAAAAATCGTATTTTCGGTTATGATGACCTTAAGTATTATGGGAATGCACTATACGGCGCTCATTGCGACGAATATCACTGATAAATTTATTAGCCAATATCAGGCAGAACATGACTTATTATTATTTACGATTATTTTGGTCACGTGTCTGGTACTCGTAGCAAGTTTTATTGTCGCGATGTTAGAGCAACGGCTCACCCAACAAAATTTAGAGTTACGTAAGGCGAATAAAGAATTAGCTAACTTATCTATACTGGATAATTTAACCAAACTACCTAATCGTCTTTATTTGGTTGATTATGCAGAGGTATTGCTCTCAGATCATCGATATAAAGATCAGAAAATTGCTTTTTTATATATCGATTTAGACCGTTTTAAATCGGTGAATGATGCGTTTGGGCATCATGTGGGTGATCAATTACTTATTCAGATGGCAAACCGTTTACATTGGCAACTCAATGAAAAATGTAAATTGCTTAGAATCGGTGGCGATGAATTTTTGCTTATTGCAGAAAATACAAATGCAGATGAAGCTGTGATTTTGGCTGAGAAGGTTTTACAGCTGATTCAGGAAAGCTATCAAATCTCTGGCAAAGAAATTAATATTTCTGCAAGTTTGGGCGTGGCACTCTTTCCCGAGCATGGACAAAATGTTCAGGACTTACTCATGAATGCGGATGCCGCCATGCTCATGTCTAAAGAACAAGGTCGGAATACATATACAATCTTTAGTTACTCAACCCATCAGCAAGAAACAAGAAGTCAGTCAAAACTGATCAATGATCTTTATAAAGCCGTAGAAGAAAAACAGTTCATTTTATATTACCAACCAAAATTTAATACGAATCTTGAAGTCTGTGGAGTTGAAGCCTTAATCCGCTGGAATCACCCAGCCTTAGGAATACTTACTCCACATATGTTCATTGAAGGTGCGGAAAAAACGGGTTTAATCATTCCAATGGGGTATTGGGCACTGGAGCAAGCTTGCCTACAAATTCAAGCGTGGGAACGCAGTAATACACCGTTTTATCCAGTTGCAGTGAACCTGTCAGCATTACAGTTTGAAAATAAAAAGTTATTTAGTACGCTCGAAGCATTGTTAAAAAAATATCAAATTCAACCTCATCACTTAATTGTTGAAATTACAGAATCTACGGCAATGCGTCATATCGACTTGAGTATCCGAGCCTGTGAGCGGTTACGTGATATGGGAATTCGTGTTGCTATTGATGATTTTGGAACAGGGCATTCGAGCTTCTTATATTTAAAAGATTTACCTGTAGATGAATTGAAAATTGACCGTGGCTTTATTGTTGATTTAAAACCAGGTTCAAAAGAAGAAGTTATCCTGGAAAGTATTATTCATTTAGCTAAAAAGCTAGGTTTAACGGTAACGGCAGAAGGGGTGGAAACTCAGCAGCAGGTTGAGATTTTGACCCGTTTAGGATGTCAGCAATTTCAGGGTTATCTATTGGGAATGCCTGTTCAAGTTGATCAACTCATTGAGTCTCAAGGTGCTAATTTCGTTTAACCTTTTATATATTAACTTCCTTTAATTTATTTTGTTAATTTTCAAACTTTCATGCTAAGCAGTGACTGATCAAGCTAGGTTTATTCTTTTAAAATAATAGGCTTAAAGAAGATACGTGCGTATTCAGTTACAAATAAAAGATAATATATAGTTTAAGAGAGTTTCTTCTTCTATACTCATTTAGATGAGATTGTATGTTTAATACATTTTGAAATTGAAAAGCTTTAACCCAAAGCCTAGCAAGTTGTAGTGTGCTGTTGGAAGTGTTTGTTAAAGGATTTATATAATAATTTATTAGTATATTTAAATAAAATATATCATTATTGAGAATTACTTTAATGAATAAGTAACTGGAGCTAGAAAAATATTATAAAATTTTCTTATTGATTTTATTAAGTTTATAAAATAATTAGACTAAAAATAGAGAGTGCTAATTAAAATTAAAGTGAAATACTTTTTTAAAGAATAAGATCATTAAATTTATAGGATTGTAGAAAATGAGTGAATTGGGTTTAACTTGGTGGAGTGGGAGTTTATTCTCCACCAAAATTAAGATTGTTGTTTATTTTTATTAAAGTATAAAGAGTTAATTAATTTATATATTAAATGGTTGCACACTCTCGAACCTTCTCGAAATTAATGATTTTATTTATATAAGACCATGTTTTTTCTGAGTTGATTTTTGATTTATTTATAGTGCCATCAATAATGATACCATCGATAATATTAAGAAAGAGTCCTGTAAGGATTTGTTTATTCTCAACTTCTAGTTCTGAAAAGGTTGAAAAAACTAATTTGTAAATCCAGTCTCGATATTTATTAATTTGATATTTAATAGATGGATACAATTGCATGACTTCAATCGTGGCTTTCTTAAATAAGCAACCATTAAAATCCTCTGTATTGATCCAGTCGATATACCAGTTGAAAATACTTTTAAGTTTAATTAATGGATCATCAATATCATTAACTTTATTAAATAAAGAAGTTTGGACTTCTAAATTTCTCCGATGAAGACATTCTTCAATTAAGGCTTCTTTCGAGGAAAAATATTTATAAAAAGTCATTTTTGCCACGTTTGCTTCAGCAATAATACGATCAACCCCAATAGAGGTATAGCTTTTTTGGTTAAAGAGGATAGTGGCTGTTGTTATAATTGTTTCTCTTTTTGACATCGGTTTTCTCGTCATAAAATATTTTTGATTAACTTTGCTATTGTAAAGTATGAAAGCTTAAATAAATCTTATTTAATGATATTTAAAAAATTATATTTATTCAATAGGTTGATTTGTTATTGAAAACAATAAAAATTACTTCTAATTGGCAGTAATTTACTTTTTTTAAATATTATTAATTAATTCGTTGATTTGTTGAGTTAATAAACATAATATAAAATTGTTAAGTTTTGGTTTGTGGAATTTATTTTAGCAATTGAATGCAAAATTGGAATAAAAATAAGGCCCTATAACTTAACTATAAGAAAAACTTTTTACTGAGAATGATTATGTCAAAAAAATTTGAAGACTTTAATAATCCAAGACAAAAAGCATTGCAAGGGATGAGAAATAGCATTCCTGCAAAACAGTGGGAAGAGAATTTACAATTTCTTAAAGAGTTAAGAAGTAAAATTGCAAAATTACCAGTTTCTAGACATCCTGCAATTGAAGTATTAAATAATGGATATCTCGATAAGAAGAGTTTGACCCATATTCATTTAGAATATCGGCATGCAATTGTACAAATTTTTACAGATGCTTTATTAAAGGCTCAGTTTCTGACAAAACAACTGGAACCTAAACTCCATTCTGGAGCTAAAATGTTTCCAAGAGTATTATTAAGTTTAAATATACTTGATGAGTTTGGTTTTCGTCCTGGTTTGGATAAAGATAATTATTATTTGGGGAATCCTGAATATGCTCATTATCCATTATATGAAGATTTACTTAATGATTATGGTTTAACAGAGCTTGATCGTCGTAACTTTAAGCCATCAAAAATTTCAGATCAGGTTAGATCATTTTTAGAATCTTCTTATGATAGTTATATCAATGTAGTGGCGTTACTAGCTGTTGCAGAGGAAGAGGTTATTCTCTTTAGTCCTCCATTACGTCAAGCGACTAAATTTGTGAATATCGATGTTGAAGGTGGTGGCTATTACCATGTACATGGTGTGTCTACTGATGAAACGTCTGAAGCCGCTGATGATGACCATCAAGATGATCTTTGGTTCACGTTAGCACAAGCAATTACCAAAGATGATTATGAAGGCTTAACGAAGTTATGTATTGAATATTGTGCGTTATGGAATGAGTTCTGGGATGCACAAATTGCCGATGTTCAGTTTATTGAAGAAAAGAAACTGGCATAAAATATTCTGCTAAGCCCGAAGAAAGCCCATCTACGATTGTATGGGCTTTTTTAATTATAAAATTTCTAAGATGCTAAGTTATATTCTCAAAAAATATCTAAAAAGCTTATGAGTAGCTCGTGGCTTATCAACAATCATTAAACACTTCTATAAATCTGCTACAATTACGCCAATTTTTATTTTGATCGATTTTAGGTCTTTGGCACTGCAATCTCCGCAGTAGGTGTATTTCATGAGTTTTAAAGATGAGTTAGCGGCACAGGTTGCTCAACGCCGCACATTTGCCATCATTTCCCACCCCGATGCCGGTAAAACCACCATGACAGAAAAATTACTGTTATGGGGTAAAGCAATTCAGGTTGCAGGGATGGTAAAAAGCCGTAAATCTGACCGCGCAGCTACATCTGACTGGATGGAAATGGAAAAAGAGCGTGGTATTTCGATTACCACGTCTGTTATGCAGTTCCCTTATAAAGGTCATACGATTAACTTACTCGATACACCGGGGCATGAAGACTTCTCGGAAGATACTTATCGTACCCTAACTGCAGTTGACTCTGCGTTAATGGTAATTGATGGTGCAAAAGGTGTCGAAGAACGTACCATCAAATTGATGGAAGTTTGTCGTATGCGCGACACTCCTATTATTTCATTTGTAAACAAGATGGACCGTGAGATTCGTGAGCCGCTTGAGTTACTTGATGAAATTGAAAATGTCCTCAATATCCGTTGTGTACCAATTACATGGCCATTAGGGATGGGACGTGATTTTGCTGGTGTATACAACATTATTGAAAATAAATTGTATGTCTACAAAGCGGGCTTTGGCTCAACCATTACAGATATTGAAGTCCGTGATGGATATGATCATGCGGATATTCGCGAAAAAGTAGGTGAGTTGGCTTGGGCATCTTTTGAAGAGTCGCTTGAACTTGTGCAAATGGCGAATGAGCCATTAGACCGCGAATTATTTTTACAAGGTAAACAAACTCCGGTTCTATTTGGTACGGCATTAGGTAACTTTGGTGTTGACCATGTATTAGATGCTTTTATGGGCTGGGCACCTGAACCTAAAGCGCATCCTACACAAGAGCGTGTGGTTGAGGCGAAAGAGGAAGGTTTCTCTGGTTTTGTATTTAAAATTCAAGCCAACATGGATCCGAAACACCGTGACCGTATTGCCTTCATGCGTATTTGCTCTGGTAAATATGAAAAAGGCTTAAAGATGAACCACGTGCGTCTTGGTAAAGATGTCCGTATTAGTGATGCTTTGACATTCCTTGCTGGTGAGCGTGAACATTTAGAAGAAGCATGGCCAGGCGATATTATTGGTTTACATAACCATGGCACAATTCAAATTGGTGATACTTTTACCAGTGGTGAAAATTTGCATTTCACAGGTATTCCTCACTTTGCGCCAGAGATGTTCCGTCGTGTGCGTTTAAAAGATCCATTGAAGTCAAAACAATTGCAAAAAGGTTTGAAAGAGTTGTCGGAAGAAGGGGCGACTCAGGTATTTATGCCACAAATCAGCAATGACCTGATTGTGGGTGCGGTAGGTGTGCTTCAGTTCGATGTGGTTGCTTATCGTTTGAAAGAAGAATATAAGGTTGACTGTGTTTATGAGCCTGTAAGTGTTAACACAGTTCGTTGGATTCACTGTGATGACGAAAAAACTCTGAATGAGTTTAAGAAGAAAGCACATGATCAACTTTCTATCGATGGCGGCGGACACTTAACCTATCTTGCGCCAAGCCGAGTGAACTTGCAGATTATGCAAGAGCGTTGGCCTGATATTCAGTTCCGTAACACACGTGAACACTGATCATTTTAATGTGACAAACAGCTTCGAATAGAAGCTGTTTTGTTTTGAAAAATAAGAAAGGATGATGAAATGAATTTGAATAGAAAGACAGTTATTGCGCTTGTAGTTGCAGTACTCATATTAATTTTGGCAATTTGTCTTTTTGTCTGGAAAAGAACTCAGCCTTCATCATCTTCTCAAACAAAACTAGCATCTACCCAAACTCAACATATAGAAAAGGCTGAAGTACTGCCATTTCTTAACTTACAACAAGTAAAAGCGGATTATGCTTTGCCATTTTGTGAGAAGAAAAACTGTATTGATGTCGATATTCAAACGATAAAGACCCAAGATGCATGGCTAAATGAATGGATTGCCAAAAGCCAGGCTAAAGTGATCCAAGACCAAATTGATTTGAAAAAAGACTTAACCTTGCAGCAAGCCATTAATGCCTATGTTAAAAAGTCTGATGAATGGCAAGATAAATATTCAAAGAATCGGGCTTACGAATTACATCTTCATACGCGTATTGCATCACAGCGTAACCAATATGTTTTATTGCAATTAGGGCTTGATACCAAGCAAGAAGAGCTCACGATTAAAGACCGTTATTACTTTTTTGTGGCTGACCGAAAACTGCATAAGAGCTTAGCTTTATTAGATGTTTTACAAAAAGATCAACAAACAGCTGTACATCAAATGGTGCAGGTGGCCTATCAAGACTGGCTAAAAAAGCAGACTGCTGACATCAAGAAAGAAGCACCCAAAACTTTATATTGGGGGCAGGCAGATTGGTTCTTTGATGGTGAAGGTGTTGGCTTACATTATCAGGCAAACCAGATCACTAAAGAAGCTCCACAGCTCGATATTTATTTATCTAAAGAACAAACCAAAAAAATATTACAACCCGAGGTTTATGAACAAATGTTTTAAGATGGTAGCAGAATTTGCAACCTCTATTTATATGCGCTAATTTCTTAGAAAAGGCACTGTGCAATCTCCTTAGAATAAAAGGCAAAATATGATGTTATCTTCTAAAGCTTCACTGCGATTAACTTTGCTTGCTTCTGCTATATTTTTGGTAGCATGCCAACCTAAAGCTGATCCTAAGGACTCTCAAGAACAGCAGAAACCAGCAGTCGAGGAACAAAAGCCAGTAGAGCTGACTTTGAAGGGTGAAACAGTTCCTATTAAGGTTGCTTTACCTGATTGTGATGGTAAAACTTGTCCCGAATTCACAGTTGAACGTTTGCAGAGTAATTTTCCATTTATTGACAAAATTCTAGATCAGCAAATCTTAAAGACTCTAGGTCAAATTTTAGAGATTGCTGAACCAGATGCTAAAGTGAAGCAATCAGATCAAAAAACAGAAGCTTCAGCAGTTGCGAGTGCAGAGCAAAAAAATAGTTTTGATGCGCAGGTTCAACGTTACGCCAATTCATTTATTGGTTTGGACAATGAATTAAAAGCTTTAAGTAGTAATCATCAAATTAATCTTTTGGTGAAACCTAAAATCTTGCAGGCTCAAGGTAAAGTTGTAACTGTGGTACTGAATAGTAGTAGCTATTTAGGTGGTGCGCACGGTTCTGCTGCACAGCATTATTATAATTTTGATTTAAAAGAACAAAAGCAGATCAAGCTTGAAGATTTGTTACGCCCACAGCAAAAAACTGCATTAGAAAAGTTAGCCCATGAAGCCTTTAAGACTTGGGTTACAGACTCTAAACTGGCTGATAATGTGGGTGAATATGAGCAAGCTTGGCCGTTTAAACTATCTGATAACTTCTTATTGGGTGAGCAAGGTTTAATTCTTCAATATGGTGAATATGAAATTGGACCATATGTGGTGGGATTACCTCGATTAGTCATTCCATATGACCAATTACAGGAAGTGTTGAAACAAGAGTATTTGCCACAACCTAAAGCTAAACCAGCTTCGGCACCAGTTGCAAAAAGTGCTGGCTAATGCAATTGTTTGATACTCATACCCATTTTGATGTTGCTGATTTTGATGAAGATCGGCAACAGTTAGCGCTTAATGCCAAAAAAGTGGGCGTAGATGCATTAGTCTTAATTGGGTTTCTGCAGTCACGCTTTGATGAATTGGTGCAAACTCATCATCAGCTAAAGAGTTGGGAAAATGTACCAACTTCATATTTAGCACCAGGTTTACATCCGTTTTATATTGAACAGCACAGGCCAGAGCATCTTTCTCATCTGGAACACATTTTGCAGCAACAGGACTGTGTGGCAGTAGGCGAAATTGGCTTAGATACTTTCTTAAAAGAACATAAGCAGCCCGATATATATGATAAGCAAAAACAATATTTTGCTCACCAGTTAGAGCTGGCAACCCAATACCAAAAACCAGTGTTACTTCACATTCGAAAAGCGCATGGTGATGTGCTCGCTATACTAAAAGCTCAAAAATTTAAATTGGGCGGAATTGCTCATGCATTTAGTGGTGGGATAGAAGAGGCAAAAGGCCTTATTAAGCTTGGTTTTAAAATTGGTGTGACGGGGCAGATCACCAACCCAAACGCAAAAAAACTTCATACGGTTGTGCAGGCTATAGGTGCAGAGCATTTGGTGATTGAAACAGATTGTCCAGATATGACACCGCTTTGCTGCCAAACCTCAACCGAACAACGTACTCGTAATACCCCTGTTAATTTGCCTTATGTATTACAAAGTTTAGCTGAAAATTTAAATATGCCAGAGTCAGATTTGGCTGAGGTGCTGTGGAAAAACTCTCTTACTGCATTGAAATTATCGTAATAAAAATCAAAGATTAAAAATATTAACTAAAACAAAACACAGCGATTAAAAAAGAAGCTTAAAGTAAGAAAACAACATGTAAAAACGTGAAAAATAACATTGCCAGACATGGGAGGATAACCCAATGGCTAAGTATAGCAATATCAATAGTTTTAATGCTTTACAGACGCTAACAGTAGGTTCCAGCAATTATCAGATTTTTAGCTTAGCCCAAGCAGAGAAAACGCTAGGGGATATTGCCAAACTGCCGAAATCTTTAAAGGTATTATTGGAAAACTTATTACGATTTGAAGATCAGCACAGCGTTAAAACTGAACATATCCATGCTTTAGCAGAATGGCTAAAAACCCGTAGCTCAGATCAGGAAATTCAATATCGTCCTGCGCGGGTTTTAATGCAAGATTTTACGGGTGTGCCAGCAGTGGTTGATTTAGCTGCAATGCGAGCAGCGATGGCACAAGCGGGCGGCGACCCTGAAAAAATTAACCCGTTATCTCCTGTTGATTTGGTGATCGATCACTCGGTGATGGTGGACTATTTTGCTGATGACCAAGCTTTCGAAGAAAACGTACAAATCGAGATGCAACGTAATGGTGAGCGATATCAATTTTTACGTTGGGGGCAATCTGCATTTAATAATTTTAGTGTAGTGCCACCAGGCACGGGTATTTGCCATCAGGTCAATTTAGAGTATTTGGCTCAAGCGGTGTGGCTAGGTGAAGATAACGGTCAGACTTTTGCTTTTCCAGATACTTTAGTGGGTACAGACTCACATACCACCATGATTAATGGTTTAGGTGTATTGGGTTGGGGTGTAGGAGGAATTGAGGCCGAAGCAGCTATGCTGGGCCAACCGATTTCTATGCTGATTCCTGAAGTCGTTGGTTTTAAGCTCACAGGCAAACTACCAGAAGGAATTACTGCAACTGACTTGGTGTTGACTATTACTCAAATGCTTCGTCAAAAAGGTGTTGTGGGTAAATTTGTAGAGTTCTATGGAGACGGCTTAGCTGATTTACCACTTGCTGACCGTGCAACTATTGCCAACATGGCACCAGAGTATGGTGCGACTTGTGGTTTCTTCCCAATTGATGAAGTGACATTAGGATATTTAAAATTAACTGGTCGTCAAAGTGATCGTATTGAACTGGTTGAAGCGTATAGCAAAGCACAAGGCTTATGGCGAAATGCAGGTGATGAACCTGTTTTTACAGATACTTTAAGTCTTGATATGAGTACGGTTCAGGCAAGTCTGGCAGGTCCAAAACGTCCACAAGACCGAGTGCTTTTATCAGAGGTGCCGAAAACATTTAATGCGCTGATGGAGTTAACTTTAAAACCAGCCAAAGAAGCTAAAGAGCGTTTAGAAAATGAAGGCGGTGGCGGTACTGCGGTCGAGGCAAAAAAAGCAAATATTCAACATGAAAGCCCTTCTTGCGTGATTGAAGGACAAACTTATCCATTAAATCATGGTGATGTTGTTATTTCAGCCATCACATCTTGTACCAATACTTCTAACCCAAGTGTAATGCTGGCAGCAGGTCTGCTTGCTAAAAAAGCGATTGAAAAAGGTTTGCAGCGTAAACCGTGGGTGAAAAGCTCTCTTGCACCAGGCTCTAAAGTCGTGACTGACTATTTGCTAGCTGCTGGGCTTACGCCGTATTTAGATAAGTTGGGCTATAACTTGGTGGGATATGGTTGTACAACCTGTATTGGTAACTCAGGTCCCTTACCTGAACCAGTTGAAGACGCAATTCAATGTCATGATTTGAATGTTGCATCAGTACTTTCTGGTAACCGTAACTTTGAAGGACGCGTACACCCCTTGGTTAAAACGAACTGGCTTGCTTCGCCACCTTTGGTAGTTGCTTACGGTTTAGTTGGTAATATTCGTACCGATTTGACTACGCAACCTATTGGGCAAGGTAAAGATGGGCAACCTGTTTATTTAAAAGATATCTGGCCAAGTCAGGCAGAAATTGATGCCGTTTTACAGAAAGTAAATACAGACATGTTCCATAAAGAATATGCTGCGGTATTTGATGGTGATGAAAGCTGGCAATCAATTCAGATTCCAAAAAGTAAAACTTATGAATGGGCTGATGATTCGACCTATATTCGTCATCCGCCGTTCTTTGAAGGGATTGGTGAGCCACCAAAACCAATTAAAAATATTGAACAAGCAAATATCTTGGCAGTGCTTGGTGACTCGGTAACAACTGACCACATTTCACCGGCAGGCAATATCAAAAAAGATAGTCCGGCAGGTCGATATTTACAAGAGCAAGGTGTTGAGCCAAAAGACTTTAACTCCTACGGTTCTCGACGCGGTAATCATGAAGTCATGATGCGCGGGACCTTTGCCAATATTCGTATTAAAAACGAGATGCTTGGTGGAGAAGAGGGTGGTAGTACCATTCATGTGCCAAGTGGTGAAAAGCTCGCTATTTATGATGCTGCAATGCGTTATCAACAAGAACATACACCGCTTGTGATTATTGCTGGTAAAGAATACGGAACAGGTTCTTCACGTGACTGGGCGGCCAAAGGAACGAACTTGTTAGGTGTCAAAGCTGTCATTGCCGAAAGTTTTGAGCGTATTCATCGTTCAAACTTGGTGGGTATGGGTGTGTTGCCACTACAGTTTGTTGATGGGCAAACTCGACAGTCACTCAACTTAACTGGTCATGAGGTGATATCAATTCGAGGTTTGTCTGATGGTGTTCAGCCTCATCAAATTCTTGAGGTTGATGTAAAAGGGCCAAATGGAGTCGCTAGCCACTTTAATGTGTTATGTCGAATTGATACGTTAAATGAGGTTGAGTACTTTAAGGCAGGTGGTATTTTGCATTATGTACTGCGGAATTTGATTGCTGGTTAGTTGAAAAAGAAACCCTGTTAAATACAGGGTTTCTTTTTATGAAAATCTAACTAAATTTAAATAATTTCTTCCAGCTAAAGGATGACGTCAGTGCCCAAACATCGAATGGATTAAAATATAGTGAATCTACATCAAAGAAATCGCTAGATGCTTTTAGGGAAAGCTTTAGTGGTTCTGAACCTTCATCAGCCGAAAAAGTTTGATTTTCTAATAACTCTGGATTTTCTATAAGAAGATATAACAAGAAATGATTCAAAATATAGGATGCTTGATCTACTTTTAGGTTTATACATCCATCTGGTTTGCCAAATTGCTGCATTCCACAAGAGTAGAGTAAATTATCATCAGAAATAATAGGGATAAAGGCTTTAAATAGATCTAATATATTTTCAGCGTTATAGCTAATCCAATCGCTTTGAAGGTGTGTAAGACCCGAAGTCTCCACTTTAATTGCTAAGCCACCTGCTTTCATTAGGGCCTGACCTAATAACAGAGCTTGTTGTGCTAACTCTATTGATCCACCCTCACAAACAACATAAATCACCCTATTATGTTGTTCAATTTTTTCTAATTCACTTTCAGAAAAGCGGCCCATACTCAATGACCTAAAAATCTGACTCACATTTGGATCATTTTCATATTCTTCAATTTCAGCATGATACTCGCTGGTTAAAGACTGAATAATTGAGCCTGCATAAATATATCCTGTATCATTAGTGAGTAGAGTATGTAATAGAGCTTGATGATTTTCCCAAACACCGGGAATACATAAGATAATTTTTTGATTAAGTTCTTGATTCATTATTAATAAGTTCTAAGGCGCTTTTGCTATTCATAATATCGTAAAAGATATCCTATACCTAATTGATTAAGGTAAAATAGCCACCGTGTTTTATATCCCCAAAGAGTAGCAATGACCGATCTCCAACAAGATGAATATGACCGTCGTTTTGCAGGTGTCGCCAAAGTTTATGGTGATTCATCGTTCCAGCACTATGAAAAAAGTCATGTGATGGTGATTGGTATTGGTGGTGTGGGGAGTTGGGCTGTAGAGGCTTTAGCGCGTACAGGTATTGGTGAAATTACGTTAGTAGATATGGACGTGGTTGCGGCATCAAATGTGAACCGTCAGTTACCTGCAATGACATCAACTCTAGGTTGTGAAAAAGTTGAGATCATGGCGGAACGTTGTCGCCAAATTAACCCACGTATTAAAGTAAATATTATTGATGACTTCTTAACACCTGAGAATGTCACAGCGCTGTTAACCCCTGTACCCGATATTATTTTGGACTGCATTGATGACGTTAAAGCAAAGTTGGCTTTAATGCTCCATTGCCGTTTTAATAAAATTCCGTTGATTGTGTCGGGTGGAGCTGGTGGCAAGCTCGATCCGCTTAAAATCCGTGTGGCTGATTTATCAAAGACGGAACAAGACCCAATGTTAGCGAAGCTACGTAGTCAACTTCGTGTTCGAGGTATCTGTAAAAAACCAAAAGAGAAATTTGGCATTACTTGTGTTTATTCAATCGATAATCCATTTTCAAGTGCAGATGTTTGTCCATCGGCTGGTCTGCGTTGTGGTGGCTATGGTTCAGCGGTAGTGGTGACTTCAAGTTTTGCGATGATTGCTGTGGCTGAAGTTTTGAAGAAACTCGATTTGAAGAAAGCCTGATTTAAATATAAAAAAAGCATGCTCTTATGTTGGAGGGCATGCTTTTTTTGAGAAAAACGATTTAATCATATAACTCTATAGTGTCGTGTTTGGGCTGTGTTGGAAGCTGCTGATCATAAAATTTAAAGCACCATAAAATTAGAACAATAACGGTGAAGATGGCTAAACCTTTTAAATACTTCATGAATAATTCAATCAAGTGAATGGTCTTTATAAAATTCTAGCGAAGGCAATCTATCTAATCTAATATAGAAAATAGACCTCATGATCTAATTTTGAGATAGAAATGCTCACGTTAAAACAATTCCAATATTTTATAAAAATTGTTGAAGAAGGAAGCTTTACCGCGGCTTCTGAAAAGCTATTCATAGCTCAGTCTGCTTTAAGTCGGCAAATTAAATTGCTAGAAGAAGAAATTGACTTTAAATTATTTGATCGTACTGATAAGAAAGTGAAACTGACGACAGCGGGAGAGGTCTTCTATAAAAAAATAAAAGATAATATGCATTATTTAAATGAGATCATTGGAGTTTCTAAGAATATTGCAGAAGGAAAAAGTCGCCAGATTAAAATTGCTCACTCGAGCAGTATTGTTATGGATGCTAAAAAGGTTCAAATATTAAAAGAAATTAGCTTAGCCAAACATATAAATTTTGAGATAAACACCTTGTCATCTGAGCACCAGATTTTAGCTTTACTAAATGGGAAAATTGATATTGGTTTGATTAGACCACCAGTTCGGCAAACATTAGATGACGTCAATATTATTAAATTATATGAAGAACCTTTAATGGCGGCTGTACATATTGATCATGCTAAATTTGCAAATAAAGAGAAGTTGGAAGTCAAAGATTTAAAAGAAGAATACTTTGTTTCTACACCACATTCTAAAAGAGGTGGATTAAGCTATTTAGTTTCAAATCTATGTTTAGCCGCAGGATTTACCCCACAAAAAGCTCCAATCCAGTCACGTAAGATTTCACAGTTACACCTTGTGGCTGCAAATTTAGGTGTAAGTATTGTGCCTAAAGAATTTCAGCAAATTTTGCCTAACCAAGTAAAGTTATTACCTTTGGCAGATCATTTGTCACTTTCAGAAGTTTTGCTGGTCTATAGAAAAGATCATGATGAATTGATTCAGCATTGTGCTGAACTCATTTATCAAACCTTTCAATCTTAGAAAAATGATTAAGTGGCTAATCTATAGTAAGTGTAAGTAACGCTATCATCTTTATAGACATCATAACTATTTTGTTTGAAATCAGAGACCCATTCACTTCCTGTATATCCAGCAATATGTCCATAAACATGGTTACGGGTTCTGTGAATGATATAGATGTCACCTTCTTGTGGTTCATCAAAGGCTGGATTAATTTCTTTATAGCCAATCTTTTTTAAGGTATCTCCCCAATCTGAAGCTGCAATAGGGTGATTTTCGACATTGGCACCAGCAGATTCTAGTGCAAGGCGGATACTACGTGCGCAACGAGCTTTACTGCGTCTAGAGGTAACACTTTCTAATTTTTCTACAAATTTATCAATATCTATAGCGGGAGTATTGGAAGTTTCTGTTTGATGATTATTGGGTTTCATGGTGAAAGGATAAGGAAGGCTTGGGGTGCTGTGGGATACAACAATGGCTGCCTGATTTGAATCCTGATACATGTAATTATCAGCTACTTGTCCGTCATAAATAATCATCGTGAAATCTCTACCGTGCTACTCATATCCATATTAAAAAAATCACCACCTACCTGTGGCGTTCAGAGATACTAATCGGCGTACCTTAAAAGTTTTGTTTATGTTATGTAATAACGTATCTTTTTTCCAGAGGTGTCTGCTTTGGAGTAAAAAGATGCTCATCAAAAGAGTGATTAAAAATAGTGAAATTTAAATTATTGATATCATTATAAATAATTAATTAACCAGAGCTTGAATTTGAATATTTTGCTTCAACATTTGCGAATATACTCAAAATCTAAGTCTCTGATTTAAAATGCCACATTTTCTTACAATTTAAGAAGCGATCACAGACTTAAGCTTGCTGCTCTTTTAAATATTCCTCGGTACGAATTAGAGCTGCTTGCATGTTACTAATAGCCTGTTCTACATCACCTAAAGTTTTTGCATTTCCGCCACTTAGCGCCTGACGCCACTTGCGAGCACCTGGCAAGTTTTGGAATAGACCTAAAATATGACGGGTAATGATTGAAAGCGGAGCACCCTCAGCCATACGTTGTTCAATATAAGGCAGCATTTGTTCCATAATATCGAATCGATCTGGTGCCTCTAAATTCCAAAGCTGACCCATTTCCGCGAGTAAGTACGGATTGTGGTAGGCTTCACGGCCAATCATGACACCATCAACATGCTGTAAATGTGCTTGAGTTTCAGCAAACGTTTTAATTCCGCCGTTAATTTCAATGGTGAGATGTGGACGCTCTTGTTTTAAACGATAAACATCTTCATAGCGTAAAGGTGGAACTTCACGGTTTTCTTTCGGAGATAGACCTTTCAAAATAGCGATACGAGCATGCACAACGAAGTAAGTACAACCTGTTGCCGCAACAGTATCTACGAAATGAAGCATCTCTTCGTAAGATTGCATGTCATCGATACCAATACGGTGTTTGACTGTTACAGGAATCTTTACTGCCTTTTGCATGGTATGAATGCATTCAGCAACCAAGTCTGGCTCTGCCATTAAGCAAGCACCGATTTTATTGTTCTGTACACGATCACTTGGGCAGCCTACATTGAGGTTGACTTCATCGTAACCCCAGTCTTCAGCCATTTTTGTGCAGGTCGCAAGCTCTTGCGGATTTGAGCCACCAAGTTGCAATACGATAGGGTGTTCTTGTGCGCTGTAGTCCAAATGACGTTTTGCATCGCCAAAAAGAATCGCACCTGTAGTTACCATTTCTGTGTAGAGCACAACATTTGGGTTAAACAAGCGTGCAAAGAATCGATAATCCTTTGTAGTCCAGTCCATCATTGGAGCCACACTGATTCTTGGAGATTTAATTGTTTCAATGGTTTTGTTAATAGTCATTAAAAATCATACCTTTAATCAGTGTTTTGCAACATGTTTGAATCTGTGTGAACTCATGTTTAGCTGTGTTAATCGGTTTGCATTTACACCAAAATTTACACCATAATGAAAAAAATGGTTCATGGTGTAAATTTATGGGGTCAATTACTGCCAGAAAAGGTACAGATGGTAACGTTAGTTACCGAGCTGCTATCCGGATCAACAAAAAGGGCTATCCAGCTTATTCTGAAAGCAAAACATTTCATTCAAAAAAAGTGGCAGAAAACTGGCTTAAAAAAAGAGAAGTCGAGATTCAAGAAAATCCAGATATTTTACTTGGCAAAGAACAACTGATTGACCTAACTTTGTCAGATGCCATAGATAAATACTTGGATGAAGTTGGGAGCGAATACGGAAGGACGAAACGCTATGCTCTACTCTTAATTAAGAAGTTGCCAATCGCGCGTAATATTATCACAAAAATACATTCAACACATTTGGCTGAGCATGTTGCTCTAAGACGGAGAGGTGTACCTAATCTTGGCTTAGAACCTATTGCAACAAGTACACAGCAGCATGAGCTGTTACATATTAGAGGCGTGCTATCTCATGCATCTGTTATGTGGGGTGCAGAGATTGATTTAAGTAACTTTGACAGAGCTACAGCACAGCTTAGAAAAACTCGCCAAATCTCTTCTAGTAAAGTTAGAGATAGGCTTCCCACAAATGAAGATTTAGTTACTTTAACGAAATTTTTTGCTGAACGTTGGAAATTAAATAAATATGGCACTAAGTATCCAATGCATTTAATTATTTGGTTTGCAATTTTTTCATGCAGACGTGAAGCAGAGTTAACACGCTTATGGCTGAAAGATTATGATTCTTACCATTCTGCATGGAAAGTTTATGATTTGAAAAACCCAAATGGATCAAAAGGCAATCATAAGTCTTTTGAAGTGTTGGAGCCATGTAAAAGAATAATTGAACTTTTGTTAGATAATGAAGTTCGAAGCCGTATGCTCCAATTAGGGTATGATAAGCAGCTTTTATTGCCATTGAATCCGAAAACCATAGGAAAAGAGTTTCGTGATGCTTGTAAAATGTTGGGAATAGAAGATTTGCGTTTTCATGATTTAAGACATGAAGGATGTACGAGACTTGCGGAACAGAGTTTTACAATACCTGAAATTCAGAAAGTGAGTCTGCATGATTCTTGGAGCAGCTTACAGCGTTATGTTTCTGTGAAATCAAGGAGAAATATAATTCAATTGGAAGAGGTGCTACGCCTCATTGATGAAACGTAGCAAAGTCTTTAGCAGCTTCAGAATACTTTTTGTCTAAAATACCAGCCAAGTCTTGAACGTGTACTAGAAATGGTGCGCGTTTGCTTGGATCTATTTTAAAGACTGAGAAAGGAAATTCTTGATTATTTGCCTTTCTCAGCGCTTCCGCCTTACTTAAATGAGGGTAATATTCTTGTACTACCGTCATAAGTTCAACAGTCATAGTGCGATATTTCATGAATAGGTAATCAGCGGTTTTTAACTGAAATACTCCCATTGTGAAATCGCTCCTGAACTAACTAGCTTTAAATTTAGAATACAAAACATCAAAACTGGACTGTATATCCCAGATTCGAAGGATTGTATCGGTGCCAACTAGATACGTTTTAAGCAACTTAATAAGGTCTTTGTACTTTGGATCGCGTTTAAAAAAACGATTTGTTTGCATAAAACCGTTTAATGGCATAGGCACAGGGTATGCTTTGCAATTAAACAGGCCTTCCAGATTACCTTGTAAGGCCATAAAAATATTTTCATCAGACAAACCAACGGGATCATCTATGAACTGACGTTCCAGCAAAAACACCAGTCTGAGTGCTAATTGTCCTTGAGGTGTAAGTTCCCATTTGGAAAATACAGCGATAACATCATTATTACCGCTTTCATTAAGGAGAACAGCGATCATATCTTTCTTCTGTTGATCTAAATATTGCTGTTTGGAATACATTGTTGTATTCGCTGAAAGCGTAAATAGTATTGGCAGATATATCTCATGTGTCTCGTAGCCAGAGTAGTCTTTGGTTATAGCCTTCATGTTTGAATCAAATAGATCTTCAGTACGAGCTTGTTCTGCATTCCAAGCTGTTAACTGCTCATTAAAATGTCTCGTGTTGAGTGCATTTTGATAACACATGATTTGATTGGAAAAAGACTGATCGCTACAGTAAATTCCATTATTGACCATAGGTCCTATATGTTTAATAAACTGAATAAACAGCTCATTTTCTGGTTTTAGACGAACGGGTAGCATCCCGTTAGTGACAGGAGAGCCTGTCACTAACGGATATGTACGCCTAATCAATTCAACAGGTTTACTGAGAGACAATGCTCCATTACTATTTTGAGACTTTTGTTTCGCAAACATGCTCGTGGTTTTTGATTCCCCAAGAGCTTTTGCCGACCTTTCAGAACCAATCAAATCATAAGCACAAGTAGATTGCATGCTGCATGACAAATGTGTAGCTGCATGTAAAGCATCTGATGCATATTTAGTCATGTTATTGTCCTCCTTCTTGAGCATCATCTGGTTGATTAGTGTCTAGAAGGTTAAGTTGTTCGAACTTACGTGGGCGTCCAAGTTTAGTATCAGGTACTTTAGGTATTTGACTTGTTCGGAAGCTCCGAATTTGTTCCCCATTGGTAAATGAGAAGTACTGATCATTTTTGCATATGTAGTCAAACGTAGCCTTGAGATTCTTAAGCATTTCATGATCGGTATATTCCAAAATGCCCAAGGCACGATAGCGGTACTCATCTTTCTTCATATTGCAGATAAAAGCAGTCCCAAGATTGTTTGTAGCAATCTTCCATTTCTCAGCAATATATTGCCCCCACGTGATGTCCTCACGATGGTCATTGGCATTGAAGAAGTAATAAAGATGTCCATGAAATCCCTTGGTCGGGGTGTGTTCAATACGCAGGATATACCCGAGCGCATGCTTAAGCTGATTATGCTTAGATGCATCATAGAACCGAATAAAAGACTCTTGCATAAACTGACTATCATGTTCAGCCTGAGTAAAATTAGGTGAGATAGCAAGCTGTTGAAGCTTAGCTGGATCGCGTATTAATCCTAGGTCTACTCGAACAACAAGGATTCGAGAATGGATCTTGAGTAGCGTATCAACAAGCTGAACACAACGTTCTTTAGAACGGCGTCGATTACTAGCACGATTTGAAAGCTGTTTACGAATTGAGGTACTCTGTATTCTTGCTGCAAACAACTTCTGAAATTTAATCAAAGCCCTAACATAAGCCTGAGCTTGTTCAGATGTGTAACACTGATTGATGAGAGCAAACTCATAAAGGGCATATTGTTCTTCCTTTGTTAGTTCTGAGAATGTGTCCTCAAAAGCTTGTAACTCAATGCCCATTTTATAATTGCCAGAGCGAGCAGACACAAAGATTGTTGTAAGCTGGCATTTAAGCGAAAGAGGAACATCCTTCGCATATTCAACACATAGTTGCTCTTTACCCTTAAAACTCTTAATAGGTGTAAGTATAGCGATAGGGCGTTGCTTCTGAAAAAACTTGATCAACTCAATACGACTGATCATTTTCTCAACTTCGTGGTTTATACTCGTCTTGAAAGTTTTAGTATTACCATTCTCTGTTGTACATTCAAAAGTTGAAAAATCTTCTTTGAGCTGTTCTAGGAATGCATCTCTATCTGCACCTGAGAACTGTGCGATAGGTGGAAGAGAAGGTTTAGCTGTAGCGTTAAAAGATTTCATAATATACCTCAATACAAATAATTAATTACGTATCAGGCGTCATGAGGTAAAAGCTCTCCCTATGGACATCGTTTAGACATGTCCATTAGGGGGAGGCGTAGAGTGGGTATTGGCTAATCTATCTGGAGTGTATTCAAATCAATCTAATCCATAAGCAGTATGCCTTAGCAAATACTGCTTATGGCAATAAATATCTATCAGAATAATTACATATATCTAATATTACTTATTACAATTGTATTTAAACCGAAAAGCCGATTGCACTTTATTCCGAGAATGCTCTACCAAAAAATGACGGTAATACGAGGAATTTTTAAAAGTTGCAATGTCCTGCGTTACGCAGCATTTAAATGGCTTCGTTGAGCGATTCTTGAGTTAACCCACATCCGTAAATTGCTAAGCTTCCAATTGAATATACTTCTCAACTTGATGTGTTGTGGGAATGTGCAATTGCAGCTTTTTGATTTAAGTTGACATTGACCTTGTAGAGGTTGTTTAGATAGTCCATCAATGCTCAGTAGTTCAATACATTCGATGTGTTGATGGCTTAGATTTAAGTTCATTATATTGGTTCCTTATGGGGTACATAGGAAATGTAAGCTACTTCAGGCATTTTTTTTATTTCTCTGCGGTGGACTTTTTATTTATATGGAAGTGTGTTGCTTTTAGAATTGCTTGAACGGGGAGTTTTTTTCTCAATTAAACTTTTAAGGCTCTGATATAAATCTGGCTCGTCATTTTTGAGCCATAATTCAGAATTAGATAGTATGTTTAATTCTTCTTCAATTTCTGGGCTAATCATTGCATTTTTTCTTTTTTTATCATGTATTTCTAAATATAGATTATATAAAGAGAGATACTTTTCCAAATTTAAATTCGCTTTTCTTTTTTTCTCTCTATATTGTTCTCTTGCTCTTTCAAGGGTCTCTTTTGGGTATCCTGCAAAAGAAGAATAGATTATAGGTTTACGTTTTTTTCCTAGAGCTGCTGGACCTCTAAGCCTAGATAAAAACATAATAACTTCATCAAATTTCCTTCCATATACTAACTTTTCATATTCATATCTATAGATTAAGTACTCTAAAATGTATGGTGTAATTCTTTGGTTTAAATCAGTGATTAGAAAATCCATATTAGGGTATTTACTATTCAATACTTTTCCTTTAACTAAGCATTGGACTAAGCATAAATAAATACGTTTTAAATTTTTGTGATCTTTATGCTTGTTTTTTGACTGTTTAGATCGATGAACTTGCTCTAAAACTTCCTCAGGAAGAGTGTGTAAATAGAATGAAGAATCATGATGTTTTGAATAGAGAAGAAACGCTTTTTTAAAGTATTTTTCTGCGTCTTTATTTTGCTTTTCAGGCTCTTCTATTTTTAATATTACATTTTTAAATTTTCGGATTTGAGTAGCTATTTCTCCATAATGGCGGGGACATCGATCTTCTTCTGGAATAAAGATATCTTCAGTAGTACCTTTTAGTAGAGATGACCTCCAAGCCTTTTCACGGAGAGCCTTTTGTTCTGGTGATTCTGTTAATAAGCCTTGATCAAGCTGTTCATAAAACCACTTTCGGTCACTCTCAGTTATTTCTTCACTGACAGGTTCTGTTTGTTCGGGTAAATAGGCTTTGTAGTGCTCTGCATAGCTTGATGGCAAACCATAAGGAAATTTATGTCTTCTAATAATATGTTCTTCAAGTTGGTCAATTAAACCAGTAAGTCTTTTGAGGTTATCAGTAGGGGAGGTATCTTTTTTAGCCTTAGCATTTTTAGCAATAGTTGCCATATACTCAAGTTCACTTATTAGTTGTAAAAAAGTGTGAATATTATACTTCTTAGCTACTTAAAATTTAACAATGATTTAGCTGAATTTGAGAGGGAGTTATGGATATTGGGGAAGGGGGCTATCTAAACTACACGCCATTTATGTACCGACTTGTGATGATTCTGTCCCGACTTGTGATATTTTGATCGAAAAGTGACCTAAATTGGGTTTTAGCTTTGAGTTGTAATTGTTGGATTAAAACTGTAATACGGTGAAGCATTTCGCTGGATTATAAATCTATTACAGACTGAATCAAGTGTTAGAAAATCACTCATTTTTGCTTGGTTAGTAATAGGTTGGAGATCAATAGCGTTTCATTAATTGCAATGCAAGATTGTAGGCTACAGTTGTAGAAATTGATTCTGCTACAAAAAACTCTTGGGGTGGGGTGAAGTCTAAAGCCTGTTTTCGATAACGCGTCTGCTTTCCTGTCTGTTTGTCTTTAAAAATAAACTCATCCTGTGCATGAGAATATTCTTGTCCATACAGGGGACCACCAAGACACTTTAACCGAAACACTGAACCATCCTTAAATTTACCTAATGGTTAGTTTAAAGAACTAATCTAATGAAAAACAATAATAATCACTTTACGACTTAGTCGATAGATCATTGACACCTTAAATATTGCACATTATCCTTGGCTTGCTGGCCTACATTGCCAGTTGGCTTTGACAGGCCAAATAGTAAAGTGCATTGAAAACTTGTTTTTCGATGTAGGTATACCCGTCCCTCTTTTTGTTGCGGTAGGACGGAAGGGGGACGCCTTGTGCGTGCTGGTTCTTTACTATCAGTCTGTCAACCCACTTTCGTTCTGCCACCATAATTCTAAATTAATGCTTTGGCAGAACTCCCCCAATAAAGGAGTTGGCTATGCATATTCTTTTTACACTTCCCGATTAGTTTCTAATAAGGTTTGATGAATTTCTGTTTCTCAAGCTTTAGTTTTTTTCGTCTAAAAATTTAACTTTAAAAAATGTCATGTGGGCTACACCGTGGCAGGGCTTTGTATTGCCTAAAAAGGCCTGATCTCCATGACAATGTCACTGGATATAACGATGAAAAATAAAATTTTGATGGGTGTGGTGGGTATCAGTTTCCTGATCATAGATGGTTGTTCTTCAGATTTTGAAAAGGGCGTCAAACATGGCTGTTACAACATGGGGGGCAGCCGCAGCTATTGTTCCTGTGTCTATGACAAGGTCGAAGAACACTATGGACGTAAAGTCATGCGTCAGATTGAACGTATGAGCTACCTCCCTGCGGATCTGGACCGTGTCATGTACCAGTCCGGTGAGCAATGCGTGGACAAGTTCTAATAACAGATATTTAAAGCCTTAAGTAAATCATAAAGCACTCATCTCCCGTTGCCTGTTCGGGCAACGGGAAGGGGGTATGCAACTCAATTTAGGAGTTTTGATCATGAAACATCCATTTTTTACTTTCTATTTCACGATTGTCATTGGCTACTGGCTGTATTGCATTTGGGAATATCCAGAGCATTACTCAGGTGCTTATTTACTGGGTCGTGCTCTGGTCTGGCCCGTTATCTTTATACGTTGGTTCTTTTAGGGGGGACTATGAGCATACAAGAACGAATCCAGCAAAGTCAGTGGGTGCCCTTGTTGCGCGGTAGTGACAATATTTATTTTGTGCCAGTCATTCCCAATAAAAAGCTACAAGGTGCCATGAGCTACCTTCCCCATGGTGTAAACCCTAATGAAGTCTTGATGCTGATTGATGACACGGTATTTGGCAGTGCAAAGGTCGGGATGTGCTTAACTGTAAAGGGACTCTTCTATAAAGCTAGCTTTGAAGATGAGCAGGCTTATCTGTTTGAACACATCCAGAAGGTAGAGGCTGATATTGGAATACTCACTAGTTCTATTCTGATTAACGGTCATGATGAACTGAGCTTTAGCCAACTCGATAAAGGTATAGTTCGTGCTTTGGTGGCATTCCTAAATGAATGTTGTCAGGGCAAACAAGTAACCAAGCAAACGAATGTAAATATTGATCCTGAGATGCAGATCATGATTGATCTGTTTGCCTACTTCATTGCCTTCAGTGCGGGTCAATGGAATGTCCGATCGAAAGAAGCTGTATCCGATCATTTTACTAAATTGAATGATAAGGCAGTACATCAGTATGTCGAGAAACTATTGTATGAACAGACGCGCTTTGATTATGAAGACTTATTGCATCGTCTGGCTGACCTGAAAGATCAGCTTGCCTATAACTTCCGTAGGGAGATGATTGAGCAACTGGTCTATGCAATGGCACTCGGTCAAGTTGAGCAGAATCAAGCGGATTTGTTCATGACTCATTTGTGCCGTGTAACGAATGTCTCTAGGGCAGTTTTTCCAGACCTCATCAAAATTGTCTATCAATGCATGGCAGGGGAAATGAACCAGAAAAAAGTTTCTGATTTGACTAAGGAACAATTACAGGCTTGTAAACTTCTAGAAATTCAGCCCGAAGTTCTTACCGAGCAAACTCTTCAAGTTGCTTACCGAAAAAAGATGGCTGACTTCCACCCCGATAAATACCTGAGCTTACCCGAATCAGTACAGCAACTTATTGAGCAACAGGCACAGCAAATTAATCAGGCCAGAGCTGTATTAAAAGCCTATTTGGGAGTGTAGCTAATGAAGTTCAATACCCAACGGCTCAAACGGCGCTGGAAATGGTATGTCTCTTATATCGTGATTTTTATCCTGTCCTTTGCTTTGTTCTATGCCTACGACCATGCTCAAGATCAATCAACAGAACAGATGTTGGAAGACATTAAAAGTCATTCAGTCACTGTTGATGATAGCGCCGTAACTAGTATCCACACTGAAGAAGTCCCTGCTTTTAATCAAGCTGATCTCAATCAGAAAAATCATAAATAAAGAAAATTCAAATACACATTACCCCTGTGAAGAAGGTACTGATCCTGATGGAAATCTTTCGATCGGCCTTACCTACCACGTATAAATTTAGAGGACTTACCATGATGAAAAAACAATTACTTTGCTGCTGTATTGCCAGTGTTTTATTTTTAGGTGGCTGTTCAAAAAAAGAGGAACCGCAAACGGTGCAAGATGAATATAGTGATGTCTCTGGTTCAGTTGAGACAGAAACTGAAACTGGAGTACTTTCACCAGTGATTCTTTCTAAAACGGCTGTTCAACCTTTACCTTTGATTGATGGCGATATTCTGGGTAACTTCCCAGAGGATGATTACCGATATGCGAGCCCAGCTAGATTTCAACTTAATCTTGTTGAAAGACAGAGTGATCAAGATATTCGTTCATTTGACCAAATCGCTGCGATATTAAAACAGAACCTGAAAATACGTGACGATCAGATTTTAGTGATGGGACGTGAAAGCGGGCCGATGGAAGGGATGGATCAGGTACTGTTTGATTTAACCAGTGACCAGCTCTACCAGTTTGCCAATAATCTGGCGATCAACTATGTCCGCATGTTAAAAACACCGATCATTAAACCGAAAGGTGAGTTTGAAACCACGGAACAATACCAGTTGCGTGTAGAGCAGACAAAAGCAGAGTTAGAATCTTATCAGGTTGATTATGATATTAACCTGTTGCAAAATGCCTTAAATAAAGCCATGCGTCGGCTATATATCAATAATGGATTTGCAAATCCTGATTATCAATACGATGCCGATAAAGGGATTCTGACTTTAAAACTTGAAGAGAGTGCATCATCCCGAAGATTGGAAACCTTACTCACTCTACCTATGGCAGCAGCAGATACACAGGAATTGGTTAAAGGTTCAGGTTGGGCGAGAGCTTATATCATGGACTTTAAACAAAACCACTTAAAAGTGTCAGGGGTATTGTTCTTTAAGTTCCGTTCCCAGATTAACCAACAACAACGGGTAGGTGGTGAATCGCTCATCTATACCCAAGTGTATAAGCCATTTAAGTTTGAACAAAAATCAAGTGATACATGGGTAGAGCCAAATGTCGATTTTGCAACGCTACCGTTTAAGGATGTATTGAACTCACCAGCGAATCAGTTTGAATTTGGTTTAAAGCACTATCTTTCATCAGAGACTTATACCAAACAGTGGGAAGCAGAACGTCAACAGGCTGAATAGTGCTATTTAAAACTCACCTATAACAGAGGACTTGCCCATCAGGCAGGTCCTTTTTTTATGCTTTTATTTAAAAGAGGAAGATCATGCATCAGTGCCCTTACTGTCATTCATTACATATCACATTACTGCGTCAGACCGAGCCCAGTTCAGGTGTATTTGCAAAGCTTTCATCTTTCTCACCAATGTCTCTGGCAGCCGCCTGTATGCAGTTATCCAAACGTAGTCCCGTTCATCCTTTGGTGGGCGGTTTTGTGGGGTTAGTCGTAGGTGGCATGTTCCTGCTCTATGTCCAGCACCAAGACAACATGGTGACGCTGTTTTACCAGTGTGAGCAATGTTTGGAACATTTTGAAATCCAGCAATCAGGATTCGCGTAATTCTCAACTTTTACGGCATTCAAATTATTTAAAGGAAATTAATCATGGCACATCAAATAGAAACGATGGCATTCGTTGGTCAAACCCCTTGGCATGGTCTGGGCAATCAGCTTCCTCAAAATCAACCAATAGAAATCTGGGCACAGCAAGCGGGTATGGACTGGCGAATTGAATCATCTAACGTCAGTTATATGGCAAAGAATGAACGAGGGCAAAATATCCTGATGCCTTATGAAGAACAACGAGTGCTTTATCGTTCAGATACGCATGCACCGTTATCGGTGGTGAGTCAGCGTTATCAGGAGGTACAACCAATGGAGATATTAAACTTCTATAAAGACCTTACTGAACAATCTGGTTTTGAGCTCGAGACTGCGGGAGTGCTTAAAGGTGGACGTAAGTTCTGGGCATTGGCAAGAACAGGTCAAGCGGCAGCGTTGAAAGGCAAAGATGTCAGTAATGGCTATATTTTGTTAGCAACTGCTTGTGATGGCACATTGGCAACCACGGCGCAATTTACCTCGATTCGCGTAGTGTGTAATAACACCTTGGCGATTGCCTTACGTGGACAGAATAGTAGTGCAGGTGTAGTTAAAGTTCCGCACAGTACCAAGTTTGATGCAGAAAAGATTAAACAGCAATTGGGTATTTCGGTTCGTGCGTGGGACGAACATATGTATGAAATGAAGCAACTGAGCCAGCGCAAAGTCACTCAACAGGAGGCAGCAGCTTACTTCGATGCGGTGTTTAATAACACGAACCTGAGCATTGCTGAACAAGATGAAAGTATCATTCAGTTCTACCGTAATGTAGCTATGCCTAAACAAATCAACTCATCCAAAGCCGACAATAAAACAGAACCAAATGGGCGTGCTATGTCTAAGGTCATGACCATGTTTAACGGACATGGACGTGGGGCCGAGTTAACTTCAGCTAAAGATACTGCTTATGGGTTGCTTTGTAGTATTACCGAGTTTGTCGATCATGAGAGACGTGCGATTTCAACGGATCACCGGATGGATTCAGCATGGTTTGGGGTAGGAGCCAACCTTAAACAACGTGGCTTGGAACAGGTATTGAGGCTGGTGTCTTAAAAATATAGCTCATTATTCAGTTTAATTTAAGCTTAATTGTTTAGCCTAAGCTGATTCTTTACGCTGCGTCTGAAAATTTATTCAAGTCGATCATTAGCCACATTTCTCCCAATGTGGCTTTTTTATGTCCTAAAAATACAGGAGATTGAATAGGATGTACTGTTTCAAATTACTCTTACCATATAAGTTTTTTACTTACTATGTTCTGCTGCACAACTAGCGGTACCGAAAAACTCTATCACGACATGTATTAGAGCTAACTCTAAGCATCTTATTTTATTTTTAGTTAATATCAAACTTTCAACTGAATGACCATTACCTAAATCACTACCATGAGCTATTCCATGTCTTCGTCTATTTATTTCATCTAAGAATTCTTCCCACAAAGTTCTACTTTTACCTTTTCTATTGGATGTTGGTTTCATGTTGAAAAAAGTATCTTCATAAGCATAAGGAAAGTTAAAGCTATATGTATCTAACATCTCGGTAAATCTAGTTATTCTTTCTTCAATAGAACTATTCTCTTCTTGAAAAATATTTTCATATTCTGATGACTCCAGTATTTCGAATATTTTTTTGATACCAATATTGTCAAAAATAGTCTCAATAATTTGTGGTTTTGGGTTTTCATTTCTATTAAACAAAAAAGGTTCGTAAGTTATAACAATATCCACTTCGTTAAACTTTTGAATTAGTAACTCTGTAACTCTGTTCTGTGTATTAGAATGCGATTTTGGATCAATGAAAATACTACAGTAATTTCTTTGGATAGCACTAGAAAGGTCACAAAACTTTTTGTTGATTTTAATATCTTCTATAAAGTTTTTGATTAGATCTTTATAAAAGCCTTCAAAACGAGCAACCATTAGTACTGAAACTGATCTGCATATTGCGTCATGAAGAACTTGATTAGATTTTTCATGATCCTTTGCACTTTGTAATAAAATTGAGATTTCATTCCATCTACTATCAAGATCACTCAAAAGAAAATTAATGAAAGTTTGATTCATAGAAGGGCCTCAATAGCTTTATCTATTCGAAGATTGACTTTTAAAACATCATTTGTACTGCCTTCGATAGCCCTAAAATATTCGGTGTCATGAGAAAGTTCTCTAAAATCATTAATATTTAAGATATGATTTTTTTTCATCTTTGATAGTGGAACAATCAAAGAATCATATACTGCTACATTAAAATGAGACATCTTTGATATATTATTATTTTCACTTTTAAATTTTGCAAAAGGTAGGTCAATATTAGATTTTTCTAAAATTGCAAATGAGTTAATAAAATTATCTTTCATTAAATCTAATTCTTTACTATCAAGTTTATTGAATTCTGTCATTTTTGTAGTGAGAAAGTTCTTAAAAGAGCCTTTGTAGCTTTTGTATCCGTCTTTATAGGACAAAGCGAAGTATCTAAGTACAAGCTCTTCATCTTCCATTTTTTCAATTTTTTTTGGACTTAAAGATGTGGCATTAATAAAAGATTTATTTTTTACGAGCTCTTTTATTAACTCTTTGAATGCGCCTCTACATGTAGCATTTCTAAGCTCTTGGGGTTCTAGTTTGACTGAACCAGAATTTAGCCTCTCAAATATATCGTATTTAACTTGGCTGTCGAGTGTTGAATCTATACGTAGGCAACGAATAGTTCTTTCTTCAAGTCTTCTGATTAAAAAAGGTGGAAGTTCATTGTATTTTAAACCATTTAAGTCATCTAATACTTCTAAACCAGTCAGAGTGGATTCATTAGTAAGAAAATTATAAATAGCTGTTAATCTTTGCTGACCATCAATTACAGAATAACGTGCAATCTCTTCTTCTACTTCGTCGTCTACATCAACATCTTGAGATATATATATTAAAGGGACAGGAATATTTAAGATAAGACTTTCTATAAGTCTAGAAGAGTATTCTTCAGTCCATCTATGTTTTCTTTGATAGTCAGGATTTAATTTTATAATTCCTTTTGTTATTTTTTTAACTATAGTTTCTAAGTCATACTCAATATTTTGGGTTTTTACTGTTCGTTCTTTAGCTTTATTTTGTATGGCTATTAATTTATCTTTGAGCATGCTTATTACCTTCGAAGTAGATACAATGTATGGGGTGTTAAAATCATCAATTCATTGAAAAAATTAACTATATTGTCAGTAAGTTCATACGTAATTAAACTCTTTAACGTCATAGTAACACGTTGATGAATAGCTATTAATTCATATACAGAACTAAATTTTATTGCGATTATATAATCTTGAAAGTATATCTTGCTAAGTGTATTGGAGTAATTTTGCATTCTGGGGTGGAGAGCCACGTTAGCTCAACATGAACTAATGCGAAAAATCAATAGGTTAGGTAAATTGTTTGAGTTTAAGCAATATTGACTTATTAGGTCATGAGCAGAATGAAAGAATTTTAACTACTATAATTTTATATAAAACAAAGGAATAAATAATGAAAAATGAAACAAAACTAAAAAAACTTGCTCATGAAATGTTTGATCCAGAATTGGCAAATGAAGTTATTGCCTTAATGGATGAATCGAACTCTAAGCTAGTTGCACCAACACCACTTGGACCTGATCAGATGATAGAGGTCAGCGGCTTCGATCTGATATGGCTCGTAGATGAAATATTTTATGATGATGTAGCCTGTGGTCAATATACTGCATATTGCAATATGAAAGTTTTACCAGGTGAAAACCAGTTCAAATTTGTTCAGTATGACAAAGAACCTTATTTTAGTTTCAAAACCTCGAATGGACATGTGATCACTCCAACAACAATGGACTTTGATGGAGGCTCAATCCCTTATTTTTTCAGAATGTTTAAAACTTTTTCTCCAACATTTTATATTCCTGCATATCTGATTCATGACTGGTTGTTTGTAAGACATCGTGAAAATAGCCCACCCGATCATGATTTTACATTCAAAGAAACGGCAGTCATTTTGGCTGAAGCGATCAAGACCTTGATGGAAATTGGGTACTATGATGAAAACGGGAGGTTGGTTCAATTAGAAAAAAATGAAGACACCTTGTTTTTAATTTATTTAGCTGTACGGACGCCGATCGCAAAAGCTTTGTGGAATAAAAGTAAGTAAAAGACTCATAGAGCAATTAATTTGATGAGCCTCAACTTGAGGCTTTTTTATTTTCTAATTTCCAATTTTTCCTATATCTCTATTCAATCTATTTATTTTGCATTTTATTAAAGAAGAACGGCTTATAGTGGTCTTATCAAGTGGATCACTATAATCTAATTTTAAATATCATATACTTAGATATCCTATTGAAATTTTAACAGTGTTAATAATTTAACTTTGTTAAGTTGTTAAAGGGCTAGCAGTTCGTTTTTGTAGCATGTACAATGCAGATATCTGCATTGTACATGGCAGAATGATTTTTTTTATTTATCTGAAATGGAATTAAAGGCTTGTTTTTGGATGAGTATAATGATTACTGGTTTCCATACTTGTCATTTGCAAGGCTCTTTTCAACAGATATATGACAATGTTCCTTATTGTTCTGATAAGCATAGGGAACAGTGGTTAGGCCAAGGATATTATTTTTGGACTGATTCCTGCCTTTTTGCAGAAGCATGGGGTAGAAATTCAAGTAAATATCCTAATGGTTATGTGATCACAAAGTTTGAGCTTGAAATTCCTGTTGATGAAATTCTGGATTTGGTTGGTAATGTGGCAGATCAGTTAAATCTTGAACAACAAATTCGTGAGTATCTTGCACGTATGAGTCAAGAGTTATCTAACGAAACAGCTAAATCTATTCCTGTTTCTAAAATGCTTGATCATTTACGAGCTAAGGCTAAAGAAAAACAGGAACAAGGCGAATCATTTTTTGCATATTCTGCAATCAAGGCAGCAGATATTCCTAATCGCAGTATTTCATATCCTTTTCAGAATGGTCGTTCTGAAAAGCTATTTTTGCCTACTAGACAACAGTTGTTTTGTGCAGAAGGTTATGAAGATAGGATTAAGGCTAAGGATTTTCACAAGATATATCGTCTTGTAAAGTCATCTTACCAAAGACAACAAATCCCCCTAGTGAGGAAAATAAAATGAAAAAATATGAAGCTTTAAATGCTGTGACTCAATGGATTAGAGAATCTTCATCCGAAGATTTTATGAAAAACTTTAATACGCTGGATGGTCAATACTCAGGTATCACTATAGGAGAGTATCTTGATCATTATGGAATTTTAGATGATGAATATGAGTTTCAGAATATTATGACAACATCTAATTTTATTTTTGGGTTAGAAACTGTGTCTATTAATATTCAATTCGAAGAAAGTATTAGAATTACTGAGTTTGAGAATATTAAGGTAGAATTTCTCTCTTCTACTCAATATTCTGGTTCTTATAGTCCTAAAAATGATAGTCCTTATCTTATAGATAACTTATCAGAAGCTGCTTAGGAAATTAAAATGGATATTACAATTCAGTTAGCCTCGTCAAAGGTAGAAGAACTTAACCTATTGAAAGCTTCTGATCATGTAGATGACAATGGTTTTTCTCTAGAAGTAGGGGTAGAAATGCCTTCTGTGGATCAGCAAAGGCATTTTTTTGTTGCTCTTAAATCAGAGATTCAATTAAAGGAAGGGTATGTATTAACTCTTACTTATAAGTCAATGTTTGTAATTAACAAAGATATTGATGAGGAGTTCAGAGATTCTCATTTTCCTAGAATTAATGCGCCTGCAATTGCATTTCCTTATTTTAGAGCATTTATTTCGACTTTCTTATTAAATGCTGGGTTTGAACCTATTATTTTACCTTCTATTAATTTCACCAAGCTTAATGCACATGAATAAAAGCTGCTACTATTCATAAATAGTTTCCACTAATATATTTAGGTTGAAAATCTAGTAATAATCACTAAGTAACAGTGTGCTAGTTTAAATTTGATCTAAAGATTAATACTTTTTAAGTCCATTCATCATTTTAAATTTGAGTGGGTACAGTTTTCTTATATATCTATAATCTCATTTGCTGGCGATATTGGCGTTAGAGTAGTTATCCTTTTATAAATACCAAGGTGGTGTTTGTTATCTGCTTTAACTTTGTAAGTATAATTCTTCTTAAATTTACTATTATTGATAATGGTTAAATTTGGATTGGTAAATGTATGTCTTACAAAAACATTTTTCTTTATATTCTCTTTGAATACATTGTCAAGTTCAATAATTAGTTCTTGCTGGATCATAATTTCACAACTTCCTATGAAAGTATTCATTGATAACAGCGAGTCTCTAATTAAAGTAAATGTACAAGAAAATTTATTATTGATCTGAACAGCTTTTATTGCTTTAGCAGTTTCAAAAACATCACGGTACTCTTCAGCTGTAAACGTGATATCACTCCTAAATGGTAAGTCTAGATGAAGAATATTACAAATCAGCCTGCAATAATAGGTATATGATAGTAAAGGTAATAGTCTGGAAAAAGATGTTTTTCCAATTGTAGCATTTGAAGAAAATATTTCTAAACCATCCACATATATGATTGCCTTGAATTTCTTACAATTTGATAGTGCCTTATAAAACTTAAAGATTTGATCAAAGTAATGCAATTTAGATAGGTTTTTATTATTCCATAACTGGAAGTTTAGGTCCAAATTAAAACCATTTTTTACTGACTGCCCAGAGTATGGGATTTTATTTATTTTAAAATTTAGAAGATTATTATATTTCATGGAAGAGAATGAAAAGGTTTCTCTTCCGATTATCAGGTCATTTTCAAAACTTATAAGGATTTCCCCCTCTTCATTCTGTATCTCAACAATAGCAGTTCTTTTATTATTAGGTTCAATAATCAGAATGCCATCCTTTAAATTTTGAGGAAATATTGAGTCTAGTCCTAATGAGTTGGTTGTTACCTTGGCAATATCACAAGATAGAGTTTGGCCATGATCAATTAATTCCAGAAATTTTTTATTATATTCAGATGAATCGATAGGAATAAAATTAACGATAACAGGATCATCGATATCTTCTTTAACATTGATCTCAAAGTGATTGGAACCATTGATAAAAGAATATTCCACCTCCAAACGTTGATCTAATTTATGAATATATGATTTTACAGCTTTAGCCACTTCTGAAATGGATGTCTGCATTCGATTCGGTAAGCTCAGTCCCATACCTTGTAATAAGGTATGATGAACTTTGTAGTCTGCCTCACTCTGTGTGTAAAGTCTTGAATTTGAATTTATTTTTATCCTATGTTCTGCTTCCTTTTTCCAATGGTGCAATAAAGGGGCTGGATAAGCATGTGGTTCCCTATCTATTTTTATAGAACAATGAGCACATAGCCAAATTGCATTCTTAATATCTTTTCTTTCCTCTGGTGTCATCTCTTCGTTATAACGAGGACCTCCAATAGATGCAGCACAAATATGTGCAGCCACGCCTGTATCTATTACTTTTGTTGGATCTGAGGATTGAGGTTCAACGGTTAGAATATAACATTCAGGATTTGAACAGCAGTTTGATACTCTGCGACGTAGTGCATCAATAGTCTTTTGAGTGAAATTATCTCTCGACCTTTTTGACATATATATATTTATAAATGCAAGTAATTAATTTAATTTTGATGAGTTAGCATGAAAAGTCAATAGCATCACATGCTTATGTTAACTACTATCGCTTCAAAGTCTAATTAACCGACTATATAAATGATATCTATATTTTCTGTAATGAAAATATGTGTTATTTAAAAATACTTCATGATTTGAAATTTTTAGAAGAAAATAGGCTTGAATTAAAAATTTATAACCTCACAAAGTATAAGAAGTTATTATTTTTCAAGGTGTGAGATGAGTGTAGAGCGTAAACCTAAATATGCTATTGGTGATATTGTAAAGTTAAATGCTGGCGGACCTGACATGACAATCAGGTCTCAAGGTCGATATAGACCTAGGGATAGTGAAACCTATCAGTTCAATGGTATTTACGAATGCCAATGGTTCGCTGGTAAAAAGCTTGAATCTGGTGACTTTAGAGAAGAAAGTTTAGATCTTGTAAAAAGCAAGAGTTAAGAAATGGAATTGAAAGATGTAATTGAGTGGATGCTTGCTAATCTTGAAAAAGATGGATGTCTCTATCAAGATGATGTGGTTGATTATTTGGTAAAGAATAATCAAATGGATTTTTTAAAAGAAAACTCTGAGGGAAATTTAGTTTTAAAATTAAGTTTAAATAGTGGATTTAAGAAAAAGACCGAAGAAAATGTTGTTTGGGTTAAGCCTGATCGTTATTGGCGATATAGGGTTCCAGAAGATGAATCTGGTCGAGAGGCTAGAGGATAAATAGAAGCTGCCGAAAGGTGGCTTTTTAATGAGTAAAATTACATTGTTCTGATCAAAAAACTGATAGGGGTATAATAGGCGATAGAAGCGGGGTTGATTGAACATACCATTCCAGACAAACCAAAAAGTCTGAAGCAAAGATATAGATTAAGTTTATAAAGCTAGTTGGCTCAAACCCAAATGAGCCACTGGGTTGGGTGAAAAATAATCAAGTGAGGTTAAAATGATAGGTACTCATCATTGGGCAAAATGTGGATTTTATTTGCGCCAATTTTACGCCTAACAAATAAACTTTTTTGATAACATTTTGATTTAAATTATAAATAAAATTTAATTTGTCCAATCCATCATGGGTGCGACAGAAATACGAGGTTGTAACGATTGAAGTGATTGCATAACCAATAGCCCAAAAGTCGCTAAATTAATGAAAGGGCAGCATTATACGAGGTTTATGCTTGAATCGACAGGGGCATTTAACCGAGTAATTTATAACCACCCTTATGTTGAATATAGGAAGATGATTTATAACAAGTTACCTTATTGGGAAACCATTTTCTTTTTTTGTAAGACTGTATCGAACATGCTAAATAAAATACAAAGTACGACTAACCCAATACCGGCAAGGCAAGTCATGGTCCATCCACCACGGTTCCATGCAAAAATTCCTAATGCCGAACCACCAGCACCACCAATAAAATAAGTCGTCATATAGATGGCATTAATACGAGATTTTGCATCTGGTCGTAAACGGAAAATAATACTCTGGTTACTGGTGTGTACGAGCGCGAGTGCTAACTGAATTAAAGCAAAGCCAATAACATAAGTAGAAAGTAGAGTTTGTCCGAAGTAGAAACAAACCCAACTTACTAAGAACAGCCCGCAGCCCATCCATGTCAGTAAGCCAGTATGTCCTTGATCTGCATATTTACCAATGTAGCGTGTTGATAAAGCACCGAAGATGCCCACTAAAGGCACTAGTCCAATAAAAAGATCAGGTAAATGATGTGCTGAGGTAAGGAGTAATGCGATGGTGGAATACAAGATACTTACCGCTGCAAAGGCGAAAGCACCTGTAAGTGCTCTTAATAATAATCGCTTTTCCTGCTGTAAAAGTTGAGCCATGGAAACAAAGATTTGCCCATAGTTCATTTTCATACGTAAGACATAAGGCAAGCGGCTTTTTAAGGTAAATGCTAGCAGTAGCATTAATACGCCACTTACCACATAAACCACTTTCCAGTGGAAAAGATTCGAAAATAAGCCTGCCAGACTGGTAGAGAGTAAAATCCCGACTAATAAACCACTCATTAAAAAACCAATGATTTCGCCAGTTTTTTCGGGTTTTACAGTCATTGTGGCAAGTGGAATAAGCACTTGAGCTGCAACCGAAAACAAACCTGCTAAAATTGTACCGATCCATAGCATGGGTAAGTTAACAGCAAAAGCAGAAGTAAATAGGCCAATTGCGCAAAGCACCATCAAAAACGGAATAGCTTTAGCTTTATTAACAATATCACCCATCGGAACAATAAATAGTAAACCGAGAGCATAAGACACCTGAGCAAATGTCACTGTTAAAGCAGCTTGTGCTTGAGTTACAGCAAACTCTTGTTGAATCGAGTGAATTAGAGGCTGACAATAGTAATTCACACCTGCACATAAGCCACATGCTGCTGCCATCAACCAAAGCAAAGGTTTATTCTGACTGATATCTTCAGGGGTAGACATGATGTTCTCTCGATTTTATTAAGTGTATGCCGTTGCTTCGACTTCAATAAGCATGTGTTCTAGCGCAAGGCGTGGTACAGGAATGAGTGTACAGGCTGGAAAAGGATGATTTTTCCATAAATTCTGCATAATTTTAATCAAAATTTGATGCTTTTCGACCGAATGGTCAACAACTAAAACTCTTAACACCGCAATATTACTAAGCTCCGCATTGGCAGCTTTTAAAGCATGTTGAATGTTATTAATGGCTTGGATAACTTGTTCTTCAAAATTTGGGCTTAATTCACCTTTTGAATTTTCGCCACCTTGACCTGCAATATGAATAATCTTTTTAAAATTTTCTACTACAGCCACATGGCTATAAGCATTTGGGGTAGGGTCATATAAAGTTGATGGATTTATGATTTTAAAAGTTTCTTTACTCATGGAACTCAACCGTTCATTAAAATTTAGATGAGTATCCAACCTCAACTTAAGTTGAGGTCAAGAGAATTTAATGTTTTAGCCTTTTCTTTCTGAGTGTAATCATCATCACACCAATAATATTGAGAAGGCAACCGACCCATTGCCACATATTTAAGTGTTCATTTAAAAAGGCAACAGCAAGCAAAATTGTTAAAACCGGTCCAATCGAAGCAATCATTGCAGATTGAGAGGCACCTAATCGTTCAATACTTTGCATGAGCATAACGGTAGGTAAGACGGTGACTAAGAAGCCAAGGCCGATTCCATACCAAATCACACTAGAGGGGAGTTGTAATAGAAGTTGAATCGGGTGAGGTGTGCTGAGTGCATAGTGCGTTAATGTACCGATACAAGCCACAGTTAATGCTAACCCTGTGAAATTCCAAGAACCAAATTTCTTAATTAATGGTGGGGTTAGTAATAAATAGCCTGCAAAAGCCACCGCACTTGCAAATACTAAACTTGTACCTAACCAGAAGTTGCCCTGAATTGGTGCGTTGTTATGCTCTTGAAGCATGACCAGTACGGTTCCACCATAACTAAGAAAAATGGCAAATAAACTTTTTGCATCTAATTTTTGTTTGTAGAGTAAGCTTGAGACGATGACTGTAAGCGTGGGATATAAAAATAGAATAATTCGTTCTAGAGAGGCACTAATAAACATGAGACCCATAAAATCGAGCCAACTGGCAAAGTAGTAGCCTAATAGACCGGCAAAAATTAAAATTAGCCAATCCTTCTTTTTTATGCCCTGATTATGATGCCTGTTAAACCAACAAATAAGTAGAAAGAACGGTAAAGCGCTTAGCATGCGTAAAGCCATCAGGACTGTAGCATCTACTAATGGAGAAAGGGCATAAGTCTGTTTAATAAAGATTGCTTTTGTACTAAATAGAAAAGCAGAGCAAAGAGCAAAAAAAGACCCGATTTGAAACGAAGAAAACGAAATTTTCATATACAAGACTGTATAAGAGAGACTATTGTCTGCAAAAAAAAGAAAAATCTTCCTATATTACACCTCAAATCAAATATCGTGAATCATCAGTTCAAAATATGGGTATTTATTAAATAAATATTGGGTGGTATTTTAAAAAAGTTCAATTAGAATCCAAATTCTGTACAAAGAATACACATGGGGGAAACATTGCAGCTTGCAATGTTTTTGACAATGAGAAATTAGCTTGAGGAACGCTCATGCAGATCGGAATCCCAACCGAAACTGTCGTCGGTGAAAATCGTGTAGCTGCTACGCCAGAGACAGTAAAGAAGTTGATTAGCGCTGGTCATAGCGTTGTGATTGAACGTGGTGCTGGTGTAAAGGCCGCGTACATTGACAGTGCTTATGAACAGGTCGGTGCAACCATTACGGATGATGCCTATACGGGTAGTCAAATTATTTTGAAAGTTCGCGCGCCACAAGGCGGGGAAATTCAAAAACTTGCAGCAAATACTGCTGTTGTAGCAATGTTTGATCCTTATCGTAATACCGAGCTAGATCAGTTTGCGAATCAGCAAGTTTCTGCTTTTGCTCTAGAATTGCTTCCTCGTACGCTTTCTCGTGCGCAGAATATGGACGTTTTGTCTTCTCAGGCAAACCTTTCTGGTTATAAATCAGTTTTGCTTGCTGCTGCTGAATATCAGCGCATGTTCCCAATGCTTATGACTGCTGCTGGTACTGTAAAACCTGCTCGTGTTGTGATTATGGGTGTGGGCGTTGCAGGTCTTCAGGCAATTGCAACTGCAAAACGTTTAGGCGCAATTGTTGAAGCGACCGATTTACGTCCTACAGCAAAAGATCAGGTTGAATCTTTGGGTGGTAAGTGGTTAGACGTACCAATGTCTGAAGAAGAGCAACAACGTGCAGTAGATGCCGCTAAAAATGGTTATGGATGGATGCCGGGTGAGCAGTACATCAAAGACCAAGCAGCGATTGTTGATAAGGCTGTTTCTAATGCTGACATCGTGATTACTACTGCGCTCTTGCCAGGTCGTGATGCACCACGTCTGATTAAGGCTGAAACTGTTGCCAAGATGAAACCGGGTTCTGTCATTTTAGATATGGCTGTTGAAACTGGTGGTAACGTTGAAGGCTCTAAAGTGGGCGAGACTGTTTTTACAGAAAATGGCGTGAAAATTTTGGGTATTCCAAATATTCCTGCAACTGTAGCGACAGAAGCTTCAGCGCTATATGCACGTAACGTTTTTAATTTCGTAGAGACTTTATTCGACAAAGAGAAAAACTTTGCGATTAATCAAGAAGACGAAATCCAAAAAGCCCTATTGGTCACTCATGGCGGTCAAGTACTGCTTAAGCGTGGTTAAGGAGATTTCTCATGGTTGAAACTATTACAATTTTCGTCCTTGCCATCTTCGTAGGTTATTACGTAGTTTGGGGTGTTACACCAGCTTTACATACGCCGCTTATGGCTGTAACCAATGCGTTGTCATCTATTATTGTAGTGGGTGCGATGTTGCAAACTGTGGGTCTACCTATTTTGGGTGTAGATGCTAACGTTGCATTTCAAAGTGTAAATGTGGTGAGCGTACTTGGTGCGATTGCAGTATTTTTGGCAAGCATTAATATTTTCGGTGGCTTTGCAGTAACTGCACGCATGCTGGAAATGTTCAAGCCTAAGCAAAAGAAATAAGAGGGCTTTGACATGGAATTTATTCAAGCAAATGCAAACTGGTTGTACCTTGTTGGCGCAATCCTCTTTATCTTGACGCTTCGTGGCTTGTCTGGCCCTAAAACAGCAATTCAAGGTAACCGTTACGGTATGATCGCGATGGCGATTGCAGTTGTAACGACTTTCTTTGTTGCGAATAATCCAGTGATCTGGATGATTGTTGGTGCAATGGTGCTCGGCGCAATCGTAGGTATTGCACGTGCTCGTACTGTACCAATGACGCAAATGCCGGAAACGGTTGCACTTATGCACTCTTTAGTTGGTTTGGCTGCTGTTTTAATTGCAATTGCTGCGATTTTACATAACAACCAATTAACTGAATTGTTTGCTCAAAATGAAGCGGCTTTAACGGCAGCTGGTGTGCAACATGTGCACATGAGCAAAGTTCACTTATTTGAATTGTTTGTTGGTTGTTTCGTTGGTGCGATTACCTTTACTGCATCTGTGTTTGCGTACGGTAAATTGGCTGCGAAAAAATGGGCTAAAACAATTTCTGGTGCATGGGTTAAACCTGTTCAAGCGCTTATCTTTATTGCGATGTTGGCTTGTGGTTTTTACTTCTTCACGACTGGCAACATGACTGCTTTCTGGGCAATGACAGCTCTTGCGCTTGCATTTGGCTGGGTGTGGATTGCACCAGTCGGTGGTGGTGATATGCCTGTAGTAGTATCGCTTCTTAACTCATTCTCTGGTTGGGCTGCGGCTGGTATTGGTTTTACACTTGAAAACAACATGTTGATCGTTGCGGGTTCTCTCGTGGGTTCATCTGGTGCGATTCTGTCGTACATCATGTGTAAAGCAATGAACCGTTCGATCATCAATGTATTGTTTGGTGGTGCAATGGGTGGTGCAGCGGTTGCTACTGCTGCCAAAGGTGAGCAAGTTCAACGTAACCATCGTTCTGGTTCTGCTGATGATGCTGGCTTCTTGATGTCAAATGCTGACAGCGTTGTGATTGTGCCAGGTTATGGTATGGCGCAAGGTCGTGCACAAAATGCTGTAAAAGAATTGTGTGAAATTCTAAAAGAGCAAGGTGTTCGCGTTCGTTTCGCAATCCATCCTGTTGCTGGTCGTATGCCTGGTCACATGAACGTATTGCTTGCAGAAGCAGACGTGGCGTACGAAGACATCTTAGAAATGGATGAGATTAACTCAGACTTCCCTGCAACAGACGTAGTACTTGTAATTGGTGCAAATGATGTTGTAAACCCTGCTGCGAAAGATGATCCAAGCTCGCCGATTTATGGCATGCCGATTCTTGAAGCTCATAAAGCGCGTACAATTATGGTGATTAAGCGTTCTATGGCAACAGGTTATGCTGGTCTAGACAACGATTTGTTCTATAACGAAAAAACAATGATGATCTTTGGTGATGCTAAGAAAGTTGTTGAAGATATGACAAAAGCAATCAATGGTGGTGGTCACTAATCTGACCTCAATCAGGATTGTAAAAGCCACCCTCGGGTGGCTTTTTTTATTTGACTTATTTGTTTAAAGAAATTTTTCTACAAGGTTTAGAGATTGTTGATATAGGTCACGTGCCAGTTGCTGATTTTTGGCATGTGATGATTTCCAGTCTGGCATATGTGCACTGACATATTCTCCATTACGGTTTTGCCATGCACCTCCAGTTGCCATTTCTGTAATGAGATTTGCTGGAACTGAAGTTGGCACTAATCCTAATTTCATCGCTGCATAAACTGGTTTTGGTAAATCACGATAAATATCGGAAGCAACACCGCCGGGGTGTAATGCATTATTAGTAATTGAACTTCCAGCTAGTTGTTCTGCTAATGCATTGCTGAATAATAAATTTGCAAGCTTTGATTGCCCATAATAGAACAGGGGGTTGTAAAAACCTTCTGCACGAAACTTGTTGGGTTTAATTGAGCCCACCCAGTGAGCGATAGATGCAAGATGGATAATACGTGCTTTCGGAGATTGTTTTAAAACTGGAAGTAATTTTTGAGTTAGTAAAAAATGACCTAAATAGTTAACCCCAAATTGTTGCTCAAAGCCTTCATTGGTTAATTGTTTGCTTTTGGCGAATAAGCCTGCATTATTAATGAGTACGTCAAGGCTGCCATATTTGTCTGCAATTTCATCTGCTGCTTTTCGGGTTAACTCAAGGTTGTTTAAATCGAGGGAAACTAAATCGACTTGCCCTTGATTAAGTGAAAGTAGTTTGTTTTGCGCATCTTGGGCTTTTTGTGGATTTCGGCAGGCTAGAATGACATGTTGCCCTTGTTTAACGAGTTGTTCTGCTGTAGCAAAGCCAATGCCCGTATTGGCGCCTGTAATTAATATCTTCACTTTCTGTACTCCGGTTATGCTATTTATTGGTGAGGACTTTCAGAAAATATATAGTGCTGCAAATCTGACAATTTGTCATGTCAAATTTAAAAATGGGTGATGACTGGCAGCTTTGGACTTTCACTTAATCTCTATAGTCAAAAATGGAGGTATTTATTTTTAGTTAATGTGATGGAGAGGCTATATTGGCAATTTTTTACTTTAACTGGATGCTAAGAATGATAATATTTGATTGATATATAGTAATTATTTAAGGAGTTCAAGTGGTTAAAAGAGTAATCTTTTTCATAATCTCATTTATCAGTTTTTCCTTTTCATCGGTAACTTTGGCAGAGCCTCTTGAGGAGGCGAGTGAAAAATATGCAAATTGTTTGATGGGGCAAGTTGGGCCTCAAATAAAAATGAACAAAGATGAAAATGATATTGTTGAAGATGCTTTCTATAAATGTAGACAAGAGGAAAAGGAATGGATGGGGGTAACTGATATAAAAAAATTGGCAGGTGATGATTATAAAAATATAAGTACGGAGCAACTCAAACTAATTTCTGAGCTACAAAGTGATATTGTAAAGAAAATGAAAATAAATATGACTGAGGAAATGCTTAAAGTTATTCGAGAAAAAAGAAAAGCTAGTACATAATAAACTGTAGGTGGTAATGAAAAATATCACCTTTAACAACTAAAAAAAGCGGCTCAAAAGAGCCGCTTTTTTTAAAAGCAAAATTTTAAGCAACCGACTCTGGAGCGGTACGCCATAAGCTTTCTAAATCATAGAATTTACGAGCTGTTGGTAGCATCACATGTACTACAACAAAGCCGAGATCAATTAAGATCCATTCTGCATCTCGTTCACCTTCAACGCCAATCGGGCGGAAACCGGCTTTTCGAGCTTCTTCTGCAACATTGTCTGCAAGTGCTTTCACATGACGAGTAGAAGTACCGCTCGCAATTACAATAGCATCAGCGACATTGCTAATTGAGCTAACATCTAACTGGAGAATATCTTTTGCTTTTACATCAACTAAAGCGTCGTGGACGACTTTGAGACAAGTTTGTACGTCTTTATTTGAGGTATTCATTGCGAAATCGTGAGAATTAGACACGCTGGGCGATGGTTCTAAATTCATATAGGGTATATTTTCCTGACAATTACTCACTATCTAATATAGTGGTTTTCGCGCTAAATTTCAAACTAAACTCGTAACAGTTTATATATTTACATCATCAGAAAAATACTTTTTCTTCCATGTAAATGACTGATTTGAAGTATTTTCAGGCTTATATTCGGCTGCAATATAGTTTTGATAAGAACTTTGTTTTAACCAAGAAAAAATTTGTTCATAAGGAATTTCAGCTGTATCTGGCTCATGTCGGCCTGGACAGTCTGCAAATTGAATATGACCAATTGAGTTAATATTCTCTTGTAAACCCTCAAGTACGTCTTCGCCCATCATTGCCATGTGATAGCAATCATATTGCATTTTTAGAGTAGGGTCGTTGACCGCTTCTAGCATTTCTTGTGCCTGCGCAATATTTTGTACTAAAAAGCGGGGCATATCTGTACCGTTAATCATTTCAAAAACGGGTTCTATATCGTGTTCACTGAGTAAGTTACACGCAAGTTTTAAATTAGCTGCTAATGTTTTTAAACAAGGCAGTAAGTCAGCATCGAGCGGTTGTTTACCAGCTAAAATATTAACACGAGGAACCTTTAAAGCTGTGGCATAGCTAATGGCTAACTCTAATGCTTCATGGAAAGCTATTTCTTGACCAGGAATGCCTGCTAAACCATTTCCGCCTTGCATAAGGTCACCAGCAGGCACATTGATTAGACAAAGGCTAAGGTTGTAGCGTTCGAGTTGAGTTTGAATATCTGCAATAGTTAATTCATAAGGGAATTGAATTTCTACATATTCAAAGCCCTGTGCATGGGCCAGAGCGAAGCGTTCAATTAAAGGAACTTCGGTAAAAATCATGGATAAATTGACTGCAAGACGACCCATACTCAAACTCCGTTTATTTTTGCTCTACTAATTGAATCATAGTAGCTAAATCTTTCTCAGCAAAGCCATTTTTTTGGTGAGTTTGTAGCTGTAATAGAGCTTTTTGTGCAACTGGGATGTCTAAATTAACATTGTTAGCCAATGTTACTGCGTTATTGAGATCCTTAGATAATGTTTGAACTTTCCACTGAATTGGCTCAAAGGTATGAGTTGCCATACGTGGAGTTAGAATTTGAAAGGGTTTAGAGTCCGCAAATCCGCCTGCTAAAGCTGGAGCGAGTAAAGTTGTATCTACACCAGCTCGGTCAGCAAGCGCGACAGCTTCAGCAATAAGGGCGCTGTTGGCTGCAACAATCAATTGATTACAAATTTTGGTAGCTTGGCCAGTTCCTGTATCGCCCATTCGAGTTACACGTTGAGATAGAACATTATAAACAGGCGTTAGTTCCGTAATCGTTTGAGCATTACCGCCTGCAAAAATGACAAGTGTGCCTTGTTCTGCTCCAGCTGTTCCACCTGATACAGGTGAATCAATCCAAATAACGTCATGCGTGGCAGCTGCTTGAGCAAGCGTTTTTGTTGCAGCAACAGATAAGCTTGAGAAGTCCACAATAACTTGCTTAGCTTTTAAGTTAGGTTGAATTTTTTCAAATACTGCCTCTACGGCTTTATCATCTGCCAGACAGATTAAAATAATAGGATAGTCACCAATATTTGAAAGTTCTAAAGGTTGGGCGCCGATATCAATCAGTTCTTCACATGCAGAGAAGGTTCGATTCCAAACCGCAACTTGAAAGCCGGCTTGAATAAGGCGGGTTGCCATCCGACTTCCCATAAGCCCCATACCTAAAAACGCAATAGGGGTATTACGATCAAAATTCATAATCTAAGCTCTATTTATATTGGCGTGGTAAAAAATTAACTTCCGGATGTTTGTCTTTTTTACGAGCAAGTTTGCTATTTTTACCAAGTAATAATTTAAGTTGCCAGATTTTTTCTAGACGTAATGATTTTTCTGGTTGATGCTCCATTGCATCTAGTACGCGTTTTGCTGCTGTGAGGGCATCAGGTGAGCGTTGTAACATTTCAGCTGCAATCTCATTCGCTCTCTCTAGAGGGGAGTCACTTAAATGAGTCACAAGACCGATTTCTTTTGCATAATTTCCATCAAAAACACGGGCAGTTAAGGTAAGTTCTTTTGCTAAGTCAACGCTAATTAAGCCTTTTAACGAGCGAGTAAGTCCCATATCAGGAACTAAACCCCAACGGCTTTCCATAATCGACATTTTTGTTTCTGGATGAGAAATTCGAATGTCGGAAGCCAAGGCAAGTTGCATACCTGCGCCGAAACAATATCCTTCTAATGCAGCAATAACGGGTACAGGTAAATTTTGCCAAGTCAGAAATGCTTTTTGAAAAAGGCTTTGTCCGGGTTTTACAAGTTCCCAAATGGCAAAAGCAGAGTTTTTCGGATTGTTTAGGTCGGATAAATCAATTCCAGCACTAAACACATTCCCTTCGCCTGTCAAAATAACACAGCGAATATCTCTATCTTTTTTAATTGCTTTTGCAGTTGAAACTAACTCTTTTAATAAGGCAAAACTCATTGCATTGCGTTTGTCTGGACGGTTTAAATATACCGTTGCAATGCCATTATTTTTTTCAATACGTAAGAGTGCCATGAGATTCCCGCTTCTTTTTTTATAGATGAACGGAGCATAACATGGCTGTAATTTGGAAACATGACAGCTCAGTCATGCCTTTTTTGATAGAGATGTTAGTCAGGTATAACCAAGATTTGATGGGCTGCACTTTCTACCTCTTTAACGACAAGACCTAGTTCATCAAAGCGCTGCATCACTTCTTCAATGAAGCCTTCATCTGCTATACGGCGTTCTTTACGCAACGTTGAAATAAATTGCTCAAAGTCACCAGTGACTTGTTGTAGTTTTGGTGCACCTACATAGCGAGTAGCACCATAAAGGCGATGTAAAACATGCTCAAGTTGAGGGAAGTCTTCAAGCTCAATGAGCTGCTGCATTTCATCTAGCTCAGTTGGAAAACTATCAACTAACATTTTAAGTAAATCTTGCGCTAAGTCTTCTTTATTTGCTGCTAACTGTAAGCTTTGTTGCCAGTTTAAAATTTGTGGATCTAAAGCTTCTGCAACGACATGATGGTCTTTATCTAAGGCTTTTGCTGTAAAGTTGTTTTTAGTCCATTGCGTTAAGATCTGAATGATTTGTTCCATTTGAATTGGCTTGGTGACATAGTCATTCATGCCTACTTTGAGGAGTTTTTGTTTTTCATCAGCAAGCGCATGCGCAGTTAGTGCAATAATTGGTAGTTGCATTTCTCCGTCTAAAGTCGATTCTAAAGAACGAATAGCGCGAGTTGTATCAATACCTGACATGACAGGCATTTGAATATCCATAAACACCAAATCAAATGGTTTAAGTTTCTGATCAATTCGCTCTTGGATCAGGTTAAGTGCTTCTTGACCACTAAGTGCTTTAGTTGTTTTAACGTTTAGCTCACCAAGTAAGGCTTCTAAAACAATTAAGTTGGGCAAATGGTCATCTACTGCCAGAATGTGTAAACCCTGACCATTAAAGTCTTGTTGTTCCTCTTCAAAAATAGGTTGATCATTTAATAATTGAATGAGTCCGCTTCGACTTAATGGTTGATAGAGAGGGCGAGCACGGTATTCACTGAGCATGTTTGGCTCAAGTGTCATTTGATAGCCATAGACGGCTAAATTGCCTTGATAACGACTGCGTATTTCTTTTAATAACGCTTCAGTATCGCCGCTATGGTCAACAATGAGCCATGTATTATCTTTCTGATCAAGATGTTTTAAGCGGCTAAACAAGTCCAGAATCGATTGTGTTTCGATGTGTGGAACATGGTAGTTTTCAAGGTAGTAACGTAAAACACTTGCTGTAGCAGGGTGAGCAAGATAAGACACCACTTGTAAATGCTCAAAGTGTGGGTGTTCGATTTCGTAATCTTCATCTACCACAAATTGTGCGGTAAACCAGAAGGTCGAGCCTTTTTCTGTTGGAGCGCGTTCTTGGTTATCTTCAAAACCAATTTGACCATGCATGAGATGAACAAGTTGTTTAGAAATAGCTAAACCCAAACCTGTACCGCCAAATTGACGTGTAACCGATGCATCACCTTGCGAAAATGATTCAAATAGTTTTTTACGGTCTGTGCCACTTAAACCAATACCACTATCTTGAACACTGAAATGAAGCAGACATTGCCCAATATCATCATGTTCCATACGAACGCGAACAATAATTTCACCATCTGGAGTGAATTTGATTGCATTAGAAATTAAGTTGGTCAAGATTTGCTTGAAGCGTAAAGCATCACCAATCACTTCTTGTGGAATGTTGTCTGCATAGTAAAAAGCCATGGCGATATGTTTTTGAGCGGCCAAAGGCGACAGCATATCCATGACATCAAAAATGGCTTCTTCTAAATCAAAAGGTGCTGTTTCAAGTTCTAATTTACCCGCATCAATTTTCGAGAAATCTAATACATCGTTAATTAATGCCAATAAATGGGCAGATGACTTACGAATGGTTTGTAAATAAAGATTTTGTTCGTTATTTAAATTTTGTTGACGAAGCAATAAATGAATAAAGCCATCAATACTGTTTAGAGGTGTTCGAAGCTCATGACTAATATTGGCAAGGAAAACTGACTTTGCTTGGTTTGATGAAATCGCTTGGTCTCGTGCTTGACGATAAGTAATGTTTTGGACTTCTAAGGTATCTAAGGTTCTGCGTAAGTCTTCTTCTGTTTGTTCGGTGTGTTCTTTTAATTCTAAAAAGCTAAAGTGTAATCGCTTAACAACATTTGCAATATCACGTTGTAGTAAGCGCAGCTCTCCAGTACTGTTAATGACTAGGTGCTGGTCTAGAGTATCAGCATTTAGACGTTGCAACTGCATGCGAATTTCATACATCGGCGCAATCCAGCGACGAGAGTAAAAATTCAAGCACAGTAAAAGTAATAGTAAGGTCATTAATCCAGTAATGACGAGAGCGATCATAATGCCATAACGTGCCAACTCTAAAGGTTGGTTATCCATTTCAATCATTAACCAAACTGGGGCTTTTCCAGCTTTATTACTAATCTGCATTCCATAAATATTATTATGGTTATAAGAGATGGGACCAAAAAAAATATTATTACTAGGAAAGCTAGGCCAATAACGATTATCACGATAACCAATACTTAAATAAGTCTGTCCATTGTTATCAATTAATACCGCGCGTTTAAGATTTTTTTCGCTAAACATGCTTTGCATAATGTGCTGGGCATGATCGTATTCATCGGGTTGTAGTTCAACCAGTGTATATAGATCTTTCGAAATCTGATTGTAGCGAGCTAGAATCGCTGAGGCGTGATGTAGCTGTTGTTGTTTTACCGAATGTGACGTTTCAGTTAAAACCAGAAAAGCACCGACCCCTGTTAAAATCATAATCGGCACAAAAATTAGAGCAATCAATTGCCCATATGCATGATTCAGACGTAAGCGTTTCGATAAGGTTTTATTGAAATTAGACATGGCTACATCAGATTTATCTCTCTGTACGGCATCTTATCACGCTTTATTTTAAAACAGACGGCATTTTATAAATGACCGAGCTTTAATCGCTTTCATGAAAAAGCATATTGAAATGGGTGCAGTACCGAGCATTTTTTCATACAATAGGCGCACCTCGATATAGGTGTTGATCATGAGTAATACACAACCTGACTTTTTAGCCGACGAATTTTTGTTAGATCACTATGTAGGTAATACACCTCTAGTTCGTTTGCAGCGTTTAGCTTCTCATACGCAAGCGACGGTTTTAGCAAAATTAGAAGGTAATAATCCGGCAGGTTCTGTAAAAGACCGTCCTGCATATAACATGATTATGCAAGCAGAAAAACGTGGTCAAATTAAGCCGGGTGACACCTTGATTGAAGCAACCAGTGGGAACACAGGTATTGCTTTGGCAATGGTTGCAGCAATGCGTGGTTATAAAATGAAATTAATCATGCCGGGGAATTCAAGTCAGGAACGTAAGGATGCTATGCGTGCTTATGGTGCAGAATTGATTGAAGCGCCGAATATGGAAGCTGCACGAGATATGGCTTTGCAAATGCAAGCTGAAGGTCTAGGTTTGGTCCTCAATCAATTTGGCAATCCAAATAATGTCGAAGCTCATTACTTAACAACTGGCCCTGAAATTTGGAAGCAAACAGGTGGAAAGATTACTCATTTTGTGAGTTCAATGGGTACAACTGGTACCATCATGGGTGTTTCTAAATATTTAAAAGAACAAAATCCAGATATTCAAATTATTGGTTTACAGCCTTCTGAAGGTTCAAATATTGCTGGTATTCGCCGTTGGCCACAAGAATATTTACCTACGATTTTCGATCCGAAACGTGTTGATCAAATTATGGATATTCCGCAAATTGAAGCGGAAAAAACGGCTCGCCGTTTAGCACGTCAGGAAGGAATTAGTGCAGGTACATCTTCTGGTGGGGCGGTGTGGGCTTCAGTGAAAATTGCAGAAGAAAATCCAGATGCTGTTATTGTTTGCATTATCTGTGACCGTGGCGACCGCTACTTGTCTACAGGATTGTTTTCAGTACAGGACGATAACTCATAATTGAGAGAAATAATGCGTTTCCCAACCTTAGTTTTTGATATTGAAACTTTAACTGATTTAAAAGCGGGAGCGCATTTATATCATCTTGATTTACCAGAGGCTGATGTAGAGCAAGCATTGACTAAACTCCGTCGTCAAGAATCAGGCATGGATTTTCAGCGCTTACCTTTGCATGAAATTGTTTGTATTTCTGGTCTATGGATTGATGAGTCTGGCTTTAGATTATTCTCTTTTAGTCGTGAACAATATTCTGAAGCTGAGATTTTGCAAAAGTTCTTGTCAATTTTTGATAAGCGTCATCCGACTTTAGTGAGTTGGAACGGCTCACAATTTGATTTACCTGTCATTCTGTTTCGCGCTATGTATCATGGGCTTTCTGCACCAGGTCTATTTGATCAAGGTGAGATTGATAGCCAGAAGCGTTTTAATAATTACCAAAACCGTTATCACCATCGCCACATTGATTTAATGGACGTGATGGCAATGTTTAATGGGCGTAATTTTCAAAAGCTTGATGATATTGCCTGCATTTTAGGTTTGCCAGGTAAACGCGGTGAATCGGGTTATCATGTGCCTGAATATGTTCGTAATCAACAGTGGTTAAAATTGACTAGCTATTGTGAAGGGGATGTACTCAATACATGGTTTATTTATTTGCGTTGGCTCGTACTAAAAGGCCAGTTGAGCGTAGATGAACATAACCACTGGATTAGCTCGAGTATTGAATATTTACAGACTATGCCGCAGCAGTCTGACTTTCTTGAAGTATGGGAACGTACTTCGAAACATACTGAATTTACTTCTCACTATTTTAATCCTTCAGATTTTTAGGTTCATCCTTTGAAACAACAAGCCAAATCTCGCAAGCCTCAACAACCTGAATATATTTTTCAAATTGAAACACTTTCTCATGAGGGGCGGGGAATTGCGCATTATGGTTCTCATCCTGATCATCCAGCAGATAAGCATGGCAAGAAAGTTTTTATTCGCTATGCATTGCCCGGAGAAACTGTAAAGGCTCAGATTACCCATCAAGCAAAGCGTCTTGAAGAGGCTGAGATGGTACAGTTGTTAGGAGAACCTTCAACTCATCGTATAGATGCAATTTGTCCTCATTATGGTATTTGCGGTGGCTGTAGCATGCAGCATATCCATCCTGATGAACAAATTCGTTTAAAGCAAAGTGTGCTGCAATCGCATTTACAACATTTTGCAGGAATTCAGCCTGAACAGTGGCTTGAGCCAATTCGATCTTTACAAACAGATTATCGTCGACGTGCTCGAATAGGGATGCGCTATCTGCCAAAGCCAGATCGCTTAATTATGGGGTTTCGTGAACATCATAGTAATCGACTAACTTCTATCCACACTTGTAGTGTTTTGGATAAAAAACTATCAGATAGCTTGCCTGAGCTGCGTACTTTACTCCAAAGTCTAAAAGGCAAAGCGCATATAGGTCATGTAGAATTAGCAAAAGGTGATCATGAAATTTCTTTGTTGGTTCGTCATGTGGAAAAATTAAACAATTCTGATGTCAACCAATTAAAGCAATTTGCGTTAGACAAAGGGTGGCAGTTGTATTTGCAGCCTAAAGGACCTGAAAGTATTCATCGTATTGATGATGAAAAAGGTGCTTTACGTTTACACTATGCCTTAGAGCGGTTTGATGTAAATTTTGCTTTTTCGCCATTGGATTTTACTCAGGTCAATGCCACAGTAAATGAACAAATGGTTCAATTGGCATGTGAATTGCTTCAATTGCAACCAGGTGAAAAGGTACTTGATCTATTTTGCGGTTTAGGCAATTTCTCACTCCCGTTAGCACGATGTGTTGGTGAGAGTGGTCAGGTTGTTGGTGTGGAAGGGAGTGAAGAAATGGTGCAACGGGCAACAGCTAATGCAAAATGCAATAGTTTGGTGCAAGCAACCTTCTTTTCACAAGATTTAACAAAAGATTTTTCGCATCATTCTTGGGCAAATCAAGGATTTGATGCATTATTGATTGATCCTCCTCGTGCTGGTGCATATGAAATTATGCAGTATGTATCAAATTTTGGAGCAAAAAGAATCGTTTATGTATCATGTAATCCAGCTACACTGGCAAGGGATGCGGGTGTTTTGGTCCAATATGGTTACCAGTTAAAAAAAGCAGCTGTGATGGACATGTTTACGCACACAGAACATGTTGAATCCATTGCACTATTTGAAAAAATTCAAGAGATAAACGATTAAAAACATGAGTTACATATTGAGGAGAATGGTATGGTCACAGTACGTGAACAGTTACCTGAACAACTAACTGAGTTGTCCGAGGAAACGACTGTAGAGCATGCCGCCGAAACGCAAATCGGTTTAGCCTCATGGTTGGATCGGGTGCGTGAAATATTAGATGGGGCGAAGCTTGAACAGCTTGAGCAGGTTGCTCATTTAACCCTGCAAAAAGAGTTGGACTCAACGGTTAATCATCGTTCAAATACTTTCGCTACAGGCGTTGGAATGGCTGACATTCTGGCGCATCTCCATGTAGATGAAGATACTCTATCGGCAGCAATGCTTTATCGTAGTGTGCGTGAAGACATTACTGATATAGAAGAAGTAAAACAGAAATTTGGGGAGCAGGTCTATAACCTTGTCAAAGGTACTTTGGCAATGGGTAAGCTCTCGGAACTCATTGAGAAAAATAAACGGTTAGAAGATCATTTTAATAATAATCAACGAGAACATTTAAGTGGCATTTATAAAATGCTGATTTCGGTTACCGAAGATGTTCGTGTTGTTTTAATTAAACTTGCTGAACGTACCTATTCTTTACGAGAACTAGCAAATTCATCTCGTGAACGTCAAGAACGCGTAGCACGTGAAATTCTTACTATTTATTCGCCATTGGCGCATCGACTCGGTATTGCTCAGCTTAAGTGGGAGCTTGAAGATCTCGCTTTTCGCTATTTAGCGCCAGATCGTTATAAAGAAATTGCGTCATTACTCAATGAAAAACGATTAGAACGCGAACACTATATTCAGTTCGTGATTGATCGTTTAAAAAATGAGTTAGCGTCTTACGGAATCGAGTCAGAAATCACAGGTCGAGCGAAGCACATTTATTCGATTTATCGAAAAATGAAAAGCAAGAACCTGAGTTTTGATCAGCTTTATGATATTCGTGCTTTACGTGTATTAGTCAATAGTGTTCCTGAGTGTTACCACTCTTTGGGTATTGTTCATCAAATCTGGCGTCACATTCCGCATCAGTTTGATGACTATATTACCAACCCGAAAGCAAATGGTTATCGCTCTTTGCATACTGCTGTAATTGCCGAGAATAAATCGCTTGAAGTACAAATTCGTACTCATGAGATGCATGACGAAGCAGAATTAGGCGTATGTTCGCACTTTAACTATAAAGAAGGTTCAAAGAATACTGACCATTCCTTTAATCATCGTTTGCATTCATTGCGTGCTGTTTTAGAACACTATCAAGAGCGCAATGAAACGACGGTACATCAAAACGAAGATGAAACAGAAGGCTTTGAACAGTTACAAGACTTTGAAGGCTTTGAGAAGATTTACGTTTTTAGTCGTGATGGTGATATTAAGGAATTGCCACGTGGCTCAACAGTTTTAGATTTTGCTTACCATGTGCATACTGAAGTAGGCAACAAGTGTTATGCAGCGCGAGTTAACCAACGTTATGTGCCACTTACCTATACTTTAAAGACTGGTGAACAGGTTGAGATTTTAACTAAAAAAGATCGTGATCCAAACCGAGATTGGTTGGTCAATTCTTTAGGTTATATTAAAACCTCTCGTGCTCGTGACAAGCTGCGTCATTGGTTTAGACAGCAAGATCGTAGTAAAAATCTTGAAGTTGGCCGTGAACTTCTTAATAAAGAGTTAGCTCGTCTAGCGATTCACCCAAAAAGTATCGACCTAAATGATTACTCATCACATTTTAACGTGAAAACGGGTGATGACATTTTGGTGAGTTTAGTAAGCGGTGATATTAGCTTACATGCCTTGATTAATCAGGTGAACCGTCAAATGCATCTAGATCAGGATGAACCTGAACTAGTGCTTAAACCAGCATTAAATCCACGAGCTAGCCATACATTGTCGGCTCATGGAATCTTAATTGACGGTTTAGACAATGTAGAGCTGCACATCGCACAGTGCTGTCAGCCTGTACATGGTGAGTCAATCGCTGGATATATTACTTTGAACCGTGGTGTTAGCATCCACAAAGTCATTTGTTCAGACTACCAGCGTATGATTAAGCAAGAACCAGAGCGTGCTGTTGAAGCCGATTGGGAAATGCAGCCAACACGTGGTCAAAGCGTTCAAATTGTGGTGGAAGCGTATGATCGTCGTGGTCTGCTTAAAGACTTAACGCAAGTGATTTTCTCTGACCAAATTAATATTCGTCAGGTCAATACAATTTCTGAGGCAGATGGTATTGCCAATATGAAGTTGCTCATTGAGGTGAAAGGTTTAGCACAGCTTTCTCGCTTATTGGCTCGCTTAGAGCAACAGCCTGGAATTATTAGTGCGCGACGCATGATTCAAGGTGTTTAAATAAATTGAGTAAAAAGGCTGTCAAATGACAGCCTTTTTATTTACCAACGAATTGGTTTTTCGCTAGAACCTGAAGGAAGATCTGCATCTGATAATGGTGAAGAATTTACCTGATTATCAAAACTATCTTCATTTTGAGGGTAATGATTCGATTTCAAAGATAAACCGCGCAATACATCATTAACGACTTGATCGGCGAAAATTTCTGTACTAGAAGGTGGGGTATCTTGTGTAACTAAATTACCAACATTTGCTTGTGGTGGTTGCTTAATAGAACCAGCTGCTGCAATTTTGCCTGTATTTACTTCAATCACACGCCAGTTTAATTTAATCGCATCACGTTCGGCTGGAACTGCGCCGTAAAAAGATTGACCTTGAACCGTGCGGGCTTCATTAATTCTACCAACAAGAATATAGTCTGCACCCACTTTTTGGGCAATTCTTGCCATTTCGGATGGTGCACCATCCCAAGCGAGGAATGCATTTTCGCTTGCCATCTCTTCAATATAATCTCGACTTACTAAACTTAGTTGTCGTGAATTTGCCATTTGCGTACCAATGAGATCCGCTACTTCCTGCACAAACTCATATGGGTCTTCACCCGATGCTAAGTTAAATTTTGACTCAACTACTTGAAAAGGAAAAACTGCGATTCTTCGTAAATGTTGATCAGCTACATTTGATTGATATTTACTAATATAAGCTCGAACGCGGGCTTTATAATTTTTACCTGAACCAGAAACACTAAGCACTTGAAAACGGTTAATTGCACCTGAAGACTCTGTTTGTACACTGAACACAGGTGAGCTTTTGCCTTGATATGACCAGTGGTGATCTGTCATAACCATATTAACTTCTTCAGCCATCCCCATTTGTGAACTTACTTTTGTTCCATTCACAGATTGAGCTGCTGTCAATAAAGCTTCTGCAATAGCTTGTTGCTGGGTTGGTCCACTACCTGAAGCTTCTTTCATCACTTCTTGTAGCGTGGCAAAACTTGAGGTGGCAGTAAGACTTAATAGTACTGCGCAAAATATTTTTCTCATAAAGGCTCTTTTTATTTATAGAGCATAGCAATTAATAATTGCCATGCTATAAAGGATTATTTAGAAAAGCTTATAAGCCGAATGTAGATTTTTTTGCAGATTTGCGAATTTCTTTTTCACTGGTCCATTCAACGATTCCAGTTTTTAAATTCAGTAGTTTTAAAGTGAATTTATAGTAAACATCACTCTTGCCGCCCGAGTTTTTAACGATGCTAGATAAATTACCATTCAGCATATACTCAGCACCAATCTGTGAGCCAGATTTAACGGCAGTACGTTTATCTACCATTCCGCTACGTTGTTGATACGCCATCTGGTCGGCTACTGCACCCACAGAAGTCATGTCTACAAAGCGGAATTTTCCTGAATTGATTAGACGGTTTTGAATCGTATCGGTAATAGACTCTGTATCGATATGTTCTTGAGATTTGTTTTTAATTTTGTCAACAAATAAAACAGGACGACGATTTTTGGTCATATCAATAATTGGTGGGAAGGCAAGCATGTCATCCACCATTTTTGTCGCAATTTGCTGTAAGTCCGTAGAACCAAAATCTTTTGTTAAAGTTTCAACAGATTGCGCATCACCATAGCTAACAGTTTGTGAAGTACAACCAGAAAAAAGTGCAGCGCTACTCATTGCTGTAATCATGAATAGTGATTTAATTTTCATTAAAATGTCCTGTATCTATCTTTAAATAATGTTGTGAATTTAGGTTTAAAAACTTAATCTTTTTTCATGTAAATCAATACATCGACTGCACTAGGGTTAGGTGCAACTGACTGAACAGTTTTAACTTCACGACCTTGTAAGCTAATAGGTTTCCAAATTGCGCCTTCTGGATTAATTTCAGTTCCTTCCGCATCAAACCATACAACTTTGTATTGGAAGTCTTGGGCATAGAACCAACCATTTTTCAATGCAAGTGAAGCGCGTTTGATGTCACCTAAAGTCGTCATGTTGATTCGACTAACACCAATACGGGTAGCTAAAATAGGGTTACTGGTCTGTGTGCGAACAGTACTCTGACCTGTGGTAATGTCAGTTTTTGTTTGCATAGCATTTGGAGCTGTACAACCTGTAAAAAACGCAGATGCAATTGAGAGTAGGCTCAAATAAATTACGGCCTTTTTCATTTTGAATATCCTTTAATCATTAATGAGTAATAGCAAAACTATCGGTTAAAATTTCTTGATTTGCTTCTATGCCATGAATAAACACAGTTTGATTTGGCTTCACATCAATATCGAGTTCTTGAGTCATATAGCCATTTTTTAGTTGGATAGTATGAGTGCCTGTTGGCAAAGTGAGACGGGCAACTTGAGCATTACTTGGTAGAGTATTCCACGCACGAATATCGGCTTTTTCAGAAGCTGTGTTGTAAATATTTCCAGCAATTTGACCAATAGCCCCCAAATGATTCCCAAGTTCTTTTTGGACCATATATTTTGCTGTTGTGCGCGCAATTTGTGATGTCATATTGGCAGCTACATTTTCTTTTAATGTTTTTACAGCTAAGGCACCTATATCAGTTAAGGTTGAAGTGTTTGTCACAGACCTACCATTTACAAGCACTTGAAGACTAGTAGGGCTTCTGTAGGTAGAAGGGTTATAGCTAGCAAATGAAATATTAATTAAGCCATTTGGAGTAGGTAAAGCAAAAGTATTCGGTATTTTTTGAGGTACTAGACCTTGCTCTAAAAAAATTACAACGGGATATTGTTGAGATTTTTTACTCGAAGACATATCTAAACGTTTAACATCATTTTTAATGAAATCGTTAGGCTGCAATTCATAAGCTTTTTTGAAGTCAACGAGGGCATCGTTTTCTTCTCCTAATGCCTCCCAAAGAGTGGCTGCCATGTAAAATGCATAAGCATTTTGATATGTGTTTTTAACCTTCCCTGCAATTGTATCTAGACCGGCAAAAGCTTCGTCGAAGTTCTTCTGATTGTTATCGGAGCCAGCTTTTTCTTTAGCTTTTTCCGCTTCCTTTGTGTGAGCAACTTCAATTTCACGCTGAATACGTTGGGCGATACGCATTTCTACACCAGCGCTTTCTGAGTTATTGAGAGCCATAAAATTTATGGCTTGATAGATATGGGCTAAAACTTGTTCATATTCTGGGATTTTGTAAGGAATAATGCTGTCATTACTTACAAGTGAGAGAGCTTTAAATCCGATTTCTGATGCACTGATTTTTGCTTTATTATTTCTTTGCTCTAACAGTACAAACGCAGCTTCAAAGGATTTCTTACTTTCTTCATATTGATGATTAGCTTGTTGTAAACGACCTTTTTCAAGTAGGTAGAGTGCAGCATCGCTTCCCTTAACTTTTTTATCTAAAAATTTATGAGTTTCTTCTGGAATTGGTTGGGTGATGTTTGCACGGAAGCTCTGAGCAGTTTGATTGTAGTCATCAAAAAAGCCAGCATGAGCAGTAGGCAAAACACTGCCAAATAAAATAGCCAGAAGAGTTTTTTTGTGTCGTTGTGAGTGCTTAATTATTGAAAAGTTTGTCACAAAAAATGCTCATAAGTTTACAAAAATAAACGAACTATAATTTTATAAAGTGAGTATTTCAATAATTTTATTTATTATTGGTTTTATTTATTCTATTAGAAAATAAACGCCAAGGCTTATCTAATATAGCGTTGAAGGTTTCTGAGGTTTTATATTTTAAGTGTTTGTTTGTCTGATAAATAATCTAATTAATTTTTTATAATAATTGGGAAATTAGTTTTTAAGTATTATTTATCGTTTTTAATCAGTGTTAATTGGATTTTAAAATTTAAATAATTGATATGTTTATTTTTTCTTAATATTTATCTTTGGTATTTAAATATTTTTTAATTAATGGGCGGAAGTTTTTATTTTATTGGAGTTTTGGGTTTAGAATAACTTAAAATTGATACTTGTTTATTGTTGTATTATAAATATATATTAAATTATTTGAGTAAAAAGGCTGTCAAATGTCAGCCTTTTTTATATTGGATTATTTTCTCGATAAATAAATGTTAGTGAGCCGATTTAAAAACTGAGGGCTTAAAGTTGAGAGTTGATAAAGCAGTTTGGTTTTTATCCCAACTGGAGTGTGAGTAGGCGTCCAGAAATGAGCCTTTTTCTCTACAAGCGTAAGCACCTGCTGAGCAATATCATTTGGAGTTAAATCTATCCCCATATTTTGAATAGTGCCTGCATCCATATTGTTAACCATTGCAGTTTGCACAAACAGCGGCATCACATCTAAAACGCGAATACCATATTTTTTCCATTCCACATCTAAACCTTCAGTAATTCCGCGAACAGCAAATTTACTGGCTGAGTAAGAAATAAGGTCAGCTTGTCCATAAATTGCAGAAGCTGATGATAGATTGATAACACGTGCAAAAGACGCTTGCTTTAAATAAGGTAGGGCAGCGTGACAGCCATTGATGACACCGTTTACGTTAATATTTATTGTTCTTTGGTGGGCTTTAATATCAGTTGTTTCAAATGCGCCAGAATATAAAATACCGGCATTATTTACTAAGATGTTGAGTTCGCCAGACCATTCAGTAAATTCTTTTAATATACGTTGCCATTGGTCGTAATCACTTACATCTAGATAGCCGGCACGGGCATTTGGCCCTAAGTCGTTTGCCAATTCTTGAGCAAGCGATTCATTAATATCATAAATGCCTACTTTATATCCTTGTTTGTAGAATACGCGTGCAATTTCAGCCCCAATACCTTGAGCGGCACCACTAATCAGAATACTGTATCTCATCTTTTTTCTCTTTGTCAGTACAATAGTGCGACTGATTTAATCGCTTTGATTTTGATCATAACAAATTAAAATCTTAGTTTTACTGACCGACTTTTTAAACTTGAGGGTTACCATGGATAAATTGCTTAAAATCATGCAAGAGTTACGAGAAAAATGTCCGTGGGATCAACAACAAACCCCAATGTCACTGACTAAATATGCGATTGAAGAAGCATATGAAGTTGAGGCTGCTGTTCGTCAGGGTAATATCGATGAAATCAGAAATGAGCTAGGCGATTTGTTATTACAAGTTGTGTTTCAATCACAAATGTTTAGTGAGCAAGGTGCTTTTAACTTTCAAGATGTTGTTGAGGCAATAAGTGAAAAGTTAATTCGCCGCATTGCAGGCACAAGAAATTCAAGAAAATGTCGCAAAAGTTGGGTTCGACTTTGAAACCGTAGAAGATGCTTATGGAAAACTAGAAGAAGAGCTAGACGAGTTTAAGCAAGCACTAAAAAATCAAAATATTGATGAAATTCAAGATGAATTTGGAGATTGCCTGTTTTCATTAGTCAATGTAGGACGTAAACTTGCGATTTCAAGTGAAACATCACTTTTATCAACAATACATAAATTTAGAAGCCGTTTTGCTTTTATTGAAGATCAAGCCCAAAAACAGCAAAGAACATTAGAAGACATGACCTTGTCTGAAATGGATGAATTGTGGAATCAGGCAAAGCGGCAGTTAAGATTAGGGGGAAAAACACATGCAGCTCAGCATGAATCTTTGGAAGAGTAAGTCTTATATTTTTATTATTTTATTTTGGAGCCTGATTTCTTCAACCTTTGTTCAGGCTCAATCTTTTGATCAAAATTTTAAGGAGTGGAAGGCTAAACAGCAGATATATGATCAGAAGTTAAGCATGCAACACGTCTCTCATTCTAGTATTCAAAAAAGCTCAGCCATGACTGACTCTTCGGGACAAGTTCACTTGAATCAAGCCAATATTGATGAGCTTCAAAAACTAAAAGGTATTGGTGAGAAAAAGGCTCAAGCGATTGTAGAATACCGTCAAAAGAATGGTGGCTTTAAAAATATTGATGAATTTAAAAGCGTAAAGGGCATTGGTCCAGCCATTTTTGAAAAGAATAAAGCACGTTTGACTTTATAAATCATCTGTTTGTCAATTGTCATTTCATGCGCAAACTACAGAGAATCAAATTGCCCTTTGTGTGCGTTAGAGCTATGATTAGCGACAACTTGTTATTTACGTCCTGACGTAGGAGACAGCGTCTTTTGCAAACCTTGCGAGCGTCAAAATGTGGTTTGTCCACAGCCCAACTTCCTTCTTCGATTTTAGATGTGATCGATAGCCTGACTAAAGCTGGCTATGAAGCTTATATTGTTGGGGGTGGTGTCCGTGATTTAATGCTAGGGTTTAATCCTAAAGATTTCGATGCAGTGACCAATGCGACACCTTCTCAAATTAAAGAAGTTTTTGGCAGACGTTGCCGAATCATTGGTCGTCGATTTGAATTAGCACATGTATATTCAGGGCGTGAGCTTATTGAAGTTGCTACATTCCGTGCCCCTCCTAAAAAAGCAGTCACTAGTGCCTCAGGCATGATTTTACGTGACAATAATTGGGGTACTATCGAACAAGACTTTGCTCGACGTGATTTTTCAATCAATACGCTATATTACCAACCGCGTAAGAGTATTGTGTTCGATTTCTGCAAAGCAATTGACGATGTAAAAAATAAAACTCTACGTTTATTGGGCGATCCGGCACAGCGCTTCGAAGAAGACCCAGTGCGTATGCTGCGAACTCTACGTTTTGCAGCTAAGTTAAATTTCAAAATTGATTCAAATATTCTCGATATCTTTGATGCTGAAATGACGCAATTACTGCGTGATGTCTCTCCGCATCGTTTATACGATGAATCTCAGAAGCTATTCACAATGGGACATTTGGCACGTGTTTTGCCAATGTTGATTGAGTTTGGTGTCTGGAAGCAACTCTTTGCAGATATTCAGCCTAACCTCACTCCATTTATTTTAAGAGCAGCAAAGAATACAGATCAACGTATTCAGGTTGGGAAAACAATTAACCCAGCATTTTTCTATGCAGTGTTATTGTGGCAACCATTTTTAGAGCGTTGTGAGTTTTATTTATCTAAAGGTATTGTACCGGCTGAAGCCCGTGCGCAGGCTGGTTTAGATGTCTTAAAACGCCAAGCAACACGCACAGTTATTCCTCGCTTTGCAGAAACTTTTATTCGTGAAGTTTGGGAAATGCAGACCCGTTTGCTTAATCCAAAACCACAGCAAATAGAAGCATTGGCTGGACATGCTCGTTTCCGTGCAGGTTTTGACTTCTTATTACTCCGTGAAAAGTCAGGTGATGACACAACACAAGGAATGGGGAGCTGGTGGGAAGCCTACCAAGAAATGTCAAATGACGAAAAAGAAGCTGCGATTAGCCAATATAATCGTCAGAAAGCTAGAAACCGTCGTAAAGCTGCTGCTGAGCCTATTGAAAATAATAAAGTTGACACGGAAATTGAACCTTTGGTTGATATTCCGGAACCACGTACTCGCCGTGGGAAAAAAGAACGTACTAGACAAGATCAGGCAGTTGGCCGATTTGTTGAAAAAGCGACTACTTCTGAAGCAGGCGTGATGGGTGATCATCCAATTTTAAAACGTAAGCGGGTACAACGTGATTTAAGCCAAGTCGTTTTTGGGCCAACGCAATGACAATAACCACTTATATTGGTTTAGGAAGTAATTTAGGCGATTCACGTCAAATTTTATCTGAAGCCATTGCTAAGCTTAAGACGTTAGGAATAGTTAAAGTCTCTAGACTTTATCAAAGTCCGCCTATGGGGCCTCAAGATCAGCCAAATTATTTAAATGCAGTTGCAGAATTAAATACCGATCTTGCGCCTTTAGATTTGTTGGATCATTTACAACGGTTTGAGCAAGAAGCTGGCCGTGTGCGACTCCGTCGTTGGGGGGAGCGAACCTTGGATCTGGATTTGCTTATTTATGGCAATGAAAAAATTCACAATGAGCGCTTAACTGTACCGCACATAGGCATTCTACAACGAGATTTCGTTGTGATTCCTTTATTAGATTTAGATGCTGATTTACAGATTAATGATCAGCCACTTAAAAATTTAGAACTGATACAGCAGCCAACGCTGACTGTACTTGCGGATGAGTCTTGGGCTTAAGCTCTCGATTCATTATGTTCTGCAAACTCCTGTAGAGGATATCATCATGATTAGTCTAAGTGACTTAAGAAAATTTAAAGCCGAAGGACGTAAGTTCTCTTGTCTAACTTGTTACGATGCAAGCATGGCAAAAGCAATGGAACTTGCTGAAATTGATACAATCTTAATTGGTGATTCTCTTGGAATGGCAATTCAAGGGCGAGATTCAACTTTGCCAGTCACTGTTGAAGATATGGCTTATCATACGGCAGCGGTGCGCCGTGGTAATCAGCATGCCTTGATTATGACAGACTTGCCATTTATGAGTTATGCAACCTTGAATGATGCTTTGCAAAATGCAAGAACAGTCATGCAAGCTGGCGCTCAAATGGTGAAAATCGAAGGCGGTGCATGGTTAAGTGAAATCGTGCAGGTTTTAACCCGTAATGGTGTACCTGTTTGTGTGCATTTAGGCTTAACACCTCAATCTGTACATGTATTCGGTGGCTATAAATTACAAGCTAGAACACGTGAGGCAGCAGATCAGCTTATTGCTGATTGTACAGCAGTGGTTGAGGCGGGTGCAGCGGTATTATTACTTGAATGTGTTCCTGCTCAGTTGGGTCAAGAAATTGCTGAATTATTCCCAAATACGCCTGTAATTGGTATTGGCGCAGGTAATGCAACCGATGGTCAAGTATTGGTTGTACAAGATATGTTGGGCCTAACTTTTGGTCGAGTTGCGCGCTTTGTACGTAACTTTATGAAAGAGCAATCAGGTGAAACTGCTATTTTAGATGCTTTCAAAGCTTTTCATGCTGCTGTGCAGGATCAGTCATTCCCTGCCAAAGAACATACTTTTCACGTTGAGCTGTAATTCATGAAAACAGAAACCACAATACAAGGTCTTGCAGCTTCTTTAAATCCTGCTAGAGCTGCACGTAAAATTATTGGTTTTGTCCCAACCATGGGAAATCTACATGAAGGGCATCTCACACTTGTTCGTGAAGCGAAAAAGCTATGTGATGTTGTGGTTGTAAGTATCTTCGTAAATCCGACTCAATTTGGTCCAGGCGAAGATTTTGACAGCTATCCTCGTACTTTAGAGCAGGATAGTCGCCTACTTGCCGATGTTGGCTGTGACATTATTTTTGCGCCATCAGTTGAGCAAATGTACGGTACACAACCGCGTTTAACGAACATCAGTGTCAGCCAGATTACAGATGCTTTATGTGGTAGTTCACGTCCAGGACACTTTGATGGTGTAGCTTTGGTTGTAACTAAGCTCTTTAATATTGTGCAACCGAATTACGCTTTCTTTGGACAAAAAGATTACCAACAGTTAGCCGTTATTCGTCAGTTTGTACAAGATTTAAATATTCCTTTAGAAGTGATTGGTGTGCCAATTGTTCGTGCAGCAGATGGTTTAGCGCTTAGCTCAAGAAATGGTTATTTAAGCGCTGAGCACCGTCAGATTGCTCCGGTTATTTATCAAAGTTTGAAGCAGGCTGAGCAACAGTTACATCAAGGCAAAGATTTGCAACAAGTTGTAGAAGATATCAAAACTCAGTTGACAGATAATGGTTTTGTTGTTGATTATGTCGAAGCTCGTCAGACAAATCTGTTACCTGCTACTCAATTTGATCGTGATATTGTGTTGTTTGTCGCGGCAAAACTAGGTGCAACTCGTTTGATTGACAATTTAGAAGTTGCCTTTACACCCCAATAAAAGAGATCAAAGGACAGCCATGCCATGAAGCGTATACTTATCGTGACAGGACAGTCTGGTTCAGGAAAATCTTCGGCCCTTCAAGTATTAGAAGATTTGGGCTATTACTGTATTGATAATTTGCCTTTGGCATTGCTGCCTGAAATTGTGGCAAAGCTAGATCATGAAAATAATCTGGAGCAATTGGCTTTAGGTGTGGATGTCAGAAGTACTCGGGCAGATATGCAAGAGTTCGATCATGTGTTTGAGCAATTACAAAGACATGGAACTGTTGATGTTATTTATCTGACGACACAAGATCAGGATTTGATTGCGCGTTTTAGTGCATCTCGTCGCCCGCATCCATTAGCTAATCGTTTTAAAAGTCTGTTGCAATGTATTCATGAAGAAAAGCAGTTACTGCTTCCAATTCAGTTCCGCGCTACGGTTCATATTGATACAACGGATAAAAGCGTTCATGATTTAAAGCATATTTTACTGTCTAAATTGGGGCAGTCAGATAAGCTTATTGTCATATTGCAGTCATTTGGATATAAACATGGCATTCCTTTAGATGCCGATTATGTTTTTGATGTACGGCATTTACCAAATCCGCATTGGGATTTAGAATTAAGACGTTTTTCTGGTTTGGATGAGCCAGTAAGACTATTTTTAGAAGCAAGTCCGCAAGCAAACGAAATGTTTGATGATATTCTTCACTTCTTAAAAAAATGGCTTCCCGCATTTGCTGAAGGACATCGTCACTATATGACGATTTCTATTGGTTGCACTGGGGGGCAACATCGTTCGGTTTATATCGTAGATAGACTAAAACAAGCACTTGAGGCAGAATGGTCTGTTCAGGTCTTACACAGAGAAATGAAGCACTGGTCATGATAGACACAACTGTTGATGTAATTAATAAACTCGGTTTACATGCTCGTGCATCAGGAAAACTGATAGAGGTCACTACAAAGTTTCGTTCGTCAATCCAGATTGGAAAAGGCGATCATTTGGTAGATGCAAAAAATATTATGTCTTTGCTGATGTTAGGTGCAGGTAAAGGAACCACTTTGCGATTGGTCATTGATGGTACCGACGAAGAGCAGGCATTAAATGAAGTACTGGCGTTATTCGCAGCAAAATTTTATGAGGCAGATTAATCGTGGCACGTGGTTCCCAACGTTATACTGAAGAAGATTTCGGTTCTTTAGAAGGACGTGCAAGTAAAACCGAACAGAAAAAAGCAGTGCAACGCATGGCTGCTTTAGGTGAGCAACTCGCACAACTTTCTATTAAACAAATTCAGAAACTTCCAGTTGATGAGCGTTTAATTGATGCTTTAATGGAAGTGCAGAACATTAGTTCTTTTGAAGCACGTCGTCGCCAATTTCAACGTATTGGTAAGTTATTGCGCAATGAAGATGAGACGATTATTTTGTCTTATTTAACCCCGCAGCAAGGTGCGAAAAGACAAGCTCAATTAATGCGTTGGGTCGACCGTATGATTGAGCAGGGTGATCCTGCAATTAATGAATTTAGTAAAATTTATAATGCATCGGAACGTCACACCTTGCGTCAGCATGTGTTGAGAATAAACCGCGATAAAACTCAACAGGCGAGTGAAGCAGATATTGAGGCATCAAAAGTTAAATTTGTTAACTATGTGCAGCAAATCGCATTATTGTCTGATCAAGGCTAAATGCGCTTAAATAAAAAAGCGACGCTCAAGGCGTCGCTTTTTTATTTATATATTCTCAGCACGTTCTTTTGCCCATTCTCGCAAAATAAACTTCTGTAATTTGCCGGTCGATGTTTTTGGAATTTCTGTAATAACCACATCTTTAGGAACTTTAAAGCGAGCTAACTCTTTTTGGCAATGTTCGATAATTTCTTCAGGTGTCGCTGTGGCACCCATTTTTAATTCAATAAATGCGCAGGGTACTTCTTGCCAACGAGCATCGGGTTTAGCGACGACGGCAGCAGTTAAAACAGCTGGGTGTCTATACAACACATCTTCTACTTCTAAAGATGAAATATTTTCTCCACCTGAAATAATAATGTCTTTCGAACGGTCAGTAATTTTTGCATAGCCATCTGGATGGCAAACGGCTAAGTCTCCCGTGTGGAACCATCCGCCAGCAAAAGCTTCTTGAGTTGCTTGAGGGTTCTTTAAATAGCCTTTCATGACAATATTGCCACGAAACATAATTTCCCCCATGGTTTGTCCATCATTCGGGACAGGCTGCATTGTTTCGGGGGCTAACACACGCATACTGTCTTGTAATGGGTAGGGTACACCTTGACGGGAATGAAGCTGAGCTTGTTCAGCAATTGAAAGTTCATTCCATCCTGATTGTGAAGCACACAAGGCAGAAGGACCATATGTTTCTGTTAAGCCATAAACATGGTTGACGTTAATTCCCATGTTTCGCATACCTTCAATAATAGCAACTGGAGGAGCTGCACCAGCAACCATCACTTCAACATGGTGATCAAAGTTGGTTTGTTTTTCTTTAGGTAAGTTAATAATCATTGAAAGAACAATCGGTGCACCACAGAAATAATCAACCTTATGTTCTGCAATGAGTTGCATGACTAATTCTGGGTCGACTTTGCGCAAACAAATATTCGTTCCACCGCTGGCTGCGATACTCCATGCAAAACACCAACCATTACAATGGAAAAGCGGTAATGTCCATAAATACACAGCACGAGGTTTCATGCCACAGGCTAAGATATTGCTTGCAGCATTCAGATAAGCCCCACGATGATGATAAACCACGCCTTTAGGATTACCTGTAGTTCCAGATGTATAATTTAAGCTAATTGCATCCCATTCATCTTCTGGTAAATGCCATACAAAGTTAATATCGCCTTGGGCTATCCATTCTTCATATTCAAAAGAACCGATAAACTGATTTTCACCTTCATATTCATCATCAGCTACATCAATTACAATAATATGCTGGTCAGGAATAAGAGAGAGGGCTTCTCTTGCCAAATTAACAAATTCAGGGTCAACCAACAGTACTTTGCTTTCAGCATGTTCAAGCATGAAAGCGATTGTTTTTGCATCTAAGCGAGTATTGAGTGTATTGAGTACGGCACCCGCCATTGGAACTGCGAAATGTGCTTCAACCATGGCTGGAATATTTGGCAATAAGACAGACACCGTATCATTTTTTTCAATTCCCAGTTGTTTGAGCTGAGAAGCAAACTGGCAACAACGTTGGTAAGTTTCTTTCCATGAAATTTGGCGCTTACCATGAATAATCGATGCTTGATTGGGATAAATATAAGCTGCACGCTCTAAGTAGCGTAGAGGGGACAATGCAACAAAGTTTGCGGGTGTGCGTGGTAACTCATCATAAGCACTAACCATGGTGACAACTCCGTGTTCTATTTTTAATTCATTCTTTGAAAATATGACTTAATACTCATCAAAGCATCTATGCTTTAGTCTTAAACAGAAATACCCTTCAGTCAGAAAATGAGCAAAAATGCTATTTTCTTCATCTTAAACCACTTGCGCTGAGTGTGTTTAAAAAATCTTCCCAATACATTTTAAGTCATTTATTGCTGTTTACCTGATAAGCAAAATGTATTTATGATTTTGTGGGCTCAAAGGTTTTCACTTTGCTTGAACAAGTGTAAAATCTTTCAGGTTTTTTAATTTTGATTTACACCGTTTTTATATTTTGAGGTTCGCCTCGATCATAATCTCGCGGTGAAATGCTCCTTCGTATAGGGCATCACTCCTTAAGGATTTTTTTATGCCAATTATCACATTGCCAAATGGCGATCAAAAAAGTTTTGATCACGCTGTATCTGTTATGGAAGTTGCCCAAAGTATCGGGCCTGGTCTAGCAAAAAATACTGTTGCCGGACGTGTAAATGATCGCTTAGTTGATGCATGTGACTTAATTACCGAAGATTCGACCTTACAAATTATCACTCCAAAAGATGAAGAAGGTCTTGAAATTATTCGCCATTCTTGTGCACACCTTGTAGGGCATGCTGTCAAACAGCTATTTCCTGAAGCCAAGATGGTGATTGGTCCAGTCATTGAAGAAGGTTTTTACTACGACATCTGGATGCCTCGTCCGTTTACATTAGACGATATGGCCGCGATTGAAGAGCGCATGAAAAAGCTCATCGATCAAGATTACGATGTCGTTAAAAAAATGACACCGCGTGATGAAGTAATTGCTGAATTTACTGCACGTGGCGAAGAATACAAATTACGCTTGATTGCAGACATGCCTGAAGAAACACAAATGGGCTTGTACTACCATCAAGATTATTTGGATATGTGTCGTGGTCCACACGTACCAAACACCAAATTCTTAAAATCATTCAAGCTGACAAAAATCTCTGGCGCTTACTGGCGCGGTGATGCGAAGAATGAACAGCTTCAACGTATTTATGGTACAGCATGGGCTGATAAGAAACAGCTTGCTGCGTACATTAAGCGTATTGAAGAAGCTGAAAAGCGTGACCACCGTAAAATTGGTAAAGCCTTAGACTTGTTCCATATGCAAGAAGAAGCACCAGGTATGGTGTTCTGGCATCCAAATGGTTGGATGATTTATCAAGTTCTTGAACAATACATGCGTAAAGTTCAGCAAGACAATGGTTACCTCGAGATTAAAACTCCACAAATCGTAGACTTTACGCTTTGGGAAAAATCTGGTCATGCAGCGAACTACGCTGACAACATGTTTACGACTCATTCTGAAAGTCGTAATTATGCGGTTAAGCCAATGAACTGCCCATGTCATGTGCAAGTTTTCAACCAAGGTTTGAAGTCTTACCGTGATTTACCAATTCGTTTAGCCGAGTTCGGTTCTTGCCATCGTAACGAACCATCTGGTTCTTTACACGGTATTATGCGTGTACGCGGTTTTACACAAGATGATGCTCATATCTTCTGTACTAAAGAACAAATTGGTCAAGAAGTTGCAGACTTTATTAAACTCACTTTAGATGTTTATAAAGATTTTGGCTTTGAAGAAGTGCAAATGAAACTGTCTACACGTCCAGAAAAACGTGTGGGTGACGATGCGCTTTGGGATATGGCTGAGAAATCTTTAGCAGATGCTTTAGATGCAGCGGGTCTTGAGTGGGAATTACAGCCGGGTGAAGGTGCGTTCTACGGTCCGAAAATTGAATTCTCATTGAAAGACTGTCTCGGACGTGTATGGCAATGTGGTACTATTCAATGTGACTTCAACTTACCAGAGCGTTTAGATGCGTCTTACGTAACTGAAGACAATGATCGTGATCAGCCTGTTATGTTGCATCGTGCAATTCTTGGCAGTTTTGAACGTTTTATTGGTATACTAATTGAACACTATGCTGGTTTCATGCCACCTTGGTTGTCGCCGTTACAAGCATGTGTTATGAATATTACTGACTCTCAAGCTGAAGCTTGTGAGAAAGTCGTAGCAAAACTCAAAGAAAATGGTCTTCGTGCTATTTCTGACTTGAGAAACGAAAAAATCGGATTTAAGATTCGTGAGCGTACTTTAGAGCGTATTCCTTACCTGTTAGTTCTTGGTGATCGAGAAGTTGAAGAAGGTACAGTGAATGTACGTACGCGCTCAGGAAAAAATTTAGGTACTATGTCAGTAGATGCATTCATTGACTTAGTGAAGTCTGCCGTCGCCGAACGCGGCCGGTATATTGTGGAGTAAGAAAGATTAAACAGCCTGACCGTAACCAACAACAAGGTGCAAAAAGCAACCGTCCAGCAATTAACGATGAGATCCGTGCAAAAGAAGTACGCCTCGTCGGTGCTGAAGGTGAGCAAAAAGGAATTGTTTCATTAAGTGAAGCACTGCGTGCTGCTGAAGAGGTTGAACTTGATCTTGTTGAGATCGTTGCAAACGCCGAGCCGCCTGTTTGTAAAATTATGGATTACAACAAGCACTTGTTTGACCTTAAGCAGAAGCAAAAAGATGCGAAGAAAAAACAGCATCAAGTGCAAGTGAAGGAAATCAAACTGCGCCCTGCAACTGATGTTGGTGATTATCAAGTTAAGCTTCGTGCTATTTTGAAATTCCTTGAAGAAGGAAACAAAGTGAAGATCACTTTACGTTTCCGTGGTCGTGAAATGGCTCATCAACAACTTGGCTTAGCTCAATTGCAAAAAATTGAAGCAGACGTGGCTGAGTATGGGGTTGTGGAACAAGCACCAAAAATGGAAGGCCGTCAAATGGGTATGTTACTTGGACCGAAAAAGAAAAAGTAAGACTCAAAAAAAGCACTGCAAAAGCAGTGCTTTTTTTTACTCTAATATTAATAAAAAATATCACTTAACTTTTCTTTGTTCAGTTTTATTTAAGACAATTGCTATATTTTTTTAAGAAATTCAATTCACGAATTTTATGTATTTTTTAGTGTTGGAAATCTCATCACTCCTCTTAAAACATGATATAACGCAAGACGCAGTCATGATAACGATGAATAGGAAAATAGAATGATTGATCTATATTATTGGGGTACTCCCAATGGACATAAAATCACAATTGCCTTAGAAGAAATGGGACTGGATTACACCCTTTATCCAATTAATATTTTAGAAAATGATCAATTTCAACCAGATTTCCTGAGAATTTCTCCAAATAATAAAATTCCTGCGATTGTTGATCAAAATGGACCTCGTGGTGAGCCGATATCAATATTTGAATCGGGTGCTATCTTGCAATATCTAGGTCGAAAAACCGGATTATTTTATCCAGATGATGAACAAGAGCGAGTTGAGGTTGAGCAGTGGCTCATGTGGCAAATGGGCGGGTTAGGGCCTATGCTTGGGCAAAATCATCATTTTAATCGTTTTGCCCCAGAAAAAATCCCCTATGCCATAGACCGCTATGTAAATGAAACTAAACGTTTATATGGTGTACTTAATAAACAATTAATTGGTCAAAAGTTTGTTGCTGGTGAGTACTCGATTGCTGATATGGCAATTTTACCTTGGATATTGCGTTATGAATGGCAAGGTATTCAACTTGAAGATTACCCATATGTACAAGAATATATTGTCCGCTTAACAGCACGCCCAGCAGTTCAGAAAGCATTATCGATTAAAGTGGCTTAATTTCTTGCCTAGATTTAATAAATGCTTAAAGCAAAAAGTCATTTGGTATAATTGCTTATGCTGAGTTACTTTTTGCTTTTTATCAGTGCTTTTGGCGCTGCCACATTATTACCTCTACAGTCTGAAGCGGTATTGGTCACCTTATTATTAAAGGGACAATATTCAGCTTTGCTTTTAATCAGTACTGCTACTTTGGGTAATGTCTTAGGTTCTTGTGTCAATTGGTGGTTAGGCCTAAAGATAGAGCAGTTTAAACATCGAAAGTGGTTTCCAGTTTCTGAAAAACGTTTAGAACAAGCCCAGCGCTTTTATCATAAGTATGGTTTTTACTCCTTACTTTTGAGTTGGGCACCTATCATTGGCGATCCAATTACTTTGGTTGCTGGACTCTTCAAAGAAAATTTTTGGCGTTTCCTTGGTATTGTTATTATTGCCAAAGCAGGACGCTATTTGTTTATTTACTGGGTGGTGATGGGTTTTATTTAAAATAAAAAAGCATCCGAAGATGCTTTGATTTATAACTATTTAAATTAATCTTCTGAGCTTCTGGTGATATCAACTTTAAATAGATCGTTCGTTTTGATCCAACAGAAAGTCACAACAACCAGCGTCATGCAGCCTCCAAAAATTGTAGCGGTAATCGTGCCTAAATATTTAGCCGCTAAACCTGATTCAAAGGCTCCTAATTCATTACTTGAAGATACAAACATACCATTTACGGCAGCAACGCGGCCTCGCATATTTTCTGGTGGGAAAATTTGCAAAATGGTTTGTCTTACAACAACAGAAATACTGTCACATGCGCCTGTCATAGCAAGAGCAAAAAGAGATAACCACATATTATTTGAGAAGGCGAATAGAATAGTAAATATTCCGAAACCTGCTACAGCAAGTAACATGTTACGCCATGCATGCTGAGTTGGCGGAAAGCGAGTCAAAGCAATCATAGTGATAAGTGCGCCTATAGATGGAGCTGCTCGTAAATATCCAAGCCCTTCAGGACCGACTTTTAATATATCTTCTGCGAAAATTGGTAATAACGCGATAACGCCACCAAATAAAACAGAAGCTAAATCAAGAGAAATCGCCCAAAGAACAATTTTGGTTTTCCAGATAAAACGGAAACCTTCTCCTAAGCTTTCTAGAATATTGTCAGTTTCAATTTTAGGGAAATTACGTTTATGCAATAAGTTAATTAAAATAAAGCAAATGCCAAGTAAAACAGCAACGCTAAATAGGCTGGTTTCTCTACCTAAATAAGCAAGCATGAAACCACCCAGCATTGGTCCAATAATTACACCACTTTGCCAACCAATGGTTGTCCATGTCGCACCATTTGCATAAAGTTCGCGTGGAATTAAAAATGGTTTTAAAGATGTTGCAGAAGGATTGTAGAAACCGCGGATTGTTCCTAAACCGAAAATAACAGCATAAATGCCCCAAGAAAGGAAGCTAACACTGATATGCTCTAAACCATGTAAGTGGAAAAGTAACCATAAAACCAAGGGAAGGGGAACCGCAAAAAATAAACAGATTTTCATAATAATCTGTTTATTAAACCTATCTGCAAAATAGCCTCCCCAAAGAGAAAGGGCAATAAAAGGAATGGCTTCTGCAAGTCCGATTAAACCTAAAGTCAGTGGGTCTTTAGTGATTTGATATAATGAATAGGCAACAATAATTTCTTGAATCAAAATTGCGAGCGTTAAGCAAAACTGATTGATCGTAACGATAGAAAAGTCTCGATACCGTAATGCAGCGAAAGCATCATTTTGTATATTCATATTCTTTTGAATTTAGGAGATTGCACTTATTATAGGCGATGATTTTATGGATTTTCTCGTAATTTGATAATTGATTATAGAAAATATCGTTTATATAAAATAGACAATTTACTATCAAAAAATGAGCATTTTACTTTTGTTTTAAGTTGGGATGCTTTAGAATATCGGCTCCCTTACCTGCAGGTCGTTTTTGCAATGGTGCAAACGTTCCGAACAGGTGTTCAAAAGAGGTTGTTATGCCTAAGATGAAAACTCGCCGCGGTGCTGCTAAACGCTTCAAGGCGACTGCACACGGTTTCAAGCGCAAACAAGCATTTAAGCGCCACATTTTGACCAAAAAATCTGCTAAACGTATCCGTCAATTACGCGGCTGTGTAATGGTTCATGTTTCTGACGTGAACTCAGTTCGTCGTATGTGCCCATACATCTAAGGAGATTATAAATGGCTCGTGTAAAACGTGGTGTAGTGGCTCATCGTCGTCACAAAAAAATTCTTGCTCGCGCTAAAGGTTACTATGGTGCTCGTTCACGCGTTTACCGCGTAGCGTTCCAAGCGGTAATCAAAGCTGGTCAATATGCTTATCGTGACCGCCGTCAAAAGAAACGTCAATTCCGTGCTCTATGGATTGCGCGTATCAATGCTGGTGCTCGTCAAAACGGTTTGTCTTACAGCCGTATGATCGATGGCTTGAAAAAAGCTCAAGTGATCATCGACCGTCGCGTATTAGCTGACATCGCTATGCATGATGCAGTAGCATTTGCTGCTTTAGCTGAAAAAGCTAAAGGCGCATTAGCTGCATAAGCTTAGAGATTTAAAAAAAGACCGCTTTTAGCGGTCTTTTTTTATTATTTAGTTAAAGCCCAAAATAATAAGCCAGAGCACAAATAATAATCGTTAGAATAATCAGCTTAATAACGCCTGAACCAGTACCTTTATGGTGATGAGATTTCAAATGTTGTGGATTTTCATTTGATTGCTCGAACGGAGAGGCTTTAACTACAGGTGCGATCTGAGCTGTTTGGAAGTGATTTGCAGACTTAACAATAAGTTTGGCAAATAAATCATCAGTTTTTTGCGTAAAATTTCTTAAATTAATGAGTTGTTCTTGGTCTAGTTCTTCTCCTAATGGATCATTTGCAAGGCGTTTCTTTTGTTCTAAATAATTAGCCAATGCTTGAGTGCGAGATAAAAGCTGATGAGCATAATCTGCAGGATAATTCTCTGGAATTAAAGCAAGTCTTGGTTCTTGGCTCGTAATGTTTGTACCATCAAAATGAGCTTTTTGAAATTCTGGCTCTTCAAACCCTGCTGCATATTTACTACGAAATAATTCACTCTCCATAAAGTCAGCTATTTCTTGCCATGGCGGATTTTTTAAATCAGCTTCAATTTTTTTTGATAATTTTTCATTGAGTTCAAAACGCCAGAAAGTTTCTAGACGAAGCTCACAGGTTTGTGAAGCAGGCGCTTCAAACTCATTATCATTGTTATACCATTCAGCAAGTTCATGGCCAAAAATCCATGCAAATTTCTTATCATTTTGATGGCTAACGATAAAATGAGTATAAGGCAGAAGCTCAACGTTGCTGTTTGGATTTTGCTCTTCATTTAGAAGACTTGATAAATGTAAACTGAGCTGAGTGGTACCTTGTTTTTTTAGCGCTTCTAGCCAAACTTGAAAGTGTTGAGCGAGTAAATGCTGAGAAGCTAAGTCACGAAACTGAAAACTATGGTGGTCAAAAATATGATGTTGTCGCCATTGGGTAAAGCTTAAATTCTGACGGAGGTATTCATTACCATACGTCACAAGCGTAAGTTGTTGTTTCCAAATTTGATTGAGCGCCATAATAGTTGATCTCATTGACGATGCTATTATCTTATACGTTTTATCTTTTTGTTGCCTAATACATTTTTCATGATGGATAAACTTCATCAATCTGATGAAAAACTGTTAGAATGCAGTGTTTTATTATATTTTTTTTAATTTGTTGCTTTGAGAGTTAATATGTCACTGGAAGCCCTGACCACAGAAGCGCTTGCTGCCATTGCAGCAGCTCAAGACCTTGTTGCACTTGATCAGGTGCGTGTGCAATTTACAGGGAAAAAAAGCCAGCTTGCAGAACAATCGAAAGCATTAGGGAAAATGGACCCTGAAGAACGCAAAGTACAAGGTGCTGCGATTCATGCTGTTCGAGAAACAATTAATACTGCTTTAACAGAACGTCAAGCGGCATTACAACAGGCAGCACTTGAGCAAAAACTAGCAAGTGAAACGATTGATATTACTTTGCCAGGCCGCGGTCAACGCGTTGGTACAGTTCACCCTGTTACTCAAGTACAAGAAAGAATTTGTCAGTTCTTCACTAAAGCTGGTTTTACAGTTGCGACTGGTCCAGAAGTTGAAGATGACTATCACAATTTTGAAGCATTAAATATTCCTGGTCACCATCCAGCGCGTGCTATGCACGATACTTTCTATTTTGATGCCACTCATTTACTGCGTACGCACACGTCTGGTGTACAGATTCGTACGATGGAAACAAGTGAGCCACCAATTCGTATCGTATGTCCAGGCCGTGTTTATCGTTGTGACTCTGATCAGACGCATTCGCCAATGTTCCATCAGATCGAAGGTCTATACGTTGCTGAGAACACCAGTTTTGCTGAATTAAAAGGTTTATTAATTAACCTGCTGAATGAATTTTTTGAAAAAGATTTAAAGGTACGTTTCCGTCCATCATATTTCCCGTTTACTGAACCAAGTGCAGAAGTAGATATTATGGATGAACGTGGCCGTTGGTTAGAGGTTTTAGGCTGTGGCATGGTACATCCAAATGTATTAAGTGCTGCGGGTATTGATCCTGATAAATACAAAGGCTTTGCTTTTGGTTTAGGGGTAGAGCGCTTTGCTATGTTGCGTTATGGCATTAATGACTTGCGTATGTTCTATCAAAATGATGTGCGTTTCTTACGCCAATTTGCCTAACAGTTTTTCAGGATTAAAAAAGGTTTATAAAGATGAAGATTAGCGAAAATTGGCTACGTACATGGGTTAATCCGGCAATTGATAGTGATACATTGTCTGATCAGTTGACGATGCTTGGTCTTGAAGTGGATGAATTGGCACCTGTAGCTAAACCATTTACAGGTGTTGTAATAGGTGAAGTGCTCACTGTTGAGCAGCACCCTGATGCAGACCGTCTACGTGTTACAACAGTGAATATTGGTTCAGGTGAGCCTTTACAAATTGTATGTGGCGCACCGAACGTTCGCGCTGGAATGAAAGCTCCAGTTGCAACTATTGGTGCAGTTTTACCTGGTGATTTTAAAATCAAAAAAGGTAAACTTCGTGGAGTTGAGTCACAAGGCATGCTTTGTGGTGCTTCGGAGATTGATCTTGAAGATAAAATCGATGGTTTACTCGAATTGCCAGCTGATGCTCCAGTAGGATTAAATATCCGCGAATACCTTAAACTTGACGATAATGTCATTGATATCAGCATTACACCAAACCGTGGTGACTGTTTTAGTATTCGTGGTATTGCCCGTGAAATTGCAGTGATTAATAAGCTGCAAATGAATGAGCCCGTCATTAACTCGGTTGATGCCACTATTGCTGATGAGAAAAAAGTAGTTATCAGTACTGAGGGTGCTCCGCGTTATCTAGGGCGTGTAGTTAAAAACGTTAATGTAAAAGCTGCGACTCCTGAGTGGATGGAACAGGCTTTATCACGTTCAGGAATTCGTACACATAGTATTTTGGTTGATGTGACCAACTATGTCTTAATGGAATTGGGTCAACCAATGCACGCATTCGATTTGTCTAAAATCGAAGGGACTGTACATGTTCGTCAAGCAACACAACAAGAAAAATTACAACTTCTGAATGATCAAGAAGTTGAGTTGCAAGAAGATATAATGGTGATTGCTGATGATCAAAAAGCTCTAGCAATTGCTGGAATTATGGGGGGGTTATCGTCAAGTGTAACTGATGATACGACTGATATTTTCTTAGAAAGTGCTTTCTTTGCACCACTTGCGATCGCTGGGCGTGCTCGTCGTTTTGGTTTACATACCGACTCTTCGCAGCGTTATGAACGCGGTGTAGATTTCGAATTGCCTTTAATTGCCATGAATCGTGCTTCACAGCTTATTCAACAGTTAGCAGGCGGCGAGTTTGGTCCAATTACTGTAGCTGAAAAAACTGATCTACTGCCTAAGCGTGAAGCAATTGAATTGAAACAAGCTCAGGTAGACCAATTATTGGGATATCAAGTTGCGGGTGAGTTCATTGCAGATGCTTTAACTCGACTAGGCTGTAAGGTAACAGTTAAGGCTGAAGGTGAATGGAGTGTAGTACCACCATCACATCGCTATGACATGGCTATTTATCAAGACTTAATTGAAGAAGTAGCGCGTATTGATGGCTATGACAATATCCAAATTAGCTTACCAAGCATGGATGTTAAATTTGCTAAATATCAAGATCGTTTTGAACTCGCTGAGCTGCGTCAAACGATCGTGACTTTAGGTTATCAAGAAGCAATTAGCTTTAGCTTTGCTGATGCAAAACTTGAAAAGCAATTAAACCCACAAGTAAATCCATTAATGCTAGCAAATCCAATTTCAAGTGATTTGGCTGCGATGCGTAGTACTTTACTTTCAAGTTTAATTCCTTGCATACAATATAATCTTAACCGTCAGCAAAGCCGTGTTCGTTTCTTTGAATTAGGGCTACGTTTTGATTATCAAAATGCTAAAAGTATTGAAGATCTAAAACAGATTCCAACTTTAGCTTTGGTTGCAGTAGGTTCACAGCAACCTGAATCTTGGCATGTTAAGCCTCAAGCAATGGATTTCTTCGACTTCAAAGGAGAGATTGAAGAGATTCTAGCTGCTGGTCGTGTCAAAGTTGAATATTTGCGTTCAGAGCGTGTATGGTTGCATCCAGGACAGTCTGCTGAAATTCTAGTTGATGGACAATCAATTGGTTACTTAGGCCGTCTGCATCCATCTTTAGAAAATGAGCTAGATTTGAGCACGACTTGGGTTGCTGAACTCGATCAAACAGCAGTTTTGCAATCTTATGTATCTAATTTTACAGAATTATCACGTTTTCCTTCGATCAGACGTGATATTGCGCTTTTAATCTCTGATAATATAAATGTTAGAGATATTCAGCAGTTAATCGAAAAAACTGGTGGAGAGCTTTTAGACTCTACATGGTTATTCGATGTGTATACGGGGCAGGGTGTCGAAGAAGGTAAACGCTCATTAGCGTTTGCGTTATTATGGCAACATCCTTCACGTACGCTTGAAGATGCTGAAATTAAATCTGGTATGGACAATATAATCCAAGTGTTAGAAAACACTTATCAAGCGACATTGAGGGCCTCATGACAGCATTAACTAAAGCAGACATGGCTGATCATTTAAGTGAGTTAACCAGCTTAAATCGCCGTGAAGCAAAACAAATGGTCGAGTTGTTCTTCGACGAAATTAGCCAAGCACTTATTTCTGGGGAGCAGGTTAAGCTTTCTGGTTTTGGTAATTTTGAGTTAAGAGATAAACGCGAACGTCCAGGACGTAATCCTAAAACAGGTGAAGAAATTCCAATTTCAGCACGTAGGGTAGTGACCTTCAGAGCGGGTCAGAAGTTTAGACAACGCGTTGGAAATGAGCAGATCGATTGATCTGCTTTTTTTTACTTATATTTAGATGGCTTTATTCAGCTACGATGTGTGATATCAATTTATCTAGATAGTTTAAGCGAAATGATTTTTAGAATATAAAATTTAGGCGTAAAAAAAGAGGACAGAATGTCCTCTTTTTATCTAATCTATATAGATTAGTGTGCAGCAGAAGCAGCAGGTGCAGAAGCAGCAGGTGCAGAAGCAGCAGCAGCATCAACAGCTGAAGAAGCAGCAGTAGCAGCTTCAGAAGCAGCAGAAGCAGCAGAAGAAGCAGCAGCTACAGCTTCAGAAGCAGCAGCAGCAGGAGCTTCTTCTTTCTTAGAACAACCAACGAAAGCTAAAGTAGCAGCTACAGCAGCAACGGCAGCAAATTTTTTGAATAACATGGCATCACTCTCACAAAAAAGATTTGAGATTAAAAAAACCTAAGTTGGACTGTTTTGCTTTTATTATTCCTAAAACGTAGCTAGGTAACAACGCATGGAGCAGTCTAACTGGTCTGCCGCTATGCTATCACTGCAAATGCTGAAATACTACTGTCGTCTGTCAAAAAAATGTATGAAAAACAGAAAAACAGTCTGTTTTTTAACAGAAAAAAACAATCAATCAGCTTGAGTGTATTGGAAAAGGTAGAGATAAACTACTAAAAAACTTATTTTTTTTAATTCAAAAATAATTATTATCAAAAGCTTATAAGTAAAGTTACATAAAAAACTGCAAAATGTATTTTTGTGTAAAGCTTGTCAACCAAATAAAAAGCCACTCAAAAGAGTGGCTTTTTATGAAGATTAATCGATTAAGTTGAAGCTTTACGCTTCATCTGATCGAAGAAATCATCATTTGTTTTGGTTTCTTTCATACGATCGAGTAAGAATTCCATTGCAGCCAGCTCATCCATAGGATGTAGAAGCTTACGGAGGATCCATACTTTACGTAAGTTATCATCATCCATTAAACGCTCTTCACGACGAGTGCCAGATTTCTTAATATTCATGGCAGGGAAGACGCGTTTTTCAGCAATACGGCGATCAAGTGTAATCTCTTGGTTACCTGTACCTTTGAATTCCTCATAAATTACGTCATCCATTTTACTGCCTGTTTCAATCAAAGCAGTTGAAATGATCGTAAGAGATCCGCCTTCTTCAATATTACGTGCAGCACCGAAGAAACGTTTAGGGCGCTCTAATGCATGAGCATCTACACCACCAGTTAATACTTTACCTGATGATGGGATAACGGTGTTGTAGGCACGTGCAAGACGGGTAATAGAGTCAAGAAGAATCACAACGTCTTTTTTATGTTCAACAAGACGTTTTGCTTTTTCAATTACCATTTCTGCAACTTGTACGTGGCGAGCAGGAGCTTCATCGAATGTTGAAGCAATGACTTCACCGCGAACAGTACGTTCCATTTCAGTTACTTCTTCTGGACGCTCGTCAATTAATAGAACAATCAGGAATACTTCAGGATTGTTTCTAACAATAGATTGAGCAATATTTTGAAGTAACATTGTTTTACCCGCTTTTGGCGGTGCAACAATAATAGAACGTTGTCCTTTACCAATTGGCGCAACTAAGTCAACAACACGAGCAGTTAAGTCTTCTGTCGTACCATTACCGAGTTCCATAACCAATTGTTCAGTTGGGAAAAGGGGTGTTAAGTTTTCAAATAAAATTTTATTTCGAGAATTTTCTGGCGTGTCATAGTTAATCTGGTTAACTTTGAGCAACGCAAAATAACGCTCACCTTCTTTTGGAGGGCGAATAGTACCTGTGATGGTATCACCTGTACGCAAGTTAAAGCGTCGGATTTGTGAAGGACTCACATAAATATCATCCGGACCTGCTAAATACGAACCTGCCGCAGAGCGCAAAAAACCAAAACCATCAGAGAGAATTTCAAGAACGCCATCACCAAAAATTTCTTCGCCATTCATTGCATGGCGTTTCAAAATGGCAAAGATAATATCTTGCTTTCGGTTACGAGCCATACCTTCCAGGCCCATAAATTCAGCAATTTTAATTAATTCACCAATTGGTTTTTTCTTGAGTTCAGTTAAATTCATAAGGGTCAGAATTAGGAAAGAGTAGAGTGTGGTTTAAAAAGAAGAAAAATCGCTCGCATACAAAAAAGATTATCGCAATTGTATTTACACAATAACAATTCAGAAGTCTGATTGATTGTTTCGAAGAAAAATGTGAAAAAACAATTTCTGTTGCCGAGTGGCGATCTTTATGTTTGTGTCTTGTAAGAAGCCGGACGAAGATGATTCCCTTCAGTGCCTCTTGAGCATGCAATATAAGCCAGCTTAGTTAATTTGTCAATTTATAGCCGAAAAAAATACGCTATAAAAAAGTATAGCGTATTTTCATTCTTAGCATTTTGACTTAAACATTTTCATCAATAAAGCTAACAAGTTTAGAGCGAGGTACAGCACCAATTTGTTGAGCTACAACTTCACCATTTTTGAAAAGTAATAAAGCAGGAATATTACGGATATTGTATTTCACCGCAATATCTTCGCAAGAAGTTACATCAACTTTAACAATTTTTACTTTACCAGCATATTCACTTGATAGGTCTTCAAGAACAGGTGCAATTGCTTTACAAGGTGCACACCAACCTGCCCAGAAGTCAACAAGTACAGGTGTTTCAGCGTCTAGAACATCTGCTTGGAAGTTATCATCAGTTGTATTTACAATAGTCGCAGACATGGTACGGCTCCAATTTTTAGAAAAAGTGCTATTACTACAGGAGAAATTATCTCTATCAGTATTACATAGCTACTTAGTTCAATGTAAGGGTTTGATGCTATTATTCAAGGCTTAACTAAATTTGTCTAATGGATGCTCACGATATTCATCATCGGCTTGTACAATCGTTTAACAATTAGAAAAATATCGATGGCTATTAATTGTTGATGAAAATGGCTTTTCAATTGCATTCTTGTGAATTACTCTAGGCGTGAATTGTTATGGGTTTAGTTCAATAATGTCTGACTTTCTGATTGATGAAGAATTACTTGCCGCCATAGATATGGGGTCGAACAGCTTTCACCTTGCAATTGCACGGGTAGATCATGGTGAAGTTAAAAAAGTTGCTTCGATGTCAGAAAAAGTACAGCTTGCAGCTGGTTTAGATGAAAATAAAAATTTAACAGAAGCCGCGCAGCAACGTGGTTTAGCATGTCTAGCCCGTTTTGTTGGAAGATTGAGCTCTGTTCAACCTAATCGTTTACGAATCGTGGCTACGAATGCCTTGCGTCAGGCAAAAAATGGTCATGAATTTATTCAAAAAGCTGCAGAAATTTTACCTAAACCTATTGAAATTATTGCAGGACGAGAAGAAGCCCGCCTGATCTATTTAGGTGTATCACATACCATGGCCAATGGTGGGCGTCGCTTAGTTGTTGATATTGGTGGTGGTTCTACCGAATTCATTATCGGTGAAGAGTTTGAACCTATTTACACCGAGTCATTACAAATGGGTTGTGTGGCTTATACAACGGCCTATTTTTCTGATGGCGAAATCACACAAAAAGCATTTGATAAGGCCGTAGTTGCTGCTCGTAAAGAACTGTCTGCTATTGCAACGACTTATAAAATGGAAGGATGGGATACGGTTGTTGGTTCGAGTGGAACAATTAAAGCCTGTCGCCAAATTATGGTCAATATGGGCTTAAGTGATGAACAAGAAAATGTCACTCGAGAAGGCCTCTATAAACTTAAAGATAAATTACTTAAGTTTAAAAATGTTTCTGAAATTGATTTTGAAGGACTAAGAGAAGATCGACGAGCAGTTTTGCCAGCCGGATTGGCAATTTTGTACGCAGTTTTTGAAGTTTTAGAAATTGATCGTTTGGCATATTCTGATGGTGCATTACGCGAAGGTGTGATGTATGACCTGTTAGGTCGATTTAAACATGAAGATATCCGTGATCGTAGTGTACAGGCCTTAATGGGGCGTTATAACGCCGATCCGAAGCAAGCAGAAAGAGTTGTAAACACAGCACAACAATTATTTGATGGTGTTGCGAAATCTCTTAATTTAACGAGTGAAGACAGTGACTTACTGCGTCGAGCTGCTTATTTGCATGAAATTGGTTTAGCAATTAGTCATGGTGGTTATCATCGCCACGGTGCTTATTTATTACAGCACTCAGATATTCCAGGTTTCTCGCAAATCGACCAAAATCATCTTTCACATTTAGTGGCTCACCATCGTCGTAAATTGCGAAATGATGTAAAAAACGAAATTTTGAAGGCTGGTGGTCATAAATTACTTTACTTAAGTTTATTACTTCGCCTAGCAGTTTTACTCAACCATAGTCGAAGTGATCAGATGCTTCCTGCCATTGAACTGACCATCATAAATGATCAACAATGGCAGCTTAGTGTTTCTGGTGATGCCAAACAATGGCCATTGTTAGTTGCCGACTTGCACGATGAGCAAGAGCAGTTTAAGCATTGGGACATTGAATTGAATATTCAGTCGGAAAAATTTATCGATTAAAGGGATAATATTCGACCTATGAAAAAATCTACTCAGTCCAAAGCTTGGACAACGGTTCAAATTGCACGTCATCCTGAACGTCCGCAGTTTCTAGATTATGTCGGTGAAATCTTTACAGAGTTTGACGCCTTGCATGGTGATCGTTTGTTTGGTGACGATGGTGCGATGGTAGGTGGTCTTGCTCGTTTTGACGGTCAACCTGTGATGGTCATTGGACAACACCGTGGTCGTAGTACCCGTGAAAAATTAAAGCATAACTTCGGTATGGCTAACCCTGAGGGTTACCGTAAATCTCAACGCCTATTAGATATGGCTGAGCGTTTTAATCTTCCGGTCTTCACTTTTATTGATACGATGGGTGCTTACCCAGGTGTTGGTGCTGAAGAGCGTGGACAAGCTGAAGCAATTGCTACTAGCCTTGCTCAACTTTCAAGCTTGAAAGTTCCTGTTGTTGCAACAGTACTAGGTGAAGGTGGTTCTGGTGGTGCTTTAGGGATTGGTGTTGCTGACAGAGTCATTATGTTGTCACACAGTATCTATTCTGTGATTTCACCAGAAGGTTGTGCATCTATTTTGTGGAAAACTGCTGAAAAAGCGGCTCAAGCAAGCGAAGCTTTAGGTTTGACAGCAGACAAATTACAATCTCTAGGTATTGTTGAATATGTAGTAGATGAAGGCGAAGGGGCGCATTTAGACCCTGAGCAAGTCATGCAAAACCTAAAAGTAGTTTTGAAGCAAGCTTTGGATGAGTTGCTACCAATGGATGCAAATGAACGATGCGAAGAACGTTATCAACGTTTAATGAAGTTTGGCAGCGCAAATTTAGGCATAATGTCTTAAAGCAGGCTCAACTATTTTCAGAAAATAGTTCTTTTCTTATGGGATGTAGTGGTGGCATGGATTCTATGCTGCTACTACATTTGATGTCTCAAATTTTCCCTCAAAAGATCCGAGTAATTTATATCGACCATCAACTGCAATCACAAAGTGCAGAGTGGGGGAAACTAGTCGCTGAACAAGCTGCTCGTTTAGATATTCCTTTTATTATTCAAAAAGTTCAGGTTACCGATGGTAATTTGGAAGCTCAAGCACGTCAGGCACGTTATCAAGCTTATCTACAGCATTTGCAAGCGAATGAAACTTTAGTACTTGCTCATCATCAGCAAGATCAGGCTGAAACGGTAATACTACGTTTATTATCGGGTGCAGGTGTTGATGGATTAGCCGCAATGCAATCTGTGGATTACCGTGTAGACATGACGATTTGGCGTCCTTTTTTAGACTTATCTCGTGAGCAAATTGCTGATTGGGCTACTCAACTTGAAATTGCGTATGTAAATGACCCGACAAATTACGATATTCATTATGATCGGGCGTGGTCGCGTGAGGAACTTTGGCCATTTTTACAAAACAGATTTCCTAAAATGCAGCAAGCACTGAGCCGAACCAGTTATCTCATGCAAGATGCTTCTGAAATTTTAGAAGAAGTTTTGAAAGCTGATTTAAAACATTGTGGTACTGCTGAGTGTCTAGACTTAACTAAACTTTTAGACTTATCAGTTGCCCGTCAACGTCAATTACTTTCAGTTTGGATGAAAGGTGATGGGCAATATCGACCTGCATTTGAAATGGTTGAGCGTTTAAAAAATGAAGTGATTGACTCAAAGTCTGATGCACAGGCAGCATTACACTGGAATCAGTTTTACTATGTCCGTTATCAACACCATCTTTATAGATTGAGTAAGCAAGTTTTTCTTGCTGAAAAATTAAACCCGGTTGAAGTAGAGTGGGAGCATCATTTCCAAATGGGGGAAATAGTGCATTACGCTTCAGGGCATTTTCAGATTACGCAAAAAAATATCGGTTTGGCTCCATCTTTATTAAATAAAAAATTGACAATAATTCGACGCCAAGGTGGAGAAAAAGTCCACTTATATGGTCGTGTTGGGCAATGGCCATTAAAAAAAGCAATTCAAGAAGCACATATTTTGCCTTGGCTTCGTCATACAATTCAAATATTAGTCATAGATAATGTTATGCTTGGGGTTTTTACACCGAAAGGATTTTGGTTGGCTCAGTCTCCGTATTGTGAGCAAGGAGGATGGCAACCAGATTTAATTTCTCATTCTTGTAATCTGGTAAATGGCGAATATGGTTATGGCAAGTGCAGTAAATTGTAATATCTGTTTTATTGGTGGCGGTAATATGGCCCAAGCGTTAATTGGCGGGCTCATTTCAAGAGGTTTACCACCGACACGTATTACCGTTTCAGATCCTGTTGAGCAGATCCGTCAATTATTACAAGAAAAAGAAGTCCATGTAACACAAGATAACGTGGCTGCAATTCAAAATACTGATGTTGTCGTTCTAGCGGTAAAGCCGCAAGTTTTGGCAACTGTTTTACGTCCGTTGAAAGGTCTGTTATCAGATAAATTAGTCATTTCAATTATTGCTGGTGCTGAAATTCAAACGATATCAAACTTAATTGATAGCAATCGAATTGTTCGCGTTATGCCGAATACCCCAGCTCTAGTTCAAACTGGCGCGCACGGTATCTATGCAAATGATGTAGTAGGTACTTCGGATCGTGAATTAACAAGTCAGATTTTAGCGGCCACAGGCTTAACAATTTGGGTAAACTCCGAAGCTCAAATTGATGCGGTAACAGCAGTTTCTGGTTCAGGTCCTGCATATTTCTTCTATCTGATGGAAAGTATGATCCGTGCAGGTAAGAATTTAGGACTGGATGAAAAAGTTGCAACTGCGTTAACTCTTCAAACGGCGTTAGGTGCAGCTCAAATGGCAATTACCAGTTCAAACACTCCATCTGAACTTCGTAAGAATGTGACATCGCCAAATGGTACCACACAAGCCGCACTTGAAGTTTTTGACCGTGCACAAATCTCCCAAAATATTCAATCTGCATTGGCTGCTGCACAGAAGCGTAGCCAAGAATTGGCTCAAGAATTGAGTGACAGTGCGAAATAGCTTAAATAGGATAAGACAACTATGGGTGCAAATTCTGCGCTAATTTTTGGAATTTTAATTAATGTCGCGATTTTATTGGTCTTTTTCCGTTTTTTAATGCAATTGGCGGCAGTAAGTCCTTATAATCCTGTGGTTTTATCGACCGTAAAGGCGACTAAAATTGTTGATATTTTTGGCCGAATTTTTCCGACGGTCGCAAAAGGTCGGTTTAATTTAGCTGCTTTAGCTCTTTTAATTATTTTATATTTACTGAAAATTTTCGGTGTGATGTATCTTTCTGGTTCTATGCCAAATAGTCCAATTCATTTAGTGATTCTGACATTTGTGACCATGATTCAGGACTTGATTCGTTTCTGCCGTTATTTAATTTTTGCAACAATCATTTTGAGTTGGGTGGTTATGTTCACTCAATCGCGTTCACCTTATATTGAGGTGATTCAAGATTTGGCTGAACCATTACTCGCGCCATTCCGTCGTTTATTGCCTAATATGGGAATGATTGACTTATCACCAATTTTGGCTTTTTTGGCGCTCTATATTGCCGAAATTTTAATGAATGAAGTTGCTAAAGTTCTCTTAACTGGTCTTTAAGCTAACTCAAAAAAAGGGCTGTATTTCACAGCCCTTTTTTATTTCTATTAATTAATGGGCGTCATCCCAGTTTTGTCCTTGTCCTACTTCAACCACTAAAGGCACGGAAATCTCTACAACAGATTCCATGACTTTTGCGATTTGTTTGGAAAGTTCTTCAGCAATGTTTTGATCGGCTTCAAAAACTAATTCATCGTGTACTTGAAGTAGTAATTTGGCTTGATCTTTTGGTAAGATTTTATCAACTTCAATCATCGCAATTTTAATAATATCAGCTGCACTACCTTGTAAAGGTGCATTGATTGCAGCACGTTCGGCAGCCTTACGCACCATCACATTTCGTGCATCAATATCTGGTGTATAAAGACGACGGCCTAAAATAGTTTCAACAAAGCCTTGCTCTGATGCAACTTGACGCGTGCGTTGCATATATTCATAGATGCCAGGGTAGCGTTGGAAATATTGCTTAATATAATTTTGCGATTCTTGACGTGTGAAACCTAACTGACGAATCAAACCAAACTCAGACATACCATACAGTAGACCAAAGTTTACTGCCTTAGCTTGGCGACGTTGATCATTGGTCACATCTTCGATATCAATACCCAATACTTCTGCCGCAGTACGGCGGTGAACGTCTTGTCCGTGCTGAAATGCATGTACTAAAGCGTCATCTTGAGAAAAATGTGCCATTAAACGTAGTTCAATTTGCGAGTAATCGGCTGCTAGTAAAACTCGGCCTTCGGGTGCAATGAATGCTTTACGAATCTGACGGCCAATTTGTCTACGAATTGGAATATTTTGTAAGTTAGGATCAGAAGAGGAAAGGCGACCTGTCGCTGTAAGTGCTTGATGATAGCTCGTATGCACACGATGAGTGTCGTTATGAGATTGCTCTACTAGACGGTCCGTATAGGTACTTTTTAGCTTTGCCAAACCACGATGCTCTAGAATAATTTCCGCTAAAGGATGTTCAATCTTTTCTAAAACACTTTCACTGGTGCTGTATTGTCCAGTTGCAGTTTTTTTACCACCTTTGATTCCTAATTTATCAAATAGGATCTCGCCTACTTGCTTAGGTGAAGCGATATTAAAAGTTTCATCTGCAATTTCCATAGCCTGATTTTCAAGGCCTTCCATGGTTTTTGCAAACTCAACACTTAATTTATCTAAGAAAGCATGATCTAAACGAATACCATCTTCTTCCATGCCTGACAAAATTCGGGCAACTGGCATTTCGATGTTATATAAAATATTTTCTAACTCAGGAAATGGCTTAAGTTTGTTTGAAAGTACTTCATACAAGCGATAGGTCACATGTGCATCTTCTGCTGCATAGTGGGCAGCAACTTCAATCTCAATTTGATTAAAAGTCTTTTGTTTAGCACCTTTACCAGCAATTTGTTCAAAAGTGGTGGTTAAGTGACTTAAGTAGACACGAGCAACATCGTCCATGCCGTGACGAGTTGCTGCTGCATTTAGTACATAAGATGCCAGCATGCTATCGAAATACCAGCCTTTAAGGTCTATACCGTGATTAGCAAAGATATGGGCATCATATTTAAGATGATGACCGATTTTTTTAACCGCTTCATTTTCTAATACAGGCTTAATTAGAGCCAGAATTTGTTCACGGTCCAGTTGCTGCGGTGCATTTTCATAATTATGCGCTAAAGGCACATAGTAAGCATCTTGCGCATCAAAAGCGATTGAAAAACCAACCATCTCGGCAATACGGTAATCAAGGCTTGTAGTTTCGGTATCAATGGCAAAATGATCAGCATTTTGCATGCGTTGCAAGAGTTGATCCCATGCTTCTTGAGTTAAAACAGTATGATAATTTGCAGTCCCAAGTTGGTCATCTTGACTGGTTAAACTTGCCTGATCTTCGGTTTCTATAGCGTCAGCTGGTTTAATTTCATCTTGAACGACTACTTGTGAAACTTGTTGTTTATAAGTAGAGCTGTTCGGATTATTCGGATGATCAAGCGACTGTAACTGATTTCTAAACTCAAGCTCAGTATAGAGGTTGCGTAAAGCATCAACATTTGGATCGGTAAGCTTTAATTCATGCCAGTCGAGTTCTAAAGGAAGATCACAGACAATGCTAGCTAACTGGTGATCAAGCTTAATATTGTCTAAATTATCTTTAATATTTTGGCTAATCTTACCTTTAAGTTGATCTGCATTGGCAATAATATTCTCTAAAGTGCCATATTCAGTCAGTAACTTAGCTGCTGTTTTTGCACCTACGCCGGGAACACCCATGATGCCATCAGACGCATCACCCATTAGCGTTAAATAGTCGATAATCTGATTTGGCCAAACGCCAAATTTTTCAAATACACCGTCGGTGTCCATTACACGATCTTTAAAGCTATCTTCAAGTTTGACATGATCATTGACGAGCTGAGCCATGTCTTTATCTCCAGTTGAGATAAGTACATGATGGCCTTCGAGCACGGCACGTTTAGCAAGTGTACCGATAATGTCATCTGCCTCTGCACCCGGAAGACTATATAAAGGAATGCCTTGGGCTTTAATTAATGCATGTAAATATGGAATCTGTTGAGATAACTCTTCAGGCATGGTTGGACGGTCACCTTTATAAATAGGTGAAAGCTTATGACGGAAAGTTGGCTCAGGCGTATCAAAAATTACGGCCATATGCGTCGGTTGCATACGACGCATAAGTTTTTGAATCGCAGAAATTGCTCCACGTATTGCATTGGTATGTAACCCTGTAGAGGTCGTCAATGGTGGTAATGCATGATATGCACGAAATAAAAAATAGGACCCATCAACCAAGACAAATGGTGGCATTGAACAATTCCTTAATTTGAATTACGGGTATTTTACGTGAAAACGGCTATGAATGCAGGATTATGATTTTTGCAGTATTTTGTATGTATAAATATACGCTTGTATTGGCTTGAAGTAAGATGACATGTAATGAAGGTGTCATATTGCTAAGCCCATGTATAAAAAAGACAAACAGGGAATGATCATCGTTTTGATCGCTTTGACTTTGTTTTTAGCCATTTCAATTGGTTTTAAATTTCAGAGTGCTGTTGCTGCTTTATCTATTGCACTCGTGGTAGTACTGGTTCAGTTATTATCAAATCTGCATCAGCGTCTGACTCATTTAGAACAACAGTTTTCTCAGCAGAAAAAACCACTTTATTCTATTCATACGCAAACAATAGTAATTTATGCGGCCGCCTTGGTTGCATTAGTTGCTTATATGAATCACTGGATGTGGATTGCTGGTGGGGCATTACTGGTTTTATTGTTATGTTTAGTCCAAACGATTAGTGCGTTTCATACTCGACTGTTATACCTCGAGTCGGCAAAACCAACTGCTCATGTAAACGAAACTCTACAAACAGAAATTATAACTCCAGCGGTAGTGCAAGTTGATTCCAATAGTACAGACACGTTAATCCCTGTTGAAACATCAGTTTTAAATCACACAGAACAACCAACTCAAGTACAGAGTACATGGTGGCAACCAGCAGTCGACTGGATGGTTCATGGCAATCCAATTTTAAGAGTTGCTGTCGCTGTGTTGATGGTTGGGGTGGTGTTGTTATTGCGTTTCGCAAGCGAGCACTGGCAACTTAGTTTAGGTGTGAAACTTAGTTTTATTGCAATTGCCGGAGGCGTATTAACGGCATTTGGATATAGCTTGCAAAAGAAAAATCAACTTTTTGCTGTGGCATTGCAGGGTGTGGGACTAGCTGTTGTATTCCTAACACTCGTGTTCTCGCATCATTTTGGTGTAATTGCCAATCTAACTACAGCCAGTATTCTGTTTACGATCTTATTGGCTATTACGGTATTCCTGAGTTTAAAACAACAAGCTATTTATTTGGCAATTTTAGCACTAGGCATGGCCTATGCAGCCCCTTTAGTTATTCCACAATATCGTCCAGATGTAGTCTTCCTATTTAGCTACTATTTGGTAATTAACTTAGCAGTTGCTGCGGTTAATTTTATTCAACCATGGAAAATCTTAAATCAGATTGCTTTCTTTGCCACAATGTTTATTGGTGGTAGTGCGATAGGTTTTTATGCGGAACCAGCAAAATTTGACACATTAGACTGGATTTTATGGCTACATATAGCTCTGTTTATTTGGCTTAGTGTTCGTTATAGCCAAAATATATCTCGAGTTTCAGCATGTGAACAACAAGAAGGCATTCGTTTACCTCCGCTCTTGGATGTTGGTCTTATTTTTAGTGTGCCTGTACTAGGCTTTACGCTACATGCCTATTTAGTTCATGAGTCTACTCAAGCATTGACGATTGGTGCTGCTGTTTTGGCTGGTACCTATGCGATATTAACTTTCTGGATCAAAAAGACCCATCCTCAACTTTCAGTTCTTGCCAAAAGCTTTTTCATCCTCGCCGTTGCATTTTTTGCTTTAATCTTTCCACTCTCGAAAGGGGCACATTGGACTGCAATTGGTTGGGTTGCTCAAGGTACGGCCCTTATTGTATGGGGGGTAACTGAGCGGTACCGTTTAAGCCGATATATTGGTGTAATTTTAGTTTTACTCAGTTCGGTTGCATTGTTTTATCAATTTTGGGCGAATGCAGAGTTTCCGACTCTAAGTACAAGTATTTATGCAATTGCCCAATTCATTTCGGCCTATTATTTATTGCAATACAACAGTAAAGAGCAACACTATTTTAGCGCCAGCATGTTTAGCGGCATTTTCTTGTGTTTAGGGATGTATGCGGGTGTTATCGCTGGTATAGAAATTTTGGCATGGCAACATCATGGCTTAAGCCCATATTTGATGATTGCGATACTGTTACTATCAATATTTAGCATAGTAGTTCATTACAAATTAAGGGTCCAATGGCAGAGTCTACAGTTAGGTTTAATTAGCCTGTTATTGTTGTTAATTTTGGGTGAGGCCTTTACTAGTCAAGTATTCAGCCTATTTAAATGGCCAAGTATATTGCAGCAGGGTACTTTCCTCATCGCAGCAACGCTTCTTAGTGCCTTATTTGTTATGGCTCAACCGCAATCAGGTCAGTTTGGATCTTTGAAGGTCTGGTCTGGTTTGAGCTGGTTAGCATTAGCAACGGTTGGATTGGCAATATTTCCACAAATGCCACTTGTTGCTCTGGCTTTTGTTCCTGTGGTTTATTCCCTTTGGGCGTATAAAGCTAATAAAACCACCTTGTTACATCAAATTCCAGTGTGGTGTTTAAGCTTACTTTGGTTGTTAGTAGTGAGCGTAGACCGGCATTCTGCTGAGTACCTTTACTTTGTTCCTTTGATTAACTTAACTGACTTCCTTTCAATTTCAGTATTTGCTGGTCTACTCTTTATTATTTATCAGCATGCTTTTGATCAAGATAAATCACTGGAGTGGACTTTTAAAATTACAACAATTCTAGTGGGGTTGTTGGTATTCAGTAGTGTGGTGGTCAGAGGTTTGCACCATTACTGGGCGACACCACTCTGGAGCGCTGAAATTTGGACAAATGGCTTGGTGCAGTTAAGTTTGACATTGCTCTGGGTTATTTTGGCATTCATTTTAACCACGTTCTCAAGCCGAAAAATGATTCGTCAATTATGGTTTGTAGGTGCTGCGCTTTTAGGGATTGTGGTATTAAAACTGATTTTGCTTGATCTATCGCAAAGTGCCACTTTAACTCGAGTCATTTCATTTATTGGCGCGGGTGGGGTAATGTTGATTATTGCTTATCTTGCGCCATTACCACCATCATCCGCTGTACAGAAAAATGAAGAGCCTAAGCTTTAGGCTCTCGATTTAATTCTTTTTGATTACTGTATTGATCGATATCATCTTCAGCAAAAACACTAGATGGTCGATCAATCAAACCCATTTTAGGAACAGGGATTTCGATTCGGTTATCTAAAAATCCATTTCGAATTCTTTCTTGCATCTCATCTCGAACTTTTAAAGAGTTCTCTTGTCGACACCACATTGTAAATAAAAGCTCAATTGATGATTCTCTGAATGCAGTAACTGTAACAGCGGGTTTAGGATCATCTAAAACAAGAGGATAATGAGCTGCTACATTCAGTAGAACCTCGCGGACTTTAATGATGTCTTCATGGAAGTTAATTGCCAGTGTAATTGGAATACGTCGTATAGGATATTTAGATAAGTTGTGCACGGGAGCACGAATGAGTTGTTCGTTTGGCAAACGAATATAGACATTGTCTAATGTAAGAAGCTTAACCGAAAGTAAATCAATCGAGATCACTTCACCTTCAATTGTATTTCCACGAATGAGCGTAATCTGGATCGTATCACCGACTTCAAATGAACCTTCACCAATCAAAAATAAACCACTAATCAAGTTGCTGGCAGATGTTTGCGATGCGAAACCGAGCGCTACGGTTAAAATCCCTGCCGCACCAAGAAACACACTCAGTTTAAAACCAGCTTCTTTTAAACTCGTCATAATGAAGAGTAAGAAAATGAAATAAAAAATACCACGGCGCCACACCAGACGTTGATGAGCATTAAAACGTGAGCCAATGGTTCTAATAAACGTATTCGAAATAATACGAGCAAGAACAAAGCCAATGAAACACAGTACAACAGCGACTAAAATTTCACTAATACGTTCGGTATTAATATTGGTAAATATGCTTTTGAGGCTATCAGCGATATCTTTTGGAATATTTGAATCAGCCATATAACCCTCTTAAAAGAATGAATCAAACATATTGAATAATGCTCCACCAGGTGAACGTGGTGGGTGAACATAGGTCACTTCACCAGCAAGAGGAGGCGTACGGTTTTCAATACGAATACGTGCGGGACGATCAGAACCTTCATAATAAACTTTAATTTGAGAAGTCCATAAACGACCAGTACTTTCACTATAAAAAAGAGGAAGGGCCGTAACTGGCACATTCATACGATCAAAGCGTAATTGATGATTACTGGTGTTGTGAAAATCAATCGGTGTAACCGCACGAAAAGCTCGAGGTGTTAACAGGTTTAAATCGGTACGCCCATCTACAGAAGTGGCATAACAAATTTCACCTTGCTGGGCATTTGGACCAAACCATGTATCTTTAGGTTGAATTACAGGAATCTCAAACAAAGGCTCATGCTGACTTTCAACTAAACCTGCAATCCATAGTGGTGTACTTATATATAGAGTCCCACGTTGTCCCGCTGGAATGTAGATAGGATCAACGGGTTTAATGACTACAGAACGGTCTGCCAGACGGGGCATAAGTAAAAATTCTGGATTAGTTTTCCGAAACATGTAGCGTTCTACTTGAACAGTATGCGGAAAGGCAAAGTTCGGATCGGCAATTGGATGCCAATCTTGCTCATTATCGTCTTGAAGAGAGGGGCGATAATATTCAATACGCCATTCTTTTATGCCACGTGTTAAACGAAAGAGCATTGAACCGAATTGCCACGCTTTGGACTGGTTAATTTCAAAGTGCTGTTCACCCCACCATTTTAAAGAACTCTGGGGGCGAGGCTGATATTCATTATTTTCAAACAAGACGTAAAATTCCTCTACCGAGTTGTTAAACAGACTTCACGCTGTAATCTGCTTAGAGTACACTCAAAATCATCTTACTCATCATTATAAATTGTGATGCAAATATTGAAACAAATACAAGTTCCATATAGTTTTGCCAAGCGTCATGGTGTTTTATTTCGTTATGACGGTGATCAAGTATTTATTATTAGACGTCAAAACACTGAAAAAATTGCATTGCAGGAAGCAAGACGAATTCTAGGTAAGCCAGCTCACTTCCAATTATGTACTGAACAAGAATTTAATACGCTCTTAAGTACAAGCTATGCCGGCGATACAGGGGAATCACAACAAGTTGCAGCAGGTTTAGAAGATCATCCTGATTTATTAAGTTTGGCCGATCAGGTTCCTGAGACAGAAGATTTGATGGATCAGGAAGATGACGCGCCTATTGTTCGTCTGATCAATGCACTACTTTCAGAGGCAATTCGAGTAGGGGCTTCTGATATTCACATTGAAGCTTTCGAAAAGAAATTATCTGTACGATTACGTGTAGATGGTCAATTACGTGAAGTTGTACAGCCGCGCCGTGAGTTGGCACCCTTGCTAGTTTCACGTATTAAAGTCATGGCAAAACTCGATATTGCAGAAAAGCGAGTGCCACAAGATGGGCGTATTTCTTTACGCCTCGCAGGCCGAGAGGTAGATGTCCGTGTTTCGACTTTACCATCTTCACATGGTGAAAGGGTCGTAATGCGTCTGCTCGACAAACAAGCTGGTCGACTTAATATGATCCATTTAGGACTGATGGCAAATGACTATGAGCGTTTAACTCAGTTAGTACATCGTCCTCATGGCATTATTTTGGTTACAGGGCCTACAGGTTCGGGGAAAACAACGACTTTGTATGCAGCTCTATCTGATCTAAATGATAATACGCGCAATATCTTAACTGCCGAAGATCCAATCGAATATCAACTTGAAGGCATTGGTCAAACACAAGTGAATACCAAAGTGGATATGACGTTTGCTCGTGCTTTAAAGGCAATGTTGCGTCAAGATCCAGATGTAGTGATGGTGGGTGAGATTCGTGATTTGGAAACGGCTGAAATTGCAGTACAAGCATCGTTAACTGGACATTTGGTTTTATCGACACTACATACCAATACCGCTATTGGTGCGGTTACTCGACTTAAAGATATGGGAATCGAGCCTTTCTTATTATCAAGCTCTTTAATTGGGGTGATTGCTCAACGTTTGGTACGTACTTTATGTCCACATTGTATGACATGGCGTGAAGCTGATACTTTTGAAAAACAGGTTTTTCAACATATTCATAATGAACCTTTGTTGCAGTTACCTGAAGCCAAAGGATGTGATCATTGCTCACATTTAGGCTTTAATGGACGTACAGCCATTTATGAAATCGTACCTGTTGATGAGCCAATGCGTCGCCTTATTCATGGCAATGCGGCTGAATATGAGTTAGAAAATCATGCTCGTCAGTATTCGGGTTCTATTCGTGATGATGGTTTACGCAAAGTACTTACAGGTAAAACAACACTTGAAGAAGTACTTCGAGTAACCAATGAAGCAAGTGAAGTATAATTTGTAATCTGCAATAAAAATGCCCGATATGATTCGGGCATTTTTTAAACTTAAAAAATTACTCAGTCACAATATTAAAAGTTACATCAATATTGTTGCGAGTTGCATTTGAATATGGGCAAACAATATGTGCTGCTGCAACTAACTTTTCAGCTTCTTCACGGTCCATACCCACTAAGTAAACATTTAAAGTTACTTCGATGCTAAAACCTGTAGGAATTGGACCAATACCCACTTCACCTTCTACATAAGCATCTTTGCTAATATTAAATTTATCGCGGTTTGCAACAAATTTTAAAGCTCCTAAAAAGCATGCTGAATAGCCAGCTGCAAATAATTGCTCAGGGTTTGTTACGGCACCACCAGCGCCACCCATTTCTTTAGGTACGCCAAGTTGTACATCTAATACACCGTCAGATGAAGTTGCACGGCCATCACGACCACCGGTTGCTTTAGCTTTTGCGCGATAAACAACTTTTTCTAATGACATCGTTTTTATTCCTAAAATAAATTGAATACAAATATATCGTACACGACTTAATTATTTTGACAAGTATATTTTTTGAAAAAATTGCTGTTTATTTGACTAGGTTTGTACGGAGTTTGGTAAGTTGATCTTTCAGGCCTAATAGTGTTGTCATATCACATGAACTTGCTTCTAGTACACCTGCTGGAATATCCAATGCTTGATCTTTTAATTTTTTTCCTTCATCGCTAAGTGTAATAATCACTTGTCTCTCGTCTTGAGTTGAGCGGGTACGATGAAGCAAATGCAGGGCTTGTAACTTTTTCAAGATAGGAGTGAGGGTGGATGATTCTAAAAAAAGTTTAGCTCCAATTTCTGAAACAGTCACTTCATCTTGCTCCCATAACACTAACATCACTAAATATTGGGGGTAGGTAAGCCCCAAAGGCGCGAGAAGTTTTCTGTAGAGTTGATTAAGCGCTAAATTTGTTGAATAAATGAGGAAACATAATTGATTCTCAAGCTTTAAGTTTTGACAGTCTTGGTCCATATATTCCTCAAAGAAACTCATATTGCTTTTGTAGTATATCGCGTTCTATTCAGTTTCTTAAATGTTCATCAGAATAGGTTATGAATAGAGTAAATTAAGAGACATAAAAAATGGAATAATTAATCCAATTATTCCATAACATAAAAATATTTTAGATAAAATTGTCTACCACAGATCTGCAATTTTTTTCATTAAACGCGCACGATATTTAGCGGTAGGATTATTTGCATTGCGTTGTTGCTCTTGTTCATAAAAATCTTGCCATGCAGTAATCATTTCAAGCGTTGTTCCTTGTTTTTTAATCATAGAAACATCTGCTGGCTGAATATTTTCTAAACGTTGTCTTGCGCCTTCTGCACCCGTTCCCCATCCAATTATTCTCTGGCCAAATGCAGGCAAAGGAATATCTTTAGGAGTAGAGGGGAGAATATCTGATTTGAGCTGTGCCGTTGGTGAAACGAAATGATTCGTTGTCCCAAACTCAGCATAACAATGAATATTTGCCCCCAAGCAAAAAAAGCTAAATAAGTATTTCCACATGAATAATTAAACTTTTAATAGTGAATTAATTTACGGTGTGTCATTAGAGGCATTGAAGAGCGGACGAGATCTTGCGCCGTTAGATCAAAGGGTACAGTAATTAAACCATTTCCTTCATATCCAACCATACTTAAAATTTGGCCACGACTATCAGTTGCCCCAGAGTGTCCCCAGGTCTGTCGTTTTTCACCATGCCAGCCCTGTTGTGCTGCACCTAAAACATAACATTGGCTATCCATTGCCCGAGCTTGTAACAAAAGCTGCCAGTGCATTTGTCCAGTTGTATAGGTAAATGCAGCAGGGGCAGTAAGAATATGAGCGCCTTGTTGTCTTAGCGTTAGAGCAAGCTCTGGAAAACGCAAGTCATAACATACCATTAAGCCAATATTGCCAAAAGGGGTAGATGTGACTACTACGTCTGTTCCTGGTTCAAAGAAACGAGACTCCTGATAACCACCAACAGCATCACCAACTTGTACATCAAATAAATGGATCTTGTCATAACGCGCTTCTGTACGCTCAGGACTAATACAGAGGCTAACAGTTCGGACGCGACCATCTTGAATAGTGGAACCATCTGGACGGAATGGGCAAGGTAAGGTGCCAGCCACAATCCAGATTTGATATTGATGTGCGAGTTTCTCAAGCCTTTGTTGAATAGATTCAAATTGCTCAGCAGTTTCACGTTGTTTTCCAGCAGCAAAACATACAAAGTTTTCGGGGAAAACAATCAAACTGGCATTTTGTGCCTTGCTCTGTTGAATCAAAGACTCAATGACTTGAAAATTATTTTCGATATCATTTTGAGAGTTCATTTGAGCAACAGAAACGAGGGTCATATTCTAATCCGGCTTAATGGTGAAAATCAGGCATTTTGCTTGTCAGATACCTGTTCAAGAGTATCTTGTTCTTTCTGTAACTGCTTAACAAGTGGCTCAAACATATTCTGATTGTTTGCATTGAGTTTCATCAATGTCTTATGTGCATCCAGAACAGTTCTTAGCATTGCATTATGAGTGATTTGTTCATCTGTTAACGTTAATGTGCAAACGTTAGGATCACCACAATAATTCAAAATGACAAAAACCTGCCCTAGCCCCATACTGTTGGCTAAGGTTGTGATATCTGGATTGGTAGATAGCATCACAGCTTGAATATGATGAGTCTGTTTAAGCTTTAAACCTAGCTTAGCTAGGATGCCTAATACAGTACTATCAATAAATGTTGTTTGGGTTAAATCAACGATTGCACCTACAACATTCTCTTGCTGTTCAATTCTGTTTAAAAGTTTGTCTAGACTTATACAAGAATGGGCTCGCACTTCACCAATAAGTTTGAAAATATGCGTTCCATTTAAACTTGCATATTCAACATGACCTGTTGACATATAAATGCCATTTTCAGAGAAGGATAGAAAAATTATCACATAGTGCCATCCCAGACTCAAGAGTCCTTAAGTCGTATATTATGTAATTAATTGATTCGTAAATTAATTCATTCGACAAAGACTGAAGATGGCAATATCGTCGGCCACATGATCGGGTGCTTGAAATGATTGATTTTGCAAATGATGGACCAATTGTTGGAACTGATCGTTTAAACCGCCATCAAAAGGTTCGAGGGCTCCGTCCGAGCAAACAATGAAGCGAGCATGGCGATTTAACGTACAAATATGCTCTTCAACTTCGAGTTCGTCAGTTAAACCTAGTGGGAAACTGCTCGTTGTTAGAATCTTCGGTGCCTGATTAGGCTCAAAAATGATAGGAGGAGGGTAGTGCCCAGCACTTGACCAGCGAAGAGTATGTGTTTCAAGGTTTAAAATACCCACCACAATCGTAATGTGCTTTTCGATATTTTCTTGAACTAGCATCCCATTTAATTTTTTTATTAATTGTCTTGGGGTTTTGGAGCGACCATGAAATGCTGCCATCCATGATGTTAATAAACTACTGGTTACACCATGACCTGAAACATCAGCAAGATAGAATAAAACTTCTTTATCATTTAATTTCCAATAGTCGTACCAATCACCGGAAAGATAAGCTGAAGGCTGAAAGAAAGTTTCGACTTCATAATTTAATAAATCAATTGGATTCGGCAATAAACGTTTTTGCAGTTCAGCAGCCGAAGGTAAATCACGACTATCTTGGTTACGCTTATATTGAGCATCAATTTTTGATAAGGCTTTATTTAAATCATTAGGTAACTGATTCCACACCCAGCCTGCAAGAGCACCTGCTTCCCATGCATGTGCCAAAGCGGTACCTTCATGTTCAAAAGCAATTACGACCGTTGGTAAATTCCATTTATAAGTTAGGAAATCTTGTACATCTGCAATTGCAATGATGGTTGGATCATATAAATCTAAATCATCTATGTTAATAACTTGTAAGCCTGGCAGTTTATCCAAAGCTTGCTCTAAATAAGGAATAGAGCGTGTCGGTTTAATAAAATACATAGAAGATATGGTAGTCCTTTTATATGATCACTTTATTCATCATAGAGTATGTATGATCAAAATCAAGGTATTGCCGAACTCTTAATCCAAGCAACACCTTTATTTCATGTTAAGGGTTTTGATTCTCATCTGGTGTATCTTCTGAGTCATCATCAATGAAAGATACGTCAGCTGAGTCACCTTTCTTCTCTGCAATTTGGAATGCTTTACGCTGGAGGTATAAGTCTCGAATCATAGCGTATTGATCACCTTGTAAGGTTTGATCTAAGTCAAGATATTGAGCACGTGTATCCACGGCTTGTAATAGATTACTCGACCAATAAAGACCTTCTTGATCATCCATAACGTATTTTTGTGGGCGAGCTTGGGCATCTACTGCTAAACCAAAACCATCACGTAAGGTGCTTGGACCAAAAAAAGGCAACATAAGGAATGGGCCAGAAGGAACGCCATAGTAGCCAAGAGTTACACCAAAATTCTCTTCTTCAGTTGGTAAGCCTAAGCGACTTGCTGGGTCAGCCAAACCAAGAGTAGTTAAAGTGTTAATCGTAAATCGGCCTAAAGTTTTTGCTGCACGACCAGGGCGGCCTTGAATAAGCTGATTGACAGCATTCCATGGTTCACCAAGATTTTTACGGAACTGGCGATAAGAACCACGTACATCTTCTGGGGTTTTTTCTCTATATTGAACAGCAACTGGGCGTAAAAAATTGCGATCCAACATATCATTAAAAGAATAAATTGGACGGTTCAATGATTGCAAAGGATCTTTGACAAGATCTGGTTGAGCTGCATTTGCATTAATTTTTAAATCTTTAACTTTAATGTTTTTTAAATCTTTAATAATTTGTGAACGGGGATGGTTTGGCCCTGTTTCTTCTAATGAACTCGCATTAGCAGATTCACTTACCGTGTTTTCTTGAGCATATATAGAGGTACAAACACCTACAGATAACACGCTTAGTAAAATTAAATTAGAATAATTCATATAATTCCTTAACCGCCAGCCAGGCTAATACTTAATGTGCAGTTGGGTGGAGATATGTTTTAATACAAAATTGATAACCTATTATCAATGTAAAATTGATCAAATAATATAGATAAAATGCTAAAAAGGCTAAAAAACGAACATGTGGCAATATTAAATTAAAAAAGGGGTTGCCAAAGGTTTTTAATGGTCTATAATGCACATCCATCGGCGGTGATGCAGATAAGAACTTGTTGAAAAACAGTTACTTGGAATTAAGTTGGTTGCTTTAAGTGATAAATTTGATGAGAAGTTGGTTTTGAGAATAAGTTTTAAAAATATCGAAATTACCTGTTGACTTTTAAGAGATTAAGAGTAATATAGCCGACCTAGCTTGCTGGTGACGAACCAGGAAGAAGATCATTAAGAGAATTGAAGAACAACTTGTGTGGATTTTTACTGATTGATTGATCGAAATATTATCATTGATTGATTGGTTTAAATTACTCGAAGTTTATTTGAGCGAAATTTAAGTCAGAAAATTGATGAGCCAGAATTGGCACCTTGTCTTTAATAAGGTGCAAAATGATTTTTAACTGAAGAGTTTGATCATGGCTCAGATTGAACGCTGGCGGCAGGCTTAACACATGCAAGTCGAGCGGGGTGATGGTGCTTGCACTATCACTTAGCGGCGGACGGGTGAGTAATGCTTAGGAATCTGCCTATTAGTGGGGGACAACATTTCGAAAGGAATGCTAATACCGCATACGTCCTACGGGAGAAAGCAGGGGATCTTCGGACCTTGCGCTAATAGATGAGCCTAAGTCGGATTAGCTAGTTGGTGGGGTAAAGGCCTACCAAGGCGACGATCTGTAGCGGGTCTGAGAGGATGATCCGCCACACTGGGACTGAGACACGGCCCAGACTCCTACGGGAGGCAGCAGTGGGGAATATTGGACAATGGGCGGAAGCCTGATCCAGCCATGCCGCGTGTGTGAAGAAGGCCTTATGGTTGTAAAGCACTTTAAGCGAGGAGGAGGCTACTTTAGTTAATACCTAGAGATAGTGGACGTTACTCGCAGAATAAGCACCGGCTAACTCTGTGCCAGCAGCCGCGGTAATACAGAGGGTGCAAGCGTTAATCGGATTTACTGGGCGTAAAGCGCGCGTAGGCGGCTAATTAAGTCAAATGTGAAATCCCCGAGCTTAACTTGGGAATTGCATTCGATACTGGTTAGCTAGAGTGTGGGAGAGGATGGTAGAATTCCAGGTGTAGCGGTGAAATGCGTAGAGATCTGGAGGAATACCGATGGCGAAGGCAGCCATCTGGCCTAACACTGACGCTGAGGTGCGAAAGCATGGGGAGCAAACAGGATTAGATACCCTGGTAGTCCATGCCGTAAACGATGTCTACTAGCCGTTGGGGCCTTTGAGGCTTTAGTGGCGCAGCTAACGCGATAAGTAGACCGCCTGGGGAGTACGGTCGCAAGACTAAAACTCAAATGAATTGACGGGGGCCCGCACAAGCGGTGGAGCATGTGGTTTAATTCGATGCAACGCGAAGAACCTTACCTGGCCTTGACATAGTAAGAACTTTCCAGAGATGGATTGGTGCCTTCGGGAACTTACATACAGGTGCTGCATGGCTGTCGTCAGCTCGTGTCGTGAGATGTTGGGTTAAGTCCCGCAACGAGCGCAACCCTTTTCCTTATTTGCCAGCGAGTAATGTCGGGAACTTTAAGGATACTGCCAGTGACAAACTGGAGGAAGGCGGGGACGACGTCAAGTCATCATGGCCCTTACGGCCAGGGCTACACACGTGCTACAATGGTCGGTACAAAGGGTTGCTACCTAGCGATAGGATGCTAATCTCAAAAAGCCGATCGTAGTCCGGATTGGAGTCTGCAACTCGACTCCATGAAGTCGGAATCGCTAGTAATCGCGGATCAGAATGCCGCGGTGAATACGTTCCCGGGCCTTGTACACACCGCCCGTCACACCATGGGAGTTTGTTGCACCAGAAGTAGCTAGCCTAACTGCAAAGAGGGCGGTTACCACGGTGTGGCCGATGACTGGGGTGAAGTCGTAACAAGGTAGCCGTAGGGGAACCTGCGGCTGGATCACCTCCTTAACGAAAGATTGACGATTGGTAAGAATCCACAACAAGTTGTTCTTCATAGATGTATCTGAGGGTCTGTAGCTCAGTTGGTTAGAGCACACGCTTGATAAGCGTGGGGTCACAAGTTCAAGTCTTGTCAGACCCACCATGACTTTGACTGGTTGAAGTTATAGATAAAAGATACATGACTGATGATGTAAGCTGGGGACTTAGCTTAGTTGGTAGAGCGCCTGCTTTGCACGCAGGAGGTCAGGAGTTCGACTCTCCTAGTCTCCACCAGAACTTAAGAGAAGTTCGGATTACAGAAATTAGTAAATAAAGATTTAGATCTTGGTTTATTAACTTCTGTGATTTAAGTATCACGGTATTAAGCATGACCTGACGAAGGCATGTTTATTCATTAACAGATTGGCAAAATTGAGTCTGAAATAAATTGTTCACTCAAGAGTTTAGATTAAGCAATTAATCTGAATGAATTGAGAACTAGCAAATTAACTGAATCAAGCGTTTTGGTATATGAATTTAGATTGAAGCTGTACAGTGTTTAAGTACACAGACAACAGATAGTAGCGATGAAGAGTCGCACGGACAACACTCACTTGTAAGTGTTGACGACTGTTTGGGGTTGTATAGTCAAGTAATTAAGTGCATGTGGTGGATGCCTTGGCAGTCAGAGGCGATGAAAGACGTAATAGCCTGCGATAAGCTCCGGGGAGGCGGCAAATATCCTTTGATCCGGAGATTTCTGAATGGGGGAACCCACCTACTTTAAGGTAGGTATTGCAACATGAATACATAGTGTTGCAAGGCGAACGAGGGGAAGTGAAACATCTCAGTACCCTTAGGAAAAGAAATCAATTGAGATTCCCTTAGTAGCGGCGAGCGAACGGGGATCAGCCCATTAAGTTATGTGTGTTTTAGTGGAACGCTCTGGGAAGTGCGAACGTAGAGGGTGATATTCCCGTACACGAAAGGGCACACATAATGATGACGAGTAGGGCGAGGCACGTGAAACCTTGTCTGAATATGGGGGGACCATCCTCCAAGGCTAAATACTCCTGACTGACCGATAGTGAACCAGTACCGTGAGGGAAAGGCGAAAAGAACCCCTGTGAGGGGAGTGAAATAGATCCTGAAACCGCATGCATACAAGCAGTGGGAGCCGACTTGTTCGGTGACTGCGTACCTTTTGTATAATGGGTCAGCGACTTATATTCAGTAGCGAGGTTAACCGTATAGGGGAGCCGTAGAGAAATCGAGTCTTAATAGGGCGTTTAGTTGCTGGGTATAGACCCGAAACCAGGCGATCTATCCATGAGCAGGTTGAAGGTTGGGTAACACTAACTGGAGGACCGAACCCACTGTCGTTGAAAAGCCAGGGGATGACTTGTGGATAGGGGTGAAAGGCTAATCAAGCCTGGTGATAGCTGGTTCTCCCCGAAAGCTATTTAGGTAGCGCCTCGGACGAATACCATAGGGGGTAGAGCACTGTTTCGGCTAGGGGGTCATCCCGACTTACCAAACCGATGCAAACTCCGAATACCTATGAGTACTATCCGGGAGACAGACTGCGGGTGCTAACGTCCGTAGTCAAGAGGAAAACAATCCAGACCGCCAGCTAAGGCCCCAAAATCATAGTTAAGTGGGAAACGATGTGGGAAGGCATAGACAGCTAGGAGGTTGGCTTAGAAGCAGCCACCCTTTAAAGAAAGCGTAATAGCTCACTAGTCGAGTCGGCCTGCGCGGAAGATGTAACGGGGCTAAAACTATGTGCCGAAGCTGCGGATTTGACTTTTAGTCAAGTGGTAGGGGAGCGTTCTGTAAGCCGATGAAGGTGTATTGAGAAGTATGCTGGAGGTATCAGAAGTGCGAATGCTGACGTGAGTAACGACAAAACGGGTGAAAAACCCGTTCGCCGAAAGACCAAGGGTTCCAGTCCAACGTTAATCGGGGCTGGGTGAGTCGACCCCTAAGGCGAGGCCGAAAGGCGTAGTCGATGGGAAATTGGTTAATATTCCAATACTTCTGTGTAATGCGATGAGAGGACGGAGAAGGTTAAGTCAGCCTGGCGTTGGTTGTCCAGGTGGAAGGAAGTAGGCATGCATCTTAGGCAAATCCGGGGTGCTCTATGCTGAGATCTGATAGCAAGCTGTACTTGTACAGCGAAGTGGCTGATACCATGCTTCCAGGAAAAGTCTCTAAGCTTCAGTTACACAGGAATCGTACCCGAAACCGACACAGGTGGTCAGGTCGAGTAGACCAAGGCGCTTGAGAGAACTCTGCTGAAGGAACTAGGCAAAATGGTACCGTAACTTCGGGAGAAGGTACGCTGCTGACGGTGATGACCCTCGCGGTCTGAGCTATTGGCAGCCACAGAAACCAGGCCGCTGCAACTGTTTATTAAAAACATAGCACTCTGCAAACACGAAAGTGGACGTATAGGGTGTGATGCCTGCCCGGTGCTGGAAGGTTAATTGATGGGGTTAGCGTAAGCGAAGCTCTTGATCGAAGCCCCAGTAAACGGCGGCCGTAACTATAACGGTCCTAAGGTAGCGAAATTCCTTGTCGGGTAAGTTCCGACCTGCACGAATGGCATAATGATGGCGGCGCTGTCTCCAGCAGAGGCTCAGTGAAATCGAAATCGCTGTGAAGATGCAGTGTACCCGCGGCTAGACGGAAAGACCCCGTGAACCTTTACTGCAGCTTGACATTGAACTTTGACCTTACTTGTGTAGGATAGGTGGGAGGCTTTGAAGTTGGAACGCTAGTTCCAATGGAGCCGTCCTTGAAATACCACCCTGGTAATGTTGAGGTTCTAACTCTGCCCCGTAATCCGGGGCGAGGACCATGTCTGGTGGGTAGTTTGACTGGGGCGGTCTCCTCCTAAAGAGTAACGGAGGAGTACGAAGGTGCGCTCAGCGTGGTCGGAAATCACGCGTAGAGTATAAAGGCAAAAGCGCGCTTAACTGCGAGACCCACAAGTCGAGCAGGTACGAAAGTAGGTCTTAGTGATCCGGTGGTTCTGTATGGAAGGGCCATCGCTCAACGGATAAAAGGTACTCTGGGGATAACAGGCTGATACCGCCCAAGAGTTCATATCGACGGCGGTGTTTGGCACCTCGATGTCGGCTCATCTCATCCTGGGGCTGAAGCAGGTCCCAAGGGTATGGCTGTTCGCCATTTAAAGAGGTACGCGAGCTGGGTTTAGAACGTCGTGAGACAGTTCGGTCCCTATCTACCGTGGGCGCTGGAAATTTGAGAGGATCTGCTCCTAGTACGAGAGGACCAGAGTGGACGAACCTCTGGTGTACCGGTTGTGACGCCAGTCGCATCGCCGGGTAGCTATGTTCGGAAGGGATAACCGCTGAAAGCATCTAAGCGGGAAGCCTACCTCAAGATAAGATTTCCCTAGGACTTTATGTCCTCTAAAGAGCCGTTCGAGACTAGGACGTTGATAGGTTGGATGTGGAAGCATAGTGATATGTGAAGCTGACCAATACTAATTGCTCGTGAGGCTTGACTATACAACACCCAAGCAGTTGTATATAAAGCATCAATCGATTCATTAATATGCAAAGCAACTTGATTTAGTTATATGCTTAGCTAAAATGAACAAATAAAGTAAGATTCAATCAGCCCATCTGTAAAGATTTGGAAAACGCATCGGCACATTAAGACCCATGCAAGTATCCATACCAGTTGTGCTGGCGACCATAGCAAGAGTGAACCACCTGATCCCTTCCCGAACTCAGAAGTGAAACCTCTTAGCGCTGATGGTAGTGTGGGGTTTCCCATGTGAGAGTAAGTCATCGCCAGCTCATTATTCAAACACCCCGACCCCGAAAGAGGCCGGGGTGTTTCCTTATGGGAAATTAAATTGATTGTTTGATTTAGATGTAGTAAGACAATAAAAAAAGGACTCTTAGAGTCCTTTTTTTATAGCGGAAGGAAATTTCGAGCCTATTCTAAGTTAAAAATGCGCTTCTAAACCGACCTCTTAATTAGCTAGGTATCAAAACTTTTCATTAAAAAAATCCACTTTTTCTTCTAGAAATTTCATACCAATATATATGATAAATAGAAACTATATGTTATAAATGTTAAGTAGGCATGATTTTTGCTTGTTTAATGGAATCTAAAATATGAAATTATCTGTTGGGTTGAAAGTTGCGAATTCTTTATCGTTAACACCTCAATTACAGCAGGCGATTCGTTTGTTACAGCTTTCTAGCTTAGAGCTTGAACAAGAAATTCAAATTCAACTAGATAGTAATCCTTTACTTGAAAAAATAGAAGAAGAATCATTAACAGATAGCCTATCTGCGTTAGAAAGTAAAGATTCAGATGATTTAACAACTGAATTAAATGCCAACCATTTGCCTGATGATTTACCAGTCGATACAGATTGGGATGATATTTATACTCATCAATCAACAGCATTGGCTACTCCAGAATTTGAAGAGCGAGAGGATAATCGTCAAGTTCAATTATCTCTAAAGGAACATATTTTAGAACAAGTTAATCTTTTGCACTTTTCTAAAATAGATCAATTAATTGCTTACTGTATTGTTGATGCATTAGATGATAAAGGTTTCTTAGATGCTGAAATAGAAGAAATAATTTTAGCTGCCCAACAATTATTAAATGAGATGGATATCGAAGAAGACATTGAAGAAGATGAGGTTCTAGTTGTCTTAAAGCATATTCAACGACTTGACCCACTAGGGATTGGTTCACGTAATTTAGCGGAATGTTTGAAAATACAGCTCGAATTCCTACCGAAAGATGTTGAATATTTAAACGAAGCAAAGAGCTTATTGCAATATTATGAGCTTTTGATAGCAAATGATCTAAATAAATTACTCAAACAAACGGGTTTAACAAAAGATCAATTAAAGTTTGCAATCAATCTTTTAAAAACATTGAAACCCTATCCAGGTATGGATTTTGATAAACAAGAGTCAGATTATCAAATCCCAGATGTCGTTGTTTCCAAAAAAGATTTACATTGGCAGGTCCAACTAAACCCAGATGTATTACCTAAATTAAGAATTAATTCTTTTTACTCCAGTATGATTCGTAGAGCAGATCAGAGTGAAGATAATCTATATTTGCGTAACCAAATGCTTGAGGCGAAAAACTTTATCAAAAGCATTGATGAAAGACATAAAACACTATTAAAGGTAGCATCTTGTATTGTGGAGCATCAGAAAGCTTTTTTGGAGATCGGTGCAGAAGCAATGAAACCATTGGTTCTTCGAGATGTTGCTGAAGAAGTAGAGTTGCATGAATCTACAGTTTCTCGTGTAACAACAAATAAGTATATGCTTACCCCACGTGGCCTTTTTGAGTTGAAATATTTTTTCTCTAGCCATGTAGGTACAACTGCTGGTGGAGAAGCTTCTTCCACTGCAATTCGTGCAATGATTAAAAAACTCGTAGCAAGTGAAAATCCGCGTAAACCTTTGTCAGATAATGTAATTGCTACATTATTGAAAGATGAGGGCATTGAAGTAGCAAGAAGGACGGTCGCAAAATATCGTGAATCGTTACATATTCCTTCATCGTCTGAAAGAAAAGTCTTGATCTGAATTTTGAAGTATGGCTATTCTAGAGATTCATTATGACGAAATAATGAAATTTTAATTTCACCAAGAGGAGCCGCTAAAATGGTTTAATTGTCCTAATTTTTTTTGATAGCATTAAATCGTTTTAGTTCTTCTTTAGATAACCTAAAAAAGGTGAGGGATAGAATTATGCAAATAACGATTCGTGGACATCATTTAGCAATTACACCCGCTATAGAAGAAAATATTAAATCAAAGTTTAATCAATTGACGAAACACCTAGATCAGGTGAATAGTATGCAGATTAAATTAACCAAAGATCATCAAATTGATAAGCGCTCACATAAGGGCAGTTCAAATCATGTTGCAGAGGCTATTGTAAGATTGCCGGGGATTGAGTTGTTTGCTCAGGCAACCGCTGATGATATGTATACTTCAATTAAAAAATTGACAGAAAAATTAAAAAGACAATTATTAAGATATCGAAAAATGCAATGTACTTATTCGCAAGTCACTGTTTCTGTTTAATAAGTTTTGTTAATTTAAGAGAGGCTTGAAAGATAGCCTCTTTTTTATTGATAAAATATAAACACGTACTGAATTCTTGGAAAAAGTTATAGTAAAATACTCCGTTTTACCCCTTAGGTTGTGTCAGAGGTCTTTGCAATGAATAGTGAACAGCTCACTCAAATTTTAAAAGAAGCTTTCCCTGTAGCGGAAGTAGCGGTGAGCGGACAGGCCGGAAAATTTGACCTCCGTATTGTGGATGATCAATTTGAAGGTAAGCGTACAGTGGCTCGTCAACAATTAGTTTATGCACCATTAAATACTTATATTGCAAGTGGGGAAGTTCACGCGGTAACAATTCGTGCAATGACCAAAGATGAATGGCGTAAAGCAAGCCTTTTCGGAGCTTAAATATTAATGGATAAATTTTTAATTACGGGTGGTGTTAAGCTCGAGGGCGAAGTGCGCATTTCTGGTGCAAAAAATGCTGCTTTGCCATTACTTGCTGCAACTATTCTTGCAGATTCTCCAATTACAATAACCAATGTTCCAAATCTTAAAGATGTTAATACGTTGGTCAAGCTAATTGGTGGGTTAGGGGTAACAATTGGCTATGAAAATGACACAGTAAAAGCAGATACCTCTACTTTAGATAATCAGTTTGCACCTTATGAGCTGGTAAAAACAATGCGTGCCTCAATTTTGGTTTTAGGACCATTATTAGCACGTTACGGTAATGCTAAAGTTTCTTTACCTGGTGGTTGTGCGATTGGTTCAAGACCTGTGGACCAACATTTAAAAGCTTTAGAAGCTTTGGGTGCGCATATTGAAGTCGAAAATGGTTATGTCCATGCTTCAGTTGATGGTCGCTTAAAAGGTGGTGAAGTTGTTTTTGATATGGTGACTGTTGGTGGTACCGAAAACATCTTGATGGCAGCAGCATTAGCAGATGGTGTTACGACTATTCGTAATGCAGCACGTGAACCAGAAATCACTGATCTTGCTCAAATGTTAATTAAAATGGGCGCTAAGATCGAAGGTCTTGATACAGATACTCTTGTTGTAACAGGTGTAGAAAGTTTGCATGGCTGTGAATATGCTGTTGTTGCTGATCGTATTGAAACAGGTTCATATTTAGCAGCTGCTGCAATTACGGGTGGTCGTGTCAAAACTACACATACTGACCCTGCATTACTTGAGTCTGTTTTGGATAAGTTTGAAGAAATGGGTGCAGAAGTCACTCGTGGTGATGACTGGATTGAACTTGATATGATGGGTAAACGCCCTAAAGCTGTAAGTTTTAGAACTTTGCCACATCCAGAATTTCCAACTGATATGCAAGCACAGCTCATGGCAGTAAATGTGATTGGTCGTGGTTTCGCGACAATCTCTGAAACGATCTTTGAAAATCGTTTTATGCATGTTCCTGAATTGTCACGAATGGGCGCTAATATTCAGGTAGAAGGTCACGATGCTGTCGTAACCGGAGTTGAAACCTTACAGGCAGCACCTGTTATGGCAACAGATTTACGTGCTTCATTCTCTTTGGTTCTAGCTGCTTTAGTTGCAGAGGGAGATACGTTAATTGATCGTATCTACCATATTGACCGTGGTTATGAACATGTCGAAGAGAAGCTTCAAGGTTTAGGTGCCAAAATTAAGCGAGTAAGTTAATGAATGATGTAAGAAACGATGATCCTAATTTTGATGTGATGGGTAATTTTGATCATGGTTTGACCTTGGCATTGAGTAAAGGGCGTATTTTAAAAGAGACGTTACCTTTATTGGCTACAGCGGGTATTAATTTACTCGAAGATCCGGAAAAGTCTCGTAAACTAATTTTCCCTACTACGCATAAGCAAGTACGTATTTTAATTTTACGTGCGTCTGATGTACCAACCTATGTAGAAAATGGTGCAGCAGATATCGGTGTAGCGGGTAAAGATGTGTTGATGGAGCATGGTGCTCAGCATGTATATGAGTTGCTTGACCTGCAGATTGCTAAATGTAAGTTAATGACTGCTGGTAAAGTAGGTATGGAACATCCAAAGGGTCGTTTAAAAATTGCCACGAAATATGTCAATCTTACACGTCAGTATTATGCAAGCTTAGGTGAGCAGGTTGATGTTATTAAACTCTATGGTTCTATGGAGTTAGCACCTTTGGTTGGTTTAGGTGATTACATTGTGGATGTGGTCGATACTGGTAATACTTTAAGAGCAAATGGTCTTGAGCCATTAGAAGAGATTTGCAAAGTGTCTTCTCGATTAATTGTAAATAAAGCCAGTTTTAAACGTAAACAAACTTTGTTAAATCCAATCATTTCACAGCTTGAGCAAGCTGTTCAATCGCGTTAAAAGCAATTTCCCATCATGCTTTTGCGATAGTTAAGCTAGATGATGCCCACAAGCGCATAGAAAAAGGGTAAACTTACTTTTTCTTTTTCGCCTTGTGGGTAAATTGATGCGACGTTTATCGACTCAAGATCAAAACTTCAAACAGGTTTTTGCTGAGCTATTGGCATTTGAAACTGTGAATGATCTTAATTTAGTGCAAACAGTAGATCAAATTATTGCTGATGTTCGTCAGCATGGTGATGATCATGTTTTAAAACTTACTCAACAGTTCGATCGACATCCTGCGCATCAATTTTCAGATTTAGAATTATCTCAAGAACAACTTAAAACTGCTTTTGATAATTTAAGCCCAGAAATTCGTGATGCTTTAGAGTTGGCAGCAAAGCGTATTCGTACATTTCATGAAGCTCAGAAACAAGATAGCTGGACTTATATAGATGATTTGGGTAATACATTAGGGCAAAAAGTAACGCCTTTAGACCGTGTTGGTATTTATGTGCCAGGTGGTTTAGCTTCTTATCCATCTTCAGTTCTAATGAATGCTGTACCTGCTCATGTTGCAGGTGTACCTGAAATTATTATGGTTGTTCCAGCACCGAATGGTGAATTAAATCCCTTGGTTCTTGCCGCAGCTTATCTTGCGGGAGTTAGCCGAGTATTTACCATTGGTGGGGCGCAGGCTGTAGCAGCTTTGGCTTATGGTACTCAGACAATTCCACCTGTAGATAAAATTACTGGTCCGGGGAATCGTTTTGTAGCAGCTGCTAAACGTGCTGTATTTGGTCAAGTCGGCATCGATATGATTGCTGGACCTTCTGAAATTTTAGTATATGCAGAAGGTGAGAATAATGCAGATTGGTTGGCTATGGATGTTTTATCACAAGCTGAACATGACACTGTGGCTCAAGCTATTTTTATAACTCCAGATGAAGCTTTACTTAATGCAGTCGAGTTGGCAATTGAAAAGCATTTAAATGAATTGCCAAAGGCAGATATCGCTCGAACTTCAATTGAAAACCGTGGTGCTTTGGTATTAGTTAAAGACCGCGCAGAAGCAATTGAGTTAATTAATCAGGTTGCACCAGAGCATTTGGAACTGTGCCTAGATGACGCCGAAGCAATGAGTGAAGAGATTCGACATGCTGGAGCAATTTTCATGGGACGTTATACACCTGAAGCAATCGGTGACTATTGTGCGGGTCCAAACCATGTATTGCCGACATCTGGAACTGCTCGTTTTTCTTCTCCGTTAGGCGTTTATGATTTCCAAAAACGTTCGAGCTTGATTATGTGTTCGAAAGATGGAGTTAAAACGTTAGCTAAAACAGCCGATATATTAGCTGTCCAAGAAAACTTAGATGCCCATGCACGCTCAGCTCGCTATCGTTATCAATAAGCTTATCAACCTTGTCGTTTTTTAATTATTACTCAGGGCTGATTTTCAGCCCTTTTTTGAGATAAGACCATGACTTTATCTACAGCACAAATGCGCTTTTGGAGTCCAGAAGTTCGTGAATTAGATCCTTATGTTCCGGGTGAGCAGCCTAAAATTCAGAATTTATTGAAACTCAATACGAATGAAAATCCATATCCACCATCTCCAAAAGTAGTTGACGCAGTTCAAGCAGTTTTAACTCAGCAAGCTGATGCATTGCGTTTATATCCAGATCCAGATGCAACAGCTTTAAAACAAGCAATTGCTAAACAACAGAATATTGAGGTATCTCAAGTTTTCGTTGGTAATGGCTCAGATGAAGTACTTGCTCATATTTTTAAAGCATTTTTCCTTCAAGATGAACCGATTCTTTATCCAGATATTACTTATAGTTTTTATCCAGTTTATAGTCAGTTCTTTGGAACAAAAACTAAAGAAATTCCACTCAATGAGAATTTCGAGATAGAAGCTAAGGACTATATACAACCAAATGGTGGGATTGTTATTACAAACCCTAATGCACCAACCAGTATTGCAATGGGGTTGCCAGATATCGAGCAAATCTTAAAAGCAAATCCAGATCGGGTGGTGGTGATCGATGAGGCTTATGTTGATTTTGGAGCAGAATCCGCAGTTGGTCTTGTAAATCGCTATGAGAATTTGGTTGTCTGTCAAACAACCTCAAAATCTCGTTCATTAGCTGGTTTACGCGTTGGTTTTGCAATCGCTCAGCCACATTTAATTGCAGCGCTTGAAGCTGTCAAAAATAGTTTTAACTCCTATCCTATTGACCGTTTTGCAATTGCAGCCGCGGTAGCTTCTTTTGAAGATCAGGCTTATTTTGAAGAACACTGTCAGAAAGTTATTTCTAGTCGTGAAAAGCTAGTAGATGACTTAACTGCTTTGGGCTTTAAAGTTTTACCTTCTAAAGCGAACTTTATTTTTGCTTCACACTCAGTCCATGATGCAGGCAAACTTGCACAACAATTACGTGAACAAGGTATTATTGTACGTTATTTCAATAAGCCTCGTATTAATCAATTTTTGCGTATCACAGTGGGTACTGATGAGCAGAATATGCGTTTAGTGCAATCGTTAAAACAAGATATTCTTTAAGTTTTAGTCTGCTGTGCTGTTCATTAAGTTCAGCATGGCAGAAATTTTATCAAGGCTTTCTTGATATTCTGCTTCTGCATTTGAGGCAATTGTAATACCACCGCCAGCCCACAAAGAGAGCTGATTTTGATATTGTTGAAAGCTACGGATAAGAATATTCCAGCGACCCGTTCCATCAAAATTGAAGTAACCTAATGTCCCGCAATAAGCACCTCTTGCTTCTTCTTCTAATTCTTCAATAATTTGCATTGCCCGAATTTTTGGGGCTCCTGTAATCGATCCCCCCGGTAAAGCAGAGAGCAACATTTGCATTGGATTAATATCATCTTTAAGCGTGGCAACAATCTCACTGACCATATGATGAACTTGATTAAAACTTTCAATCTCGAATAATTGCGTTGTTTTTACGGACCCTGTATTGGCATAAATGCTCAAATCATTACGTAATAAATCAACAATCATGACATTCTCGGCCTGATCTTTTTGCGAGTTTTTTAAAGTTTGTTTTGAAATAAAATCTTTTTCGATATCTTCATATCGAGGCATGGTTCCCTTAATAGGTCGTGTCTTAATTTGTTTATTTTGATTGAATTCTATGAAGAGTTCAGGAGAACAACTTAATAATTCAAATTGATCTAATTTTAAATAACCTGCATATGGGGCATTAGTAAGACTCCATAAATCTTCAGCTTTATTTAATAAAGATCCTTTGAAATTAGCTTTAAATTCTTGGGTTAAATTAATTTGATAACAATCCCCAGCTTTAATGTATTCTTGTATTTTGTTAAAAGCCTCGAAATATTGTTCTTTAGACCATCTTGGTTGAATAGAAGTTTTTAATTCAAATATATTTTTAGATTTATTTGAATTGGTAATCTCTAACTTCTTTTTAATATATTTAAATAGGTCTAATGCATTTTCTTCATCACTAAAAAAATACCACTCATTATCTATATATTTTAAAAAAGAACGATATTGACCTAAGAATAAAGACGGTTGTATATGGGCTTGAGCATTAATAAATTGATGGGCAGCAAAATCATAACTAATAAAACCGACATAGCCGCCATTAAAACTTATTATTGATTTAGTATTATTGATTTCTTTTAATTTATTTTCTTTTAGTTGAATAAAATCTAATAATTGGTTCGATTTTAATATATTTTTATATTCATTAAAGTTCTGACGTTGAAATACTATATTATTTTTATTCTGAATAAGAATGTATTGTTGAGGGAGAAAGCCAATAACAGGATTATTATTGTCATTTAAATAAATGAGTCCAGTTAATCCTTGTAAATTTTTTAAAATCTCGGCAGTACTTTTACCATGTAATGAGATTTTTTTCTTTAACTGAGACATTTTTAAATAACAGAATAGTTAATGAGGGAAATATTAGTTTACTACAACTTGCGGATCATCAGGGAGAAGACTTAGAAGAGAGGTACTTTTTGTTGATAAAATAGTCGAATTTTAGAGTGGGATTGGTAGGGGGCGTTAGAGTTAAAAGCGAAATAAATTGAGTGTACCGTTTGTCGGGTAGTTGGCAAAAAATGCACAACACTAGTTGAACAAAAAGTAACGTAGATGTAATTTAGTAATTGCTAAGCAAAACTACTCAAGGATTGGAAGTTTCGGTTGCTATATAAAGAAAAATGCAATTTGAGACAATGAGAGTGGTTAAAGTCAAAAAATAAATGCTCTTGGGAGAGTGCTCAATGAAAATGTTCACTAAACTTGCTTTAGTTTCTTCTTTAGCTATCAGTGCAAATGCAATGGCAATGCAGTCAATGGACGATGCTGCACTAAGCGCTGCTACAGGTCAAGATGGTATTAACATCGGTATCGCTTTAGGTTCTGGCGGTATTTCTATCGACAAATTATTTATTCATGACAATGATGGTCTAGATCCTGCTACAGGTATTACAGGCGCAGCAGCAACTGCGGGTGCAATTGTAGTAAGCGGAGTAACAGTTAATCAAGTAGATCCAACAACGAATCTATTAGACCTTAAAATTGATAGTGTGGGTGCTTCAGGTACAAATGGCGCGTTTTTAAATGTTGCTGCAAATGTAGGCGCTGTTGATGTACATGTAGGCTCTGTGGGTGTAGGTACTTCTGGCACATTAAATACGACTACTGCTGTACGTGGTATTACTGAAACTGCTCCAACTGAAATTTTATCTGGTTTAGATTTATCTTTAGGTGCAATTTCAGCGAATGTACAACTTGGTGCTACTCCACAAGGTGCAATGATCAAAGTAAATTCAAGCTTACAAGGCGGTTTAACTTTATCTAACTTTGGTATTAACGACGCTGCAGGTGGCGGTCAAATTGTTCTTGATAAAGTTATGGTTCGTGGTGCAGGTAATACAACTGGTGATTTAGACGTAAATGCGAATATTTCAGTTGTACCAACGGGCTTAAAAATTCAAAATAATAGTACTCAAGGTATGAATGTTTATGTACAAGGCGTACATTTGGGTTCTAATACTGCTGCTTCAATTGGTGATGTTGAAATCCAAGGTTTAAATGTAGGAACTTCTACAATTACAATCTCAGGTCATTAATCTGAGTATTAAATTAAAAAGCGCGTTTAATACGCGCTTTTTTAATTTATTAATTACCTAATTTTATTATATGTAAAAATATTTTTATTGATCAAAATAAGTTATTAAATTTAAGAATCAAATTAAATTAAGTATAAAAGTCTCTCTATTTTTATAAAACTAAACGTTCATCAAAAAAAAGTAAAAAAAGGCTGTTTTTTTCAAAAAAAAAAGGTATCTTCAACACACAGGGATGTAGAGCTATTGCTCTAAGAATAAAATGAATAAGGCCGGTTAGGCCACCATTTAGAACAAGTGCTTATGTTAGAGATTGCTTTAGGCTCAGCATTGATATATTACTTTGCGACAGAAGCCTTCGAAATAGAAAAAAAGCCACCGGGAACTGTTTATTATACAGAGACCGCCGATTCACGTAATTTATCTTTTCGCCGTAATCATATTGAACCAGTTCAAATTAAACCAGCTGTAGAAGATCAGTTCCGAGGTATTGTTCGACAAGCTTATGACTATAGCTGTGGTTCAGCCGCTCTTACTACGCTTTTAAATGGTTATGTGGGCACTAGTTTGACTGAACAGCAGACCATGAGCGGATTACTACAATATGGCGAATATCAACGTATTATTGAGCGTCGAAGTTTCTCATTACTTGATATGAAGCGCTTTGTAACTGCTATTGGTTTAGAAAGTGGGGGTTATCGAGGGGAGTTTTCTGATTTAGTCAATCTTGGACAACCTGCAATCGTTCCAATTTCTTATGCTGGTTTTAAACATTTTGTCGTATATAAAGCTTATAAAGATGGAAGAGTCTATGTTGCTGATCCTGCATTAGGGAATATCAGCTTTGATGAAAATCGTTTTAAAGAGGTTTGGGATAATAATACATTATTCGTTGTTTCTGTTCCTGAATCTCAACGTAAAGACCTACTGGCCTTAAAAGACTCAGATATGCGCCATGTGGAAGATGCAACTGTTAACCGTTATGCCTTTGTGGATGTGCAATATCCAACATTCAATTATGACCGTTTAGCAAATAAAGCATCAACTATGCGTAGGGTACTGGATAAAGACCCAAATTCTGCAACCTATAATCAGCCAATTGAAACATATATGCGTCTTTACTATAAGCGTAAATAATCAAATATGAATTGAGTAAAATAAATACATTAGGTGGGAAGAAACATGAATAATCGATGGATGAAGATGAGTGTGTTGGCATTAAGTATGGGTGCCATTACGGGCACACTTTATGCAAATGACCAAGTTGCACAACAAGCAGATGTACAAAATACTGCAGCTGTTTCTGAAGCGAGTACAACAGCAGTAGTAACATCAACAGATTCAGTTCAAGAGGAGAGTACAACTCCAGCTACAGACGTTGTAACTACTGTACCTGCTCCTGTTGAGGCAGCAAATACTGGAGCTAATCAAGCTGCTACTGCTTTACAGAAAAAAGAAGGTGATGCGACTCAAGAGACAAATTTGCAAGAAGTATTTACTTCAAATGAGCGTCAATATTCATTGATTAAAAGAGGCGTATTTTCAGCTTATTACGATCTCGATTATACCTATTATCGCGATACTCGAATTGATTTAGCTTTGGCTGATAATTCATCTCAACTCAACCGATTACGTATTGAAGAAGATGCGAACCATACTTTAACGAATAGTTTTACCGTTCAATATGGTGTATTAGATAACTTAACATTATCTGCAACTGTTCCTTTCGTTGCTAAGTCTGAAATTGTTCGAGATACAACTGCAGCGGGTTTAGGTGATATTTCTTTAGGGGCGCGCTGGGAACCTTTCCCCTTAAAGCAAGGCCGTTTGCCATTGGTGTTATTTGGGAACCTATCAACAAAAACTGGGGATAGCCCTTACGAAATTGGTTTAGATGAGCTTTCAACAGGTAAGGGATATTACTCTGTTGGAGTGGGAGCAAGTACCCGTAAATATATCGATCCAGTGGTTTTATTTGCCTCGGCATCTGCCAATTATGGTTTTAAAGAAACAGGTTTAAATCAGGCGCGTGGTAGCGGGGCTAAGGGACCAAGGAATTTAACGTCTTTTGATCCAGGCATTAGTGGTGGCTTCTCATTTGGTTTTGCTTACTCATTTAACTATGATGTGTCATTGACCATGTCATATCAACAAAGCTTTAACATGGATGCTGAGTTTGAATTTAATAATGGAGATGAATCATATAAGTCACCAGACCAAAGTAGCGCAATGTTGTCTTTTGCTTTAGGTGTACGTGTTTCACCTGAAACAATTGTCAATGGTACAGTTGGTATTGGTTTAACTGAAGATGCACCAGATGTTTCGCTTGGTCTGTCTTTCCCGCTAGATTTTATAGGCTTTGGCAAAAAAGCAAAATAAGGAGATAGGCAGGTGAAATATCCTAAATTATGTCCTTTAACGGCGGCAATTGTGATCTCCGGTTTTTCTAGCTTTGCCAATGCTCAATTAGGACAAAACCTAGCTGTTGATATTCGTTCACTATCGATGGGAAATGCTGTAACTGCAGATCCGCCTGGTATTAGTGCAATTCACTTTAACCCGGCGGCTTTAGCGAAAATTGATGGGTTACAGACAGATGTGCAAGGAATTTTAGCGAACTTTGATATTCAGCGAGAGTTCTCGGCACCTCCTGGTTATAACGTTTTTGGCTATTCAGATGACCCTCTTGTTTGTAATGATGGTCCAGAAGTTGCAGCTAATATTTGTACTGATTTTAAGGGGCCTGTACGTGGTGATGTTGAATATGCCAGCTTATATGTACCGATTCTAAAAAAAATGGTTGATCTGGGAGCTGGTTATCCATTAGCTGCTCCAACTGCAGGAATTGCTTATAAACCTCCTGGCTCAAAGTTGACCTATGCTACAGCAATTTATGCACCTTTAATTGCAGGTTTTGGCGCTGAAAATGGTAACGCTGGAAACTTCATGGGACAGCAGGTGGCTGTTGAGCGGATTACTTATTTGTCTCCATCTTTTGGCTATCAAGTAAATGATCATTTATCGATCGGTGCTTCAGTTGGTATGTCTTATAACGCTCTTGCTATGAAAACCGATTTGCGTTTTCCCAATGATATGATTGGGGTATTGCGTATGGTTGATGATGTAGTATGTGGGCCGTTCAAAGACAATAACGATATGATCACTAATCTATTGTTATTTGGTTTATGTAATACTCAAGAAGGGATGGACCCTTTTAAGAAAATGGGATCACTGCAAGTTTCTATGGAGCAGTCTTTAAGCCCAAGTTATAACTTAGGCTTAATGTGGGAACCGACGGACGATTTTGGCTTTGGTATGGTTTACCAAAGTGCAGCTAAAATGCGTATGAAAGGCAAATACCTAATTAATAATGCTAAGGCTCCTCAAGAATTAATTAAAGGCTTAAACTCATCAGCTACAGGTCAGGTTTTAGCTGCTATTCTCGGTTTACCGGGAAATGTACCAAACTCTGAGTCTGGTTTGGCCGCGATGGACTTGGAATATCCTGCACATTTTCAAGCAGGGATTAAATATAAAATATTCCCTGATTTACAAGTTAATTTTGACGTGGGTTGGACAGACTATTCGGCATGGGATAAGTTCAAATTTGAATTTGATCGACAGATTACCTTACTCAAAGTTGCCAAACTTTTATCAAATGATGTGACAGATGCTTCTTTAGGATTACCTTTAAAGTTTACTTCACCATGGAGTTGGGGTATTGGTTTAGAGTATTCGGCAACAGATCGTTTGAAGTTACGTGCAGGTTATGAACCTCGTGCTAGTGCTATTCCCAATGATAAACGCAACACTATGATTCCAATTAATAATGCACAATTATTTGGTTTGGGTATTGGATATCGTTTTGATGCAGATACAGATTTGGATCTTTCAGTTGGTTTCTTACGTAGCCGCGATAATATTCCAGCAGGGACTAGTACCTTATCTAATAAAACAGGAGTTGATAATATCCTGTTAAACCCTTATGCCGGTTTGGATGTTAAAACCAATACCAAAGTTACAGTACTCGGGTTAAATTACAGAACAAAATGGTAAAATTAAATTGCGAACGGATGTCTCGACCTAGATTTGCTATTGCGATTTTTTTTGTTGCAATAGCAAGTGTTTCTGTATCTTATGCAGACGGTTTTTATACGATTATTGGTCCTGATGGTCGACCAATGATTGTTCCGAGTAAAAGAGTGGAACAAACTGTTGCACCGTCTAAAGTATTAACACATCCAGAGATAAAGACGACTCGTCCAGAACAGCAAGTTTTGCCAGAAACATCCTTAAAATCAAAAGATTTGCCTAAATTAGTTAAAAAGTCTTCTAATACTGCACCAACTGCACCAACTGCACCAACTGCACCAACTGCACCAACTGCACCAACTGCACCAACTGCACCAACTGCACCAACTGCACCAACTGCACCAACTGCACCAACTGCACCAACTGCACCAACTGCACCAACTGCACCAACTGCACCAACTATCTCGATAAATAAACAATCTACAGTTTCAAAACAAGCAAAACTCATTAAAGAAAAATCAGAAGTTATTGGTCAAAAGTCCACTTTAGAAACTAGTAAAGAAAAAACAGTAATAAAGGATTCTGCTTCCCAACAAAAGATTGAAGAAAAAGCAGAATCGAATTCAGTTCAAACCTTGTCTAAGAATGTCGTTACTTCATCAACACCAGTAGCACCAAAAAAGGATGAGACGAAGTACACTACCATTGATGGAGTGGAATACGTCAATAACGAATATTTAGAGAATCAAGAGTTTAATCTAGAAGGAAAAAAACGTTTTTATATTATGCCTGACGGTTTAGGTCGTACTGAATCTATTGAGCGTAAAAAAGGTGTTGGTCAGTCTATTCTTGATAACGTATTGCATCGATCTCAAGAAGATCAAGTCTCCTCTGTGGTATTAGCTCCTACGTATGTAAGACTTTCGCACAAAGAGTTAGCAAGCACTTTTGAAAATGATTTGTGTTTTATTAATGGCTATAAAAAATCAATTAAAAAGCTAAGCCAGAATAAAGAAGTTGGGTTATGGCCGAGAAAACCTCTTAAAGAAAAATTTGAATATGAAGTCGTAAAAGTAGATTCTTCTATTAAGAATATACAGGTAGCTTCCTATGCTACAACCAATGATAAGCCTGTATATTATTGGCCCCTCGCTGTTTTCTTGGACGATAAGGGGTGTGTTATAGAAGGTGCTAGTGGTTTTAAAAGTAAGTCGTATCCTGCGACAATTTTACAACATGCATCGATTTTAGGTGTTTTACAGGTGCCGGAACGTACACACTATATTATGTTAACGCCTTTATCTTCGGCTGTGGATATGCCGGATCAAGAACTATCTAATCAGGGACAAATTAAAATTTCGGTATTACGTTAAAAATAAATAGGAATGATGATGAGTAAAAATTTTTTATTACCTTTTGCATTATCCACATTGGCAATTGTATTAAATGGTTGCGGTGGTGGTGGCTCAACAATTAATGAAGATCCTACCCAAGGTGGTGGTACGATTCCGACCACTAATTTGGATTGTAAAGCAACAGATGAAACCTGTCTGAATTTTGAATTAAATTATCCAATAGCAGGTTTGAATTTCGACTGTAGTTTATCTCCGAATCAGCGTTATATTACTAAATTGGTTGGTAACTCGGTTGGCGGTGCTTGTAGTATTAGTGGCAGTAAATCAGATGAAACAATTACGCTTTATCTACAAGGTAGCAATACTCACAAGATTGCGTTAGGTACGATAAAACTTGATACATTAGGAAAATACGGAACAACACATTTAACAGTTTTGGATATGGCAACGGCATTAACTGGTCAGCCTCCTGCTTCAATGAGTAACGCTGATCCAACTATTAAAGTAGCTATGGCTTTAGTTAAGTTATTCCAAAGTATTGGTGTTGAACGTGGCGATAATGTGGTAGGTGATTTACAACCAACCCAATTTACTCAAGATAAGAAAAATCTGTTGACTAGTTTGACACAAGATATAACTGCAACAGAATGGAAGAATGGGCAATATGTAACCCTTTTAAAACCTTGGTTAGATGTAAGTAAAGTGTCTGATGCTCAAGCTTATGCACTCGTAGTTCAAGTCACAAACTTAGCAAATGCTGCATTATTTCAAGCAAATGAAGCGACTTATGCGGGTATTGTAGATCCTACTAGTTCACCGTTACCGCTGGGTTTTTATGGCTGTAATCAGGCATTAGCAGATTGCTTTAATAAATCTACCACTAATTTACGTCATATGATGGCTAACATGTTCATGTTGACTGACCGTGAAGGTTATGCAATGGGTTACGGTCTGCAATGGCGTGGTGATGCTACTTTATATAAAGATAAGGACGGAAACGTGACTGGTGTTGCTCCACCAGTTTTATTGTGGACTAAAGCAAAACCAATGCAAATGCTTGTTGCTCCCCAACAAAATGGTTGGCTTAACCCAATTTCAAAAGATATTCAATCGACTCAACCCTTACGTTTAAGCGTTGATAGCAATGCAAATAATGATTTGCAAATCTATCAAGGTAAGTTTATGAACGATTATGCTGTTGCGGGAAGTGAAGGTTTTTATAAACAGCTAACACGCTCGACGACAGGAAATATTCAGCATTATGGTTTATGGCGTCAAACAGTAGGCACAGAAAACTATAAGGGTTCACTTGATATTATTAAAGCCAATCCTATTAGTTATCTTGGAAAAGAAATTTTTAAAACAGCAGCTAACGTGAGTTCTGGTCAACGCTATGTCTTCCCATTATATGCGACTTTGACATTCCGATTTGATACTACTGGGATAGCTCCTATCGATTTAGGCATTGTCGTTGATGAAAAAGGAAATATTCGTACGGATATTAAACCAAATGCAACTGCAACCGATATGTCTGGTCAATGTGCAACAGTAACAGACAACAGCTTAATTGATAGTAATGGTGTGCAACAATACCGACTTGGTACTACTGGCGGAACAGAGTCATCGGATAATGATAGCTCTATTACTGTTCGTATGATTTTATCGAATCCTCAGCTAGGTAACCTTAATGGGATTTTGATGGGGCTTAACTCTGTGGTGAGACAGGATACTAATCCGGATGATAATGTAAATGATTCAATTTCGGTAAATGGAGCCAAGATTAACCTCTATAACTTATTAGCAGGTCAAAACAGCAGTAATAGTATTAATTTAAGTGATTATGAAAACAAGACTGCACGTTGGATTAACCTTTATGCTTTCTATCAAGCTGTTTATAATAATATTAAGGATATTAGCCCAGCACCAACAGATGCAGAAAAAGCTTTGGCTCAACGCTTGTCTGGCACGGTGTCTATTAAACTAGCCAATCAGTCTATTCCAGCTTGTAATGCGATTAAGACTAAGTCTTAAAAATAAAAGACAAATAAAAAAGACCGCTTAGCGGTCTTTTTTATTTGTTTAATTGATTAACCCGTATGGTCTAAACGCGTACCCAAAGTTTCAAGATGTGTTGGGAAAACTTGTTTCTTACGATCTTCAAAATAGTGTCTCAATGTATGTTCGACACTAGGGAAGGCAAGTTCACCCCATGGAATTTCATGCTCTTCAAACAGACGACTCTCGATACTTTCTTCACCTGCACCAAAAATGCCATCTTTCAGCTGTGCTTTGAAAAGTACATAAATTTGACCAATGCGAGGAATATTGTACATACAGTACAGTTGTTCTATTTCTATCTCGGCTTCTGCTTCTTCACGAGTTTCGCGTGCTGCACCTTGTTCCATGGTTTCGAACAATTCCATATAGCCAGCAGGCAAAGTCCATAAACCATAACGGGGTTCAATCGCACGACGACAGAGTAATACTTTGTCTTCCCATAACGCTAAGGCACCGCAGATTACTTTGGGGTTTTCATAGTGAATATTTCCACAATGAGTACAAACACGGCGTACTTTATGATCACCTAAAGGAATTTTTTGTTCGGTTTTATGCCCACACGCTACACAGAAACTCATAATTATCATCGAGTATAGAGATGCCTCAGCATAACTGAATTTTTAGACTTACGCATCAACTCTATTCCCTAAGTTTGATTTTCAGATATGATGCAAAGAGATAGAGAATAATAGGTGAATGGTATGGAAGAGCACTTGCTAACACAAAAGTTACAGCAAAGATTGCGCTTTTCCACCCGCATACAAGAAGCACAAGCAGCAGTACTCATTGCAATTACGAATGAGAATGATCCTAAGGTACTGCTTACACGCCGTTCAATACATATGAACAACCATGCGGGGGAAGTCTCTTTTCCTGGGGGAAAGCGTGATCCTAGTGATACCAGTAATATTGTTGTAGCGTTAAGAGAAGCTCAGGAAGAGACAGCTTTAAATCCGTTTGATGTGCAGCTGTTAGGTGATTTGCCGATGCAGCGTGCAAGAAGCGGTTTGTCTGTAAAACCGATTGTTGGGCTTATTCCTCCAGAGGTGACTTTAATACCTCAGCCTACCGAAATTGATCGAATTTTCTTTGTCCCGTTACAACAACTTATAGAGACGCGTCCAACACCCTATGAAGTTCGATATGCCCATCAGTCTTTATATTTTCCAAGCCTACAGATTGATAATGAAATCATTTGGGGTTTAACTGCTCGTATGTTAGTTGCTTTGTTTAAATATGGATTGGGTTATCAAAAAGATTGGCCATTTTTACTCAACTCGCCAACCTTTGGAATGCCAAAGTTTTCTCATAAGAATAAGTGATCAGGATTGATAAATTATGATGTATAGCTATCAAGGACAGCACCCAAAAGCCTTACATGAACCATGGGATGGTTGGGTTGCTCCAACAGCAACGCTAATTGGACAAGTAGAGTTAGGGCGTCAAGTCAGCATTTGGTTTGGAGCTGTAGTACGTGCCGATAACTGTGTAGTTCGAATTGGTGATTTCTCCAATATTCAAGAAAATTCTGTACTACATACCGATGCTGGACTTGAGTTAAATATTGGTGAATATGTCACAGTCGGGCATAAAGTCATGCTGCATGGTTGTACGATTGGTGATAATAGTTTGATTGGTATGAACGCCGTCATTTTAAATCGGGCTGTGATTGGTAAAAATTGTATTATCGGTGCTAATGCTTTAATTCCTGAAGGGAAGGTGATTCCAGATAATTCAGTGGTGATGGGTTCACCTGGCAAAATTGTCAAAACTTTAGATGAAGATGGCGCTGCAAAAATACGTTTGAGTGCATTGCATTATGCTGAGCACTTTAAGAACTATGCAGATTTAAAAGAATTCCACTTTTAACTCTTTTTTAGCAAAATATTTTATGCCAAGCACAAGCTTGGCATTTTTATTTAGAAAGAGAACAACTCGCCTATCAGAGCCGAGTGGGGTATCATAACCCTCGTTTTTAATCTGATTTAATACTAAGGTTGTGCATGAAATTGCTGGCGTTGGAAACTGCAAATGAGCAGTGTTCTATTTCATTAGTCGATGAAACCCAAGAACTGTTTTTTCAACTCGATACGCGGGCGAAAGCACAAACCCAGACCATTTTGCCCATGATCGAGCTAGGGCTACAACAAACAGGTCTTGAGGTTGCTGGTCTAGATGCGATTGCCTTTAGCCGTGGGCCGGGTTCTTTTAGTGGTGTTCGAATTAATGCAGCTGTAACTCAGGCGTTGGCATGGTCACAAGATTTACCCGTTATTCCTGTTTCGAGTTTGCAAGCTTTAGCTCAAGCGGCATACCGACTTGAAGGTTTGAAACAAGTCACAGCGGTTCTCGATGCGCGTATGAACGAAGTTTACATTGCAAGCTATGTTCTAGATGAGCATGGAATTATGCAATGTATTGATGAAGAAAAATTAATGGGCTATGAGCCAGCGGCTGTTTACGCAAAGCATTGCTTAATTGGTTCTGGCGCAAAACTACTTCAAGCTGATGCAGAGCATCAAACAATCACTGCAACTGCACAAGACATTGCTTCGATTGCACGTGTTTATGCAGCGCAAAGGCAGTGGGTTGATGCTGAACATGCTTTGCCAGTTTATTTACGTGATGATGCATGGAAAAAAATAGCAGATCAGGGTAAAGCAAAATAAAGGCTAATCATGCACATATATTTTGAAGTAGATTTTCAACAACAAGCACAGCAGTACCAAGCTGGGCTTTGTTCTAGAGGTGTGACCGTAGATTTGCAGTTAGTTGAAAAACTGAATGCGCGTTTTTTGCGTTTAAATCCTGAGTTGGCACTGTGTGTGGATGAAAACGGGTTATGGTTATCTGCAAATGGCATGAAAATGCAGCCCGATTGGAAAGCCGAAATTTCCCGTTTAAAGCGAGCAAGCCTTAAATCAGAAATGATTGCCCGTGCTTGTCAGTTAAGTGAAAAACCCATACTTGTTGATGCTACAGCAGGCTTAGGCCATGACAGCTTACTCATGGCTTATTTAGGCGCACAAATACAATTGGTTGAGCGCCATCCAATTTTGTTTACCTTACTTGAAGATGCAAAAGCACAAGCTGAACAAGACGGCTTTTTAAGCCAGTTTATGGATCGGATTCAACTGATCTTTGCTGATTCTGCAAGTTATTTACAACAGTTACAGCAAACAGCTCAACTAGTTGATGTGGTTTATCTAGATCCGATGTTTCCACAGCGTGACCAGAATCACCAAGCCATCAAAAAACAAGCTCAAGTTAAAAAACAGATGCAGCTTTTACATCTCCTTTTACCCGAAGATGGTGAAATGGATTTGGGGGATAATTTGCTGGTTTTGGCGCAGAAAGTTGCTAAACGTGTGGTTGTTAAACGACCACGTCATGCTATTTTTTTGGCAAATCAAGAGCCAGCTCATCAATGGCAAGGAGATGCTTGTCGTTTTGATGCGTATTTTCAGTAGGCTTATGTAAGGTTAGGTTTTATTGCTTGAATAATGCACAAATATATGTGATATAGTTCAAAAGCATGATTGCTAAAATTCTTAGCAGGCATACACTTAAGATGCCTGTCAAAAACGAAATTTTTGAAAACCTTCTATGATTGATCTTAAACCCTCCATTAACTTTTGGCATGATTTTAAAAGCAACCAAATTGCCGGAATGTGGCTGTTTTTGGGGTCAAGACGTTCTCTACAAATTGTACATCCATCTATTCTTCAACTGATTGTGTGGGGAATTTTAGGGGGATGTACTAACTCTCTTTATAGTTGGCTTGTCGCTGGTCAAATCGGTGATTTCAATTCACAAGGTTTGATTGGTTATGCACTTTGGCCATTCATTGCCTTAATTGTTGGTATATTTTTATCACAGCGCACCAACCAACCTCGCTTAATGCTAGTACCTGCTTTACTTTGGTTGGTTCTTGATACAAATATTTTATTAATTCAATGTTTAATTCAGTATTTGGGTTCTAACGGTTATCTCAACTTTATTCCCGATGCTATTTATAACGGAATTTTACCGAGCTTATTTGTAGCTTTGTTTGTATGGCAAAGTTTAGCGGTAATTTGGGTTTTCTCACGTGAGCTCAAGTGGCCTTGGTGGGAACGTGCATTGGTTATGGTTGCGACTATTGCAACGATGGTGGTGTGGCAACTTTCTGTAAAAGACCAACCGATTTGGAAGGTAGAAGATTCTGCTCCAACATTTGCTGAAGATGCTTTTTATGCGCAAAGTAAGTTGCTGAACGATTCTTTAGAGCAAGTCCAATATGGCGAGCAAGCGAAAAGTCATTGGTATTTTTTAGGTGTTGCTGGCGATAGTTACCAAGATGTTTTTAAATCGGAAGTGGTCCGTATTAAAGAACAGTTTGATACACGTTTTGGAACGATTGGGCGTTCAATGATGCTGGTCAATAATCCAGACACCCGCACAGAAATTCCGATTGCATCTAAAACAAGTATCGAGTTAGCCCTACGCCGTATGGGCCAGCAAATGAACCGTGATAGTGATGTGCTATTTCTATATATGACTTCACACGGTGAACAGAATCACTTCGAAATTGAAAATGCACCATTAGATTTAGGGCAAGTCGACCCGAAATGGTTACGTGAAACACTTGATAAATCCGGTATTCGCTGGCGTGTAATTGTGATCTCAGCCTGCTATTCAGGAAGTTTTATTCCTGCTTTGCAGTCTCCAGATACTTTAATTATTACTGCTTCAGCTGCTGATAAAACTTCTTTTGGGTGTAATAACGAAGCTGACTATACCTATTTTGGTCGAGCTTTCTTTGATTTGGCGATGCGAGAGCAATCGTCGATGAAAGATTCGTTTAACACAGCTAAGCAAACTGTAACCAAATGGGAAGTGGCTCAAGGTGTTGAACCTTCAGAGCCTCAGTGGATGATCGGTAAAAATATGGAACTTATGCTACCTCAGTTGGAAAAGTATCTATTTCCTCAACAAAATACGGGTAGTGTAGATATTGCTCAAACAAGAACAGAGGCTAAAAACGATGCAACTCCTGCAAAAAAACCGCTGCTTTGAGGGTGAGCAGCGTATATACCAATTTGAATCTTCTTATTTAAAGGGACCAGCGAAGTTTGGTGTTTATTTACCCCCAGCAGTTTTAGAAGGTAAAGCTTGCTCAACTCTATTTTACTTAGCTGGGTTAACGTGTACTGAAGAAACCTTTGCCATAAAAGCACATGCGCAACATATGGCAGCACAACTCAGCTTAATATTGATTACCCCAGACACTTCTCCTCGTGGAGAACAAGTCGCAGCAGGGGATCATTGGGATATTGGGCAAGGTGCAGGCTTTTATATTAATGCTACACAAGCACCGTGGTCTGAGCATTATCAAATGGAAAGTTATTTAATTGATGAGTTATATCCACTCATTTTAAAAAGCTTTCCTGTAAACGCTCAACAAGTCGGTATTTTTGGGCACTCAATGGGTGGTCACGGTGCATTAACTTTAGCGTTTAAATATCCAGAAAAGTTTAAGTCGGTATCTGCATTTGCTCCGATCTGTGCACCAACTGAATGTGCATGGGGAGACAAAGCCTTTAGCCATTATTTAGGTGCAGACCGCGAAAGCTGGTTGGCTCATGATGCCACAGCGTTAGTCTCAAAAAATGGGGCAGTATTTGACGAAATTTTGGTTGATCAGGGCTTAGATGACCAATTTTATGAACAACTTCACCCTGAAAAATTTAAGCAAGCATGTTTAAAAGCGGGACAGCCTTTAACTTTAAGACAACATGCTGGCTATGATCATGGTTATTACTTTATTCAAACCTTTATGGATGAGCACTTACAGTTTCATGCAATCCAGTTAGAAAAGGTTGGTGGCTAATTAGTGCTGCCACTCCACCTGAAATTCTTGTTGAGCCATACGGTTTAGATGATCAAGGACAACTTTTTCTAAGTGGTCGTGGTCATCTAACTGGCTATCAATAGCAACATTTAACTGCTCTGTTTCTGGTGCAAGTGTAATCGTTGCTGTAGGCATTAAGATTTTAAAGTCTTGTTCCGTTTCTTGTACTTCGAACTTGTGTTTCCAATGATTAACCAGACGTTTTGCAATGCGTTTTCCATCGTTTGTTAATAGATAGGTTGTGCTTTTCATTATCAATCCTCACATTGGTTTAATGTACCTTAACAAATTCGTTTAGACGTTAGCATTCTATTGTTGCAACGTTACGTTGCAAGTTTGAAATGTTGTCATTTAAGCAAGGAAGCGCGGGCCAAGTAGTTTCTTTTTTGTTATAATTTTCAGCCTCTCCTTAAATTTTTAGCCAGGTCATCCACCTATGTCCAAGCCTTACTTGATTGCTCCTTCTATTTTATCTGCCGATTTTGCTCGTTTAGGCGAAGATGTAGACAAAGTGTTAGCCGCAGGTGCAGATGTAGTACATTTTGATGTGATGGATAATCACTATGTTCCAAATTTAACTTTTGGTGCTGGTGTATGTAAGGCTTTAAAAAATTACGGGATTACAGCGCCTGTTGACGTGCATCTAATGGTATCTCCAGTTGACCGAATTATTGGAGACTTTTTGGAAGCGGGTGCAGATATTATTACGTTCCATCCAGAAGCATCGCACCACATCGATCGTTCATTACAGTTGATTAAGTCAGGTGGTGCTAAAGCAGGTTTAGTCTTTAACCCAGCAACACCTTTACACTATCTTGATTATGTACTTGATAAAGTTGATCAAATTTTAATAATGAGTGTAAACCCAGGTTTTGGTGGACAAAAGTTCATTCCAATGACATTAGAAAAGTTGCGTGAAGCTCGTAAAATCATTGATGCGAGTGGTCGTGATATTCGTTTAGAAGTTGATGGTGGCGTTGGTCCTGCAAATATCCGTGAAATTGCAGAAGCAGGTGCAGATATGTTTGTTGCCGGTTCAGCAATTTTTGGCCAACCAGATTATAAAGTTGTGATTGATCAAATGCGTGTAGAACTTGCAAAAGTAGGTAGCGTAGACGCTTAAAAAAGATATTCATCTGAGAATAAGCTTGTGGATAACTTTGTTTATAACTGTATGGATAACTGTGTTGATAACCGTATGGATAAGATGTTGGTAAAATATACAAAATTAGATCAACCGTTTATTCTCTAAGCGAAATGTATGAAAAAAGAACGTTTTGGCGTTCTTTTTTTATGCGTGTTGGATATTTTATTATCTGATTTTTTATTAAGCTTCGCTAAAAAATAACCTGTGCAAAAAACGATATAGCTCTGAGTGAAAATCTTTTTGAAATAGATAAGTATAAAACTGTAAAAGTGTCATGAAAAATAAAGCTAAATTTGCTTTAATAAGATTTTAGTAAGAGATTTAGATAATTAATGACGATAAAAATTTTAGCGGTAGATATGGATGGGACTTTTCTTAATTCTAAGAAGCAGTACAACAAAGCACGTTTTTTAAAACAGTACGAACAACTCAAACAAAATAATATTCATTTTGTGGTTGCCAGTGGTAACCAACTCGCAAAGCTTGTTACCTACTTTCCAGAAATTAGTCATGAAATTGCTTTTATTGCAGAAAATGGCGCACATGTTGTAGATGCAGGGCAAGAAATAGCTTTTGCTCATTTAAGTCAGCAACAATATATTGAGATTTTAAAAGCGATCAACCCTTCATATACCTCAACTATGGTGATCTGCGGGAAACAGAGTGCTTATGTGCATAGCAGCATGAATGCGGAGGACTATGCCAAAGTCGCTCGATACTTTGAAAAGCTAACAGTTATTGATGATTTTTATGCACTAGATGACTTGGTGTGTAAAATTACTTTTACTGCTCAGGAAAACGAAAGCTTTGCGATTTTTGAACATTTACAGAAAAAAAGTTTTGTTGCAGACAAAGTCTTAGTGCCCGTTTCAAGTGGTTTTGGTTTTATTGATTTGATTCTTCCGGACCAGCATAAAGCACATGGTTTGAAGCTATTGCTACAAAAATGGCAGGTTGAATCTGATCAAGTGGTTGCGATTGGTGATAACAATAATGATATTCAGATGATTAAAGCTGTCGGCTATGGATTTGCGGTTGAAAATGCAGTTGAAGCTTTGAAAGCAGTAGCCCCTTATACAACTGTAAGTAATGAACAAGAAGGTGCACTAGAAGTGATTGATTTAGTCCTTCAGCATCAACCACCATTTGTTTAATTACTTTAAAACAACCAGTTAAGATTGAAAATTGTATCTGTCTGAAAACTTGGTTATGCTAATGGGGTTAAGATTACTCATCAGTTCTAGGCGATAAACCACAATGGCTCTACAACACTTACGCAAGTATGCTTGGTTTGTGTTCCTAATGACTTTGGTCATTGGGTGGAGTGGTGTGTCTGTTGCTCAGACGCCTATGCAGCATGATCTTCATACAATGCCGTGTCATAGTGAAAAGACTTCGCATAAGAATATGCATGTTCAAACCGATGATCAGACTGTATGTCATCAAAATATGACACAGGCTGTTCACTCGCATGGTGAGCATTGTCAGGACTGTAACCCAGTTCATTGTCAGATTGTGAATCTGGTATTACAGCAAGCGTTACCTGATCTTGAATCACAATTCATTCCTATTTCCTCTCAATTTAGCAGTATTTATCAGGCTCAGCATTTAGCCGGATACTGGCAAGAGATTTTACGTCCTCCAAAAGCTTAATCCTTTCTTACTTATTTTTTTAATTAAAAAGGATTACAGAAATGTCTCATAAAACAATTAGCAGCCTCGTCGCTGTATTTGGTCTATTGGTTTCACCATGGACTCTCGCGGCAATTAAGGAATATCACCTGAATATTAATGAACAACAGGTGAATATTACGGGTCAACCGCTAAAGCGAATTACAGTAAATGGTAAGTTTACAGCACCACTCCTTGAGTTTGAGGAAGGAGATGAGGCTGTGATTCATGTTCATAATCAATTAAAGAATCAAGATACCTCTTTACACTGGCATGGGTTGTTACTACCAGGGTTAATGGATGGCGTACCGGGTTTCAATGGTTTTAAAGGAATCGCGCCAAACGGAGATTTTGTTTACCGCTTTAAGGTGAAACAAAACGGCACTTATTGGTATCACGCCCATAGTAAAGGCCAAGAGCAGGATGGTTTATATGGCCCGCTCGTGATTTATCCAAAAGGGAAAATACCTGTAGCTGCACATGAAAAAACTGATCGTGATTATGTGGTGATGCTTTCAGATTTTCATAATTCTTCTAGCGATAGCATTATGAAGAATTTGAAAAAATCTGCTGAGTATTATCAAAACCGCCGTGAAACCGTATCTGATGTTTTGAAGCAAGTTAAAACACAAGGCTTAAAAGCAACTTGGCAAGATCGTTCGATGTGGAATCAGATGCGGATGTTAAAAACCGACATGTCTGATGTGACGGGTTATACTTTCTTAGTTAATGGCAAGACACCACAGCAAAACTGGACAGGTAATTTTAAAGCTGGAGATAAGGTTCGATTGCGATTTATTAACGCATCGGCAATGTCATTTTTTGATGTCAGAATTCCAAATTTGAAAATGACAGTTGTAAGTGCAGATGGGCAGCCAGTCAAACCTGTTGCAATTGACGAGTTTCGTATTGGCACAGCCGAAACCTACGATGTGATTGTAGAACCTAAACAGCCAAATTATCAGATTGAAGCAGAGTCTATTGACCGAAGTGGTTTCGCTATCGGTACTTTGCACAATGAAAATACTCAAGCGGTCGGTCCAATTAAAATGCCAAAGCCACGTCCGCGTTCTTTATTGACCATGGATGATATGGGGATGAGTCATGGCAATGGAGCAAGTGATGAACATGCTAGCCATCAAATGAACATACAACATGACATGTCAGCTATGCCTGAAATGAAAAAAGAAGAGAGCCAGACTAATCATGATCATACGATGATGAACATGGATCATGACATGAAAAATATGTCATCTGAAGAACATGATCATTCTATGATGCAAATGAAGCACGACATGTCAGCGATGCCTGAAATGAAACATGATATGCAGGCAATGTCGTCTAGCGAGCATGACCACGCTATGATGAATATGAAGCATGAGATGCCTGCGCAATCTGACAATAAAACTAAAAAGGATGAGCCCGTTTATGGCTGGGCAAATGCTTCGACACCAGAGGGTATGAAAGCGCTGCAATATAGTGATTTGCAATCTTTAACTCCTCAGCCAGACACACGTGCGCCAGAACGAGAGCTTGTTATTCGTTTAGGCGGCAACATGGAGCGTTATATCTGGACCATTAATGGCAAGAAATTTAGCGAAGCTGAGCCATTGCAAGTTAAGTATGGCGAACGTATTCGCTTGAAGTTCGTGAATGACAGCATGATGGCTCATCCAATGCATTTACATGGCATGTTCATGCAATTGGAAAATGGTCAGCAAGCTGAAAACTTGCCAAATAAACACACCGTTATTGTTCCACCAGGAAAGACAGTTACTGCGTTATTAACAGCCGATGCCTTAGGAGAATGGGCGATTCATTGCCATCTGCTTTATCACATGAGTGCAGGGATGATGAATAAGTTGATTGTGGCTCAAGTGAATGATGGAACAGTAGATGCATCTCAAGCACCTGTTCAATCTGAAAATGAAAAAGGAGCGAGTCATGCGCATCACTAAGTTATTTTCTCAAATGATATGTTGCGGTGTTTTCTCTGGTGTATCGGTTCTTGCTTTTGCCCAAGAACCCTTAACGCATGATCATTTACGCGAACATGGTGGACAGATCTATCAGGCAACAAAAATTGATACTGGCTGGACTCAAAATGAGGAGGGAGAAGGCAGTTTTTCTTCTGAATTAGAAAGTTGGGTGGGAACTGATGAAAATAAATTGTTCATTAAAGCCCATGTTGAAAAAGCTGAGTCAGAAGATGCCAATTATGGCGGTTCAGTACTTTATAGTCGAAATGTAGCTGACTATTGGGATGTACAGGCCGGTGTAAACTACGAACGTTTGCAACGAGAAGATGAAAAGCAAGATCGTTGGGCTGGTGTTGTGGGTTTACATGGCATGGCACCTTACTTTTTTGAAACCGATGCATATCTTTATGCAGGTGAAGACCAGTTATGGAAGCTAAGTTTAGAAACGGAAAGAGACTTACTCTTTACCCAAAAGCTAATTGGTAAACCTTATTTAAAAGCAGATGTTGTTTTGCAAGATGAATCTCACTATGCAAGTAAAACAGGTTTATCAAGTTTACAAGCTGGTTTTCAGACCCGTTATGAAATCAGCAAAAAGGTCATGCCATTTGTTGATGTGGGTTACGGCTATGAAAAAGGTTTAAAACAAACGGCTTGGCAAACTGGAACCGACTCTGAACATGGTTGGTATTATGGAGCAGGGTTAACACTTAAGTTCTAATTGCCGAACAAAAATTAAGCTTAATGACATGCCATTGGTTTATACTGATGGCATTGTTTTTTGTGTCAGTTATGGTGCACAGATGGCTTTAGAAAAACAAGAGAATCAAATACATTTAAATAAAACCAGCTCTAGTTGCGGGTGCTCAAGCATGTCGTCTCAGGAGTATTCTACACCTAGTGAAGCTGTGCCAAGTAAGAGCCAATGGGTGAGTTATTATCATATTCCTCACATGGATTGTGCAGCTGAAGAGCAAATGGTACGGATGGCTTTGACCTCTTACGCTGACGATATTCAAGAGCTTCATTTTGACTTACCAGCTCGGCATTTGGCGATTTATCACAGTGTTCAAGCTGAAAAGATCACCCAAAGCCTGCAACGTTTAGGACTAGGGGCGGAATTACAACAAACGCAGCCACATTATGAACCTGTTGAAAAACCTAAAAAGGTTCTAGCTAGCTCTTCAACCAATGCAGCACAAAAGCAAGTTTTACAATGGTTATTACTCATTAATGGCGTCATGTTTGTCATTGAGTTTATGGCAGGTATTATTGCTTCATCGACAGGATTAATCGCTGATTCACTCGATATGTTTGCCGATGCTGCAATTTATGGCATTGCTTTATTTGTGGTGGGTAAAAATCTAAATGCGCAATTAAAGGCTGCCCATCTTTCAGGATGGTTTCAGTTTGGCTTAGCCATGATTGTGTTAATTGATGTGTTGCGCCGTTTTATTTACGGCAGTGAACCCGTTTCAATTCTCATGATTTTAATTGGTGGATTAGCGCTTGCAGCCAATATTAGTTGCCTTTATTTAATGAGAGACCATAAAGAGAGCGGGGCACATATGAAGGCGAGTTATATCTTTTCTGCAAATGATGTCATCGTAAACTTGGGTGTCATTGTCGCGGGAATATTAGTTGCCATTACAGGTTCTCCTTATCCTGATTTAATGATTGGATTAATTATTGTCTTGTTTGTTTTAAATGGCGCACGAAAAATTTTACAGTTAAAAAATGAATAAGATTTTCTAAGACAGGTAAGCTTTAGATAGGGTTTGCCTTCATTTTTTATTTTAAAGTAAACTGAGTCCTCACATAAAGGAGGAACGACCTCCCCCATATTGGGTAATCATGTCGGGACGACCTGACACTATAAAAATTAGTGAATATTATGGCTTGGGCTATTTTAATTTTAGCAGGTGTATTTGAAATCATTTGGGCATATTCTATGAAAATGTCTGAAGGTTTTACACGTTTAACCCCTAGTGTTATTACCGTAGTTTTTATGATTTTGAGTGTAGTTCTGCTTTCAATATCAATGAAAACTTTACCCCTTGGTACTGCTTATACGGTTTGGACAGGCATTGGTGCAATTGGATCATTTTTAGTGGGTATATTTTTTCTTAATGAACCTATTGGTGCGATGAGAATGATTGCCGCTGTACTGATTGTATCGGGACTGGTTCTAATGAAAATTTCGTCTCCATCTTAAAAGGATAAAGTATGTTGCTGTCTTATAAGTATATCAATTCGCCTGTTGGACAATTAAAACTAGTTGCGAATGAAAATGCTTTGGTAGCAGTACTTTGGGACAATGAAAATCCAAAACGTGTTCGACTGGCAGAGCTGGTCGAACAAACTGAGCATCCAGTTTTATTAAAAACTGAACAACAATTAAAAGAATATTTTGAAGGCAAGCGCCGTGAATTTACATTGCCATTAGATTTTGAAGGTACAGCATTTCAAAAACAGGTGTGGGCGGCATTACTCAGCATTCCCTATGGTGAAACAAGAAGTTATAAAGAGATTGCTGTTCAAATTGGCAATGAAAAAGCCGTGCGTGCAGTAGGTGCTGCCAATGGTAAAAACCCGATTTCAATTATTGCACCTTGTCACCGAGTCATTGGGGCAGGCGGTGCCTTGGTCGGTTTTGCTGGTGGTCTTGATAAGAAAGATATTTTATTAAAACTAGAGCAACAATGAGCCGTTTTTGCGCTCGATTTTTTTAGACTTTTCTACTAAGCTGTCCACTATGATATTTCATGAAGAAAGTGCTTCATGGCATCGCTTTTTTTGAAATATTGATCTTATTCAACAAACTTTGGATGTTCTAAAAATGGCTGTCGGTGACGTAACAATGCCACAAATGCATGTGGTAAAAGGTGTAAAAATTGGCTCAACAGAAGCATATGTACGTTACCAAAACCGACGAGATTTAGTCATTTTTGAGTTTGCAGAAGGTTCAAATGTTGCTGGTGTATTTACTCAAAATGCATTTTGTGCAGCGCCTGTTCATGTTTCTAAAGCTCATCTTGCCGAAGGTAATCCTCGTTATTTAGTGATTAATACAGGTAATGCCAATGCAGGAACTGGACCTACGGGTTTGAAAAATGCTCAAGATACTTGTGCAAAATTGGCGGAGATTGCTGGGGTAAACAGCTTTGAAGTCCTTCCGTTTTCTACGGGGGTGATTGGTGAGCAGCTTCCGATGGAACGTTTACTTGCTGGTCTTCAGCCTGCATTAAATAGTGTACAAGAAGCGGCTTGGAATGATGCTGCATCTGGCATTATGACCACAGACACAGTACCTAAAGGTGCATCTGAACAATTTGAACTTGATGGTATGACTTATACCATGACAGGTATTAGTAAAGGCGCCGGAATGATCCGCCCGAACATGGCAACCATGTTGAGCTTTGTGGCAACAGACGCACCTATTCGCCGTGATTTAGTACAAAAGCTATTAAAGACCACGGTTGAGCATTCATTTAACCGTATTACGATTGATGGCGATACCTCAACAAATGACTCTTGTATTTTTGTAGCAACAGGTCAGGCGGGTGGCGCTGAAATTACATCAGAGAGCGATGTACGCTACACTAAAGTGTTAGAAGTTCTTGCTCGTGTAATGAATCGTTTAGCACAGTTAATTGTGCGTGATGGTGAAGGTGCGACGAAATTTATTACTGTTGCTGTAGAAGGCGGCGCAAATACTCAAGAATGTTGTGACATTGCTTATAGTATTGCGCATTCACCACTGGTCAAAACTGCACTTTTTGCATCGGACCCGAACTGGGGACGTATTTTAGCTGCGATTGGCTATGCAGGAGTTAAAGACTTAGATGTGTCTAAAATTCAAGTATGGTTAGATGACGTACAAATCTGTAAAGACGGCGGCGCAGCTGAGGACTATACCGAAGAAGCGGGCGCGCGCGTTATGGCTCAAACCGAAATTACCATTCGTGTTGATTTAGGACGTGGTCAAGCCAAAGACACGGTATATACCTGTGACTTATCTTACGACTATGTCAAAATTAATGCTGATTACCGTTCTTAAATATCAGTTATAATCAAGCCTCCACAAAGAGGCTTTTTTATTAGCCCCAACTTTTGATATTAAATGATTCAATCCGTAAATCATTTAAGCAGTAACGTTATATGCGAGCAGGTATGCCAGCATGAAGGATAGAGAAGACGTTTTATGAGTGATGCGACTTTAATTGCCAACGATGCAAAAAACATTGTACAAGCGCATTTAGACCGTTTAGGTGAGCCAAAAGACAATCGCTTAAGTGAAGAAGCAAAACAACAAAAGTTTGCACAGATCGAAGCAGAGCTCAAAAAACGTGATGCTGTCCTTGTTGCTCATTACTATTGCGACCCTGAAGTACAGGAGCTTGCCGAAAAAACAGGTGGATGCGTTTCTGACTCTTTAGAAATGGCCCGTTTCGGACGAGATCATGCTGCCTCAACACTAGTTGTTGCTGGGGTCAAATTTATGGGAGAAACAGCAAAAATTCTGTCTCCTGAAAAAACAATTTTAATGCCGACACTTGAGGCAACCTGTTCACTCGATTTGGGCTGTCCAGTTGACGAGTTCACAGCATTTTGTGATCAGCACCCTGACCACACCGTAGTTGTGTATGCCAATACATCGGCTGCTGTTAAAGCACGTGCAGATTGGGTGGTGACTTCAAGCTGTGCTGTAGAAATTGTTGAACACCTAGATAGCTTAGGCGAAAAAATTATTTGGGCACCAGATCAGCACTTAGGTCGCTATATTCAAAAGAAAACCGGTGCAGATATGTTGCTTTGGGATGGCGCATGTATTGTGCATGAAGAATTCCGTGCACGTGGCATTGCCAACATGAAAGCACTGTATCCAGACGCTGCGGTATTGGTACATCCGGAGTCGCCTGAGTCGGTTGTAGAAATTGCAGATGCGGTAGGTAGTACTTCTCAACTGATTAAAGCTGCGCAGACTCTGCCAAATGAAAGACTCATTGTGGCAACAGACCGTGGTATTTTCTACAAAATGCAGCAAGCGGTACCGAATAAGATTTTAGTTGAAGCGCCAACAGCAGGTGAGGGAGCAACTTGTCGTTCATGTGCTCACTGTCCATGGATGGCAATGAATGAACTCGATGGAATTTTAGAAGTTTTACAAAAAGGTGATCAGGAAATACACGTTGATCCAGCACTTGCTGAACGTGCCAAAATGCCTTTAGATCGAATGTTAGCCTTTAGTGCATCGTTAAAGCGTTAAAAAACCTCAAAATGCTTGTTAAATATACATTTGATAAGGATTTTTAACTTTTTTTGAGAATAGGTGTTGACGTCTGAGGGCGTCGCGCCTAGAATGCACACCGTACCGCACGATGTGCGATACAGTAAAAGCTGAGATAGATCGGAGCATAGCACAGCCTGGTAGTGCACCTGGTTTGGGACCAGGGGGTCGTAGGTTCGAATCCTACTGCTCCGACCACTTAAAATAATATTTTAAGATCGGCGAAGTATCGCATGATAAGCATCATCGGTTAAGCGCCTGTAGCTCAGTTGGATAGAGCATCCGCCTTCTAAGCGGATGGTCACAGGTTCGAATCCTGTCAGGCGCGCCACTCGGTAGCTTGGTACATAGAACTATTTGATGGTGGATGTAGCTCAGTTGGTAGAGCCCTGGATTGTGATTCCAGTTGTCGCGGGTTCGAATCCCGTCATTCACCCCAATTTCGGAGCATAGCACAGCCTGGTAGTGCACCTGGTTTGGGACCAGGGGGTCGTAGGTTCGAATCCTACTGCTCCGACCATATTTAAAAGCGTTAAAGCTTTAAAAAATATCCCAAAGATTAAAAAGAATTTCTTCTTGTCGTATCGATAGAAGGAATTTTTTTGTTTTCTAGTTCGAAATTTTAATTCAATCGTACTCCAATATTTGAACGTGTTTATATAAGCCGTCTCTGTTCTCTGTTCTCTGTTCTCTGTTCTCTGTTCTCTGTTCTCTGTTCTCTGTTATTGATATTTCTGTCTTAACTCATCTTTTTCTTGATCTGATAGAAATGCGATTTTCAGGCCGTTTTCTTGAGCTGTATAAATTTGCTCAGGGCTTAAACCTGCTAATGGAGCGGCACTTAAATATTCATGTTGTATCTCAATGCCTTCTACCGCAGGGTCATCTGTATTAATGGTGGCAAGTACACCATGTTCTAAAAAAGTCTTTAATGGGTGTTTTGCTAGTGAGGGTACTGTATTGGTTTGAATATTTGAAGTGAGACAAGATTCAATACCAATCTCATGTTTAGCCAAGTAATCTAAAAGTTTTAAATCTTGAACTGCTTTAACACCATGCCCAATTCGCTCAGCACCTAATTCTTCAATCGCTTGCCAAATACTTTCTGGGCCGGCAGCTTCACCTGCATGTACCGTAATGTGCCAACCTGCATCACGTGCTTTTTTAAAGTGTTCAATGAATAAATTGCCCGGAAAACCAAGCTCATCTCCAGCGAGATCCAACGCTTTAATATCATTTTTATGGGTGAGTAGAGCATTTAACTCTTTTTCGCAGGCTTCTTGACCAAAAGTACGGCTCATAATCCCAATTAAATTCGCTTTTACCCCGTAAGCTTGACTGCCCTCTTTCACACCAGCAATAACTGCTTCAACAACACCTTCAAGGGGGAGTTGATGTGTCATTCCCATATAACCCGGTGAAAAACGCAGCTCTACATAGTCTAGCCCTTGCTGTGCTGCATCTTGCATATTTTCAAAAGCAATACGTTTACAGGCATCTAAACTCGCTAATACTTTTACGCCCCAATCGAGCTTGGATAAGAAACTTAATAAGTCAGGTTGGTTATCCATCACTTGTACGTGTGGTCGTAACGTTTCAATGTCGTAGGCGGGTAAATCTAAATGGTATTGTTGCCCCAGTTCTAAAATGGTTTGAATGCGGATGTTGCCATCAAGATGACGGTGTATATCTGTAAGGGGGAGTGTTTTTGTAATCATAGACTTCTTCTTATCTATTGCTATTAATTCATCATGCCTGTTTAGGACTGCTGATAAAAGTTTGGATTTGCTATGTTTTTGTGAAAAGCGTTGAATTGAGTTTTTTGAACTTACTATATTTGTATAAGTTTTAATTTTGATGACATTGTTCTGGCCTAAGAAGATAACGCAGTCTGTGTAAGATACAAACACTAAGATTTTTACTGTTTTTAATTTCGCTGAGCCTGTTTTTGTTGACTCTTCAATAGTGGTTTGGCTAAAGAATGGTCATTGGTATTTTGCCTTTTAGTTGTAAAGATGAATAAAGGCTTGCTAAAGATCAAACCGATAAAGCGATTAATTTATCTGTAGAAATCTATTTCTGGCAAGTAAATGAAAAAGAAGAAATAGGAAGCGCTCAAATGAAGTCGGTACTTTGTCATCAAGCAAAATTGCAAGTCGTAGACCAACCGAAATTAACGCCTGCAAAAGGGCAGGTTTTGTTAGAAGTGGTACGATGTGGGATTTGTGGCTCTGATTTACATATGCAGCATCATTGCGATCACATGCATGATCTGGCTGCACGTGTCGGGTTTCATGGTTTAGCCAAGTCTACAGATCCGTTTGTACTAGGACATGAGTTCTGTGGCAAGGTTTTAGACTACGGTCCAAAAACACGTCATAAATTTAAAGCAGATACACTTGTTTGTGCAATGCCGCTTTTAAATGTAGATCAGCATGGTTATTTGTCTACTGGGCTTTCCCCAAATGCTTCGGGTGGTTATGCCGAGCAAGTACTAGCTCAATCAAGTTTGATGTTTGAAGTACCCAACGGTCTAGATGCAGATAGTGCTGCCATGACTGAACCTATGGCGGTTGCATTGCATGCGGTTCGCCGCAGCCGTGTGAAAACCAGTGAACCTGCTATTGTGATTGGCTGTGGTCCCGTCGGGCTAGGTGTCATATTAATGCTTAAAGCAGCTGGGGTTAAAACTGTAGTTGCCAGCGACTTTTCACCAAACCGCCGTAAGCTTGCCGAGCAATGTGGTGCGGATATTGTGGTAGACCCTAAAGAGACATCGCCATTTGCCAACTGGAAAGAGTTTGGTTTGCTTGGCAATGTATCAGATGCGATTAATATGGGTATGGGGCTGTTTGATAAGTTGCAAGCGACACGCTTACCTTGGTGGCATGGATGGCGCATGCTTGATAAATTAGGTGCTCTGCCAAAACGTCCTGTTATTTTTGAGTGTGTGGGTGTACCGGGTGTTTTACAGCAAATTATTGAAGGTGCACCTTTGTTTTCCCGAATTGTTGGGGTGGGGGTATGCATGCAAAGTGACAAAATAGAACCCGCACTTGCAATTAATAAAGAGTTAGAAATTCAATTTGTGTTGGGATATACACCGCTTGAGTTTAGAGATGCGCTGCACATGATTGCAGAAGGTAAAGTGAACTGTTCACCGCTCATTACCGGTGTTGTTGGCTTAGAAGGTGTTACGAGTGCATTTGAAGCATTACGTGACCCTGAACAGCATGCCAAAATCTTGATTGATCCGAAGCGTAGTGGTTCAAATATTCAATTGATGAGTCATTAACTCAAAGTCATTTATGCTCAACTAAAAGGTTGTGATCTCATCAATCACAATCTTTTTTTTATGAGTATAGTTCGTCATATTGGGCATAAATAAAAGCTACTAAGCTAATTTGTATTGCTCTTTAGTTGTTCTAGTTCTTGGTAAATCCACTCAACAAATTTTTGAATGGTCGGTGAGATGTCTTGGCTTGAGTGAATGAGATAGTACTTTCGGCTGCCTTTTAGTTTTTTATTGGAAACAATCACCAGTTCTTTTTTTTGTAATTCAGATTCAATCAGCATTTGCGGAATTAGAGCCATTCCCATGTCATGACTGGCGGCAACCGCAAGCATTGAAAATAACTCATGGCGTTGTCCATCAAAAGGTTTAGGGTGCTGCATTTGATGGGTGAGAAACCATTCTTGCCAAATGCTAGGCCGAGTGGTTTGTTGTAGGAGCGGGATTTTTAGTAAATCCTCGCAGCTTAGATCATAGATATTTTCATTGATCATTACTGCATCTGGAAAATACTTCTCGATCAGTCTTGGTGAGCAAACAGGTACAATTTCTTCATCCATTAAATAGTGTGCTTGTATGCCAGGCCAGTGGTCAATTTGCTGCTGAGTACCTGCAAAAATAGCTGCGTCAAAAATATTGTCGTTAAATAAAAAAGGCTTGGTACTGGTTTCTAAGTGAACAGTAATTTCAGGGTGTTTTTGATTTAAAAAATGGAGCTTGGGTAACAGCCAACGCGTTGCAAAGGTAGGAACTACACCTAACTTTAATGTTCCACCTAAACCTTTATGAGAAATCACATCGGCTGTACATTTTTCTAAACCTAATAAGTAAGGCTTAATACTTTTAAAATACTGCTGACCTGCAATGGTCAGCTCGACGCCATGCCGAGTACGTATAAAGAGTTCAACACCCAAGAAATCTTCTAACTGCTGAATTTGGCGAGAGACTGCGCTTTGGGTAATGCATAACTCTTGCGCAGCATAGGTATAACTTAGATGTTTTGCTGCACTTTCAAAGCAAATCAGGCCCTGAATAGACGGGATGCTTCTTCGCATAGATAAATCCTTTTATTTGTCGTCATATTTCGAAAAAGCATATGACTTAAATGCAGATATCAAAGTTTAGTATAAAAATAAGCCATTTTTAATGAAATACAACGAATTAAATATCTAAATTTAACGCGTCATATTTTAGATATGCGTAAGTCGCATATCTGCATGAACATTTATCGTTTGATTACTGCATTTTTCACGCATAACATCGAGTTAAATAAAGAAGATCAAATCAAGCAGAGGATGCGATGAATCACATGGTGACAACAAAAAAAGCAAAAGTTCAATTTAACTGGCAAGATCCTTTTTTAATTGAGCAACAGCTTACCGAAGATGAGCGCATGATTCGTGATGCGGCTCATGCCTATTGCCAAGAACGTTTGCAACCGCGTGTACTTGAACAATTCCGTCATGAAAAAACAGATCCATCTATTTTCCGTGAAATGGGAGAGCTTGGTTTACTTGGTCCAACCATTCCTGAGCAATATGGCGGCGCGGGTTTGAACTATGTGAGTTATGGCTTGGTTGCGCGTGAAATTGAATATGTGGATTCAGGCTACCGCTCTATGGCGAGCGTGCAAAGCTCATTGGTGATGGTCCCAATTAATGAATTTGGTACAGAAGAACAAAAGCAAAAGTACTTACCTAAACTTGCCACTGGTGAATACATTGGTTGTTTTGGTTTGACTGAACCAGACTATGGTTCAGACCCGGGTAGTATGATTACCCGTGCTAAAAAAGTTGACGGTGGTTACCGTTTAAGTGGCGCAAAAATGTGGATTACCAACAGTCCGATTGCCGATGTATTTGTCGTCTGGGCAAAAGAAGTTTCTGCTGAAGGCAATGTGGGTGATATTCGCGGCTTCATTTTAGAAAAAGGCTGGGAAGGTCTATCTGCACCTGCTATTCATGGCAAGGTCGGTCTACGTGCATCGATTACAGGTGAAATTGTCATGGATAACGTTTTTGTACCTGAAGAGAATGCGTTCCCTGAAATTCGCGGTTTAAAAGGCCCATTTACCTGTTTGAACAGTGCCCGTTATGGTATTGCATGGGGCGCGATGGGAGCTGCTGAATTCTGTTGGCATACTGCACATCAATACACCATGGACCGCAAACAATTTGGCCGTCCGTTGGCTGCAAATCAGTTGATTCAAAAGAAACTGGCAGATATGCAAACTGAAATTGCATTAGGTTTACAAGTAGCTTTACGTTTTGGTCGTATGAAAGATGAAGGCATTGCATCAGTTGAAGGCACGTCTCTCATTAAGCGTAACAACTGTGGGAAAGCGCTTGATATTGCTCGCATGGCACGTGACATGATGGGTGGAAACGGTATTAGTGACGAGTTTGGTGTGGCACGTCATTTGGTCAATCTTGAAGTCGTAAATACCTATGAAGGTACACATGATGTTCATGCCTTAATTTTAGGTCGTGCACAAACAGGTATCGCAGCATTTAGTAACTAACTCATTAATTTTTAAAAGATAGAGGTGTTCTTTCGGGAGCACCTTTAGGGATTTTTACGCAAAAATTTATGGAAAATGACAAGATTCATCGTAAGGATACTCATGTAAAGATGTGCCTCTGTGTACTTAAAACTAAATGTAAGATGATGAAAAGTATAGAAGATTAAGTCATACAGAAAACATAAGTAGGCTACCGATGACTCATTTGGGAAAATGAGGAACTAAAGATGAACAATGACGTTCAAGTAATATCGAAAGAGTTAAGAAATACATTTCCAAGCAATCTTGGAACATACGAAAGGATTGGACCTCATACATGGAAATGGGCGTTGTTATTTGCCTATTTTGCGATGGTGGTCGATGGCATTGATATTATGCTGCTGTCTTATAGCTTGACCAGTTTAAAGGCAGAGTTTGGTTTAAGTACCTTTCAAGCAGGAGCCTTAGGTAGTGCTTCTTTGGCTGGGATGGGTATTGGTGGTATTTTGGGTGGTTGGGCATGTGACAAGTTTGGCCGTGTAAGAACCATTGCTAACTCAGTTACCTTCTTTTCGGTAGCGACCTGCTTATTAGGCTTTACGCAAAGCTTCGAGCAATTTATGGCTTTACGTTTTATTGGTGCTTTGGGTATTGGAGCACTCTATATGGCCTGTAATACTCTTATGGCTGAATATGTGCCAACTACTTACCGTACAACAGTATTGGGTACGCTACAGACGGGGCAAACGGTAGGTTATATTGCTGCGACGCTATTAGCTGGCGCGATTATTCCAGATCATGGCTGGCGTGTTTTATTCTTCCTGACTGTAGTACCTGCTTTCGTTAATATTTTCCTACAACGATTTGTACCAGAGCCAAAATCTTGGCAGCTCACCAAAATTGAAAGCTTACAAGGTAACAGACAACCTAAAGAAATGGTCGTGGCTGAAAAGCCGAAAAGTGGCAGTATTTATAAGCAAATCTTTAATAACTTTAAACACCGTAAAATGTTTTTGTTGTGGATGACCACAGCATTCTTCTTGCAGTTCGGCTATTACGGCATTAACAACTGGATGCCAAGTTATTTAGAAACAGAAGTGCATATGAACTTTAAAAACTTAACCAGTTATATGGTGGGTTCATATACCGCAATGATTCTAGGCAAAATTTTAGCAGGTTATCTTGCTGATAAATTTAACCGTCGTGCTGTTTTTGTGTTTGGCACAATTGCCAGCGCCGTGTTCTTACCAATCATTATTTTCTTCAATACCCCTGACAATATTTTGTATTTATTAATCACTTTTGGCTTCTTATATGGCATTCCATACGGTGTGAACGCGACTTATATGGCTGAAAGTTTTTCAACCGATGTACGCGGAACAGCCATTGGCGGTGCCTATAACATTGGTCGTGTTGGGGCAGCGATTGCACCAGCCACCATTGGTTTCTTGGCATCGGGCGGTACGTTTACCATGGCCTTTATTGTGATGGGCGCTGCGTATTTTGTTGCGGGTGTATTGCCGGGCTTATTTATTAAAGATCGTCAGTACGATCCGCAAAAACAATCATAAACAATGACAGGGAGGTGCTTTGAGCACCTTCTAAAAAGATAAGGGTATCGTTATGGGTGCATTACAAGGAATTCGGGTTTTAGATTTAAGTCGTGTGCTTGCAGGGCCTTGGTGCGGACAGATCTTGGCAGACCTTGGCGCGGAAGTCATTAAAATTGAACGCCCTCGAGTCGGTGATGACACCCGCATGTGGGGGCCACCATGGATGCCCGATCAAGATGGAAACATGACTCGTGAATCTGGCTATTTTCAGTGTACCAACCGCAATAAATATTCGGTTGCAGTGGACATTACCACATCAGAAGGTCAGGCTTTAATTTATGAAATTGCCAAGACTGCCGACGTGGTAATTGAAAATTATAAGACAGGGTCTTTGGCTAAATATGGCTTGGACTATGCGTCATTAAGTGAGCTGAACCCGAACATTGTGTATTGCTCGATTACCGGCTTTGGACAAGATGGCCCACGTGCAGAAGAACCCGGCTATGATTTTATTATTCAGGGTATGTCTGGCTTAATGAGCATTACTGGCGAGCCTGATGATGTGGCAGGCGGTGGTGCGCAAAAGGTTGGTGTGGCTGTGGTAGATATTCAAACGGGTTTGTATTCAACCATAGCGATTCAAGCGGCCTTGATTGCACGCTCACACACGGGACGCGGTCAGTATATTGATATGTCACTCCTTGATGTACAGGTCGCGGCACTGGCAAATCAGGGAATGAACTATTTAGCTTCGGGTAAAGCCCCACAGCGCATGGGCAATCAACACCCAAGTATTGTGCCGTATCAAACTTTTAAGGCTAAAGATAAAGAATTTATTATTGCTTGCGGTAACGACAAACAGTTTAAAGATTTGTGTGTTGCGATTGGTTATCCAGAGTTACTCGAAAATGAAAAGTTTGTGCGTAATCAGGACCGCGTCAAATATCGAGATGAACTGATTCCTTTATTGTCCGAGCACTTTTTAGAGAAAACTGCCAAAGAATGGGTCGACATGATTCATGCGCTTAAAGTTCCCGTAGGTGTCATCAACTCTATTGAAGATGCTTTGGCTGAACCACAAATCGTGCATCGCAATTTGGTGGTCAATATTCCTCATCGTTTAAATGAAAATTTTCAAACGATTGGCTCACCCATCAAGTTGTCTGATACTCCAGTTGAATATCATCATGCACCGCCAGAGCTAGGTGAACATACCGCTCAAATCTTATCGAGATTTAAAACGGCAGAAGAGCTGGCTACGTTAAAAGAGAAGGGCATTATTGATGGAAAAATTGCTTAAGCTGTTACTTTTTTAATGTGATTCAATTTAAATAAAAACTGTGATTTGCAATAAATCACAGTTTTTTTATTAAAAAGTAAGAGCTTTAATATTTAAAAATAAGCGGCAGTTCTGGTCTGAAATCATGAATTATTCCTTGAGGCTCATGATCAAAACTAATTTCCATTAAATGCTCCGATCCATCAGTGACTTCAAAATCATCAAGCGTATTGAACAGTAACGAAGTAGGGTGCTGTTCAAGGTTTGGAATAGAAACTTTAATCGCGGTGATTTCTGATAAATCTTTGCTATGCACAAGTGGCTGTTGTTTTTCTTTTGCGGCAAGGTCTGGTCGTGAAGCGAATGAAAGGAAGAACCACATTGGTTCAGATACCACAGAATCTTTGGCAATATTTACTTGTAAGCTGGCTGGTAAATAGCTTGGCTTGTAAACCCAATTAGGAAATTTTGCACCGTTATCATCTTTATTTTTAGGGCGAAAACAAATACCAAAAGGGGACGCGATATTATTTTGAGTACTTAGTCGTTCAAAAAGCAGAGTCGGTTTTGTGAGATCACTTGAGGCTTCTTCGGGGTTATTTAAAAAGATTAATTCGATAAAGCTATTTTTAAAGAAAAAGCGTCTGTTTTCTGTACCTTGACCCGGATGCTTATTGGATGAACCTTCTGTTAGACCGAATTTTTTTAAAGTTTCAGCTTCGGGAGCGCCTGATTGTACACAAATAAAAATATGGTCCACTTCCATTTTAAGTTCTCATACTAATGTTGATGAATATTAAATAATTGATTAATAGAATTTTTCATGTTTATCGCAAGTGTTTCATCGAAACCATCGACTAAAAAGCGGCTAATTAATCCTTCAATCACCGTATAGATCAGCTCAGATAAAGCTTCACCATTCGGTATATTGCAGTTTTGCGCAATCAATACTTTAATCCATTGTTTATGGGCTTTAGAAATAGAAATAATGTCTTGATCATCTTGGTTAGATTCAGCGACCGCTCTTACAAATAAACAGCCCTTAAAAAAATCTTGTCTAAACCAATTAGTGTGCCAATCCAGAATTTTATTGATGGCTTCTAATCCTGTTGCATCTCCAACATAGCCTAAAAGGCTTTGCTTAAACCGTTCATCACGTGCAACGAGTACAGACTTAACCAGTTGATTTTTATTTTTATAGTACGTGTACATCGTAGTTTTAGAGCAGCCAGATTCATCGCGAATCAGGTCAACGCCAACCCCGACAAAACTATTTTCATTAAATAGTTTCTCGGCTGTATCTAATATTTTTAAGGCAGATTTTGACATGTGTCTTTTCCAAAAAATAAAATAGTACAGATCTGTACTATTTGAAATTTTATCTATATGCTTTTTAAAAAGCAAATTTTTGTTTGAGGAAAAAACCATGTTCTCGATCTTTTATGGCAAAGAAAAACTGGCTCCATCACCCACTAAAATTGATGTTTTAAGAAGCCTTGTTGGGGGTACTCTTAGTATTTTTATACTTCTATGGTTGAGTAAGCTCACACATAATATTTTTATCATGGCGCCATTTGGTGCGACCTGTGTGTTGCTCTATACCGTGTCGCAGTCACCTTTGGCACAGCCGAGAAATATTATATTTGGGCATCTTATTTCGGCTTTTGTGGGATTGTTTTTTCTAAAATTTGTCGGTGTTTCTATTTTTACAATTGCTTTATCAGTAGGTTGTGCAATTGCGCTCATGCAAGTGTTTAAATGCATTCATCCACCTGCTGGAGCCAATCCTTTGGTTATTTTACTTACCGCAAGCAGCATACATTATGAGTGGAGCTTTTTGATTTTCCCTGTTTTGGTGGGCGCCGTGTCTTTAGTTTTGGTAGCGATGCTGATTAATAACATTAAAGCGAGTACCAAGTGGCCGATGTATGGCTTGGGAATTTTAAATAGTAAAAAGTAGGCGATGTATGAAATATTTTGAGCTTAAAATAATGAAAGTATTCACTACCTCAAGATAGTGAATACTTTTGAATGAAATTATGACTTTTTAGAAATACGTTCTTCGATGGCAAATTTGAGTAAAGAAGCACTGCGGTAAAAACCATGTGCGAACTTTCCAAATGGCATAGTAATGAAGAATGTCATGACTGTAGCTAAATGGAAAATCAGTAAAAGTGCCATGTAAGGGGTATTGCGAAATGCCATGAGTGCTAACCCTGAAGCGCTAACGATAAGTAGAAGGAAGATAAAGCCTCGATCTACAGGTTTTTGCTCACGGTCACCATGCAACGGATGACGTTTAAGATTTAAATAGAGCAGGCCAGATGGTCCGACAACTAAGCCAATTCCACCCAAAGTTCCTAAAATAACAGGCAAGCTAAAGATAGGGTAAGGCGCATGTAGGTTAAGGAAATAGTGATATAAAGTCGCTACGCCTGTGGCTGCAAAGCAAAGCATAAAGCCATAAAAAGTCAGGTGATGGAACACGCGGCGGATTTGAGTGTAACGATCATCTTGTTCATTACAGCCTTTGCCATGTCCACCATCTAAATATTTAAGTGTTAATACATTTTGAGAGGCTTGAATAAGGTCTGGTTTTTCAACTTTGCCATGAATAACTTTAGAGGTCTGTCTCCAAAATTTACTAATCCCAATGCCGAGCAGAACAATAGCAACTGTAAAGGTTGCTCCAAACAGTAGCGCTAAAAAGTTATGCGGGAAAATCGCATAGAAATTACCTTGATAGCCTGCAAACAGGTCAGTGCCTTTGTACCAGACCACAGCTAACATGCATAAAAAGAAAATGAGTGATAACGCTGAAACAAAAGGAATGCCCACCGATTTATAAAGTCGGCCTAGCGGTTGAGGGGTTGCAAACTCTTGGTAAGTTTCCAAGCGTACTTGCGCCATCGCTTTTGGAATATTTACCCCAAACTCATGCGGCGGGGCATATTGGCAAGCGTGTAAACATGCACCACAGTTATGACAGAGATTTGCTAGGTAATGAATATCGGCTTGATTAAACTCAAGACGCTTGGTCATCGCCGCAAATACAGCACAAAAAGATTCACAGTAGCGACAAGCATTACAAATTTGTAAGGCTCTTTGAACTTCCTGCTCATGGTCAGAGAGCTGAACAACTGGAATTAGGGCTTTAGTACTAGCATTCATGTTCAACTCCTTGTGAAAGTGCATAGTGGGCTGCATTTTTTCCGGCAATTCGCCCAAATGTCGTGCCAATCGACATGCCAACGCCTGCGGTATAACCCTGACCGAGTACGTTACCTGCCATCATTTCACCTGCGACAAATAGGTTGCGGCTTGGCTTATTGCTAAAACGCACAGCAGCATCGTCTTCGACTTTTAAGCCTAAATAGGTAAAGGTAATGCCGGGTTTAAGCGCATAGGCATAGAACGGCGGGCGATCGAGAGGAACGGCCCAATGGGTTTTGTTGGGAACAATATTTTGGGTAGTGCAGTCATCTAAAACGGTATGGTTAAAGGTGCCTTGTACGCAGGCTTGATTAAATTCTTCTACGGTGTGACAGAAAGTTTTTACATCTAGCCCAATTTTTTCGGCCAGTTCTTGAATGCTATTTGCTTTTACACCCGCAAACACAGGTGGCATAAAGCGCCCAATGGCTTTTGAGTCGATAATAGAATAGGCAATTTGCTGAGGTTGTTTGGCAACAAGGCGGCCCCAAATCGCATAACGTTTTGGCCAGAAGTCTTCGCCTTCATCGTAAAAACGTTCGGCTTTGTTATTGACCACAATACCCAAAGAAACGCAGTCAATACGGGTGCAGATGCCGCCGTCGTATAACGGTGCTCGTGCATCTACAGCGACACAATGCGATTGTGATGGATCACCAATAATATCGGCACCTTGATCTATCATAAATTTGAGTAAGTTGCCTTGATTAAAGCGGGTTCCACGAATAATGAAATTATCGGCAGGCCATTCGCCGTTTTCATTTTGTCCCCATGCTTCTCTTAACCATTCCAAATTTGACTCAAAACCACCTGCGGCCAGTACACAGCTTTTCGCCTTAAACACACGGCCATCTTCCGCAATTGCAGCTTCAAAATGTCCTTGGTTTAACTTTAGATCTTTAATTTTTGTGTTGTATAAAATCTCAATGCCAAGCTCTTGGGCACTACGGTAATACGCATTAATGAGAGCTTTACCACCACCCATAAAAAAGGCATTGGTACGTGCAACATGCAAAGCACCCGATAGCGGTGGCTGAAAATTCACGCCATGTTTACGCATCCAGTCACGACAGGTCGCCGTGCTACGAATAACGAGACGAGCTAAGTGCTCATTGGTTTTGCCCGCAGTGACTTTAAGTAGGTCTTGCCAATATTCTTCTTCTGGGTAGGCATCGACTAATACATCTTGAGGTGCATCATGCATGCAACGGAGGTTACGAGTGTGTTGTGAGTTACCACCACGCCATTCTTTAGGTGCTGCTTCTATGACGAGCACAGACGCACCACTTTCTTTTGCCGTGAGCGCGGCACACAGTGCGGCATTTCCACCACCAATTACAATCACATCATGCATGGATTTCTCCCTTTCTCAGCTAAGGCTAATGTAGCTTTAAAAGGGAAGGTGAAGTGAGAGGCTAAGCTTGAATGGGTGTTTAGTAAAAATAAACACTAAGCGCTTAAGTGTTTATGATTTTCGCACCAGGCCAACGCTTTTCATTAATCAGGTTGGTCACACAAGCACGAATCACTACTTTGGTGGCTAAAGTAGCAGGTGAGAGTTCTTCTTCAGATAGACTAATTAAATAGTTAATGCGTTCAATCGCAGGTTCTACAACGCGCAGTAAACATAGGTCTTGCCGTGAGTTTAACGATGCACCCGCAGGTTGGATAGTTGCCATTTCGAGTTGGCTAATGCTTTCCATTAGCAAGTGCAGTCCATCAATTTCATAGGCCACTTTAAGCTGATGAATTTTCTGTTCGAGCAACAAACGCAGTCCATGTCGTTGGCTCGGTAAAATCAGGGGAAGTTCTTTAAGCTGCGAATGGGTAATGGTTTGAGTGTCGATACAGCTTTCAAGGTGGTACTGACTCAGCACCTCTTTAGGCGAGATTAAAAACATCTGTTCTTTGACTAAAGGCTGTATGGCCCACTGTGGGTCGACATCGTCACTAAAGATGATGGCAACATCGAGCTGCCTTGCATTAACTAAAGCTTTTAAGTCACCCGATAAACCTTCAATTAGACGCACTTTAATGTCGGGATAACGGTTTCTCATTAGTTTTAAAAAGTGAGTGCCAATAACCGATGCGACACTTGGCGAAAAACCGACGGTGACATGACCACTTAAACGTGAAGAATGCGCAGAGTCTACGGCATGGTCTAAGTGCCTAAGCGCCAGTTGAACCTGTTGAAAAAAAGCTAAACCCGCAGGGGTGGGAACCGTACCCAAAGCAGTACGTTGTAAAAGCCGAATAGAAAGCTCGCTTTCTAATTTTGAGATTTGCTGACTTAATGCAGAAGTTCCAATATCGAGATTTTTTGCAGCTTTACCCAAGCTTCCTGACTCGATCACCGCAATAAAATACTTTAATTGTTTGAGTTCCACGGCAAATACTACATTATCCTTTATTGGTTATTCTACACTGGTTTATTGCTATACATTTTGTTCTATTATGCTCCGTAAACCACCAACAGAGTAAAGGCAACATCACCTCAAGACGTTGCCTTTTAGAGCTTTTATTGTTTAACCTGCTCAAGACCCTGTTCTTCAATAATTTGTGTTGCTTGTGGTGACTTCACAAATTTGATGAGTTCTTTTGCGACTTTTTCATGTTCAGAGTTTTTACCAATGCCAGCTGCAAATACAGTGACTTTTTGATAAGGCGCAGGAATTGGACCGACTAAATCAACTTGACCATATTGGCCGGTAAAAGGTTTGATTTCACTAATTTGCTGGAAACCAATATCAAACTGACCTTCAGCAATACGCTTTGCAACACGGTCACCGACCACTTTTTCTGCTTTACCAGCAATCACTTTGTACTCGACAGGTGGGAAGCTTGGGAAAACATCTTTTTCAAGATGTGTACCGCTCGCACTTGCTGAATAGCCGATGTGCTTAGCATTTAATAGAACTTTTTCGAATTTTGCCGCAGAGCTAATATCTGGTTTTGGCGCGCCTTTAGGAACAGCCATGCCAATGTTTGAGTTGACTAAAGCACTTTGGGAATTTGGGTCTACATAACCTTTTTCTGCAAGCTTGTTCAGTTCAGGAGCAGCCAACACCACCACATCAAAATGTTCGCCACGATCGAGTCGATTTGGAATTGCAGTTGGCGATGCGCCCATTGATGAACCAGACGAAAGGTGAACCGTGTGACCTGTTTGCTTTTCAAATATTGGAATGAGTTTTTCCATAGATGAATAGAAACCGCCAGAGCTAATTACTTCGAGCGTATCTGCGTTAGCAAATGTCGACCCTAAGCCAGCACCAGCTAGGCAAATGGTCATGAAGATAGGGGACTTTTTCATAGTATCTCGCTTTAATGACAGGAGAACACAGTACGGCTGCAACATGTGCCGTACTGTTCATTAAAATTTCAGGTTAAGTAGTTAGTTGTTGTTTTAAGCGCTAACCTTTACAGGTTCAGCAATTGGGTCTGCATTCTTTTGCTTAGAACCGCGACATAGATACAGGCTTGAGATGAGGCTACATACCGCAGCTAACATCAGCCAAAAAGCGGGGGTACTTGCGTTACCTGTATTTTCGACAAGGTAAGTACAAGCCATTGGTGTCATACCACCAAAAATAGCGGCTGCAAGGCTAAACGCTAAAGAGAAGCCAACTGTACGAACACGTTTTGGCATTACTTCGGCAAGCGTTGCGACCATGGTACCGTTGTACATACCAAAGAAGAATGAGAAGTAAGCAAGCGTAATAATTAGATTGGTAAAACTAATGTCGCTTACCAACCAGCTTAAAACTGGATAAGTTGTAAAGATGGCAAGGGTTGTAATGCCGACTAAAACAGGACGACGACCAATTTTGTCTGAAAGTAAGCCACCCATTGGTAACCAGAAGAAATTTGATAAACCCACAAATACGGTTGCTAAAAGACTATCCGTTACCGACATTTCTAGAGTACGTTTTGCATACACCGTGGTGTAAACCGTAATGAAATAGAACGTGGTTGTGGTCATGGCACTCATCATCATGCCTGCAAGTACGATGCGCCAGTTGCTCGCAAGCGTGCTGAAAATTTCTTTGGTCGATGGATGAGTTTTTTGCGCTTTAAAGTCTTCAGTTTCTTCTAGGGTACGGCGGAACAAGAAGATTAAAGGAATAATCAAACATCCAATTAAGAACGGAATACGCCAGCCCCATTCACCCACTTGAGCAGTAGTTAAAATGGTGTTGAGCCAGTAGCCAAGTAATGCTGCAAATACAACTGCAATTTGTTGGCTGCCAGATTGCCAGCTTGTGATAAATCCACGATTTTTATCCGTTGCAATTTCAGCGAGATAAATCGATACACCACCAGATTCAACACCTGCCGAGAAGCCTTGTAATAGACGTCCAATCACCACCAAAATTGGCGCAATAATACCGATGGTTTCATAACCCGGTACAAAGGTAATTAAGATGGTTCCGATTGCCATAAGGCTTAAAGTCACAATAAGACCTTTACGTCGACCAACTCTGTCGACATAAGCGCCCAAGAAAATAGCGCCGAGAGGACGCATAAGAAAGCCCGCAGCAAACACGGTAAATGTCATCATTAAAGAGACATATTCATTTTCAGAGTGGAAAAATTTCGCTGCGATATAAGTGGCATAGAAACCAAAAAGAAAAAAATCATACTGTTCTAAAAAGTTGCCACTCGTTACATTTAATATTTTTTTAAAAGTAGCCCTACGGTTATTCACGACATCCATTGGAGACCTCCTTGGCCTGACAAAATGGAAACATTCACAATTTTCAATAGAGGGCTTTAAATCGACTCATTCAATAAACCTAAATAGCACATGGGTTAGAGATGAGATTTAAAGGGGTCCTTCGTAGAAAATGTGATGCCTTGTTTCCAGTTCAAACTACACATCTATAATTTGATAAACAGAAATTCACTTATCATTCAGAAGAAAATGTAATCTCAAACAGCAGGGGGGAGTGAGAGGGCAAAATTAATTAGGTATTTAATAAAATTAATGACCCTTTATAAAATAATTTCAGAACATGGCCAAATTTGGTTTTGAATCAACTCTTTCACACAGGCTTTAATTGCCGATTTGGCAGCGAGTGCAGCAGGTGATAATTCTTCTTCGGCAAGGCTCACTAAGTAATTGATTCGCTCAACTTCAGGGTCGATCAATTTTAGTAATTGAAGCTTATGTTTGTACTCTTGCAGACAGGCACTTCCGGGCCGAACACTTGCAAGGTCAAGGTGAATCAGGCTGTCCATGAGTAAGTGTAGACCATCAATTTCATAGACAACATTAAGCTGCCCAATCTTGTGTTCAAGCAATTTTCTTAAGCTATGACGCTGACGTGGCAACACTAAAGGAATATCACCAATTTGCTGCGACTGAATAATTCCACTTTTGATACAGTCGGCAAGACCGTATTTTTCAAGCACTTCTTTGCGTGCCATTAAATACATTTGTTCGCGTACCAAAGGTTGTATCGACCACTGTTTATCAATTTCATTGGTAAAAATAATGGCAATATCAAGCTGACGTGAATTAATCGACTGAATCAGGTTGCCCGACAAGGTTTCCACAATTTCTAGACGAATGTCTGGATAGCGTTCAGACATTAGTTTCATTAAAGGGATGCCAATTAAAGCGGTAATGGTCGGTGGAAAACCAAGGCTGACATGACCTGAAAGCCGTGCTGAATGCGCAGCATCTATGGCAAAGTTTACTTGACGCAAAATAAGTTGAGAGTGTTTTAAAAAGGCAAGACCCGCGGGTGTAGGCGTGACACCAAAAGCATTACGCTGTAATAAGCGAATGCTTAACTCTTGTTCTAGCTTACTAATTTGCTGACTAATGGCCGAAGCACCAACATCAAGTTTTTGGGCAGCTTTACCAATACTGCCTGCTTCAACCACCGTCAAAAAATATTTTATTTGTTTGATTTCCATAATAAATGTATTCGCTCATCATCCTTGATTTATAGAAATATGAAGGATTGGAAAATCTATCATGCATTTTAATATTAGCAGCAAAAAATATAAAAGTTTCTTAAAAAATCACTCTCTATCTTAAAAGTTCAATCAATTTTTATGGTTAATAAAAAAAAGATGTTCTGATTGCAGCTACACAAACCCTAATTTTTCAATATGGCATCTACGGTCAAATCATTGGCGTTTGGAGCTAAGCAGAAGCATTCAAATCTACATAAAGTGAGGAATCAAAATAAAAAATATCCAGGATGGATCCATGAGTTTTGTTGTGAATAAAAAAATATTGATCTTAGGAATAACTTCAATTTGCACAAGCACCTTACATGCGGCTGCGTTTGATAAAACAGGACAATCCATATCGGCATTTTTACAACCGGGTAACTATTTTGAGGCAAGTTTAGGAATCACAGATGCCGATTTAAGTGGTGTAGAGTCAGGCACAAACTCGTCACATCATTCAATTTCAGATATCGCCAACACAGATTATCGACCTACAGCAGCGTTAAAACTACAGTTGGCACCTCAGTATTCCTTTGGCCTGCTTTACGACCAGCCTTTTGGTGCCGACACTGAATATTCAGGCCTAAATGGCTTTGTCGCCACACCGAAAGATACAGCTATGCTTCCCAGTATTACGACTACCACCCTTGCAAATGCTACTTCTGGTCAAGCGCCTACAGGAAATGCAAAATCAGAATTTGATATACAAAATTTAAGCTTTATTTTGGGGTATCAACCCACAAAAAATTGGAATCTTTATGCTGGGCCTGTTTATCAGACTTTTAAAAGTCAGGTCGAACTAAGAGGTAATGTATTTAGTCTTTACAACGGCTATGACTTTCACACCAAAACTGTAGGTGACTTGGGATGGTTAGCAGGGCTTGCCTACCAGATTCCGGAAAAAGCTGTGAAAATCTCATTAACCTACCGTTCAGCCATTACTCATAAAGTAAACGCGACTGAAAATGCCCCACTCATTGATATGTTAAGCACTCAACAAGGTCGTGATTTAGTTAATCAGCATTTAGACTATATGATTTCTATTGGCCAGATGACTTCACAAAAGAAAGCTTACTTAAATCAGATTATTGCCAATTTGCCAGAACAAGAAGATACCGGTACAACCAAATTTAAATCTCCAGATTCAGTGAATTTGGAGTTCCAGACTGGACTTCGTCAGGGAACGTTACTGTTCGGGAGTGTGCGCTGGGTAAATTGGAGTGATCTCGCTCTACAACCTTATCGCTTTGGTGAAATCTCAAAAGTTGTTGGCGTACTATCAACGCCAAGCCGTCCGGAAGGTTTTAACTTGGTTCGTTATTACGATGATCAATGGTCTCTAAATTTAGGGGTTGGACAACGTTTTTCTCCAAAATGGTTAGGTTCTGTAACGGTAGGTTGGGACTCGGGAGCAGGTGATAAGGTCTCGACGGGTGGGCCAAGCAAAGGGTATTACAACTTAGGCGTGGGTGCTCAATATAGCCCGACATCGCAATATTTTATTTCAGGTGGCGTGAAGTATTACTGGTTAGGCGATGCAAAAGCTCAGCTTGGCGCACAGGCGGGTAGTGACTATTATGTGGGTGAGTTTAAGGATAATCACTCAGTCAGCTATGGCTTAAAAATTGGATATAAATTTTAAAATTAAATCATACATTTATAAGGTTTTTACTATATGAATAAAATCATCAAAAACAGTCTATTTTTAGGTTTGTCGACTTTCATTGCAGGTTATGGAACTCTCCTTCATGCGGAAGCAAGTCCAACAACTTTGCCAGCGGTTTCGCAAAAAGCGTTAACTATTATTGATGGCCAAACAGAATGGTTAAGCAAGGTCTATAAAGACATTCATGAACACCCTGAACTTGGGTTTATGGAAACGCGTACTTCTGCCATTGTGGCCAAAGAACTTAAGTCATTAGGTTTTGACGTTAAAACGGGAATAGCCAAAACAGGCGTGGTCAGCATTTTAAAAAACGGTGATGGACCAACGGTCATGTACCGTGCAGACATGGATGCCAATACAGTTCAAGAAGCCACGGGTTTACCATACGCAAGTAAAGTAAGGGTAAAACTCGACGATGGAACCGAAACACCTGTAGCACATATGTGTGGTCATGATGCCCATGTTACATGGATGCTGAGTATGGCAAAAACCCTAGTTGCTCTAAAAAAGGAATGGAGCGGAACTATTATTTTAGTCGCGCAACCTGCTGAAGAACCCGTAACAGGTGCAAAAGCTATGGTGAGCGATGGTTTATGGACCAAATATAACTTACCAAAACCTGATTATTTCTTTGCAGTGCATACTACTCCTGCACCTGTGGGGACGATAATTAACGCACCCGGTCCACGAATGGCAGGAACCGATCAACTTGATATTCTATTTAAAGGGGTGGGTGGACATGGGTCACTTCCATATTTAACCAAGAACCCGATTAGCATGGCGGCCAATGCCATTACCCAATATCAAACCATTATGGGTAGTGCAGTAAATACTCAGCAACCTGCTGCTTTATCTATTGGTTCAGTTCAAGCTGGAAATTCAAATAACGTGATTCCTTCAACCGCGTTAGTCAAAATGAATATGCGCTGGTTTGACCCGAAAGTGCGTGAAACCATGTTAAATAATATTAAGCTCATGAGTGAAGGCGCGGCCGAAATGCAAGGGATGGGTAAAGATCAATTACCTACTTTAACGCTCAAAGGTTCAACCAACCCAGTCATTAATAACAAAGAGTTTTCCGCGCGTTTAAATGGGCCTTTAAAAGCATTGTTAGGTGATAAGCAAGTTTTAACCGACTTTCCTCCATTTATGGGTTCGGAAGATGTTCATCACCTATTAGGCGACCAAAAAGATATTCCTTTTAACTTTATGTTTATTGGTGTGGCGGACCCAGTTGTATTTGCCAATGCAGTAAAACAAGGCAAACCCGTGCCTTATATTCCACATAGTCCTAACTACATTGTGGACTTAAAGGCCTTACCAGTGGGGGCTAAAGTCACAACTGTTTCCATGTTAGAGCTGCTCACTAGAAAGTAAATTGACCATAAAAAAAAGATGCATTTATATGCATCTTTTTTGTCTAAGTTTTTAAAAGTTAAGAGCAAGCCAGATATTTTTCTCGATAGTGGACGGGCGATAAATCAGTCCAGCGTCGAAACGCGCGGGTAAAACTACTGACATCTGTAAAGCCAAGAATATAAGCAATCTCAGTAATATTATGGCTTGAGTTTTTAATATATGACAATGCAAGTTCGTGGCGAGTCTGATCTAGTAACTCACTATAAGAAGTATTTTCGGCAGAAAGTTTGCGTTGCAGACTCCGTATACTTAAGCCCAGACTTTTCGCAACGTCTTGTTGTTGAAAATCACCTGTAGATAATTTTTCAATAAGTTTCACTTTCACCCGAGCCAATATATTTTCTTTATCAAACCGAGCCAGATAACGATTAATAATCTCATCATATTCTTGGGTGAGGGTAGGGTTTGCACCTTCTAGTGGCTGTTCTATCGTTGCCGTGTCAAACACAATCATATCTTTGGCTGCATTAAAGACGATCGGAGCTTTTAAAATACTCTGGAATGTTTCTAAATCTTCGGGCTCTGAACGTCTAAGTTCAATGCGTAATGGCGAAAAAACAGAGCCTTGTAAAGCACGACTTGAACGAATAAAAACAGAGATAAATGCATCTATTGACTCGGGCTGAACTTCGTCGGGAACATGAATAACAAAATAATGATTATTTCCTTGCCCATAAAACTCTAACTCTGGAATATCCGTAACCACACGAAAATAACGAATAATTCTTAGAAACATCTCTTTTAGAGTGGTGCTGGTAATCAGTGAATGCCCTAACACATGAAAAGTATTTTGATTGACTTGGCTGGCAACTTTAAGGCCAAAACATGAATCTTGAGTTTTCTGAACTGCTAATTTCCATAAATTTGCTGTTTGTTTTAATGAATATCGTGCATCAGGATTACTCAGAGCCTGAATATCTAAACCTGCTTGTTCTAATAAAGGTTGACTATCAACACCGGCTTTTTCGAGCGCTTTTTGAATCGCTTTCACCCAGCTAGCCAGTGCCGTTGCTGTCCGTGGCATGTTATGTCCTATAACTTCTGATTCATATTCCTCGGAACAGTATAAAAGATTCAAAACTAAAAAATCTTTTGTTTATTTTGAATCTTTTTATTTTGGCATCCATAGCCAATAGATTGGCGTTTCGAGCTAAGCACACTTAGGGTGATCTACATAAAGTGGGGGTATGAAAAACTGAGGAATAACGGATGACCTACATATATAAAAATCCTGCGGGAATGACCGATAGCGAAAAAACGGAACATATTAAAAAAGTAGTGACAGCTGAAGGCATGGCTTTACGCAAACGCCATCCTATTTTGAACCATCAAAATGCCATTGGGGCGATGATTCTATTTATATCTTTGGTGAGCATGTTAGCGACTGCCGTGCTCTATATAAATCATCAACTTTCAGCTTGGTTTGCAATTCCGATTATTGCTTTTTTTGCATCTCTCACCCATGAGTTAGAGCATGACCTGATTCACTGGATGTATTTTAGAAAGAAACCATGGGCACATCATTTAATGATGGGCTTAGTCTGGTTAGCTCGACCAAGTACTATTAACCCGTGGAAACGCCGTGAGCTGCATTTTAACCATCATAAAAACTCAGGCACCGAAGTTGATTTAGAAGAAAGAGCTTTAACCAATGGAGAGCAGTGGAGTATACGTCGTCTCATCGCGATTGGTGATAACGGCTTGGCGGTCTTGTTCCGTATTATTTCTGCAAGCAATTGGACGGTTAGAAAAGTAATTTTTAAACGTGCATTTATGGCTTATTTCCCGCTAGGGATTATTCATTGGTCGCTGTGGTATATCTTTTTAGGTTTTCATGCGGTTGATGCTGTTGCAGGTTGGGCGAATGCACCGATTGCTTGGTCAGCTACCACTTTAAATATCATGTATGTGGTTAATATTTTGACTGTTGTTTGGGTTGCTCCAAATGTACTGCGTACCTTCTGTTTGCACTTTGTGACCAGCAATATGCATTACTACGGTGACGTTGAATTGGGTAATGTCATTCAACAAACTCAAGTATTAACACCGTGGTGGATGATGCCGTTCCAACTGTTTTGCTTTAATTTTGGTTCAACACATGCAATCCATCATTTTGTGGTGAAAGAACCATTCTACATTCGCCAAATGACCGCGCCTGTTGCCCATAAAGTCATGCGTGATATGGGGGTGCGGTTTAACGATGTCGGAACTTTTAAAAGAGCAAACCGTTGGAACGTAAATGATTTATCAGAGTCAAAAAGTTAAAACATAGCTTTTTATCTCACTCAAATAGACTGAGTTCTGTACAAAGCGCTCAGTCTATTAATTATAAATTCACCCTAAAGATTATTAAAAATTAAACGGCTCTACTGAAACTTAGTAAAAAGTAGAATCACCCCTAATACACATAAAATTGAGCCAATCACTTTATTAATCTGCACTTGCTTGGCTAACATTTTCTGTCTTAACAGCATTGAAGAGAAAAGCACAGCTACCAGTGAGAACCACAAGAAATGTGCAAAAGACATAAAAAAGCCATAAGCCAAAAGAATGGTTTTAGGCGTAGTTAAACTCACAATTTGCGTATAGGTGCTAATCACAAATAGTGTGGTTTTAGGGTTCAGGGCGTTGGTAAAGAAACCGTATTTTATAGCTTGAAAACTACCGATAGCGGTTAAAGCAGCAGAGTCTAAAACAGGTTTTTGCGTAAAGGTTTTATAGCCAATATAGATTAAGTAAAGCGCGCCAATGTACTTAACAATATTCAAAATTTGCGGCGTATATGTCATCACAAAGGCGACGGCGACTAACGTATAGCTCACATGCACCAACACGCCAAGCGATATTCCGAGTGAAGTGAACACACCTATTTTTCTGCCGTACAGATAACTATTTTTGGTCACAATCGCGAAGTCAGCGCCGGGGCTTACCACTGCCAAAATCGTAATGAGAATAACCGCAATAAACTCTGCCATTATCTTGTACCCTCACTAAAAATGAGAGAATTTATCTGTACTTTTTGGAATGTATGTAAGAGGGCGAAAGCATTACTTAAAATTACTATTCTTTTTGCAAGAGATGTTGGGGCTTTAGGTTTTCGAAGATAGATATCGATATTCAATATGTTTTTCATCATCTAAAATGGGTTTTAATAAAGATGATTTTTATTTTGAACAGAAACCTAGAAATAAAAATCGATAAAAACGACTACATATCTATGAGTTTTTGGAATGATCGAAAGAATATCGCTGAATTCACTAAAATTTTTCTATTTTGTGGCGAAGTATGGCAGCGTCACTTTAGCTGCAAAGAAATTATTTGTGACGCAAAGTGCGGTCAGTAAGCAAATTTATAATTTAGAAGAGTCTTTAAATACGGCTTTGTTTGATCGGAAAAATAAAACACTTGTGATGACTGAGCAGGGCGAAATTTTATTGAGTTGTTGCCATCAAGTTTTTGGTCAACTCGATGAATGTTTAATAGAGTTAAGCCAGCCTAAAACCCACAACAAGCAACTGGTCTTGTCGTGTGAACCGACGCTTTCAATGAAATGGCTCATTCCGCGGTTATCAAAATTTAAAAAGCTTGGACATGATTTTGAGGTTGTACTACTCACAGCCGGCGGGGTGGTCGATTTTGAAAAAGATAATATTGATATCGCAATTCGCAGAAATGACTTTGATTGGGGAGAGCATATCTATAGCGAAAAGATTGCTGATGAATATATCGCTCTAGTTCAAGCAACCAAGCCATCGGAAACAAACGACGTACTTATCTCGACCTCTAGGCCCAATTTTTTTAAAAGTATTAGCCGCATTACTGAGTTAAAGCAAAGTTTGAAAGGCTACACCAAAGTTGAACTTGAACATTTTTATCTATGTTTAGAAGGCTGCTTGGCTGGACTCGGAGCTACAGCCATCTCAATTTATATGATAGAAAAAGAGCTTGAGTGGAACTTACTGCAAAAAAATTCACCAGTTGTTCAAGATAATTCAGCCTATTTTTTACTTTCTCATAGTGCTTTTGAAGAAGACTCGCGGAAGATTATATTTTTAGAATGGCTAAAAGCAGAGATGAATAAGAGTCAGCATAAATTACTTTAAGTCTAGGCATTTTCTTTAGGGTTTTTTTGTTTAACTTATTGAAAATAATAATAAATATTTAAAATTATTAAGTCGTTTTATGCGCACCATATATTGAATTTCTGCTGTCTAAAATTCCTTAAGATGAAAAATATTTAACTTCATACTTCTTTATTAAACCATAAACATGAATTTTACTCAGTTTTGAATGAGACTAAATCATTTTTATTCATGTTGTGATTGCGGTATAAATCTATTCACGCTCTGAAGCATTCCAGTAATTCACTTTTGATAAGACCTCAAGGCACAAATCTGACAAGGCTGGAAAGTTTAAAAAGAGCTCGAAATATTTTTAGGTTTATCTCAGAAATTAGGGTACTGATCAAAATGAGTAAAGAATTTACATTTACGATTAAGAGTATTTGTTTCGATGAAAACTATCGTCCAGCAGACAATACGCGTATTACAACCAACTTTGCTAACTTAGCGAGAGGGATGAGCCGTCAAGAGAATCTGCGCAACACCTTACAGATGATCGACAATCGTTTTAATGCCTTAGCTCATTGGGACAACCCTAAAGGCGACCGCTACGGCGTTGAACTTGAAATCATTTCAGTTGAAATGAATGTTGATGCGGCAAGCCAAAACAGTGCGCTTCCTTTAATCGAAATATTGAAAACCAATATTGTTGATAAAAAGACCAATGAACGTATTGAAGGTATTGTAGGCAACAACTTCTCGTCTTATGTACGTGACTATGATTTTAGTGTGCTGTTGCTAGACCACAATAAAAATCAGTCTACTTTTAGCACACCAGAGAAATTTGGTGAATTGCACGGTAACTTGTTTAAGAGCTTTATTAACTCTGAAACTTACAGAGCAAACTTTAAAAAAGCGCCAGTGATTTGCTTAAGTGTTTCAACCACTAAAGTGTACCACCGCACTGAAAACGAACACCCAGTTTTGGGTGTGGAATACAAGCAAGAAGACTATTCACTCACTGATGAATATTTCCAAAAAATGGGCTTAAAAGTTCGCTATTTCATGCCGAAAAACAGTGCTGCACCTTTGGCGTTCTATTTTACTGGTGATTTGCTGAGTGATTACACCAACCTTGAGTTGATCAGCACTATCAGCACCATGGAATCATTCCAAAAGATTTACCGTCCTGAAATTTATAACGCAAATTCAGTGGCTGGAAAATCTTATCAGCCAAGCTTAAAGAACGAAGATTACTCACTTACTCGAATTGTGTATGACCGTGAAGAACGTAGCCGCCTCGCTATTGAGCAAGGGAAGTTTGTTGAAGAGCAATTTATCAAACCATACCAAGCGATTCTTGAGCAGTGGTCTGCTAATTACGCTCTTAATTAATCAACATATAGGTCATTGATCATGAAAAAATTATTACCAACTTCAACTGCTGGCAGCTTACCTAAACCGTCTTGGCTTGCAGAACCTGAAAAGCTTTGGTCGCCTTGGAAACTCGAAAACGAAGGTCTGCTTGAAGGTAAAAAAGACGCGCTACGTTTGGCATTGCACGAACAGCGCCTTGCTGGCATCGACATTGTGAGCGATGGTGAACAAACCCGCCAACACTTTGTGACTACGTTTATTGAACATTTAAATGGCGTAGATTTTGAGAAGCGCGAAACTGTTCGTATTCGTGACCGTTACGATGCAAGCGTACCGTCTGTGGTTGGTGCGGTGTCTCGTCAAAAGCCTGTGTTTGTTGAAGATGCGAAGTTTTTACGTCAGCAAACTGATCAACCAATTAAGTGGGCATTACCTGGCCCAATGACCATGATTGATACGCTTTACGATGGTCACTACAAGAGCCGTGAAAAACTTGCTTGGGAATTTGCAAAAATTTTGAACCAAGAAGCGCGTGAGTTAGAAGCTGCTGGTGTAGACATCATTCAGTTTGACGAACCTGCATTTAATGTCTTCTTTGACGAAGTAAATGATTGGGGCGTTGCAACTTTAGAGCGTGCAATTGAAGGCCTTAAGTGTGAAACTGCGGTTCACATTTGCTATGGTTACGGCATTAAAGCTAACACTGACTGGAAAAAGACATTAGGTTCGGAATGGCGCCAGTACGAAGAAGCTTTCCCGAAACTGCAAAAATCTAACATCGATATTATCTCGTTAGAATGTCACAACTCACATGTGCCTATCGATTTACTCGAACTCATTCGTGGTAAAAAAGTGATGGTCGGCGCAATTGATGTAGCATCTAACCAAATTGAAACACCAGAAGAAGTGGCTAACACACTTCGTAAAGCACTTCAGTTTGTAGATGCTGACAAGCTTTACCCTTGCACAAACTGCGGTATGGCACCTCTTTCACGTGAAGTGGCACGTGGCAAGCTAAATGCTTTAACGGCAGGTGCAGAAATCGTTCGCAGAGAACTTACTGGTTTTGATCTTACTGCTTAATATTTACCAATAAGTGGTATAAAGGGTTACTTTTTTGATGGCAGTTGATAATCAAACAAGTAACCCTCATTTTACTTACTACATGTAGTTCTAATCAGAATTCATGTTGATAAAGTACCTTCCTGATGGAGTTGGGCGGTATAGCAAACACTCAGGACAAGGTACGATTCAATTTAGGAATAATGTCATGGTTCAAGCAACAGACTTTAGAAATGCAATGTCTTTACTCACAAGTGCGGTTAGTGTTGTGACTACGGCAGGCATGTCTGGCCGTTTTGGATTCACTGCCTCTGCTGTTTGTAGTGTGACTGACACACCGCCGACATTATTGGTGTGTATGAACCAATCTGCGAGTTCGCATGCACATTTCCTAGATAATAAAATCTTAACTGTGAATGTTTTAGGCGCACAGCACGAACATATTTCAAAGGCATTTTCATCTAAGCTCACACCAGAAGAGCGCTTTAAACATGGCGCATGGATTGAGTTAGAAACGGGTTCACCTGTGTTAGATGATGCATTGGTAAGTTTCGATTGTGAGATTGAGCAAATTCAACAAGTCGGCACACACACGATTTTTATATGTCCGATCGTAGCGATTAAACATAGCCAACATGACCAGAGTTTGGTTTATTTTAACCGTGCTTATCACCAAGTGGGGCAGACTGAGACTGTCTAATCCCACTCGTTTTGTTATTTCTGAAAGGATGAAATGAGGGCCTAGGAACAATCCTATTTACAGGTTGTTTCACCAGGTTCCGGTTCTCGAATTTCTAGCTTATTGTTATGTTCTACTACACAAATACGTGTATCAAAAGTTTTGAAGATATCCAAAGTAATGTCATAAACCACATTTTTTTCAAACTCTTTTAGAGGAATTTTTACACAATCTTTTTCTTCTATTGGCAAAGGAACATTGGAATATTCTTTCTCATAAGTGCTTTTGAAGCCGTTTGTATAGTCAACCTTCCCCATAAAAATCAAAAATTTATTATCAAAAGAATAATTCGTTTTTTTAGGGTTATTGGTAAAGGCACATACATAATCCTGATGTAGTGTAACTTCTAATGGAAGAGGGCCTTGGCTACAACCATTCAATAAACACCCAGTTGTTAATAATAAAATGGACTTTGAAGATAGTCTTATCATTTATGATCTCGTAAAGTTGTATAAAAATGATCAAAATCAAAAAGTAAAAAATTATAAGTATTAGCTTACTGCATTTGACTCTTTTTAAAAAATATATAAATACAATTAAATATAATATTTAAAATAATAATTAAGTTAATCTAATGAAAAACAATAATAAATTTAATCACTTGGCATAAAAGCTACATTGACACCTATCAACTCTCAGATTATGCTTTGCCTGCTGGCCACATTGCCAGCCGGCTTTGACAGGCTGTTTTTTCGAGTACATTGAAAAAATACGTTTTTTTGATGTAGACCCACTCGTCCCCCTTTTGTAGCGGTAGGACGGAAGGGGGACGCCTTCGTGCGTGCTGGGTTCTCGAAAACCAGTCTGTCAACCCTCTTTCGTTCTGCCACCATAATTCCAAATGAATGCTTTGGCAGAACTCCCAAAATCAGGAGTTGGCTATGCATATCCATCATTTCTTGGCACTCATTGCCAAAGCCTATAACGACACTACTTAATTCATCTTTAAACAGTTTGAAGGCTTAACCGCTTTTCAGACTTTAAGTCATTACGGCTAAAAACTTATATCAACAATAAAACTTGAGATGTGCCAAGCACCGTCTTACGGCTTTGCTGTGCCTTTTTTTCTCCCAGAAAGGGCACAGGCTTTTTATCTCAGCCAGACATAACAACTTATTTTTATAATGGTAAAAATATGCCAACTTTAGAAACGGCTTCAAAAAAATTAAAAGTTATTCATAGCGCAGTAGATCTATTTAACATCTATGGATTTCACAACACGGGCGTAGACCTGATTGCCAAAGAAACTAAAATTCCCAAAGCTACGCTTTATAACTACTTTCACTCAAAAGAACGGCTGGTTGAAACATGTATAAACTTTCAAAAAAGCCGACTGAAAGAAGAAGTACTGGCAATTGTCTATTCACACCGCTACCCAAAACCAAGCGATAAACTCAAAGAAATTGTCCGTTTACATGTCGATGTAAATAGCCTTTACCACCTTTTGTTTAAGGCTATTTTTGAAATAAAACAGCTTTATCCAACGGCTTACCGCATGGCGGTTGAATATCGAAAATGGCTACTTCGAGAGCTTTTTGATCTGGTCTTTAGTCTGGAAACCAATGCATTTCATCCCGATGCCAACATGGTTTTAAACCTAATTGATGGCTTGATGCTACAAGTTTTAAGCTCAAATAGTGTGGATGAAAGGGATGTAGTGTTGGAGAAGTTTTGGGGGAGATGATATTAAATGAGTTACTAGATGAACCCATTTTAAAAGAGAGGGGAATAATGAAAAATATATTTAGAGTGTTCAGAAGTGATTGCCAGATAAAGATATTAATAAATTTTTTTGATTATTTTAATATTTAAAATAGCTAATCAAAAAAGTGTTATTTACACTGTTTTTGTAATTATATTTGAGTGGCTTTTAATTTTTATTTAATAATAATTTTATTGTTTTTTATTTGTAATTAATGTTGAATAGGTATTTACTTGTAAGGTTGTTGTGTTAATCTCGTCAATGTTGTGATGAGAAAGTATTTTATACTAATCATAATAGTAAAGTTTAAAATAAATTTCCAATCATAATAAATATCTTACTAATTATTAAAAAGTATTATTATAGGAATAATATATGACAAACTTCATAGATGTTCTAAAGGAAATGCGCGATCACTACCAGAATAATATTAATACTGGTGTAGCAATACCATATTATCCTAATTTAGTTGAGGATTCTTTGGGTTTAATGGAAGCAACGAATAAGTATCTTGTCGCTGATGCTAGTGAATTGGCAGATAATCCTGTTCAAAGTAGATTGGATGATTTACAAAACCAAGCAAAAGATTTAGCTAGTAATACTGCTTCAACTATCGAAGAAAAATTAAAAAAATCTGCTAAGGACTTGAAAGATAATAACTCTACTGCTGGAAATTCAAAATTTAAAGATGAACTTAACAAAATTAGAGAGGATGCTAAGAAGAAAGCAAGTGATAATATTGATAAAATGTTTGATGAAGCAGAAAAGATCGGTAACGATTTCCCAGCAGCCAGAAATCTTATCTTAATTGCAGCACAGAAAATTAATGAGTTAATCAATGATTTATTTACCAAGATAGTTGATTATATTGTTAGTATCGTTAAAAATATTGTTGAATGGATAAAAGTGGCTTGGGATTCTATTGTTAGTACTTTTAATGGTATTAAGACATGGATTTTACACTGGTTTTGAAGTGAATATTTTTTAAATGTGCGCAGTGTGTTAATAATAAGGTCATCACTTTTTAGGTGATGGTCTTATTTATTGGGTAAATTTTCATTTTTATAATTTATAAAAATGAATTAATTTTTTGGTTTTTTGAAATTTATAAATTTAAAATCTCCCTTAACTAGTTAAAATTAATATCTACTAATTGTGTGTAATTAACTAGATTAATAGGGTTTATAAAGAACTTTCATACTCCACATACCCATCTTCAATTGCAGGAATAATCTCTACAAACTCAAAGTAGGGCACTGTGCAAAATTCAGAGTCTCGAATCGCATCAATCACAAAATAATAATCTTGCAGAGATGTCGTCTCAAACACAGCAATATCACTCGCTTTAGTGCTAAACGCTTCAACGTCATACCATCGCACTTTTACAGACGGGTACTTCTCAAAAATAGGTTCAAGCTTTTGTGCACTAAACTCAGCCCGCTTTTCACGAGCTAAAGCCAACCAAGCAGGCAAAGCTCTTAAATGAATAAAAAAAGTATAGGTTCTAGACATAACCACTCCATGACTGAGCCGAGTTGTAGTTCAACTGAAACGACTGCATTTGCTTGTCATATCAACATGACTCAGTCAGTATATGAGTAATTACTCACATTAAATACTCGCATTCCGGCCCATGTCAGAAACACTTCCAGACCCACGCAAACGCCCGCGTCAAGCACGCTCAGTGGCTACCTTTGAAGCTATTTTAGAGGCGGCTGCTCGCATTTTAGAGTCGTTAGGCTTTGCCGGATTTAACACAAATGCCGTTGCTGAACTTGCTGGCGTAAGCATTGGTAGCCTATATCAATACTTTCCATCTAAAGAGGCTTTAATTGTTGAGTTAATTCGACGCGAACGCACCAAGCTTTCAAATTGTATTATTGAAGCCATACAGCAACATGATGCCGCGGACTTAAAAGAAAAATTAAAACTCATCATACATGCTGCTGTACAACATCAATTGAGCCGTCCCTTGTTGGCACGAACACTAGAGTTTGCTTCTGAAATTATTGGAAAAGACATAGAGGAAAGAGAGCTTCAACACGAGCTTGAAACCATAATTTCTGATCTGTTTATACGCTCTGGCATTTCACATGCACAGACAGCTGCGCAAGATGTGCTTGCTTTAAGCAAAGGAATGATTAACGCAGCAGGCATAGCAGGGGAAAGTGATTTAAATCATTTACAACAGCGAGTTGAAAAAGCTGTATTTGGTTATTTGGATTTGACTTAAAGATCACATATTTTTATAAATATTTAGATATAAAGAAACCGCTGTTAGAGCACACCTATTGTGCTGTAAAAATAAATAGAAAAGATTTTATTAATTTTGTATGTTTTTAATCATATGTTTTAATTTTATTTTAAATTAATCATTATTGATGAATCTAAATAAATAATATATTTTTAAAGATGTGTATATATTAGAGTTTATAGCCTACCACTTCCCCAAGAGGTAGGTTTTTTTTATGGAATTTATTTCTTCTACTTTTTGAATTTTATTGTTTTTTGTGGAATTTTGATTGGTTTTAAATATATATGTTTAAAACTTAATTTTATAAATTAAATTATAGGAAAAATAAATATTTAGTTGTTGGTGTTGAAAATTAATCATTTTTAACTTTATTTTTTTTAAAAGAAAATTATTCTGGAAATTATTTATTTAAACTGTGGAATTTAATATTTTTGATAGTTTTTAACTGAGTTTTAGATTGTTTTACAATATTTCAAGAGATTAGATCTTCTAATGAGTAAATTACCTTTTTCCCACAATGATTTCCAATTTATAATCAGATCAGGTACGAAGTTTTTTTTATATTTTTGTATTGCTTCTAGTATATCAATCACAAAGGCAGAGACCACGTCTGTTAACTCGGGAAAAAGCTTAACAAAAAAAGTTTCTCAACTCTTTAAACCCACGCCCGATGAAAGCTACAGATCTGTCGATTTCCAGAAATTAAGTAATTTAGGATTTGATCAGAGCCAATTTCAACGGCTAGGAAATGATGGGAACTATTTACCGACTTCAACTGCGATGTGGAACAATCAAGTAAGTTTAATTGATGCGATTCAATATGCAGTTCAACGAAATCCTAATATTTCTCAAGCTATTTCCACTTTAGCTAGCCAAAACGCAGGTATCGATTTTGCCAAGGCGGGTTATTACCCCCAGCTTTCAGGTGGAATTACCACAGGTGACTTAAGTAGTGGTGAGCGTGGTCGGCAGTTACTCACGTTATCTGCAACTCAAATGCTTTTTGATTTTGGCAAAGTAAAATCAGGTGTATCGGTTCAGCAAGCTAAGGTTCAGGTTGAGCAGGCCAATGTGCTGGTCAGCATTGATGATATTGCACTTGATATTGCACAGTCGATTGTCAATATTCAGCGCTACCTTCAATTAAATAAAATCGCCGAGCAGCAAATTGCAGGTATCCAGCGTATTCAGCAAATTGCCAATTTGCGTGCAAATGCAGGTATTAGTAGCCAAGCTGACCCAGTTCAGGCACAAACGTATTTAGAATCTGCACAATCAACACTAATTGCTCAGCAATCTTTATTACGACAATACCAGCAACATCTAAGAACTCTGGTAGGAGTCGATGTTTTTAATAAGGTATGGGTCATTCCTGATGATTTGGTGAAGCAATCTGGTCTCTATAGTGAGCCTGAATTTAATACCATCCCAAAAATGATCGCAGCGCAAGCGGGTGTTGAAGTTGCCAAGGCACAAAAGGAACAGACCCGTTTAACACGTTATCCAACTTTGTCAGTCAAAGGTTCCTTAAGTCAGGCCATTAATGGTCGAAACCCAAACAATGATAAAGATGACGGTTTATATAGTTCCGTCATGCTTGAAGCTAGCAGTCAGTTTTATCAAGGTGGAGCCGTTTCTTCTCAGGTAAAAATGGCGAGTTATGCCGAAGAAGCCGCTAAATCTCAGGTCAATTCAGTTTATATGGATGTTCTGGACCAGATCAGAACGAGCCGTGAACAAATTGAAAATAAACAACGTCAAATGCAGGTGTTGACCAATCGTCAAGCCACAACGGTTCGTACACGTGAACTTTATCAAGAGCAGTACAAGCTCGGGACACGTTCACTGGTTGATTTATTGAATGCAGAACAGGCCATTCATAGTGCTAATTCAGAACTTGAGTCGGCACGTTATGACATCTACAACAGTATTGTTCAGTACATTTCGGCAACAGGACGTTCCCGCCAAGCCTATGGCTTAAATAATATTTCAATTCAGGGGTTCGAAGTACAACCATGATGACAAAAATAAACTACCAGCCCTGGTTACAGGCGGTCTTAACGATTGCTAAACATTATCGAATTGAGCCTTCAGAAGAAAGAATCCGTTTACAACTTGACTGGAACCAGAATCAAAACCTTGATGATGTTTTGCAGTTAATGACTCGTCAGGTTGGTCTCAATTTACGTAAAGTACCTTTTTCTTTAGACGTACTGAATCCGTGGCGCCTACCTGTTATGGTCGAGTTTAACGACGGTCAGGTCGGTGTTGTTGATAAAGCTGATACTCAAGGAAATGTCAGTATTCAATTTAGTGGGGATCAGGGACTTTCACAGAACGTGTCTTTAGGTGCTTTAAAAGATACGCTCAAAAATATTTATATCTTGCGTCCTGAAACCTCTATTCCCGATGCACGTATTGACGAATATATCAAACCCTATGAAGCAAGCTGGTTCTGGTCAATTGTACTTAGAGACTGGAAGCGCTACGTTGATATTATGTTTGCCTCACTCATTGCCAATGTACTGGCACTGGCGACTATTGTTTTCTCAATGCAAGTCTATGACCGTGTTGTTCCATCACAGTCTGTTCCAACCTTGTGGGTACTGGCTGGTGGTGTACTGATTGCAGCTATTTTTGAGTTTACCTTACGGGTAGCCAGAGTCTATTTGTCCGACATTATTGGTAAACGTGCTGACTTACGGGTTTCTGACCGTGTATTTGGCCATGCATTACGCATTAGAAATAAAGACCGTTCAAAGTCTACCGGTAGTTTTATTTCCCAGATTCGTGAGCTCGAAGGGGTTCGTGAACTGGTGACTTCAACTACCATTACTGCGATGGCAGATTTTCCATTCTTTTTCTTGTTCCTCACGATCTTTGCGATTATTGGCGGGAAATTGTTTTGGGTAATGTTACTGGTTGTGCCACTTATGCTTTTGCCGGGTATTCTGGCACAGAAGAAGCTAGCGCAGCTCGCACAAGAGGGTATGAGAGAATCTTCAATTCGTAATGCTATTCTAGTAGAAGCAGTGCAGGGTATTGAAGACATCAAGCTTTTACGTGCTGAATCACGTTTCCAAAACCAGTGGAACCACATGAATGAAGTTTCAGCCGATATCGGTATGAGACAGCGTAAAATTGTCGGTACTTTAATGGCATGGACACAAAAGATTCAAGGCTTGACCTACGCACTTGTTGTTTTGGTGGGAAGTTTTGCCGTGATGGCCGGTGAAATGACCACAGGTGCCTTAGTTGCCTGTTCAATTTTATCTTCACGTATGTTGGCACCAATTAGTCATATCACCGGTGTTTTAGGTCGTTTACAGCAGGCGAAAGTCGCTAAACAGAGTCTGGATGAGCTCATGCAACGCCCGATCGATCAGCCAGAGCGTTCACATCTGGTACATAAGGCTGCTTTAAATGGTGATTACGAATTAAAAAATGTCTTGTTCCAATATAGTGAGGATGAACCACGTCCGAGCCTTGCAGTTCGCCACTTAAAAATTCGTGCTGGTGAACGAGTTGCAATTCTGGGGCGCAATGGGGCGGGTAAATCAACACTGCTTCAGCTTCTCTCAGGAATGCAATTTCCTATTCAAGGTTCAGTACATTTAGATGGTCTGGATCTGTCTTTAATTGATCCATCTGATGTACGTCGTGATATGGGTTTACTTAACCAGAATGCGTATCTTTTCTACGGTACGATTCGTGAGAACCTTACTTTAGGTGCTCCGCTTGCAACCGATGAAGAGATTTTTCGAGTTTTAGTCATGACGGGTGCACTAAGTTTTGTTCAAGAGAAAAAAGAGGGACTAGATCACCTGATTTTAGAAGGTGGCGTGGGTTTCTCGGGTGGTCAGAAACAAGCATTGTTATTGGCTCGTTTATTGATTCGTCAACCTAACATTTTATTGTTAGACGAACCAACAGCAGCCATTGATGATGTGGCAGAGAAGCAATTGATTGATCATTTAAAAGGATGGCTGGCACATCGGACTTTGGTGGTTGCGACTCACCGCCGAGCTGTTTTAGAACTGGTGGACCGTATTATTGTGGTTAACGATGGCAAAATCGTGATGGATGGTCCAAGAGATCAGGTCCTTAATCAATCAATAGCCCAACAAAAACAAGTGCAAGGGGGTAATTCATGAGCGAACCACAAAAAGAACAAGAACTCACCCGTTCAATGAATGTCTCTTATAGTGAGCCACCATTACCACGTGCCAGTTTAGTAATCTGGATTGTGGGGATTGGCTTAGTTATTTTCTTTATCTGGGCATGGGTATTTAAACTTGAAGAAGTGTCTACTGGTACGGGTAAAGTGATTCCATCGTCTAAAGAGCAGGTCATCCAGTCTTTAGAGGGCGGTATTTTAACCAAGCTGAATGTACAAGAAGGCGACATTGTTCAAAAGGGCGAAATTCTTGCGCAATTAGATCCAACCCGTTTTGCGTCTAATGTGGGTGAATCTCGATCTTTACTGATCTCTGCTCAGGCAACAGCAGCGCGTTTGCGTGCGGAAGTTAATGGTACGCCATTGGTTTTTCCCGACATTGTGATGAAAGAACCAAAACTTGTACATGAAGAAACGGCTCTATATGTATCTCGTAGAGCCAATCTAGAACAATCACTCGCAGGTTTTAAGCAAGCTTTACAACTGGTGCAACAAGAACTGGCAATGACGGAACCGTTAGTGGCTAAAGGTGCGGCAAGTGAGGTGGAAGTTTTACGTTTACGTCGTGAAGCAAATGATTTGCAAAACAAAATGAATGATGTGCAGAACCAATATTATGTGCAGGCCCGTGAAGAGCTCTCTAAAGCGAATACGGATAGTGAAACACAACAACAAGTTGTACTTGGTCGTAGTGACAGTTTAGATCGTGCAGTGTTTAAAGCACCGGTACGTGGTGTTGTCAAAGAAATTGCGGTTACTACGCATGGTGGTGTTATTCCGCAAAACGGTAAATTGATGACCATTGTACCGATTGATGAGCAGCTGCTTATTGAAGCACGTATTTTACCGCGTGACATTGCCTTTATTCGTCCGGGACAAGAAGCACTGGTTAAGATTACTGCCTATGACTACTCAATTTATGGTGGTTTAAAAGGTAAGGTTACGGTTATTTCACCAGACACGATTCGTGATGAAGTGAAACAAGACCAATTCTATTATCGTGTTTATATCCGAACTGATTCTGACAAGCTTTATAATAAAGAAGGTAAGGCTTTTGGTATTACACCGGGTATGGTGGCAACAGTAGATATTCGTACGGGTGAAAAAACCGTACTGGATTACTTACTTAAACCGTTTAATAAAGCGAAAGAAGCATTAAGAGAAAGATAAATAAATATATAACTATATAGCTTTTAAATGCTTAAAAGCTATATAGTTATTAATAAGGATAATATCTTGTTTTAAATATGTGGTTTTTATTGTTTGTGCTTTAAAACATAAAAAAATTAAAAGCATATTTATATTTTAATATGATCATAATTCTTTGAAAAATAATAATTAATAATTTTGGTTTTATTTCGGTTAATAAATAAACTTATTTTTACTGTTTTTTTTGTGATGCAATTCATGTTTATAATTAGTTTTTGCGTTGAGGTTGACCTTTGTTTTATCTAATTTATCCCTTAATTTGGGCTCTTCTTATTTAATAAAATTTAAGAGCTCTAAATTGGATTGGTTTAATTAAATAATCCTACGAAGGGGAAGAAATATGTCTGAGATAAGGGTGGTTTCTAAGGAGAGTCATGAAACCTTAGAAACTACGACAAAGGATACAGTCTCTCTTTCTGAAGCATCAGTTATTTTAATAAAAGTAAATAAAGATGATGTTTCTGAAATTAGACAAGACGGTAGAAATGCAGTTATTACTTTAAAAAATGGTGAACAAATAGTAATAGTTGATTTCTTTAATGATAGTAATTATTCAACAGATAATAGTTTAGTTTTCGAAGATGATAATCATAAGTTATTGTGGGTACAGTTTACTGATAATAATGGCGTATTATTAGAACATATTACTTATAGTTATCTTGATAGTATTGAACCACTACTTTATCACGACGGTGCTGCATCTCCATGGGCATGGTTATCTGTACCGCTAACCGCAGCCGGAATTTTGTGGTGGGCTCATAATAGCGATGATAAAACAGATGACACAAAACAAAAAGATACGACTGCTCCAGATGCTCCAATTATAGATTTAATTAACGGCAAAGACCCGATTACAGGTACGGCAGAACCCGGTTCAACAGTAACAGTCACGTTCCCTGATGGCACCACAGCAACAGTAGTTGCAGGCACAGATGGTAGCTGGACAGTACCGAATCCTGGTCTTGAAGATGGCGATGAAGTTAAAGCAACAGCAACTGATCCGGCAGGTAACATTTCACCTCCGGCAACGCAAATTGTTGATGCCATCGCACCGGCAGCGCCAGAGATTGATCCAATCAATGGTACAGACCCGATTACAGGTACGGCAGAACCCGGTTCAACAGTAACAGTCACGTTCCCGGATGGTACAACAGCAACAGTTGTGGCGGGTACAGATGGTAGCTGGACAGTACCGAACCCTGGTCTTGAAGATGGCGATGAAGTTAAGGCAACAGCAACTGATCCGGCAGGTAACACATCACCACCGGCTACCGAGATTGTTGATGCCATCGCACCGGCAGCGCCAGAGATTGATCCAATCAATGGTACAGACCCGATTACAGGTACGGCAGAACCCGGTTCAACAGTAACAGTCACGTTCCCAGATGGCACCACAGCAACAGTAGTTGCAGGCACAGATGGTAGCTGGACAGTACCGAATCCTGGTCTTGAAGATGGCGATGAAGTTAAGGCAACGGCAACAGATCCGGCAGGTAACACATCACCACCGGCAACTGAGATTGTTGATGCCATCGCACCGGCAGCGCCAGAGATTGATCCAATCAATGGTACAGACCCGATTACAGGTACGGCAGAACCCGGTTCAACAGTAACAGTCACGTTCCCTGATGGCACCACAGCAACAGTTGTGGCGGGTACAGATGGTAGCTGGACAGTACCGAATCCTGGTCTTGAAGATGGCGATGAAGTTAAGGCAACGGCAACAGATCCGGCAGGTAACACATCACCACCGGCAACTGAGATTGTTGATGCCATCGCACCGGCAGCGCCAGAGATTGATCCAATCAATGGTACAGACCCGATTACAGGTACGGCAGAACCCGGTTCAACAGTAACAGTCACGTTCCCGGATGGCACCACAGCAACAGTTGTGGCGGGTACAGATGGTAGCTGGACAGTACCGAATCCTGGTCTTGAAGATGGCGATGAAGTTAAGGCAACAGCAACTGATCCGGCAGGTAACACATCACCACCGGCAACTGAGATTGTTGATGCCATCGCACCGGCAGCGCCAGAGATTGATCCAATCAATGGTACAGACCCGATTACAGGTACGGCAGAACCCGGTTCAACAGTAACAGTCACGTTCCCGGATGGCACCACAGCAACAGTTGTGGCGGGTACAGATGGTAGCTGGACAGTACCGAACCCTGGTCTTGAAGATGGCGATGAAGTTAAGGCAACAGCAACTGATCCGGCAGGTAACACATCACCACCGGCAACTGAGATTGTTGATGCCATCGCACCGGCAGCGCCAGAGATTGATCCAATCAATGGTACAGACCCGATTACAGGTACGGCAGAACCCGGTTCAACAGTAACAGTCACGTTCCCGGATGGCACCACAGCAACAGTAGTTGCAGGCACAGATGGCAGCTGGACAGTACCGAACCCGGGTCTTGAAGATGTCGATGAAGTTAAGGCAACGGCAACAGATCCGGCAGGTAACACATCACCACCGGCAACTGAGATTGTTGATGCCATCGCACCGGCAGCGCCAGAGATTGATCCAATCAATGGTACAGACCCGATTACAGGTACGGCAGAACCCGGTTCAACAGTAACAGTCACGTTCCCTGATGGCACAACAGCAACAGTTGTGGCGGGTACAGATGGCAGTTGGACAGTACCGAACCCTGGTCTTGAAGATGGCGATGAAGTTAAGGCAACGGCAACAGATCCGGCAGGTAACACCTCACCACCGGCAACTGAGATTGTTGATGCTATCGCACCGGCAGCGCCAGAGATTGATCCAATCAATGGTACAGACCCGATTACAGGTACGGCAGAACCCGGTTCAACAGTAACAGTCACGTTCCCGGATGGCACAACAGCAACAGTTGTGGCGGGTACAGATGGCAGCTGGACAGTACCGAACCCTGGTCTTGAAGATGGTGATGAAGTTAAAGCAACGGCAACAGATCCGGCAGGTAACACATCACCACCGGCAACTGAGATTGTTGATGCCATCGCACCGGCAGCGCCAGAGATTGATCCAATCAATGGTACAGACCCGATTACAGGTACGGCAGAACCCGGTTCAACAGTAACAGTCACGTTCCCTGATGGCACAACAGCAACAGTTGTGGCGGGTACAGATGGCAGTTGGACAGTACCGAACCCTGGTCTTGAAGATGGCGATGAAGTTAAGGCAACGGCAACAGATCCGGCAGGTAACACATCACCACCGGCAACTGAGATTGTTGATGCCATCGCACCGGCAGCGCCAGAGATTGATCCAATCAATGGTACAGACCCGATTACAGGTACGGCAGAACCCGGTTCAACAGTAACAGTCACGTTCCCTGATGGCACAACAGCAACAGTTGTGGCGGGTACAGATGGCAGTTGGACAGTACCGAACCCTGGTCTTGAAGATGGCGATGAAGTTAAGGCAACGGCAACAGATCCGGCAGGTAACACATCACCACCGGCAACTGAGATTGTTGATGCTATCGCACCGGCAGTGCCAGAGATTGATCCAATCAATGGTACAGACCCGATTACAGGTACGGCAGAACCCGGTTCAACAGTAACAGTCACGTTCCCTGATGGCACCACAGCAACAGTAGTTGCAGGCACAGATGGCAGCTGGACAGTACCGAACCCGGGTCTTGAAGATGGTGACGAAGTTAAGGCAACGGCAACTGATCCAGCAGGTAACACATCACCACCGGCTACCGAGATTGTTGATGCTGTAGCACCAACTGTAACGTTTGATGAATTATCTAGTCATGATAATACACCTACATTAACTGGTACCGTAGATGATCCTACGGCCAAAGTGATTGTAACTGTAGATGGTGTAGAGTACACAGCCGTAAATAACGGTGATGGAACATGGACACTAGCAGATAACACCCTACCAGCCTTAAACGACGGATCACATACAATCCTTGTGACTGCTACTGATGCTGCGGGTAATGAAGGCTCTGCAACAGGTACGTTAATTATTATCGGTGAATCTGACAGCGACTCTGACTCTGATTCCGACAGTGACTCGGACTCAGACTCTGATAGCGACTCGGACTCAGACAGCGACTCGGATTCTGACTCTGATAGCGACAGCGATTCGGACTCTGACAGCGACTCAGACTCTGACAGCGACTCAGACTCTGATAGCGACTCTGATTCTGACAGTGACTCGGACTCTGACAGCGATTCGGACTCTGACAGCGATTCGGACTCTGACAGCGACTCTGATTCTGACAGCGACTCTGATTCTGACAGCGACTCAGACTCTGATAGCGACTCTGACTCTGACAGCGACTCTGATTCTGACAGTGACTCGGACTCTGACAGCGATTCGGACTCTGACAGCGATTCGGACTCTGACAGCGACTCTGATTCTGACAGCGACTCTGATTCTGACAGCGACTCAGACTCTGACAGCGACTCTGATTCTGACAGCGACTCAGACTCTGACAGCGACTCTGATAGCGACAGCGACTCTGACAGCGACAGTGACTCAGACTCTGATAGCGACAGCGATTCTGACAGCGACTCAGACTCTGACAGCGACTCGGATTCGGACTCTGATAGCGACAGCGACTCTGACTCTGATAGCGACAGTGACTCTGATTCTGACAGCGACTCTGATTCCGACAGTGACTCAGACTCTGACAGCGATTCTGACTCTGATAGCGACAGCGACTCTGATTCCGACAGCGACTCTGACTCTGACAGCGACTCTGATTCTGACAGCGACTCGGACTCTGACAGCGACTCTGATTCTGACAGCGACTCGGACTCTGACAGCGATTCGGACTCTGACAGCGACTCAGACTCTGACAGCGACTCAGACTCTGACAGCGATTCGGACTCTGACAGTGACTCAGACTCTGACAGCGATTCTGACAGCGACTCTGATTCTGACAGCGACTCGGATTCGGACTCTGATAGCGACAGCGACTCGGACTCTGATAGCGACAGTGACTCTGATTCTGACAGTGACTCAGACTCTGATAGCGACAGCGACTCTGATAGCGACTCTGATTCTGACAGTGACTCGGACTCTGACAGCGATTCGGACTCTGACAGCGACTCTGATTCTGACAGTGACTCTGATTCTGACAGCGATTCGGACTCTGACAGCGACTCTGATTCTGACAGTGACTCTGATTCTGACAGCGATTCAGACTCTGACAGCGACTCAGACTCTGACAGCGACTCTGACTCTGACAGCGACTCTGACTCTGACAGCGACAGCGATTCTGATTCCGACAGCGATTCTGATTCCGACAGTGACTCAGACTCTGACAGTGACTCGGACTCTGACTCTGATAGTGACTCTGATTCTGACAGCGACTCAGACTCTGACAGCGACAGCGACTCTGATTCCGACAGCGACTCTGATTCCGACAGTGACTCTGATAGCGACAGTGACTCTGATTCCGACAGTGACTCTGATTCTGACAGCGACTCTGATTCCGACAGTGACTCAGACTCTGACAGCGATTCTGACTCTGATAGCGACAGCGACTCTGATTCCGACAGCGATTCTGATTCCGACAGCGATTCTGATTCCGACAGTGACTCAGACTCTGACAGTGACTCGGACTCTGACTCTGATAGTGACTCTGATTCTGACAGCGACTCAGACTCTGACAGCGACAGCGACTCTGATTCCGACAGCGATTCAGACTCTGACAGCGACTCTGATTCTGACAGCGACTCTGATTCCGACAGCGATTCAGACTCTGACAGCGACTCTGATTCCGACAGCGATTCAGACTCTGACAGCGACTCTGACTCTGACAGCGACAGCGATTCGGACTCTGATAGCGACAGTGACTCGGATTCGGACAGCGATTCGGACTCTGATAGCGACAGCGACAGCGACTCTGATTCTGACAGCGATTCGGACTCTGACAGCGACTCTGATTCTGACAGCGATTCGGACTCTGACAGCGACTCGGATTCTGACAGCGATTCGGACTCTGACAGCGACTCTGATTCTGACAGCGATTCGGACTCTGACAGCGACTCTGATTCCGACAGTGACTCAGATAGCGACAGTGACTCAGATTCTGACAGCGATTCAGACTCTGACAGCGACTCTGATAGCGACAGCGACTCTGATAGCGACAGCGACTCTGATTCTGACAGCGACTCTGATTCCGACAGCGACTCGGATTCTGACAGTGACTCGGATTCGGACAGCGATTCGGACTCTGACAGCGACTCTGATTCTGACAGCGACTCTGATTCTGACAGTGACTCGGACTCTGACAGCGATTCGGACTCTGACAGCGACTCGGATTCTGACAGCGATTCGGACTCTGACAGCGACTCGGACTCTGACAGTGACTCTGATTCTGACAGCGACTCGGACTCTGACAGCGATTCTGATTCCGACAGTGACTCGGATTCGGACAGCGATTCGGACTCTGACAGCGACTCTGATTCTGACAGTGACTCAGACTCTGACAGCGATTCGGACTCTGACAGTGACTCGGATTCTGACAGCGATTCGGACTCTGACAGCGACTCGGACTCTGACAGCGATTCGGACTCTGACAGCGACTCAGATTCGGACTCTGATAGCGACAGCGACTCTGACTCTGATAGCGACAGTGACTCTGATTCTGACAGCGACTCTGATTCTGACAGCGATTCAGACTCTGACAGCGACTCTGATAGCGACAGCGACTCGGACTCGGATTCTGACAGCGACTCTGATTCTGATAGCGACTCAGACTCTGACAGCGACTCGGACTCTGACAGCGATTCGGACTCTGATAGCGACAGTGACAGCGACTCTGATTCTGACAGCGATTCGGACTCTGACAGCGACTCTGATTCTGACAGTGACTCGGACTCTGATAGCGACAGCGACTCTGATTCCGACAGTGACTCAGACTCTGACAGCGACTCTGATTCCGACAGTGACTCAGACTCTGACAGCGACTCAGACTCTGACAGCGACTCTGATTCTGACAGCGACTCTGATTCTGACAGCGATTCAGACTCTGACAGCGACTCTGATTCCGACAGTGACTCAGACTCTGACAGCGACAGCGACTCTGATTCTGACAGCGATTCGGACTCTGACAGCGACTCTGATTCTGACAGTGACTCGGACTCTGACAGCGATTCGGACTCTGACAGCGACTCTGATTCTGACAGTGACTCGGACTCTGACAGCGATTCGGACTCTGACAGCGACTCTGATTCTGACAGCGACTCTGATTCTGACTCTGACAGTGACTCTGATTCTGACAGTGACTCGGACTCTGACAGCGACTCTGATTCCGACAGTGACTCAGACTCTGACAGCGACAGCGACTCTGATTCTGACAGTGACTCTGATTCTGACAGCGACTCTGATTCTGACAGTGACTCTGATAGCGACAGTGACTCGGACTCTGACAGTGACTCGGACTCTGACAGTGACTCGGACTCTGACAGTGACTCGGACTCTGACAGTGACTCGGACTCTGACAGTGACTCGGACTCTGACAGCGACTCGGACTCTGACAGCGACTCTGATTCTGACAGTGACTCGGACTCTGACAGCGATTCGGACTCTGACAGCGACTCTGATTCTGATAGCGACTCTGATTCTGACAGTGACTCTGATTCTGACAGTGACTCGGACTCTGACAGCGATTCGGACTCTGACAGCGACTCGGATTCGGACTCTGATAGCGACTCTGACTCTGACTCTGATTCTGACTCTGACAGTGACTCTGATTCTGACAGCGACAGTGACTCTGATTCTGACAGCGACTCGGACTCTGACAGCGATTCTGATTCCGACAGTGACTCAGACTCTGACAGTGACTCGGATTCGGACAGCGATTCTGACTCTGACAGTGACTCGGATTCGGACAGCGATTCTGACTCTGACAGTGACTCTGATTCTGACAGTGACTCTGATTCTGACAGCGATTCAGACTCTGACAGCGACTCGGATTCTGACAGCGATTCGGATTCGGACTCTGACAGCGACAGCGATTCTGATTCCGACAGTGACTCAGACTCTGACAGTGACTCGGATTCGGACAGCGATTCTGACTCTGACAGTGACTCGGATTCGGACAGCGATTCGGACTCTGACAGCGACTCTGATTCTGACAGTGACTCAGACTCTGACAGCGATTCGGACTCTGACAGCGACTCTGATTCTGACAGTGACTCGGACTCTGACAGCGATTCGGACTCTGACAGCGACTCGGATTCGGACTCTGATAGCGACTCTGATTCTGACTCTGACAGTGACTCGGATTCGGACAGCGACAGCGATTCTGATTCTGACAGCGACTCGGACTCTGACAGCGATTCTGACTCTGACAGCGATTCGGACTCTGACAGCGACAGTGACTCTGATTCTGACAGCGACTCGGACTCTGACAGCGATTCTGACTCTGACAGCGACTCGGATTCTGACAGTGACTCGGACTCTGATAGCGACAGTGACTCAGACTCTGACAGTGACTCGGATTCTGATAGTGACTCGGACTCTGACAGCGATTCGGACTCTGACAGCGATTCTGACTCTGACAGCGACTCGGATTCTGACAGTGACTCGGATTCTGACAGTGACTCGGACTCTGATAGCGACAGTGACTCAGACTCTGACAGTGACTCGGATTCTGATAGTGACTCGGACTCTGACAGCGATTCTGACTCTGACAGCGACTCGGATTCTGACAGTGACTCGGATTCTGACAGTGACTCGGACTCTGATAGCGACAGTGACTCAGACTCTGACAGTGACTCGGATTCTGATAGTGACTCGGACTCTGACAGCGATTCGGACTCTGACAGCGATTCGGACTCTGACAGCGACTCTGATTCTGACAGCGATTCGGACTCTGACAGCGACTCGGACTCTGACAGCGACTCAGACTCTGACAGCGATTCGGACTCTGACAGCGATTCGGACTCTGACAGCGACTCAGACTCTGACAGCGATTCGGACTCTGACAGCGACTCTGATTCTGACAGTGACTCTGATTCTGACAGCGATTCTGACAGTGATTCGGACTCTGATAGCGACAGCGATTCGGACTCTGATCTGGTTGCGAATGATGACTTGGCAACGCTTGATGCTAATATCGATCCAACTACAAGCCCAGTACCTACACAATCTAAGACATCTGTAGTTTTACCTTCTTATGATGGTTTGATTCTCGATTGGACATGGGCTGTGAACAATGCCTTGCAAGTAGAAGTTCCTCAAGGAACACTTCAAGATTTCAATATTGATATCAGTGGTTTGTATTTGGGTGCAGGTATTGTGAGTTTAGGCCTCGATGTTCTTCGTTTGAATGAAAACACTGGTCAGTATGAGCTTTATGAGCATATTCCAAATGCTGGAACTGCTTTTGCAGCACTTGTAGGATTCTATACAGGTGGCACCACGATTAATGATTTACCTGAAGGTCAATATGCCATCGTCATGACAAATGACCAAGGACTTAACTTTACAGGTTTAGGGTTCCCAACTTTAACAATCCCATCAGGTGGTGTAGCAACTGATTATGGTGAGGTTGTTGTAAGTGGTAACGTCATTGTTCCTGAGGGAGCAGGGGATGTAGCGGATGTCGATCCTGAAGGTCAGCCATTAGTCGTTACGCAAGTAATCTCTGAAACGGGTAACACGTTAACTGTTGATCAATCTGTTAATGGTTTCCAAAAAATAGAAGGTGCTTATGGTGACCTGTATATTGATAAGGATGGGAATTATGAATACATCCGAAATCCGGAAATTCCTAACTCAGTAGGCAAAGTCGATACGTTTACTTATACAATTCAAGATGTTGATGGAAATACGGCAACAGCTAATCTTAATATCCGAATTGATAGTTCTCAAGTAGACATTAATTGGCCAACTGATCCTACTTTGGATGGCACAGTTGACTTAGTTGCTACTAATGACAGCAATGGAGCTCAAGTAGATTATAAAAACTTTGTTGAAACAAAATCGGCAGATCTTGGTTCAATGACTGCTTCCGTTACTCGTACTGGTAGCTTATTTGGTGGTTACACTTATACGCGTAATTCTGGCACGGATACTTCAGATGTTATTACTGTAGATAAGAATGCGTCAGCTGTCTTATCTATTAAAGTTACTACAACTGATTCATCTGGCGCCAATAATGATACCTTTGGTTATAGCGTACAAAAATTGGTAGGTGGTAGCTGGCAAACTGTATATGTTTCACCAACTACAACTTATAGTCATCCATTCCTAGGTGGTTCAAATGCTACGATCATTGATAATAATTATTCGATACCAGCGGATAGTGTGGCGACACAATGGCGTGTAATTTATACAAGTACTGAAAGTAATGAGTCATTCCTTGTTAATGGCACTAATTCAACTTCAGTTCAAACTTCAGTTCAACCAACACTGACACATTATGATGCATTTACTGCTTCTGGAGAATTTACTCCAGCTACAGGTAATGTAATTACAGATGATAGCGGTAATGGTACTGATGTAACAGGCGGTATAGGTACTAAATTATTTGTAGAAAATGCAGCTGGAGTATTTGTTGAAGCTACTGGTCAAACTTTAGTTTACAGTAATGGAACATTAAATATTGCAGCAAACGGCACATATACATTTACTCCAAATGCCACAGCAGATGGAAGCCAAACTACAAGTTTTAATTATAAACTTATAGCTGCGAATGGTGATGAAAGTAATGTTGCTGCATTAACAATTAATTTGGGTAGACATTATGAAACTGGCGCTGGAAATGATTTAATTTCTGGCACATCAGGAAATGATGTTTATACAACTAGTACTGGTGCAGATACAGTTATATTTAAGCTTCTTAATGCAACGGATCCTACAGGTGGAAATGGTTTAGATACCTGGAGTGATTTTAATAAAGCACAAGGAGATAAAATCGATATAAGTAGTTTATTATCGGGTCAGTCTGTTAATAATACAAATATCGGTCAATATGTAACTGCTACACAAGTAGGTGGTGACACAGTAATTAGTATAGATAGAGATGGAAGTGGAACTTCTTATAATTCTACAGAAATCTTAACTCTTAAAAATACTAATACTACAATTGATGAATTGCTACAAAATAGTCAAATATTATTTTAATTTGATTGTTTGAATAAAAAGAGGATCTACGGGTCCTCTTTTATTTTGTTTAAATAATTTTGAAATTAAATGTGATATGTTATAATAAGTTAAAAGATTTTTTGAAGTGATAATATGGAAATTAATACATATAGTAAATTTGAGGAATTCAAAGAAAAATTAAAAAACTGGTTGTTAATTCAATTGAAAACTCATTCTGAATATGAGAATGGTATGTGTATTTTTTTATCTATGGGTGATAATAAAAAAAGATGTGAAGTATGGAACACTTTTGATAAAAATTTTAATACAGTGTTAAAAAGAATATATTCATTTTTGGATAAGTTATATTCTAAAAACAGAAGAATACCTGAGTTTTTTAAAATAGATATTGCATGTAATATTAGTGAAGAGAGCTGGAGTGAAGTTGACTTTGATGTTTTAAATCAAGAACATAATAATCACTACAGGAAAGGAATTAGCTTTGATGATAAATTTCACATATGTTTTCTAGAGCAAGAAATATATGGGAAAGCTATTATAAAAGGTATTTCTTTTGATAAACCTAATTTTTTTGATGAAAAAAACCTTAATGATGCAATAAAATCTAAATATAAAAATATTACTAAGGTATTTAAACTAGATGATATAAAAAAAGTATGGGTTTTTGATACTGTATCTGCTTTTTATGAAAATGAGAAGTTTATTGATTTACAGACTGGAGGAGTTGTAAACGGAATAAGATATAAGTCTGAAAATTATAAGGACGAAATAAAAGAACTTATTATTAATAATTCCGAGTTTTTATATAATCAAATTTTGGATGATGGTCGTTTTATTTATGGTTATTTTCCAGCTTATGATCGAGAAATTAAGAGTTATAATACTGTTCGACACTGTACGTCGATATATGCATTATTGGAAACATTAGAAGTAGTTTTTAATAAAAAATATTTAAATAAAATTGAAAAATCTATTGAATATGCCTTTGATAATTTTTATAAAATTATAGAAGAAAAAGGATTTATGATTGATGGTGAAAAAGATTTAGAAATAAAATTAGGATCAAATGCAACTGCAATTTTTATGCTTGCTAAATATCAAGAAATAACTGGTAATGATAAGTATTTGAAAAATGCTGAAATGCTAGCAAAAGGGATACAATATATGATAGATGAATATGGTCAAACTAGCCATATTTTAAATTATCCGTCATTATGCGTAAAAGAAAAGTTTAGAATTGTATATTATGATGGAGAAGCTGCTTTAGGGCTCCTACGTTTATATCAGATTAATAAAAATAAAGATTTACTTGATACTGTTAAGCTAATGTTTGATAATTTTATTTCTAAAAAATATGATAAATATCATGACCATTGGTTGAGTTATTGTACAAATGAATTAACAAAAATCTGTCCAGAAGAAAAGTATTTTAGATTCGGAATGAATAACTATCTTAATCATATGGAATTTATTAAAAATAGAAAAACTGCTTATGCAACATTTTTAGAAATGATGATGTCAGCATATAAAATGGTTTCATATATGAGAGATAATGATTATCTCGAGTTGTTTGAAGAAGCCAAGTTTAATGAATTAAAAGAATTAATTAAATATAGAGTTGAGTTCCAGCGTTCTACAGGATTTTTTTACCCTGAATTAGCAATGTATATGGCTAGGCCAGATAAAATTAAGAATGCATTCTATGTTAGACATGATCGTTTTAGAGCACGAATAGATGATCAAGAGCATAATTTATCTGGTTTAGTAGCTTTTTATAACTATTTTGAGTGATATATGAAAAGACAATATAAAGAGCTAAAAAAAGTTATGAGTGAATATCATATATATTTTACTCGTAATGGTAACTCAAGATTCCTCGACGAAGATTACATTAATTTTCTCGAAAAAGTAGAAATTGAACCCTTTTGCGCATTTTTAGTCGGTAACAATATTTGGAATATGGGAGCATTTTCCTATAGTTGGTCTCTATTGCCAATTACTACTAAAGTAGGTCGGTATTGCTCAATAGCAGAGGGAGTAAGGGTACTTGGTTTAAGGCATCCTCACGAATGGCTAACGACTTCAGCAACAACATATGATCGAAATTTTATAATTTATCAAAAATATTTAGAAATTAATAAGATGGATCAAAATGCTCGAAGGTTACCAAATAATATTGAACAAAAAGTATTGGATATTGGACATGATGTTTGGATTGGGGCAAGGGCATTGTTGAAACCAACAATAACTATTGGAAATGGGGCAGTAATTGCTGCAAATTCAGTCGTTACAAAAGATGTACCACCTTATGCAATTGTGGGTGGTAATCCAGCCAAAATTATAAAATTCAGATTTGATGAAGATACTATTGATAGATTATTAGAGTCAAAATGGTGGGAATATGGATTTTCAGACATCCAAAATCTAGAAATAGATAATATTCAATGTTTTCTAAATGAATTTGATTTTCAAAAAAATAATATAGAAAAAATGAAATTGGAAAAATTAATAATGGAGTAAACTATGAGCACTATTACAAGTACAGATACGAAAGTAATAGGATTAACTGAATTTAATTCAATTATGAAAAAAATTGAGAGAATTTCTGCTAAATCTTTATCAATCTTTATTATTGATAATGAGCATAGTATTGAAGTTTATTCTAAGAATAAAAATATCAAAATTGTACCTGGTTCAGTTATAAAATTATTAACATTATTTTTAGTATTTGATTTAAATATTTCTTTAAGAGAAATTGTAACAGTTAAAAAAAATAATTTAATAGTTGGGAGTGGTTATAATTTATTTGAAAATGATCTTATAACAATCAATGATTTACTTAAAAACATGATATTTAAATCAAGCAATACGAGTGCCGAAGTCTTAAAAGAAGTAATTGAAGAAAAAACGAATATTTCTTATGAAGAACATGTAGAAAGATTAATAAATAGAATTGGGATGAAACTTACAAATATTTTAAATTCGCATGGTTTATATAAAAGTAAACAATATACAACTGTCGATGACTTATTAAAATTAGTTATTAATATATTAGAAAATAAAAAAATAGAGTCTTTTCTATTTTATAGTCATCAGAGTATTGTTGTTCAAAGAAATAAAAGCTATGTCAATATTGATTTTGATACTAATGAAAGAATATTTATTAAAACAGGAACACTTTTTCCTAATGTATTTAATAGCGTACAGATAGTAAAAAAACGCAATAATTATCTTATTGCTTGTCTAGGATATTCAAAAAATGATCACACTAGATTGATTGATCAAGAAATGATTAATGATTTAATTGGAGTAATATAATGTCTGTATTTGGAATTTTAAAACCAGCAAAAAATTTAACTGATGTAGAAGAAATCTTCATCATTGTTGCTCAAAGCCGTGGGCATGAAGCTTATGTTTTTACAGCAAAAGATGTGTGTTTTGAAACTGAAAAGGTGATAGGCAAGACTATATTAAATGGAAAAGTTTTAGAAAAAGAATTTAACTTTCCTAATGTAATTCAAAATAGACTCGCTGTTAAGGCAGAAGATAAGGAAATATATTTAAAATTAGCAGAAAGAATTCCTTTTACATCAAATAGAATTGGGACAAAAAAGAATGTTGATCTAAAACTTCAGAAAATTGAAGATATTAACGAATTTTTGATAAGTGTTGAGGACTGTAAAGAATTTGAGGATCTTTTGGGTGCAATTCAAAAATATAAAAAAGTTATACTAAAGCCCTTATCAAGTAATCAGGGGAAAGGAATTTTTTCCGTCGAGTTTTTAGATAAAAAATATATAGTAAAACAGTTAGATAGAAAAAATGAGTTTAATAAAAATGAATTGAGAAGTTTTTTTGATAAAGAAATTAAGAATAAAGGCTATTCTCTAAGCAGATATTTCAACAGTTCTACAAATAATGCACTAAACACAGTCTTCCGGATGCAAATTAGTAGGGGGGCTGGTGGTAAGTGGAAATTAATAAAATTTTTCCCTTATGTAAATATTAATAAAAATATTGATATTACGAATGGTATGCAAGGAGCATTAATCACAACACGTGAAAAATTATTTTTAGAACAATATTATCCAAACTCATTTGAAAAAATTAATAAAAGTATAAAGAAAATTTTCGAAAAATTTCCACTCGCTTTTCAAAAGCAATATGCATGGCGCTTAGATTCATTAGGTCTAGATTTAGGTATCGATCAAGAAGGGAATATTGCTATATTTGAAGTTAATGCAGGGCCAGGAATTGGATTTATGGCTTATCCGGTAGCAAAAGCTCAGGTTGATTATTACGAATGGTTGCAAGAAAATGCAAAACCACCTTTCAAGAATAACTTTTTACCTATAAATCTAAGATAAGAGAATTATAATGTTAAAAGAAAAGGGTATATATATGCTTTATCCTGCAATTAAGCAGGAAAAAAATGGTCTATTAATTGCGCTAATTAAAAGAGCAGATTTATTTAGTAGAAATGGAATTAAAGTAAATATATGTACTCTTTCCTATAATCCTATGGTTAATCTTCTTTATAAGGATTTGTATACAAGCAAATTGTTAGATTTAGATGCAAGTAAAAATATTAATTTTTTCAATTTATATTCTTACTATCAAAAAAGCAAATTTTCAATTGATTTTAATCCAGAAGATAGTAGTAAAATTACCATCGAAGAAAAAAATATTGAAAGTGATAGTTTAGGGAATATTAAAATTTTTGATGAAAGAAATAAACTCTGCAAATATTATGTTAAAAATAAGCAAGGTCTTTTGAGTCATATAAATATTTTTGAATCTGGCAAAATAGTTAAAAGATTAAAATTTAATGAAAAAGGGATTTTAAGCTCATCACAAGTTTTAGATAGTAACAGATTAATTCTTGCTGAAGATTTCTATGATATTAATAATCATCTTGTCCTATCACGAAATTATAATAAGGAAGGGAAGGTCGTTAGTCTATATTTGTATGAAGACGGTGGCATAATTTCACGAAAATTTAGTTCGGAAATTGAACTATTTGAATATACTTTATCTAAAATTAATGCAAATGAGCATAAGATTTATATTATTGATAGAGCCATAGTTTTTGCAAAAAATATATTATTGAATAAAAGGGAGAACTCTACTGTTATTGGCATTATTCATGCCGCACATTATTCAAAAGCTAGAGAAAAAGATTCAAAAACTAATGCACACTACAAGAGTTATATTGAAAACTTAGAGAAAATAGATCATCTCATATTTTTAACAGAGAAACAAAAAAATGATTTTAGTGAAAGATTTGGTTCCTATCCAAACTACACTGTTATTCCCCATTTTTATAAAAAAGCAACATTCGAAAATAGCTTAAATTCCAGACAAAAATATAAGTGTGTTTGCTTAGCACGGTTTGATAAAGTAAAAAGATTAGATCTACTTATAGAATTGTTTGGTGAAATTCATAGAAAAGTTCCTAAAGCAACCCTAGATATTTATGGTTTTGGACCTGAAAAGGAAAACTTAATAAAAACTATAGAAAATAATAATTTGGTAGGTGTAGTACGGCTATGTGATTTCGTTTCTGATGTAAATTCTGTACTCAAAAATGCAGATCTAATGTTATTTACTAGTGGATCTGAAGGATTCTGTATGGCTATATTGGATTCTTTAAAAAATGGTTGCCCAGTAATTTCTTTTGATATTGATTATGGTCCAAGTGAAATGATTATTAATGACTATAATGGCTATTTGATTGAAGATAATGACAATGAGAAATTTATTAACTCTACTATAGAATTATTGAATAACAGAGAGAAAATAAGTTTCTTCCATAAGAACTGCGCTAAATCTGTATGGAGATTCAATGATGAAAATAATTTTAAGTTATGGAAAAATATTATCTTTAAATAATATTTTAAAGATTATTTTCTTTTTTGGAGTCTCATTAATGAGCTTGGCTTGTTTAGCGGCGGACAAAAAAAATATGACGGTCGATGAAGAAAAAAAATATTATAAATCTGCAAAAGTTAGGGTGATTTATAGCCTGAATGAGATAGAGCAGACAGATATCAATAAAAATAATATTCCAGATTATGTAGAAAATATTGCAATTCAAGCTAATGCAACTATAGATGCACTGGACTATTTAGGTTTTGTTAATCCTCTTAATAGCCCTCGATATAAATCTCAAGTGAATTATATTGATATTCATGTGGTTAGCATAAGTTATAACGGTATTGCTTACGATAAACCTTACCTAGCTAGTTTTGATGGAATAAAAAAAGATAAAGCATTATTGATTAAATTAAACAATAGATTAGAAAATTTTCCAGGAAATTACTGGACTGTTGTTGCTCATGAGATATTTCATCTTTATCAATACGGATATAGTCCATTAAAACCAAGTTGGTATCTTGAAGGTATGGCAAATTGGTCGGAAAGATTATTAAGAAAAGATGATATTGATAGAAAGGGTAGAATTCTTTTACCAACTAGTACTAGTAGTTTACAAAATAACATTTATCAAATACCTTACAATAAGTTGTGGTATAGATTAGCTTTTTTGTCTAATAAAATGAATGACATTAAATTAAATTTGCCAGACAGTATAATAAAACGAAAATACGTTGATGGGAGCCCAGTTTTTAAAGATAATTCGTTCTCTGGTTATATATTTATGAGAAATTTTTTATCAAATTTATCATTAGTAGCAAATGATAGGAAGCTTTTACTTCCTTTAAATAAATATAATAACTTTTATAATTCTTCAATAATTGTTAATTGTCTTAAAAAAACAATAATAGAATCTGGCATAAAACTAGATTCTGATGAGAAGGACTTCTTAAATTTATAACTTTAATCATACTACAAGTTTTAGAACTCTTTTCTTAAAATTTTAGTAATAATTATTTGTATTTAAAACATGTATTTAAAACATTTTTTAAGATGTGCGTAGCTTTAGTGTATGTAAAGTAAGAATATTTTTTTTAATAGGGAAAAATATTTTGAACTTAATTAATTCATAATTGATACTGATGCATTCTCATGTAAATATAATCTTGAGGGTATTAATTATATAACTATCCTCGTATTTCAGGTTTGAGTGATGTTCACTAAGTCCACCGCCTTTTAGGAGGTGGACTCTTCTTAATTAATAGAGAACTTGGAATTATATTGATTTCTTTTATCCTAATTTAAAAGGGTAAGATTAAATTTCACTTAAAATTATTTTATTGATATATCTATTGTTGATAATCCTAATTCTATAAAATTTATTTTAAGAGGGATTTTATGAAAATGGATATTTAAATATTTAACATGAGGATTAAAATTAATGAAGAATTTAATTCTAACTCAGCTCGTACTTACATTGACACTAATCTTGATAGGATGTGTTAATCAGCCATATGGGCATCAATCAGTTTATTCGCCAGCTTCTATTAATACCATTGCTAGTCATAAATTGTATTTGATAGCAGAAAAATCAGGCCATCCTAGCTTAGGTACTGGTGAAGTTACAACAGATAAAGCTACTCAATATGCAAGTAATCATAAGAAAACAGTGATTTGTGATAAACATCATTACTATGCAGCGAGTGATGTTAGTAGCGATGTGAAACAAACAAAGATTACTTTAGTAAGTGGTGAGAAGATTAATGTCTCTAAATCGTGTTGGGTAGAAGATGCGAACCCACAAAATTCAATTTACGTTTCTAAATCATCTGTCAGCCATGGTTTTTGATAACTAAGTATAAAAAAGTAGACTAAGCTTTAGGTAGCTTAGTTTTTTTATGAATTATTCAAATAATTTTAAGATCTTGTCTTTAAATCCATTAGCTATTTAAACTAAAGCAATTGATTGATGCGATAGCTTGAAAATAATCTTTATATAATTCTATATTGGAATCTATTAGTTTGTTTTTTTCAATTTTTATTAAATATAGCTTATTAATATTTACTTCATTATGACTTAAAATAAACTCTATTATAGTACCTATTTCATCTTTTTTATTTAATTTTACTATAAAAACAGAAAAACCTATTTCTTTCATTCTTTTTGCATAGAAGTTAGCATAAGTTTTTGTACTTTTCATTAAACCTGTATCAAAAATAATAATTGTTGGAAAAGGTCCAATTCCTGTGGGAATATAAATCTTACCTGTTGTTGAGCCTATTAAAAAATTCAAAAAAATATCATTCATATTAAATATTTATCATATTTTAAAATAAATAAATTTTCATAACAAATGCTTTAAAAGCATAAAATCGCTTTTTTAAAGCTAAAATTTATAAATTTCAAATGGTTGAATTGTTAAGTCAGTGTTTTAAATTGATTTTGATTGTCAAGATTTTCTTGATAATTGGATCATTTAAATTTATGCAAAATAACTCTACGATGTAAATATAACATAATCAATAGTAAATATATAAAATATTTTTTTTTAATATATTGAAAATAAGTATTATTTGTACTTATTGAGCACACCTCTATTTAGTAATTATTCTATAGGGAAATAATTATGATAGAAAGTTTAAAAATTACTTTTAACAAATCATAGGAAAAAGTAATTTATAATAAACTATTTCTAAATTTAGATCGTAAAATATTATTTAATTTCAAAGGGTTGAACATATTTTTCTGGGCTTGAAATTTAATATTATCTCGAATTAAGTATACTTGGTAGTCTAATACTTATTAAAACTAAATTAATCATTACTTTCCTTTTTATATTATTCCATGTGCATATAATAGAGTCTAAAGTTAAAAAAATTAATGATTACAATGCATTACCTTTCGTTGCATTATTTAAAATCCTTTGAATTACTGTTCTTGTAACTGAAAATTCTTTAGCGAGTGAATAGACACTATAACCTTTCTTAAATAGTTCAATTACTCTATTTTTTTGTTCATTATTTAATATTTCTGGCCGACCAACTTTTCTTGTTGGTTTTTGATCCTTCAACCTCTTATTGTCCGACTTGAACAACTTCTCAAATTCGGCTGATAATTTGAGAAAATGGAGGAAGAAAATTTTCAAATCACCATTAATTTCATTTTTAGAATAATCCAAGCAAATTAGTCGGATTTTTTTTTGATCAATTTTATCAACTATCCCTAAAATTTCTTCAAAACTATTACCCAAGCAATCCATGCTTTTTATCACTAAAATATCGCCTTCTTCTAATGAATAACTTATTAAGTTAAGAAATTTATCTCTATAAATAATAGATTTATCAACAGATACTTCTTCTACTACTAATCTATTCTTTTGAATCTTATAACCATACTCACTAAAAAAGGAGATATATCTAGAAAATTCAAATTGCAAATTAGGCTCTATTCTAACATAGGCATATGTACGCATATTAAAAACACCAAAATTAAACAAAAACAAAACAAATCTTAGCATCTTATTTTTTTAAAAAAAACATGAACTAAATCACAAAAGTGTACTATACAGTGTTTAAAACATATTAATTAAATGCATAGTTAAAGCATCACTGTTCATCAGATTTTTTATCATTATTATATTAGTTAAGAATTTTATGAGTTTGTTGTGGGTATTTTTTTTCATGTTTAATTACCTTGTTACTAAGTCTTTCTAAATTTAATATTAATCTAATATTAAAATCTAGCTTTATTTTTTTACTGGATTAATTTGAATATATATAACATAAAAAAGTAGTATATGGCTAATGATGTAATGTTATTTTTTTCAATATCTTTATGATAAATAAGTGTTTTTTATTTTTACTTTGTGTTTAAATTTATTAAAATAAAATGCAGGTTTTAAAACATCTTCGTATAATGATTTATGAAAAGTTATAATTTTAAATTTTCTTAATTTTTAAATTTATATCATTTATTTTTTCGTTTTGTCTCTATTTATAATATTCTTATATTACTTTATAAGATCTAAATTTAAATATTAAAGTACTTTTCTACTAATTTGTTATTTATATAATGTTTTAAAATATTATATTTTTAATTGTTGTGATGGTTGAGCTTTTAAAATAGTAGAAATATGAAAATTATTACACTACTATAAAACTATGAAATTAATAAACTAATTATATAACAATCAATAAGTGAAGAACTAAGAGTATATTTTTAATTTACTTTAGTAGACATACTTCACTTCGCTCTAAGGGATAGGGGGGAGCTATGCGTATTTATGCATATATACGAACAAATTCAAATATTGAAGATCTAGGAAAAGAAAAAGAATCTTTTATTTCCTTACTAGAAAGCTTTAATCATAAAGTTCATCCCAATAGAGTAATTTTTGAATTGGTAGCAGTAGATAAATCTATTGCTATAAGGAATATTTTTTTTAATCTAATTAACTATTCCTTGGAAGAAGGTGATTTTCTCATTGTTAAAGGGATTGATTGTCTTGGGAATAGTTTTCAAGAAATATTATCTACAGTTATCTTAATTGAGAAAATGAAAATTAAATTAATTATATTGGATTATGCGAATTTTGAATTGAAAGAAGATATTAAAAATAACTTTATCCATTTTATAGAAATTTGCATTGCTTTTGAAAAGCTTTTTATATCTAATCAAGTTACACAAAAAAATCATAGATTATCTAAAAAGGTAGGTAGACCTGAAAAATTAACGGATTCTCAAAAACAGGATGTTATTAATAAATTTAAAAAAGGATTTACTGTATATTCTTTAGCTAAGGATCTTGCTGTTTCAAGGACTGTAATACAAAGAGTAATTGAAAAATCCAATGATTAATTTTGTGAGTAATATTAAATCTAATAATAGATTGAAATGATTTATTTTTTGTTACGTATTAAATTGTGTTTTAATTTTTAATTTAATGCATATTAAATTAAAAATTAATTTTAAAATTAAATTCATATTGATATTTTTATTTTTTATTCATATTGTTGTATGTGTTGTATAAAATAATTTTAATTTATTAAAAGTTATCTATTTAGTTGATTTTTATGATCTGGTAAAATTAAATATGGATAAGAGTATTGATTTAGAGAAATGGAAGTGCTCTAGATGTAATGGTTTTATTGTAGTTGATCATTCAAAAATTCAAAAAGAAGATTCTGTACAGTTTGTATATAGACGAATAACTAATAATGATTCTATTTATTTTATTTATAGAGTTGGTCTAGTGGTTAGCCGAAAGGAAAAATTATTAACTATTAAATATAAGAGCAGGTTATATAAGGTGCTGGATAGTGGTACTTATCCTGTAAATGCTCCAGCTCTTATTGTCTATAATATGTTTTGGATTTGTGGTTGTTAGTGTCTGAATATTAAAAATGCTTATTTTATCCAGTTGAAATTAATATAAATTTAAATTTATATATTGTTGATTTTGTTATTTATTTTATCTGCTATTTTTCTAATTTAATGAAATATGTCTTAAATAAAAAACCGCTATAGATAGCGGTTTTTTATTCAGCAGATGCTTAAACTTACCAGCTTAACGCACCACCAGTTTGGTAGTCAGTTACGCGAGTTTCAAAGAAGTTCTTCTCTTTACGCAAGTCCATCATCTCAGACATCCAAGCAAATGGGTTAGTTACACCAGCAAATTGCTCTGGTAAACCAAGCTGCGCTAAACGACGGTTACAGATGAATTTCAAGTATTCTTCCATCATGCTTGCGTTCATGCCCAATACACCACGTGGCATAGTGTCACGCGCATATTCGATTTCAAGCATTGTGCCTTCAACAATCATTTGAACCACTTCTTGTTGGAACTCAGCGCTCCAAAGGTGAGGGTTCTCAATCTTGATTTGGTTAATCATGTCGATACCAAAGTTCAAGTGCATAGACTCATCACGCAAGATGTATTGGAATTGCTCAGCAACACCGTTCATCTTGTTACGACGACCCATACTCAAAATTTGAGTAAAGCCACAATAGAAGAAGATCCCTTCAAGAACACAGTAGAACGCGATCAAGTTACGAAGTAAACGTTGGTCGTTTTCAGGTGTGCCTGTGTGGAAATTAGGGTCAGTTAAAGATTGAGTATATTTCAATCCCCACGCTGCTTTACGAGCAACAGATGGAACTTCACGGTACATGTTGAAGACTTCGCCTTCATCCATACCTAAAGATTCGATACAGTATTGGTAAGCGTGAGTGTGAATCGCTTCTTCAAATGCTTGACGCAAAATGTACTGACGGCATTCAGGGTTAGTAATGTGGCGGTAAATTGCCAATACTAAGTTGTTTGCAACCAAAGAGTCCGCAGTCGAGAAGAAACCTAAAGAACGCATAACAATCGTACGCTCATCTTCAGTTAAGCCGTTTTCAGACTTCCAAAGCGCGATGTCTAGGTTCATGTTTACTTCTTGCGGCATCCAGTGGTTTGCACACCCGTCAAGATATTTCTGCCAAGCCCATTCATATTTAAATGGAACAAGCTGGTTCAAGTCCGCACGACAGTTAATCATTGCTTTGTCGTCAACTTGAACACGTTGCGCGCCCATTTCTAGCTCTTCAAGGCCAGGGGCAACATCTAAGTGTTCTAAGGCTGCAGAGGCTCTAGCCACCGTATCGGAGGCAACTGTTGGTCGCACGGAATGGGTTCCAGCGGATTGTGGAGCTGCCACGCTCTGCGATGATGACTGCGCAGCAGATACATTCTGCGAATCAGACGTTTTTTCCGGTTGGATGGGCGCAGACTTGTGTTCAGGTGCAGCCGGTTTTTGCGAATCATCTTCAAAATCGTCCCAACTAAGGATAGACATTTTTGTTCTCTCTTCGTTGTGTATATCTATATTTGACATCTCTTAAACGAAGATGTCCCTACTATACGCTTTTAATGTGTAAACAAAATTAAGTTTTATTGATGCATGACCAAATTTTGGGCCTCTGGTCTCTACTCACTACAACTTATTTTGCTTACGCTGTTGCTTACGTATTGTGAAAAATGCGTAAATCAGCGGTATATAAAAGAAAAGAAAGGCAAAGATTAAAACTCCAACACCAAGCATATAGTTATGGCTGAGATGAAAAAGCATAATCTTTACCTCTTAAAATTGCTCTTTAGTGAAAAAGAGCAATTTTATTGAATGTTATTGGCAAGCTTCACAATCTGGGTTGTCGATTGAACAAGCCATTGGAACTGGAGCTGCTTGAGTAAAACCATCTTCTTCAACAGCTTCTGGTTTTTTCGCTTCTACAACAGGGGCAGCAACTGCCGCTGCTTCAACAGTCGCAGGTTTAACTGCGTTTAAAGCACCTGTGTTGATTGTAGATTTTTCAGCAGAAGTTGCGCCTAAAGCTCGGAGGTAATAAGTCGTCTTAAGACCACGTAACCATGCCATCTTGTAAGTGATGTCAAGTTTCTTACCATTAGCACCAGAGATGTAAAGGTTAAGAGACTGAGCTTGATCAATCCACTTTTGACGACGTGATGCAGCATCAACGATCCAACGTGTATCTACTTCAAACGCAGTAGCAAAGATTGCTTTTAATTCTTCAGGAATACGAGCAATTTTTTGTACTGAACCTTCGAAGTGTTTCAAGTCATTAACCATCACTGTGTCCCAAAGACCACGATCTTTTAATGCACGAACGAGGTAAGGGTTAATAACAGTGAATTCACCAGACAAGTTAGATTTCACGTATAAGTTCTGGAATGTTGGCTCAATAGACTGAGAAACACCACAAATGTTAGAGATGGTTGCAGTAGGAGCAATCGCCATCACGTTTGAGTTACGCATACCGTCTTTTTGAACTTTGGCACGTAAAGTGTCCCAGTCTAAACGTTGAGTACGGTCAACTTCGAACATGCGTTCTGGACGAGATTTCGCAACAATTTCCAAAGAGTCGATTGGAAGGATACCTTGATCCCACAATGAACCTTTAAATGTTGAGTAAGAACCACGTTCAACAGCCAAGTTGCTTGAAGTTTCAATCGCGTAGTAGCTAATCACTTCCATTGATTCATCAGCAAAATCAATAGCAGCGTCTGAACCGTAAGCGATGTTCATTTCATATAGAGCATCTTGGAAGCCCATGATACCCATACCCACTGGGCGGTGTTTCAAGTTCGAGTTTTTCGCTTGTGGTACAGCGTAGTAGTTAATGTCGATAACGTTATCGAGCATGCGTACTGCTGTTTTAATTGTACGAGCTAACTTTTCACGGTCTAACACACCACCTTGAACGTGTTGTACAAGGTTGATTGAGCCCAAGTTACATACTGCGATTTCGTCTTGATTTGTATTCAAGGTAATTTCAGTACATAAGTTAGATGAGTGAACTACACCAACATGTTGTTGTGGTGAACGTAAGTTACATACATCTTTGAACGTAATCCATGGGTGACCAGTTTCGAACAACATAGAAAGCATTTTGCGCCATAAGTCTTTAGCACGTACTTTCTTGTGTAGCATGTTGGTTTCTTTCGCTACAGACTCATAGTAAGCATAACGCTCAGCAAATTCAGCACCAGTTAAGTCGTGCAAGTCTGGAGTTTCAGAAGGGGTAAATAGTGTCCATTCACCATCTTCAAATACACGTTGCATAAACAAGTCTGGAACCCAGTTCGCAGTGTTCATGTCGTGTGTACGGCGACGGTCATCACCAGTGTTTTTACGAAGTTCTAAAAACTCTTCGATGTCTAAGTGCCAAGTTTCTAAGTATGCACACACGGCACCTTTACGCTTACCACCTTGGTTTACGGCAACAGCTGTATCGTTCGCAACTTTTAGGAATGGAACTACACCCTGAGACTTACCATTTGTACCCTTAATGTAAGAGTTCAAGGCACGTACAGGTGTCCAGTCATTTCCTAAACCACCAGCCCATTTAGAAAGCATAGCGTTATCACGCATTGCGCCATAAATGTCGTAAAGGTCATCACCAATAGTTGTTAAGTAACAACTAGAAAGCTGGGGACGTAACGTACCTGAGTTAAACAGGGTAGGCGTAGACGCCATGTAGTCGAAGCTAGACAATAAGTTATAGAACTCGATTGCACGTTCTTCTTTATCTTGCTCATTTAACGCAAGACCCATCGACACACGCATAAAGAATAATTGTGGTAATTCGAAGCGAACGCCGTTTGAGTGAATGAAGTAACGGTCAAATAGAGTCTGTAAACCTAAGTAGGTAAACTGATTAGAGCGTTCTGGCTGAATTGCTGCTGCCAGTTTCTCTAAATCGAAATCAAGTAAGTCTGGTGAAAGCAAGTCAAGCTCTACACCTTTTTTCAAAAAGGCTTCGAGTGCATTGTTTTCAGGCGTATCTGTAGGTAAGCCTAAGAATGCTAAACCTGTGCTCACTAATTCACTAGAAAGCAAACGTGCAGTTACGTAAGTATAGTTTGGTTCTTGTTCAATACGAGTACGTGTTGCCATCATCATTGTAGTGGCAATATCAGACTCTTTTACGCCGTTATATAAGTTTTTAACGGTTTCATCGACAATAGCCTGAACGTCAATACCTTCCAAACCTTCAGCTGCTTTCGCTACAGTTGCTTGCAATGCACTTAAATCAAGTGGCTGAAGCTGACCGTTAGCATCGGTCACTTGTAACGTAGGATGGTGGTTTGAGTTTGTTTGCTGACGAGCAGTAGTACGTTGTTCGCGGTAAATCACGTAAGCGCGGGCAACTTTCTGTTCTCCGGTACGCATTAAAGCAAGTTCAACCTGATCTTGAATTTCTTCAATATGGATCGTACCGCCTGATGGTAAACGACGAGTGAAAGTATTTAATACCATTTCCGTCAGTTGGGTAATACGGTCGTGAATACGGCTTGAATCCGAACTCTGTTGACCTTCCACAGCAAGAAAAGCTTTACCAATCGCAACAGAAATTTTCTCTGCATCAAATGCAGCAACATCTCCAGTGCGTTTGATCACCTGAATTTGACCGGGAGTCGAAGTAATTACGCTCATGCCAGCATAGCTCCATTGTCACTTTTGTTATGTTTATAGACCGTTTGAACCGAGCAAAAAGTATGCCACGATGTTTGAGGGATAAACACAAGACTTAGTAGTTAAAGTTTATTTTGAACACAAGATACGGGATTTTTCATAGCAGATCAATCTTGACTTTTTAGTAATTTTTTATCTGTATGATTTGATGGGAGATAGCATAGCAAAGCTGTTAAAAAACACTTATAGATAAGTTTGTGGATAACTCAAAAAACAAACACTTAAATAAATTTAAACTAAACAGAGAAATAATTTGTTTAATATTCATACATTGGAAATATGAATAGAATATGAAATTTAATAACAATAAATAAATGTTAAAAACACGTGAAAATTCAAAGGCTAATAAAATGCAACAAAATACGATTGTCATGTATCAGTTTGGTGAACGCCTACTTGTTTACAATGTAAACGTGTGTATATTGCAAATGATAAACGAATGTATCTGCAAGATTTTTAAGATGCATTGAAACGAGATTTATAGGGGCAATGATATGAGCCAAGAAGAAAAGTTACCAAAGATTCTGATCGTTGAAGATGATGAGCGCTTAGCGCGATTAACTCAAGAATATTTAATTCGCAACGGTTTAGAGGTTGGTGTAGAAACTGATGGTAACCGTGCAATTCGTCGTATTATTAGTGAACAACCAGATCTAGTGGTCTTGGATGTCATGTTGCCGGGTGCCGATGGCTTAACTGTTTGCCGTGAAGTTCGTCCACATTATCATCAACCGATTTTGATGTTAACTGCACGTACAGAAGATATGGATCAGGTACTTGGTCTTGAAATGGGTGCTGATGACTATGTTGCTAAACCAGTTCAACCACGTGTGCTATTAGCGCGTATTCGTGCACTATTACGTCGCACAGATAAAACTGTAGAAGATGAAGTTGCACAGCGTATCGAATTTGATGACCTTGTAATTGATAATGGCGGCCGTTCTGTAACACTGCATGGTGAGCTTGTTGATTTCACTAGCGCAGAATATGACCTATTATGGTTGCTTGCATCAAATGCTGGCCGTATCTTATCGCGTGAAGATATCTTCGAACGTTTACGCGGTATTGAATACGATGGTCAGGACCGTTCAATCGATGTCCGTATTTCACGTATTCGTCCAAAAATTGGTGATGATCCTGAAAATCCAAAACGTATTAAAACAGTACGCAGTAAAGGTTACTTGTTCGTTAAAGAAACCAATGGGTTATAAGATCTGAATAAACTTCCTATAAGGTTGGTCGAGTGTTTAAACACAGTATATTCCTGCGAATCTATGCGGGACTGGTAATTCTTGTTGTTTTGGTTGCGGTTTTTGGTTATTTGCTTGTACAAATTATCAATTATCAACGTGCTCAAGAATACCGTGAATCCTTAACTGATGGTATTTCTTATGTCATTAGTGAGGGGGTCGCTCGACAACCGGGGAAGCAACAGAAAATAGACTGGGTTTCAGATGCATCAGATTTATTGGAACTTCCAATTTATTATACTGATGCAAGCAAGGTAGAGTTATCTCGTACCGAGAAAAAACGGATCGAAGCTCAAAAGTCTGTTGTCCGTTACGATGCTAGTAATAGTATTGCGTATATCATTATTGGTTTACGTGACGATCCTCAGCACTTTTTATCGATAAAAGTAGACAAAATTAGTGAGCGCCAAATGAAGGCTCTCCCTATTTTTGTACTTGATTATCTAATGTTTTATCCGGGACAAGAACAAGAATATCTTGCCAAGATTCAAAAACATTTTTCATATCCAATTAATATTTACAATATTCAAGATATTAATCTAGACTCTGAGCAAATTGGTCGTTTACGCCAAGATCAAAGTGTCATGTTGTACAAAGATAGTGCAACAATGCGCGGCACAACCATTTCAATCGTATCTCCAATACCAAATCATCCTGCACAAGTTCTGGTTCTTGGACCGGTTCCAATGTTTAACTGGATGCCTTTACAGCTTTCGGCTGGAATTACCTTATTCAGCCTATTCTTATTGAGTTTGGGTGTTTATGGTCTTATCTTGCCGTTAGAGCGTAAAATTCGCCAAGTACGTTATGCGTTAAACCGTATGAAGTCAGGAGACTTGTCATTGCGTGTTCCTATCGAGGGAAGTGATGAAATGGCAAACTTGGCGTCAAGTTATAACAATATGTCTGATCATATTCAGCGTTTAATTGAGGCTCAGCGTGAGTTGATGAGAGCTGTATCTCATGAGCTTAGAACACCAGTTGCCCGTATCCGTTTTGGTACAGAGATGTTGGCAGAGGAAGACGATTACAATCATCGTATGCATCAGGTCGATATGATTGATAAAGATATTGAAGCGCTCAATACCTTAATTGATGAAATCATGACTTATGCAAAGCTAGAGCAGGGTACACCTTCATTAGATTTTGCTGAAATTGCGCTATTTGATGTGTTGGATCAGGTTGCGGTAGAAACCGAAGCTTTAAAAACGCAAAAAGAAATTGAACTTGTTGCTCCTCCTGTTTATTTGAAAGTGGATGCAGAGCGCCGTTATTTACATCGGGTGGTTCAAAACTTGGTGGGCAATGCCGTTCGTTATTGTGATAACAAAGTTCGTATTACAGGTGGTGTTCACAGTGATGGCATGGCCTTTGTTTGTGTTGAAGATGATGGTGCCGGAATTCCTGAGCAAGATCGTCAAAGAGTATTTGAAGCCTTTGCTCGTTTAGATGACAGTCGTACGCGTGCGTCAGGTGGATATGGCCTAGGATTGTCTATTGTAAGTCGTATTGCTTACTGGTTTGGTGGTGAGATTAAAGTAGATGAAAGTCCTACCTTAGGTGGAGCTCGCTTTATCATGACATGGCCTGCGAAACGTTTTAAACAACCTCCTTTGAAAGCCAATAAAAAAGCACCTTCATAAAGGTGCTTTTTTATTGCATTACTTATAATTGAGTTGCATCTGGTTCCAAAATAGGTTTCCCGCTTCTTAAGCTGGTCAACGCATCGGAATTAAAGTCGATCAGTAATGAATTGTTTTTTGCATCAATCTGGTATTTTTGAATAAGAGGTTGATCTCCATTAAGCGTTTCTATTTTATATTCATCTGCAATATGCAAAATACCTTCTAGGTTTGTTGTCGTTGACGCAAAATCCTGTCTAAATATTTCATAGACATCTCGCAAGTCAAAAATTGCATTGTTCGCATCTGGATGTTTGTGAATATAGCTTTCTATATGTCGCACAAGTAACTGAGCAAACAAGTAGTAGTTTGGTTTGTGCGTATATTCTAGAGTCATGCATTTTTCTCCTTATTATCTGTTATTAGCATACATGGCAAAACACAGGTTATTGTATAAAATTCATTACACTAGATGATTAAATGAAAACCTATAAAGATATAAAGACCCGATTACGCCCTTGGCGTTTTGCTTGGTATAAAGCGTCATCTGCTTCTTTAAATAAATTTTCAATCGCTCTATGTGATGAAGGGGAATATAAACTTATACCAATACTGACTTGTATAAAAATTGGTAATTTCCCATAAATATAAATCGGTTGCTGACTAATTTTAATTCGTATTTGCTCTGCAAGGTCAAACGCACTCTCTTTTGTAGTATCTGCAATGAAAATTGCAAATTCTTCACCGCCAAATCGTCCTAATAAATCATGAGGATGCAAAATATTTTGAATAGTAGTGACACAGGTTTGTAGGGCGCGATCACCTATTTGATGACCGTAGTTGTCATTAACTTGTTTGAAATGGTCTACATCAAGCATGAAAAAGGCTGAGGTTTTATTTTCTTTATACACTTTTTCTTGAAGTAGTCTGACCGACTGCAAAAATTGGCGTCGAGTGAGACTTGAGGTTAGCTCATCATGCGCAATCGCGTGTTGAAGCTTTTGAATTAATTCTGAGTGTAAAACGCTAATACTAGAAACCGTAAGAGGGGCAATCGTCATCATGATTAACCCAATACGAATTGAAATCGTATTGCTGAAATAGTCATTTGGATAGAGTAAAAGATAATGTCCAGAAACATGATAAATAATGTAGGCACTAGTAAGACTTGTAATGAGTGCAACAATAATAGGTTTGTAGCGAATTGCACACCAAATCAGTGCAGCAATTGGGTAGAGTAGCGAACCGGGACCAGAGTCATAATAACTGGCTGCAATAGAAATGAGGACAGCCCCGAAAGGCAAAAGATCGGTTGCTTGTAAGCCACGATTTCTTGAAAAATAATGTTTTACCTGACTATATTGAGGTAAGTTCAATATGATCGGTAAAAGAAGCAAAGCATTTTGCAATTCTGAAGTGAACCAGTAGCCAAATTCATCCCACAAACCACCCAGCATAAATTTAGTATTAAACATGGGCACGAAAGTTGCTGCAAACAATCCACCTGCTACGCTTCCTACTCCGCATAAAGCAAATAAAAAAAGGTAAGAATAACCTCGATAGGCCGCTTTAATATGCTGATTAAAAAACATGTAGAGTGCGAACGTAGTAACAACATAAAGAAAATTTGACGTTGTTAAAACGAGTGTAAGAGCAAATGGAGTACCCTGAAATAGATCAGCGATGACATAGCCGCTATAAGCACCTACAAATGAGCTTAATCGCCGTGTGCTTGGAAAACGAATAAGTAAACCAAGCAAAACCGAGTTAGCGGGCCAGAAGAACGCGAGAAAGCTTAAAGGACGAGATGCAATGCCAATAAAACAACATACTGCAATAATGAAGCTAAACAGGAGAAAAATTTTTAAAGAGGAGAAAAATGAAAATTCACGAAGTGAGTATGGCATCAGCTGCCCTTAATGATAAATACTCTTATCCAAGAGTAATAAAATATTATGCATGACTAAACATTCATCATAATTCAGAGGAGAAGCTGAATACAATAAAAAACAAACTAATATTATAAAAAAGTAAGTTATTAAAACTTAATAGTCGATGAACTGTGTAAATATTCTAAAATTAAAAAATGAAAAAAATCATCATAAACAAAAAAACTATTAAATAAACCGATTATGTGCGGTGAAACCCCCCTTACAACCCATAGAAGAATAGTTTTGTTTAGAAAATCATCCGAAAGACTAAGACGCTTCAACTAGCATGCGAAATTAGAAATCAGGTACAATTGGCGGGATTAATTTTGTGTTTGGTGTATTTGAAGGCCAATACATACATTCTTTGTTAAATAATAGGCCTGCCAGGAGTTATCCCCGCATGAGTGCCATTACTCCATACGACTGGGCGATTATCGCCTTCGTGATCGGCGTTACATTTCTTTGCGTCTTTATGCTCACAGTTCCCTTACTCCTCGGGGGGAAATCGTGGGGGCGTGCTAAGCAAGAGCAGTTTGAATCGGGTGTCGTGAGTGCTGGTGGCGCTCGCATTCGCCTGTCTGCAAAGTTCTATTTAGTTGCAATTTTCTTTGTTGTCTTCGACTTAGAGGCACTTTACCTCTATGCATGGTCTACTTCTGTGCGTGAAGTAGGGTGGTTGGGATATACCACTGTCGTGATCTTTGTCGTTGATTTATTGATTGCGCTTGTTTATGCCTTCTCTGTAGGTGCTTTAAGTTGGTCACCAGCAGATCGCCGTAAATCAGCAGGTGAGGCGATTAAAATCGGTTCGCCAACAATGAACATTGCTGAAATTACACGCTTTAACTCTATTGAAGAGCTCGTAACTGACCCTACAGGCCAGATTCCAGCTCAATCATCAGGTCGTGTTAAGTCAAAAACTACACCTGCATTGTCATCTGAAAAGGAGTAAGTCGGGATGAAATATACTCTGACCCGCGCGAATCCGGATGCTGATCAATACCCATTGCAAGAACGTCAAATCGTGACAGATCCACTAGAAGAGGAAGTGAATAAAAACGTATTCATGACTCGTTTAGAGGATGTCTTGCATACAGCAGTAAACTGGGGGCGTAAAAACTCCTTGTGGCCATTTAACTTTGGTACTTCTTGTTGTTACGTTGAATATGCAACGACCTTAACAGGTGTGCATGACTTGTCACGTTTCGGCGCAGAGGTTATCCGTGCTTCACCTCGTCAAGCTGACTTGATGATTGTTGCAGGAACCTGTTTCGTAAAAATGGCACCAGTTATTCAGCGTCTGTATGAACAGATGTTAGAGCCTAAATGGGTCATCTCGATGGGTGCTTGTGCAAACTCTGGAGGTATGTACGACATCTATTCAGTAGTTCAAGGTGTAGACAAAATTATTCCTGTTGACGTGTACGTCCCAGGTTGTCCGCCTCGTCCTGAAGCATTAATTCAAGCTTTAATGCTTTTACAAGACCAGATTCAATTAGAGCGACGCCCGCTTTCTGCCGTGATCGGTGATGATCTTCAGCCAGTGTATAAGCCAAAGATGATGCCAGAACGTGACCGTAAGAATGCGCAGCGTATTGCCGTTAAAAACTTACGCTCTATGGATGAGATTAAATAATTTTTTGACGGTGCTTTGACATATCTAACCGATATGTTCATCGAGAAAATTGACAGAATTTGTATTAAATAGGAAGCCAAGCCAATGGCTGAAACTGACATTGCTATGCCAGAGTCAACACCAGTTGATTCACGCCCAGCATTTGCAATCGTAGAAGAACTCAAAACCAAATTTGGTGAGAACTTTTACGTGCAGGCGACTTTTGAAGAGTTTCCAACAGTCTGGGTTGAGCGCGCACGCGTGCAAGAAGTCCTTATGTTCCTACGTAAAGTGGAACGTCCATATGTAATGCTGTTTGACTTATCTGCGATGGATGAGCGTTTACGTGTTCATCGTGATGGTTTGCCAGCATCTGACTTCACTGTGTTCTATCATTTATTATCGCTTGAGCGTAATAGTGACATTCGTATCAAGGTTGCCTTGAACGAAAATGATCTTAACCTTCCGACAGCGACCAATATCTGGCCAAATGCCAACTGGTATGAACGTGAAGCTTACGATATGTTTGGTATCAATTTCGAAGGGCATCCAATGCTCCGTCGTATCTTGTTGCCAACGTACTGGGAAGGTCATCCGCTTCGTAAAGAATATTCAGCACGTGCGACAGAATATACGCCGTACATGCAAGACAAAGCGAAACAAGACTTTGAACAAGAGCACTTACGTTTTGTGCCAGAAGACTGGGGTCTTAAGCGTGGTAACGCTGACGAAGACTTCATGTTCTTGAACTTGGGTCCTAACCATCCATCTGCACATGGTGCGTTCCGTGTTGTATTGCAGTTAGATGGCGAAGAAGTGAAGGACTGTGTTCCTGATATTGGTTATCACCACCGTGGTGTGGAAAAGATGGCTGAACGTCAAACATGGCATTCTTTCATTCCTTATACTGACCGTGTCGACTACTTAGGTGGTTGTGCTCAAAACATGCCGTATGTAATGGCTGTAGAGCAAATGGCCGGTATTAAAGTTCCTGAACGTGCGCAAGTGATTCGTGTCATGTTGAACGAATTGTTCCGTATCAATAACCACTTATTGTTCTGTGGTACGGCAATTCAGGATGCCGGTGGTATGACGCCAGTATTCTATATGTTCGCAGACCGTCAAAAAGTTTACGACATTGTTGAAGCAATCACGGGTTACCGTATGCATCCAGCATGGTTCCGTATTGGTGGTACAGCACATGACCTTCCAAACAACTGGCAAAAGCTTGTTAAAGAATTGCTAGAGTGGATGCCTAAGCGCTTAAACGAATACTACACAGCAGCATTAAAAAACTCTGTGTTTATTGGTCGTACGCGTAACGTGGCACAATACGATGCCAAATCTGCACTCGCATGGGGTGTAACTGGTACTGGTTTGCGTGCGACAGGTATTGATTTTGACGTTCGTAAATATCGTCCATACAGTGGCTATGAAAACTTCGATTTTGATGTGCCAGTTGAGTATGAAGGCGATGCATATGCACGTGTACTCGTTCACTTCCGTGAAATTACTGAGTCGTTAAAAATTATTCAACAGTGTTTGGATAACATGCCTTCTGGTCCATATAAAGCGGATCATCCATTGGCTGTTCCACCACCGAAAGATAAGACATTACAAGATATTGAAACCTTGATTACGCACTTCTTGAGCGTTTCATGGGGTCCTGTCATGCCAGCGGGCGAGTCATCATTTATGACTGAAGTGGTTAAAGGCGCAAGTACTTATTACTTGACTTCAGATAAAGCGACGATGAGTTATCGTACTCGTATTCGTACACCGACGTTTACTCACTTACAGCAAATGCCTTCAGTGATTAACGGAAGTTTGGTATCTGACTTAATCATTTATCTGGCGACCATTGACGTGGTTATGGCTGACGTGGATCGCTAAGAGGTAACACATAATGATGATTTTGACTGATAAAAAACCACGTGTGAATGTTGAAGGAATTTTGACTGCGGACGAAATTCACGATATCGAACATCACATTGGTCACTATCCATACCCTCGTGCAGCCTCTTTGGATGCATTGAAGTGTGTACAGCGCCGTAATGGTTGGGTAGATGACGCTCAGATGAATGCTATTGCACAGTTGTTGTCGATGAGCGTTGCTGATTTGGAAGGCGTTGCAACATTTTACAATCGTATCTATCGCCATCCGGTAGGTCGTCACGTGATTTTGCTTTGTGACTCAATTGCTTGCTTCTTGATGGGTGCAGAAACACTTGCTGAAGCATTCCAGCGCGAATTAGGAATTCAGTATGGTCAAACGACGCCAGATGGTCGTTTTACGCTGCTTCCAATTTGCTGCCTAGGCAACTGCGACAAAGGCCCAACTTTAATGATTGATGAAGATACTCACGGTTTAGTTGAAGTGACATCAGTCAAACAGTTATTGGAGAAGTATGTATGAATACTGAACCAAAACCAATTTATGGCGACGGTAATCCAGAAACTCATCCATTAACTTGGCGTTTAAGTAAACGTGACGAAGTTCGTGGTGCTGATGATTACGAAGCACTTGAAGGCTATGCCGGCTTTAAAAAAGCATTAGGCATGAAACCTGCTGAAGTGTTAGACGTGATTAAAGCTGCAACCGTAAAAGGTCGTGGTGGTGCGGGTTTCCCAGCGGGTATTAAATGGTCATTAATGGCACCAAATGATGGTGGTCCACGTTACTTGATCTGTAATGCCGATGAAATGGAACCGGGTACCTTTAAAGACCGTTTGTTGATGGAAAAACTTCCACATCAATTGATCGAAGGGATGTTAATTGCGGGTTATACCTTAGAAGCAACTCAAGGTTATATCTTTATCCGTGGTGAATACATCGAGGCTGCTCAATATCTAAATGAAGCGTTAGAACAGATTCGTGCTAAAGGTTATTTAGGCGAAAACATCTTAGGTTCTGGCTGGAATTTTGATCTGCATGTGCATACGGGTGCAGGGCGTTATATCTGTGGTGAAGAAACTGCATTGATTAACTCGCTTGAAGGACGTCGTGCTAACCCTCGTACTAAGCCACCGTTCCCGCAAGTTGCAGGAGCATGGGGCCGTCCAACAATTGTGAACAACGTTGAAACTTATAACAACTTGCCAGCAATTATGCTTCGTGGTCCAGAGTGGTATATCGGTTTATCAGCAGGTAAATCAAAAGACCCAGGCACTAAAATTTATGGTGCGTCAGGTAAAGTGAAATTCCCAGGTCTTTGGGAATTACCATTTGGTACAACTGCGCGTGAAGTGATTGAAGATCATGCTGGTGGTATGCGAGAAGGCTTAAAGCTTAAAGCATGGTTACCAGGCGGTGCTTCAACTGACTTTTTACCAGCAGATACCATTGATTTACCAATGGATGCAGACACGATTATGAAAGCAGGTTCTCGTTTGGGAACATGTTTATTGATGGTTGTAGATGAAACCCAGTGCATGGTATCGCTTACTCGTAACTTAGAAGAGTTCTTTGCGCGTGAATCATGTGGTTTCTGTACACCATGTCGTGATGGTTTGCCATGGGCTGTTAAAGCGCTTAAAGCACTTGAAGCAGGCGAAGGTAAGAAAGAAGATATCGACCATTTACAAGAATTGACTCGTAAATTATGGATCGGTAAAACTTTCTGTGCCCACGCACCAGGTGCGATGGAGCCGCTTATGGGCGCACTCAAACATTTCCGTGGTGAGTTTGAAGCGAAAGTGACGACTCGTCCTGTCGTGCAAACCAGCAACGTAGAACAAGCTTAAGGAATTCGACTATGGCTACAATTCATGTCGATGGAAAATCGTATGAAGTCAACGGCTCGGAAAACTTGCTACAAGCATGTTTGAGTCTGGGCATCGACATCCCATATTTTTGTTGGCATCCATCCTTAGGTTCGGTTGGTTCTTGCCGTCAATGTGCTGTTACGCAATATGCGAATCCAGAAGATACGCGTGGTCGTTTGGTCATGTCTTGCATGACACCAGCATCTGACAATACCTATATCTCAATTGAAGACAAAGAAGCAACGGATTTCCGTGCATCTATTGTTGAATTTTTGATGACGAATCACCCACACGACTGTCCAGTCTGTGAAGAGGGTGGTCACTGTCACTTACAAGATATGACTGTAATGACGGGTCATGACCGTCGTCGTTACCGCTTCACAAAACGTACGCATTACAACCAAGAACTCGGCTCATTCATTGCACATGAAATGAATCGCTGTATTGCTTGTTACCGTTGTGTTCGTTACTACAAAGATTATGCGGGCGGTACAGACTTTGGTGTGTATGCCAATGCATCTCGTGTTTACTTTGGTCGCCCAGAATCAGGTACTTTAGAGTCTGAATTCTCTGGTAACTTGACTGAAGTATGTCCAACAGGTGTATTCACTGATAAGACTCATTCAGAGCGTTATAACCGTAAATGGGACATGCAGTATGCACCAAGCGTGTGTCAAGGCTGCTCTTCTGGTTGTAACATTTCTCCGGGTGAACGTTATGGTGAAATCCGTCGCGTAGAAAACCGTTTTAATGGTTCGGTTAACCAATACTTCCTTTGTGATAAAGGTCGTTTTGGCACAGGTTATGTAAACCGTGCAGACCGTCCACGTCAGCCTCAGTTCCGTAACGGTGAAACTGTTGCAACTGTTTCTGTTGATCAAGCTTTAGACCAAACGATTGCAAAGCTTCAAGGCAAAAAAGTCTTGGGTATTGGTTCTCCACGCGCAAGCTTGGAATCGAACTACGCACTACGTGAGCTTGTAGGTCAGGCAAATTACTCAACTGGTGTTGCACAAAAAGAGCAAAAACTTGTTGAACTTGCTGCATCTATCATGCAAACCGAGGGTATTTACAACCCGAACATGCGTGAAATTGAAAGCTACGATGCTGTTCTGATTTTAGGTGAAGACCTGACTCAAACTGCTCCACGTATGGCATTGTCTGTTCGCCAGGCTGCGAAAAACAAAGCTCGCGAAATGGCTGCGAAAACACGTACTCCAGATTGGTTGGCTGAACCTGTACAACGTATTGGTCAAGAAGCAAAATCTCCAATCTATATCTTGGCTGCAACTCAAACTCGTCTTGCCGACGTTGCAACTGGTGAAGTTGTTGCTTCTCCAAATGATATTGCACGTTTAGGCTTTGCCGTAGCAGCAGCTGTGAAAGGTGATGTATTAACTGGTTTAGATGACGATGCAAAAGCATTCGCTCAAACTATTGCTGACACTTTAAAAACAGCAAACAAACCATTAATCATTGCGGGCACAAGTTTGCAAGATGCTTCTATTATGGAAGCTGCGGCTGAGTTGACTCAGAACTTAGGTTCTAAAGCTGGTTTAAGTCTTGTGGTTCCTGAAGTGAACTCTATGGGCTTGGCATTGTTTGGTGGCTTAAGCCTTGAACAAGCATTTGCTCAAGACTACGACACACTTGTTATTGTTGAAAATGACTTGTTCCGTCGTTTACCTGCTGCTCAAGTAAAAGCTGCACTAGATAAAGCTGAAACAGTAATCGTGCTTGATCACAGTGAAACTGAAACAGTGAAACAGGCTGATATCGTTCTTTCAGCAGCAAGCTTTGCAGAAGGTGACGGTACTGTTGTAAGCCAAGAAGGTCGTGCACAGCGCTTCTATCAAGTTTACGATCCAAGTTACTACAAGCCTGAATATGCAATTAAAGAATCATGGCGCTGGTTACATGCCATTGAAACTGGCATTAAAGGTAAAGCTGTAGATTGGACATTGCTTGATGATGTGATTGAAAGCATCGTGAAAAATGTACCAGTACTTGAAGCAATTCAAGATGTGGCACCTGATGCTGGTTACCGTGTACATGGTTTGAAAATTGCGCGTGAACCACGTCGTTATTCAGGCCGTACAGCAATGCGTGCGCCGTTATCGGTTCATGAACCGAAACAGCCTACCGATCCAGATTCAGCATTAACATTCTCAATGGAAGGTTATGTTGGTCCGCAAAAAGCATCATCATTAGTACCATTTGCGTGGGCTCCGGGCTGGAACTCTCCACAATCTTGGAACAAATACCAAGATGAAGTGGGTGGACACTTAAAAGGTGGTGATTCAGGTGTTCGTTTATTCGATCGCTTGGCAAAACGTCCTGCACGTAGCTATGTTGCTCCAGTAGCGGTAGTTGCAAACCCTGAAAGTTTCCGCTTAGTACCAATGCATCATATTTTTGGTTCTGGTGAATTCACTATTAAAACACCTGCAATGGAAACTCGTATTCCAGAAGCTATGTTTGCAGTGGGCGAACAAGATGCAACTCGTTTGAACCTTCAAGAAGGTCAACGCATTACTGTAAAAGCAGGCGAAACCAGTGTGAGCTTGCCTGTACAAGTAATTGAATATTTACCTACAGGTTATATTGGTTACCCAGTTGGTTTAGCACCAATGGTGTCACTAGCTGAGCCTGTTTCAGTGGCTTTAGGAGTGTAATTCATGAATCAAGAAATTATACGTCAAACGCCACTTTGGGCTGAGAACTGGCCAATCGCCTACGCTGTAGTTCAAGCAGTTGTGATTTTGCTTGTGGTTGTTTTAGTTGCAGCGTTGATGTCTTTCATTGAACGTCGTTTACTTGCTTGGTGGCAAGACCGTTATGGTCCAAACCGTGTTGGTCCTGGTGGTATGTTCCAGATCGTTGCCGACATGCTTAAGATCATGTTCAAAGAAGACTGGACACCAAAATTTGCTGACAAACTTACATTCCGTTTAGCACCAGCTGTTGCGATGGCAACTGCGGTGCTTTCGTTCATGGTAATCCCGGTGAGTCCTTCACTGGGTGTTGCCGACATGAGTATCGGTTTGTTGTTCTTCATGGCAATGGCTGGTATTGCAGTCTATGCAGTATTGTTTGGTGGCTGGGCTTCAAATAACAAATACTCATTGCTTGGTGGTTTACGTTCGGCTGCTCAAACCATTTCTTATGAAGTGTTCTTGGGTATCTCATTGATGGGTGTGGTTGCAATTGCAGGCTCATTTAACCTTCGTGAAATTGTTGAAGCACAACGCGATGTTTGGTTCGTTATTCCACAATTCTTAGGTTTCTTGATTTTTGTGGTTGCTGGTGTTGCGGTAACTCACCGTCATCCATTTGACCAACCAGAAGCAGAACAAGAATTGGCTGAAGGTTACCATGTTGAATATGGTGGTATGAAATGGGGTATGTTCTTCGTTGCTGAATATGTCAACGTGGTACTTATTTCTGCATTGATCGTAACTTTATTCTTTGGTGGTTGGTTAGCACCATTCAATTTAGAAATTCCATTTGTTCCGCCAGTATTCTGGTTTGTGATTAAAACAGCATTCTTTGTAATGATGTTTGTTTTGGCTCGTGGTTCTTTAATGCGTCCACGTTATGACCAAGTCATGAACTTTGGTTGGAAAATTTGTTTGCCATTGGCGTTGGTCAACTTGTTAGTGACTGGTGCTGTGATTCTGATGAATCAGGCCTAGGACAGCAGGGAGTACAAAATGTATAAATTTCTAGCTGGATTCGGATCGATTGTACGTTCGTTGTTTATGGTATTTAGCCATGTAACGCGTAAACGTGACACGATTTTATATCCAGAAGTACCGGCTGAACAGATTGTGCCGCCACGCTTTCGTGGTCGTATTGTGTTAACGCGTGACCCAGATGGGGAAGAGCGTTGTGTGGCATGTAACCTATGTGCGGTTGCGTGTCCAGTTGGCTGTATCTCACTACAAAAAGCAGAAACAGAAGATGGACGTTGGTATCCGGAATTTTTCCGCATCAACTTTTCACGTTGTATTTTCTGCGGTATGTGTGAAGAAGCTTGTCCAACCACTGCAATTCAGCTCACACCAGACTTCGAGTTAGGCGAATACGTACGTCAAGACCTTGTTTATGAGAAAGAAAACTTACTCATTTCAGGTCCGGGAAAATACCCAGACTACAACTTCTACCGTGTAACGGGTATGGCGATTAACGGTAAAGAGAAAGGTCAAGCACAAAAAGAAAGTGCACCAATCGATGTACGGAGTCTATTACCATGATGTGGCCGTTTTATTTGATGGCACTCGTGGCCATCGTTTCTACGGTTCGTGTAGTGACTAACACGAACCCTGTACACGCTTTACTTAGTCTAATTGTTTCATTGCTTGCTGTTGCTGGTATTTTCATGATCGTGGGGGCGCCTTTTGCAGGTGCTCTTGAAATCATCGTCTATGCCGGAGCAATTATGGTTCTGTTCGTATTCGTTGTGATGATGCTTAACTTAGGTCAACACACTGTTGAACAAGAACGTAAATGGCTTTCTTCAGATGCTTGGGCATATCCAGCACTCATGAGTTTCTTACTCGGCTTGCTTTTAGTTTGGATGCTTGGTGGTGAATACACTACTATTTCAGCACCGCTTGGGGCACAAGTGATTGGACCAAAAGTAGTTGGTCAAGCACTCTTTACTCACTATTTATTATTGGTTGAAGTTGCCGCGATGTTATTGCTAGCAGCCCTTGTTGCAGCATACCACTTAGGTAAACGTGAACCAGGTGCAGAAGAGGAAAAAGAATAATGGGCCAGATTCCTTTAGAACATGGTTTGATTGTTGCAACCATCCTTTTTGCACTCGGTTTTTACGGTGTAATGGTGCGACGCAACCTATTATTTATGTTAATGAGCCTTGAGATCATGATGAATGCTGCAGCATTGGCATTTGTTCTTGCGGGTAGCGTATGGGCACAACCAGATGGACAAGTGATGTTCATCCTGATTTTGACCCTTGCAGCAGCAGAGGCATGTATCGGTCTTGCGATTGTCCTTCAGTTCTATCATCGCTTCCATCATTTGGATGTGGATGCTGCTAGTGAGATGCGCGGATGAGTTATTTATATCTAACAGTATTATTTCCGCTAATCGGTTTTATTTTATTGGCGGCGGGACGAGACAAACTCTCTGAAAATGTTGCAGCAATTATTGGTGTAGGTTCTGTAGGTTTATCTGCATTATTTGCACTAATTGCTGGAATGGCATTTACCACAAGTGGTCAGCAAGTTTTTGTTCAAAATCTGTGGACATGGTTCAATGTTGGTGGTTTTGCACCAGGCATTAGCTTACATTTAGATGGCTTATCTTTACTCATGATGGGCATGGTGACAGGTGTTGGTTTCTTAATCCATATCTTTGCATCATGGTACATGCGTGGTGAAGAAGGTTATGCGCGTTTCTTCTCTTATTTCAACCTGTTTGTTGCCAGCATGCTTGTGCTTGTATTGGGCGACAACTTAGCGTTGTTATTCTTAGGTTGGGAAGGTGTAGGTCTTTGCTCTTATTTGCTGATCGGTTTCTATTATGCAAACCCTGCAAATGGTTGGGCTGCGATCAAAGCATTTACAGTTACCCGCGTAGGTGACGTATTCTTACTTATCGCTTTATTCTTGCTTTACCAACAATTTGGCACGCTGAATACTCAGTACATCGTTGAACACGCAGCAGAAGTAATGACGAAGAGTTCGTCTCTTACGATCTGGACTGCATTAATGTTGTTCTTGGGGGCTGCTGGTAAATCTGCGCAAATTCCATTGCAAACATGGTTGGCAGATGCAATGGCAGGTCCAACACCTGTTTCAGCATTGATCCACGCTGCAACAATGGTAACGGCTGGTGTGTACTTATGCTGTCGTCTATTCAGCGTATTTGAACTTGCTCCTGAAGTGATGCAATTCATTTCAGTAACTGGCGCGGTAACTTTGTTAGTTGCAGGTTTTGCTGCACTCGTTCAAACAGACATCAAACGTATTTTGGCTTACTCAACAATGAGTCAGTTAGGTTATATGTTTATGGCTGTAGGTGCGGAAGCGTATCAAGCTGGCTTATTCCACATGTTGGCTCACGCATTCTTTAAGGCATTATTATTCTTGTCTTCTGGCGCGGTGATTTTGGCTTACCACCACGAGCAAAACATCTTCAAAATGGGTGGTTTGTTCAAACGTAACAAATTCCTATTTGCTTGTTTCGCGATTGGTGGCGGTGCATTAGCAGCGATTCCATTCTTGACCATTGGCTTCTTCTCTAAAGATGCGATTCTTGGTGAAGTTTGGGTACAAGGTCAATCAGTTGCTCTATATCACACTTTATATTGGGTGGGTGTAGCAGGTGCATTCCTGACTTCAATCTATACATTCCGTTTAATCTGGGTTGTATTCTTTGGTCAAGAAAACACGCCTTACCATGAAATTAAAGGTGCAACTTACTGGGCTCCATTGGGCATTTTAGCTGTACTGTCTACTTTTGTTGGTGCCGTATTAAAAGCACCTGTAGCTGGTATTCTTAATACTGCAAAAATTCCTGAATTCCATGTGGCTGAACAATTCGTTGAAGGCATGCATGGGGCAGAGCATTTAGCAGTAGGAATTGCGCTAGTTGGTTTAGTTGTTGGTATAGCATTATTTACATTTGCTTATGGTGCAGTGAAATCATTTGCTCAAACAAGTTTGGGTTCAGGTTTGGCACATATTTGCCGTACCGCTTTTGGTTTTGATGCATTGTATGACATCGTTTTTGTTAAACCTTATTTATTCTTCGCCAAAATCTTTGGCCGTGACCCGATTGACAGTTTGTGGTTAGTTCTTCCTGCACTTGTTAAAGGCGGAAACAGTTTTACAAGCTCACGTCAAACCGGTTCATTGCGTGAATACGCATCAAGTATGTCACTCGGTGTAGTGGTGTTATTGATGATCTTGATCGTTATTCAGGTAGTGGGGAAATAAAATGGAAAACAATTTAATTTTACCCGCGCTGATCCTTGTTCCGTTCATTGCTGGTTTTATTTGTTGGTTAGTCGATAAGCTCGACAAAACCTTGCCACGCTGGATTGCCTTAATTGGTATGCTCATTACTTTGGGCCTAGGTCTTGCACTTTGGCAAAATGGAACTTATAGCTATGAGATGGGTTCAAAAATCCCAACTTGGTCTGCTGAGTTCTATTTACCGTGGATTCAATCACTCGGTATCGGCATTCATTTAGCTGTGGATGGCTTATCGTTACTCATGGTGTTATTAACAGCGTTACTTGGTGTACTTGCTGTTGGTTGTTCATGGGGCGAAATTCAAAAGAACGTTGGTTTCTTCCACTTAAACCTTTTATGGAGTTTAGGTGGCGTTATCGGTGTATTCTTAGCGATTGACCTGTTCTTGTTCTTCTTCTTCTGGGAGATGATGCTTGTACCAATCTACTTCCTGATTGCGTTATGGGGTCATAAAGGTTCAAACGGTCGTTCACGTGTTTACGCAGCTACTAAGTTCTTCCTTTACACGCAAATCGCTGGTTTAGTGATGTTAATCGGTATCCTTGGTCTTGTAGTTTATGGCTACATGATGACAGGTATGATCGGTTTCGATTACAACTATTTATTAGCTGTAGCTAACCACTTACCGCCTGGCTTAGCGTACGGTTTCATGATCTGTTTCTTCATCGGTTTTGCGGTGAAGTTACCAGTGTTCCCATTACACGGTTGGTTACCAGATGCGCATGCTCAAGCACCTACAGCAGGTTCTGTAGACTTAGCGGGTATCTTGATTAAAACAGCTGCGTATGGCTTGCTTCGTTTTGTTATTCCATTCTTCCCGACAGCTTCTGCTCAGTTTGCAGACATTGCGATTATTTTCGGTTTGATTGGTATTTTCTACGGTGCATGGTGTGCTTACCAGCAAACTGACATGAAACGTTTACTTGCGTATACGTCGATTTCACACATGGGCTTTATTTTACTTGCGATCTACGCAGGTAACATTTTGACCTTCCAAGGTCTAATGATCATGATGTTGGCACATGGTTTGTCATCAGCTGCATTGTTCATTATGTCTGGTCAAATCTACGAACGTTTACATACACGTGACTTGCGTTTAATGGGTGGTCTTCGTGGCCAGCTTCAGTACTTGCCATTTTTCTTGATGTTCTTTGTTGCTGCTCTTGTTGGTGTGCCAGGTTTAGGTAACTTTATTGGTGAATTCCTGATTTTGATGGGTTCATTTAATAAATATCCTGTATTCACGATTCTTGCTTCTATCAGCCTTGTATTTGCAGGCTTATACGGCTTGATTTTGATTCACCGCGCTTTGTTTGGTGAACCAAATCCTGAACAAAAGCAACACTACACTAGTCCACTAAAAGACTTATCTGCTCGTGAAGTTGGTATTTTGATGATTTGTGCGATTGGTCTCGTTTGGCTTGGTATCTACCCACAAACATTCTTGGATGTATCTCATTCAAGCATGCAGTGGTTCGTCAATAGTTATGTGCCAGTTCAAGAAGTCGTTGACACTGTTCAGCAAACAGCTACTCAACTTGACCATGTGGAGATCCAATAATCATGAACTTCACAGTATCATTCGCTACGCTTATGCCTTTAGCTCCGGTGATGATTGTTGCTTTAACAACAATCGTCGTCATGCTGTTAATTTCAATTAAGCGTAATCATAATTTAATCGCAACAGCTTCTGTTGTTGGTTTAAACCTCGCTGCACTTTATATTTTATTTGCGGTATTTGGCGGTAAGTTTGTACCGGCAAATGTGATGGGCATGTTTATGGTTGATCCATTTACCATGTTCTATCAATTTATGATTTTGATTGCAGCTTTGGCTTGTTGTACTTTGTCTCACGCTTACATCGAAACCTATAAAGACAATCGCGAAGAACTCTATCTTTTGTTACTTGCTTCGGTAGCAGGTGCAATGTTGATGGTTGCAAGTTCTCACTATGCATCGTTCTTCATTAGCCTCGAGTTAATGTCGATCCCTGTATACGGCTTACTTGCTTATACTTATCAACGTAGTAGTTCACTTGAAGCTGGTATTAAATATCTTGTACTTTCAGCGACAGCTTCTGCAATGTTGTTGATGGGTATGGCATATATCTATGCATATACTGGTTCACTTTCATTCTATGATTCTGTACAGGCTTTATTTGGCGCAATTAAACAGCCAATGGTGTTATTAGGTTTAGCACTCATTATCTTTGCTGTTGCGTTTAAATTATCGCTTGCGCCGTTCCATAAATGGACACCAGATGTATATGCAGGTGCACCAGCACCAATGGCAACTTTCTTGGCGACTGCTGCTAAAGTTGCAACCATTGGTTTGTTCGTGCGCTATATGCTTGCTTCAGGCGCAATTATGGTGGATTCGTTAGTTACTATTTTGACAATCATTGCAGTATTGTCGATTTTAGTTGGTAACTTACTCGCTGTTCGTCAAGTTAACTTAAAACGTATCCTTGGTTATTCATCTATTGCTCATTTTGGTTATTTGTTAATTGCTTTAATTAGCATGACTTATGCGAGCTTGGGTAGTGTAACTGTATATGTGGTGTCTTACGTATTAACAACTATCGGTGCTTTTGGTGCTGTAGCGTTAATGTCTAGCCCATATAACAACGTAGATGAAGCACAAAGTCTTGCAGACTACCGTGGTTTGTTCTGGCGTCGTCCAGTACTTACAGCAACTTTAACAGTCATGATGTTATCTTTGGCTGGTATTCCATTAACAGCAGGCTTCATTGGTAAGTTCTTGGTTGTAATGGCTGCTGTAACAACTCAACACTGGTTCTTGGCTGCAATGATTATTGTGGGTAGTGGTATTGGTTTGTACTATTACTTACGTGTGATGGTTGTAATGTATATGACACCACCAGAAACTCCTCGTATTGATGCAGATGCTCATTGGGGTCAAAAAGTAGGTGGTTTAATGGTATTAGCTGCTGCTGCATTAGTTATTATTTTGGGTGTATATCCAGATCCAATGATTAATTTAGCATTAAAAGCAGAAATTTTATCTCCATTACATTTCATGCTTTCACAACAACACTAATTCTAGTGTACAAAAAAGCCTCCAAATCTGGAGGCTTTTTTTTATTGAGCATTAAAAAAAGATTATAATAAATACGTTTTTATATTTTTAGGTAACATCTGTGGCCATTCAAGAAATTCGTCACCCACTTATTCGTCATAAATTAGGTTTGTTGCGTCGTTCTGACATCAGTACTAAGAATTTCCGTGAGCTTGCTCAGGAAGTGACTATGTTGTTGACGTATGAAGCAACAAAAGATTTACCAGTGGTGGATTGTGAAATTGCTGGATGGGCTGGAACTGTTACTACACAACGTATTGCAGGTAAAAAAATAACGATTGTACCGATTTTACGTGCAGGAATTGGTATGCTGGATGGCGTACTTAATCTGATTCCAAGTGCAAAAGTAAGTGTTTTAGGTCTTGAGCGTAATGAAGAAACACTAGAAGTTCGTACTTATTATAAAAAACTCGTTCCAGATGTCGCTAATCGTCTTGCAATGATTATCGACCCAATGTTGGCAACAGGTAATTCATTAGTTGCTGCGATTGATGTATTAAAGGCGAGTGGCTGTAAAGATATACGTGTTATGGTATTAGTTGCTGCTCCAGAAGGTGTTGCTAAAGTTGAAGCAGCTCATCCAGATGTACAGATTTATACAGCATCTATTGATAATGGCTTAAATGAACAAGGCTATATTGTTCCTGGCTTAGGTGATGCGGGCGATAAAATTTTTGGTAGTGTCCAAAAAGACTAATTTTTGAAATAACGATAAAAGAGACTTAATCAAACCGTAAAGTTTTGAGGGCGGATTGAAAGTCTCTTTTTAATTTTCTGCTGTAATGACAGTATTGAAAAAGTAAGGTAAAGATCATGAAGCAAGAATTTTATACCGGAAAGGTTAAACAATATGATCCTGATAAGGGATTTGGCTTTATTTCGACTACGGAAGGAGATATTTTCTTTCATATTTCTGATTTCCCTGCATCCGAAGGTGAGCCAAAAAGAAATGAAAAAGTGAGATTTCTTGCGGCAGATAATCAGGGGAAATTTAAGGCTATCAAGATCGAGCGTATCGATCCTAATCCGGCTAAAACAAAAAAGAATAAAATCGCTGATCATAATAAAGCGATTACGTCAGAGTTGTTATCACATTTTCGACGTTAATAGAGACTCTCCATCTTCAAGGCTAGCTTGTTGTCGAGTTTAGCTGTGACGGACAGAGATGATTATTGACAACGTTTTGAATAAGTAATGCAAAATTAAGGGAGGTGGTAGCTTCCCTTAATTGTCTTAACTAATAAATAATAAAATGGTGAGCCATGTGAGAATGACTCAAGATGGCACTAGAAGATCAGGTCTTAAACTTGATCTTCACAGAATTGTAAGAATGCTTTTAGGCCAGGGCCTTGGTATTTTTGACGATGTACCAACATGTAAAGTGGGCGAGTGAGTTGCCAGAAAGGTGTTTCTAAAATCACTAATTGTCCTTTTTCAATTAAAGGCTCAATAGCGAGTTTAGAGATACAAGACATTCCTAAACCACCAGCAACAATTTTCAAGATTGCTTCATTGTGACCTAGAGTTAGGCGAATATTGGCATCTGGGAGATCTTGCAAAATAGCATTATCAAACACTTCACGAGTTCCCGAACCTTCCTCACGTAAAATCCATTCAACTTGATAAAAATCATTTGCTGTTAAAGGTCGATTTAAACGTGCTAGAGGGTGATTAGGGGAGCAGCATACTGCAAGCTCATCATCTCGCCAGTGAATACATTGAAGTTGAGGCAGGTGACATGAGCCTTCAATTAATGCCAAATCAAGCTGAAACTGATTGACTGCTTCAATCATTTGGCGTGTGTTGCCTACCTGTAATTGCAGGTGTGCTTTTGGATGATACTGTAAAAAGTTCGCCATTAAATCTGGCATGAGATAATCACTGATCGTTAGAGTTGCCCCAATACGTAAATCAATGCTTTGTAACTCACCTTTTGCAGCTTGCTCAAAAGCTTCACAGCGACCTAATATTTCTAGCGCTTGAGGCAATAAAAAACGACCAAGATCATTGAGTTGTAGTCGTTTACCTAAACGATCAAATAGAGGAGCACCAAGACCATCCTCTAAATCGGCTAAAGCCATACTTGCTGCACTTTGCGTCAGTCTGACCGCATCACTGGCTTTGGTGACAGTTCCTTCTTGAGCGACTGCTACAAAAACAGCCAACTGGCGTAATGTCATGCGCATGTTTAAAAAGCCTTAACGTTTAAAAGTATTCATTATTTCGGCTGTCATGCTAACATGAGCGCACTATTTCATGCCACGTTGAAATCATGTCAATTGAAAAATTTAGCGTAGAAAAAGTTTTATCTGTACACCGCTGGACGCCAACTCTTTTTAGTTTCGCCATGACTCGCCCTGCACATTTTAAATTTACGGCTGGGCAATTTGCGCGTATTGGACTGAAAGTTGGAGAGGAACTTGTTGTTCGTGCCTATTCGGTAGTGTCGTCTCCATTTGATGAAACGCTAGAATTTTTCTCGATTGTAGTGCCTGATGGTGCATTTACCTCTAATCTTCAACATTTGAAGGTAGGAGATGAGCTTTACTTAGAAAAAATACCTTATGGTTATCTTACTTTAGCTCGCTATCAACAGCCTTTACCACATGATTTATGGTTATTGGCAACGGGTACGGGTTTGGCGCCTTTTTTGTCGATGCTACAAGATTTCGATACATGGTCTAAATATCAAAAGATTAATTTAGTCTACAGTGTCCGTACTGCAGCTGAATTAGCTTATGTCGATCGTATTCAAGAAATTGCTGAAACATTTGGGGAAGGACACATCGGTTTTAAATTTATTTCAATTATCACTCGTGATCCATCAGCACAGTTACATGATCGTTTGCCAGTTTTGATCGAGAATGGTGAATTAGAAAAAGTTGCTGGTATTGAACTGAGCCCTGCAACAAGCCATGTCATGCTTTGTGGAAACCCAGAAATGGTAGATGACACGAAAGATGCTTTAAAGCGCCGTGGTTTGACGATGAATCGTCGAGGTGAGGGAAATATTGCAGTAGAAAATTACTGGTAACAAACGACAATTAAAAGAACTTTAAAATTATTTTTATGGATATGTTTATTAATGGACAAACATATCCATAAATTCACGAATTTCGGAAATTGCACTGTCTACATCGCTTGAAAGCCAAGTCGGTTCAAAAAGGCCAGCATAATGTTCCAAACGATCTTGAGGAACGACTAAGCGAACAGGACAGTCTTCTTCAAGTAAACGCCAAGGTAAAATAGGAACTTCATTGTCCAAAAAAATATTGATATTACGAATATCAACAATCATGGCGTTAATGCAGTCAGGAAATGGCATCACTGAAAACTCTTCAGTACGGCGACGAAAATACTCCAGATCACCCCATTTGAGTTCATAACTTGGTTTATTAAATTCAATAATACCAATGAGATGTTCATCTCTCGTCTGGTGTATATAACATTGATGTGTGACGTCAGTGTCGAGATCAAGAGTTACGTTTTGCTGACGATACATCATAAAATAGAGCAGCTTTAAAACTAGGGGGCTTATTATAGCCTATTTTATAAAAAGTAAGCGCTAAAACATATTGTATTACAAATGGGACATAGACGAAGTTTGTGAATAACGAGAAATTATTTTTAATTGTCTAAATTAATGTGTGCAAATTTTATACTGTTTTTATTATTTTAAAAGTAGAGTTTTGCAACTACAGACACCTTCCAATAATGCTTTTTCACACAATGCAACAAAGCAAATTGCTATGATGAATATAAAGTTAATGATAATAGAAGAGGGGAAAGAAGATGCATGACTTTTCAAAACCACCTCATGTGACGAGTCCTGAAGAAACTGCGAAAAAAAGAAGACTGCCAGTTTATATTTTAATTATTGTTGGGCTTTTTCTTCTTGCACTTATTGTCTATATGGTTGCTGACCACAACCAGACTCCTAAACAAGAAGGAGCATTTCAAGATGAGACCACACCACATGTAATTAAGGGTAGTTCTGATTTGAATTTAAAGACCTATGAGGGGTAATAAGCGAATCAGTTTAACTTGATATCAAGCCTTTAGGTGTAAACCTGAAGGCTTTTTTGCAACCTTTTGCATCAATTTGTTGTATTTGTGCAGAAGTGTGTTGATTAGAAAATATTCAAAACATAATGTGAGATAGACCGCATTCATCGTCATTTTTTACAACGAATGGTGTTTCCTAGAGATAACACTGAAAAGAACATAACAATTGAGGACATAACAATATGAATGAATTTTTTGATGGGCCTCGCGGCGCTCAATTTGATGCGATGTATTACTGGGATCAGTTTCATCCTATCCTAGCTGCAGTAGTGATCTTATTGGTTGGTTGGATAATTGCTTTATTAGTAGCAGCAGGTGTGAAAAAGCTTCTACAAAAAGTAAATACCAATGCCAAACTATCTTCAGCTACTGGGCGAGCGCCAAATATTGAAGGTCTGATCTCCAAGGTTGTATTCTGGTTTATTCTGATTTTAGCTGTTGTCGCGGCTCTAAATGTGCTCAACATTAGTGGAGTGAGTGGCCCATTCAGCAACATGGTAAATCAGGTACTGGTCTACATTCCAAATATTATTGCTGCTGTGGTGGTGGGTTTTATTGGTTGGATCGTTGCTCGACTGGTGCGGGCAGGCATTACCAATGTTTTATCCAGAACCCAACTCGACGATAAGTTAAGCAGTGAAGTGGGTGTAGGTGGAATTAGCCAGAACATTGGTGAAATTCTTTACTGGCTTGTATTGTTACTTTTCCTTCCGATTGTTTTGTCAATATTAGGACTTACAGGCTTACTCATTCCAGTTCAAAATATGGTAAATGATGCCGTAGCTTTCTTACCAAATATCTTTATTGCTGGCGTTATCGTTTTTGTTGGTTATATCTTGGCAAAAATTGTACGCGGTATTGTTGAAGGTCTAGTAAATAGCTTAGGTGTTCAGGCTCAAGCAGAAAAAATTGGTCTTTTTAAAAGCTCTAATGTAGGCAAATTCTTAGGTTCATTTGTTTTTGCCATCATCATTATTACTACATTAATTGTAGCGTTCGAAGCTTTAGGTATTGAGACAATTTCTCAGCCAGCGACAGCAATGCTAAATGAAATCTTGCAAGCAATTCCAAACATTATTGCGGCTGGTTTAATTTTACTGGTTGCTTATATTGTTTCTCGTTTTGTTGGCCGCTTAGTAGCTGAACTCATTGCAGGTACAGGTGTTGATGAAATTCCTGCAAAATTAGATGTACAACGCTTTTTAGGTCAAACTAAAGTTTCTAATGCAGTTGGCTGGCTAATTGTATTCTTTACTATGCTGTTTGCTGTATCTGAAGCAGCGGACCGTCTTGGTTTCGATCAAATCAGTGGTCTCATTGCAATGTTTATCCATTTCGGTGCAAACATTCTATTGGGTGCTGTAATTTTAGTAATTGGTTTCTGGTTAGCGAATATTGTAGCGAATGTAGTTCAACGTGGTGAATATAATAGTTCGCGTTGGTTAGCTAGTTTAGTTCGTGTTTTAATTATTGGTCTGGTACTTGCGCTTGGTTTAAGAGCGATGGGTATTGCAGATTCAATTGTTAACCTTGCATTTGGTTTGACTCTAGGCGCGGTTGCCGTAGCTTTCGCTCTTGCATTCGGTTTAGGTGGTCGCCAACCAGCAGAACGACTTTTAACTGATTTACTTGATAAAGCGAAAAAAGAAGCGAATCAACCAAATCCTCTTTATCAACCGCCTTCAAGTACGAGTAGTTCAACTCCAGCTACAACTACGTCAACAACTCCATCTACACCAACAATGCCACCATCAACAGCTCCATCTGATGCAAAACCAGCGGATTCTGTACAGGTGAATCCAGCACAACCGCCAGTGAATAAACCGTTTGGTTCTACAGGCGAAAATGATGAAATTTAAGGGAATTAAATTAAATTTCAGATAAACAGTACAAAAAATCTTTGATTTTTGTGATAAGTTCGACCACTCTATATTGGGTGGTCGTTCTTTTTTGGCCGTTATAAAAACAAATAAGTGAGGAAAATACGATGAAGAAACCAGGTCGTTTTTTAGCACCGATTGTCATTGCCGGAATTACGGTAGGGTTTTTAGCAAGTGCTTATAAATTTGTATTCAGTAAGTCGGAAAGCTCAAAACAGACTACTTCTCAGCCACAAGATTCATCGAAAGCATCAAGTGGTTCGAAAAACTCAAATTAGCTTATACATATTGGGCAGCAGCATAGGCAGAAGACCATGCCCACTGGAAGTTGTAGCCCCCTAAGTGGCCAGTGACATCAAGCACTTCTCCAACAAAAAACAGTCCTTTCTGCTTTTTACTTTCCATGGTCTTAGAAGATACTTCTGTTGTATCTATTCCACCTAAAGTAACTTCAGCGGTACGATATCCTTCTGTGCCAGATGGTTTAACTGCAAAACCATGTAGCTGCTCGGCAATATGATCTAGCTGTGCATCACTGATATTGCCAATCGCTATTTCGCTTTGTTCTGGCCATATGAGTTGTTGTAACTCTTGGATAATACTTTTGGCAGTAAACTCATTAAGTAGAGTGCGTAATAAAACTTTAGGCTGTGCTTTCTTTTTATCTTTTAAATAGGTCGCTAAATCTTGGCTTGGGAAAAAGTCAATTTTAAAACTTTCGCCTGAGTTCCAATAGTTTGAAAGCTGTAGAGAACTTGGTCCACTTAAGCCACGATGGGTAAATAATAATGCTTCAGTAAAGCTATTTTTTGAGTTGCTTAACGTCACATCTAAAGCATTACCACTTAAACGTGTGGTCACTTCTTTAATGTGATCTGAAAAAGTAAATGGAACTAAACCAGCACGGGTTGGAAAAACTTGATGTCCAAATTTTTGTGCTAGTTCATAGCCAAATCCAGAACCACCCAAAGTTGGAATGGATAAGCCACCAGTGGCAATAACTAAAGAATCACAAGTGTAATGTCCTTGATTGGTGTTTAGTGAAAACCCACCTTTTTCTAAGGGTGTAATTTGGCCAACTTCGCAATGGGTTTGAATATCCACATTTTTGGTTTTATTACACTCACTCACAAGCATTTCTAAAATTTCTTTAGCGCCGTTTAGCGTAAATAATTGTCCGTGTTTACGTTCTTCATAGGCAATTTTGTAGTCACATACTAAACCGATAAAGTCCCAGTTGCTATAGCGTGACAGGGCAGAAATAACGAAGTGCGGATTATGAGAAATATAGTTGTCAGGTTCGACATACAGATTGGTAAAGTTACACTTACCGCCACCTGACATTAAAATCTTTTTACCAATTTTATTGGCTTTTTCTAAAATTAAAACCGAGCGTCCACGTTTAGCAGCATGTGCAGCCAACACGAGTCCAGAAGCACCTGCACCTAAGACAATGACATCGACATGACTGTTAGACATAAGAGATTCTCGATTAATCTTGAAAATTAAAAAGGGGCATATACTATCATGCCGAGCCTTAGTCATGCTAAAGACATTTACAGCTCTGGTGAATAAGGCTCCCTAAATATTTGTGAGTCAGTAGCTTGGTTTATTTCTTATATCTGCCTGTAAACCACCAGAATGAATTGCCAGAATGCGAGTTCCTTCAGGGAAGTAATTGTTCTTGATAAGGTCAAACAGACCGAACATCATTTTTCCCGTATAGATCGGTTCAAGGGGTACAGCATATTGTTCTTCGAAATTTTCTATAAATGTCAGTAAATCAGATGAAGTTTTTGCATAACCACCGCAGCAATAAGCATCTGTTAACGACCAATTCTGTTTATTAGTCCACTGCTGAATGTCTTGTTGTAGAAAGTCGCCTTTTAATGCTGAAAATCCTAGAATCTTTTGATGCGGTGCACTTCGTTCAATGAGCCCTGAAATTGTGCCTCCAGTTCCAACCGCACAGCAAATTACATCATAGTTTTGTAAATCGCTTTGACTGAGAATTTCCTGACATCCTTGTACTGCTAGCTCATTAGAACCACCTTCAGGAATAATGAAAGTTTCAGGAAATTGATTATGTAATTGTTGAAGGTAGGTTGCGTCATCCCTCAAGCGATATTCAGTGCGTGAGACAAAATGTAAATGCATTCCTAAACTTTGAGCTTTTGCTAAGGTTGGGTTTAGAGGCCGGATTGCTAATTCCTCACCACGAATAATGCCTATACTTTTAAAGCCAAAAAGATGAGCTGCATACGCAGTTGCGGCAATATGATTTGAATAAGCCCCACCAAAAGTCAAAACGCCTGATAACGCTTGTTGTTTTGCGGCAAGCAAATTGTATTTTAATTTGAAAAACTTATTACCCGAAATTTGAGGGTGAATTAAATCTAACCGCTTAATGTCGAGATGCAGGGGATAGGGGAGTTGAATATGTTGATAGGGAATTGATTGAGCAATGTGATCAAACATTAGAAATTGAGAAAATAATGATTGATCACATTGTAACTTTTTAAATAGAACTTTAAAAAGCTGTTTAAGAATTTGTATCGACAGAAGTAACCACTGACATGCCTGGGCGTAAATGCTCCATTCCTTCTTGATTTGGATCAATAGTAATGCGTACGGCAATTCGTTGCACAACTTTAGTAAAGTTACCTGTCGCATTGTCAGGTTTTAACACACTGAACTCGGAGCCAGCGGCAGGCGAGATCTGCTCAACATGTCCTGTAAATTTTTTGTGTTTCATCGCATCGACTGTAAACCATGCCTTCTGACCAATTCGCATATTGGCAATTTGGGTTTCTTTGAAATTGGCAATCACCCAAGTTTGCTGTGGAATGAGGTAGAGTAACTGTGAGCCTGCTGCTACATATTGCCCAACACGAGGATTAACTTCACCAAGTTGACCATCCATCGGAGCAACAATAACGCTATAGTCTTTGGTGGTTTGTGCTTGGTCTAACTGTGCTTTAGCACTTGAAACTTGTGCTTCTAAACCAGTTTTTGCAACTTGTGCTGTTTTAAGTGCTTCATTTGCAACTAATACATTAGCTTCTGCTTGCTTAAGTGCTGCAAGATTATTTTCAGCATCTGCTGCGGCTTTATCTTGCTCAGATTTAGAAGCTGCGCCACTGTTTCCTAGCTGTTGATAGCGTCTAAGCTGGGCTAAAGAAAGTTCATATTGAGCTTTGGCTTGATCCACTTTGGCTTGTGCCGCCACAATGTCAGCTTGTTTCTGGGCAATGGATTGCGTTTGATTGGCTAAGGTATTTTTAGCTTGCTCAACACCTGATGCTGCTTGTGTTACTTTTTGGTCGTAAGTCGTTGCATCAATATGCATGAGTACTTGACCTTTTTTGACATGATCAAAGTCTTTAACGACTACATCTTTAACGTAACCATTAATTTGTGACGATAAAATCGTGGTTTTACCTTTGACATAACTATTGTCAGTTTGCTGAACACTCGTTGCAAATGGCCCGATTCTCCATGCCCATAAAATCACTAAAATACCGACAATAAGAACACCTAACATCCATAACAGTGTTGAGCGTTTTGTCGGAATCAGTTTACTTGTAGGTGCAGGTGGAGGTGTTGGCTCGTTGGCGGGTGCCTGAGCTGGTGTTGGTTCCGGTTTGTTTTGATCATCTGACATATATCAATCTCAATTTCTATTTCATCAAATACGAAAGCCATTAAGGACGGCTAATTCCTCTACGTTGTAGATATTTACTACGTGCAATATTAAATCCACCCCATAAGAGTAGGGCGATGGCAAAAATACCGTTTAAAGCAATAACATCATTGTAGGCACGAACTTGTGCTTCACGAGTGACCACTTGATTAAGTGAACGCATAGATTGAGCGGTTTGTAATGCTGGGTCAGTAGTCGTGATTGATGCACTGCGTTGATAGGTAGAGAGCCTTTGAGCGACTAGAGGGTCTGCTTGTTCTAAATCTTTAATAATCTCTGCCTGATAGTTTTGCGTACGATGTTGTTGATAGGTCGAGAAGAAAGAGGACCCAACAAGACCACCGAAAGTTTGGGTAGCTGAAAATAATACGATAAAGGTCACTACATAAGATGGGCCTTTAGCAAGTGTTTGCGCAAAGCCAATCAGAAGTAATGGACCAATAAATAGACCACCAGCAAAACCGACTAAAAACTGACTTGCAAAGAAATTCACAGGTCGAACATCACTGGTTAAGTGATAATCTAGTCCACAAGCAACTAGAATGAGGAACTCTGCAAAAAGTAAGTGGAAGATAATTCGTTCGCGTGAAAAAGTCAGTGCACTAAAAAGTGTTCCGCTTAAAATCCCGACTAATATGACAACATAGAGGGGCACAAATTGGTCAGGACCCATTCCCATTGTTTTTAAGAAGTTAACAGCAGCATAGCTTTGTTCAGACATTAAAAGTCGAATAGCAAAAGCACCAAAAATGAAACGCAAGGTCGAAGATGCACCTAACCAACGTGTCATAATTAATGGATTGGCGCGATAGTGTTCATAAAGTAAACCTAAAACAACTAAGCTAAAACCTGCAATTAAGACGTAAGCAAGCCATTCGCTATTAAACCACCATAAAATTGGGCCTTGCGTGAGTACAATACATAAGCAGGCAAAGCCAGGAGCCAATAAGGCAAAGGTAAAGAAATCCTGCTTTTCAAAAACATAGATTCGTAAGCTACGTGGTAACTTCAATGAAACGACCATGGCTAAACAACAAAGTGCTAGGCCTAGTTCGAAAGTGTAGAGAACAGACCAACTGTCTGTACTGACAAGAAATGGAGAAATAATCCAAGCTAACGGGACGCCAAGTTGTTGAAAGCCGAAAGCGATATATATTCCTTTTGCCATGTCTGCTTTTTTAAAGGCTTGCATGGTGTAATACATGCCTAATGAGCTCAGTGGCGCGCCAGCTAAACCTGCCACAACCCGTGCAAATAAAGCCATTTCATAGGTATGTACAAAAATATGTAAAACCAGCACGGCAATAAAAATAACCAGCCCTATTTCTGAAAATACTCTCAGGCCATATTGTTGTCTGGCTTTAAATAAAATCAGGTTTGAGCTGACATTTGCCATGACATATGCCGCAGGCAGCCAAGCAGCTTCGGAAGGTGTTAGTCCATATTCACCTTGGATTAAGGGTAAGTTTGCCGTAATAAAACCATTACTTAAGCTTGCGGAAAGCGCGACAAATAAACCGATAAAGAAGTAAATAAACCGCTTAGGTATAGAATGCGCAATAGCTGCCGGTGAGCCAGGTAGAGTCGGTTGCTCTTCTGGTGTCCAGTCGGGTGGTGTTTCTAAATAACGAGGCGTTTTACTCATTCTATCCCTCGAATTTTTTGTATTTGAATACCATGAAATAGTAATTCAATTGCCCGTTTTGCTAAGCGAGTCTGTTCTTCTGGCTCATGTCCTTGAAATGAAGAACCCAACATTGCAGTGACCATTGCATAGTCATCGGCAGTTAGATCAGATCTGCACAATTTTTGTTCTATCGCATTTTCAATCAGTGGGTTAAGTGCATTATTCCGCCGTTCATAAATTTTTAACATAATTGGGTCTTGTCGATCAATTACTCTCCAAAAATCTTGCAAAATTGCGAGCTTGGGAAGTTGCCCAATGTGTCCTTCAATTAAACGAAATAAACCGTCCTCGAATTGTTGAAAATGACCTGCTTTTTGCTCTAGCTGTGTAATCGCACGCTCTAAAAGTGCGCTAATTAAAGCCTTGCGATCACAAAAGTTGCGGTAAAAAGTTGCTCTGCCGACACCTGCATGGTCAATCACAACTTGTAAGGGAACATTAATGCCATGAATACGAAAACATTCTTCGGCTGCATTTAGTAATTCATCCCGATTATGGGCAGCAATTTTTTGACGTTTACTCATGTCATCAATTGGGGAGTTTCAAAGGCTATATATTTAACGGACATTTTTGTCCGTTGTGAAGATATAAATTGTAAAAACATGAAAATTCAATTTTCAGCATTTATATCTTCTGCATTTTTATATGCGTCATAAAAAGCTGTTAGAATACCGCGCAATTGCGTGATGCTAGGTCAATACAATGTTTGAGTCCCTTATTCCTCTTTTTTCAATTGCGATGGCATTGATGCTTGGAGCAATAAGTCCTGGGCCAAGCTTTATTTATGTGGCACAAAATTCAATTTCTAAATCACGTAAACATGGGTTGTTTACAGCATTAGGGACGGGGACAGGCGCAGCTCTGTTTGGCCTGTTAGCTGTTATGGGGTTACAAGCCGTTTTATTGGCAGTGCCTTCTGCTTATTTGATTTTAAAAATTGGTGGTGGGCTGTATTTGCTTTGGCTGGCTTTTAAAATTATTAAACATGCCAAAGAACCAATTGCCATGGAAAATGATGGCAAATCAAAAATGACCTATAAACAGGCATATCGTTATGGTCTTATTACGCAGTTAAGTAATCCGAAAATTGCAGTTGTGCTAGCGAGTGTATTTACTGCTTTGTTACCAAAAGAAATCCCAAATTATTACTACGTCGCATTACCAGTGATTTGTTTTATGATTGATGCAGGGTGGTACTCATGTGTAGCAATGCTGCTCTCTTCAGAGAAGCCTAGAACAATGTACTTAAAAGCAAAAACTGGTGTTGACCGAGTAGCTGGAAGTATTGTGAGTGTATTAGGCTTAAAGTTAATTTTCTTCAAATGATAAGTCTTTAATTAAAATATCTAAAAAATCCAAAGCCAGCTATTTATAGTCTGGTTTTATTTTTGCGTAAAATATATACAAATTGAAATATCTTTTTTAGCACTTAAACACTTCAAAAGTGGTAACTTAATAAATAAAACAAAAAGAAATGAGGATCACGTTATGAAAAAACTAATGGTGAGCATTTCTGTAGTTTTTCTCATCTTAACTACAGGATGTGAGATGAGAACAATGAGCAAGCAACAGCCAGCAAGTGAGCGGACCATGAGTATTGTGGGTACTCCGGTTCATGAAAAGGATTATAAAATTTCCGATATACAAGTGAATAATCATGAGCAAGCTAACTATTAAGTTACTTGCTGGATGTGCAGCTTACTGTATTTTGAATATGGTAAATGCATGTGAGCCTGCTTCTTTAGATTGGAAGCTTTTTCAGGAAAAATATGATTTAAATCATGATGGCATGTATAGCCTAAAAGAATTTCAACGTGTTGAAGATTTCTATCCTTACAACTGGCCCAGTGATAAACGTTTTCAAGGCGAAAATAAGCAAACAGAGCTATTTCATTATCTAGATGAAAATAAGAACGGTTATTTAACAAATGAGGAGTTAGGAAACATACATGTTTTATTTAATAACCCTTGTGAAGGGTGGCCGTGGTCATAATTTGAAAGTACTCGCTTTCTAAATTTATTTAATATTTTAATTCACTCAGTTTTGATATTTCTAAAATAAAAAAGCTTCCAATTTAGGAAGCTTTTTTATTAAGGCTGATTAAGAAACTTTATCGCCTGGTTTTGCACCGTTATCTGGAGAAATAATGAAAATACCTTCACCATTTCCAGCAGCAAGTACCATTCCATTTGAAATGCCAAAACGCATTTTACGTGGTGCAAGGTTAGCAACCATGACAACCAATTTACCTTTTAAATCTTCTGGCGCGTATTGGCTACGAATGCCACTGAATACATTGCGTGGTTCAGCTTCACCAACGTCTAACGTCAGTTGAAGTAATTTATCTGAACCTTCAACTGTACCTGCTTCCACGACCTGAGCAACACGCAAGTCAACTTTTAAGAAGTCCTCGATACCGATAATTTCAGCTTCACCCACTGCTGGAGCAGGGGCAGCTTTTTTCTCGGCAGCTTTGTCCTTTTTCGCCGCTGCTTTAGTTGCTTGTGGAGCAGGAGTACCTAAAGACTCTTTAGATGCATCCACCATTGCAGCAACAGCTTTTGGATCAACACGTTGCATAAGCGGTTGGAACTGTGCAATCTCATGGTTTACAAGAATTTGTTTACGTGACTCGAAATTGAAGCTCTCAAGTTTTAAGAAACTTTGAACTTGTTCAGCCAAAGTTGGAAGAACTGGAGCTAAGTACACCGCTAATTGACGGAATAAGTTGATACCAACTGAGCACACTTCAAGAACTTGTTGTTCTTGACCTTCTTGTTTAGCAAGTGCCCACGGTTTTTTCTCGTCAATATATTGGTTTGCACGATCAGCAAGCGCCATGATTTCACGAATAGCTAGTGAGAATTCACGTGCTTCATATGCACTAGCGATTGAATCGCCTGCATCAATAAAGCTTTGTACCAATTCATGTTCTGCACATTCAGCAGATAAAGTATTGTTAAAGCTACTGTTGATAAATTTAGCGCAACGGCTAGCAATGTTGACTACTTTACCGACTAAGTCAGAATTTACTTTTTGAATAAAATCATCAAGATTTAAATCAGAGTCTTCAACCTTATCTGAAAGTTTAGAAGCAAAGTAGTAACGTAAATATTCTGGATTCAAATGCTGTAAATAAGTCTCTGCTTTAATAAATGTACCGCGAGACTTAGACATTTTTTGTCCGTTCACCGTCAAGAAACCATTTACAAATAAGCCTGTCGGAGTGCGATAGTTTGCACCATCTAACATTGCAGGCCAGAACAATGCATGGAAATAAACAATGTCTTTACCAATGAAATGGTAAACATCGTTTTGACTGTCTTTTTTCCAAAAATCATCAAAGTTTAAATCTGGGCGTTTAGTTTTAATGTAATTTTCAAAACTAGACATATAACCAATTGGCGCATCTACCCAAACATAGAAATATTTATTTGGCGCATCTGGAATTTCAAAACCAAAATAAGGCGCATCACGAGAAATATCCCAATCGGTTAAACCTGCTTCAAACCATTCATCGAGTTTGTTTGCAATCGAGACAGGTAAGCGACCTTCATCACGGGTCCATTTCTGTAAATACTCAGCAAAGTTCGGTAGTTTGAAGAAGTAGTGATCTGATGATTTTTCAACTGGTGTTGCACCACTTAAAGTCGAACGAGGGTTAAGTAACTCGGTCGCATTATAAGTTGTACCGCAAACTTCACATGAGTCGCCGTATTGATCTTCTGATTTACATTTTGGGCATGTACCCTTAATGAAGCGGTCAGATAAGAACATGCCTTTTTCTGGATCAAATAATTGAGTTACAGGGCGAACTGCAATATTTCCAGCTTCACGGTTTTTAATATAGATATCTGTTGAACGTGCTTTATTGGCATCGCTATGCGTTGAATCATAGTGATCGAAATGTACACCGAAGCCATCAAAATCACGAATATGTTCTTTCTGAACGTTCGCAATTTGCTCCTCAGGGCTAATACCGTTTGCCTCAGCACGTAGCATGATGGCAGTACCATGAGCATCATCCGCACATACATAAGTCACATCATGACCCATTGCCCGCATGGCACGAACCCAGATATCTGCCTGGATGTAACCGAGTAAATGACCCATATGAATTGGACCATTAGCGTAAGGAAGGGCATTAGTGACTAAAATTTTACGCACGGATTTCATTCTCTCATTCGTATTTATAAGGTGGAAGATTTTAACTGATGAAGGAGGAAAAACAAAGCAACGCTTTGTCCGACTGCAAGACGAGAGCTAAGCTGGAGTGGTGGGATAAGCAAAGGTTAATATTTTTGCCCAAGCGCAAGGCGAGAGCTGTGCTTGAGTGGCGGAATAATATCTTTGTTGGGCAACAATCAGTATTCGTAAAAATCGGTTTTTTAATTGCGCAGTTATTTCTCTTTAGAACAGATAAACAAATCGAAAAATATTTGAATCTTCCTGTATTGTCTTTGTTTCAAATTGCAGTTACGGTCAGAAAACAAGCCATAACGATGTATAACTAATAACTTATTCAGGTAATTTTTTAATTAACTAGAGGATAACAACGATGACTACTGAAAATAAATTAGATGATTTAAAGGCAAAAGCGGCAGATGCAAAAGTTCAAGGTGAAAAAGCTTTGGATGATTTAAAGGAAAATGTAAAAGAGAAACAAGCTGCTGGTAAAGAAGCAGTTGAAAATACAGTAGACGGATTAAAGGCAAAAGCGGCAGATGCAAAAGCTCAAGGCGAAAAAGCTTTGGATGATTTAAAGGAAAATGTAAAAGAGAAGCAAGCTGCTGGTAAAGAGGCGGTTGAAGATAAAGCAAGTGATTTGAAAGGCAAACTTGAAGATGCTCAGCACACTCTGCAAGACAAGTTCGATCATTTACGTACTGAGGCAAGCCATAAACTTGATGATGCCAAAGCTAAGGCAGCAGAGCTAAAAGATGAGGCTGCAACAAAGTTTGATGAGTTAAAAACTCAAGCAACAGCAAAATTTGACGAGTTAAAGAAAACAGCAACTGATAAGTTAAATAAATTGAAAAACCATGATTCTGCTGAATAAGCTGATCTAAACTAAAATCTGCACTCCTCACATAAAAGATGAGATTGTAAGTGAGTAATTATTCATCCTAAGGTGAGCGAGTGCGGACCAATACTGTTACACTATCTCCATTAAGCTGTAATGATCTGTTTTTGGAGTAAACAATATGTCTTGGCTTTCTTCACTAAAGTCTGTTTTTTCACCCGCACAAGAAGTGAAAGAAGATGAAATCCAAACCGTACTCCAAAATTATTTACTACCCCATTCAAAAGATGCTTTAAAAGATCGCATTAGTCAGCTCCAAGTTCAGGGGCGTGTATTACAACTTACGATTAATACTTTTCCTGATGAAAAAGAGCTCTTGCAGCAAATTCATGATGATTTAGCAATGGCTTTAGAAAAGTGTGGTATTGAAGAACTAAACCTGCATGTGGTGCAACAGAAGCGTCCTACACAAGAAAGTTCAAACTTACCTCCAGTACTAAATGCTTCACCTAAATCAGAACCAGATCCGAATAATCCCCCTATTCAAAAAGCTGCTCCGCAACAAAGAGATGTACCACTTCATCCCCGTATTAAGCATGTTATTTTAGTTTCATCTGGTAAGGGCGGTGTTGGTAAATCGACAACTACAGTCAATTTAGCACTTGCCTTGCAAAAAATGGGACTTAAGGTTGGGGTTTTGGACGCTGATATCTATGGCCCAAGTATTCCGACAATGCTAGGTAATGCAGGCAAAACACCTCTTATAGAAAGTGAAAATTTCGTGCCTTTAGATGCCTATGGAATGGCAGTGTTATCGATTGGACATTTAACTGGTGATAACAACACACCTGTCGCATGGCGTGGGCCAAAGGCAACTGGTGCTTTAATGCAACTATTTAATCAAACGCTTTGGCCTGATTTAGATGTATTGATGATTGATATGCCACCAGGTACTGGTGATATCCAGCTTACACTTGCTCAGCGTATTCCAGTTACTGGTTCAATCATTGTAACTACACCACAAAATGTTGCTTTACTGGATGCTACAAAAGGGATTGAATTATTTAATAAGGTTGGCATTCCAGTATTAGGCGTTGTTGAGAACATGTCGACCCATATTTGCTCTAACTGTGGTCATGAAGAACAAATTTTTGGTATTGGTGGCGGTGATAAGCTCTCTGAACAGTACCATATTCCATTATTAGGTCGCTTACCTTTAAACGCTCAGATCCGTGAGCATGCCGATCAGGGTAAACCAAGTGTTGTAGCAATGGATGATGCAGCTGATAGTTATATTGATATTGCTAAAGTTATGTGGGAACAGATTGAAAAAATTCCTCAACGTACACGTGATGACAAGCGGATTTTTTAAATTATTAAAGCCCGACTTTAAGTCGGGTTTTTTATTGTCTGGTTAAAATAAAAAATTAAATTACTGAATTTTAATAACAAAGCTAAACTTGAAATTGGCATGTAGATTGCTACTTTACACTTTTTAAAAAGAAAGGGTAAAAAATGCAATTTAAATGTGCTTTTGGCGTAATCAGTTTATGTAGCGCTTTATTTTTAGTCGGATGCAATAATGACGACTCTTCTGTTTCACAAACACCAACAGTTCAGGAACAAAAACAGAAATTACAGCCGATTATTATTCAGGGTGCTTTGCCAGTAGAATCGGAAAGAATGGCTTCAAAATTAGAGAATAAGACTGTTGAAGAAATTGGTGGGTGGAAATTTTGGAAGGGCACCTATAACGGTTTTCCAATGATTATTTCTAAAACCCGTATGGGGATGAGCAATTCTGCTGCTGCAACTGCTTTAGCTATTGAGCGTTATAAACCGATTGCGATCATTAATCAGGGAACAGCAGGTGGGCACGACCCAGATCTACATGTTTACGATATTGTTTTAGGAAAATATGCGACCAATATTGGTGCATTTAGAACTCCTAAACAGCCATTGGGTGCTGGGTCAAATTCACTCACTTGGGTTGAAGCTTTTGATGTTTTGCCAACAGATGAGTCTGATCCGGAACCGATTGCAATACGCAAATTTGAAGGTGATCAAGAGCTATTAATGGCGGCACATAAAGTCCGTTATGACAAAGGTGAGGTGGTTGAGGGGACAATTGGTTCAGCAGATGTTTGGAATAACGAACTTGATCGTATTCAATTTTTCCATCAGCGTTATGGCACTTCAGTTGAGGAAATGGAAGCGGCATCAGTTGCACAAATTGCAAGTCAGTTGAATGTTCCTTTTCTAGGAATTCGAATTTTATCTAATAATATTACCAATAACGGAGCTTATGACCCAGGTACGGGAGAGGCTTGCCAAGAGTATGTACTCAATGTCGCCGAAGAGTATATGAAATCAAAACTACCAAAATAATGATTTAAATTTAAGCAAGAAGATTATTGGAGCTTTATAAAACTTCTTCTTCTTGCTTTTTATGACGATGTCTACTTTTCCAGTTCTTAATAACCATCCAACGCCAGAAAATTTCTGTAGATAGATATAAAATAACGGCAAATACGAAAGCTTCGACAACCAGACCCGTCATCAAAATTTTAGCAAGACTAAAATCAATGTGCCCGTGCCCGAAATGAGTAATCCAGCGGGAAATTTGGTGCAATACCCCAAGCAGCATTTCTTTGTTGATCATATGCACATGAAAAATATGTGCGCCAAACCAAAAACCAATATACAGAATAGGAACTAAAGTAAGTGGATTACTAAGCCAAGCTAGCATTAAGCTAATTGGTAAATTGACTTCGAATAGTAAGACTGCCATCACAATAAATACACTGTGAAAAGGGATAGGCAGTAAACCAAAAAAAGTCCCAACAAAAACAGCTCGAGTAATTGATTTTCGATTGACATACCAAAGCACAGGATTCAAGGTCTTTTTACCAAAAATCCTTAGAAATTTCATATTTGAAACTTTCTCGGGCGAGGGAAGCCAAGATTGAAAAAAGTGCTTTGCCATAATCATTAAAGTAGTAGAGCGCGGTGCTCTATATAAAAAAATCAGAAACAATATATGAATTGAAACTTATTAAAAGCTTAAAATTTAAACTTACCATCACTATATATTTTTTATTATAAAGGCTTTTGATGGAAAAATAGACTTAAAATAAAAATACTTATGTTACTTAAGTAAGAAACGATTTGGAAACCATAACAACTGACCGTAAAGTTTTCTTTATCGCTTTTTGTGATAATTTTATAAGTATATGTTTTTAATATTTTTATTTAGATTTTAAAAATGATTTTAAAAACTTTGTCTTACAATTACCTTTTGCCATGTAACAGGATATCTATTAATCTGAGATGACTATATTGTGAGGTCATTCAATGATTTCATGGCTTTTTATTGGCTTAGTAGCCACAATTTTACTTACCCCTGGTCCAACTAACACTTTGCTTGCTTCTTCAGGCGTGCAAGTAGGATTACGGAAGTCAGTAAAACTTATTCCAGCAGAAGTTTTGGGCTATGTGATCTCTATTTCTGCATGGGGAATGCTGATTGGTAAAGTGTCCACCACATTGCCATTGCTGCCGCCTATTCTTAAGCTATTGAGTGCTTGCTATATTATTTTCTTAGCCATTAAGTTGTGGCATACGGCAAATCAAGAGGTTGAATTAAATCAGCCTACGATCCGTACTCGTGAATTATTTTGCGCAACCTTATTGAATCCTAAAGCCTTGCTCTTTGCTTCAGCAATTTTTCCTGTGGCTGCATGGAGTGATTTTCATATTTATTTGATTCATATGATGGCTTACTTAGCGCTTATTACGCCAATTGCCTTATTCTGGATTTTCCTGGGATCACTTTTAGCTTCTAAGAAGGTTGCGTGGTTAAATCAGACCAATTTGCAAAAAACTGCTTCACTCGTTTTAGTCAGTTTTTCAATTCCTATCAGTTATTCTGCTTTACTTAGCCTATAAAAGTATTGCTGAGCTATTCTTATCGAGAAGAGTAGCTCAAGCGTTGTTTTCATAATTGCTTTTTTACGTTAAAGTACGTCGCAATCAATGAAATTACCTTTTGGATAGAAAATACATGGCTATTAAGTCTGATCGTTGGATTCGCGAGATGAGCGAAAAACACGGCATGATTGAACCTTATGCAGAGAATCAAGTCCGTTTTGATCAAAATGGTGAAAAGTTGATTTCCTACGGGGTCTCTAGCTATGGTTATGATGTACGCTGTGCCCGTGAATTCAAGGTTTTTACTAACGTACATTCTGCAATTGTCGACCCAAAGAATTTTGATGATAAAAGTTTTATCGACATTGAGTCTGATGTTTGCATTATTCCGCCAAACTCATTTGCTTTAGCACGTACAATTGAATATTTCCGTATTCCTCGTAATGTATTGACCGTATGTTTAGGTAAATCTACCTACGCTCGTTGCGGTATTATTGTGAACGTGACGCCGTTAGAACCTGAATGGGAAGGTCACGTAACTTTAGAATTTTCAAACACTACTAATTTACCTGCCCGTATTTATGCAGGGGAAGGTGTAGCACAAATGCTATTTTTTGAAAGTGATGAAGTCTGTGAAACATCTTATAAAGATCGTGGTGGTAAATACCAAGGTCAAACAGGTGTTACACTTCCTAAAACTTAATCTTTCCTAGATGAAAAGATTTTAAAAATAATGGGTCACTTAGGTGGCCCAATTTTATGAATAAAATTTTTGTGAGAAGCGTTTATCGGAATTATGATAAACGACAGTTTCCTTTTGTAAAAAATAATATAATATGATCAATAATTGATTTGTTTTTTTGTTCTGCATCACAGAATTTAAAAGCAAATGTAGTGGATATAGGCTCTCTTTGATAATTTTTAGTTAAATATTTATCAAACGTAGATAGCCAAATAAAAAGAAATTAAACAGGATTATGCCCCCACGGATATGGAGGTCGGCCATGCGACAGTTTACGTCTCTTCGAGTAGCACTTTTGACACTCGGAAGCTTATGTTTTTCTTCAGCTTACGCTGCTTCTACACTAGTCCCTATGTCAGATGCTGAACTATCAGCAACTCGTGGCCAAGCTTTAATGAGTATGTCTTATATTGCGCCTACCGATTCTGCGAACTTGGAAAAACTACGTGACAGTAATAGTAACGTAGGTTTTTATAAATTAGGTCTAGATGCTGATTTGGAACTGAACGCGAATATTAAAAAATTGCAGCTTGGATGTGGGGGAGCTAATGGAGTAGGTGCCTGTGATATTGATATCGATAACTTAAGCCTAAGTGGTATTTCTGATACTAATGATGGTCGTTCTAGTTCTTCAGCAAAATTAACTAATCCATTTATTGAATTTGCGATTAAAAACCCTAACAGCGCATCGACTCGTGAAGTAGCTGGGGTGAGATTAAGTGCAGAATCTATTCAGGGCTTACTTACTTTTGGTTCAGAAAATACAACTACAAAAAATGGTATTAACTCTTTTAGTGGTTATATGGTGACTCAAGCAACTGGGGGTACGGTTAGCACAGTTGCCCGTCCAACAGGTTCAGGATTAACGCAAGCCAATTTAGGTACACAAATTACTGGGCGCGCAAAAGGAACATTGTTTGGTCTTGATGTTATTAATACAAATTTCCGTTCAACTAGTTATGATTTAGGCTTGAGTAGTGCTTCTGGCAGTTTATTTTTACCTTCTCAAGTCATTAGTGGAAAGCGTATTACTACTGCGAATTTGACTGGTACTGCTAATGTGAGCGGTATTAATTTGTCAGGTACAATTGCAGCTGATACTGATTTAATTATCACGATTGCTGGTAACTTAAGTGGAACAATTAATAACTTAGGAGTAAATGTTGCTGTCAATGAAGATTTAGGTTACTTCCATAAAGTTAATTTGAATGGCACAGCGGCTTCTCTTTCTTTGCAAGGACAAAATTTGCAATGGACAGGAGCAAAGTCAGTTTCTCAAGCAGGTTGGTGGTTAGAATTATCAAATCCAATTGATATTGGTGACGTAACCCCCCAATCACAGGTGGTAATTACTGATGATGTGGTGAAAGCAACCTTAGGTAAAGTTAGTCAGTATTTGACAGCTAATCCAGTTGACTGTGGAACTTTAGCTTTCAATTGTTTGCTAGGTAATATTGATGTTAGTACTGTAGATTTAACTGGTCAGTATGTTCCTATGAATTTGAGTAATTTAGTTTTAAAAAATCAGAGTTTTGCTCCGAACTGTTATGGCAGCTTAAAGTTCTGCTAACTTGAAAAGAAAGTAGCTATTGCTATTTTACATTCATCGGAAAAGTAAATTTTTACATGCTTTTTTTTGCATTTGTGCAAATATTCCGCATAATAGAAATGTGGAAAGGTTGGCAATATCTTTTAGATTTGCCTCATTGTCTAAGGTGAAAAGGATAGATTCACTTAGCATCAAGGATTGTTCAAGAAAAATAAATATGGTGCACGGCATCGTATAAAACAGGAAGGTCAAGATGACTACACTTAATTATACGGTAAGGTTTCAAAAAACCGTTTTGGCAAGTTTAATCGGGCTTTGTATAAGCCAACCTAGTTTCGCACTCGAAGAACTTTCTGATGCGGGCTTGAGTGAAACTACAGGTGAAGGTATTGCTATCTTGCCACAGAATACTTATATGGTATTTCGTGGTGCAGGTGCAAATGAAACCTCAACTCAGATTTTAACTGATCGTACTAAAGATACAGGTTATATCAATTATGTACCTGTTGGTCCTTTAAGTATGACAGCAGCAGATACCAATAAAAATGGCTCGATTGATTCTGGTGACCGGGCGGTAGGTAAAGCTGATATTTTTCTTTATGGCTTAGCACTTTCTAAATCTGATAATGATACAAATACCCGTATTGCTTCTACTGATGCCGCCGCTGCAATTTCGAGTTGGGGTACTGCTGTTAACCCATGGATTTTTAAAGTTGCAACTGAAAACTCGGTACCAAATTTTAGTGCAAATAATTGTACAGGTGCGACTGATCCAACATGTCAGGTAACTTACTTAGCTTTAGAAGCCCCTTTATATGAGGTTGGAACGAAAGATACAGCAGGTATTGATGCTTATAAGCTGAAATTAGGCTTATGGACAGATATTTTTGTCCGCAATCCAAATAAAATAAATGGTGCATCAGACCAATTTAATTATGGTGACTCAAATGGTTTGATTGGCACAAGTACTGATGCAACTCGTGCGAACCGTCTTCGTTTACAAGGTATTTGGAATAACTTTAGCTTAAATGGCAGTCGTTTGCAGCTTTTCCAGACACTAGGGGGAGCGACATCTGCTGGCGGAATGAGCCCTTTCTATAATGATACTTTAGGTTTAGCAGGAGTTATTCGTTTAAATAGTGGCGATGCCTCCAATTTAAGAGCAACGATTACGTCCAATACCCCAACGTCTGCGGTAGGACCTTGGGTAAATCGGTATAGCACCCAATATACTGGCGCTCCAAGTAATAGTTCACCTAGCTCGGATTGGTTATATCGTATTCGTAGCCAGACCACCACTGTGACGTCAACGGGCTCATGGACTGCACCCACAGACAGCGCTATGAATAACGTATTACGTTTGAGTACACGTGAATCTGGAACTACTCAAGGTAATTTGGTAACACCTGCAATTAATGGTGGACCTGCTCCAACTTTTGATGCGAATGAAGGTTTATACCTTTATAACCCAAACATTAACCTTGTTTTGGGTTCTTTATATCAACCACTAGTTTTAAGCTCAGATGGTAAAAACTTTAGTTTAGAACTTGCTCGCATTCCAAATAAACCAGAAATTTATAAGAAAATTTATACAGATTATAGTGGTGCCGATACGAGTTATTTAGGTTCCACTTGTAATATTTACCAATGTGGTACCAGTGTAACTTTAGGTGGTAAAACTTACCAAGGCTCTAGTGCGACGCATAGCAGTATTTCAATTGGTTCAACAGTTTATAATGCAACTAATAATACTTTAGAGGCATTTAAAGGAAATAGCACACAAGATGCTGTAGGTATTTCATTTGGTAAATTACCTACAGGCACAGTGGCTGCGATCACGCAAACTAAAAACTTCTATCAATTGCAAAATCAGGAACGCCGCGCAGGCAGCTATAGCTGTGGATTTTTGAACTTAAGTACTTGTTATGATACTTGGCAATATCGTACAGCAACGGGTTGGACTGGCAATGCAGGGTCAGGTTTAAGATTTGATTCTCAGAACGCGAACTGGGCTAATATTGATAGTACTTCCTATTATAACCCGACAGTAAATAATACCGGTTATACCTTAGCTGATGCAGGGAATGGCGCTCAGTTTGCTGTACCAGCTGGCACACCTTTACCAGATGCACTTTATAACAATGGACGTTGGTCTACTACTACTCCAAATGCAGATTTGAATACCTATAAGTTATCTGGAGCACAGATTAGCTCAGCGATTACGAACAACATGGGTTCTGCTGTTATTGATGGTGTATTAATTCAGCATTTAAAACTGACAACTAAAGGCCTATAAGAGGAGGAGCGTAATATGAAAAAAATAAGTACTTTAATCCTCGCTCTTTGTGCAACCGCTACTCATGCAGAGCTACAAACTTTAGATAATGACGCTTTGCAGGCGATTAATGGTCAAGCTGGTGCTGATTTATCTTTAATGCTTAATTTAAACCAGACGGTTAACGGTGTCTTTGACAATGGTAGTGGTGGTGTTTGTGAGAACGTTGAGTTCTGTCATATAGGTTTAGCGATTAACAAACGTTTTGTACAAGCAGATGCAACTAAGCCAAGTGGTTGGGCTGAAAATAGTGATAGTGGTAATAAACTTTGGCTCGTATTTAAAGGTGTACAAGGAACTTTAAATATTCAAAAAATGGGCTTGGATGGCGCTGATTTAAAATATCTTGATAAAAGTAATACTGAAATTATTAAGCCTGCTATTCAGCTTAGTTTTAGCTCAGCTCAACCGATTTTATTCCGTAACTTTGGTTTCAATGCTTTATCAATTGAGCAAGATAATTTTACTAGCTCAACAACAACGCAAGGCTCAAGTTCAAATATGTATGATTATGCATATTTCAAAAAACCGACATATGCTGCGACTGCTAATAGTGCAGCACAGCAAGTTGCTACAGCAACTCCGTCGGCCTATGACTATGGACGTGAAACTGGTTTCATGGGTTTAATGATGAATGGGAATTTGGCTATTCAAGGAAAAGTCATGGTCTTTAGCTGTGATGGTAGCCATCCTCGTTGTTAAGGGTTAATGTAGATTTCAAAGGAACTGAAGTGATGAAAAAAAATAAAGAAAATCACAGCTCAAAGTTTATTTTAAATACATTAGCAACCAGCATGTTGTTAGTGAGTGGTCAAATTTATGCTTTAGAAGCTTTAACAGATGCTGATTTGAGTGCCGTCAATGGACAAGATGGGATCTCGATTCAAACTACGTTTAATGAAATTAATATTGATAATGCTTACTGGGATGACCATGCAGGCACACCAACAAGTGCTGATCAGGTATTAAGAGCTCAAGCAAGTGGTGTAAAAGTCCAAAAAAGTAATGCATCTAGCCAAACTTTAAGCACTAATTACCGTTTAGATGTAGGGAGTAACCCAACTACGGGTAAAACTGGACTCGACTTTTCTATGCAAAGCAGTCCATCACTCATTACTATAAATAGTTTTAAGGTATGTAATAGCTCTGCTATTTGCTCACCAACAATGGGGCAGTTGGCTATTCAAACGACCTCTCCTTTAAATTTGGCACTTACAACCCAAGATGGGTTATTTAATGCAAATAGCCAGTCAAGCATGACACTTGGTATTAATAATGCCAATATTTATCTAGGGCAATTGGATGCTCGCAGCCAGCTAAATCAGTTAATTTTAAGAAATTTTAACTTTAATTTTGTTGGTAAAGGGGCCATGTTGATTGACCCAACTCGTGGCTTAGTTTTACAGACAAATACTGGAACTAATGTTGCTGGTGTAGGACAAACTCCGAATACTACTTATGGCTATGTTGATTTTAACCGTGTAGCAGATTCAGCTTCTGGTTTAACTGCGGGTACATATGTTGACAGTAGTGGCAAAGTAACCAATTCAGGCCTGAATATTGAGGTGATGCTCAGCTCTAATGTCGATAAGTCTAACCCTTATGCTTTAGATGCAACTAATAGCCCACAAAATGCGAAAGGTTTGATTCGTTTAGGTGCTAGCGGACGTATGGTAAATAGTTATTTACAAGTCCGTGGTATGGACGGTACGTCAGATACAACAATTTTAGGCACTGCAAATACAGCTGGGGGTACAGGTTCAAGTAATAGTATTTTAGGTAATTCTGGTATTGCCTTTCGTATGAAAGGTGAATTCACCAAAGATAATGATTCAATGCTAGGTGCAGATGGCAAAGCGACAACTTTAGAAATTGGTGGAGCAGGTCTGAATGCTTATGGTTTCGAGTTTGGCAATTTAACTGGTCTTAACTCAGCTACGCGTGGTTATTTCGACAGCGGAAATATTTATCTAAATCTTGCTGATACGAAAACATTATTAATGCCAAACAACGCAACCTTAAATGCAATTCGTTTAGGTAGCGGTACTTTAACGACAGCTGCTGATTATCAGCATAATATTCACCGTGATACGGTGACTAATCCATTTAGTTTAATTCTTGCGATGCGTGGAGCAGAGTTTCAGGCATTTTCAAGACGCGGTCGTTTTACGACAAGTGCGAATGTCGCGGCTGCCAATCAGTTTGCAGATAATGGTGCAAATAACCAGTGGGGCTTAGCCTTACCTTTTTATAACTTAAATGCTAATGCTGCTGTATATGGTTTAGATGCACCTGCAAATAGTGCTTATTACTATACAAAAGATGCCAATGGTAAGCCTGTTCGAAATGTAGTGGCGACATCTGGAACGACTTCGCGTTTAGGTTTTGGTATTGCGGCTGGAACTACAGGACGTGATGCGACTGGAACTAAAACGACCTCAATTTTATTAATTGATGGTTCTCCAAATGCCAATAATGGCGGTAGTCCTACTGATTATTATATGGGGTTACGTAACATTGATATGTTCGTCAAAGGCAATGGAAGCATTGGCTTAGAAAATGGCAGTCTCAATATTAGTTTAAAAGAGATGCTACTTGCTTTATCAACTGAAATTGCAGCAGGTTATTTACCAGGGGCGAAATATAAAACTTGTCCAGCTACTGGTTCATGTACCTCACCAATTGATAACTTTGCCAGAAATAATGATGTTTTATTTGGTCTAAAACTGCGTTTAGGTGGAGATCTTAACTTATCAATCGTGCCAAACAGTTCAATTGCAGACGGTAGTGCTCTAACAGTACTTGGTGATTTCACGATGCCTGCCACAGCAACTGGAAATACGGTTCAAATTAGTGATCCGATCGATGGTTCTGCGATTGGCTTTGATAATATTACTGGAAAGCTTGCGTTTAATACTGCTTTAGTTGTTGGTAAAGATACAGCAAGTGGTTTAGGTAAAGTTGGCGTCAATACGGCGGTTTATTTTAATCCTGATAAGAGTATCGACGGCGCATTACGTGTTAAAGATATTAATTTTTACCCACCTTCAACTGGTGCCGGTGCACGTTTAGGTGAGCTTGCAATTACTGGTGGACGTTTAAATAGTAGCTTTAGTATTGTGCCTAGAAATGGCGCCTTTAACTAATTAAAGTAAGCAGCGTTAATCGCTGCTTTTTTATATAACTTTTATTTTAGTGTGATTGGATTTGCATTCGTCGGGTTATAGGGATAATTGCTTTGTAGTTGAATATTATTCTGATAGTCTGAACAAATAATAAACGTTTGTCTCTTAAGGATTAGAGCGACATGAAGAATAAAAATATAGGGTTCTGGCTGCTACTTGCCAGTAGTTCAAGTGTTTTTGCAATGCAGCCTTTAGATGATCAAAGTCTTGCGGCCGCGACGGGCCAAAATGGTTTAACCTTAGGTATTCAGGCTGATAAAGTTAAATTTAATCAAGTAGCTCTGATTGATACAAACGGTATTGCTTCAACGTCTTATAACAGTAAGGCAGGCTTTGTCATTGCAGGAAATTCTACGAATCCGGTTCCTGGCATAGAGTTTATTAAAGCTGCTGTATCGAGTAATCCTTCTTTTAATATTGCTATGGATACCGACGCGGGTGGTGGAAATCCTTTTTTAAATTTAGCTGTATCTATGGGGAGTGATGTAAACGGTATTCGACTTTTACCTTTTTCTGTTTATTTAGCCCCAAGTGCATCTTTATCTAGTCCATCCGATTATGCATTAACAAGTTATGCACCAAAATCAATTTTTAGTTCAGGAACGACAGTCAATACGGGTGTAAAAGAACTGATCCGTTCTACTGGCAATTTAGATATTAACTTTGTACAAACCAATAAACCTCGTTTAAATATTCAGCTTGGCCATGCTGCTCAATCAGTTATGGTTAAATTTGGAGGGGCAATTCAATCTATTTGTTCTGCTGCTGCAGGTTGTCCAATTACTTTAGTGTCCGATAATACGGGTGCTACATTCGGGTTTAAATTTGCTGGCACAAATACCTCAACAGGTTTTGTACTTGATGGCTTCTATGCAGGTGTTGATCCAACTGGATTAACTTTTGGAAATACAGGCGTATCAAGTAAATTTGATGCTTCACTTAATAATGTCACTTTAGGAAATATGGGTACCCAAAATACAACAACGTTTAATAATTTACCGAATGGCTCAATGGGGAGTTTTGGTGTCACTGGCGTTTCTGTAACTGACTTTAAAATGAAAGTAAGCGGCTTTTAAAAAAGAATAATAGCTTAACCTGAAATACGAAAGAGGGCGGTTGTAAAAACAATCGCCCTCTTTTTTTGAATATATTGCGTTAAATGGTTTCTGATCTGGTGTGTTCTAACTGTTGAACAATTTCATCCAAAGCTTTAATACGTTTAACTTGGTCCCATAATTCTTTCGCTTGTGGATAGGCTTTCGTCATCATTCCTAGCCATTGCTTATAACGACCAACCATACCAATTTCTGTCTTTGCCTGACCGTTTAAAAAACGAATTTGTAAATCAACCAGTTGTTCCCAACTAAATAATGCCTCATTCATATTTTCACGAATACATTGGGTTAAATCTGGAGTCGTTACAGCACCACGCCCAATCATTAAATCTTCACAGCCAGACTGTTGCTGACAGGCTCTAGCATCAGCATTGTTCCAGATTTCACCATTCGCAATGACATTAATTTTTAAAGCTTCTTTAATCGGTAGAATTTTTTCCCAATAGGCAGGTGGCGTATAACCATCTGCTTTAGTACGTGCATGAACCGTTAACCAACTTGCACCCGCATCTTCAACAGCATGGGCATTTTCCATGGTGTGGTTTTCATCGAGATAACCTAAACGCATTTTTGCTGAAACAGGGATGTGTGCAGGCACCGCATCTCTCACTGCTTTAATGAGCATATGTACAACATCAGGTTCATCAAGAAGAACAGAGCCGCCTCTGTGTCGATTTACAGTTTTTGCAGGGCAACCAAAATTAAGGTCGATTGCAGGAGCACCTAGTTCAACCACTTTTGCAGCATTTGCTGCCAGCATATCTGGGTTGTTACCTAAGAACTGAACATGCACGGGTGTTCCAGCAGCTGTTTTACCGTCATTTTTTAATTCTGGACAAAAACTATAGTAAATATGGTCTGGCAAAATGCTGTCTGTAACTCGAATAAACTCGGTCACACACCAGTCGAAATGACCAACAGATGTGAGTGTATCCCGCATGATCGGGTCAGTTAAACCTTCCATTGGAGCGAGTATGAGTTTCACAGTCTGTGTCACCTGAGCAAAAAGAAAACAGCGTTATACGGGATATGTATAACGCTGTCTAGTATCGAAGAAATTTTAATTTACTTAACGGCCCAAGATCATCTCAAGCACAAATTTACTACCAATAAAACCAATCGCCAAAAGCACAAAACCGATTAAGGTAAAACGAATCGCTTTTTGACCTCGCCATCCGAGTTTATAATGGCCAATTAAGAGTGAGCCATAGATAAACCAAGAAATAATACTAAATACAGTTTTATGAGCGAGATGTTGTGCAAAGAAGCTATCAATCGTCAAGAAACCAAAAGTGAGTGCAATCGTTAATAAAATAAAGCCTGTAATGATCAGATCAAATAACAAAGACTCCATCGCCTGAATTGGCGGAAGTAAATTGACCCAAAAACGTTTTTTTTGTTTCTTTTTGAGTTCACGATTTTGGAACCAGAGCAGAATAGCGTGAATGGTTGCCATCAGTAAAACTGCATAGGCAGAAAGTGAAAGAATAATATGAGTATCTAAGCCTAATGAATGCTGCTCAATAAATTGATTTGGTCGGCTGAATCCAAAACCTAAAATTAGACCAATAGCCGCTACAGGAATGCCTAATAAATTTAGCGGTACAATAGGACGGAAAATACTAAAAATTAAACTTAACAACAGCATAAGCCACGATGTAAAAGATACTAAGTTAAAAACATCGTAGTTAATTCCGGCTGGTGTCAGCATGGCGTGACATAAAACTGTACCGTGCAACAGGAGCGCCAAAGTCGCAACAAAAGCAAATAACCATGGGTTTGGTTCACGTTTTGACATTAAACGAATAAACAGATACCAGAAAGAAGTGGTATATGCGATGAGTGCCAAAATTGTGTAAACCAAGGGGAGGCTAATCATGTCAAACCTTTTTCAGGATTAATTCATCTATATAAGATATAAATTCGCTGCGAACTAAAGTATCCTATAGCATTCTATGCATAAATTTTCTATTTCGAGAAAGATTTTTTTGCAACTAGCCATTTTAAGCGGATTTTGCAATGTTTGATACCTTAACAGAACGACTCACACAGAGTTTAAGAAATGTTACTGGCTCAGGGCAGCTGACCGAAGACAATATTAAAGATACCTTACGTGAAGTACGTATGGCACTTCTTGAAGCCGATGTCGCGTTACCTGTAACTCGTGAATTTATCGCGAAAGTTAAGGAAGAGGCATTGGGCCAAGAAGTGATGACTCAGTTATCACCAGGCCAGGCATTTGTAAAAATCGTCTATGACGAACTTACCAAGATGATGGGTGAGGCGAATGAAACACTTGATTTAAGTGCTAAGCCTCCCGTTGTTGTATTACTTGCTGGTTTACAAGGTGCGGGTAAAACAACAACTGCCGCTAAGTTGGCACGTTTCTTAAAAGAACGTCAAAAGAAAAAAGTAATGACGGTTTCTGCCGACGTTTACCGTCCAGCAGCAATTAAACAGTTAGAAACTGTGTCAGCAGAAGTTGGTGCAGGTTTTATTGCATCAGATGCTTCTGAAAAGCCAATTGATATCGTTAATCGTGCAATTGAACAAGCAAAAATCCAGTTTGCTGATGTGTTAATTGTCGATACCGCAGGTCGTTTACATGTCGATGAAGACATGATGGACGAAATTAAAGAATTACATGCTGCCGTTAAGCCAACTGAAACCTTGTTTGTGGTTGATGCCATGACAGGTCAGGATGCTGCAAATACAGCTAAAGCGTTTAATGATGCATTAACACTTACAGGTGTGATTCTTACTAAAACTGATGGTGATGCACGTGGTGGTGCAGCGCTTTCTGTACGTGCAATTACGGGTAAGCCAATCAAGTTCTTGGGTATGGGTGAGAAGCTTGATGCTTTAGAACCATTCCATCCAGATCGTGTTGCTCAACGTATTTTAGGCATGGGTGACGTACTTTCTTTAGTCGAGGAAGTTGAACGTAAAATCGACAAAGAAAAAGCCGAAAAAATGGCTAAAAAATTGCAAAAAGGCGGCAGCTTCAACTTTGAAGATATGCTGATGCAATTTGAGCAAATGAAAAGTATGGGCGGCATGATGGGCTTCTTAGATAAGTTGCCTGGCATGAGCGGTGCAGGAATTCAGCAAGCGATTGAGCAAGCGAACCCTGAAAAACAGGTCAAGAAAATGGAAGCTATTATCCAGTCAATGACCGTTAAAGAACGCCGTAATCCAGACTTGATGAATCCAAGTCGTAAAAAACGTATTGCCGCGGGTTGTGGTATGGATGTTGCTGAAGTGAATAAACTTATTAAGCAACAAGCACAAATGGCTAAAATGATGAAGAAATTTGCGAATCCATCTGGTATGAGCAAAATGATGCGTTCATTAGGCAATATGCAAAAACAATTTGGTGGCGGCGGTGGTGGCGGAATGGGCCCACTGTTTGGCAACAATGACCAAAAGAAATAAACTTATAAAATAAAAGGCGCAGATAGCGCCTTTTATTTTGTTCTGTATTTTAGTCTTTAGGATAATGAGCAATATATTGTTGTAGTCCTTTGAGCAAAAGATCAGTTTCTACAACTGGATCATATTTTTTCAAGAACTTGGCGAAAAGAGGAGCATCTCCACCTGTAAGAAGTAATTTTTTAGGAGATTGCTGCATGATGCTTTCAATCGTGCTAATGAGACCTAGCAAAATACCGTGGTGTACTGCATCGACTGTGTTATTGCCCGGGTTTAAATTATCAAAAGCTGAGTCTGGAATTTTAATGCCTTTAGTATTTTGAATGAGTGCATCGCGCTGCAAATATAAATTAGGGAGGATGTAACCACCTAAATGTTGTTTGCCTTGCGTTAAATCAATCGTAAGCGCTGTTCCACATCCAATAATGCAATAATTTTCATCTGTTTGAGCTACAGCGAGTACTTGTAGCCAACGGTCAATCCCGAGCTGACTTGGAACTTCATAGCCGCATTTTAACTCAGCATATTCAGCATGTACTTTGGCAAAAACAACGGGAATTTCAAGCCATTTTAAAATCTGCTGAATACGTTGATTGTTCTCAGTATCGAGTACTGAAGAAATCCCAATGCGATGCAGACCTTGATGTTTAAAGTGTTGAATTAAACCTAATAATAAATCGGCAGGGGACTGTAAATGTAGCTCAGCTGCATGTTCAATAATTTGCTGATTTTCAGTAATCCAATACTTTAAACGGGTGTTCCCGATATCAAGCCATAAACTTTTCATGGAAGAACACCTGTTTATTGATTCACTTGTGGTCTTAAACGACCTTGATAAAACTGCTGAGGTTCAGGAGTCTCAAGAATTACTGCACCTTCATTGGATATTCCAACAAAACGACCATATACTAATCCCTGACTATGTTCGAACTGCACCAACTGATTAAGCCATGCGGCGTGGTGGTTAAAACGTCCAGCTAAGTTATAGCAACCATGATCAAACCAGCGAGCTGCATTTTGAATCGCCACATAAAGCTCTGAAATGAGTTCAAGACGACTCATTTGTTCTAGGCCTAAATCCTCTAGAGAAGTAATCGATTGGTCACTATCAGTCACTGGTGGTGTTTTTAAATTAATACCTACGCCCACAATAGCTTGATGCTGGGAAAGCGGTTCGACCAAAATTCCACCCCATTTTCCATGCGTACTATACAAATCATTTGGCCATTTCACTTGCAAATTCAGCGCTTGTAACTGCGGGATTTGCAAAATATTCAGAGCAACTTCAAGTGCTAAGCGACCATCTAAGGGTGTTCGAGTTTGCACCAATGTGCTTAAATAAATGTTTCCTTCAGGTGAAATCCATTGCCGTTGATGTTGACCTCGCCCTTGAGTTTGTTGAGCACTGCAAACCAAGCCCGTTGTAATGCCTTTTTGGGCAATTTCACGAATATCATCATTGGTCGAAGTTGTGGTTGCTTTTAATAAAACCACTTCTGGAAGCTGGTTTTTTGCGCTTAAAAGTTGTTGTAGTTGGCGAGTCTCTAAATCCATGTTGAATATGAGCAGAGTGGTAAAACATTTATGGAGTTAATCATATATTTACTCATTGGCGCAATTGCTGGTTTTACTGCCGGATTGTTTGGAGTTGGTGGTGGACTAATTATTGTACCAATCCTCTATGTGGTTTTTACCCAATTGCACTATGACCCAGCTGTAATCATGCATATTGCAGTCGGAACATCACTTGCAACCATTATCGTAACGTCGTTTAGTTCAGTTTCGGCCCACCATAAAAAGGGTGCAGTTCTTTGGCCTGTTTTTCGTAATTTAGCGCCTGGACTGGTGATTGGTTCATTTTTAGGAGCGGGTATTGCCGATTTGATGTCTGGTCAGCATTTACAGCTCCTTATTGGTGTTTTTGCAGTTGTGATGGCCTATCGTATGTTTAAAGGGGCAAATGTGGTTGTTGACCCAACACGTCAGCTTCCTTCAACACCTATGCAATTTATGGCGGGTGGTGGCATTGGTATTGCCTCTGCAATTTTTGGTATTGGAGGCGGTAGCTTAACTGTTCCGTATTTAAACCGTCATGGCGTCGTCATGCAAAAAGCAGTCGCGACTTCCGCCGCTTGTGGTTTACCTATTGCCATTGCGGGTGCAATTGGCTTTATGTGGTTTGGTGCGAAAGAACACATTTCTGTACCTAATACGATTGGTTATGTGCACATCTATGCGTTTATTGGTATTAGTGTCATGAGTTTTGTTACAGCCAAGTTTGGCGCAAAAGTTGCTCATGCATTGTCACCACAAATGTTGAAAAAATGCTTTGCCTGTTTATTAGTGGTGGTGGGTAGTTACTTTATTTATAAAGGGATTATGCACTAGAGAATAAAATATTAATCTTGCTAGAACTACGATTTAAGAGCTTGAGTTTTTGGAAATTCGAGCTTTTTTTTATTCAATAAAATAAGAACATTTAGGGCTTTTATTCATCCGATTTTGGTGTTGTTTTTAAATGGGTTGGCTTAAAATGCAATAAAATTGTCAGACAATGACATAGTTTTTAATCGGTGCGATCAGTTAAAAACAAGGATGCGAAAGAAAAGCATGGATTAATGCATATAAAAAGTAGCGGGTGATTTATGAATCTCGAAGAGACAGAAAGTCTTTCTGAGCAAATTGTCAAATATATTAGCGAACAGATCATTAGTGGTGAGCTGGTTGAAGGCGAGCGTATTCAAGAATTACGTATTGCCAAAGAGCTGGATGTAAGCCGAGGATCAGTTCGTGAAGCATTGTTATTATTAGAGCGTACTCATTTAATTGAGATATTTCCACGCCGCGGGGCAATTGTTTCAGAAATGTCTGCACAGCAGGTTAAAGCACTGTTTGACACAAACGTGATGTTATTGGGGCATATTGTTCAACGCATCAGTGAAACATGGCGCGCACATGAAGCCGATCAATTGCAGCTCTTATTAGAACAACTTCTTGAGCATGTAAAAGCAGGAGATATCGAAAAATTTTATGATGGTGTTTTTCAATATCTCGCTGAACAGCAAGATATGGTGGGTAACCCTTACCTAATGAAGTTTTATAAAGAGTTACTACCTTCACTACGTCGCAGTTATTTTTTGACCTTAAATACCTCTAAGCGGGAACTACAAGAAGCATTTGCATTATTTAAACTCGTGACTGATGCAATTTTGATCCGAAAATCACAACAAGCCGCTTTATTTATGGAAGATTTTTGTCGACACTTACGTAACCTTGTGTTGGAATCGCTGACACGAATGAAACAGATTGAATTGGCCTGGGCAAGACGCTCACGCCGCTAGTTAGGGCATTATGCGTTTAAGCAGTTTAAAACTTTCCGGCTTTAAATCTTTTGCAGATAGTACAACTTTAAATTTTAAGGCGAACCGCACAGCAGTGGTTGGTCCAAATGGTTGTGGCAAATCCAATGTTATTGATGCGATCCGCTGGGTGATGGGTGAGTCAAATGCTCGTCAGCTTCGTGGTGGTAGTATGCAAGATGTTATTTTTACTGGAACATCCAAGCGTAAGCCAGTGGGCGTAGCGAGTGTTGAGCTACGTTTTGATAATACCTATGGCAAATTGGGCGGATCTTATAATGCTTATAATGAATTGGCCGTTCGTCGTCAGGTCACGCGTGAAGGTAAGTCCGAATATTTCTTAAATGGCACACGTTGCCGCCGTCGTGATATTACCGATATTTTCTTAGGGACGGGGTTAGGGCCGCGTTCTTATGCAGTGATTGAACAAGGCATGATTAACCGTCTGGTTGATGCCAAACCTGAAGAAATGCGCATCTTTATTGAAGAGGCAGCAGGCGTTTCACGCTATCAAGCTCGTCGACGTGAGACTTTGCAACATCTTGAACATACTGAGCAAAATCTTTCACGTTTAGAAGATATTGCCCTTGAGTTAAAATCACAGCTGAAGACGCTTAAACGTCAATCAGAAGCAGCTGTTCAATATAAAACTCTGGAAAGCCAGATTCGGACCCTAAAAATTGAAATTTTGTCCTTTCAGGCAGATAAAAGCGTACGCTTACAAGAAGAATATACAGTTCAAATGAATGAACTGGGTGAAACTTTTAAATTGGTTCGCTCAGAGTTAAGTACGATTGAACATGATTTAGAAGCAACCAGTGCTTTATTTCAGAGACTTATTCAGCAATCTTCACCACTACAACAAGAGTGGCAACAAGCTGAGAAAAAACTATCTGAACTGAAAATGACTCTGGAACAAAAACAGAGTTTATACCAGCAAAATAGTATGACTCTCGTTCAGTTAGAACAGCAAAAATTCCAAACTAAAGAACGTTTACAACTTTCGGAATTGCAACTTGAAACACTGAATAATCAGTTAGATGAACAAACTGAATCATTAACTGGAATTGAGCATACTGCAACGGAAGCTGAACAAAACTTTGCTGATTTACAATCTCAGCAAAAACAAGCACAGCAACAATTTGAACAAATAAAAGCTCAGGTTGAAAAACAACAGCAGCAAAAAATGCAAATGTCTGCTCAAATTGAGCAGTTAGGTAAAAATGTTCAACGCATTGAACAGCAAAAAGAAACGTTGCAACATCAAGCAAGTCAGATTCAATCGCATGTTCATGAAGATGAGCAGGGTGAATTTGAGCAACTACAGCAGCAATTACGTCGTGAAATCTTGACGTTAGAGACTGAAATTGAGCAGTATGTGCAACAGATTGAACAGTCTCAACAAGCGCATCAGACAACCAAAAATCAGCAACAAACGCTAAAAACAGAAATACAGGTTTTATTATCTGAGCAGAAAAACTTAAGCCAGCTTGTTGCTAAACAAAGTCCAAAGCAACATCAAGATGCACTACGTTTAATGCAGGCTCTACAGTTAACTGAGCAAGGCAAACCGCATGCGCAGATTGTTGAGAAGTTTTTAGCAAAATGGTTGCAGGCGCATATTGTTGAAACTGAACAAGCCTTTCAGGAAGGAATTGCTCGTCAGTTAAAACCTTCAGAGCAAATAAGTCAATTTAAGGGGAATTTAGCCTGTTTAAATGACTGGATTGAGTCTCCACAACTATCAATCTTTTCGAATGTAGCAATTGCACAAGATTTGACAGTTGCTTTAAATGAGCAAAAGCAACTGCAACATGGTCAGTCTATTGTGACTTTAGATGGTTATCATGTTGGGCAGGATTGGGTGATTGCCCTTATGTATGATGATGAAAGTCAAAGTGCACAAGGTATGCTCAGTCATCGCATTCGTCTAGATGAAATTGAACAAGCCCTTGAAAAGCAACAACCTGAATTACAAGCATTAGATCAAATTTTAGTTCAGCAAAAAGATGAACTAGGGCAGTTGCAGTCTGACTTGCAGCAGAAACAGCAAGTTGTTAAACAAAAACAAAAAGACTTACAACAGCTTGATGTGCAAATTGCTAAACAGCAAACCGCAGCACAAGCATTTTTACTGCAAAAACAACAATTGAAAGATCAGTTAGCTCAGTTAGACATGCAGCTTGAAGAAGATGCAATGCAAAAAGATGATCTGGAAATTGATTTGCATGCTCTAGCAATCAAACTTGAAACCATTTTACCTGATTATAAAACTATGCAATTTCGGGTAGAAGAGTTAACGGAGCAGTTAGAAGAACAGCAACAAGCTCTACAGCATCAGCAACAAGAACGTGAGATTTTACGCCGTAGTAGTACGCAAACCACTCAACAAATCGAGTTGCTTGAAAAAGATATCTCGTTCTTGCAGAGTCAATATCAGCAAATTAATGCTCAAATGGAACAAGCGAAAAAATTTGTTGACCCTATTCAGTTAGAGTTACCAAATCTTGAGTCGGAGTTTCAGCAACAATTTGCTCAAACTGAAAAGTTGCAAAAGAACTGGAATGAATGGCAGCTTGAACTCAATAGTGTGCAGGAAAAACAACAAACCCTGACAGATCAGCGTCATCAATATCAACAAAAAGATGAACAACTCAGAGAACAGCTTGAAGAGAAGCGTTTGGCATGGCAAGCGGCTAAGTCAGATCGTGAACATTACCAAGATCAGCTTAAAGAGCTAAATGCCGAAGTCCAAAAGGGCTTACAAATCGATTTAACTGAGCACCAGCAAAAACTGGAAAAAGTACAGAAACAGTTTGAAAAAATCGGAGCGGTGAACCTTGCTGCTTCACAAGAATTTGAAGAGGTTTCTCAGCGTTTTGATGAGTTGAGTCACCAGATCCAAGATTTGGAAAATACGGTAACTCAACTGAAAGATGCGATGAAAAGCATTGATCAGGAAACCCGTAAGTTGTTTATGACAACGTTTGATCAGATTAATCAAGAGTTGCAAAATCTGTTTCCAAAGGTCTTTAATGGTGGTGAAGCGAGTTTAAGCCTTGAAGACGACTGGCAATCTGGTGTTAAACTGATGGCAAGACCACCGGGTAAGAAAAATAGTTCTCTCGCATTACTTTCCGGTGGAGAAAAGGCATTAACAGCGTTAGCATTAGTATTTGCGATTTTTAGATTAAATCCGGCACCGTTCTGTGTGTTAGATGAAGTGGACGCACCACTTGATGATGCGAATGTTCAGAGATATTGTAATTTGGTAAAAGAGCTTTCTGAACATGTACAATTCATTTACATTACACATAATAAGCTGGCGATGACCATGGCAACTGATTTGTTGGGTGTGACCATGCCTGAACCGGGTACATCAAAATTAGTCACTGTCGATTTAGAACAGGCAAAAGAATACGGGTTAGTTTCGGAGTCATAGAATGGAAATCAATACGATTATTGGCATCGTTGTCGCCATTATTATTATGCTAATTGGCTTAAAAATGATTTTAAAAAAGCCAAACCATGCTGAACCCTCATTAGATAGTGATTTGCATATTAATCATGATAGTAATCAACCAGTTATACCTCGTCACGTGCGAAATCAGCTTGAGCAACCTGAAGTAGAGGCTGTGGCAGCGCGAGTAGAGCCGACCTTAAATGAATCGGTAGAACCGCAAGTTAGTGAAACAGCTCAAGCAAAGACATTCGTTACGGAGTCTGCTCCAACGACTTCATCTGAGCAAACTCAAACTTCTGTTGAAAATACTTCTGTAATAGAAGAAGAAATTCAATCTGAAGAAACTGTAGCAAGCTCTACCATTAACACAGACAGTTCAGCTGAGTTAGTTGATACGGTTTCTGTTAAATCAGAAATTGAAGCTTTATCAGAAGAAAACTTGAAATCTGAAAGTGAAAAAACTGAGCCTGAGTTGAGTCTAAACCCAAATATTGAAACTGCCGAAATTGCTGAATTTGAAGGCGAGAGTAATATTCTGGATGTACATTTGCATGAACAGCAACGCTATGATGATGAAAGCGCATTAGCGATGGCTGAACAGATTATTGCACTCAATGTTTATCCGAACCCGCGTCGCGCGTTGTCTGGCGATAAAGCACTTAAAGTATTGTTAAAATACGGTTTACGTTATGGCGAAATGTCATGTTTCCATCGTTATGAAAATACGGATGAGCCGAGCGTACTGATGTTTTCGGTACTGCGTATGACAGATAATGGACCAGCTGGGTTTGATCTTGAAACCTTGTCTAGTGAACAAGTTCAAGGGCTGGCATTTTTCCTTGCGCTTCCAAACAGTAAAGCCGTAACTGGTTTTGACATGATGGCAAGTATTGCTGGTTTAATTGCTCGTGAAATTGATGGCAAGGTTTATGATGAAAATAATCTTGAATTTACACCACAGTTAAAAGAGCATTGGCGTCATCATGTGATTGATTATCGTCCGGCACATGCGACTGCCTAGTTTTAATTTTTTACGTTCGTTGCGATAATTGCAATATATCTAGTCGCAGCTCAGGGTGGAGAAATTTCCACCCTTTTTTATGGTGAATAACATAATGGCAACAACTTCCGTGATCGAACAGATGCGTCAGCTTATTCAACTGATTGCAAAGCATAACCACGCCTATTATGTGATGGATCAGCCGACAATCTCGGACAGTGAATATGATCATTTATTTCACCAGTTAAAAGCTTTAGAAGAGCAATATCCTGATCAGGTTCAATCAGATTCTCCAACGACAAAGGTAGGCGGCCAAGCACTCTCTAAATTTCAAAGCGTGACTCATGTCGTTCCGATGCTTTCTTTGGGGAACGTTTTTAATCAGGAAGACTTGTTTGCATTTGCTCGCCGTGTAGAAGAGCGTTTGCCTAACCAAAAAGTACAATACGAAGTAGAACTAAAACTTGATGGTCTTGCGATTTCGCTTTGGTATGAAAACGGTGTGTTAATACGTGGTGTTACACGTGGTGACGGCGAAACTGGAGAAGACATTACTCAAAACGTTAAAACGATTCGTAACTTGCCTAAAGTGTTGCATTCAGATCATTTTGAAATTCCACGTTTGCTTGAAGTCCGCGGTGAAGTGCTCATGCCAAAGTCTGGCTTTGAAAAACTTAATGCTGATCAGGAAGCAAAAGGTGATAAAACATTTGCGAACCCACGTAATGCCGCAGCAGGTAGTTTAAGACAGCTCGACCCGAATATTGCTGCTAGTAGACCTTTAGCGTTTTATGCGTATGGTATTGCCCAGTGCGAACCAAATCATAACTTAACGACCATGCACGACAGCCTACAATGGCTCACACAACTTGGCTTTGAAATTGCTGAGCGTCAATATCTTTGTAATTCGATTCAAGAAGTACAGCAGCGTTATGAGCAAATTCAGCAAGAGCGTCCAGATCTACAAGTTGAAATTGATGGAATGGTCGTAAAGGTTGATGACCTAAAACAACAACAACAACTTGGTTTCTTAAGTCGTGAGCCACGTTGGGCAACGGCTTATAAATTCCCTGCACAAGCTGCATTAACTACAGTTGATCAGATTGATTGGCAAGTAGGGCGTACAGGTACTTTGACTCCTGTAGCGCGTTTAAACCCTGTATTTGTAGGGGGAGTAACGGTTTCCAACGTAACTTTACACAACATTGGTGAAATCCATCGTCTAGATGTGCGTGTTGGCGATACGGTTAGCGTTTATCGTACGGGCGATGTTATTCCTAAAGTAGAAAAAGTTTGGCCAGAATTCCGTTCACCTGACGCTGAAATTGTACATTTACCTGAAAGTTGTCCTGTTTGTGCTTCTCCTGTAGTTATGCCTGAAGGAGAAGCTTTAGCACGTTGTTCTGGTGGACTTTATTGTGCTGCACAGCGAATTGAAGCGATTCGCCATTTTGTATCACGTAAAGCTCTCGATATTGAAGGTCTGGGCGACCGCTGGGTAGAGTCTTTATTGCATCTCGATTTACTTAAAGATGTTGCCGACATTTACCATTTGCATGAGCACCGAGAGACTTTACTCGGTATTGAAAAAATGGGGGAGAAATCGGTACAAAACCTGATTGATGCCATTGAAGCCAGTAAGAAGACAACGCTTGCTCGTTTTATCTATGCACTGGGAGTTCGTGGGGTGGGTGAAACAACAGCTAGAATGTTGGCCAATACTTTCCAAACTCTAGAAGCACTTAAAGCTGCTGATGTTGAGGCTTTAAAGAAAACCCCAGATGTCGGCGATATTACCGCAGAGTGGATTGCTGACTTTTTCTTGGCACCACATAACATTGAAGTGCTTGATCGCTTAATTGCAGCAGGAATTCATTGGGATGCACCGACTGCACCAACACGCCAGCCATTAAATGGCGAAAGCTGGGTGTTAACAGGCACATTAGAGCAAATGACCCGTGATCAGGCGACTCAAATGCTACAAGCATTAGGTGCGCGTGTAAGTGGTAGTGTATCAAGCAAAACTAAATGTGTGGTTGCGGGCGAGAAGGCTGGTTCGAAATTAGAAAAAGCAGCAAAACTTGGTATTGCAGTTATGAATGAGACTGATTTCTTATCACTTATGGCTAGCTACGGGCAGACTTTAAGCGAATAGGTCTACCGAAATAAGAACCATTGATTTTAGTTACAAATTTATAAATTGATGGTTTAAGTTATATTTTAACGCTTGTTTGAACTTATAAATCAGACAAGCGTTTCTTTTTGCACAGGAAATTTAAATAACTTAAACTGCAAATGCGTATGTTTCTCATTTTAATTCGATAAAAATCATAAACTTAACTATTTTTTATTTTGCAATCATTTTTAAGATTGCCCATAATAGTTCTCATACAATAGGAGATTTATTATGCGTGGCAATCCAGAAGTCATAGACTATTTAAATATGCTCATTGGCGGAGAATTGGCTGCCCGTGATCAATATCTAATCCATTCTCGTATGTATGAGGATTGGGGCCTAAATAAAATTTATGAACGTATTGATCATGAGATGCAAGAAGAAGCTTCTCATGCTGATGCGATCATTCGCCGTGTATTATTCTTAGGTGCTAAACCAAACATGCATCGTGAAGATATCAATGTTGGTACAGACGTTGTAACTTGTTTAAAAGCTGATTTGGCGCTTGAATATCATGTTCGTGAAAAGTTAGCGACAGGTATCAAACTTTGTGAAGAGAAGGGCGATTACATTAGCCGTGATATGTTACGTCAACAATTATCAGATACTGAAGAAGACCATACATACTGGTTAGAAAAGCAATTACGTTTAATTGAGTTGATTGGCTTACAAAATTATATTCAATCTCAAATTTAATAAAAGAACCCAGCTCAGGCTGGGTTTTTTATGGGCTTATTTTAATAAAACTAACTCATCGCTTAAATGTTAATTTTGTCAAATTGAATATATTCAAAGCCTTACTATATAAGGCTTTGGCAGTTACAAAAAAGTCAGAAAAATTGTATCACACCCCCTGTTTTTTTTATGGAATTGGATATAATTTCGCCAACAAAACCCTTGCCTAGAAATTTAATGAGGCAAGGGTTTTTCTATGGAAAATCGGTTGGTATGGATCGCCAATGATTTTATGGTGAGTTCGCGAAATATGTTATTTACCAAACCTGCTGTTTTAGACACAGCTACTCTCTTAAGCACACAGCGTCTTGCAACACGACTAAGCTTTTTTAGCTTAGGTTTTGCGACCGCAGCTTGGGCACCTCTCATTCCTTTTGCGCAGCAGCGTTTAAACTTAAATCATGCCGATTTTGGTTTACTTTTGCTGTGTATGGGTATTGGCTCAATGATTGCTATGCCTGCGACAGGTGCTTTAGTCAAGCGCTGGGGATGTCGTCCATTAATTGCTTTAGCATTGATGCTGTTAATGGTCTTATTGCCTAGTCTTACGATGTGGAGCAGCATTGTGACCATGGCTGTAGCATTGTTTGTCTTTGGATCGGCAGCAGGATGTCTTGGAGTGGCCATCAATTTACAAGCAGTGGTTGTAGAAAAGCATAGCTTGCGAGCTCTTATGTCTAGCTTCCATGGAATGTGTAGTTTGGGTGGCTTAACAGGCGCTATGCTTGTGACTGCATTATTGGCAGTGGGCCTTTCTCCATTAATGAGTACATTATCAGTTGTTATGATTTTACTTGTTATTGGTGGTGTTGCTATTCCTTCTTGTTTAACGTCTTTTGAACAGGATGAAAAGCCACATGAAGATACAACGCAAGCACCGAAAAAATTCTATCGTCCCGATGGCATTATTTTGCTTATTGGTATGATGTGTTTTATCGCCTTCTTATCTGAAGGTGCGGCAATGGACTGGGGTGGTATTTATTTAACAAGTAAATATCAGCTTAACCCTGCTTTTGCTGGCTTAGCTTATACTTTCTTTGCGCTTAGCATGACCACTGGACGTTTTGCAGGTCATGTGTTACTTAAGCAATGGGGCGAAAAGAATATTGTAACTTATAGTGCAATTGTGGCTGCGATTGGTATGGCTATTATTGTGACTGCGCCAGTTTGGCAAGTGGTTATATTAGGCTATGCACTGTTAGGACTAGGCTGTTCTAATATTGTGCCAGTAATGTTTTCTCGTGTTGGTCGACAAAACAATATGCCAAAAGCAGCTGCACTTTCTTTAGTATCAACGATTGCCTATACGGGTTCTTTAAGCGGCCCAGCTTTAATTGGTTTAATTGGTGAATGGACCGGTTTAAGTACTGTTTTAACAGGTGTAGCTGTATTGCTATTTGTCATTGCTTTACTTAACCGTTTTACATTAATAAAGACAAATTAATTTATAAATAATAGAGATCCTCAAAGAACATCGAGAAATTTAATTTCTCGATGTTCTTTTATTTAGACTTATAAAACCTGATAGATCGATTGATAACTATCTTGTAATAATCGCTGAGGCTTCATTAGTAAAGTTGGAGTCTTTTCTAAATCATCCAAGAAGTTATTTCGCCAATGGGTAAGGTCAGATGATGTTAATCCTTCTATCAATTTCTGGTAACGATTAATACGCTCAGTTTTAGACATCTCTAAAGCCATTTTTAAAGTATCCATCATTGCCGCTCTATCTTGCGGATCAACAATCAAGGCTTGAGACATCTGCTCAGCAGCTCCAGCATATTTAGATAAAATGAGTACTCCTGGGTTTTCCGGATCTTGAGCTGCAATATATTCTTTAGCAACTAGGTTCATACCATCACGTAGTGAACTGATCCAGCAAATATCCGAATGGCGATAAATGTGCATGAGATTATGGTGTTGAACCGTGTCATAGCAACAATCCACAGGTCTCCAGTCTTCATGTGCAAACTCTTCGTTAATTAACTCAAGCTTGGTTTTAAAACGTTGGTATAAACGTTGATAAGCTGGAATATCGATACGAGAAGGTATTGCAACTTGAAGATGACGAACTAGACCATGGTATTCAGGACTGGTTTCCAAAAAGGTTGCAAATGCATTAAATCTTTCCATTAAACCTTTCGAATAATCAATACGATCAACCCCAATAATCGTTTTTTGGCGTGGAATTTCTTCAAAATTAAACACGGAAGAGGTCGCCAAATCTTGTTGTGCTTGCTTTTGTATAATTTCGGGCTGAACACCAATTGGGTATGACTTAATTAATATTTGACGTTTTTTATAGCTAATACTATTGCTTTGAATTTTCTGAGCTTCGAGTAAATTTAGACAAGTTTGCATACATGCATTTTGATCGATCTGAGTTTGTAAGCCAATAACATCATATTGACTCAAGTCTTGAATTAAGTCTCGAGCTACTGGAATTTTGTGCCAGATATTTAGGCTAGCAAATGGTATATGTAAAAAGAAACCAATTTTATTTTGCATGCCTAATTCACGGCAGTAACGCGCTACACTAAAAAAGTGATAATCGTGTATCCAAATAAGATCTTCAGGTTGAGCAAGCTGTTTTAACTTTTCAGCAAACAAACGGTTGACCTTTTGGTAGGTGCTATATTCTTGCGCATCATATTCAATTAGATCTTCGCGACTATGCATTGCTGGCCAGAGAACCTTATTTGCAAAACCACAGTAATATTGCGCATATTGTTGATGAGTAAGAGGGCAGGTAATGTAATCAATCCCTTGAGAAGAGGTTTGTTCAAACTCTGGCGCTTCGCTATCGGTAATTTGCTGACCATTCCAGCCTAACCAAATGCCATTACTATCATTCAAAGCATCTTGTACAGCCACGGCGAGGCCACCAGCTGAAGCTTTACCTGAGGGCATACTTATCCGGTTCGATAATACGATTAATTTAGACATATTTTTTCTCCATTCTGATTTTGGCTATTTTTGACATATAAGCTTTTTATTCTGTTTTGAAATAAAAAAAGAAAATTCGCGACACTATCAATATCTTTTAATCTATATTCAGCTTGTGTTTCACCACAACCCACTTTAATCGTGAGACCAGATTGTTGATTAATAAATACAAAACCAGATTCATCTGTTAAATCATCGCCTATAAAAATAGGTAAAACAGAAGGTAAATTAAGATGATTTAATATGGTTTTAATGGCTTTACCTTTATCAGCTTGATGAGGTATTAATTCAATAACAAATTTCCCCTTATTTAATTTTAATTGAGGATAATCAGAGCTAATCTGTTGCATAATATTAATAGCGTGATTTTCTAAATCTGGTTTTTTACGATAATGTAAAGCAATAGAATAACCTTTGTCCTCAATTAATAAATCGGGATATTTTTCACAAGATTTTTGAATATCTTGTTTTAATTGTTTAAAATTAATCTGACTTAAATCTGGCCGAATATAATGATCTGAATCAAGACAAATATCTAAACCATGCAAGCCCGCAATTGGAACTTCAATAGGATATAAGAGTTTACTAGCTGTATTGACATCACGACCTGTTACAGCAATAACAGGTATATTTAATTGAATAATTTTTTTTATAATTTCAAGTGTGGTGTTTGGAATAAAACTATGCTCAGGATTAATTTGAAAGGGTGCTAATGTCCCATCAATATCCAAAAATAAACAATAATTTTTAACTATAGATAAACTGCTTATAATATGATTGGGTGTAACAAAATATGTATCTTTTTCTCTCCCATCAGATATTGTATTTTGACTGTTCATATTAGCCTTCCCAATATTTTTTGATCAATAATTATTCTTCTAACATTAAAATGAATTGATGAGTCATTTCTTTTAATAAAAAAACATAAGTATTAACATTAATTACATTGCATAATGGATTTATAGGCGAAGTGTGGAGTATGTTGTTTTTTGATTGGCTTCAATGTTTAGTTAATTAAAGTTTTGTATATTTAATATGAATAATGCAGGTCTTATTTGTCAATATATTTCAGAATATTAATGTAATATAAATACTTGATTTTGTGACTTGTAAATTGTTTTTAATATTGATTTTAAAGGATATTTTAAATCAATATTATTATATAATCTTTATAAAATCGGCTTTGGATAGGCATATGAAGTTACAAAATAAAATTTTATTAATTACGGGTTGGGGAGTAGGCGTGGAACCTTTGCAATCTCTAAAATTGCATTTGGAAAAAGAGGGTTTTGAAACTCAACTTATTAATATTTTTAATGTTTTAGAGTGTAACTTTCAAGCGCAGCTTGATTTAGTGGATGAAGTTGATGTGGTAATAGGCTGGTCTTTAGGTGGACAGTTAGCCACTCAACTGGTTGATATTTTTTACAAGCAAACAGGGCAAACAAAAACTTTAATTACGCTCGCTTCAAACCCTTGTTTCGTTGCCAATCACAATTGGCAACCTGCAATGCCTACAGATGTATTCACTCAATTTAAATCTTCTTTTTTACAGAACTCGCAAGCCACGTTAAAGCGTTTTTATTATTTGATTACACTTGGCTCAACCCAAGCTAAACAAGATTGGATGAGTATACAAAATATAGCAAATCCGCCGTCAAATGAACTTTTAATAGAAGGTTTGCAAATGCTTGAACAACTAAACTTGGTAAATAACTTAAAAAACTATTCTGGCCGACAACTTCACCTCTTTGCTGAGCAAGATAATATAATTCCTTGCAAAATTATCGAAAAATTTGAGGAGATCATGACAGAAACCATGAATTATAAAGTGCTAAAAGGCGCTACTCATGCTTTTCCATACCTTGAAGTAGACCGAACAATTGAAGAAATCTGCCAATTTTTAACAATTCATCAGCAAAGTTAATAAGCTTTGATTGATCTCGCAATTTTCTTTCATTCTTAACAGGTTTAACATGTGCTAAATGAGAGATTTAATTGCTGTAAAAGGGTAAATAGGATGACCGATAATTTTGATTTAGAACATATTTGGCATCCTTATACTTCAATGACCCAACCGTTACCAACCTTTAAAGTTAAACGTGCCTATGGGGCAACGATTGAACTCGACGATGGTAAGACTTTAATTGATGGTATGTCATCTTGGTGGTGTGCAATTCACGGCTATAACCACCCTGAACTCAATCAGGCAGTGACAGATCAATTACAAAATATGTCACATATTATGTTTGGTGGGTTAACCCATGACCCTGCCATTGAGTTGGGTAAAATTCTTTTAAAAATTACACCACCAAGCCTCGACAAAATTTTTTATGCAGATTCGGGGTCGGTTGCCGTTGAAGTTGCTTTGAAAATGGCTGTGCAATTCTGGGCAGCACAAGGCCAACCTCAAAAAACAAATTTTATTACTACACGTTCTGGTTATCACGGTGATACATGGAATGCGATGTCTGTCTGTGATCCAGTAACAGGCATGCATCAGATTTTTGGTACCAGCTTACCAAACCGTCTTTTTGTAGCAGCACCACAGACCAAATTTCATGAAGATTGGAATCCTCAAGATATTGCCGAACTAGAACAGGCTATTCAGCAAAATCATGAAAATCTTGCTGCACTGATTATTGAGCCAATTGTACAAGGTGCAGGGGGCATGCGTTTTTATCATCCTGAATATTTACGTCAGGCTAAAGTGCTTTGTGAAAAATATAACCTGCTTTTAATTTTCGATGAAATTGCCACGGGTTTTGGCCGTACTGGTAAGCTCTTTGCGTGGGAGCATGCCCAAGTTGAACCAGACATTATGTGTATAGGTAAAGGCTTAACAGGCGGCTATATGACCTTATCTGCTACCTTAACCACAAAGCATGTTGCAGAAACCATTAGTCGCGGTGAGGCTGGGGTATTTATGCATGGCCCAACTTTTATGGCCAATCCACTTGCCTGTGCCGTTGCTTTAAAAAGTACGCAATTGTTAATTGAACAAGATTGGCAAGCCAATATTGAGCGAATTGAGCAACAGCTTAGCCAATATTTAAGGCCTTTAAGTCAGCTTGATTATGTTGCTGATGTGCGAGTGCTGGGTGCAATTGGGGTAGTAGAACTCACCTTTAATGTTGATATGAAAACTTTACAGCAACAATTTGTAGACCGCGGAATCTGGATTCGTCCTTTTGGAAAATTGGTTTATGTGATGCCACCGTATGTCATCACTCAACAAGAGCTAAGTGATTTGCTAGAACAATTGGTTGAGGTTGTGCAAACGATGCAGGGAGCGCATTAAGATGTCCTTGCTCAATCATTTTGCTGCCGAGTTAGATGAGTTAAAACAACAAGGTAACTTCAGACACTTTACTCAAAATGTGCAGCATGACCGTTTTATTACGATTCAAAATAAAACGATGCTTAACTTGGCTTCAAATGATTATCTTGGGTTGGCGGCTGATATCAATCTTCGCCAAGAATTTCTAGATAACTATCCACTAGAAAGAAGCTATTTTAGTTCGTCATCTTCACGTTTATTAACGGGCAATTTTGAAGAATATGAACAATTAGAAAATAGCCTAAGCCAAGCATTTGGTGGTCGGTCGGCTCTGCTATTTAATAGTGGCTATCACATGAATATTGGTATTTTGCCTGCTGTTGCTGATAGCAAAACTTTAATTTTGGCAGATAAGTTAGTCCATGCGAGCATGATTGACGGGATCCGTTTATCTGGTGCGCAGTATGTGCGTTATAGACATAACGATTTACAGCATTTGGAACAACTTCTCCAAAAATATCATGATGATGAAAAGATTGAACGTATCATTGTGGTCACAGAAAGCATTTTTAGTATGGATGGTGATGAAACGGATTTAGCTGCATTAGTCCAGCTCAAAAAACATTTTGCTAAAACCATGCTGTATGTTGATGAAGCACATTCAATTGGTGTGCGAGGTCAGCAAGGTTTGGGGTGTGCTGAACAATATAATGTCATTCAAGAAATTGATTTTTTAGTTGGCACATTAGGTAAAGCATTAGCAGCAGTTGGTGGTTACATTATTTGTGATCCAATTATTAAAGATTATCTCATTAATAAAATGCGCCCACTTATTTTTAGTACTGCACAGCCCCCGATTGTGATGGCATGGGCAAACTTTATTTTTCAAAAAGTATTACTTGCTCAACCTCAGCGTGAACATTTAAAAAATATTAGCCAATATCTTCAACAAGCTGTTGTGCAAAAGGGTTATGTAAGCCCATCGACCAGCCATATTATTCCTGTCATTGTTGGAGAGAGTCAGGCTGCGATTGATAAAGCGAAACACGTTCAGGAAAGTGGTTTTTATGCGATGCCTGTACGTCCACCTACAGTCCCTAAAAACAGTTCCCGTTTGCGTATTTCTTTAACGTCAATGGTACAGCAACATGAGCTTGAAGAATTGGTGAGTTTTCTGTGAGTTTGAATAAAAACTTGGTTGCCCAGCGTTTTGCCAAAGCAGGGCAAAGCTATTCAGAGCATGCAATTGTTCAAAAACAAATTTGCCAAAATTTAACGAGTTTACTCCAGCAGTTTTGCCCGAGTAAGATGTTACGTGTCTTTGAAATCGGTTGTGGTTCTGGCAATTTAACGCATCTTATTACCGCATCTTTTCAGATTGAAGAGTTAATTTTAAATGACCTGTATGCAGATGTGCAGCAGCACTTCAATCATCAAGAAAATTTGAAATGGTTAATTGGGGACATTGAAACTTTAGAGTTTCCCCAGCAGCTCGATATGATTGTTTCAGGTTCAGCTTTACAGTGGATGCAAGATTTGCCGCTTTTGCTTAAGCATAGTAATGGGGCTTTGGTTGATCAAGGCTGGTTATGCTTTTCAACATTCGGCTATCAGAATTTAATGGAAATTAAAGAGCTAACAGGACAAGGTTTAAGTTATTGGTCAGTTGAAAATTGGAATAGAGCCTTAACTCAGGCTGGTTTTGAGATTTTGCATTTGTCAGAGTCAGAAACCCAACTCTATTTTGATTCGCCTAAAGCCGTGTTGCAGCATTTAAAAGCAACAGGTGTAACGGCAACTGCTCAACATCGTTGGACTAAGCAAACGTTACAACAATTTTATCAAGATTATGATCGGTTTAAGTACGCTGAGGGATATTCCCTAACATATCATCCGATTTATTGTATTGCCCGGAGAATGAAGTAAATGAGTGGTCAGGTCTATTTTGTGAGTGGGATTGATACCGACATTGGTAAAACCTACGCTACAGGCTTTTTAGCAAAATTGTGGACTGAGCAGGGTAAAAAAGTGATTACCCAAAAACTCATTCAGACGGGTAATGCTGATATTTCTGAAGATATCGAGAAGCATCGTGAAATTATGGGGCAGGGCTGGTTTCAAGAAGATCATGACAAGCTAACCATGCCTGAAATTTTTAGCTATCCTGCTTCGCCTCATCTTGCAACACGCCTAGATAACCGAGAAATTGATTTTCAAAAAATTGAAAATGCGACGCAAACATTGGCAGAGCGTTTTGAAATTGTATTGTTAGAAGGTGCGGGCGGCTTAATGGTGCCACTAACTACCAGTCTGCTTAGCATTGATTATATTGCTCAGCACCAGTTCCCAGTTATTTTGGTAACATCAGGTCGTTTAGGAAGTATTAACCATACTTTACTGAGTCTTGAAGCACTTAAGTCTCGTGGACTTAAATTAAAAGCTTTGGTTTATAACTTAAAAGATGAATCAAAAGATCCATTAATTTCTCAAGATACTTCAAATTATCTGAAAGATTATTTAGCAGTTCATTTCCCTGAAGCTGAATGGATTGAGCTGGAAAAAATGAATTAAGTTAAAAAGCTATAAAAAAAACCGCTCTGATTTGAGCGGTTTTTATATCATTAAATATTAGAATTTCTTTGAACCACGGTTAAAACCAGTCGATTTACGTTGGTTACCCGTGTTAGCCGGAGCTTCTTTTTCTTCATCACGACGTTGTTGGCGTAAGTAACCGCCACGACGAGCAGCCATTGGCTTTTCAGTCATACGGTCAGTACGACGTTTTGCCATACCAAATAAACCTGTACCTTGACGTGGTTTTAACTCAACAGATTTTGCTAGATTATCGATGTCAGTTTTATCGAGTTCCATCCAGCGGCCAGTACGTAGTTCGCGTGGTAAAATAACTGTACCGTAGCGCGTACGCAATAAGCGGCTTACTTTAAGTTCTTGTGATTCAAAAATACGACGAACCTCACGGTTACGGCCTTCTTTCACCACAACTTGGTACCAGCGGTTAATACCTTCACCGCCAATTTCCGAGAAAGATTCAAATTTAGCAGGACCATCTTCAAGTTCTACGCCATTGACCATGTTTTGGCGTATTTTAGGTGTTACTTCACCCATCACTCGAACAGCATATTCACGTTCAACTTCATTTGATGGGTGCATTAAGCGGTTAGCAAGCTCACCATCATTTGTAAACAATAATAAACCAGTACTGTTAATATCTAGACGACCTACCATTACCCAGCGGTCATTCGCAATTTGTGGCAAATGATCAAATACGGTCGGGCGTTTTTCAGGATCATTACGTGAACAGATTTCGCCTTCTGGCTTATAGTAAATCAATACACGGCGACGAATTTCGTCTTCAATTTGAAACTGAACTTTACGGCCATCAATGCGTAATTCATCGCCTGGTTCAATGCGCTCACCCACTTGGGCAACACGACCGTTTACACTCACGCGTCCTGCGGCAATAACCTCTTCCATATATCGGCGGGAACCTAATCCGATTCGCGCTAATACTTTTTGCAATTTTTCACTCATGACAGCACAACCTTAGACATAATGATCAACAGTCCACCTCTTTATGATTTCGGTGCATTTGCATCGAGAGCCATAAAGGCTTCCTTGGCGTTCTGTAGGGGAGGCAATTGGCCTAGCGATGCTAGACCAAAAGCATTCAGAAACTGAGGCGTTGTAATTAGCAACGCGGGTCTTCCGGGTAAATCTCTAAAACCGGCTTCTTTAATCCAGTTCCAGTCAAATAGTGTTCTAAGAATCTGACTATTATTAGACACACCACGAATTTGTTCAATATCAGCGCGGGTAACCGGTTGATGATAAGCAATGACAGCCAGGGTTTCTAGTAATGAAGGCGACAGTTTTGTTGGTCGCTCTGGCCAAATTTGAGCAATAATACTACGATATTTAGATCTTACCTGAAAGCGAAACCCTTGCGCTGTTTCAATCAACTCAATAGATCGGCCGTGTTGTAATAGCGCGAGCTGTTGTAAAAGTTGACGAAGCTGTTGTTTATTATATTGATTATTAAATGCTTCTTTTAAACGGGCAATTGAAACGGGCGCTTCACTGGCAAAAATAATAGCTTCAAGTTGTAATAAGACTTCGTGGTGAATGTCAGCTAATGACAAATCCGTATTAGTTTGTTCAAAGCTCATATTGAAGATCCTTGAATTGCTAACGGAGCTTCAATACCTGAGGCAATAATTTTAATTCGCTGTTGTCGGGTTAACTCTAAAACAGCCATAAATGTCACAACCATTCCCATGCGACCTTGCAGAGGATTGAGTAATTCTTTAAAACTTAACACGTCACCAGACTCTAATTTCTCTTCAATATATGCAATGCGTTCTTCTAGTAAGACAGGCTCTTGAGCTACAACATGTGTAATAGGTTCTGGTCGGTTAAACACACAGAACAATGCGTCATGTAATGCTGAAATATCATAGCCTTCATAAACAGGAGCAATATGGCCTAAGCTCACATTTGCACTGAATGTATCACGCTCAAGAATTGGCATTTGACCCAAACGTTCAGCCGCTTGCTTGATACGTAGATAGGTTTCAAGTCGGTCAATAAGTTCTTGTTTAGGGTCTTTTTCAATGCTGATGATTGTTGGCTTTGGTAAAAGCAGGCGAGACTTTAAATCTGCCAATAAAGCAGCCATCACCATATAATCAGCGGTTAGCTCAATATTTAAGGATTTCATACTATCCATATAAGTTAAATATTGAGTTGCTATAGGCGCAATATCGACGTGAATTAAATCAAAACCGTTTTTTTGAATCAGATAAATTAAAAAATCTAGTGGACCTTCAAACTGTTCGAGCAAAATCTCAAATGCAGCAGGAGGAATATAGAGATCTTCAGGGATCTTGTCATGCCACTCATCTAAAACACGGATGTGTGGAGCGTCTTCCATGGATTGATGAAGTGATTGATTCATTACGATTATAAGCCACGCGAATTTTCAAAAGCATGAGACTTGTTATTCAAGTCAAAGAGAGCTGTAAACAGAAGAACAGCAGATAGTGAAAATCATTCTAAATGAATTGTGCCTTTTAATAAATTACTTAACGACTAAAGTGTAAAAAAAATCCAAAATAAATAAAGAGTATTTTTTTGAGTGATAATACTTTTTTTAAAACTATTGGTAAAAATTGTAAGTGCTTATTCAAAAGCACTTACATCGCCAATACCACGACGGATAATTTCAGGATGTTCACCCGATAAGTCGACAATACTGGTGCTTGTTAAAGTACCGAAACCACCATCAATAAATACATCGATTCGTTTATCTAATTGATTTTCTATATCGTAAGGATCATCTAGAGGGTCTTCTTGGCCCGGTAAAATTAATGTACTAGTGAGTAGAGGTTCGCCAAGCTCTTTTAATAAAGCCTGACAAATTGGATTACTTGGAATACGTAAACCAATCGTTTTCTTTTTAGGATGCATTAACCTACGAGGAACTTCACTTGTTGCAGGTAAAATGAATGTCGTTATAGCAGGAGTATTCGCTTTCAATAAACGATATGTTGCATTATCAACTTTTGCATACGTTGCAATATCTGATAAGTCACAGCACATAATGGCATATTGATGTTTAGGTCCTAAACCACGAATCTGCGCAATACGTTCCATGGCATTTTTATTACCGATTTGGCACCCAATTGCGTAGGCTGCATCGGTAGGATAAACCACAACATCTCCGGCACGAATGCGTTCAACCGCTTGGCTAATAAGGCGTTGTTGTGGATTTTCAGGATGTACATGTAAATGCATCATATTTTAGAGACTCCATCACGCCAGTGTTAAAATAATTATTAGGCTTTTTAAACAGCCTATGCAAGTAATTAACGTGGTTTTTTTGTCAATTAATCAAGGAGTTCACGTTTAAATTCATTTAATTGTAATGCTAGGCCTGAACGTGTACATTGGCAAATAAAACCAATAAATGCTGCTGCATCACGTGGCAACTTGGCTTCACCTGAAAAGTAACGTTGTACTTGAGCATAGACATTATCTTTAAATATTTTGCCATCTCCACCATCACCTGTCAGGTTATCAAGCGAGACTCTAAATTTTCTACCAAAAGACTGTGCAAACAACCATTCAATTGCTTGAGGCTTAATTTCGACTTGTTCAAATAGACTTTGCTGTTCTTGCGTACGGCCATCGGGAGCGTACCAATATCCTAGATCTGGTAATAGACGTCTTTTTTCACCTGCAATAGACCAATGACTAATTTCATGCAAGGCACTATTAAAGAAACCATGGGCAAATTGAATCTTGGCAGGTTCTATATTTGTTGTAGGGAAATATTCTGGTTCAAAATCTCCACGAACTAATATCACATTATGGTGGGAAAACCAGTGATTAAAGTGTAAAATAAGCCAATCAACTTGCTCAGACTCCGATTTTGAGCTTGACCATGGTGAGAGTTGCACTATGTCAGGTACAAGAGTGTTCTGATGGGTTGAATGGGTGCAAACGAGTAATGAAGTGTTAACTTCAGGTTGCGGCTGCAACAGGTGCATTGCTTAATTTACCCCGAGTTCTGTCTAAAGAAGTGCAAAATTGTATCTTAATCTTTGACAGAGTACCGATGAATTTGTAGAATTGCCGCCTTAATTATGTCAGCAAATACCTTTCCGGCACAGATTGAGCCGTTTAAATGGGCTGAACAAGGCTTTACATGGTCAGGTCAACTGCCCTTGTCTCGCTTTGCTCGTATCGCTCGTGAAGCTGTTGGATCAATTGATAACCAATTGATCAACATAGACTGTAAGCTATCAATGGATGCATATCATCGCATTGTGTGGATGGATGGTCATATGGACACGATAGTTCCAATGGAGTGCCAACGTTGTTTGGAACCTGTTGAAATACCTCTTGTCTTAGACTTTCATATTGCATTAGTGGATGATGAGTCACTGATAGAGCGCTTGGATGAGGATGCTGATTTCATCGTTTTAGGTGAAAGTGAGTCTTCGACGAAAGGCGATTATGATACGCCAGCCTCGATTAACTTGCTCGCATTACTAGAAGATGAACTGTTATTGTTGATGCCTTTATCTCCCAAGCATGATGCTTGTGAAAATAAACATCAACCTACCATTCAAAATGTTGTTGAAGAAAAACGGGATAACCCGTTTGATGTTTTGGCAGGTTTGAAGGGTAAACTTAACTCATAATTTGTGATATAATTGTGAGATAAGACAACTGAATTTGTTCTGATCCATTTTTTCGATCTTTGTAAGGAGCCATCATGGCCGTTCAGCAAAACCGTAAAAGTCGCTCTCGCCGTGACATGCGCCGTTCACATGACGCTTTAACCGAGAATGCATTAACAGTAGACCAAGCAACTGGTGAAACTCATCGTCGTCACCACGTGACTAAAGACGGTTTCTACCGTGGTCGTCAATTATTCGCTAAAGCAGCTGATGCTGAATAATTGTATGATATGCATTAAGCGTGATGCTTAAGTATAGAAAAAATGGGAGCGAAAGCTCCCTTTTTTTGTTGTTTTTCGCAATTATAAAAATATAAATAACATGTTAAATTTCCGCTCCAGAAATGAGTGAAAACCCAAAAAAGGATTTCTTATGTCTGCTAAACGTCTTGAACAAGTAGCTTTAGCCACAAAAACTGCGTTTGTGTTTCCAGGTCAAGGTTCACAAAAAGTCGGTATGCTTGCTGAACTAGCAGAACAGTTTAGTGGGGTTGGGCAAACCTTTGCGGAAGCTTCAGATGCGCTTGGATTTGATCTGTGGCATATTGCGCAAAGTGGTGAAGGTCTCAACCAAACAGAAAATACCCAACCTGTGTTATTAACTGCCAGTATCGCTTTATGGCGTGTATGGCTTGATTTAGGTGGTCTGGCACCTAAGTACCTTGCAGGGCATTCTTTAGGTGAATACAGCGCTTTGGTTGCTGCAGGATCTATGAGCTTGGCAGATGCAGTGAAACTCGTGAATTTGCGTGGCAAACTCATGCAAAGCGCTGTTCCTCAGGGGGAAGGAGCTATGGCTGCTATCCTTGGTTTGGCTGATGAAAAAGTGGTTGAACTTTGCCAAACTGTGAGTGCGTCAGGTGAAGGCTCAGTAGAAGCTGCAAACTATAATTCACAAGGCCAAGTCGTAATTGCCGGAAGTACAGCATCTGTACAACAAGTAATGGCTTTGGCAAAAGAGCAATCTGCTAAGGCAATTGCTTTACCTGTGTCAGTTCCTTCGCATTGTTCATTGATGAAGCCTGCTGCTGAAAAATTTGCAGAAGCTTTGGAACAAACTGCCATTGAGCTGCCTACCATACCTGTAATACAAAATGTCAACGCGGGAATAGCTACCGATGTTGCTCAATTGCGTCAGGCGTTGACTGCTCAATTGTACCAATCTGTACAATGGACAGACACGATGCAGTTCTTACAAGACCAAGGTATTCACTACGTTGTTGAGTGTGGCCCTGGTACAGTATTGAGTAATCTCGCGAAGCGTTTACCAAATATAGAAAAAGCTTTTGCGATTGATAGCAAGAGTAAAATGGAAGATGCCCTAAATGCTGTTTTAGTGGCAGAAGGAAAAATTGCATGACACAAGAACGCAAAGTTGCATTAGTAACGGGCGCGAGTCGGGGCATTGGCGCTGCAATTGCCCAGCAACTTATTCAAGACGGTTATTTTGTTGTAGGTACTGCGACATCTGAATCTGGTGCACAAAAGTTAAGTGAAAGCTTTGGTGAGCAAGGTGCAGGTTTAGCTCTCGATGTGCGTAATCTCGATGAGATTGAAGCAGTTGTTTCTCATATTGAACAGAACTATGGCCCAGTGCTTGTTTTGGTTAATAATGCGGGTATCACGAAAGACAATCTATTGCTACGCATGTCAGAAGATGATTGGGATGACATTCTCAACATTCACCTTAAAGCTGTATATCGTTTATCTAAACGTGTGCTTAAAGGTATGACAAAAGCGCGCTTTGGCCGCATTATTAATATTAGTTCTGTTGTTGCGCACTTTGCAAACCCAGGCCAAGCGAACTACTCTGCTGCAAAAGCAGGTATTGAAGCATTTAGCCGTAGTCTTGCAAAAGAGATGGGTAGCCGCCAAATCACTGTGAACAGTGTGGCACCAGGTTTCATCGCAACAGAAATGACAGATGCACTTAGTGAAGACATTCGCAAAAAAATGAGTGATCAAGTGGCTTTAAATCGCTTAGGTGAGCCACAAGATATCGCAAATGCGGTGAGTTTCCTTGCAAGTGATAAAGCAGGTTACATTACCGGTACGGTATTACATGTAAATGGTGGTTTATACATGGCCTAAGGCTGATGTATAAACTTTTAAAAATTTTTATATTCAATTAAACTAGTGGCAAATCAAACGCCACAAGCAATGAGGAGAATTCCTGTGAGCGATATCGAACTACGCGTTAAACAAGCGGTTGCAGAACAACTTGGTCTTAAAGCTGAAGAGATTAAAAACGAAGCATCTTTTATGGATGACTTAGGTGCTGACTCTTTAGATTTAGTTGAGCTTGTAATGTCTTTCGAAAATGACTTCGACATCACTATCCCTGATGAAGATTCTAACGAAATCACTACAGTTCAATCTGCAATTGACTATGTAACTAAAAAACTTGGTTAATTCGCATATTGCTGAATAAAAAGAAGGCCACCGTAAGGTGGCTTTTTTATTGGAGAAAAAATTTAAGAGATACATATTTTTACAAGATCAACCTCAATTGATAGCAGAGGCATAACTTTTTTGAAGTATAACAATAAAGGTCAGTTTAATGACTTTACTATAAACAATAATATGAGGACTAAAAGATGGGTCTTTTTGATTTTGTAAAAGGTATTGGTAAGAAAAATACCGCTCCTGCAGAACCACAACCAGCTCCGGCAACACCAGCAGAACCTTCTGCACAAGAAGTTGCAAATAAATTATTAGGTTTAATTAAAAGTTTAGGCTTAGGGGTAGAAGGCTTATCTGTAACCTATAATGGTGCTACAGATACTGCAATTATTAAAGGGCAGGTAAAAAGCCAAGCAGATAAAGAGAAAATTATTCTTATTGTTGGAAACATTGATCATGTGGCGCAAGTAGATGACCAGATGACTGTTGCAACTCCTGAACCGGAAAGTAAGTTCTATACAGTGAAATCTGGTGACAACCTTTCAAAAATTGCGAAAGAGTTGTACGGTGATGCAAATCAGTATCCAAAAATCTTTGAAGCAAATAAGCCAATGCTAAAAGATCCAGATGAGATCTTCCCTGGACAGGTTTTACGTATTCCTCAATAATTGAGAGTAATAAAAAAGGCGCTTTTGGCGCCTTTTTTTCTTTTTAGAATCTTTTTGGTATTTTTTGCCCATTTGGCACTGGAGTGTCAGCATTCTTTAAAACACCGAATAACCATGTTTCAGCATGCTGAACTGCAATTTTTAAAGAATCACCTAAAGCTAAACGACCAGCAATAAAACTAGCTAAAGAACAACCTGATCCATGATATTCGCCTTCAAGACGGGGGCAGCTACTACTCGCTGCAAGCTCACCATTAATATATAAACTATTTTTAATATGATCTGGTGTATCTTCGTGCCCACCTTTAACTAATACAGCTTTAGCACCCATTTCAAAAAGTTTTTTGGTTGCTTGGTCTAAGTCATCAGTACCTGTTAATGCACGTAATTCGACCGTGTTGGGAGTAATAATAGTAGCTAGGGGAATAAGCTCAACAAATGCTTTAACGAGAGTTGCTTGATCACCTAAAGAGCCACCACTGTTTGCCACCAAAACAGGATCAAGTACATATTGATAGTCAGGATGTGCGCGAAGAAATTCAGCTAGAGCAGCAATATTATCTGTAGTGCCAAGCATGCCTGACTTAACGCATTTAATTGGTAAATCACCAACAACGGCATTGGCTTGAGCTAATAAGAGTTCTTTTGAGGTTGCTTCGAAGCCAAATACTTGTTGTGAGTTCTGGATGGTAAGCGCTGTACATGCAATTGCTGCATGAGCACCACTTTGTCCAATCGCTTCAATATCAGCTTGTAAACCTGCACCACCTGAAGGGTCTAAACCCGAGAAACAAAGTACGGTTGGACGCACGGTTATTTCCTTTTCAATTTAAATTTACGTTAGTATAAGAGAGTTTGATTAAACTCTCGACCAATTGAATTAAATACTTTACTGGGTTAGTGATTGAATGGCTATAAAACATATTTTGATTGATTTAGATGGAACCCTAACAGACCCAAAAGTTGGTATCCATACTTCAATTCGCTATGCAATGGAAAAACTAGGCTATCCATTGGCTGCCGATTTAAATATTGACTGGACCATTGGCCCACCCTTAAAACCTTCACTCGCAAAATTGTTGGCCACTCAAGATGATGCTTTAGCTGAGCAAGCTCTACTCGCTTATCGTGAGCGTTTTTCAGTTACGGGCTTATTTGAAAATGAAGTATACCCATCTGTTGCAGAAACACTTAATGCATTGAAAAAAGAAGGGTATCGTTTATTTGTTGCCACTGCTAAACCAACGATTTATGCGAAAAGAATTTTAGATCATTTTGAATTAAGCCAATATTTTGTACATATTTATGGCAGTGAATTGACAGGTGAGCGCACCAATAAAGCTGAACTCATTCATTATATTCTTGAGCATGAGCAATTAAACCCAGAAGAATGCTTAATGGTAGGTGACCGTCAATATGATGTTTTAGGTGCACGTCATAATGGTATTGAGGCAGTCGCTGTGACTTATGGTTATGGAACAGCAGAGGAGCTTGCTCAAGCACAGCCAAAAGCAATGATTAATCAATTCTCTGAACTCTTGGACTATGTTGAAGAAGTAGCAGCACAAAAGAAAGTTTCTTAAATATTATTAAATTCTAATTTGTAGGTTTGGCTTTGTTATAAAGCCAAACCTTTTTTTATTTAAACACCATGTTGTTGGCGGTATTGAACAAGTTCTTCAATGGTAATCACAGTTAAGTGATGAGTTTGCGCATAAGCCAAAACTTGAATGCCTGATGCCATAGTGCCATCTGGGTTAGTCAATTCACATAACACACCAGCAGGTTTTAAACCGGCTAGTCTTGCGAGATCAATTGTTCCTTCAGTATGGCCACGTCGAGTAAGCACTCCGCCATTACGTGCACGTAATGGAAAAACGTGACCTGGACGATTAAGATCGCTTGGTACAGCACCATCTTTAATTGCAGTTTGAATAGTAGTAACACGGTCTTTAGCAGAAACACCTGTAGTAACACCTTGAGCTGCTTCAATGGTTACTGTGAAAGCGGTATGAAACTGGCTTGAGTTTTGAGAAACCATTGGTGGTAGTTCTAGATGATCTGCTAGCTCTTCTGTAAGGCATAAACATACGATACCCGAGCCATCACGAATCATGCGGGCCATTGTTTCTACCGTTAACGTTTCGGCTGCAACAATGAGATCAGCTTCATTTTCACGGTCAAAGTCATCCATAACCAATACAGGTTTGCCTTGACGGATATCTTCTAATGCTTGTTGAATGCGCTGCTCAGCAGGAGAGGGGGCTGAGAAAAAAAGTTCTGGTTGAATTAAGCTAGACATAATGAAACGCTCTCGTAAAAATACGGTTGAACATTTCAGGACTGATGTAAAAACAGGCTGGCACTGAAATAAAAACGGATTTATCCCAGTTCGTCGTCTTCTTTCATCCGGACTATACCGTCGGCTTTGGAGTTTCACCAAATCTGCTCAAATTACACAATTTAAGCTCGTGGGCTTGTTAATCTATTTATAAAAATTAACTTTACCACCGGTGGGGAATTACACCCCGCCCTGAAGCGATGGGTTTTATTATAGCGCGCTTGATAAAATTGGCTAGATGCTTTTATAGAATGCTAAGTTTCTTTAGGAATAAGTATTTTCATAAATAGAATTAGGCTTTTTAACAAGAGCTTACTTGTTGATATGAAAATGGAATGCTATGTTTTTTATAGAAAATTATAAATAAAATAGGTGTTTCATGCAGATAAGAGACGATTACCCTCTTACCAGTAGCTCATTTATTCAGCATCTCCATGTTTTCAGTTATATATTTATGGCGGTAAGTATTCTGTATTTAATTGCTGCTAACTGGTTGATGTTTCCAGACAGTATTCAACTCGCTATCCCGCCCGCTATATTAGTTGTCACAGCTTGGTTCAGCGTAAAAGATACTTTAGGTGATGGGGTTAGGCAGACTTTACATAGCGTTTGTGGTTTGATGATAGGCTTAAGTCTGGCTGTAATTGGACAAGTTTATCAAACTGGTGCAGACAGTTATTTGCTTTTTTTAATTTGGACATTGCTTTTACTACCGTGGCTATATCGACCGAATATTGGAATTTTTGGTGTAATTTGTATAACCAGCCAGCTCACACTTTTTTTATTTTTTAAACAGACTTTTTGGTCAGAAAAATTTCCTTATTTATATCTATTCTTTCTAAATTTATTAAGCCTTATTGAGTTTGGGGTGTGTATAAAGAAGTATCGTGCTTTAAGATTTGTTTTTATCACTTGGTTTGCCGTTATTTCAATCATTGGAATGATTCAATATCTATCGAATGAAAATATTCCTTATCTGATCTCGGCTTTCTTTTCAGGACTCATCGCTTTTTATTATTTTCTCAAAAAAGACGATCAGTTATGTGCCAGTTTAATGGCTGCTGTTCTTGGTGTGACAGCAACAATAGGGCTCGTAGATGGGATTAATAACTTATTTAAAGATTCTAATGAATTTATCTTTTTACTAATTGCGGGCATTATTTTTATTTGGTTTGCACTGATTAGTTATCTTTTAATAAAAATTTTTCGTCAAAGCCGCTTTTATGTCATTCCATTGGCAATTGGTGCTTGGCTTGCAGGTCTAGCACTTGCAGCTTTTACACTAGTGTTTTGGGAGGCGATTTCTTTAGTCATTGGAATTATTTTTGTTGGATTAGCTTTTATTCTTTTAAAGAAATCACAAAGCTATTTCCTTCGACAATTTGCTTATTGTTTATTTATTAGTGGACAGACTGCTTTCTTATTTCATCTTGGTTCAGAAACAGATCAAATTCTATGGGTTTTAATTGCACAGATTTTTATTCTATGTATCAGTTATTTTCTTAAACCGCATTGGTTCTTCATTTTAATTCAAATGCTTGCTACATATGGCATCGCTTTTGTCTATTTGCTACAACTAGACCATTCGTTGTGGTCAATACATTCTACTCAAACCTATTTAAATTTAACTTTGCTCAATTATTTTGTTTTTAGTTTGGTGCTCTTACCTAAGAGAAAGTCACTAGCTCTATATGAGCGTAGTATTTTTTTATGTGTGCTAGTCGTCATTCTAGTCGCTTCTTTTTTCGATACTTTTATGGGACTCGTTCCAGAAAATTCGATAGATCAACATAGGTGGGTTCTATATTTTCTGCCTAGTGTTTGGTTACTTTGCTTTAGTGTTTTTCATTTATATAGACAACTTCAGGGAATCACTTTTTTCGCTTTTTTAATTTTTGGCATATTGCTTATTACACTTGGCTATTTTGAAATTTTTATCCTGTTCATTATTTTAACGTGGGCATTAAAAAAGAAAGATTATATTGTTTATGGAGTTAGCTTGGCTGTATTAGTTTTAGTGTTCTGGCAGCTCTACTACAACTTACAAATAACTTTTCTAGCCAAAAGTGCCTCAATTTTTATTTCTGGTGCTGTTCTCTTGGCTCTGTCATGGCTACTTCATCGTGAAAATAAAGATGGTCTTGTTGAAGGAGAGAAAGAATGAAAAAGTATTTTTCTCTTATTCTTGCATTAACCACCATATTAATCTTTGTAGGATTAGTGGCAAAAAACGAATGGCATTTGCATCATAGTAAAAGTATTTTTATTGAGCTTAGACCAGTCGACCCGCGTTCAATTTTACAAGGTGACTATATGGCACTGGCTTATGAGTTAAATTTACAGTCTCTTAAAGCTCTTGCAAGAAGTGAGAGTGAGGCTCTAGATCAGGTAATTTTTAATCATCCTTCTGTTCCAGCAAAAGTTATTTTGGATTCACAAAATCGAGTAGTTCGTACAATTTTGGATAATAACAATTCATTTGTTGGGCAAAGTTTAATTTTAAAAAATCCTGAAAATCGTTTACAGGCTTTATATCCTGCTTCACGAAGTTTCTTGTTTGCCGAAGGTCTAGCTCAATGCTATCAGAAAGCAAAGTATGCTGAATTTAAGGTAAATACAAAAGGAGAGGCGATTCTGTTTGATTTGCGAGGAGAGGGGCTTCAACCATTAAACTGCAAACAGCAAAAGAACTGGTGGAAAGGAACGATTTAGGATTTATAAAATTATAAAAGCCCGTCAATGCGGGCTTTTTTATTCTTAGAAGAAGTTAGGCAACTTGAACAGGGATACAATTCGCTGTGTGGTTGACTGTATTATTTGGGTTTGCATAGACCAAACGTGGTTTATGAATGTTTGCTTCAGCTTCAGTAAAATCACCAAATGTAGCAATAATGACTAGATCACCAACGTCTGCTTGATGTGCAGCACCGCCGTTTACTGAAATAATTCCAGAGTTATCTTCACCACGAATCGCATAAGTCGTGAAGCGTTTGCCATTGGTTACATTCCAAACATGAATTTCTTCATATTCACGAATACCAGCTAAGTCCATCAATACGCCATCAATTGCACAAGAACCTTCATAGTGAAGTTCAGCATGGGTTACAACTGCGCGGTGAATTTTGCATTTTAATAAACGAGATAGCATGGCTAGCGTCTCCTGAGTAGACCTAAGATGTAGATCCTATGGTGAAATCTTTAGCTTTTGCGGTTGGCAAAGTGGCTGATGCGCATTTTGCTCCTAAAAAAGCAAGATAGCAAGCATGATTGTTCAACAATTTAAGTAGGTTTATATGCATTAATTTGATTCATGGCCTGTGGAACTTGTCCTTGAACAAGTAGTTTCACTTTAGAAAGGGCATGATCAATTGCTGCATCCATCAGACTTTGTTCACTACTTGGTGCTTTTCCAAGTACGTGACCTGAAACTCTTTCTTTTGAGCCAGGATGTCCGATACCAATACGTAAACGATGAAAATTTGGACCAATATGAGGGACAATGTCACGTAAACCGTTATGACCACCATGTCCACCGCCTGTTTTAAGACGAATTACACCAGGGTTCATATCAAGTTCATCATGAGCAATCAAAATTGCTTCGGGAGCAATTTGATAAAATTTTGCAAATGGAACTACACTTTGTCCAGAACGGTTCATAAATGTAGTAGGTAGAAGTAGACGGACATCGTGTCCTTCTATATTACCACGTCCACTGATTCCGTGAAATTTCGGATCATTTTTTAATGTAATGCCATATTTATTAGCAAGCTGTTCAATGAACCAAAAGCCTGCATTATGGCGGGTTTGGGCATATTCTGAACCAGGATTGCCCAAACCAACAATTAGCGAAATATTTGACACTAATCTACGCCTTTCAACACTTATGCGCGTTTAAAGTCAGCGTGCATAGGAGTGTTTTTAGATGGGTGACGTTGTAACGCTTGGATTTTAACGTTTTCAACTTTGTCGCCCACTTTGATTTCTACAACTTCTTCAAAGAAAGCATTGTTTTCTAAAGCTTTTACAAGCTCACGAAGTTCTAAAGTAATAGCTACAGGCTCAGCATTGCCACCATAAATGATAGCTGGAATTAATGCTTCGTGACGAAGGCGGCGGCTCGCACCTTTCCCTTGTTTGTCTTCAGCACGCGCTTGAGCGTTTAATACGAAGTTTGCCATGAGTAAATCCTCATTAAAGTTTAAATATACTAAACTTGCGACCAGTTTAGTGATAGAAAACCCCAGCCAAGGCCAGGGTTCATAAAAGCTGCGGTATTATAAACTATCGAACATCGCACTGATAGATTCTTCGTTATTAATACGACGAATCGTTTCAGCAACCATGCTAGCAACAGAAACCTGACGGATTTTGCCCAAGGTTAATGCTTCTTCAGAAAGAGGAATAGTGTCAGTGACAACCAATTCATCAATAACTGAATTACGTAAGTTTTCAATAGCCTTGCCAGAAAGTACAGGATGAGTTGCGTATGCAACTACACGGCGTGCACCAAATTGCTTAAGCGCATCAGCTGCTTTGCACAATGTACCGGCAGTATCAACCATGTCATCTACGATAACGCAATCACGATCTTTTACGTCACCAATTAAGTGCATAACTTGCGACTCATTGGCTTTTTGACGACGTTTGTCAATAATTGCTAAATCGATATCACCCATCTGTTTGGCAACGGCACGAGCACGTACTACACCACCAACGTCGGGAGAAACCACCATAAGGTTGTCATGCTGTTGTTGACGTAAGTCAGCAAGCAAAGCAGGAGTACCGTAGATGTTGTCGACTGGAATATCGAAGAAACCCTGAATTTGGTCAGCATGTAAGTCAATCATTACGACACGATCAATACCAACAGTGGTAAGCATGTCTGCAACAACTTTAGCTGTAATCGGTACACGTGCAGAACGTGGACGACGGTCTTGGCGAGCATAACCAAAATAAGGGATAACAGCGGTAATACGACCAGCACTTGCACGACGCAAAGCGTCTGCCATAACCAGGATTTCCATAAGGTTATCATTGGTAGGGGCACAAGTAGGCTGAACGATAAATACGTCTTTACCACGAACATTTTCAGTAATTTCTACTGAAATTTCTCCATCAGAAAAGTGACCGACTGATGCAGCACCTAGAGGGATATGTAAGTGACTTACGACTTTTTGAGCGAACTGTGGATGAGCATTTCCACTAAAAACGACAAGATTGGGCATGAAGCACCCTTGGCGGTTGGTATGTAATTAAATAGATGGCAGGGGCGGCTGGATTCGAACCAACGGATGCCGAGATCAAAACCCGGTGCCTTACCACTTGGCGACGCCCCTAATGCGGCAGAACTTTAATATTTTTGCAATGCAATGTCAAGATTAATCAACAAAAAGCATAGCAATTAAGTCTGTCTTTAAAATAAGAGAATGGCAGGGGCGGCTGGATTCGAACCAACGGATGCCGAGATCAAAACCCGGTGCCTTACCACTTGGCGACGCCCCTAAATTCGATGATATATATGATGGCAGGGGCGGCTGGATTCGAACCAACGGATGCCGAGATCAAAACCCGGTGCCTTACCACTTGGCGACGCCCCTAATATAATCATCATTACAGGTGAGGTTGGCAGGGGCGGCTGGATTCGAACCAACGGATGCCGAGATCAAAACCCGGTGCCTTACCACTTGGCGACGCCCCTAACGTGTAACCTTAAAATGATTAAGAGGAGATTCTTTTAAACTATTTACCAAGTAAGATTTACAAGGTGAATGGTTAAGAATTTCATCAATATTCATTTCATTCGTTACTTCAATAAAAACACAAGCACCTGTACCTGTAAGCTTTGCTTGACCAAACTGGTCTAAATATCGCATTGCTTCTTCTACTTCAGGGTATAACTGCCGAGCTAATGGCTCAAAGTTATTTCCAAAATTAGAAGGTTCTAACTGATAGGCGCAAAATTTAGTGGTCTTAGAGTCTCTTGTCAATGTTTTTTGTGAAAAAAGCAATTGAGTGCTGATAAAACAATCAGGTTTTAAAATAATGAACTGTTTTTGATCTAAGTCTATGAATGATAAATGTTCACCAATACCTTCAGCCCATGCATTTTTACCATAAATAAAAATAGGAACATCGGCACCAAGCTTAACGCCATAGTCCGCAAGTTGTTCTTGATTTAGTCCACATTCCCATAATTGATTTAACACAATCAGGGTTGTGGCAGCATTGGATGAACCTCCGCCCAGACCTGCACCCATTGGAATATTTTTTTCAATTTTGATGTGGAGACCGCAGAATTTTTTTGCATGCGATCTTAGTAGTTGAGCAGCCCGATAAATCAGGTTTTCTTCAGGTTTGACTTCACTCAATCCATCAATTTCGATTTGTTCATCCAAAGTCGGCGTAAATATCATCCAGTCATATAAATCAATAAGTTGGAAAATGGTTTGTAACTCATGATAACCATTTTCGCGTCGGCCTGTAATATGCAAAAACAGGTTGAGCTTAGCTGGAGAAGGAACTCGAATCATAGATTTATATAATTAGACTTAGCGGTTTTGGATGACCATTGTAATACGGTTTTCTTTATCTTCAGCAAGAGCTTGCTTTAAAACCAGTTTGTTTGGCAAAGTTTGTTCGCCATCATAGCTAAAATTAACTGTCCAGCCATCTTCAATCAGTTGGTTTACACGATTTTCGCTATCTTTACTGATCTGAGCACTTAAAGTTGCAGGTTTGGCCAAAATCCAACTCGTTAAATGAGTAATTGGTGCTTGCCAACCAGTTGCGCGCTCTAAAAGCTCTTCTGGAGAGGCTGCAGTAATTAATCCAGTTTTCGCACTATTTAACTTCACTTCACCGGGTTTACCTTGAATTTGAGTTTTTCCTACACCTAAAATACCGCTTAATTCAATATCAAAATTATCTTGTTGTTGAACCCATGTGAAAAAAGCACTACCAGTTTGCTGTGGTGTGCGAACCCCGATTTTACCTTGTAAATTAAAGTGTTTTTCATCTTGAACTTGCTGGGTAACCGCAGGTTTTGGTTGAGTAAAATGCTGACAACCGGTTAGAAATAATACACTTGATCCACAGATCGCTGTGCACAGTTGGGCAAATTTGCTCATATATTTAACTCTTTTTTGCAGATGTAGGTAAAATTAACGCATCAAGCTGTTGTAATTGTGGATCATTGGCATGTTTTTGTTTCAGTTGTTGTAACACAGCGCTAAATTGAGTTAATGATCCTTGCATATACAATGCTTTAGCATAGCGAACGCCAATATTTATATTGTGACTAAGTTCATAAGCTTTGCCTAAAGCCTCTGCCGCGGCTTCATAATCATTCTGCAAAAATGCGATATACCCCAGCGTATCAAGAATTGAGGCCTGTTCCGGCGCATATTCTAAAGCTTGTTCTGCATATTGACGTGCTTCTTTTAGCCGACGGTTTTGTAGGGCTAGTGTATAAGCATATGCATTGAGGTAAGTTGGACTGTTAGGTTCAAGTTGTAATAATTGCTTTAATGTTTTGTCGAGTTTATCTCGGTCAGTATATGGATCAAGTAGTAAAACTTCTGCGTAAATGAGTTCAGGATCATCGGGTAAATTCTTTATCGCTTCATCTAATAAATTTAATGCAGCTTTTTTATTGCCCATTTTCTTTAAGATTTCAGCTTGAGCTTGATATAAGAAACTTGCATGTTGGGGATAATTTACGCGTTCTTGCGTGAGGAACCGTAAAGCATCATGTAAATTTTCTTGTTTATCATATATTGCAATCAGATTACGTCTGGAAACTACATATAAGCTGCCATCGACTAAACGATAGTAAGCTTTTGCGGTTTCATAATGTTGTTTACGTTCTGCATTAATTGCCAAGTAGTAATAGGCTTCATTTTGATATTTTGCAGAGTTTCGTAGATCAACAAGATATTGTTCTGCTTTGTCATATTGCTTTAAATCGATACTGGTTAAGCCTGCAATAAACAATGCTTCTTCAGCTTTAGGATTAGCTTCTATAACGTTTTCGAGCTTTTCTAACGCAAGTTGAGATTGATTAATTTGAATGAGATAGCGGATTTCAGCTAAACGAATATCTAAATTTTTCTTATATTTACGGCTGGACTTTGCATACCATTTAAGCGCACCTTCTTGATCGCTCAGAGCAATGAGCAGGTTCGCTTTCATTAAAATAAAGCTCGTCACTTTAGGGCGTCGGCGTAATGCCTTGTTGATGTTGGTTAGAGCAGATTCCAATTGGCCATTTTGGGCTTCTAAGTTGGCGATGAGTGCTAAAATAGAAGGGTTGTCTTTTTCAGCACTAGAGCGTAAAGCTGTTAATAGTACATCTCGATCTTGAGCATTTTCCGGAGCAATACTTGCTAAAATTTGTTCTAAATCAGCAGTCGGATCTATTTTTAAAATTTTATCTAATGTTTCAGCGGCAAGCTGGTATTCATGTGTTTTTAAAGCAATATGTGACAAATAGAATAAAGCTGGCACATCTTTAGGCTCTTGAGCTACCCAATGTGTAGCAATATTTAAAGCGGCTTGTAAGTCATTATATTCAAGAGCAACGTCTAAAGCTCGCTGTTTAATTGAAGTAGAGTTACTTTTAATTGCGAGGACTGTGTAATTATGCAAAGCGTTAGGAATATCATCATAAGCCAGAGCAAATTCAGCGACCATAGTTTGTTCTAAGGCCTGATCAAATGAATGCACGGCATAGGTCTCTTGCACAGGACGTGCATAGACATGCGAGGACATGCTACCTAACAATAAGAATGTGGTAGAATACTGTCTTATCGAAGCACCGTTAAAATTAATACGGCTATTCATTTGACGCAATTTTTATTGATCCAAAGTAATGCTTTTTATGACACCGATGTTGCACAATAGCATAAATTTAGCGAAATGATGATCTGATATGTCTTTCTTTGCATTGGGTGTCAACCATCAAACAGCTTCTGTCGAACTCCGCGAAAAAATTGCTTTCAATGCAGAGCGATTAAGTCGTTTGCTTGCCGAACAAAACCATCACCAGAACTTAAAGGATTTGGTGGTCGTCTCGACGTGTAACCGCACAGAAGTGTATGCCATGGCAGAAAATGCCGAAAGCCTTCTAAAATGGTTAGCCGATGCCAATAATATTGATGTACAGCACTTAATTCATCATGTTTATCGTTACGAGAACACGCAGGCAATTACACATTTAATGCGAGTAGCGAGTGGTCTAGATTCTCTCATGCTGGGGGAGCCGCAAATTTTAGGGCAGGTTAAAAGTGCTTTAGCATTGTCTAAAGAAGCTCAAACGGTCTCTCCTGAATTAAACAGTGTTTTTGAATATGCTTTTTATGCTGCTAAACGTGTACGTTCCGAAACGGCAGTAGGTAGTCATGCAGTTTCGATGGGGTATGCCGTTGCACAATTAGCTTTACAAGTCTTTAGTAAGCCCGAAAAACTTACTGTAATGGTCGTTGCAGCAGGTGAAATGAATAGTTTGGTTGCTAAGCATCTGGCTGAAATGGGTGTTGCCAAAATTATTATTTGTAACCGTAGCCGTGAGCGTGCTGACCAATTGGCTCAAGAGATTTCACATCAAGTTGAAGTTGAAATTATTGATTTTTCAGCATTGGCTGAAAACTTATATCGTGCTGATGTTGTGTCGAGTTGTACTGGTAGCTTATATCAAGTTATTGCCTATCCAGATGTTAAGGCTGCATTAAAGAAACGTCGCTATCAACAAATGTTAATGGTTGATTTAGCTGTACCTCGTGATATAGATCCTAAAGTTGAAGCGCTTGATGGGGTCTATTTGTATGGGGTTGATGATTTACAAAGTGTGATTGATGAAAACCTTGCTCAACGACGTCAGGCCGCTGTTGAAGCAGAAGTTATGGTTAATCAGTTAGCTACCCAGCTTATTACTCATCAAAAAGTTAAAGAGGCAGGTAGTACAATTCATGCTTACCGCCAACATAGTGAAGAAATTAGTCAACAAGAGCTTACGCACGCATTAGAGGCTTTGCATCATGGTGAAAATGCTGAACAAGTATTACAGCAATTCGCGCATCGTTTGACGCAAAAGCTTATGCATCCGACATCTATTTTGCTACGCGAAGCTGCCAAGGCAGAAAATCCTGATTATTTAGAATGGCTACAACAGCATTTACAGGATGTCTTTGATCATGAGCGTAAGCCAAAACATTAAGACAACAGCCTTAAACTAATTTGTTTTGTTAGTTCATTGAGTTGCTGTCTTAGATTTCTTGATTCAATCAGAGAAATCGGTGACTTAAGCTTTTGACGTAAATATCTTTCTTTTAAGCCTAACGCATATTCTTGAGCTAACTTGTCAGCCACTTCAGGTGCTTGAGTTAATGCCTGTATATTGGTTCTTTGCATAATATCTGCAATTTCATGGCAATAACTGCTGCATGCACCTAAAACATAATAAGTTGCTAGCTCTTGGTCATCAGGCAATTCATCAAATATACGGTTTAAAGTTGCTAATATTTTTGCCAATAACTCATCTTGGGGAATATAGGCACGTAATCCTTCAAAATGAATATAAAGGAATGGATGGTGCATCAAAATTGCGACAGCAAAGTCTTCATCTTTCGTTTGAATATTAAATGATAACGATGCATCGTGACTAACTTGTGGGGTAAAACGTTTACCTAGTCCGAGTTTTTCACGGAAAGATTGATTAAGTAAATAACGAAAAGAGCCCTGTTTGGGTAATAGTTCAGTTAGTTCCCTGAGTTCACCCATGACCAAGCTTTTGCCTTCAGGAGTGCTAATGTCGTGCTGACCTGTTAAATGGGCAAACACAAAATCAGACAAAAGAGGGGCCTGTTGTAATAGTTTCTGGAAATTTTCAAGCCCTTCACGACGGATAAGAGAGTCCGGATCGTGGTCATTTGGTAGAACAAAAAATTTGAGTTCACGGCCATCATTGAGAAGTGGTAAAGCAATTTCTAATGTTCTGCGTGCTGCTTTTTGACCCGCAGCATCACCGTCAAAAGCAATGGTAATTCGGCTATTTTGTTTAAATAAAATATTAAGATGTTCTGTATTACTTGCAGTCCCTAAAGTTGCAACAGCTCCTGTAATGCCATATTGCTGAAGCGCAATGACATCCATGTAGCCTTCAACCATTAACCAGTCGCTAGACTTAAGTTTTCTACCTTCATAAAGTCCGTAAAGTAGCTGATTCTTGTGAAAGACCTCTGAGTCAGGTGAGTTGATGTATTTAGGTTTGATTTCATCATTTAAGGCACGTCCACCAAAACCAACGACGCGGCCTTTAGGATCTCGAATCGGGAAAATGACACGGTCACGTAATAAGTCAAAATCACGCCCATTATCGCTTGAACGAATAAGTCCAAGTTGTTTTAAACCATCAATATCATACGGAAAAGCTTTTTCTAAGTGTTGCCAGTCTTCTGGTGCATAGCCCAAGCGCCAAAACTGAATAGTCTGATTAGTTAAGCCACGTTGTTTAAAGTAGTTTTTTGCCTTTTGACTATTAGGTAATTGGTGCTCATAGAACTGGGCAACATTTTCCAGTAAGTCATATAAATTACCTTCTTGAACTGGCTCATCAAAACTAAAAGGCTGCTCAAACTGAGCAAATGGGTCATCAAAAAATACAGGTTCAAGCGTGTTATAGCTTTCATCAATTGGTTGTTGTGGAGTTGGAGTTACAGGCTCCGCCGTATTTGTTTTAGCAACTGGTGGTTTCGTAACCTGACGGGTATAAGACAGCTTTTTATTTTCAGTATTATCTTTCGGTAGTTCGACTCCAGCGCTACTCGATAACTCCTTCATGACATCTATAAAATTTCGGTTATCGATGTCCATAAGAAAACGGATCGCGTTCCCGTTAGCCTGACAACCAAAGCAGTGATAATACTGCTTGTCGCGGTAGACATGGAACGATGGCGTTTTTTCTTGATGAAAAGGGCAACAGCCGGAATATGTACGTCCCGTCTTTTTCAGTTTCACACGTTGACCAATCAGATCGACAATATCTGTGCGATCTAAAATCTGATCAATCGTATGTTGTGGAATTGCCATAATTCAGATAACCGTATTAAAACTGATGAGAGAGTGAGTCAGAATATTCTGACATGATGAGGCAAGATCTACACAATAAATATTTTAATATTTTATAAAAACAAACAGGCAAGTGGTATCACTTGCCTGTTTATTGGTGCTTTTTAAAATTTGTAACTTATTGAGCAGCGTCGCTAGTACCTTGCGTTGCATCATCTGACTGAGTGTCAGTCGATACATCTGTAGAGCTAACAGCTGGAGCAACAGTTGTATTTTCTGCTGGTTGTGGCTCAGGTTTATCTAATAAACCGAAGCTTAAACGATTTGTCCAACTACGTTCTGACTTTGGAGCTTCAACAGTTGTTTTTTCTGGTTCTTCAGTTTCTTCTTTATCTGAATTACCAATTAAACCAAAGCTTACGCGATTGAGGAAACCACGTTTTGGAGCTTCAGCTTCAGCTGTGCTTTCTGGAGTTGCAGCCGTAGATTCACGACCGAAAATACCCAGAGTCGCACGGTTAATCCAGTTACCTTCTTTACGAGCAGCACGCATGTTAACTGTGCCGTCTTTTTTCACCAAGTTAGGGTAATTAAGCTTTAAAACTTCAATATATTGTTGTGAAGTCGCTTTATCACCTAATTGGTTATAGCTATATGCCAAAGTCGCTAATGCTTCTGGAACTTGAGGAGTTTGTGGATAGTGTTCAATTACCCATTGCGAACGCTCGGCAGCTGCGATCCAAGCTTTACGTTTAACGTTAAAACGTGCAGCAGTCATTTCATTTTCAGCAAGTTCTTGCCCAATGAACTTCATACGCTGAGCAGCATCAACAGAGTATTGGCTACTTGGGAAACGACGAATTAAATCAACAAAGTTCTGATAAGCAACTTTCAAATAACTCACATCACGATGAGATTGTTGCAGAGATGTATAGCGCATCAAACTGTCGTAGTTTTGCTCCATATTCGATACAGCACGAACATAGTAAGCATAATCTACATTTGGATGTTGAGGATTTAAACGAATAAAACGTTCTGCTAAGGCAATCGCGCCTTCATAATCTTTTTGTTTAAATTTTGAATATAGAAGTTCAAGTTGTGCTTGTTGTGCGTATTGTCCAGTCGGATAATAAGTATCGATTGCTTCTAAAGACTTGGTCGCATCAAGATATTGACCGCGGTCAAGCGACTTTTGGGCCTTTTCGAAGTAAGCTTGTTCACTAGATTGTGGGCCACTATCGACCACTTCTTTTTTACTTGGATTGCTGCTACAGCCCACAAATGCAGATGCTACACCTAAAGATAAGGCAAGCATCGTAATTTTATAACGTGGTAGCGACATAAAAACTCCTCTGTTATGTTGGGCAATGAGCTACAATTGCGCTATTAAACCACTTTTATCTCAATGATCAAATGACTTCAGCACAATCTTCAAACACAAACTTATCTGAAACCGACTTCAATTTACTTGAAGATTCTGAGGATGCAGATAACCATACTTCTGATACAACTGCAACACGTTTATCGTTGCAAGTTCAGTTAGATGAAACCTATCTGGGACAACGTATCGATCAGGTTGCGGCCTTGGTGTGGAATGAGTTTTCACGTGAAAAACTTAAACAATGGTTGAAGGATGGCCATCTGTTGGTGAATGGTAACATTGTCAAACCTAAGCACCGTTGTGAAGGGACAGAGCTTCTTACACTCGAAGTTGAGCTCGAAGCGCAGACCACAAGTCAACCTGAGAATATTCCACTTAATATTGTTTATGAAGATGACGACATTTTAGTCATTAATAAACCAGTAGGCATGGTAGTACATCCAGGGGCAGGCAATAGTTCTGGAACTTTAGTGAATGCCTTGCTTTATCATTTCCCAAAATTGTCGGAACTGTCGCGTGCGGGTTTAGTACATCGTATTGATAAAGATACAAGCGGTTTGTTAGTTGTTGCTAAGAGCCTTGAAGCACAATTTTCCTTAAGTAAACAGTTGGCAAATAAATCGGTTTACCGTGTATATGACCTAGTTGTTTATGGAAATATTATTGCTGGCGGTACGATTGATGAACCGATTAAACGTCATCCAGTTGATCGTGTGAAAATGGCAATTCTACCGGGCGGACGAGATGCGGTAACCCACTATAATGTGAAAGAACGCTTTAAAGATTTTACTCGTGTACAAGCTCGTCTTGAAACAGGCCGAACTCATCAGATTCGTGTGCATTTTAGTTATATCGGCTATGGACTGATCGGTGATCAGATTTATATGAACCGTGTACGTGTACCTGCTGGAGCATCTGAATTACTCATTGAAACTTTACGCGGCTTTAAGCGCCAAGCTTTACATGCCGCTAAATTAGGTTTAAAGCATCCTCGCACAGGTGAGGAAATGACATTTGAAGCGCCGTGGCCTGAAGATTTTACGCATTTAGTAAACGTATTGCGTACCGAAAACGCAGCCTACTAAGGAACTTAATATGGAATTTGTTCAAGGATTACCTCAAGGCGTATATGTGGGGCAGACACATGTTCAACATCCATTGACATTACCAACAAAGCATCCTGAATTATCAGGTTTCAATCTAGCTTTACATGTCAACGATGATGCAGCACGCGTACAGCAGCATCGAATGATATTGTTAGATGAGTTTGCTCAGTTTGGGGTCAAAAAGATGACATGGATGACTCAAACACATAGTACGATTTGCCATACAGTAAATGAACAAATTCCTTTTAAGGCTTTAATCGGTGATGGTTTGGTCACTCAAACCAAAGGTCATGCTCTAATGATGATGACCGCGGATTGTTTACCTGTTGTGTTAGGTAATGCCGAAGGTACCGAAGTCGCAAACTTACATGCGGGTTGGCGTGGTTTAGCAGGTGGCATTATTGAAAATACAGTTGCCGCTATGCAAAATCCTCCAACTTGGGCATGGATGGGGGCTGCCATTAGCCAACCTTGTTTTGAAATTGGAGCTGAAGTAAAGGCTGCTTTTTGTGATAAGTATCCTGAGTTGGAAACAGCCTTTGCTGATGGCGTGTCCCCAGACAAGTTTCATGCAGATTTATATGCCATTGCACGTTTTATTTTGCAGAGTCTAGGTGTGAAACAGGTTGTAGGTGGAGACCAATGTTCATATCAACAGAGCGATGAATATTTTTCTTATCGCCGTGATGCGAAGACTGGACGTATGGCTACTTTTGTTTTTATGTAGGTTTGATAACTATTAGTAAAAGGCGCTCTTATTTTGTACTTAATTAAGCAAAATAGGATCGTCTTTACTTTAATTTTTTAAACAGCTCTTTCATGAGATATAAGAAAAAACTTAAATTTCATATTTATAGATGACGGTTTAGCAAGTGCTAATAAAATGATAAAATAGAAAAAATCGCACAAAACTTTACTCTTATGTCTTTGCCTGAAAAACATCTCTCTATTGTTTACCATAGTCCATATGGTCACACTGCAAAAGTTGCTGCGGCTATTGCTGCTGGTGCAGAGGTGATGGGAGTCAAAGTACATTTAATGAATATTGAACATATTGATTGGGATGCGCTTGATGCTTCGCAGGGCATTATTTTCGGATCACCAACTTATATGGGAAGTATGACTGCCGACTTTAAAAAGTTTATGGACAGTACCTCTAAGCGTTGGAAAGAACGATTATGGCAAGGCAAGCTAGCAGCTGGCTTTGCAAATTCGGGCGGATTGAGTGGCGATAAACTAGCTGTATTACAGCAATTAAATATCTTTGCCATGCAACATGGCATGTTGTGGTCAGGTTTGCCTTTAATGACCACAGGCCATAGTGAAAAAGATTTAAACCGATTATCGAGTTGTTTAGGTCTAATGACACAATCAGATAATGCCCCTGTTGAAGTTACTCCCCCACAAGGTGACTTGGATACAGCTAAATGGTTTGGTGAATATATTGCTGGAGTACTTTATCGCATAAGTTAAAATAAGCAATTGATTTTATACAAATAAATATTTAATTTTTAATCTAATTACAAAAAAGTTGTATTTTTTTTTGTTCTTTTTTGATTATTTTTTACCAAATGGTTTATTTGGACAATGATGTCTAAATCCTAATAAATAAAAAAATGGAATAATCATGAAAATTTTTTTAACAGCTCTTTGTCTATGTTGGGCTACCTTAAGCTACGCTAATTTAGAATCTGCAAATCTTGTTCCACTCAGTGATTCAGAACTTTCTAAAGTTGAAGCTCAGGCATTATTTTCATTTACCTATACCGACCCAAAACAAGCTGATGCTTCAATGAATCAGCAAAATATTGGCTTTTATAAATTGGGTTTAGAAGCAAATCTCGAATTAAATGCCAATGTTAATAAGTTGCAGTTAGGATGTGGAGGCGTAAACGGTTTAGGTGGATGTGACATTGATATTGATAACTTAAGCTTAAGTGGTTTAAGTGATACGAGTGATGGACGTGCTTCATCTTCTGCAATTTTTAGTAATCCCTTTATTGAATTTGCAATTAAAAATCCAGATAGTGCAGCATTAAGAGAAATTAAAGGTTTTCGTTTAAGTGCTGAAAAGGTTATGGGACTGCTGACTATGGGACTTGAAAATTCAGAAACACCAAATGGAATTAATAGCTTAAGTGGTTACATGAAAATTAAAGATACCACTGGTTTAGCTTATACCGCTGCTCGTAATATGTCTTATCAAGATACAGGCAAGACCATTGATGGGACTGTTAATGCATGTATCGGAATTTGTATTCCTTTAGGGTTTAACTCGTCTGATTATAATTTGCAATTACAACAGACCACTGCACCTATTGTTATTAATGGACAAGTTATATCTGGTTCACGAATGAATAATGTCATGCTAAACGGGGTGGCAAATATTGATCAGCTTAATTTCTCAGGAGATTTGAAAGCTTCTATTAATGCCGCACTGGGTTTATTAAATTTACAAAAAAATGTAACGGGTAGTATTACCGGATTAAGAGCCGCACTCACAGTCGATCAAAACTTAGGGTTTATTCATAAAATTGAATTAAACAATCCTTTCTCACTTTCTTTGCAAGGCCAACAAATATTTTGGCCAGGTGCAGATGCAGCAGCAGAACGGGGGTGGTGGATGGCTTTTGATGATGAAATTGATATTGGCAATGTGACGCCAAGTAAACAAATTGAGATAATCAATGATGTTTTAAAACAAGTGGTTGATCCGATTAGTGCTTATTTAACTGCAAATCCTGTGAGATGTAATCTTTTAAATTGTTTGTTTGGTGAAGACTTAGCAGTAGGAGAAGTTAAATTACCAAATACAATTGTGAATTTCCCATTGAAAGATTTACAACTTAAAAATCAATCTTTTGCTCCAAACTGTTATGGGAATTTAAAATTTTGCTAAATTAAAACTGATATAAAAAAACCTTTAAAGTTAACTTTAAAGGTTTTTTTATTACTTATGAAATATGCGAGCTTTATCACGCTGCCAGTCACGGTCTTTTTCAGTTGCGCGTTTGTCATGAAGCTGTTTACCCTTCACAAGCGCAATTTCTAGTTTAACCAAGTGACCTTTCCAATAACACGCCAAAGGAACACATGAGTAACCTTTCTGGTTAACTGCACCCATTAGGTGTTCAAGCTGACGTCGGGAAAGCAATAATTTACGTGTACGTGTTGCTTCTGGTACAACATGGGTCGAAGCCGATAATAATGGCTGAATTTGTGAGCCAAGTAAAAATGCTTCACCATTTTTGAAAATGACATAACTTTCGGTCAGGGTCATACGCCCAGCACGTAAGGATTTTACTTCCCAACCTTGAAGTGACATGCCTGCTTCAAATTTTTCTTCGATAAAATAATCATGACGGGCACGTTTATTTTGTGCGATTGTTCCGCCATTATGTTTTTTCACTACTGTTGCTTTCGCCATAATTCAAACTTCCACAATTATGCCTATTGTGCCGTAAACTGATGCTAAGGTGAAGTTTTTCCTGCACGTGAATATTTCGCCTCATGTATAACTTTTGCTAAAATAGGTTCACAATACAATTAGAGTACTAGCGGATGTCTAAAACGCGTGTAATTTATCCTGGAACATTTGACCCCATCACGAATGGCCACGTTGATTTAGTTACTAGAGCATCAAGAATGTTTGATGAGGTTGTAGTAGCGATTGCAATTGGACATCATAAAAATCCTTTGTTCAGTTTAGAAGAGAGAGTTGAACTTGCACAATCATCTTTAGGTCACTTATCAAATGTTGAGTTTGTAGGCTTTGATGGTTTACTGGTTAATTTTTTTAAAGAGCAAAAGGCAACAGCAGTACTTCGTGGTTTAAGAGCAGTTTCTGACTTTGAATATGAATTTCAACTTGCCAATATGAATCGTCAGCTTGATCCACATTTTGAAGCGGTGTTCTTAACACCATCTGAACAGTATTCTTTTATTTCTTCGACATTGATTCGGGAAATTGCTCGTTTAAAAGGGGATGTGACCAAGTTTGTTCCGCAAGCTGTGGTTGAGGCCTTTGAACGTAAACATCAACAAGGTTGGTAACGTGTCGTTATATATCACCGATGAATGCATAAACTGTGATGTTTGTGAACCAGTTTGCCCCAATGAAGCAATTTTTATGGGTGAAGTGATTTATGAAATTCATCCAGATTTGTGTACTGAGTGCGTTGGTCATCATGACCAACCGCAATGTCAGTTGTTTTGTCCTGTAGATTGTATTCCTAAAGATCCACAGCATGAGGAAACAGAAGAACAGCTCTTCGACAAATATAAAAAATTAATTGCTCAAAAAAGCACGAGCAATTAGTAAATAAATTTGTTAATATGCGCCCCTGAGGTGAGCTGGATGGTCGCTGCTGTGGAGGTCTTCGTGACTGAAGCAGGGGAGGAAAGTCCGGGCTTCATAGGGCAGGGTGCCAGGTAACGCCTGGGCGGTGAAAGCCGACGGAAAGTGCAGCAGAGAGTAGACCGCCTCATTCGTGAGGTAAGGGTGAAAGGGTGCGGTAAGAGCGCACCGCGTGTCTGGTAACAGTTCACGGCATGGTAAACCCCACCAGAAGCAAGACCAAATAGGAATCCTGAGGTACGGCCCGTACTGGATTCGGGTAGGTCGCTTGAGCGTATGAGTGATTGTACGCCTAGAGGAATGACCATCCTCGACAGAACCCGGCTTATAGGCTCACTTCACCTAATTTATTTAAAATTTTTCTTGACGTGCATTAAAGAAACTAAGATAATGCGCGCACAGTTTTCGGCTATGTAGCTCAGTTGGTTAGAGCACCGCACTCATAATGCGGGGGTCACAAGTTCAAGTCTCGTCATAGCCACCATTTTATAGACCACGCTCCTGCGTGGTCTTTTTTTATGCTCGTTTTTTGATTAAACACAGTTTGTAAAGACCGACTTTATAGTTGTGGCATTGTTTGTCTACGTCAATTTCTTCATGTTCTTATAACACTTAACAAGGATGTTGAAGACATGAAAAGGTCATTATTATTTTTAGGGATTTTAAGTTTAACGGCGGGAGTTCAAGTTTCTGCGGCTGATTTGAGTTGGGGAGATCCAACTTTAGACTCGGGTCAATTTAAAGTTTCTGGCGCGATACGTTCCCGATATTTGCATAAAGATTATGTGGTTGATGCAAATGAAGGTTCTCAAAATGATGACTGGCGGCTAACCGATATTAAATTAGTGTTAGGTTATGAAAATCCAGATTGGATTGCAGGGGCGGATGCTCGTTGTTATCAATATGATCGCTTATGCGATGCAATTTTTCTAAAAAAAGCATGGGTAGGTTATAAGTTATCTGACCAGCAGAGAATCACGGCAGGTTTGCAACCCGTTGATTTTGGTTTTGGCGAATTTTGGGGAAGTAGTTATTACGAAACACTTTTAAATACAGTTGGTTTAGAAGATATCGATAATTTGGGTATCAAATATAAGTTTGCAGATGATAAATATAATTTGACCTTAGGTTTTTATCCAACTGATGGTGGAAATTATAAGGGAACTTCAAAAGACTCAAGCCGTTACAGTGGTAACTTTGTTGAAGCTGATGATTTAAGTACAGGTACCAATATTGAAGAAAAAAATATGTGGATTGCCCGAGCATCTAGAAAATTTGAACTAGATAAGTCTCAAAATTTTTCGACTGAGCTAGGTGGGTCAGTTTGGTACTCCGATTTAGAAAATAAAAGAACAAATGTAGATGGGCACCGAAAATCTTGGAACGTTTTTGCTCAAACGCAATATCAAGCATGGCAATGGATGTTCTTGGGGGGTAAACAAGATGTGACCAATGGCGATGATTTATTTCCAAATAGTTCAACCATTGGTGCATTCGACTACCCATATCAAGTCGCCAATAAAGGTAAGTATTTGGTCAATGAAATTAACTATACCTTTGCTCAGCCATTCCATCAGATTGAAAATATTAAACCTTATATCTCCCATAGTCGCTTTTTTAAAGATGAGGATGGCTATAAAGACTCTGAACGTTTAATTGCAGGGGTTTATTTTAATTACAAAGCTATTGGTATTCAGGGTGAATACATTATGAGTAAAAATGATCCAATGGTGGGAGGTGGGGCTGATGGCCTTGTACAAGGTAGTAGCAATGACTGGGATAAATTGTTTTATCTTTCAATTGGATATTATTTCTAAAATTTAAGAGCAATTTATTGCCCTAAGTGAATAGGCTTCACTTAGGGCTTTTTTTATAGAAAGACTTTTTCAGGAGGAGGTTCACGTTTGACTGCGGGTGAAATGAGTTGTCCTCGACTTAAGTTTTGCACATGTTGCAATCGATTAAGCAATTCATTTTGAATGAACAAAATGCAAGTTTGTAATTTAGACGAGCTTTTGAGTCGTGATGGATAAACGGCCCAAATATCCGCATCTTGCCAATATTCAGGCAAAATATGTTGAAGTTGGCCTGTAATTAGTTCATCTGCAACGTCCCAAATCGAACGAAAGATGATGCCATGTCCTTCTATAGCAAGCTGATGAATAATTTCGCCGTTATTAGAAACAAAGCGTGGTTTGACATGAACCGAGACATCTTCAGAAGTATGTCTAAATTTCCAAAGTACCGAAGATTGATCACGTTCACTAATTGTTAAACAATCATGTGTTTGCAAGTCTTCAATGCTGTCTGGTACACCGTGTTTAAGTAAATAGCTTGGCGCTGCACACAAAATTCGAAAATTAGAAGCTAACTTCTTCGCAATCATGTTTGGCGCAATTTCATTACCAATTCTAATATCCAAATCAATACTGTGTTGAATCAGGTCTTTAGTATTGTCGATGGTGTCAAAATGAATTTGAAGCTTTGGATAAAGCATCATTAATTTAGACAGAATTGGGGCGATATGCTTTCTGCCAAAACCAAAGCTGCTAATAATATCCATACGACCTGTGGGTGTACTGAGCGGGTTATTGACCAGTTCACAAACTTCATCAAATTCTTCAAGAATATTTGAAACTCTCTCAAGAATAAGTTTGCCATCTTCCGTTAGGCTAACGTGACGCGTGCTGCGATGAAAAAGTTTGCAGCTTAACGTGTTTTCTAAAATATTAATTCGCTTGCTAATAAAAGCTGGCGATGTCCCAAGTTCCTCAGCAGATTCGACAAAACTTTTTAGTTTGGCGACTGTGCAAAAAACCTTTAAATCCGATAGGTTAGGTAGATTATTCACGATCCGTGTCCATTGGAGTGATAGTTCCGTTATTGATCATTTTTGCTTAAAACATCATGTTTAAGCCATACAAGGATATTAGTCGAAGGTGTGAAGGAAGCTTATGGCAAAAAGATATAAAGTTGCCACGATTGCAGGCGATGGCATTGGTTTAGAAGTTCTACCAGAAGGCATTAAGGTTGTAAAGGCAGCGGCAGAGAAGCATGGTATTGAGCTTCAACTCGATGCTTTCGATTGGGCAAGCTGCGATTACTACCTTGAGCACGGCAAAATGATGCCGGATGACTGGTTTGAAACCTTGCAAGGTTACGATGCGATCTATTTTGGTGCTGTAGGCTGGCCAGATAAAGTGCCCGACCATATTTCACTTTGGGGTTCGCTACTTCAGTTCCGTCGTGGTTTTGACCAATATGTGAATTTACGTCCAGTGCGCTTAATGCCAGGTGTGAAATGTCCATTAGTAGGTAAAAAACCAGGCGACATCGATTTTTACGTAGTTCGTGAAAACAGTGAAGGTGAATACTCAGCCATTGGTGGTAAAGCTTTTGAAGGAACAGACCGCGAGTTTGTTTTACAAGAAGCCGTATTTACACGTCATGGTGTAGACCGAATTTTGCGTTATGCATTTGAGTTTGCAAATCAGCGTGATGCGAAAAAAATTACCGCAGCGACCAAATCAAATGGTATTGCTGTCAGCATGCCGTACTGGGATGAACGCGTTGATGCGATGGCAAAACAATATCCTCAAATTCAGGCTGATAAACAGCATGTTGATATTTTAGCGGCTCGTTTTGTTTTACAACCTGAACGTTTTGATGTGGTTGTTGCATCGAATTTATTTGGCGACATTCTTTCCGATTTAGGCCCTGCATGTACAGGAACTATTGGTTTGGCTGCTTCGGCAAATTTAAACCCAGAAAGAAAATTCCCATCATTGTTTGAACCTGTACATGGTTCGGCACCAGATATTTACGGTAAACAAATTGCCAATCCGATCGCTGCGATTTGGTCGGGTGCCATGATGTTCGAATTCTTTGGTGAAGAAGACGAACGTTGCATTCAAGCAGGTCAGGACATTATGCAGGCGATTGAGAATGTCTTAATTAATGGGCCAAAGACAGCCGATATCGGCGGTCAGGCAAAAACTTATGAGGTAGGAGATGCAATTGCATCGTGTGTAGCCCAAATTAAAATGGACGTGTTCGCTATGGAATAACGCCATCCAAAAATGGATGTATGGATATGGATAATCAAAACACAAAAATTTATACGGATAAAGTTCTTGCCGTAACCAGCTTACTGTTTGTATTTATTTCAGTTGCTGGTTTGGCGATTTATTCGCAAGAGTCGATTAAGATTGCTGCAACATGGATGCAGTGGACGACCTCAGTATTTACAACCCCAGTATTACTGTTTGCTTTTTTAGCCATTATTTTTACTTTTGGTCTAGCTTTTAGTAAATACGGCAAAATCAAACTAGGTGAAGGGAAACCTCAATACACTACGATGTCATGGATTTTTATGTTCATTTTGTCAGGTATTGGGTCTTCTACACTGTACTGGGGCTTTTTGGACTGGGCTTACTATTATCAGACTCCGGGTTTGAGCTTACCACCTGAGTCGGCAGAAGCATTGAAATATAGCGTGGCTTACTCGTTTTTTCACTCTGGTTTAAGTGCATGGGCAATTTATGCTTTGGCATCAATTTCTTTGTGCTACAGCTACCATGTGAGAAAAAACAAAGGATTAAGCTTGGCTTCCGTTATTGAGGCTGTAACAGGCTTTAAATCAACCGGCGTGGTTGGACGTTTAGTCGACCTCATGTTCTTGCTTTGCATGTTTGGTGCTCTGACGATTTCGTTGGTACTTACTGCCGTGACATTTACCAATATCTTGTCTCAACTCACAGGTATCCCAAATACCTTTATGACCAAGGTCATCATTATTTTGGGTGTCTCGGTTGTGTTTGCGCTTAGTTCTTACGTTGGTATGGACAAAGGTATGCAGCGTTTAAGCCATTTGGTGTGCTTAGGTGTTGTGTTATTTGCAATTTATGTACTTTGCTTTGGTCCGACTCAATTCATTTTGAATAATTCATTAATGAGTTTCGGGTTAATGGCAACCAACTTTGTTGATATGAGCCTGTTTACCGACCCAATGGGTGATGGCAAGTTTACCCGTGAATGGACTGTTTTCTACTGGTTGTGGTGGATTTCATATGCACCGGGTGTGGCACTGTTCGTAACGCGTGTTTCGAAAGGTCGTACGATTAAAGAAGTGATCTTTGCCATGGTGATTGGTGGTAGTGTCGGTCTTTGGTTCATCTTCGGTGTATTTGAAAACTATAGTGTTTATAGCTTTATTCATGGGGCTGTAAATGTACCGCAAATCTTAAGCCAACAAGGTGGTGAGGTTGCGATTGGTCAATTGCTCAGTCTGTTACCTGCCGGAAAACTAATGATGTGGATTTTCCTCGGCATTATGGTGGTGTTCTTGGCAGCACATATGGATGCAGTAGGCTATGCGGTTTCAGCAACATGTACACGTGGTTTAAGTGAAGGACAAGATCCATCGCCAAATGCCCGTCTGTTCTGGTGTGTAATGCTAACTTTAGTTCCAATTGCCATGATCTTTAGTAAAGCACCGTTAGACACCATGAAAACAGCAACCATTGTGACGGCTTTACCATTCATTGTGATTATTCTGATTCAAACCTATGGCTTAGTGAAATGGCTGATTCAGGATTATGCCAAAGTCCCATCGCATTTAATTGAGCAACAAGGTTATGATGAGCAAGAAATTGGTTTAAACCAGTCTCAAGATGAACATGCAAAACGGATGCAACTTGAGCTTGCAAGCTCAATCAAACTGGACAGAAAAACCAGCTAGAGGGAACGGTAATGACTACACATGAACAGACCACTTATGCCTTAAGTGAAGAAATGCAAAGCCTTGTGTATTGGAGCAGCATTTATTCACCAGCAGATGCAGATATTGACTCAGTCCGTGCGGCCTATGACGCGATGTGTCGACACTACACTTTGCCACGTGATGGCAAGATCGAAGTAGAAGATCGAGTTGTGGCAAATGATGAGCATCAAGTTCCTGTTCGCGTGTATTTACCAAAAACAAATCGACCTGAAACTGGTTGGCCGTGTGTGTTGTATTTACATGGCGGCGGTTGGATGGTTGGCGGGCTCGATTCACATGAGTTTATTACCAGCTATTTGTGTCAGGACTTAAATGCAGTTGTCATTAGCGTAGATTACCGCATGGCACCAGAGCATCGTTTTCCAGCAGCTTATGAAGATTGTTTAGCAGTTTATCAATGGCTTAAAAAGCATGGTTCAGCTTGGCAGATCGATAGCGAAAATATCATTCTAGCAGGCGATAGTGCAGGCGGTAACTTGGCAGCAGCCCTTGCAGTGCATCTACAGCATAGTGGTTTACAAGCTCAAGGACTGGCTTTGGTTTATCCGTGTTTAACTACAGCACTTGATACACCAGCCGCACAAAAGCATGCCCATGCGCCGTTATTAACGACAGAAGATATGCATTTTTATTTAAAGGAATATGCACCTAACTTTCAAGATTGGCAAGATTTGCGTCTAGCGCCTTTATTGGCAACTGATTTTTCAGATATGCCTGCCAGTTTTGTAGCCGTTGCAGAATATGACCCTTTAAGTGATGACGGTTATTTCTTTACCCAAAAATTGGAACAAGCAGGAATCCCGAGTGAGTTTCATTTAGGCAAAGGTTTATTACATGGCAGTTTACGTCTTATGCGTGACTGCCCAGAAGTTCAACAGTTATATCAAAACATGCTGATTGCAATACGTCACATGTTTGGCAGTGTCGAAAAGACAACAATTTAATATCGAGTCATTTGGACGAAAAGAATTTAATGGAGTAAGAACATGAGTGCAGTTGAAAAATTACCTGAAGATTTTTGTGCAAACCCAGATGTTGCATGGACTTTCCCTAAAGTTTTTTATACTTCATCGCAAGTTTTTGAGCATGAGAAAGAAGCGATCTTTGCTAAAAGCTGGATTTGTGTTGCACATGGCAGTGAATTGGCACAACCGAATGACTATATTACCCGTAAAGTAATTGGTGAAAATATTGTCATCATTCGCGGTAAAGATAGTGTTTTACGTGCGTTTTATAATGTGTGTCCGCATCGTGGTCACGAGCTTTTAAGTGGTAGTGGTAAAGCAAAAAATGTAATTACTTGTCCATACCATGCTTGGACTTTTAAGCTAGACGGTAGCTTGGCTTTGGCGCGTAACTGTGACCATGTTGAATCTTTCGATAAAGAAAACTCAAGCATGGTGCCTTTAAAAGTTGAGGAATATGCAGGATTTGTTTTCATTAATATGGATGAAAATGCGACTTGTGTAGAAGACCAACTTCCGGAATTTGCTGAGCGTTTAAATCAAGCATGTAGCGTAATTAAAGATTTGAAACTGGCGGCACGTTTTGTGACAGAAACTCCGGCAAACTGGAAAGTGATTGTTGATAATTATCTAGAGTGCTATCACTGTGGACCAGCGCATCCTGGTTTTGCCGATTCGGTACAAGTTGATAAATATTGGCACACAACACATCAAAACTGGACATTGCAGTATGGCTTTGCTCGCTCATCTGAGAAGTCATTTAAGCTTGATCCATCGGTAACTGATCCTGAGTTTCATGGTTTCTGGACTTGGCCTTGCACAATGTTCAACGTACCACCGGGCAGCAACTTCATGACTGTGATCTATGAATTTCCAGTTGATGCAGAAACGACTTTGCAACATTACGATATTTACTTCACGAACGAAGAACTTACTCAAGATCAGAAAGATTTGATTGAGTGGTATCGCAATGTATTCCGCCCTGAAGATTTGAACTTAGTCGAAAGCGTACAACGTGGTTTGAAATCACGTGGTTATCGTGGTCAAGGCCGTATCATGACTGACAAGCAACGCTCAGGAATTAGTGAGCATGGTATTGCTTACTTCCAACATCTTGTAGCGCAACATCACAAATAAAACAAATGGATTTATTCAGGTGTAAAGATGACTTACACCTGATTCTTCAGTTAGGAAGATGATATGTCGAGTTTACAAAGCACTGAATTATTTCAGCAACAGGCCTATATTAATGGGCAATGGCTAGCTGCACAGTCAAATGCAACGGTTCCAGTGACTAACCCAGCTACAGGCGAAGAAATTGGCACAATACCAAATATGGGAGGGGCTGAGGCGACTCAAGCAGTCGAGGCTGCTTATACTGCATTACAGAGTTGGAAAGCTTTAACTGCTCAAAACCGTGCAGATATTTTATTAGCTTGGTACACACTGGTTCTCGATCATAGTGATGAACTTGCTTTAATCATGACCATTGAACAAGGAAAACCTTTGGCAGAAGCGAAAGGTGAAGTGCGTTATGCTGCATCCTTTATTCAATGGTTTGCCGAAGAAGGCAAGCGTATCTATGGTGATGTGATTCCAACCGTAAATAACCAGCAGCGTTTTATTATCAGTAAAGAACCTGTGGGTGTCGTGGCTGCGATTACGCCGTGGAATTTCCCAATCGCCATGATTACTCGTAAAGCTGCACCAGCTTTAGCAGCTGGATGTACGATCGTGATTAAGCCAGCGAATGAAACGCCTTATTGTGCATTAGCGATTGCGAAACTTGCCGAAAAAGCAGGTATTCCGGCTGGTGTGCTTAATGTTGTGACAGGTAAATCTCAAGAAATTGGCTCTGTATTTACTTCACATGAAAAAGTGAAAAAATTGACCTTTACTGGCTCAACTCCAGTGGGGCGCCTACTGATGCAGCAGTGTTCAAGTACCATTAAAAAATTGGCGCTTGAGTTAGGTGGTAATGCACCTCTGATTGTATTTGATGATGCAGATTTAGATAAAGCTGTACAAGGCGCGATTTTTGCTAAGTTCCGTAATGCGGGCCAGACCTGTGTTTGTGCTAACCGCATTTATGTACATGACAATATTTATCAAGCTTTTGCTGAGAAGTTTGTTCAAGAAGTACAAAAGTTTAAAGTCGGTAATGGTTTGGAAGATGGCGTACAAATTGGCCCATTAATTAATGAAAAAGCAGTTTTAAAAGCACAGCAGTTGATTGATGATGCGGTAAGTAAAGGAGCTAAAGTTGTTTGCGGTGGTAAGCAGCATGTTTTAGGACAAACCTTTTATGAGCCATCGGTTTTAACTAATGTTGACCGTACGATGGAAATTGTCCAAGAAGAAATTTTTGGTCCAGTTGCGCCGCTCATTCGCTTTACAGATGAAGCTGATGTTGTTGCTCAGGCCAATGACACCATTTTTGGTTTGGCAGCGTATGTTTATAGCGAAAATATTTCACGTTTATGGCGAGTGTCAGAACAGCTTGAATATGGAATGGTCGGTATGAATGCCACAGCAATTTCAAATGAAGTTGTACCATTTGGTGGCGTGAAGCAATCAGGTGTCGGACGTGAAGGCTCAAAGTATGGTCTTGAAGAGTTCATGACTATTAAATACATGTGTTTAGGGCTTTAAGGATAAGCCCTAACAACAAGAATATGCGGTAAAAGAAGGATTCTAATATGGCTAGTCATTATGAAATGTTCCCGGCAGTTGTTACTCATGTGGAGCAGCTGACCCCTTTAATCAAACGGTTTACGTTCAAACGTCAAGATGGGCAGAACTTTCCTCGATTTAGTGGGGGAAGCCATATTATTGTCAAAATGAATGAACAGCTTTCCAATGCGTATTCATTGATGAGTTGTACGCAAGATCTATCGACTTACCAAGTCTGTGTTCGTAAGGATGTGGAAGGTAAGGGTGGTTCGATTTTCATGCATGATCAATGTAATGAAGGCTGTGAAATTCAGATTTCAGAACCAAAAAATTTATTTCCATTAGCTGAAACAGGCAATAAACATATTTTAATTGCAGGTGGTATTGGCATTACACCATTCTTGCCACAAATGGATGAGCTTGCAGCACGTGGTGCTGAGTTTGAGCTACATTATGCCTACCGTTCACCTGAACACGCGGCTTTGTTAGATGAGCTTAAGCAGAAACATATGGAGCATGTATTTAGCTATGTTGACTCAGAAGGTTGCGCATTAAATTTGGATGAACTGATTTCATCACAACCTAAAGGTACACATGTCTATGTCTGTGGGCCGAAACCTATGATTGATGCTGTGATTGATTGCTGTAATAAGCATCGTTACCGCGATGAATATATCCACTGGGAACAATTTGCTTCAACAGTTCCAGAAGATGGTGAAGCGTTTACAGTGGTACTTACTAAGTCTAAACAGGAAATTGAAGTACAAAGTAACCAGACCATTTTACAAGCCATCGAAACATTAAATATTGATGTGGAATGTTTATGTCGCGAAGGGGTTTGCGGTACATGTGAAACTGCTATTTTAGAAGGTGAAGCAGAGCACTTCGATCAATATCTCAGTGATGCAGAAAAGGCTTCACAAAAGAGCATGATGATTTGTGTATCAAGAGCAAAAGGAAAAAAACTAGTATTAGATCTCTAATATATTTCTTTGGTTGATCAATTGTTTAAAGTACAAATTTGCTAAAAAATGAACAAATAATGATGATCTGAATCTTATTTGTTCATTTGATGGAATTTAGTGGTTTTGAACTCTTGACCTGCTATACAGAACTATAGATAATGCGCACACAGTTTACGGCTATGTAGCTCAGTTGGTTAGAGCACCGCACTCATAATGCGGGGGTCACAAGTTCAAGTCTCGTCATAGCCACCATTTTAAAAACCATGCTCATGCATGGTTTCTTTTTATCTGCTTTTTACATATTAAAATGTTTTTCAATCGTATCGAGTGTTTTTGAGCTTTGATAAAAAGGAGCTAAAAGCGTTTGTAATAACGGTTCTAAAATACCGTGTTCATTAAAGGCATTCATAACCTTCGGATAAAAACGTAAAGCTTCAGTTTGTAAGTCGCTTTCGGTTAAACCAATCTCACTTAATACTTCAAATAAACTCTGGTCTTTATAAAAGTCATAAAAAACTTCGACACCATACAAAATCAGATCTTGCATGAATTGCGATTGGCGTAATTCTTTCCAGTATTCGTAAATTAAAACAAAAAACTCTTCAACATCGAGAGGAGTGAGTTGCTTCATAAACTCATACATTTTTTTATATCTAATATCTTCCCACACATGGCGTACTAGGCTTTCTAAATCTTCGCTCGATAAAAGACTTAATTCTGTAAGTTGCTCATGAATAAAGCTGGCAATCCAAGTTTCAAGTTTATGCTCAAGACGTTGTTGCTGTAGAAAGGAGAATTTTTTGAGTTTGTGTTGCCATTCAAAGTGATAGTCATCAACTCTAGATGCGCTTAGAAATTTTGGTAATTTTTGTTCTAATGTTGAAGTTGCAATGTATTGGCAAAGTTGTTGTACAGAAGGACTGCTTCTTAAAAACTGATTGAGATAAAGAGGAATATGTTCCATTTCTAAAAATTTGGAGAGCCACATTTCAAATTGGTGGTCAGATACCAAATCTTGTAGCTGAATTGGAGACTTCATGGCAGATAGATAAATACGCTGCGCAATTTCCCCAATAAACTCAAGTAAGCCAGCACCTAGCTGCATTTCAAAAGCATAACGTTTCACAACGGCTTGTAGTTGCTCTAAATCAACCACTTCATGAAGTTTTATTTCGTCAGCATGTTGCATAAACAGTTGAATGAACTGCTGGAAATAAATAGGTGAGTTTTCTATAGATAATTGTTTTTTAAAAAATTCCACCTGCTCAAGCAAAAGTGCTTGAGCAAGTGCTGTAGTTTTTGATGAGTTTTCCTGCTCAGTCATTCGCTGTCCAACCGTTGACAATCGGATAACGTCGTTCACGACTAAATGCACGAGAAGTAATTCTCGGCCCAATCGCGCCTTGACGACGTTTGTATTCATTACGATCAACTAAACGGATAACTTTTTCAACTACTTCTTTATCAAAACCTTTGGCAATAATATCTGCCTGACTTAAATCTTCTTCAATGTATGCGTAAAGAATGGCATCCAATACATCATATGCTGGTAAAGAGTCTTGGTCTTTTTGGTCTGGGCGAAGTTCTGCTGAAGGTGGGCGAGTAATAACACGTTCAGGAATAACAGGAGTTTCACTTAAGCTATTACGGTATTTTGCTAATTCAAACACGATAGTTTTATAAACATCTTTTAGAACTGCAAATCCGCCAACCATATCACCGTAAAGTGTACAGTAGCCAACTGAAAGCTCAGACTTGTTGCCAGTAGCGAGTACTAAATTACCAAATTTATTTGATAAGCCCATGAGTAATGTGCCGCGTGCGCGCGCTTGCAAATTCTCTTCGGTCGCATCTGCTGGTGAGTTGCCAAAGAAAGGATACAAGGTTTGCATAAAGCTATTTACAACTGAATGTATTTCAGCAATACCGAAAGTTACACCCATACGACGAGCTTGTTCTGCCGCATCTTCTACACTAATTTGAGAAGTATAAGTATAAGGCATCATTACGGCTTGTACTTTTTCTGCACCAATTGCATCAACAGCAATAGCAAGTGTAAGGGCAGAATCAATACCGCCAGATAAACCTAAAATTACACCGGGGAAACCTGAACGCTCTACATAGTCACGTGTTGCCAGAACTAAACCTTGATAGATCTCTGCAAATGTTTCTAAAGCAGGAGCTGATTCTGTGACTTTAAATGCTTTATTTTTTGGATCAAATTCAGCGATGTAGAGGTCTTCTTTAAAGCTTGGTGCTTGTAAAGCAATTCCACCATCTTTATTGCTGACAAAACTTGTGCCATCAAAAATTAAATCATCTTGTCCGCCCACTTGGTTAACGTACACAATGTTGAGGTGAAGTTGTTTTGCAAGTTCACTCAAGGTTTGTGTACGGTGCTGAGGTTTACCGACTTCGTATGGCGATGCATTTAATACAAGAACAGTATCAACATTTAATTGGCTTAACTGTTTTACAGTATTAATTGACCAGATATCTTCGCAAATCAATACGCCAAACTTATGTCCAAGATATTCAAACACCAAATGCTGATTTCCTTTTTGGAAATAACGTTTTTCATCAAAGACGCCATAGTTTGGTAAATTGTGTTTGTTAAAAACACCCAGAACTTGACCGTCTTTCATGACAGCAGCAGAATTATAACGTTGACCATCTTCTGTCTGGTTCACAAATCCGAAAACCATGACAATATCTTTAACTTCGGCAAGTTGAGCAAAAGCCTTTTGCATACGTTTATTTAAATTTGGACGTAGCAATAAGTCTTCAGCTGGATAACCAATAACAGAAAGCTCGGGAAAAATAATCAGGTCAGCGTTTTGTTTTTTCGCCTGATTTACTTGCTCAATCATCTTTTTGGTGTTTGAGTCAATATTGCCAATATGCGGAGAAAACTGAGCAAGGGCAACTTTAAAACTTTTCATTCAAACCTAATCCTAGATCATAACGAATATAGATACACATAGTGTTGATTTTTATGGATATAATTTTTCAACGATGTGTATGATACGATATTAAACAATTAAAATAGTAAACAAAAATGTCAAGATCAATAATATATACCAATCACATATTTTCTGCGTAAAAATAACGAGATTTTCTGTATAGAATAGAAACAGGCTTCATTATTTTTATTGTCTGTATACTGCCTTATCACAAGCTAATTTGGAATAAGTCTTCTATATTTTTTTCAATAATTTGAAATGAATAAGTACGATTTCAGCGTCTAGATAAGTATTTCTGATTTATAAGAATTCTCATTTACATTAAGCAAGAAATGTTACGTTCAAAGCTAGATTGATTATTTAGTTACAAATCAAGTTGAGGTGAACAGATGATATTGGGGATTTTTCCGGAACAAATGTCACGGGCAATTTCACCTTGTTGTTCAATGTTATAAGAGCTAAAAGCCTTGTGGGGAGAGTAGGTGTATTTATAGGGGTTGTAACTTTTAAAGCTCAGATAATAGGCTGATTGCAGTAAGGCGCCTTTAAGTAGTACATGAATGCCTTTTTGATACTGCATGACATGAGTGAGTTCGTGAATAAAAATACCCTGCATAAATTTAGATTCTAGAGCATAATTTTCACTGTAATCGGAAAGATTGACATAAATATTTCCGTTCGGAGCCATAAAAATACCGTAAGACTGCCAAGGAAGGTAGCGAGTAGCAATAATTTTAGGTTGCTCACAATTGAGCATGTCGCCAAAGATCATTTGTGCTAATACTTTTTCTTGAGCAGTCAAATGCCTAATTGGGTAGTTTTTTAAGTGACGGAAAATAAAAAGTGTAAGAAGAGTAAATTTTCTGAGAATTAAGCGTTTAAAGGCATTAAAAAGTAGCATAGCTTTGCCATTAAATGAGTTCATTTATTTCTTTAGCATACTATAGGTTAGGTATCGCGAAATAAAGAGGTGTGGTTATTCATTAGTTTTCTTATTGCTGTGAATAAAAGAGTTCTTGGATAATAAAAGCAAAAACCCCAGTTAAAACTGAGGCTTTACGACAACTAAAATCACAACAGCAAATAAAATTAAGGTCGGCATTTCATTAAAGAAGCGCCAGAACTTATGTGATTTATAGTGAGCATTTCCGATAAGTTTTTTACGGTAGTAGCCACATACCAAATGGTAGATGACTAACAAAGCGACTAATCCAACTTTAAGGTAAAACCATGTTGCCTGATGGTAATGTCGAGTTGCATCGCCCCAATCCACAAGAAAATGAGCAGTAATTAATGTGGCAATCAGAGAAGGCCACATAATTCCACGATACAACTTACGTTCCATTACTTCAAAGCGTTGATGACTAACAGCATCTTCACTCATAGCATGATAAACATATAGACGTGGTAAGTAGAACAAAGCAGCGAACCAACAAACCACGGCAATAATATGTAATGCTTTTACCCACAAAAAAGCATCAGAAGGTGCATCCATCGATAATCCTAGGTGGGATTATGCATCCCACTTCTTGAAAATAAGGCAAGCGTTAACGCCGCCAAAGCCAAAACTGTTACTCATTACAGTATTCAATTTTGCATCACGTTTTTCAAGTACGATATCAAACGGTTTTGCGCCTTCATCAAGTTCAGTTACATTGATGTTTGGTGCAATAAAGTCGTTTTGCATCATTAGAACAGAGTAAATAGCTTCTTGTACACCAGCTGCACCTAAGCTATGACCTGTCATAGATTTAGTTGAGCTAAGAGGAGGTACATTGCCTTCGCCAAATGCACGTTCCATTGCTTTAAGTTCTGTAATGTCACCAGCTGGAGTAGATGTACCATGTGTATTTACATAGTCAATTTTATCTACGCCATGTTGCTTAGCTTCTTCAAGCGCCATTAATACACAACGTGTAGCACCTTCACCGCTTGGAGCAACCATGTCTGCACCATCGCTGTTTGCAGCATAGCCAACGACTTCAGCTAAAATGTTGGCACCACGTGCTTGAGCGTGTTCAAGTGATTCAAGTACTACGAAACCACCACCGCCAGCAATAACAAAACCATCACGGTCTGCTGAATATGGACGAGATGCTGTTTCTGGAGTTTCATTATATTTTGAGCAAAGTGCACCCATTGCATCAAACAATAAACTTTGAGACCAATGATCTTCTTCACCACCACCAGCAAGCATAAGATCTTGTTTGCCGAGTTGAATAAGGTTGTACGCATAACCAATTGCGTCAGCAGAAGTTGCGCAAGCACTTGTAATTGTATGAGCAATACCTTGCAGTTTGAATGCAACACCTACGTTTGCAGTAATAGTGTTTGACATGTTGCGTGGTACGAAGAAAGGTCCTACTTTACGTGCACCTTTAGTTTCTAAAAGCTCTGTCATTTCAACAACAGATGCAGTTGAACCACCACCTGAACCGCCTGCGATACCGTAACGTGGATTACCACCGATTTGTTCAGCAGTAAGACCTGCATGTTCAACAGCAGCTACAGCAGCATTGTAAGCGTACATTGCACATACGCCCATAAAGCGTTTTAACTTACGGTCAATATGATCAAAATCTTGTTCTGCAGCAGCGCTCACATGACTTTTAAAATTGAGTTCAGCATAAGTTGGGTTAAAACGTGTCCCGGAGATTCCATTTTGAAGTGAATGAGTAACTGCTTCTAAAGAATTACCGATACATGAGTTAATACCCATACCAGTGATTACAACACGTTTCATCTACAGGTCCCTTTATGGTGATATTAAGAGTCTATGGTGATCAACAGCTACGAAAACGAATAGGAGAATATAGCTGTAAGAAAACAAGACTCATGTTTTTTCGTTGTTAACATGATAGCAGAAAGGATTTTTATTTCTTATGGCAAATCTTTATGACAATTTTACATTTAAAAAAATAACCAAATACATAGTATGTTGCATTTAGGGTTAACTAAAATACACACATTCAAGTTGAGATAAATCCACATTCCACCTAGTATTTATGTCTAATTAGATAAATTAAAAAATCGAGGTACTTGATGACAAAATTTAATAATAATCAATCTGACAATTTGTTTTCTCAGGTCTTCGGAGTGGCTAAAAAGCTCAGTTCTACAGGATTGAGTATCTTGCAACAGAACCAATCAGGTGACGTTAGTAAGGTAATTGAACCAATTCCAACTGATAAAACGGTTGAAGGAAAATCGAGAACAAAAAGCCCATTTGAAGTTGAGCAATATGAAAGTCCTCAACAAATGCTACGTGAACAATTGCCGAAAGTAACTCGTCAGGTCTTTGGGCGACATTTCACAAAAGTAAATGGTGTAGCTACATTTCTTTCCCCAGATTGGGACGAAAAAATCTCAGGTTATTTATTTGATTGGCTGAATGACTTTAGTTCAAAAAGCACCTTAACTGAAAAAATCTTAGAAGAAGCGGGCGCTAAAGATTTATTTGAGCTCACTAAAGATACGGGCCGTTCTCAACGTTTAAGTCAGGCACTTATCGAACAAAATAAATTAATTGCAACTGTACAAGGTGCAATTACAGGCGTGTCGGGTGTGGTTGGTGCTGCTGTAGATATTCCTGTTTCACTCGTGCTGGTTTTAAGAACGATTTATCAGACTGGTAGATCACATGGTTTTGATCTTCTGGAGGTTACAGACCAAGATGTTGTTGAGTTTATCTTTAAAGAAGTTGATATTAGTTTGATTGCTGAAAAGCAAACTTTATTGATCGCTTTAAAAACATTACGCAATATGTTGGAAACGCAAGATATTCATCAATTTCAGCAAGTGTTAGGTTCAACTACCGATTTTGATACTTTAAAGAACTGGCTAGTCGATGAAGATGGAGAGTTTAAATGGGGTTGGTTAAACCGTATTCCTAAACTTTCAGCATTTGGCAAAGTTACACCAGTTGCTGGTGCTGTTTTAAGTGCCGTATATAGTTGGAAACTACAAGAAGATGTTGGTCATAAAGCACAAGCCATTTTTGGTGCTGCAAGACATTATTTAAATGAACATCCAAGTGAGCATTTATCTCCACTACAGGCCTATTATGCTGCAGTAACGCTTATCCAAAAGGCGAGTCCACGTCTTTTAAATGTGGGTGAAGATGGCAATATTCATGCAGCACATCATCATAAAGTAGAAAACCATGATGTCATTTCAAAAGTATCTATTGTCTTAAAGCCTACAGAAAGTAAAAAGAGTGAAGAAAAAATTCAGGAAAATGTTCACCAAGGTATCGAGCAACTTGCTGATAAACATGTAGAGGAACATGAGCATACTGAGCAAAAACCGGCTTTAACTCCTGAGGAAGATGAAGAGGAGTTGAATGATAAAAAATACTCTTAACAATACGCTTACAAATAAGAGGTTTAAAAATAAAATTTGAACTCTATTTAGATTTGTAAGTTATCCTGTCAAAGATTGATATGGTCAACATTTGGTACGTATTGCCGTGTTGACCATTTTTGCATCTTAGCTTACAATTATGTGCCCTTAAAAAGAGGTATTTTCTTTTTAAGGTTTTTTAATAACGGGAGAATTGCCATATGGCAACAACGAATCAGTTGATCCGTAAGGGTCGTACGACTTTGGTTGAAAAATCCAAAGTTCCTGCGTTGAAGGCTTGTCCACAACGTCGTGGTGTTTGTACACGTGTTTATACAACTACACCTAAAAAACCTAACTCAGCTATGCGTAAGGTTTGCCGTGTTCGCTTAACTTCAGGTTTTGAAGTATCTAGCTACATCGGTGGTGAAGGTCATAACCTACAAGAGCACAGTGTTGTTCTTATCCGTGGTGGTCGTGTTAAAGACTTACCAGGTGTACGTTACCATACCGTTCGTGGTTCATTAGACTGTGCTGGTGTTAAAGATCGTAATCAATCACGTTCTAAATACGGTACTAAGCGTCCTAAGAAGTAATTCTAGGAAACTAGTCCAATAAGCCCTTTAGCGTTTCGCTTGTTTGAATTCTTCATAGATTTGTAATTCAAGCGACGTATAGTAAGGCCAGCGTCGTGTACATGACACTTGTACAAACTGCTGGATTATCCTGAAGTGTCATATTATTAGGTGTATTAAAATGCCAAGACGTCGCGTAGTCGCTGCTCGTGAGATCCTTCCAGATCCAAAATTTAGCAGCCAAACAATCGCTAAATTCATGAACCACGTAATGCAAGATGGTAAAAAATCTGTTGCTGAAGGTATCGTTTACGGTGCTTTAGAACGTGTTCAAGAAAAAAACAAAGTAGACCCAGTTGAATTTTTCGAGACTACTCTTGAAAAAGTTCGTCCTATGGTTGAAGTAAAAGCACGCCGTGTTGGTGGTGCTACTTATCAAGTACCTATGGAAGTACGCCCATCCCGTCGTACTGCCTTAGCAATGCGTTGGTTAGTAGATGCTGCTGCTAAGCGTTCTGAAAAAACGATGGCTTTACGTCTTGCTGGTGAGTTGCTTGATGCAGCTGAAGGTAAAGGTGCAGCGATCAAAAAACGTGAAGACGTGCATCGTATGGCTGAAGCCAACAAAGCCTTCTCTCACTACCGTTTCTAAGCGGATAAAACAGTCCCTAATCAGGAGAATATTCATGCGTACCGCAGCTCGATTCAACATTGCTCTTTATCAAAGTGGGAGCTTTGCGGGTATTTAAGTTGCCTGCTTGGATATTTGTGCGCATCAATTTAATTGATGCGTCCTGTTTTAAATATAACATTTAGGAATGTAGACATCATGGCTCGCCAAACCCCAATTAGTAATTACCGTAACATCGGTATTTCTGCGCACATCGACGCAGGTAAAACAACTACAACAGAACGTATTTTGTTCTACACAGGTGTATCTCACAAAATTGGTGAAGTACACGATGGTGCAGCAACAATGGACTGGATGGAACAAGAGCAAGAGCGCGGTATTACAATTACCTCTGCTGCTACAACTTGTTTCTGGTCTGGTATGGGTAACCAATTCGAACAACACCGTATCAACGTAATTGACACCCCGGGACACGTAGACTTCACAATCGAAGTTGAACGTTCTATGCGTGTTCTTGACGGTGCGTGCATGGTTTACTGTGCAGTTGGTGGCGTACAACCTCAGTCTGAAACTGTATGGCGTCAAGCAAACAAATATAAAGTGCCTCGTTTAGCATTCGTGAACAAGATGGACCGTACTGGTGCAAACTTCTTCCGTGCTGTTGAGCAAGTTAAAACTCGTTTAGGTGGTAATCCTGTACCTATCGTTGTGCCAATCGGTGCAGAAGATACGTTTGCAGGTGTTGTTGACCTTATCGAAATGAAAGCGATTATCTGGGATGAAGCATCTCAAGGTATGAAGTTTGAATATGCTGACATCCCAGCTGACCTTGTTGATACGTCTAACGAATGGCGTACCAAAATGGTTGAAGCTGCGGCTGAAGCTTCTGAAGAATTAATGGACAAGTACCTTGAAGAAGGTGATCTTTCTAAAGAAGAGATCATTGCAGGTTTACGTGCTCGTACATTAGCTTCTGAAATTCAAGTAATGCTTTGTGGTTCAGCGTTCAAAAACAAAGGTGTTCAACGTATGTTGGATGCTGTAATTGAATTCTTACCATCACCTACAGAAGTTAAAGCGATCGAAGGTATCCTTGACGACAAAGACGAAACTAAAGCGTCTCGTGAAGCATCTGACGAAGCTCCGTTCTCTGCGCTTGCGTTCAAAATCATGAACGACAAATTCGTAGGTAACTTAACATTCGTACGTGTTTACTCTGGTGTTCTTAAACAAGGTGATCCGGTTTATAACCCAGTTAAATCTAAGCGTGAACGTATCGGCCGTATCGTGCAAATGCATGCGAACGAACGTCAAGATCTTGATGAAATCCGTGCAGGTGATATCGCAGCGTGTGTAGGTCTTAAAGACGTTACTACTGGTGATACATTATGTGATGAGAAAAACATCATTACACTTGAGCGTATGGAATTCCCAGAGCCAGTAATTTCATTGGCTGTTGAACCAAAAACTAAAGCTGACCAAGAAAAAATGTCAATTGCTTTAGGTCGTTTGGCTAAAGAAGATCCATCGTTCCGCGTTCGTACAGACGAAGAATCTGGTCAAACAATTATTGCTGGTATGGGTGAGCTTCACCTTGACATCATCGTTGACCGTATGAAGCGTGAATTCGGTGTTGAAGCGAACATTGGTAAACCAATGGTTGCTTACCGTGAAACGATCAAAAAGTCTGTTGAACAAGAAGGTAAATTTGTTCGTCAAACAGGTGGTAAAGGTAAATTCGGTCATGTATATGTTCGTTTAGAGCCTATGGATGTTGAAGAAGCTGGTAAAGAATACCAATTCGCTGAAGAAGTTGTCGGCGGTACAGTACCTAAAGAATTCTTTGGTGCGGTTGACAAAGGTATTCAAGAACGTATGAAGAATGGTGTATTAGCTGGTTACCCTGTTGTGGGTATCAAAGCGACATTATTTGATGGTTCTTACCATGATGTCGACTCTGATGAATTGTCGTTCAAAATGGCTGGTTCATACGCTTTCCGTGACGGTTTCATGAAAGCTGATCCTATCCTTCTTGAACCAATCATGAAAGTTGAAGTAGAAACTCCAGAAGACTACATGGGCGATATCATGGGTGACTTAAACCGTCGTCGTGGTATGGTTCAAGGTATGGATGATCTTCCTGGTGGAACTAAAGCAATTAAAGCAGAAGTTCCATTGGCTGAGATGTTTGGTTACGCGACTCAAATGCGTTCTATGTCTCAAGGTCGTGCGACTTATTCTATGGAATTCGCTAAATACGCTGAAACTCCACGTAACGTGGCTGAAGGCATCATCGCTAAGTTCCAGACTGGCGGTAAAAAAGGTGACGACGAGTAATCTTTCGATTACTATAAGCCCAAACTAATTCTTAGTTAAAAACCAAGCGCTCGTGCAGTGACCCTGCATGAGCAGTTTATAAAGGAAGATCATCATGGCTAAAGCCAAGTTTGAACGTAATAAGCCACACGTAAACGTGGGCACAATTGGTCACGTTGACCATGGTAAAACAACTTTAACTGCTGCGATTGCAACTATTTGTGCAAAAACTTACGGCGGTGAAGCGAAAGATTACTCACAAATCGACTCAGCACCTGAAGAAAAAGCACGTGGTATTACAATTAATACTTCACACGTAGAATACGATTCTCCAATCCGTCACTACGCTCACGTAGACTGCCCGGGCCACGCCGATTATGTTAAAAACATGATTACTGGTGCTGCTCAGATGGACGGCGCGATCCTTGTATGTGCTGCGACTGATGGTCCAATGCCACAAACTCGTGAACACATCCTTCTTTCTCGTCAGGTTGGTGTACCTTACATCATCGTATTCTTGAACAAGTGTGACCTTGTTGATGATGAAGAATTACTTGAATTAGTAGAAATGGAAGTTCGTGAACTTCTTTCTACTTATGACTTCCCAGGTGATGACACTCCTGTTATCCGTGGTTCAGCTCTTGCTGCTCTTAACGGTGATGCTGGTCAATATGGCGAGTCTTCAGTTCTTGCTCTTGTTGAAGCGCTTGACTCTTACATTCCAGAACCAGAACGTGCTATCGACAAAGCATTCTTAATGCCAATCGAAGACGTATTCTCAATTTCTGGTCGTGGTACTGTAGTAACAGGCCGTGTAGAAGCTGGTATCGTTAAAGTTGGTGAAGAAGTAGAGATCGTTGGTATTAAAGATACAGTTAAAACAACTGTAACTGGCGTAGAAATGTTCCGTAAACTTCTTGACGAAGGTCGTGCGGGCGAGAACTGTGGTGTTCTTTTACGTGGTACTAAGCGTGAAGACGTACAACGTGGTCAAGTACTTGCTAAACCAGGTACAATCAAGCCGCACACTAAATTCGATGCAGAAGTATACGTACTTTCTAAAGAAGAAGGTGGTCGTCATACTCCATTCCTTAACGGTTACCGTCCACAGTTCTACTTCCGTACAACTGACGTAACTGGCGCAATCCAATTACAAGACGGCGTTGAAATGGTTATGCCAGGTGACAACGTTGAAATGTCAGTAGAATTAATCCACCCAATCGCAATGGACCCAGGTCTACGTTTTGCGATCCGTGAAGGTGGTCGTACTGTAGGTGCTGGTGTTGTTGCGAAAGTAACTGCATAATCACTTTCAGTGAAAAAAAGCGCTCTTTTTAGAGCGCTTTTTTTATATTTAATTGTCTAACAATCACTATAAAAGCTGGCCTTAACTGATATTTCAATGTCCTTATTTACCCTTAATCCTTTTTATGAAATTTGTATGATAAGAATCAAGAAAACGAACAATAAAGTTTGAGTAATTTGGATTACTTAATAAGGAGCTTTGGGTATGAATGCTAAAGTGAATATTACGAATCGTGCAGGGGCGAGCTTTCCTGTACGTCGTATGAACTTTGACTTTAATGATGTACCAGAATATTGGATGAATGGTTCTGCTGGACTCACACACTTTATGACAGCATTGTCGGCCTTGTTTCCGGCAGGTGAAAAATTCTTCATAGATAGTGTACGTGCTGTACGTTATCACCCATCAATTAAAGATGATGAAGCATTGCAAAAAGAGATTAGTGCCTTCATTGGGCAAGAAGCAATGCATACTCAAGAGCATGTAAATTTTAATGCTTCTGCTCAAAAGTTTGGTCACGATGTAGAAACACTAGAGAAGTTTACCGACACGGCGATTCAAACAGCAATTAAAACTTTTGTAAAAATTGTTAAACCTTTCGGTATGACCAAAGAAATGGTTGATCTGACAGCTACAACAGCACTTGAACATTTTACGGCTACTATAGCTTCACAGTTATTAGTTAATAAACACATTCAAGAGTTGATGACAGATGAGACAATGTCAACCATGTGGTATTGGCATGCTATAGAAGAAAATGAGCATAAAGCCGTAGCTTTTGACGTGTACGAGGGTGTATTTGGTAAGGGTGTAAAAGCTTATGCCTTACGAACCAGTTCTTTAGTGTTTGCTATGACTTTAATTTTTTTGATTCAATCATCTTTTGTACTTCGTTTATTAAAACAAGACAATAAGTTGAATTTAACTGAACTATCAGTAATTTATAAATACGGATATAGCCCATCTAAAGGCATTATTAGTGGTATGGCTAAAGAAATGTTAGCTTACTTTAAACCCGGTTTTCATCCAAATGACCTAGATACAGTTAGTCTATTGAAAACATGGAAAGCAAAATTAGGTTTGTAATTTAAATCTATGTTGATTTGAAAGGGCTCATGAGTAGCCCTTTTTCTTTTTAAGTATTATTTGCTAACCATAACTATCAGTAAGTCTATGCACCTTTATGGGGTTATTAATGACCTCATCTGATATTTCTCTGTCCTCATCTGCACTTAATTGGTACACCGAAAGACGTATGATTATAAATATTAAGAAAATAAATAAAGTTATATGTGAATTAGCTATTCACTTAAAAGGAGTCTGAGATGAATGCTAAGGTAAATATTTCCAATCGTGCTGGTGCTAGTTTCCCTGTGCGTCGTATGGACTTTGAATTTACTCAGGTCCCACGCTATTGGGCGAATTATGATGCGGCATTAACACATTTTATGACAGCATTATCGGCCCTTTTCCCAGAAGGTGAGCAGTTCTTTGTAAATAGTACTCGTGCTGTTCGAAATGATCCAAAGCTTGCTGATCCAGATCTTCAAAAAGAAATTAGCGCTTTTATTGGTCAAGAAGCGATGCATTCGAAAGAGCATTTAGCATTTAATGCTTCAGCGCAAGCTTATGGTTATGATGTTCGCCATATGGAAAAGCAAACGGGAAAAGTCATTAAGATGGGTACGGCTGTTGTAACCAAATTAATGAAACCTTTTGGCTACACTAAAGAAATGATTGATTTAACAGGGACATGTGCGCTAGAACATTTTACCTCTACCATTGCAGCTGAACTTTTACAGAACCCTGAAATTCAGGCGATGTTCCAAGATGACACAATGTATCATTTATGGATGTGGCATGCAGTTGAAGAAAATGAACATAAAGCTGTGGCTTTTGATGTGTACACAAGCATGTATGGGCAAGGTCCGAAAGCTTATTTCATGCGTTCAACAGCTTTAATTATTGCAATGGCATTAATTTTTGCAACTCAGACACATTTTACCGCCAAGCTATTAAAAACCGATGGAAAGTTAACTTGGAAAGACACGAAGTACATGCTTAAGTTTATGTATGGTCGTAAAGGTTTTATGACACGTCAAATTCCAGAGTTACTTGATTTCTTAAGACCAAAATTTCATCCAAATGATTCTGATACTACAGCGCTGTTAGCAACTTGGCGTGAAAAACTAGGTCTCTAAAAAGGATAGTAAAAAAGGGCAATTTAATTGTCCTTTTTTTTACTCGTTTTTTCTTGTGAAGTTTTTATAATACGCATTACTTTAGAACTTTGATTGTGCTGAACCCCATGATTCGTATTATGCAAAACACTGATGTTGATATTGTTGTACAAATCGAAAAATCAGTGCAAACACACCCATGGTCAAGACAGCAATTTATTGAATCTTTGAATTCTTATCAATGCACAGTGATTGAGTCACAAAACAGAGTGGTGGGTTTTTGTATTTTACAGCCTGTTTTAGATGAAGCGAATTTATTGCTCATGGCAATTGATCCTAAAATGCAAGGGCAGGGCTTAGGATATGAATTATTAAATGCATCAATTGATCAATTAAAAAATCACCCAGTGCAAATCTTTTTAGAAGTTCGTGAAAGTAATAAAGCTGCTATCGGTTTATACGAAAAAACAGGCTTTCACCAAATTGACCTGCGCCGCAATTATTATCCTACTCAAGAAGGCGGGCGGGAACACGCAGTCATTATGGTAAAAACCTGCACAGATGATTTCGCATCTTTATTTAATGATTAAATTGTTCCATTCAGAAGGTAACGTTGTCATAAGCGACGTACCTAACTGTTGAATTTCTTCTGGTGACAATGATCGGTTTAAACGGCGCCATTGTCCATCGAGTAGAAGTTCTAAAGGTGTATATTGCGATTTATAGTTCATTTTGGCTGAGTGCGGTACCCAATAGCCTAAATAAAGGTACTCTAAACCGAGCGATTTCACATATTCGATTTGGTTCAAAATAGAATACACACCAAGTGATCTGCGATGCTCGTCTGGATCAAAGAACGTATAGACCGCAGACAGTCCATCATCCATTAGATCGCAGGTAGACACACTGATTAAACGGTTATCTTTCCAAAGCTCAAGAAAAAAACTATCTGTACAACTATGCACTAAAAATTTTTCAAACTGATCTAAGCTAGGTGGAAACATATCGCCATCTGCATGGCGTTCATTAATATAGCGTTCGTATAAATCATAATGGATTTGTGCTGCCTGTCGCGTAGGCAGAACAGTCATGGTGAGATCTTGATTTCGTTTCCATGCTTTTTTTTGCATGCTGTTCATTTGGAAATCGGTCACTGGAACACGACAAGATAAACATTGTCGACATAAGTGACATTCAGGGCGATAAACAAAGTCACCACTACGGCGAAAGCCTAAACGAGAAAGTTCTGAAAGAGTGACCACATCAATTCGATGGATGGGGTCTAAAAACACCATACGTGCAGATTTATTTTCTAAGTAGCTGCAATCATGAGGTGGAGTAATATAATACTGCAGATCATTTAAAAGGGACTTCGGGTGATATGATTTCATGATTGGTCCCTCCTGTTATCATTCCATTAATTTTGCATCTAACGCTATTGTTTTACTTGAAAATACACGTTCTTGATACTTTTTCCAATTGATAGAGGGGTGAATAATTACATCTTGTAACGATTTTAAGTAGTCTTGACGAGAAAGTGTACAGGCTCCCAAGCTAATTAAGTGACTATTTACAAGCTGGCAGTCGACCCAAGGGAGCTGATTTTCTTGTCCAATCAGCATTAATGTATAAAAAGCCATTTTAGAAACATCAGTTTCATTACTAAACATTGATTCACCGAAGCATCCTTTGCCAATCGTAATGCCGTATAGACCTCCGACAAGTTCGTTTTGCTCCCAGACTTCCACACTATATCCATAGCCAGCATTAAACATCTCACAATAGCCCTGAATAATATCTTCGCTAATCCAAGTTTCATCTGCATAACTCCTTGGTAGAGAACATGAGCGAATAACTTCTTCGAAGGCATGATTAACCGTAATGGTGTAATCGTACTTTTTCATGTTCCGAATGAGTGATTTACTTGGTTTATAGTTTTGAGGGTAGATCACGCAACGAGGTTCTGGGCTCCACCAACAAATGGGTTCATCTTCATTGAACCACGGAAATAATCCGTGGGTATATGCTTCATATAGGGTAGAAGGGGAGAGATCAGCTCCAATACAAATTAAACCATGACCGTCTGGGTCGGCTTCAATAGGGTCTGGGAAAATGAATTGAGAGAGTGGAAGTTTCTGCATAGAAGATAAAATGAAATGGAATGGTTTAAAATTAACGTAACTAAGCTTCATTGACAATTTTTATTGTTCAACTTTAGCATGCATGAACGAATAGAAAAGGTTTGCGTGATGCTAAAACTTATTGCAGAAGATTTTATTGATATTAAGAAAATTGATTTGGTTTTACCACTTTATCAAGAGCTTGTTGATAAAACGAGATGTGAAGAAGGATGTGTCGCGTATGATTTATATCATGATATAAAAAATTTAGGACATTTTGTTTTTATTGAGGAATGGGTAGATCGGGCAGCATTAGATCGACATGTTCAGTCTGAGCACTTTCAACGGTTAGTTCCTCAGATTGACCAATATCAGACGAGGTCAGGACGTTTTACACATTTAGACCATTTTGAAAATATGAAGAGATAAACATCGTAAAACATAAAAAAAGACACCCAATTGTTTATTGGATGTCTTTTGTTGCATCGATTAAATTAACCGAGATTATCTAGATATTTTTCAGCATCTAGAGCAGCCATACAGCCTGACCCAGCAGAAGTAATCGCTTGGCGATAAATGCTGTCAGCGACGTCACCAGCAGCAAAAACACCAGCTACAGAAGTTGCTGTTGCATTACCCGAAGTACCACTTTGTACTTGAATATAGCCATCACGTAGGTTTAATTGACCATCAAACATTCCAGTATTTGGTTTGTGGCCAATTGCAACGAATAGACCATGAACCTCTACATCTTGCTTAGAGTCATCTTGAGTTGATTTAAGGCGAACACTTGTTACGCCAGTATTGTCACCCAATACTTCTTCAACTTCGTGATTCCAGATAATGCTGATTTTGCCTTCTTTTTCTTTGGCAAATAAGTGATCTTGCAAAATCTTTTCAGAACGTAAGCTATCACGGCGGTGTACTAGCGTTACATGTGAAGCAATATTTGATAAATAAAGCGCTTCTTCAACAGCAGTGTTACCACCACCTACAACCATTACTTTTTGGTTTTTGTAGAAGAAACCATCACATGTTGCACATGCGCTTACGCCTTGTCCCATAAAGTTTTGTTCAGACTCTAGGCCAAGATATTGAGCTGTAGCACCAGTTGCAATAATCAAAGCATCACATGTGTACTCTTCCATATCACCTTTTAGAACAAAAGGACGTACGTTTAAATCCACTTCGTTAATATGGTCATAGACGAGTTCTGTACCAAAGCGTTCAGCATGTGCTTGCATACGATCCATTAATGCAGGACCTGTTAAACCTTCAGGATCGCCCGGCCAGTTGTCAACTTCGGTTGTTGTTGTAAGTTGCCCACCTAGTTGTAAACCTGCAATCAAAGTAGGTTTAAGGTTTGCACGCGCTGCATAGACAGCTGCACTATAGCCCGCAGGGCCAGAACCGAGAATAATTAACCGAGAATGACGAGCACTCATTGAGGGTATCCTTATTTATTTCGAGAATTTTGAAAATTATACGTGAAATTGCCGATCAATAGCGTTAAATCAATGTGGATAATATTGATCAGGTCAATCGAATTAAGTTATATAACAATATAGAAGTGCCTCATGTTAACAACAACTGTAAAGAATCATGCACCTTTTTTGTAAGAACAAGTGCATAATATAAAGTTCATTCGTTGAAGATCTAGAATGTAGTTCTTCACATCTCTAAACCAATAATTAAATGGGTTACAGGACAGTATATGACTGCGGTGTCGAGTGTTTATGCACAGCGCTTATTGATGACATTATTCTTGGTTTCTTTTGGGATTTATATGTTTCTGGCAACAGTAACATATACACCATTTGATCCGGGCTGGATGCATATTTCCAGTGATACTCAGCAAGTATCCAATGCAAGTGGTATTGCTGGCGCATGGATTGCAGATTTGCTGTTTGGTTTTTTAGGATGGGCAAGTTTGCTTATTCCAATTTTCCTTTTTATTGAAGCAATACAGGTGTGGTGGCCACGTAGTTTTTTAAACCGCCCATTTCGTTATGCTGCACAATTCTTTTTAATTTTGGTTGTGTCTAGCCTGCTTTATTTACATTGGAATGTGCCGGCAGATACTTTAGATAATGCGGCTGGGGGAATTATTGGTTATGAGTTAGGTCAAAGCCTATCTCAATTGCTAACAATTTACGGTGCGACTTTATTCTTACTCGTTTTCGGAGTAGTTTTGTTTACTCTTGCATTTGGGGTGCAATGGAGCAAAACATGGGTTACGCTCAAAGCGACACCAAGCTATTTACAAGATTTATTTTATAAAAACGTATCACCAAACGAATCTGATTATGACTTAACAACTCAGCCTGCTAACAAAGCAGCGGCAGTTAAAGTTGCACAAAACACTGAAGCCAATGCTTCAGGTGAAAAAGAAGTGCCAGTTCAATCTGAAGCTACTCAGTCACAACTTACAGCAACACGACATGATGCGGTTGCTGAAAGATTATTTGCTGATGTATTAGCGAAAGAGCAGAGTCGTCCTGAACCTGTAGCAGTTGAGCCAGTTGCAAATACTCAAAACTTTGAACATACGCTTGAGCAAGCCCATAAGCTTGAAAAAGATAGCCAACGTTTAGTGGCTACGGGTGAAGTATGGCGTGCTTTACAACGTGATGATGCGAGCCATAAGCAAGAAATTGATGCACTTTTAAGAGCAGCTGATGATTCAACAGACCAAGCTCCTGCTCATGATCAATTCCAGCAAACTATTTCACAAGTTCATCAAACTCAACCTACAGTTAAACAAGACCTACATGGTCTTGACTGGAATGATGATGAAATTTTTGATGAGTTGCTTGCTGCGGTTCCAAACAGTAAAACTGCAACAGATGTGCATACACCATTTGTTCAAGATCAACATGTAGAAGTAGAACCAACTTCGCAATCTGTGAATATTGCGAATGAAACATCTTCACCTTTATCAAATTTAAATCAGTCACCTAAAAATTTAGCAAATGAACAAGTTTTTGAAGACTTTGATGATTTATTAATAGATGAAGATATTGCACCTGCTGAACCTGTCAGAGCAAGTAGTTATGCGCAATCTTCAGCATTTGTAAAAGCTCCAATTCAAACCAGTATTCAAGCCGATAAACTTTCAAAAGAAGAGTTTATTGAGGCATGGCAGGAAACTGCTGGGAAACCTCAAGAAAATCTTGATATTGATGAAGATTATTTCGATTTAGATGCGCCATTAACAGATGCAGCTGGTCGACCAATGTCTCGTGCAATGCAGGTTGCTAAGAAGCGTTTGGATTTGCCAACTTTGCCAGGTCTGGATCTACTTGATAAGGTTGATCCAAATAAGAAAGTTAACTTCACTGAAGAGCAGCTTTCGCGCTTATCTGAATTACTTGAAATTAAGTTACAAGAATTTAATGTTAAGGCTCAAGTGGTTGAAGCTCAACCAGGACCGGTAGTTACCCGTTTTGAGTTAGATTTGGCACCAGGTGTTAAAGCATCTAAGGTAACCAATATTTCGCGTGACTTAGCCCGTTCAATGTCGATGGCATCTGTTCGTGTAGTGGAAGTCATTCCTGGTAAACCATATATTGGTATTGAAGTACCAAACAGTGCCCGTGAAATGGTGCGTTTGATTGAGCTATTGGAAACGCCAACATATCGCGATCCAAGTGCATTAATCAGTATGGCGATGGGTAAAGATATTTCAGGTAATCCAGTATTAACTGATTTAGCCAAAGCTCCACACATGCTAGTTGCTGGTACAACGGGTTCTGGTAAATCGGTTGCGGTAAACTCGATGATTTTATCGATGTTGCTTAAATATACACCTGACCAGTTGCGATTGATTTTAATCGATCCAAAACAGCTTGAACTTGCCAACTATAATGATATTCCGCATTTATTAACTCCAGTTGTTACTGACATGAAAGATGCAGTAAGCGCATTGAACTGGTGTGTGAATGAAATGGAACGTCGTTATAAGCTGATGTCATTTCTTAAGATTCGTAAATTAAGTGACTACAACCGTAAAGTTGAAGAATCAATTGCGAATGGGGAAGATCTAATTGACCCAACTTGGAAACCAAGTGATTCGGCGACACAAGAACGTGCACCTCGTTTAACACCATTACCATCTATTGTGATTGTGGCGGATGAGTTTGCCGACATGATTATGCAGGTGGGTAAAAAAGCAGAAGAAATGATTACGCGTTTAGCGCAAAAATCTCGTGCTGCGGGTATTCACCTATTGCTTGCAACTCAACGTCCATCTGTTGATGTCATTACCGGTTTGATTAAAGCCAATATTCCAACGCGTGTCGCATTACGTGTAAACAGTAAAATTGACTCGCGTACTATTTTGGATGCAGGTGGGGCAGAAGATTTGCTCGGTCATGGTGATATGCTGTTCTTGGGGCCGGGTAAAATCGAACCTGAGCGTGTGCATGGTGCATTCATTAGTGATGATGAAGTTAACCGTATCTGTGATGCATGGCGTGAACGTGGTGAGCCGGATTATGTCGACGAAATCTTGACTCCATTCGACGAAGAACCAACTTCACGTGGTTTTGAAGAGGGTGAGGGTGGTTCTGACCGTGATGCACTTTATGATCAATGTGTGTCATTTGTTTTAGAAACTCGTAAAGCTTCTACATCGTCACTACAGCGTAAATTTAGCCTTGGTTATAACCGTGCTGCCCGTATCATTGATCAAATGGAAGAGAACGGCATTGTGAGCGCAATGGGACCTAATGGTAAGCGAGATATTTTAGTTTAAAAACTTACCCCTAAAAAAAGCCTCTCCGGAGGCTTTTTTTATAATTTGAATAAACTGAATCTATTTATAAAATGACTTAAAGATTTTAACGTATAGTAAAAAATGCTAATGTATTTTTCCTAAATAAATAACAACGAATTAAATCTGGAGGAAAACATGTTAGTCGCGTTAATTACGTTAGCTTTTATCCATTTTTGTGCACTTATTACTCCAGGACCTGATTTTTTTCTTGTATCTCAAACAGCGATTAGTCGATCACGTAAAGACGCTATGTTAGTGGTGGGTGGTATCACAGCAGGCGTTATGTTTTGGGCTTGTTTGGCACTGATGGGATTAAATCTTATTTTTGAAAAAATGGCTTGGTTAAAGCAAGGTTTACTCATCGCCGGTGGCTTATATTTATGTTGGTTAGGCTATCAGATGTTGCGTTCGGCATTTTCAAAAAATCAGCAAGAAGATAATGTTGCTGTAGAGCTACCAAAAGCACCTTACCTGTTTTTTATTAAAGGCCTGATAACCAATCTATCAAATCCTAAAGCTGTTATTTATTTTGGTAGTGTGTTTTCTTTATTTTTAGCCAATCCTCAACTTGATCAGGTTCATTGGTTGCTCTTTATTATTGTCACAGTCGAAACAATTTTATGGTTCTGCTTTGTGACCTTTATTTTTTCATTACCAAGTTTTAGATCAGCTTATCGTAATTTTTCAAAATGGATTGATGGTATTTCAGGTGGTATTTTTACCGTATTTGGTATTTTCCTCATTGGTAATCGATAAATTGAGATAAGAAAAAAGCCTCTTGAAGAGGCTTTTTAAATTACTAAATTCTAGATCATTTATATAGGAGTCATATGACAAAACTGATAAGAATCAGTAGCCACATGATAGAACCTATAGTAATTAAAATGATTTGAGGTGTAGTGAATTTTTCTTGCTCAATTGTTGTTTCTATTTGTTTTTGTGCATAGTTTAATGCTTTAAATGCGGGTATTAAAAATATAATGTCACAAAGAGAGATGAGCCAATAAGGATCAGGTAGGCGAACCAGTAAAGATGTAATGAGATATCCTAGATACATCCAACCTGAAGAGAAATTATTAATATACCCTTGTTCTTTTGCGTAGTTTTTTATGTGATTAAATAGTGAATATAAAAAGAATATAGAAAAAATTGCACGAGCAGCGGGCATAATATTTAACTTATCTTTGATTAGAAAAAATCGCCATGCTTTAAACATCCACCAAATTGGGTATAAGCCAAAGGAAATTAAGGATAGAAAGATAAACTTATTAACACTAATAATTTTTAAATTTTCTATATGATTTGATTGTGTTTGATTTAAATTAATAGGTTCTGGATTCATGAATTTATATTTGGAATGAAATAGTGCTGATGACTTTAAGATTATTTTTTATAAAAGTAAATAATTTAGATATTTGAATAAACCACATAATCTATCTACTAAGTTTTACTAAGATACATTATGCAGCCTTATTCAAATAAAAAAAGCTTAAGCAAACTTTGCTAGAACTTCTAAAAATGGTGCTGATTGACGCGGAAATTTGGCAATCACATCATGGATGCGTTGGCCTTCAGGGTCTTTGGCATTAATATCGCGTCCGTCCGCAATAAATTGAGTCAAAAGACGTTCATAGTCTGTTGGACGCATATGTTTGAATGCATGGTAGAGCACATGAAAATCTGCGTTCACACCCGCTGGCGGAAGTTGGTTGAGGTAGGCAAAAACACGCTCATCGGACCATTCTTCATTGAAAGTTGCTGGCTGTGATAATGCCATGACAATCTCCTCAGTTTTAAAAAAGGCAAAATAACTTGCGTTATTTTGCCTTGATTCTGTTTTATTGAATAGTCAGAAATAGAATTATCGTTCTTCAGGTAAATTGATATTCATTTCTAACATTTCGATATTAGCTTCAGACCGAACCTGCATTTGGATATGCTGTTCACCTACACCGCTGACATAACGACTAACCACTTGCATGATTTCTTTCTTCATCTGATCAATCTTGTCTTGGCTTAAACGGCGGCCTAAACCTTGTTCAGAAGCAACAATAACTTTCAAACGATCTTTGGCAGTTTGAGCACTTGATGGTTTTTCTTCACTGCTAAATAATTTACTCCAGAATCCTGCCATATCTACGCTCCAAATAGTCGTGCTAACCAGCCTTTAGGTTGAGCTGTGATGTGTCTATAAGGACGGTCTTCACCAAGAAAGCGAGCAACCAAATCATCATAACCCTGACCAGCTTTAGTTTCTGAATACAGAATTACTGGCTTACCTTCGTTTGATGCTTGTAATACACTTGGACATTCAGGAATAACGCCTAATGTCGGTACGCGTAAAATATCTTTAGAAATATCATCAATGGTCAGCATTTCCTGACGGTCTGCGCGTTCAGGGTTGAAGCGTGTAATACATAAATGTTTACGTATACGTCCTTCGTTTTGTTCAACTTTTTTGGTTTTGCTATCTAACATACCAATAATACGGTCAGAGTCACGTACTGAAGAGATTTCAGGGTTTGTTACAATGATTGCTTCATCTGCATGATACATGGCTAAAATCGCACCACGTTCAATACCAGCAGGTGAGTCACAAATGATGTAATCAAATTCTTGAGATAGCTCATCAATAACACGAGCAACACCATCGTCGCTCAACGCATCTTTATCACGTGTTTGTGAAGCCGGTAAAATATAAAGGTTTTCGATATCTTTATCGCGAATAAGGGCTTGCTGCAGACGTGCTTCGTTGTTAATAACATTGACAAAATCATAAACAACACGACGCTCACAACCCATAATTAAATCAAGGTTACGTAAGCCTACATCAAAATCAATCACAACAGTTTTATGACCACGAAGGGCTAAACCTGTTGCAAAAGATGCGCTCGTTGTAGTTTTACCTACACCACCTTTGCCTGATGTTACGACAACAATTTTGGCCACCGAATCCACTCCTATTATGGTCATTCACCCTTAAAAGGGCTGTTTTTTGGTGATTTGCTTAATAAACTAAAGTTCAATCGCTTCGAATTCAAGCTCTTGCTTTTCATTTAAATAAATATGTACTGGCTTTTTTACCACATGTTTAGGGATATCATCTGCGACACAATACGTTCCGGCAATAGAAACGAGCTCAGCCTCTAAAGATTGGCAAAAAATGCGTGCAGCTGCGTGCCCGCCCGCACCAGCAATGACTCTACCACGAACTGTGCCATAAATATGTATATTTCCTGAAGCGATCACCTCGGAACCACTATTCATGCCAGCCTTTAAAATAATATCGCCGTTATCTTGTACAAGGGATTGGCCTGTACGCAAAATTTCATCATGATAAGAGGTAATATGAGCAACCGCTATCTTGTTTAGTGGTTTTTTTGTTTCTGCTGAAGACGATGCAGGAGCGGTAGCAGGTTTTTCTACAATTGCGACTTGTTCTGTTGTGGCTTTAATACGCTGTAATGGTTGATCTGCCGGTAAAACAGGGAATTGAATAGCGCGAGCTTCATCTCCTAAAATACCATCGATTACCGCCATAGGCTGTAGACCCAAGCTCACCAGAAGTTGAATTAATGCAATTAACTCTTGCTCAACCGTACTATCAATAATGACTAAAGTTCCTTGATAGGAACCTTCATTTAATATATTTGATAATTGCTGGCGGATCACATCATGATCATTGGTATCGAAGGTTATCCTGCTAAAGTTAACCATTCTGCCGGTAATCCGGATATCAGCCATAAGTCTTCCTTCAAGGCGTTAAAACGAGCTGTAATATCGTTAAGTTTATTGTAAATAGAGCAAATGCTAGAACAAATCGTGCCAATTCTCTAGCGTGTTTAATAAAAAATTAAGTAAATGCTTATTCTTTGATTCGATCATACTCCGCAAGCGTTTGTTGCCATTGTTTGACCTTGACCTGTTTTCGTACAGACTCCAGTGTCTCGAATACGACTGATTCAACCAATTGCTCAAGCTGACGATTATTAATATTTATTTCACTCACTTTTTGAGAAATTAATTGATAAGTAGGATTCGGACTGTTTGGTGAACCCTCAATTAAAGGTTCAATTAAACCTGCACTAATATTTTCACCTAATCTTTGGCCAATACTCTGAATTTGCTGTTCAATACGACCACCGACTAAAGGAATTAAGCGTAATAATTGGGTCAGCTCAGGTGTGTCTACTATGGCCTGATCTACAATTTTCCCAACACCTTTTGTTATTGCCGGTTTTTGTTCTTTTAAAGCAGTCGCTAAAGACTCTTGTAATAATGCTGTTAGGGTAGCAGTAAATTGCTCACGATGATGATTAACTAAGTCGTGAATAATCTGTTTATGGCTAGAACTGGTTTGAAGTTCATATCTAATGCCATCAATCACGGTAATAACAACACGATCGGAAAGTTCTTCCATGACAACGCGATAGTAAAATAATCCAGTCTTTCTCCAGCTTTCCGGAATAACTCGATAGCCCATTTCGTGTAAACGATAAGCAATAATTCCAGCTCGGAACAAACGTAGAAAACGAAGCTGAGGAATAATGGCTAAAATTTCATACCAGTGAATAAAAGGGAAAAAGAACCAACGTTTATGGTGTTTATTGATGATCGCAATGCTCCAGCGCACGAGCAGCTCAACAATTAAAAAACCAATAAACCAAGCTTCCGATGTGATTACCCATGGGTGCAGTGAATTACGGTAAAAGCTCAGTATCTGGGGCAAATGAATGTGTTCAAAGAACCATGCCCCAATACTGCTCATTAAAAAGAAATTTGTAGCAAGACAGAACAGGTTAAAAATAATAATAAACACCATAAAGATGTCATAGATCAAAAACAGCTTAAACGAAAGGCTGTTTGGATCTACATGATGATATTTCGTTTTTTTCCCAGCGCTGTTTTGCATAATAACGGATGCTTTCTTAAATATTCGTAGAGGTATATTGAGATTTCATTTGCTCAATAAGTTGATCTTTTTCGGTCCAGATTTCATGCACCCATTGTTGGAAACGTTCACGATAAACCGCATCGTCTTCATAGTTTCCACCAAGAACCCAATCTGGAATTTCAATTTTACGCAAATTTACTGCAATTCTTGAAACATCACCGAGCCAGAAATCGCTATATCCTGGAACGCCATTCGGATAGACAATTGTCATATCAACTAAGGCATCAATTTTGTCACCCAAAATATTCAAGGCAAGTGCCAAGCCACCTGCTTTTGGTTTAAGCAAATGCTTATATGGCGATTTTTGCTGGTCATGTTTTTCTTGAGTAAAACGGGTACCTTCTAAATAATTCAATAATGTGAAGGGCTGACTTAAAAGCTGCTCGCAGGCTTTACGTGCTTCCATTATGTCACGGTCTTTGAGCTCAGGATTCTTTGCAACCTGTTCTTTTGTGTGACGTTTCATCATCGGGAAGCCAAGAATTTTAAAAGCTTGCCCAACGAAAGGAATAAAGATGAGTTCCCATTTGGTAAAAAAGCGGGTGAGTGGCATACGGGTTAAACCAAAATATTGATTCACCGTCGTATCAACCCAACTTTGGTGGTTACACGTCATGAGATAACGACCTTGCATATTTAGGTCAAGTCCCTCATCAATCGTGATATCCCATTTTAGATTTGGTAACACATGGTCAATTAACCAATTATTTACCCCTAACCAGCTATTTGTAATTTGAATATTGGTTTCATCTATTTTAGATGATTTTTTTAAAAGCTTGGTCAGACCTAGTGCAAGAACAGGTGGACCATGAAAAAATGTACTTCCTGTAATGACTGTACCTACAGTGAGTCCACGTGTAATTTTTTTTAGCGCAGATTGCTTATTGGGTGCAGTTGACATATGAATGACCCCGAATGTCTAAAATCCATAGAAAAGTTGTTCAACTATAACTGTCATAATATGAAATACAACGATATCTTAGACAACAATGAAGAAATTGTGATGAGCTAGCATCTTAAAGTGCATCAAAATATTACAAAAACATAACTAAAGTGTTTATTATTAACAAAATATCAATGTTTTATACTTCCTTTTTGTTTCATTATTCACTCAACAACAAAACACTCAAAGTGAGGAGGCATGCAATGCGTGCATTAGTTATTTCAACAGTGGTAGGGGCAGCAGTAGTACTTTCTGGTTGTCAAACAACAGGTAACAACCTTGGTGGCGTTGAATACGATAAAGCCGCATTAGGTACATTAATCGGCGCAGCAGCTGGTTACGGTATTTCTAAATCAAGTGCAAACTCTAGCCGTCAAAACAACCGTGCTGCAGCAATTGGTGCAGTTTTAGGTGGTGCTAGTGGTTTATACCTTGACCAAAAAGAGAAAAAATTACGTCAACAAATGGCGGGTACTGGTGTAGACGTTGGTCGTAATCCAGATGGTTCTGTTCAATTAATTATGCCTGGTAGCATTACTTTTGATACAAATAAATCAAACATCAAGCCAAACTTCTACTCAACTTTAAACAAAGTTGCTCAAACTTTGGCTGAAGATAATAAGAGTGCAATTCTTGTAACAGGTTATACTGATAACACTGGTAATGATTCAATTAACATTCCATTATCACAAGCACGCGCTCAATCAGTACGTAGTTATTTAGCTAGCCAAGGCGTATCTGCTAGCCGTATCGACGCGCAAGGTTTTGGTTCATCTAACCCAATCGCAGATAACTCAACTGCATCTGGCCGTGAACAAAACCGTCGTGTAGAAATCAGCATTTATGCTAAACAATAAGATTTAGTTTATTGTTTCAAAAACCACCTTCGGGTGGTTTTTTTATGGGGGTAGTACAAGAAATAATCACGACATTCTGCGGCGCATAAATTGCATTATTAGACATCATTTATACATATCCATAGATTTACTATTGGGATTCTAAAACAGAGATGACTATAATCATGCTCGAAAAATTAAGAGGTAATACACGATGTCATCTGCCAGTCAATTGAACAACAAGCAAGAAGAAGCCATGAAATATACTCAGGGCCCTTTATTGGTGCTTGCTGGCGCTGGTTCAGGTAAAACATCGGTAATTACGCGTAAAATTGCCTATTTGGTGCAGCATTGCCGTATTCCAGCGCATCGTATAACCGCGATGACCTTCACAAACAAAGCCGCACGTGAAATGAAAGAGCGTGTGACCAAGCTTTTGTCACGTGAAGAGTCAAAAGGTCTATCTGTTTCGACTTTCCATACTTTTGGTTTAAACCTTTTACGTTTAGAACTTAAAAATTTACCTTTAAAAGCTAATTTTTCGATTTTAGATGCAGACGACTGTAAGCGTATTTTGATGGATTTGATGCATCGTGACAATTTGTCAGGTGCAGAGAGTAAAGAATTAATTGCTAAGGCAATGAAGAAAATTTCGGATTGGAAAAATGATCTGATCGTGCCAGAGCAAGCACATTCAACTTGTGAAACACCTGAAGATGTACAGTTTGCCCATCTTTACCAACTTTATGAACGTAATTTACGTGCTTACAACGCTGTTGATTTTGATGACTTGATTGTTATGCCAACACGTTTACTGCAAGAAAATGCAGAAGTACGTGATAAATGGCAAAACCGTGTTCGCTATTTATTGGTCGATGAATATCAAGATACCAACACCGCTCAGTATATTTTGGTGAAACTTTTAGTTGGGGTAATGGGCCAGTTCACCGCGGTAGGTGATGATGACCAGTCGATTTACGCGTGGCGTGGAGCTAAGCCTGAAAATATGGCTTTGCTTAAGCAGGATTTCCCAAATTTACAAATTATTAAACTTGAGCAGAACTATCGTTCAACGAGCCGTATTTTAAAAGCAGCGAACTGTGTGATTCAAAATAACCCGCATATTTTTGATAAGAAATTGTGGAGTGATAAAGGGCATGGTGAAGTCATCAGAATTATTACGTGTCGTAATGATGACGATGAAGCAGAGCGCGTGGTCAAAGACTTACTTACTCATAAGCTGATGAACGGTAAAAACTGGAAAGATTATGCTGTTTTATATCGTGGTAACTTTCAGGCGCGTGTATTAGAAACACAGCTTCGCCAAATGCAAATCCCGTATAAATTATCTGGTGGTACTTCGTTCTTCGCTCGTGCAGAAATTAAAGACGTGATGAGTTATTTACGTCTTATTATTAACCCAGAAGATGACAGTGCTTTCTTGCGTATTATTAACACGCCTAAACGCGCAATTGGACCAGTTACTCTTGAGAAGTTAGGTTTATTCTCACAAGAAAATAATTTGTCTTTACTCGGTGCTTCTGCTGACCAGCGTTTAAGCATGGTGCTGCCTAAAAAGGCGGAAACACAACTTCATGAGTTTGCCGATTTTATTGCGACATTTACACGTGAACTCTTGGAAGACGATGAACCTGTGCCTAAAGTTCGTCAAATGATGAACGAAGCGGGTTATATGGATTACGTTCGTGAACAGTCAGCAACACCTGCACAAGAGAAAAGTAAGCTCGATAACATTGAGAATTTATTTACCAGTATTCAAAATCTCATTAACCGTGCAGAAGACGTTGATGAAAAGAATATTGAAAGTGTCATTCGAAAACTGGTTCTGCTTGACCTTTTAGAACAGCAGCAGGAAGAAGAAGATACGGACAAAGTTAACTTACTGACTCTACATGCTGCAAAAGGTTTGGAATTCCCATATGTGTACATTATGGGACTCGAAGAAGAGCTTTTACCGCATAAAAACTCGATTGCAGCAGAAACCATTGAGGAAGAACGCCGTCTCATGTACGTGGGAATTACCCGTGCACGCCAAGGTTTAACGTTAACACTGGCAGAACAGCGTAAAAATGGTGGACAGATGAAACAGATGACACCTAGCCGTTTCCTTGATGAACTTCCGCAAGATGAGCTGGAGTGGCTAGGGCGTAAAAAGAAAATTGCGGCTAATGTTGATCCTAAAGAACAGGCTCAACAATATCTGGCAAATTTAAAAGCTTTATTAAAGCGTTAATTTTTTTAATTTTTAGGAAATCCCATGAAAGTTCAAGTGAAATTGCTCGATCCGCGTTTAGGTAAAGAATGGCCTTTACCTTCATATGCAACAGCAGGTTCAGCGGGTTTAGATTTACGTGCCTGCGTCGATGAAGCAATTGATATTGAACCAGGACAAACTGTTTTAGTTAAAACAGGTATGGCAATTTATATTCATGATGTAAATTTTGCTGGTTTAATTTTACCGCGTTCAGGTTTAGGTCATAAACACGGTATTGTGCTTGGCAACTTAGTTGGTTTGATCGATTCAGATTACCAAGGTGAATTGATGGTTTCGGTTTGGAACCGTGGTCAAACAACATTCCGTTTAGAACCAGGTGAGCGTTTGGCACAGTATGTTTTAGTGCCAGTCGTACAAGCTGAATTTGAGCAAGTAGAAGAATTTGAAGAAACTTTACGTGGCGCTGGTGGCTTTGGACACACAGGTAAACAATAAGTTTTTCTAAACATTAACGAAAATCAAACGCCTGTTGAACAGGCGTTTCTTTTTACATCTTGAATGTTACAATGGATTATATTACAACACGCTTTACTCATATTCTTTTAACTTTTTTAGCAAACAAACCTTTCAAAAATTTTGAATAATCTATGTTTTTGCGATAGATCGGATTGATCTTTAAATAGAAGATACGCTATGAATGTAAGACACTCATTTCCAAAAAGTATTTTTCGTGCTTACGATATTAGAGGCAAACTTTCTTACTTAACCGCGGACGTTGTTCGTTCGATTGCCTACGGATTGGCACACCAATACAAACAAGCAGAACAAACTCAATTAGTGATTGGCTACGATGCCCGTCTCACAAGTCCAGCCTATGCACAATTAATTGAAGAAATTTTAATAGAACAAGGTTTAAGCGTTACCAACATTGGCTGTTGTTCATCACCAATGATGTATTACATTGCGAGAGATTTTGGTGGCAATGGCATTATGGTGACTGCAAGCCATAATCCAAAATCGGATAATGGTATTAAGTGGATTTTAAAAGGTGAACCGCCGTCTCCTGAAATGATTCAGCAGGTGGGTGACGAAGCTCAAAATTATGTACCAGCTCATTCTATTTCTGTACTTGAGTTAACATTACCTCAATTTAAAGCTGAATTTTGCCAGAAATATCAGCAAGTTATTTTTAAAGATATTCAATTAAAACGTCCTTTAAAAGTTATTTTAGATGGTTTACATGGCTCTGCTGGACACTGCTCAAAATTAATATTGGAAAAAATGGGCTGTGAAGTCATTGCTTTACGAACCCATCCGAATGGCGAGTTTCCAGATCATGCACCAGACCCTTCGCATGCAGCTCATTTAACTCATTTGCGTAAAGCAGTGGTTGAGCAGCAGGCAGATATTGGCATTGCTCTGGATGGTGATGGAGACCGTGTCGTTTTAGTCGATGAAAAAGCCCAGATATTGACAGCAGACCGTTTGTTATCACTTTTTGCACAAATGTGCTTAGAACAACACCCCGAGCAAGAAATTGTTTTTGATGTGAAATGTTCACGCATGGTTCAAAAAACGGTCGAAAAACTCGGTGGAAAAGCAAAAATGATCCGCACGGGAAGTAGCTTCTTAAGAGCTTATTTATCTCAGTCAAATGGACGCGCCATTTTTGGTGGAGAATATGCAGGCCACTACGTTTTTAATGATGGGCGTGGTTTCGGATACGACGACGGTCTATATGCTGCATTACGTGTAATGGAATATTTTACTCAATCGAGTGCGACAACAATTTCTGAATTATTTGCTCCTTATCCAGAAAGATGTTGTACAGAAGATACTTATATTGGTACATATCAGTCTGATCCAAAGTATGTATTACAAGATATTGAAATTTTAAGTCATCGTTTAGGTGCCCGTATCAGTAAAATCGATGGCGTACGTCTTGATTTTGATGATGGTTTTGGCATTATTCGAGCATCAAATACTGGTGAATATTTTACAGTAAGATTTGATGCAGATAATCCTTTACGATTAAAGGAAATCCAGCAAAAATTTGTAGATATGTTGCAAGAGCACTATCCGCAAATTGCACAAGAACTTTCAGAGGCCTAAGTAAGGAGAGGCGTAATGCCCCAACATCAGCATATCGGTGTCGACAAAGCAAAAATCTTGATTGAAGCTTTGCCGTATATTCAACGTTTTACTGGTAAAACGCTGGTGGTGAAATACGGTGGCAACGCGATGACTGATCCGGAGCTCGAAAGTTCATTTGCTCGAGACATCGTTTTACTTAAAACTGTCGGGTTAAATCCGATTGTTGTTCACGGTGGTGGACCACAAGTAGACTCATTTTTAAAGCAGTTAGGCCGCGAGTCTGACCGTATTGACGGTATGCGTGTAACTGATGCTGCAACCATGGAAGTGGTTGAAATGGTATTAGGTGGTAGCGTAAATAAATCAATTGTTAACCTGATTAATAAACATGGTGGCCGCGCAATTGGTTTAACAGGTAAAGATGGTAATTTACTTCGTGCCCGTAAATTACTTATGGAAAAGCAAGAAGAAGACGGTTCAATCAAACATATCGACTTGGGTATGGTTGGGGAAGTCACTGGCGTTAAAACCGATGTATTGGAGATGTTCACTCAAAGTGACTTTATTCCAGTGATTGCGCCATTAGGCGTAGATGAAGAAGGCAATACTTATAATATTAATGCTGATTTAGTTGCAGGTAAGGTTGCAGAAGCACTAGGCGCTGAAAAGTTAATTTTGCTTACGAATATTAGTGGTGTGCTTGATGAAAATAAAAATCTATTAACTGGCCTTACTACGCAAGAAGTTGATCGCCTCATTGAAACAGGCGTGATCTATGGCGGTATGATTCCTAAAGTAGGCTGTGCACTTGATGCTGTTAAAGGTGGTGTTGTGAGCGCACATATTGTTGATGGTCGCGTACCACATGCAACATTGCTTGAAATCTTCACTGATCATGGGGTTGGAACACTCATTTCTAATCGCACTAAAACAGCTTAAGAAATTCGTTATTCTCAATAAAAAGATCACTCTAGGTGGTCTTTTTTTATACCACTTTAGTTTGGTCATTTTTTTGTCATGAGCTTTGACTAGTGTAAGGGGTGTCACTAGGAGCGTTCATTATGCTGGAAAAATTTAATCAATATCGCCAAACCTGGACTTTACCTTTAAATCGTCATAAAGCAATAAATCAGACGCAATTTCGTTTTGAATGGGTTGATAATTTAAAAGAATTACAAGATGTACAACGGTTTCGTGCACAACAATTTAGCCAACAATTCGGAATCAAGTTTGAAGATAACTTAGACCAAGATATTTACGATTTTGGTTGTGAACATGCGGTCTTGCGTGAAAAGTGGACTGGAGAGATTGTCGCATATACGCGTCTAAAACTATTTCAAGGTCATGAGATTGCACAAAGCTACAGCGCACATGAGTTTGATATTGTTCCTCAGTTATCACATCTTCCTAATGTATTAGAAATAGGGCGTACCTGTGTTCATCCACGCTTTCGTAATGGTAAAGCATTATCGACACTGTGGTTGAACCTTGCACCGAAAGTGTTATGGTCAATGCGCGCTAAATATTTGATGGGCTGTGTCAGTATTCATTTGCAAGATAATTTGGCTAGAGCGTACTACACGCATCGCCAGATTCAGCAATTATCTGAAAGTAAAACCATTGATATTCGTTCGAAAAAAATCTACGAACCTGAATATCCTGAGTTTAGCTTTCCACAAGATGAACGTATGCCGAAACTTTTCCAAATGTATTTGAGCATGCAATCAAAACTATCGAAACAGGCGTTTTTTGATGAAGAATTTAACTGTCTAGATTATTTTGTATTTCTGGAAGTGAATAAAGTGGCAACTTCATTTGTCATGAATAAAATGGGTCAGCGTTAATCATATGTTCTATTTTCTAATAGCCAGCACATATTGAGATTTGCAAGCCATTTTACTCTCATGCACAATAGAGCAGATGGGGTAATTAGAAGTAGTTTAAAAGCGATATGTGCCAACTATTAGGAATGAATTGTGCAACACCAACGGATATTACTTTTTCTTTCCGTGGTTTTTCGCAGCGTGCAGGAATTACCTCAGATCATAGTGATGGATTTGGTATCGCATTTTTTGAAGACAAGGCTTGCCGTTTATTTGTCGATAACCAGTCGGCAGTTGAATCTCCAATTGCCGATCTTATCCGTAATTATCCTATTAAATCACGTAATGTGATCGCGCATATTCGTAAAGCGACTCAAGGTAAAATCACTTTAGAAAACTCTCATCCCTTTATTCGAGAGTTGTGGGGGCGTCATTGGATTTTTGCCCATAATGGTGATTTACATGACTTTGATCCACCACTGAGTGGACGTTTTTCGCCGGTGGGGAATACAGACAGTGAACGCGCATTTTGTTATTTGCTCGATCAACTCGTTGAAGCTTTTGGCTATGAAGAACCCAGCCTTAAGCAAATCTTTGAAGTATTAGAAAAAATTTCGCCACAAATTGCTGAGTACGGTACATTTAATTATTGCTTATCGAATGGCAAGGCATTATTTAGTTATGCGATTACTAAATTACATTGGTTGGTTCGAGAATATCCATTTAATCACGCTCATTTAATTGATCTAGATATTGAAGTCGATTTTAGTCAGGTAACAACCCCTGAAGATCGTGTAGCGGTAATAACAACTGAACCTTTAACACATAATGAAAACTGGACAGCTTATCAACCGGGTGAAATGATTTTATTTCAACATGGTGAACCAATTAAAAAAGCAATTACTCATGTAGAAAGATTAAAACGTGAGCTGGAAAATCCTGAACTTAAGCGTATTACTCGTGCAGATCAATATTAATATAAAGTATATTTTAAATTTATAAGTAGAGATATTTATATATATTAGACATTTAATAACAAAGTATTTTGTTTAAAAAATACTTTATTATTTTAGTTGGTTAAGTTTATAAAAATAAATAAAAACAGTAATTTATGTTGATTGTGATTTTTATAAGATAAACCCGACAAAATAGCTTTGTTTTTATTTATATTCTTTAAATATATCATGAGGTTTATGCAACAGTCATCGAACATCATTGGGGAGATGTATGAAAATGAAATGGGCTTCAGTATATAATACGGGTATTGATGTTATTGATGAGCAACATAAACGAATACTTGATTATATTAATGAAATTGATGATGTAAAGGATGATGAAGATAGACGTCGAATTAAAGATGTTTTAGATAATATTATTGATTATACGCAATCACATTTTACTTTTGAAGAAAGTTTACAAGAGGAAGCCGATTATAAATATCGTGTACCACATAAACGTGTACATGACTTGTTTATTAAAAAAATAGAGTTATATCGTGAGCGTTTTGAAATGGGACATACTGTTGAAAAAGAGCTACAAGAAATTTTAGCAAAATGGTTAATTAACCATATTCAACATGATGATGCTGATTATGTCGGGGCAGTAAAAGAAAATATGATGGGGATTATTAGAGAAAAAGAAAAGAAGAAAGGGAAAAACTGGTTTGCTCGGTTTTTCGCATAACTTGAATAACAAAACTTATAATTTTAGTTAGCGCAGCAAACTATCGTTTCGGTAGTTTGCTTTTTTTATTGAGCAAGCTTTGATTTTCAGGCATGAGACGGGCAAAATATCTATAGTCTTTTTCAAGGAATGCATAATGCAGGACATACCTATGTCACGATGGTTATCGCCCCTGATGGCGTTTTGCTTGTCTTTCATCATTATGGCGACATTGGCACCCGCTATGGGGATCCAGATTGATCGTCAAATCGATTTCTGGTTATTGTGGTTGGGCACAATGCTGTTATTGGCTCTGCCAGTTTGTTATTTAGAAATTGCCTTAGCAAAACGGTCGAAGACTACTGCTTTAAATGCTTTATCGAGTTTAACTCGTGAAGCAGATAGTTCACCAAAATGGCGTTTGGCTGGTTGGCTTGCAGTTATTTTTATTCCATTTTTAGCCGGGAATGTACTGAGTACTGCTGGCAATTTACTGACAGTACAGCTCAATAATAGCGTTTCTGGGCAAATTGTTTTTGCTGGTCTTGCAGTTGCGGCTTTAATTTTATCTTTTATTCCACGTCAGATTTTAATTGTGTTAATGACAGTCGGTGTAATCGCTTCTATTGTTTTAGCTAATACGATGGGAACGACTTTACAGCCTTGGCATTGGACAAATGTTGAGTTTAAAGAGTGGGGTAATGCAACTGTACTTGCTCTTGTTGCGAGTGGTTTAGGCTTAGGACTTTACTGGCAAAATAGCTTGTCTGTAATTCACTCTCAAGAAGGCGCTACCCGAACTGTACTTCCAATCTGGTTAGCTCAGTTAATTGCTGTCGTTGCGTTTGGTTTCTTTTCTCTTCAAGCACAGCTTCCTGTTTTTACCTGGATTTTTACTGCGGTAATGACAACAGCTCTGTTTATTCAACTTGCTAAAGAACAGCTTGCTCAACGTCAACTGATGTACGTTTTACAATGGGTGATTATTGTTGTAGCAATTGCAGTTTGGGCTGTGCCTGAACTTCACGGCATCTTTACGTTGATTTTGATGCTTTGGGGATTACTCATTTGCTTGATCTATGCAATTTTTGCTGGTTGGATTATGAAAATTAGCCACTTGCGTAAATCAATGAATTTTAGCAATGAGTTGTTCTATAACTTGTGGCGTATTGCGGTACGTATTGTTTTACCGCTTTCAATTATAATAGCCATGATTGCGGTAGTTGGACAAATTATCTGATGGAAAAAGCTCAGCAAGTGTGGGTTGCTTTTGCAGCCCCAGAGCAACAGTTTTTAGTTGCTGTTCCATTTGAAGCTGGAATGACAGCATTACAAGCAGTTGAAGCGAGTGGGTTGCAGATACAGGTAAGTTTGCCTGAGCCATTACAACTTGGCATATTTGGTGCAAAAGTAGAAGCTGATGCAGTACTTCAAGCCGGTGATAGAATAGAGGTCTATCGGCCTTTAACCATTAATCCTAAGGATATACGCCGTAACCGCGCCGAGAAAAATCCTGTGGGGCGATATATTAAAAGTAATCGCTTAAAGCAATAAGCCCCATAAATAAAACCCCTCGAAGTATTTCACTTGAGGGGTTTATTTTTATTAGAAAAAACGATTATAGTGGTGGGGCAGTTAAAATCGCTTCTTTAGAAGCAGGTAAACCTGGTTGCGATTCTGGAATAGTTTCTAAACCTTCAATTTTAGTTACTGTGCCAGTGCCATCAAAGTAAATTTTTAAATGCTGACCATGTGCTGCGGGGATTTTTGCCTTTTTAGCATAAGTTCCCGGGATATAGTTGTAAATGTAGTCCCAACGCTGAGGATTGAGGGGATCAGTCACAGTTGGACTACCAAGCAAAAAACGCACTTGCTGGAAATTCATGCCGACTTGTACTTGAGAGGCCTGAGCTTTGGTCAAAGGAGTCCCTTGAGGAATATCAACCTTATATACACCAAAGATTGAACAACCAGCAAGGAGTGAAGTGACTAATAACGTCAGCACGAGTTTTTGCATTTTGCTACACTATCCCAATAAATTATGATGCATTTGATCAAAGGATAGATCATACTTCATCTAAATTCTATTGCCTATTCCAACTTGAGATTTGTTGAGAGACCTTTTTTCATGCCTATTTCCAATCAAGATTTGCGCAAAGCTGGACTTAAAGTTACCCTTCCACGAATTAAGATTTTGGAATTATTAGAAAATTCAAAGCAACATCATCTTAGTGCTGAAGATATTTACAAGACTTTGTTAGAACAAGGGGAAGATGTCGGCCTTGCGACAGTTTACCGTGTGTTAACACAATTTGAAGCTGCAGGTATCATTCAGCGTCATCATTTCGAAAATAATCATTCTGTTTTCGAAATTATGCAAGAAGATCATCACGATCATTTGGTTTGCCATAATTGCAACAAAGTTATTGAATTTACTAATGATGTTATCGAGAAGGAACAGCATGCTGTAGCAGACCAACATGGGTTTACCTTAACGGGTCACTCATTAAACCTCTACGGTTACTGTAACGAACCTGAATGTCAGGAAGTTCTGCGCAAGAAATAATCGTTTTCACACAAAGAAAACAAATAAAAAAGGAAGGTTACGTTTAACCTTCCTTTTTTTATGAGGAAATTACTGTCGGTCGAAAGTTAAATGCTGATTTGTGCCTGCAATTTGATCAGGTCCTTCTTCAGCAAGCTTAATCGTCAAACGTAAATCATTTGGTGAGTCGGCATGTTTTAATGCATCTTTGTAGGTAATTTGGCCTGCTTTATAGAGATCAAACAATGCTTGGTCGAAGGTTTGCATACCAAGTTCACGTGAGCGTTTCATTAAATCTTTAATTTCATGAATTTCACCTTTACGAATGTAATCTGAAATTAATGGTGAGTTAATTAAAATTTCAATTGCGGCGCGGCGAGATTTGCCATCAGGCGTTGGAATAAGTTGCTGAGCAATCATGGCCTTTAAGTTAAGAGATAAGTCCATGTAGAGCTGACTGTGGCGGTCACTTTCAAAGAAGTGAATAATACGGTCGAGTGCTTGGTTAGCGTTGTTGGCGTGCATTGTGGCCAATACAAGGTGACCTGTTTCAGCAAAGCCAATCGCGTAGTCCATTACTTCACGAGATCGAATCTCACCAATCAAGATGACATCTGGTGCTTGTCGCAAAGTATTTTTTAAGGCAATTTCAAATGAGTCGGTATCGATTCCGACTTCACGTTGGGTAATGATGCAGCCCGCATGTTCGTGAATAAACTCGATTGGGTCTTCAATGGTAATGATATGACCTTTAGTGTTGTGGTTCCGATAGCTAATCATTGAAGCCAAAGACGTCGATTTACCTGTACCTGTCGCACCAACAAAAATAATTATGCCGCGTTTGGTCATTGATAAATCTTTAAGAACAGGTGGTAACTGCAAGTCATCAATTGAAGGAATTTTAGTTTCAATTCGACGTAGTACAATGCCTGGCATGTCACGCTGCTGAAAAGCACTCACACGAAAGCGGGCAGTTTTATCACGGTTCATAATGGCAAAGTTACATTCACGAGTGTCCGCAAATTCTTTGCGTTGCTTTTCGCTCATGATGGAATGTAAGAGTTGACCAATAACATCGCCTGAAAGACTATTTTTTGAAATTGGAACAATTTGTCCGTTAATCTTCATCGATGGCGCAACGCCATCGGTAATAAAAAGATCGGATGATTTTTTTTCAACCATGAGGTTGAGTAAGTCATTAAAATCCATATTTATTCTCTAATTATTTTTATAGGAATGATTCAGGCTGTTTTGCAGCAGTACGAGCCGTTTGTGGACTAATCACTCCACGAGAAACTAAACCTTTTAAGCTTTGGTCGAGTGTCGTCATGCCATGATTTGCCCCAGTCTGAATTGATGAATACATTTGGGCGACTTTGTTTTCACGAATTAAGTTACGAATGGCAGGAATACCAATCATGATTTCATGTGCTGCGACACGCCCTCCGCCGTTCTTTTTAAGTAGGGTTTGCGAAATAACAGCCTGTAAAGATTCTGACAACATGGCGCGAACCATGTCTTTTTCTTCGGCAGGGAATACGTCAATCACACGGTCAATCGTTTTTGCAGCAGAAGTCGTATGGAGCGTACCAAATACCAAGTGACCCGTTTCGGCAGCGGTAAGTGCTAAACGAATGGTTTCAAGGTCACGCATCTCACCGACCAAAATAATATCGGGGTCTTCACGCAGTGCTGAACGAAGTGCTTCGTTAAAGCCATGTGTATCACGATGTACTTCACGCTGGTTAATCAAACATTTCTTCGATTGGTGTACAAATTCGATAGGGTCTTCAACCGTTAAAATATGGTCATAGCGATTTTCGTTAATATAGTCCATCATCGCTGCAAGCGTCGTAGATTTACCCGAACCTGTTGGACCTGTAACGAGTACAATCCCACGTGGATAGTCGCAAATATCTTTAAAGATTTGACCTAAGCCTAAATCTTCCATAGTAAGTACTTTAGATGGAATGGTACGAAATACTGCACCAGCACCGCGGTTTTGGTTAAATGCGTTAACACGGAAACGAGCAACATTTGGCACTTCAAAAGAAAAGTCGGTTTCAAGCTTTTCTTCGTAGTCTCTGCGTTGTTTATCATTCATGATGTCATAGACCAGACGGTGAACATCTTTATGATCTAGAGCCGGTAAGTTAATGCGACGGACTTCACCATCAACGCGAATCATCGGTGGCATGCCAGCAGATAAATGTAAATCGGACGCGCCATTTTTCACAGAGAAGGCGAGTAGCTCTGTAATATCCATAATTTCCCCAAGTAAATCAAAATATGTCATTATTTTGTAGAATAATATACGGCTTTCACCGAGGCTTACCAACACCTCGCTTTAGGTGAAAAGCAAAAAAGTTTTTTGAAAATGAGAACCTTGTCAATGAATTACCTGCAAGATGCGCGGCAGCACGTATTACAGAAAATCCAACGTGCTTGTGAACATGCTCAGCGTTCGCCTGAAACTGTGCAACTTTTAGCCGTATCAAAAACACATCCGAGTGAAAGTTTGCGTGAAATGTATGCAGCAGGGCAAAGAGCATTTGGTGAAAACTATTTACAGGAAGCTTTAGAAAAAATTGAAGCTTTACACGATTTAGAAATTGAATGGCATTTTATTGGTCATGTTCAGCGCAATAAGACTAAACATTTGGCTGAAAAATTTGATTGGGTGCATGGTGTAGATCGTTTGATTATTGCTGAGCGATTATCTAATCAAAGACTTCAAGATCAATTTGACTTGAATATTTGTTTGCAAGTAAATATTGATGGGCAAGACAGTAAAGATGGTTGTGCACCAGATGAGGTTGCTGAGTTGGTTGCTCAAATTAGCCAGTTAGCAAAAATTAAATTACGTGGCTTGATGGTGATTCCAGCGCCAGATAACACAGCCGCTTTTGCAGATGCTAAAGCCTTGTTTGATGCGGTGAAAGCAAAACATACCCACCCAGAACATTGGGACACATTAAGCATGGGAATGTCAGGTGATTTAGACGCTGCGATTGCCGCAGGTTCAACCATGGTACGTGTAGGAACGGCTTTATTTGGAAAGCGTGATACAGTTGAGAAAAAATGACTTTTACAATTTAGCTCAACGTTTTGTCGGGTAACTGTAATTTGTTAATTTAAATTTAATTTTCCTAGCTTATAACCCAGATATTTTAATATTTGAGTGTGTAATGTATGGATTTATTGCATGTTTTTATTCTGGCGATCATTCAGGGTTTTGCTGAATTATTGCCAGTTTCTAGTTCCGCACACGTTATCTTAGCTGAAAAGTTAATGGGGTATGATCCATCTGCACCTGATATGACTTTCTTACTTGTGATGTTACATACGGGTACGATGTTTGCAGTGATCGTTTACTTTTGGAAATCTTGGAAAAAAACCTATTTTTCTTCTTGGGAAAGTTTTAAAAAACAAGCCTTCTATATTATTTTGGCAACCCTAATTACAGGTGTGCTTGGCTTAGCGCTTCAATCTCTGATTAAACATGTGTTCTTTGGTGGAGCGAGCAGTTTCGAAATTGAGCATTTGTTTAGTAACTCAAAACTTATGGCAGCTGCGTTAATTTCGGCAGGTGTTCTGATTATTTTATCTTCGCGCTTAGACCGCGGACAACAAGGTGAAATCAGTTTGCGTAGTGCTTCTATTATTGGGGCGGTGCAGGCTTTATGTTTACCTTTCCGTGGCTTTTCACGTTCTGGTGCAACGATCTCTACAGGTTTATTTTTAGGTGTATCGCGCCAAAAGGCTGAAGAGTTCAGTTTTGCACTGGCTGTGGTACTAACACCAGCAGTAATTTTAAAAGAGTTATATCGTTTAATTCACGCTCAAGGTTTACAAACCGTGGCGCATGGACAAGTGTTCCATTCGATGGTTCCAAGCTTATTGGGCATGTGCTTTAGCTTTGGTGCTGGTCTTTTAGCGCTAAAATGGTTGTCTTCATGGTTAGAACATGGGCGCTGGCATTTGTTCGGTATGTACTGTATTGGCTTCGCAATCGTCGTACTCTGCGTGAATTAATTTTTTGATGTTTTAAAAATAAAAAATTAGTACAAGACCATACAAGAAAAAGGGGCGTAGACCATACGCCCCTTTGTTATATAAGATTCAATCAAGTCTAAGATATGAAATCCTAATAAATTAGCCTACAACTTCAATCGTACTTGCACCCGCACCAAGAGGTTTCACCTGAATTTGTACAGGAATACGCTCGTGCATTTCTTGAATGTGTGAAATGAGAATGACCTGACGACCCTGATTTTGCAATTGATCTAAAGCATTCATAACCATATGCAAAGATGAGGCATCTAAAGTGCCAAAACCTTCATCAATAAACAGCGATTCAATTTTCATTGAACCCGAGGCCATATTGGCAATGGCTAAAGACAAGGCAAGGGCAGTTAAGAACGACTCACCGCCAGATAAAGATGCAACGGAGCGGGTTTCCCCATCCATATCGTGGTCAATAATCGCAAGGCTTAAAGACTGATCTAGGCGTTTTAGCGTATAGCGTTGAGAAAGCATCGCCAGTTGCTGATTGGCATGTTCAACTAAAATATCTAGGTGATATTGCTGGGCATAGTCACGAAACTCTTTACCTTTAGCATCCCCAATCAGACCTGAAATTTTGCTCCAACGATGCTCTTCTTGCTGAATATTTTGAATTTGCTCAGCGTATTGTTGCTGCTTCGCAAGGTTTTGCTGATGTACTTCAAGCTTAAGCTTCAGTCGATCACGTACTTCAAGCTGTGCTTTGAGCTCTGCAATATTGTCTTGAATGAGACTAACAAGCTTTTCATATTCAATATCTGGCTGAGTTTGTAAGTGCTCGCTTAATTGCTCTTGCATGGTCTTAAGTGCAGAAGAAGCTTCACTTAATAAACGTTCGGCATGATTAAGACGATTACGAATATCTTGCTCTTGGGCGGAATTGATTTGCATGAGCGCCGTAAGATCAGTTACCTGAAAATCAGCGTGAGCCTTTAACCAGTTTTGAATTTGCTCATCAATCTGTTGCTGATGTTGCGAGGTGTGTTGATGTTGATGCTTGAGCTGATCAAGCGATTGTTTTTGCTGCTCAAAGTGGTGTCTGGTTTGTTCGAAACGTTGTTTAGCTTCATGATACGCCGTTTGTTGCTGCTGACGTTTAGCATCGTGTTCAATTAACCAATCGTGCGGTTTAATATCGGCACGGCCAGTCATTTGCTGAATGAGTGACACCGCTTTTTCATTATTTTGTTGGCCTTTAAGCGTAATCTCTCGGAGATTTTGATCGACCTCATCAATTTGCTTGGTCATTTGCTCAAGATTGGCAGCTAACATTTTAAATTCTTGTTGTTGCTGCTCGAAACGCTGTGAAAGCTGTTCTTGTTGCTCAAGCTGCTTAGCGCGTGCATCAAGAATAGTCCAAGTCCGCTTAGCCGTTTGGCTACTCGACTGCTGCCATGCATGCTGTTCTGTTTCAGACAAGCACTCAACAATATGTTGAACTTGTTGTTGCCATTGTTGTGCTGTATTAAGCAAACTTTCATTACGTTGAATAGACTGAACGAGCTGATTGTGCTGTTTAATCGCTTGGACTAAACGCAAGTTTTCTGAGTCAAATGAACTGATAGCAGTTTGCGCGGCTTGTCTGAGTTCGTTCAGCGTTTGCAAGATCTGCCCAGGAGCTTGATTAAGTTCAATATGTAATTGATTGAGCTTAAACGTTTGCTTAAGCTCTTGCTGCAAGCTTGATTGCTTTGTTTGAAGTTGAGCTAGATATTTGTGAACTTGCTCAAGCTCAGCACGGCACTGGGTAAGTGCATGTTGCTGGGTTTGCCATGTATTAAATTTAGTTTGCTCTAATGCAACAGCTTGCTGCTCTTGTTGTTGCTGCAAATCGAATAAAGCTTTAGAGACAGTACTGTCATCAACACGATAGGGGTGATGTGTACTTCCGCATACTAAACACGCATCGCCTTCTTTAAGATTGGCTCGTAACTGCTCAATATTTTCAGTATGTAATAAACGCTGCTGTTGCAAGATGTGCTGTAACTTTTCACGCTCATTTTTTGCTGTTTGGTAATCTTGCTCAGTCGACTGGCAAAGAGTTTTAAGCTCCTGCTCTTGCGCTAAGACTTGAGTTTGTTTTTCAGTGAATTGCTGAAGCTCAGCATATAACTCATGATAAATTTTAACTTTCTGTTGAGTCAGATCTAGCTGAGTGATTTGAGCAAGCTTTTGTTCTTTGTCTTTACGTTGCTGTTCAAGCTTTAACTCAATTTGTTCAACTGTGCCGAGTGAAGCTGTCAGTTGTTCGAGTTCACTTTTAGCTTCCGCTACCTTTTGGCGGGTAAGGGTAGGATTGCCAAGCTGTTGTTCAATCGCTTCATAGTTTTGAATAAATTGCCCGAGCTGATGTATATGTGCTGAGAGGCCTTTGTCTAATACAGCGTATTGCTGAGTCTGGGTAAGCTGCTGTTGTAGATGAGTTTTGCTTTGCTCAAGCTGTGCAATATGCTGCTGCACCGTATCTTGCTGCTGTTGCAATGGACCGAGTTTTTGTTCAAATACATTTTTCTTTTCTTTGCACTTTTTATATTCATCGGCAATAAAAGCACGTTCTTGAATGGACTGTCGAACTTGATTTAAAGCTTGTTGATGCTGTTGCTCAAAATCGAGGGTTTGTTTGAGCTGTTGTTCTGCAAGTTGATATTGTTTTTGACCCGTTTCGAACACTTGCACCAACTCATTAAACTTGGTTTGTGCTTGCTGAATTTGCGGCTCAAGTTGTTGTAGCGTTTGTAAATTTTGAGATTGTTGAAAAACCTGCTGGCGTATTTCAGAGAAAACTTCAAGTCGTTTTAATTGCTCACGTTCAGGCGTAAGTTGCTGATGATGGTTTTGCTGGGTTTGAAACTGTTGCTCTTTAGCTTGAACTTCTTGCTCAAGTTTCGCTTTGCGCTCAAACCATTGTTGCTGTTTGTCTAAGACATTTTTTTGTTGTTCTAACTGTTGATGATTTTGTTCAGCTTGCTGATATTGCTCGGTAAATGCAGCAATATCTTCATCAGACAAAATTTCAATGTGACCTAAGAACTCTTCAAGCTGTTTACGCTGCTTTGCAATATCTGCTGTTTTACGAAAAGCCAGTTCACCAATTTTGGCAAAAATGCTGGAGTTGGTTAGGTACTCGAGTAACTCACCACGTTCGCTGTCTCGTGCTTTTAAAAATGCGGTCACTTCTGACTGAGCAAGTAATACGGCACGCGTAAATTGTTCAAAAGAAAGCTGGGTAATTTGTTTAACTTTTTCATCAACCGCTTTGGCTTTGTCGGCAAGTACGACACCATCGGTTAAGCATTTTAAATGGCGCTGCACACTTTGTAATTTGCCATTTGGGTTTTCACGTGCACGTTTAATTTCCCAGCGTGCCAAATAACGTTTTTGATCTTGTGCGATAAAGCAAAGCTCAGCAAAACCATGTCCTGTACCACGGCGTAGGACAGTCAAAGGTGAGTTGGTGAGTAGCTCTGAACCATCAACATCTTTTAATTTACCATCGCTGTCTTTAAGGCGAGGAACCCGATTAAACAAAGCCAGACACATCGCATCTAAAATGGTCGACTTGCCTGCACCCGTTTTCCCCACAATCGCAATGAGACCAGCATGGGCGAGGGGCGCGCTTTCAAAATCAATAAAGTGTTCATCAGAAAGAGATGCCAGATTTTTTATTCGAATGGATAAAATTTTCATGACATATCCTTAAGGGGTTGCGTCATTTTCAAGATTTTTTTGTGCTTCTTGTACCAGACTCAGAAAATCTTTTAAGACCGCATCATCGGCGCTGTAACCTTGTTTTTCCCAAATATTCTGAAATAACTTTTCTGGTGTTGGTGGTTCAAGAGCGATTTGCTGAGTGGTATTTGAGTCGGTAGCGTCTTTATTCACATATTGACGTGAAATACGTACTAAACGATAGCGGTCAGGTGGTAGGGCCGCTTCAAACTGCTGACGTAGATTAGGCTGTGGCGGTGTTAAGCTATAATATTCAATATCGACATATTCACGGTGGTCAATATTTTCAATCACACCATGAGGCAAGGCTTTAAGTTGTTGTAGCACTTCATTTAACTCACCACGAATGCGGTGCAATTGTATGCAACGTGGAATTTCGACAGCTTCAAATTGCAAACGGCTGTCTGCCTCTTGAGTGTGGTCAATTTTGACCTCAACCACTTGGTGCTTATAGTTAATTTCACTAAAAGACAGCGGAATGGGTGAGCCACTATAACGAATGTGCGGCTGGCCTACTTTTTGTGGTTTATGTAAGTGCCCTAAAGCGACATAATCGACAGCATCTTCAAATAAAGTTGTTGAAAGTGCCTCTTCGTTACCAATAATAATTGGGCGTTCAGAGTCGGAGGTTTCCCCACCTTGCATGTGGGCATGCGACATCAAAATCAGAGCTTGGTCTGGCGTTTTACGACGTTTGGCTTCGGCAATAAGCTGCTGGTGCAAATAGGCAATCGCATTTTTACTATTGGTGGTATGTTCATTAAAGCCTGTAATTTCGGCTGAGCGTAAAAAAGGTAGGGCAAGGCACCACGCCACAATATCCTGATTTTGATTATAAATAGGTAAAAGTAGTCGATCGAGATCTAAAGTTTTATCCTCATTCCAGCGAACCACGCCCACGGTTTTTGCATTATATTTTTCTAATAGTGGCTCGACCTGTTCAATACGGTAGCCTGAGTCGTGATTACCGGCAATCATGAGTGTTTGCATGTGCGGCGCAATACGATGCGCATCTGCTAAAAATTGGTAAAGTTGTTTTTGTGCTTGAGAGCCCGGGTTAATGACATCAAAAATATCGCCGGCAATGAGCAGAGCATGCGGTTGTTTTTCTTGAATTTGAGTGAGCAACCAGCTTAAAAATTGTTGGTGTTCGTAGTGGCGTGAATGATTATAAAAAAACTGCCCCAAATGCCAGTCAGAAGTATGTAAAAAATGTACGGACATAGAAACAGACATCAAGCCAAAATAAACACAGATACGTTAGCATAAATTGGCAGGAGATTTTATCAAGACATTTTAAAGTGCTCGTTATTTAAGCCTAAGTTGAAACTTGAATTAAATTTTTCACTTTAAACTTTGCTTTGTTACTATCGACTTAAACCATGAACTTTGAGAAAAAAATGACCATTCATAAATATGAAGTAAAAATACAGTGGGAAGGCAATACGGGTACAGGCACTTCATCTTACCGTTCATATAAAAGAGACTTTAGCATTCAGCATCCACAAAAGACGACAATTCAAGGTTCATCAGATCCTGCTTATTTAGGCGATGTGACCAGATGGAACCCAGAAGATTTATTGGTTGCTTCAGCCTCAGCTTGTCATAAGCTATGGTATTTACACCTATGTGCAGTCAATCATATTCATGTGTTGAGCTACGTTGATAACGCGCTTGGCTTTATGGAAGATACAGATCCAGTTAAACGTGGTCACTTTACCCAAATTATTTTAAAACCAGAGATTGTTTTAGAAAAAGGTGCCGACCAAGAGCTTGCGGCAAAATTACATGAAGAGGCTCATCATGAATGTATGATTGCCAATTCAGTAAATTTCCCAATTACATGTGAAGCCAGCTTTAGCTTTACCGAATAACCAATATGAAATAGCCACCATTTAAAAGGGGGTGGCTATAAATTAATAAAATTGTTAAATAAGCTATTTAAGCTGCATTTTCATCGACTTGAAAAATACCAAAAACGTTATGGTCTAAATCGACAAAATAACCATGCCAAGCGCGGCCTGGAATTGCAAATTTATCCATTGCGACAATGCCACCTTGCGCTAAAATTTTGGCAGCAACTTCATCAAAGTTTTCTACTTGAACCGAACAGGTAAATGCATTGGTACCATATTCCATGGGTGGGGTTTGAGCCGGACGTTTTAAAAGTCCACCCATGAGTGACGGCGTTTCGATACGGTAATATTCAATCGGTAAATTTTCATCAAGTTTAAATTGCCAGCCAAACACAGCTTGATAAAACTGCGCATCGCGGGCAGGGTTTGAAGACTGGATTTCAAAATAGGCAATGTTGTTCATATTATTTAAAACATATTTTTATGGTGCAAAAAGTATACGCATAGCCTTTATAGCCACGAAAGGACTATTGTGTATGCTGAGCGTAAAATAAATGAAAGTGCTAGAAAATAAAAACCGACGATTCGAGTGATGAGAGAATCGTCGGTCAAAAACTTCATCAAGGGTTTCGGCTGCTAACAAAACCTAATCTGAAGGAAGAAAAGCGTCGTAATGAAAGGTCACCGAAACAATTTTGCGGATGCCGTGCAAAGGAAGTATTCGGTTGCTGCGACCTTATTACCCTATATAACGACAAGAGATTCGAATTGGTTGACAGAAAAATGAAAAAAAATCGAAAAAAATTTATAATTATTTTTTGAACCCATAAATTAGGCAAAAATATGACCAAATTACGTTCTTACTTTCTCTGGTTTTTTGGTTTATGCATTGTGCTTACCTTAATTGTAGGTGTGGTTGCAGCACTATTACCAGCGAGTGTAGGCGGTATTTTAACAGCCGTTCCATATTTAGGCGCAATGATTTTTGTCCTGTTTAAATTTTTAAAGAAAGAACGTCGTGCTCCGACTGTACAAGAAAAAAAGAAATTTACTTTAGGTTTTACCCTGATTTTTTGGGGCTATAACTTATGTGGTGTTTTATTTGGCCTGTTTTTATTTGCCAGAAAAGACCCTGAGATTTTGCAGAACTTTATGCTTTACCTCAAACAGCCTCAGTTCTTGAGCATTATGGTGATTATGCTTTTAATGTTGGCTATTCCGCTGTATTTAATTACCTACTGGTTTTATGGCAAACAGGCACAGCGAATGGCAGCTAAAATGTTTAATGTGTAATAGATCACTACGAAAACTCATACGATTAAACATGAATTATTTTTATACAATCAAATAAAACTGTTGTCCTCGGTTTTGGAGGAAATATGAATAAGAATGTATTAATTACGGGTGCCAGTGGCTTTATAGGAACTCATTTAATTAAGTTCCTGCTGCAAAAAAATTATAACGTGATTGCTGTTACGCGGCAGGCTGGGAAGGAGTCTGACCAGCCTGCTTTACAGTGGGTGCAAAAATTTGAAGATATTTCAACACGTCAAATTGACTATGTCGTGAATTTGGCGGGTGCAAATATTGGCGAGAAACGCTGGACCGAGTCACGTAAAAAACAACTCATTGAAAGCCGAGTGAATACGACCCGAAAGTTATATGCATGGCTAAAGCAATCTGAAATTTTTCCAGAAGTGATTGTGTCTGGTTCTGCAATTGGTTATTACGGGATTGATGATCAAGAAAAGTGGGCAGAGGTGTGCACCGAACAAAGCTCGCCACAGCCTATTTTTATGTCTCAGCTTTGCCAAGAGTGGGAGCATGCAGCTTTAGCAGATCCTCAGCAAAATACTAAAATTATTCGTTTAGGTGTGGTGTTTGGGCAAGGTGGTGGCATCTTGCCTAAAATGTTGCTTCCGATTCGACTCAATTTAGTTGGTCAAATTGGTGATGGTCGTCAGCCTGTGGTTTGGGTACACATTGAAGACGTGTTAAGCGCAATCGAGTTTATATTTAAGCATCCTCAATCTGCTCAAATTCATAATGTCGTGGCGCCAGAAAATGTGACTCAAAAGGTATTTGTTGAGCAAGCTGCTGCGGTACTCAATAAGAAACCACTGTTGTCGGCGCCAAGCACGGTTTTTCGCTGTTTGTTGGGAGAGCAGTCGCAATTGATCTTAAATGGTCAATACGTTAAACCCGCCGCCTTACAAGCTGAAGGATTTGAGTTTGCTTATCCTCAATTAAAAATGGCTTTAGAGAATGTACTTGCGTCAGGCTAAGATTTTATTTTGCAAACGCTCTGGTGAATATGCTTTAGCATCCACTAATGTCGGTTGACCCAGCATAAGCTGACGGAGCAATTGCGCAGAGCCTGCGCCCATACATAATCCATTTCTAAAATGACCAAAGTTTGCCCAGAGGTTGTCCATTTCAGGCATTTTGCCAATGTAGGGAACGCCATTTGGTGAACTTGGTCTGAGCCCTGCCCAGCGCTGTACGATCGGGAAATCGGCCAGTTCAGGCACCATTTCTAAACATGCTTCTAAAATATTGTGCTGAGTGGTTTCGTCGGTAGAGGTGTCAAAACCACGATGCGCCATGCTTGACCCACACACAATATGACCGTCCATACGTGGAATCAGATACATGACTCGATTCATGCACATGGTCGGTAGCCAGTGAGCAGGCGTTTTAAATAACAGCATTTGGCCTTGAACAGGTTCGACTGGAATTTCGAGTTGTAATTGTGAGTTCCAGTAATGGCTCCAAGCACCCGAAGTTATTACAAAATGGTCTGCTGTATGTTTGCGACCATCTTCGGTTTGTAGCGCCTGTATCACATCACCTTGTTGAATCAGTTTTTTAACAGCCGAGTGCTCAAAAAACTCAACATTTGGATGTTGTTTTAAATAGCTAATGAGTGACTGTAAAACGCGCGGGTTGCGAATATTAGACAGTTCAGGGAAATAAATCGCTTCTTGAAACTGATCGGAAATATGCGGGTTGACTTGTTCTAGCGCATCTCGCTGTAAATATTCACAGCGTTGCATGGGTTCTTGATGTTGCTCGGCGTAAGAAAGCCCAACGTCAAAATCTTCTTCATCAAAAATGAGCATGCCTGTGTCATGAATTTCAAAATCAATCCCTGTAATAGGGGAGAGTTTTTGGTTCCATGTTTGATAAGAGGCTTTGCCAAATTGAGCAAGTTGGTTCACTGCATGCACATAGCGCCACGGATACATCGGAGAGAGAATACCTCCGCCAGCCCAAGAGGCTGCTTGACCCGCTTGTTGTTGATCAAAAATGCTGACTGTGCAGCCTTGTTCAACCAACTCCAGCGCAGACATTAATCCACTTATGCCCGCGCCAATGATTGCAATATGCATGCAGTGTTATCCTTTCTCTGCGAACTTAGTTCATTTCCTTGAGTTTTTCGGCAGCGGTTTCTGCAAAGTAAGTCCAGATCCCGTCTGCACCTGCGCGGCGGCAGCACATGAGTGATTCTAAAATGACTGAGTCTGATAACCAGCCATTTTGAATTGCGCCAGCTAACATCGCGTATTCGCCACTCACTTGGTAAATGAATGTCGGAACACCAAAGGTATCTTTCACTTCACGTACCACATCCAGATATGGCATGCCTGGTTTTACAATTACCATGTCGGCGCCTTCTTGAATATCAAGCGCGATTTCATGTAACGCTTCGGCACGGTTGGCAAAGTCCATCTGGTAGTTATATTTATTACCACCTTTTAGGTTGGATGCAGAGCCAACAGCATCACGGAACGGACCATAGAAGCTAGACGCATATTTCGCAGAGTAGGCCATGATGTTGGTGTAGATGTGACCATTGGCTTCTAAAGCCTGACGAATTGCGCCAATACGGCCATCCATCATGTCACTTGGTGCAATCACTTCGGCACCTGCTTCTGCGTGACTTAATGCTTGTTTAATCAAGCATTCTACAGTCTCGTCATTCAGCACATAGCCAGTTTCATCAATAATACCGTCTTGACCATGAGTCGTGTATGGGTCGAGGGCGCCATCAGTAATTAACACCATTTCTGGTAATTCTTTTTTAAGCAAACGGCAAGTGGTTTGTACTAAACCATCTTCATGCCATGCAGCTTCTGCGGTGAGGCTTTTATCTTCTTGCGGGGTAACTGGAAAAAGAGCCAGTTTTGATACGCCCAATTCCAGAAGTCTTTCAGCTTTTTTCAGTAACAAATCTGCCGACAAACGCTGAATGTTTGGCATACTTGGAATATCTTGGGTTTGATTTTGTCCCGGTAATACAAATACTGGATAAATCAAGTGATTGGTAGTGAGCTGTGTTTCGCTGACCATCGCACGCAACTGGTCATTTTTACGGATACGGCGCATGCGAGTGGCTGGAAATGCAGGACGATTGAACGTATAAGTCATAACAATCTCGATGTTCGGTATTACACTAGGATAGGTTGGCGGATATTCCATTACTGTCAACCGACTGCTGTATTGTAGCCCCATAATGCTGGATTTGTACAAAATTATGGGTGTTTATCATGCTTTTAAATTTAGGCAATGTATGAGTGATGAAAAGAAAAATTGGACTGGGAACATCCATTTAGGTGCAAAAACTGACCTAACTGTGGTTCTTAACCAATTATGTAAGGCGTTTAATAGCTCTCCTTTTTTTAAGCATAGTGGAATGATTATGCGTGTGGTGGACGGGCACATTGAAGGCTATATCGAGATGCAACCCAACCTGATTGGCAATCTGGCATTTCAGATTTTGCATGGCGGTGTTGCTGCGACCTTGCTCGATAGCATTGGTGGAATTGTGGCAATGGAACATCTCTATCGCCGTTCGACCCCAGAAACTTTAACTGAAACCATTAAACAAGTGTCGCGTTTGGCAACAGTCGATATGCGTGTAGATTATTTAGCACCGGGGCGTGGTAAATATTTTATTGCCCGTGCTGAAGTGTTACGTTTAGGTCGTAAGGGTTGCACCATGCGCATGACCATGGTCAATGATGAAGATAAAGCCATTGCTGCGGGAATTGCTTCATATGCCTATTAAGCAATGAATTGAACCATTTAAAAGCGCCAAGTGCGCTTTTTTTAGTGTTTGAAAAGCTAAAATTTTTATAAAAACTTTGAGATAAACATTAATTTAATTAGAACGAACGCATGAGTTATAAATTTTTATTCTCATATTGTGAGGTTTTAGCGTTAAAATTAGCTCCTTTGACAATGCGATATGTCTTGTTTATAGAAAAATAAAAACTCTATAACAAGGTGTAGTGCGAGATTGATGGCAAAGCCAACTCATCTTTAGGAACATACCATGACTGATGCACAAAGCAATGTAGAAGAAACAGTGCCAACAACATCTGCCTCGGATGACAACAACCAAAACAAGCGCAAAAAATTTCTTGGTTTTTTTGCGCTGATTTTATTGATCGCCGCTATTTTATATGCAATTTGGGCATTATTTTTAAACAACTCCGTGAGTACGGATAATGCGTATGTCGGTGCTGAAACCGCGCAAATTACTTCAATGGTGAGCGGTCAGGTCGCTCAGGTTGTCGTAAAAGATACCCAAACGGTACATCGTGGTGACGTGCTGGTTCGTATTGATGACCGTGATGCCAAAATTGCATTAGCACAAGCCGAAGCGGAACTCGCAAAAGCAAAACGCCAATACAAACAAACTGCGGCAAACAGTAGCTCTTTAAACTCTCAAGTTGTGGTTCGTGCTGACGAAATTAACAGTGCTAAAGCACAGGTTGCTCAAGCGCAAGCTGACTACGACAAAGCTGGGTTAGAACTCAACCGCCGTGCACAACTTGCTGCGTCTGGTGCAGTGTCTAAAGAAGAACTCACTAAGGCACAAAGTGCAGTTGAAACAGCTAAAGCAGGGCTAGAGCTTGCTAAAGCTGGTTTAGCGCAAGCGTCTTCAAGTCGTAAAGCTGCCGAAAGTACCTTAGCTGCAAACGAAGCCTTAATTCAGGGTGTAAGCGAAGTTTCAACACCTGATGTACAAGTTGCGCAGGCGCATGTTGAACAAGCTCAGCTTGATTTAGAACGTACCGTGATTCGTGCGCCAGTTGATGGTGTAGTCACACGTCGTAATATTCAAGTTGGCCAACGTGTTGCACCGGGTACCAGCATGATGATGATTGTGCCGCTGAACGATTTATATGTAGATGCGAACTTTAAAGAAAGTCAGTTGAAAAAAGTCCGTCCGGGTCAAATCGTTACGCTTACTTCAGATTTATATGGCGATGACGTTGAATATCACGGCAAAGTGATGGGCTTCTCTGGTGGTACAGGCTCTGCCTTTGCCTTAATTCCGGCTCAAAACGCAACAGGTAACTGGATTAAAGTAGTTCAACGCTTACCAGTTCGTATTGCACTTGACCCGAAAGAACTTGCTGAACACCCACTGCGTGTTGGCTTGTCGATGGAAGCAAAAGTCGACTTATCTGCGAAGTAAACGCTTATGAAAACGCAAACACCTTTTGCCGAACTAAGCGGTGGCCGTTTATTACTGGCAGCGTTTGTTATTGCCTTGTCGAACTTTATGGTCGTGCTTGATACGACCATTGCCAACGTATCTGTACCGCACATTACCGGTAACCTTGCTGTTTCAAGTACACAAGGCACATGGGTTGTTACGTCCTATGCAGTTGCAGAAGCGATTTGTGTACCTTTAACAGGTTGGCTTGCGGGCCGCTTTGGTACCGTTCGGGTTTTTATTTTCGGCCTGATTGGTTTTACCATTTTTTCGTTTTTGTGCGGCCTAGCAAACTCGTTAGGCATGCTGGTGTTTTTCCGTATTGGACAAGGTCTATGCGGTGGCCCCCTCATGCCACTCAGCCAAACATTGCTGATGCGTATTTTCCCTAAAGAAAAACATGCACAGGCGATGGGCCTATGGGCAATGACGACCGTCGTTGGACCAATTTTAGGACCAATTTTGGGTGGTCTGATTAGTGACAACCTGTCTTGGCACTGGATTTTCTTTATTAACATACCAGTCGGCATTATTTGTGTTTTAGCGGCAATCCGTTTGCTTAAACCTGCCGAAACAGAAACGATTTCTTTAAGAATCGATACCGTCGGTTTAGGTCTGTTAATTTTGTGGATTGGTGCGCTACAGCTCATGCTCGATTTAGGGCATGAACGTGACTGGTTTAATAGCACTAGCATTGTGGTGTTAGGCTTAACTGCCGCCATAGGCTTTGTGGTGTTCCTCATATGGGAGCTGACAGATAAGCATCCCGTCGTGGATGTGAAAGTCTTTAGGCATAGGGGCTTTGCAATTTCGGTACTGGCCTTATCGCTTGGCTTTGGCGCATTCTTTGGCAGTATTGTACTGATTCCACAGTGGCTGCAAATGAACCTTTCCTATACCGCCACGTGGGCTGGCTATTTAACCGCAACCATGGGCTTTGGTAGTTTGACCATGTCACCAATTGTGGCAAAGCTTTCGACCAAACATGACCCACGCGCACTAGCGAGTTTCGGTTTGATTTTGCTGGGTGGCGTGACCTTAATGCGGGCATTCTGGACCACAGACGCCGACTTTATGGCACTGGCTTGGCCGCAAATCCTGCAAGGTTTTGCTGTACCATTTTTCTTTATTCCACTGTCGAATATTGCACTCGGTTCAGTACTCCAGCAAGAGATTGCATCTGCTGCGGGCCTTATGAACTTTTTAAGAACTATGGCAGGGGCGATTGGTGCGTCAATTGCAGTGACTGTGTGGGACGACCACGCCAAAGTTGCACGCAGTGAAATGGTATCAAACCTAAATACTGCTGAAGTTCAAAATAACCTTGCGCAAAATGGTTTTTCGGCTGATTCGACCTTAGGGATTATTTCCAACCTCGTTGATAAAGAAGCGATTACCATGTCAGCAAACCATGTATTTTTGCTGTTTGCGATTGTGTTTGTCTTTGCAGGGCTGGTCATTTGGCTGTGTCCGAAACCCAAAGGAGATGTCAGCGGAATGCCATCTCACTAAACACAAAAAAGCATCTCTTCGGAGGTGCTTTTTTTAGATCTATTAAAAAATCAAGTGAGTCTATAAATGGTAGATTTTGCCTGTATTTCACTAAATAAAGCATGCCAGAATCGGGCAGATCAAATATAAAAGCGTGTGATATCAAGCAAGGAGGCTTAAGACAGGGCACAGGAAAAAACGCCCTTAAACATTCAATATTATAAAACCTTATTTTTATCAAAGATTAAAAAAACTTAATACCTGAAAACAAAGAAGCTTGCATGGCAATTGCATGGATAGGCAGGCGTATATATTGGAGTTATCACGTGAATAAAAGATATTCATTTTTGTTCAGTAGTTTATTAGCCGTCGGTTTATTACAAGGATGTGGAGATGATTCTTCAGATCAACCCAAGGATGATTCAAATACAACCCCACCCAATTTAATTGTTGATAATGACCCCACCAGTTGTAGCAAATTGGCACAAGACGGTTCAAGCGTGGTGGTCGGTTCAAACCAAAATGGTGACCCAGCAGCCCCTGAAGGTGCATCGGGTTATAGACTCGGTAACACGGTTAAATACGCAGATAAATATATGGTGGTGGCAAACACACCACTTGCGGTAAAAGCGGGATGTGATGTTTTAAGAGCAGGCGGTAGTGCAGTCGATGCGGCGGTTGCGGTACAAGCGGTGTTAGGTTTGGTAGAACCTCAATCGAGCACGATTGCTGGTAGTGGTTTTATGATGTATTACGATGCCAAAACCAAAAAAGTCACTGCTTATGATGGTCGTGAAACTGCACCAGCCGCAGCCAATGAATATTATTTAATTCGCCAAGATATATATGACCCCAATTCACCAGCACCCGTACCAAGTGCCCGCCGTAGTGGTCGCTCGATTGGTGTGCCGGGTGTGATGCGTTTGCTTGAACAAGCACAACAAGAACATGGCAAACTCAAATGGAACCAGCTTTTTGGTGAGGCGATTGGTTTAGCTGACAATGGTTTCCGCATTCCGGGCCGCTTGGCAGATGCAATTGCAAGCAATGCAAACAGCTTAGCGCTCGATGCAAATGCAATGGCAACCTATTTCTACACAGATGGTTCACCTCGTAAAGTGGGTGAGACCATGACCAATAAAGCTTATGCAAAAACCCTTGAAGCCCTTGCCACGCAAGGTGCGAATGCGTTGCACACCGGTCCAATTGCCCAAGCGATTGTGGCAAAAGCAGGCCAAACACTAGGGGATGACCCAGCAAGAACTCCAATTACGCCAAGCTTAATGACCTTGCAGGATTTGTCGAACTATCAGGTTAAAAAACGCGACCCGATTTGTACGACGTATCGTGACCGTTACTATGTTTGCACCATGCCGCCTCCATCTTCGGGAGGGATAGCAGTTGCGCAAACATTGGGTATTTTAGAAAACTTTGATATGTCGCTTTACCCACCTAAAAACCCTGAAAATGAAGGTGGTGTGCCGGATGTGATGGGCGTGCATTTAGTGGCTGAGGCAGAACGTTTGGCCTATGCCGACCGCGATAAATATGTGGCAGACACTGACTTTGTTGCTTTACCAGCACAGGGCATTTCAAGCTTTATTGATAAAAATTACTTGAAACAACGTGCAGCACTAATTAACCCGAACCAAAGTATGGGCGTTGCGCCAGCGGGTAATTTCAACCCAGCTTCGGGAGTCGACACCACTGTTGAACACGGTACAACCCAGTTCACGATTGTAGATGCCTATGGCAATGTGGTTTCAATGACATCGACTGTTGAATCGAGCATGGGTTCATTCCACATGGTGGATGGTTTCTTGCTGTCGAACCAGTTAACTGACTTTAGCGCGAACCCGCTGGATAGCACTGGGGCACTGGTTGCTAACCGTGTGGAAGGTGGCAAACGCCCACGGAGTACTATGGCGCCAACTTTAGTGTTTAAAGGCACTACGCCAGATGAGTTTTATATGGCAACAGGTTCACCAGGCGGCGGTACGATCATTCAATATGTAGTTAAAACGTTGGTGGGTGCGCTGGACTGGAACTTAAATGCACAGCAGGCGACCTCGCTTGTTAACTTTGGTGCGACCAATAGTCCAAATACCAATGTGGATAGCTCGAATGTGCAGCTTTCTTTGCTTGATTTGATTGAAGGCTTAAAGGCGAAAGGGCATGGCGTTGCCAACACTGCGCAAACCAGCGGTATTTCAACGATTATGAAAGTAAATATTAATAATCAGAGTAAATACGCAGGTGGGGTAGACCCACGCCGTGAGGGTATTGTGTTAGGCAATGGTGCTTTATAGAGCAAACTTAAAAAAAGCTGTCATTTTTGGCAGCTTTTTTATGTGGCCCTTGAAAAAAACAAAAGACACTCAATTATGTAAATATGTTCATCAGTAGCAGACTGTTGATAAAATGCACAGTATTTTATTTTAGTTATGCTATGATGTTCAGACATTCATGGGGATGTTATTGGCTTCGACGCTGGTGATGAAACTCATAGATGCATGCCGAGAGCGCATTTTCTCTCGTAAATCAAATTTGCATATTTTAGTCGCAAACGACGAAACTTACGCTCTAGCTGCCTAAGGGCAGTTTGTCCGCTTCCTAGAATACTTGTGGTTTAGGAACCCGACCGTAGCGCACGCACACAAGTCCGTATAGAGTCAAGCCTCGGGGCTTTATACCAAACTTAGAGGATCGCAACTTGTACCCTGTTCGTCGGGTCACTTGGTGTTAAAACAATAGACGATATCTAAGCATGTAGTATTCTCGAGCGTAATGCTGGCGGACGCGGGTTCAACTCCCGCCATCTCCACCAAAATTCGTGAAAAGCCCTGAAACGTAAGTTTCGGGGTTTTTTCTTTTTAATAGATTGGTAGGATATTTACAGCTTAAATTAATCTTTATAAATTTAAATATAAATCTTTTTTAGAGTTATCTTAATTGCAAAGAAGCAGAAAGCTAGTATTTTGAAATATATGTAAAAATTTTACTAATTAAACTTATTATTCTGAATGCAAAAACATTTCTATTATTATAAGTGTTAAAAATAATAGAAATGGTATATCTGTCTTGATTCCTTCAAATTTCTACAAATTTTCGGTTGAGAAGCTCAATCAAATTAGTAAAAATACTAAGGAGCAAGCACTTATTTAAAATCGAAATCCAATCCTAATAAAAGTACTCATGTCTATTCTAGAGCTATAGAGTCTTTTATCAGCTGTAACTAACTGTAGAGAATCTATGAACAAGCAACAACTCGCCTCAAAAATTTGGGAATCCGCAAATAAAATGCGCTCAAAAATTGAGGCAAATGAATATAAAGACTACATTTTAGGGTTTATGTTTTATAAATTCTTGTCAGATAAAGAACAAAGTTTTTTAGAGGCTAATGACTTTAGTCAAACAGATATTGAAGCTCTATCAGAAGAAGACATAGACACTGTTAACTTTATTAAAGATCGTATTGGTTATTTTATTGCCTATGACAATCTGTTTTCGACATGGCTGAAAAAAGGCAATGATTTTAACGTTGCCAATGTCCGTGATGCACTTTCTGCTTTTTCACGTTTAATCAGCCCATCACATAAAAAAGTATTCGATGGCATTTTTAAAACACTGGAAACAGGTTTAAGTAAACTTGGTGACAACTCAAACAGTCAAACCAAAGCCATCAGTGATTTATTGCAATTGATCAAAGTTATTCCTATGAGTAATAAACAAGACTATGATGTTCTTGGTTTTATTTATGAATATTTAATTGGTTCTTTTGCTGCCAATGCCGGTAAGAAAGCAGGTGAGTTTTATACACCGCATGAAGTGTCGGTGTTGATGTCTGAAATCATTGCACATCATTTAAAAGATCAACAAGAAATCAAAATTTACGATCCAACAAGTGGGTCGGGATCATTGTTGATTAATATTGGTAGTTCTGTTGCCAAACATGTAAATGACGAAAATAAAATTAAATATTATGCACAAGAATTAAAAGAAAACACTTTTAACTTAACGCGTATGAACTTGGTCATGCGTGGCATTTTGCCTTCAAATATTGTCGCTCGAAATGCTGATACTTTAGAGGATGACTGGCCATATTTTGATGACAATGATCCAATTAATACATACGAGCCTTTATATGTCGATGCAGTAGTATCTAATCCACCATATTCACAAGCTTGGGATTCCGCAAATAAAGAATCTGATCCACGTTATTCCCGTTTTGGTTTAGCACCTAAAACCAAAGCAGACTATGCGTTTCTATTACATGATCTATATCACTTAAAACCTGATGGCATCATGGCGATTGTTCTGCCACACGGTGTGTTGTTCCGTGGTGGTGAAGAAGAGCGTATTCGTAAAAATTTGCTTGAAAATAAGCATATTGATGCAATCATCGGACTGCCAGCCAATATTTTCTTTGGTACGGGTATTCCAACGGTGATCATTATTTTAAAACAACGTCGCCAAAGTAGTGATGTGCTTATTGTTGATGCATCCAAAGGCTTTATTAAAGTTGGTAAAAATAACCATCTACAAGCGTCGAATATTAAGAAAATTGTAGATGCAGTTGTACAGCGTAAAGATATTGAGAAATTCTCTAAATTAGTCAGTTTGGAAGAAATTCGTGAGCAAGGCTATAACTTAAATATTCCACGTTATGTAGACTCGTCTGCAACGGCTGAAACATGGGATATTTATGCCACGATGTTTGGCGGTATTCCGAAAAAAGAAATTGATGCACATGCCGAGTATTGGAAGGCATTCCCTCAGTTACGCCAAGACTTATTTACTGACAGCGACACACCTTATGTCGATTTAGCCACGACAGAAATCAGTAATGCTATTCATCAGCATGCCAATGTTCAAACATTTAAAACGCAATTTAATACGGCTTTTGCTAATTTCCATGATTATTTAAAAGCTGAGTTGATTGGCAAGATGCAGTCTTTGTATATTGCACAGCAGGAAAATGTTTTAAGTCAGGATATTTTCAAGCGTTTGGAAAATATTGCTTTAGTTGACAAATATCAAGCCTATCAAGCCTTGGATGATCAATGGCAAAGCATTGCAGGTGATTTGGAAATTATTCAGTCTGAAGGTCTAGCGGCTGCAAAAACTGTCAATCCAAATTACATCATTAAAAAGAAAGATGGTAAAGAGCAGGAAGTTCAAGACGGTTGGGTGGGTTATGTATTGCCATTTGATTTGGTACAACAGCATTTACTCATTGATGAACTCACCGCTTTACAAAGCAAAGAACGTACTTTAACTGAAGCTAGTGCTGAAATTGAAGCAATCATGGATTCGTTGTCTGAGGAAGAAAAAGACACTTTATTGAACGATGCCAATGATGCTTTTGTAACAGCAGCGATTACAAAAGCATTAAAACAGGCATTCGAAGAGATTGAAACGCCTGAAATTCGTGCGATCAATGAATTGTTAGAATTACTTGGGAATAAAGCGAAAAAGCCTGAGCAGGAACAGTTTGTACAGGCACATCCTGAAGTGCAATGGGCGAAGATTGAAGCCAATAAAAACGGTACATTTGCTGTAGGTAAAGTGAAAGCGTATTTAAAGACCTTACAGGCTAATTTTACTTTTGCTGAAGATTCTTTGGAAGCGAAGTTGTTCCAAGTGGAAGATTTGCTTGCAAAGGAAAAAGAGTTAAAAGCTGAGATTAAAGCCGATGCCAATGTTTTACACTTTTTGACCAAGACTACGATTGAAGCACTAGAAGATTCACAAGTTTTAGAGTTGCTTGAAGCAAAGTGGGTACAACCAATTGTGTCTGCAATTTTGGCATTGCCTAATGAAGTAATTGAGCATTTGATCGATGTAGTACAAAACTTAGCAGATAAGTATGCGGTGACTTATACCGAAACCACGCAAAAGCTGACGGAAGCGGAGCATAGTCTTGCGAGCCTGATTGATGACTTAACAGGTGATGATTTTGATATGCAAGGTTTGGCACAGTTTCAAGCATTGTTAAAAGGGGCATAATGTGGAAAAGCAAAAAAGCCCTAAGATTAGGTTTAAAGGGTTTGATCAGAATTGGATAGAGAAAAATTTCGGAGATTTTTCCTCAGTGCAAATGTGTAGAAGGATTTTTAAGTCAGAAACAAAAACTAAAGATGAAGTTCCATTTTTTAAAATAGGAACATTTGGCAGTATACCTGATGCTTTTATAAGTAGAGAACTATATCAGGAATATATCGATAAATATCCATATCCTGAGATTGGTGATGTTTTGCTATCAGCATCAGGTACGATTGGTAGAACTGTAATCTATAAAGGCGAGTCTGCTTACTATCAAGATAGTAATATTATTTGGCTTAAATTGGATAAGTCAAAAATATCAAATAATTTTTTATTACCTTTTTATGCATTGAAGAGATGGAATAATATAGAAGGTAGTACTATAAAAAGGTTATATAACAGTGACTTATTGTCTACAAGGATAAGTTATCCTATATTAAGTGAGCAAGAGTCGATAGGTGTTTTTTTCCAAAACTTAGAACAATCTATTGCTTTACACGAAAAGAAGCTTTCTCAAACGCAAAACCTTAAAAAAGCGATGTTGGAAAAAATGTTTCCAAAAGCAGGAAGTAAACAGCCTGAGATCCGTTTAAAAGGATTTAGTGGGGATTGGGAGTTAAAAAGTTTGAGCGATGTTTCTGAAAAATTTGAATACGGTTTGAATGCTCAAGCTACTACTTTTGATGGAATAAATAAATATATTCGCATTACTGATATTGATGATGAAAGTCGTAAATTTATTTTAGATGATATTACCTCGCCTAATGTATGTTTTGAAAATTGTGAGAAATATAAATTAAGTACAGGTGATATCTTATTCGCAAGAACAGGTGCTAGTGTCGGTAAAACATATATTTACTTAGAAGAAGATGGTTTGGTTTATTTTGCTGGTTTCTTAATTCGTGCAAAGGTTAAAGACACTTTTGATGCAAACTTTATTTTTATTAATACATTAACTGAAAGGTTTAATAAATTTGTACTGTTGGCATCTCAACGCAGTGGACAGCCTGGAATAAATGCAAAAGAATATGGAGAATATGAATTTTATTGTCCAAATAAAGATGAGCAGGAGTCCATTGGTCGCTTCTTTAGACATTTCGATGCGACTCTCGTTTTACAACAGCAACAGCTTAAAACCCTTAAAAATCTAAAGCAGGCATTTTTAGAAAAGATGTTTGTTTGAATCCCTCCCTTGCGCCGCTTTAATCGCGGCTCACCTTTTCAAAGGGAGACTTTTTATAAATTGACTTGATAATATAAAATAGACCATGACATTTAAGAACGAAGCAGCATTTGAACAGGCATTTATCGAAACTCTATTTAACAAGGGCTGGGAAAACACGGTTATTAAAAATCCAACGGAACAGGATTTAATTAACAACTGGGCAAACATTCTATTTGAAAATAACAGTGGTATAGATCGGCTGAATGGTCAGCCACTGACCGACTCCGAAATGGCGAAAATATTAGAACAAATCAAAACCTTGCGTACACCGTTGGCACTCAATGGCTTTATTAATGGTAAAACAGTTTCCATTAAAAGGGACAACCCCAATGATGTTGCACACTTAGGTAAAGAAATCAGCCTCAGTATTTATGACCGACAGCAAATTGCGGCTGGCGAAAGCCGTTATCAAATTGTACAACAACCCAAATTCCCAACGTCTTCACCGATTTTAAATGACCGACGTGGCGACATTATGCTGTTGATTAACGGTATGCCACTATTTCATATCGAACTAAAACGATCTGGCGTACCTGTCAGTCAGGCAGCACATCAAATCGAAAACTACGCCCGTTCAGGCATTTTCTCTGGACTATTTTCATTGGTACAAATCTTTGTTGCCATGAATCCTAGAGAAACTAAATACTTTGCCAATCCTGGTCCAGATGGAATTTTTAATTCAAATTATTACTTCAATTGGGCAGATTTTAATAACGAACCAGTCAATTATTGGAAAGACATTGCAGGAACATTGTTGTCTATTCCAATGGCACATCAGCTTATTGGTTTTTATACCGTTGCCGATAAAACAGATGGTATTTTAAAGGTGATGCGCAGTTACCAATACTTTGCTGTACGAGCGATTTCAGATCGTGTAGCACGTATTGAGTGGGATGGGCGAGATCGTTTAGGTGGGTATATATGGCATACCACGGGTTCGGGTAAAACCATGACTAGTTTTAAATCAGCCTACCTCATTGCCACCTCTAGAGATGCTGATAAAGTCATTTTCCTTATGGATCGTATCGAACTGGGTACGCAGTCATTAGAACAATACAACAACTTTGCCGACACGGATGACTTCGTACAATCCACTGAAAATACCCATGCGCTGATTAGCAAACTCAAAAGTAATAATCCGAATGAAGTCCTGATTGTTAGCTCAATTCAAAAAATGAGTAATATCAAACAGGAAGAAGGTGGACTCAAAGCACATGATATTGAGCAGATGCAGAAAAAACGCATCGTGATTATTGTGGACGAAGCACACCGTTCAACCTTTGGTGATATGCTAATAACCATTAAAGAAACCTTTCCTCAGGCCGTCTTCTTTGGTTTTACAGGAACACCGATTCAAGACGAAAATGAAAAAAAAATGAATACCACAGCAACAGTATTCGGTCATGAGTTGCACCGTTATAGTATCGCTGATGGCATTCGAGATAAAAATGTACTCGGTTTTGATCCTTACCTGATTTCAACTTATAAGGATTCAAAATTACGTGAAGCCGTGGCTTTGGATGAAGCAAAAGCCAATACAATTAAAGAAGCTTTGGATGATTCTAAAAAGAAAGAAATCTACTTACGTTTTATGGATAAAAGTCAGGTTGCTATGGCAGGTCATTGGGACAAAGCCAATAACTATATCAAAGGAGTTGAGGATTACTTACCGACAGAGCAGTATCGTCGCCCAGCACATCAAAATAAAGTCGTTGAGGATATTTTAGAAAACTGGATTCAATATAGCCAAAATAATAAATTTCATGGCATGTTTGCGACCAGTAGTATTAGCGAGGCAATTGAATATTATCGCTTATTTAAGAAGCATAAACCTGAGCTAAAAATTACGGCACTGTTTGATCCAAATATTGATAATAATGAAAATGCTAAATTCAAAGAAGATGGTTTAGTTGAAATTATCAGTGACTATAACATACGCTATGGCATGGAGTTCAGCCTAGCTACCCATGCCAAAATGAAGCGTGATATTGCAGACCGTTTAGCCCATAAAGAGTTATACAAACGTGTAGAACATACCCCCGAAAAACAGCTTGATCTATTGATTGTCGTTGATCAAATGCTAACAGGTTTTGACTCTAAGTGGGTCAATACTTTGTACTTGGATAAAATGCTTGAGTATGCAAACTTGATTCAAGCATTCTCACGTACTAACCGCTTATTTGGTAAAGATAAGCCATTCGGTATCATTCGATATTACCGACGTCCGCATACGATGAAACGTAATATTGATGCAGCAGTTAAGTTGTATTCAGGCGATAAACCTTTGGCTTTATTTGTAAATAAACTGCAAGATAACTTAAAAAAATTAAATTCAATTTTTGTTGATATAGAACAATTGTTTAAAAGTGCGGGTATCGAAAATTTTGAAAAGTTACCCGAAGACAAAGAGGCTTGTGGTCAGTTTGCAAAGCTATTTAAACAATTTAATGAGCATTTGGAAGCTGCAAAAATTCAGGGCTTTAATTGGAACAAGCTTACTTATAGCTTTGATGACAAAGACTCTAGTAAACCACCATTTCAAGTTGAAGTAGATGAGCAAACATACTTAATTCTTGCTTTACGTTATAAGGAATTATTTTCTGAAGGGGGAAGTGGTGGCGGTGGTGGAGGTATTCCATTTGAAATTGAAGGTTATTTGACAGAGATTGATACTGATAAGATTGATTCAGATTATATGAATAGCCGATTCACTAAATATTTAAAAGCACTTTACGAAGGTGAAAAGGCAGTATCTATTGAACAAGCTTTAAATGAATTACATAAAAGTTTTGCAGCTTTGACGCATGATGAACAGAAAATTGCAAATATCTTTTTACATGATGTTCAACGTGGCGATGTGAAATTAATAGAGGGAAAAACTTTTAGAGATTACATCACTGAGTATCAGTTTAAAGCTAAAGAAGATGAAATATATGAGGTAGTTAGTTCATTCGGCTTGGATGAGTCAATGCTAAGAAAAATATTAAGTACACATGTTACTGAAAACAATATTGATGAGTTTGGGCGTTTTGGAGAATTGTTGAATTCTGTGGATAATGCGAAAGCAAAGCAGTACTTTGAAAAGAAAGAAGGGCAAACAATCCCAGCCTTTAAGGTTAAAGTAAAAACCGATAAACTTTTAAGAGAGTTTATTTTAACTAATAAAAAATAGTTTTTGATCGTGATGTGATGGGCTCAATTTGATTGCAGGATTATAGGGGGAGCCATGGGGCAAGGTAAAAGTGTTAAGTTATTTTTGGCGGATGGAACACCCAATGGGATTTTAACAGCCGAAATTATTAACTGGACAGGACATGTACTTTCTGCCCCCCGTAGTAAATTGGCCGAGTTGATTCAGCGTGAAGAATGTACAAAAACAGGCATATATTTTCTCATTAGCCATGATCCAGAAAATCCATTATATCCAAGAGTGTATATTGGGGAGTCGGATGATGTTGCTAATCGTTTAAAACAACATAACCGGACAGAAGAAAGTGGTGGAAAAGATTTCTGGGAAAAGGTTTGTCTAATTACAAGTAAAGACCAGAATCTAACAAAAGCTCATATTAAATATCTCGAAAGTCGTCTGATGGATATTGCTAAACGGAATGGACAATGTCAGCTCGAAAATGGTACAGCACATAGTTATAGTCGCTTACCTGAGTCAGATATTGCTGATATGGAATTTTTTTTAGAGCAAATACAAATTGTTTTGCCTGTCTTAGGTTTTGATTTTCTAAAGGATTTAAAAAGACCTAGCTATCAACAATACTTATCAAAAACGCATGGTTTTATAGCACCTGAGATTGATAAAACAGCAAACTTTTATTTATCTAGTCGTGAAGTAAATGCTAAAGCACAAGAAATAGATGGGGAGTTTTTTGTTTTAAAAGGCTCACAAGTAAAAAGAGTATCATCCTCTACCTTTAATTATACAAAATTGCGTAACTATTTAATTGAAAATGAAATTATTGACTCTAAAGATTTTACTTTTAATGAAGATTATTTGTTCAGTAGTCCATCTGCAGCATCCGGTGTAATTCAAGGCCGTTCATCGAATGGACGAAAAGAGTGGAAAGAAATAAATACTCATTTAACTTATGCAGAGTGGCAGCAAAAACAAGTAGATGGTGCATAAGTTTAGATAGTAGAAAATTAATTAAATTTTTCTAATTATCAGCCCTTTTTAACAAACAGAACTTTACCTTTTATTGATCTGAAGGGACACAAGCATATTGCAACCTACAAGGGACACAGGTATTCAAAAGGAGGCAATTAGCTAACAATATGTGAAAACATACTCTGAGATTTGGGGAAATTTCAAAAGATGATTACTCCGCTGGGGAGCGGTTTAATACAAGGGTAATCATCTATTTCTAAATAATTTATAAGATTTGGTTAGATCAAATGAACGACTTGATAACGAGATATTTAAATAATCTGGGGCAGTGGCATGAAGTTGCACTGACAATGACTAAAGCGATAGTTGCAATAGGGGTGTTGTGCTTAGTTGTGTATCTTTTAACAATTAGCTATATCCCTTCGGAAATTAGTTTTGGTGATACACTTATTTTTTTACTGATTTTTGCAGCATTTTCTATTGCTTATGCTGTATTGGGGATGATGCTATTTTTCTTTGGCACATCCTTAGCTCCAGTGACATATCTTGCCTTAAGCTGGGTTGATAAGTATTTACCACCACATATTAGAATTGGGAAAAAACTTCCTTTTCCAAAGATTAATATTATTACGTTATTTGGCTCTCTTTATCTTTTATATGCTATTCACGGTATATTTTTATTGCACTGGAAAATTAATTTATACATAGGTATTACCGTATTTTTTATTGCCTTTGCGTATTATCCTTTTTATATGAATCGGCAGAAGATTAAAGAATTTAATATAAAATTTGAAAATCTAGCAGATATTGTTGATGATCCTGATGCAAGTGACCATCTTAAAACATTCGCAAGAAAAAAATTAAAGAGATTAGAAACGCATGTTAAAGATAGCTTAGAAATAGCTTTTTTTATTAGCTTGACTCCGCTTGTACCCCTAATCCTTATTGGCGATGTCGGGAAAGTATTCCTAAATTATACTATGCAAAATACTGGGGTAAGAATAGAAAAGGCAACCCTGTATGTTAAAGAACCTTATGCAAATTTAATTGAATTGCCAAAAACAACAACTAAGGAACTGAATCAGTATAAAACCTATATTTTTAAAGATGTTAAAGTGTTATTTCAAGGCATTGGTAAAAGCACTTTAGTTTCTTACAAAGTGAAAGATATTGAAAAGCAGTTAGTTATTCCCAATGACTATATTACTGTAGAGCGAACTCAGAAGGCTGATAAGTAAAGTTATATCTTAGTCATTATTAATCAGTTAGCTTTCCCCCAAGGCCCCCGTGCCACAACAGAACTTTAATTTTTTGCGCTGATTTAAAGTATCCACCGTTGCGGCACAGAGATAAGGGAGCTAAGCCAAACGCTTAGCCCATGTCTTCTTTATCGCACCGCCGCATCACACTAAAAAAAGTAGGGGCAAAGTCCTGTGGGAGAGCAGGACTTTGCAAACTGACGTGTTCTAGACGTTGCATGAGCTTATGCGAATACACTTGTTCAAGCCGTTGGTAAATACAGTCGCAACTGGCTTGGGTGTGCCCACCAGACAGGCAAATTTCTTCAAAATCCTGCTGAGTGTGAATGTCGCAACCAGAAACACCGTAATCGCCTATTAAAAGGCTTAAAGCCAAAATAGGTTTATAAAGTTTCATATTGTTCTCGTGATAATTTTCACTAAGTTATTAATAAAAAATAAGCCGCTTATATTAAAAGTCTTAAAATCATTTTTTAGGTAATAGTTAACCAATCCATAAAAATAGGAAAATAAAATGATTAAGTTTTTAAATTAAAAATATTTATAAATTTAAAATGTTTTAGGTGAGAGAAAGCCTAAATTTTAAATAAATAAAATCACGAGAGAGGATAGGGGATGAATATAAAAAATGTCATGGCCAACTCCTTAAAATTTATGGAGTCCTACCACCAACAATCACTGCGAATTAATTTATGGTGGTAGAACGAAAGGGGGTTAGCAGACTGGGATCCAAGGAACCAGCACGCGCGAGCGCGTCCCCCTCCCGTCCTACCGCAAAGAAAAGGGACGCAAGGGTCTAACGACTTATAGTTGAACTATAACCCGCCATGGATCTACGGTCTGCTAAAACCGACTGGCAATGTAGGCCAGCGGGACCATAATAATCATAAGTTTTTAACAGGTCAATTCAATTTAAATAAAATATTATAAAAATTTTAAATATAAATTTATATTTTAATTAAACTCAAAAGTTAATCTATTTAAAGCCATTAATTAATAAAAATAATAAAGCTAAACTAAACGTTTAGCTTGCTCTTAAAATGTATAACGGTAATTAATAAATACACGGTGCTGGTCCCAATCTTTACGGGTCATTCCATTTATTTTTTCACCTAGGTTTGCATTTTCAAACTTAGACTCATAATGTAAAAATGAATAACGCACATCTAAGTTTTTCACCCACGGCAAGGCATAACTCACCGTAAAGTCAAAGTAACGCTCTTTACCTTCAATATCACTGCTGATGTTACTTTGGTGAGCGCCAAAGCCATAAATATACTTCACCTCGGTTTTTAAACCTTTCACATAGTCTTTCCAGTTATATTTCAGCCGAAGGGCAACGGCAGTTTCATCGTTATTGGTAAAGTCAGGGCCAATGGTCGCAGAGGTCGGAAACGGGTTGGTGCCGTGGTCTTGCGTTAAAACCGAGTTACGGTCGGAGTGTACGGCAAAGTTATCTTCAATCCAAAAACCATTAAACTTTGAAACGGCAATGCCACCTTCGAGGTTATTTTTAGCCACATTTACATCGAAAAAATAGCCATTGCCACGGTTGTTAATATCTTGGCCTTTTACACAGTCCAGCTCGGTTTCGGCACCGCATTTAAACAGCTTGCCATCATCACGTGAGAAAAAAGCACCTGTGTTGAATGTCCACACAAAGCCATGAAAGGGCAATTTATATTGAGCAATCGCCCCGTACTTTTTTAAATAATCTTTGCTATTTAAATATTCGGCATTCACGCTCCAGTTTTTGTACTGATATTTGGCGCCGAGCAAACCCACATAATCAATGCGTTCATCATTTTCAGTCACCAGTTTTTCAAAACTATCCATGCTGCGCGGTTTCCAGCGGTCATAGTAAGCAATGTAAGTCTGTAGCTGATCATTCAATTGAAACTGACCACTCGCGCCCGAAAAAGTGTCGGGTACAGCGCGGTTGTTGGTGCTTTTAAGCAAGAGCGAATCTTGTAACTGGCGGCCTAATTTAATTTCGCTTTGATCACCCAGTTTTGCTTTGATGTAGAGCTGCCCTAAAGTCGCAAAGTTTTGATCGAGCTTGCCGTTATTTTCAACCTCTAAAAGCTGAGCGCTCGGTTTGCCAGAGTCAAATAACTTGGTGACCGCATAGAGTGAGCCATCTACCCCAAGCCAGTCCCACATGTAAGGTGACTGATAATTTAACTCAAGCCCTAACGCGCTTTGTTCATATTCACTCGACGAAGGCGAAGGATTGGCAAGCATGGGGTGGGCAGTGCCTTCATCGTTCCAGTAACGGGTGTTGAGTTTTAATTCTAACTTGCCAAATTCTTGAGGAAGCTCTGCATAAGCGTTGCTCACGCTGCCTAAACCAATACAGCCCCATAGCAAATATTTATTCATTTTAAATTCCTTTTTTAAGCATGAATAAGCCCTTTGCCTAACGCTAGGTTAGGCAAGCTTTTTATGAAATAGATGAATTAAGGAGAGAGTTTTTCGAGCACTTGGCCTTTGGTTTCAATGGCAAAGAAGAATGTCACTAAGCCACCAATGAGCGCCACAACCGCCAGCACACTAAACACATATTGAATGCCGTAGCCACCAACGACCAGACCGACCATAACAGGTCCAATTGCAGAGCCGGCACGTAACCAAGCGGTACTAAACCCGATGCCCATCGCACGTAGGCGAGTAGGGTAAAGTTCAGCAGCGTAAAGGTATAAAGAGAATGAAATGGTTTGCAAAATGGCATAGCTAATCGTTGCGAAAATTACAACTTCCATCGCCGATTTTGCGCCTAAAACCGAGAGGCTCATGAGTGGAATAATGGCCAAGAAAAACGCTGCACTGTACCAAGGACGGCGGCCGACTTTATCAATCATTAACGCACAGATAATAGAAGCAATCACACCCACGCCCGAGGTAATCCAGCCATAACCTAAACTGGTTTGAAGCGACAGGCCAAAGTGCTGTTTGTAGAGCGATGGCAGCCAAGTCACCATGGCGTTGTTCACCATATACACGCAAAACCACATGCCCCACAGGGTAAAGGTACGTTTGCGGTAAATGCCACGGAACAGCTCACGCCAGTCGGTTTTTGCCATGCCTTGTGGATTAATTTCTTTAACCACAGGTTCAGGCAAAGTTTTACCACTTTTGATGGCACCGTCTTCAAAGCTTTTGACGACTTTATCTGCTTCTTTAAAACGACCTTTTGAAGCAAGCCAACGTGGTGACTCAGGTAAGAAAAACCGTAAAGGAATGACCAGTAATGATGGAACTAGGCCCACAATAAACATGACTTTCCAGCCGTAAATTGGCATCAGGAAAAACGCTGCCATGCCTGCAAACATCAGGCCGAGTGGGAATAAAACTTCATAGAGCAAGAAAAACTTACCGCGCTTTTCTGCACCAATAAACTCGTTAATATAGGCACTCGCAACAGGCACTTCACCGCCAGTTCCAACACCTTGCAAGAAACGGAAAATTAACAGCGACATTCCGCTCCATGCAAACAGACAAGAAATGTCCATTGCCACAAACAGTAAAATGGTAAAAGACAGTACTTTTAAACGACCGACTTTTTCGGCAAGTGAACCAAAAAAGATCGCACCAACCAGTTGCCCGACATAGCCCGCGGCAATGATCGCACCGACATAGGCAGGCGTCAGGTGCCATTCGGTAATGAGTTGGGGTAGAGCAAAGGCAATCGCAAGAACAGTATAGGCGTCAAAAAAGGTCGCTATACCAATGGTAATTCGCATAAATTGCATTCGACCAGTGACGGGTAGTCGTTCAAGTCTTGCAATAATTTCCGCATTTTTTTGATGATGACTAATTTGTTCTACATCCGCTAGATTTGTCATCTTCTATCTCCTTATTACTACATTCCTCGTAGTTTTGTTGTTCTATTTCGCACTACCTGTTCACCACAGTTTGCATGCTTTTTATTATTATTTTTAAGAGACATGCCCGATGTTTGGCCTCAGGCAGCGTACAGGAAAAAAAGGCTAGCGTACATGCTAGCCCGAATAGAATTTAAGCAACGGCTTGGGTTAAATCGACCTTGCCAATTCCAGCTTGACGCATTGCATCATGAATCTCTTGCTCAGCACCATCTGCCAGAGGAAGCAATGGCGAACGCACAGTGGCATGGTCCAAAATTCCACGAGCAACCAATGCATGTTTAAGCGCGACAGTACCTTCCATGTGTGAACCACGGTGATAAACATTGCGAGTCACTGGTAATAATTGGTCGTGAATGGCACGCGCTTTAGCATAATCTTTGGCTTTACCTGCTTTAATCATTTCAATTAACAGTTCAGGGGCAATGTTACCGTAGCCAACCAAAGCGCCATCTACATCAAACATGGTGTGAAGCAAATATTCATCGTGGCAAGTCAACACCTGTAAGTCTGGACGTTCACGGCGAATAATTGGAATTTCAACATCCCAGCGGCGCATATTACGCACACCATTTTTCATGGCAAATACGCCTGGCTGTGCAGAAATATCGAGTAGAGTTTCTAGGTCGTAAGTGGCTTTAGTCGCATCTGGATATTGGAATAAAATAGATGGCAAACCACTTTCTTCATAAATTGCTTTATAGCGGTCTTGCGGTGCGCCTTTTTGATAGCCAAAACGCAACCAGCCATGTGAAGGGTAAATCAAACCTGCTGAAGCACCTGCACTCACTGCACGTTTTGCTTCTTCTGCTGCAACCGAAGTACCTTCGAGCGTAATCCCTGCGATTACCGGAATTTTGTCATCTACCGATTTAACAAAGCTTTCGATGACCTGCATTTGTTCTTTTTGCGACAAGAATGTTCCTTCACCTGCATGCCCAAGAACAACCAAGCCTTTCACACCATCAATGCTGCCTAACCATGAACCTAAACGTTGAATCGCATCATGGTCTACTTGTCCGTCACGGGTAAAAGGAGTCACAGGTGCTGGGGTTAATCCACGTAAATCTAAACTCATAATCGTACTTCCTATACAGTGTAATTAAATATTCTCTGGTTCTTAATCTGATTTAAATCGTGTTGTAGAGAACATGATTGGAGTATAGAAATAGGTGAGCTATGTAGGAATTACCAATTCTTGAATTTCAGTTATACTGAAAATGTATGGCTCAAAATGCTGCCTATAACGGTTTAGGAAGAATCGATGAATTATGAATTATGGAAAATATTTTTAGACGCGGTGGAACTCGGTAGCTTAAGCAAAGTCGCGATGCTGCATAACACCAACCAACCGCAAATCAGTCGGCAAATGAACGAGCTTGAGGCTCAATGCGGTGGACGTTTGTTTAACCGAACTGGACGTGGCGTCGAGCTGACCGATTTAGGTCAGCATTTACTTCCTAAAATTCGTTCATGGCTAAACGTGACCGACCAACTCAATAATGAAATTTTGCACTCGACCGATACCCCGATTGGTACGGTTCGTATTGCCAGTTTGCCGTCTACTGCACATCCGTTGTTATCGACGCTTTATAAAGTGCTTCAAGAGAAATATCCCTTAATTAAACTATCGGTGCGTGAAGGGCAAGGGGTGCATTTAGAAAAATGGCTCGAAGATGGCAGCGTCGATTTAGCCATTCTCTATCGATTTAACCCGACGCCTAAACAGGGTGATGTTTACCTTACCGAAGCCGATACTTATTTGGTCGGCTGTGAAGGAGACGCGCTCACTCAGGCAAATGAAGTCGAGTTTAAAGAGGTAAGTCAGTTACCACTGGTCACGTTTTGCAGGCCAAGTAACTGGCGAAACTTTTTAGACCACATGGCCTATGAAAATGGGGTAGAGCTGAATATTGTGTTTGAAGCCGATTCGATTAGTTTACAAACCCATTTGGTTTCCGAATCTCGCATGTACACCATGCTGGGGCCGCAAGCGTTAAAGAAGGCCAGCCAATACACCTCCATTCAAGCCGCAAAAATTATTAACCCCGCACTCAAACGTTATATTTCTTTGTCTATTTCTAAGCATGGCTATTTAACGCCTGCGTGTAAGGCAGTGATGGAAGAAATTAGGAATTTGGCTGATTTGCTCTAAGAGAAGTGCAGCAAAGCAAGCGGACAATTAATTCAATTTATTAAACAGTGATTTAAGTTTTACTTGAATTATTGCTTGACTTGTTTAAATGATAATTATTATCATTTATGGGTTCCTTGTTTTGAGTCCAATTGCTGTGAACAAAACTTCTTTGCTTGTAGATCAGTTGTATAGAAGTCACCAAAGCTGGCTTCACCAATGGTTGAGACAAAAATTAGGTAATACTGATCAGGCCGCAGATCTGGTTCAGGACACATTTATTAAACTGCTACAAACGCGTGACGAGCTATTCGGCATTAAGGAACCGCGTGCTTATTTAACGTCGATTGCTAAAAACCTGCTGATTGACCAAGTGCGCCGTAAACGCATTGAACAGGCCTATTTAGATGGCTTGAGTCAAATGGAGTATATGCTTGATGCCGTGGCTTCACCCGAAGAGCAAATGCAAATTATTCAAGCGATTAACCAGCTTTGCAAATCGCTCGAAGGGGTTTCCGAAAAAGCACAGCAAGCTTTTATTTTGCATTATCTCGAAGGCTATACCCATAAAGAAATTGCCGAGCGTTTAAATGTGTCGACCAAAATGATTCAAAAATATTTGGCGAGCTGTTTAATTCAGTGCTACCAAAACCGACAAGACATGGACGCTTGCATTTAAATGGCCATGGATAAAAGCAAACATCACCAGTTGGTTGAAGAAGCCGCGCATTGGATTGTTCAACTGAGTTCGGATGATGAAAGCTCACGAAAAACCGCTAAACAAAAATTTGAAGAGTGGAAAAAAACCAGTGAGCAACACCGCCAAGTGGCTGCCGATATTGAGCAGTGTATCGGATCAATTCAAAAACTTTCCCAAACCAGCGGACATAAAAAAGTCACTAAAGTTGCTCTTAAGGCTGGCCTAAACTCAGGTAAAGCCTATAAAAATTTACGTGCAGGAACAGCTTTTGCCGTCGTGTTTGTTGCCATGAGTGGGGCGTTATTTTATTTAACTGACACCACCGTGGCCTATGTGACGGCCGACATTCACGGGCAATCGGGGCAGTGGACCACGCAAACCTTACCAGATGGTTCACGTCTAATTTTACGTGGCAAAAGTGCAGTCAATCTTGATTTTAAAACCAACCAGCGAGTGGTTGAGTTGGTGCAAGGTCAAATTTATGTCGATGTGGCTAAAGATAAGACCAGACCGTTTTTAGTCAAAACCAGTCATGGACAAATTCAGGCACTCGGCACAGCTTTTAGCGTCAGTTATGACCCTTCGGCAACCGAACTCAAAATGTTGCACTCAAAGGTAAAAGTAGAAGCCACGCAAGTTAAAACCACTCAATTGCATGCGACTCGTCAGGCCATTGTTGAAGCAGGGCAAGCCATTAAAATGGACAAAAATGGCGTACAAAAACTGCCTGCACTAGATGTTTATAACGAACAACAAAAATGGCAAAAGCATCAGCTTATGGTAGAAAACCTGCCACTGAATCAAGTGTTACAAGAGCTAGACCTCAACTACAAAGGCAAAATTATTTTTAATGATGCGGCGCTGCAACATGTACGGGTCAATGCTGTGTTGCCTTTAGACCAAACCACAGAATCACTTAAGCTTTTGGCTACGGTTTTTCCAGACCTGAAAATTAAGCAAATCACGCCGTTTGTGGTCATGGTTTCTTTAAAATAATAAAAAATTAAATTTATTTTCAATTTTAGGTTCCACTTTTTTGAAAGTCGTTCGTCATAGTAAGTAGAAGCAATAAATATGGATCATTTTAATCAGTTGTATTGAATGATTCTTATTACGATTTACTGGGGCGGGGCAAATGAAAAAAGCGGGAACGGGGCAAAAGCGGAATCGATCGATTTTTCGATTCTCAACACTGGCATTTGCTATACATGCTGTGTCGATGGGTGGACTTGTTGCGCTGCCTATGCAGCAGGCCTATGCACAAACAGCCGGAGTTAAAAGCTATAACATTCCTGCGGGCCGTCTTGCTAACGTACTGAACCAGTTTGCCGAACAATCGGGTACTTCAATTGCAATGGATGCCCAGCAACTCCAAGGGTTGCATAGCCTAGGCTTAAAAGGCAATTTTGCTGTCGAGCAAGGTTTTGAGCAGCTTTTAAAATCAACCGAATTTAATGCTGTAAAGGTTGGGCAGGGCTACACGCTCAGCAAAAAATCTACACCACGAGTAAGTTCATCTAAGGTTCAGGCCGCTAGCCTGCCGCCAAGTAGTGCCGTAATTGAAGAAGATGCATCGGTACGACTCACGCCAATTGTGGTGTATGGCAAAGAAGACCGTGACACCGAAGGCTATAACAAAGTTTATGACGCAAACCGTTCTTCGGTCTATGCGGGCAAAGACTATGTCGAACGCTTTAAAGGAACCAACCCAGCCGATGTTTTACAAGGCATGGTGGGAGTCTATAGCGGCGATGCCCGCAACAGTGGTGCACTCGACCCAAGTGTACGTGGTGTGCAGGGTGTTGGTCGTGTGCCTTTAACCATTGATGGCACCGAACAGTCAATTGCCGTATGGCGTGGCTACAACGGGGTAAACAACCGAAACTATATCGACCCCAATCTGATTGCGGGCATTGAAGTCATTAAAGGCCCATCTTTAGAGCGTAATACCACGACTTCTGTGGGCGGCGGTGTGGTGGTTAAAACGCTAGAGGTAGATGATATTGTTCGTCCGGGTAAGTCTTTTGGTGCCGAATTAAAAGTAGAAGGCTCAACCAACTCAATCGATCCATCTTTGCCAGACATGAGTAAAGTAGGCCAAAACTACGATGACACCACGCCTTGGATTGATATGAATGGGGCTAAATATGACCCCGATATTTATAAAAAGAACCGTACCCGAAGTGATAACTCTCATTTTTCGGGCGATGACTTAGCGGGCCGACTGGCAATTGCCACCAAGCAAGATAAATTCGATTTACTGGCTGTTTATGCAGTACGTGAGCGCGGCAATTATTTTTCGGGCACACATGGCGCGGGCTACTATAAACGAGCGACGCCAGACAGTAGCCTCGATTTTATTCCTTACTTTGCCTATGCCTATCAACCGGGCGATGAAGTTCCTAACACTTCAAGTCATATGGAGTCGTGGTTATTAAAAGGGACCTATCGTCCAACCGATAATCAGACCCTTAAACTGACTTACCGAGATACCAAAAATATTTTTGGTGAAATTATGCCGTCTCGAATTGTTTGGGGCATTACACCTGACTTAGGGGTTCCGCAGTGGCCTTTAAGCAATATTCATTCTAAATCCTATAGCCTCGAATATAAGTTTAAGCCTGAGAATAATCGCTGGATTGATTTCTATGCCAACATTTGGCAAACCGACACCGAAAGCCAGACCTACACACGTGGTGGCTGGCCAACCACAATCGATTTTCGAGATAACACCATTATTAACACGGCGATAAGCCATTCTGACAATACGCGTAAAGGCATAACGGTCAGTAATAAAGCCCGTTTGTTAGACCAGCTTGATTTGACGCTCGGTGGAAGTTTCTTAAAAGAAAAACTGACGTCTGATGATGTGTATGGCGAATATGGCCCAAGTTATTCGCTCTATCAGGCGCTGCCACGAGCAGGCCGCCGTGAGGAAAAAACGTTCGACTTTAACTTTAATTATAGACCGCTGTCTTGGTTAAGTTTTGATGCGGGCATGCGTTATCGCTCGTATTGGGCTGTTGATGACTTTTTAAATAAGTCTTTGCAGACCGAGATTGACCCGAGTTTAAATCCGCTTTTTACCAAAAAAAGTAGGCTTAAAGAATATACCTTTGAATATCAAACCATGCCTGAGAGTTACACCTCGACTCAGCAGCGTTTAATCAATGTTTTAAAGCAGCGTTACGCCACAAAAAATCCTGATTGGGATGGACAGCTCGACACTGTGCCTGCATCAGAGAGCACGTTGTATAACATGATCTGGTCACAGAAAAATACGCTGAGCTGGAAAGCAGATGCGAATGGGCAATTGTCGCTTGCCGATAATCCTTTAAACCAGCTCAATGCCTCTGGACAAAAGTACGTCGTAACTGGTGGGAACTTTATGTCGGTAGTAGACCAAGTTCCGGTTGAATCTGCCGACAAAGTTAAAGATAGCGGCTGGGCACCGCAGTTAGGCGCCTCAATTCATCTCACGCCAAACAGCAGAATCTATGCACGCTATGCAGAGGAATATCGCTTACCAAGTTTGTTTGAAAGCACTGTCGGTTTTTCTGCCATGTTGCCATATCAAGCAATTAAACCTGAACACGCTTTTAACTACGAAGTGGGTTATGTCTATGACATGCGTGATTGGTTCAGCACGGCACGCAATGCTGACATTAAGCTCGCCTATTACTACAACAAAACCAAAAATGTGATTGAGCGTGACCAAAATCTTATTTTTACCAATATGGATGAGCAAAAGCTGTCAGGTCTAGAGTTACAAAGCCGTTTTGATAATGGCGGTTTTTTCACAGACTTGAGCGTGGCCTATAACTTAAAAAATGAAGTGTGTGACACCAATAGTGCCATTAACAAAATGATTTTAGGCGGCACGGTTCAAACCGAGCAGGGTCTTGAGTTCCGTGAACCGTATCAGCGTTGTGTCGATGACGGGTTCCCAAATGGCTACTTGGTGACCATGGCCACACCTGAACTGAGTTTTCACGGGTTGCTTGGCGCACGCTTTTTTGATGAAAAGTTAGAGCTTGGTGCACGTGCCACATTCTATAAAGCTTATGAAAGCCCACTACGTAAAAACAATGATGCTAGCGTCAATAAAGGCTATTACCTCAATGTGCCTTTGGCTTGGGATGACACGTGGATTTTTGATGCCTATGCGCGTTATCAGCTCGATAACTACAACACGGTTGAATTTGTCGGCAGTAATCTTTCTAACCAGTTTTATATCGATCCTTTAACCCGTAGTGCCATGGCCGCACCTGGCCGAACGATGAAAATTAGTTGGACCACTAAATTTTAAACAGAATTTGATTCCCTCTATACATACATAAAAGGGGAGTCAGGTAACGGTAAATAATAATATTGAATGATTATTATTTACAAAAAAACCGAGTAGGTTTGCAGCTGGGCCTACTCAATAAACTAAAAATAGCGAAATCGTTATTTTAAATTAAACAATAACTTAGTTTTAAAAAAGATGGAGTAACAACAAATGAAAATCTCTCAATTGTTCTTGGGTCTCGTTGCTTGTTCAACTGCATTTGCTTATGCAGGAATTGATGGTATTTCGAGTAATGAAAGTAACATCAAAATCGGTGCTGCTGCCAATGCAAGCCATCCGGGTGGTGTAGCAGCGGTATCGGTTCAAGCTGCGGGTGCACCATATAACGCTTTTACAGGTTTTAATTCGTTAAAAGGTTTGGCTCAGGCTTTTGCTGCTCAGGGAACGAGTAACACCAATGTAACGGTTGGCAGCAAAACCTTTAATATTTCGCATATTCCAGTGTCTGCAATGCCACCTTCGCACAGTGCATTAGGTAATTTTAACTTCGGTCAGGTGGGCACACAGGAAGTCTATTTTGGTGAATGGTGGAAAGCGGGTGACACGCCGGCAAGCGCAAGCCATACCGTTTACTACGCGGGTGATAACACCAATACCACTGTTCCAACCGCGGGTACTGCAACCTATACCGTTGCAGGGATTAACGGTTCTGGAAGCAATCTGTTAAGCGGTACGTTCACGGCAAATTATGGCGCGGGGACACTTGAAGGAACGCTTACTGGAACAGGTACGGCTGTTTCATCATTAAGTCTAGATGGTGTGGCATTTAACCCGGGTACTGCTGCATTTGCTGGTTTGGCAACGGCTAACGGTACGGCTGGTGTCGATAACTCTGGTGTGGTTCAAGGTCAATTCTTCGGTGCAAATGCTTCGGCTTTAGCGGGTATTGCCCAGTTTGATAACGTGTCTTACAACACTGCATTTGGCGGTGCTAAAAATTAATGAATGCAAAAGGAATCTACATACGTAGGTTCCTTTTGTTTTTTGGCTTTTGCTTGGTTGCTTCAGGTTTATTGTTTTATGAAACGAACGCTTTTGTGCTGTCTGACATTGTTGAGTTGTCCATTTTTATATGCCGACGAAGACACACAGCTTCGTCTCAATCAAAGCTTGGACCAAACGCTTTTACAAGAACAGCGACAGTTTCACGAGCAGGGAACCATTCGTAGTACCGAGCAATTACCTAAACTTCAAATTAATGGACAAGAATACAGTGTTGAACAAAACCAGAATGATCTTGCCAAGGCGTTATATTTGGCAGTCATGCAAAAACAGTGGCTCAAAGCCACGGTTTATTTAGAACATTATAAGAAATATGTTGGCTACGATCGGGCTTTAACCGACTTTGCTGAAGGGGCAGTTGCACGTTCTCAGGGTCAACTGAAATTGGCTGAACAAAAATTTCAAAGCAGCCTAAAACAACAACCTCATAATTTAATTTGTGAACTTGAGTTAGCGCGCGTGCTGTTTGAACAACAGAAAAATAAGGAAGCAGCACGCCTTTTTATTTCCATTCAAGACCAACTTAAACAAAGCGACCCTGCGGTAATCCCGTCTGGGGTTCTAACCACAGTGAATACTTTTGTTCAGGCATTAAAAAAACGAGACTCTTGGCAAGGCTCGGTTTCAGCGGGTTACACCTATGTCAGTAATTTAAATAGTTCGTCGGAACAGAGCAAAACATGGACGCTTTATGGCAAAGATAGTAAAGGTAATATTATCCCGATTGAGCAAGTTACCCGTGGGACGCCTAAAGCTGAGTCGGCAACGGGGTTAGATTACGAAGCCAGTCTGATTAAACGCTATGCGATTAAGGGGCATCATGGCGTGGCTTTACGTGCGCTGGCGTTTGGACAGTCCTATAACGACCACGCGGCATTTAATGAATCTACCATTAACATTAATGCAGGCTACAGCTACTTTGACTTAAAAAATCAAATTGGGGTGAGTCCGCTTTTTGAACATAAACGTTATGGCAATGATGGTCTTTACAATGCATGGGGCGCACGTGCCGAGTGGATGCATTTTATCTCGGCAGATAAAGCCTTCAAACTTGAGGCTGAGAGTAAAGATTTAAATTATCAGAAATATAAAACCCTAGATGGGGTAGAAAGCTCAGCTTTTGCTACTTTCTGGAAAATCCTCCCAAATCAGTGGACCGTTTTTAGTGGTTTAGACGTAGTCGACCATTCGACCCAAGAAAAATATATGGCTGCCTACCAACAGCAAGGTGTGCGTTTAGGCTTAAGTAAGTCTTGGAGTGCTGGTTTTAACACTACTTTATTGAGTTCTTACCGTTGGCGCCTGTTTGATAAATACGCAGAAACTTTCTTAGCACGCCGTCATGATTTTGAACAAAACTATACCTTTGTTATGCAAATGCCTCGCTTTGAGTTTTATGGCATGACGCCTAATTTAACCTATCGCTATAACCATAATAAAAGCAATGTCGATTGGCTGTATTCCTACGATAAACACAACATTAGTCTCAAGCTTGAGCATCGTTTTTAGGGAATAAGCCATGAAATCAAAATCTTTATTCCCTACACATAAGCCGATGGTTATGTTGCCTTTACCACAAGGGCCGAAGCACTTTTATAAGTGCTTAACCGTAGTGGTGGTGATTGGACTGCATGTATTTGCTGTCTGGATGCTGAGTCATTTAATTGAACCTTATACTTTTAAAGCAACACCCAAAGTAGATGCCTTAAAAGTAAGTTTTGTGTCGCTGGCACCTGCTAAAAAGCCATCGGCTGAAAAGACTGAAAGCCAACCGAAAAAAAGTGTAACGCCTCAATCTATGTTAAACAGTTCGGTATCTTCAGTACCTGAAGAATCAAAAAACTCGCCTACAAATGTTCAAATATTAGCGTCAAAAACTGCCTCTAAAGAGGTTGTGCAAAATAATTTAAATGACAAACAGCAAGCACAACCCAAAACGACTTTAAACAATTCAACTTCGCTCCAACCATTGCAGCTTACAGAACGGCGAGCGGCCCATACTGATAAAAAACTGAGTTCGACAGACCTTGAACAACCGCAAACTGAGCATTTGCCACAAAACACCAATAGCGAAACTAAAAGTGGCGGCGTCAAAACACCCGCAATGCAGCAAGAATATTCCAAAGCACCGAGCACTCAAGTTGAACACGATGACGTTGTACAGGTGAGTAGTGTGGATGTGCTGAGTTTTGGTGGGCTTGACTACGATGACCGCGAGTTAAAACAACAAAATCGTTTGGTTGAGCTTCGGATTCGCATTAATGAAAAAGGGCAGCCGATCGACATCCAATTACGTCAAAGTTCGGGCATTGCCAGCCTTGATGAACGGGTCATGCAAGCTACACGTAAATCCAGATTTAAACCCCACAAAATTAACGGTCGCGCCGCGACCATTGTTGTGGATTTTCCAGTCCAACTCAAACTCAATCGGGGCCGTTAACCGATGAGCCATATCCATTTTGCAGGAGAAAGATGATGAACTCATCTACAGAACAAATCATTAGTAACAGCTTGTCTTTACGTTTGAAACAAGAAACCGCTGCCGAACATGAACGTATGCATCAATTAATGTCAGAGGCAAAGGTATTTTCAAGTAAAGAAAAATACGCACAATTTACGTTGTCTCAATATTACTTTCAGCGTGAAATTGAACATCTTTTTGAGAAAGAGGGTGTAGCAGGACTGATTCCGGACCTCGATATTCGCGGCCGTTCAAAACAAGCACTTGCCGATTTAAATGATTTAGGTATTCAACCTAACGGACAGCAATTACACAGTGAAAACGTACAGCTCCCCGAAGCTTTAGGCTGGATTTACGTGTCTGAAGGTTCAACTTTAGGGGCTGCATTTTTATTTAAAGAAGCTCAAAAGCATTTGGGTTTTTCTGAGACGTTTGCTGCCCGTAATTTAGCTGCCTATCCCGAAGGGCGCGCTAAAGTTTGGAAACGTTTTGTACAAGCACTTGATGAAACAGGCTTTGACCAAACCCAGCAAGACCGAGTCATTCAAGGGGCTTTAGATGCCTTTGGATATTTTGGTCAAGCGCTTGATCAGCTTGATGAATTGAAATAATAAAAAGTGGATAAAGGGAATACCCGATATGGATAAACTCAATCAAGTAAATGTGATCGTAAAACATGAGCAGTCGTTAACACCCGCTCAACCAGTCAGTAAGCTTGCCCGTTCTGTTTGGGCGCGTTGGGTGTTTATTGGTTTGGCTTGGTTGTGTATTGCGCTTGGTATATTGGGTATTTTTATTCCGGGTTTACCTACCGTTGATTTTATAATTTTGGCGGTTTTCTTTGCGGCTCGAGGCTCTGAAAAACTTCATCAATGGTTTCGAAATCATCGTTATATCGGTCCACTCATTCGCGAGTGGCAAGAACATCGGCGTATTCCTAAAAAAGCAAAATACATCTCGACGTTGAGTATGAGTTTGGCTGCGGGACTGATGATTTGGACTATTCCACATCCGTGGTTTGTCTATCCGGCAATTTTATGTATGGCGGGGGTATTGATGTGGATGTGGCTTAAAAAATGAAAGAATTATGATCTGCACTGTTGCATGGTGCGCATCATGGTTTTCACAAAATCACGCGGTACCTCAGGGCTTTGTAGACTTAAGTTTCCAAGTTTATGCATGAGTTTAGGGGAATATTGACGCTCTAAACGATGATAAATACACAGACAGGTTGAACGGCTATGTCCAGCTGCGATGCATTTTGAGTAAAAATCACGGTGTGCATTACTTTTATAGCCAGCAGAGGCAATCGATACAAATAATAATCCACCTAGAAAAACTGAAAAATTATAAAGTGACATATATCTACTCTTGGTTGTTGTTTTTCATTATCCATATCTTGGCATAACTTTTTCAGGTTCAAAACCAATTGATATCAACTTGCGGCTTCATCATAGTTATAACAGTTTTAGAGGTCAAATTGATTTGAAGTTGAGAACCGTTTATTGTTTTAAAAACACTCAATTTTAATTGTTGCCATTTTAAAGACAGTGTTGCGACATTACGCACCCTATTTTTTTACATCGTTTTTTGCTTTCATAAACACTTTAGTATTACTCATTTTTAAATCATTTATATACAACTTACTTGTTTTAAAACTCTAATTTAACAGGATATTTTATATGGCAGACACCCCAATTCAAAAAGAGACAGAAAGTACCTGGGCAATATGTCGAGATCCTGTTTTGTTGACCATGGTGGGTGGGGCAATTGATACCATTGGTTTTATTGCGCTGTTTGGTTTTTTTACCGCGCATGTTACGGGAAACTTAGTGTTGGCAGGCGCTGCATGGGTTAAAGGCGGCGCTGGTATATGGATTAAGCTCGCAGCAATCCCGCTATTTATTTTGACGGTGGTGATCACGAAACTGTTAATTGACCGTAGTCAGGTCAAGCACAAAACACTGTCTTATTTATTTTTATTTGAAGCTATTTTTCTATGTGCCTTCATGGTTGCAGGACTTTACTTCGAGCCATTTAAAAATCCGGATGCACTAACAGTTGCAGTAACAGGCGGGTTGGGTTTAATTGCTTTGGCTATTCGTAATACTTCCAGCAAAACCCTTATTAAAAATATTAGCCCAAGTACCATGATGACAGGTAACACCACGCAGCTTGGTATTGATATTGCTAACTTACTTAAAAACAATAATGCAGCCAATCGGGCAAGTTTTCTGAAAAGTGCCAGTATTGTGATTGGGTTTGTGATTGGTGCTTTCTTGGGAGCAATACTCTATGTCTATTTTGACTTCTGGAGTGTAGCGCCCTTTATCTTACCTATTTTGTATTTCTCTTATTTAGCTTCACAGCAAAAGTTTAACCAAGCTTGATTAGAAAAAATAACAAATTAGCCTGAATTAAAATGAGTTCAGGCTTTTTTTCATAATAAAGGAAAATGGAAGCTGAGCTGAAATTGTTCGTTCATTGCTTTACAGGCATAATGACCAGATGGGGAATACATTCGATTAAGGAATGCACAATGACAAAGTCTTATCATTATTCAATCATAACAATAATGGCTTTGCTCAGTGGCTGTCAGGTCATTAATTTAAAAGAAAGTAATTTAAGTAACGCTTTAAAAAGTAAGAATGAAAGTATTCTGACCGATGGCACCTTAAGTCATCAAACTCAAAACTTGCTGTATTTAGTTAAAAAAAATGAAAAATCTTGTCTGCAAAATTTTGATGATTGTTTAAATAAAATTCAAAGCTTGTCTGAAAATAGCAGCCGAGAAGAACGCTATGCTGCGCTCAGTGAAATTTATTTGGCAAAAGCTTTAGACGTCGGACGTAATAGCCAATGTAATGTCATTAATAAAAGTAATAGTTGTCTTGAGCAAGAGTTAGCACTGTTTGATAAAAGCTTGCGCTATAGTTATGTCTATTTATTTGACTCTGAAGAGTCGCCGTTCGATCGGGTATTTGACCATCGCCAAAATCAGGTGCGTATTTTTTATAACGTGGCTTTGTCGAAGCTCATGACCACGTATTTTAATCATTTAAATACACATCGTTTTCCACCGCTGCTCAAAGCAGATGGCCATGAGTACCATGTCAATTTTGACCATGCTGTAGATGTACAAAAAATTGAAGTCGATACTTTTCGCTCAAGCTATAACATGAATTTTTCTGGCTTTAATACCGTTAACCGTAAGGATGGTTTAGGGGCAGAGTTTATTGTCGGGCGTAAAGAAAACGATGTAAATCACGGCTTCATTTTAGACCCCGATGCTTTTTATGCTCACCAGAATAATCCGAACATCCATTTACCACGCTTCTTTCCAGTGACTGCCATTGCTTACCCAAAACAAAAAGCTACAGCAGAGCAGGTCATTGCTGGAGCAGATTTAGAAATTGCGATGTTTGATCCATATCGACAAGACCGCGTAAAGGTTGAAGGTTTGGACTATCCGCTTACTGCCAACTATTCGGCGCCTTATGGACTTTGGTTGTCGAAATATAATTTAGGTGCAGCAGGTTATTGGTCTTTAATTAATAAAGAAAACAATTTGATCATGCCGCATTTATATATGCTGGAACCCTTTAACCCAAATAAGAAAATCATTGTATTTATTCATGGCTTAGCAAGTAGCCCAGAGGCGTGGGTGAGTCTAACCAATGACATTATGGGCGATGCCGAATTAAGGAATAACTATCAAGTTTGGCAGGTGTTTTATTCAACCAATATGCCGATTTTTGAAAGTCGTTTTCAGATTTATTCATTGTTGAATCAGGCTTTTCAAAACGTTGCTAAAGATAGCTACGCTGCACATGATGCAGTGCTGGTCGGGCATAGTATGGGCGGAGTGATTAGCCGCCTATTGGTAAGCGACGCCGATGTTTCAGAGCAAGCCATGCAAAAAATGAATGAAGCCCAGCTAAACCGTTTAAAAGAAAATCCTGTGGTGCTAGAGCGTTTTCAATTCAAAGCTTTGCCTTATTTTAAGCGGGTTGTTTTTGTTTCGGCACCGCATCATGGCACTGACTACGCTGACCGATGGTTTACCCAAATTGCCCGCCGTATTATTCGTTTGCCAGCTGATTTCTTTATTGCGGTCGAAATGAGAGATGAGAAAAACACAAAGCTCAGAAAAGGTTTAATTGAAAATGGGGCGAGTAATTTAAGTCGTTCTTCTAGCTTTATGCAGCTTACGCAAGCCATTCAGCCATCGTCCAGCGTGGTCTATCACTCGATTATGGGGAACATAAATGGGACGACTGATAAGTTAAAAAGCAGCGATGGAATTGTGCCGTATCAAAGTTCACATTTAGGTGGTGAACAGTCGGAACTGATGATTAAGGGTGGGCATTCGATTCAAACTACCCCAGAAGCGATTTTAGAATTACGCCGTATTTTACGGTTGCATTTAAAGCAGTCACAGCCTTCAAAATAGAATTTTTTTTAGAAAACCACTGCTGAAATGACTCAACAGTGGTTGAAATGATTAATTAAGCTGATTTTGTTTGAGCGATTTTTTATGCTCAAAATAGCTGATTGAAAAAATAATCAAGCCGACCAAATACAACACTACAGACAGAAGTAATAAATCTAATCCTGCTGCATAGAGCAACCAAAGTGCATAAATTGAAGCGACACTTGCAATGGCAATATGCGGCGTGCGTTTATGGCGAATGGATTCTTTAAGATAAAAAGCCGACACCAGAAAATAAGGCAGCAAAATCATCACCGATGAAATTAATAAAAGCTGCGTGTAATTTTTATTGAAAAAATACACCGCAATCAATGCACCTTGCACGACAATGGTGGTTAGCCAAAGTGATGAAATGGGTACATTATTTTGATTATTCTTTAAAAATAATTTCGGGAATGCACCATTTTTTGCAGCCAAATAGGGAATTTCTGTGGCGAATAACGTCCAGCTTAAATAAGACGAAGAAACTGAAATAATAAGCCCGATGGTAATAACAATAGTACCCGGCAAACCGATCAGTTGCTGCAAAATAGTCGCCATTGATGGGTTGTGCATGCCAGCAAGTGCTTCACGGCTCACTACGCCATAAGCCAATACGGTCACCATGACGTAAAAAGTTAACGCCAGTAACACACCTAAAATGGTCGCTTTACCAATGTCATGACGTTTTTTCGCACGCGATGATAAAACCACTGCACCTTCAATACCAGTAAATACCCAAAGGGTAATGAGCATCAGGTCTTTCACTTGCTGCCAAAGTGGAACTTTTAAAGAGAAGTCATTTAAGTTGAGTTTGAACAAATCAAACTTAAAGGCAATAAAGGTAAAGAAGATAAAAACCACCATTGGAATAATTTTGGCAATGGTTGCCAGTAAATTCACAATCGCAGCTTCTTTAATACCTCGGCTGACTAACCAATGTACAAGCCATACAAAAATGCTGGAACCGATCAGTGCGTAAAAGGTATTGCCTTCACCAAAAATAATATGGTCTTTGCTGTCGGTAAACATACCGACGCCGGAAAAGGCAATGACGACATAGCCGACAATACCAATGGTGGTACACAACCAATAGCCCCACGCCGAGCAAAACCCAATCAGGTCTCCAAAGCCTTCGCGCGCATAGTTATAAATACCACCGTCTAGATCTGGTCGTTGGCGGGTTAAATGCAAAAGCGTGAGGGCCAAGAAAATAATGCCGACTCCGGTAATGAGCCATGCAACAAGAAGGGCAGAGCCGTTGGCAACCTGAGCCATATTTTGGGGAAGGCTAAATACGCCCGACCCCACCATAGAACTAAAGACCAGCGCTGTAAGAGACAACAATCCAATTTTGGCAGCAGACATGGTATTTATTCTTTAAAAAATTGAGAAAGTTCAGCAATGTGTTCTGGGCCAATACCGCAGCAACCGCCGACTAGGCTTGCACCTGCTTGCTGCCACTGTTTAGCAAAACCAAGATAAGCTGGAGCATCTAAATCTTTACGAACTTCATCAAGACCATCGTTCGCGGTTGCGCTGCTATCTTGAGGTGGGAAAGCATTTGCATAGGCACCAATTTGTACAGACTCTGGAATGAGCTCTTTAATTTCATTGATGGCTTGCAAGATCACTTCAGGTTGGCAGCAGTTAAATAACACTGCTTTGGCATTTGATTGTTTGATGAAATCAGCCACTTGTTGCATGTTTTCGCCTGAGCGAAGTAGCGCTTGTTCATGTTTGATTTCGTCTTGCAGCGTAAATGACACCCAATAGTCCTTACCATCCTTTGGTAATAACGCATGCACTGTTTCTACTTCTTTTAAGCACGATTGAGTTTCAGCGAGCCAAAAATCAACCTCTGGTGCCAAAGTGTTAATGATGGGTTCAGCAAGGTTTTTAGCCTGTTCAGGCTGGAATAGGTCTGCGCGGTACGAACCAAATAACGGTGGTAAGCAGCCAGCAATTTTGACATTTTTGCCGCTTTCTTTAACTGCATTTTTTGCTTGTTCGATGGCGACTTTAATTAAGCGCACGCCATCAGTTTCAAAGCGTTCTTGACCAATATGAAACGGTACAACAGCGTAGTTATTGGTGGTAATCACTTCTGAACCAGCATTAATAAAATCGAGATGTACTTCTTTTACTGTTTCAGGTGCTTCAATGAGTGCAAGCGCAGACCACTCAGGTTGACGAAACGGAGCACCGCGACGAGCAAGTTCACGGCCTAAACCGCCATCTAAAATTTTCATAAATTACAACATAAAGGGAGAAAAATAATTCAGCTAATCTATCGTGTAGATGAATAACGTTCAATCGCTAATATGCTCGTTATATTTCTAAATAAATTAGATTGTTATGAATATTTTTTCTTAAAAGGATTTCTGTAGACGATGTTCAGTTTTACTGATGAACTTCATGTGAAAAAGAGTGCATATTTATTTGAAAATATAGAATAAAAAATGAACTTATAATGCGCCAAACTGTTGCCAGCTTTCACCTGTATGCTGGGTTTGATAATAGGCTTGAAGTTGTTCAAGTTGCGTAAAATGTATGCTACACCAAATCAATAAACTGATTAATAATAAAAGCTTACATAAGCGATGAGTTTTGTTTTTAGAAATAAAAGCAAGCACAGCAAAAAGCAGCGCAGGTAAAAATATGAAAAACTGAACTGCTGAGAAAAATAAATGGGCGGTACTAAAATATAACGCGGCAGCACTCATGAGCAGATTTAAAACAGAACATAGCTTTTGATATTTACCGAGCTTAAATGCATAAGCAGTGATAGTAAGTAATACAGCTGAGCTGACATAAATGGCTGTACCGCCAATCATCCACATATAAAACCCGCTTACCAACAGATAAGCCAGCAACAGAACAAGCACGAGCTTAAAACAAAATGATAAGAGGTGAGGTGATGATTTTAAAGGTGTCATGATTAGTCTAAATATCTCAACTAAGGTCTTAAAAACAAAAGGACGAATCGAAATTCATCCTTTTGATATTTTACTTATACATCACAAACTTAGTTTGCTTTTGCAACAGGTGCAGCAGCAGTTTCATCGTTTGCAGCTTTAAACGGAGATGTATAGTTCAAGCCAAGCGTAGAACTTGTGTACTGACGAACTTTGTCGAGTAATACAGGGTCTTTGCTTAAATCTTGTTTATAAGAAACCACAATTTCATGAAGCTTCTGGTTCCATTTACCTTCAGTTTGCTCAGGGAAAGCTTTTTCAAGCAAGTTAAGCATGATGTATGGAGAAGTCGAAGCACCCGGAGACGCACCTAACAATGCAGTTACAGCACCATCTTTAGACGCAAAGATTTCTGTACCGAATTGAAGCGTTGCTGGTTTACCTGGTTCTTTTTTGATGATCTGAACACGTTGACCACCTTGGCTTAAACGCCAGTCTTCAGCTTTCGCATCTGGGTAGTATTTACGAAGTTCATTTAGACGGTCTTCATCTGACATCATTACTTGGCTTACCAAGTATTTAACAAGATCAAGGTTTTCCAAACCAACAGTGGTCATTGGTAAAACGTTGCTTTTGTTTGTTGATGCAAGCAAGTCAAGCTGAGAACCATTTTTCAGGAACTTGTTTGAATATGTTGCAAATGGTCCAAACAATACATATTTTTTACCGTCGATATAACGTGTATCAATATGTGGAACAGACATTGGAGGCGCACCAAGTTCAGCACGGCCATATACTTTTGCAGTATGTTCAGCAGTAATTTTTGGGTTGTCAGTAATTAAGAACTCACCACCTACAGGGAAGCCTGCATATTGTTTAGCTTCTGGTAAACCAGTAAGTTGTAATAATTTAACTGCTGCACCACCTGCACCAATAAATACAAAACGTGTTTTAACGTGATCTACTTTACCAGTTTTCAAATTTTTGAAAGACACAGTCCAAGTTTTGTCATCATTTTGGCTGATGCCAGTTACTTCAGTTGAAGTCTGTAATTTGAAATTAGGATTTTGATTTAAATGACTCACTAATTGTTTAGTGATTGAACCATAGTTAACGTCAGAGCCAACATCCATACGAGTTGCTGCAACTTTTTGACTAGGGTCACGATCGTTCATGACTAAAGGTGCCCATTGTTTAATTACAGCTGGGTCTTCAGTAAATTTCATACCTTTGAACAGCGGGCTTTGAATCATGGCAGCATAACGTTTTTCTAAGAATTGAACGTTATCGCCCCAAACGAAAGCAATGTGCGGAACTGGATTAATGAATGATTTTGGTTCAGCTAAAACACCTTGTTTTACCTGATGTGACCAGAACTGTTTAGCGACTTCAAATTGAGAAGCAACTTTTTCAGCTTTGGCAATTTCCATCTTACCGTTTTTCTCTTCGGTATAGTTCATTTCCATAAAGCCAGAGTGGCCTGTTCCGGCATTGTTAAAGCCGTTTGAACTTTCTTGAGCAACTTGGTCAAGACGTTCATACATACGAATTTGCCAGTTTGGTTCAAGCTCAGTGAAATAAGTACCGAGAGTGGCACTCATGATGCCGCCGCCAACAAGAACAGCATCAACAACTGGTTCATCTTTAGCAGTTTCGACTTGTTTTGACGCAGTTGGTCTAAACAAGAAAACGATACCTGCAATTAAAATAAGAATGATTAATACCAGAAGGTATTTCAAAAACTTTTTCATGTAAGGGGGACCTTAAAATAAGTTATTTGAGTCACTTAAGGTGTGAGGAAACCTAGACAGCGTATCCAGACAAAATGGATATAAATGCGAAAATAAAATTCTCCAAAACAGAGAACTTTAAAAAAAGAAAAATAACTTGGGATTATCGCAAACACTCTATATTTTAGACTAATTTTGCATTGACAAGACAATTTTTATAATAAATGGGGTTCATCAAAATCATAAATATGATTTATATTTAATCAAATTGAGCTTTTATAAGATAGTTTAAGTTAATTGTTTTATTTTAAGTGTTTGAAATTAAAATAATAATATTTATTTGATTAAAGTTAAATCATTTGAAGAATATTTGCCTATAAAAATAGATTAATTTTTATTTCATCCCATATTTATGTAAATAAGCTCCTTACACATGCTTATTTTCTGTCATACATAGTTCTTATTAATATTGGCTGAATGAATATGAAATTAAGGGCATATCTCTGCATAAGAAATATGCCCTTTAAGATTTTATGATGCTACATAGAACGGTGCAGTTGAACGTGGTAATGCTTCACGTCCACGAATCTGGTCTGCAATTTTCTCGGCAATCATAATGGTCGTTGCATTCAAGTTACCGGTAATAATCAGCGGCATAATTGAGGCATCAACTACGCGTAAACCATTCATACCATGTACGCGGCCTTGACCATCTACCACAGCCATTTCGTCTTCGCCCATCTTACAGCTACAAGATGGATGGTAAGCGGTTTCTGCGTGGTTACGAACAAAGTCATCAAGCTCTGCATCAGTTTGCAAATGTTTGCCCGGACTAATTTCTTCACCACGATATGGATCAAGTGCAGGTTGCTGCATGATTTCACGTGTAATACGAATTGCATCACGGAACTCACGCCAGTCTTGTTCAGTCGACATGTAGTTAAACAAAATACTTGGATGCTCAAACGGATCTTTTGATTTCAGTCTAATACGACCACGTGAAGGGGAGCGCATTGAACCTACGTGTGCTTGGAAACCATGTTCTTTCACGGCATTACTACCGTTGTAGTTAATGGCAACTGGCAAGAAATGGTACTGAATGTTTGGCCATTTGAACTCGTCCGAACTACGGATAAATCCGCCCGCTTCAAACTGGTTACTTGCACCAATACCTGTACCGTTAAATAGCCACTCGGCACCAATCGCAGGTTGGTTATACCATTTCAAGGCAGGGTATAAAGAAACAGGTTGCTTACATTTATATTGTAAGTACATTTCCAAATGGTCTTGCAGGTTTTCACCTACACCCGGCAAATCATGAACGACATCAATGTCCATTGATTTTAAGAAATTGCTTTCGCCAACACCCGAGCGCTGTAAAATTTGAGGTGAAGCAATTGCGCCTGCACACAGTAACACTTCACGTTTAGCCAGAGCACGTTGTAAGTTGTTTTGATCGGCGCCAATAATGTATTCAACACCAATCGCTTGCTTTTGATTAAACAAGATTTTATTGGTCGTCGCGTGAGTCAAAATAGTTAGGTTTGGACGACCTTTTGCCATATCCAAATAACCACGTGCAGTACTTGAGCGGCGACCTTTTGGGGTAACCGTACGGTCCATTGGCCCAAAGCCTTCTTGTTGGTAACCATTTAAGTCGTCAGTACGTGGGTAACCTGCCTGTACACCTGCTTCAACCATGGCATGGAATAGCACGTTGTTGCCATTTTTTGGTGTAGCCACTGATACAGGGCCGCTATCACCATGATAGTCGTTGCCACCAATGTCACGAGTTTCGGCTTTTTTGTAATAAGGCAAGCAATCGGCATAAGACCAGTTCTCAAGGCCTTTATGAGTTGCCCATTGCTCTAGATCCATTGCGTTACCGCGGATATAGCACATACCATTAATTAAAGATGAGCCACCTAAACCTTTACCACGACCACATTCCATTCGACGGTTATTCATGTGCGGTTCAGGGTCGGTTAAATAAGCCCAGTTATAGCGACGACCTTGAAGAGGGTAGGCCAAAGCTGCCGGCATTTGTGTACGGAAGTCTAAGCGATAATCTGGGCCACCTGCTTCTAAGAGTAAAACGGTGGTATCTTTGTCTTCAGTCAGACGCGCAGCAAGTACATTTCCGGCAGATCCTGCGCCAATAATAATGTAATCATATTCTTTAATATTCATAACTATCCTTTTTTTACTAACAGTTTGCCTGAGCAATCTATAAAGACTACTCGGCATATGTGATTTAGGTTGAAGTGTTTAGAGCGATTGAGGCATTAAAAAATGCTTTGATAATCGCCAAGTTCAACTTGAATAGATTTGATACGGGTATAGTGCCCAAGTGTGGTTAAGCCATTTTCGCGGCCTACACCAGATTGTTTATAGCCACCCACTGGCATCTCGGCAGGCGATTCGCCCCACGTGTTAATCCAGCAAATACCAGCTTCAATCTGATGAATAATGCGATGAGCGCGGCTAATATCTCGCGTAACAACGCCAGCAGCTAAACCAAAGGTTGTGTCGTTAGCACGACGGATGACTTCTTCTTCGCTTTCATAGCTTAAAATGCTCATGACAGGTCCAAAAATTTCTTCTTGAACAATCGCCATTTGGTCAGTGCAGTCGCTAAATACAGTCGGTAGGACATAAGCGCCGTTTGCAAGTTCGCCTTCTGTTGCACGGCCACCGCCAATTAACACTTTAGCGCCTTGTTGTTTGCCTGACTCAATGAAAGACAACACTTTTTCCATGTGAGGGAAGCTAGTGAGAGGTCCGAAGTTCGTGTCTTCAGCCATCGGGTCGCCAATGCGAATACGTTTTACGCGCTCTACAACCGCTTTTTCAAAGTCGGCTAGAAGTGATTTTGGAACGAATACGCGCGTACCGTTGGTACATACCTGACCTGAGCTAAAGAAGTTCGCCATGACTGCAATATCTGCTGCACGGTTCAGGTCAGCATCTTCACAAATAATCAGTGGAGATTTACCACCAAGTTCCATAGTCACTTCTTTAAGCGTAGAGCCAGCAGCACTTGCCATGACTTTTTTGCCAGTCTCCACGCCACCAGTGAATGAGATCTTTTCAATCACAGGATGTTCAGTAAGCCATTGACCAATTTCACGACCAGCACCTTGCACCACGTTAAATACGCCGTCTGGAACGCCTGCTTCTGTATAGATTTCTGCAAGTTTAAATGCAGTAAGTGGAGTCGTTTCACTTGGTTTGAAAATCATGGCATTGCCGGCAGCAAGGGCAGGGGCAGATTTCCATAAAGCAATTTGAATTGGATAGTTCCAAGCTCCAATACCAGCAACTACACCTAAAGGTTCACGGCGTGTATAAAAGAAACTTGATTCGCGAAGCGGAACTTGGTCGCCCTGAAGAGCTGTTGCAAGTCCTGCGTAGTATTCGAGTACATCTGCGCCAGTCACGATGTCGACGGTAGATGTTTCGCTAAAAGCTTTACCTGTGTCGAGTGTTTCAAGACGTGCAAGCTCATCATTACGTTCACGAAGAATGTCGACAGCGCGGCGTAAAATACGTGAACGCTCCATGGCAGTCATGGCAGCCCAGATTTTTTGTCCTTGTTGGGCACTTTGTACAGCAGCTTCAATATCTTGTTCGGAAGCTTGTTGAAGAGTCGCGATTGTCTCGCCGTTGGCAGGGTTAATACTATTAAATGTTTTTCCACTGGTTGCGTTAACGTAGCGTCCATGGATATACAGTTGATGAACTTGTGCATCACTCATTTTGTCTCTCCTGCAAAGGCTTGTTCGCAAATTGAACTTGCGTTTGTACATAATCGTAAGCAATGGAACGGGCAAGATTGCTGTCAAATTCGTTATGACGGCTTAAACTGCCTCGTAACCATAATCCATCAATCAATGCTGCCAACCCTCTAGCGGCAACACTGGCCTGTTGTTCATTCATTAACTTGAGGAAATAAAACTTCAAGTTAGAGTACAGGCGTTGATCATTAATCTTTTGCAAGCGGCTTAAGTCTGGTACATGCATACTTGCTGACCAAAAGTCTAACCAGACCCGCATTGCTTTTTCATTGACCTGACTAATGTCAAAGTTCGAGTCGATAATGGCCTTAATTTGGCTCTCTGGATGCGAATCTGCTTCTGTTCTGTACTGTTCGGTTTTACGACGCAGAACATTTAACATTTCTTGCATACAGGTATTTATCAACCCTTGTTTGTCACCAAAATAATGGCTGACAATGCCGGTCGACAGCTCGGCTTTTTTTGCAATTTGAGCAATGGTGGTATTGGATAACCCCACTTCATAAATTACGTCGAGTGCGGCATTCATAATTTCTTCACGTCGCACGTGCTCTGGTTTTACTCTGCGTTTTGTCATGTTTTTCCACATCAGCACTTTTAGTGGTGCTTTAAATTCAGCATGTTAACTTGCAGAGCATCATAGCACTTTTTTTATCATACTTGTTATTGATTGAACGTTCAATCAATAACAAGTATGATATGTAAAAATCAATGAATTTTTGAAGATTGCCTCTAGGAATAAAGAGGTGAAATCAAGAGTTGTTAAGAATAGGATGATGCGCATAAGTACATTACTTATCACGTTATTTTGAGAAAATACACCGATTGCAAGGAGCAATAAGATGGTGTTGAAAAGTGATAAATATTCTTCAGACCATATTCGGTTAAATCGTTTTGTATTTTGGAGTTCAGCCATCAGTATTGGCATTTTTGGCCTACTTTTTGTGCTGTTTCCAGAAAAAAGTCAGTTTTGGCTGACCTATGTACAAGAGCAGGTAAATCACTTTTTTGGGTGGTATTACATGCTGGTTATTGTGCTGTGTTTGGGGTTTGTCGCTTGGCTCGCTTTTTCAAAAGTAGGGCAGATTCCTTTAGGAAAAGACGACGATAAACCTGAGTTTAGTTATTTGGCTTGGACTTCAATGTTGTTCTCGGCAGGTATTGGTATTGCACTACTTTATTATGGTGTTGCTGAACCTGTTGATCATTTCTTAAGACCACCCGAAGGTGAGTCAGGAACCATTCAGGCAGCCCGTAATGCGATGACTTATAGCTTTTTGCATTGGGGCATCCATGGCTGGGTACTCTATGCATTGCTCGGAGTCACTTTAGGTTATTTTGCTTTCAGACAAAATTTACCACTAGCTTTGCGTTCGGCGCTTTACCCAATTTTTGGCGAGCGTGTCCATGGCTTGGTGGGTGATTTCGTCGATGGCTTTGGAATTTTAGCGACGGTTATTTCCTTGGTTACCAACTTGGGAATCGGAGCATTGGTGCTGGTATCAGGCATTTGTTATTTACTTCCACAAATTCCTAATAACTCAGTGACCTTAATTGCTGCGGTTCTCATCATGATGAGTGTTGCCACGATCACAACAGTGGTTGGCATCGAAAAAGGTTTGGCGTGGTTATCGCGTATTAATTTACGTCTACTGTATGCCTTACTTTTATTTGTATTTTTAACAGGTCCTACAAATCATTTATTAAATGGTCTTGTACAAAATATGGGAGATTATCTAAGCAATTTTATTGGTAAAAGCTTTGATATGTATTTATACAATCAAAAAGCCAGTGGCTGGTTAGGGTCGTGGACCGTATTTTACTGGGCTTGGTGGATTGCTTGGGCGCCTTTTGTCGGCATGTTTATTGCGCGCATTTCAAAAGGACGTACGATTCGTGAGGTTGTATTAGGTGTATGCCTGATTCCTCTAGGCTTTACGCTGGCTTGGATCTCGGTTTTTGGAAATACGGCCATTTACTTTATCTTGAACCAGAAACAGAAAGTTTTGGGCGATATGGTTTTAACTGATCCGGCATTATCTTTATTTAAGTTACTCGAATATCTGCCGTTTAATCCGTATGTTGCTGGCATTGTTGTTGTAATTTGTTTCGTTTTATTTTTGACACCAGTTGGCTCTGGTACACTAATGATCGCTAATTTGTCCTCAAAAGGGGGCACCAATGATAGTGATTCACCGATCTGGTTACGCGTTTTTTGGTCTGTGGTAATTACCATTGTAAGTATTGGCTTGCTTTTAGCCGGTAGTTTTAACTCCATGCAAAGTGCTGTGGTGTTATGTGGTTTACCATTTTCAGTCATTATTTTGCTTTATATGTTTGGTTTAGCCAAAGCGTTAAAGCAAGATGATTTTGACCCTCAATTAGTGAAAAAACAGTTAGCTGTTTCAAAAGACATTTCGGTTCCGTCGAATTGTGACCAGAATAAAGTGACTGAGGTTTTATAACCTCAACCGATCACATCTATATATTATTTTTTGCGTTTAAAGTCGTCTTTTCATTGTTTTAAATAAGAGTGAAAAGACGAAATTAAATATTTTGTTTTTATTTTATTCCTTGAGGATTGTATGGCAACAGATAATCCAAGAGCAGTTGATGATTTAACATTATCTAAATCTAAAAAAGACCCGCTCAACCGTGTGGTTTTTTATTTTTCAGCTGTACTTATTTTAATTTTTTCTCTCGTCACGTTTTTGTTCAATGATTTTGCAAATAGAGTCATGAACACCGTACTCCAGTGGGTAACTTCAACCTTTGGTTGGTATTATCTACTTGCCGCAACGTTATATATGGTTTTCGTGATTTTTATTGCCTGTTCAAGATACGGCAGTATTAAATTAGGGCCTAAGCATTCAAAACCTGAGTTTAGTTTACTCAGTTGGTCTGCAATGCTGTTTTCGGCTGGTATCGGTATCGATTTGATGTTCTTTTCGGTTGCTGAACCATTATCTCATTATATGCAACCTCCAGTCGGAGCAGGTCAAACCTATGAAGCAGCACGCCAGAGTATGGTTTGGACATTGTTTCACTATGGTTTAACCGGTTGGTGTATGTATGCCTTGATCGGTATGTCATTGGGATACTTTAGCTATCGTTATAATTTGCCACTTACCATTCGTTCTGCACTTTACCCAATTTTTGGGAACAGAATTAATGGGGCAATTGGGCATAGTGTTGATACGGCTGCCGTGATCGGGACAATTTTTGGTATTGCAACGACCTGCGGGATTGGAGTAGTACAGCTGAATTATGGCCTACATGTGTTATTGGGGTTACCAGAAGATATCTGGATGCAATTTATCCTGATTGCTGTCGCGGTTGGTATTAGTGTTATTTCGGTGACATCTGGGGTCAATAAAGGCCTGCGGATTTTATCTGAAATCAATATTTATGTTTCGGTTGGGTTATTGCTGTTTATTTTATTCTTGGGAAATACTGAGTTTTTACTCAATGCCCTTGTCCAAAATATTGGTGACTATTTAACTCGTTTCCCTGCTTTAGCATTACAAAGTTTTGCTTTTGAACAACCTAAAGAGTGGATGAGTAGTTGGACTTTCTTCTTCTGGGCGTGGTGGATTGCTTGGTCTCCATTTGTAGGACTCTTTCTGGCACGTATTTCAAGAGGGCGTACCATTCGTGAGTTTGTGTGCGGTACCTTAATTATTCCGCTTCTATTTACACTCACTTGGTTATCCATTTTTGGTAATAGTGCACTGCACAGCGTTATTTTTGAAGGCAACCAAACCTTAGCAGCGACTGTGTTAGCAAATCCGGCTCATGGTTTTTATGACCTGCTAGCACAATATCCGGGCTTTACCTTTATCGCTTCAATTGCGACCGTAACAGGGCTTTTGTTCTACGTGACTTCTGCCGATTCGGGAGCGCTGGTTTTAGGTAACTTCACGACTAAACTCACGAATATCGATAATGATGCTCCGCGTTGGTTAAGCGTATTTTGGGCAGTGGCTATTGGTTTATTAACGCTTGCCATGCTCATGACCAACGGAATTACTGCTTTGCAAAACGCGACCATCATTATGGGACTACCTTTTAGTTTCGTAATGTTCCTTGTGATGGCAGGGCTTTATAAGTCGCTGAGGCTTGAAGATTACCGGCAAGCCAGTCGAAGTATGAATGCAGCTCCGGTGGTAGGTAATGTCGATATTCTGAATTGGAAACAGCGTTTAACTCGAGTCATGCATCATCCGGGAACCACTGAAACCCAACGCATGCTAGATGCTGTTTGTCTACCGGCTGTTCAGGCCGTTGCTGGTGAACTGATTAAGCAGGGCATGAATGTAGATGTGCAGCAAACGCCGCTTGAAGATGAAGAAACGCTTTTCCATTTGGATTTCACTATTCATTTGGAAGAAGAACAAAACTTTGTTTACCAGATCTGGCCTGTACGCTATAGCGCACCGAATTTCAGTCAACGTGTGAAACGAGGTAAACAGTTCTATTACCGTCTTGAAACCTATCTTTATGATGGCTCTCAAGATAACGATCTGGTCGGTTACAGTAAAGAGCAGGTTATTAATGACATTTTAGATAAATATGAAAGACATATGACGTTCTTACATATTAATCGTATTAGCCCAGGGAATCGTCCATTGTTCCCAGATCCACAAGCTTAAGAGGAAAATGCATGGCTTCTCCTTATCTACATTCTTTTGCTTTATTTTTCTCGTTGCTCAATCCATTTCTAATGAGCATTTATATGATTGGCTTGCTCCGCCATTCAGAAGCAAAGGTGTTTAATAAAGCACTGATCCAGGGAAGTGTGATTGCTTTTGTCGTGTTCATGCTATTTGCATGGGGCGGCGAAACAATTTTTAGTAAATATCTGAATGTACGTTTTGAAGCCTTTCAGATTTTTGGAGGCCTCATCTTTTTGGTGATTGGCTATCGCTATGTTTTTCAGGGTGCCGATACGATTGGTGAAATGCGTGGTGCACCAGAGCATCTGGCCGGCACCATTGCCATGCCATTTATGATCGGCCCGGGCACCATTAGTGCGGCTGTGGTCACAGGTATTGAAATGTCAATTGGTGAGGCAGCCCTAGTGATTGCCTTTACCTTGTTCTTAACATGCAGTATTTTGATTTTGATGAAATTTTCACATGATCATTTACGCTATAAACATGCCAAGCATATCGACCGCTATTTTGATATTGTCGGGCGTTTATCTGCTTTATTAATCGGTACGATCGCCATTGATATGATCATTAATGGTGTGACAGGCGTCATTAATAAAGTATAGCAAGCCACTCATAAGAATCAGCTATGTCATTGAACATGGAATAAAATGGCATAGCATCTTCTAAAAAACTCTAAGATAAATAAAACAGCTTTAAAAAATAACTTTAAAAATAAAGCCTTAAAAAATTAAATTTTAAAAAACAATCAAGGATATTAAAAAATACAATGCCATGTTGTGGATTTAAGCATGTTTTTTTTGTGAATTATCAACCATAATGTTGTCTGAGCTTGTTTTAAGACACAGAGTTTAGCTATGCCTACATTAGATGAAATAACCACAGCAACTGATGATCAGTCTGAATTGACGATGTCCGTTTTGATGACGCCTGATATGGCAAATTTTTCAGGTAATGTTCATGGTGGTACGATTCTAAAACTACTCGATCAAGTCGCTTACGCTTGCGCAAGTCGTTATTCGGGTGGCTACGTGGTGACTTTATCTGTAGATAAAGTAAATTTTAAAGAACCTATTTATGTAGGTGAGCTGGTAACCTTCTTGGCAAGTGTTAACCATGTAGGCCGTACTTCAATGGAAGTCGGAATACGTGTTGAAGCCCAAAATATTCAGAAGCGCACAGTGCGCCATACCAATAGCTGTTATTTCACGATGGTTGCTGTTGATGAACAAGGCAAGCCATGTGAAGTGCCTCATTTGAAACTTGATACAGAGTGGAAGCGTTGCCGCTTTGAAGCAGCTGAGCATCGTAAAGTTTTACGTTTGCAAGAAAACCATAATCCATCTTGTAGCATGTATAAGAAAACTTCTTAAAAAAACAGATCGAATTAAAAAAGGACCGAACCGCAGCATGGTTCGATCCTTTCTTTTCTTTACTAAAATTCAGCGTCCATATTTCCTTTCAGTAAAATTATCTCTGAGCTTGGAGGAGAGTGCTTAGAGAATTAACGAGTTGCAGGAGCAGCTTCAGAAGCAGAACCTACAGCATCAGATGCAGCATTTGCAGTGTTTGCTTGTTCTTGAGTTGAAACAACAACTTTTTCTTCAGCAGCAGTGTTATGTGCTTGGTCGTGCTTAGAAGCAGCGAAAGTTGAAGCAGCAGTTAAAGCAAGTGTAGTAGCGAGTAAAGTTTTAGCTAATTTCATTTTATGGCATCCTTAAATTTCATTTAAAAATAAATTAAACCTAATCGTTCGTACCTACATGAAACCTGTATGGCTGAATGACTAAGCTAGGACACATGCTAAGCTGAGCTTCGAATTACATCAATTAACTTAACAATCTATTACGGCTATCTTAACAATATGAAATATACGGATCGTTTATGTGAGCAATCTGTAAAATTAAGGGACTTAAATACACCTTAAAATGTGAAAAAATATTTCTTATCGAGTGAAAAAAAACCAAATCAGTTACGTAAACTTAACACTTTGGCATGAATTGTGAATGCGCATAAATAGAATATTCCGTTTGAATTTTAATTGTCAAAAGTTAATTTAGATTTTGAGTGAGATGTATGTCACATATTAAGTGTTTTAGCCTGATAATTGAAAAGTATATCTTCAAAGTGAAAAATCATTTTCATGGTACTTAAACAGTGATATACCTTTCTTAGTTTTGAAACCTTGTTGATTTGAGTCGATTGTGAAATTTATTGCCCAAAAAACTGTTCCTACCCATATTATTTCCGGTTTTTTAGGGGCAGGCAAAACCACATTATTACAGCATTTATTAAGTCAGAAGCCTAAAGATGAGGTTTGGGCGGTATTAATGAATGAGTTTGGGCAAATTGGAGTAGACCAACAACTCTTGCCACAAGATGAAGGCTATGCAGTTAAAGAATTACTAGGTGGTTGCTTGTGTTGTAGCAGTCAATTGCCTATGCACATTGCTTTAGCCCGTCTATTGAGTGAACAAAAGCCAGACCGACTCTTTATTGAACCGACTGGACTTGGGCATCCTTCACAGTTATTTGACCAACTAACTGAACCGCATTGGCAAAGTAGTTTAGCTATGCGAGCATTAATCACTGTTGTTGATGGTAGCCGTTTGCACGATACAAACTGGGTTAAACAAAACCTTTATGAAGATCAGTTAAAAGCTGCCCAGATTGTGGTGGTGTCACATACTGATGTGATGACTTTTGAAGATGATCAGGCGCTTGAGTTATTAAAAGAAGAATACCAGCCTTATCAACAAGAATGGGTTAAAACTGAAAATGGTCAGTTAGCATTAAATAAAATTGATGTGGCTGCTCGTTTAACCGAGCGATCTATACAGCCTTTACTTAAACTTCAAAAGCAAATGACTGAAACCGAGGTTAAGAAAGAAATTCAGCAATTACCTTATCATTATGTTGAGTCGGCACAAGGTTATATTGTGGCAGGTTGGAAATTACCTAAACGCTGGAAATTTGATTTTTATAATTTGCTAGATTTATTATGCGCGCAGCAAGACTGGCTTCGAATTAAGGGAATTTTTAATACAGATCAAGGTTGGAAAGTTTTTAACTTTAATCCTGATCAGTTTAATTATAAGTCTGGCGAAGAGGGTATTGATAACCGTATTGAAATCATTAGCGCACATCATCACGATTGGTTGGTTTTTGAAACGGCGTTACTTGCTTGTCAGCTTGAAGAATAGAGAACATTAAACCAAAGACGATTTAATGTTCTCATAATGGATTTAAGGTTTTGTATCTAACACTGCTTTGGCTTGAGCATGGTCAATGTCTTTTTCCCAATGTGCAATGACTACGGTCGCGACACAGTTACCGATTAAGTTGGTACAGGCACGAATAATTCCAATAAACCAGTCCACTGAAAGTAGAAGTACTAAACCAATTGCAGGAAGGCTTGGAATAACTGACAGTGTTGCTGCAAGAATAACTAAAGCTGAGCCAGGAATACCGTGGGCACCTTTAGACGTGATGAGTGAAACCAGCAAAATAGCCAACAGGTCGTGAGTGGATAAATCAATATTGCAGGCTTGTGCAATAAAGATCACCCCTAAAGTTAAGTAAATTGAAAACCCATCTAAGTTAAAAGAGTAACCCGTAGGAATGACCAGACCTACCGTTGAATCTTTAATTCCCAGATTTCTGAGTTTTTTCATAATTTGGGGTAAAACAGAGTCAGAAGATGCTGTACCCAAAACAATCGCTAACTCATCTTTAAAATAAGCCACAAATTTGAAGATGTTGAGACCGGCAAGTTTTAAAATTAAACCTAAGACAACCACAACAAATAAAATGCAGGTCGCATAAAACAGTAGAACCAAATAGCCCAATTGTAGAAGTGAATCTAAACCAAATTTGGCGGTGGTATAGGCCACTGATCCGAATACACCAATAGGTGCTAAACGAATAATCAGACCCATAATTTTAAAGAAGACTTCTGAAAAAGCTTCAAGCGCCTGACGTACTAACTCTGCCAAATGTTTAGGAATTAAAAGTAGTGATACACCAAATAAAATAGCGATGAGTAAAACTTGTAAAATATCGCCGTTTGCAAAAGCGGCAGTGAATGTTTTCGGAATAATATTGAGTAGAAATTCCGAACCTGTGTGCATTTCATGAGCACGTTCGGTATAGGTGCTTAAATCTTTTGCATCTAAATGGCTAATATCGATATTCATACCAACGCCCGGTTTAAATACATAAGCCACAATAATGCCTAAAACTAAAGCAATACTGGTGACCACTTCAAAATAGAGAATCGTTTTTGCACCGACTTTGCCCATTTTTTTGATGTCATTTGCACCATAGATTCCCAGTACAACGACACAAAACACAATGGGTGCAATCAGCATTTTAATCAAAGAAATAAAACCATCGCCCAATGGCTTTAAAGATAGGGAGAAATCATGAAAACCAGTCCCAACTGCAACTCCTAGAAAGAGAGCACAAAGAACCTGTAAAAATAAACTACGTTTAAGCTTCTGCCACATAAGTCATCAATTTTAGCAAGAGGAGAATATTTCTCTTTCAAGCAAAAAGCCGGCCAACTCTAAAGCAAGCAGAGCGTTTTGGAAGAATATGCAAATTTCCAATGACTATGCGGTGGATTGCTTAGTTTTTTTATAATTTTTACCTAAAATCGAGTATCCTTAGCGCCAAATTTTGGAACATATTAATCATGGCGCTTAAAGCAACAATTTATAAGGCAGACTTGAATATTGCCAATATGGATGACCATATTTATGGTGATTATCAACTGACACTTGCCTTGCATCCTTCGGAAACTTTAGAACGTTTAATGGTTCGTTTGATGGCTTTTGCCCGTTTCGCAAGTGATGAGCTTGAGTTTACTAAAGATCTTTTTGAAACTGACGAACCAGCGTTATGGCAAAAAGATTTAACAGGTCAGTTAGAAGCATGGATTGAAGTGGGTCTACCGTCTGAAGATAAAGTCAAAAAAGCCAGTTCGCGCTGTAAAACAGTTGCAGTTGTTGTTTATGGCACACAAGTTGAAGACTGGTGGAAGCGAAACAGTAAAATTAAAACCTTAAGTAACGTTCAGGTGTGGCAAATTGCCCCTCAAAGTACAGCCGAGCTTGAACAGCTCTGTGAACGTACGATGCAACTACAATTAAATGTGATGGACAACGAGTGGACGCTTTTAGGTGAAAAGGGTCAGGCAAATGTTGTTTGGACACAGTTACAGTAATTTAGAAAAGCGCAACAAATTCTACAGATTCAGTTGGTACACTAAGTACCAATTGCGATTTTAGAAATTCAGTTTAAGGGTTAAACCATGTCAAATGAATTAGAAATTATCGATTTAAAAGTAGGTGAAGGCAAAGAAGCGGTTAAAGGTGCTTTGATTACAACTCACTATACAGGTTGGTTAGAAGACGGTACTAAGTTCGACTCTTCAATTGACCGTGGTAACTATTTTGAGTGCGTGATTGGTACAGGCCGTGTAATTAAAGGCTGGGACCAAGGCATTATGGGAATGAAAGTTGGTGGCAAGCGTAAATTAATCGTGCCAGCTCATTTAGCTTATGGTGAGCGTAAAATGGGTAAGATTATTCCAGCTAATTCTAATTTAATTTTTGAAATTGAATTATTCGATGTCAAAACTCGTGACTAGTGAAAAACTGAAAGCCCTTTAGGGGGCTTTCTTGTTTATATGAGCTTTAAATATAAATACATTATTAATTTATATTTTAGCTTTTTGAATATTTAAGATTATTTTCAGATTATTTGATTATAAATGCTGACTGAAAAACTGTTCATTTGTGAGCAGTGTGATATTAAGAGCAACTTTCAAAAAGTTTGTGCCCTAACATCAAATTTCACATAAGTAATCTATATTGTTATTGAGACGCTATTTCATGATTATCCGCTTTGCATCTCCTTTGTTGAACATATCACTTGGCTTGGCCTTGGCAGGTTTGTCAGGCATGGCATTAGCCAAACCACCTAAACTGGACGCTTCAACACTCACGGTGATTGGTTATCATGAAATTACCGATACTAAAAATGCGTTAATTCCTCAATATGCAGTGACCACTCAACAATTTACACAGCACGTTGAGTGGCTACAAAAAAACGGGTTCCATTTTATTACAGTTGATCAGTTGATCCGTGCTCATCAGGGCAAATTTCAACTGCCTACAAAGCCGGTTTTATTAACTGTAGATGACGGTTATCAGTCTTTTTATCAAAATGCTTATCCAGTTATTAAAGCTAAAAAGATTCCGGTTGTTTTGGCTGTAGTGGGTTCATGGTTAGAGCCAAAAGCTGGCCAAAAAGTAGATTTTTCGGGTGAAGAAATTCCACGTGATAAAATCTTAAGCTGGAATGAACTTAAAGAGATGCAAGATAGTGGTTTTGTAGAAATCGCCAATCATAGCTATCATTTGCATCGTGGTATTACAGGTAACCCGCAAGGTAACTCTGAACCTGCTGCGACCACACGTTTTTATGATGTTAAAACTCAAACTTATGAAAACGATAAACAGTATGAAGCACGAATCTATGACGACCTGAAAAAGAATAATGACTTATTAAAAGCGCATGGCTTACGTTCGCCACGTATTATGGTATGGCCATATGGTCGCTATAATATGCAAACTGTCCAAATTGCAAAAAAATTAGGCATGCCTGTGACCATTACGCTTGATGATGGGGCAGACCATGCAAAACAATCTCTACAAAATATGAGCCGTATTTTGGTAGAAGGTGGAATGACAACTGATGATTTGGCTCAAGAAATTAAAAACCGTGAATTGAATTTAACGGATAATAATCGTCCGCAAAAAATCATGCATGTCGATCTGGACTATATTTATGATCCAGACCCGAAACAACAAGAGCGCAATTTAGGTCACTTGTTAGATCGAATTAATGGCATGGGTGTAAATACAGTTTATTTACAGGCATTTTCAGATCCAGATGCGAATGGTTCTGCAGATATGGTTTATTTCCCAAACCGCCATATTCCAATGCGTGCAGACTTGTTTAACCGTGTTGCATGGCAGATTCAAACGCGTACTCCTGTAAGCCGTATTTATGCATGGATGCCGTTGTTGGCGTGGGAATTACCTAAGACTGATCCTGTTTCTAAGGATTTGGTGGTAACTCAGCAGGAAAAAGCGGGTGAACATCTTAATATGGGTTATATCCGTTTAAGTCCGTTCTCAGCCGATGCACGTCAAACGGTTCGTGAAATTTATCAGGACTTGGCTAAGTCAGCTTCGTTCAATGGAATCTTATTCCATGACGATGTCACTTTATCTGATTATGAAGATGCAAGCCCTGATGCTTTAAAAGCCTACGCAAAACAAGGTTTGCCAACAGATTTAGCAAAAATTCGTGAGAACGATCAAGACTTGCAGAAATGGACTGCGTATAAGACAAAATATTTAGATGATTTTGCAATGCAACTCGTTGATGACGTGAGACAATATGAGCCGTTCTTGGTGACTGCACGTAACTTATATGCGCAGGTGGCTTTAAAACCATATGCAGAAAACTGGTATTCACAATCGCTTGAAGAGTCATTAAAGCATTATGATTTTACAGCTATTATGGCAATGCCTTATATGGAGCAGGTCGATAATTCAGATCAGTTCTATAAAGACATGATTGATCGCGTGAAACAATATCCTAATGGCCTCAAGAAAACTGTTTTTGAATTACAGGCCACCGACTGGCGTAAAAATGAAAAGGTACCTTCAACTGAAATGGCAGCAACAATTCATTCACTGTATCAGCAAGGTGTAATGCATGTCGGATATTACCCTGATGACCCAATCAAAGATCACCCGGATGTTGACGTAATGCATAAAGCATTTGCTGAAAAATCATCTCGTCTTGTGCCGTAGTCGAGGCTGAAACATGACAATCTTTGCTGCAATATGGTCGCATGCCTTAAAATTCGTTTTTTACTATCCATTATTCATGTCGTATTTATGGATGATGGGTGCGATCATTTTCTATTGGAGAGAACGTCAGGCTCCGCCTTATGATCAACCCGCTCCATTGGAAAGTTATCCAAAAGTCGCTGTATTAGTTCCTTGTTTTAATGAAGGGGATAATGCAGAGGAAACCATTAGTCATGCTTTAAAACTGGACTATCCTCATTTTGAAGTCATCGCGATTAATGATGGTAGCTCAGATAATACAGGTGAAGTACTTGATCGTTTAGCAGAACAACATGAAAAATTACGTGTTGTTCATTTGGCGCAAAACCAAGGTAAAGCCATGGGGTTGCAAGCCGGAAGCTTAATGACCGATGCCGAGTTTTTAATTGGTATTGATGGTGATGCTTTACTTGATCCACATGCAGCAAAGTGGATGATTCGTCATTTCCTTGAAAATCCAACGGTTGCAGCTGTTACTGGAAACCCGCGTATCCGTACTCGCTCAACTTTATTAGGGCGTATTCAGGTCGGTGAGTTTTCTTCAATTGTGGGCATGATTAAACGTGCACAGCGTACTTTTGGTCGTTTGTTTACCGTGTCGGGTGTAATTACGGCTTTTCGTAAAAGTGCTGTTCACCAAGTCGATTATTGGTCACCAAATATGTTGACTGAAGATATCGATATTACTTGGAAGTTACAGCGTGCAGGTTGGGATATTGAGTTTGAACCGAATGCTTTGGTTTGGATTTTAATGCCTGAAACCCTCAATGGGTTGTGGAAACAACGTTTACGTTGGGCAATGGGTGGTGCACAAGTATTAATTAAAAATATTGATGTGTTCACTAAACCAAAATTGAATTTTTTATGGCCGTTAATGTTTGAGCTTTGCTTAACTTTAGTCTGGTCATATTTAATGCTAGCGATGGCTTTGTTGTGGTTGGTACATTTTATTTTACCAGTCCCTGCATTAGCTGTTGTGAGCTCCCCATTTTTACCGTATGGTACCGGTATTTTATTGGGGGCAACCTGTCTAATTCAGTTTGCTTTAAGCAAATGGATGGATAGTCGTTATGAACCGCATCTAGGAAAAAACTATTTCTGGATGATCTGGTATCCATTGGTCTTTTGGCTAATCACTATTTCAGCAACCATTGTGGCATTTCCAAAAGTCTTACGACGTGGAGATGAGAAACGAGCACGTTGGGTGAGCCCGGATCGGGGCATTCGCTAGAATGAAATGCAAGAGTCATGAGATTTTAAAGATCGTGCTGTATTGATGTCTGGGGAAAAACCACAGCACTTCGTTAGGTAAAGAGAGAAATGAAGACAGATTCGTTGATTATTGATTTACGCCGTCAATTACCATGGCATAAACGCTATGCTTCTACAACAAGCACAGCCATGATGTGGGCGGTTTGGTTGTTGTTGTGGCGTCCGTTCGTGTTTGTATGGCTATTGGTTGAACTACAAAAAACTCATTTGGTACACCGTTTATTTAGTGCCTTTGGTGTAGGAATTGAACATGGCCTTACCGCATTAATTGCTTGTGCAATTTGCTTATTGTTATGGAGCCATTTGCTACCAGAGCGCCGTGTGGGTGGCTGTGCACTTAAAGCAAAACAGACTGATGATTATGCGCGCTATTTTGATTTACCTGAACATGAAATTGAGCAGGGGCGTAGCCAAAAAATTACAGTCGTTCACCACGATGAATTAGGCAAAATCGTGAGAGTTGAATAACGATTAGCCATAAAATAAAGCCCACTTTAAGTGGGCTTTATTTTTTTCTAGGCTCATTTAGGTGTAACTATAGGTTTTAAGCTGTAGAGCGCAAAGTTTGAAAAGGTATTATTTACCTTTAAAAACCGGAGGCCTTTTTTGCAACATAGCAAAGACTCCTTCTTGTACATCTTCTGTGGTGAGTAAAGGCTGAAGATGGCCCTGTAATTGGCTAAATGAAGTTTGATAACCTTCATTCATAGCTTCACGGGCAGAGGCGAGAGTGGCTTTTACAGCAAGTGGGGCAGCTTGAGCAATATGTTCAGCCAGTTCTATTGCACGGTTGATTTGAGTACCTTCTGGGCATATCTCTGTAATCAGGTTCATATCAAAGGCAGCTTTTGCATCAAAAGAGTCACCGGTGAGTAAATAGCGCATGGCTTTGGCCCAACCCGCAGTTTGAGTAAAGCGTGCAGTTGCTCCACCAAAAGGTAAGATGCCACGTTGAACTTCCATTTGCGCAAACTGAGTATTTTCACTTGCTAAAGCAATGTCTGCGTTAAGAAATAGTTCTATACCAGCGGTATAACAATAGCCTTGTACTGCAACAATCAAAGGTTTACTCAGTTTTTGCCCAACTGTACCCCATGGGTTAATCTCATCATCTTTAAAATCAAAAACACCCGTAGCAAGTTTAGACTGTAACTCAACTAAATCTAAACCAGCCGTAAAATGGTCGCCATGAGCAAAGACAATTGCACAGCGTAGGGCATCATTATTTTCATATTCTGTCAGGGCTTGAGATAGGTCTTTGATCATGTGACTGTCAAAAGCATTGCGTTTTACTGCTCGATCTAGACCAATTAAAAAAATATGACCGCGAGTCTCACGGCTGACTTTTCCTGCTTGATTTGACATTTTTCCGATGTCCTTTATTTATCTTTAATAAGTTTTTAAACGATCGTTTAAAAACTATCAAATACAATTTATTGAATACTTAGTAAGCAAAAAATAAGGGATGATAGAAATAAAAAATAAGTTCTTACTTTATGGTGAATGTTGCCAATAATACTTAAAAGTAAAACCTGACAAATAAATTGTCAGGTTTTAAAAAATTATGCAGAGCGCCGTGAATACATCACTAGTCCTATGCATAACATGGTTAAACCTAAAATGAGATGTGAGCTGAGCTGTTCATGGTTGAACCATGTTCCCCAAAATGTAGCTAAGACTGGGGTGATAATGGTAATAAGGAGCACAGTAGTCGGTTGTAGTATCTTAATGAGTTGATAATAAAAAATCATGGCAAGCACCGATGAAAAAACTGCGCTGTAGAGTACTGCTAGCGAAATTTTCAGACTTGGAAATTCAGTGGGAAGATGTGACCAAAAGAAAGGTAACAAGCATACATAACCTAACCATGAGACAAGGGTAGCACCTGTCATTTGTGTAATGGGTGGGATATGTGCTCCGACAGATTTCACGGCGAACGTCGACAAGACATAAAACAGCATCGCAATCAGTTCTAACATAATACCGATGCGGTTGAGCTGAAAACCTGATGAAGACAGTCCTAAAGTAAAACTCATTCCGACAAGAGCAATACCGAGTCCGAGCCATTGCCATACTGAAAATCGTTCGCGTCCTAATAAAAAGGAGCTAATCAGTCCAGATACCAACGGAGAGGTGCCGTAAATAATTGAAATAATGGCAGAGGGAACTTTATCTGCACCCATGTAGCAAAAGGCCATAGAGCCAAATAAGCCAATGGCTCCAGCACAGTAACTTAAAACAGCTTTTTTACTAAAGATGAGCTTTAAGCGAAAAAATCTTAGACACAGCAAGGCGATTGGAATGGCCAAACTGAATCGAATAAATAATCCCCATGCCCAGTGAATTTCTTGTACTGTCCAGACAGCCGCGAGTGGAGTAAGCGACCAAATAATGACGACAGCAATAAATTGGCCGGCTGTAGCAAGGCGAGTCGGAGATGAAGATAATGCTACAGCCGGCTGAATCTGCGGGGTGGATATACTCTGTTGTTCAAATAATGGCTTCATATAAAGCTCCAGAAAGTTTGTTCTTTGGTGTTTTAAAAGGGCATAAAAAAAGCCGCGTTTTATGGCGGCTTGTTATGAAAATCAGTGGATATATTACAAATTAAATATCTCGATTTTCGCATCCAAAGCGCCAATTTGTCCAAAATAAGGACGTCGCCAATCGGCCATAGAGACATTGACCTCTAAGGCATATAATTGGTGAACCAGACATAGATGGGCTTTAGATAAAAACATGATAAGTATATTAAAATATAGATGATATTTTTATAACACAGAAATAGAAAAGTACAAATTATATTCAAGCATGAACTATAGATTTTTTGATTTCAAATTAGCAGTTTGCTTAAATTGATATTTTTCTCATAATACCCCGTCGAATTGATCTCTATAAGAAGCTGTTCTTATGTCACCTTTAGAAATTTTTGCAGTCTTGATTAGCCTAATTGGAGTTGGATTAACTGTTATTAGGAACATGTGGTGTTGGCTGTTTAATTTCTTTGCCTTTGTTTTATATGCTTATTTGTTCTACGAATTTAAGCTTTATGGTGAAACGATTTTGCAGTTCTTTTTCATGGTCGTAAATTTTTATGGTTTTTACTACTGGTTTAAGGGAAAGCAGCAAGATCATGACATTCGTATTGAACCGATTGCAGTTCAAAAAGCAATTTTTCAAATGATTATTGCAGCGGTAGGTGGCTTGCTCTTTGGATTGATTCTTAAAAACTTTACCGATGCAGCGGTGCCAATGCTCGACTCGCAGCTTGCCGCATTTAGTTTGCTCGCAACCTATTGGACCAGTCGCAAGCATATTGCGACTTGGGTACTTTGGGTTTTTGTCGATATTATTTACGTGGGCATGTTTATCTATAAAGATTTATTTTTAACAGCTGCGTTATATGCAGCATTTGTTTTAATGGCAGCTTATGGTTGGTATCAATGGGAAAAGGTTAAAAAGAAACAAAGTTTATCTTCTGAGCCGATTTAGTTTTGAGAATGGTCATGTTGTTGAGCTTAGATGGTTATAAACAGCAACAGTTTGATCAAATTGCTGCAAAAATAATGGCAGAGCCAGAAAAGTATTGTGAATTTAATTCAGTGTCAGATTTCTATAATGCTGAATGGCTCAAGGATTTTCCACAAGGCACTCAGGTGTCTGCTACAGGGTTAGATGACGGTGCTGAAGAGTTTTATGCGGTTGTACAATTTAAACAGCAGTATTTAAAGTTTGATATTAAAGAAAACCATTCGATAGTTATTTTTCAAGATATGAATGGGAACGTATTTAAGCGTAATTTTTAATTTGTGAAATAAAATTGCAAAAAAAAGCGACTTAACGTCGCTTTTTTTAATAAATAAATTTTGAAATTTTATTCGCTGTTTCAACGACTAGGCTTGCGATATCTTCTTTAAATGTTCTTTCATCATAGGTTGTAATTGGGCAACTCACAGAGATAACCGCGACCATTTTACCATTTGACTGTTTAAAGATAGGTGCCGCGCAGGCTGCCATATCATGATTATAATGACCCCAGCTCACCATCGTTTTTTGTGTTTTTACATAAACTAATCTTTGCAATAAGGTTTTTAAATTGGTTGGAGTCAGTTCAGAGAAACTGTCCCAATCGCTAAAATTGCGGTAACGCTGACGTACTTCTGTTTCAGGTAAATCAGATAAAAGCATTTGACCAATGACGGTTGCATGAGCAGGCCAGCGAGTTCCTAAACTAATGTTGCTCGTAAAGGTTCCCATCGACTGGATATTATTTACAAAGACAATATGAGTGCCTTCTAAAATTGAAAGATGTACCGCGAGTTTGGTTTGGTCACGTAGTTCTTTCATTAAAGGTGTCGATAAATCGAGTAATGAAAGTTTAGATAAACTGTTAAAACCAAGTTCCATAACTTTTGAATCGAGAGCGTAAGTTTTTTGAGATGCTTTTCTTAAATAGCCACAAGATTCGAGTGTATAGATCAGACGAAATGCACTAGAACGGTTCACTTCTAAAATTTCAGCAATTTCTGTAATGGTCATTTCTTGCGCTTGTTGGTTAAATGCTTGCAAGATAGCTAAACCCCGTACAAGTCCGGGAACTAAATATCGATCATCATTTTTTGTTGTTTCCGATTCTTGCGAATCTTCATCAATTGCTATGCTCATTCGTGTCATTTTCCTATAAATAAAACAAGGTTCAATTTGGGGCATGCTGCTTTATTTTATAACTATTGTAATTGTTAAAAATGCATAAAACAATTTTTATATTTAAAACTTTGTTTCCTTCTTGAAACGTAACAAAATATTTAAAATTTACTAAATAAATGAATTTTATATTTATTTTTACTTTGACAAAAAATGATCAAGGGGATTATGCTTAGCTTGTGTTTTGAAAATCAAATTATGTTTTGTATATAAAACAAAATGAGGACGCAAGGTATGAGTTGGATCTCAGTTTGTCAGCAGGGTGACATTAGCGAAGATGAGCCGAAAGCCATCGAAATTGAAGGAAAGAAAATAGGCGTATTTTTCGTCGATGAAAATTACTTTGCTATCGAAAATGTTTGCCCTCATGCATATGCCTTATTAACCGAAGGATTTATCGAAGATCAAACTGTTGAATGTCCATTGCACGAAGCAATTTTTGACATTCAGACAGGTGAGCTCAAAAGTGGACCCGGGTGTAGAAACCTATGTACTTACCCAGTTCGTGTTGAAGGACAGGATATTCAAATTCAACTCTAGTCCTCTCATGTACAAGGAAGCAGAACAATGAAGACATTTAATGAAAAGTTGGCAAGCTGGATTCATGCAATGCCAGCAACCGAAGCAGGCATCAACAATATTCAAGTTCCAGGTCAATCTGAATTGTTGGTTTGGCAAACACGTTATAAAGAACCAACCTTATACGAACAAGATTTTGTAAAGAACTTGATTCAGGCATTTTCTGCGGGCGCAACAGAGTTAGGTGACGTTGTTTCTGCACTTAATCAGCAGGGTTTCCGCTGTGAATCTGGTGATGAATGGACTTCTGCAAGCTTTACAGAAGAAATGCAACGTTTAGGTTATTGATTCAGGGAAGAATAAAATGAACGCAATCGTATCAACTTCACAAAGCGCTGAAGAATATTTAGAACTTGGTTTACGTGACCAATGGCATCCGGTTTTAGCAAGTTGGGAAGTCGCTGCTAATCCAGTCGGAATTACTCGTTTAGGCGAAAATATTGTGGTTTGGCGTGATGCCGAAGGTCAGGTTCATGCGCTTGAAGATCGCTGTCCACACCGCGGGGCTCGTCTTTCACTGGGTTGGAACTTGGGTGACCGAGTGGCTTGTTGGTATCACGGTGTTGAAGTTCGTGCTGACGGTGTAGTTGCTGATGTACCAGCGGTTCATGAATGTCCAATGACTGGTACTAAATGTTTAAAGAATTATCCGGTCATTGAGCAACATGGCGCGATCTTTATCTGGTTTGGTATTGATGTAAATGAACAGCCAAAACCGCTTGAGTTCCCAGAGCAACTTGCAAGTGAAGAGTGGAGTTCATTCCTTTGCCAAGCAGATTGGAAAGTAAACCATCAATACGCGATTGATAACGTGATGGATCCAATGCACGGGACCTATTTGCACTGTACTTCACACTCTATGGCAGATGGTGAGCGTACTGCAGAGATGAAGCATCGTACAACCGATAATGGCTTTGTTTTTGAAAAAGAAGGCCAAACAGGTGTGAACTTCGACTGGGTTGAATATGGTTCAACTGGTGCAAGCTGGTTACGTCTTTCTATCCCATACCGCAAACAATTTGGTCCGGGTGGTGAATTCTGGATTGTGGGTTATGCAACCCCAATTGATGCCAACAATACCCGTGTATTTTTCTGGCGCTGCCGTAAGGTGAGTGGCTGGCAACGTAATGTATGGCGCTTCTTATATCGCAATCATTTAGAACAGTTGCATTGGGATGTATTGGAACAAGATCGCATTATTTTAGAAAACCTTGCGCCAAATGCGCGTGAAAAAGAGTTCCTCTATCAACACGATGTGGGTCTTGCACGTTTACGCCGTTTAATGAAGAAAGAAGCTGAGAAGCAATTAAAGAAAATTGCTGCGCTAAATGCATCAAACCGTATCGAGATGCAGGAAGAAGCTCATGGCTAATGTAGCGTTGTTGCAAGGCAAAAAAGTTTTAGTGACTGGTGCTGCGCGTGGTTTAGGCCGAGATTTCGCTCAAGCCATTGCTGAGGCAGGTGCTGAAGTTGTGATGGCAGATATTTTGTCTGACTTGGTACAACAAGAAGCACAAGCTCTACAGAAACAAGGGCTAAATGTTCATGCAGTAACAGTTGACCTTGCCAATGCAGACTCTATTGAAAATGCGGTTGCAAAAAGTGTGGACATTTTACAAGGACTAGATGGCCTTGTGAACTGTGCAGCGCTGGCAACCAATGTCGGTGGAAAAAATATGATTGATTATGATCCTGAACTTTGGGATCGGGTCATGAATATTAATGTGAAAGGCACATGGCTCATCAGTAAGGCATGCGTTCCCCATCTAAAACAATCGGCTGCGGGCAAGATTATTAATGTTGCTTCCGATACAGCACTTTGGGGCGCACCGAACTTGATGGCTTATGTGGCAAGTAAAGGTGCAATTCTTGCCATGACACGTTCAATGGCAAGAGAGTTGGGGCAGTTCAATATCTGTGTCAACACATTGTCGCCGGGGTTAACTTTGGTTGAAGCAACCGAGTACGTGCCACAGGAACGTCACGATTTATATGTGAACGGAAGAGCGATTCAACGTCAGCAACTTCCACAAGATTTAAATGGAACAGCATTGTATCTACTGTCGGATTTGTCCTCTTTTGTGACAGGTCAAAATATTCCGGTCAATGGCGGTTTTGTCTTTAACTAAGGAGTAGTCAAATGATTACAGGGATCGAGATTTTAAAGTTTGGAGTTGAAGATAGAGCCGCTTCAAACAAGTTTTTGGCAGATTTTGGTTTAAGCCAAAGTACTTCGGATATTGAAGGCGCTGATCTTTACCAGACTCAAAACGGTAGCAAAATTTATTTATTTAATTGTGATGATGACCGTTTGCCTGCTGCCATTGAACAAGGTTCAACTTTACGTGAAGTCACGTGGGGCGTTGAAAGCACACAAGACCTCGAAGACTTAGCAGTACGTTTGGCTGATGTAGAAGGTTTTAAACGTTCTGAAAATACAGTTCAGTGTCTTGACCCAAATGGCATGACCATTCGTTTTGAACAAAGTTTTGTAAAAGAAGTACCAGAACTTAAAACGGAAGGTATTAACCAATACGGCAACATTCAACGTGTCAATGCAGCAAGTCCTGTCTATGAAAAAGGTCAGCCTGTTGCGATTGGGCATGTAGTGTTCTTCACACCAGATTTGGCAACAACTGAAAACTTCTATATTGAAAAAGTAGGCTTTCATTTATCGGATGCCTATAAAAATCGTGGTGCATTCTTGCGTTGCCGCGGTGAAGGTTATCACCATGATTTATTCTTGCTCAGTGTTCCAAATAAACCTGCTGGTTTAAATCACGTTGCGTTTGTCGTTCGTGATATTCATGAGGTGATTGGGGGCGGTTTAAATATGAATCGCTCGGAATGGTCAACTTTCATTGGGCCGGGACGTCATCCAATTTCTTCTGCTTATTTCTGGTACGTCAACTCACCATTAGGTGGTGCATTTGAATATTACACCAACGATGATTATTTGACCGAAGAATGGCAACCACGTGTAGAAGAACATCGTCTAGAGCTTTTCACCGAATGGGCGATTGAAGGTGGTCTTGATGACACAACCCGCCGTCAGGTGAAGCCTGTTTAACAGGGATTGCTTTACAAGGAAGATGGCTATGGAAAAGATCGTAATTGTAGGTGCCGGACAGGCAGCGGGTTGGGCAGTAAGTACCTTACGTCAAAATGGGTATGTGGGCGAAATTCACGTGGTTTCAAATGAAGATCAAGTGTTTTATGAGCGTCCGCCACTGTCTAAGCAAGTACTTTCAAAAGAAGCAACTTATGAAAGTTTGAATCTGTTCTCTCCTGAACAGGTTCAAGAGTTTAACGTTCAATGGCATAAACCGGAAATTGCAACAAAAGTCGACCGTGAGCAAAAACAGGTTCATTTAGAGAGTGGCCAGATTTTGCCATATGACAAATTGCTAATTGCAACCGGAAGCCGTGCACGTGTACCGGTCAATACATGGCAGTTTATTCCAAATGTTGTGACCTTACGCAATGTGCATGACTGTGAACGTTTGGCTGAAATTTTAAAGAATGCAAAAAATGTCGCTGTGATCGGCGGTGGCTGGATTGGTTTAGAAATTGCTGCAACTGCACGTAAGCAAGGTAAAGATGTTCATATTTTTGAATATGGCGATCGTTTATGCGCAAGAAGCGTGAGTCTGGAAGTTTCTGCATTTTTAAAAAATATGCATGAAACTCAAGGTACAAAAATTCACTTAGACAGCAAGAGTCTTCATTTAGTTGAAGCGCCTAACCAAAAAGTTGAAGTGGTGAACCATCCTCAAAATAGTCAGTTATTTGACTGTGTTGTAGTAGGTGCAGGCGCTGACATTGCCAAAGAGTTAGGTGTACACGCTGGTCTCGATGTGAAAGATGGCATTGTGGTGAATTGTTTTGGACAAACCTCAGATCAAAACATTTATGCCGCAGGCGATGTCGCGATTCATCCGGGTTTGGGCTACTGCATTCAGTCTTGGGCAAATGCACAAAATCAGGCGATTGCCGCAGCGAAATCGATGCTCGGAATTGAAACTGAATATAGTGATATTCCATGGCTTTGGTCTGATCAATATCACTTTAATATCCAGATTTTAGGAACGTATCAACCTGAAAAAACTAAAGAATTGGTCATTCGCCAAGGCGGTGAAGATCAGGTGAGCTATTTATATCTGGACCATGAAAATCGTTTGCTCAACATGATTGCCATTAATGACTCGAAGCTAGTCAAACTGGCAAAACGTTGGATGCAAGCCAATACCGTTTTAGATCCAAAACTGTTAGCAGATTCTGAATTTAATGTCATGAAGTTAAAACCGTAAACATTAAATCTGGTTCTCATTACCAAATCGAAGGAATGACACATGAGTAATGAAGAAAAAAGTGGATTAAAGCATTGGGTACCTGCTTTTGTCCTTATGGTGTGTGTGGTACTGGCGTTTTTCGACAAGATTAGTATTGCGGTTTTATTTTCAGATCCACATTTTCAAAGTGCAATGGGAATTGCTGAAGATAAGGCCAAGCTTGGATGGCTCATGACAAGTTTCTTACTTGCTTATGGTTTTTCATCAGTTTTTCTAAGCTTTTTGGGTGACATCTTTAACCCAAAGAAAATGCTGTTCTGGAGTGTGACCTCTTGGGGTTTACTCATGTTTTGCATGGGCTTCACCACCAGTTATTCAGGCATGTTGATTTTACGTGTACTGCTCGGTTTAGCAGAAGGTCCGCTATTTGCCTTGGCGTATACCATTGTTAAGCAGACTTATACAGACCATCAGCAGGCACGTGCTTCTACCATGTTCTTACTTGGAACGCCGATTGGTGCATTCCTTGGGTTCCCGATCACTGCCAATGTTTTAGCGCACCATGACTGGCATACCACGTTTTTTGTGATGGCTGGATTAACACTAATCGCGATTTTCAGCATTGTTTTCGGTTTACGTAACTTGCAGCTCAAGAAAACTGTCGAAATTGATGGTGAGAGTAAACGTACCAATTTCAAAGGTCATATTGCCAATACTAAATTGCTCTTAAGCAACAGCGCATTCTGGTTGGTGTGTCTATTTAACATTGCATTGATGACGTATTTGTGGGGCTTAAACAGTTGGGTTCCTTCTTATCTTATGCAAGACAAAGGATTCAATCTCAAAGAGTTTGGGATGTATTCAAGCTTTCCATTCATTGCCATGTTAATTGGCGAAATCATCGGTGCGTTCTTATCTGACAAGTTAGGCCGTCGAGCAATTCAAGTATTTAGCGGTTTATTACTCGCGGGCATCTTCATGTATGTGATGGTCATTATGACTGAGCCATTATTGATTATTGCTGCCATGTCTTTAAGCGCGATGGCGTGGGGCTTTGGAGTGGCCGCTGTATTTGCTCTTCTTGCAAAAGTAACGACCTCAAATGTAGGGGCGACTGCGGGTGGAATATTTAACGGGTTAGGTAATTTTGCAAGTGCAATTGCGCCTGTTCTTATCGGTTACATCGTGATGCAAACACACAGTTTTAATTTAGGAATTACCTTCTTGGCTGCTGTCGCTGTCATTGGGTCGTTGTTCTTGGTTCCTCTTTTAAAACGTTATTAATTCACTGTATAGGAGTTTAAGAAATGACTACACAACAATTCGAATCGTGGGCACAACCAGAAAATGCTTCATTAGAAGAGTGGTTAAACACGCGTATTGCTCGCTTTGAGACACGTAAATATGACTTTGATGCTTTGAAGTTCCAAGCAGATTACGACCCGAAATATCGCCGTGCACAAATGCGTTACATGGGTACGGGTGCAACAGGTGTTGCAAATGACGGTAACACCGTTCCGGCAGAAAACTTCACATTTTCAACCATGGTTCTGCCACCACAGTGTGAAGGCCCTTTGCATATTCACCACGATGTTGAAGAAGTGTTCTTTATGCTTCGCGGCGAAATTGATTTGTTCATTGAGCACAACGGCGAAAAATTTGAGACCCGTTTAAAAGAGCGTGACCTGATTTCAATTCCACCGGGAATTTACCGTGGTTTATTTAACCCAGGTCAAGAAGATGCCTTGATGTGTGTGATGTTGGGAACAGGTAAACCAACCATTCCGAACTATCCACCAGAGCATCCATTGTCTCAAATCAAACGTTAATAGTTTGATGAAGTGAATGAAAGGAAAGAATTGAAAATGATGACACTCATTGAAAAGTTAGCAGAATTTCCGGTGAAAATCGTGACTGTTCAAGGTCAGCAACAAGCTTATCGGGAAGCTGGTCAGGGCGAGTACCTTGTGCTGTTGCATGGCATTAGTTCAGGTTCTGCTTCATGGGTAAACCAACTTGAACTGTTGTCTCATCATTTTCATGTCATTGCCTGGGACGCACCAGGCTATGGCAAATCAGATGAACTTTTAACTGATCAACCCAATGCGATCGACTACGCAAAGCGTTTAGCTGCATTGTTTGATGTTTTAAAAATTGAAAAAGCAATTGTGGTCGGACACTCATTAGGTGCCTTACAGGCGAGTGCATTTGCTGCACTTTACCCAGAGCGAGTGGAACACTTGGTTGTCGCTAACTTAGCTCAAGGCTACCAACGCCACGATGAACAAACACAAATTCAGGTTTTTGAAAAAAGACCAAAAATGTTGAAAGAGTTAGGTGCTAAAGGCATGGCTGAAAGCCGTGGACCTCATTTGATTTATAGACAGGAACCACAAGCCTTAGCTTTAGTTTCAGAGGTGATGCAGCAGTTGACTCTACAGGGTTTTACCCATGCATCGTACTTACTGGCATATGACGAAATACGTAATTATTTAACCGATTTAAAAGTCCCGTGCACAGTGATTGCTGGGCAGCAAGATCAAATCACTCCTGCGTTAGGTATACAAGCGCTTGCTCAGGAATTGCAGTTGGAACAGCGCTTTGTCATAGAAGACGCAGGACATTTAAGTTATGTCGACCAACCGCAAGCATTTAACCAAATTATGTTGACGATTCAGGAACAATCGTAAGAGAGATTAAGGATTATGAGCTTCCAAGTTGAAGGAAAAGTTGCAGTTGTTACCGGTGGCTCATCTGGGATTGGGCTGGCTGCTGTTGAAATACTGGTTGCAGAGGGTGCAAAAGTAGCGTGGTGTGGTCGCGATGAAGAACGTTTAAATGCGTCTAAACACTATATTTTAGAAAAATTTCCGCATGCCAATATTTTTACTAAAGCATGTAATGTGTTGAAAAAAGAAGAAGTTCAGCAATTTGCCAAAGAGGTCAAACTCAATTTGGGCAATGTGGACATGCTCATTAACAATGCTGGGCAAGGGCGTGTTTCAAATTTTGAAAATACGCAAGATGAAGACTGGATGAAAGAAATCGAGCTGAAATATTTCAGTGTATTACATCCGGTACGGGCTTTTCTTGATGACTTAAAACAGTCGGCAAATGCCTCAATTACCAATGTGAACTCATTACTGGCATTGCAACCGGAACCGCACATGATTGCGACTTCATCTGCACGCGCTGCTTTATTGAATTTAACCCACTCTTTGGCCCATGAGTTTACGCAGTATGGCGTTCGTGTGAACTCGATTTTACTTGGAATGGTCGAATCTGCGCAGTGGAAACGACGTTATGAAACTCGCTCAGATTTAAATATGTCTTGGGAAGAGTGGACAGGCAATATCGCAAAAAATCGCGGTATCCCAATGCAACGTTTAGGTCGTCCAGAAGAACCTGCACTTGCTTTAGTTTTCTTGGCATCACCATTGGCATCTTACACCACAGGTTCGGCAATAGATGTCTCGGGTGGTTTTAATAAACATTTATAAATATCAGGTGCTGTCATGAAAAAGTTGATGATGATTGGTTTTGGCGCAATGGCAGCAGAAGTGTATGCCCACTTGCCTCAAGATCTGCAACTCAAATGGATTGTCGTGCCATCTCGCAGCATTGAAAAAGTGCAGTCACAAGTCTCTTCCGAGATTCAGGTGATTTCAGATATTGAGCAATGTGATGGTACGCCAGACTATGTCATTGAGGTGGCAGGTCAAGCAGCTGTGAAAGAGCATGCTCAAAAAGTTTTAGCGAAAGGCTGGACCCTTGGTTTGATCTCGGTGGGTACTTTAGCTGATAACGAGTTTTTGGTTCAGCTTAAGCAAACTGCCGAAAAAAATGATGCCCATCTGCATTTACTGGCAGGGGCTATTGCAGGTATTGACGGTATTTCTGCGGCTAAAGAAGGTGGCTTGCAAAAAGTCACTTACAAAGGCTGTAAAAGTCCAAAAAGCTGGAAGGGTAGTTATGCAGAGCAATTGGTGGATTTAGATCACGTTGCTGAACCTACGGTCTTTTTCACAGGAACTGCGCGTGAAGCCGCGACCAAATTTCCAGCCAATGCCAACGTTGCAGCAACCATTGCGCTTGCAGGGCTTGGAATGGATGAAACCATGGTTGAGTTAACTGTTGATCCAACCATCAACAAAAACAAACACACCATTGTGGCAGAAGGTGGCTTTGGACAAATGACCATTGAACTGGTGGGCGTGCCGTTACTAAGTAACCCAAAAACATCAACTTTGGCTGCGCTGAGCGTGATTCGTGCCTGTCGCAACAGTGTAGAAGCAATACAGATTTAAGAAGGATTTGATCATGGCAAAGGAAATTTATATTGCAGGTGAATGGCGATTAGGCCGTGGTGCAGTCATTCAGAGCCTGTTTCCGGCAGATCAGTCGGTAAACGCTGAGCTTTCAACAGCAACGCTTGAAGATGTAAATGAAGCAATTGAAAAAGCGGATCAGGCTTGGCGTCAACCGAACTGGAGAAACAGCTTGCCGCATGAGCGCGCATGTATTCTCTACAAAGTTGCAGACATTATTGAAGCGCGTGTCGATGAATTAGCAAAATTACAAACACGCGATAATGGTAAGCCTTTAACCGAAACTCGTGGTTTGGTGATGAGCGCTGCGGCGACTGCACGTTATGTTGCAGCGGCATGTGAAACAATGAATGATGAGCTCACCACTCAGCGTGCTTCAGACTTCATGACCATGAGTGTGCATGAACCTGTAGGCGTAGTAGCAGCTATTACGCCTTGGAACTCTCCAATTGCGAGTGAAGTTCAAAAGCTTGCTCCAGCTTTGGCAGCAGGAAATGCCGTGGTTTTAAAACCAGCTGAAGCGACTTCACTGATTGCTTTAGAGCTTGCCAAAATTTTTGAAGAGGCAGGTTTACCAAAAGGTCTACTCAGTGTGTTAGTGGGGCGTGGTTCTATAATTGGTGATGCAATTGCTCAACATCCATTGGTTCGTAAAATCTCTTTTACAGGTGGAACAACCACAGGGCGTCATTTGGCACATATTGCTGCAGATAAACTGATTACCACTTCACTTGAGTTGGGTGGAAAGTCACCAACCATCGTTTTGCCAGATGCAGACGTTGAACTGGCAGCTAAAGGTGTCGCGTACGGTATTTTTAGCTCGGCAGGCCAAGCGTGTATCGCAGGTTCTCGCTTGTTTATTCATAGCAGTCTTTACGATCAGTTTTTAACGCGTTTGGTTGAAATTACCAAAGGCTTACGTGTGGGCCATCCTGAACAGGCTGGTGTGCATTTAGGGCCACTAGTGAATGACAAGCATTTGCAGTCAGTTGACCGCTATGTGCAGCTTGCCAAAAGCGAAGGCGGTCAAGTTGTGATTGGTGGTGAGGCACTTACGACTGGTGACTATGCCAAAGGAAGTTATTACTTACCGACCATTATTACGGGCTTAAATAACAGTGCTCAAACTTGTCAGGAAGAAATTTTTGGCCCTGTTTTAGTCGTTATGAAATATGACAATGAGCAAGATTTAATTACCCAAGCCAATGACAGTTGTTTTGGTCTTGCCGCAGGTATCTGGACTGAAAGCTATCGTAAAGCTTGGCGCATCGCACGTGCATTAGAAGTAGGGACGGTATGGATTAATACCTACAAAAAGTTCTCGATTAGTGCGCCGTTTGGTGGCTTTAAAGACAGTGGTATCGGGCGCGAAAAAGGCCGTTTGGGCATTTTATCGTACATGCAACAAAAGAGTATTTATATGGGGCTGAATGAACAGCCTAACCCTTGGTGCGATTAATAAATTCAAGGACTGAAAACAAATTTTGAGGAATAGACATGACTGAACGTGTAAATGTAGGCGAAGCAATCGCAAGAGTTTTAGAAGCGCACCAAGTTGATAGTATGTATGGTGTTATTTCCATCCACAATTTACCTATTGCCGATGCAGTAGGACGCCGTGAAAAAATGCGCTTTGTCGCAGCCCGTGGTGAGGCTGGTGCGGTCACTATGGCAGATGCGCACTCGCGTTTTAAAGGCATAGGTGTAGCGTTGACTAGTACCGGTGCTGGTGCTGGTAATGCGGTGGGTTCATTGATTGAAGCAATGAATGCGGGTAGCCCTGTATTGCATTTAACAGGTCAGGTTGAGCGTGAATATCTCGATCGTGATGCAAGTTTCATCCATGAAACTAAAGACCAACTTACGTTTTTACGTGCATCAAGCAAAGCGGCATTTCGCATTACCAGTCCAGACAATGCTGTTGGTGTGATTCGTGAAGCCATCCGTGTTGCAACGACTGTTCCAATGGGACCTGTCAGTGTCGAGCTACCAATTGATGTGCAGGCAGCAGAAATTGATTTACCACTTAACTTGGGGCCAGTGAAAGCACTTGAATTGCCTCAGGCGGAACAAGCTGAAATTGATCTTCTTGTGAATGAAATCAAAAAAGCAAAACGTCCAATTTTCTGGATTGGTGGTGGAACTTTAAACAGTGTTGCTGAAGTTAAAGCAATTGCAGATTTAGGTATTCCGGTTGTGTCGTCTACGCACGGCCGCGGTGTTTTGGCAGATGATCACCCACGTAGTTTAGGTGCTTTCCATAACTCGGTAGGTGTTGAGCAGTTATTAAAAGATGCTGACTTAATGGTTGTTGTGGGTTCCCGTTTACGTAGTAATGAAACTAAAACCTATTCGGTTGAGTTTCCTGAAAATATTATTCAGGTTGATGCTAACCCTGTGGCTCAGCAACGTAATTACAAAATCCGCAACTTCATTTGTGGCGATGCTAAAGATGTCTTAACACGTGTGTTAGAACAGCTCCAAGGAACTTCAAAAGTTGATGCTGACTACGATGCTGCTGTAGTGGCTGCTAAACAAGCTGCAATTGATGCACTGCGTAAACAAATCGACCAATACGCTTTGATTTGTGATCACTTGCGTGCAGCTTTACCGCAAGACGGTATTTTTGTACGAGACATCACCATGTCGGGCAGTACATGGGGCAGCCGTTTATTCCCTGTACAAGCACCAAACCAAAATATCCATTCACTTGCGGGGGCAATTGGTTTAGGTCTTGCAACAGCAATCGGTGCCTCAGTTGCTAACCCTGACAAAAAAGTAATTGGTTTGGTCGGCGATGGCGGCTTAATGCTTGGCATTGGTGAGATTGCAACCATGGTGCAAGAAAACACCAACATGGTTCTCATGATTATGAATGATGGTGGTTATGGCGTAATGCGTGGCATTCAAAATAACTACTTTGGTGGTCGTCAATATTTTAATGAATTGCATACACCTGACTATAAACTTCTTGGCGAATCAATGGGTGTGAAGAGCTGGAAAGTGGGTAGTGCAGATGAGTTTAAAACGGTTATTCAAGAGGCTGTCGCTTTTGAAGGACCAACTGTGATTGAGCTCGATATGAACTCGATTGGACCATTAAACTTCGCGGGTCCACCACAAAAGAAACTGTATTAACTAGTTTGGATGGTTTAGTACATATGCGATGGGAGCTGCTAAGCCATCCTTTTTTTAGATAAAATTTTTTGTCTAAAAAACAATAAAAACTAAGTTTTACAGGTAAAACAAATAAAGTTCCAGCAGGACGCTGGAACTCAATCAAGGATGTAGAGATGAAAAAGACTTCATTGATCATGGCATTCATTGCACCGCTTACGCTGGGGGTAAGCGTCAATGCATTTGCAAAAGACTCATTGCTTGAATGGAAAAGTGATGACGGCACCGACTCATTAAAATTAGGTGGGGTGGTTCGGTTAAATCAACGCTATGAAGATTGGGAAGGGCCAAACCGTGGTTTTGGTAAGCTCCATTTTGATATTTTCAGGGTAGATCTCAAAGGAAAGTTTGATGATGCCTACATCAATGCCAGTTATATGTTTCAAGACCAACAGAAAACGTCCATTGAGAAAGCATATGTTGGATATAACCTAGATGCGAATAACAGCATTGAAGCGGGTCTGGTTTATAAGCCTTTCACGATTTATCCATACCCACAAAATGGCTGGACCTATCACATTCCATTCTTTTTAGGTTATGGCAATAACATTGCACCGGGGATTAACTGGAATTATCACGACAAAGATTGGGATTTAAAACTCGGTTATTACCCGCAAATGTTAGAGACGAATTTGCGTTATTCACCTGAAAGTGCAACTTATGATGACTTGGCAGGAAATGCATTTCCATCTCAAAAAGCCTATCAAAATGAAAAGCGTAATCAGGTGAATACCCGCATTGTTCGCAAGTTAGAAACTGATTTCGGTAAGCAAGAGTTTGGTGTTTCTGGGGCGATTGCACAGTTACATAACAAAGTGACCGATAAAGACGGCAAATATTATGCAGTTGGTTTGCACACCGAAAACAACTACAAACGCTTTAATTTACAAAGCTCGGTCATTCACTATCAGTACGATGCTAAAAATCCAGATGGTGTAAATAGTGATATGACTTTGATGGGAGCAAACGGCCTTACACCTGCTTATTTCATTGCTTCAGAAGGTACGATTGCCAGTTTAAACCTTGCCTATACTTTGCCTGTCACCAATATGGGTAAGCTAAAATCCATTAAGTTTTATAATGACTATAGTTACCTCGATAAAAAACGTGATGATTGGTCCGACTCGCAAATGAACACCACAGGTATGATGTTTATTGCTTCACCATTTATGGTTTGGGCAGATTATACGTGGGGTAAAAACTCCAACATCATTGGTGGCTCTACAAACTCAACAGGTTATACCTCTGCAACTTCGCCAAACAGCGATAAATGGTTATACCGTATTAACTTTAATATCGGCTTTACTTTCTAAAGTAAGCAGCAATAAAAAACCACGCAATCGGCGTGGTTTTTTATTTAATAATTTAAAGCGTTTAATATCTGTTTTTTTCAAACTTATTCCAAAATATAAAAGCAGTCACAAAGGCTAAAATAGTCAGCGCGAAAATATAATACATCGCACCAATATCACTATATTGACTGAGCCAATGAACTAAAGGCAGGGTCATACCACCAACAATTGCATACGATAAATTATAAGAAAATGAAATGCCCGAGAAGCGCACAGGCGCGGGAAACATTTTAACCATACTGCTCGATACCATGCCGACAGTACCAGAGCATAGACCTAACAACATATATAAACCAAAAATGGTTGAATGTGCGGCATGTCCTAAACTGTTATAAAAAACTGCTGCTGTGAGTGCTACTGCAAGCGCACCGACCATCATCACTTTGCCACAGCCAAAACGGTCAGCAAAATAGCCTGCCAAAATACAGCCAACCATTTGCATGACAATGGCTGCACTTTGCATTTCAAAAGTCTGTGCGCGCTCAAAGCCAAATGAACCAATCAATAAATTCGGCATGGCTAAAATCACCACCACCACACAGCCAGTTAAAAACCACGTAAATAACATACCAATCGCAACGGCTGTTTTATGCGTTTTTAAGACTTGTTTTACAGGCATTTCTTTTGAAATTTCTTTACGTGCCTGCATGGCTTTAAACACTGGGGTTTCTTTTAAATAGGTCCTTAAATAAAGTGCAACCAGACCAAAAATACCGCCTGCAATAAAGGGTATACGCCAAGCCCAGTCATGGATTTGTCCTTCACTAAAATTCAGTGAAATCCATAAAGACATCAGTGCACCTAGTAAAATTCCTAAAGACAGTCCAGCGGTGAGTAAACCATTTGCCAGACCAATTTTTCTTTCAGGGACGTGTTCAGATACAAAGGTCCATGCAGCTGGAATTTCACCTCCAATTGCAATCCCTTGTACCACTCGCATAAGCAATAAAAGTAGCGGTGCCAAATACCCAATATTTTCAAAGGTGGGCAAAATCCCTATAAATAGGGTAGGCAGCGCCATCAGCAAAATAGAAAGCGAAAATAGTTTTTTGCGCCCGACCAGATCACCAAAATGGGCCATGACAACCCCGCCTAAGGGCCTAAAAAAGTAACCTGCTGCGAAAATGCCGTAAGTGTTAAGCATGGCCCAAAAAGGACTAAGCGTACTTGGGAAAAACAGGTCAGAAATGATTTTGGCGTAAAACACATAAATCACGAAGTCGTAAAACTCTAAAGCACCGCCCAATGAAGAAAGGGCAAGGGTTCGTTTATCTTCTTTATTAAGATAGTTCGCATCCTGCAAAGTTAAGTCCTGATCCATTTTTTACTTAATTGTTGTAATTGAAGTTTGGATATTAATGGAAAAGTGAAGTAAAAGTAAATGGAGGAAATTTGTTCTATTGTTCAAGTACGGACTAGGCTAAGTAATATAAAAGCTTTAAAACAAAAAATGCATTAGATGAAACAAAAACAGATGTAGGAATGACTTTTCTTTTGGGCTATTCAGCGACACAATAAAACTTGTCATATCGAGCTTAATGAGAGATTCAAAGGATGAGTGTAGTTTTACCAGTCGCAAAGCGTGGTGAAGATATCTTAAAACTGATTGCGGCTCCTGTCTCGGCAAATGAGTTAAACAGTGATTGGCTTTATCAGTTGGCAGCCGCTATGCAAGCAACAATGCTTGAGCGTAATGGAGTAGGGATTGCCGCACCGCAAGTTTATATCTCTAAACGAGTCATTATTGTGGCATCTCGACCAAATCCACGTTATCCCGATGCACTTGAAATGGATGCTGTGGTGATGGTAAATCCTGAAATTTTAGAATTTTCGAGTGAAACGCTTTTGGGTGAAGAAGGTTGTTTAAGTGTGCCAGATGAGCGTGGACAAGTTGAACGTGCAGAAATGGTCAAGGTTAAATATCTAACACTTAAAGGGGAGATGGTTGAAACAATTTTTCATGGTTTTCCAGCTCGCATTGTTCAACATGAAGTCGATCATTTAAATGGAATCTTGTTTGTAGAAAGAATAAGCTAATCTTCAGTTTAAAGTTTTGAAAAACCTATAATGAGCTTGAAATGAATAAGACATAGCAATTACAATACTTATATCGTGATTTTTATTTCACTAAAAAATTATAATTTTAATATTATCAGCAGGTTGTGCTGAAAAAATGATCGAAAGTGTAAATCTCCTCATTTAAGGTTACTGACCATGAAAACCCCTCTCCCAGATTATTTGGCAAATGTGATAGAAGCCTGTGAGGTAGATAATAGCGGACATCTAGCTGACTATATTCCAGAGTTAGCAAATGCAAATCCAGATCGATTAGCTTTAGCCATGTCTACAGTAGATGGTGAAATTTATTCGATTGGAGATGATAATGTTGAATTCACCATCCAGTCGATTTCTAAACCATTCGTATACGCCTATGTTTTACAACAGCTTGGCATTGATGCAGTACTTGCGAAAGTAGGGGTAGAGCCTTCGGGGGAAGCCTTCAATGAAATTTCATTGGGTAAAGATGGTCGTCCGAAAAACCCGATGATTAACTCTGGCGCAATTACTGTACATTCCTTGATTCAGGTCAAGCATGGTTTACATAGTGCAGAAATTCTACGCCGTTTTATGAGCGAGCTTGCAGGCCGCGAATTAAGTTTTGATGAGTCTGTTTATGATTCGGAAGTCAAAACAGCCTACCGTAATCTTTCGATCGGTTATATGTTGCGGACTGTCGGAATTTTAGAAACTGACCCTGTAGATATCGTGAATGGTTACATTCGTCAATGTGCGATCATGGTTACGGTTAAAGATCTAGTCCGTATGGGCAGTGTACTTGCCAATGGCGGGGTCGACCCTAAAACTGGAAAGCGTTTGTTAAACCGATCTGTGGTTAGACAAGTACTCAGTGTCATGATGAGCTGTGGCATGTATGATGCCGCGGGTGACTGGCTGTCGACTGTAGGTATTCCTGCTAAGAGTGGCGTAGCAGGTGGTATTTTGGGTGTTCTACCAGGGCAGGTCAGTATTGCTGCTTTCTCTCCTCGTTTAGATGAGCATGGTCATAGTATTCGAGGTATCGATATTTTAGAGCGATTATCTCGTGACATGGGATTACATCTCATGGAAGGTACACCTTCTGCACAAACCATTGTACAAAGTCATTACCGCACAGGAAAAGACGCATCATTAAGTGTGTATGTACTTCGAGGTGTATTGAAATTTACCGAAGCTGAAATGTTGTTGCGCATTTTACAAGATGAGACAACTGATCAAAGCACAATCGTTATTGATTTAACTCAGATTTCACTGATCCACGATGTGGGTAAACGTATGTTCTTAGAAGGTGTAGATCGTCTGATTGATGATGGCCATACCCTTGTTTTAGTGGACCCTGAACAACGATTAGATCATGCCAGAACAGCGAAAGATCGTGAGTTGCATGTCTACCACGATTTTGATGATTTGCTCGAAAAGCATGAGATTCGCACTAAAAAAAAGACTTATAGCGACATCGCGGCACTTCTAAATTGCTGAGGTGTTTTTCCTAGGTGTCGCTTAAACATCGCACTGAACGCGCTGGGGTTTGTGTACCCCAGCGACTCTGAAACTTGAGCAATAGATTCACCATTCGCAATTTTACTTAACGCAAGTGCAATATGCATTTGCTGGACCCATGCCCGATACGATAGCCCTGTTTCTTTTTGGAACATGCGCATTAGGGTTCTAGAACTCGCACCAATCTCGTCAGCCCAATCTGTTAAGTCTTTTGAATGGTCAGGAGTATGTAATAACTCTTGGCAAATTTTTAATAACCGTTTGTCTTTCGGCCAAGGAATCTGGATAGGCAATAAATTGGCACGATGAATTTCTTCAAAAATCAAAATTTGTAAAGAACGGGAAAGTTCTTGAGATGTCGCTGTATTTGGCGTGTTTTCTCGCTCAATTTCATTTAAACGAATCAAAAGCTCATGCAACAGGTTGCTTACCCGAATAATAAAGCAATTCTGACCCATTAGAGCGGCTGCATTTACTTCAACCAACGCCGTATTTAACTTCACGTGACTTAGTGAAATCACACTGTGCTCGACATGAGCAGGAATCCATAAGGCACACATGGGCGGCACAATCCAGACATTGTTGGGTGTAAACACCTGAATGTTTCCTGTGGATGCATACAAAAACTGCGCACGTGTATGTGTATGGGTAGGGGTGATTTCTCGGTAAGAATGCTCAGAAGATAGTCCAATCACAAGTTCAGACAAATCAGACTGAATAAGAGAATCGGACATAAACTATCCTAAAAATTGTCACTTATACAATGATTATTGGAAGATAACTTTATAAGCGACAATTTACAATAAGCATCTTACTTAGAATATTGGAGTTTTTCAGGTATGACGTCTTCAATACAATTGAAAGATGGTATTGCCAATACCGTTGCAAATGATCAGCCTCAAGGAATGATTATTAAAATTGTAGGCGCCGTGGCGGTCGCACATTTACTGAATGATTTGATTCAAGCTGTGCTACCCGCTATTTATCCAATGCTAAAAGCAAACTTTTCGCTGAGTTTTGCTCAAGTTGGCCTGATTTCGTTTGTATATCAAATTACAGGTTCACTGCTTCAGCCTTGGATTGGACTTTATACCGATAAACATCCAAAACCGTATCTTCTACCACTCGGAATGATGGTCACATTCTGTGGCATTATCTTGTTGGCATTTTCACCAAGCTTTGCAGTGTTGTTGTGTGCATCTGCACTTATTGGGGTAGGCTCGGCAACTTTTCACCCTGAAGCTTCGCGGGTGGCACGAATGGCATCGGGTGGGCGCTTTGGTACGGCGCAGTCGACTTTTCAGGTGGGCGGAAATACGGGTACTGCCATTGGCCCGTTATTAGCAGCGTTACTAATTGTACCGTTTGGACAGCATGCAGTTGCGGGCTTAGTGATATTTGCACTTTTAGCGATTTGGGTTTTATTTGGGGTAAGCCGTTGGACGGTGAATCATGCTAAAAATCAGGTAGCTGCACGTGCAACTCAAGCACATACTAAATTGCATGGCCGTAAGCTGATCATTGCTTTGAGCACAATTAGTTTATTGATGTTTGCTAAATTTACCTACATTGCCAGCATTAGTAACTACTTTACTTTTTATCTTATTCAAAAGTTCCATATCAGCATCCAGACCGCCCAATTGCATTTATTTGCCTTTTTAGCAGCTGTTGCTTTAGGTACATTTGCTGGTGGCCCAATTGGTGACAAAATTGGCCGTAAAGCTGTTATCTGGGTTTCATTTGTTGGTATGGCGCCGTTTGCATTAATGATGCCGTATGCAAACTTATTTTGGACAACAGTTTTCTCAATTATTGCAGGTTTGGTGTTGTCGTCTGCTTTTGCTGCAATGGTGGTTTACGCACAAGAAGCTGTTCCGGGCCGTGTGGGTATGATTGCAGGTTTAATGTTTGGTCTTATGTTTGGGGTAAGTGGTATTGCCGCAGCAGGGTTAGGGCATTTAGCAGATGTTAATGGTATTGAGTGGGTATTTGGTTTATGTTCATTCTTGCCATTACTTGGGTTTGCCACCGCATTTTTACCAAACACAAAAGTTAAATAAATGAAAAGACTCTCAGTCATATTCGGCTGAGAGTCTTTTTAGATAACTATAGTTCCAAGTAAAAAGACTATTTCTGAATACCAAACTTAAATACGGTGACACTGTTATAAGTTTGATTTGGGTTCAAACGTGTAGAAGGGAAAGTTGGTTGATTCGGGCTATCTGGAAAGTGCTGCGTTTCTAATGCCAGCGCGTCTGCCTGTCGATAAAGCACCCCATTTGCGCCAACAATATTTCCTAATAAATGATTCGCTGTATACATTTGAATACTTGGTTCAGTGGTTAAGACTTGCATTGTTCGTTTAGATTTTGGATCAACCACATGAGCTGCAAGATTTAATTTCCCTTGAGACTTTTGATTAATTACCCAAGTTTGGTCATAGCCATATCCATAGGCCAATTGCTGATTATTCGCTCGAATATCTTTCACAATCGCCTTAGGCGTCCGAAAATCAAAAGGTGTACCTGCAACCGAAGCTATTTCACCTGTTGGTAAAGAGTTTTGATCGGTTACCAATATACGGTCTGCATTGAGTTGTACCACATGATCTAGTACACCATAAGGGTTATTGCCAGCGCCTGACAAATTGAAATAACTGTGGTTGGTTAGATTGACGACTGTAGGCTGATCAGTTTTGGCCTTATATTCAATTTGGAATTCATTTCGATCTGAAAGACTGTAGATCACTTCTACATCTAATTTTCCGGGAAAACCTTGATCTCCATTTGGACTAGTTAACTTCAGAGAAGCTTTAACGGTTTCACCTTTAGAAACGAGGGGCTTAACTTGCCAAATACGTTTATCAAAACCCGGATTACCGCTATGCAATGAATTCGGTCCATTATTCTTTTCAAGATTATACGTTTTTCCATCTAAGCTAAATTTAGCATTACCAATACGGTTAGCATAACGACCAATTAATCCGCCAAAATGAATCCCTTCCTTGGTATCAGTGACTTCATAGCCTTTTAGATCATCAAAGCCCAAAACGATATTGTTTTTTTTACCTTGTGCATCGGGAGTCAAAATCTGTGTAATTACACCACCGAAACTGATAAATGATACGGAGATACCATTGTTATTACTCATGGTGTATAGATCAACTTTTTGACCGTCTTGAGTTGTACCATATGGCTTTACATTTAATGTTGCTGCATTTGCAAGTTGTGCAAAGCTATAAATCGTAACACCTAAAATTGCTAATTTTTTCATGCTTATACTCTATTTTTTAATAGTAAGACTGGATGAATATAAGATTGATTTTTCATCTTTTTAAAGAAGTTTTTATTATAGATAGTGTTAATAACAATGGAGCTGTTAATGCTAAATATTGAAAAAACTGGTTCAATTTACGCTTATAAAGAAATTAATCTTATGAGCAAAATTCGACGGTAAGTTATTTTTATGAATCATCCCGACTCGGTTTTAAAATTTTCGCTTGGTCTTAATGGCTTATCATTTGATATAAACAACCAACACGTTCAACTCCAACAAGGCTTAGGGTTTATTAATTCAAAAAGTATTCGTCATGGCATTGTTGATGAGCTTGCTATCGAAAAGATGATTTATCTTATTGAGGAAATCATCGAGTCTCAGCCACTTAGAAATTTAAATATAAGTAGTGTAGCTGTTACGTCTGATGCTGCTATGACACAACTCAGTGATTTATTTTTTAGTACTAGAAAGCAAATCAGCCGTATCGAGCTTGAGCATGGATTCAATGATTTTATTGAGCGTTTAAGCTACTACACAAGCCAAGTAGCTCCAGATCAGCTTTATGTTTTTACCTACTTTGTATTTGTTCGAGAGATGATGCATCACTTAAGAGTTAAGGAAATTCAAATCGTTTAAGAAATGACTTTCTCAATCTGCCAACTCATCATGAATCCAGTTTAAAAATAGCTCAATTTTAGGAATAAATTGATGTGTTCGCGGATACACCAAATGATGAGCAGAAATAGGAATTGATAGCTCATCTGCGAAAACTCTAACCAACTTTCCAGATTCTAAGTAATTTTGAGTGAGTAAATTACTTTCCAAAACAAATCCTAGTCCGTGTGTGGCTGCCTCAAGTGACATATAAGAGCGGTCAAAACTCAAAGTGTAGGGAAACTCAGGAATACTTAGACCCTGATGGGCAAACCATTGTGGCCAAGTAACCAAGGTTGAGCGCGATAAAATCAGTTCTTTTTTTAATAAATCTTGAGGTTTATTTACTGGACTACGTTCAAGTAGTTTGGGGGATGCAAGTACTTCTAGCTTTTCATTACGAATCGTTCTGATTTCTACGCCTGTCCAGTTGGGCAAACCATGACGGATATCAATGTCAATCTTGTCACGGGTAAAGTGCAAATTTTCATATGAACATGACAAGTTGACCTGAATCATTGGGAACTTTTCTTTAAATGATTCAAGGCGTGGCAATAACCAAAGCAAACCAAAACTTGGAGATGAATGAATGTATAAACTGTCTTTCGGGCTTTTATCGGCAGCTTTTTCAGTGGCTAACATCAGGTTATGCAAAATGGTCGTGACATCTTGAAAATAGCGTTCGCCAGAAGGAGTCAGCGTCACACCACGGGCACCACGAATAAATAAACTCTGCCCAATCATTTCTTCAAGCTTAGCAATTTGGTGACTCACTGCTGATGGCGTGAGATTTAAATTCTCGGCTGCCTTGGCAACATTGCCGAAACGGGCGGTTTGTTCAAAAGCCTGTAATGTTTTAATTGAAGGCATCTGATTGAAATTGTTTTCACTGCTATCCATGAAATGATCCGTTTTTATCCCTAAAAGTTATTTAAAAATAGCATAGGCATGAATTTTTTTCATGCCTTGTTGAATTCGAGCTGATTGCTGGTCTTGGTAAAAAAAGAGATTCTAAGTCAGAACTCAGGATATAAAGCGTAAAAGAGGATTGAACATGTTACTACAAGGAAAAGTGGCATTAATTACCGGTGCAGCATCAGAACGTGGAATTGGGCGAGCAACTGCAGAAATCTTTGCACAACAAGGTGCTAAAGTCATTATTGTTGATTTAGATCTTACTCAAAGCCAAAACGCGGCAAAGGCAATTGGTGAAGGACATTTAGGTCTTGCTGCAAATGTTGCAAATGAAGAACAGGTCAAAGCAGCTGTTGAACAAGCACTACAGCACTACGGCAAGATTGATATTTTAATTAACAATGCAGGGATTACTCAGCCAGTTAAAACACTCGATATTCAGCGCAATGACTATGACCGTATTTTAGATGTTAGCCTGCGCGGAACACTGATTATGTCTCAAGCTGTTATTCCATCCATGAAAGCAAATGGTGGTGGAAGCATTGTGTGCTTATCTTCAGTTTCAGCGCAACGCGGCGGTGGTATTTTTGGCGGGCCACATTATAGCGCTGCCAAAGCAGGGGTATTAGGTCTGGCAAAAGCGATGGCTCGTGAGTTTGGTCCCGACCAAATTCGTGTAAATTCACTTACTCCGGGTCTAATCCATACTGATATTACTGGCGGTTTAATGAATGATGACCGCCGTCACGACATTCTTGCTGGTATTCCACTAGGGCGTTTAGGCAAAGCGCAAGACGTTGCAAATGCAGCATTATTTTTGGCAAGTGATCTGTCAGCTTACTTAACTGGCGTAACACTCGATGTAAATGGTGGCATGCTGATTCATTAAGGCTTGTCATTTAAAAACTAAAAATAGAATGATGGTCACAAGAGGATACTGTGGCCAAATGTAAAGGGATTCGCATGATGGATACAGTATTTTCATCTGAAGTAGATACGGTGGTTCGTAAATCTGCCTATCGAAAAATTGCATTTCGGCTCATGCCATTTTTAATGCTTTGTTATTTTTGTGCCTATTTAGATCGAGTAAATGTGGGTTTTGCCAAGCTCCAGATGATGAGCGATTTACAGTTTAGTGAAGCTGTATATGGGTTAGGCGCAGGGATTTTCTTTATTGGTTATTTTCTTTGTGAAGTACCAAGCAACATCGTACTCCATAAGGTAGGGGCAAGACGTTGGATTGCCCGTATCATGATTACTTGGGGCATTTTGTCAGGTTGTTTTGCCTTTGTTCAAACCGAATGGCAATTTTACACCTTACGTTTTCTGCTCGGTGTTGCTGAAGCTGGTTTGGCTCCGGGCTTGTTGCTTTACCTCACTTATTGGTTCCCGTCTTACCGCCGTGCACGTATGACAGTTCTTTGGTTTATCGCGATTCCAATTTCGGGAATGATTGGTGGGCCACTTTCAGGCTTAATCATGGACCGAATGAGCGGTGTACATGGTTGGTTTGGCTGGCAGTGGATGTTTCTTATTGAAGCCATTCCTACTGTACTTGTTGGCCTATTGGTACTCGCTGTTTTAAAAGATTCAGTTCAAGACGCCAACTGGTTAACCCAAGATGAAAAAAACTTGGTGAAGCAAGAGCTTGCTCAAGATAACCAGCACAAAGAAGGTCATGCGAGCGTTAAAGAGTTTGTCGCAGATAAACGCTTATGGTTACTGGCGGGCATCTATTTTTGTGTAGTGATGGGCCAATACGCTATTACCTTTTGGCTACCAACTCTTATTCGCAACTCAGGCATTAGTGACAACTGGCATATCGGTTTGCTCACCAGCCTGCCTTATATGTGTGCCATTGTGGTAATGATTTTGGCAGGGCGTAGCGGTGATCATTTTCAAGAACGCCGCTGGCACTTAATTATCCCGATGTGTGCAGGCGCTATAGCACTCACATTTGCGACCTTATTCGCTTCAAATCTAACGCTCTCTTTAATTTGCCTTTGCATCGCAGCTTCAGGTGTGCTGACGGCATCTTCTTTATTCTGGATGTTACCGACCAACTTTTTAGGTGGTGTTTCCGCAGCGGCAGGTATTGCCGCAGTTAATAGCTTCGCCAACCTCGCAGGCTTCTGCTCGCCTTATTTAATTGGTTGGATCACCACCAACACTGGTTCAAATGCAATCGGCATGTTCTTAATCACAGCAGTATTAATTTTCGGTGCCAGTCTGGTTCTGCGTGTTCCAGCAAAACTGGTCAATCGTTAATAAGGAAATAGTAAATGACAATGTTAAATGTTGATAAAGCAGGCCAAATTGCCGAGTTGCAACAACGTGCCTACCACATTCGCCAACATGCTTTACGTATGGGGCAAGTACAAGGTCAAGGTTATGTCGGACAAGCTTTAGGTGCCGCAGATCTACTGGCCGTATCTTATTTCCATGCAATGAAATATCAGCCAGAAAACCCTGAGTGGGAAGGCCGTGACCGTTTTTATCTTTCTATTGGGCACTATGCGATTGCACTTTATGCAGCCTTAATTGAAGCAAAAATTATCCCGCTTGAAGAACTTGAAACTTATGGAGCTGATGACAGTCGTCTACCAATGTCGGGCATGGCTTCATATACACCGGGCATGGAAATTACAGGTGGCTCATTGGGTCATGGTCTTGGAATTGCAGTCGGTGCATGTCTAGGGCTGAAACAGAAAAAGTCGGATGCTTTTGTCTATAACTTACTGTCCGATGGAGAGCTAAATGAAGGCTCAACATGGGAAGCCGTGATGTCTGCTTCGCATTGGAAACTAGATAACTTGATTGCGATTATTGATGTGAATAATCAGCAGGCAGATGGGCACTCAAGCGAAATTTTAGCGTTTGAGCCGATTGTAGACCGTTGGCAGTCTTTTGGTTGGTACACGCAGCGCGTAGATGGCAACGATATGGAAGCTTTGCTTGAGGCATTTGATCAAGCACGAAACCATGAGGGAGTATGCCCACGCGTCATTATTTGTGACACCAAAATGGGTAAAGGCGTGTCGTTTTTAGAAAGCCGCGAAAAAACACACTTCATTCGTGTTGATGAACATGAATGGGATGACGCTTTAAATATTTTGACCCACTACGGACAGTAAGGAATACACCATGAGCCAGTTAGCCAATCCTCCTAAGAAAAAACTAACCACTTCGGCAATGATTGCTTCTATTGCTGCCGAGGGACAACCGACCAAACCTGCACCATTTGGACATGCACTGAATGCCTTGGCAAACGAGCGTGACGATATTGTGGGGTTGTCAGCAGATTTATCCAAATACACTGACCTACATATTTTTGCTAAAGAAAATCCAGACAAATTTTTCCAAATGGGTATGGCAGAACAACTTTTGATGAGTGCAGCAGCAGGACTTGCTCGTGAAGGATTTGTTCCTTTTGCAACAACTTATGCCGTATTTGCATCACGCCGTGCCTACGATTTTATTTGTATGGCAATTGCGGAAGATAACCTGAATGTCAAAATTGTAGCAGCTCTTCCGGGATTAACCACAGGCTACGGCCCAAGTCATCAGGCAACGGATGATATTGCGATTTTTCGTGCAATGCCGAACCTCATGATCATTGACCCTTGTGATGCCTTGGAAATCGAACAAGCGATTCCTCAAATTGCCGCTCATAATGGTCCTGTATATATGCGTCTATTGCGTGGGCAGGTTCCATTAGTACTCGATAAATACAATTACCAGTTTAAATTGGGTAAGGCACAGGTGATTAAGCCGGGTAAAGACTTACTCATCATTTCGACTGGCTTATTGACCATGCGTGCACTTGAGGCAGCCGAAGAGCTTGAAAAAGAGGGCATTGAGGTTTCAGTGTTGCATGTGCCTACAATTAAACCTTTAGATGAACAAACTATTTTGGATGAAGTCGCTAAAGGTGGCCGACCTGTTTTAACTGCTGAAAATCACTCAGTCATTGGTGGGTTAGGGGAAGCTGTCGGGTCATTACTTCTAAGAAATGGACAACATCTCCGTTTTGACATGATTGGTTTACCAGATGCATTTTTAGATGCAGGAGCATTACCAACTTTGCATGATCGCTATGGTATTTCAACTCAAGCAGTTAAAGATAAGATTAAGGCACATTTGAAGTAAAAAGATTAAATTTTCAAATTGAAAAGGGCGTGATGGAATTTCCTTCACGCCCTCTTTTTTAAACAGGGTTATTTAAAAACTTAAACAATCGAATCATCTAAATTCGGCCCTAACCAGCGTTTTGCCTCATCAAGTGTCCAACCTTTACGTTTTGCATAATCTTCAAGTTGGTCTTGAGAGATTTTGCCCACGTTAAAATATTCACTTTGTGGATGAGAATAATAAAAACCACTGACTGAAGATGGTGGCATCATTGCAAAGTGTTCAGTCAGTTTAGTGCCGATTTTGTCGGTAGAGCCTAACCAGTCAAACAACACTGCTTTTTCAGAGTGCTCTGGGCAAGCTGGGTAACCCGGTGCAGGGCGAATACCGACATATTTCTCTTTAATCAGCTCTTCATTGCTAAGCTGTTCATCAGCTTTATAGCCCCAGAACTCTTTACGAATGCGTTCATGTAAGTGTTCTGCAAAAGCTTCAGCAAAACGGTCAGCTAATGATTGAACTAAAATTGCAGAGTAGTCATCACCTTTGGCTTTGTATTCATTTGCCAATTCTTCTGCACCAAAAATCGATACAGTGAATCCGCCTAAGTAATCTTGTTGCTCACGGTCAGCGCGAATGTAATCTGCCAAAGACAAGTTTGGTTTACCTGTGACTTTGTCAGATTGTTGACGTAAGTGTTCAAAAGTATGTGTAACATTTTGACCCGCTTCATCAAATACACTCACTGTGTCAGCATCTGTGCGCTGAGCAGGGAACATACCAAATACAGCACGTGCATCAAAAAGGTTGTTGTCGATAATATCTTTCAACATTGCTTGAGCTTGGTTGTACAAATCTGTTGCAGCTTCACCAACCACTTCATCTTCTAAAATTTTCGGGAACTTACCTGCCAAGCTCCAAGAAATGAAGAATGGTGTCCAGTCAAAATATTCTACAAGTGTTGCAAGTGGGTAATTGGTTAAGACCTGTGTTCCCAAAAGATTTGGTTTTGCGGGAACATAACTCTCATCAATTTTAAAGCCATTTTTAACAGACTCTGCATAAGTCAGCTTGGCAGCTTTAGGCTGTTTGTTAGCTAAGCGTTCACGAATTTTGACATATTCAGCACGGTGCTCTGCAATAAAGTTTCCACGCATTTCTTTTGAAAGCAGGGTAGTTGCAACACCCACCGCACGTGATGCATCGGCAACATAAATCACCGCATCGTTTTGGTACTGAGGATCAATTTTTACTGCTGTATGTGCTTTTGAAGTTGTTGCACCACCAATCAATAAAGGAATGTTAAAACCTTTACGTTGCATCTCTTTTGCAACAAATACCATTTCATCTAAAGATGGGGTAATCAGACCTGATAACCCGATGATGTCACATTTTTCATCAATTGCAGTTTGTAAGATTTTCTCGCAAGGCACCATCACGCCAAGGTCAACAATGTCGTAACCATTACAGCCCAGTACAACACCCACAATATTTTTACCAATATCGTGCACGTCGCCCTTAACCGTTGCCATCAGGACTTTACCTTTAGATTGGCTACCTGTTTTTTCAGCTTCAATGTACGGGTTGAGCCAAGCCACAGCTTGCTTCATAACACGTGCAGATTTCACAACCTGTGGTAAGAACATTTTGCCTGAACCGAACAAGTCACCAACAACGTTCATACCGTCCATCAAAGCGCCTTCGATTACATCTAAAGGACGTTTGGCTTTTAGACGGGCTTCTTCGGTATCTTCATCGATGTATGTGGTAATACCTTTGACTAATGCGTATTCAAGACGTTTTTCTACAGGTTCGTTACGCCATTCAAGGTTTTCTGCTTCGCGTTGAGCACCACTATGTCCACGGAACTTTTCAGCCACTTCAAGTAGTTTTTCGGTCGCAAGTTGACCAGATTCACCTTGGTTCTGGTTTAAAACAACATCTTCAACTGCATCTTTGAGTTCTTTTGGAATATCGTCATAAATGGCCATTTGACCAGCATTTACAATACCCATAGTCATGCCTTGTTTAATGGCATGGTACAAGAACACAGAGTGAATCGCTTCACGAACAGGCTCATTTCCACGGAACGAGAACGAAACGTTCGATACACCGCCAGAAATCATGGCATGAGGTAAGTTCTGTTTAATCCAACCTGTGGCTTCAATAAAATCGACGCCATAGTTATTGTGTTCTTCAATACCAGTTGCCACCGCAAACACGTTCGGGTCAAAAATAATATCTTCAGCAGGGAAGCCTACATCGTTAACCAAAACGTCATAAGAACGTTTACAGATTTCGCGTTTACGCTCAGCAGTGTCGGCCTGACCAGTTTCATCAAAGGCCATCACAATAATTGCAGCACCATATTGGCGACACAGGCGAGCTTTTTCGACAAACTCGTCATAACCTTCTTTTAACGAAATCGAGTTAACAACAGGTTTACCTTGTACACATTTTAAGCCTGCTTCAATGATTTCCCATTTTGATGAGTCAATCATGATTGGCACACGTGAAATATCTGGCTCAGAGGCCACAAGGTTTAGGAAATGTACCATCGCATTTTGCGAATCGAGCATCCCTTCATCCATATTAATGTCGATAATCTGAGCACCAGCTTCCACTTGTTGCTGTGCAACTTCTAAAGCTTCGGCAAAGTTTTCTTCACGAATTAAGCGTAAGAATTTTTTTGAACCAGTAACGTTAGTACGTTCACCCACGTTAACGAACAATGAGTCATCATAAATATTAAATGGTTCTAAACCACTTAAGCGGCAAGCTGGCTTAGTTTCAGGAATTTGACGTGGTGCAATGTCTTTTACAGCATTTGCAATAGCACGAATATGGTCTGGTGTCGTACCACAGCAACCGCCGGTAATATTGATTAAACCACTTTCTGCAAATTCTTTTAAGAAAGCAGCAGTTTGTTCTGGTGTTTCATCATATTCACCAAAAGCATTTGGTAAGCCAGCATTTGGATGAGCAGAAATAAATGTATCAGCAACATCAGACACGGTTTTAACATGAGGACGCATGGCATCTGCACCAAGGGCACAGTTGAAGCCAATTGAAAGTAAGTCACCATGGCGTACAGAGTTCCAAAACGCTTCAGCAGTTTGACCTGTTAAGGTACGACCTGAGGCATCGGTAATGGTCCCTGAAATCATGAGTGGTAATTCATGACCAATTTGCTTAAAGACTTCTTTCACCGCAAAAATTGCAGCTTTACAGTTTAATGTATCAAAAACGGTTTCAATCAGAATGATATCTGCACCGCCTTCAATCAGCGCATGAGTTGCCTCAATATAGTTTTCTTTTAGCTCATCAAAAGTGATGTTACGAAAGGCAGGGTCATTTACATTAGGCGAAATTGAACAGGTACGCGATGTTGGACCGAGTACACCTGCTACAAAACGCGGTTTATCTGGAGTCGAATATTTTTCACAAGCTGCTTTAGCTAAACGTGCTGCTTCACGGTTAATCTCTGGAACAAGATCTTCCATGTGGTAGTCAGACATTGAAACACGCGTGCCGTTAAAGCTGTTGGTTTCAATAATGTCTGCGCCTGCATCAAGATAAGCTTCATGAATACCTTGAATGATTTCGGGTTGAGTTAGCACAAGAAGGTCATTGTTACCTTTTAAGTCATGTGCCCAATCAGCAAAACGCTCACCACGGTAGTCGGCTTCTTCTAATTTATGGCGTTGAATCATGGTACCCATTGCACCATCAATAATTAGAATGCGTTTAGCAAGAAGCGCTTTTAGGGTGGCAAGCGTAGACATAGAAAACCCCGATCTTTTATATGAATTTAAAAATGCGGCGCTATTGTAACAGAATAGTTGCGCATTTGATGAGCTATAACGACCCGTCATTCACTTGTAATAGATTCATTAAAAAACGGCTTTTATGACAAATGAAGACTGTTTTTTCATCAAATATTCATAAAATGATCATGATATTGAAATATTTCATCTCCAATATTCCGTTTTATGACAATTGTGCTGTTTAAAAAACAAGCATTCGAGTGATTTTTTATATATTTTTGCTTTAAAAATAGTCATAAATAAGGAAGATGTAAATTGATTTAAATTATTGTATTTTAATAAAAAAATAAATTTTATAGAGGAAAGGTGCATCAAATGAGGTCAAAATATGAAAAATTGACTTCATCAGGCGCTGCTTTGTCATATAATTGTCATAATTTAATTTAAGAATACAGAGGATTTTTTTATCCTCTTACCGTCTGCATGAATTCTAATCTACCCCCTGTTTCGGATTCAAAACTTGCGGCAAACCTGCAAGTCAAATCGACGAATGTGCATGTCCCGACACCTAAGTTTTTTATGCCGGTGTTTCTGACGATTATTGTTGCAACACTTATTTATATTGGATTTCAGGTGAGTGCTGATTTAGCACATGTACCACCTTTGAGTCTTTATTCGGTTATCCTTTTATCTACTGCACTCTTGATTGCTTTAGGCTTTGAGTTTGTAAATGGCTTCCACGATACTGCAAATGCAGTAGCAACAGTGATTTACACCAATGCTTTACCTGCACCAGTTGCAGTCATGTGGGCAGGTTTTTGTAATTTTCTTGGGGTAATGGTTGCAAGCGGCGCAGTCGCTTACGGCATTATTGCATTGTTGCCTGTTGAACTGATTATGAACATGGGTAGCGGTGCAGGTTTCGCAATGGTTTTTGCGCTCCTTATTGCTGCAATTCTCTGGAACTTAGGTACTTGGTTCTTGGGTATTCCTGCTTCTAGTTCTCATACCTTGATTGGTTCAATCTTGGGTGTGGGCATTATGAACCATCTGTTGAGTGCATCGACTGGCGTAACCACCAGTGGTGTTGATATGGATCAGGTGATTAAAGTCGGTAAGGCATTATTATTTTCGCCTTTAATTGGTTTTGCTTTTGCAGCGATTGTTTTCTTGTTGGTTAAAACTGTTTTTAAACGCCAATTAGAATTATTCCAACCGCCAGAAGGTAATAAACCACCACCAGCAATCATTCGTGCAATTTTAATCTTTACCTGTACAGGTGTAAGTTTTGCACATGGTTCTAATGACGGTCAAAAAGGTATGGGTCTCATCATGCTGATTTTGGTTGGTCTGGTGCCGTTGGCTTATTCATTAAATAAAAACCTTGATACACAACAAGTTCAATCATTCCATCAGCTTTCTTCTCAAACTGCCGTATTTTTGAATCAAAATCAGCCAGAATTAACCGATGAAAAAGCGCGTGTTATTCTGACTAAATATATTCAAACTAAAGAGCAAACTCCAGAAGTAGTGCCTGCATTGGCAAGCATGACTGACCACTTGGGTGAGCGAGTTTCTAGCTATAACAACTTAAAAGACATTCCAGAAGCTGCAATTAGCGAAATTCGTAATGACATGTATTTAAGTACAACCTCGTTTAAGCGTTTGGATAAAGCGAATGCATTACCAAAAATGGATCAGTCACAAGAAAAACTTGTGAAAGAATACCGTAGTAGCTTAGATTCATTCTTACAATACATTCCAACTTGGGTGAAAGTAGCAGTTGCTTTGGCACTTGGCTTAGGCACCATGGTAGGTTGGAAACGTATTGTTGTGACTGTAGGTGAGCGTATTGGTAAGCATCATATGACTTATGGTCAGGGGATGTCTGCTGAGCTTGTAGCAATGAGTACAATTGCAGCTGCTGACGGTTTAGGTATGCCTGTTTCAACAACACACGTTTTAAATAGTGCTGTTGCAGGTACCATGGTCGCGAATAGATCAGGCTTAAACTTCAATACAGTTAAAACAATTTTATCTGCATGGGTATTTACACTTCCTGCAACAATCTGTTTATCAGGCGGTTTGTACTGGTTATTCTTACAGTTTGTATAAAAGCATTTAAAACATTAAAGCCACTGTACACAGTGGCTTTTTTATTTGTTTCTTTTTTAAGTTCAGTCTATTTTCATGTACATTCAATTATAAATTAACAAGTCGTTATAAGGCGTCAAACAGCTTTAAAAGCTGGGCTTAAAACTTTGATATCAGGATAGATTATGGATGCTGTTAAAATAGATCAGCTAAAACAACAATTCCCACTTATTGAGACACTGCAAGCCTATCAAGAGATATTTTGGTTTACACCTCATCGCTATCCTTTAATAGAGGCTTTAGAAAAAGTTGGACTCACAGCAGACGATGTAAGTGACGCGGAAGCAAGACTAGCGCGTTTCGCACCTTATTTAGCAAAAGTGTTTCCTGAAACTCAAGCACAACATGGAAAAATTGAATCAGATATCGTTGAAATTGCGAACATGAAACAAGCACTTTCTTCAACACAAAAAGTGCAACTGAGTGGAGCATTCTGGCTAAAAAAAGATAGTCATTTACCTATTTCTGGTTCAATTAAAGCGCGTGGTGGTATTTATGAAGTCTTGGCTCACGCTGAAAAATTGGCGATTGAGGCAGGGCTTCTCAAGTTTGAAGACGATTACACTAAACTCGACCAAGACGCATTTCGAACGTTTTTTTCTAAGTATCAAATTGCAGTAGGTTCTACAGGTAACTTAGGGCTTTCTATCGGCATTATGAGCGCCAAACTGGGTTTTAGAGTCACAGTCCATATGTCTGCCGATGCGAGACAGTGGAAGAAAGACAAACTACGTTCACTAGGCGTCAATGTTGTGGAATATGCCAGTGACTATGGCGTAGCGGTTGAAGAGGGAAGAAAAGCCGCAGAGCAAGACCCACACTGTTTTTTCATTGATGATGAAAACTCAAAAACATTATTTTTAGGCTATGCAGTTGCAGGAATACGCCTAAAACAGCAATTTAAGCAAAAACAGATTAAAGTTGATGCTGAACAACCATTATTTGTTTATTTGCCGTGCGGCGTCGGTGGTGGCCCAGGTGGCGTGAGTTTTGGGTTGAAACTGGCTTTTGGTGAGCACGTACATTGTATTTTTGCTGAACCCACACATTCGCCTTGCATGTTACTTGGTGTACACACTGGTTTGCATGATCAAATTTCCGTGAATGATATTGGCCTCGATAACGTAACTGCCGCAGATGGGCTTGCAGTAGGACGTGCTTCAGGTTTTGTTGGACGTGCTATGCAACAGTTAATTGATGGCTATTACACCATTAACGATGAACGTTTGTATGAACTAATAGCACTTCTAAATCAAACTGAAAATATTCAGCTTGAGCCTTCTGCTGTGGCAGGAATGATGGGTCCATATTATGTTCAGACGAGTCCTGATTATTTGGCTTTACATCAACTATCAGCTGATAAATTAAAACAGGCAAATCATGTGGTATGGGCGACAGGAGGCGGTATGGTTCCACCTGTTGAAATGCAAAAATATCTATCACACTTTCAAAATAAATAGAAAAACTCAGAAAAAAGCCCAATTCTAGAATTGGGCTTTAATTAAATTATTTTCTAGATGATTTTCCAAAAGGTAGTTTTTCGGTTGCAAAGCCATAGATTGCAGCAAAAGGCAGGGCAGTTCTTGCTAAATAAGCAACACGCCATAAGCCGCCGTGATTAGCACCTTCCATCATGAGTTCAAGCGGATGGTCTAGTTCAGTTTCAGGATTTGCCACAGAAGACTCATTTCTTAAGTCATGAATCCAGAGTGCCGCCATAATGGCATTGGTCGTTTCAGGGCTAAATGCTTCTACATCAAAAAGCTCTGCACCATTAAAAGCTGCTTTCAATAATGGATTTTTAGTCACAGAGTGAGTCGTTGTAGATGGAGCAATATTAATACTTACGTGTTGCCCTTGATGACGGGCCAAAATAGCACGCCATTGTTGAATGCGTTTTGCCAAAGCATAGTTTGGGCCTTGTTCAACCACTAGACAGTCGGCAATACCATAAGTTTTTCCATTTTCACAATCAATCAGGTCTTGATATGGCGCTTGGAAAAAACGATTTAAGGAAAGTGTAGAAACACCTTTCACCGCCATTTTTTGTAGTTTTGTGCGTGATTTAAATTTTTGTTGTGCAGCTTTTGCTACTTCTTTAGGAACTGCATAAACATCGGTTGGCGTACACATAAACATAAGGCTCGTATCAGACTTATGCTCGCTCACATATTGCATAATGCTATCCATTGCCATGGATACACGAACATGCTTTTCACCATCTAAATAGGCGATTGCGGCCAAATCTAACTTTTGTGGAAACTGAACTAGCCACTGTGCAATTTCTGGTAATTGAGTCAATAAATTTGCACCCAATTTATCTCTTAATTCAGAAACTTTTGCTGATGAATCAACTTGTTCAACGCTTGGAGCAATCAGAGTTGCGTTTCCTTTTTGAATCGTATGTAAAATTTTGCCCCAGACACGTGGGTTTGGTAAGTCGACAGCAATAATATTCGCTTTCCACTTCGCTAACCAAGGTAGAGGACCAGCTTCTGAAGCCGCACCAAACAACACCATGGTACGGTCAGATAAATCAAACCATTCTGGGTGTGCAGTAGCTTCACGCAAAGCTTTTGCATGACTTGGTTCAATAATACCGGCCTCTTCCCAACTTTGAATTTGGTCTAGTAAGCTTTGTCCACTGAGCTTTTGCCCTTTGTAAGGAACATACCATTCTGGAGCTGCATCACTTTCACCTTTAAGTTTTACTGTATGAAGGGGTGTAGATGAAGCAATATGAACTGCATCTTTTAAAAGATAATGTTTACTATCACGGTAATAGTCAAAAATATGGTGAGCTTTATGCAAACCTTGCTTAGCAATAGTAATTGGGTTGCTACTATTTGAAATTCCTTGCTTAACAAGCGCTTTAAAATAAATAGGGTAGTTTTTTCGCCAGTTTTTTTCATTCAACACTTGTTGCGCGGTTTTATTATCTACAACAGATAAAGCCTCTGACAAAATCTCTTGGCCTGTAAGAGATGTGCTTTGTTTTTTTGTTGAGGCATGTACTGGAAATTGTAGACCTTCGACTTGACTTGTGCTGGACATAAAATATCTCGTTATAAGACTGGGTTAATATACAGATGTATACATTATCTATGCCAATGAAAGGAAACGAGTGGCAATAACTGACAAAATAATATTGAATATTTATGTGATGAAACTTGAAAGAGCGATTTATTATGATAAATCCATCTCATTTTGGCCTTAATTTTTTTCACATTTTTAGAACATTTTTATAGACTTACGTTACATAAATGATTATTTTGTATTAAGCAAATACATCAGTTTTAACCTGAAGGTAAAATGTTCAAAATGTATCAATAATACAGATGCAGAAATGATTAAAAACTAGACTTTTTTCTTAAAGGATAAGAGAAGTCAGACGGAATAAGAAAGAATTGGGGTGAAACTAGATAGAAGACAACGTAAGATTGTCTTTTAAAAATCTTGGGGATATGGTGATTTTTTTACACCATAATTTTCTAGTTTCATCCCATCTATTTTTGGGTTGGAACCCACTATTTTTGTACTCAGCTTATCATTCAATCAAACTCTATTTCTTTAACGTAACTTCAAAATTACTTTAAGAATGGAGTGATTCTAACAGCGTCCTTTTTTAGCTTGTCCTGGTGGGCAAAAGTCTCCCGGATGATTGTGATAAGGTGAATCTGGATCAATCACAATACTACCTTCAGGTGTATGGACTGCACAGGCTGATAGTGACATTGTGAAAATTGCTGCTGCACAAAGAAGTAAAGTTTTCATCTTGTTCTCACTTTTTTATCATTCTCACTTGTACTATAAAAACATTTTGATTATTTTTCGATCTAATTTTGGTTAAAAAACATCTTTAATAAATCTAATTAAGAAGAAATTAAGGAGACCGTAAAATAGTTCGAAATCCAACATGCGTTGCAGCTAAATCAAAATCCTGAGGGTAGCGGCTACTGCTACGATAACGGGAACAATAATTTTGTGCACAAAGAAAAGATCCGCCTTTAATTACATACTCAGTACTCGCAATTTGTTGTTGTCTTAAATCAGAATAATTTCCCATATGTTGGTCATGAGCACCTTGATACGGAGAAGATGTCCATTCCCATACATTTCCAATCGTATCAAATAGTTTGAAATTATTTGCCGCAAAACATCCAACGGGTGCTACATCTTTAAAGTGATCTTGATTTAGGTTTTGAAAAGGGAATTCACCTTGCCAGTAATTTGCTTGTGGATGTTGGTGTTCATCGGTAGGCGCTTGATGTAAGGGCGTATCAGTTTTTGAGTTGGCTTTAGCTGCATATTCCCATTCTAGTTCCGTTGGTAAATCATGTCCGAGCCAGACTGCATAATGTTCAGCATCATTTTTACTCACATATCGCACAGGCTCATTCGAATTGGCTACAGCACCATTACTGCCATTGGGGGTTTTCCATGTATACCCTGATTTTAACTGCCACCATTGCTGTGGATGTTGAGGGTCTGGTGAAAAAACAGCAGCCTGCTTTTGTTTTTCGGCATCGGTAATGTAACCCGTTGCTTTTACGAAACTTGCAAATTGAGCAACGGTAACTTCAGTCTGATCAATCCAGAATCCTTTGACTTCTCGTTGTTTTTTTCCAAAATTAAGTTCATCGGGATAGGCTTTCTCAGAACCAAAATTAAAATTCCCATCGGCAATTAAAACCATTCCAGCTGTAGGCAGTTTGAGCCAACCTTGAGGTAGTCCAGAGTAGTTTTTACACTTTTCAATAGAACCTAGGTCAGCTAAAGACGTCGGCTGTTGATGCGAGGGTGCTGATTCAGAAACTTTTGAAGATTGGCTACAGCCTGTCATAAAAGACAGGCTGATTGCGGTAACTAAAAATAGTTTTAATCTCATTTGGCGTTATATTCCTGCACACCATTTTTCTCAGTATATTTTTGATAAACTGATAATAGTTCTTGAACTTTTGCTGGGTAAAGCTGTGCAACATTGTGATTTTCTCCACGATCAGTGGCAATGTTATACAACTCCCAAGTGCCTGTGCCTAACTCAGGGCGTCCTTGAACTGCAATTTTCCATTCACCTTGTTTTGCATATTTGCTGCCATGTAATTCATCGGCAAAACTAAAATTAACAGGGCGAATAGTAGTGGTTTTATTTTCAAGTAAAGGCTTCCATGAAATCCCTGATGGCGTATTAATGGTTCGACCATTGTATTGGCCTTGAGGTACTGGAATATGAGCATATTCTAATAAGGTTGGGAAAACATCGAGTACAGATGCAAAGCTATTATTGGTTTCTTCTGCTTTTTTCTGGTTCGGTAATTTCACAATAGCAGGAGCAGTAGTTGCACCTTCACCAGCTGTATCTTTCCATAAGTGGAAAGGTGCCGCACTGACCTCGGCCCAACGTGGTCCAATATAGTGATATGAAGATGGTGTTCCCACATTTGCTACAGAGTTATCAAAACCAGATTCACTACCATATCCGCCACGTACAAAACCTTCAGCACCGTTATCGGAAACAAAGAAAATTAAAGTGTTGTCATAAAGATTATTTTGTTTGAGGTATTGAATAATGCGGCCGACGTTAGCATCGAGGTTTTCTACCATGCCTGCGTAGATTTCCATTTTACGGGCTTCGAGTGCCTTTTGCTCGGCTGTTAACTCATACCATTTTCCATATTTTTGTGGGGCATTTTGTGTTGCAATGGGTTCCGCTGCCTCAAAGTTTGCAGGGATAATTCCAAGCTGTTTTTGCTTAGCAATACGTGCGTTACGTATAGCATCGTAACCGACATCATAAATTCCGCGATATTTTTCACGGTATTCAGTAGGTGCTTGAATTGGCCAGTGGGGCGCCGTATAGGCAGCATAAGCAAAGAACGGTTTGCCACTATTTTTGCCTGAGTCTAAGTAGCTTAGTAATTTATCGGTAAAATAATTTGTCGAGAAAAAGTCATCAGGCAAAGTTGAAACAGGAATAACCTGACCATCTTCTGTATAAGTTGAATTTCGTTTAAACGCACTTGGCGCTTGCTTAAAGTGGTGATCTAAACCTTGTAATAAAGTAAATGAATGATCGAAACCTTTTGCATATGCATTGGTTTCTGGAGTTAGCCCTAAATGCCATTTACCACTAATGTACGTGCGGTAACCATTATCTTTAAGTACTTGTGCGATAGATAGAGAGTGTTCATTTAAATATCCCTCGTAGCCTGGTTGTCCTTTCAAATGTTCTGGTGTGAGTTCAGCCATTGCTCCAATACCAGCTAAATGATGATCAGTACCAGAAATGAGTTGAGAGCGTGTCGGAGAACAGGTCGGGGCAGTATGATAATCTGTTAAAAGGCGGCCTTCTTGAGCCAAACTATCAATATTAGGCGTGTGAATTTCACCACCAAAAGCCCCTAAATCTGAATAGCCTAAGTCATCAGCCATAATAAATAAGATATTCGGTTGCTTAGGTGTGCTTACAACATTTTCTTGATTATCGTTGTCATTACATCCAGCTAAAGATAAGCTAAATAAAGCAATGGAAAGGCTAGATAAAATTGCTTTGTACTTCATTGTATCATCTGAATTATTAAAAGAATTGGCATGAGTTTAATCAGATGGTTTTTGCAATCAAAACAACGAATTGATCAAAGAAAATCAGAAAAAAGACTGAGAATTTATAGTGATAAATTAATGAGAAAAAAAGAAAAGCCCACAACGGGCCTTTCTTTAATTTATTTTGTTTAGAAAGGAAGGCGAGTAAGTTGGTCTAAGAAATGCGGAATCACTTTTGGTTCAAGTAAAATTGTTACGATGATTCCGTAAGCCGCACCCCATAAATGAGCACTATGATTAATATGGCTATTACCACGTTTACCAGCCCAAATACTGTATGCCACATATAAAATTGCAAAAATAATAGCGGGTACAGGAATGAAAAATACGAAAATCAGCTTCCACGGCTGGAATAGGATATAAGCAAATAACACTGCCGAAACAGCACCTGAGGCTCCTAGGCTTGCCCAGTTCGCATCATTTTTATGCTGTAAATAGCTCGGTAAAATCGCGAAGATTAGGCCCCCTAAGTAAAACAACACAAAACCCATGTCGTAGAAATATTGGCGATAAAAACTTTCAATAATACTGCCAAAGAAAAACAGGGTAATCATGTTGAAAAGTAGATGTGTTCCATCGGCATGGATAAAGCCATGAGTAATGAAGCGATCAATCTGTCCACGTTGCATTGCAGGTGGCCAAAAAATCAGCCGGTTCATCACGTTTTGGTTGCTAAAAGCAATTAAAGAGATAATGACCGTAATAATAATAAGAGTAACTGTATGGTTAAATGGCAAATGCAACATAAGAAATATTTAAAAAATGATCAATACTGGCTCAATAATGCCATTAAAAACTTAAGTTGAAACCCTGTTGTGTATAAATCCGACAAATTTAGTTGATTTTTTTTAAATCCACCTCATCTTCGGTTAATATAAAGGCATCAGCTTGAGGAATATTGTTATGTCGACTGAGAACACCAACACTGCTGTTGCAGAAGAAATTCCAAACCTTTTGATTACACCATCTGCACAAGAGTATTTGCACGATTTATTAACGAAGCAAAATACTCCGGGAATTGGCGTTCGAGTTTTTGTTGAACATCCGGGTACGCCACGTGCAGAATGTTGTATGGCATATAGTGCACCAGAAGAAGTGATCCCAACGGATTATAAACAGGACTATCCTGATTTTCCTGCGTATATTGATGCGCCATCTATTCCTTATCTTTTAGATGCTGTAATCGATTACAACAAGGACCGTTTTGGTGGTCAGCTTACCTTCCGTGCTCCAAATTCTAAAGTTCCACGTGTTGGTCCAGATGCTTCGATTGAAGAACGTATTACTTACATTCTTCAAGCAGAAATTAACCCAGGTCTTGCAGGACATGGCGGAAATTGTAGTTTGGTAGAAGTACAAGATGACCCAGAACACGGTTTAACTGCTGTATTAAAATTTGGTGGTGGTTGCCAAGGCTGTTCGGCAATTGACGTTACCTTGAAACAGGGCGTTGAAACTACTTTAAGAGAGCAGATTCCTGAGCTTCAACGTGTGGTCGACCAAACAGACCATACACAAGCTGAAGGTGCTTATTTCAAATAATCGAATTGTTTGAAAAGTAAAATAAAAAAGCCTCGCAATGAGGTTTTTTTATTATTCAATATAAATAATGATAATTATTATCAATATCATTTGTAATTTTATTTATGTTTGTTACAATACCGAACTTAAAATGAGAGATGTTTAATAAATCAATATATTGGGAATACTTATGTCGAAGCGTATTATCCAGTCAGTGCTTTCTGTTTCAGTACTGGCAAGTATGATGTCTATGGCTTATGCTGCACAAAATGAGCAAGAACAAGCTGAACAAGCATTAGAAAAGCCTGCTGAACCTGTGAAATTGGAAACAATTTTCGTAACTGCTGAAGAGCAAGTGAAGCAATCGCTCGGTGTGTCGGTTATTACCAAAGAAGATTTAGAAAAACTACCAGTTCGCAATGATATTTCTGACTATGTACGCCGTATGCCGGGTGTTAATTTAACAGGCAATAGTGCAACGGGGCAGCGTGGTAATAATAGACAAATTGATATTCGTGGAATGGGGCCTGAAAACACGCTCATTTTAGTGGATGGAAAACCAATTAACTCTCGTAATTCAGTTCGTTATGGCTGGAAAGGAGAGCGTGATACACGAGGTGATTCAAACTGGGTGCCCGCAGAAGCAATCGAATCGATTGAAGTTTTACGTGGACCTGCCGCAGCTCGCTATGGCTCGGGGGCAGCAGGTGGTGTGGTTAACATAGTTACTAAAAAAGTGACGAATGAAACCCATGGTTCAGTAGAGTTTTATACTTCACAACCTGAAGATTCTAAAGAAGGTGCATCAAATCGTGTTGGCTTTAACGTAAGTGGGCCATTGATTAAAGACGTTTTGTCTTATCGTTTATATGGTAATTACAATAAAACAGAAGCTGACGATGTCGATATTAATAAATCAATAGGCAGTACCGCAGCTGGCCGTGAAGGCGTTAAAAATAAAGATATTTCAGGCCGTTTAGCTTGGCAAGCAACAGACCAACAAACTGTCTTGCTCGATGTCTCTTCTAGTAAACAGGGTAATATTTATTCTGGTGATTCTCAGTTAAATGCAAATGCTGAAGCAGATGCGATTCTTTCTGAACTTATTGGTAAAGAAACCAATACCATGTACCGTGATAGTTATGCATTGACGCATGAAGGGGATTGGTCTTGGGGTAAAAGTAAGTTAGTTGCTCAATATGATAAAACTCACAATAAACGTCTTCCTGAAGGTCTGGGCGGCAGCACAGAAGGAAAAATTAATAATCTGGATGACAAAGCCACTTCACGCTTAGAAACTCTTCGGTTAAATGGTGAAGCCAATATTCCTTTTGAATATTATGTACCACATGTATTAACACTTGGTACTGAATGGGTTGAAGATAGATTTAAAGATAATATTTCGACAAATCAGGGAGCAGACAGCAGCGGTTCAGGTTATGGCGATCAATTAGCTAAAGGCAATCGCAGTAAAATGGAATCACGTATTGCTTCTGCATATATCGAAGATAACTTAAAACTTACCGACAGTACCGATGCCGTATTAGGCTTGCGTTTCGATGATCACAGTAAATCTGGTTCTAATTGGAGCCCAAGCTTAAACGTTACCCAAAGGCTCAATGATTATTTAACTTTAAAAGGTGGGGTAGCAAAAGCGTATAAAGCGCCAAACATGTATCAAAATGCCGAAGGATACTTGCTCAGTACGAACGGCAATGGTTGCCCGGCCAATATTGAGTCACGGTGCTTGTTGCAAGGTAATGGTGATTTAAAACCAGAAACTTCGGTAAACAAAGAGCTTGGTATCCAGTTCCAAAAAGATATTGTAAATGCGAGCTTGACTTGGTTCCGCAATGACTATAAAGATAAGATTGTGGCTGGTACAAATGTTGTTGGAACAGTTGATGGTTCAAGCACCAATGCAAATACAGGAGCAGTGACCAATACCAAGTGGAATATCTTACGCTGGGAAAATACGCCTAAAGCATTAATTCAAGGTTTTGAAGGAAGTTTGGGATTAGACTTTGGCGATATTCGTTGGACCAATAACTTTACTTACATGATGGACTCGAAAGATAAGCAAACGGGTAACCCATTATCTTTAGTTCCAAACTATACGATTAACTCAATTTTTGATTACGACATTACAGATCAGTTAGATGTGAATTTTGTATTCACTCAATATGGCCGTCAAAAATCTCGTCAGTTTGCTGAAAATAGACTCGAATCGGGCATTGGTTCAGGTGGGACAAATTCTGCGATTAAGCCAAGTACTGTAAAAAGCTATAGTACTGCTGGAATTAATGTTGGTTATAAAATTTCAGACAATATAAGTACGCGTGTTGGCGTAAGTAACTTGTTTGATAAACAAATTTTAAGAGACAGTAATTCGATCAGCCAAACCTACAATGAGCCAGGTCGAGCTTATTACGCTTCTTTAAAATATTCTTTCTAATCAAGACAAATAACAAAGGCGCTTTAAGCGCCTTTGTTATTTATAATATTTAATGCTTTTTCAGAATAATAAAATTTCTCTAGATACACGCGAGCACGACGTCTTAAATGTCCTGTTGTAACGAGTTGTTGTAATACGGGTACAAGCAACTGAGTGAGTTCATGTTGAATTAAACTTTCATTAATATTGAGATCACGAAGTAGCAAGTCAAAATTACGTTCCTGATTTCGAACATACCACGTATAAACACCATCATAGACTTGTTGTTTCAGGTAAGAAGTTTGGCGAATGTGATCCCAAATCTCGTGTCCTAAACCTACAGTTTTTGATAAATCTTGAACTTCTATATAGTTTTTTAAAACAGAAAGTGGCATAGATTTAACTTTATGCCAAATATTTGCCTGAAAATGATAGAGCTTATCATTGTCAAAATGTTGGTTTAAAACGCGCTCACTCATTTGACTCAATTTTAAAATATTCTTTTGCAAATAATGATTAATCGTGTCGTCTAGATTTGAATCAGTCACTGTTTCTAGAACAGATTTCCCCATTTTCATAAAACGGCCTACACCGGGCACACGCTTTGACATAGATTCATTTAAGTAATCATGCATTGTTTGTTGAATCAATTGAGTCAAGAGTGCTGAAAATGCAGGATTATTCACAATCGTTTTAATGATTTTTTTACGATGCTCTTCTTTACTTGCAACGTATTGTGCAATTCCATCAATTGTTAAAACAGGAATAACATCTTCAATTGTTGTATTTTCATTGGCTGGATGAATAAGTGCAAAGCGAATATGTTCTGCAATTTGTTCAAGCAGAAAATCAGAAGCAGAAGTTTCTAAAATCTGCTTTTGAATCAGTTGCTGGATTTGTTCAAAGGTCCAGATGTGTTGTAGTTGCCGACTACCCAACCAATGATAAAACTGCTCAAATTCTTGTTGAATGATTTGGGGCTGAGCAAATTCCTCATCTAAAAAATCAAGATGAGCTTCAATGAGTTTTTCTATAAGCGGTTGGGTAGACATAAGGTCTCACAAGTCCGAAGTTTTATTTAAGGTGTAGTCGTTTTTAAAGACTGATTTGTTTCTACTTTCAGTAAAAACGGTACATATTGTTGAATAACCAGCTGCTCGGCTTCCAATATTGGCATATGGCCAACATTCTCTAAAATAACTGGAAGCTGGGCATTCTTTAAAAGTCGTTTTAGTTCATTTGCTACTTCAACATTAATAATCTTATCTTGCTTGCCCCATAAAATCAGTGTCGGTGCATCGATTGTCTTGGTGAGTACTGCAAATGAATCTGGCGTATAGACTTTATTGAGTGCAATAAGCTGATCAACCAGTTTTTGTGTTTGAGGCGCCTGATTAATCATCAGCTTTTCTTGAGCTTGAAGGAACTCTTTAGGAATAAATGGAGGATTAAACATGGTTTGCTTTAACAAATAGTTAAAGTCACCTTTTTTAGATACTAAAAGTTGTTTTAAGTAGGCTGGATCTTTTAGGTAAATTGTATTTGCTGAACGGAAAATACCGCCACTATCAACCAAGAATAGACTTTTGGTTTCAAATGGATATTGTCCAGCATAGAGTAGGGCAATCGAACCACCAAGTGAGTGGCCAGCAATGTGAATTGGTCCTTTTAAATTGGCAGCTTCAACAAACCGACGTAACTTTTCGGCAAGATTAGGTACTGAGTAGTCGAAATCCTGTGCAACTATGGTTTCACCACTACCCGGTAAGTCTGGAATAATAACGTGGTAATTTGCTGTGAGATAACGCGCAACTCGGTTCCAGTTATCACGACTCCCTCCTAATCCATGAATAAGGAGCAACGTCGGTTTAGCGGTAGAACCACCTTCACTATATGACCATGTCACCTCACCGACTTTTAAACTTTTACTTTGTAAACCTGCCCAGCTACGCTCTTGCTGTAAAATATTCTGAAAGTTTATATCTATAGTATCAGCTGCTTGCGTCTGAAAAACACCTGTTATTGTTGTAAGGCTACAAGCCAAGGCAAGCGCCATAGCTGTTTTCTTTATGGTCGTTTTGGTTGATACAAACAGCGTCGTCATAAGATTTCATCCTTGAGGCATAAGCGAGTTTGAAAATTATTGAAAAACTTTGCCAATGAGTCATTTGCCAAATGATCAAAAGGAGAAAAATTATAGTCAATCCGAGAACCAAAGTATGTCTATTTTTTCGCTAAACAGTAAGGAATTTGCGATAAACATTCCATTCAAATAGAGAACGTATTTTTAAAATCTTTCATGGAAAAGGATTTAATTTTTTGTCAGTGACATTCAAATTTTGACACATTAAAATGATTTCCAACCTTGAAAAAACAATGGAAATATAAAATGCCTACCGCGCAAGAAGTTTTAGATCGTCTGAAAGCTGGTAATCAACGATTTGTAAATGGAAATAGTTCCCTTGCAAAAACCTTATCGCATCATGAACGCGCTGAAATGGCAAAGGATCAAAATCCGTTTGCGATTGTATTAGGTTGTTCAGATTCACGTGTTCCAGCAGAAATGGTATTTGATCAAGGTCTTGGTGACTTATTCGTAATCCGTGTTGCTGGTAATGTGGTTGCTCCTTCACAAGTCGGTAGTGTTGAGTTCGCGGCAGAACGCTATGACTGTCCGGTTGTTGTTGTATTGGGACATAGTCATTGTGGCGCTATTCAAGCCACAATTGATACGCTAATGAACCCTGATCACCCGCCGTCATCTAACTTAATGTCGATTGTGAACCGTGTTCGTCCGTCAGTTGAAATTTTAATGCAGACTGATTTAAAAAATGATTTGAAAAAACTTTCATGTCATGCGGTACGTTCAAACGTTTTTGCTTCGGTCAATCAATTACGTCATGGTTCGGCTGTGTTAGAGAGTCTGATCGCAAAAGGTGAGTTGATTGTTGTAGGTGCAGAGTATTCGCTAGAAACTGGTGAAGTAACCTTTTTTGATTTCTGATTATATTAAAAATAATGCTTAAAGATAAAAGGTGCCTACAGGGCACCTTTTATATATGGATAAGCTAAATTAAGTAACTTTGACTGCGCTTGAGCATTTGGATGAATCAAGTCATTTTGCATAAGCTGTTTTTGACCTGCGACTCCATCAAGAAAAAATGGTAGTAATTTCACCTGATATTTTTGGCTGACAACTTTATAGTTATTTTCAAAAGCTTTGCTATAAGCAGTCCCATAATTTGGTGGAATTTTCATGCCAAAAAGAATAACTTGGGCTTTTTGTTTCTGACTTAATTGAATGAGCTGATCTAGATTCTTTTGAATCATTTGAGGCGGTTGACCACGCAAGCCATCATTCCCGCCTAATTCAATCACGACCACATTTGGCTTATAAGTCTGTAATAACTTAGGTAATCGAGCTAAAGCGCCGCTGGTTGTTTCTCCACTAACACTTGCATTGACCACTTTGTGTTGTTTGGGATACTGTTGGTCTAAGCGTTTTTGCAGTAATTGTACCCAACCTTGTTTGGGATCAATTCCGTAACCGGCACTAATACTATCTCCTAAAATTAAAATAGTTTTCGCCGATACAAGCATAGGCAGCATACTTAATGAGATGAGCATGATGCTTTTAGAACCAATCAAAAAAGATTTATACATTTGTACTTCGACCCTGATTCTGAATACATAGGACTTTTTACATCATGCCACAACCCATCATTGCTGCCCATCAAGTTACACAAACTATTCAGATTAACCAAAATCAGTTTACGATTTTAAAAGATATCGATTTAGAGATTTTTGAAGGCGAGCAGGTAGCAATTACTGGACGTTCTGGCTCAGGTAAATCAACATTATTGGGAATTTTGGCAACTTTAGATCAACCATCTGAAGGCGAAGTTTGGTTGTACGGTCAAGCTGTTCATCAATTAACAGAGGAACAACGTGCCCAAATCAGAATGCAGCATATTGGTTTCGTATTTCAGTCTTTTCAACTTTTACCTCAGTTGAGTGCGCTTGAAAATGTAATGTTGCCCTTACGATTACGTAAAGATTTTGATTATAAAACCGCCGAGAAAAAAGCTTTAGATTGGTTGCATCGAGTAGGTCTTAGTCGTCAGGTTGAACAAACGCCTAAAGTCTTATCTGGAGGGGAGCAACAACGTGTGGCGATTGCACGAGCTCTTATTGCAGAACCACAAATTATTTTTGCGGATGAACCGACCGGAAACTTAGATGGTCAGACAGCACAAGAAATTGAAAGTTTGCTCTTTGATTTAAACCGAGAGTTAGGTACGACTCTGATCTTAGTGACCCATGATCGTAATTTGGCCGCTCTTTGTCAGCGTCATGTTGAGTTAGATGATGGCCGACTAAAGACAGTACAGGGTGGTTAAATTATGCGTAATCTTCTCAAACCCCTTTTGCTACAAAGTTTTCGTACGGGTGGATTATATCTACTCATTATTGCTTTATCGCTTGCGATTAGTGCAACCACAGCCCTGAAATTTAGTAATGACCAAGTTAAACAGGCAGTCAGTCTGCAAGCTTCGCAAATGCTAGGTGCTGATTTAGTTTTGTCGAATAACGAACCTATTGAGCAGCCATGGAAACAAAGAGCAGAGCAGCTTGGTTTAAAGCAAACCAATGTCACTCTATTTAGTTCTATGGCGCATACCCAAGATCAGTTTGTCATGGTCAATGTAAAAGCAATAGAACCTGCGTTTCCACTCAGAGGACAGCTTGAAATTGCTCCCAAAACTCAAGCGATTCAATCTGGAGAAGTTTGGCTAAGTCAGAGAGCAGCCGATTTGCTGAAAGTAAAATTAGGAGATATCGTTTCTATAGCAGATGGCACCTTCCGTTTTAGAGGCGTGATTGTGCGTGATTCAAATCAGGAACTCGGGTTTTCAGGCTTTTCTCCAACAGTTATTATTCATCAAGCCGATATTGCTAAAACACATGCAATTCAGACTGGAAGCAGAATTGATTATCGACTGTTAATGTCTGGTCAACCTGAACAGGTTCAGACTTTTTCTAAGCAGTTTAAACAGCAACATCAAACGACGAATAAAGAATTAGATGAAGCGGCGGGTCTACGTTTACGTGATGCGAGCGAATCAAATAGTCGGTTATTACGCCCGCTTGAAAACCTAGATACCTTTTTGCAACTGGCCAATATTTTAACGATTTTGTTGTGTGGGATTGCCATTGCTTTAACGAGTCAAAGATATGTTCAGCAAAACCAAGATCATATTGCACTTCTTAGATGCTTAGGAGCCAGTAAGTTCCAAATTTTATGGGCCTATATTGGAATGCTTTGTATTGTCAGTGCGATTTCAATTGTGATGGGCAGCCTTTTAGGGTTGATAATGGGTTATGGCCTGCTGCAACTTATGCTGCAATTGATTCCTCAATTAGAGTTAAGTTTTTCGCTAATACCACTTTTACTTGGGCCTTTACCAATCGCTATTTTTACGAGTGTGATTGTGCTGCTCGGTTTTATTTTGCCAAGCATTTGGGAGCTTTTAAATACACCTCCAATTCGGGTGATTCGGGAAGAAGCCAAATCTCGAAAATCTTTATTCTTTATGTTTTTTGCTGGCATTAGCAGTCTGATTGTTTTTAGTTTGGTGTTAAGTGAAAACTTGATGCTCAGCATTATGGTTTTGGCTGCGATTATCGTGCTTTGTATTTTGCTTTATACCGTTGTTTGGCTCTTACTTCGTAGTTTAAAAAAGATAAAAAATCGTTTGTCTTTTTATATTCGTTCACCCTCACAAAGTGCCTTACAAATTACTGCACTGGCTTTAGGCTTAAGCCTCATTACTGTATTAAGCGTATTAAGAACAGATTTATTACAGCGTTGGCAGCAACAGCTTCCTGAAGGAACCCCGAATCAATTTGTATATGGTTTACCTCCATTCGATTTAAAACCTTTTGAGCAACAATTAAAGCAACATGGTTGGCAAAGCACGCCTTTATATCCAAATATCCGAGGGCGACTGGTAGCAAAAAATGATGTACCTTTTTCAGAAGAAGCTATTAAACAAAATAACTCTTTGCGCCGTGAATTGAATTTAACGCAATCAAATCAATTGCCGAATGACAACGCAATTACAAAAGGACAAGCTCAGTTTAATGACGTGGGACAAGTTTCAGTCGAAAGTAAAACTGCCGAAAGTTTAGGAATCCAAATTGGAGACAAGCTGACCTTTAGCCTGCCTGAAGGTACATTACAAGCCAAAGTTGTGAATTTCCGGAGTGTAGAGTGGGAAAGCTTTAGCCCTAACTTTTTCTTTATTTTTTCACCTAAAACTTTAGATGAAAATGCTGGAAGTTATTTAGGGAGTTTTTATGTACCTAAGCAAGATCAACCTAAAATGATCAATATTATTCAGCAATTTTCCAATACCGTATTTATTGATGTTGACCGAATTTTAGATGAAGTAAAACGGTTAATGAATGTTTTGGTCAAAATTGTGACTGTACTGGCAGCATTAGTCGGTTTTTCTGGAATATTGGTATTGATTGCATGTTTAAACCTATTAATGGACGAGCGACGCCGTGAGGTTGCTTTACTACGCTCATTTGGGTTATCTAAAAATAAAATGAAGCAAATGCTCAGTTTTGAGATTGGGTTTCTTGGTCTGTTAGCAGGCATAGTTGCCTGCTGTTTTGCGGAAGTGATTAGTGCGATTGCTAGTTATAAAATGAATATGGCAATACAGTGGCATTTTGAAATATGGCTGATTTTACCTCTTGGCATGATGCTGATTTGTGCGTTGATAGGTCGTTATCGACTCGGTTATCTCTGTAATTTGCCGCCTTTACAAAGTTTAAGAGAGTTAAATCAGCTGTAACTTAAGGAATAATTCCAGGATTTTGGATGATGATTTCATGCCATAGCGGAAGTAAGGGTGAGTTGAGTTGTACACAGTACATATAAAAACCACCCGTAATGATTACTGCGCCTAATAAGCCTAAAATTTTGAGCACACTTTTAAATTTACTGGCATAGCTTAAGTACCACATCAGTGCAAGGAATGCTCCAATAACCATGCCGCCAATATGTGCGGCATTATTAATACCAGTTGCGACAAAACCAAAAATAAGGTTGATTGCCATAATCATTAATAATGCTTTTTTATCGAGTATGTAGGCTTGATGCGGAAGTGGTGGAAATAAGGAAAGTACTGTTAACGCAGCACCTAATCCCATTACAGCGCCTGAAGCACCTGCACTGACATGAGGAAGTAAGCTCTGATCAAAATGTTGCAGCAATTCATGTCCATTTTGAATGGTCATATAGCTACTTAAAAGGCTCCCAAATAAACCAGCAAGTAAATACATGCCTATAAAATAGAAGCGACCAAATAGGGACTCGGCAACATTACCGAAAATATAGAGGGCCCACATGTTGAGCATGAGATGGACTAAACCAAAATGAAAAAACATGCTGGTAAATAGACGTTCAGGCTGCCCAGAAAAAGTAAGTGGTGTAAAATCAGCTCCCCAATGAATAGCATCTTTCATGGCTGGATCGCTAATATCGACGCCAGATAGAATTTGCCAGACAAATAAACCTACATTGATTGCGATGAGCAGGGCAGTCAGCCACCAAGTTTGTACATTGAGTTTACGATTAATGTGCGGAGGCTGATATTGAGTCATGCTATGCTTTTGTTATATATGAACATGCTTTACAGCTTAACATGAAAAAAGTTGAATACAGGAGATCAGGACGAACATGAAAGCTTTTATTGTTCGCGTGTTGTTAATTTTTATTGGGGCGATTCTCCTTATTCAACTTTGGATTTTTTCGAGTTTGGTCTGGTGGCGGACACATGAAGTGGATACGACCATGTTCATGCGAATTGATTATTGGTCTGATACATCAGAGCCAATTGTCCATCAGTGGCTTGACTATGATGATATTAGCGATAATTTTAAACATGCAATTTTAGCAGGCGAAGACGCAAAATTTATCCATCATCATGGCTTTGACTGGCAAGGTATTCGTTTTGCTCTTGAGCGAAATAATGAAGAGGGTGAAGTAGTTGCGGGTGGTTCTACCGTGTCTCAACAGCTTGCAAAGAACTTGTTTTTATACAACAAACGTTCATTTATTCGTAAAGGCCAAGAAACGGTCGCGACTTGGATGATGGAGCGGATGTGGTCAAAACGCCGAATTCTTGAGGTGTATATGAACTCAGTTGAATTTGGCAAAAATTTGTATGGTGTTGAAGCAGCCGCTCATCATTATTATGGTAAAAGTGCTAAAAGCTTAACGCGTGAACAAGCCGCTTTCTTAGCTGCGTTATTGCCTGATCCGAAATATTATCAAGATCATCGTAACGATCATAAACTACAATATAGAAAACGCGTTATTTTACGTTATATGAATAGTACCCAGATTCCTGAATAAAGCTGTTTTAAAGATGTGTAAATTTTTTAGTTTTTACCAAATTGTCATATTTTTGCAGCATACTGGTTTATAGAGATTTTGGCTGGATAGAGAATAGAGTTAGACATGAATACAGCGATTACAGCAACAACGAACCCCATAGAATACAGTTATAATGACCGTTATATAAATCGTGAATTGTCTATTCTTGACTTCCATTTGCGTGTATTGGAGCAAGCGGTAGACCCTTTACATCCATTACTTGAGCGAATGAATTTCTTGCTCATTTTTTCACGTAATCTCGATGAGTTCTTTGAAATTCGAGTTGCGGGAGTGATGGAACAATTTTCTCTAGGCAATGAAAGTCGTAGCCCAGATGGTCTAACACCTAGACAGGTTTTACAAAAAATCTCTGAAACTGCTCATGCTGCGATTGAGCGTCAATATCGAATTTTAAATGAGGAAATCTTACCTAAACTACGCGAAGAAGATATTTGCTTCCTACGTCGTGGTGAGTTAACTCCAGCTCAATCTGCTTGGGTAAAAAAATATTTTCAGGAACAAGTTGCACCTGTATTAACGCCAATTAGTCTAGATCCAGCACATCCGTTCCCTCGACTTGTTAATAAAAGCTTGAACTTCATTATTACGCTTGAAGGTAAAGATGCTTTTGGTCGTCAAATTGATTTGGCTGTTGTGCCTGCGCCACGTTCATTGCCACGCGTTGTACGCTTACCAGACGAATTAACAGGTGGTAAAGAACATCATGTGATGTTATCTGCAATTATCCATGAACATGTGTCTGATTTATTCCCAGGAATGACAGCAACTGGATGTTATCAATTCCGTGTTACACGTAATGCAGATTTGGCACTGAATGAAGATGTTGAAGACTTAGCTAAAGCATTAAAAGGTGAATTAAGTTCTCGACGTTTTGGTCGTGCAGTTCGCTTGGAAGTAACCCATAACTGCCCACAGCATATTTATGAGTACTTACTTGAAGAGTTCGATTTAACTGATGAGCAATTATACAAAGTTGATGGCCCAGTAAATCTAGCTCGTCTGGTTTCAAACTTTAAACGTCCTCATTTGCGTTATGACTCGCATACGCCAGTTGTGCCTAAAGTATTTAAAAAGACCGAGAGTATTTTCTCGGCAATGCAGAAGCAAGATATTTTACTGCATCATCCGTTTGAATCTTTTGCTCCTGTAATTCAGCTACTTCGTGAAGCTGCTCGCGATCCGCAAGTATTAGCAATTAAGCAGACGTTATATCGTAGTGGTGCTGATTCTGAGATTGTACAAATTTTGGCAGAAGCGGCGCGTAATGGAAAAGAAGTTATTGCCGTTATTGAATTACGTGCTCGCTTTGATGAAGAATCAAATATTGAAGTAGCAAACGTTTTACAAGAAGCGGGGGCAGTCGTTGTTTACGGTATTGTAGGTTATAAAACTCACGCCAAAATGATTATGGTGGTGCGCCGTGAAAATAATAAATTGGTGCGTTATGTTCATTTAGGAACGGGTAACTACCATGCGATGAATGCCCGAATTTATACCGATTATGGTCTCATGACCACAGATAAAGATCTGTGCGAAGATGTACATCGTATATTCCAAGAGTTGACCGGCATGGGCAAAATGGCGAAATTGAAAAAGCTATTACATGCACCGTTTACCCTACATGCTCAGCTCATTAACTTTATTGATGAAGAAATTGCCAATGCTAAAGCAGGCCGTAAAGCTCAAATCATTGTTAAAGTAAATGCATTAACCGAAGTCCAGTTAATCAATAAATTGTATGAAGCTTCTCAGGCGGGTGTTCAAATTGACCTGATTATCCGTTCGATTTGCTGTTTACGTCCAGGTTTGCCGAACCTGTCGGAGAATATTCGAGTACGTTCAATTGTAGGACGTTTCCTTGAGCATACTCGCGTTTATTACTTCAGTAATAATGGTGATGCACGTATTTACTGTTCAAGTGCAGACTGGATGGACCGTAATTTATTTAATCGTGTTGAAGCGTGTTTCCCGGTTGAAGACCCTGCATTGAAAAAACGTATTTATCAACAAGGTTTGGTAAATTACTTACAGGATAATCAACAGGCTTGGCTGCTACAAGGTGATGGTACGTGGATTCGTGCTGAGCCAGCTGAGGGGGAAAAATTGCATAATGCTCAAAGAGCATTATTGGAAATCATTAAATAATGAACTTTTAAGACTAAATAAAAGCCGACATTTTGTCGGCTTTTTTAATTGACTGAAATTCAAAGTAATTTAGTTAGTTTTTCTAAATGGTTGCTGGATAAACGATAATAATTTGAAACACTGCAATATGTTTTGAAAATATGTGATTTTTTACATAAAACATTGAATTTTAAAAATATACAAATCACGAGAAATCTACTTTAATACGCCGCATTAAATATACTTAACTTTGGTAAATGAATAAGATGCAATGCTTTATTAGAAGTTTACTTATTAAAATACTTTTGGGGATAATACCAGTGACCGCTTACGCAGATCAGAAGTGTTATGGAGATATCATCGTCTTTCAAAGATTTGATGATCAAGCGATATATCCTTATTTTGTAAATCCTTCTAATGATAAAGCTAACAAAAGTGGAGAGAAAAATAAAAAAATAATCATCCAAAAAAGAAAACCAAAACAAGATGAGTTTTTAGCCCAAAAGAAAATTGAAGATGTCCACACCAAGAAAGTAGAAGAAAAGAAAAATTTTGACAGTAAAAAGCAACTTGATGCAGCTGTCGCTAAAGAAATCTTGGAAAATGGTGAAAAGAAATGGATGGTACAAGTTGCGTTAGCATCTAATCAAAATAAAGCAAATACGGTTCAGTCGCAGTTAGAAGCAAAAGGGTACAAGGTTGTAACCAGTGCAACGACTAAAGGCATACGAGTCATGGTAGACCCTGCAAATGACTATGCCATTGCACAAATTATTAGAGAAAAAATTATTGCTGATAATAGTTTGAATATGCCATCTGCTTGGGTGTTTAAGTGGGCATCCTTAACACCGCAATAAAATAAAAAGGAGTCCGAAGACTCCTTTTTTTATTCATGTATTCTTGTGGTAATTTTCTGCATAATTTGCAGTAATACATCGAACTCACTTTGCAATGGTGTACTTTTACGAGTCACTAAAGCTAAAGTACGGCTCGGTGCATCTTCAATTGGTTTTGCAGTAATCTGATCATTAAACTTGATCATACTATTTTCAATTGCAATTTCTGGTAAAAGCGTAAAGCCTAAATCAGAAGAAACCATTTCAACTAACGTTGGTAACGAGCTTGCTTTTAAACGGTTGTCGTTTTTACGCTCACCGATAGGGCATGCACTTAAAACGTGGTCACGTAAACAGTGACCTTCTTCAAGCAAAATTAATCTTGATAAATCAAGATCATCTAGAGAGTTTGCTTGAAGAGCATTTGTATCTTGCTTACTACATACAAGGTACAAGTTTTCTTTCGAAATTTCAGCGACTTTTAGGCCTCTAGTGTCAAACGGTAGAGCAAGAACGATCATGTCTAGATTACCGTGTTCTAAACGCTCTACAATTTTTTCACTTTGTGCTTCATGCAAATGCAGCTGAATTTTAGGCAACTGCTGATGCACTTCATCAAGTAACCGTGTCAGGATAAAAGGTGCAATTGTTGGAATAACACCCAAATGCAAATCACCCGTTAACGGCTCACTCATTTCACGGCTCAAACGCATTAAATCTTGAGCATCTGCTAGTAGTACACGGGCGCGAGCAACGACTTGTTCACCTAAAGGTGTTAAACGCACATTCTGGCGATCACGTTCTACCAAAACGCCACCTAATAACCGTTCAAGCTCCATGATGCCGCCTGATAAAGTCGATTGAGTGACAAAAGAGCGGCGTGCTGCTTCAGTAAAATGCAAAGTTTCCGACAACGTAACTAAATATGATAGCTGTCTTAATGAGGGTAATGCAGCCATAGTGTCCTAGTCTGATGATTTAAAATGATGCGCAAATAAACCGCTAAGCTGTGGAATAAAATGTGCAGGGATATCATGCCCCATTCCATCAATTAATTCAAACTTAGCACCGGAAATTGCTTTTGCTACAGCCTTACCGTGGCTAGGCGGAAGTAAGCGATCGCGAGAGCCATGTAGGACTAAAGCGGGTTGCTTAATTTCACGGTCGAGTTGTAGTAAAGAGCCTGTACATAATATTGCTAAAAACTGTTGAAGTACACCAGCAGGATAGTAGCTACGTTGATAAAGCTTACGCGCTGTTTGTATTGCTTCAATTTGGTTGATATAACCAGGTGAACCAATCAATTGAAATAGTTTTAAACTATGATTAACAATACCTTCTTCGTCACGTGTCTCGGGTTTACCAATTAAACTCAAAAGTTGTTTCGGAAAAGGAGGTGGTAAAAAAGGCTGGTTATTGCTTGTAAACATAAGCCCTAATTTCTCAACCTTTTCTGGATATTTTGCTGCAAGAATTTGAGCAATCATCCCACCCATTGATGCGCCAATTACATGTGCTTTGTTCACGCCTAAACGATCAATCAACATAGATACATCATCTGCCATATCATGCAGCGTATAAGGTGCACCCTGATTAGCGAGTCCAAGTGCAAAGCGACCCATCAATTTAACAGTATTTAAGCGTTTACCTTCGTGACGTACTTTTGAAGAAAGGCCAATATCACGGTTATCAAAACGAATAACACGAAATCCTTGATCAATCAGCGATTTACAGAAAAAATCTGGCCAAAAAAGCATTTGGGCGCCAAGACCCATAATCAGCAAAATGGTTGGATGCTCTGGCTTTCCACCGACTTCTACATGCAACTCAATTCCATTGCCTAAGTTGACTTTGGTTTCTTGCATGAAAGATGTGTACGGTGAAATGTTAAACTGTAAGGCGCTATTCATGTTATTCATTCCTTAAAGGAATACTCTCTAACTGAGTATTCCTGATACAAACCTTATGCTTGGGCTGGAATAAGATCTGGAACAAGCTTTGTTAAAGTTAAGCGTTGTTTACCTGCGGTTGCACCTAACAATACAAAACCACGCAATGTTCCTTCATTGTCAATTGCTTTGGCAAGCATACCATCGTCGAACTCTTCTGTTTCCCAGTTCACTTCTACATCAACCGGAGCTGGCAAAACTGTAAGTGGGGCGGCTGGCGTTTTTACTGCAACTGGCATAGCAGGGTAGTGCACAGCAGTTTGTTGTCCACTGAGTGTTTTAGCGAGAGCACGAGCCTGTTGCATAATCGGCATTACATATGGCAGTAAAGTACCGTTTACCTCAGCGCAATCCCCAATTGCATAGATGTCTGCTTGATTTGTTTCCAATAAACCATTGGTAATAATTCCACGGCTCGTCTGAATATCTGCACTTTTAGCAAGTGAAATATTTGGCTGTAAACCAATCGCAGAAAGAACAAGGTCCGCAACCAATGTTTGTCCGTTTGCGAGTGTTATCGCATAGTCTTCGCCATTATTAATTTTGCTTACTTTTTCAACCGTGGTTCCAAGTGCAAATTTTACTCCAGCTTCCTCAAGATTTTGCTGGAAAGCAGAAGCAATATGTTCTGGAAGTAAACGGCCTAATGGTTGAGGAGCTAAATCAATCACAGTGATGTCATATTCACTATGCAGTAAGTCATTGGCAAATTCACAACCAATTAAACCAGCACCTAAAATAACAACACGTTTATCTTTACGCTGAGCTAGATTTTCACGAAAAGCGCGGTAATCAATCAATGAGTTCACGACATGAATGTCATCGCTACCATCACCTGCAATTGCAAGGCGAATTGGGTTAGCACCTACGGCTAAAATCAGTTTTGAATAGGGTTGCTGGGAAGTTACACCATCCTTTTCTAAAACAAGTTCATGGCGTTCAGCTAAAATCTCTTTTACAAAAGTAAAAGGCTCAATACGCATATTGAGTTGAGTACCCATTTTAGCAGCATCCCCTAAAGGAATTTGTTCTGGTGCTTTTTTACCTGCAAATGCATTTGATAATGTTGGCTTTGCATAGTTCACTGCATCATCCGCACAAATCATCACAAGTTCTTGCTCTGGGCTAAGCTTACGGAACTCACGTGCCAAGGTATAACCCGCCATGCCTGATCCGATAATGACGATAGGATGCATTTTTTTCTCCAGAGTTAGAATTATTTATTTAATACAGTGATTGGTAATATTCGTAAAAAAGACCATGTCGATCATGGCCTTTTACTTTGCATTCTTAGATTTCGATCATTTCGAAGTCAGCTTTTGAAACGCCGCAATCAGGGCAAGTCCAGTCATCAGGAATATCTTCCCATTGTGTTCCAGCTGCAATGCCGTCTTGTGGCCAACCTTCCGCTTCGTCATAAATCCATCCACAAACGATACATTGATATTTTTTCATGAGACTCTCCGCACTGATAAGTTTGCTCAAAGCTGCCTTTCAGTAAAACTATTCAATCTATTAATAATGTAACTACGATCCGGTCAATAATAACCAATGTGCCTTTGATCGGATATCAAATTTTTACGCAGTTCTACATTCAAAGTAAAGTAAATAACGGAGTTTAATCATTCGTAAGCAAAGATGAATGGCAGGTTAGGACAAATAAGTGGTTATTTAGGCAAAACTTCGCCATAAATTAATAATAACTAATGCATTCTTACAATTAATTTTATTTGTGAAAATATCATGAAATAAAGATTACCTCATCAGTTAAAAGATTCACTTCATACGAAAGCTAAATAACAACAAACTACGTTGCTACAGAATGTCATTATTAAAACCGAAAATTAAAATTTGCTGGCATTAAGACGGTATAAATCAGGGAAGTGAAATATGGAAAATTTAGTATATGAAGTGGAAATTGATGCTCCTATAGAAAAAGTGTGGAACATACTTTGGAATAGTGAGACATATAACGCTTGGACGAAATTCTTTGCGCCAGATTCTTCTATGCGTACCGACTGGCAAGTAGGTGGAAAAACTTATTTTCTTGATGGTGAAGGAAATGGGATGGTTTCTACCATTGAACAAATGCAAAAACCGGAAATATTGATTTTTAAACATTTAGGCATGATTAAGGAGGGTAAAGAAGATTTAGAAAGTGAAGAAGTTAAAGGTTGGAGTGGTTCTCAAGAAAAATATTTTCTAAACCAAAAAGATAATATAACCACTTTGAAAGTTGAATTGGCCACCTTGCCCGAATATATGGGTATGTTGAAAAGTGGCTTCGTTCAAGGTTTTGATGTGGTTAAAAAAATGGCAGAAGCAAAATAAAGCTTCTTTACATCAGATATAAACCAGTTTTTTATAATCAAGCGATATAAATCTAGGCCAAATATTTTTTATAAATTTTTATAATCAGATCATTAATTCGAGAAGGATAGGCCAAGCGATGATGTCCACCTTCAAACGTTTCAATATTCATGTAGGGTGCAAGTTTTTCTTGAACCTGATACATATCAAGTTGCTCATCTCCTAATTCTAAATAGGCCATTTTAGGATTAGAGAGCATGAGTTCATCTTCAGAAAGCTGAGGGTAGTCTGCCCGAAAATTAGGGGTGAGACTTGGATTTGCCACTATCACCGCTAATTTATGTTGAGCAGCAGTTTTTAGGGCCCAATAGCCTCCAATGCTATGACCTACCAATAAATCGGGTTTGATCGTCTGAATAGCCTGATGGTAAAAATACTCAACAGATGCATAACTTAAGTTACGATAATCGACGTCAATACAAAATTTTTCAGGATGTAAAATGGCATGGAACTTTGTCGATTCCCGGGAAGAATCCAAGCCATGTAAAAATAGAATTTTCATTATTTACGACACAATCTCATTGATAAAATAAAAGGCAAATCGGGCCTTTTGAATATCGAGGTTATTTGGATTTTTTTATATTTTACTAAATGCTTTAAAAAATGATCTTAGCGATTGGTCTAAGTCACTTTGCCTTTAAAAAGTAGTGTTTTGTTCTATAAAATTGTCTTTTTTCATTTTTGTTTGATTGAAATCATTCGAAAAACTCCCGTAATCTGTTAGGATATAGCACTTAATTTTTACTTAATCGAGGCAGAGATGACGCAACAAAACGCTCAATCGACTTCTGAACCAACTATTTCCGAAAACGATTTAATTGCACAGCGTCATGCCAAATTAAAGCAAATCCAAGATGTTGCGAAGGAAACTGGAAAGAGTCCTTGGCCGAATACGTTTAAGCGTGAACACTACGCAGCTGATCTACAAGAACAATTTAAAGATCAGTCGAAAGAACAAATTGAAAGCGCTGAGCATGTCTATGTAAAAGTGGCTGGCCGTGTCATGTTAAACCGTGGTTCTTTCATGGTTATTCAAGATATGACAGGTCGTATTCAGCTATATGTTGACCGTAAAGGTTTACCAAAAGATATTCTTGAGACCATTAAAGGTTTAGACCTTGGTGACATTATTGCTGCCGAAGGTTATATCGGACGTTCAGGAAAAGGTGACTTATATGTTCACCTTGAAGGTTTTGAACTTCTTACAAAATCTCTTCGTCCGTTACCAGATAAATTCCATGGCTTAAATGACACAGAAGTTAAGTACCGTAAACGTTACCTTGACTTAATTGTGAATGAAGAAACACGTAAAACTTTTGAAATCCGCGCCAAAGTTGTTGCAGGTATTCGAGCATTCTTAAACAATGAACGTTTCATGGAAGTTGAAACGCCAATGATGCATGTGATTCCGGGTGGTGCGTCTGCGCGTCCGTTTGAAACACATCATAATGCTTTGGATATGCCTTTATTCTTGCGTATTGCACCTGAGCTTTATTTAAAACGTTTGGTTGTTGGTGGTTTCGAACGTGTGTTTGAAATTAACCGTAACTTCCGTAATGAAGGGGTGTCAACGCGTCACAACCCTGAATTTACGATGATCGAGTTTTATCAAGCTTATGCTGATTATAAAGACTTGATGCAATTAACTGAAAACATGCTTGAAAAGTTGGCTTTGGATATTCTGGGTACAACTGATGTGCCTTACCAAGGTGAAGTGTTTAGCTTCAAAGGGCCATTCAAGAAAATCTCTATGTTTGATGCGATTTTAGAGAATAACCCACAATTTACGCCTGAAAATGTTGGTGATCGTGAGTTCCTTGCTCAATTTATTCGTGAAGAATTAAAAGAACAAGTTAAGCCAGGTTTTGGTTTAGGTAAGCTTCAAACGATTGTATTTGAAGAAACTGTTGAAACTAAACTTCGTCAGCCTACATTTATTACTGAATATCCAGCTGAAACTTCTCCACTCGCTCGCCGTAATGATGACAATGCACATATTACTGATCGTTTTGAGTTTTTCATTGGTGGCCGTGAATTGGCAAATGGTTTCAGCGAGTTAAATGATCCAATTGATCAAGCTGAACGTTTCCAAGCTCAGGTTGCTGAAAAAGACGCTGGTGATGATGAAGCAATGCATTACGATGCAGAATTCGTTGAAGCGCTTGAGTATGGTTTACCACCTACCGCAGGTGAAGGTATTGGTATTGACCGTTTGGTTATGTTATTTGCAGATGCTCCAAGTATTCGTGATGTAATTTTATTCCCTCATATGCGCCGTAAAGAAGGTTAATCTTTTAAAGGCAAAAAAGGCAGTATTTATACTGCCTTTTTTTATTACTTTTATATCTCAAAAACTTACCTATTTACACTAATCTTAAAATAGCGTTAAAAAATGTAATTGCACAGTTTAACAATTGCAAAGTTGTGATAAAAAATTTAAGGTGTTGCTCATAAATAACTTTGAGAATTGGCTGGCATGTTTCTAAGAAAAACACTTTCGATTGCAATATTGGCAACTGCTTCATCCGCTATTTTTGCACAAGGTTTAGTGCTAAATAATGAGGACTTACGTACAGACTTAAATTGGTTAAATCAACAAGGTGTTATCAAGATTAGCACCTCAACTTGGCCGTTAAGTGGTGATGAAATCCAGAGAGCACTCTCTCAAGCACAAGTGACGCATCCAGCTCAACAAAAAGTTATTAATTCAGTTCTTGATGCATTAAAAGCAGATAACAATACGGTTAAAGTGGGCGCTTTTGCTGAGACCGATAGCAAAAATATTCCGCAAGCATTCGGTGATAACCAAAAAGCTCAATATCAAGGTTCTTTAGAGTTTAATGCTGGTGGTGAAAACTGGGATGCAAAAATCCGAGTAAATGCAGAAAAAGATCCACAAATTGATAATGGGCAAGATGTGAATGTTGAAGGCTCATATGTCGCTGGAAAACTTTGGAATCAGTGGGTAGTTGCGGGTCAAATTCCAACATGGTGGGGTCCTGGTCATGATGGTAGTTTAATTCGTGGTGATGCTAGCCGCCCGGTTTATGGTGTAACGGCACAACGTGCTGTGCAAAATGCGTTTGATACAAAATGGTTATCTTGGATTGGACCTTGGCAATACCAAGCTTTTGCTGGTCAATTAGATGACTACAAAGCAGTCCCAGATGCAAAGTTAATTGGGTTGCGTGTAACTGCACAACCATTACCATATATTGAGTTGGGCGCATCGCGTGCTATTCAATGGGGTGGGGATGGGCGTCCTGAAAGTTTTAGTTCTTTATGGGATGCATTTGTCGGCAATAAAGATAATGGTGGAACTGGTGAACCAGATCCATCGAACCAAATTGCTGGGTTCGATGGCCGCTTATTATTACAACCGATATTCCAAGTTCCAGTTAGCATATATGGACAATATGTAGGTGAAGATGAAGCGGGTGGTTTACCTTCTAAGAAAATGTACTTAGCAGGTGTCGACTATTCATCTAGTTACAATAACTTGCCTTATCAACTTTATGCAGAATGGGCAGATACACGTACTAATGGTGATGTAAGAGGTATCTCTTATGCTCATTCAACTTATAAAGATGGTTATTACCAACATGGTTACCCATTAGGCCACGCGATGGGTGGTGATGGACAAATGTACTCAGTGGGTGGTGATATCCGCTTTGATGTCATGAACCGTTTAAGCGGTCGTGCAATGGTAGTTAAGGTTAATCAATCTAACCAGACAATCAATAAAGCATTCCCTAAAGACGATGAAATTAAAGCGCTTGATTTAACTTGGACACATTTCATCAAACCTGATCTTCCGTTAAAAATTAATGGTTGGGTAAGTGATTCTGATCTAGAAGGTAATGACGCAGGTGCATCTATTGGGATTGAAATTCCATTAGAACGTAAAATGTTCGGTTTCTAAGAATAGATCATGTTTTAGAAAAGAGAAGCGATCAAAGCTTCTCTTTTTTTATGGTTTTTAGAGAAATCTAAAGGCTAGAACATAATTTGCTTAAGTTCGCTACACAAGCTACGATTGCAAAGTTGTGCAAGTGAATCAGCATATTATATGTATATGATGAAATCGAATATCAATATGAAAAAACAAGCAAAAGAAATCGGTTTTAAATCACTATAATGCATAACTAATGCTATAAGCCATATATAGGTTTATGGTTGGATTATCTATCACGAAAAATTGGAGTTGTTATGGCACTCGTTCCTCCACATGGTCTTCTAGGTGGTGGTTTAATACTACTTCTAGATTTTATGGGCAAAATGGATAGAGAAGGACGTGTTCATGACTGAATCAAGACTCACACATCTCAAGCAACTTGAAGCTGAAAGTATTCATATTATCCGTGAAGTTGCTGCTGAATTTGAAAATCCAGTCATGCTTTACTCAATTGGTAAAGACTCAGCTGTCATGCTTCATCTTGCGTTAAAAGCATTTTATCCAGCTAAACTTCCATTCCCATTATTACACGTAGATACGGGCTGGAAATTTAAAGACATGATCGCGTTTCGCGATAACATGGCAAAAACACATGGTTTTGATTTAATTGTTCACCAGAACAAAGAAGGTCGTGAAGCTGGAATTAATCCATTTGATCATGGTAGTTCAAAATATACAGATATTATGAAAACCCAAGCTTTAAAACAGGCTTTGGATAAATATCAATTTGATGCTGCTTTTGGTGGTGCACGTCGTGATGAAGAAAAATCACGTGCGAAAGAACGTGTTTACTCATTCCGTGATAGTAAACACCGTTGGGATCCTAAAAACCAGCGTCCTGAACTTTGGAATCTTTACAATGGTAAAGTGAACAAAGGTGAAAGTATTCGTGTATTCCCTTTATCTAACTGGACTGAGTTGGATATCTGGCAATATATCTATTTAGAAAATATTCAAATCGTTCCTCTTTATTTCTCTGCTGTTCGTCCAGTAGTAGAGCGTAGCGGTACATTAATCATGGTTGATGATGAACGTATGCGTTTAAAAGAAGGTGAAGTTCCACAGATGAAGTCTGTACGTTTCCGTACGCTTGGCTGTTATCCATTAACTGGTGCAGTTGAGTCTGAAGCAGATACGTTACCTGAAATTATCCAAGAGATGCTTTTAGCCACGAGTTCTGAGCGTCAAGGTCGTATGATTGACCATGATGAAGCGGGCTCAATGGAAAAGAAAAAGCAAGAAGGCTATTTCTAAGACAATTTCTAAATTTGTGGAGTTTGAGCAATGTCTCATCAATCAGAATTAATCAGTCAAGATATCTTGGCCTATTTGAAGCAACATGAACAAAAAGACCTTCTGCGTTTTTTGACTTGCGGTAACGTAGATGATGGTAAAAGTACACTTATTGGACGTTTACTCTACGATTCAAAATTGATTTATGAAGATCAATTGCAAGCTGTAACGCGCGATAGTAAAAAAGTAGGAACTACAGGCGATGCACCAGACTTGGCATTACTTGTAGATGGTTTACAAGCTGAGCGTGAGCAAGGTATTACCATTGATGTGGCTTACCGCTATTTTTCAACTGAAAAGCGTAAGTTTATTATTGCTGATACTCCAGGACATGAGCAATATACGCGTAACATGGCAACTGGTGCATCAACTGCTGATCTTGCAATTATCTTGATTGATGCGCGTTATGGTGTGCAAACTCAAACTCGTCGCCATACGTTTATTGCTAGTTTACTTGGTATTAAAAATATCGTTGTTGCTATCAATAAAATGGACTTGGTTGAGTACTCTCCTGAACGCTTCACTGAAATTCAGATTGAATATGATGCTTTCGTAAGTCAGTTAGGTGATCGTCGTCCAGCCAATATTCAGTTTGTACCGATTTCTGCTTTAAATGGCGATAACGTAGTAAATGTTTCTGAGCATACAGCTTGGTACAAGGGTCAAACCTTGATGAGCATTCTTGAATCTGTGGAAATTAGTCGTGAATCAAACAAACACGAATTCCGTTTCCCTGTTCAATATGTGAACCGTCCAAACCTCGATTTCCGTGGTTTCGCTGGTACTGTGGCTCTAGGCGAAATCAACGTTGGCGATGAGATTGTTGCATTACCATCAGGTAAGCGCTCAACAGTTAAAGAAATCGTAACATTTGACGGAAATCTAGACCAAGCTGTTGCAGGTCAAGCGGTTACATTAACGTTGAATGATGAAATTGATATTAGCCGTGGAAACGTATTAGTACGTGCTGGCGAGCAACCATTAATTTCTCGCAGTGTTCGTGCTTCAGTAGTATGGATGAATGAACATCCATTGGTGAAAGGTAAGCTGTACAACGTTAAAATTGGTACACAGACTGTTCCTGCTAAAGTAACGAACATTCACTATCGTGTGAATGTGAATACGCTTGAGCATACTCAGGTTGAAGAGCTTGAGTTAAATGCAATTGCAGACGTTGTTGTTGAATTTGATGCGCCAGTCGTATTTGATCAATATCAAGATTCACGATACACAGGTTCATTTATTTTCATTGATCGTTTAAGCAATGTAACGGTTGGTGCGGGTATGGTTGAGTCTGCGGTAGAGTGGACTGCACATAGCAATCCTGTTACTGCTGAAGATCGTGCTGCACGTTTAGGTCAAAAACCTGCGGTGATTGGGATTTCTGCACAGTTAATCGAGAAAGCTCAAGTTTTAGAAAGTTTATTGATCCAACAAGGTGTAGTTGCGATTGCAAAAGCTAACTTAACTGCTGAGCAAATTACTTTATTGCGTGAGACAGGTGTTGTGGTTATCACTACGGCTGTGGATGGCACAGATACAGAAGTTACTGCTGAAACCGTTGAAGAAGCAGTTGAAAAAGTTGTGGAATTAGTCCGTCTTTAATAGACTGAATTAATTTTGAAAAAACCCGCGTAAGCGGGTTTTTTTATTGGGTTCAGAAAATATTTTGAGTTTTTAAAGTTAAATATTCCCTTAAATCTTTAGGATAGCTCTGAATCATCTTTAAAAATATATCTCGATCGCCTTGATATAAGGCGCGTGTTGCTTCTTCGTAATTTGGCATATTACCCAACATGGCAGACATAAAACGGTCGATGGCTTGTTTGGCCAGCATAATATTGCCTTCAGAACTTGGGTTATTTAGCTCTTTATCAATTAACTTACGAATTACTGCTGATGCACTCGCACTTTGTTGATCTAACCATTCCCAATGTTTTTTCTGTAAAGTGATTTCACGCGAAATTACTCCGAGTTTAGGCCGTCCAACTTTTTTAATTTCTTCCGGTTCAGCATAACGTTGTTGAAATTCTTGTTCCGAACCAGAAAGATCAAGATCAATTTGTTGACCTGTTTGATCATTAAAAATCAGAATATTTTCCGTTGTTTTCGGAAGATCTTTAAGTTTTTTTGCAAGTTCAATTAGGGAGTCACTCGCAATAAGCGTGCTTCCAGTGAAAGCAGTATAGGTGATTTTAGTATTCATTTTAGCCGTATATTTTTATCTGGGTAAAATAATATTATCAGGGTAAAATTAATTCGGCAAATAATTAAAATTAGAACCAAAGAATTATTTGATTTTATGAGTGTAGTCTATGAAGTTAGGACTATAAAAATAGTCAAGATAATAGGCTATTTAAAATTTTATTCTGCTTTGATATCGCTTTTATGAGACAATGTTTTTTTATTTTTGTGTATTAGGACTCCCATGATTGAGCAATCTCCTGAATCTTTAAGCGATATCGAAATTTTAGACATTTTACAGTCTATGAAAAAAGATAAGCTGGATACGGAAGCAAATGAGATTATCCGTAACGGGGGGAAAGCTGGGCGTCAAGAAGCACATAAACAGGCTTTAGTTGCATTGAATGCAAACTTTGAAGAAAAGTTTGTAGAAGCTGCTACGCTGGCATTAGGCTTGAATTCAGGTCAGGCGAAAAAGATTCGTTATAAAAAAGACCGTATCCGTATTTTTAAAGCACGTGGTATTGATTATTTAGCTATTGATGGTGCAGAAACCGCTCAGGTTTTAGCTCAAGTTGCTCAAGCGATTAGTCGTGAAGATGCGATCGTGACTGAAGGTCTACACAATATTTTTCCATTTTGGAAAGAAGGTTGGCCAATGGTGCAATTCGATAATGCCTATAAAATTTTAGAAGAAGACATTACATTGCATTTTCAGATCGTGTTAGATCACTTAATTGAATATGTACAGAAATAAAAAAAAGCCCCGATTGGGGCTTTTTTTTATTGTGTAAGAATAATTAAAGCGTGCTAAAAAGTGGGAAAACACCAATCACTAAAGCAGTACCCATTAATACCATACAAGTTATGAATGCCCACTTTAAAGTGAACTTTTGATGGTCAGCAAAATCGACTTTAGCAAGACCACATAACAAATAGGTTGATGGGACAAGAGGTGATAGCAAGTGTACAGGTTGACCTACAATCGAAGCGCGAGCAATCGCTTCTGCACTAATACCATAATGTGAAGCAGCTTCAGCAAGAATAGGTAAAACGCCATAAAAGAAAGCATCATTTGACATAAAGAAGGTCAAAGGCATACTCACTAAAGCTGTGATCGGTGCAAGGTATGGCCCCATGCTTGGAGGAATCATTGCGACAAATTCTTTAGACATCGCCTCAACCATACCTGTGCCAGATAAAATACCTGTGAAAATACCCGCTGCGAAAATTAAACCCACAACAGCTAAGACACTGTCCGCATGCATTGCAATGCGTTTTTTCTGCATATCAACATCTGGGTAGTTAATGAGCATTGCGATACAGAACGCTATCATGAACAACACAGACATAGGCAGAATGCCTTTGATCAAAGCGATCATAAGAAGGATTGTAAGCACCATATTTACTTTGCGTAAATGTGGGCGAGTCGCTTCAGGATCTTTCGATACGGTAATGTTGTCACCATGGTGAGTTTCAAGTTCAATAACGCCTAAACGTTTTTGCTCGTAACGACCATATAGGTATGCCAAGAAGAATAACCAAGCAATACTAATGACCATAGGGATAATCATTGGTACGAAAATGTGGCTTGGGTCAACTTGCAGGGCGCTTGCAGCACGAGCTGTAGGGCCGCCCCATGGTGTTAGGTTCATTACACCACTACATAACAGCATAAGTGCAGTCATGATGAGTGTATTCATTCCTAGGCGTTGATAAAGTGGCAGCATTGCAGCTACACAAATCATATAGGTTGTTGAGCCATCACCATCTAAAGAAACCATGGTGGTTAAGAACACAGTTCCTAGTGTGATTTTTAGAGGATCACCTTTAACCTTTTTTAAAATCCATTTAACCGGTGGATCGAAAAGACCTGCATCGATCATTAAGGCAAAATATAAAATTGCGAATAAAAGCATTACGCCAGTTGGCGCTAATTTTTTGATGCCATCTAGCATCATCTCACTGAGACCTTTGAGTTCAATGTGACTTAAACTTTCAAAGTAGTGACCTAGGCCCCAGGCAACAAGTGAAAAAATAAATGGGATGAGAATTAAAGCAATAATAGGGCTTAAACGTTTGGACATGATTAAGTACATGAAGCACAAAATCATGCCAACACCAAGTAATGTCAGCATACAATCAATCCTTTGCCTATAGTTTTACTGAACAAGTTTATTCAAAACTCTGACCTTGGTTATTCTTATTAATTTTTATTAAAAAGACAAATAATATATTTAGTTTATTTGGTTAATATATATTCACTTGAAGAGGTATATTTAGGCGAAATACTGAACATATATATTAAGATTATAGTAAGCTTATAATAAATGTGATTCATTATAATAGATTATAAAGGTTTTATAAAAATAAAAATTATATGATATTTTTTTAAATTATATATGGTTTGATGGGGGAGATGAGAAGAAGAACCATTTAAATACTTGCTTTGAGCTAAGTTACATAAGTTCTGAGGTAATTTAAATCGGTACTTAACTGCTTAGTGGTAATTGAGATATATAGATTATTCTATTATTTTTCAGTATTTAAGGTTTAATATAATCGATGATTTAAATAATATTGATTTTAGATTAAAAGAGCAACTTGAATTTATGAATCTAAAATAATTATTACACATATTTGAAAAATTTATTTAGATTAAAAAATACCCCGCATAAAATTGTGAGGTATTTAAATTAATATAAATTAGTTGTCATCAATTGATGAATGTACTTCTGTTTGTTCTAAAATTCGAGTTACAAGAAGTTGGTCAATTTTAAAATGATCGACATCGACTACTTCAAACTTGTATCCACCGAATTCTACAAAATCTGCTGGACGTGGAATTTTGCGCAGCCGATACATCATGAAGCCTGCTAAAGTTTCATAATTTTCTTCATCAGGCATTTCGTCAATTTCAAGTGCGTGTCTTAAGTCATCAATCGGTGTGCTGCCATCAATTAACCATGAGTTATTGTCACGTTTAATGATTTGTTGCTCTTCATCAATTGGAGTTACCCAGTCGCCCATAACCGTAATCATAATATCGCTTAAAGTAATAACACCTACGACAAGCGCATATTCGTTTATCACAACCGCAAACTTTTCTTTTGTAGAGCGGAAACGATCAAGTAATTCCGAGAGGGTTAGGGTGTCAGGAATCATCAAGACAGTACGAATGGTTGATTCATTCAATTGAGTTGGGGATTGGTTATTTAAAATGCGAACAAGAAAGTCTTTAGCATCGACGTAACCAATGACTTGATCAATATTTTCATTACAGACCAAAAACTTTGAATACGGATACTCTGCTAATTTTTGGCGAATGCTATCTTCGTGTTCATTTAAAGTGAAATAAACAACATTTTCACGTGTAGTCATGCTCGAAGGTACGTTACGTTCTTCTAATTCAAAAACATTCTCGATAAAGTGATGTTCTTGTTTCTGAAGTACGCCCGCTTGAGCACCTGCATCCATGACTGCTGAAATATCATCAAAAGTAATGTTGTCTTCTCGCGTTGTATTCACTTTAAACAAACGGAATAGCAGGTTGGCAATTGCGTTAATTCCCCAAGCTAATGGTTTGCAAATCTTAATAAAAATCTGAATTGGATTAATAACACTAATTGCAATTTTTTCAGGTGCAATCATAGCCAAACGTTTCGGCATAAGATCGGCAAATAAAATAAAGAGTGAGGTCACTAGAGTAAAGGAAAGGGCAAAACCAATCGTTTGTGTCCAAGGACCTGTGTAAAAGCGGTCTACTAAAGTGACGAAATAAGGACGAAAAGCAGCTTCACCCAAAATACCGCCTAAAATCGCAACTGCATTTAGACCAATTTGAGAGGCTGCAAAAAAGTCAGCAGATTGTTCTTGTAAATCTAGTACTTGTTGGGCGCGTTCTTCACCCGCTTCGGCTAGAATTTTTAGCTTAACTTTTCTGGCACCTGCTAGTGCAATTTCAGTTAAAGATAAAAAGCCTGCTCCGATGATAAGCAGTACGATGATAATGATATTTTGAAAGAGACTCACAAATCACCTGAGGTTCATCATTATTATGACTATGTTTTAACATAAAAAAGCGCTGAGGTAATCAGATTGATTGCTCAGCGCTTGAAGATAGGACAATTAAATTAAAATTTATTTAATAGTGAGAAAATTGTGAATTGTTGGTTAGAAATTCACGGTTTTCTTCTTCAATCATTTGACGAGCAACAAATAAGATAAGTTGGCGCAGCCAGCGATGAGCAGGGTGATGATGTAACAACGGACACCAAGCCATTTTAAGTTCGAACTCTGGAATATAAAAAGGAGGATCCTTTATAACCAGTTTAGGGTTCTGTGTTTGTAGGCGTGCCATGCGGGTTGGTAATGTAGCAATAAGATCTACATTTTGAGCAAGTAATGCAGGCATTTGGTAGTGGCGAGTAAATACAGAAATTTTACGACGTTGACCAATACGTTCTAATGCCTGATCAATCCAACCTAAACCACCTTGTTTATCTGGGTTTACCCCAAAACCTACACCCATACCTGTTTTAGAAACCCAGATATGTTGTGCATCTAAATAGCTTTTTAAATTTAAATGCGTCACAGCAGGATGTTTGTCGTTCAGAATACAACTGAAACTATCACGCCAAACTAAAACCTGATGGAAACTTTGCGGTATTTCATTAAATCTATTAATTGCAAGATCAACTTTACCTTGTTCCATATCTCTATAAGACACATCGCTCGGTGTAAGAAAATCAAGAACAACGTTTGGAGCTTCAGAGCGGAGCGCTTTGACAAGACGAGGAACTAAAGTTGCCTCAGCATAGTCAGATGTCATAATGCGGAAAACGCGATTACTTGTATAAGGGCGGAATTCGGTACGGGGTTCCAAAATCATGGAGAGATCAGAAAGGGCATCACGAATACGAGGTTGTAATTCAAGTGCACGTTCTGTTGGTGTCATCCCTTCAGATGAGCGGATAAGAAGAGGGTCATTAAATAAATTACGCAAACGACGTAAAATATTACTCATTGCAGGCTGAGTTACCCCAAGCTGTTCGGCTGCGCGTGTAACATTTTTTTCACGAAGAAGTACATCAAGATATATTAATAGATTAAGATCTACTCGCTCCAGATTCATAAAAAAAATACCGAAAATAAAACCCTGAAATTGTTTCAAATTATGCCATATCTAATAACTATTGTGTGAAAAAATGATGAGAAAAACGACATTTTTTGTAGGAATTAAGTAGGAGTGAGAGGTGCTTCAAAGGCTCGATTTTATTGTCTTTGCAACGTTTTTAAGTATCAAGGTGATAAATAGAATATATTTATATATAACTCATTACTTTCTAGCATGTAAATTGACTTTTTACATTGGCGAAAATAGCCTAATTTACAATTGACTTTTTAAATTAAAAATGGCTAGAAAAACTTCAAAAAATGTATAAAAATAAGACTTACTCGGTTTTTAGAATAAAATTCTATACTCCTTTAGAATAATTTTATTTTTATAAACAAAGTGTTAATGTTTTTGGTTTTATCTATAATATCGATTTATCGGTATATTTTTTAAATAAATACTGAAGATTAATAAAGGATATTGGATTAATTGATTGGCTAAGTCTAAGCTGTGTTCATGACGAAGCAGCTGGTGTCATAAGAAATTTAAGTACATGACTCTACGCTTCAATCGATGAAATCCTAAAATGAATACAGGACAATATCATGACTACATATCAAACAGCGATTGATGCAATCCGCGAACTAAAAGCAAAATTCGGTAGCACTTGGCGCGATATTAGCCCAGAAGATGCTGCACGTATGCAAATGCAAAACCAATTCAAAACTGGTTTAGATATTGCTAAATATACAGCTGCGATTATGCGTCGTGATATGGCTGCTTATGATGCTGACTCTAGCAAATACACTCAATCATTAGGTTGCTGGCACGGTTTTATCGCACAACAAAAAATGATTGCGAACAAAAAATACTTCGGTACTACTGAACGTCGCTATATCTACCTTTCTGGTTGGATGGTTGCTGCTCTTCGTTCAGAATTTGGTCCACTTCCTGACCAATCTATGCACGAAAAAACTTCAGTACCTGCATTAATCGAAGAAATCTACACTTTCTTACGTCAAGCTGACGCAAAAGAATTAAACGATTTATTCCGTGCGCTTAAAAAAGCGCAAGAAGCGGGTGATACTGCTAAAGCTGCTGAAATCACTGCTCAAATCGACGGCTTCCAAACTCACATTGTGCCAATTATTGCTGACATCGATGCTGGTTTCGGTAACGAAGAAGCGACTTATTTACTTGCTCGTAAAATGATTGAAGCTGGTGCTTGTGCGCTTCAAATCGAAAACCAAGTATCTGATGCTAAACAATGTGGTCACCAAGCTGGTAAAGTAACTGTTCCACACGAAGATTTCATCTCTAAAATCCATGCATTACGTTATGCATTCTTAGAAATGGGTCTTGATGACGGTATCATCGTTGCGCGTACTGACTCTGAAGGCGCTGACTTGACTCAAAAAATTCCAGTAGTTAAAGAGCCAGGTGATATTGCTTCTCAATATATCGGTTTCTTAGACACTGTTGAAATTGACATTGCTGATGCTCAAGAAGATGAAATCTTGATCAAACGTGATGGTAAATTACACCGTCCTAAGCGTTTACCTTCTGGTTTATATCAGTTCCGTGCTGACACACAAATTGACCGCGTTGTACTTGACTGTGTGACTAGCCTTCAAAATGGTGCTGACCTTCTTTGGATCGAAACTGCGACTCCAAACGTAGAAGAAATCGCACACATGGTTAACCGTGTTAAAGAAGTTGTTCCAAATGCTAAGCTTGTTTATAACAACAGCCCATCATTCAACTGGACTTTAAACTTCCGTCAACAAGCTTACGACCGTTGGGTTGCTGAAGGTAAAGACGTTTCTGCATATGACCGTGCTAAATTAATGAGCGCTGAATATGATAATACTGAATTAGCTGCTGATGCAGATGCTAAGATCCGTACATTCCAAGCAGATGCTTCTCGTGAAGCGGGTGTGTTCCATCACTTGATCACACTTCCGACTTACCATACTGCTGCTCTTTCTACACATGAGCTTGCACAAGGTTACTTCGGTTCTGAAGGTATGTTGGCTTATGTTGCTGGCGTACAACGTAAAGAAATCCGTGGTGGTATCGCTTGTGTTAAACACCAAGCAATGGCTGGTTCTGACATCGGTGATGATCACAAAGAAATCTTCTCTGGTGACAACGCTCTTAAAGCACATGATGATGCTAAGAACACAATGAACCAATTCGCAGCTCACTAAGAATTGATTTCAAAAAAAACCCGCTCATATGAGCGGGTTTTTTTTATATTAAAAATAATTATTTTTTCAAAACATAATGCTCAGCTAAAGAGCCTTCAATTTTTTTACCTTCCATGTCTAAAGCAGTTGCCGTATTTTCACCAATAAAGAATTTACGGTTTTGTCCTTTATCATCTAACGTAATGACTGAAGTATTATCTTTGTCAAAAGTAAATGTACCATGGGTTTCAAATGGTTTCTTATCACCTTTGCCAAGATAAGTTTCAGTCAATTCATAAGTTTTATCATCTTTTAATTCTAATTCAGTTTTGATGCCTTCACAGTCTGCACATGGAAGAGTGCCTTTATATGTGCCATTCCAATCTAGTGAGTTTTCAGCTGTATGAGCAGTATCTACTGCATTGTTATTCGCTTCAGTGGTTTGAGCTGGAGCAGAGGCTTGTGTTGTTGTATCGGCTTTATTTTCGTTTTTGCTACAAGCAACAAGAAGGGCACTTACAAGTGCAACTGATAATAATGTTTTTTTCATGATGATCTAAACCTCGGAAAATAAATAAAAAAGCAAATAACAGGCTATGAAATATGAGAGCTTAATGAAAGTTTAAGTATGTAATTTAATTTTAACAAAAGGTAAAGTGAGTAAATTTTGAATAATTATTAAAACAAAAATTAAAAGCAGGTATTCACTAAAACGGTTTAATGAATACCTTATAAATTACGGTTGCGCTGAAACTCCACCTAGAGAGTCACATGCTGATTTATAGAGTTGGTATTGTTGCTTTAAAACTTCATCTAGCGGCATGTCGAATAATTCTTCACCATTTTTGTAGCTTTCTACGTATGAAGTTGCTTTTTCTTTGCTTACCGCTAAAGATTGCTGGTAATAAGAATTAATCGAGCTTGTTGCAAGCTGGCTTGTCTCAACATTTTTACATTCGAAATTGTGCAGGATTTTTTCTGCACGTTTGACCTCATTAGATTGGCCAAAAATACACCCAGTTAAAAAGACAAGTGGGGTTAACACGAAAAAAAGTTTCATGGAGAGCAAGTATGGAAGCAACGGTGGGCGCTATTGTATAAACAATTCCATAAGTTACTGTGGTTTTATGTTAGACATTGATGATTTTTTAACTCATTAAAATCGAAAAATTGTATCTAATTTTATCGGTTGGCTTATTTTCATATTTGGTGCGTATTTTGCTTATAACTTTAAGCACTTATTTTGAACATATGAACCAGAATGAATCAGGTACAAACGTTTTCAAAAAACTCTTTAGCACCATTTTGGTATGCACGATTAGAGCTCGGATTTTGTTTTGAAAATTCACGCACCATAATGAGTCATAGAAAGCATCATGGCCCTGTTAGGGTGCAAAAAATGCTCTGGCCTGAAAGAACGGGTGTATGTCATGCCATTATTGTTCATCCTCCAGCAGGAATTGCAGGAGGAGATCATCTTACTTTTGAAATTGAAACCAAAGATCAAGCTCATGTGGTAGTAACTACTCCGGGTGCAGGGAAATGGTACAAAACCAATGGTAAGCAGGCTTGTCAGCATATTCATTTGCACGTCAAAGATCAGTCCATTTTAGAGTGGGTTCCACAAGAAACGATGCTGTTCGATGGGGCTTTAGCACATTCAGAAACTCATATTCATCTTGATAATGCTGCGAGTTTTATTGGGTGGGATATGTTAGTGCTTGGGCGACAGGCACGTGCGGAGCGCTTTATTCAAGGGAGTTATCACAACCAGTTTAAATTGTGGCGAGAACATAAGTTATTGGTTGCAGATACATTGTATTTTGAAGGAGAAGATCGTTGGCTGAGTTCATGTTTGGGTATGAATAATCAAGCCGTAATGGGAAGCTTTTGGGCAGCCGCTCCCGAAAAGTATCGCTCAGCTTTTTATTTAGAACAGCAGTTAGAACTCATTCGTGAATTGATGATGCGTATGCAAGCACCTGTCACATTAACATTATTGGATGATGTAGTTTCGGCTCGTTTTCTGGGAAATGATGTTCGACATTGTCATGATGCTTTTGCGGCTATACGAGCAAGATTAAGACATTATTGGTTTGATTTAGATGAAGAATTTCCAAGAATTTGGAAAACTTAAGTTACGTTAAATTGCGTATTTAAAAAACAGTTAAAACAAGTATGCTACTTTTGAGCACGTATTTTGCTTAAACAATATAGATGCAATTTAGGAAAGAGAAATGGAACTCAATCCAACAGAAAAAGATAAGTTACTCATTTTTACTGCAGGTTTAGTGGCTGAGCGTCGTAAAGCGCGTGGATTGAAACTGAATTATCCAGAAGCTATTGCTTTTATTTCCGCAGCTTTACTTGAAGGTGCACGAGACGGTATGACGGTCAGTGATTTGATGCATTACGGTACTACCTTATTAAAGCGCGAAGATGTGATGGATGGTGTGCCAGAAATGATTGCTGAGGTTCAGGTCGAGGCAACTTTTCCAGATGGCTCGAAATTAGTCACAGTCCATCAGCCAATCGTATAAAAGGAACGCTTATGATCCCCGGTGAAATCATTACTCCAGATGCTGATATTGAACTGAATGTTGGGCGACAAACTTTAAAAGTTGTAGTTGCCAACATTGGTGATCGACCTATTCAGGTGGGTTCCCATTTTCATTTTTATGAAGCAAATGATGCATTACAGTTTGATCGCGAAATGGCGAAGGGTTTTCGACTGAATATTGCAGCTGGTACAGCAATTCGTTTTGAACCGGGACAAACTCGAGAAGTGGAGCTTGTTGCTTTGGTAGGTAAGCGAGAGGTTTATGGTTTCGCAGGCCGCGTCATGGGTAAGTTGGATTAAACATAATAACGATAATGAAAGAGATGAGTAATAAGTTATGAAAATGTCACGTCGTGCATATGCTGAGATGTTTGGTCCAACGGTTGGTGATCGTATTCGTTTGGCAGATACAGAGCTCTTTATTGAAGTTGAGCAAGATTTAACGACTTATGGTGAAGAAGTTAAATTTGGTGGCGGAAAAGTTATTCGTGACGGGATGGGGCAATCACAGCTTTTAGCTGATGAAGTTGCTGACACGGTCATCACCAATGCTCTAATTGTGGATTGGTGGGGAATTGTTAAAGCTGACGTGGGCTTAAAAAATGGCCGAATTTGGAAAATAGGAAAAGCTGGAAATCCAGATATTCAACCAGACATTACCATTCCTTTAGGCGCAGCAACAGAAGTGATTGCAGGTGAAGGGCAAATTTTAACGGCGGGTGGTATTGATACTCATATTCACTGGATTTGCCCGCAGCAAGTTGAAACGGCACTAATGTCGGGTACAACAACAATGGTAGGCGGCGGTACAGGACCAGCAGCAGGAACTTCGGCAACGACAGTGACTCCAGGTCCTTGGCATATTGCTACCATGTTGCAGGCGATTGATGATTTGCCTATGAATATTGGTCTATTAGGCAAAGGGAATTTGAGTTTATCTGACCCAATTCGTGAGCAAATTAAAGCTGGAGTAATTGGCTTGAAGCTGCATGAGGATTGGGGTTCAACCCCAGCCGCTATTGATAACTGTTTAAGTGTTGCAGATGAGTTTGATGTGCAGGTGGCGATTCATACAGATACTTTAAATGAAAGCGGTTTTTTAGAAGAAACTTTAGCTGCATTTAAAAATCGTACGATTCATACCTACCATACCGAAGGTGCGGGCGGTGGGCATGCACCTGACATTTTAAAAGCGATTGGGCAAAGTAACGTATTGCCATCTTCAACTAATCCAACGCGACCTTATACGATTAATACCATTGATGAGCATTTAGATATGCTCATGGTTTGCCATCATTTAGACCCAGCAATTGCTGAAGATATCGCTTTTGCAGAAAGTCGTATTCGCCGTGAAACTATTGCCGCTGAAGATATCCTGCAAGATTTAGGCGCGATTGCCATGATGTCCTCTGACTCTCAAGCGATGGGCCGTGTGGGTGAAGTGATTTTACGGACTTGGCAAACTGCCCACAAAATGAAAATTCAAAGAGGCCCTTTAGAGGGTGATAACGAGTTTCATGATAACAATCGCGTTAAACGCTACATTGCTAAATATACGATTAACCCAGCAATTACCCATGGTTTAAGTCATGAAATCGGTTCAATTGAAGTCGGAAAACTTGCTGATTTAGTGTTATGGAAGCCTGCCTTTTTTGGTGTGAAACCATCCATGATTATTAAAGGCGGCATGATTGCAGCAGCACCGATGGGCGACATTAATGCCTCAATTCCGACACCTCAACCAGTGCATTACCGTCCAATGTTTGGTGCTTATCCGCGTGGTGTACACAACACATGCATTACCTTTTTATCTCAAGCAGCGATTGATGCAAATGTTGCTGAAAAACTAAACCTTAAAAAGTTAATTAGTCCATGTAAAAACACCCGCGCCATTAGCAAAGCTGATATGAAACACAATACATATTGTCCTGTCATGCAGGTTCATCCTGAGACTTATGAGGTGAGGGCCGATGGTGAGTTATTAACGTGTGAACCTGCTGAAGTATTGCCAATGGCACAGCGTTATTTCTTGTTTTGATGATTTTATAGAGGTGATTTGCCTCATTGCTGTATTTGTAGATATGAAATAAATAAGGAGAGAGAAGCTAAATGAAAATCTATACACAACGTCTTGAAGATATTTCTCCTGATCAGACATTTGAAACGGTTGAGCTGACTTTTGATACCCGCCAGAAATCACGATTTCGGGCAACTTTATCTAGCGGTATAGATATTGGTGCTGATTTGCCGCGTACCGGAATTTTGCGTAGTGGTTCATACATTGCAACGCAACAGGGCGATGTACTACGTGTCGATGCTAAGCCTGAGCGATTAATGCAAGTCATTGCTCAAACCGACTTTGATTTGCTTAAAGCAGCTTATCACCTTGGTAACCGACATGTGCCATTAATGTTGACGCCTACAGCTTTATATTTTGAACCTGATCATGTGCTTGCAGAAATGGTAAATGGACTGGGGCTTACAGTCTCAGAAACTGATCATCCGTTTGAACCTGAAAGTGGTGCCTATGCACAGCATAGTCATGACCACCGTTTAAGCCCAATCAAAGCTTTGCATCATGTCCACTCATAACGCAGCGCAATTACTTCAATTGCTGACATTGTCTTCTACGGCACTGCCAGTTGGAGCATATTGTTATTCACAAGGTGTAGAAACAGCCATCGATATTGGCTTAATACACGATGAAACCTCAGCAATTGCTTATTTCGAAGAAGTGCTTGAGATGCTGTTAGTGCGATTTGAGTTGCCAGTATTAAAGCGTCTTATGCAATATCATGATGACCAAGACCAGTTTCTGGTTTGGGCAAATTTGTATAAGGCAAGTCGTGAAACTAAAGAGCTTTTGGCAGAGTCTCAGCAGTTAGCATTTTCTTTGAATGCATGGATTAGAGATGTTTTAAAAAAACCTGTTGAAGTTAAAAAGCAGTTTGGTTTTGTGCCTGTCTATGCACAGCTTTGTGGTCGACTTGGGCTTAACGATGTTGATGTGCTCACAGCTTATACTTTTACCGTTTTAGAAAATCAGGTTCTGGCTGCGGTAAAAACTGTTCCTTTAGGGCAAATGGCCGGACAAAGAATTTTATGGCACTTATATGGTTTAGTGCCCCAAGCTGTGGAAAAAGCCTTGCAACTTGTTGATGAGCAATTGAGTAGCGCTTTACCTCGTTATGCAATGCTGAGTATGAAACACGAAACACAATATTCACGGTTATTCAGATCTTAAGTTTAGGAAAGAAGGATAAAAATCATGACAGAACGTAGTCCATTACGAGTTGGAATTGGCGGACCAGTAGGTTCGGGTAAAACTGCGCTTACACTTAATTTATGTTTAGCCTTACGTAATAAATACAACATGGCAGTGGTGACAAATGATATTTACACCAAAGAAGATTCAAACTTTTTAACCCGTAACGAAGCGATGTCGCCAGATCGTATTGTGGGCGTAGAAACAGGTGGTTGCCCTCATACAGCAATTCGTGAAGATGCTTCAATTAACTTGGCAGCAATTGATGATTTGTGTGAAAAGTTTGAAGGCTTGGAGCTTATTATCATTGAAAGCGGTGGCGATAATTTAGCTGCAACATTTAGTCCAGAGCTTTCTGATTTAACTCTATATGTGATTGACGTGGCTGGTGGAGAAAAAATTCCTCGTAAAGGCGGGCCTGGCATTACCAAGTCAGATTTACTCATTATTAATAAAACTGACCTTGCGCCAATGGTTGGTGCAAATCTTGATGTTATGGACCAAGATGCGAAACGCATGCGCGGAGAAAAGCCATTCTTATTTTCAAATATGAAAACGCAAGATGGTCTTGAAGAAATCATTCAATTTATTGAGAAACAAGGGCTATTTAAAGCCTAAGGAGAGATTATGGACTTCATTAAAAAATGGGGCATAGGGCTCCTTGCATTATTGCCAGCACTTACAATGGCACACCCAGGACATAACCATGAACATTCAGGATTCATGGCAGGCTTTATTCATCCCTTTACTGGGTTAGACCATTTAGTCATGGCCTTGGGTTTTGGTGTCTTATTGTGGTCAGCAGCTAAGCAGTGGAAAATTGCTGGAGTTATTACTTTAAGTATTACTTTAATTATAGGCTTTTTAGTAGGTGCTCAAGGCTTAGTCCCTGTAAATGTTGCTGAATACGGTATTGTGGCTTCTTTAGTGGTTACAGCAATTGCATTATGGACAAAATCGAATAAGGTTTTACCTATCGCTGCAGCATTACTTGCAAGCTTTCATGGCATAGCGCATGGTGTTGAATTAGCACACTCAGGCCATGTTGTTGCATTAGTAATGGGTATGGTTTCAGCTATGGCTTTAATTTATTGTGGTGGATTAGCATTGGGTGCTGCGCTTACACGATATGTGCCATATGGCAAAAAAATTGTTGGCGCCTGTGCAGCAGTTGTTGCAGTAATTGGTTTAAGTTAATTAAAACCTTGCAAAAAAAGGTAGCTTTAGGCTACCTTTTTGGATTTGCAAAATAAAATGTGTGTGCATAAGAATATTTATACTATTTTTACAGCTCTGATTATCTTTTATAGTGGATATGTTCAGGCCTATGATTTTTTTCAATCAGAAAGTGATTCTACTTTACTAAATACAGACCAGTTGTTGGATCAATCAGATTTAAACTTGGAACAAAGGCGGTTAGCCATTGAGCATGATGATGAAGTTAATAACTATAATGTGCTCAAAAATGAGTTTTATTCAAATGAGCGTTGGGTGATTTATAATTATACAGCCTATGATACAGGGCAACTTCAGAATAAAAACATTAATGGCTTAACGAATCATATTAATATTCAAGATTTATCCATTTCAGTTGGGTATGGATTTAATTATAGTGTTAATCCAAGACTGAAAATTGGTTATGAATATATTTCGAGTTTTCCTTATGATCGAGGTCAACTCATACGATTTTTTACGATCTATTTATTCTGAAAATACAAAATTAAAATAATCTAATTCAAATAAATAGATCAGGTAAATTAATTTTTGATAAAAAAACTACATGATTATATCTTCTGATAAAGCCCTGCGTGAACAGTTCCAGCTTTCGTTGTTTTAACTTGTTGCCATGTTGAAGGGAGGAGAAGTTGAGATAAATCTCGATCAGCTTCAACATAAATATACCCATTCTTTTTAATATGGGGTTCTGCCAAGTTCGAAAGTTCTTGCCATAAGTCTAGACTATAAGGTGGATCTAAAAACACAACATCAAACTGTTCTTTTAAACGGGGTAAAGCTTGCTGAGCAGTCGCATTGATTAAATGACAGTTTTTGGCTTTTAATAGCTCAACATTATCTTTTAAGAAACGTGCCTGAGTTTTGTCTGGTTCAATCATATAAACTGACGCAGCACCACGTGACAACGCTTCAAAACCTAATGCGCCAGAGCCTGTGCAAACATCGAGGACATGCGCATTTTGAATATCCCACATGAGCCAGTTAAATAGAGTTTCACGCACTCTGTCTGGCGTTGGGCGTAAGCCCTCAATGCTAGCGAAGGGAAGTACTCGTCTTTTCCATTCGCCACCAATAATGCGTAATTGATTCTTCATTATTCATCGACCTCATTGGTTGCAGGGCGAGCTGGTGTAGCCTGTGGTGTTGAGGCTGCGGGTGCAGTTGAAGTAGCGGATGCTGGAGTAGAGCTCGCAACTTCTCCGCCGCTTGATAGCTCACCTGGCTTAATTCCAGCGGTCATTAGTCCACCATTGACTTGATGGTTTGCTGGTCGAATTGGGTTTTTCTTACGAGTTAATAACCAGTAATCAAAAATAGGTCTTGCAAGTTGAGCAGCAGAACCACCATGACGACCATTTTCCCAAATTACGGCAATTGCAATTTCTGGCTTATCAGCAGGTGCGAATCCAACGAATAAACCATGGTCAAGTTGGCGTTCGCTCAGGGCTGCTTCATTGTAGCGTTTACCCTGTGCAATACTTTTAACCTGCGCAGTTCCTGTCTTTCCTGCAATTTGATAGAGAGGTGTACGAATGCCTCGACCAGTACCTGATTGAATTACATCAATCATAGCGTCGCGCATTTGAATCCAGTCTTCATCTGTTCCGTTGAAGTTGATTTTGCCATCAGGTGCATTACGTACAGTAAATGGTTTTGCACCATGCGTTGCACGTAAAACATGAGGGGTGACATGAGAACCATGATTGGCTGTAATTGCAGTCGCCATAGCAAGTTGTAAAGGTGTAGCTGTAAATGCACCTTGACCAATACTCACAGAAATCGTTTCACCTTTCATCCACTTGGCTTTGCGAGTACGCATTTTCCATTCAGGATTTGGGTAAAGTCCTTCGCTTTCACTTGGTAGATCGACACCTGTTTTCTGACCGAACCCAAATTGACGCATCCATTGGTTCATTTGATCAATACCCATTTGATGGGCAAGAATATAAAAATAGGTGTCACATGACATAATGATGGCTTTATGCATGTTTACGATACCATGACCGGTTTTTTTCCAGTCGCGGAACTTATGTGAATCACCAGGTAAGTGGAAATAGCCTGGGTCAGAAATGGCTGTTGACCAGTTTACAATACCGTAGTGTAAGCCGCCCATCGCTTCCATTGGTTTAATGGTAGAACCTGGAGGGTATGCACCTTGTACCGCACGGTTATAAAGCGGTTGATCTAAATTATCACGTAAAGAACTATAATCTTTATGGTTAATACCTGTCACAAATAAATTAGGGTTGAAGCTTGGACTAGATACTAAAGCCAGAATTTCACCCGTACGAGGGTCGATAGCAACAATGGCACCACGACGGCCTGCGAGCTGTTGAGATGCAACAACCTGTAAACCATAATCTAAGGATAAATAGAGGTCATTGCCACGAGTAGGATCTTTACGGCCTAAATGGCGCAATATGTTACTGTGAGCATCTGCTTCAACAGATTCATAACCTGGTGTTCCGTGCAGCAAATCTTCATAGCTTTTCTCAACGCCAATCTTTCCAATTAAATTGGTTCCAGCATATAAATCTTTATCAATACTTTTTAATTCTTTATCGTTAATACGCCCTACATAACCAATCACATGAGCAAATAACTCACCGTGTGGATAGTAACGAGTCATTTGTGTTTCGATTCTTACGCCGGGAAATTTATATTTAGCTTCACTGAACTTGGCAATATTGGCTTCAGTTAGATTAAGTTTGATTGCGACACGTTCAGTTTTTCGAGCAGTTTTTATACGACTTTTGAAACGGTCAATATCTTCTTGTGTTAGATCTAAAATAGGTTGTAGCTGCTCAACAACACCATCCACATCTTCTACATCTGTTTTACTTAAAGTTGCTGTAAAAACAGGATAATTATCTGCCAGTAATACGCCATTTCGATCATAGATATAACCACGAGCAGGTGGAAGTGGTTGCAAGCGAATTCGGTTTTTATCAGATGCTGTAGAAAATTCGTCATAGTGAAAAATTTGCAGATAAGCGTATCGGCTAATCAGCACTAATAAGCAAACGATAACAAGACCTACGGCAAAAAAGATTCGTCCTCGATAAATGCGCTTTTCTTGCTGGATATCTTTTAAAGGAAAGTGCTGCTTCATAAGGATCGACTTAGTGACATAGGGTAGAAAAATAGCTGCTTATTCTAACGCAAGAGCGCTTAAAATATTGCATAATTTTCAAAGTTTCCGTGCATTTCGATAAGATACGTTTTGACTTTGCAGACAACAAAATTGTAGATACTTGTATATAAGAAGCAAAATAATTCTGTTAAAGTCTCTCATTCAATAGAATAGGGTTGTTCTCACCATACGATTAGGGAAAATGGAGAAAATAATGAGAAAAATTTATCCCTTACTTGCAGTTCTGATGGTAAGTAGTTGGGCTCATGCTCAAGATTATTCGTTCCTTCCAGAAGCAAAATTAGCAGGACATACTGCATCTACGTGGAATGTGGGTGCTGGTTTTACACAAAAACTATTACATTTAAACGGCGAATGGGTAAACCCTTATGGTATTGCCTATGCCAAAGTTGGCGCATTTTTGAATGGTGACAAAACTGCTGGTGGCCAAGTCGGGTTTCGATATCCTTATTATCTTACCGGCACAGATAAAAATGGTTACTATATTGGTTTTTATGCTGGGCATCTCGATAGTAAAGAGGTCGATGGTGATTATAAATCCCGTTTAGGAGCTGGCGTCGATTTGGCCTATGTATTGTTGAATTCAGAAAGAATTAGTACTTTTAGTGTGGGTATTGGCGCGGCGGAAAAACTAACTGACCAGAATGGGGCAGTTGCTGCGGATACTAAACCACAGATTCAATTTTCTTATTCTCTAAGTTTTGGTTTATAAAACAAAGCAGTTTATCGTTAACTCGCTATAAGCAGAGCACAAATAAATACGAGAGTCTTACATGTTAGAGTACGTCAGCGGATTGTGGCAGACCTTTTTACACAGACCTGATTTTTGGGCCGTTTTAAGTATCATTCCAGTCACTGCCTTTGTTACATGGGCACACGTTTGGATGGCTTTAAAAATGGTGTTTTACCCAATTAAATTTTGGGGATTCCATTTAGGTCCATTACCAGTAGGTTGGCAAGGTATTGTGCCACGTAAAGCTGGACGTATCTCGGGTATTATTACCGACAATACATTATCTAAGTTAGGTTCATTGCGTGAATTTTTAGAAGCAATGGACCCTGAAGATATGGCACGCATTATTGGTGAGCAGGTTGGATTTGAACTTGAACATCTGATTGATGAAGTCATGATCGATCGTAATGCCGTACTTTGGGAAAATTTACCTTATTCAATTAAACGCCGTATTTATGCTCAGGCGCATAAACAATTACCAGGTGTATTAAGAGAATTAGTGACTGAGCTGACCATGAACGTTGAGTCACTGGTTAATATGCGTGAAATGGTAGTGAGCCAGATGGAAGGTGACCGCCGTTTAATGGTACGCATGTTCTTAAAAGTTGGGCAAAAAGAAATCAACTTTATTTGGCATATTAGTGCTTTAATTGGAATGTTCTTTGGTATTTTCCAAATGATTGTTTGGTTTGTCGTACCTTGGCACTGGACTGTACCGTTTTGGGCTTCAATTTGGGGCTTTTTAACGAACTGGATTGCGATCTGGATGGTATTTAATCCGATTGAGCCACATTATATTCGTTACCCACAGATTTTTAGATTAACAAAAGATCGTAAGTTCCCTTGGATTGTACCCGTTCTTCGAATTGGGACTTATAATTTCCAAGGTGCTTTCATGAAGCGTCAAGAGGAAGTCTCTGACGTGTTTTCAAGCGTAGTAACAGAAGATTTAATTACGTTAAAATCGATTATGACCGAAATGATGTATGGGCCGCGTAAAGATAAAACTCGCCGTATTGTGAAGCGTCATATTAACGAAATTATGGAAACACCGTTAGTTCGTACATCTTTACAGCTTTCTTTAGGGCCAAGAGAGTACGCAAGATTAAAGACGGACTTGATTGATCGTTCAATTGAAATTACGATGGGACCCGTATGTGACCCAGCGCTGAACGCAAGCCGGGCACAGAAGATTTTTCAAATGTTTAAAGAGCGTATTCGCGAACTGACACCAAAAGAGTTTCAGAATTTATTGCGTCCTGCATTTCAGGAGGATGAGTGGATTCTTATTGTACTAGGTGGGGTAACCGGATTTATTGCTGGTACAATACATTTGTTTGTGGCTTTCTTATAATTCGACGTCGGGCAGGATCTATTGAAGATTAACGAGACTTTTTCTGCCGGACTTCATATTCATTGTTTTAAATGAGGATGTTTTTTATGCGCATTATTTTACTCGGACCACCTGGGGCAGGCAAAGGGACTCAGGCTCAGTTGATCTGTAAGCGCTACAATGTCCCACAAATTTCAACCGGTGATATGCTCCGTGCTGCAATTCGTGAAGGTACTGAATTAGGTCTAAAAGCTAAAAGTGTAATGGAATCTGGTGGTTTGGTTTCAGATGAACTTATTATCGGTTTAGTAAAAGAACGTATTGCTCAGCCTGACTGTGTAAATGGCTGCATTTTCGATGGTTTCCCACGTACTATTCCACAAGCTGAAGCTTTGGAAAAAGAAGGGATTAGCATTGATCACGTGATTGAAATTGATGTTCCTGACGAAGAAATCGTACAACGTCTTTCTGGTCGTCGTCAGCATCCAGCTTCTGGCCGTGTTTATCATACAGTTTACAATCCACCTAAAGTGGAAGGTAAAGATGATGAAACTGGTGAAGATCTTGTTCAACGTCCAGATGACCAAGAAGAAACAATCCGTAAACGTTTAGCTTCTTATCATACAGAAACTGAGCAATTGGTTGGATTCTATCAAAGCCGTGCTGCATCTGGTGAGAACGCACCGACTTATGACAAGCTTGATGGCTTGCGTACAATTGAAGATGTACAGAAAGATTTGTTCAACATCTTAGACAAATAATTTATTTTTATTAGAAACTGCCTAATGAAATCATTAGGCAGTTTTTTTATACCCATAAAAATTAGCGACATAATATGTCGTACTATGTGAAAGTAGTATGTAAAATTAAATTTAAAACATTTATAGTATGTTTAATTGTATAAACCAAAATATTGATATTAAAAATTATTTTTAAGGGTTAATTATGTTGCTGACGATTCAGTCTAATCAGGTGGAACAGATTATTCCAGATGCAAGTTCAGCAAAATCAGCTAAGAAACTAGCTAAATTTGAAGCATGGAATAATATATCTGGTTCAGTTGACCAATGGATTTGGGGAGAAATCCAAGGTAGTTCAATTTATCAAAGTGCGATTTTTTTACCTGAATTGAAGTGTGAATGTAGTTGTCCAAGTTTTAAACGGCCTTGTAAACATGCCTTAGCATTATTATTTGTCTATACCGAATATCAAGATAAATTTATTGTGCAATCAGACGAACAAAACATACCTGATCGTGTACAAAAATGGCGTGATAAAAAAACGAAAACTCTTGAGAAAAAAGAAAACAAGATTGATAAGCCGGTTGATGAAGAAGCGAGACTCAAACGGCAGTTGGCGCGCGAGAAAAAAATGGATGCTGGGATTGATGCATTACAAACATGGCTAAATGATGTACTTACTATAGGACTAGCACGGTTACGTCAACAGCAGCACGAGAAATTCAGAGATATTAAAAGCCGATTAGTAGATGCTCAAGTTACGGGTTTGGTGAGTTATTTAGATGAATTTTCTAGTGTCTTATATCAAACGAACTGGCAAATGGCGAGCTCATTCTGGTTGGCTAAATTACAAACGGCTGTTCAATTATGGCAGAACCGTCAGCATCTTAAACCTGAGCTTTATGAAGAGGTGAAACAGCTATTTGGTATTAATTTACCAGCTGATATGTGGGATAGCATACCAGTGCATAAGCTTAATCTTTACGCACTAGGACAAGTGACGCACGAGTTAGTCAATACTCGGGGACGTTATCGACGTCAATGGTTATGGGATAGTCAGAATCTGCGTGATTATTTAATACTGGATTTTGAAATACCACCTCATTCAAGCTTTGGATTGACCTTACCGTATCAAAAACAATTGGATTTAAATGCCAAGTTTTATCCAGTGGTAAGTCAACAACGTCTTCGTTTAGAAGATAATTTAATGTCATTTACTGATTTGAGCCTAAAGCTTGTTGCACCGAATGGCTTTAAAAATTTTGATCAAGCATTTACTCAATATGCAAATGGCTTAAAACAATATCCTTTGCAGTTAGTGCGCTTTTTCTGGTTAGAGCAATTACGTTTAGTAAAGCTTGGTAAAACAATTTATTTGGTCGATCAGGATCAAAAGATGTGTGAAATTGAAATTAAGCAATTTGTTGAGTTGTGGTTTTTAGTGGGGGCTGAGTCATTCAGTGCTGGTTTAGAGTGGGATGGGTTGAAACTTAAACTTATAAGTATTTGGCAAGGAGGGCATTTTGAATGTCTTTAACTACATCATACAGTGAGTTCAATCAACAATTGTTACTCAAACTGACTCTGGGGCAGCAATTTAAACAGACTGTAAAAGTCCCTGAGGGATTGCAAATATATGTACCTAAACAAATTGATTCAGTCCAAGATTTATTAGTCTTGAACCAATATTGGGGGCTGATGCAGCAAGCAGGTTATCAAGCGCAAGATGTTCCAGAAACATTCCAAAAAAATATCGCCGAGATTGATCAGAGAGAAAATGAAAAGCAACTGGATAATCAACTCGTGCAAATTTTGAAATGGGTTATTGCGCAAGAATCACCATTTTTATATCAGAATTGGGTTAATCAAATTTTTAAACTTGCTCAACAGCAGCAGCAAGTGATTCCTCGTTATTTGGTGTTGAAACTTCTACCACTGTGTCGAAACCCAGTGCTATTGGCAGCGATTCTACCTAAGTTTGCATTTCAAGGTGATGTTACAACACGTTTAGATGATGCAAAAAGAGTGTGGAAATATTTGAAGCAACAAGATGCTGCACCATTGATTCGTGAGTTAATGAAATTAAAAAATAGCGAATGGTCATTGTTAATAAGCCAATTATGCGATCAATTGCCAAACTTTATTCATCAACATGTTGCAGAGTTTTGGTCACAATCTATTCAGAGAAATCATTTGCAAAGTCATGCTGAAAGTCTAGTGACGTATAACATGCCAGTAACCCAATTTGAAGCTTTATACCACCATGTGAAAACACTGGAACCACAGAATGCAGCGACAGTACGTAATAATGCTGCATTAGCTTTCTATTTATATTATCAAGATAATGCACTTTATAACGAGGTTATGGTATTACTGCGTGAATGTTTGAACTACGATGTTAAAGCTAAAAAAGTTAAATTTAATATTAACTTAGATCAAGATGATGCATTGAATGATTATGGTTTTTTTGATCGAGAAGCAAATTTGCTTGAAAGTCGTAGAAGTTTGAAAACAGCCTACCAAAGCTCTCAAGTTGAACAAGCTTATCAAGCATTTTGTGAAAGTTCGCAGGGCGTGTTTTATCTCAAAAGAATTTTAATCCAATTGCCACTCGCATATTGGTTAGAATTATTTGGTAATTGGGATCATTTGTTTTCATTACATTCACAACAAAAAGAGCATATCTGGAATGCTTTTATTATTCGCTGTTATCAGGAGCAGCGCCGTGATTTAGCTTTATGGTTTTACCAACATCAAACCAAATGGTGTGAAACTGTGACGATATCAACTGGGAATAGGCTTGAACGTGAGTGGATATTTAGTCTGCTTGATCAAGAGCTAGCAACCGAATTGTTATTAAAACAACTCGAGTCCCATTACCAAAGTCAGGATTTAGAACATTTTTGGTTTGTATTTCAAAGAGCCCAAGTCTTGCATCAAAATCAAAATATTTCAGAGATGGCAGCCGTATTAATACAACATGCATATGAGACTTTGGACTTGCAGCAGGATCAAAATAAATTTGCATTACTAAAAGAGCAGGCACAATGTCTGATTTTGGAAGCTTATCCAATCGACTTCAGTTGCTTACAACCTCTGTTTTCTATTTCTGAATGGAAACAACTTATTCAGCTTAATCGGTACAAACAAGAAATTATTGCTTAATTATCAATAAATCATAAATCAGGATAATCCTCATGTCTCAACAAGTTTTACGTGCACGTGCAGAACAACAATTTTCTCATGAGTTGGATGCATTAAAGGCGCATGACAGTTTAGTGAAACCACCACAATGGCAACTTTCACCGAAAGCTGTCGTGGACTATTTATTGGGGACCACATTAGCTGATGGTACGGTGATTTCACCTAAATATATTGGTAATCGCCGTTTAATGGAAATCGCAGTCGCAACTTTGGCAACTGATCGAGCATTATTATTATTAGGGGTACCGGGCACAGCGAAATCTTGGGTGTCAGAACATTTGGCAGCTGCTATTTCTGGTAATAGTGATTTATTGATTCAAGGTACGGCTGGAACCAGTGAAGATACTTTACGCTACAGCTGGAACTATGCCCAGCTTTTATCTAAAGGTCCTAGTGAAGATGCGTTAGTCAAAAGTCCGATGTTGCGTGCGATGCAAGAAGGTAAGATTGCACGTGTGGAGGAACTTACTCGTATTCCTGCGGATGTTCAAGATACTTTAATCACTTTGCTTTCTGAGAAAAATCTGCCTGTGCCTGAGCTCGGTATTGAGTATCAAGCGATACAAGGTTTTAGCGTAATTGCGACCGCGAATAACCGTGATAAGGGGGTAAATGAACTCTCTTCTGCATTAAAACGTCGTTTTAATACTGTAATTTTACCACCACCAGCCACAATCGCAGAAGAAGTTGAGATTGTACAAAAGCGTGTTCAGTCATTAGGTAAAAGTTTACAACTTCCTGAGATTCAGCCTTTAGATGCTCAAATTCAAAAACTAGTTACAATTTTTAGAGAATTACGTCATGGGCAAACTTTGGATGGAAAGCAAAAGCTAAAAACAACAACGGGTACATTATCAACAGCCGAAGCAATTTCTGTGATGAGTCATGGTTGGGTAATGGCCGGACATTTTGGTTCAGGTAATTTAACTGACCATGAATTGGCAGCAGGTCTACAAGGTGCTGTATTAAAAGATCCTGTCCAAGATATTGTGCCTTGGAAAGAGTATGTTGAAACTGTGATTAAACAACGTGAGGGTTGGCAAGATTTGTATCGTGCTTGTCGTGACTTAGAATAAAAACAAATAATAAATGACCTCATCTTAATCTTCTCCTTTCAAAGGAGAAGATTTGATCAGAATAAAGGATAAAAAATGCTGCATATTCTCGGTATTCGTCATCACGGACCTGGTTCGGCTCGTAGTGTGTGTAATGCTTTGGCTTCGATTCAGCCTGATTGTATTTTGATTGAAGGACCTCCTGATGCCAATACGATCATAGGCCAATTGCAACATCCTGATTTTAAGCCACCTGTGGCATTGTTGTTGAATACTCCTGTACAAAAAGAAGTGAGATCACAGGCGGTATTTTATCCTTTTGCTGAGTTTTCACCTGAGTGGCAAGCTCTGCAATACGCGCTGCGTCAGCAAGTCGTAGTAGAGTTTATGGATTTACCTTTGCAACATCGTTTTGCACTGGAAAAACAATGGGCAGAGCAAAGGCTACAGCAAGATCAGCTTTTAACAGATGAACAAGCATTAGCAAATGAACAAGAGATTGAGTTGAATCAGAAAGATAATATTGAGCCAGAACACGATCTGGAACAGCGCTATCTTTCTATTCGTCGAGATCCAATTCAATTATTGGCTGAACAGGCTGGTTATCAAGATAGTGAGCGTTTTTGGGAACATCTAATCGAACAGCAACCCCATGCTGGACAAATGTTTACTGCTATTAGCGATGCGATGGCAGCTTTACGTGAACATCTGCTAAGTCAACAACCTGAAAACTACACCAGCGAAGATCAATTACTTGAACAATATCGCGAAGCCTATATGCGCAAAGTGATAAAACAAGCAGAAAAGCAAGGCTACCAAAATATTGTGGTGATTTGTGGGGCTTGGCATGCGCCTGTATTGGCAGATATAAAGACCCAAAATAAAGCTGATACTGCTTTGCTCAAAGGCTTACCTAAAGTGAAAGTTGATGCTGCGTGGATTGCATGGACACATGGGCGTTTAAATAGAGACAGTGGTTATGGTGCGGGGGTACAAGCAGTTGGATGGTATACCCATCTTTGGAAGCATTACCAACAAACTTTAGAGGAAAATGTAGATGGCGAAAAAATTACAATAGATTGGTTGAGTAAATTCGCATATGCTTTACGCCAAGCAGGCTATGATGCTTCAAGTGCTCAGATTATTGATGCGGTACAACTGATTCAATCATTATTGCAACTACGTGGACGACGTATCCCTGATTTGGAAGATTTATTTGAGGTGATTCGCTCTGTTTTGAATCATGGTTTAGATATTCCACAACCGATTTTAACTAAATTGCTCGAAGATGAGCAATTGGGACAAGTACCTGCTGAATTGATTGAGTTGCCAATTCAAAAAGATTTTTTACAGCAAGTGAAGCATTTCCGCTTAAAACTCGAAGCACCACATCGTGATATTACTCTAGATTTACGTGAAGCATTTGACTTGGCAAAAAGTCAATTTCTACATTGTGTGAAATTACTTGGTCTTGATTGGGCAGAGTTAACAGGTACAGGTACAGGTGCAAAGCAAGGGAATTTTAAAGAAATTTGGCATTTGTCTTGGCAGCCTGAAAGTAGCTTGTATCTAAATGAAATGTCATTGTGGGGCAATAGTATTCAGCTGGCTACACAAAGTTATTTAGAAAATCGGATCAAGCAGTGTGAAGATGTGGCGCAGATCGCTCAACTGATTGAAAATCTTTTACTCTCGGGACTGGATCAAAGTTTAAATCTTGCTTTAGATAAATTAAATGAGCTCACTACTCAGCATCAAGATCCAAGTATTATTCTAGCTACCTTAAAGCCGCTAATTACGGCAATTCGTTATGGCAGTGTGCGTCAGTTTTCAATGCAACATTTGCATCAATTAGTAGAACATTTAGCGATTCGATTGATGTTGAGTTTGCCGAATTATTGTGTACAACTGAATGCTGAAATGGCACAGCAGTTCGCCCAACAACTACAAGCTTTATATGAACTTTTAGAACAATTACAAAAAGATGAATTGCAACAACTCTGGCAAGATACTTTGCAACAACTATTATACCTTGAACAGATGCAAGGTTATTTGCATGGTTGTTGTGTACGTTTAGCGAGAGAACAACAGTTGATTGATGTTGAACAAACACAAGGGTTCCTGTCTCGAGCTTTATCAATCGGGCAGACGGCAGACTACAGTGCAGCTTGGTTTGAAGGTTTTTTGACACACCAAGCCTTATTATTGATTCATGAGCAAAGTCTTTGGGATACCGTGAGTCAATGGGTTAATCAATTACAAGAGCAGCAATTTATTGAATTACTACCAATTTTGGCTAGAACTGCTTCAAGTTTTAGCCCTGCTGAAGCACAGCAATTAATTCAGAAAGTGACGCAAAAATCGACCACAGTAAAACAAGAGGTTGGTTCTTTAGATATTGCACGTGCTCAAATGGTCTTAGATGAAATTTACACGTATTTACAACCTGTTACTGTCGAGGGTTAAGTGATGGATATGAATGAAGAGCTGATCACTTTAGAACAAGCTGACATTGATGAACAAGAACGACGTTGGCGTTTGATTTTAGGGCAAGCCCCCAATTCGACTACACATTTACCCAATTGGTCGCTACAAGATAGCAAGATGCAAGAGTGTTTGAATGAACTTTATCAGGGGGAACAGCCTAATCGCCGTGGTGGCTTAGGACATTCTAGTCCGCGCGTAGCGCAATGGTTAGGTGATATTCGACAGTATTTCCCGTCTTCTGTGGTGAAAGTCATCCAAAAAGATGCTTTAGAGCGTTTGAATTTACAACAAATGTTGTTAGAGCCTGAATTGTTGGCGAGTGTAGAAGTCGATATTCATTTGGTTTCCACCTTGATTTCACTCAATCATTTAATGCCTGAAAAAACCAAAGAAACCGCGCGTATTGTGGTGCGTCAGTTAGTAGAGCAGCTTGAACATCGTCTCAAACAACCGTTACAACAAGCGATTCGAGGTAGTATCAATCGTTCGGCACATACACGTCGTCCTAAACGTATGCAAGATATTAACTGGAAACGCACTATTCAAGCCAATTTGAAGCATTGGCAAGAAGACTTTAAAACCATTATTCCACATGAATTACATGGACATCCGCGCCAACAAACGGCTTTAAAAGATATTGTACTATGTGTTGATCAAAGTGGTTCGATGGCTCCCTCAGTGATTTATTCCAGTGTTTTTGCGGCAGTCATGGCAAGTATTCGTGCAGTCACTACGCAAATGGTTGTATTCGATACCGAGTTAGCCGATTTAACTCCCTTACTTGAAGACCCTGTCGATGTGCTTTTTGGGACGCAATTGGGTGGTGGAACTGATATTGCCAAAGCGATTAAATATTGTCGCAGCAAAATTACCCGTCCAGAAGATACGATTTTTATCCTCATCAGTGATTTGTGTGAAGGCGGAGATGCTAAGCAAATGCTAAAACAAGTTGCTGAAATGCTGGATAGTGGGGTGCAAGTAATTACGCTACTAGCATTGTCTGATGATGGTGCACCTTGGTACGATACTCAGCATGCACAGATCTTTGCTGATATGGGAATTCCAACGTTTGCCTGTACACCTGATCAATTTCCAGAGCTAATGGCAACTGCAATTGAAAAACAAGATATTCATGCATGGTATGCAAGCCAACAAAATCTGACATAATAGAAGTTAAAGATTATGTTATTGCATATAACACTCAATGTTTGAGTGGATTGAGGATACTTCTTTGCTGAAAATTATTTTGATTGTAGTGGTAATTTTAAGTTTAGCTCTACTGTTGTTTTTATTGTATCAAAGTCAAAAAATGCTGCGTCATGTGCAAAAACAGCAGGCTTTGGAAAATAAACTAAATGGTAAAGCGCGACAATTACATCCCAAATTGCAGCAGTTTAAAAAACCTCAGGATTAACTGAGGTTTTTTGTTGGAATTGTTTTTATAGCACCAAATTCAAAGCGATCAGGCCAGTTGCAAACATCTGCAACTACACATTCAGCGCATTTAGGTTTACGGGCAATACAACAATAACGACCGTGCAATATAAGCCAGTGATGGGAATCCAAAATAAATTCTTTAGGAATGACCTTAATTAAGCGATGCTCAACTTCAAGTACATTTTTACCTACGGCTAAACCAGTTCGATTTCCCACTCGGAAAATATGGGTATCAACAGCCATAGTCGGTTGTCCAAAAGCTGTATTTAAAACAACATTTGCGGTTTTACGCCCGACACCAGGTAAAGCTTCCAAGTCTTTTCTGTTGCTTGGAACTTCGCCGTTAAATTGTTCCATTAAAATCTTACAGGTTTTAATGACATTTTCGGCTTTAGCGTTGTAAAGGCCAATTGTTTTAATATATTCCTTTAATCCATCTACGCCTAAGTTATAGATTTTTTCGGCGGTATTCGCCACAGGGTAGAGCTTATCTGTTGCTTTATTCACACTTACGTCGGTCGCTTGAGCTGACAACATAACTGCAATAAGTAGCTCAAATGGAGAGGAATATTTTAATTCGGTTTGAGGTGAAGGTCGTTGTTCGCGAAGACGTTCAAAGAAAATTTGAATCTGCTTTTTCGTCATATTCTTGACGGCCATTCAGACCTCCTGTAGTTGCATGAGTTGCTGTTGTAGTTCTTCGAGTTGAAGACGTTTTTTAGCATCTTCACGTACACTTAACTGTTTTTCCAGTTTCTTAATTTGTGTACGAATTTTAGCTAACTCAATTGTAGTTTTAGCATCAGTTGGCACAGTCTCTTTAGATTTCTCAATGAGTTCAATTGAAGGTAATTCATCAAGTGCCTGAGAAAACTGCGCAAACAGTTGAGTATCTATTTCAGCACGTACCACTGGCCCTTTACGGTGACTGCGACGCTTTTCTTCACGCTGAATATGAGCGTAATAACGTTGTCTTAAATCATTTTGCTCTGCAGTACGTTGTTGTTCATTTGGTAAAGCTTGCGTGTCTTCAACCAAATCAATGCAATCTACGGGACATGGTGAAATGCATAACTCACAACCTGTACATAAGTCAGTCAAGATGGTGTGCATGAGCTTACCACTGCCAATAATAGCATCTACAGGGCAAGCACTAATACATTTGGTGCAGCCAATGCATTCATCTTCACGAATAATTGCTTTCATTCGCTGTGGACGACCATCTGTTTGTACAGGCCATACGCTTCTTTCAGCAGTTAATGGAGAGCGATTTAATAGATTTGCGAGTGCATCAGCAACAGGTTGTCCACCTGGAACACATTTATTTGCTTCTTCACCTTCAGCAATCGACTTTGCGTAGGGTAGACATCCATCACGATGTCCACATAGACCACATTGTGTTTGTGGTAATAACGCATCAATCTCGCGTATGAGAGAAATAGATGAATTCATAGTGGGCAAATAGCTTGGTTAAAACGATGCGATAATGAAGAAAAACCTAAGTAAGGTCAATGGATTTTAACGAATTTATCGGGTTTTTAATTGACCTAAAATGTCGCTAATTATGCACAATAATAGATCAATAAAAGTGAAAAGTTAAATGACTATTTCTGATCTTTAAGTAGTTTTTCTAAAAATAAGTTTTTGATAATTAAGGGTAATAAAATAATTTAAAATAACTATTGTTAAAATTGATGGAAAGGGATTTAATATTTTGCTGCTAAATGATGCATTTAATAATGTATTGCACCAATTTAATTCATTACTATGCTGAGGACCGTGCATTGAAATATAAAAACTTGAATGAATTCCTGAATTACGTGCAAGCGCGTGATCCGCATCAACCTGAGTTCTTACAAGCTGTCGAAGAAGTAATGACGAGTTTGTGGCCATTTATTGAAAAAAATCCGGAATATGCAGAGCAGGGTTTGTTAGAACGCTTAGTTGAACCTGAGCGTGTGATTCAATTTCGTGTTTCATGGATGGATGATCAAGGTCAGACTCAAGTTAACCGAGCTTTCCGTGTTCAATACAATTCAGCAATTGGTCCATTCAAAGGGGGAATGCGTTTCCATCCTTCAGTCAATTTATCAATTTTAAAATTTTTAGGTTTTGAGCAGACTTTTAAAAACTCACTTACCACCTTACCAATGGGTGGGGGAAAAGGTGGTTCAGATTTCGATCCTAAAGGTAAATCTGATGCTGAAATTATGCGATTCTGTCAGGCACTAATTATTGAACTTTATCGCCATTTAGGACCAAATACTGATATTCCTGCGGGAGATATTGGTGTGGGTGCGCGTGAAGTCGGTTATATGGCCGGCATGATGAAAAAGCTGAGTAATGACACCGCTTGTGTCTTTACCGGTAAGGGAATTTCATTTGGTGGTAGCTTGATGCGTCCTGAAGCAACTGGCTATGGTACGGTTTATTTTGCAGAGGAAATGCTCAAAGCACGTGGACAATCTTTTGCTGGTAAAACTGTTTCAGTATCTGGCTCTGGTAACGTTGCACAATATGCAGCAGAGAAGGCCATGTTCTTAGGAGCAAAAGTTATTACTTTATCTGACTCTAACGGCACAGTTTATGTAAAAAACGGTTTTACAGATGAGTTGCTTGTTGAAGTCATGAATCTTAAAAACGTTAAACGTGGTCGAATTTCTGAGTTTGCTTCTAAACATGGTTTTGAATATTTTGAAGGAAAAACGCCGTGGCATATTCCTGTCGATATTGCTTTACCATGTGCTACGCAAAATGAATTAACAGGTGAAGATGCTAAAACGCTTATTGCAAATGGCGTAATTTGTGTGGCTGAAGGCGCTAATATGCCATCTACACTTGAAGCAGTTGAACACTTCATCGAAGCTAAAATTTTGTATGCGCCAGGAAAAGCATCTAATGCGGGTGGGGTAGCAACATCTGGTTTAGAAATGTCTCAAAATGCAATTCGTTTAAGCTGGACACATGCTGAAGTCGATGAGCGTCTACATGCAATTATGAAAGACATTCATGCCAATTGTGTAAGATACGGTACTAAAGAAGATGGTACTGTGAACTATGTTGATGGTGCCAATATTGCAGGTTTTGTAAAAGTGGCTGATGCAATGCTTGCTCAAGGTATTTTCTAAAAATAGAAATAAAAAATCCGATGCAAAAGCATCGGATTTTTTTAGTTTAAAAACTTATTTTTTAGGTTTTTTAACTAATTCTTGCTCAACAACCATATCTAATACATCAGCTTGACTAGATTGGTCTGCTGCTGGATTTTTAACTTCAAAACGTTTCACACGTAAAATTACGCGTTGGTCTGGATTGTGTTCAAAACCTTCAATTTGGCCATAATATAATGACCAGTTTTTGTCAGCGTAAGTTTTAACGCCTTTGTCATCATATTTAATTTCACGAACTTGCATACAAGTTTGTGGTGCAACACCAGTACATGATTTAGTTTGTGGAGCAACTTCTAGGAAAACAGTTTTTCCTTCAGATTGATATTTTGCTTCAGGTGTCATTTTACCAGTAAAGGTATATTTTTGACCTTGAGCATCAGATACCGTTAGTGTTGGTTGATCAACGTTTGTGGTATTGAGTTCAAATGGAATCGCACGTTTTTGGAAAAGACTGCTAGAAAATTGTTCCTGTTTCATTAAAGCAGGTTCACACGCCATCATTGTTGACATTACATCAGCAGTTACGATGGTGTTGTTTTCAACTTTCCAAGTTGTTCCTTGGCGGTTACAGCCTGTTGCGATTGATAAACGGTCGTTGGTGAAGTTAAGAACGATAGGTTTTTTTGTATTTTCAGGCTGATAAGACCAAGAGTAGTCTGTTAAGGCTTGAGTATTCACTGCTTTTTGACCTTGGAAAATATGCTTTTGACCAGTTTTGTCTGTCACGCTTAAAATCACCTGACCATTATTGTTACTAATTTCGATTGGTAATTTTGTGTCACTAAAGATGCTATTCGACAATTGTTCTTGTTTCATTAAATCATCTTGGCAAGCCATCATTGTTGAAACAAGGTTAGATGTAACAAGTTGGTTACCTTCAACTTTCCAAGTACCGCCTTGGCCATTACAACCTGTATTGATTGCTAATTTGCCATCTGCATTAAAGTTAAGGATAAGTGGTTTAGAAGCTTTTACATTTTGATAAGTCCAAGCATATTCACCTAAAGTGGCTGCAAGGTTTTGTTGTTGCTCAGATACAATTGGAGCAGGAGTATTAGTAACTGTTTGACACGCCATCAAAGAAAAAGGTAATAACGCAAGAATTAAATATTTAATTTTCATTTAAAAACTTCAAGTAAAAAAACAACAGCAATAAGCTTAAAACATTCTTAAAAAAAGAAAATGTAAACATTTGATTGTTTCGGTTTTTAAAATGTATAAGTTTGTAAGTTATTCTAATTTTCAACAAAAATAATGGTATACCCCGCGAAACGGGGTATTTGCTAATAATTAATCAAAACGATAGATGTCCATGCCTAGTGAGCCCATTGTGAAGCTGCTGTGAACAATCGTAAAACGATTACCTGTGCCCATAGCAAAAAACAACGGGGCAAAATGTTCTAGGGTAGGATGATTGCGTTTTACATACGGCAACGATTGCCAGTCCAGTACGCCATCATAATCTTGGTGGGTAAGTTTATTCACAACAGCATTTCTAAAAGTTGAGGCCCATTCTGGAACTTTAGAGTTGTCTCCTTGCCAAGATAGCTCTGCAAGATTATGAGTAATACTGCCTGAACCAATGAGTAAAATCTGCTTATCACGTAAAGGCGCGAGCGTTTGTCCTATACGATAAATTTCTTGTGCGCTTAAATTAGTTGGCAAAGAAATCTCGACGACAGGAATGTCAGCATCAGGATACATATGTAATAGAGGCATCCATACACCATGGTCACGAGGGCGCGTACTATTCGCATGTGCAACTAAATGAGCATCTGCCAGTAATTTTAAGATTTCTTCAGCAAGTTCTGGTTGCCCAGGCGCACTGTAGCGAATTTCATATAACTCTTTAGGAAATCCGCGGAAGTCATGCCACGTTTCAGGACGAGTTGAAATGCTCACTTCAAGTGCTTTGCTTTCCCAGTGCGCAGACATCACAATGATTGCCTTTGGGATAGGCAGATTTGTACCTAAACGGTGTAGAGCAGGTCCCACTTGTTCCGGGTCAAGTGCAAGCATGGGTGAACCATGTGAAATAAACAGTCCGGGAAGGGTTTGTAGTTCCATTTCATTACACCTGAGTTGAAAAGCAGAATAATAAGTATTATGCCAAAATCAGAACATGATAAAAGTATCCTGATTTCAACGGATTGTTCCTAAAATGAAACGGTTGTTGTTTTTATGCACGGTGATAGGGATGATTATGATTAATAGTCATTGCCCGATATAGTTGCTCAATTAATAAAACACGTACTAAAGGATGGGGCATTGTGAGTTTTGAAAGTGACCAATGCCATGCTGCAGCTTTACGTACTTGATCTGATAAACCATCTGGTCCACCAATAGCAAGTGCTACATCATTGCCTTCAAGCATCCACTGTTTCATGGTGTCAGCCAGTTTCTCTGTGCTGAGTTCTCGGCCACCGACCTCTAGAGCAATTAAAGTTTCATTCGGTTTTAAAGCATTTAAAATACTTTCACCTTCAATTTGACAATATTTTAAAATATCCGCTTCTGAATCATTCTTACCACGTTTGGCCATAGGAAGTTCAATGACTTGAGTTTGCACAAAAGGTTGAATACGTTTGAAGTAATCTTCAAAACCAGTGAGAACCCAAGCAGGCATTTTTTGACCAATGGTCAGAATACGAATTTTCATATTATCTATTCATTTAAAACAGCTGGCGCATTATACCTGAGGAAGAGATGAATTCGCGGTAGTAAAATAGGCATAAAAAACGCAGTCCAAAAAACGGTGTTGGACTGCGATCAAATGATCATCTGTCTGGAGTTCAGATGATCATAGAGAATAAAACAAGGCTATCTATAAAATAATAGATAACGAAGAATACTTAATTTAATTAAATACTCTTAATACCTATTATGAGGATGGTTGGATATTTTTCAATCAAATTGTGTAACAAAAAAAAGAGAGCCGAAGCTCTCTTTTTTCACATTTTAATTAGTGACGTGCTGCTTTTGAACCTTCCACCGGTTTTACAATCGGTGTTTTAGGTAAAGGCTTTGGCATCGAAACTAATGCTAAAGGCAAGATGTCATCAATACTTTTCACAGCTTTGATTTCTAAACCTTCTTTAACATTGGCTGGAATTTCTGCCAAATCACGAACGTTATCTTGTGGAATAAATACAAGTTTAATACCACCACGGTGTGCTGCAAGAAGTTTTTCTTTTAAGCCACCGATACGCATTGCACGACCACCTAAGCTTGTTTCACCAGTCATTGCAATATCAGGACGAATCGCAATACCTGTAAATGCTGATACAAGCGCAGTTGTTAATGCTAAACCAGCAGATGGACCATCTTTTGGTGTTGCGCCTTCTGGTAAGTGAACGTGTACATCAGTTTCTTCAAAACGAGAAGCTTCAATACCTAGCTCATCAGCACGTGTGCGTACTAAAGTCATTGCTGTGGTAATAGACTCTTTCATTACGTCGCCGAGTGAACCAGTCGTAATGAATTTACCTTTACCTTTGACAGCTGCAACTTCAATGGTAAGCAACTCACCACCTACAGATGTCCAAGCTAAACCATTTACGCGGCCTACTTGCGCTTCATCTTCTGCAATACCAAAGTCAAACTTGTGTGGACCTAAGTATTCTGGAAGATTGGCAGAAGTCACATCAAGTTGTAAGTTTTTAGACTTTTTACTTACTGCTTCTTTTACCACTTTACGCGCAATTTTAGACACTTCACGTTCTAAATTACGTACACCAGCTTCACGTGTATAGCGCTGAACAATGTCACGAATCGCTTCTTCATGAATTGTTAACTCTTTTGCACGCAGACCATTGTTCTTAATCGCTTTTGGAACAAGGTAACGTTCAGCAATGTTAACTTTTTCATCTTCGGTATAACCCGGTAGACGAATAACTTCCATACGGTCAAGCAATGCCTCAGGAATATTCATGCTGTTTGCAGTACAGATGAACATCACTTCAGATAGGTCAAGATCAAGATCTAAATAGTGATCGTTGAACTTACTGTTTTGTGATGGATCTAATACTTCAAGCAATGCAGAAGCAGGATCACCACGGTAGTCTTGTGCCATCTTGTCAATTTCGTCGAGTAAGAACAGTGGGTTCTTCACGCCAACTTTTGTTAAAGACTGCACGATTTTACCTGGCATCGCACCAATATAAGTACGGCGGTGACCACGAATTTCAGCTTCGTCACGTACGCCACCGAGTGCCATACGAACAAACTCACGACCTGTTGCTTTCGCAACTGATTCACCAAGCGAAGTTTTACCTACACCAGGAGGGCCTACTAAACATAGGATAGGACCTTTGAGTTTTTTAACACGAGACTGAACAGCTAAGTATTCAACAATACGATCTTTAACGTCATCTAAGCCGTAGTGATCGGTATCAAGAATCTCTTGAGCTTTCGCAAGGTTAATGCTGACTTTGCTCGCTTTATTCCACGGCGTATCTAAAATTACTTCTAGATAGTTACGTACAACAGCCGCTTCACTAGATGCAGGTTGCATTGCTTTAAGCTTACGGAACTCAGCTTCAGCTTTTTTACGTACGTGTTCAGGTAAATCAGCTTCAGTTAGACGTTTTTCTATTTCAGCAACGTCATCTTCAGCGCCACCATTCATGTCAGAAAGTTCACGTTGAATGACTTTCATTTTTTCATTTAGAAAGTATTCACGTTGGTTTTTTTCCATTTGGCGTTTTACGCTGTCATGCAAAGTTTGTTCAATTTGCTGTTCGGCAGATTGATTAACCAAGTAGCTCATAAGCTCTTGCAAATGTGCTTCAAATTCATCGTGCTCTAAAAACTTCTGTTTAATTTCAATATTTAGAGGTACACGTGTAGCCACGAAGAACATAAGCTGTAGCAAGTCTTCAATTTTATTAGCAGCTGCAACGAGTTCACGTGCATTACGTAATTTTGCTTCAGCATATTGAGCAAATAAATTACGCAACTCTTGTAAACGAGTTTCTTGAGTAGCTTTATCTACGTTAATTGTCATTGGACTTAAGCTATGCTCAGCAGTCAAATGGCTATCTTCATCGATAATTTTTTCAAGCTTAGAGCGCTGTAACCCTTCAATCAGTACTTTGATACAGTTTTCATCATTCTCATGATTTACAACCTGAACAATCTTAGCGACAGTTCCGTACTGATAAAGGTTATCGTGATCAATATCTTCTGTAAGCGAATCTTTTTGCGCAACTACAAATACTAAATTGTCACTGTTACGAGCCACATCAACTGCATTGATCGATTTTTCACGACCCACGAATAACGCAATTTGCATGTGTGGATAGACCACTACATCACGTAACGCTAAAAGTGGTAATACACTTGGAACCTGAGGCTCTAAGTCAGTTTTTTCATTCATAATAAGTTCAGACATGGGCACTCCTAATGAGTGACAACGAGGTTGCCATGTTTTTTATAGTGATGTGTATTTCAAAAATTACAAGGGCCTCTCTATAGAAAATGTGGAAAAAATGACTAATTTAGTCAACTTTTTTATTAAAATATTATGAATCAATGGATTAATTCTTAAGAAGAATATAATTTTGTAGAAAGGATAGGTAATTTAGCTTAATAATTATGAAATATTCATATAGTAGAAAAGACGTTTGGATGGAAAATAACCATTTTCTTATGTCATTTATCGGCATTGTATAATTAACAATAATGCAAAACTTATTTAATGTTGAACATTAAATAGCCGTGTTACTATAAATTGGTAAATCGGTCTGTCACGTAGAAGTAACCATCCTTAGGGTGGTTACTTTTATGATTTTAGGGGCATTAAAAACTTAAGACTAATTTTAATTTTCATATAAATATTATCTTTTAAAATAATAAATATGTTGAGGGGTGAGTAAAGCATCTAAAGGTTGATCCCAACTTTGACGTTTTAAAGTATGTTCAATAAATTGAAATTGATGAGCCATTCCCAAACGATAAGGTTTATGTTTTGCACTAGCCAATGTACGGTCATAATAGCCGCCTCCCATACCAATACGCGTACCGTAGTGATCACAAGCTAAAAGTGGCATTAACAGTAAATCAAGTTTTGATACATGTTTTCCTCTTGTTGCCATGGGTTCTTTCATACCCAATGGATGATGAGAAAAACGTCGATTTAAATATTGGTTTCTAGATATTTTTACCCAAACTAAACGTTGATTCATAGAACAAATCATAGGTAAATAAACTTGTTTATTTTTTTGAAAACATAATTTTATGATCAGATCTGTATGAACTTCTCCGAAGGCATGCAGATATAAACCAATTTTTTTTGATGAATGAAAAATAGCAAGACTGTTTAAATGATGCAGAACATTAAGCTGAGCTTTTTTTTGCACTAAGGGGGACAAAGAGCGTCTTTTAGATCTTAAATTTTTTCTAATAAAAGTAAGTTCATTCATGCGTAAATCTAACAAAGATTTGAGATCAGTCGAGCAAAATTATACCTATTTTCTTAAGATTTATGGAAATAGAGGACTAATTAAGAAATAACTTAAAATTTACTTGATGCGAGGTATTTTCTTTAGCGATAAAAAATTCTATTTCTTTACGTATTACCAGTATTTATTTACATTTAATCAGATAAGAATATTTAAAAGGATGAATGTGAAATTGTTAAACCTATGAAGTTAAAAATTTTAACCACTACAATAAGCGCCGTATTGATGCTAGGCGGGTGTACAAAACAAACAGAACCTGAAGCTGCTGAAGTGGACTATAAAGCTCAATTCGAAGAGTCTGACCGTAAAATTGGAGAGTTTTTAGATCAACTGGATAATCCGAATACGCCACAAGAAGTTAAAGTCAAAATCTTGTGCCATGACTATCCTGAGGTTTATAAGACCCAATATATGCCTGCATTAATTAAAATTTCACCTAAACCTTATACCGAAGAAAAATTATTGTCAGATTTGAAGAGTGCAACTGATTACTACAAAGATGCCTTTGCAATTAGGTGTAACCAATAATTAATTGATGTTTTAACCCTCAAAAAATCCGATAAGTGTGAATTGATTGGCATTATTAAGTTGTGGTAAATTTCATTTTGTCTTTATAGTTGCTAATTTAGGGGGTTCTAGATATGGAAATCTTGAAATTCTTACAGAGTTTTAATACCGTCGGTACATACTTAACGATTGCTTCAACTGTTTTAGCTGGGCTTATTATTTATTTTTACGTGATTAATCCAGCGTAATCTTTTAAAAAGAAATAGTAAGAAATCTTCTATTTCTTTTTTTATAATTAAATTTTGTTATAAATTTCAAACTATAAAAATAAGGTAGGATCATGAAGTATAAATTATTTTTTCTTAGTTTTTTAGCTTTAGGATGTCATGCCGACGACAATGTAAGTGATCCTGATATTTGTAAGGTGGTAAAAAAAGTGGCTCATACTGTCATGGAAGCACGCCAACAAAAAGTTCCATCTCAAGACTTGCAACAGATAGCGAATGGTCTTGAAGACCCAAAAGCCAAACAACTTTACCAAGATTTAATTAATTCGGCTTACTCTGCCAAAGTATTTAGAACCAGTTTCTTTAAAAGAAAGGCAATAGAAGACTTTCAAACAGGCTGGTATGAAGAGTGTCTGAGTAGAAATAAGAAATAATATTAGAGAAGGCGGAGTAGATTAATCAGTTAAGCTGCAATTTAATGTTTAAAAAGAAAATTTTAGACTGAAAGGTCTGTATGCAAAGCTAAATTAAAATAAATATTTTGAATTTCTCTTAAAGTTAAAACTAAATGCTCCGAAGATGCCGCTGCATGTGTCGTTACCCTGAACCCGATGAGTTCAAGGTGGACGCGACGTATACTTGCTGGGTTTCCTACACGAGGGTAGGCATACACTCTAAATATACAGAACACATCCATAAGTTTAAGTATCGGCAGGGGAATAGACCCGCTGGCGAACATCCCAGAGACAGTTTAAGTATAACCGATCTGACCATGTTGGCAATCACCTAAACCTCTGGAACTGTAAACTTAGTTTGCGTTTGATGAAGCTTTGTACATTCACAGGCATAAAGTAATTTGAATTACACTTAATAGTGCCAATAAAAAACGCCTTGCATCTATTATTCATAGAGCAAGGCATTTTTGTATGGATAATTTATTTAAACAATTTGTTCAACATCATCCAATATCGTTTGCAGTAAACGTTCACAGTGAGTGTATTCTTGCAAAGACTTATTAAGGCTCAGTACTTCTTGAGTCAGTTGTAAAGCAACCATAATGACCAATTTGTTGTGTTCAACACGTGGAGCACTACGACGCATCTCATTAAATTTCTCATTGAGAAGTTCTGCTGCACGTTCAAGTTCATCTTTTTTGTCTAAAGTAGTCGCGAGTCTAAAGGTCTGCTCAATCAGCCTAAGCTCTACCATGACTTGTTCACTCATGATTGGGTCTCCTCACCAGTTTCAGCATTAGGATGGGCAAGCTGCTGAATTTCTTGGGCATGCTGATCTTGGGCAGTGCCTAAAATTCCTAAACGTTGAATAATGGCTTCAACTTTTGATTTAGCAAGCTCATTTTTTTGTAACAAACGATCACGATCTTGTTGTAAATCGTGAAGTTCTTGTTGAGTTTGACGCTGGTGGGCTTGTAACTTTTCTTTTGCAACACGTAATTCATTACGTTCGGCAAGAATTTCTTGAAAACGATTTTTTAAATCAGTCGTACTTTTTTCTAATCGGCTATAACGTTCCGCAAGTGTGTTAGCATCCTGATTCAACTGTTGAAATTGACCTTTTAACTGAGATAGTTGCTCAGTTACCGACTCAATTTCCTCTTGTTTTTTAGTGATAATACTATTTTTTTGCACAACTTGTGCGTGATGCTCTGTTTCAGCCAGTTCTTTAGCTTCTGAGAGTGCCGCATGTTCACTCTCTAAATGATGTAAGCGTGTTTTTAATACGCTAATATGCGCTTGTAGCCGCTGTAATTGTTCTAACATAACGAGGTCGCACAGAATTGCAATCAAAGGTAATATATACAAAGTATAGAGATTGGATAAACGAATGCAAGACGATATTTCAGGCTGGACAGATTGGAACGCTCATTTTGAAGGAATTGAAGAAATTTCAAGCCCTAGTGAGTTACATGGTCTATTAACAGGTATTGTTTGTGTGACAGAAGCGCCAACGCGTGAACAATGGTCACAAATTTTAACAACCCTTAATGTGCCAGAGTTAAGTGAAGATGCTTTAACGCTTTTAACTGATGAAGCAGAAGATGTCGTTCACGCTATATCTGATGATGAATTAGATTATTTACCAATGCTTCCTGATGATGAGCACCCACTTCAAGAGCGTGTACAAGCATTATCAGATTGGTGTGCAGGGGTTGTATTAGGTTTTGGTTTAGCATCGGGTCATATTCGTGATGATGAACGTGAGTTGATTGAAAACCTTCAAGACATTGCAGCGGTCGAATTTGAAGACTCTGATAATGATGAAGAAGGCGAAAGCAGTTACGAAGAATTGTATGAATTTGTACGCTTAATCCCTGTAAGTTTGTCTATTGGTAGGAAAAAAATTACTGTAACTGAAAGTTCTTTATTGAAAAACTTTCATGCAAAAAGTAAATCTGCTGCTGTAGACACAGAACAAAATATTGTAGAAATGTTTACTCCACATCGCCCAAGCTAATTGAGGCGATGTGTTATTGGTTGTATTTTATTTTTTGACTTTAAAATTCTAAATCAAGTAGATCATTATGAAATTGCCTCAAGCTGATTTTCGACATCGTAGAGACCGTCTTGCAGAAAAAATGGGTCCAAATAGCATTGCAATTATTGCAACGCGTGAGGAAATGTACCGTAATCGTGATGCGGATTATAAATTCCGTGCCGATAGTAGTTTTTTCTATTTGACTGGCTTTGTCGAGCCTGAGGCAGTTGCTGTCATTGAAACCTTCGACGATGAGGAATATAGCTATAGTCTTTTTTGCCGTGAACGTAATCGCGAGATGGAAATCTGGAATGGTTTCCGTGCCGGAGTTGATGGTGCAGTTGAAGACTATGATGCTGATGAAGCATATGTAATTGATTTGCTTGATGAAGAAATTATTGAAAAATTATTAAATAAAGAGCGTCTTTATTATCGGATTGGGCACAATGCTGAGTTTGATGCGCGGGTGAGCCAGTGGATTAAAAAAGCAGATGCCGAGCACCGACATGAAAACGCTCCGGCTCAATTGCTACAGCTCGACCGTATTGTTGATGAAATGCGTTTAGTTAAGTCACCACAAGAACTTGAGTTGATGCAAATTGCTGCAAATATTAGTGCTGAGGCGCATACGCGTGCGATGCAAACGGTACACCCAGAAATGATGGAATATGCTCTGGAAGCTGAACTCAATTATATTTTTGGGAAAAATGGCTGTGTTCCGTCTTATAACAGTATTGTCGGTGGCGGCGCCAATGCTTGTGTTTTACATTATGTTGAAAATAATAAGCCACTCAAAGATGGTGATTTAGTCTTAATTGATGCTGCATGTGAATATGAATTCTATGCTTCGGATATTACCCGTACTTTTCCGGTCAATGGTAAATTTAGTGCTGAGCAAAAAGCATTATATGAAGTTGTATTGGCTGCCCAATATGCAGCGATTGATGCAGTTCGTATTGGTAATTCATACCGTGAACCTCATGAAATAGCAGTTAAAATTTTAACTGAAGGTCTAGTTAATTTAGGTTTGCTCAAAGGTGATGTTAACGAACTCATCGAAACCGAAGCATACCGTCAGTTTTATATGCATGGAACAGGTCATTGGCTAGGCATGGATGTACACGATGTTGGGTCTTACAAAAAAGGTGAAGACTGGCGTCAATATGAAGAGGGTATGGTCATTACAGTTGAACCTGGTTTATACATCGCACCAGATGATGAAACTGTAGATGAAAAATGGCGTGGTATTGGTATTCGTATTGAAGATGATGTGGTCGCAACCTCGAAAGGACCACGAGTTTTAACTGCTAATGTGGTTAAAGATATTGCAGATATTGAACATTTAATGGCGCAAGCTAAAGCATAATTAAACGTATTCGCCAAAGGAGCAAAACTCGATGCAACAACAAGTGATTATTGTAGGTGGGGGAATGGTGGGTTTGAGCCTTTCACTCATGCTCGCGAAGGCTAATATTGCGGTAAAGCTATTAGAAGCTGTGAAATACCCAAACTATGATGATCAAAATGTTGCTCCTTACCATTCGAGTTTTGATGCGCGTAATACGGCTTTATCGCGTCGTAGTGTACAGATTTATCAAAAGCTGGGGTTGTGGGATGCATTACAGCAACATGCGACTCCAATTTTGCAAGTCCACATTACCGAGCAAGGCAGTTTTGGTAAAGCACGTTTAATTGCAGAACAAGAAAAAGTCGAAAGCTTTGGGCAGGTAATTGAAAATGCTTGGCTTGGTCGTGTGTTGTTAACTCAAGTGCGCCAACAACCTTTGATTGAGCTAATTGATGGCGTACAGGTTACCGCTTTAACTCAAGATGTTGAACAAGTATATATTGAAGCTCAGCGTGGTGAGGAAATCTTAAAGCTTGAGTCAAAATTATTAATTGCGGCTGATGGACGCGATTCGTTTTGTCGTCAGGCAATTGGCGTGGGTGTTGATGTTCACGACTATGATCAGGTTGCAATTGTCACTACGGTTCAGACATCAAAACCGCATGAACAGGTAGGTTTTGAGCGTTTTAGTGCATTAGGCCCTTTAGCCTTATTGCCTTTACCGGGTGAATATCGCCGTTCGGTTGTATGGCCTGTGAAAAAAGGCACTGAAAATGAATGGTTGGGCGATGAAAATGACCAGCATTTCTTAAGTGCTTTACAACAAACCTATGGTGACCGAGCGGGTAAATTTGAAAAAACGGGTAAACGTTTTAGCTATCCACTTTCACAAGTGCTTGCACATAAACAAGCTGTTGGTCGTGTTATTTTAATGGGTAATGCAGCGCATACAATTCATCCGGTTGCAGGGCAAGGTTTTAATTTATGCCTACGTGATGCAGATGTTTTGGTGCGTTATTTAGTGAACCAGTTAACCACTTCTGATGATTTGGGTAACCCTGATAATTTACTTGCCTATGAACAAGCTCGTTTATCAGATCAGCAGCGAGTAATTAAGTTCTGTGACACTGTCGTTCGTGGTTTTAGTAACCAAAATCCATTATTAAAATTAATTCGTAATACAGGATTAATTGCGTTTGATGTCATTCCGGGTGTAAAACCATTGGTGGCTAACTATGCAATGGGGTTAAAAGCATGAGTGAAGTGTTGGATGTCGTCATTGTTGGTGGTGGATTAGTTGGTGGTTTAACTGCTTTATTACTTGCGCAAGGCGGGGTACAACCCACAGTGCTTGATGCGGCTCCTGTACTTGATGTTGAGAAAACATTAAGCGTGATGAATCCACGTGTTTTAGCACTTAGCCAAGCGACTATTCATTTGCTTAAAACGGTAAATGTTTGGGATGATCTTGCACGCCAAATGCCTTATACAGGCATGCAGGTCTGGAATATTAATGGCTATGGTGAAATTAATTTTGGTCAAGACTCTGCACGTCAGCCTTTAGCTGAGCAAGCCTTGGGTTCAATGGTGGAACCAAGTGTACTGAACGTTGCTATTCAGCAAAAAATGTTGCAGCAGCTTACAGATTACCGTACTCAAGTGCGTGTGACGCGTATTGGGCAAGGTGTTGGATGTTGGCATATTCAATTAGCAGACGGTACTACGCTTAAAACTAAACTGCTTATTGGTGCAGATGGTGCAAATTCATTTGTACGTGAACAGGCTTTTATTGACCTTGATGTACTAGATTACAAACAAGCAGCTATTAGCTGTGCAATTAGAACAGCAAAGCCCCATCATTATGTTGCCCGCCAAATTTTCTTACCTACGGGACCATTGGCATATTTACCAATGGCAAGTCTTGAAGAAACTGAAAATGGATACTGGCAATCAATTGTCTGGACACTACCAGATGATTACGCCGATGAATATTCGGCTTTAAACGATACCGCCTTTATGCAGCTTTTAACTCAAGAAAGCCAACACATGTTGGGTGAGGTGTTAGATGTTCGTTCAAGAGCACAATTTCCGCTCAAAGCTCGCGCTGCAAAACAATATGTTAAAGCAGGCTTAGCTTTGATTGGTGATGCAGCACATGTGATTCATCCACTTGCTGGACAAGGGGTAAATATTGGCTGTCTTGATGCGGCAGTACTGTGTGATGTGTTGCTTCATGATTTAAAGCGTGGTGTATGGGCACATGAGCAAACTTTATTGCGCTATGAACATCGCCGTAAAGGTCAGAATGATGCAATGATGCATAGCATGTCGGCAATTGGTTGGCTTGAAAGCAGTGAGCTATTTCCAGTCGTGTGGGCTCGCAATATGGGGCTTAAGCAAGTTGAGCTGACTCCGGTTTTAAAAGACCGATTTATGCAACAAGCAAATGGTTTAGGGGCTTTACAAAGTACCCGCTATAGGCATTAAAATATTTACTGGGTCTATACTCTACTGAATGAATTAAATACCAGTAGATATTTTTTGAACAATCATTTATATATCATTACCAATTTGGTTAAAAAAGATACGGAATTGACCAAATTGGCTCTTTGCTAAATGCAAAGAGATTGCTAAATTTCTGAGGTCTTGGAACCATAGCGATGATGCAATAAAAATCATTGTGGGGAGTGTGAAATGTCAGATATCAATGATTATGAAGATGCAGAAGATTCTGCTGTAGATGAAGATGAAGCGAAAGCAGCCGAAAGCGGTGCAGCTGATGAAGAAGCAGGCAGTATGAGTGATACTGACCTTGCCGAGGCAGAAACGCTGACTGTAACTGCTAAACAGAAACAGCGCCAAGCGTTGGAAGATGAAGTTGCCGCATTTTTAGCTCGAGGTGGTAGAATTACCGAAGTTCCTCCTGATGAACATAGCGACCATTAATCTTAAAAAAGCATCACATGAGTGGTGCTTTTTTATTTGTATGAACTTATCAAAATAGGTTTAAGGCGAGCTTTGCAGTTCTTTTAAAATTCCACACTCATCCACTGTTCGATTGGTAGAGCAGTGCTGTTTTAAATCAATTAAAGATTCTTTTAAAAGTAATAATCGTTCAATTTTTTCTGATACTTCATTTAAGTATTTATCTACTAAATTATCAATTTTCGTACATGCCTGTTTAGGCTCAGCTTTCATTTCTTTTAACGTTTTAATATCACTGAGTGAAATATCTAATTCGCGGCAATGCTTAATAAACAATAGGTCGTTGAGAGTCTGCTCGGTATAAACACGATAATTATTTTCTGAACGTTGGATACGATCAAGTACACCTACTTTTTCGTAATAACGGATCGTATCAATTGGAACATCCGCTTTTTTTGATAATTGACCAATAGAAAGACTCATAAGGCTTGACTCTGGAGCTACTCAAGGGTTTTTAATGACTATAAAAGAGTTCTTGAGGAAATAAAATGGCTGGATGTGGTTGTGCTTCAACATGTTCTCCTTCAAAGAAAGTGAGTCCACGTTTTAGAAAAGCGTTATGGATTGCACTTGTGATTAATGCTTTGATGTTTGTAGTAGAAATATTGGGCGGTTATAAGGCTCAATCTGTTTCGCTATGGGCTGATGCATTAGATTTTGCCGGAGATGCAGCAAATTATGCATTATCTTTAGTTGTGCTTTCGATGAGTTTATATTGGCGCGCAACAGCTGCATTACTTAAAGGAGTAACGATGGCCGCTTTCGGTATTTTTGTTATTGCAAAAGTGGTCTGGTCATATTTTTATGGTGTTTCACCTGAACCAATGGTTATGGGAGCAATTGGTGTGATGGCTTTAATTGCTAACGTTTCAGTCGCGCTTATGCTCTATGCGTACCGTGACGGAGATGCCAATATGCGTTCTGTCTGGTTGTGCAGCAGAAACGATTCTATTGCCAATATTGCTGTGATTTTAGCGGCCGTTGGCGTATTTGGAACAGGGAGCGTATTTCCAGATTTATTTGTTGCCTTTGTAATTGCTTACTTAGGTGTGTCCTCTGGTTATGCTGTCATAAAACAGTCTCAGCAAGAAAGAAAACAGTCAAAGCTAGTGTTGGGTTCTCAAGCATAATTTTGAGCGCATAAAAAGTACCATTCAGACATGGTACTTTTTACTGTTTGAATGCATTAGATGAGAAGCGATATTGCAATACTCCACATAACGCAACCAATAATGAAATCTAAGATTTTCCATGCTTTAGGATTGATAAATAATGGTTTTAATAACCTTGCGCCATAACCTAAACTGAAAAAGAAAATCCAAGAGGCAACAATGCTGCCCAAAGCAAAACTAATTTTGTCTTCTAGTTGAGTTGCAACTGAACCAATCAGAACAATGGTATCTAAATAGACATGTGGATTAAGCCAAGTAAAGGCGAGACAGGTCACTAGTGCTTGAGTTAAAGTCTGTTTCTCGCTGCTATCAAGCTCCATACTCTGGGTGGTTTTTAAGGCTGCATAGAATGCTTTCGCACCGTAGGCCAATAAAAACGTTGCCCCTAAATATTTAGCGACCGTAATTAAGATGGGTGATGCTGTCATGATTTCGGCAAAACCTAATACACCAAAAGCGATTAAAATCGAGTCGGAAAGTGCACAGATTAAACATAGCCAAAATACATATTGCTGTTTAAGCCCCTGTTTTAGAACAAAAGCATTTTGTGCTCCAATTGCTACAATAAGCCCGCTACCAATACCGAAACCTTTAAAAAATATACTAAGAGAGAACATAACAATAAGGTGGAAAAATCAGATGTGGGAATTATCTGACTTTTTCTTAAGAAATAAGTAAAATTAAGAATATTTAGGTTTGGCTAAAAAAAAATTAGGTTTGATATGTTAGATAGCAAACAGTGTGAAGCCTTTCTTGCAGTCGCAGAAGTGGGAAGTTTTGATGCAGCAGGTGAGTATTTATATATTACGCCGTCGGCAGTGTCTTTACGCGTGCAAGCTTTAGAAAAGTATTTAGGCCAAATTTTAATTATCCGTGGTCGCCCATGTGTACTCACACAAGCTGGACAAACGTTATTGCAACATTTACGTCATACGAGATTAATGGAGCAAAACTTATTACAAGGTTTGATGGGCAAATCATCTGAATCGGAATTCTATAAAATTGCTCTCGCGTCCAATGCAGATTCGCTAGCGACTTGGCTTTTACCGAGCATTCAGCAAACACTTTTTAAAGAAAAAATAGTCTTAGAACTAAAAATTGATGACCAATCGCATACGCATACTTTATTAGAAACAGGGCAAGTCAACGCATGTATTTCGGCAGAAGAGCAAGTCATGTCAGGCTGTTTAGCTCAACCACTTGGGAAAATGCGTTATAAAATGTTGGCTTCTGCTGAATTTGCAGCTGACTGGTTTAAACATGGCGTAAACCGAGAAACTTTAAGAAATGCACCAGCTGTAATTTTCAACCATAAAGATCTTATGCATTCAGAGGTATTACTGAAATATTATGGTTTGTCTTTGCAGAGCTATCCTTATAGTTTTATTCCTGCTACTGATGCGTTTGTGAAAGCAATTCAATTAGGTTTGGGGTATGGCATGGTGCCTGAGCTTCAGGTGCAATCTTTATTAACCAATGGAACTTTAGTAGACGTTATACCTGAAGCTGAACTCGACATCCCATTATATTGGCATCACTGGAAAAGGCAGTCGAAGCAACTTGATGCACTGACTGAAACGATTGTTCAGTCAGCGAAATATATATTGAGATAGCGATTAGGTATTTTAAAAAGCCAGAAAGTTTGTTCTGATTTTTGAAGTAATTTTGTCTATAAGATTAATTATGCAAAATTAACAGATGTTGATGACAAATATCCTGTGTCATCACCATACCTAATTAAAAATTAAGATTGTGTTAACTCGAGCGCACGTTGATAAGCGACTTTTTTCTTAATTCCTGTTAAATCGGCAGCAAGTTGAGATGCCGCTTTAACAGACAAATCTTGAAGTAAACGTTTTAAAAGTTCATCTAGTTTTTCTTGTTCTAGATCTGTTTTTGCAGCTGCACCACCCACGATCACTACAATTTCACCTTTTTCTTGATTGTGGTCATTTTCAATAAAGTTGACCAAATCTTTTAAAGTCATTTTTTTGATGGTTTCAAAGGTTTTGGTAATTTCACGAGCAAACCCTACAGGACGGTCTTCACCAAATACCTGAGCCATATCTTTAATAGACTCTAAAATACGATGAGGTGCTTCATAGAAAATTAAGGTCTGGGTTTCATTCTTAAGTTTTTCTAATTGAGAAATACGTTGTGAAGCTCTAGATGGTAAAAATCCTTCAAAGCTAAAACGATCACTCGGCAAACCTACCGCACTTAAGGCAGCAATAGCAGCGCATGCACCAGGTACAGGAACAACTTTAATGCCGTGCTCTTGAGCAGCACGGACTAATTTAAAGCCTGGATCACTGATGAGTGGTGTACCTGCATCACTAATTAAAGCAACACTATCGCCAGCAAGTAATTTTTGAACTAACTGCTCAATTTTATTGCTTTCATTGTGATCATGACATGCAGTAAGTTGAGTCGATATATTATAGTGCTTAAATAATTGTGCTGATTGGCGAGTATCTTCGGCAGCTACAATAGAAACTGATTTTAAAATATCAATTGCACGGAAAGTCATATCATCTAAGTGCCCGATTGGGGTGGCTACAACAAATAACTGAGCACTCATTTGGTCTTACTCCGTACAGATAAACAATTTTAATCGGGTAGTTTACCCGAAATTATGATTTGGGCGTGAACAATGTCTGTTAGCTTAAGCTTTTCGAAAATGATCTGATTTTCATTTGTTCAATTCAGATCTGATATGTCAGATGAATTTAAGAAAATAATTTACGCATAAAAATATCTAGAGATGCTTTTCATTGGGGAAATTAAAAATGTTATTGGCGCAACAGTTGGGGAAATGGGCGGAGCAAACTGCTTTAAGCCTTTTGCAAGCGCAAAACTATGTGTGGGTGACAAGTAATTACCATTCACGCCGTGGCGAAGTTGATTTAATCGTCAAAAAAGGGCAAGAGTTAGTTTTTGTTGAAGTAAAAGCACGTACTATAGGAAATTATGGACAAGCTTGTGAAACGGTAACGTGGACAAAACAGAAGAAAATTATCAAAACTGCGATGCGTTTTTTACAGCGCTATCCATCTTATCAGGATTTTTATTGTCGTTTTGATGTGATTTGTTTTGATTTTCCACAGAAAATTGCAAAAACAGTACAGCATGACTTTTCAAAATTCCATTATGATCTGCAATGGATCGAAAATGCATTTACTTTGGATTAAGAGTTCATTACTCTTTTGAGCAAATTTAAGTCTGATGCTTTATGATCAAGCCAAGAAATTGATAGGAGTCTGGTGGAGTGTTAAACCGTATTGCTGTAACAATGCTTTGTGTCGCAAGTTTATCAGGTTGCGCAAGTTTTATTTCTGGTGGAACAGGCACAGCTCCAGTGGGCACAGATAGTGGTGTCCGCAGTCTAGGCCAAGTATTCATTGACTCTTCAATTAAACGTACAGCAAATATCAACATTTATAAACTTGATCAACGTTTCAAGCAGTCACGTATTAATATTGAAAGCTTCCACAGTACAGTTTTATTAACTGGCCAAGTGCCAGACCCGTACTTGAAACAATTGGCAGAAGACAACCTTAAAGCCATGAGTGATGTGAAAGCTGTACATAACTATATTACGGTGGGTAACAAGGTTAGTTATAACACCATCATGCAAGATGCCGGTGTAACAGCAAATACACGTGCTCTTTTAATGAAGGCACCTGTGGTTTCTGATAGTAAGGTACTTGTACATACCGAAGACGGTGTACTTTATGTAATGGGCCGTTTAAATACAGCTGAAATTAACGATTTAAATAGCGTCTTACAAAACGTCGGTAACGTCACCAAAATTGTTACTTTAATTGATAATGTCGATTTGGCGCCTGCTCCAGCAGCAAGTACTGGTAGCGCAACGACTACACCAATTATTAATAACGTCATTGCTCAACCAACAGTTCAAACACCTGTTGCAATTGATCCTGACCAAACAGATCCTGCTTCGACCGCACAGTAATATATGAATCTGATTGAACAAGTACAAAGCAAAATTGAACAGGCGCGAACTTTCTATAAAGATTTCCGCCTGTATGATTTGGGGAGTTTTGCTTTAAACCGTTTTACGCCAAAAGATGGTTTTGAACAGGTTCCAAATGTTCGTTATGGGCTAAAGCCTCGCCATCGTTTGGATATTTATCGATCTGTTAAAAAGCTTTCCCACCAGCCTCTTATCATCTTTGTGCATGGTGGGGCGTGGCAACATGGTAATAAACGAGATTATCTCTTTATTGGTGAGACCTTTGCCAAAGAAGGCTATGACGTTGCTGTTATTAACTATCAGTTAGCACCTAAAAATATTTTCCCAAGTTTTGTTGATGACCTGACTCAGGCATTGAATTATTTGCATCAAAACCAAGACAAGCTAGAAATCTCTACAGAAAATATTGTACTTATGGGGCATTCTGCAGGTGCATTTAATGTCATGTCCGCTGTTTATCATCCTGATTCAACTAAAATTGAGTGTCTAGGGAAAATTAAGGCAATAATTGGTTTGGCTGGGCCTTATCATTTTGACTATAAGGGTGACCCACTGGCCGAAGATGCTTTTGATCAAGCTATCTCTTATAAAGAAGTTATGCCATATTATTTCGTCAATCAAAATAATATTAAACATTACCTTTTGATGGCTGAAAATGATCAGATTGTGAAAAAGCACAATACTTTAGATATGGATTCAGCACTTAGAGAAAAGGGAAATCACAGCCATATTGCCGTGATTCCTAAAACTGGGCATATTACAATTTTGGCCAGCCTTTCTAGTTTTATTAGTCATTATTTCAGAACGAAAAGAACGATCTTACATTTTCTTGAAGAAGTGTTTTAAACGAGAGTCTCGTTTAAAACACGGCAGATTACCCTGCTTGGGTAATCTGCATAATCATTGAATGAGCAATACTTCCCTTAAATGGAATCTCAGGTAATTGATCAATTTTGAAGAATTGTGCATCTGCAATTTCTTCTTCTTGAAGCTTAATTTCACCCGACTCATATTCTGCCCGAAAAGCTACCATAAGGTTACTTGGGAAAGGCCAAGGCTGACTTGACATATATTGAACATTTTTGAGTCTTAGACCTACTTCTTCAAAAGCTTCGCGTTGTACCGCTTCTTCAAGCGTTTCACCGACCTCAACAAAACCTGCAATCAAACCATACATATTGGTTTTATTGTGGACTGACTTCGCTAGCAAGATTTCATCATCACCACGAGTAATGACGGTAATAATGCAAGGGTTTACACGAGGGTATTGGTGATAACGACAAGAAGGACACACCATTGCATATTCACTTGGATGAACTTCTGTCGGGTGTCCGCAGTGGCTACAAAACTTATGATTGCGTCGCCATTCAAGTAACTGTACAGCTCGGCTTGCTTGTAAGAACTGTTCTTTCGACCAACTTGTAATGAGTTGACGAATGGGAACCAGTTGTAAGCCTTCGGGGATAGTTTCCTCAGCAAGCAAATCACGTGCAATGACCTGCTCATCATGAGTGAAAAGTAAATCACTTGCTAACTTTTCGACTTTGGGTAGTTGAAGGTTTTGGTCAACCAGTAATTGTTGATGATGAAAAATATAAGCAAGTGATAATTCAGACATTAAGCTGCCTTTTCTTGAAGTTGTTGACTACTCGACAATGCTACATTAAACATGGATTGTAGAACAGGTTGTTTATTTTTTAAATTGTCAACCAACATGTCAAGGCCCGCTAATACGTTAAAAATACAGTGAATTTGATCTGTATTAAACGGCTGGTTTTGTTCAAGTTGTTGTTGAACAAATTGAGCAGTTTGAAGTAAAGCATTTTGTTGAATGGTACTTCCTAGAAACTCGGCCGCACCTGCTAGCTCTTTTAGTGAACCTGCAATTGCTTCAATATTCTGTGTTGAATCATTTGCATATAACGTAAGACTCTGACAAATAAAATCAATTAAATTTTTTGTCTCGGTGAGTAAGGCTTGATGTGCTTCATCAAGGCGATCTAAAGAAATATTCGTATTATTCACGTTAAGTTGTAAGCGACTAGACGTATATTGGCGGACCAAAATACCAATTGAGTTCATGGCAGATAAAATACTGTCCATAAGCTGCTGTGCGTAGTTTTCATTACTTAATAGATTGAGCTGACTTAAACTGTTAGCTTGTTGAGAAAGCTCAACTGAGGCTTCATCAAGGTTAAGTAGTTTGAATGTATAAGCGAGCTGTAAAAGACTCGTTTGCAATTGTTGTGCTTTTTCAGTCGACATATTTTGATAGTTATATTCAATGTCATTACGCACTTTGTTCATCTCGCTCAAAATTAATTGGCTAACTGCGTGCATGGTATCGAAGTCAGGACCAAAAAGGTGACGGCTTAAAACCAGTAGTTGCGTGTCTGTCGGTGTTTCATCGCCTATATGAAGTTGGTTGCGAATATGGTGAGCAACTTCATCTTCTTGAGCAATGACAATACTTAAAATATCTGCAAGTGCAGGCAAATCAGGCTTGAAAGTTTCTGGCGTTGCTAAGAATTGACCAATATAACTTTCAATATTAATGAGTACACGTAACCGTGAATCATTTAAAAGAAGGTGATCAATATGGTCAAAAGTATAATTTACGAGTTGCCAATATTGTTGGCTTGACTGGTGTTTTGCCATGCTGACCAAATAGGTACCGATCAGTTTAAAAGCTTGATAATGATGAGTAGCTTCTGTTTTATTTAAAAGTTGATGTAGAGATAGTTTATAGAGTTGATGAATAAACTGAGTTTTTTCATTAATGAATACTTCTGGGAATGCAAGTTCAAGCGAAGCATTTGCAAGTAAAGGAGCAATCGCTTGCCCAGAAGAGGTCAGTGGTTTATTTAAAGCTAATTCTAAATTATTTAAGGTATTAAGAAGAAACTGAGGAACTTGTAATTCACGCAAGCAGATAAACTCAATATATCGCTTTACCATGGTCGTGCCTTCACTCAGCGCAACGACATAGTCGGTATTAATTTGCGTTGGTTTCGCAATAATTTTTTGCATCAGCTCAGTTGAATATTGAGTGATTTTTGCAAGATAGGGGATATCAATTAAACGTAGGACTTGAGTGCATTGCTTAAATTGTTCTAATGCATCATCAATACCAAAAGGGAGCGTTTGTTCTTCAATTAAAGTGCTTACTGCACCTTCAACCAGTTTTATTGAGCGATCAATTTCATGTTTGATGATGAGTAAAGCTGTTGGATCGAAATGAATCGAAGTATGCTCAGACATAAACGTTCCCCTTTGAAAAAAAATCAATTGTTATATTCGTAGTGCTCGGTAATTTGAGCTAAAAATCTATGTGACTAATATAACTTAACTTACAAAGGGGAAAAGCTAAAAACGCTAAAGAATCAAAAATTTATTTTGCAAAAAGGCAAGGTTCTCCATGTTTTTTCTCAAATTCTTTGACCCAAGTCTCATGTGTATTTAACTCTTCTTCAGAAGGGTAAATAACGGGTAGGTCAATTTGAATCCTAGTTTTATTTGTTGTGTTCTGGCTATTTTCACTTTGGGATAAGGCATCTATATCAAAAGAAACCTGTCCACCTGTCATTGCTAGGTAAACGTCTGAAAGAATTTCAGCATCGAGTAATGCGCCGTGGAAAGTACGGTCACGTGCCGGAATTTCATAACGTCTTACAAGGGCATCAAGCGAGTTTTTTTGTCCTGGATGTTTGCTTTTTGCTAAAGCTAATGTATCTGTTACTTCACATACTTCAGAAAGTGCGGGAAGGCCAGCACGTCTAAACTCCATATCAAGGAAGTTCATATCGAAGGTTGCGTTGTGGGCAATAATCTCTGCGCCTTTTAGATAATCAAAAAGCGTATCGGCAATTTCTGCATAGAGCGGTTTATCTTTTAAGAAATTATCACTGATACCATGGATATTTTCTGAGTCGCCCACTGGTTTTTGCGGGTTAATATAAATATGAATTGAGCTACCGGTGAGTTTCCGGTTAATCATTTCAATAGCGCCCACTTCAATAATTCGGTCGCCATCTTGGAAATAAAAACCAGTGGTTTCCGTATCGAGAATCAGTTGTCGAGGCCCTTGTAATTGTAATTTGGCTTCGGTCAAAACAATTTGAGGATGAATATTATTAATGGGTTGCTTACTTTCTGTCTCAGCAGCTTCAACTTTAATAACTTCTTCCTCCACAATAATCATCTCAACTTCTTCGGACTGTTCAAGATCAATATTATCTTCTTCGGCTACTTCTGCCATATCAAACCCAAAAGGATCATCAAGCAACCAATCCTCTTCAGGCTTTTTTATATCTTGCAGGGCAGTCACTTGAACTGTTTTTTTTTGCAGTGCAGTTTGATCGGCTCCGATATTTGCAAGCTCATCGGCCATTTCGTTGCCTGCATGTCCAGCATGGCCTTTAATCCAGTTCCACTCAATATTTCTACCTGCACATACAGCATCTAATTTTTGCCAAAGGTCAGGATTTTTTACATCTTTCCAGTTTTTCTTTTTCCAGCCATGAATCCATTCAGTAATGCCTTGCTTCACATAATTTGAATCTGTCCAGATAATTAAATGAGCATCGAGTGGGCAAAATGAAACGCCTTCAATCGCAGCAGTAAGCTCCATGCGGTTATTGGTTGTCTCAGGCTCACCGCCAAATAATTTATGCTCACCCTGCTCGGTAATGACATATGCGCCCCAACCACCTAAACCCGGATTGCCACGACATGCACCATCAACATACAGTGTGATTGTTTGAGACATAAATCGAAACCTAAACTAAAAGAAAAAGAACTGAATATGGTGTATTGTATACGCAAAAAGTTCGGTTCCATCGTTACAAAGCAAGGTTTTTTTAATTTCTTGTAACATTTCCATGCAAATGACATCAAATTATTGCCTTGTCTATCTTGCACGCTTTACTACAATGGCATCGAAGACCTAGGGTTTGTGGCCAGACCCCAAAAAAATATTACGCGAGTTGTTTGGAAGTTTTTATGTATAAACCAACCACATTTGTGTGGCAGCCATCTGCGGCATCATTGTTCAAAATTACCGTACTTAGCTCTGCTTTAGCTGCGTTGGGTATTACAACAGGCTGTTCATCGACTCCGCAATCTGCAAAAACCTCAAAATCGAAACAGGTCAGTGGAGCAGGTTATTTAGATGCGAGTAGTCTTGACTCTTTGGAAGACTTACTTTCAGCAACTGATATGCGCGCTGTAGAAGGCGATCGTCTGCTTATTTTGAAGCATGGTGATGTCTGGAAGCGTATGTCTGTTGGTTTCAAAATGGATTTGAATCATTGGGATTCACGTATTGAAGCTCAGCGTAGCTGGTTTATTTCTCGTCAGCCTTACCTTGATCGCTTGAGTGCTCGTGCCAGTCGTTATTTGTACCATACTGTGAAAGAAGCTGAACGCCGTGGCTTACCGACAGAACTTGCATTATTACCAGTAATTGAAAGTTCTTATGACCCAGCTGCAACAAGTAGTGCAGCAGCAGCGGGGCTATGGCAGTTTATTCCAAGTACTGGTCGTATTTATGGCTTAAAGCAAACTGGTATGTATGATGGGCGCCGAGATGTGGTTGAATCGACTCGAGCAGCCTATGAGTTTTTAGGAAGTCTCTATAACCAATTTGGTTCTTGGGAACTTGCGTTAGCTGCCTATAACGCTGGCCCTGGACGTATTCAGCAGGCGATTAACCGCAACCAAGCTGCTGGTTTGCCAACTGATTATTGGTCATTAAAATTACCTCAAGAAACAATGAACTATGTTCCACGTTTCTTAGCTGTTGCTCAAATTATTAAAAATCCAAAGGCTTATGGTGTAGAACTACCGCCTATTGCAAATAGACCCCATTTCCGTGAAGTGACTTTATCAGCACCTTTAACGTTAAATGAAATTGCTTCTACAGCAGGGTTAAGCCGTGCAGAACTTTATGCATTGAACCCGGGATATCGTGGTGAAGCAGTAGACCCTGCGAGTCCAATGCGTATTTTGATTCCTGCAGATTTAAGTCCTTCAATTGATAATAAATTAAAAGGGAAAAAAACGGGTGGTAGCTCAGGTTGGTGGGCAAATGCAACTTCACCGTCTACACCGACAACGGTTAGTCCTTCTACTACAGTGACAACAAGAACAACACCAACAACACAAGTTCAGCCAGTTAAACCTTCTTCACCAGTGAAGAATACTTCAACGATTTCAAAATCTACACCACGTGGTTCAGATGCGTTAGCTGCCTTTGCAGCATCAGCGGATGTACCAAGTGCGCCGCGTATTCCTGTAGCTGTGACCAATGCGGCTAACATTACGAAGCCTGTTAAGATGGAGCCACCGATTTCGGCTTCTGAACGTGAAAAGATTTTAGCGGCAGTTCGAGCTGAAGGTGAGAAAGAAACAGTTCAGCAAGCTTTAGAGCCACAACCAACTCAAGCTGAAAAAGATCAAGTCGTTGCTGAATTAAAAGCAATTGCGCCTAAAGGAACTGAAATTGTCGATCCGTATGATGGCAAAATTAGGTTAACCGCAATTCAGACGAGCCAGTCAGTTGCAGAGCAACAAGGTAAAGAGGTCAGTAGAGGTTTTGCTTATCCAAAAACTTTAGCTGAAGACGTAACCGTAGCTAACTCTGAAGACGGACAGCGCAATAAAGGCAAGCCTTACATTAAAACTGATACAGATGTAGTGGTTGTACAGCCTAAAGGTAAGCGTAGTACTTATACGGTTTTACCGGGTGATACGTTGGCCGTTATTGCAATGAAAAACGGCGTAAACTGGCGCGATGTTGCTAAATGGAACCAGATTGACCCTGAAAAGACATTATATGTTGGTTCAACGCTTTACCTATATGATGCTAAACCACAAGAAACTCAAACAACATCTAAAAGTACAGCTAAACCAGATGTATATGTGGTTGAAGCTAACGACAGTTTAAGCGGTGTTGCTAATCAGTTTAATTTGTCAGTAAGACAGTTAGCTGAATATAACGATTTATCAGTGACAGATGGTCTGTTTGTTGGACAGAAACTACAGTTAAAAGAGCCAAAGAATAGTCGCTCAAGTGCTAAAGCCGAGCCTAAAGCAGTTCAGTCAAATGCAACGAAACGTATAGCAACAAAAAGTTATACTGTGAAGCGCGGTGAATACCTTAAGTTGATTGCAGATCGTTATGCGCTCTCTAATCAAGAACTTGCTGAATTAACGCCAGGTTTATCTGCGGGCAGTAACTTGATGGCTGGCCAAAAAATTAATGTGCCTACACAAGATATTTCTGTAGATGAAGTTGCTGAAACTAAGGCTTCTAGTAAATCTGAGAAAGCATCAGCAAATGTTTCTTATAAAACAGAAGGCTATAAAGTACAACGTGGTGATACTTTATCGAGTATTGCAACTAAATCAAAAATTAGTCTAGCTGAGCTAGCCGAGTTAAATAACTTAAAAGCAAATAGCCATGTGCAACTTGGTCAAACTTTAAAAGTACCGGCAGGCTTAAGTGTTCCAGAACAATACGTTGTACAGTCTGGTGATAGCTTAAATGCGATTGCGAGTAAATATAATTTGCAAACAAGTTATTTGGCTGATCTAAACGGTTTGTCTCGTACTGCCGGTTTGCGTGCTGGTCAACGTTTAAAACTAACAGGTACGGTTGAAGAAGCGCCAACTAAATCTTCTAAAAATACCAAAGAAGAAACGCCAGAAACGTATACAGTCAAATCTGGTGATAGCTTAGGTAATATTGCTAACCGTTATCACTTACAGTTGGACTACCTTGCTTCATTAAATGGTCTTTCACGTACCAGTAGCGTTCGTGTAGGGCAGCGTTTAAAGCTAACAGGTGATGTACCTACAGTAGAAACAGCTAAAGTAGATACCAAGTCTTCAACTAAAACAGTTGCGGCTGGTAAAAACACTGAAAAATATACTGTGAAATCTGGTGAGTCTTTAAATAGTATTGCGAGCCGTGCAGGCATTTCAGTGCGTGAACTTGCTGAAATGAATGCATTAAAAGCGAGTGCTAATTTACAGCGCGGTCAAAATATTGTGATTCCAAAAACTGTTGTGGAATACAAAGTGAAGCGTGGTGATACATTAATTGGCCTTGCTAGCAAATATGGTTTAGAAACCAATTTCTTGGCTGAGCTGAATAATTTAACGCCTTCTACTCAGCTTCGCATTGGTGATGTTATTAAAGTGCCTAATTTATAAAATAATTAGTAACTTATGCATAAATCATCTTTTCAACTGAGCCTGCTAGTCGGGCTCAGTGTCGTTTCGCATGCAGTTTTTTCTGCACAGCAAACTACCTCATATATAGCGATTCATTCCAAGCCTAAATATTTAGGAATGATGGCTATGCCATATGCAAACCCGAATGCTCCTAAAGGTGGTCTGTTAAGTCAGGCCGCTCAAGGAACTTTTGATAACCTCAATAGTATGAATGGTAAGGGGAATGCTACAGAGGGCGTTAATTATCTTTTTGATACTTTAATGACCCAGTCACTAGATGAGGTCGGAGTTTTATATCCACTTTTAGCTGAGAAAGTGAATTATGACCCAGAAAAAACGCAGTCTGTTACTTTCTATTTAAACCCAAAGGCGCGTTTTAGCAATGGACAGCCAGTCACTGCGGCAGATGTTAAATTTAGCTTTGATGCCTATCAGACGAAGTCCAATTTAGGTTTACAGATGTATCTTGCTGATTTGGCAAAAACAGAAGTCATAAACACCCATCAGGTAAAGTTTAGTTTTAAGTCTACCCATAATCCTAAAATGCCATTTATTTTGGCAACCTTACCGATTTATTCAAAAGCAGATTGGCAAAAAAGAGATTTTAGCCGAATTACCCTACAACCGATTATTGGTTCGGGGCCATATGTAGTTGAACGAGTTGATGCCGGTAGAAGCATTAGTTATAAAAGAAACCCAAATTATTGGGCAAAAGATTTGCCTATTAACAAGGGGCGTTATAATTTTGACCGATTAAAATATGTCTATTATCGAAATTGGGATATTGCTTTTGAAGGATTTAAATCTGGGCAATACACTTTGCATGAAGAAACTAATCCTAAAAAATGGGTAACAGATTACCGTTTTCCAGCCGTAAAAGTAGGACTGGTTACTCAATATAAATTTCGTCACCACAACCCGATTGCCACTGAGAGTTATGTTTTTAACAGCAGACGAAAACCTTTAAATGATATCCGTTTTAGACAAGCCTTAACCTATGCCTATGACTTTGAATGGCAGAATAAAGCCTTGTTCTATGGTCAATATCAACGTCTTCAAAGTTATTTTGAAAATAGTGAATTAGCAGCAACGGGTCGACCTTCAAAAACTGAATTAGAGTTGTTAAAACCGTTATTGCCTAAGTTATCTCCGCTCATGCAGCAAGGTGTTTTAGCAGACTGGAAATATCCAGTGTCGGATGCGAGTGGGTTTAACCGTCAGAATTTGTTAACTGCTCGGCAATTATTGATACAAGCTGGCTATAAAGTTAAAGAAGGGCAGCTATTTACGCCAGAAGGAAAAAAAGTTCAGTTTGAGTTTCTAATTCAGCAAGATGGCAAACAACGAACACTTTTACCTTTTATTCGTAACCTGAAAAAGTTAGGCATTGCAGTTAATTTGCGTCAGGTCGATGCTCCGCAATATTTAGAAAGGACTCGTCGTTACGATTTTGACATGACCACCATGAATCTGCCGCAATCTCTCAACCCAGGCAATGAACAAACTCAGTTTTGGGGAAGTGTAGCCGCAGCGCAGGATGGAAATTATAATTATGCAGGTATTCGCAATCCCGAAATTGATCAAGTGATTTCTAAACTTGTTGCAAGTAAAAGCCGTGAACAACAGATTATTTATACTCGCATTCTCGATCGGTTGCTTAGAGCTGGTTATTATCAAATTCCGACCTATGGTAAAGGTGAAAACTGGTATGCTTATTGGAATATGTATCAACAACCTAAAGTTAAACCAGCACTTTCTTCTGGGATAGAATATTGGTGGAGTGATGCAAATAAAGCCAAAACAGTTGCCAAGTATTTACATCAACAATAAAAAGCACCTGCCATAAAGGAAATCCTGTTATATGGGTTCATATATTCTCAAGCGACTTCTTTTAATGATTCCCACATTGCTTGTCATTTTATTGATTAACTTTGTGGTTGTGCAAATTGCACCGGGTGGGCCAGTTGAGCAAGCAATACATCAGGCACAAAGCGATTTGGGAATTGGTCGTGCATTGAGTGCAGAAACTTATTATCAAGGTGCTCAAGGTTTAAGCCCTGAAATGGTTGAACAAATTAAGGCTCAGTACGGCTTTGATCGTTCTGCTCCTGAACGTTTTTTTCTAATGTTAAAAGGTTATTTAACTTTAGATTTTGGACAAAGTTTCTTTAAAGATAAGCCTGTCGTGCAATTGTTGTGGGAAAAAATACCTGTTTCAATTTCACTTGGGCTGGTGAGCACTTTTCTGATTTATTTTATTTCTATTCCGCTGGGAATTAAGAAGGCAAGACAACAAGGTTCGTGGTTCGATCGGTCCACCTCATTAGTTCTTGTGGTGGGATATGCTGTACCAAGTTTTGTATTTGCCATTCTGTTAGTTGTTTTTTTTGCGGGCGGCTCTTATTTCCAATGGTTTCCATTACAAAATTTAGTATCGGATAACTTTCATCAACTTAGTCTTTGGGGCAAAGTTACCGATTATTTATGGCATATGACTTTGCCACTGATTACCATGGTATTAGGCGGTTTTGCCAGTTTAACTTATTTAACTAAATACTCATTTTTAGAAGAACTCAATAAACCCTACGTTTTGGCAGCCTATGCAAAAGGATTGAATAGCCAACAGGTGTTATATAAACATGTATTTCGTAATGCCATTTTAGTTGTGCTCGCAGGATTGCCAGAGGTGTTAGCGGGTATTTTCTTTGTGGGTAACCTGTTTGTAGAAATTATCTTTCATTTAGATGGGGTGGGATTGCTGGGCTTTGAAGCCCTTGTCCAGCGTGACTATCCTGTTATTTTTGGGGTTTTATTTTTCTTTACTTTATTTAGCCTAATTTTACGTCTCATTTGTGATGTGCTGTACCAATGGATTGATCCAAGAATTCACTTTGACGCACAAGGAGGCAAATAATGTCTTTAATTGTGCGGACGCGATTACAGCGTTTTAGACAGCATAAATTGGGTTGGGCCAGCTTTATTCTATTTAGTCTGATTTTGGTTTTGTCATTAGCTGCGGAGTTGATTGCTAACGATAAACCATTGTTAGTGAAGTATGAAGATTCTTACTATTTGCCAGTGTTTAAAACATATCCAGAAACTGCGTTTGGTGGGGTGTTTGAAACAGAAGCTGATTATAAAGACCCCGCCGTACAAGCGCTTATTGAGGCTAAAGGATGGGCAGTTTGGCCGCTCGTTAAGTTTTCATATCAAACGCCCAATTTAGACTTGGCCGTTCCTGTGCCATCACCCCCCTCCAAACAAAACTGGTTAGGAACAGATGATCAGGGCAGGGATGTTTTTGCTCGTATTCTTTATGGCTTAAGAGTGTCGTTGCTTTTTGGTTTAGCCTTAACATTTTGTTCCGCTTTATTTGGAATTACCGTAGGTGCCATTCAAGGTTACTATGGCGGCTGGATCGATTTATTAGGACAACGTTTGGTTGAGGTCTGGAATGGCTTACCCATGCTTTTTATGGTCATGATTTTAGTCAGTATGTTTGTGCCAAACGTCTATTGGCTATTTTTCATTATGTTGTTTTTTGGCTGGACCGTTTTGGTGGGTATCGTTAGAGCAGAGTTTTTGAAAGCTCGCCAGCTAGATTATGTTCGTGCAGCCCAAGTTTTGGGAGTGACCGATCGCGCTATTATTTTTAGGCATATTTTGCCCAATGCGATCAGTTCGAGTTTGTCTCAGTTACCTTTTATTTTAACGACTAATATTAGCGCGTTAACCGCTCTTGATTTTTTAGGGTATGGTTTGCCACCCGATGCAGCTTCATTAGGCGAGTTATTGCTACAAGGTAAAAATAACTTAGATGCACCATGGCTAGCAATTTCAGGGTTTTTTAGTCTGGCAATTGTTCTTTCACTTTTAATTTATATTGGGGAGGCGGCCCGTGATGCATTTGACCCAAGAAAATAATTTAAACAAGGTTTCAACATTATTAAAGGTAAAGCATCTTGCAGTTCAAACCAAAGCTCACAAGGTTTTATTGGATGACCTGAATTTCCACTTACATGAAGGGGAAACACTTGCTATTGTCGGTGAAAGTGGTTCAGGTAAATCGATGAGCTGCTTAGCAATAATGGGATTGCTGCAAGAAAAATTAGAAGTAACGGGTCAAGTCTGGATTGGCTCACAAAACATGCTTGAGTTAAATGAGAGAGCTCAAGCAAATTTACGTGGTCGACAAATCGCAATGATTTTTCAGGAGCCTGCTACTGCCTTAAATCCGCTACATCGGGTTGAAAAAATTGTAGGAGAAAACCTTCTTTTATCAGGTTTTTCAAAACTTGAAGTTCGACAACAAATAGTTGAGCTACTAAAAGATGTGGGAATTGTTGAACCAGAACAAATTTTAAAACGCTATCCACATGAGCTTTCTGGTGGACAAAAACAACGTGTCATGATTGCAACGACATTGGCACTTCAGCCTAAAATTTTGATTGCTGATGAGCCTACGACTGCGTTGGATGTGGTCTTACAGATACAAATTTTAGAGCTATTAAAATCTTTACAAGCAAAATATGGAATGGCACTTATTTTAATTAGCCATGATCTAAATTTAGTACATCGCTATGCTGAGAAACTAATTGTATTACAAAGTGGGCGTGTAGTAGAGCAAGGTGAACTGAGCCAAATTTTTACAAACCCTAAAACAGCTTATACAGCACAGTTATTAGATCATGATTTTGGAAGTGTAGAGTCTAGACCCGCTCAACAGAATGTTTTATCAGTTCGAAAGCTCAGCGTGCAATTTCCTATAAGAAAAGGAATTTTAAATCGCATTCAAGGGTATTTCACTGCAATAGAAGATTTGAGTTTCGATCTTGCTCAAGGTGAATCGCTTGGGGTGGTTGGTGAAAGTGGTGCGGGTAAATCTTCTTTAGGTCTGGCTTTGGTTCAGCTTGTTAAGAGTGAAGGGCAAATTGTTTTTTTAGAGCAAGATTTGAATCAGTTACAGCCAAAAGTGCTACGTTTGATAAGATCAGATTTTCAACTTGTATTCCAAGACCCATTTGGTAGTTTAAATCCGCGTATGACAGTAGGGCAGATTATTGCTGAAGGGTTAAAGTTAAAAGCTGTGAATGAAAAAGAGGTAACCCAGCAAGTTGAATCTGCTTTGGTAAAAGTTGAATTGGCTGAAGATTTTCAACATCGTTATCCTCATGAACTTTCAGGCGGTCAACGTCAACGTGTAGCCTTAGCTAGAGCTTTGGTGGTTCAGCCTAAACTTTTAATTTTGGATGAACCTACATCGGCCTTAGATCGGACCACGCAAAAAGCTATAATTAAGTTGTTGCGACAATTACAGCAAACTGAGCAGTTAAGTTATATTTTTATTAGTCATGATCTAAATATAGTGAAATCACTGTGCCATAAAGTAATGGTATTACGTCATGCCAAAGTTGTTGAATATCAGGAAACTGAACTCCTATTTTCTAAGCCTCAAACTGAATATACCAGACAGTTAATTAAAGCATCTCTTTAAGATTTTATTTTAATTATTTGTTTTTTAATAGAATAAATCTAATTTTAAACTTATGCAAAAAGTTGCATATTTTTATATTCTTTAAAATTGACATGTGCTATTGTCAGTTATCGATTATGTCTTGACACGCTCAATAACTCATTTAAATTAGAGTAATTGCTCTATAATTCAAAAAAGAGGTTAACCATGAACCAGATTGCTCAACCCATCACAATTCGTAATACCACCTTTAAAAACCGAATTATTAAAGGTGCGATGAGTGAGGCGCTTGCAAATTATGAAGGCCAACCAAATGATTTACATTTGGGCTTATATGGTGCTTGGGCAAAAGGTGAACTTGGCTGTGCCATTACGGGCAATGTCATGGTAAATGCTGGAGCAAAAAATGAACCGGGTGTTGTGGTTATTGAAACTGAACGTGACCTAGATCGCTTAAAAGAGTGGGCTGCCTTAGGTAAAAAATATGGCATGGTGCAGTTAATTCAATTGTCACACCCAGGTCGTCAGTGTCCAAAAGGTTTAAATAAAGAAACCGTTGCACCATCGGCAGTATCTTTTAGCCCAGCTTTAGCAACCATGTTTGGAACACCACGTGAACTTAGTCATGATGAAATTCTAGATATTATTAATCGTTTTGCGAAAGCAGCTCAGATCTGTGAAAAAGCAGGTTTCGAAGGCGTGCAATTGCACGGCGCACATGGTTATTTAATTAGTCAGTTTTTATCGCCATTAACCAATAAGCGTACAGATCAATGGGGCGGTTCAGTTGAAAATCGTAGCCGTTTTTTATTAGAGGTTTATAAAGCGGTACGTGAAGCGACTTCAGATAATTTTATCATTTCAGTGAAGCTTAACTCGGCCGACTTTCAGCGTGGCGGTATTAGCGAAGAAGATGTGATTTCAGTTTTTAAAGCAGTAGATGAAGTTGGAATCGATTTAATTGAAATTTCAGGTGGTACTTACGAGGCACCAGCAATGGCTGGAGCTAAGGCGGATAAACGTAAAGCAAGCACGATTGCACGTGAAGCATACTTTTTAGATTTTGCAGAGAAAATCCGCCAGCATGTTAAGTGTAAACTCATGGTAACAGGTGGGTTCCGTACCGTAGAGGGCATGAATGCTGCACTTGAAAGTGGCGCATGTGACTTTATTGGTATTGCTCGCCCATTTGCGGTAGAAACCGATTTAACAGCACATCTAATTGCAGGGCAAGACGTGCGTTATGCCGTAAATCCGATTAAAACAGGTTTACCTTTTGTCGATAAAATGGCAATTATGGAAATTATTTGGTATGCCGCTCAATTTAAAACCATTGGCAAGGGTAAAAAACCAAATCCAAAACTTTCACCACTGGTGGTGTTTTTAAATTATGCCAAAGGCAATATTAAAGCGGTGATTCAAGGACAAGTGAATTCGCGTAAGTCGGCGTAATTTCATTACCATGCAGCGGTCCAGTAAGCGTTAAATGTAGAAGCAGACCATTGGCCTTTAGTTAAAGCATTGTTAAAGGCAGGTCTGTTTTCTATTTGGGCGAGATAACGGTGTATATGTTTAAACTGACTGTAATTTTGTGAGCAAGCTAATAATGGAAACCACATCAAAATATCAGCAATAGTAAACTGATCTCCGGTAAACCATGCATGTTGCTCTAAATGTTCATCAATCATTTTCATTTGCCGTTGTAATGATTGATTGAGATAGCCTTGATCGAATCCATATTTTAAAAGTTTAGGAATGAAACGGATCGGAAAAGGTGTACGTTGTGCAATTTGGTGAAAAATTTGTTTGAGTACTAAATCGGGAATGAATGTTGCCTCACAATAATTTTTCCAATAATAAAAATTTAGGAGTTGTTGGCTTGATAGGCTGTTCGGTCCCAATTGTGGGTGTAAATGGGATAGGTAATCTAAAATTGCTGAGGTTTCAGCTAAGACTGAAGTCTTTCCTTGTTCAATAATTTCGATAGCTGGAAATTTTGATAATTGATGAGGTGAGTTTTTATCTTCGCCTATGCCTGAATGATCTTTAATAATGAGTTCATAGTTGAGTTCTAATTCTTCTAAAAACCAAATAATGCGTTGAGAGCGAGAATTTTTTAAGTGAAATAATCGAATTTGCATGTCATGTCTAAATTATAGTTTTGATCTATGTTGAGTATAGAACATAATTTAATTATAAAAATATTTATAAATCAGTAAATTATATTTTTTATGTAAAAGTAGCTTAATAAAAAGCCACTGCCATTAAAAATAGAGTGGCTTTTTAGTGTTTGATATCCCTAACAAGATCTGACCTACAAGTTTGTCGTCTTGAAGAGGATACCGTATATCAGATGTCTTTATAGTTCAGTTTAGAACGTATAGCTCATACCAAACTGAACGGTACGTGGTTCGGCCGGATAAGCATATAAATTGAAAGCACTTTCATCATAAACTTTGTCAAAAATATTTTTCAGATCTAAGTTAAGACGAAGTTTTGGTGTTGCTTGATAATAAGAAACCAAATCTGTAACCGCATAACCTTTCATGATGTAAGTACTATTTGCTGTTTGTCCTGCACGCTTATCAATATATTTTTGATTAATCCCTAGACCTAAGCCTTGTAAAGGGCCATCTTGAAATTCATAGATATTTAAAAGATTAAAACTATTCTTTGGAATATTGGCTAAAGCCGTTCCTTTTTGCAGAGTGTTGTCTTTAGTCACTTCTGCATCTGTATAGGCATATCCACCAATAATTTTCCAAGCTGGGGTAATTTGCCCTGCAATATTTAGCTCAATACCTTGACTACGAACTTCACCAGCAGCAACTTTATAGGCTGAATCTACAGGATCTAGAGTTAAGACATTTTCTTTTTTTGCGTAAAAAATAGCGGAGTCAACCGATAGCATATTGTCGAGTGCTTGCCATTTAAAGCCTAATTCGTAAGCCATACCTTCTTCTGGGTCAAAACCTTCTCCATTGCGGCTAGCACCAGTGTTGGGTTTAAAAGATTTTGCAGCATTGCTATAGATTGAAAGATCATCACGGGCTTTAAAAACTAAACCTAAACGTGGAATAAATGCGTCATGACTGGTATTCCAGTTTGCAGTATTCGGTAATAGGTTTTTGTAATCATGTTCGTAGTGCTCAAAACGTAAACCTAGCAGTGCACTTAAATGCTCATTTAAATCGATTTGATCTTGTACAAAAAGAGCAGTTGTTTTTAAGTTTTCGCGGTCATGAGTAGTAACCCTATTAAGCTCAGGCAGTGGTTGGCCTAAAACAGGATTATAAATATTAATAGGGTAACTACCGACATCACCACTTGAACGAATAATATATGACTTGTAATCGTAGTTTTCATATTCAAGTCCAGTTACAAGAGTATGAGCTAGACCTAAAAGTTGGAAATTACCTGTTAGATTAATTTGGGCATCAGTATCTTGCCATTTTAATTCGCGATAGTTGTAATTTCGGTCTAAAGTTTCTCCATCAGCCTGTATGCCATTTGCTTCTACCGCATAGCCATACAATTTGCCGTTTAAATATTGCACACCAGCATTCAGCTTCCAGTCATTCCCAAGGTCATGTTCGACTCGTAATTGAGTCATATTGTTATCATTGTAGAGCCTGTTGGTGTATTTACCCGTTTCCCACAAATAAGTGTCTGATGAACTAATAAAAGACTTCTGACCTGCATAACGTGTTTGTCCACGATCAAGCGGATGCTGATTTCTTAAAATATCGGCTTCAAAAGTAACTTTTGTTGTGTCGGAAGCTTGCCATTGAATGACTGGTGCAATTCCATAACGTTTAGATTCAACGTGGTCACGATAACTATCACCACCTTCTGCAATTACATTTAGACGATAACCAATATTTTCTGCATTAGGTATAGTTCCTGTCGTGTCTACAGTGGTGCGGTATAAACCTTCACTGTTAAGCTGTGCGCCCAAAGTGGTTTGTTGCTCAGACTTTGGTGTTTTAGAAATTAAGTTAAACGTACCACCCGGGTCACCACGGCCATACAAGCTAGATGAGGGGCCACGTAAAACGTCTACGCGTTCAATCGTGTTGCTATCTGGAGCGTTTGGATAACCTCGGTTAATTGGGAATCCATTACGGTAAAACTCACCGCTGGTGAAACCACGAAGATTAAACCCTGTTAAGCCTTGACCGCCAAAGTTATTAGCACGAGTAACACCACCAGCTAAATCAAGTGCTTCGATTAAACGTGTTGCACCAATATCTTCAATTACTTTTTGAGTCACCACACTGACAGATTGCGGTGTATCTTTTAATGCTACTTCGCTACGTGTTGCGCTACTCGAATTATCTACCTTATAAGCTTGGTCATCGGCCTGTTGGGCTTTAATTTTAATGGTAGCAAGCGTAGTTGAAGATTGATCTGTTTCTGCGAACGCACTTGATATACAACATAGTTGAGCAATGCTCAGGGAGATGAGACGAAGCTTAAGATCCATTTAAAACCTTGTTGATAATAAATATCAGTATAAAAATAAGAATTATTATATTGTAAATCTATGTAAAGGAAATACTGGATCAGTGATATTTAAATACAAATGTATTTTATTTGGAAATAAGAGAGGTTAAAGCAATTAAATAGAATGTTAAGAAAATAAAAAGAAATTTTATAAGAATAGAATAATGGCGTCCCTACGGGGATTCGAACCCCGGTTACCGCCGTGAAAGGGCGATGTCCTAGGCCTCTAGACGATAGGGACGTTGAGGATGGCGGTATCTTAAGAAGCCGCCACCAAACTGTCAAGTAGGTAAGGAGACAGTTTGTTCAAAATATAGCAAAACAGTTCAGCAGTCTTCTGAGTATCGTATAAAGCAGAGTGTGCTTCTTTACCATCGAACTCAATTCCAGCTTGAATGCAGGCTTTAGCAAGGACGGTTTGTCCAAACATAACAGCACTTAAAGTAACTGTATCCATGACTGAAAAACTATGAAAAGGGTTCTGGTTTTTTGTGCTTGTACGTGCAATCGCAGCTTGAACAAAACCAAGATCAAAATGGGCGTTGTGACCAACCAACACGGCATGGGTACAATGTTGTTGTTTACGAACTTCATTGACTGATTTAAAAATACGGCGTAATGCAGTCCGTTCATCTTCAGCCATTGCAATACGCATTGGATTGAATGGATCAATACCAATAAAGTCTAGCGAACGGCGGTCGAGGTTAGCCCCTTCAAACGGGTTAATGTGCGCATGAAATGCTGGACCAGGGACAAATTGTCCCTGAGCATCATACACAATTGGAATGCACGCAATTTCTAGCAATGCATCTGTCTGGGCATTAAAACCTGCCGTTTCAACGTCAACAACAACAGGTAAGAAGCCACGAAAACGTTGGCCAATGACCGGGACAGAGGTTTCTTGTGTCACACTTTTCTCCATTGCAGCGTTTTCCCGGCATGCAGCGGGATAATTTTTTGATCATCTAAATAATCAAAAGATTCTGGTACAAGGTTATCTTCTTTTACCAAAGTAATGGTAGAAGTATTACGTGGTAGACCGTAGAAGTCCGCACCAAAATGGCTAGCAAAACCTTCTAAGCGCTCTAATTTACCTACTTGGTCAAATGCTTGGGCATAAAGCTCAATTGCATTAGGTGCACTATAACAGCCCGCACAGCCACACGCATTTTCTTTTGCATTTTGTGAGTGTGGAGCACTGTCTGTACCCAAGAAAAATTTAGGGTTACCACTCGTTGCAACTTCAAGCAAAGTTGTTTGATGTGTTTGGCGCTTTAAAATTGGCAAACAGTAAAAATGCGGTTTAATGCCACCGACTAACATATCATTACGGTTAAATAATAAATGCTGAGGAGTGATTGTTGCCGCAACATTACGATCATGCTCTAAAACAAAATGAGCCGCATCGCTTGTTGTAATGTGCTCAAGTACCACTTTAAGTTTTGGAAACTGTTTTAAGAGTGGGTTGAGTACTTCGTCAAGGAAACGTTTTTCACGGTCAAAAATATCGACATGGTTATGAGTCACTTCACCATGAAGTAATAACGGAACTTGATGTTCTTCTAATTGTTCAATAACTGCATAAACCTTACGGATATCACTCACACCATTATCAGAATTGGTGGTGGCACCAGCTGGGTAAAGTTTAATTGCATTTACATGTCCAGATTCTTTAATTTTACGAACTTCGTCTGGAGAGGTGAAGTCAGTAAAATAAAGCACCATACGCGGGTCAAAATTGAGACCTTCTGGAACATGAGCAAGAATACGTTCACGGTAAGCCAGCGCTTCTTCCACAGTCTTTACTGGTGGAACAAGGTTTGGCATACAGATCGCACGAGCAAACTGTTTAGCCAAATCAGGTACAGTACGTTTTAATGCTAAACCATCACGTAAATGTGCATGCCAGTCATCTGGCTGGAGCAGGGTAATAGAGTCCAAGGCAGTTCAAACTTCGAAATAAAACAAATGATAATCGATAAAGTGTGAAAATGGTAACGAGAATTACGGACAAATGGCAAAATAAAGCGCAAGAGGCCTCAAAAAATAATGTTATATTTTGTTAATGTGTAAGAGGTAGGAATCGGGTAGTGGTAAATAGGGGAAATGTACATGAATTACTCAAAGCAAAAGAAGAAATAGAATATCTGGTAACTTTACATACCCATCGTTATGCCAATACACCTTTGCCTCATCAATTAGAAAAAAAGTTCTGGTGTTTAAATCTTGAACGAACTAAACAAAATATCTCCAAATTTTTAGCAAGTGGTGTTCTCACCTACCTCATTTTTATTTTATTAGCGCTTCCTACAGACTACTTAGTGATTGGCGTACCTTATATTACTTGGGACTTTATTTACTGTTTACTAAGCGCAATTAATATTGCTTGTGCGCTGCTGCTATTTTGGGTTTTTGCCAAGTTTAAAAAACTCACTGAATATTTTTACATCGCTGCGTGTGGGATTGTATTTTTTACCATTATTTTCAATGCAATGTTGCTGCTGAGTGTAGGAAATATCGCTCTTAAAAATCAGTCAATGTTACTCCTTTCTTTTTTATATATGCTCGGTTTTATTTTGAGCGGTATAAAGCCTCTACATATGCTTTATGTGGGTTTAACAGCAGCAATTTTTGTTTTTTCTTCATTGATTTTATTGCAAGCGAATTGTGACTATATTGCTTTGGGGCGAGCACTGTTTGGTAGCTGTATTTTAGGTTTTTCAATTAGTACGATGCTTACGTCTAGAGAAAGAAGCCTTTTTTTAAATAATCAGCTTGCTGAGCTTAACGAACAGATTTTACGTATTGAGGCATCTGAGTTGCTTCATTTAAGTCAGCAAGATGCGCTCACTAAAATTTCTAATCGACGTACTTTCGATGAAATGTTTGACTTTTTTTACTATCGGGCAAAGCAAGAACAACGTCCATTGGCAGTTTTATTTATTGATATCGATTTTTTTAAAAACTATAACGATTGTTATGGACACCAGATGGGAGACAAGGTCATCTCGTCTATTGCCTCTGCAATTAAAAATTCGATTCGTCATGTTGATTTTGTTGCTCGTTATGGCGGAGAAGAGTTTGTCGTTCTTTTGCCAAAAACACCGGCTCAAGGTGCCTATGCAGTGGCTGCCAATATTTATAAAGCTATAGAACGTCAAGCGATTCCTCATGCGGCGTCATTAGTTTCTAAGCATGTCACCATTAGTTTGGGTTTTACTGTCTATACAGAAGGCTTAAGAGTAACTCAGGAAAATTTAATTCATGCTGCCGATCAAGCTTTATATCGGGCTAAGGAGCTTGGACGTAACCAGATTTATTATCAGCCTTTGCAGTTACCAGAAATTGCTTAAGCTCAAACGTTTAAAATAAAAAAGCCACCTTTGTAGGTGGCTTTTTTATGAGCTAAGAAAAATTATTTTTTCTTGCTATCAAGTTGTGGCACAGCAGAACCTTGACCGATTGAAAGCAAACCAGCATCTGTATAGATACCAAGTTTTGCACGTGTATCGGTAATGTCGAGGTTACGCATAGTCAACTGACCAATACGGTCCATAGGCGAGAACATTGAATCACCTTTTTCCATTGTTAAACGTTCAGCTTCGTACGTTAAGTTTGGAGATTCAGTGTTCATGATGGTGTAGTCATTACCACGACGAAGTTCAAGCGTAACTTCACCAGTAACTGCTTTAGCAACCCAACGCTGTGCAGTTTCACGCAACATCAGTGCTTGAGAGTCGAACCAACGACCTTGGTAAAGTAAACGACCTAAACGTAAACCGTTAATGCGGTATTGTTCGATGGTATCTTCGTTGTGAATACCAGTAACCAAACGCTCGTAAGCAATATGAAGAAGGGCCATACCCGGTGCTTCATAAATACCACGAGATTTTGCTTCGATAATACGGTTTTCGATTTGGTCAGACATACCTAGACCATGACGGCCACCAATACGGTTTGCTTCAAGAATAAGCTCAACCGGATTGTCAAAAGTTTGACCGTTCAATGCAACAGGTACACCTTCTTCAAAGCGTACAGTCACTTCTTCTGGTTTGATTTCAACTTCATCTTTCCAGAAAGCAACGCCCATAATTGGGTCAACGATTTTGATACCAGCATTTAAGTATTCAAGATCTTTTGCTTCGTGAGTTGCACCCAACATGTTTGAGTCAGTTGAATACGCTTTTTCTTTTGACATTTTATAGTCAAAACCGTTGTCGATCAGGAACTGTGACATTTCAGCACGGCCACCGAGTTCATCGATGAAGTTTTGATCTAACCAAGGCTTATAAATTTTAAGATTCGGGTTGGTCAACAAACCATAACGATAGAAACGTTCAATATCGTTACCTTTATAAGTTGAACCATCACCCCAGATGTTAACGTCATCTTCTTTCATTGCAGTAACTAACATTGTACCTGTTACTGCACGACCTAATGGAGTCGTATTGAAATAAGGAACGCCGCCTGTACTGATATGGAATGCACCACACTGAATTGCAGCAATACCTTCGAGCGCAAGTTGTAAGCGGCAGTCAATTAAGCGAGCTTTTACAGCGCCGTATTGTTCTGCTTTCTTTGGAATTGCATCGTAGTCATCTTCATCAGGCTGGCCTAAGTTTGCAGTGTATGCATAAGGCTCTGCGCCTTTTTGTTTCATCCACAATAGAGCAGCTGAAGTGTCTAGGCCTCCGGAGAAGGCAATCCCAACTTTTTTGCCTACTGGTACATGCTGCAAGATAGTTGCATTATCAGTCATTGCTAATCCTAACATTTATAAAAAAGACCCCGTGTAGGTGGTCTCGAGAATTCTGAATGGCGGCTATTGTAGCACTATTCATGGTGCTTTTTTTGGCAAAAAAAGCATTAATTCACTTGTTCTGATTTGAAGTTTTAATTTCATAAAAAATCTAAGCGTATTTATAGAATGAGAAGGGGGAATGAAGTATTGTTATTCCAAATAAGAAAAGACTTTTAATGACTTAAAAAGAAAATAGGATAAATATGAAGAAAAATTTTGGCTTATCGCGTGCACACTATGTTGTGGCTGCGATCACCGCGCTCGACGTGCTTTATATGATTTACCATTATATGGCAATCAGTGGCTCAACCTCTACTTATTTATTCGGTGGAGTTACTGGAAAAGCGGTTGTGATTGGGCTTCATCTATATGCTGCTAAAAGAGTTTTAGATGGCTCAAAAAATTCTAGATATATTTCACTTTTCTTAACGGTATTTTTACTTTTTGCATTCCCAATTGGAACTATTCTTGGTGTGATTATGCTGTGCTTATTATATAAATGGGAAAAAGAGCCAGATTTCCTTAGTGTCATTAAATAAAAGTAATAGGAGTGGTTTTGATGGATTGACCATAAGCTCCAATAAATTTCTTTACTGGGTCATCCAAAAGCGGAAAAAAAGTATTAAAGTACTATGCAACAAGTTGCAAAAAACTATTGGGACGCAGCATGACAAGTTACGCCAATCTATTAAAACCATTACATTTAGGCTTTACCACTATTAAAAACCGTGTGGTGATGGGATCCATGCATACGGGCTTAGAAGACCGTTTCTATAATTACCCTAAACTGGCTGCTTATTTTGAAGAGCGTGCTAAAGGTGGGGTTGGCCTGATTGTGACAGGCGGTATTTCACCGAACCGTCAAGGATGGTTAGCACCTGCTGGCGGAACCATGAACAGTCTATTTGATGTTCCTCAGCACCGTCTGGTAACGCATGCTGTTCATAAACATGGCTCTAAAATCTTAATGCAAATCTTGCATGCGGGCAGATATGGTTACCAACCGTTTGTTGTGTCTTCAACAGCCATTAAATCTCCAATTTCGCCATTTAAACCACGTCAGCTTTCTGAAAAAAATATTCTTAGTACAATTGAAGATTACGCTCAGTGTGCTGACATTGCCAAAAAAGCAGGTTATGACGGTGTCGAAATTATGGGCTCGGAAGGTTATTTAATTAACCAGTTTTTAAGTAGCCACGTGAACCAACGTTCTGACCGTTGGGGCGGTGAAATTGAAAACCGTATGCGTTTTCCAGTTGAGATTGTTAAAGCGATTCGTGCCAAAGTCGGCGAGAAATTTATTATTTGTTTCCGCTTGTCTTTACTCGATTTAGTTCATGACGGTAACACCATGCAAGAAGTCGTGATTGTTGCCAAAGCTTTAGAAAAGGCAGGCGTAACGTTATTAAATACGGGCATTGGCTGGCATGAAGCACGGGTACCAACCATTGTAACGTCTGTACCTCGTGCTGCTTTTGTCGATTACACAGCACATGTAAAACAACATATTTCTATTCCGATTATTGCTTCAAACCGTATTAACATGCCTGAAACTGCCGAAGAGATTTTGGCAACTGGCAAAGCAGATATGGTTCAAATGGCACGTCCATTATTGGCTGATGCATTTTGGGTAAATAAAACTGCGACTAACCGTGTTGATGAAATTAATACCTGTATTGCTTGTAACCAAGCCTGTTTAGACCATGCTTTTAAAAATAAGCGCGTGTCTTGTTTAGTGAACCCACGAGCAGGTCATGAAACTGAACTGGTTTATTTAAAAACCAAGCAGCCTAAACGTATCGCTGTTGTCGGTGGCGGGGTTGCGGGTATGTCAGCAGCAACCGTTGCGGCAAGCCGTGGTCATGCGGTCACTTTATTTGAAGCGACTTCAGACGTGGGTGGTCAGTTTAACTTTGCCAAAGTGGTGCCGGGTAAAGAAGAGTTTCACGAAACGATTCGCTACTTTAAAGTCCAACTCGAAAAAACCGGGGTGGATGTACGTTTAAATACTCGCGTGAACCGTGAGCAGCTTGAACGTGAAGGTTTTGATGAAGTGATTGTTGCAACAGGCGTAATCCCTCGTGCATTAAAAATTGAAGGAAGCAATGCACCACAAGTTCTTTCTTATGCTCAGGTTTTAAAAGGTGCAGAAGTTGGGCAAAAAGTTGCAGTGATTGGTGCGGGTGGTATTGGTTTTGATGTATCGGAATTCTTACTTAAACCTCCACATCAACCACAGCCTCAACCTTTAGCCGAGTGGCAACGTGAATGGGGCGTAGACCCAGATCCTAACTATATTTCTGAAGGTGGTATGCAGCCACCAGTAGTTGAACTTCCTGTTCGCCAGATTTATTTACTGCAACGTAAGACGACACCTCTAGGTATTGGTCTTGGTAAAACTTCAGGTTGGGTACATCGCGCACAGCTTAAAAAGCATGGCGTGCGTATGCTCCGTGGTGTGCAATATAAAGCGGTCACTGATGAAGGGCTTTGGATTGAGCACAATGGTCAAGACCAGCTTTTACGTGTAGACACGGTTGTAGTGTGTGCAGGTCAAGAGTCGGTAAAAGACTTGATGCCAAAAGAAGGTGAGTCGACTATAGCGAACTACTACATTATTGGTGGTGCAAAGCTCGCAGCGGAGCTAGATGCGAAGCGTGCGATCAAAGAAGGAGCAGAATTAGCTGCTCGATTGTAAAATTGATGAAACAATATGCACTTGAACACAAAGTGATGATATTTTTCTTGAATAAAATGAATAAGCTTTGTATTCTTACGCACATGGAAGCGTGGCAGAGCGGTTTAATGCACCGGTCTTGAAAACCGACGAGGGTGTGAGTCCTCCGTGAGTTCGAATCTCACCGCTTCCGCCAAATTCGAAAAGCCCCTGTTAATAGCAGGGGCTTTTTTTTATATCTATTATTTTACCCTCAAAATAACCCACATCAAAATGTAGATGCATTAATTCTTAGTTTATTAAAGGTGGAAAAATGAAAATAAAAAACTACACACCAACTAAAGGTTTTGTATGGGCTTTGCTTTTAATTATTTTTATAGCATGGCTTGTATATAAATGTGTTCCTTTAACAGAGAAAGATCAAGATGCTCTTATTCATTCAAATATGGAACGGGAAAGGATTAGGCTAGCTGAAGAGTTTGACTCTTATACACAAGAAGACTTCGCACGACTACCAAAATTTGACTCTCGTAAATATTTTTTAATAAAGCGTAGTGGTCGGTTTTGGTTAATACCAAGAGAGTATCAAGGAGATAGTGGATTTAAAATCAGATGGCCTACAGATGTTAATAAATTATTGGCAAAAGACTTGAAAAATGATTTTGATAGGGATTATGCATTTAATGTATTTATGTATTCACCTCAATATTATAATCGTACAACAGATTATTGGGGGCGAAAAATTTATAATAATACATCCTGTCAACCAAAACCTTATGTAGGAAAATTTAAATGGAATGGTGTGCTCATAAGAATTTATGACTCTTACCATAGAAATATTAAAGATGAGCAATATTTAGATGTTTGTCTAACTGCATTAAAAATTTTAAATGAAGAAGTAAAGGAAATACATTATGTTAACTAAATTAAGTCAAACTCATAAAACTTTGCCATATTTATTAAAAGACTGAACTATGTTGATATAAGAAATCTTGATTAAAAATCTGCTTTATAACTTTTATAGACTTATTTAATACTTAATGTTGTTAAGTTTTTACCTGCATGATCTAAAAGAGTTTTTTGAAGCAATATTATATCTTAAATGGTTATTTCATTAATTTTATGCAATAGCGATTTAGCTACCAAGAATATGTAAGTAATAGGATAAAAATGTTAGAAACTGATGTTTTAATTGTTGGAAGCGGTCCAGCTGGTTCTTCTGCTGCACTTATGTTAAGTACTTATGGAGTCAGAAATATCATAATAACTAAATATAGATGGCTGGCGAACAGTCCGCGTGCTCATTATATCAGTCAAAGAACTATGGAAATTGTTCGAGATTTAGGGATCTCTGATGAGGTAATCGCAAAAGCAGCACCAAAAGAAGTTATGGGAGATGTTGTTTATTGCACATCTTTAACGGGTGATGAAATTGGACGCTTTCCTTATGGAATGAATCATCCAGAAAGAATGTCAGAATATGCTAAAGCGAGTCCCTGTGAACAGTGTGATCTTCCTCAACACCTATTTGAACCTATTTTACTTTCAAATGCAGCATCACGAGGGAGTCATCCAAGATTTGATACGGAATACTTATCTCATGTACAAGATAAGAACGGCGTAACAGTCACTGTTTTAGATAGATTAACTAAACAAACATACTTAATCCGATGTAAATATTTAATCGGGGCTGATGGTGCGAGCAGTAAAGTCGTAAAAGATTTAGATTTACCTATGGCTGGTAAAATGGGCAAAAGTGGCAGTATCAGTATTATTTTTAAAGCCGATTTAACAAAACACGTTTCACATCGACCGGGATACCTGTGGTGGATTATACAACCTGGAGCAAACATTGGTGGGATTGGGTTAGGGTTGTTGCGTATGGTCAGACCTTGGAATGAATGGCAGATTGTTTGGGGGTATGACATTGAAAAAGAAGAACCATCTCTTACCGATGATGAGGCGATTGCAATTTGCAAACAGCTTATTGGCGATAACGACATTGAAATAAACATAAATAGTAAGTCGTTATGGACAGTAAATGAAATGTATGCAGAGCAATACTCAAAAGGTCGAGTTTTCTGTATTGGCGATGCTGTCCATCGTCATCCACCTTCGAATGGATTAGGTTCAAACTCATCTATACAAGACGCTTATAATTTATGTTGGAAATTAGCATTTGTATTAAATGGCAAAGCGGGTAGTGGTTTATTAGATAGTTTTAATGAAGAAAGAGCACCTGTTGGTGAGCGAATTGTTAAGCGAGCAAATCAAAGTGTTAGAGAGTTCTCTACAATCTTTTCTGCTTTAGAGTTAGATGGAAAGTACAGTACAGAGACGATGCAGGGAAGTATAAATGCCTTAAGCGAAAGTAATGAAAAAGGTGCTGTTAAACGTCGTGATTTAAGATCTGCAATTGAATATAAAGCTTATGAATTTGCTGCTTTAGGAGTCGAAACTAACGTACGGTATCATTCATCTGCAATTATTGGAGCAGAGTCTGCTATTGAAAATAAAATAGATTCTAGTAGAGATGAAGATCTTCATTATTATCCTTCATTTACCCCCGGTCATAAACTTCCTCATACATGGCTAGTCAAAAATTATAAAAAAATATCAACCTTAGACTTAATCGGAAATGGAAAATTTACGCTGTTCTGTTGGTTGCAAGGTGACAAATGGAAGTGTGCTGTAGACAAACTTAATAACCAGCTCAACTTGGATATTAACGTTATACAGGTAGGCCCAAAAAGAGATGTTGAAGACTCTTATGGAGAACTGTCTCGCTCTTGGGGTAATGATGAAAATGCTTGCATCATGATCAGACCAGACGGCTATATTGCTTGGCAAAGCAACAAAATTGAATCGGCGGACAATGAATTGCACAAAGCCATATCATCAATACTTAGTTTGAATTAGTATTTGACTGCTTCACAAAATTCGAAAAGCCTCTGTTAAAAGCAGAGGCTTTTTTATGTGAATGTTTTAATGCTTAGAAACCTATATAAAAATTTGGATTGAGTTAGGTAGATTTTTATTTCAGTTTAATTTTATATTTTGTACTTAATTACATCCTCATAATGGTCAATATCTTGTCATTGTTTGAAGAATTCTTTCGGGTCAACTATTGCTGCTATAGGTATAATTATGAGTAGAATAGCTTCTTATAATACTAGCGCTTTTACATCACTAACTTGCAAACTAAAATCGCCTGATATGTACCAAATTTAAATTAAGAGATATGGATAATTCATGAATTTAATAAAACCTAGTAGTAAGTTCTTTCTTACAATTTTTCTTATGATGAATCTTTCAAATACATATGCAGCAAAAATACAGGCTGTAGATGCTGAAGTACAGGAGAGTGCTGTAGATGTAATGGAAGCTGCTGGAGCAGAAGCTGTAGGTGGGCAAGAGGATATATGCCGTGTTGACGAGGCGTGTGATGTTGCATCTGCTGTTTCTGAGGACGAAATGTACGGTGGCATTCAACAGGAATATGTCGTAAAAGGTTGTAAGGTAACAATCTACAACGATGGGCCTGTAAAAATGGTCAATGTAAAGACGGATCAACCATGTGATGCTCCACTTCCTAAAGACCATAAATTTTCTAGATAGACTCTATGAGCCTATAAATTATTTTGAGTGCCTTTAGAAAAAGTTTGAGTACTTAGCAACTCATATGGAAATTTGGATTGAGTTAAGCAGATTGAGATTTCAGCTTAACTTTATATTTCATCGTGTCTTGGGAATGAATCCTCGTTTTCTACTATTTAATCTTTAGCATGTTGTTTTTTCTCAAAATCATGAACCATTCGAATACGCTCTTCAGTTGCAGGATGAGAGGATAAAGTATCAAGCACAGCTGTAGATAGTTTATTAGCTGAAGATTCTTCTTGAGAAGTTGGTGGGTTTGACTGATTTTTTTTATCGATACCTTCTTCTGTTGTATCGCTTAAACGTTGTAAGAAATTTGCGAAGTGCGAGACTTCTATATGCTTCCTATCCATCAGCTGTAAAGCATATAGATCGGCTTCGGACTCAAATTTACGTGAGTAATTTGCACCAATCATAGCGGCAGGTAATGACGTAAATAAGTCTGAATTATCTCCTGTCATTGCAATGTATAATATACTTAGGCCTAAACTCGTTAACCCTTGTTGCAAACTATGGCGATAAACCAAATGGCCTTGTTCATGGGCTAATACGCCTAAGATTTCTTGATTAGTATGTGCCATTTTGATCAGTTCATCTGTGATGATAATCGTATTATTAGGTAGCGCTACAGCATTTGCCCCTAAATGATCGCCTTTACGGAAGACTAATTTGGCTGGTCTGTTTTCAGCAATAGTATTCAAATATTGCTTAGTAATTTGGTCTTTTTGAGTTTGTGCTAATTGGCTGGTTGCAGTCCAATTATTTAATACATAATTCTCGGCTTCATCACCTAGTTTCTTTAAAGTATTCTCAGGTAATTGAAAAGCAAGATAATGGGATGTGGCTGGAACACCCCATTTAACTAGACTGATCGCAAAAGTAATCACAAAAATTACACTAAAAAGAATAAGACTTGGAGAGCGTTCAAGTTTCCAGATCGAATGTTGAACCTTTTTAGTTGTGTAATTAAACCATTCAGGTAATGCACTATGAAATTCAATCCGTGCATCATCAGATAATTCAATCACTGGGTGTAACTGTCCCAACGCACCAATCAATTTCATATCAGTATATTGATAATGACGTTGTTGTTCTAATTGCTCACCATACCGAATGAGAACTTCAGATTTAGATTGAGCTGAAATCTGAGCACGGTGAGGTTTAGACACTATGCCATCATAGAAAATGATATCTACTGCTTGGGACATAAATTATTAAACTCAGATTATTATAGAGAGATGTCAATATCAAAAATATCACTGATTTCTTCAGCTAAAGCACTTTGTTCTTGCTGAGCTAGATTCATCATTTGATCTGGATCATCTAATAAAATTAAACTCATCGATTCAATCTGATATTTGTGAATACGAACCGCAGCCCAAGCAGACATTAAACCTATGGTTAAGATTTTTACAATCCAGTTTGAAGCTACAATCCATGCAAAACGCCATTGATTACAGTCTGTTTTAAATTGACTGTTTCCAACTGTCGTATTGTTCCATGTCGTAATAAAAATACGTGCAGCAATTAATGGGTAAATAAATAATCCAATAAATGCATATACTATAACTATTCCGAAGACTAAAGCGTTCGGTGAGAACCCAGTAATTGTTCCTGCCATAGCAAAGTAAATGATTGATAAAATAGAAATTATACCAATTGCAATAAAAACTGGTATATAAACTGCAGCCATATATGCAGACCATTTCGCGTTTAATTTAAAATTTAATTGTCCGGCATATAAGTTGTTTAGATAATATTTTTTATATAGCCAAATAGCGACAGGTGTAAAGATTCCTAATGTGAAAATATATACCAATATACTCAAAAGAAAAACTTTATAAGATTCTTTTATCGTTCCACCAAAATAAAAACGTGCGTTGCCGAACTTACTATTTCTTGCAGTAAAACGCAAAGTAGCGCGAATTAGCCAAGGTATTGCTGTATATAGTGCAACTAGTCCAACCACAGTTGCAACTATTGAATACTGTGATGAAATTGCGAATACTGCATAAATTCCTAATGCAATTAAACGTCCAATCAAAATCTTGGTTGGAATCCCTGTAAAATCAAAGCGGCGTTCAAAAAATTCTGTATTGCCATAGAAATAGCGTAAGCGACGAACTTTAGCCCACGGTGCATATAAGCTTAAAGTGATAATAGTTAAAAGAATATTAACGATCCAGATTCCAAAATATTCTGAGGCTTTACCATGAAACTTAAAATGATAAATTCCTGATTGAGAAATTGGTGGAGACGTAATATTTTGATCCTCATTCAAATCTTGAGGAGATGAGGGTAAAGCTTGTTCTTGCATTTTATTCTCTTTATTGAAACTAGATGATCTTGATTGAATGTAATAGATAATTAGAAAGCTATTGAGAACATTATATATTTTTTATAAATTGAAAGGAATAGAATGAAAAGCAAACAACAATTTTTACCATTATATTCTTATTGAGTTGCTCCGAGTAAAAAGCTTATTGTGTGAAGCATGCTTAAATAGGCTATTTTAAAAAGATAAACTTTCTTAGCAAAAATTATTGATTCCAATAAGTATTAAATGTTTCTTTAATGCCAATGTCATCCTCCATGTACTTATCAGGAGATATCTTTAATCCAACACCACTTAAATATATTACCGCTTTCCAAAGAAGCTCCTCTTTAATTGGAGGATCAAAAATTAAGTCTTGGTTATCCAGTGCATTCATTCTTATTCTTGCCCATTCTTCAGCATCCTCTCGGCTGATCTTACGGTTTAATAGATCATTGAATACTTTTTTTACATCTAATAAAGATATTTTCATTTCATCATTTACCATTTTCATTTTCTAAACTTATCTGTGGAAACTAATATATCTATATAAATTTTAAACTTGTTATAAATCCCAAATTAACAATAAATTTTAATTATTTATCCTTACTTTTTAATGATCTATTTTAAAACAAATGTCATTTTGTGTGCTTGACTGCCAAATGGTAGAGCACTATCCTTTGCCTGCTGGCCACATTGCCAGTCGGTTTTAGCAGACCGTTCCGAAAAGCATTAAAAGAGCAATCTTTTAGTGACGAACCCTCGTGCCCCCTCTGCGGCGGAACGGGAGGGGGACACCTTCGGGTGTGCTGGGTTTTTTCGGCCAGTCTGCTAACCCCCTTTCGTTCTGCCACCATAATTTTAATGTTTGGCAGAACTCCTAATAAAAAGGAGTTGGCTTTGCACATTGATTATTTCTTGGCAGCCTTTGCCAAAAGCTATAACGACACAACTTGAACTTTTAAAGCAGTTTGAAAGTCACTTGGCTTTTCAGACTTTAATTCGTCTTAACCAAAAATTTAATCAACAATAAAACTTGAGATGTGCCAAGCACAGTCTTAACGACTTTGCTATGCCTTTTTTTCTCCCAAAAACGGCATCGGTTTTTATATCTCATTTATATACAACAAGAATTTATTTTATAACGGTAAAACTATGCCACATTTAGATCTCCCATCTCGTGCTTTAAGCGTGCTTCACACTTGCCGATATCTGTTTAACAACTATGGCTTTCACAATGTCGGGGTCGATCGAATTATTGAGTCGGCGAAAATCCCAAAAGCCACTTTTTATAATTACTTTCATTCAAAAGAAAGGCTAATTCAAATGAGTTTAACCTTTCAAAAAGATGGTCTTAAACAAGAAGTACTTTCAATCATTTATGTTCAAAAAGGCTTAACTCTGCTTGAAAAGCTTCGCAAAATTTACTTTTTACATGCCGATTTAGAAGGACTTTATCATTTACCTTTTAAAGCTATTTTTGAAATTGCGAAAACGCATCCAAAGGCGTATCAGGTGGTCGTTGATTATAGAAAATGGTTTATTAATGAAATTTATAATTTGCTTTTAACAACCAACACAAAGGCTTCAAAACAAGATGCGCACATGTTTTTGTTTGTGATTGATGGGGCAATGGTTCAGCTTTTAGATCCAAACAAGCCAGATGAAAGAGAAAAATTATTAGATTATTTTTTCATTACTTTAGGGGAAGTGTGATGAGAACAGAGCTAATAAAAAATACCAAAAATCTTACCTAAAGCTAGTAATAATCGCAGCCGATTTATTTCCATATTTATAATATTTTATAAATTAGTTTGAATGCTTTCAGATAGATATCACTTTAACTAAACTCGTAAAGCTCTTATAAAAATAGGAGTTTTTCATTAATTAAATTCTCATAAAATAAAAATAGTATTTTTACTTAACGGTTAAATTATTGGATTGTTTGATAGTCTTTTTGTATATAATATGTATTCTTTATATTTTGTAACCATTATAGAGTAAACATGAAAAAAATATTAATCATTACTACGTTAAGTTCTTTCAGTTTAATTGCTTGTTCAACTACTGAAACTTCAAGAACGATCCAAAGCCCACAAGTGGCTGTAGCTACATCACAAATTAAATATACGGGAGTAAAAGCTCCAGTTTCTATTGGTAAATTTGATAATCGCTCTAGCTATATGAGAGGTGTTTTCTCTGATAATGTCGACCGTCTAGGCGGACAGGCAAAAACTATTCTTGAGACACATTTACAGCAAACTGGTTATTTTACAGTTTTAAATCGCGACAACTTATCTGAAATTAAACAAGAAGTTGGTTATAGCAATACAAGCCAATCTATTAAGGGCGCTCGTTATGTTATTACTGGTGACGTATCTGAGTTTGGTCGCAAAGAAGTAGGTGATCAGCAATTATTTGGTATTTTAGGTCGCGGTAAAGAGCAAGTTGCTTACGCAAAAGTTAATTTAAATGTTATTGATGTAAAAACATCAGAAGTTGTGCATTCCGTACAGGGTGCAGGTGAATATGCATTAGGTGCTCGTGAAGTATTAGGTTTTGGCTCTACAGCTTCTTATGATTCTACTTTAAATGGCAAAGTACTCGATTTAGCTGTTCGTGAAGCAGTTAATAATCTTGTGACAGATATTCAAAATAACCGTTGGTCAGTTCAATAATTTTGGATATGTGTTAAATGAAAAAAATTCTTTTAAGCAGTTTTCTTGCTATGGGATTGGTTGGGTGTGCCGCTGGTCCTCAACCTTTATATAATTGGGGAACTTATACTCATCAAACCTATTTGATGTATAACGCACCTGAGAAAGCTACACCAAGTTCGCAAATCACAAAATTAGAAGCTGAAATTGAAAAAACTAAAGGTAAGGGCTTAGCTGTTCCACCAGGTTTATATGCTCATTTGGGATTGTTATATTTACAAGAAAATAATTCTCAAAAAGCAATCGAGTATTTCCAGCTTGAACGTCAAGTATATCCAGAGTCTACGGTTTTAATGGATCGTTTATTGCAAAAAATGAATGCTAATGGTGGGTCTACAAAATCATGATTAAGAAATTTTTAATTGCTGGTTTAGTTATTTCTAGCCTTGCATTTACAGGATGTGCTGTTACTCCACCGCCTAATAAAGATATTACGGCTTATAAAGCTCATATGCCAAAATCGATTTTGGTATTGCCACCAGTCAATGATTCGCCTGATGTAAAAGCGACTTATAGTTATTGGCCTACTGTGGTGGCACCTGTTGCAGAAGCTGGCTATTACGTTTTTCCAATCTCTGTTGTAGACAATATGTTTAAAGAGAATGGTGTTACTAATGGCAGTGATGCTCAGTCTATTGCACCTCAGAAATTACAAGAGATTTTTGGTGCAGATGCTGCTTTATATATTCGAATTAAAGAATATGGTTCTAAGTACCAAGTGATCCAAAGTGTGGCTACAGTAAGTGCTGATGCAAAGCTTGTTGATTTAAAAACTGGAGATGTGATTTGGACAGGTGAAAAAAAACTTGTTCAAGCAAGTAATGATGGCAATGCGGGTTTAATCGGAATGGTCGTCGGTGCTTTAGTTGAACAGATTGCTGGTAGCTTTACTGATCGGGCTTATCCATTAGCGAGTATGGTAAATACTCAACTTTTTACCCCGACAACTTATAATCCGGGTATGGGGTTGCTATATGGTCCACGTTCACCAAAGTATCAACAAGATGGAGTCGTAGCTAAGTAAATTAAAGTCTTAGCTAAAGTTTTACTTTATTAAAAATAGTCTGCTTCATATATTGATTATATGGAGCGCTATATAAAAAATTATTATTCCAGATGGTTTATTGAATTTTTGGGTTAGGTAGGAGAGCTAGAGTAACTAGTTCTCCTACTTAATTGGTTTTACTTCTTTTGCTTAAAGCGATATTTACACTTTAGACAGCGATAATCTTGAAAAATATTTTTATCGATCATTACGCCCGCTTTTTTACCAAAAATATTGCCAACCACACCGCCGGTAATACCTGCGCTAATAGCACCGACAAAAGTTCCTACAGTTCCGCCAACAATCACACCTAAAGGGCCAGCAATCGTACCAATCGCTGCACCAACAGAAGCTCCAGTTGCAGCACCACCTACAGTGCCTGCTGTCGTACCAGCAGCTGTCAGTAAAACACCGCCAGTTGTTCTAAGTAATTTGTCATGGTCACGTGCTTCAACTTCGGTAGAACCACACTTAGGACATTGCAGAGCTTTTTCCATAAAATTTCCTGTCTTTCATCATTGAGTGACACAGTTGACGGCGCTAAATCAGTAAAGTGGGTAAAGAACCTGTCTTTCGATGAAGTGTCTTTTTCCTATTGAGTGATCGTAACGATAACTGGTCTGCTTTGATTTTAGCTGAACATTGACACAAATATTTATAGATCATGTAAACACTTGTACTTTAATAATTATCTCATTAAATACCAATGTTTAGAATGACTAAGGCTTACATATTAATGTGTCTAGCAGAGAGCAATTTAATAATAATGAATAAAATGTGAATGGTTTTTTGAGTAGATTTTCTGAAGTTACTTAGGAAGACGCGAGTTATTCAATGATAAAAGGCTTATCCTGTTTGAATAAGCCTTCTTTGAAGATTAGAGTGATTTTTTCCAACTCAAAAATTTATATAATCCAAACATGAATGTAATCCAAATTGGAATTAAAATAACTGATTTTTCAAACCCTTTTGTCCACATGATATATAAAATCATGCCAATAAAAATCAAAACGATATAGTTACTTAAAGGTGAAAACAGTGCAGGGAATTTAACAACTTTATCTTCAAGTTTCATGGCACGTTTAAACTTTAAATGGGTAAAGCTAATGATTGCCCAGTTTAAAACTAAAGCTGCCACAGCCATGTACATGAGATAGCTTAAAGCTTCTTCTGGGATAAAATAATTCAGCAATACACAACCAAAAATCAGAATAGAAGAAAAGATAACAGCAGGCGTTGGAACCCCTTGTTTGCTCACTTTTGTAAAAATTTTGGATGCGTGGCCCTGTACAGCTAGGCCATACAACATACGACTGTTTGCGTACATACCACTGTTATAAACAGACAGTGCAGCCGTCAAAATAATAAAGTTAAGCAAATGCGCTGCCCAGCCAATACCAAGCTGGCTGAAAATCATCACAAATGGACTTTTATCTAAACCACCGAGGTCAAGCTGATTCCACGGAATGAGCGACATGATGATGGCAAGCGAAGCTACATAGAAAACCAAGATTCGAAAGATGACTTGGTTAATGGCTTGTGGAATGCTTTTTTCAGGATTTTCGGCTTCAGCAGCAGTCATCCCAATCAGTTCAATACCGCCAAAAGCAAACATTAAGAAGGCAAGCATATAAAACAGGCCCGAGAACCCATGCGGGAAAAATCCGCCATGCTGCCAGAGGTTTGAAAAGCTAGCGATAGAGTCACTACCTGCGGTGAGCAATAAATATAAGCCAAACACGATCATGGCAATGACCGCCGCGACTTTAATAATCGCTAACCAAAACTCAGATTCACCATAAAATTTAACATTGCCTAAGTTCAAACACGTGACTAAAACAAAGAAAAATAAGGCTGATATCCAAGCAGGAATATGAGGCCACCAGTAATGCACATATTTAGCAACTGCTGTCAGCTCGGTCATCGCGACCAAAATATAGACCACCCAATAGTTCCAGCCCGATAAAAAACCGGGGAATCTTCCCCAATATTTTTGTGCAAAGTAACTAAAGGAACCGACCACAGGTTCTTCTACGATCATTTCACCCATTTGGCGCATAATTAAAAATGCGACCAAACCGACAATGGCATAACCTAAAATAATAGAAGGGCCAGCAGACTGGATGACTTGTGCAGAGCCTAAAAATAAACCTGTCCCGACAGCACCACCCATAGCGATTAGCTGGATGTGGCGATTTTTAAGTCCGCGTTTTAATTGGGAAGATGAGTTGCTCAAAATATATGCGCTGAATAAAAAAGCTGATGCTATTGTAATAGATTGGCTGGGGATAACCTAATTTGAAAAGGATTTTACTCAGTTAAATAAAAAAGGATCCGCACAAAGCTATACGAATCCTTTTTTTGAAAAATGATGTTTTTATAAATTAGAAAGACACCATTTTGCCTGGGTTAATCATTGCACCGATGCCATACATACTTTTTGCGAGCGGAATAACAACGGGAGCAAGGGTACGACCAAACATAATATTTTGATGGTCAATTTTAGATAACATTTCGAAGTCGTTAGATTGCCCAATAAAGTCATTTGCAATGGCTTTACCAATGCGTACCGTCTGTGCAACGCCGTGACCGCTCCAACCGTGAACAGCATAAATCGGGAACTTATTACCAAATTTACGGCTATCGACTGCACCATTTACGGTTAAATCAGTCGTTCCACTCCAGACAAAATCCATCTCTAGATTTTTAATTTGTGGGAACACGGTATGAATTCGATGTTCTAGATAATTTAAAGTTTTCTCTGGTCCCCAACATGTTCCTGTGCCTTGGCCACCAAACAGTAAACGGTTGTTAAACACGGGACGGTAGTAATCAATCTGGAACTGAGTGTCATAGACTGGATGCCCAAATGGCAGAAGCTCTTTTGTATCAAGTTCTAGTGGGGCAGTCGTCGCAACATAGGTGTAAAACGGAATAGTAGTATTGCTTTGCTCTGATAAAAGTTTAAATGAAGCATGGTGTACTGCTAACACCACAGACTTTTTAGCTTTTACAACAGCATTTGCTGTTTGAACATAAATACCATCTGCTTTTTCTTCTATTGAAAGGACTTCTGTTTGCTCATAAACCATACCACCATTTTGACAAAAGCCATAAATTAAGCCACGGTTTAAAGCTAAAGGATGGATTTGCCCACCCAACTCATCAATTAAACCACCTGTGTAATAATCAGACTTAATAAAGTCCATGAGTTCGTGTTTACCCACAATACGGGTATGGTCTTCACCTAAATATTTTCGTGCATCGGCGCCTTGTGTTAAACCAACCAAATGTCCTTCATGAACAGCAGCAGTAATGTGACCGTATTTACGGTCAAAGTTGAGTTGGTATTTTTCTGAGATTTCATCAATAAGTTGCATCGCTTCCGTAGAGGTAAAATGCCAGAGTTTTTTGGCATCTTCGTAGCTTAAGCGATCAGCCATTTCTTGAGCTTCCCAGCGAGCTAAACCAGGGGTAAGTTGTCCGCCATTTCTGCCAGAAGCTGCACTACCAATGCGGTTTTTTTCTAATAAAACTGTATCTACACCTTGTTCAGCTAAATGTAATGCACTTGATGAACCTAATAAGCCACCGCCAATAACCACCACATCGCATTCAATATCAGCTTGTAAACTGTCAAATGTATGCCAATCAGAAAGTGAGCTTTCATAGTAGTTCGCTGGATTATCTACCGCTGCGCCTTCTATATTTGCTGTGTCAAATTTTGCATGTTTTGGATTTAACCAGCTCCACTCTTTGCCCACTTGTAGAGATTTACTTGGTTTATATTGCACGTCTTTTAAAAGTTGAGGTTTAGAAATAATTTTCATGACGAAGTTCCTTAAAAATTAATAAGCATTACTAATCGCAATACTTTGTTTTTTAATCGTTTTATAGATAAATAGGAGAATACCTAAAGCTAACCAGAAACATCCAAAAATCAGTGAAGATGAGTCAAGATTAAGCCAGAGGCAAATAATGCTGATCACAGAGATAAGCGGTAGAAAGAGGTTTAGAAATTTATTTTTAAACCCTAAGCGCTGTTTATCTTTAATATAAAACTTCATAAAAACTGAGAAATTTACGGCTGTAAAAGCGACTAGCGCACCAAAGCTGATCAGGCTTACGACTTGTGCTAAATCTAGAAAAACCGCGGACATTGAAATAAGACCAACAAATAAAACCGAAAAAAATGGTGTACCTAAAGAGATGTGAATTGTCCCAAAATACTTTTTAGGAAAAATATTATCGGTGCCCATTATATACAGTAAACGCGAAGCACTGGCATGAGAGGCAAGACCAGAGGCGACTGTGTTCATAATTTGTCCGCATAAGAATACGGATTGGAAGAATGCACCGCCGACATACAGCACAATTTCAGGAAGTGCTTCTGACGGATGATGAAAGCGTAGATTATTTGGAAAATAAAGCTGAATAAACCAAGCGGCTGTGAAAAAAATAAGTCCGCCAGCGAGAGTCGTTAACATGACCGCACGAGGTATGTTTTTGGTAGGTTGTTTGGTTTCATTTGAAAGCGTGGTAACAGCATCAAAGCCCAAAAATGAAAAGCACAAAACTGAGGCACCCGCAACGAGCGGTAGTATAGATTGGTGCTCATGCCAGAGTGGGGCTAATGTAAGCACATGCTCATAACCTTGAGTCGAGCCAATACCCTTAATCACTAAATAAACAAAAATGACCATGAGTATGATGGGTGCAAATACAAACACAAGACTTAAGTTGGCGAGTAACCGAATGCGGAAACAATTTACTAAAGTGACTAGGCCCGCCGACACAAACACCCAAAACCAGTACGGTAAGCTTGGAATAAGGGCTGTAAGATAAATTGCAGCTAGCAAAACATTAATGAGGGGTAATAACAGATAGTCGAGTAGGGAACACCAGCCTACAAAGAAACCGCTTTTAGGCCCTAAACTTTCAGCTGTATAGCTATATGCCGAACCTGATTTTTCTGAATTTTTGCTGAATCTTGCATAGCTCCAAGCGGTGAGTAGCATGGCACCAAGTGCGAGTAAATATGCGAGTGGTACGTGTCCATTGGTAATGCCAGAGACAATACCGAAAGTATCAAACACCGTCATGGGAGTCATGTAGGCAATACCAATAATCGTGACTTGCCAAAGAGACAGTTTTTTTAAGGAAGACGTTTTATTTTCCATGTCATTTCAACCTCAAATTTCGTTGTTTTGCTTTTCATCCGGAAAAGCGATGCTATTTTTGAGCCAAAACTTCCCCTAGACCTGAATAAACAAGTCTGTTTGAAGAAAGTTTGTACAAAAGCTAGGGGCTAGTTCGCCTTGGTGATGCCCTAAAGCAAAGTCAAATATTTATATCTTTGACTTCACTCTAGATCACGACCAGTTGAAAAGATTGACACGGTCGTGACAGAACCTGCTGTGGGCTTTGGCCTTTAAATAATGTGCCTGTTCTGATGGTGATGTCATTTGAAGTAATCACTCGAGAGGAATCGTTGATCACAATTGCTTTTTGTTTGATATTTTTAAGCTTCGGCATGAGTAGTTTCTCAAGTGCTGAAACTAAAATGTCGGTGGCAATTACACCGATAAATTGATCACGAATCATGACTGGATGGGCAAGGGTGATGGTATATGCACCATTGCAGATATAGTCTACATATGGTCCATGGATGCACGGACTTTTATTTTGAGCAGGTTTATGGAACCATTCAAAAGAGCGAAAATCTAAAAAGCGCTGAGCATTTTGATAGTTTTCAAGTTTCGCTTGTTGTAACTGATCTTCTTTTTTATACCACCATTCGAGTGTCCAATAATCTTGTTCTTCTTGCGTTGCTGGGCTATAACTTGCAAAGCCGATACCTTGACTGTAATGGCTTTCCTGTAAGGCCTTTTTAATTTCTTTCTGCAAAGCTGAGCGTTCTGAACCTGAAAGCTTAACGTCTTTTGTTTTTTCAGGTTCATGTTTTGAGAGTATTTTGCTCGCTTTAGCTGCCAGTTTTTCTGTAATGGCTGTCGTTTCCTCAACCACCGTCTTTAACAAATTTTGAAGCTCTTCTATATCTAAATGTTGGGTCATTCCTATAACTCCTAAAATTCCGTATTTCTCACTCGATATTTGATAAGCGCTCTATTTTATTGTTTTTATTCGATAGATAACTTATATCGAAGCATTTGATCCGTTAACATCGAAATAATTTTTCGCGCTTGAATAACAGCATCATCTTCATTGGCTTGAACAAAAGATGATAAAAGTTGGTGGTATTGAGCGACGACCGTTTGATGAAACTGATCATCTTGGTAAAGCACAGCAATGAGCGGTGCCCATTCGGCTTGTATGGTTAACTCTTGATTTGCCAGTCGAGCTGATTGAGCAAAAGAGGTGAGTGTCAGCAAGCAACGTAAATCAAGTTGCGCACGTGTGTCTGCTTCAACGGCCTGTTCAAATTGTTCAATCAGCTCTTCTATTTTGTTCAGTTCATATTCAGTGGTTCTTTGTGCTGCCAAATATGCACCATGGCTTAAAATTGCACTATGAAACTCGCCTAAATCAGCTAGATATTCATTGGAAGCTTGACGTAGAGGATGCTTGTTTAAGAGTAAATCGGAAGGTAACTCACAAACAAAGCTTCCGCCGTTTCGCCCGCGTCGTGTATCAATCAGACCCTTTACGCGTAAAGTATTTAAAGCTTCACGAACGGTAATGGGTGACACTCCCATTAAGCGAGCTAGATCCGCCTCGTTAGGAAGTTGTTCATTGCTTTTAAGCAATCCAGAGATAATTGCATTTTCCAAGCGTTCCACAACTTGTTCCGATCGAGTTGCCTGAGCGATAGGTGCAAAAATTATCGTATATGCTGACATGGCGAATTCTCTAAAAGCTAAGTCAGTGACTTAGCTTAATGAAACGGATAAATGATTAAAACACGCCATATTGATGGACTGCCTGTTCATCTTCAGGCACAGCTGGTATTGCATCCCAAAGTTCAACAATTTTGCCGTTATCTACACGCCACAGTTCAAAATAGGCATGTCGATTTCCAGCAATATTTCCTTCGGAATGTGTCAATACAAATTGACCATCAGCAATGGAGCGATGAGTTTTGGAGTATACCAAACCTTGTCCTTCATTACGGATATTGTTCAAAAAATCAATTACTGCCTTAACGCCATCGCCAATATCTGGACTATGTTGAATGAACTGATCGTTGTGGGTGTATTCTTTAAATACTTCGTAATTGCCATCAATTAATGACTTCTTAAAGAAAGAGGTCACAATCTCACGATTTTTCTCTGAATCATGATGAGTTACGATTTCGGTCGGACCATCTAATTGGGTTCTACCACTCACATTTGGCGCCGCTTCTGCTACAAGACCATCCCAATGTTCCACAATTTTGCCGTCTTTCACTCGGTAAATATCAAAACCAACTAATGGGTTTTCATCTAATCCCTGAAAGCGGCCATGAATTGCAACCAAGTCACCGTCTGCCAATACACGCACAGCTTCATGTTGCATGTCGGGGCAGTCTTCTACCAGTTGGCGAAGGCCTGAAAGACCATTTGCAACCAGCGGTGAGTGCTCTATAAAGTCTTCAGAAAAATAACGATCCAGAGCAGTGGTGTCGTGCAAATTAAATAGCTCGTGATGGGCTTTGCTCACCAAGTCTTTCATTTCTTGTTTATTCATTTTGATCTCCTTTCAAAGTCCATTTTTATTATTCGTTTGAACTCATCACATGTTTAACGCGGGTATATTCTTCAAAACCGTAGCAAGATAAATCTTTACCATAACCTGACTTTTTGAAACCGCCGTGTGGCATTTCTGCGGTGAGAGGAATATGGGTGTTAATCCAAACTGTACCGAAATCGAGTTCACGTGACAGACGAGTTGCGCGGGCATGATCTTTAGTCCACACACTTGAAGCTAGGCCATATTCAACATCGTTGGCTTTTTCAATCGCATCATTTTCATCGGTAAATTTTTGAACAGTGATGACGGGTCCAAAAATTTCATTTTGAATGGCTTCATCGTGTTGTTTTAAACCACTAATAACAGTGGGTTCAAAATAGAAGCCTGGGCGGTCTGCCTGTTTTCCGCCTGTTTCAACTTTGGCGTGAGCAGGTAAGTTGTCAATAAAGGCTTTAACATTCTTCAATTGGTTAGCATTGTTAAGTGGACCATAAAGTGCATCTTGATCATCGGGTTCACCAAAACGGGTATTTTTTGCAGCTTCAACTAACTTGCCTAAAAACTCATCATGAACGGCTTCAGACACAATCACACGTGTTGCCGCAGTACAGTCTTGGCCTGCGTTGAAATAGCCCGTTAAAGCAATCATTTCAACTGCTTTATCGATGTCGGCATCTTCAAAAACCACTACCGGTGCTTTACCACCAAGCTCAAGATGCGCTTTCGCTAAATTTGCTGCGGCAGAAGCGGCAACTTGTAATCCGGCACGAACCGAACCTGTAATAGAAACGAGTGCAGGGGTTTTATGGGATACAACTTTTGAACCCACCTGAGCTTGACCTAACACCACGTTAAATGCACCTTTAGGGAAAAATGGCGCAGCAATTTCTGCTAGTAAAAGCGTACTTTCAGGGGTGGTATCACTTGGTTTAAGTACCACTGTGTTACCTGCAGCCAAAGCCGGTGCAATTTTCCAAACAGCCATCATGAGTGGATAGTTCCAAGGTGTAACTTGGCCAACCACACCGACAGGTTCACGGCGAATAGAAGAGGTTAAACCTTCTAAATATTCACCTGAAGCTGTGCCATTGAGTAAGCGGGCAGCGCCTGCAAAGAAACGAACCTGATCTGCTGAAGCGCCCACTTCTTCAGATGCAATTAAGTGTTTTAACTGACCTGTATTACGACTTTGCGCCTCAATTAAACGCTCTGCATTTGCTTCAATCGCATCTGCCAAATTTAATAATGCTTTTTGACGAGTCGAAGGTGTGCTGCGTCCCCAAATTTTGAATGCTTCTTTTGCAGCAGCATAAGCTGCATCAACTTCGGCCTCGGTTGCATTAGGTGATTGTGCATAAACTTCACCAGTCACTGGGCTGACTAAGTCGAAATAATCATTTCCTTTGCTAGCTACATATTCGCCGTTAATAAAGTGTTGTAGTTGAGTTTTAGCCATTTTATATACCTTGTCCTTAGGTTTTAACATATAACATATAATACTATATGTATTATGTTTTAAATTTTCTGTCAAATGCTTTGATGAGAGGAGTGAGTGAAAAAAGTGGGAATTTAAATCAAATTAGAATTTAAACTTTTGATTTTATTGTTTAAAAAAAATTAAAAATTTGTGCAGATTTTTAGGAGAGGTTGATTATCGTTGTAGTTCAGTAGATTTGAGGAAAGATAAGAGCAAAATTTTTCTAATCAAAAGCAGCTTGATGAGCCAGACCTTGTGCTTAGCTCATCAATTTCGAGTTCTTATTTGTTGAAATTAAAGTGAATGATTAGGTCTTATGACTCGCAAGAAGAATGCTAGTTTCACTGTTATAAATACCTGAAATATTCCTGATTCTTTCTAAAACTTTATCGAAGTTTTCTAAAGTATCAGAGCGTAGCTCGACCAAGATGTCCCATTTGCCATTGGTTTTATGCAAACATTCAACGGCACTTTCTAGGCGTAATTCTTTAATCACAGATTGCGCTTTGGTCCCTTCAACCATAATGCTCATCCATGCACGGATAACGTTGCGTTCTGCATTGGGTTTAAACCGTACTGTATATCCAGTAATGATGCCCGAAGACTCCAAATATTCGATTCTCTTTTTTACCGTTGCTCTTGAAACGTGAACTTTTTCGGCTAACTCGGTAACAGACATCCGTGCGTTATCTTTAAGTAAACCTAAAATAATTTGATCAATGTTATCCATATTGTAATTGTCAATTATCAAATTGGTAAAAAATAATTCATTTTTTGCTGAATTACAAATTTTGTGAATCAATTTGATTTTGAATAATAGGGTCATCAGCTAACCCTCATAATTTTAATTTAATGGACTAGATAAAATGAATAATTTTGCAGTTTCACGTAGTGACTTTAACGAGTGGATGGTTCCAGTTTTTGCACCGGCAAATTTCATTCCAGTACGTGGCGAAGGTTCACGTATTTGGGATCAAGAAAATAAAGAATATATTGATTTTGCAGGCGGGATTGCAGTAAACGCATTAGGTCATGCGCATCCAGTGGCAGTAAATGCTTTAACAGAACAAGCAACAAAACTTTGGCATGTAGGTAACGGTTATACAAATGAACCCGTTCTACGCCTTGCAAAACAACTCACCGAAAATACATTTGCAGATAAGGTTTTCTTCTGTAACTCAGGTGCTGAAGCGAACGAAGCTGCTTTAAAACTGGCTCGTAAAGTTGGTTTAGATAGCGGCGTTGCTGGCAAAAGTGGCATTGTGGCATTTAATAATGCTTTCCATGGCCGTACCTTATTTACCGTTTCAGCGGGTGGTCAACCTAAATATTCACAAGACTTTGCACCACTTCCAAACGGAATTAACCATGTTGCCTTTAACGATTTAGAAGCTGCAAAAGCAGTAATTAATGAGCAAACATGTGCTGTTATTGTTGAGCCAATCCAAGGTGAAGGCGGCGTTATTCCTGCTGACATTGAATTTTTAAAAGGTTTACGCGCGCTGTGTGATGAGTTCGGTGCCTTACTGATTTTTGATGAAGTACAAACGGGTGTGGGCCGTACCGGTGCACTTTATGCCTACATGAACTCTGGCGTTATTCCAGATGTGTTAACAACTGCAAAAGCATTGGGCGGCGGTTTCCCAGTCGGTGCAATGTTAACAACCGATAAGTTTGCCCCACATTTTTCAGTAGGTACACATGGCACGACTTATGGTGGTAACCCGCTAGCAAGTGCGGTTGCAGGTGCTGTATTTGAGTTTATTAATACACCAGATGTGCTTAATGGGGTTAAAGAGCGTCACGATTACTATAAAAAAGCTTTAAATAAATTAAATGAAAAATATGAAATCTTTGAAACGATTCGTGGTGAAGGTTTATTGATTGGTTGTGCCTTAAAAGACAAATTTGCTGGTAAAGCAAAAGATATTAATAACCTTGCAGGTGAAGAAGGTTTACTGAGTCTGATTGCTGGTCCAAACGTTATACGTTTTACGCCATCTTTAATTATTCCATTTGCTGATATTGATGAAGGTCTAAAACGCTTTGAACGTGCGCTTGTTCGCTTTGTGGAAATTCAAAAGGATGAACAAGCAGCATGATGATTATTCGCTACATCGAACCTAAAGATGTTAATGACCTTTACCTGTTGGCGCAAAAAGCGGGTTTTGGTTTGACATCTTTGCAGCCCAATATGGAAAAACTTGCTGCTCGTATTGAGCGGGCGTGTAAAACGGTCGCAGGTGAACTCCCCAAGGCAGATCAGGTTTATTTATTTGTTTTAGAAGATACTGAACTCAACAAAGTTGTCGGTGTTTGCGGTATTGAAGTGGCACTTGGGTTAAGAGAGCCTTGGTACAACTTTCATGTAGGAACTCAAGTTCATGCGTCAGAACCTTTAAGTGTTTATAACGCTTTACCTACTTTGTATTTGAGTAATGACCATACTAACTGTAGTGAGCTTTGCACTTTATTTTTAGACCCTGACTATCGCTTAAATAAAAATGGTAAATTTTTATCTAAAGTTCGCTTCTTGTTTCTGTCAGCATTTCGCCAATATTTTGAAGAAACTATTGTTGCAGAAATGCGGGGTTATTCCGATGCAAATGGACAATCACCATTTTGGAATGCGGTAGGGCATAAGTTTTTTAATATTGAATTTATCAAAGCTGATTATTTGAGTGGAGTCGGACAAAAGGCTTTTATTGCTGAGCTAATGCCAAGACATCCGCTCTATGTCGATATGTTACCTGATGATGCGAAAGCCGCGATTGGCATTGTTCATCCAAATACTCGACCAGCCTACAACCTCTTGCTTGAAGAGGGACTACGCTACAAAGGCTATGTCGATATTTTTGATGGTGGTGCGACGCTGCAAGCAGATATCGAAAATTTACGGGCAATTAAAGAAAGTCAGTCTGTAGCAGTACAAATTGAACAACCTGAAAATATTGCAGTAGGTGATGAAGCTTACATTGTAGCTAATGATGACTATGAAAATTATCGCGCCATTCTTGTGTATAGCAAACCGCATCAAAACATATTGCAGTTAACGAAAGAACAAGCAAAACAATTGAATGTTGAAAATGGCTCTTTAGTTCGGGTGCTAAGTGTTCAAGTTAAGCAAGTTTCGAGTCCTGAAGTGGTCAATAAACTCAAAGCGACTGAACATTTTCGAATGGCTGTTAATTAAGCGAAAATTACTATACATTTCACCAAATTTAAGAAGGAATACTATATTATCGCTAGCGCAAGATGGGTATATGGATAAATACAATCTTGCTCGCTGAGCTGGGATTAATTAGCCTGTTTTTCTATATAAAGAGTAAGTAAATAAAGTATTTAATTAATCTATAGATTTTAAATATTTATTGAAATTATATTGAGAAAAGCGGGCTAATATAATAATGAAGGAAAGGATTGATGATTAATTTTTATTGTTATAGGTAATAGCTTTTAAAAAGGAATTTATAAGGTTTTAAGTGGTTTAATAATATTTTTAGAATGATTTAATGGACTAAATTAATAATCATATAATTTATTTATTATTAAAGCATTTACGACGGTTGCTATAAATTGGAGTAAATATTACATGAGTAAGAATAACGGAAAGCAGTTCCTGGAAGGAGATCTTCTTGGTAGTCAACATATGACTGAACAAGAAGAAGAGAAATTGCAGCGCTCATTAACCAATCGTCATATTCAGATGATCGCAATTGGTGGTGCAATTGGTACTGGGTTATTTATGGGTTCCGGGAAAACATTAAGTGTTTCGGGTACTTCAATTGTTTTAACCTATTTAATTATTGGTTTCTTCTTTTTCTTCGTGATGCGAGCAATGGGTGAATTGTTGCTTGCGAACACTAATTTTAAAACTTTCGCCGATTTTGCAACGGCTTATCTCGGCCCATGGGCGGGGTTTTTCCTTGGTTGGTCCTACTGGTGTAACTGGATTATTACTGCGATTGCAGACGTGATTGTGATCGGAGGGTACATGCAGTTTTGGTATCCCGATTTACCCGTTTGGATTCCTGCGTTTACTTCATTAGCCGTCTTAACCATACTCAACTTTGTGGCTGTTCGATTGTTCGGTGAACTTGAGTTTTGGTTCTCACTCATCAAAATTACTGCAATTATTCTGTTTATTTTGGCTGGCATTTATTTAATTAGTACTGGATTTACTTCACCAAATGGGGTTAAGGCCTCAATGAGCCATTTGTTTGAAACACAATCCATGTTTCCTTATGGTGTAACAGGTTTCTTAGCTGGTTTCCAAATTGCCATATTTGCGTTTGTTGGTATTGAGTTGGTTGGTACAACTGCTGCTGAAACTAAAGACCCGCATACCTCACTTCCAAAAGCAATTAACTCTATTCCTTTACGCATTTTGTTATTCTATGTGGGCGCATTGGTTTGTATCATTGCAGTTACATCTTGGGCTAAGGTTTCACCAGAAAAAAGCCCATTTGTAGAAATGTTTACATTGGTAGGGTTACCAATTGCGGCAGGTTTAATCAACTTTGTTGTTGCGACTTCGGCGCTATCTTCTGCAAATAGTGGAATATTTGCGACTAGCCGTATGTTATACGGCCTAGCTTTAGATAACGATGCACCAAAAAGTTTTAGCAAATTATCGAAAAGAAAGGTTCCAATTAGAGGCCTCGTTTTTTCAATGGCCTGTGTAACGCTTGGAACATCTATTTTGTTTATTGTTCCAAATGTTATGACGGCATTTACGATTATTTCAGCACTTACTTCAATTTTATGTATTTTTACATTCATGCTGATTGTGCTTTCGTATATTTATTATCGTAAGAAAAGTCCTGAATTACATATTCAGTCAAAATATAAAATGCCAGGTGGTTTATTTATGGCATGGATGACGATGCTATTTTTAGTCTTCACTATAGTAATTTTAGCTTTAGATCATGACACACTGATTGCTTTAGAGTTTTCACCAGTATGGTTTATTGGTTTGTTTATTGCCTATAAATATAAAAAGAAAAAGATGTTGCAGCTTGATATTTTAAAAGCTCAAAAGGTTGATTATATTTAAGTCGAGTATAGTTGTTTTTATATTAAAGCTAGGTGAGTGCCTAGCTTTTTTATTTTGAAAATAATAATTTGTTTATGGTTACAATATTTAGTAGAAAACTTACTCAGAAAATTTTTGTAATGTCTGAAATTTTTTTCAGAACTTTAAACATAGTCATAAATATTAAAATGAATTAAATTGATTTTAAAACTAAAGATTACAAAGTAAAAGGAATAGTAATCCCATGATACTTAAGTGTAATGATAGTAATTTGTACGATTTTACTATTGGGAAAAGATACATCTGTTTTGGGGTGCAATTTAATGAATATCGAAATGAAACAAAGGTATCTGTTCGCCGTGATTCAGATGGTACCCCTGTTATTGTAGAAATTTCTAAATTTGAAATAATTAATCCTAGTATACCTGAAGGTTGGGAAATTTCATTTTATAAACAGGAAGATACTGTAACTACTACTATTGAACCTAAAGAATTTAGTGGAGCATTTTGGGATGACTACCATGATGGGAATCCTAAAATGGAAAAATTATTTGAAGATGCTTATATAAAGATCTGTAAGTTCCATAATTTTTCTATTATGTCTGATTGATTAATTAAAAGCCGATAAAAAAGCCTCATAACGAGGCTTTTTTATCATCCTTATTTAATATTTGGATCGCCTTTTTTCAAGAAAAAGCGAATCGCTAATTTTTGTAGGAATGTTCCATAAGGAGGGTGGAAAAGCTGAGTCGGGAAAAACCGATGACGAATAAATACAGTTTTTGCATGAGAAAGTTCACGAAAACCTTCTTCGCCATGATATGACCCCATGCCTGAGTTTCCGATACCACCGAAAGGAGCATCGTGGTTGACTACATGCCAGCCCCAGTCATTAATGGTCACACCACCCGAATGAGTTTCACGTAAAATACGATCACGTTCTACTGAATTATGCGTAAAGCAATAAAGTGCTAAAGGTCTTTCGTCCGATTTCACATAGGTAATCGCATCATCTAAAGAATCATAAGCCATCACAGGTAAAATAGGGCCAAAGAGTTCTTCTTTCATAATGCGCATATCTGGCGTGCAATTCAGCACAATCTGTACAGGCATCCTACGGCCTTGTTGGTCAAAGCTATAAGTGTCACAAGGAATAATGCATGCACCTTTTGCTTGTGCATCGGTCAAAATATCTTGAATACGTTTTAAATGGCGGTCATTCACAATGGATGTGTAATTCTCATTATTTTCAATGTTTTGACCAAACATTTTTATAAAGCTTGCTTTAGAGGCTTCTACAAACTCATCAATACTTTCTTTTGGAACCAACGCATAGTCAGGTGCTACACAGATTTGACCACTATTTGTTGCTTTACCATGCGTAATACGTTTTGCAGCATCGGCAAGCGGGTAGTTGCGGCTTACAATTGCAGGTGATTTACCACCTAACTCAAGTGTAACAGGTGTTAGATTTTCAGCTGCTGCTCGCATGACAACTTTGCCAATCGCAGGAGAGCCAGTAAATACAATATGGTTAAATGGTAAAGAGGTAAATCTTGCTGGGTCTGTAATTTCTTCACCAAACACAGCCACTTCATCTTCATTAAAGACTTCAGCCAGCATGCGTCGAAGCATTGCATTAGTATTCGGTGTAATTTCGGGCAGCTTAATCATGACTCGGTTGCCCGCAGCTAAAGCGGCAATGAGTGGGCCGAGTGCTAAATAAACGGGGAAGTTCCAAGGAACAATGACACCAACCACGCCTTTAGGTTGGTATTGCACACTTAAACGGTTTGATAAGAATAAAAGCTCGGTACGGCGTTTACTTGGGCGCATCCAGCGGCGTAAATGATGAATCGCATGATCGGCTTCTAGCACTGAGCCAAGTAGATCTAATAGTTTAGATTCATCAAGTGATCTAGAACTAAAATCGGAATTAATCGCAGCAGCCAAAGCATCTTGATAACGAATAATTTGTTTTTTGAGTTGATGCAGCTTTGTGCGACGTGCCTCAAGACTTGGATAGGGATCCGCCTCAAAATTGGCACGTTGTTTGGAAAAAATAAGTTCCATATGTTCGGTGGCAGAGCCGCTATATTCTTTTAAAGTGGAGCTTTCCATTATTGTTCCTTCCATACTTTTGCTTATCATACTTTATGCTTGAAGCGTCGTATGGTCGATGTTAAATTGAGACAACAAGAGGTAGTTTAGTGCCATTATGCACGTCACTCTAGGGATGGTGTGAGTTAAATGCCTAATAATCTTTATAAAAATGCAAATAGAGTTATCGAAGGAAATTATGATAATACATCCTTAGGCGCCAATACATATTTGCTGGGTTTGACCAGTTTATTTGATGAAATGGGTTTACAAGGGCATTCAATATCAGATGTTCTGTCGGGCATAAATATTTCGCCAGATGCTATAAATCAGCCTTCTTTATATATTTCTCAAGTCCAAAAAATTCAGCTATTTCAAAATATTCAAAAACTATCTCACGATCCCTTAATTGGTTTGCGTGCAGGGCAAAAGCAGCGGTTGTCAGATTTTGGGGTGTATGGTTACGCACTTTACTCTTCGCGTAATTTTAGACAAGCGGTAGAGCTTGGCATTCGACACATTAAGCTTGCAGGGCCTATTTTAAAGAAGTCTTTTTATATTCGAGATGATGTTGCCGTTTTTGAAGGGCAGGATATTATTGCACTTGGTAAGCTTTTGCCTTTAGTGTGCGAGTTTTGGTTTAGCTCCATGCAAACCTTAATTGAACGTGTGCTTGAAGGACCATTTCAAGCGAAGAAGCTTTTGTTGCCCTATCCAGCGCCTGCCTATGCAGAAGAATACGAAAAAGTGTTTCATTGCCCCGTTCAGTTTAATGCTGGGGTAATGCAATGGCACTTTGATTTAAAGTGGCTCGATGTGCCTTGCCCAAATGCCAACCCGATTACTGCGGACATGTGTAAGTCGTTTTGTGAGCGGATGTTAGGTGCAGCAGTAGCTGAAGAGCCCGAGTTAGTGAAAACGATTCGTTTAATATTATTGGATGGAACAGGGCTTTTTCCATCAGCTCAAGAAATGGCTGAACGGTTACATTTGTCAAAGCGTACCTTACATCGACGCTTGGCAAGTTTTGATTTAACTTATCAGGAGTTATTAGATGAGACTCGGCGCCGTCTTGCGGATGAATATTTGCGAGAAACAACTTTAACCATAGATGAAATTGCTGAAAGAATTGGCTTTTCAGATACCTCTAATTTTAGAAAAGCCTATCGTCATTGGACAGGCATTTCACCAAATGAGTATCGTGAGAAATTAATTTCATAAATTAAATATTTGAAAATAATTTAATCGTTTTCTAAATAGTGATGAGTTGAATTGTATGGATGAAAAAGATGGTGATTTAAATTTTGAAAGTTTTAAAAATATAAATAAGCCAAACTTCTTTGGTGATATTGAATATATTTACTCAATTTTTAAAATTAAAGAACTACCCGTAGATTTACTTTTTAAGATTCTAAATTTGATTTTTCCTGATTTCCTTATAATTGAAAATCATATTTTTTTAGAGAGTGAGTTTGATCAAGATAAATTTAATGATTTGAAAGAAGTAGAAGAGATAAGTAAAGCTCAGTTTTGGATGAATCTCATAGAATTGACAAGCCTACATGATGAGATAACGGCAGAGCAAGCTTTATTAATTGCGAAGAAAATCGTTGATTCTTGGAATGCAAAAATTAAATATGAGGGGTTAAATGCACACGGTAGAGCTAGATTTTTTGAAGAGATTGAATATGGTGAGTTTTTTATAACAATTGATTAGTTTTCAATTGTTATAAAACTAATATTAGAATGAGTTCTATTTGCTACTTAAATCGAGAGAGCAACTTTTTCTGCAAAAATGGATTACAGAGCAAAATCGCAAATAAAATAATAAATATGCCGATAATGCTGAATAAATCTGGTAATTCATGCCAAAAAACAAATCCCCAAATTCCTGCAAAAATAATAGCAATGTAATTCATTGGGCCAATTTGTCCTGCTGGCGCTAAGCTATAAGCATAAGACATAAATAGTTGGCTAATGTTTGCTAAAAGTCCTGCTGCAATAAGTAGGCTTAATTCATGCCAAGTGAAAATGCGCCAATGCCAAAACATTGGAATAGATGAAATTAAACTACCAAAAATACAGAAATAAAAAACGATACGTTCAGGCGGCTCTGTACTGGTTAAAGCTCTTACGGTGACAAATGCCATTGCGGATAAAAAGCATGCACCCAAGCCAATAAAAGATAATGCGTTAAATAAACCTTGGTCGGGTTTAGCGACAAATAAAACTCCAATGAGCCCAATAACTGCGGCAAAAATCATCGATTTGGTGATTTTTTCTTTTAAGAAAAGCCATGCAATCAACGGAATAAAAATAGGAGATGAATAACTAAAAACCATGGCATTTGATAGCTTTAAGTTCGCAATGGCATAGAAAAAACCATACATTGCGGCAAGCCCAACTAGGCTTCGCCACGTATGCATCCAGAGTTTATCGGTTTTAATAAAGTCTAGACCCTGTTTAAACAGCATCGGAATAAAAATAAATAAACCCACTGCATTTCTAAAAAACACGACAGTCGCATTGTCTACCGTTTGTGAAGCAAAACGAATGCATACCCCCATAATGGAAAATAATAGTGCTGATGTCATAAGACAAAGCAGTGCTTTTCCAAGTTGAGTTGAGGGGAGGTTTGGAGCAGTCTGATTTTGCATAGAGAAATACAGTTCTTAATTTTCGATGTTATTTTAGCAGCGATGTTAAGTTTTGGTGAAATGTGTCGTAATTAATATGGGAAATGTGAAAAAGATGAGGTGATATGCCTCATCTTTTAAACTTTATTAGGTCACGGGTGCTGGGTTAAACACAGCAAGTGAGTTATGAATACCCCAACGGTCCGACCACGTTTGTTGCTCGCCACTCGCTACTTGTAAAATCAGTTCAAAAAGTTCCCAACCCACTTCTTCAATAGTTTTCTTTCCAATTGCAATATCGCCAGCACTGATGTCGATCAGGTCATACCAACGGTTTGCAATATTGTTTCGGCTTGCCATTTTAATAACCGGCACAGCCGCCAATCCGTAGGGGGTACCGCGACCTGTGGTAAATACTTGAACCGTAATTCCAGATGCCATTTGCTGCGTACCACAGATAAAGTCACTCGAAGGCGTTGCCGCAAAAATTAATCCTTTTTTTGTCGATCTTTGACCTGGTGCGAGAACTTCTACAATCGGTGAGCGACCCGATTTTGCGATCGATCCCATCGCTTTTTCTACAATGTTATTCAGCCCACCTTTTTTATTACCCGGTGTAGTATTGGCACTTCGGTCGACTTGGCCTGCTGCTAAATAGTCGTCGTACCATTTCATTTCCCGAATTAGGTCTTTGGCAACTTGTTCATTTGCTGCACGTGGAGTGAGTAAGTGAATACCATCACGGACTTCCGTAACCTCAGAGAACATGACTGTACCACCACATTGCACAATCAGGTCAGCTGCGAAACCAACGGCAGGGTTAGAGGTGACTCCCGAAAATGCATCACTCCCACCACATTGCATACCTACAACTAAATGAGAAGCTGGAACTTCTTCTCGAGTACGTTGATTAAGCTTTTCAAGGTGTTGTTCTGCCACGGTTAAAATATGGTTGACCATACTTTCAAAACCGTTATGACGTTCATCTTGTAACTGAATAATATCTTCGTTTGCTAGGGGAATATATTTGTTTTCTTTAGGAATATTTAAAAGTCGTTCGGGTTGCATTTTTTCGCAGCCCAGACTCACAACCATAATTTCTCCACCAAAATTAGGGTTGAGTGCAAGGTTATGAATTGTACGAATAGGAACAATTGCAGCGGGAGCATCGATTGCTACACCACAACCATATAAATGATTTAATCCGACTACACCATCTACATTTGGATATTTAGGAAGTAAATCACGTTCAATAATTTTAACGACATAATCGACAATACCTTCTACACAGTTCACACTGGTCGTAATACCTAAAATATTCTTTGTGCCGACGCTGCCATCTTTATTTTTATAACCTTTAAATATATATCCGCTCAAGGCTGGAAGCTTTGGATCAGGACGAGTTGCTAACTCAAGATCATCTAGCTCAGGTGCCTCAGGCATTTGGGTAACGGCTTCATTTACCCAACAACCTGCGGGTAAATCTTTATTGGCATAGCCAATAATTTCCCCATAACGAACAATTGCTTCACCTTGCTTTAATGACTCTAATAAAACTTTATGTCCCTGTGGTACATGATCAACCAAGATGAGTTGGTATTCCTCAATAGGTGTAGAAGGTGGTAAACCGCCGTCATTCACTACAATGGCTACATTATCAAGAGGACTAATTTTTATGAGGAGAGGCTTCAGCATGATCGTTCCTTGTATACATTTGAAGAGAGGGCTATAACGCATAATTTGTTTAAGCGTTATAGCGAAGCATTTTTAAGAGGTAGGTTTTAACTCGAAGCGCTGGATTTTGCCGACCATAAAGAGGTAGCAAATAATTGCGATGACAGCATGTATGCCTACAAAAACAAGTGCACCATTGAAAGAACCTGTCGAGTTGATGATGTAGCCAATAGCAATAGGAATCACAATGCCCGCTGTATTACCGAAGGTATTAAATAAACCACCCGACAAACCAACCATTTCTTTTGGTGCGACATCCGACATGACTGCCCAACCTAATGCACCAAAACCTTTGCCAAAAAAGGCGAGCGACATAAAGAACAAGATGGCTGTTTGCGAATCGACATAGTTACAAACCACAATACTGGTTGATAACAACATTCCAAAAATAATGGGGAATTTGCGTGAGAAGGTCAGAGATTTATTCATCTTGATGAGTTTATCGGAAATCACACCACCTAATACGCCACCAATAAATCCGCAAAGCGCCGGTAATACAGCCGCAAAACCAGCTTCTAAAATCGACATGTGGCGTTCTTTAACAAGATAAACAGGGAACCAAGTAATAAAGAAATAGGTTAAACAGGTAATACAATACTGAGCGATAAAAATACCTAAAAGCATACGAGATGAGAGCAGCTTCTTAATATTTTTAAAATTCATTTTATTGTTTTCATCAGCAACTTTAAGCTGATTTTCACCCATGTTGGTAATAGCACCGCCTGCTTGTAAATATTTGAACTCATTTGAATTAATAGTAGGGTGTTTTTCTGGGCTATAAATGACTTTTAACCAGATAAAAGCAATCACAATGCCTAGTCCACCCATAATCCAAAACACAGATTGCCAGTGAACATGGGCAACGAGCCATCCCATGAATGGTGCAAATATGACAGTGGCAAAATATTGAGCCGAGTTAAATATCGCTGCGGCGGTTCCACGTTCTTTGGTTGGGAACCATGCTGCTACAATCTGGCTATTTCCAGGAAAGGCAGGACTTTCAGATAATCCAACCAAGAAACGTAAGATGAATAATGATGCAATAATGAGAGGGATAGAACCTAAAATATCGACAAAACCTAAGAGAATCGTGAAAAATGACCAGAGCATAATGCTCCAGAAATAGACTCGTCGAGCACCAAACTTATCGAGTAACCATCCACCCGGAATTTGGCCGATAACATAAGCCCAACCAAATGCAGAGAAGATATAGCCCATGGTTACTGAGTTTAATCCAAGCTCGTGAGACATCGGAGCAGCAGCCATTGAAAGGGTTGCCCGATCACCGTAATTTAATGAAGTGACTAAGAAAATCATCGCTAAAATGTAATAGCGGGTTTTATTATGCTTCGCTCGTTGCTGATTTACAGCAGCAAGATTTGTTTGCAGATTATCCATATACAAACTCTTTTTAATAATCGACCTATTTGCATATCCGTGAAATAGGTGACGTCATGTCAAATTCATCGATAGAATAGATGAGAAAACGGAATTTTGTATCTACTCTATAGTCCTAGTTCTAAAACCGCGTCTTTAGATGTATGACATCATATGATTAAAAATATTATTTTGGCAAGTAGGGTCGAAAAATAATTTTTATACGGGTTTATATTGACAAGTCATATGATGTCTTATAAGTTTTGATCATGAAAAAATAGTATCAAAATGCCAAGGAGTATTTTTAATGGCGACGTCTACACCTATCGTTAAATCAATTCGAGCAATTCCTGTTGCTGGACATGACAGCATGCTGCTCAATTTGAGTGGTGCCCATGGACCTTATTTCACTCGTAATATACTTATTATCGAAGATAACTCTGGAAATATTGGCGTTGGAGAAATTCCGGGTGGAGAAAAAATTTTAGCGACATTAAATGATGCTAAAGCCTTGATTGAAGGGCAGCCGATTGGCGAATATAAAAATCTACTCAAGAAAATTCAGCAAACCTTTGCTGACCGCGACAGTGGTGGTCGAGGCAATCAAACCTTTGATTTACGTACCACAATTCATGTTGTAACAGCTTATGAGTCAGCATTACTTGATTTGCTTGGTAAGCATTTAAATGTAAATGTTGCAAGTTTGCTTGGTGAAGGTCAGCAACGTAGTGAAGTTGAAGTTTTAGGATATTTGTTCTTTATCGGTGACCGAAAACAGACTTCATTAGACTATGCGACAACACCTCAACATCACCATGATTGGTATAAAGTTCGTCATGAAAAAGCGCTAACACCTGAGGCTGTACAGCATTTAGCAGAAGCATCTTATGACCGCTATGGGTTCAAAGACTTTAAGCTAAAAGGTGGCGTGTTACAGGGCGAACAAGAAGCTGAAGCTGTTACAGCAATCGCGCGCCGTTTTCCAGAAGCGCGTGTGACGCTTGATCCAAACGGTGCATGGTTTTTAGATGAAGCCATTGCTTTAGGTAAACATCTTAAAGGGGTGTTGGCCTATGCAGAAGACCCATGCGGTGCAGAACAAGGTTATTCAAGCCGTGAAATTATGGCCGAGTTTAAACGTGCAACAGGCTTACCCACTGCGACCAATATGATTGCTACGGACTGGCGAGAAATGTCGCATAGTATTCAATTGCAAGCCGTTGATATTCCTTTGGCTGATCCACATTTTTGGACATTGGAAGGCTCGGTTCGAGTTTCACAACTCTGCAATATGTACAATTTAACGTGGGGTTCACACTCTAATAATCACTTTGATATTTCACTTGCGATGTTTACCCATGTTGCCGCCGCCGCGGTAGGTAAGGTTACGGCAATTGATACACATTGGATTTGGCAAGAAGGTACAGATCAGCTAACGAAAGCGCCGCTTGAAATTAAAGATGGTAAAATTCAGGTACCAACAGCACCAGGACTTGGGGTTGAGCTGGACTGGGATCGAATTAATCAAGCCCATGAACTGTATAAATTAAAAGGTTTAGGGGCTCGTAATGATGCCGATGCGATGCAATTTTTAATACCAAATTGGTCGTTTAATAATAAAAAGCCGTGTTTGGTTCGTTAATATTTTACCGATATTTTTGAAAAATTCGCTTTTTGAGTTTTCTTAATGCTTTGCTGTCCATATGGGCAGCTTTTTTTATGTCTAACGATTAGTCCTAAAATTAAGAATTTTAACTATATTTTATAAAACAATAGGTTAAATCATTTTGGGTAATGAACTTTGATCTTTTTACAAAATTTAATTTTTCAGAGGAAAAATATATTGATTAAAATAAAATTTATGATGTAAGATGTCTGACAACATAAACATGTATGGATATTTTCTAATGGATGCTCTTGAGTTAAAAAACATTGTTTCTGATGGCCTTCTTTCTTTTCCGGTTACTGACTTTGACCAAAATGGGGACTTTAATAAATCTTCTTATGCAAAACGTCTTGAATGGCTAGCGCCTTATGGTGCAAGCGCATTATTTGCTGCGGGTGGTACAGGCGAGTTTTTCTCGTTAACTGGAAGTGAATACTCTGATGTGATTAAAACTGCGGTCGATACTTGTAAAGGTAGTGTACCGATTATTGCTGGGGCAGGTGGTCCGACACGTCAGGCGATTGAACAGGCAAAAGAAGCAGAGCGCTTAGGTGCACACGGTATTTTGTTAATGCCGCATTATTTAACTGAAGCAAGCCAAGAAGGTTTGATCGAACACGTTAAGCAAGTATGTAACTCAGTAGACTTTGGTGTAATTTTTTATAACCGTAGCGTTTCAAGATTAAATCTCGATTCAATCCAAAAGTTAGCCGAGATGTGCCCGAACTTAATCGGTTTTAAAGACAGCTCTGGTCAAATCGATATGATGACGGCAGTGATTCAGACTATGGGTGATCGTTTGTCATATCTAGGTGGTTTACCAACAGCAGAAGTTTTTGCAGCGCCATATAAGGCCTTAGGTTGCCCAGTTTATTCATCAGCTGTATTTAACTTTATTCCAAAGACTGCAATGGAGTTTTATAACGCGCTTCGCAGTGATGACTTTGAAACAACCAATCGTTTGATTAAAGATTTCTTCTTGCCACTGATTAAAATTCGCGACCGTAAATCAGGTTATGCGGTAAGCATGATTAAAGCAGGTGCCAAAATTGTTGGGCACGACGCAGGTCCAGTACGTCCACCATTAAGTGATTTAACTCAAGCGGACTATGAAGATTTGGCTGCCCTCATTGCGACACTTGGTCCGCAATAATTTTAACTGGTTAGGTATTGGAGCTTTAAAATGAGTAAAAATAACGGTCGGCAGTTTATTAATGGTCAACGCGTTGCTGCAAATGCGCCAGCCCTAAAAAGTGTAACTGCAAAAGACTATCAGCCAACAGGTTATGTATTTAGTCAGGCGACTCTTGAAGAAGTAGATCAAGCTGCTCAAGCTGCGCATAACGCTTTTTTAGTTTATAGCCAAACTTCTCAAGAGCAACGAGCTTCTTTTCTTGAAGAGATTGCTCGCCAAATTGAAGCATTAGGTGCGAACCTGCAAGAAGTCGCTTCACTTGAAACAGGCTTACCACTTCCTCGTCTTCAAGGGGAGACAGGCCGTGTTACTGGTCAGCTTCGATTGTTTGCTGAACTTTTACGTCGTGGCGATTTTTACGGTGCTCGTATTGATGTGGCATTGCCAGAACGTAAGCCTTTGCCACGTATTGATTTGCGTCAATATAAAGTTGGAGTAGGACCGGTTGCCGTGTTTGGCGCGAGTAATTTCCCACTTGCATTTTCAACTGCGGGCGGTGATACCGTAGCTGCTTTAGCAGCAGGGTGTCCGGTTGTTTTTAAAGCACACTCTGGCCATATGGCAACTGCCGAACTTGTTGCAGAAGCCATTGAAAAAGCAATTGAAGTTTGTGGCATGCCTAAAGGCACATTCAATATGATTTTTGGCGGCCGTATTGGCGCAAACTTGGTAGAACATCCACTGATTCAAGCAGCCGGATTTACAGGTTCTCTTGAGGGTGGAATGGCGCTTTATAACCTTGCGCAGAGTCGTCCTCAGCCAATTCCATTCTTTGCTGAAATGTCGAGTGTGAACCCTGTAGTGGTTTTATCTCAAGCGTTGAGTTCTCGTGGTGAACAAATCGCTCAGGACACGGTTGCCTCGTTTAATATGGGATGTGGTCAGTTCTGTACAAAACCCGGGTTAATTTTAGGCGTACAAGGACCTGAATTTGACAGTTTCGTAGCAGCTTTAGCTGAAAGCACGCAAAAAGCTGTGCCTCAGGTCATGCTGAATGAAGGAACTTTAAAAAGCTACCGTCAAGGTATTGATGCTCTAAACAGTGAAGCTGGTTTTGAAGTTATTGCGACAGGTCAAGAGGCCGAGCTAGTTACTCAAGCAAAAGCCCATCTATTTAAAGCGGACCAATCTGTTTTACTGTCAGGCAACCCAAAACTACAACATGAAGTTTTCGGACCAATGTCGATTGTGATTGGCGTAGAGGATGAAGCGACTTTATTAAAAGGAATTGAGGCTTTAGGTGGACAGCTTACGGCAACTATTATCGGTGATGAAAATGAGCTGTCCGAAGCAGGCGAGCTTCTTCATTTGCTAACCGGCAAAGCTGGCCGTGTATTGTTTAATGGCTTTCCGACAGGAGTTGAAGTGTCTGATGCCATGGTACATGGTGGTCCTTTCCCTGCAACAAGTGATGCACGCGGAACTTCGGTAGGTACGGGAGCAATTGAGCGTTTCTTGCGTCCGGTATGTTTCCAAAATACACCACAAGTTTTATTACCCGATGCATTAAAAGATAGTAATCCACTACAGATTACTCGTCTGGTTAATGGACAGTTAAGTCAGGCTCAAATTTAAAAGTTGTGCAGCTCAATCAACGCTATTGGGCTGCATATTTTTTAACTTATTCAACGCATTATTAAATATCAACAGAAACATAAGTTGCTTACTTTTTAAATATGTGTGAGGGTTTGATAAGGGAGATAAAATATTTTGATTTTAATAACTTAGAGGTATAAAAACCGAATATGACTATCGTCTAAGTTTATAGTAAAATGAATTTTCTAATTTTTTCAACATTTCATGAGTTCTTCAGATTATGTCTAGCGCAATTAAACCTAGATCAACAAAAAAACTAAGCCAGATTATTGTAGAACAACTGATCGAAAAAATTCAGTCTGGAGACTTCCAAGTCGGAGAGAAAATTCCGACCGAACTTGAATTAATTGAAACTTTTGAAGTAAGCCGTTCTGTTATTCGTGAAGCAATTACTGAATTGCGTTCTTTAGGATTTGTCGAGACTCGTCACGGAATTGGTACTTTTGTAAAAGAGCAGACGGTTGAACAGAATTTTTTGCTGTCTAATGCCAGTTTAGAAACCATTAACGATATTGTTTCTTTACTTGAGCTTCGGATTAGCCTTGAGTCTGAAGCTGTTTTTTTAGCCTCTGAGCGCCGTAAGCAAATCCACATCGATAAAATGAAAGCTGCACTTGAAGATTTTGAACGTCATATTTCATCAGATGCAAATGATGGCACAGTAAAAGCTGATTATGATTTCCATATTGCCATTGCTGAAGCTTCTGAAAATCAATATTTCGTTGATTTTTTAAAGTATCTGGGTGAAAAAATTATTCCGCGTGCACGCTTAAAATCGATTGAGCAAAGTCCCGAAAACCGTGAAGAATATTTAAAAGCGGTTCACCATGATCATGTCAATATTTATAACGCAATTGTCGATCAGGATGGTTTGTTGGCTCGACAAATGATGCGTGCTCATTTGTCTAAAAGTATTAAAAAGTTTAAGCAGTAAAGCTTGAGCTAAGACTAAAATAAAAAAAGAGAGCTTATTTAAGCTCTCTTTTAATTTTATAGAGTGTTATTTACAGCTAAAGTTTTCAGCTTTCTCGCTATCACCTTGACCATTGTAACGGGCAATCAGTGGGTAAGGGCAAAGTGGACGGGTGCGGTCTGGTGCCCAGTCTTGTGGAAGCTCAGTATTCACTTGTCCACTTGGGTTACCTGCGCCGCGTGCGGTCGCAATGATTTTGTCAGGTGCTTGGCCATATTCGACCCAGTTAACTAAAGCAGTCAATGCGTCAAATTGGTCGGTCGCAATGCCATCACGCGTATGGTTCATGCCCGGAACTCTAAAGAAACGTGCAAATTCAGGCGCAGTACCTTTTGCATCATTTTTATAGTGTTGTAGCAGCTGATCATACCAATTTTGGGTGTCATCCACAGAGAAAACACCGTCTGCTGTGCCTTGTACCACAATCATTTTTCCACCATGATTGCGGAGTTTATCCAGATTCAATTCATCTGGGGGCATCATGAATGACATGGAGCTTTCAGTGTATATATCATTAGTTGCCGAGAGTTTTGGATAGTCGGTATCAAAGTTAAAATTAAAGGCAAATTGTCTAGAGTTTTGAGCCACAGTTGGGTCGGGCGGAACCTGAAAAAGAATGCCGACTGCAACTGGGTCACGCGCTGTTCCCACCGAAGATTCAAATTTCCAGCTTGCCCAGTTACTGCCGACTAAACCAGGGTCGAAAGGCTGGGTTGCATAGAGTGCTTGTCCAGCCGAATTTACAGGGCCGCGGTAAATGTTGGCTAATACATCAATTTGTTCGGTACTTAAACAAGTGCCATCTCTTGTGCTTGAGCAAACGGGTACATGCTTATGAATATCAAAAGCTGTACGACAGGCCTCAACATCTTGAACTAAGCCATCTGCAACACCGTCTAGCGCATCGCATCGATCTAAAATCGATTTTGCTAATACTTTACGCTCTGAAAGAGTAAGAGCGGTACTTAGGTCATTTTCATTTGTTGCAACACGACGAAGTTGCTGTGCTGTGTAGAGTTGAGCCGCGGCTGCACGAGGTAAATGAAAACCCGGTGTGCTTGCCAAGATTCCATCATATTGGTCGCCCAAACGAGTTGCAGCAATCATGGCATGACGCCCGCCGTTCGATGTGCCGCCTGCATAGGAGCGATCTGGTAATTTACCATATGCTGTTTTAATTAGGTTTTTTGCCATAGGTGTGAGTTTGGTAATCGCACCGTAGCCGTAGTCAATTCTAGCTTGAGGGTCTAAACCGAACATTGGATTTTGTGAAGCATTATGTCCGGCATCGGAAGAAATAACCGCAAAACCATCATGCAGGGCATTGGTGAGGGGACCTCCGCTGCCAACCTGACCCGTTGCAGGCACTAAGTTACCATCGGTTCCACCATTACCTTGATAGAGAAAACGACCATTCCAGTCTATTGGTAAGCGCATTTCAAAACCAATTTGATAAGTTTGTCCATCGACAGGGCTTACACGTTGGTCCATATAACCTTTGACCAAACAATGAGCGCCAATCGGTTTGTTGGCGACAGTCAATGTGCCTGCTTCTTGAAGGGTAGCTGAGCTAATAACTGTATTGTTGTATTGAAATCCAAGTAAGTCCGTACAGCTTCCAGTCATTTTTACGCCCACAGCAGGAGACAACTGCGGTGGTTTGGTTGTAGAAGGAACCGTTGTGTCATCACTATCACTTCCACAGCCTGCCAAAGAACCAAGCATGGCAAGTACTAAAGCGGAGTGGGTCAAAATTCGTTTATTGTTGGTGTAATTCATTTATTCATATCCTTATTGAATGAATGGTCGCAATTAATCTAAAACCAGAAAATTAGCTGTGCTTCGTGCAATCATTTTGTTGTTTTGCCAAGCTTCACTTTCGAGATTCAGTACGGTTTTGCCTTGTTTAATGAATCGGCATTTTGTAATGACTTCACCCACAGCACAGGGCCTTAAAAAATCCATAGTTAAGTTAATGGTAGTAGCTGGTTTACGGTCATTGGCAAGAAATGCAAAAAGCCCCATCACGTCATCAAGCATCGCGCAGATCATGCCGCCTTCAACGGTGCCGCGTGGATTGGTAAAGCTTTCTAGCGCCGAGTAATAGATCGTGAGCTCAGTATTTTTTTCATTCCAATGAATATTGTGTCCCCCCAAATGGTGGTGGATGGGCGGTAAGTGTTCTAAAGTTTTTTGATCCATAATTAAGAGTCCATCCTTTTTGTAGTGTTATAAAAATTATTATTTCAGGGTATAGGCATCATAAATAACCGCTTTGCCCAAACGCATTGCACTACCTACTGCAACAGTTTGGTTAAGCCATGAATATTTGGGTGAGCTGGTCTCAAACTGCATGGTGATTTTGAAATAGTAATTTTTCGGGTCGACATCTTTGCCTTGGGCAAGCTGTTTTAGCGTTTCTGCCGAGCCATGTCGGTAACCTTTTGTTTGAAGGTAAATAAGCGCGCCGTCATCGGTTTCTAACAAATATCGCGTATCAATAATGGCTAATCCTTTACTGTCGACAATTTGCCAATCTGCGCCATTATTTAAAATGCGGCCCTTAAGTGATTTCCCTTCAAATGTCCCACCTGTAATCGGAATAATTCGGCGTTTACCTGCGTCACTGGTGGTACCTAACTCCCAAACAGGCGTATTCAAATCCACACTAAATTTTGCTAAAGGCTCAAGCTGAATAGGTGGCGGGCTATATTGAGTTTCGGCATGAGACAGGGCAATCAGACTCATTCCGCAGAGTAGTGTTACAACTTTCTTCATGATGAATTTCCCGAAATAAAAAGAGGTTCTATGTGCGACAGAACCTCTTGTTTTGAATTATTTAAATTTCCATGTGTAGTCAATGTTGATACGGGTTTCATTTACAGGCTTGATGTTCGCTGTAGAGAGCATGTTGTTGTCATAAATGGCATAGCGCGCACGTAGCCCTAGATTTTTTAACCAGCCACTTTGAACGGTGTAGCCTAAATCAAAGTCCGTTTCGCGTTCTTTTAGATTAGTTCCGCCTAAGTTGGGTGCATAAATATTATGACCTGTGGTGTAACGGGTCATAAAACGTAAACCCGGTACATAATCTTTAAAGTCATATTCATAACGGAAGCTATAGGCCTTTTCTTTTGGGTTTAAAAACTCGCCCGGCCATGTGTCAATGAGAAGCCCAGTTTCACCTCCAGTCAAATACGGAAAGGCGGTGTCGCCGTGATGCTGGAAAGTTCCAAAAATAAATTTATGGTTTTGATGTTTGAGTTCGAAATGCGCATGATACAGGTCATTATCAACTAAGCCTGCTTTCGCTTGTCCGTCATCTCGGCTGCGGTAGTAACGTAATTGCGAGCTAAGATTGGTGGTGTCATTAATTTTATGTTGGTGTAAGGCACCCACCATGGTTTGGTTATAAAGATCATCAACATCCATATAAAAAGCGGTGATCTTGAGTGCGGGATTAAACTGATAGTTTCCACCTAAATAATAGAGTCCATCCGTTTCAGCACTTTTAAAGCGTCCATTTACGCCTGAAATTTTAATTTTTTCATAGTTGGTCGAATCACGATGATTCACTTTATCGAGGTAGGCTGCCTGTAAATCAAAATCTTTAATATCTTTACTGGTCAGTGAAATTCCTCGATAGGTTTGAGGAAGCAAACGAGCAGGTGAAGCCACTAAAACTGGGTTCATCGGCATGAGCGTACCAATGCGTAGCTCGGTCTGGCTCATTTTCGCTTTTGCTGTGACCCCAATTTCGCCATAAGAGTCAGCAGGTTCATTGGTGCGAGTGTCTCTAGGTAAGTTTCCTGTACCGCCATGCTCTGCGTCGGCATCAAGTTTAAAACCCGCCGTCGCAAGAACATCCAGCCCAAATCCGACAGTCCCTTCGGTATAACCTGAATTGGCTTTGAGAATAAACCCTTGTGTCCAGTCCTTGGCAGCAGGGTAAGCAGATTGCTCTTGATAGTCGCGGTCAAAATAGAAATTTCGTGTGGTGAGTTCTACTGAACTGTTGTCAATAAAATTGCCAGCCCACACTGAACCAGAGAGCATAAGGGTAGAGTACATCCATAATTTCGACATAGCATTTCTTCCTGAAATAACATTTTTTTGTTTTCAATAAGGCATAGTTGTTGTGTCTGCCTTGTTTGGTTTTAAATCGAATTATTTTCCGAGCAGTTCTCGGGCCACGATTTCTTTCATAATTTCATTGGTTCCCCCATAAATTTTTTGTACCCTCGCATCCACAAAAAAGCGTGAAATCGGGTATTCCTGCATGTAACCGTAGCCACCAAAAAGCTGAAGTAATTGATCAATCACTTCACATTGAACATCGGTAATAAAGCATTTCAATGCGGCGACCTGAGTCACGCTTAACTGGTGTTGTTGATAAAGCGCTGCACATTGGTCTACAAAGGCTTGGGCAGCTTTTGCTTTGATGTGTGCGTTTGCGAGCAAAAACCGTGTGTTTTGCATTTGGCTTAAAGGTTGTCCGAAAGCTTTACGTTCCAAAACATAGTCTTTAGTAATTTCAATGGCGCCTAAAATTGACCCCAACGCCATCATTGAAATGCTCAAACGCTCACGCGGTAACTCTTGCATTAAATAAGCAAAGCCTTGTCCTTCTTCACCTAAACGCTGAGTTGTAGGCACATAAACATCATCAAAAAATAGTTCGGCTGTATCTTGAGCATGTAGCCCGATTTTTTGTAATGAACGGCCTTTTTTAACGCCATCTAAAGCGGCATTGACTAATAAAATCGAAATACCTTTTGCTTTAGCTTGCGGATCAGTTTTCGCAACCAGAACGATCAGGTCGGCATGCAAACCATTTGAAATAAACGTTTTTGAACCATTAATACGATAATGGTCATTTTCTAAAATCGCTTGAGTGCGTATGGCTTGTAAGTCTGAACCCGCATTGGCCTCTGTCATGGCGATTGCAGTGACGACTTCACCTGTCACCATTTTCGGTAACCAATAACGTTTTTGCTCTTCAGTTCCAATATTTTGCAGATAAGGTGAGACCAACTCATTTTGCCCGCCAATGGCAACCGCTAAAGATGCAAAACCAGCTTGAGCAGTTTCTTGAACCAACATGAGTGAGTAGTGCACAGGAGCACCGTAGCCACCATATTCTTCGGGTACATCGACGCACAAAAAGCCATTTTCCCCAAGACGAAGCCATAGATCACGTGGGATGAGGCCATCGTGTTCCCACTGTTCATAATACGGAGCAACCTGTTCTTTTAAGAACCTGCGGTAGCTGTCTCGAAATAGTTCAAATTCTGTATCGTGTGGCATGTTGAACCTTTTTTTAGGCAAAAGTGAGGCTAAGGCCCAAACCGAAGTTTGAGCTTCCTTTTTTATTTCAAATACTTATTGCTTTAAGGTGGGTACCCGAATAATCAGCGGGTTTTCGGCCTGTTTTTGATAAAGTTCATCAATTAAAGCAGCACGACGCTTGGTAATATTGCCTTGATTGAGGTTGCCTTTATCGGTCACTTCACCTGCATCGAGTTGAGGTGGCTCGGTCATTAAATAAAGCATTGAGACTGTATTTGAACTGCCAGTCGCATCTTTATTAAAGGTGGTTAAAAATTGGCGAAACCATTGCTGGACTTTAGGGTGCTGCAATATCTCTGCTGGAGAATGTTCGCCCAGCTTAAGACCAGCTTGTTGAGCACAAGCATCTAGTTTTGGAAAAATCAAAAAGCCAACCGCATTTAGGTTTGAACCTGTAATGCAGACATCTTGAACCAGTAAATTACCTTGAATGAGTACTTTGTTGCGTAGTGTGCCCACATTCACAAAAGTACCCGTATTGAGTTTAAAGTCTTCAGCAATTCGTCCGTCGTACATTAGACCTTTAGTTGGATCCTTGATATCGACCAAACGAACGGCATCACCCGTATGGAAAAAGCCTTCGTCGTCAAAAACAGTGCTTTGCTGGTCTGCTTTTAAACGCCAATAGCCTTTCATGACATGTTTGCCACGAACACAAAATTCTAGTTTGTCACCACATGGAACTAGCTTAATTTCGCATCCCGGAGCAGGGTAACCAATAAAGCCAGCCATCACGCGTGGGCCAGTGGTAAAAGCACAAGAGGGAGCAGTTTCGGTCATACCCAATCCGCTCATAATGCGAATTTTTTCTCCGCAATGTTGCTGAGCAATTTTATCGAGTCTGTTCCAGCCCGCTTCTGAAAGTGCTGCACCTGCAAAGAATAAAATTTTAACTTTGGCAAAAAAGCGGTCTCTTAATTCTTCATCTTTTTCTAAAGCTTCGGTGAGTTCTTCCCAACCCTTTGGCACATTTAAATAAACGGTTGGAGAAATTTCTTTGAGATTACGAATGGTTTCGTCAAATTTTCCTGCAACGGGTTTGCCGTCATCAATGTAAATCGTACCGCCGTTATAGAGTGCGATACCGACATTGTGACTGCCACCAAACGTGTGGTGCCAAGATAGCCAGTCGAGTAGGACAGGTGGTGTTTCTTCAAACTCAGGGAAAGTCTGCAACAACATTTGCTGATTAACACACAACATTAAATGCGTGGTCGGCACAGCTTTAGGCAATTTGGTTGAACCTGATGTAAATAGAAATTTAGCAATCTGGTTTTCATCAAGGGTTTGATAAAACTCTTGAACATTTGAAACAGGCGTATCTAATAGCGATTGAAAAGACGTGCAAATCTGATCGCCCACAATCCCTTTATTGGTCACCACTTCAATATCAGGTGTAATACATGCCTGAATCGCTTTGGCAAAAGCTTGTCCATCGCTGGCATAGACCATACCCGGTGTCAGCACTTCAAACACATGTTTAAGTTTGCCAAAGTCTTGAGAAATCAGAGAGTAGGCGGGTGAAATAGCAGAGAAAGGCACACCTGCCAGCATGGCAGCCATAGATAGTGTTAAATGTTCAAGATCATTACCACTTAAAATGATCAGAGGTCTTTCTTGGCTTAACTTACGTTCATGTAAAGCCTGAGCAATGTGCCATGCACGTTGTAAAACTTCTGCATAACTCAGTTTGACCCATTCACCTTGAGCATTGCGTTTTGCTGCAAAAATATGGTCTGGTTTAGTTTGTGCAAAATGAATTAACCGATCTGTCAGTTTTTGTGGATACGGTTTTAATTGCTCTTTTGGGCTGATATAGAGCGTGTCATCTTTATGGTGATAATGAATATCATGTTGCCCTAATTTTACGAACCGTTCGCGGTCTTGTGATTGAGTGGCATTCATTTGCATTTCTTTCACTCCATGGAAAGCGCATCACTGCGCTTTATTTTTTGCATCATGCAATTTTTATTTAATATGTTGTCCGCATTAGCCTGACTAAATCGGGTAATGACGTGATTGTGTTTGAATGGTGATCCAGCGTAGGTCGGTAAATTCGGCAACAGAGACTTTACTACCAAAACGTCCGTAACCACTCGATTTTGTTCCACCAAATGGCATTTGAGCTTCGTCATGTACGGTTGCGCCGTTAATGTGACAAATACCCGAATCAATTTGTTGAGCGACTTCTAATGCCTGTGAAATATTTTGGCTAAACACTGCCGAAGAAAGACCGAACTCGCTGTCATTTGCCAGTGCTACGCCTTCTTCAATGCTTGAAAAGCGTTGAACTGTGCATACAGGTCCAAATGATTCTTCGCGGTAAAGCAGCATGTCAGGTTTAATATTGAGCACCAGCGTCGGTTGCATGGTGGTGTCTTCAATATGAATGCCTAAAGGTAAGTCAGCACCTTTGTTTTGAGCATCTTCCAGCAAATGCTGAATACGGTTTGCAGCACGTCGACTTTCTAAAACACCGAGTACATTGTCTTTTGAGGTTGGATTACCTGCCCGAATGGAGCGGGTTTTCTCAATCAGCTTTTCAATAAACTGGTCGGCAATATTGTCTTGAACCAAAACACGTTCGGTCGACATACAAATTTGCCCCTGATTAAAGAATGCTCCAAAAGCAACTGCATTTACGGCTTCATTAATGTCAGCTTCATTTAAAACCACGACAGGGGCTTTACCACCCAATTCAAGTAAAACAGGTTTTAAATATTTAGCTGTAGTCTCGGCAATAATTTTTCCGACTTTGGTTGAACCCGTAAAATTAATACGCTTCACAGTTGGATGAGAGACTAAACGCTCTACGATTTGTGGTGCATCTTCAGCGGCATGCGTAATCACATTCACCACACCTTCGCCAAGACCTGCTTCATGTAACACTTCACCAATGAGACGATGTGTTGCTGGGCAGGCTTCTGAGGCTTTTAATACCACTGTGTTTCCACAAGCCAAAGGCATAGCAAGCGCACGTGTTGCCAAAATGACAGGGGCGTTCCAAGGTGCAATTCCTACAATCACACCACAAGGAACCCGCACACCCATTGCAAGATTGCCCGGCACATCTGACGGAATCAGACTTCCGTCAATTTGTGTGGTCATGGCTGCTGCCTCACGTAACATGTTGGCAGCAAGATGAACGTTAAACCCATACCATGTTGCAGTTGAACCTGTTTCTTGCATTCCAGTTTTAATGAATTGCTCGGTCTTTTGATCCATTAAATCTGCTGCTTTTAATAAGCGTAAACGGCGTTCGGTAGGCGAGAGTTTCGACCATACTTTGAAAGCTTGTTGTGCCGAATCGATTGCACGATCAACATCTTCCAATGTTGCAGCAGCAGCTTTAGTTGCCACTGATCCATCAATGGGACTAATACGCTCAAAAGTTGCTTTATTTGATGCATCAACAGATTGACCGTGAATAAGTAACTGTACATTTTGCATGGGTTGTGTCCTTACATTGCCATTAGTGAATCAAAAGTTAACCAGTACGTTTATAGCTCTGTAAACCCGGTTTAATTGATTTTTCATCTAAAAATTGTTTCAAACCTTCTTGGCGACCATTTTCTGTATCGCGGTGGATACATTGATCAAGTTTGGCATATAGGTAGTCTTCGTTTTGATCCCAAGTCAGTTCACGACAACGCTTAAATCCATTTTTAGCGGTACGAAGAACCACAGGGTTTTTCTCAAGTAAGCAATTTGCAAGCTCAGTCACTTCTGCTTTTAACTGTTCAAGTGGTACGCTTTTATTCACAAGACCCATAGTTTCAGCTTCTTTACCACTAAAGGTTTTACCCGTCATGATGTAGTACAAAGAGGCACGGTGACCAACTGTGTCTGCCATTGCTTTGCTTACAAGGTTACCCGGTGGGATACCCCAGTTAATTTCAGATAAACCGAAAGTTGCTTCATCTGCTGCAATTGCGAGGTCACAAGCCACTAAAGGTGAGAAACCGCCTCCAAAGCACCAGCCGTTGACCATTGCAATCGTTGGTTTTGAATACATGCGAAGAAGTTGCCACTGCCAACGGCATGAGTCGCGGCGAATACGTTCTTGATAAATTTCTGGTTGAGTATCGACTTCACGGAAATATTCCTTCAAGTCCATGCCTGCTGTCCAAGAATCACCTGCACCCGTCAACACAAGCACACGTGCATTTTGATCAAGTTCTATTGCTTCAAGCACATCAATCATTTCACGATTGAGTGTCGGGCTCATGGCATTTTTCTTTTCTGGGCGGTTTAGTGTTACCCATGCAATTCCATCTTCAACTTTAACATCTACTGTTTCCCAGCGGTTTTCATAACTCATCTTCATACTCCTTGAATGATTTTTAGCTGTTCTGGAATTTAATTTAATATCAGTTAAACTTACATTCAAGTCTTTTTTATAAAATTTCATAAATATTTTATAATTCATTGTATTTTAAATATTAATTAATTTTATTGATTATTTTATATAAAAATATGTTGATTTTTTAGTAAGTTTAACTGATATTTTTGCTGTGTTTAAACAATAATACACAAAGGGCTAAATGGAACGACTAGTCAATAAGGGATAACACAATGGAAAAGATATTAGGACAGTCTGCAAGGGCAAAAATCACGTTGCTATTATGCTTTGCAATAGCAATTTTTGAAGGTTTTGATCTTCAGTCAATGGGGGTAGCCGCTCCAAGAATGCGGGCTGAGTTTATGTTGGACAATGGACAGATGGCATGGGCATTTAGTGCTGCAATTTTAGGAACACTACCAGGTGCCATATTGGGCGGTAGGTTTGCAGATATCGTCGGGCGCAAGAAAATTCTGATTTTTAGTATTTTACTTTTTGGAATTATGTCTTTGCTAACGGCTTATGCTGCTAACTTTAGTTTGCTGTTACTCATTCGTTTTTGTACTGGTTTAGGAATGGGTGGGGCGCTTCCGATGATGATTACACTGGCATCTGAAGCTGTACCCGATAAATATAAAGGAACCGCGGTGAGTATTATGTATAGCGGCATTCCTTTTGGTGGATTACTTACTTCTGTCGTTGCTATGTCATTGGCCGGCGATGCAGAGTGGCGTCATATTTTCTATATTGGTGGTATCGCGCCAATTTTACTCATTCCACTGATTATGCGCTTTTTACCTGAGTCAAATGATTACCTGCAACGTAAAGGTCAAGCGCAAAAAACCACGCCATTTTTGGAAGTTTTATTTGCGAAAGAACGCCGTATGTCGACCATTCAGCTTTGGGTCAGTTTTTTCTGTACGCTCGTTGTACTGTATTTCTTGTTGAACTGGTTGCCGTTGCTGATGGGCGCGCAAGGCTTATCGAAACTTCAGGCAAACTATGTGCAGATGGGCTACAACGTGGGTGGAATTTTAGGTTCGATTCTCATGGGCGTATTGCTGGATAAATTACGCATGAGTTTTGTGATTAAACTGATTTATCTCGGCATTTTATTTTCGCTTTGTTGTTTAGCAATTTCTCCGACCGTGGCTTTACTTGCACTTTCGGCAGTGGGTTGTGGCTTATTCATTGTGGGCGGACAATCGGCATTATACGGTTTGGCTGCCATGTATTATCCAACCGAAATGCGTGGGACAGGAGTGGGTGCAGCAGTTGCAATCGGGCGTATCGGTTCTTTTGCAGGACCTTTAATGGCTGGTTTTTTACTCTCGCTTGGACAAAGCTCGACCATCGTAATTGGTTCAAGCATTCCAGTGATTTTAATTGCAGCGATCTCTGCATTACTTCTTGTCAAAAAACCTAAACAGCCTGTACATTTAGTACAAAGCTCAGGTGCTCGCTAAGTTTTAACGAAAGTATGGGGTTAGCGCCTCATACTTTCACTACAGATTTTCTTATGATGATTGAAAGGTTATGGTACGTTCGAATTCAGTTCAAAAAAAAGTAGAAGATGAGCCTAAGTTAAGTTATATGATTGCTCGTGTTGACCGAATTATTAGTAAACATTTAACAGAACATTTAAAAGAGCTTGAGATTACCTTGCCGCAATTTACTGCGCTTTCTGTTTTAGCTTCAAAAAGTAATGTATCCAATGCCAAACTTGCTGAGCGTTCTTTTATTAAGCCGCAATCGGCTAACAAAATTTTGCAAGATTTACTGGTTAATGGCTGGATTGAGAAAAAACCGGACCCAACACATGGCCGCCGTATTTTAATTACCCTGACTGAAAGCGGTGTTGAAAAGCTAAATAAATGCAATGAAGTGGTTTTAAAAGTCGAAGAAAAAATGCTTGAAGGCATTGATATCAATCTAGCTTATTTAATTCGTAATAACCTCGATATTATGGTTAATAATCTTAAAAACCTTTGATGAAAGGTTGTTTGCAATTTAATTTATTAAACTTAATAGAAATGCTTAAGCACTGATTCACACAGAAAATTTATTTCATTTTACAAATGAACTTGCTAGCATCGAAGTGACGTTTTTGGTGATGTGTGGCAGCGAATGTCTTCAGGACAACAAGTTTTACTTAAACTAAGAAAAATGATTATTTCAGGGGAACTTGAAGGCGGTGCCAGAATTGCCGAAATTCCGACTGCCGAGTTACTTGGTGTTTCAAGGCAGCCTGTTCGTATTGCCTTTCGCTTGCTCGAGCAAGAAGGCCTCCTCATTAAAAACCCAACTCGTGGTTACACAGTTCGTGAAATTTCAGAAGAACTTGTTCATGATGCACTTGAAGTGCGAGGTGTGCTCGAAGGATTGGCTGCGAAAACTTTGGCAGAACAAGGCTTAAGTGAAGAGCAGAAAAAGACGTTGCAACATTGCATTCAAGAAACTGAAAAATTATTTAATGATAAAGACGAATTTGGCGATGTTGAACTAGAACGTTATCACCATTTTAACGTCATTTTTCATGACACCATTATTGAGGGCGCGCAAAACGTCGCACTCATCCAAGCCTTAGCGAAAAACAATCAGCTACCAATGGCTTCTGCTCAAGCCATTACCTATGACCAGAATCAAGCTTTGTCTGAATATCGCCGTTTGCACTATGCACATTTACAGCATTGTTCGATTTTTGATGCGTTGGTACATCGTCAGGCAGGGCGTGCTGAAACTTTAATGCGTGAGCACAGTAGTGTGGTGATTTTAGGTGAAACGCTCAGAAATGTTCTCAGCGCTTAAGCTGAAATAAGTTCCTTTATATTTGAATAAAGGAACTCAAGAATTAAAGCTCAATCACAAGATTTTTAGTTTTTGCACGAGAACAGCAGGGCGTAAATTGGTTGTTCAAAGCATGTTCCTCATCGGTCATAAACATATCTCGATGATCAGGCGTGCCTTCTACAACGCGAGTAATACAGGTCCCGCAAATGCCTTGTTCACATGAAACAGGAATATCAAAACCATTTGCAATTAATGCCTCAGTAGCAGTCTGCTCTGGTAATACTTCAATTCGGCGGCCAGTACCTTTCACTTCAATAGTAAAAGCTTCATCATTAGACGTATCTACTTTTTGCGCGACAAAATGCTCTTGATGTAACTGTTCATTGTGCCAGCCAGCTTGTTCGGCTGAGCTCATGACAAACTGCATAAACCCTGTTGGCCCACATACATATAAGTGTCTATGTGGTGAAGTTTGGGCTAAAACCTCTGCCATATTACATTCAGTGTGTGGCTGATCTTGAATATGAAAATGGACTTGGTCACCAAAGTGCTCGGTTAAGTTGCCATAGAAAGCAATCATTTCATGACTACGAACAAAGTAGTGCAATTCAAAAGGAATATTGGCCGACTTAAGTCGATATGCCATCGACAAAATAGGGGTAATACCAATACCACCAGCAAATAAAACTGCCTGTTTTGTTTGAGGGTGAATCTCAAATAAATTACGTGGTTCACCAATCTTTAAATGGTCGCCTTCACGATATTCAGTGTGGATGCAACGTGAGCCACCGCGTGAATTGGCATCATGTAAAACACCAATGACATAGCGATGCTTTTCAGTGCAGCAGTTTGAAAGTGAATATTGACGGATTAGCCCGTTTTTTAGATGCACATCAATATGTGCACCTGCCTCAAAATTCGGTAGCGCTGTGCCATTTGCCGCAACCAATTCAAAAGCACGAATGGTCGGGGTGAGCTGATGAATTTTTTGAATAATAACGTCCATGTTCATACTCCTTTAAATAATCCGAATGTTTGGAAACTTCTGTGCGGACGTTTCAGGAGGTGTTTTATTTTCTTCGGCAAGCAGTCGCTCAATCACCTTACGAGATTGTACACCGCCTGCGTCGATATTGAGCATTAGTAACTTGCGATGAGGATTGTTTAAAATATTTTGCTGCTGTTGCTCAAGCATTTCTAAATCTTCAGTAAAGATTTTGCCTTGGCCTTCACGAATTTGATCGGTGAGTTCAGCATTATTTGGTTGGAAGTTACGTGCCATTCCCCAGAAATACCAGTGTGAGGTTTCAGTTTCTGGCGTAATAAAATCAACCACAATTGAGGAAACTTTTTTGTCTTTCGGTGCGTGATAACCACCATGTCCAGCATGTGCTACACCTACTTCAATATGCACATTGCTTGGCGCAAAGAAGTGGCAACGTTGCCAGCGGTCAACAGGTACATCATCTGCTAAATGATTACCGCGAAGGGCCATTTGCCAAAATGGAGGTGCGATCACATTTTCCATATAGCGTTCGGTAATGACATGATCGCCGTCAACTTTAGTCACAGGCAATGATTCATCAATCTCTTTTTGCCCAATACTGCTTGAGTGAACATAGGTCTCGTGGGTTAAATCCATCAGGTTATCGACCATCAGGCGATAGTCACAGTGAATGTGGAACAGGCCTCCGCCATAGCTCCATTCGGGATGATCTGCCCATTCTAAAGTTGGCAGTTTTGCTTCATCTGCTAAAGCTTTCTCGCCTGGCCATATCCAAATAAAACCGAATTTTTCAATAACTGCATATGATTTATTGCAAGGGAAACCATTTACACGTTGAGCTGGCATTGAAACGGTCTTTCCGTCACAGCTCATGACTAAACCATGATAACCACATACAAGGTTGCCATCTTCTACATAGCCCAATGAAAGTGGGGCACCACGATGGGGACAAAAATCTTCAACGGCTGCAACTTGGTTTTCTTTGCCACGATAAAAAACAATTTTTTCACCACAGATGGTGCGACCTAATGGTTTGTCTTGGATTTCTTCTGGACGGCAGGCAACATACCAAGCATTTTTAATAAACATTGTGACGACTCCTTATCACTTATTGGATCCAATTTATAATAAATAAAAATATTGGTCAATTGATAAGCAGTATATTTTTTAAAAAATATTGATCTTTTAATTTGGTTGTTTTGTATATTTTTAATTGCTATTAAAGACTTTTTATATTTACTTTGAATTTTAGAGGCTAAATTTTTATTCATCTTAATTTGGATCCATAATGACTATGGTTAAGCCATTATGGAGAGTGAAAATTTAGAAATTAACAGTGTAGTGAAGCATCATGCGCTGTTCATCCAGACTTTTGCCGTGTTTGGTGTCGTAGTTAATATTTAAGAAAAGAAACTTAAGATTTTTAATCCAAGCATTTAGGTCGTACTGAATCAACACATCACTTTCTTGCTCAAAATCATTTTGATTCATTGTTTGAAATGAATCGCCATAAATATATTTATAGGTGATTTTTAAACCCTTGATATAGTCTTTAAAGTCATACGATGCAACGAAATGATACGACTTTTCGTCTGCTTTGGTAAACGCGCCTAAGGTCCAGTTCACCATATGGGGGATGGGCATATTATCGAGTTTTGGAATACCATCTTTGCCAAAGTTTTCTTGATAGCCAATTCCAGTTGTAAAGTTTCCATGTTTAATGAAATGCATGGCTCCTACAGATGTATTGTCATATTCACCAAGCTTTGATTTACCGATATCGTCATGGCGGAACACACGTAATTTTGTGGTGTGCTGCTTTGTCCATTGATAATCAAAAGCAAAGTAACTTTGATTGATGAGATCTGTTAAGTAACCATTATAAAATTTCCAATTATATTGAGGCGTTTTCCCATCCCATTGGAAAAAGTAAAGCCCATCAGATTCATGTTTTGAGATGGCGAGTTTGTGGTAGTCCTCCTCATTTTTGGGTGAATAACGATTAATCAAACCTAGCTCGAAATTTTGTTGCGGTGTCTTATATTTTAATTCCAAGCCTTTATAGTTAACTCGTAATTGATGTGTATCCACTTGTGGCGTAAGTGGTGAATCGGGAGTGATTTCACCTACATTCATGCGAAAGTTTTGATATTCAAATCCAGCACCTAAGCCATATTTAATTTGGTCTTGTGCTTGTTTCTTGGTGTTAGGGTCAAAGGGTATGACCATATCATTGGTGTGTTGGTCGCTACTTAGGCGATATGCGTATTGGATGCTTGGATTGAGGTGTAGCTGAATATCATTAAGCTTGGTTGACCAGTCACCACGATAAATCAGACCTTGGCTCAAGCTATGAGTATCGGGACTAGTACTATTTTCATATTGTCTGTCGAAGTTGAATGTTTTTAGTGTGAGTGTATTTTGAAAATTAACATCTACTTCACTATGAGCTAAACAGCAGGCAAGGGTTGTCCCTGAGAAGAAAATCCCATAAATAAAAATATGCTTCATTTTTAAATCCGTTTAAAAGCGTTTTACTGTTCTAAATCCGACATGGCTAGTTGCAAGGTCGAGTTCCTGTGGATGCCTCGCGGCAGCACGATAACGCGCGCAATAGTTGGTAGCGCATAAATAAGATCCACCTTTAATGGTGTATTGCAAAATCTGTTCGTGACTTTGCCGATATTTCGATGGATCTCCCATATGGTGATCTCTTGGACCTGTATAGGGTGTTTGCGTCCATTCCCATACATTGCCAATCAAGTCATATAAGCCAAATGGGTTTTTACTAAAACAGCCAACAGGGGCAACATCCTTAAAACCATCTTCCTGAACATTTTTATAGGGAAATTCACCTTGCCAGAAATTGGCTACAATATGGCCTTCGTGGGTAGGGCCAATATCGGAATTTTGTTGAAAACCTTTGGCTGCATATTCCCATTCAAGTTCGGTCGGTAAGTCATGACCCAGCCAATTTGCATAAGCGTAGGCATCATTCCATGTCACCATGCGAACAGGCTCATGAGGTGTAGGTTGTTTAGAGTTATTTAAGCCCCATGGATGTTTCCAGCTGGCCCCTTTTTCGAATTTCCACCATTGTAATTCTTCAACTGGATGATCTGGTTGTATAAACATAGCTGCGCCACCTTGCTTCTCTGCATCGGTGACATAACCCGTTTGTTTAACAAATTCTTGAAATTGAGCATTGGTGACTTCAGTTGCATCAATTAAAAAAGCTGGAACTAAAGTTGGCTGTAAATTTAATGGGCGTTCATCTTCATAACCTTGTGTGGTGCCTAAAACAATCTTTCCTTGAGGAAGTTTGACCATGCCTGCTTCTTTATTTTTAGGCCAACCCGAAGGAAGGCCTGAATAAGAATTACATTTAGCTTTACTGCCTAAGTCAGGCAAGGTGGTCTGTTGTAGTTGAGGCGTTGTTTTGTGGCATGCACAAAGTAAGAGGAACGATGAAAGCATCATGATCTGTTTCATCTGGTTTTCCCTACTTTTTATTGTATTGCTCAAAATCCACAACACCATTTTCATCAGCATATCTTAAATATTTGTCATTTAAGACTTTAACGATTTCAGGATGTTCTGCGTAAACATTATGTTGTTCATTAAAATCTGTTTTTAAATTGTAGAGTTCCCAACCATGGCTCTTAAATTTAGAAGGTGAGTTTTCAACAAGTTTCCATTCGTCAGTTTTAGCGTAGCGGCTGCCATGTAATTCTTTAAAGTCATAATAATTAACAGGACGAATACGGGCAGTATTATCTTTAAACGCAGGGATCAGACTAAAACCAGATGGTTTAATTTTGGTGCTTGAAGTTGGATAAACCTGACTATTTTGAATACCAGCTAGCTCCATCACAGTTGGGAATATATCTCTGACTGTCGCAAAGTTATTGTTGATTCCATGTTGTTTAGAAATCTGAACAGGTGATTTAACAATAAATGGAACTCGCACACCGCCTTCTGAGGCGGCTGACTTCCAGTGCGTAAATGGTGTGCTACTCACTTCGGCCCAGCGTGGTCCCATATAAACATATGAGCTGGCGTTGCCTATATTTTCATAACGATTGTCGGCATCACCCATTGGGAAATTGTGATCACCACCTTCAGCGCCGTTATCTGACATAAACACAATCAAAGTATTGTCATATAAATGATGCTTTTTAAGATACTGAATGACATCACCCACGCGATCGTCTAACTGAGTGACCATGCCAGCATAAACTTCCATTTTGCGTGCTTCATGTTTGCGCTCTTGTGGCGTGAGTTCATTCCAGCTTTTGGTCCCTAAAGCTTGATTGCCGCGCTCGATTGGATATTCTGCATTTGCAGGAATTAATCCTAATTTCTTTTGACGTTCAAAGCGTTGTTTGCGAATTGCATCGTAGCCTTGATCATATTTACCTTTGTATAAGTCTCTATAATGAGCAGGTGCTTGTAATGGCCAGTGTGGAGCCGTATAGGCTAGGTAAGCAAAAAATGGTTTTTGTGCTTTATTTTTATCTAAGTACTCAAAGGCTTTTTGTGTAAAAAAGTCGGTTGAGTAGTAGTTGTCAGGCAAAGTAACCTTTTGACCATTTTCAGTGTACTGGGTATTGCGCGGATAGTTTTTAGGTTGGTCTTTAAAGTGTAAATCGAAGCCATCGAGCAGGGCAAAAGATTGATCGAAACCACGGGCTTTAGGGTTTTGTTCGGGAGCATAACCTAAGTGCCATTTACCGACCATGAAGGTGTAATAATCTTTAGTCTTTAAAATTTCTGCGAGTGTATAAGCATTTTGCGTTAAGTGACCTGAATATCCATCAATTTTGAGTAGTGCACGCGGACTATCGGCGCCAACCAATTTTTCTTGTCGTTTTGACGTTTCATACATGGCGCCTAAACCGACCAAGTGATTATCTGCACCTGTCATAAGTTGCGCACGTGTCGGTGAACACATTGATGAAGCATGAAAATTAAAAAGCATTTTTCCTTGCTTTGACAGGCTATCAATATGAGGGGTTTTAATTTCGCCACCATAAGCACCAATATCTGAAAATCCAAGATCATCGGCCAAAATAATCATGATGTTAGGTGGTTGTTGATTTTTTGGAGGTGCTGCTTGCGCTGTGTAAAACAATTGGCTGGCAAAAAAAAGTCCCCATGTAAGCTGACTTACTCTTTTGAGTTTCATAACAACAATCCTTTGAAGTTTTAAAATGCATCTTGCATTCCATAAAAATGAACTGAGCTTTTTTGGCTAAAAAATGCTCTGGAATCGATCATAATAGATTTTTTAATATGGATCCATAAAAATATTAAAGCATTCTAATTTTATGTTTTTAATAATTTTATACTTATATAATTTATGTGTTTATAGAGTTTTTAATAATGCATTTATAATTTTAGTTGATTTTTTGGATCCAAATATTCAGTATAGAAAAAGAGCAGGATGCTCCAAAACAAATATTCCTCTAGGTCATTATGGATACGGATATGCATAACCACCCAATCGCTCTTATCGGCAATGTCGTGTGTATCTCTTATCCACATTGGGAGATACACAAATGGAAAGAGACGTTCTAAGTGAGATCAATCAAAACAACATGAGCCGCTACCAATGGTTCGTCATTTTGATCTGTATTTGTCTCAATATTATTGATGGTTTTGACGTGATGGTGATGGCTTTTACCGCGCCATCGGTGTCAGCAGAATGGTCACTTTCAGGGGCACAAATAGGCTTGTTGCTCAGTTCGGGCCTTTTTGGAATGGCTGCTGGTTCCATTTTTCTCGCGCCTTTAGCCGATAAAATCGGTCGTCGTTTACTCATCTTGGTTTGTCTTGTGATTGCAGGTCTTAGCATGTTGGGCTGTGCTTTAGTACAAAGCCACGGCATGTTGGCAGCACTTCGGTTTATTACTGGAATTGGTGTGGGTGGGATTCTTGCCAGCAGTAACGTTTTGGCAAGTGAATATGCCAATGCACGCTGGCGCAGTCTTGCAGTGAGTTTGATGTCTACTGGTTATGGACTTGGCGCGACACTCGGTGGAGTGCTATCACTGGCTTTGATTGAGCATTTAGGTTGGCGCTCAATCTTTTTAGCAGGTGGGGTGACTACCATTGCAATGCTACTCATTAGCGCATGGTTATTACCAGAATCTTTAGATTATTTACTCGCGAAACGACCAAATCAGGCACTCGAACGCATTAATACAACGGTAAGTCGTATGGGGCTTAACCAACTGCCAGTTATGCCACGTTATGAAAAAAACAATACACAAAATGGCAGTGAACTAGGCAAATTATTTGCTGGACAACTTGGATTTCAAACACTTTGTCTTTGGTTTGCATTCTTTTTAGTGATGTTTGGCTTTTACTTTGTCATGAGCTGGACACCAAAAATTCTTATTTCAATGGGAATGTCACCACAACAAGGGGTAAGTACCGGCATTTTAATTAGTATTGGTGGGATTTTCGGTGCAGCCATTATTGGTTTATTGGCATCACGCATGAAAATTTTCTATGCCTTAAGTCTATTTTTAGGACTAACGTCTGCATGTGTTTTCCTATTTGTCGCAGTCTCGGCTCAAGTGAGTATTGCTCTCATAGTCGGCTTATTACTCGGCACACTCATTAATGGCTGTGTAGCAGGTTTATATTCGATTTCTCCAACAATTTATGATGCCGAAATTCGTAGTCGTGGCGTGGGCTATGCGATTGGTTTTGGTCGTATTGGGGCAATTTTATCGCCAACGGTTGCAGGCATTTTTCTGGATAAAGGTATAGCACCCGCAACACTGTATGCCTATTACGGTGTGGTCTTTATTTTGGCTATTTTCCTGATTTTAAGTTTAGGTAATGCTTTTTACCGCAGTCAAAAAGAGCAAAACTACTCGCTTAAAACAGCACCTTAATCCATTAAAAATTAAATAGTTGAGATAAAAAATGAAAAAGACACCATTATGGGTGGGGGTATGCTTGTGCCCATTATTTAGTCAAGTCGTGCATGCCGAGTTTATTGAAGACAGTAAAGCTGAGCTGACACTACGTAATTTCTACTTTGACCGAGACTATAAAAAAGACCCATATCCCTATACAGCAGCCAGAGACTGGGCGCAGGGTTTAATTTTTAAAGGACAGTCTGGTTATACTGAAGGGACAGTTGGGTTTGGTGTAGATGTACTGGCAATGGCAGGTTTTAACCTGATGGGAAGCCGTGCTGATGACTATGCGCGTAGTGGATTATTACCAGTGAATACCGATAACTCGCGTGATGATTATTATGGAAAAATAGGCATTACAGGGAAGGCCAAATTTAGAAAAAATGAGCTTTTTGTGGGGGATTTAGTTCCACAATTACCGACTATATTTTCATCGCCAGCGCGTTTATTTCCACAGACTTATCGTGGTATCCGCTTTGTTTCAAATGAAATTCCAAATCTTCAACTTGAAGGCTTTTATGTCGATGAAGTGCGCCAGCGCGACTCAATTCGTTATACCGATGTTGGAACGGACAATATCAACCATCGTTTTGACAAAGCGGCAACTAGCGATTCTTTTTATACATTAGGTGGAAGCTATCAGTTAAAGGATTATCGTCTACGGGCTTACCATGCTGAACTCAAAGACATTTACCAGCAACAATTTTTAGGTTTTAACGGGAAGCAGCCTTTAAACGATCAGCTTAATTTTTTAAGCGATGTACGTTTTTTTAACAGTGAAGAAACTGGAAGTAAAAAAATAGGAGAGGTCGATAACCGACATATTAGTGGCTTATTTGGTTTGAACTATCAAAATCATACTGTTTCTTTGGGCTACATGCAGTCGTTTGGCTCGACTGGTCTGCCATTTTTGTCGGGAACTGAAAGTCCAGTCGTGCTTGATTTTATGAGTTCGGACTACTCAAATAAAGATGAAAAAGTCTATTCGATTCGTTATGAATATGACTTTAAAAATGCGCGGGTAGGTGATTTTTCATTAAACGGACTGCGTTTTATGACTCGCTATGCAAAAGGCGAAGACATTGATTTGTTGCAATACGGCGATCAGCGTTTTAAAGAAGAATCGATGGAATTTGATTTGGGCTATAAAATTCCTGAAGGTAAGTTAAAAGGTTTGGGAATGCGTGCTCGCTTTTCTCATTATCGCAACGATATGCCGACTAATATGACCTTTCATTCGACAAATGAAACGCGGTTAAATGTCGATTACACCTTTAAATTTTAATGATTAATATTTAACTAAATTTAAGACAAGTTAAAACATTGTGACGATCAATGTTTTAACTTTAGTTATCAACTGCACAAAATCCCTCTATAATACCGCCAATCTTATTAAAGCTAATTGAGTCGTTCATTAAACACATGGCTTTAATCTCTCATTTTTTTAAGTCAATTTCTTCGCTGTGATTCGGCTTATTTTTCAATATTTAGAATTTTATGTGTCTGTGCTGACACATAAAAATATTTAGGTGCCAGCATGGAAATCAAGGTTAATTATCTCGACAATCTTCGACAGGAAGCTAAGTTCGATGACTTTACGGTAATTGCCGATCAACCAATTCGCTACAAGGGTGACGGTTCGGCACCGGGCCCATTTGACTATTTTTTAGCATCGTCAGCATTGTGTGCAGCGTACTTTGTAAAAGTGTATTGTGCCGCTCGAGATATCCCAACCGATAATATTCGTTTATCGCAAAATAATATTGTTGACCCTGAAAACCGCTATAAGCAAACATTTAAAATTCAAATTGAATTACCAGCCGATATTTCAGAGAAAGATCGCCAAGGGATTTTACGTTCGATTGACCGTTGTACTGTTAAAAAAGTGATTCAAACTGGTCCTGAATTTATTATTGAAGAAGTGGAAAGCATCGATGCAGATGCACAAGCATTGTTATTGCCAAGCTTAACTTCTGAAAACCATACCTATATTCAAGGTAAAGACCTACCGTTAGAAGAAACCATTGCCAATATGTCTGCCATTTTGGCAAATTTGGGCATGAAGATCGAAATCGCATCTTGGCGTAATATCGTGCCAAATGTATGGTCATTACACATTCGTGATGCACAATCTCCGATGTGTTTTACCAATGGTAAAGGTGCAACTAAAGAAAGTGCTTTGGCGTCTGCATTAGGCGAGTTTATTGAACGTTTAAACTGTAACTTCTTCTATAACGACCAGTTCTGGGGTGAAGATATTGCCAATGCTGAATTTGTGCATTATCCAGATGAAAAATGGTTTAAACCGGGTCCAAATGGTGAATTACCTAAAGAAATCTTAGATGAATACTGTCTTGAGATTTATAACCCAGATGATGAGTTACTCGGCACACATTTATATGACACCAACTCAGGCAACGTAGAACGCGGCATTTGCTCGTTACCTTTTGTGCGCCAGTCTGACGATGAAGTTGTCTATTTCCCATCAAATTTAATTGAAAACTTGTACTTAAGTAATGGTATGAGTGCAGGTAACACTTTGGCAGAAGCCCAAGTTCAATGCTTGTCAGAAATTTTTGAACGTGCTGTTAAACGTGAAATTTTAGAAGGTGAAATTGCACTTCCAGATGTTCCTGAAGACGTATTAGCAAAATACCCAAGTATTGTTGCTGGTATTAAAGGTTTAGAAGAGCAAGGTTTCCCTGTATTAGTTAAAGATGCATCGTTAGGTGGTCAGTTCCCAGTAATGTGTGTGACTTTAATGAACCCACGTACGGGTGGGGTGTTTGCATCTTTTGGTGCGCATCCAAGTTTTGAAGTTGCATTAGAACGTAGTCTGACAGAATTACTTCAAGGCCGTAGTTTTGAAGGCTTAAATGATTTACCACAACCGACTTTCCAAAGTAATGCAGTCACTGAGCCAAACAACTTTGTTGAGCACTTTATTGACTCAAGCGGTTTGGTCTCTTGGCGCTTCTTTAGCTCTAAATCTGACTATGACTTTGTTGAATGGGATTTTTCTGGCGAAGGCGAAGAGTCGAATGCAGAAGAAGCTGCAACATTGTTTGGCATTCTCGAAGAGATGGGCAAAGAAGTGTATATGGCAGTGTACGAGCACTTAGGTGCGACTGCTTGCCGTATTTTAGTACCGGATTACTCAGAAATTTATCTGGTTGAAGATTTGATTTGGGACAATACCAATAAAGCACTTTCATTCCGTGAAGATATTCTAAATCTACACCGTTTGGATGATGAACAGCTTGAGGCGTTGGTTGAACGCTTAGAGGAATGTGAGCTAGACGATTATACTGAAATCACCACACTCATTGGCATCGAGTTTGATGACAATACAGTTTGGGGTCAACTCACAATCTTAGAACTGAAATTGCTAATTTATGTTGCTTTACAGCAATTTGAAGAAGCAAAAGAGCTTGTCGAAACTTACTTGCAATATAACACCAACACCGTTGAGCGCGGATTGTTCTATCAGTGCATGAACGTGGTGCTTGAAGTGATGCTAGATGAAGAACTAGAGCTTGAAGACTACCTGACTAATTTCCGCCGTATGTTTGGTGATATGCGTATGGACGCGGTATTAGGTTCTGTCGATGGTAGCGTTCGTTTCTATGGTTTAACACCAACAAGCATGAAACTTGAAGGACTTGATCGCCATTTACGTCTGATCGAGAGTTATAAAAAATTGCATGCAGCTCGCGCGAAAGCCGTAGCGATGTAATTTAAAAAGCGAAATAAAAAAGCCTATTTTTAAATAGGCTTTTTTTTATAAAACAACTTGCTGGTTTAAGCAGAAGCTTTGGTGATCTCTATGGTTTCTGCATCTACTCTATGATCTGGCTGCTCATCCAAAGTATGTTTAGCGGGAATATACGACATTGCACGTTCCGCAAGAGCTGTAATGGTAAGACTTGGGTTAACGCCCAAATTGGCACCTAACATTGAACCATCTACAACGTATAAGTTTTTATAGTTAAAGACACGGTTTTGTCCATCTACCACGCCACGCTCTGCACTTGAAGCAATTGCACAGCCACCCATACAGTGAGCTGTAAAAGGCACGTTAAACAAAATTTCAGTAATGGTCGTCATCGGGTGACCGTTAAACATTTTGGCAACTTTTTCGGTAAATGCATTGGCCTGCGGAATATACACAGGTAGCTTTTTACCTTCGCTCGATAACACCTTACCAAAAGGCCAGAACCAATTACGTTTCAAGCGCATGTTAATGGAGGCATCAGCTGTTTGCATCACCAAGAAGATTAAAGTTTGACGTGCAAAACTGACAGGATTACTCATGCGAAGGAAAATAAATGGATGGCAAATAAGTGCCCATAACCAAAAGAAGATACGCGTCCAACCCGGTTTACCTTTAGCCATGTAAGTACACATGAGGCCCATGGCATCTGAACCAGTTTGGTAACGCGTCGCTTCAATGTGAGTGTCATGGTCAAGGTAAATACTTGAACCAATGGCAACACCTTTACTCATGTCGGCATCTTTACCAAAAAAGCGAACGCCTAAAATCGACTCGGCATTAGTACGAACGCGATTACCTAAATCATCAGAAATATTAGGCAGTGAACCTGATTGTTTTAAACGGAACAACATCTCTTGAGTACCCAAGGACGATGCCGAGAAAATCACATTACGAACACGCCATGTACGGCGTTGTTTGTTAAACCATGAGCTTGAACATTCAGTCGTAACTTCATAGCCATCGCTACCATCGGCTTTACCATTGAGTGGTTTAACGTCAACAACTTTGGTTTCTTCGTAAACCTTGGCGCCATTTTTTTCGGCAAAGTACAAATAGTTTTTATCTAATGTATTTTTTGCATTGTGTTTGCAACCTGTCATACAGCCGCCACATGCGGTACAGGTTCCGCGGTCTGGACCTTCGCCGTTAAAATAAGGGTCTGAGTAGGTCTTGCCGCCTTGTTCACCTTCGGGTGGAAAAAAGGTTGCAACACGAGTCGGTTTAAACGTATGCCCAACACCAACTGCATCGCCCATTTTTTTGAGCATGTGGTCGGCAGGACCGAAAATTTTATTATCAGTCACCCCAAGCATACGTTCTGCTTCAGCATAGTGCTGTGGCATTTCTTTTTTCCAGTCCGCCGCATCTGCCCATGTGCCTTCATCCCAAATATGTTCAGGTGGGACAAGTAGGGTATTGGCATAGGTAATTGAGCCACCGCCTACAGCATTACCGCAAATAATGGTGACATGGCGAAAAAAACGCATGTTGAAATAACCGAAAAGTTTCATGCCCGGGCGCCAAATCCAGCGGCGGGTATTCCAGTTATTTTTAGCAAAATCTTTAGCTTCCCAGCGTCGCCCCATTTCCATTACAGCAACAGAGTAGCCCTTTTCGGTTAGACGGCAGGCAGAAACACTACCACCAAAGCCTGAACCAATAATGAGGTAATCATAGTCATAATTGTTTGTTGTCATGCCGAGGACTCCTCTCTGGCGATATTTTTATATTGACTGTGTATGTTTATCAATGAATTGCCCAATGCGCTCAATCGAGTCATTAGATTCATTTAGTATACCCGCGTGGAACTGAAAAACATGTCCGACTCGGTCATAAACCTTCAAGTTCGTCGGAATACCGTATTTTTCAGTTTGTTCAGCAAGGCGTTTTGCATCGTCTAATAAGACTTCTTCTGTACCGACATGAATTAAAACAGGTGGTAATCCAGTTAAGTCGGCATAGAGTGGGGAACAGATTGGATCGGTTACCAATTTTTGTCCGCAATAGTTTTTTGCACACCACGCTAACCAGTCTTCGGAGAGCATCGCATCTTGAGCAGCATGAGTTTTCATCGTGCTTCCAGAGAGGCTTAAGTCAACCCAAGGTGAAAGTAAAACTAATGCCGCTGGTAACGGTAACCCTGCATTTCGTATCGCAATTGCAGCACTTAAACTCAGGCCACCGCCAGCAGAGTCGCCAGCGATCACGAGTTTCGTCGGGTCTTGTCCTTGAGTAAGTAAAGCTTTATAGACTGTAATTACATCTTCAATAGCAGCAGGGCTTGTGTGCTCTGGGGCTAGGCGATATTCAGGTAACCAGACTTGTGCTTGAGCTGTATGTCCGATTTGCGCAGCAAGCTTGGTATGACTTTTTGAGCTACCCACCACATAGCCTCCGCCATGTAAATATAAAATACTGAGGCCTGATTGAGTCGTTTTGGGCTGAATATGGACTGTCGGTACTTGAGTAATGGTTTGCTTTTTTGTTTTATAGCCACGTGGCCCAAGCACAATTGCACTGGCTGCATCGCTACAAAAACGTTGTAGCTTTAGTGGTGTTTTAGGGGATAAAGCTGGACGTAGCGTGGTACGAATAGTCCATGCAAGAAGCTGCTTCATAATAAGGACTCATACTAAGCCTAATATCAGTCAGCATCTCTTAAAATTAAGCGTATGCTGACCACTATTTTTATTTTGCTGATTTATTGAGTAGACGAGTTTGCAATGCAGTCGCAGTTGCAAAAATCTTTTGGTAACCCTGTGGAAGAATACGTTGAATGACATCAACGGCCTTCGCATCAGCTCCAATGAGTAAGCGGCGACGGTCCTTACGGACAGCTTCTAAAATTTGTTGAGCGGCCTCATCAGCAGGGGTACGAAGTAATTTATCGAAAGCATCCTGACTTTTTAGAGGGTCCATGCCTAAAGACTGGACGCTATTATTCATGCGGGCAGCTTTGGCAATATTGGTACGAATACCACCCGGATGCACACAGGTCGCACTCACTCCAGCATTTTGCATATCGAGTTCTTGGCGTAGAGATTCAGTAAAGCCACGAACAGCAAATTTACTGGCATTATAAGCACTTTGGGTCGGTTGAGCTGTTAAGCCAAACATACTAGAAATATTAATAATATGCCCATCACCACTTTGCTTTAAGTAAGGTAAAAACTCTTTGGTGCCATAAACCACACCCCAAAAGTTAATACCAATCAGCCATTCAAGATCTTCATAGCTCACACCTTCAGCCGTACTACCTATTGCGACACCAGCATTATTAAAAATCAGGTTAACTTGGCCATGTTCATCTACAACTGTCTTTGCCCAAGTTGCAACTTCATCACGTTTAGCCACATCAACTTTTTGAGTAGTCACTTTGACTGAATAAGGCGTTAACAGCTCGACTGTTTTAGCTAATCCAGCTTCACTAATATCGGAAAGTGCCAGATGGCAACCTTGTTTTGCGAGAGCTATAGCAATTGCTTGTCCAATACCAGAGCCAGCACCTGTCACAGCTGCGACTTTATTTTTAAAAGACTTCATAAAATTCTCCGTTTATTTTTCTCATTTCCTATGGTGAAGCTTGTTTAAGAAATAGCCGAAACCTGACTGTAGTTTTCAATATCGAAGCGACGAGTACGTTGACGATATTCAAGGGTAAAACCCGGCCAGTTATTGGTATTTTTGCCATCAGCAGTTTGATACCAACTGGTACAACCTTGTGCCCAGACAGTTTTTTTCATTTTTTCTTGAATGCTTTGATTAAACTCATGTTGAACTTCTGCACGAACATTGGTGAACAGAAGTTTGTTTTGTAGGGTTGTTTGAATGGCATCTAAAATATAATTCACTTGGCTTTCAATCATATAGACAATTGAGTTGTGCCCAAGATTGGTGTTTGGACCATAAAGCATAAAGAAGTTTGGAAAGCTGCTCACAGTTAAGCCGAGATAAGCTTCCGCACCATCTTTCCATGTGTCTTTTAAGGTACGACCATCAAGACCTGTAATCTGCATTGGCGCCATAAATTCTGTTGCGGCAAAGCCTGTACCATAAATAATGGTGTCGACTTCACGTAGATTTCCTTTCGTATCTAAAATGCCGTTTTCGGTAATTTCTTGAATGCCTGTATTAATGACGTCTACGTGAGACTGAGTCAGTGTTGCATACCACTGGTTAGAGATTAAAATACGTTTACAACCAATTGGATAATCCGGCATTAAACGGTGGCGTAACTTCCCATCTTTAACGACTTTACGGATGTGACGTTGGAATAAATATTCCACCAAAGGCATTTCATTGAGTGAAGTTGTAAAAGCAAGTAGGCGAATTTCATGATGACCATATTGCAAGGCACGGTCTAGACTTTGCAAAATCGGCAGTTTACGGAAAGCCTTTTTCTCTAAAGGTTGGTAAACCCGATCTGGTTTTGGAATCACGTAAGGTGCAGAGCGTTGATAAACGTCTAGTTGCGCTACCTGTTTAGCAATTTCGGGTACAAACTGAATTGCGCTTGCACCTGTACCGATCACTGCAACACGTTTGCCAGTTAAGTCATAGTCATGATCCCAACGTGCTGAGTGAAATGCTTTACCTTTAAAGTTTTCAATACCTTTAAGTTTTGGATAGGCAGGGCGGTTGAGTTGGCCTACAGCGCCCACCAAGAATTCAGCTTCGAACTGTTCACCAGAAGTACTTTGAATGTGCCATACACCTTGCAGAGCATCAAATTCTGCACTGGCTATTTCAGTGTTAAATTGAACATGCGGGCGAATATCATATTTGTCGGCACAGTGGCGTAAATATTGATAAATCTCTTGAGATGTTCCGTAGCGATTTTTCCAGCCCAGCTCTTGCTCAAAAGAAAAAGAATAAAGATGAGAAGGCACATCACATGCAGCACCTGGATAGGTATTGTCACGCCAGACACCGCCGACATCGGCAGCTTTTTCAAATAGGGTAAATTGTTCAAAACCTGCTTGTTTGAGACGAATGGCAAGTCCTAGACCACCAAAGCCAGTGCCAATAATAGCAATGCGTACATTTTTATTTGAATTAGTCGACGAATTAAACATAGGCTGCTCTAAATCCTTAAAAACAGTGGGCGAAAGATTCGCAATTTCCTGTATGCAGAATAGACGTTTATTAACTTGATTTAGAGGATGGATGAGGACAAAATATTGTGATTCGAGGACATTTTTGGATGGTACAGTGACGTACGCATGGGCATTTGAACGCAGTGTACATAGTGTTCGGTTAATGGCTGATTTTGCAGTGGAATCAGGCATTTCTTATCAAACCATTTTAAAAGGAACTGGAATTAGCCAGCAGCAGTTGCTTGATCCCAATATGGTAGTTTCGGGACATCAAGAATTACAGCTCATCCATAATTTAGTCGAACTCTTTGAAGATCGGCCAACTTTAGGTTTAGAAGTAGGTACACGTTATCATTTCACCACATTTGGACCTTTAGGTATGGCGCTTATAAGTAGTGCTAGTATCCGTGAAGCGCTTGATTTTGCACTGACTTATTTTTCATTAACGTTTGCATTTACCCGTTTTATTGTTTCAGACACTAAAGACGGTCCCCTTATTGAACTCACAGATGAAGATATACCATCTTCGGTTAGACAATTTATTATTCAACGTGATGCCGCCGCGCTTATTACGGTACAACGCGACTTAGTACAAGATAATTTTTGCCAGTATTTGGCTTTTTCTTTTCAGCCTAAAGGTGATGTACAACCTTATATAGATTTATTTGGTATCTTGCCAGAGTTTGGCGCAGGTCGGAATTTTGTTCTACTCGATGCGCACAAAGTTGACCAAAAGTTGCAGATGGCCAATGATCTTGTTTTAAATACAGCCGAAGAGCAATGTCGGCAAATTCTCGATAAACGTCAGTCACAAAAGAAGTTCACGGCATTGGTACAAAGACAATTGATGAATATTCGAGGTGAAATGCCATCCATGGAAGTGGTTGCTGATCGATTGCATTTAAATGCTCGCACTTTACGTCGCCATTTAGCGCAAGAAGAGATGACGTTTATCCAGATTCGGGAAGAAGTTAGGCAAGTTTTAGCAGAGCAATATTTGGCATTACCAAAAGCTTCGGTTGAGCAGATTGCAGAGTGGTTAGGCTATGCAGAAACAGCCAGTTTTATTCATGCTTATAAAAGATGGCATGGCAAAACACCTCATGCCATGCGCTTAAACAATCAATAATTAACATATTTTATTTCGCTAACCGCAAATGTAATAACCGCGTTGCTGAGGTGTGGCGAATTTCATCAATACGCGCATTAAAATAACGTTCAGTAATTGCTTCGCCTGAAAGATCTTCGACTACTTCAAATCCCATTTGCTCCACGGCCTGATGTAAATCTATTGGTTTAAATTGTCCCAATAAAGGCTCTTTCAGCAAGTGGGTAAACTGTGCAACGCCCATACTTCCAAGTCGCTCGATACCATTCAATTCTTGGAAATCAGTTGAATAGTCGAGTACAACTTCACTACCGTTTGCAGCAAATTCAGCAATACTTTTTAAAGTTTGCAAAGTGGTTTGAGGGTTTAAATAGTGTGTTGTGCCTAACCACGAAAAAAAAGCAGGAGCGGTTGGCTCATAGAGACTTCTAATCAAAGCTTCCGAAATAGACTCTTTTTCAAAGTTAATCGCGACAAAATCAACGGTAGCAGGAATATTTCCTAGTTTTTTTAGCTTGGCCTGTTTGGCAGCTTGAGTATCAGGATGGTCTACTTCAAAGATTTTCAAAGCAGGGTAATGATGAGACTCGCGTAGGGCAAAAGAGTCTAGGCCAGCACCCACCAATACATATTGTTGAGTGTTCTGTTGAACTGCCTGATCAAGTAAATCTTCGGCATAACGCGAGCGCCCGACCACTTGCCCAGTAAGTAGACCTAAAGTACGGTTTAAAACCGCAGAATTCATGACCTTAACAATCAGTGAATTAGAGAGAAGTTTTTTCCAGCCTTTACTGGTTAGCTCAAAAGCATAAGGGTCTGAAAATATGGGGTTCTTTGTGTTCTGAAAATGATTGGCCCGTAATGCAGCAGCAGCTTCAGCGGTACGACTTGATTGACCTTCTTTCATCTTTATCCTGTTTTTTTATTTCTTGAAGATATTCAACGAAGAAGGCAGTGTATTTCATGAAAACCTAAAATACACTGCCTATTTCTTACAACTGATTTGATTGAAATTACAAATTAGTGAGTTTTTGTGGTTTGATACGTCACTTCATAATCTTTCAAATCTACTTTTTTCAAACGTTGTTTCAGCTTTTTCAATGACCAAGGCCATGCAGCAAAGTTACGTCCGTTGGCATCAAGGTAGTAACTCTTACAGCCGCCGCTATTAAATACAGTCGTTTTTAGGTGTTTTTGCACTAAATCGTTATGCTTTTTAATCACATCAGATTTAACATTTATCTTGCTAATTCCTTTGTTTTTAATTTTCAATAAGCCATCTACGATATAGTCGAGCTGTGCTTCTGCCAAACCAATGAAAGAGTCATAGACCAGTACGTTAGGCCCTAAAACTAAAAATGCATTTGGTACATTTTCAATGTTGGTCCCCAAGTAAGCTTCTGGTGAGCTATCTTTCCATATATCTTGTAAACATTGACCTTTTTCATTATGGACACGTTTACCAATTGGCGGGTGAGATACTTCAAAGCCTGTACCCCAAATAATCACATCAACTTCGTGGCGTTCACCATTGGCAGCAACCACCGTATTGCCTTCAACTTTCACTAAACCATGAGGGATTAGGGTGGTGTTTGGTGCTTGTAGCGCTGGATAATAATTGTTAGCGAATAAAATACGTTTACAACCAATATCAAAGTTTGGCGTTACGTTTTTACGTAGCACAGGATCATTAATCTGTAATTTAAGTAATTGCTTACCCAATACATTTACTGGTTTTAATGCAAGTGGATTACGTAAACCAAAGTTAATTGCATTCAGCGTTAACGCTACACTTTTACGCCAGCTCGCCTGAATAGACGGATATTTAGCAATCACTGATTTACTAAATTCACCCAAGTCTGTATCTGGTTTTGGTAGTACCCAAGGTGCTGTACGTTGGAATACAAACAGCTCTTTCGCTTTTGGTTGAATTTGTGGCACAAATTGAATGGCAGATGCGCCAGTACCAATCACGGCAATGCGTTTACCTGTCAAATCATAATCATGGTTCCATTTAGCAGAATGGAACATCTCGCCTTTAAATGTTTCTAAGCCTTCAAGACGTGGAATTTGAGCTTCGGTAATTGGACCTGTGGCAAAAATAACGGTTTTAGATAAATATTGACCAGTACTGGTATCAAGTACCCACACATGACGTGAGTCATCCCACGCTGCGTTGAGCAGTTCGCTATTAAACTCAATTTTAGACGTAACATTAAACTCGTTACTCACATCTTCCAGATAGCTTAAGATTTCTGGTTGGCGTGCAAATAAATGGCTCCATTTTGCACTTGGTGCAAATGAGTAGGAATAAAGAGCAGAAGGTACATCGCAACCACAACCTGGATAGGTGTTTTCACGCCATGTTCCACCCACGCGGCCAGCTTTTTCAATAATCTTATAATTGGTATAACCAACTTGATCTAGGCGAATGGCAGCGGCAATACCTGAAATGCCAGCACCCACAATAAAAGTATCGAAAATATGGTTTGGTGATTTGACAGCTTTTTTTGCTGAAGCATTTGTTTTCATTTGAGCAGTCATATGTGTACTACCTATAAATTTCTTATTTAAATAATTTGTACGATGTGCCAAGGAACTTGTTATACAAGCTTGGAGATGCACGTTTCATGAGCCAGAATAACTTTGCATCAATTTGAGGAATGGTATACAACTCATCCTGATCAAGGCGATTAAGCGTTAATCTTGCAACATCGTCACTTGTGGTGAAGGCATAGTTCATCAGTGCATGGTCTGCTAGCTTTGAATAACGTCCAGGAATTCGGCCATTTTTAATGATATTGGTTGGAACCAGCGTCGGGCAGAGTACATTCACTTTAATATTAAACTTATGCAGTTCAGCTGAGAGCGTTTCTGAAAGAGCACGTACACCCGCTTTAGTCACGTTATAAGCGGTCATTTCTGGTGCAGCAGTGTAAGATGCAGCAGAGGCCACATTAATAATCGCGCCGTAACCTAGCTTTTTAAACTTTGGAACAAAGGCATGGCAACCGTGAATAACACCCCAAAGGTTAATATTCATAACCCAATTCCAGTCTTCTAGGCTTAGCTCATCAAACTTACCACCCAAACCGACACCAGCATTATTAATGACAAGAGTTACAGGATGCCCAAGTAAGATTTCAGCAGTTTCAGCTAGATGATTAACCTGTTCAGCATTACCCACATCACAACGCATAGCAAAAGCTTTGGCGCCTTCTTGTTCAAGAAGTTTTACTGTTTCTTCAGCAGCTTCGAGATTAATATCTGCACACACTACGCTGCCACCACGTTTCGCAAGTTCCATTGCAAAACTTCGACCAATCCCACTGCCTGCACCCGTTACTACGGCATAAGCTTTTTGGCTTGGTTTAACTTTCTTTTTGCCAAATAAAATCATGATTCATCCATAAATAGCTTGAAGAGATACCAGCTATCTGTTCGATAGCTGGAAATGCAGGACGATTAAGACATGCGTACTGGTGGGGTAAACTCCTTAACAAAGTAAGGTGCAATTGCACCGCCTTCGGTCAGCAATTTCTTTTTGTAATATTCAAGATACTCAGTTGTATCATGATCATTTGGATGAAAGTCTGGACGTAAGTAGTCAAGAATTTGACCAATCGTACTACCGAATACGCCATCTTTTGGACCAAAGATTAAGCCTACACCGCGACGAGCATCTTTCCAGAATTTTAAAGTCAGCATTTCTTGCGGCTTTCTTAAAACAGGAACAAATAATGTAGTGGCAGGAATTAACCCTAAAATGGTAATGAGAGCTAGAACGAAACCAGAAGCTCGTAATGGATAGCTGCCATTTAGGATTTGATAAACATCGTATGCAATGTCTTTATGTTCAGATTCTTCAAGCATGTGCCACATCCACAATGCACGGCTTTTCTCATCATTTGAGTAGTAGAAATTCTTTTCATGCTTCATCATGTATTCAGCAAGTACCGCAGTAAAATGCTCAATACCTGCCATCATTGACAATTTTAGTGGTTGTGGAAATTTCAAAAATACATATTTAAAGAAGTTCGAACCAAGAAAACGATATAGCGCAACAGGATATTCAGCATCTTGAAGGGCATCGTTATATTCATTGTGCAATTTAGAATGAATTGCTTCTTGGCCAATCAGTGAGGTAACACGTTGCTTTAAAACTGGGTCTTTAATAAATTCGCGGTGATGGCGAGCGGTTTCAATAACCAGATCTTCACCATAGGTTAAAAACACCGAAAGTGTGGCAAAAAATAAAGTAGCAAATTGGTTGTCCATATAGAATCTGACATCAATTTCCTTACCATCAAAACCAATATTTAAGTGACGAATTGGAATAGAACTTTTGCTAGCAAAATCGGGTACTTCAATTTCACGCTGAAATTTAAGTTTGTTGAATGATTTTTTAACTGCGGTCGAGATCATGGCGACACCCTGAGGCAAAGTAGTGGTGCATTTTGATGAAAATCGATAAACTCAATGATCAACAAAGCACTATAAAATTCCATTTTCAAAAACAGATGATTCTCTGCATTGACTACGGTGTTGTTGCTCCGTTATTTGTTTGATTATTTGGCTGAATAACGGAAGAAGAGCCGATGTAGACAAGAGCTACTTAATGACTCTTCTTTAATTTTTTCATATTAATCTGACATTATGTTCGGATTCAATTCGGGTAAATTTTTAAATATATAAAAGTATTTTGTAGACATTTTTTGCAGTAAAATTTTTAATTGATTTGATTTTATATATTTGAAAAATAATAAATTAATTTATATTTAAGCTAATAAAATAGCCACTTGAAACACATATTCACTCATGGCTCTGGGAATGTTTTTCTAAATTTTTTTTCGCTAAGTTTGACAACTATTCGGATTTTGTTTTTTTATTTCTACCCAGTCGAATTACATGCTAATCTGACTTTATGTTCGGATTATTGATTAGATCGTATGACTACGCGTAAACCTCGTCAAACTCGAGCCAAAGTCACTGTCGACACGATTATTGAAGCAGGTTTTATTGCAGTGGCACTTCATGGACCAAGTGGTACTACAACACGTCATATTGCAGAAATTGCAGGCGTGAGTGTCGGGTCTTTATATGAATATTTTAAAAATAAAGAAGAAATTTATGATGCGATGAATCATTTTTTTGTTCGGGAAATTCTGGACATGATTACAGAGCTTACGCCGACGATTTTACAGCTGGAATTAGAGCCTGTTATCGAAATGATTTTTTATACTTTTAGTGATTTATTAAAGAAAAATAATGACCGTTACTTAACCGTTTTACGTTATGCAGGAGAATTGCAGTACGATAAATACATTCCAAAAATTGAACAGGCCTTAATGGAAGTCATCATGAAATATATGATGCACAATCCTAAATACCTAAAAATCAATAATTTGCCTGTAATTACCTACATTTGTATCAATAGTGGAATTTTTAATGTTGCGCGGCACCTTATTTTGCCAAACCCTTTTATTAGTTTTGACGAAATGGTGCAGGGGCTAACGACTATGATTATGAGCTATATTAATACAGAGATGGCACGTTCAGAAGAACATTGAGCTGAGTTAGAATTTTTATAAGTCCGATTAACAATAACAAAGCCCCCGCATAAATTTTATGCGAGGGCTTAGTTGCATTATGGCATGGTTGGAACTTCTTCAGGACGCATATCGAAAATCAAAATTTCGGCGTTATCACCATTGGTAAACGATAAACTTCCGCCTTCACGAATACGTGCAGCATCGCCAGTGTTAAATGTTTTACCATTTACATCAACACGACCTTTAGCAACGTGTAGATAAACATATCGACCCTCAGGAATCACAAATTCAGCAGTTTCTTCACCATCAAAAAGACCTGAGTAAATATTAATGTCTTGTTTGATCGATAAAGTTTTCTCGCCACCTTTTGGTGAGATGATCAAATGCAATTTACCGCGTTTGTCTGCTTCATCAATATGAACTTGTTGATAGCCCGGGTCTGTATTCACTTCATTTGGAACAACCCAAATTTGCAAGAAATGAACGCCTTCTTGAGCTGAATGGTTAAATTCACTATGAGCAACACCACGACCTGCACTCATGAGCTGAATGTCACCTGGCACAATCACAGAGCCTGTACCCATTGAGTCTTTATGCTCTAATGCACCTTCAAGTACATAGGAAATAATTTCCATATTGCGGTGAGGGTGAGTACCAAAGCCTTTAGATGGAGCAACGTTATCATCGTTAATTACAAGTAGATCAGAAAAACCAACTTGTTTAGGATCCCAATAGTTAGCAAATGAAAAGCTATGTTTTGATTGTAACCAACCATGATGTGCTGCACCACGCTCGTGAGATAAACGCATATCAAACATGATGTATTCTCCTGATTTAATTTTCTATCTGAGCGTAGTTTATCGTAGCGTTTATTGTAATAAAGCACTGAAAATGGAAAGCTTGGTACGATTTTTAGAACGATTAAATGAAAATTATTTGTTGACTAAGAAAAAAGCTATTTTGGTTAAAATTGAAATTTTACCTTTAAAGCTAAAGATGAAATTTGAGAAATAGTAAGATCACCAAACACTTTTAAATAAAACAATTGTAAGAAAAATGAATCTTTTTAGCCTATTTAATCGGTAAAAAATTTAGACATCTTTCATGCTATATACACATTAGTCTACAATGTGTATTTAAAGGAGCTTAATAATAAAAATGAATAAAAAGCTAATATTAAAAATAACTAAACCTAAACTGTTTTGAAATAAAGTTACTTTTCAATGGAAATGTTTTGTATTTATTGCTTATTTAAATGATGGATTTAAAATCACCTTTCTTTTCAATAATTTGAGTGAGAGTGCGTTATTGTAAATAAATGTGAAAATATTCACAAAGCTATAATTTTTTGTTAAGATCGTTAACATTAAAAACATAGAGATAATAATAATGATCAATAAAGTATTAATAGTGTTGTGTGTGAGTATTGTCTTTGTATTAGGGTATTGGGCCTATTTAGATAGTCAAAATAAAAGACATCAAGAGCTCATGCGGATCATACAAGAAGCAGAAAGAAACCTACAAAGTATCGAACGTAATCCAAATCATGCTCATCACAGCAATTTAGCTTCTTATAATATGCAAGAATATATTGGCGAAAAAAAATTATTTTCTAGCAGCATTGAGCTATAAACTTCTAAATTTTACAGCGTCATTGGTCATATCTTTTCATAAATTTTGATCATGTTTCTGTTGAATCTGTTAAACTTATTGAACGTATAGTAAAAAAGCTGCATAGGGGTTATGCAGCTTTTTTGTGTTTCAAGAGGGGCTGTGGCTATTTCCTATGTATGAAAACAGACATCAAATGAGTGGCATATTTGTTGCTTCATAAGTTTGAGATTCTTGTTTATAGGGCTGAACAGAAAAACAATATTGTTCAGCGACCTACATAGACGTAAATATTCCATAGTTCAGATTTTGCATAGAGGCTACTTATGGCAGCGCCCAATTCTTCGGCAGGCTGGTTAGAGCGTTTATTTAAGTTAAGCGACAATAAAACCACTTTCCGAACTGAAGTTCTTGCTGGTGTAACTACATTCCTAACGATGTGTTACATCATTATTGTCAATCCACTCATTTTATCTGAAACCGGCATGGATCATGGTGCCGTATTCGTTGCGACCTGTTTGGCAGCAGCTATCGGATGTTTAGTAATGGGGATCATTGCAAATTATCCAATCGCACTGGCCCCTGGTATGGGTTTAAATGCTTACTTTACCTACTCGGTTTGTATGGGGATGGGCGTGCCATGGCAAACAGCTTTAGCGGCTGTTTTTGTTTCAGGCCTTGTTTTTCTTGCAATTAGCTTCTTTAAAATTCGTGAAGCGATTGTCAATGCGATTCCGATGTCGCTTAAATTTGCAATCGGTGGGGGTATTGGTTTATTCCTAGCACTGATTGCTCTAAAAAATGCTGGAATCATTGTTGATAACCAAGCGACATTAGTCGGTTTGGGTGATATCAAACAGCCTACAGTATTATTAGCGCTATTCGGATTTTTAATGATTGTAGTTTTACACCAATTAAAGATTCGCGGTGCAATCATTATTAGTATTCTAGTCGTTACAGGCATTGCTACTGCTTTAGGTCTAAACGAATTTAAAGGTGTAGTGGGTCAAATCCCTTCAATTGCACCAACATTTATGCAAATGGACTTTAAAGGTCTATTTACAGCAAGTATGGTCGGCGTCATCTTCGTATTCTTTATTGTCGATTTATTTGACAGTACGGGTACTTTGGTTGGTGTTTCACACCGTGCGGGTCTTTTACAAGACGGTAAATTACCTCGTTTGAAGAAAGCATTATTTGCAGACTCTACTGCAATTGTTGCTGGTGCTGCATTAGGTACATCTTCAACTACACCATATATTGAGTCAGCTTCAGGTGTAGCAGCGGGTGGACGTACTGGTTTAACCGCTGTTGTGGTTGCAGTTTTATTTATCTGCTGTTTATTTTTAGCACCTCTTGCTCAATCTGTACCGGGTTTTGCAACGGCGCCAGCTTTATTGTTCATTGGTGTGTTGATGATTCAAGGTATCACTCATATCGATTGGGATGATATTACTGAAGCTGTTCCAGCCTTTTTAACTATTGTATTTATGCCATTTACCTATTCAATTGCTGACGGTATTGCAATGGGCTTTATTAGCTATGCATTAGTTAAATTATTCACGGGTAAGGCAAAAACTGTACCGTACATGGTGTGGATTATTGCTGCGCTTTGGGTATTTAAATTTATCGCGTTTGGCGGTTAATATGATTTTTTATAATTTTCTTCTTGAGCTATCTTAGACATAGTTTTTAATAAGAAGAAAATTATAAAAGGGTGTGATTTTGACCACACCCTTTTTTCTTTAGATGTGGAGTTAATATGAATCAAGTCGAGCTGATTCGTGCCTTACCAAAAGCCGAATTGCATGTGCATATTGAAGGGACTTTTGAACCTGAATTAATGTTTGCAATTGCCCAGCGCAATCAGATTCAGATTCCTTACAAATCTGTTGAAGAAGTAAAGCAAGCTTATAACTTTCATAATCTTCAATCATTTCTAGATATTTATTATGCTGGTGCAAATGTTCTTGTACATGAACAAGACTTTTATGATTTAGCATGGGCCTATTTTGAGAAATGTGCTGAAGATCATGTCGTTCATACAGAAATGTTCTTCGACCCGCAAACCCACACTGACCGTGGTGTTGCGTTCTCAACAGTGATTAGCGGTTTAAAGCGTGCGTGTGCAGATGCTAAAGCTAAGTTTGGTATCAGCTCTCAACTGATTATGTGTTTCTTACGTCATTTAAGTGAAGAAGCTGCATTTGAAACACTTGAACAGGCTTTACCATTTAAACAAGACATTATTGCAGTCGGCCTCGATTCAAGTGAAGTAGGGCATCCTCCAGCTAAATTTGAACGTGTTTTTGCTAAGGCTCGTGAAGAAGGTTTCTTAATCGTTGCTCACGCTGGTGAAGAAGGTCCACCTGAATATGTATGGGAAGCTTTAGATCTACTCAAAGTGAACCGTATTGATCATGGTGTACGTTCTGAAGAAGACGAACAATTAATGACGCGTTTAATTAATGAAAAAATGCCGTTAACTGTTTGCCCTTTAAGCAACTTAAAGCTATGTGTTGTTAAGGATATGAAAGATCATAATATCCGTCGTCTATTGCAAAAAGGCGTACACGTAACGGTTAACTCAGACGATCCTTCATATTTCGGTGGATATATGAATGATAATTTCTTTGCTATCCAACAAGCTTTAGACTTAAACAATGATGAGTTGAAGCAACTTGCAATTAACTCTTTTGAAGCCTCTTTCATTTCAGATGAAGAAAAACAAAAGTGGATTGCAGAAATCCAAAAGATCTAAATAAAAAACCGCCTATCTCAGGCGGTTTTTTTATACATATGTTTTATTTAGGTTGTTTGGTCATACTATTTAAAATATTGTCTTTATCAACAAAGTGATGTTTTAAAGCTGCAAGCACATGCCCAACAATCAGCAAGCCTGCAAACCAAGAAATATAAACGTGTAATGGTTTAACAACAGCTAAAAGCTCTGGGTTATCTTGTACTAAACGTGGAATTTCAAATAAATATAAAACAGGGGCAGGGTGACCAGCGCTCCAGCTAAATAAACAACCAGTGACAGGTAAAGCCACCAAAATCACATAAAGTAGTAGATGACCAACATGTGCCAAAGTTTTCATCATTGGAGACATGCTGTCAGGTAGTTTTGGAGCTGGATGTGTATAGCGCCATAAAATCCGGATAATCACCAAAAAGATAATGGTGGTTGCAATATTTTTGTGCAGTGTAATGACATCGCCTTTAAAGGGACCATCAACGTCATAACTTAAAAAATTTCCACTATAGAAACCAATAGCCCATGCTGTGATGAAAATGATTGCCATCACCCAATGCAGGATTTGTGCGGTACGGGTGTAATACTGAGATGAAACAGCAGGCATAAAAAACCTATTTTTTTGTCGTTTTGATTTTCAATTTTATGAGAAAGCACTGATTTTGAGAAATGTTTTAAATGTAACAGAGCGTGCTAAAAACAGAACGTTTAAGGAAAAATGCATTTGATGAGCCGAATTTTACGGGCGAAAAAAGATTGCATAAATGCATCAAATTATTTGTTTCTTCTAAAGTCGAGTTTAGGCACAATACGCGCTGCCAACGTTCAATCAAAGGAAAAAATGATGAAAAAATTGATGCTCGCTCTAGCGCCAGTTGTTTTAGCTTTAACAGCATGTGCAACGACTACAGGTACGGGTACAGGCGCTACTTCTGCACAAACAACAACTCAGCAGTTGGGTGTTGCTGCATTAAAAGTTGCTGTAAATGCGAAATGTATTACAGAGATTAATAATGTTGCAGCTTGGAAAACAGCAACAAAGCTTATGACTGCTGAGCAACGTGATAGCATTCAAACGAATGTTTGTGGTTGTGTGAGCGAAAAGGCACCAAATAGTGTAACGGCAGTAGAATTAGCAGCAGCTGCATTTGATGTAAATGCACGTGCTACAATTGTAAACCAAGTGGTTTCAAAAACTGTAAATGAGTGTGTGGCAGAAGCTTTACAAAAGTAATTAATGATTTTTGTATTAAAGAAGGCTGATTACTATTGATCAGCCTCTTTTGTTTAAAGGTGAAGAGTAAATGTTTATTGCTGGTGTAGATGAGGCGGGACGTGGTCCATTAGTAGGTTCCGTTGTGGCAGCGGCTGTTATTTTAGATCCGAATAATCCAATTGAGGGATTAAATGATTCTAAAAAATTAACTGAAAAGAAACGTGAAAAGTTGTTTATTGAAATACAAGAAAAAGCTTTAGCTTGGTCAATTGCAGAAGCAACGCACGCTGAAATTGATGAATTAAATATTTTACAAGCGACTTTTTTGGCCATGCAACGTGCAGTTGATGGTTTAAAAGCTCAACCACAAAAAGTGATTGTAGATGGGAATCAAATTCCAAAAGGAATCATTATTCCTTGTGACGCTATTGTTGGGGGAGATGCGAGTCATCCTGAGATCAGTGCTGCGAGTATTTTGGCAAAGGTTACACGTGACCGACAAATGGCAGAATTAGATCAGCAATATCCATTATTTGGTTTTGCCAAACATAAAGGATACCCAACTAAAGCGCATTTTGAAGCGATTGCAGCGCATGGGGTAATTGATCAGCACCGCCGCAGCTATGCTCCTGTTAAACGTGCTCTAGGCCTATAAATACAAAGTCCTAAAAAATTTAAAGCGACTAGAAAGTCGCTTTAATTAGGGAGAGAATAACTTCATATTAACGATTGAAGTTTTTCTGTGCATAATTATCATCTTCAAAAGAAACTTGATAATCTTGATCAAGATGTTGAAGGTGTTCATGCATTGCACGTTCATGTTGAATACGTTGATAAATTTCTTCGCGATGAACAGAAACCTCTTTTGGTGCATTCACACCAATACGAACCTGGTTTCCTTTGACGCCAAGCACAGTAACACTGACTTGATCCCCAATCATTAATGTTTCCCCGACACGGCGGGTCAGAATCAGCATGTTTATCTCCTTGCTAAACGCTTAAAACTGCAATATTGGTACCCAAATAAAAGCTCAACCTCAGTTTTCAGTCAGATTCTAACAGAAATATGAGAACAAAGTCATATTTTGATAATCACTGCCAAAAAACTTTCCGTTTAATATAACAGAGCCGCTATAAAAAAAACTATAGCGGCTCTGTGTTTTCTTTGATTATTGTCGGACAAGTAAACATTTTTTAATGAATTATTGACCGTTTGGTAAAATTAAGCGCGGGCGCTGCTTTCACCATGTTCACGATCTAAACCAAAAGCGGTATGTAGACAACGAACAGCAAGTTCAAGATATTTCTCGTCAATAATGACAGAAACTTTAATTTCAGAAGTTGAAATCATAAGAATGTTGATGCCTTCGTCAGCTAGGGCGGTGAACATCTTGCTCGCTACGCCTGCATGTGAACGCATACCTACACCTACGATAGACACTTTAACGATGTCATCACGTGTTGAAACTTCACGTGCACCAATATTTTTGGCAGTTTCATTTAAGATTTTTTCAGCTTTCGCTAAATCAACACGGTTTACAGTGAAAGTGAAATCTGTTGTGCCATCTTCTTCAACATTTTGCACTATCATGTCGACTTCAATATTGGCATCACTTACTGGTGATAAAATTTTAGAAGCAATACCTGGTTCATCAGGTACACCTAAAATCGTTAATTTTGCTTCGTCACGGTTAAAAGCAATACCTGCAATAATTGGCTGTTCCATAGTATCTTCCGCCTCAGTCGTAATGAGTGTACCTACATTTTCTTTAAATTCTTCGTCAAACGCGCCGTCGTTATCATTATCAAAACTTGATAATACACGTAAAGGAACTTGATATTTTCCGGCAAATTCTACTGAGCGAATTTGTAAAACTTTTGAACCTAATGAAGCCATTTCTAGCATTTCTTCAAAAGAAATACGGTCGATTTTTTTGGCTTTAGGAGCAACACGCGGGTCAGTGGTGTAAACGCCATCTACATCAGTGTAAATTTGGCATTCATCTGCTTTTAGCGCAGCAGCAAGAGCAACACCAGAAGTATCTGAACCACCGCGGCCTAGTGTTGTGATATTTCCATTAGCGTCAAAGCCTTGGAAACCTGCAACAACAATAACACGGCCTGCATCTAGGTCATTGGTCATGACATCTGTATCAATAGACTCAATACGCGCCTTGGTAAATGCACTGTCAGTTTTAATACCGACTTGACGTCCGGTATAGGATTTAGCTTCCACACCAATCGAATTAAGTGCCATAGCTAACATGGAAATCGTCACCTGTTCACCGGTTGAAACCATTTGGTCTAACTCGCGTGGGTCAGGTGTTTCGGTAATGGCTTTAGCGAGAGCAAGTAAGCGGTTTGTTTCACCACTCATTGCAGATACGACCACAACAACCTTGTGACCGTGATCATGCCAACGCTTAACACGACGAGCAACATTTAAAATGCGCTCGGGGGTACCCATAGAAGTACCGCCATATTTTTGAACGATTAATGCCATAGTTTTTCCATATAAGCCATGACCCTGAGAGGCTTTTCAGGGTCAGTTACACAAAAAGTGAAGTCTTATTTTTGTTCAAGCCATGCAGGTAATGCAGCAATAACTTGTCCAAACTTCTCGTTAAGTGGCGCGCCACCTTGTGCTAAGTCAGGTTTACCACCACCTTTACCACCTAACTCGGTTGCTAGATGCTTGATGATGTCACCTGCTTTTAGATTTGCAGTGTATTGTGATGCAACTGAAGCAAGTAGGCTAACTTTGTCACCCTCTACGCCAGCTAACACAATAACTGCATTCTCTAATTTTGATTTAACACTGTCGTGCAAGTTGCGAAGTGATTTCGCGTCTACACCTTGAACAGTGGTAATAAGCGTTTGACGACCAGAAATCGTTTGTACCTGATCAATCAATTCTGACGCTTGGAAGTTTGCCAATTTCTGATTGAGCTGTTCAATCTGCTTTTGTAATGCAGAAACAAGTTCTACGTTAGCCTGTACACGCTCAACAGTTTGGTCTTTCTGTGCTTTTAATAAGCCATTAATGTGCTGGATATCAGCATCAGTTTTTTGAACTACTTCTAAAGCTTTAGTACCAGTCACTGCTTCAATACGACGTACCCCAGCAGCTACACCGCCTTCAGAAGTGATTTTAAATAAACCAATATCACCTGTACGCTTAACGTGAATACCACCACAAAGTTCAATGGAGAAGTTTTTCTCATCAATCACTGAACCCATAGCGAGAACACGAACTTCGTTACCGTATTTTTCACCGAACAACATCATTGCGCCTTTTGCTTTTGCTGCTTCGATGTCAAGGAGTTCAGTAGTTACAGCTGTATTTGCAATAATTTCTGCATTTACCAAACGCTCAACCTGTTGTAACTGTTCAAAAGTTACGGGTTGGTCGTTAGCAAAGTCAAAACGTAAGATATCACTTGCAACTAAAGAACCTTTTTGTTGTACGTGTGAACCTAAGATTTGACGTAGAGCAGCATGTAATAAGTGAGTTGCCGAGTGGTTGCGCGCAGTAGCTTCACGAATATCTGCTTTAACAATCGCTTCAACGTTTTGATCAGCTTTAAGGTTACCAACGGTCACAATACCTTGATGAACAAAGGCACCGCCTGACTTTTTGGTATCTTGAACTTCAAAAATACCAGTTTCGTTTTTGAAAATACCTGTGTCACCAATCTGACCACCACTTTCTGCATAGAAAGGAGTCTGGTTTAAAACGATAAGTGCTTCGTCGCCTTCAGAAACTTCATCAACTTGTACGCCATCTTTGTAGATCGCTACAATTTGGCCTTGACCAGTGGTGTTGATATAACCGTCAAACTGGGTTTCGCCTTCAACTTGTACAATGCTGTTATAGTCAATAGCGAATTTACCAGCATCACGAGCACGTTGACGCTGAGCAGCCATTTCTACTTCAAAACCAGCTTCGTCAATAATAAAGTCACGTTCACGTGCAATATCAGCAGTTAAGTCTGTTGGGAAGCCGTAAGTGTCGTAAAGTTTGAAGACTGTTGCACCAGGAATAGTCTTGTCTTTTAACTGAGCAAGTTCACCTTCAAGTAGTTTTAAACCTTGCTCAAGTGTTTTTGCAAACTGTTCTTCTTCACGAACTAAAGTTGCTTCAATCACATCTTTACGAGCTGCGAGTTCAGGATAAGCCTCACCCATAACTTCGATTAAAGGTTGCAACATTTTGTAGAAGAACGTACCAGTTGCACCAAGCTTATTACCGTGACGCACAGCGCGGCGGATAATACGGCGTAGTACATAACCACGACCTTCATTGCTTGGGTTTACACCATCAGCAATTAAGAAACAGCATGAACGCGCATGGTCTGCAACTACACGTAAAGAAGGCTGACCTTCGTCTTCAATACCAATAATGTTTGCAGCAGCTTTTAATAAGTGTTGGAACAGGTCAATGTCGTAGTTTGAATTAACATGTTGCAATACAGCAGAGATACGTTCTAAGCCCATACCTGTATCAACAGATGGAGCAGGGAGAGGGTGAAGCACGCCGTCAGCAGTACGATTGAACTGCATGAAAACGTTGTTCCAGATTTCAATGAAACGGTCGCCATCTTCTTCAGGTGTACCTGGTAAACCACCCCAAATGTGATCACCATGGTCAAAGAAAATTTCAGAACATGGACCACATGGACCTGTATCGCCCATTGCCCAGAAGTTATCAGATGCGTATTTTTCGCCTTTATTATCACCAATACGGATAATACGTTCAGGCGCTAAACCAATTTCTTTATTCCAGATGTCATAAGCTTCATCATCGGTGTGATAAACGGTCGCATATAAACGGTCTTTAGGGAGAGCTAACCATTCATCGCTAGTCAAAAATTCCCAAGCGAATTTAAGTGCATCACGTTTGAAATAATCACCAAATGAGAAATTACCTAACATTTCAAAGAATGTATGGTGACGAGCAGTGTAACCAACGTTGTCTAAGTCATTGTGTTTACCACCAGCACGTACACATTTTTGTGATGTCGTTGCACGTACATAGTCACGTTTTTCAAGACCTAAGAAGCAGTCTTTAAACTGGTTCATCCCAGCATTTGTAAATAATAAAGTTGGGTCGTTGGCAGGAACAAGAGAACTCGACGCGACACGTGTATGCCCTTGCGTCTCAAAGTAGCGCAAAAATGCTTCACGAATTTCAGCAGATGTCATTAAACGAGTACTCACAACCAAGTCACTCCATATTTTCGAATTTGGCTAAATGTATCAATGCTTGTTTGTTTTATGTCAAACCTTAGCATGTGATACGGGGCTTATTTTTTAAAAACGCTAAATTGTAGCGGAAAAACCCCACCGAACCAACGATTTTAAAAGGAATATCTTACAAAACTGTGATTTGGCTAAAAATCTATATTCAATTGGGCGTGACGTGCTTTACTATATGCCTTCTTTAGCCTGTAGTTTTGTAGATAAGGATAGGTCATGCAACGTATCGCCATTAATGGGTTTGGCCGAATTGGACGTAATGTTTTACGTGCCTGGTTTGAGAGCTCAAAACAATTTCAATTTGAAATCGTGGCGATTAACGACATAGCTGATGTGCAAACATTAGTGCATTTATTTAAATATGACTCAACACATGGTCGCTTCAATGGAAATGTGGAAATATTCATTGAAAATGAAAAAGTTTTTTTGAATATTCAGTCAAATCAACGAACGCTAAAAGTTGAGGTTTTAAACCAAAAACAACCCGAACTTTTACCATGGTCTAGTTTAGATATTGATGTGGTACTTGAGTGTACAGGACTGTTCCGTTCTCACGCTGATGCAACGCGTCATCTACAAGCAGGGGCGAAGCGTGTCATTATTGGGGCAGCACCTTTTGATCATGTCGATGCAGCCATTGTTTATGGTGTGAACCATCATGAAGTGAAAGTGACTGATCAGATCATATCAAGCGTTTCATGTACTACGCAGGCTTTAGTTCCATTGGTGAAAATCATTGATGATGCTTTTGGTATTGAAACAGCGCTTATGACCGAAATTCATGCAGTAACGGCAGACCAATCTGTACTCGATCACGCACATCGTGATTTGCGCCGCGCTAGAGCTTCAGGGCAAAATATTATTCCGACCACATCTAGTGCACTCGGTGCATTAAAACGTGTTATGCCTAAAATGGAAGACCGTATAGATGGTTATTCAATTCGGGTACCTACTATTAATGTGGCTGCTATTGATTTAACTTTTATCGCGCAATCTCCAATTACTGTGCATCATATTAATGAATTGCTAATCAAAGCATCTCAAACAGACTATGCAGAAATTATGGCAGTAACAGATGAGCCGTTAGTTTCCAGTGATTTTAACCATTCACCTTATTCACTCATCGTGGATTTAACTCAGACTATGGTCGTTGGGCATCAAGCTAAAGTATTTGCTTGGTACGATAATGAATGGGGCTATGCAAATCGATTATTAGATTTGTGTGATTCTTTCTGAAATTGAATTTAATTAATAAAGGATGTTGAATAAACATCCTTTTTATAATTGTTAATTTGAAGTATAAAAAGTTAAAAATAATGAAAATTATAAATATTAGTGTTGTGTAAAATTATATCTATTTGTATGATTCGAAAATATTAAAATTTTAATTATAGAGTTCATATGAAATTTAAATCAAAAAAAATAAGTGGTTTTTTAATTATTACATCTACTATTATTTTAACCGCTTGTGGTGGTGGAGGCTCAGATCAAAATACTAATGATCAAGCTGAAAGTAATTTAGAAAAAGACGATGCGATTTACCAAGTTTATTATCAACCTTCTAATTTTTCTTCAGGTATTTATAGTGATTCTTTTGAAATTACTCAATATTCAGTTAAGAATAATGAAATATTTTTTGCAAAGTCACATAACCAGCCATTAGAAACTGAACTTTTAACTGAAAAGAAGATTTTAAATAAAGGGACGTTACAAACTAATATTGTGAAAAGGTTAACATCTAGCAGTTGGACTTATGAATTAACGCCTGATTTGAAAAAGAATTTAAAGTTTGAAATTGTGAAGTTGGATGGTGAAAATATCTTTGACCGTGTATTACCGGGCTATAAAGAAAATAAAAATCTAGAAACGGGTCTTCATAGTCAACTTGATAAAAATTTAATTGAATTTTATCAAAACTATAAGAATGTTAGGTTTCCAAAAAATAGTTATTGTTATCGTTTAAAAGAGACTCAATGGAATCAATCTTATATTTCAGATATATCTGGTTTTGATTCAAGTCCATCGTTTAGTGAGAAAAAGCAGTCAATTATCGAAAGATATAATAACTTAGGTCCAGATAAAAAGTATTTTAGGCTTCTAAATTCGCAGTGGTATGGGTATAACTTAACTGTTTTAGAAAACTTAGAAACTGGTGATATTGAAAGTGCACTGGGTAATAATAATGATCAGTTTGCTTCTATGGAATTTGTATCAAGCAGCTTATGGGATGCTGATAGAAGTTTGGCGTATGAGAAGTCTCACCTTTATTCTATAGAAGATAACCCAATTAATGATGTGCACTCATTAATTGCTTTCAGACAAAAGCTAAAAATTGCAAATCTTGAAAAAGGTTGTTTTGCTTTTAATACTCAAGCAGCTCAAGCTATTCAAAGATTAAATTTAGTTAACTGGCAATCAGGTGATAGTTCAGATATTGGCCCATTCTTTGGTCGAAGAACTTTTGCCTATAATATGAGTGAAGTAGAATAAAGTATTGAATATTCTAGTTAATTCATGAAATCTTCTTTTTGACTTTAGAGTTTATTAAGAAAGATTTATGCAAATTGTCAGGTGCATGGCAGAAAGTATCATGCTACACTAAGAGAAATCGGGTGTGTTCCCGATTTTTTTATGTGGGGTCGTTCCACGTTGATCAGATTTTAGGCTTGAAATATGACCATTTCAGAGACATGGTTGCTGCCTGACGGGGTAGCAGATGTATTGCCGGAACAGGCACAAGTCATTGAAAAACTTCGCCGTGAAGCTTTAGATTTCCTCGCGGTGCGAGGTTATCAATTGGTATATACACCATTTATCGAATACATCGAATCGTTGTCTTCATTATCAGAATCAAATCAAGACTTAGATTTAGTAACTTTTAAGGTTATTGATCAGCTCTCAGGCCGTTTACTCGGTGTTCGTGCTGATATGACGCCACAAGTTGCACGTATTGATGCACATGTAAGACCAGTTGAAGGTGTTGCTCGTTACTGTTATTCAGGGACTGTATTACATACTAAACCACAAAACTTCAATGCCACACGTGCACCTTTGCAATTAGGTGCAGAGTTATATGGCCACGATAGTATCGAAGCTGATGTCGAAATGGTCGATGTTATGCTGGGATTGATTGAGAACATCTATACCTTACAAGGCGCGCATTTAGATTTGGGCCATGTAGGTTTGTTCCGTAGTCTAGTCAAGTATGCTGGCCTGTCAAAAAATGAAGAACATGAACTGTCTGATCTTTATCAAAGAAAAGCATTGCCAGAGTTAGCAGAGTTTACTCAAAGCCTTAACATGGGTTCTGATTTCTATGCGCTTGGTCGTTATTCTAGTGATCTAGAAGCATTACAGACGAATTTAAGTGCCAATATTTTGCAAGATGCTGAATTTAAGTCAGCATTAGATGCACTGAAGACGACGCTTGAACAAATTAAAGGTCGTTGGCCAAATCTCAATATCGGTATTGATGTTGTAGAGCTACGTAGTTATCACTATCACACGGGCTTAATGTATGCAGTATATGCGCCGAACCGTGCTGCGCCGTTAGCGCAGGGTGGTCGTTACGATGGTATTGGTGAGCACTTTGGTCGTGCACGTCCTGCTACTGGCTTCAGTTGCGATTTATATGCTTTAGGTGCAAATCAGTTCGCCGAAATAGAAACTGTTGTTGCTCCAAAAGGCTCAGAACAAGATTTACTCTCAGCAATTTCGAATGCACGTGCTCAAGGTTTACGTGTCGTTCAATTGTTAGGTAATGATGATTTAACTTCTATTCCTTATGCAACACATCAACTGGTGTCGCAAAATGGTCAATGGAATATTGAAAAGATTTAAACGCCAACGGTAAATTTTTACTGATGGTTTCCAATTTTAACAGCATGATGTAATGAGGCTATTATGGGCAAGAATGTTGTGGTACTTGGTACCCAATGGGGCGACGAAGGTAAAGGTAAAATCGTCGACCTGCTCACAGATCAGGCGGCTGCGGTAGTACGTTATCAAGGCGGACATAACGCAGGTCATACTCTTGTCGTAGGTGGTAAAAAGACTGTATTGCACCTCATTCCATCAGGTATTTTACGTGAAAACGTATTGTGCTTAATTGGTAATGGCGTGGTGCTTTCACCAGCAGCATTAATTGAAGAAATGGGAATTTTGGAAGCTGAAGGTGTTCCTGTTAAAGAACGCCTACGTATTTCTCCAAACTGTCCACTTATTTTGCCTAACCACATTGCACTTGATCAGGCACGTGAAAAGAAACGTGGTAATGCTAAAATCGGTACTACAGGTCGTGGTATTGGTCCTGCTTACGAAGATAAAGTAGCTCGCCGTGCAGTGCGAGTTGCTGACCTTGTTCGTGGTGGCGCGGCATTAGAAGAAAAACTCCAAGAAATGCTTGAGTTACATAACTTCCAATTAACTCAGTTCTACGGTGTAGAGGCTGTTAAATTTGAAGATGTATTGGCTCTTTGCAACCAATGGCGTGAAGTTCTTGCTCCATTAGTAGTTGATGTTACTAAAGTGTTGCATGACTATCGCAAAGAAGGTAAGGCTGTAATGTTTGAAGGAGCTCAAGGCTCACTTCTAGATATTGACCACGGTACTTATCCATACGTTACAAGTTCAAATACAACTGCTGGTGGCGTAAGCTCTGGTTCAGGTATGGGACCTTTACATCTTGATTATGTATTAGGTATTACTAAAGCTTATACAACACGTGTAGGTGCTGGCCCATTCCCAACTGAATTGGTTTACGATGCAGCAGCTGATGCTGGTGACCCAGTGGGTAAACACCTTGGTACAGTGGGTCATGAATTTGGTGCTTCTACTGGTCGTCAACGTCGCTGTGGTTGGTTTGATGCTGAAATCCTTCGCCGTTCTGTAGATGTAAACTCACTTTCTGGTATTTGCTTAACTAAACTAGACGTTCTAGATGGTTTAGAAGAAGTAAAAATCTGTGTGGGCTATGAAAATACAGATTCAGGCTGTGTAGGTTCTTCTGATGCGGTTTCTTTTGAATGCTTGAAACCAATTTATGAAACTATGCCAGGTTGGAGCGAATCGACTGTTGGTTTAACCAGTATTGATCAATTACCAGCAAATGCTTTAGCTTATGTGAAGCGTATTGAACAATTAATCGAATGTCCGATTGATATCGTTTCAACTGGTCCAGACCGTGCAGAAACAATTGTTTTACGTCATCCATTCTCTGCTTAATTAGCAAAGATTAAAAAGGCCTCCTAAAAGGGGGCTTTTTTATACCCGACTAAAGTGCAGTTTTCGTTTTGCTTAATTCAGATTAAAACCTTATGTACATAGATGAGGGATGAGGGGCTCAGGATGAAGCTACAACCGACTATTTCAAAAACAATTTTCTATTCGTTTTTATTTGCTATTGGTGGATCTCCAACGCTGGCTATGCTGGTCATTTATGGACAAACATATCATGAAGATTTCTTTATAACTGCTTTTATGAGCTTGTCAGTTTTGTTCGCATGTGTGTTAATTCCTGTGGTACTCATACAAAATAGCTATTTACTCTGGAAAAGGGAAAGTCCTAATCTTGAAGAGAAAGTTAAAACCTTAAGTCATGTTTATCTTGGCTTAAATGTAATATGTTTGATTTTTTGGATTTATTTGATGACTTTATCGACTTGATCGTTACATAAATACTATGATCATGAAGGAATGAGACATTCAAAGCATAAGCGGGATTTCTTATAATAAGTACAAAAGAATAAACAGCTTTTTTAACGAATTAGGTGATCCATGTTGATGAATAAAAAACTCTTTTTAAGCTTGTGTGCAGCAAGTGTGATGACCATTTCTGGCTGTGCAACAGTAGCGGACATGGCAGGCGCAGATACAGCAACCTTAAATGCTCAATCTGCTCAAGGTTTTAATAAGATGGTGCAGGAAGCACGTGGTAAGGGTGCTCTCGATACAAGTTCTAGTACATATAACCGTATTAATGCTGTATTTAACCGTTTAAAACCATATGCGAACCAGATGAATCAGACTGGTCAGCCATTTAGCTGGCAGTTAGCGGTGTTGAAATCAGATACCATTAATGCTTATGTTGCACCTGGTGGTAAAGTGGTGTTCTATACAGGTATTGTGAATAAATTGAACCTGACAGATGCTGAAATTGCAGCTGTTATGGGGCATGAAATGACTCACGCCTTAGAAGAGCATGCGAAAAGTAAAATTGGTGCTCAAGCTTTAACTGATTTAGCATTAAATATTGGCTTAAGTCAGATTAATGGTGGTAATGTGGGGCAACTAGGGTCGGCTGCGGCTCAGTTAGGTTCACAAGTGGGTGTAGGCTTGCCATATTCTCGTAGCTTGGAAAGTCGTGCTGATCAAGGCGGCTTAATGCTAATGGCACGTGCAGGTTATAATCCAAATGCAGCGATTACACTTTGGGAAAAAATGAATAAACTTGAAGGTGGCGGTGGTTCATCATTCTTGTCCACTCACCCATCTAACTCTCAGCGTATTGGCGATATGCGTAAAAACTTGCCTGCGGCAATGGCAGTTTATAATAGCCGTAAATAAGATATAAATTTTTTATAAAAGAAAACGGATGCTTAAGCATCCGTTTTTTGTTTATGGGGCAGGGTTGGGTTGTTGGGTATGAATAGCTTCAATACCTTGTAAAACTTCACTAGATAATTCAATTTCAAATGCCTGAATATTTTCTTTAAGTTGATCTAGGTTAGTTGCTCCAATAATGGTACTCGTCACAAAGAATTGTTGTTTGATAAATGCTAATGCCATTTGAGTTAAGCTTAGTCCATGTTTCTCTGCTAGCTGTGCATATTGCTCAGTTGCCCATTCGCTTTGAGGGTTGCTGTAGCGGCTAAAACGAGGAAATAATGTGACACGAGCATTAGCAGGACGAGCACCATTTCTAAACTTGCCAGAGAGATAGCCAAAAGCAAGAGGAGAGTAGGCAAGTAAGCCAACATCTTCATATTTCGCAATTTCAGACATACCTATTTCATAGGTGCGGTTGAGTAGACTATATGGATTTTGAACACTTACAAATTTACTTACACCCAGCTTTTCAGCCAAATGTAAAAATTTCATCGTGCCCCACGGCGTTTCATTCGATAAACCAATATAGCGAATGCGCCCTCGGTTAATCTCTTCTTGTAGAGCAAGTAATGTTTCTTCTAGAGGTGTTGTGTCGTAATCATTTTGTGCTTGTTGGTTGCCATAAGCGAGCGTACCAAAAAAGTTGGTATGACGTTCAGGCCAATGCAGTTGATAAAGGTCAATATAGTCGGTTTGGAGACGTTTCAAGGAGCCATCTAGGGCTTTAGCAATATGATCGCTGTGGAAGCGCGTATGGCCTTCTCTGATGTGTGTTCCTCCAAAGCCTGGCCCTGCAATTTTAGAGGCAAGAAAGACTTTGTCACGTTGACCATTTTGGGCAAACCAATTGCCAATAATTGTTTCAGTTGCACCATAGGTTTCAGGTTTTGGCGGAACTGAATACATCTCTGCCGTATCCCAAAAATATAAACCGTGTGCCAAAGCATAATTGAGTTGTTCAAATGCTTCTTGCTGAGAGTTTTGCTCACCAAATGTCATGGTGCCTAAACAAATTTCTGGAAGCTTGAGGCCTGTGCGACTAAGTGGGTTAAATTGCATACAGCGGAATCCTTGGAAATTTTGAGTTAGCCTAACGGAGAATATGTATTCAACTTAAATCATAAAATTAGAATAGTTTGTAAGTTTTGTGTATTAACTCATTGTTGCATATAAAAAAAGCAAACCGAAGTTTGCTTTTTATTAAAAATTTAATAAATATTATTCGTCATCATCATAGTCTTCATCAGAAACAGGTGCTTCTTCTAATGAAACATCAAAAATAAGAATAGCCTTACCATCTGTCTGGATCATGCCTTGATCTTCTAAGGTTTTAAGTACACGACCAACCATTTCACGTGAACATCCCACAATACGGCCAATTTCTTGACGAGTAATACGAATTTGACGACCGTTTGGCAAAATCATTGCTTCTGGTTGTGAAGATAGGTCGATTAGACAACGTGCAATACGCCCAGACACATCAATAAATGCAAGATCTGTCATTTTACGAGTCGTATTTTTTAGACGGCGAACAAGTTGTGCAAAAACAGCATAACTTAAGTCTGGATATTGTTTGCTAAGTTCGTGGAAGTTGTCATAAGAAATTTCTGCAATTTCACAGACATCACGCGTACGAACTTCAGCTGTACGTTGCGGGTTCGGTTCGAAAAGCCCCATTTCCCCAAAGAAGTCGCCCGGATTCAAATATGCAACAACAATTTCACGTTCGTCATCTTCACGTAAAATAATTGAAACTGAGCCTTTTAAAATTAAATATAAAGATTTCGACTCTGTTCCTGCATCAACAATTGTGGTTCGTTTTGGATATCTGTTGATGTGAGCACGTTTTAACAATGCTTTAACGGATTCAGGTAGTTGCCCCGGAGATAAAGCATCTGTGCTGAGTTGTGAAAAATTTGAAGTCATGCTTAATATGTTCCGAATAGGGTAAACAATTCACACAAGCCCGAGATGAGCTATTACACAGAAGAGATGAAATTCCTTATCAACTCATTTTATGTTAGTGTACAAAACAAGGGTCTGTTGACATTTCACAGATGGTTGCGACATAAGACAATTCTTTTAGACGTTACCAAGCAAGAGCTATGAAATTTAGCCATTCTAAATAAATAGATCTTAACAACGGAACGTACAAAATAATATGGTCTTGCGCTGTGCCTGCGCTGCTTAAATGGCAACTCAGATTATGGCTGAAATTTCACAAACTATATAACAAAACTGGACAAAGGATTGCCATTGTCTGGGTTTTGCGTCTTATTTGGATTAATTTTTAGCTCTAACGCAATCCATAGATGAAATGTCAACAGACCCTGCTTAAATTTATAATTTTTTTTAGGTAGTTGCAATGCAAACAAGTGTACATTGGCTAGAGAATGTTGCTTTTGAAGCGAAATCGGATAGTGGGCATAGTGTCATTATGGATGGCTCACCTGAGTATGGTGGTGAAAACCGTGGTCCACGTCCTATGGAATTGCTATTAATGGGACTTGGTGGGTGTGCTTCGTTTGATATTGTGACCATTTTAAAGAAATCTCGCCAAGATGTGACGAATGTTGTATGTAATTTAAAAGCTGAGCGCGCTGACACAATTCCAGCTGTTTTTACTAAAATCCACTTACACTTTGTGGTAACAGGTAAAGCTGTTAAAGAAAAACAGGTTGCAAAAGCGGTTGAATTGTCTGCCGAAAAATATTGTTCAGCGAGTAAAATGCTTTCCGATGGTGGTGTAGAAATTACCCATGACTTTGAAATTATTGAAGCGGAATAAGACAGTTTTTTGATAGCTAAAAATTAAAAGAAGCTGACATTAGAGTTGGCTTTTTTATTGTCAAAAATAACTAAAAAATAAGAGGAGGGATGAAATGAATATTCGTACTGCTAAACGGGAAGATACTCAAGCAATATGCGATTTACTTAAACAGATGGGCTACCCACAGCCACTCACTCTTATCCAAGAAAAATTTGAAATACTGCATAATGACGCTAACTCACAAATTTTGGTTGCTGAAGAAAAGGGCAAGATTTGGGGTTTTTTATCTCTTTATTTTATTCCGCAAATTGCCTTAGAGGGTGACTTTGCCAAAATATGTTATCTATGCGTTGATGAGAATATACGTAGTAAAGGTGTAGGGCATTTACTCATACAAGAAGCTGAGCAACAAGCCAAGCACCGTGGTTGTGATCGAATGGAACTTCATTCTGGAGTACAAAGACCTTTGGCACATCAATTTTACCTAAGAGAAGGCTATATCGAAGCACCAAAGTATTTTCGTAAAGCCTTAAATTAACGAGCTGTATTTAGAAAAAGCTGCGGATCTACCCGAGCATTATTAAGGCTCATGCCCCAATGCAGATGAGGACCTGTCACGCGTCCAGTTTTGCCCACTAAACCTAGTGTTTCTCCTTGGCGAATATGTTGACCTTTTTCTACTTTAATTGTGCTTAAATGGCAGAACATGCTGACTAGGCCTTGGCCATGATCAATCAACACAGTTTGACCATTAAAAAAATAAGATCCGGTTTGGATAACGACACCATCTGCTGGTGCAACAACTTTTTGTCCCACTGGTGCAGGGATATCTAACCCTGAGTGAGGAGCGCGCTCTTCACCATTAAAAAAGCGTTTTCTTCCAAAAGAATTGGAAAACTTCCCTGAAGTTGGGCGTATAAATGCTGGTAAGGTTTGCCATGAACTCTTTGTAAATGAGCTATAAACATCATTTTGTTCTTTAGCTTCTTGAGCATAGCGGTCTAACTGGCTTTGGTTCGGGTTCACATAATCTTGGTTAGTGACTTTAATCCGTTGCTCCGCATAAGGATAAGACTTAATTTCTATTTGAATAGGGGTTTTATTCGTATCGAGTTGTACACTACCAAGTGGGGTAGATAACGGAATACCAAGTACAGCATAACGCTGATGACCTTCCTGACTGATTAAAACTGGCTTTTGTTGAAAGGTGACCCGAGTAATATCACTAGTTAAGGGAATAACTGCGATTCCACCAGCTCTTCGAGAGTCTTGGGGGAGCTCGGCAAAGCAGTAAAAAGGTATTGATGTAAAAAGCAAAGTAGAAATGAGTTTTTTTATTAACATAGCAACAATAATTTTATAAGAGAATATTCGAGATTATATCAGTAAGTTTTAATTAAGAGTTATTTTAATTTTTTTAATAATTGAATTCTAATTTTATTTATTACTTTATTTTAATAATTGGTTGTTTGTTTATCCTTGTTTTTGTGATTTTCTTTATCTTATATTTTAAATTTTCTAAACTTAACTTTTTATTTTGATTATTTATTAATTCTTGCTATTTTTCTTTGATTTTAAATATCTTGTTATTTTAATTTTTATTGTCAATAATGATTTTTTGGTTAAATTTATAATCAAAATTTTAATTATTATATAAATATTTTAAAGGACTTTAATATAATGTTAAATATATCTTATGAAGATCGTTTTACTGAAATATGGAAATACATGCAACGAGGGTTGGTTTATCCAGCCCCCCATGCAATTTTTACTACGGTTTGGCTTAATACCGAAATTACACGTGAAAAAATTCGTCAGTTAATGATCGCTGTGCGTCAAGAGGTCAATAAGAATCCAGCACTTTCTAGTAAAAATACAACTTTGGCAATTGGCATATCTTTTGATAATTGGGATCTGATTTGTAAAAAAGATAAGTTGTCACGACCAAAGGGAATGCAATTACATTATCCAGAAGAAAAAAATCCAAATGTCTCAGAAGTTTTCTCTGATTCTAATGGGAGTTTTAAAAATTCGGATGGCGACATTTGGTTACATGTAAAAAGTGATGATGCTGATGCGTGTACAGTATTACAGAAATATATTGAGCATTTTTTAGCTTCAGATATTAAAGAAATATTTAGTCAAGTTACTGCTTCACAATCTAAAACTGGTCGCAATGGTAAGGTTTTAGGGTGTCGTTTTTCTGAAAATTTAAATAATCCATCTGATCCAATTTCACTGGCAAAACATACTTTAATTGGTGCAGAAGACATTGATCATTTTGGTGGCTCATACGTTTTATCTCAAAGGTTTTTAATTAATTGGGATCAAATCAATATGATGTCAGAAGATCAAATTGAAGATTTGATTGGACGTAAAACTGACGACACGATTATTCCAGACCGTGATAGCCGTTCGCACATTAAAGCTTCTCGTGTACAAGATGAAAATGGAAATACTACACCAGTTCTGCGTTTAGGCTTACCGTTTGGCCGTGCTGAGTCAAATTCAAGTTTTAGAGTGCCAAAATCGGTAACTAAAGCAGATGAAGCAGGGATTTATTTTGCTGGTTTTGCAAAAACTGCTGCAATTTTAGAAGAGGTTATGGCAAGTCAGATTGGGGCAATAGAAGGCTTTATGAATGACCGTCTATTCAATAGCCTTCATTCAGACTTGGGAGGAATATTTTATATTCCAAGTTTAAAAGATTTAGCATTAGATGATGCATCAGAATATTTAAATGATTTTAGTCGATTAGATAAAGATAACTGGAATTTTTTCCCAGGTATGGATTGGAATCGATTTGATCGCCATTATATGAATAGTTCCGATAATGGTTTGATGTACTACAATCATAGTAATTATCTTTTTAACATGGCAACTGGGCTAAATCCCCATAGTGAATTTTTTAAACCACCTTCTAATCGTATTTTAAGTTTACTTGAGAATACATTTTCTTTATGGCAAGACAACTGGTATTTCAATCGGAAACAAGAAGAAATTGAACAAGGGGTGGATTATTATATTGATGAGTTTGACATCAGTGATAAGCCTGAAAATATTATGGGTTTATCTATTATGTTGCGCAAAGGTTGGGCTATTCGATTAAGCTTACAGTTATTCTCATCAGAAAATTATGGTTTCCGCGGACGGAAAATTTTATTAAAAAATGGTGAAATGATTCCGTATTCAACTGGGCGCGAATGTGAAGGTAAGGTCATTTATGGATCGGATACTTATCGCATTATGCCTGATGAAATTATTGTAGGAGCTATGCCAAATCTGACCTTGGGTGAAGGTCGTTATGTCATGAAGTATTTATCTGAAGAAGAACGTCTTCAGGGCTTTTTGCGTAATTTAAGTGAAGCATCGGGTGTTGGGCATGTTATTCCAAATTATAAAAAGGCACTAGATTTAGGTTTAGCTGGTCTACAACAAGAAATTGCTAAACATGCAAGCAATGCGCAGACTCCAGAGAAGAAAGACTTCTATGAAGCTTCAAGATTAGCACTAACTGGTATTTCTGAATATTTCTTAAATTACTCAAAGCTTGCATTTAAAGTCGCAGGCCAGATGCAAAAAGGACAAGAGTTCGAAAGAGATAATTTAATTGCAATTGGTCGACGAATGGAAAAGTTGTCCAAAGATAAACCGGACACATTTATTGAAGCAGTTCAATTTATTTTCACATTGCATAGTTGTTTGCATTTAAATGGTGAGCCAACAGCATTTGGACGTATGGATCAGCTGTTACAACCTTTCTTGGACAACCATTCGGCTAGGCCTGAAGAGGCGCAAGAAATTATCGATGCGTTCTATATTAAGCTAGATGAAAAAGTACAACAAAACCGTATGTTTATGGAAGACCATCAACCTTTTGGTAATCTCGCAATGGGTGGTAGTTCGGGACCTTATCCTCAAGGTGCATCTTTGGGACAATGGATTCAACAGATTACAGTTGGTGGGACAGTAGCTGATGGTACAGAAGACTTTTCTAAAACCAAACCAGCTTATAATGAGGTCACAAAATTATTTATTCGTGCATCAGGCCGGTTACCGTTAAATGCACCGTGTTTGTCTCTACGCACTCGCAAGGATATTCCTGAAGAAATTTTAGAAGTGGCTGCACATGCAATTTTATCTGGCGGTGCTCACCCAATTTTATTAAATGATGAAAAACTCATTCCTAGTCTTCATCAAAGTGGAAATGGTGTAGGGGGGCATGCACTCACTAATCTGCCAAATTGGAATTCTAAAGTCGATATTCGTTCGGCACAGAATTACGCTTGTGATGGTTGTTATGAACCTCAGTTCCCTGGCGAAAACTGGTTTTCTTTAGGTGGATTCTCGACATTACAGCCTTTGGAGTGTGCACTAAATCAGGGTAAAACAATTTCAAGTGCGGGACAAAGCTATCTGTTTGGACAAACTGTTTCATTAAATACTAAACCTGCTGATCAGATTGATAGTTTTGAAGAATTATTAGAGTTATACAAGCAACATTTTGAATTGCTCAATCGCAAGGCATTCAATGGGCAAATTCTAGGCTACGGTGCCAATACAGATATTTGTCCATCTCCAATTCTAAATGTCTTGATGGATGACTGCTTGGCTAAAGGGCAAGATTTTTATAGTGGTGGTGCTAAATATAATATTTATGGACCGTGTTATATCTCGCTCAGTAATACAATTAACTCGTTGTATGCCATTAAGGCGATGGTTTTTGACCCGTTAACCGCAGTTACTACATTGCCTGAACTATTAGAGTGTCTCTGCTGTGACTGGGGATATAAAATGACTGAGCCATTTATTAGCAATTTAGCTGGTCATGCCCGTATTGCCGCGCAAGCTGATCGTTATAAGCGCTTACGTGAAATTGCTTTGGCACAACCACGTTATGGACGTGGTAACCCCGAAGTCGATAAACTAGGCGATGAGATTGTTAAAATGATTGCTGAGATATCAGTCAAGACATTTACTCATCCATGGCCACAATTCGCACAAAGCCTTAAAAATTTGGCTGAACGCTATGGTTCAAAAGAGCATCCGTTTGGTATACAGATTCAACCGGGTGTGGGAACTTTTGAAAATCATGTGGAGATGGGGGCATGGAATGGTGCGAGTGCTGATGGTCGCCGTTTAGGTACGACAGTAGCTTCTGATCTAAGTCCATCACCAAGTCCAGCAGATTTGGCAATTGATCATCAAAAAGTTGAGTTTAGCCGTGCTTTACAAGGTTTTAATGGTATTGGCACAGACTTAATGGCTGATGGAGCACCTACAGATTTTAATATTGGTGAAGACTTTGGCGTTAAAGAACTTGTAGCTATTCTGAAGCAATTCAGTCAAGGAAGTTCATCTAATATTTTAACAATAACAGTAGCTGACCCAGAAACATTTGCTCAAGCTGTGACATCACCTGAGCAATATAATTTGTTAAGAGTACGTACCGGTGGTTGGTCAAACTTCTTTACATCTGTGTTCCCTACTATTCAGGAGCAACACCAGCGTCGTCCTGTGTCGACGCCAGACCTACCCAAAGAAAAAACAGAACAAGCAAAATGTCCATTTCATCAATGGACTAATTGATTAGTTGTTTTAAAAGGCAGTCTTTTTAAATAAAGGCTGCCTTCAATTATTTTAATATTTAACAGTGATAACTATTAAAAATATCACAGCTTTCAAATTGCCATTTGTTATAAGAATTCAGATAAAAACATGACATTTTTGCTTTCTCTTAAAAATTATACAAAATGTACTTGAAATAGATCGCTCACAATCCCATATTATAATGGAGTCTTACTCATTGTTGTTTTAATAACATTATGAAAAATATATATAAATTTATTTGAAATCCGAAAAAGTGTTCCCATCTATTAGACAAGTACAAATTTGTTGTGAGGAATAACAAGAATGCGTTTTGAAAAATTTACAAACCGCTTGCAGCAAGCCCTTTCAGATGCTCAATCTTTAGCGATGGGTAAAGACCACACCGCGATCGCAGGTATTCATATTTTGAGTACCCTCTTAGAAGAGCCATCAAATATTAGTTTGTTGCAACAAGCAGGTGCACGATTACCTGAACTTAAACAAAAGCTTGAGCAAGCTATAAAAGATGCTCCGACCATTGCGAATCCGACTGGGGATGTCAATTTAAACCCTGAAGCTGTTAAGGCGCTTAATCTGGCAGATAGATATGCGCAAAAGGCGGGTGATGAATTTTTGTCAACTGATTGGGTGCTATTAGGCTTAGCAGAGACAGGCGAAACTAAAAATATTTTAAGTGCCGTAGGTGTAACTCCCGACAGTCTACGCAAAGTAATTGAACATATTCGAGGTAGTGATAAAGTCATGAGTAATAATCACGAAGATCAACGTGACTCACTTAATAAATATACGATTGATTTAACTGAGCGTGCCTTATCTGGAAAACTTGATCCGGTGATTGGGCGTGATGACGAAATCCGCCGTACCATTCAAGTTTTATCACGTCGTACAAAAAACAACCCTGTTCTTATTGGTGAACCGGGGGTTGGTAAAACAGCTATTGTTGAAGGTTTGGCTCAGCGTATTGTCAATGGTGAAGTGCCAGAAGGCTTAAAAAGCAAACGTGTTTTATCTTTAGATTTAGGTTCATTACTTGCTGGTGCTAAATATCGTGGTGAGTTTGAAGAACGTTTAAAAGCTGTTTTAAAAGATTTGGCAAAACACGAAGGCGAAATCATCCTGTTTATTGACGAGCTGCATACGCTTGTAGGCGCAGGTAAAGGTGATGGCGCTATGGATGCAGGTAATATGTTAAAACCTGCATTAGCTCGTGGTGAATTGCGCTGTGTGGGTGCAACAACTTTAGATGAATATCGCCAATATATTGAAAAAGATGCTGCATTAGAGCGTCGTTTCCAAAAAGTGTTGGTTGATGAACCAAGTGTTGAAGATACCATTGCGATTTTACGTGGTCTAAAAGAGAAATATGCCACTCACCATGGTGTGCAAATTTTAGACTCAGCGATTATTGCCGCGGCAAAAATGTCTCATCGCTATATTACTGATCGTCAATTACCAGACAAAGCAATTGACTTGATTGATGAAGCCGCTTCTCGTATTAAGATGGAAATTGACTCTAAACCTGAAGCACTTGATAAACTTGATCGCCGTTTAATCCAGTTGAAAATGCAATTGGAAGCTGTGAAAAAAGATGAAGATGTCGGCAGTAAAGCTGAAGTTAATCATCTTGAAAAACAGATTGCTGAAGTCGAGAAAGAATACAACGATCTTGAAGAAATCTGGAAATCTGAGAAGACTCTTGTCGAGGGTACTAAACAGGCTCAGGTTGAACTTGATAAAGCGCGTATTGCTTTTGAGAAAGCTCAGCGTGAAGGTGATTTGGCTGAAGCAGCACGTTTACAGTATGGCGTAATTCCAGAGTTGCAAAAACAACTGGAGCAAGACGAAGTTGCTGAAGAAAACGAAGAGCCAAAACTCATTCGTACTAAAGTGACTGAAAATGAAATTGCCGAGGTTGTGAGTGCTGCAACAGGAATTCCAGTTGCTAAAATGATGCAAGGCGAACGTGAAAAACTCCTTAATATGGAAGAGTTTTTACATGACCGTGTTGTAGGTCAAGATGAAGCTGTTGTAGCCGTTTCGAATGCCGTACGTCGTTCACGTGCTGGCTTGTCTGACCCGAATCGTCCTAGCGGATCATTCTTGTTCTTAGGTCCAACAGGTGTTGGTAAAACAGAGTTGACCAAAGCATTGGCGAACTTCTTGTTTGACAGTGATGATGCCATGATTCGTATCGACATGAGTGAATTCATGGAGAAACATTCGGTTAGCCGTTTGGTTGGTGCGCCTCCAGGATATGTGGGTTATGAAGAAGGTGGTGTTTTAACCGAAGCTGTTCGCCGTAAACCATATAGTGTAGTGTTGTTTGATGAGGTTGAAAAAGCGCATCCAGATGTATTCAATATCTTGCTACAAGTGTTGGATGATGGTCGCTTAACAGACTCACAAGGTCGAGTAGTAGACTTTAAAAACACTGTGATTGTGATGACCTCGAACTTAGGTTCACAAGATGTACGTGAGCTAGGTGAGGGTGCAACAGACGATGAAGTGCGTACCATTGTAATGAATGCGGTAAGTCAGCATTTCCGTCCGGAATTTATTAACCGGATTGATGAGCTTGTGATTTTCCATTCACTCAAAAAAGCACAGATTCGAGGCATTGCTGATATTCAGTTGGATCGCTTACGTTCACGTCTGGTTGATCGTGATATGAGTTTAACTGTAGATGACACTGCTTTTGATTTATTGATTGATGCTGGTTTCGACCCTGTTTATGGCGCGCGTCCATTAAAACGTGCGATTCAACAACAGATTGAAAACACATTAGCGCAAAAAATCTTGTCGGGTGATTTTGTCGCAGGTGATACTATTTTAGTGAAAGGTGAAAATGGTCATTTAGTCTTCGATAAAATGAAACTCAGCTAATCTTGTTCTGCTAAAACCGAAAAGAGAATATGGAAACATATTCTCTTTTTTTATGGCCAGACTATTTAGGTTTTTGATGTGAGTAAAGCAATTAGGGTGTCTGAAACTTTCTGAGTTAATGTCTTTAACTTTTGTTCAGGATGGCCAGATAAAAAATAATGGTAATGATAAATACGTTCTTGATAAGAAATGCAGATAAAAAAGGTACCTACAGGTTTTTCTGAGGTTTCACTTCCCCCAGATTTTAATAGCCCAGTACAACTTACAATAATATCGGCTTTGGGAAATAACGTTTGTCCCAGCTTGCACATTTCCTCTGTAACTTGTGGTGACTCAGCTGTGTAAGTCTCTATTAACTTGGGATTAATATTTAAAATGCTAATTTTAATGCTAGGGTCATAACTCACTAAACCACCGAGTAAAATGTCTGCACCGCTATTTTTATGAATAGAAAATTGACTGGTTAAATAACCGGAACTCGCACTTTCAATAAAGGCAATTTTGAGTTGAAGATTTTCTAATAGTTGGCAGCAGTGCTGAAGCATTATTTCACCTCGATTGGTGTTTATTTATAAGTAAAAACGATTTACAGATAAATTATAAAATTACAGTAAGTGATTTAAGGGTGTCATTCAAGTCTGGGATAAAAATCTATAAAACTGCTTGAATATTCACAAAATGCCTGTGAAAAAAATCCGGTTTTAAAATGATCAATGTTAATTGTCGGGAAGTTTATTTATAACATTGCGACATGCGTAAAAAATTGTTAATTTTGTTCGATATAACGAACAATAACAATTTTAGGATGAATGAAATGAACAATAAGCAAGGGTATATGCTGGGAATTTTGAGCGGTGTATCTGTATTATTATCAAACACATGGGCAGCACAACCAATGTCGGAAAGTGCACTTGCCACTCAAACAGGGGCGATAACCGCATCTTTACCCGTGATTATTGCCAAAGCTCAGGACGATGCCAAAAAACCAGCGATAGAACAACAACAAGTACAGCAGGCGTTAGGAGATAACTATTTACAGCAAGTTCGATGGGATGCGCTGAGAACTAGCGTACTTTCTCCGTATCAAGAACAAAAACAGAATCATGTTGTTGATAGTAAAGAAAAGAAGAAGTTAGAAATGATTGCATTACCGGAAAGAGCAGACCGTTTTACTAAATATGATTTTGAGTCAAAAAATGTTCATGGTGAGGTTATTATTACCGTGAAGTAATAATAACCTCTAGTCTCATTAATACTGATCTAGACCAGGGTGCTGAATTTTCCATGCACGGTGGATTTTTTGATTACGTTTAAAATCAAGGCCGATGGTTTCAGAAGTGATTTCTTCAACCTGAAAAATAGCCTCGATCTCTTCGTCCATTTCAAAACCACGATAGTTATTCGAGAAGTAAAGCGTACCTTCACTGTGTAAACGGTTCATTGCGCGTTTAATAAGTGAGATGTGGTCACGTTGTACATCGAATGTACCATAGAATTTTTTCGAGTTTGAGAATGTCGGCGGGTCAATAAAAATAAGATCGTATTGTTCATGACCTTCTTTTAACCACTCAAAACAGTCGCTGGCAAAGAACATGTGTTGTTCATCTGCATGATCTACAGTTAAGCCATTTAAAACAAAGTTTTCTTTTGACCAGTTTAGGTAAGTGTTAGATAAATCCACACTTGTTGTACTAGCAGCACCGCCAAGCGCAGCATGTAAGCTTGCAGTAGACGTATAGCTATATAAGTTCAAGAAGTGTTTACCACGTGCTTCTTGAGCAATACGTAAACGCATTTGACGATGGTCAAGGAATAAACCCGTGTCTAGGTAATCAGTCAGGTTAACTAAAATTTTAGCTTTACCTTCTTGAACGATAAAACGTTTTGAAGCTGTACTTTGCTTCGTATATTGAGTTGTACCCGTTTGGCGTGCACGTGTCTTAATAAAGATGGCATCACGGTTTAAACCAGTAACAGCGCGAATTGCAGCAAGCGCTAAATTAAAACGTTTTTTAGCTTTTTCTGGATCGATTGTTTTTGGTGGTGCGTATTCCTGAACGTGTAAACGGTCACCATATAAGTCAACAGCGACATTAAAGTCAGGTAAGTCTGCATCATACAAACGTAAACAATAAACATTTTCTTTCGTTGCCCATTTTTTCAAGGCAGTCATATTTTTTTGCAAACGATTAGCGAAGTCTTGAGCTTCTTCCATTTCAATAGGTTGAGCTTGCCAAGTTGCTAAAAATGGTTGAGTTACTTTTTCAGGTTTGATTACACCGAAACGAATATAAATTGGCAACTTACCATTCATTAAGCGTAAGGTTTCAGGCGCTTCAAATGCTAGAACATCAGATTGTTCAATTTGAGCTGCAATAACTGCTGCATATTGATTTGGGAAATGTTTTTGTAAAAGCGCTGATAAACCTAAGTATAGAGAACGGTTTGAAGCTTTTTCACCTAAACGTTCACCATAAGGCGGGTTAGTGACAATAAATGCAGTTTTGCCTTCAGCAGCAAAATCTGGCCAATCCGCTAAAGTACGCTCTTCGATCTGAATCTGACCTAATAAACCTTCAAAACCTGCCGCAATAATGTTTTCACGGGTTGCTTTAATTGCTTCCCAGTCTGCATCGTAGGCATAAAATTTAGGTAAAGGTAATTGAAGTGCTTTTTCGTGACGTTCTGCTGCTTCTGCTTTAAGTGAAAGCCAAAGTTCGCGGTCATGACCATGCCAGCCATTAAATCCAAAACGGCGAACAAGTCCTGGTGCACGGTCAGTTAAAATCATTAATGCTTCAATGATAAATGTGCCTGAACCACACATTGGGTCAAGTACAATCTCTGGATTACGCTGTTTGAGCTGAGCTTTTTGCAAAATTGCCGCAGCAAGGTTTTCTTTAATTGGTGCATCGGTCATGTAACGGCGGTAACCACGCTTATGGAGCGAGTCACCTGATAAATCTAGGCAGTAAGTATGTTCAGTTTTACCTGCCAAAGCATAGATCGTAATTTCTGGTTGTTTGGTGTCAATGCTAGGACGACGTCCTACAGCTTCCATAAATGAATCAACAACGCCATCTTTTACACGCAGTGTAGCAAATTGCGAATTGACCATGATTTCACGTTCGGCATGCAAGCGAATTGCAAAGGTACTTTGTGGTGCAAAAACAAGTGACCAGTCAAAGCTCATTGCACCTTCGTAGAGTTCTTCTGCCACATCACGTGCATCATGCGTAAAATCAAGTTCATAAGTATGAATAGGAAGTAAAACACGGGACGCGAGACGTGACCACATACAGATGCGGTAAGCTTGTTCAAGCGTTCCTTCAATGATTAAACGTCCTGCTTTACGTTCTGTCACTTTGGTGCCAAGTTGTTCTATTTCTTCTTGTAAGAGGGGTTCTAAACCATCAGCACAAGTAATCCAATAGTGGTTTAAACGTAAAGAGGTATTCATAAACTCGATTGACCAAAACATATAAATATTAACGATGCAAAGTTTAACTTATTTTGATGTCTAAAGGTTTTTAAATTATTGCAACCTATCATTTAGCAACCAATAAACTGATTTTTAAAGAGTAATACCTTGTAATTGGTATGTATTTTGCTAGACCAAGATAATTGATGGTTATTTATTTAAGAGACAAAGTCGATTTTTAACCATTTTTATAATTTTAATGGATGGGGACCTTATAAATGAAAGACATGATGGGGAATGGTTTTATTGCTAATGCAGATGCTTTCTCAGTGGCCACACAAATATATGTACGTATGCGTCGGGTAACGGGGCGGGTAATAGATGCAATGTATGTGATTCAAAATAAAGATTATGCAAAATATGTAATTACGGTGGCGTTAGAAACAGAGGATGATGAATTAAAACGATGTGTTGAGCGATTAAGATCATTAGTTGAAACACTGCCAGAATCTTCTCAAAAAGAAACGCCCGCTGTTACTAAGGCGGATGAAGAGCCAGAAATAACAGCCGAAGACATTTATCGGGCACAAGTTCCACATCATTACATTGGTGCCTTAAGGTAATCTCGAATAAGACCCTAAATTTTTGGTCAATTTAGGGTCTTATTCTGTAAAGTTCTTCTGTGAAAAGAACGGAATTCAGCTACACTATGCACGTTTTCGCGATTCGACCCATAGGAATCCATTATGCATATTGCAGCGTTGCATCAGCCGAGCCAGGTTCAGCTCAATCAGGACGGAAATTTAAAACATTTTTTAACAATTGAGGGACTTTCAAAAGAAAACCTCACTAAGATTTTAGATACCGCACAAAGCTTTTTAGATGATAATAATAATTTAATTAACCGTCCGCTCTTAGAGGGATTGACGGTTATGAATCTTTTCTTTGAAAACTCCACCCGTACTCGTACTACTTTTGAAGCAGCAGCAAAACGCTTGTCTGCCAATGTATTGAATATTGATATTGCACGTTCAAGTACATCGAAAGGTGAAACATTACGAGATACGCTTTGGAACCTTGAAGCAATGGCTGCTGACATTTTTGTTGTGCGCCATTCATCTTCAGGTGCTGCTCATTTCATTGCTAAAGATGTGTGTCCAAAGGTCGCAATTATTAATGCAGGAGATGGACGTCATGCCCATCCAACGCAAGCGATGCTCGATATGCTTACCATTCGCCGTGAAACAAAGAAACCGTTTGAAGATTTGAGTGTTGCCATTATTGGAGACATCAAACACTCTCGCGTAGCACGTTCGGATGTAGCAGCATTACAAACCCTCGGATGTAAAGATATTCGTGTGATTGCACCGAATACATTATTGCCAGTGGGCTTTTCAGAATATGGTGAACACGTTCGCTTATTCAACAATATGGATGCAGGGATCGCAGATTGTGATGTGATTATTGCCCTACGTATTCAAAATGAGCGTATTGACTCTCCAGCATTATCTTCACAGTCTGAATTCTACAGAATGTATGGTTTAAACAAAGAGCGTCTAGGTCTAGCTAAACCGGACTGTATCGTGATGCATCCGGGACCAATGAATCGTGGTGTAGAAATTGACTCAAGTGTTGCGGATGGAGACCAATCAGTTATTTTGAAACAAGTAACCAATGGTATTGCTGTTCGTATGGCCGTATTGGCGTTATCAATGCAAGGCCAACTCCAAGAGCAAGGTTTAATTGAAGCGATTACGTTGTAAGGAATGGATCACATGAGTATTGTAAAAATTGAAAATGTACGTGTGTTAGACCCAGTCCAAAAAACAGACAGCGTACAAACTGTATATCTTCAAAATGGCAAGTTGGTTTCTCCAGTAGAGCAAGTTGAACAAACCATTGATGGACAAGGTAAATGGTTAATGCCAACCATGGTTGATTTGTGCGCACGTTTGCGTGAACCGGGTCAACAGCAACACGGTACACTTAAATCTGAAGGTAAGGCCGCACGTGCTAATGGTATTTTGCATGTGATTACTCCACCAGACTCAAAACCGATTGTACAAGACAACGGTGCGCTTATTCATGGCTTGATTGAAAAGGCATGGCTTGATGGCGGCATTCATATGCATATTATCGGTGCTCAAACCCAAGGTCTAAATGGTAAACAACCAGCAAATATGGCGGGCCTAAAAAAGGGTGGTTGTACTGCTGTTTCAAATGCTAACGCTGCTTTTGAAAATGATGATGTGGTTATTCGTACTTTGGAATATGCAGCGGGTCTTGGCTTAACGGTTGTGTTCTATGCTGAAGAACCACAAATTGCTAAAGATGGATGTACACACGAAGGCTTTATTGCTTCTCGCCAAGGTCTGCCAATGATTCCGGCGCTTGCTGAAACTGTAGCGATTGCAAAATATTTGCTTATGATTGAAGCAACTGGCGTAAAAGCTCACTTTGGTTTGTTGTCTTGTGGTGCATCGGTTGAATTAATTCGTGCAGCAAAAGCAAAAGGCTTGCCTGTAACTGCTGACGTTGCAATGCATCAGTTACATTTAACTGAACACTTAATCGACGGTTTCAATTCACTTGCACACGTTCGCCCACCATTGCGTTCTGAGCAAGATAAAGAACTTTTACGTCAAGGATTAAAAGAAGGCGCAATTGATGCAATTTGTACGCACCATGAACCTTTAAGCAGTTCGGCAAAAATGGCGCCATTTGCTGAAACTCAGCCGGGTATTACCGCTTTTGATACTTATGTATCTTTAGGTGTCCAACTCATTAATGAGGGTTTATTTGAACCTCTTGAATGGGTTGCTAAAGTTACGAGTGTTCCAGCACAGGTTGCGAATATGACCTCGCGTTGGGAAGATGAAGCTGGATGGGTGTTGGTAGATCCTGAATTAAGCTGGACAGTAAGTAAAGACACTATTTTATCTCAAGGAAAAAATACCCCATTGTTGGGTCAAACCTTGACGGGTAAAGTACTTCAAACTTTTGCTAACTGATAAAGTGCTTAGTTAAAGTAAATTTAAAATATAAACAGGTAGATCAATATGATCTACCTGTTTTGTAAATACTAGATGGAAAATTGTATATAAATTATATAAAAAACAACAAAAGATTGAAGGAAGATTAGAATAAAAAACTATCAGCAAAGAGAAGTATTTGAATAATCAAAAGTTGCTGATTACGACGTATAAGATTCGGGAGAATAACCAATGTCGATAAACCCTATAGAATTGCTTAAAGAAAAAGTATCTTCAATATTATTAAATGAACAGGATGGATACCTAGGCGAAAAATCGAATGCTTTATCTAAGTTTTATCCAATTTTACTTTCATTATTAGCTGCTAAACCTGATCTTATCGGACAATTGAAAAATAGTTTGGCTCCTTCCTTATCAGACCTTTTTTCTCATAATGACCAAATCAAAAATACTGTACTTACCCATTTAAGTGGTACAGCACCAAATAATGAAATTGAAAGCACGCTCAACAGTGCAATTAAACCCAGCCTTAATGCAATTTCAGATGTTGCAGGAAATGACCAGCAAAGTATTGTGAATTACTTGCGCCAGCATGCAGATACTATTCGTTCATATTTACCAGCATGGGCAGTGGGTCTATTAGCTCCGCTAGGACTTGGTGCAGGTTTATCTTCAGTTCCACATGCAACTTCAGCAGCCCCGCCATTAGCTGCAGCAACTGAAAATACAGGTAAGTCTCGTGGGTTCTTACCGATTATTGCCCTCATTATTTTGGGTCTGATCATTGCTTGGTTATGGCGTTCTTGTCAGCATAAAGAAGCTGTACCAGCCTCAGAACCGACGGCTGCAAGTGGTGTTGAAGCTGCTGCTGCACCCGCTAGCTTAACTTTAAGTACCGATGATAAAGGTACAGTGAGTGAGTGTCAGGCTGGAATTGGTGATCAAGGCTTCTTGGCAACGCTACAAACCAACGTTAAAAAAGTTTTTTCGACAACTCAAGATTGTAAGGTGGATACAAGCCAAACTTATGCAGCTTCATTTACCGACAAAGATGCGCTTGCAGGTGTGTTAGGTGCGTTAAAAGGTGTGCCAAATGCATCTTTAGAATGGGTGGGCGACAAAATTACTTTGAAAGCAGGTGATGCGGCAGCATTAGAAGCTTTAACTGCAAAAGTAAAAGCATTGGTGCCACATACAGAGGTTGTCGGTACAGCACCAGTAACAGCTGAGCAATCTGTAAGCAATAGCTTAACTGCTTCGCAAACTGCTCTAGGATCAATTGACCCGAACAATGTCGATGTAAATGCTTTGGTGAAAGCACTTAACTTGCAAATTATTAATTTTGCGAGTGGTTCAAGTGACATACCTGCCGATAACAAAGCCATTCTTGACCAAGCTGCAACACTTTTAAATAAAGTGACTAGCATCAAATTAAATGTGGGTGGTCATACCGACTCAACTGGTAATGCTGCTGCAAATAAAGCTTTGTCTCAACGCCGTGCTCAAGCAGTTGTAGATTATTTAAAATCTAAAGGTGTGGATGCTTCTAAATTAGTTGCAGAAGGCCATGGTTCTGATCAGCCAGTTGCAGAAAACACGACAGAAGAAGGTCGCTTTAAAAACCGTCGTATTGAGTTTTCAGTAGCCCAATAATCGACTGATTTATGAAAAATTAGTTATTTTAATTTGAAAAAAGCTTCTCATTTTGAGAAGCTTTTTTGTTGAGACAAATAATGTTGGATTGATATGAAAATCAGTTTGGTGGGAAGTGGGCGAGTTGCCTTTCATTTGGCAAAGGCTTTATTGGGCCAAGGTCATAATATCGTACAGGTCTATGCGCGTGATTTTGATAAAACCCAAAAATTTGCAGAGAAAATTCAAGCAAAAGCATGCCAAACTCTTCGCGAATTTCAACCGACCGATCTTATCATTTTAGCAGTTTCAGATAGTGCAATTGCAGAGCTTGTAAAACAAGTTCATGAATTCTTTCCTGACACACTTATTGTCCATACTTCGGGTAGTACTGATATTGAAGTCATCAGTCATGTACATGAAAAAGCAGGGGTGTTTTATCCATTACAAACATTTAGCTTAGAAAGAGATGTTGATTGGTCTGCAACGCCGTTATTTGTTGAAGCAATAACAAATATCGACCAGAAACTACTTTCAGATTTAGCAAATAGCCTAAGTAACCGAGTATATCAATACACCTCAAAACAACGTTTAACTTTACACTTAGCGGCTGTGTTCGCTTGTAATTTTAGTAATTACTGTTTTGATATGGCAAAACAGGTAGTAGATAAAGAGCTGGTGGACTTTAGCTTGCTCTATCCTTTAATTTTGGAAACGGCAAAAAAAGCCACTGAAAATGATCCAAAGCACATGCAAACTGGACCTGCTGTAAGAGGTGATCAAAATATCTTGGCCATGCATCAAAACCTATTAGCACAAGCAGAACGAGATGATTTAAAAGACATATATCAACTTTTAAGTGATGGCATCTTAAAACGCCATCACTCGGCTTAATGTTTGTTTAAAAATCAAGGTTCGCCGTTATTTCCCCATTTTAAAAAGCCCGCACGTTGATTTAAACGTTCAAAATACTGGTCGACGTGCTTAAGCGTTGGATGGTCAAAAGGAGTGGCCTTCCAGCGTTGTACAGATAGACCAATTGGAATATCGGCTAAGCTAAATTGTGAACCTGCAACATAGGCTTGAGTTTTTGCAAGTTGTTGATCAAGAATCTGCATATGGCGATTCCAGTTATCAATACCTTGTTGTAATAAGTTTGGATCTTGATGATCTGGTGAATGTCTCAGCAAAGACATAATGGTATAAGTCCAACTGTTATTCAGCTCTATCGCTTGCCAATCAAGCCACTGGTCTACAAAAAATCTTTCTTTCGCTTGAGTAGGGTAAAGCAGGTGCTCTTTATCATAGGCATTTGCTAGATAACGGATAATACTGTTGGATTGCCAAAGTACTAAATTGCCATCTAAAACAACAGGAATTTGCCCATTTGGGTTTAATTCTAAAAATTCAGGAGATTGGGCAGAACGAACGCCTCTTCCCCAATCTTCTCTTTCATATTCAAGATTTAATTCTTCACAGAGCCATAAGACTTTACGAACATTGATTGAGTTATCGCGTCCTAAAATTTTTAACATGTTGTTTTCTGACTTTTCGTGAGATTAAGTAAATTGAATGTAATACAGATTCTTTAATTTTTTAAGATTTAATAATAAAAAAGATAGCAGAACAAATACTAGCTATAAGAGCATAATTTTTTTGATATTTATTATTCTTTTGTGGTGAAAATATACAGACAGTTTTGTATAAAAAGAGTTAAAATAATGTATTGAAAATGAAAATATAAATTCTGAATGTATCTTAATTTTACAATTGATGATCAAGACAAGATCATAGGGGAAGACGTAATCCAAGTCGGCGAGTCATTTTCTCCAACTTAAATTACACTGTTTTGTATGAGAATTTAAAATAGTATTTTAGATAGAGAAAAATATTTTATATGTTTAATTTATTATTAATGGGGCTTTCATTTTTTTTTGGATTTTTTTTAATCTTATGGTTAATTTTTAAATTTCTTCTTCTTGTGATTAAGAATATCTATACAAAGTATATTTTTCTAGGATTATCCTTAATTTTACTTTTAATTTGGGGTAGCTATTTTATTGTAAAAAATTATGAACAAAGAAAAATGGAGAAAAATTTTTGTTTGCAAGCTAAAAATTTTAATACAAATCAATTGTATGAAAGAGCGATGGCAAGTTATTTTCAGAGTTATAAAGATGATATCATTTTTAAAAAATCGAAAGATAAAGTAGATGATAATGAAAAAAGTGATAATGCTACTTATAATCTATTTGTTTTAAAAGAAAATATTCGTAATCTTGATGACTTGCAAAATGCTTTTAAAAGTCAAATTGAAAATCCACATAATACAATTAATTCTAAAGTTACTGCAGGAAAAAGAGGAAATAAAATACTTGATGAGGATTTGGTGTTAGATGGTATTTCTCATGGTAGTGTTGTGGTTTTAACAGGGTTTTCAAAAATACGAGACAATATTGACGTAAATAATAAAAATTTTTATCAGCAACTCAATAATAAAAATAGTTTTTTATTAACATTTTCATCAGATGGCGATGCCAATCTGCAAAATTTTTATCCCTATAACTGCTGTAGTATTATTAATTATGATAATTTAATTAATAATAAGGAGGTTAGTCATCTTTCTAAGCAAAAAATAACTAAATATTATTTAATAGTTTCTTATTATAGATATAAAATTAATGCATTTATTAAGGACATGAAATATATACCACTTAAAGAAATTTATATTGAATCTCAGGCACATCCTATTGATGAATGTGGAAGGGTTTATTTTAATGTTTATCTTCCTGTAGAAAGATTGAGTATTAATTGAAGTTGGATTAGGCTAAATAATGATATGTGATATAGTTTATATTGAAAATTATGAATTATTGTCTTTATGTTAGTTTTAAGGTTTTGATTAATTGTGAAAGGTGAAGATTGTTTGGGTTTTAATTATATGACTTTATATAATATATTAATTGTCTTTGGGCTCGTTTAAAAGTCAAACTTCCTACTTGAGATTTAATGGGGATTAAAATGAAAGAATATAAAATATTGTTTTTTTCTATATTGTTGTTTTTATTGATATTTGATTTTATTAATAATAAATATTACGAATATATAATTAATAAAAATGAAGAAGAAGGATTTTGTACAAGTGAGAATAGATATCTTACTGATGAAGAAAAAATAATAGATTTAAAAGCAGATTTTTTGGCTATAGAAATGGAACATTGGATTAGAGATGGTCGTGAAGGATTTAATGTGGATGATAATGTGATGTATGTTTCTAAATTTAATTTTAATAATAAGGAAAAAATTATTGAAGTGATACGTACTGCAAAATTAGATAAAACATTCGAAGATAATATGGGTATTGTGGCAGTGGCAACAATGCAGGAATATTATGATAATAAAGATTGTAAGAAAGATAAAAGAAGATGCAAAGATTTAAGCGAAAATAAGAATAATTTAAAAAGTTTATGGACAAAAGATAATCGTGTGGATATTGATTATTTGAAAAGCTTGCCAATGAACTATTCTGTAATAACTTATGGGCGAACAATTTATCCACTTTCAAGTTTGAAGAAAATAAGTAACAGTAATTATAGTATAGAAGAATACTCTATTGATAAGCTTTGTTGTGATAATAAAGAAATCCTTAAATCGATTAAAACAATCGATTTAAAAATGATAAGGAATATGAAAAGAATGGAAGAAGGTGGAAAAATTTATAGCACCAAAGAACCTGATTTATATTTGGATCAAATTGATGGTCAAAATATTGATAATATTTATATTATGAAGTTATATGAAAATTTAGCACTTAATGAGCCAGAACAAGTCCAAAGATATGGATTACGTATGAGTATAGGCTCTTTAAGACGTGATATACATCCAAACGTTAGAAAAATATTAGTCACAGCATGTGGCAATATTTCAGAAGAAGAGCAAATATTTAACTCTAGTGAAACTCAAAGTGGCGAAGATGTTTCATTAAGAAAAAGAAATAAACTATATTAATTAGATTTTTGCTATTTTATAATTTTAATACTATTTAGAAGTTTTGATAATTTTAGAGATTAACTAATGTCATATCTAAAGAAAAATTTATTGTTTATGTACTTTTTATTTTTAGGAGGATGTATGAATAAAGAAAAAGCCAATATACCTCAAGAGGGGGATATGGTTATATGGAAACAAAATAATAATTTAGTTGTTAAAGCAAAATTAGGGGAGCGTAGAATACATATTCCTGATCAATTTGATTCAGAATTTTATCGCCCAGAAAGAGAGCATTATTTAGGACAGTTTCCAATAAATTATATACCTGAAAAATTTGCTTCAATCACTCAAAAAGAGATAGATAGTTTACCAATGCCTGATTCAAATCGGCAATTACAATTTAATTTAATTTTAAGAAACTCAAGTTTTCAGGCTACAGATGGGTATGTGCCAGATCATAAAGATCAAGTGCGAGTTAATATTGAAGGTCTAACTATAGATATGCGAGAGCAGAAATTAGATACTCATAAAATAATGCTAAATAATTTTAATTCTAAATATATAGATCTTAAATCAAAGTTCAAAAAAAATGGTTTAGATTGTTATAAAAGAAATATATCTGATAAAGCTTTTTCTTGTTATGGATATTCGAAAAATAAAGATGTTACTGGAGTTTTTTTAGATGTATTCGCATCAGAAAACACTAGTGATAATCATTTTATTCAAATTTATGGAAATAGTTATGAACCTAATAAATATGGGGGAGTATGGGTTAAATGGGAAACAAATTTAAATAATTGGGAAGACTGGCAAGAAATTGATAATGCAATTTGGCGTTTGTTAGATATCTGGAATGTGGCTCCTTTAGAAATTAAGTCAAAAAATACTAGAAAATGAATATGTTAATAATTAACTTAAATTATTAATATATATGTAATTAAAAAATATATTGAGGTATATGATTTACGCTAATTTAAAAAGGCATTAAATACTAATATTTAATGCCTTCATTTTTTGTCTTTAGTAGTTAAATTTTACTTTATCTTTTTAAAGATAAAGTCATTAATCTTATGACCTGACTCAATACCACGGCGTTCAAACTTAGTCACTGGACGCCAGTCTGGACGTGGGTAGCTGTTGCCTTTACCTGCCAGGTTTTCAAGGTCTGGACGGTTATCTAATACATCTAGCATCCATTCAGCATACGGTTCCCAATCTGTTGCTGCGTGGAACGTACCGCCAAGCTCAAGCTTTTGTTCAACCAATGGCATACGCTCATGAGCAACAAAACGGCGTTTGAAATGACGTTTCTTTTGCCAAGGGTCTGGAAAGTAAAGTTGTACGCAGTTAATGCTGTTGTCTGGCATTTCACGTAGAACTTGAATCGCATCTGCATCAAGTACACGTAAGTTTTTAACTTCTGCTATACCTGCTTCATATAAGCATTGAGCAATACCAGGTACATGAACTTCAATACCTACATAGTTGCGTTCAGGGTTCGCTTTTGCCATAAGAACTAATGAACGACCCATACCAAAACCGATTTCAACAGTTAATGGGCGCTCTGGATGTTCGAAGTGTTGACGTAAGTCGCCAACAGGATATTCCAAAATTAAATCGCGATGTTGTTCTAATGCCGTGCGTTGAGACGTATTAAGTGGTGCTGAACGACGCATAAACGTCACAATTTCACGGTGTTCAGGCAAATTGTCTAAGTCTGCAATTTGCGTTTCTAGCTGATCGATCGACATAACCTTGGCAATATTGAAATTCAAATGCGGTATTTTAAGTCTTCATGGGATCAAGTCAAATGTTTCGGTGTTTTTCTTCATGTAGATGTCATGATCAATATTTACTCTAAGAGACTAATTAAAACTCATATGAACACTTTTACTCATGAAAACTTTTCAATTAAGAACACTTTCGGTCTTTTTAAGTGCATTAGGTGCATTTTCATATAGCTCAGTTGCTCAAGCACAGCTCATGTTTAGTCAATATGTTGACGGCAGTAGCAATAAAAAAGGCTTGGAAATTTATAATCCAGATGGGGCTACAGTTAATTTAGCCGATTATGAGATCCAACAATTTAATAATGGCGGAACAGCGAAGACAGTGGTTTTTCGTTTACAAGGCACACTCGCGAGTAAACAGAAGTTTTTAGTGGGCCGCTCAGAGTTGCAAACAGAGCTTGGAAGTAAAGTTAATCAGGTGGCTGCTTTATCTTTTAATGGAGATGATGCGGTTGTACTTGTTTATAAAGGTACGCCTGTAGACCGTTTTGGCCGTATTGGTGAGCGTCCAGCAGCGGGATGGGGGACGGCAGTTTCAAGCTTGGGAAATAGTTTTAAGCGTATTGAAACTGAGAACCCAGCTTTAAATGTTGATGCAACCGCAGCATTTGATTTGGACCATTCATGGTCGGCTTGGACAAACCGAAATGACTTTTCAAATTTATCAGGTTCTACAACTCAGCCTCCTGTTGAAACAGTAAGTTGTTCGAGCTCAGATACAGCTATTGCTGACTTGGCGGCAGCAACTCAAGACCAGACTTATACTGTGCGTGGTGTGATTACGGCTGATTATCGTTATGCCAATGGATTCTCTGGTTTTTATGTTCAGACGCCAGACACAAAAGCACGTGCAAATGTCAGCAATGCTATTTTTGTTTATATTCCAAATAGTAGTGCGGTAAAAGGTGGGCAAGTTGGTGATGAAGTTATTTTACGTGGCCGTTTAACGTCTTATCAAAACCAGCTACAGATAGACCAATTACAACAAGATATTCAAACTTGTAATAGCAATATGGCAAATCAGGTTCAGCCGGTTAGCCTTGAACTTCCGTTTGCCAGCTTAACTGGTGGCTCGGCCAACTCTCCGCAGCGTTATCAAGGTATGTTGGTCAAATTACCTCAGACTTTAACGGTGAGTGAGAACTACAATTATGGTCGTTATGGTGAATTATCTCTAAGCTTAGGCCGCTTATATATTCCAACCAATTTATATCCAGCATTATCTCCTGAAGCCAAAGCTCTAGCTCAGAAAAATTTATTATCGAAAATTATTTTTGATGATGGCTATAACAATCAAAACCGTACACCTTGGTTACCAAGCAATTTTAGCGCTGCCAATACGTTACGCTCGGGTTATCAACTTAAAAATGCTGAAGGTATTTTAGAATATCGTTTTAATGGTTGGCGTGTACAACCTGTGCTTGGACGTAATCAGCCTGAAGTTATTACTCAAACAAACCCGCGTCAAAGCGTCCTTACCAAAAATGCTAATCACATTCGTGTAGCTTCATTTAACGTTTTGAACTATGACAATGGCGCAACGGGTTTCCCAACAGAGCGTGGTGCGACAACACAAGCTGAGTTTGATAAACAGCATCGTAAAATTGTGAGTGCATTAAAAGCGATTGATGCTGATGTATACGGTTTAATGGAAATTTCGAACAATGGTTATGGGCCTAACAGTGCAATTGCCAATTTGACCAAAGCTTTAGGTAGCGATTGGAAATATGTGGTTCCTGAAAACTTAGACCGTTTAGGTGGTGACGCAATTGCGGTTGCTATTATTTATAACAGCAAGCGTGTTAAGCCTTTAAATAAACCTGTTGTGCTTGATTTAGGCGACAAGAACCGAACAACTTTGGCGCAAAGTTTCCAAGCAGTTCGTGGTAATAAAACGTTTACTGTTATTCCAAACCACTTGAAATCGAAAAGCTGTAGTGGGGTCGATGCTAGCTCTACTGATGCAGACCAAAAAGATGGTCAAGGCTGTTGGAACCCAACTCGTGTGAAAGCCGTTGATCAAATTGTGCAGTGGCTCGCGAAAAATCCAACTCAAGTGCAAAAGCAAAATGCTTTACTTGTAGGGGATATGAATAGTTACGCAAAAGAAGAGCCTATTTTGGCATTTGAAAAAGCGAACTATAAAGTTTTACTTAATGACACTAAGGTCGGTCAGGGTACTCAGGCATATAGCTATGTGTATGGTGTTGCAAGTGATGCTAACGGTAATGGTGGAGCAGGTAACTTAGATCATGCAATTGCTGATGCAGCTTTATATCCAAAAGTGGTCAGAACTTTTGCATGGCATATCAATGCAGATGAGCCAACGGTTCTAGATTACAACGAAGAATATAAAACGGATGAGCAAAAGGCATTGTTCTATGGTGAAGATGCTTATCGTTCGTCGGATCATGACCCTGTAATTGTCGATCTAGATTTAAATGGAAAAGACTCAACTCATCCTGACGATGATAAGAAAAATGGGATTTTTGATTTCTTAACTGAATTAGTGAATTGGCTTAGCCAACTTTTTAAGCGTAATTAACGGAAAAATTGCGTGACGCAAATGTGTTTTATCATATTTTAAACAATCGTCACGCAAGACAACTTGCAAGGAATGACTTTTTGAAGAATATTAGATGGTGTAAGTATTTTATAAGTTTACGCTTTTTTACAATTAAAGAATTGTGCAAACCTTGCAGGTTTTCTAGAAGCAATTTAAAACGTTAATATGAGATAACAAGGATCAGATATGAAATTATATTATTCGCCAGGCGCATGTTCTTTAGCTGCACATATTATTTTAAATGAAATTAATGTTGATTTTGACTTAGAACGGGTAAATTTAAAAACTCATAAAACAGAAAAAGGTGCAGATTATTACGAGATTAATCCAAAAGGATATGTACCAGCTTTAGAAATTAATCCGGGTTTAATGTTAACTGAAAACGTTGCGATTTTACCGTTCCTTGCTCAGCATGATCCTAAACAAGATTTGATTCCTCCATCGGGGATGGGTCGTGCGAAAGTATTGGAATGGTTGGGATATTTGAACTCTGAATTACATGATGCTTATGCCGTATTCTTTGGGGCGCCGTTAACAACTGATGAAAAAACTAAAGCTTATGCAGAAATTGATCGCCTTTTAAAATATATCGATAACTATTTGTCTGAATCTGATTATGATTATCTCGTAAATGATAATTTTGGCCCAGCAGATGCTTATCTATTTGTTTTAACAAATTGGTCAAACTCAATTGAGCATGACTTAACACCATATAAACATATTATTGCGCTACGTAATAAAGTTGCAGAACGTCAATCTGTACAAATCGCGATGCGTGATGAAGGTCTAATTTCATAAGTGGTTTTTAGGCTTAAAAAAAGCCCCTGTATGAACAGGGGCTTTTTTATTTTTAGAGATTAGTGTTGAGCATCTTTTTTCACTTCAGCAGCGGTATTTTCAACAGCTTGAGCTGTATCAGCAGTTGCCTTACGGGCAGTTGCTTCAGTTTTTGCAGCAGCTTCAGCGGTTGCATCAGCAGCGTGGTCAGCAGCAGCATCAATTTTGTTTGAAGCGTTGTCTGTTGCAGTTGCAATATCATTAGCAGCTTTATCACCAGCAGACTTAATATCAGCACTTGCTTGTTGAGCGGCATTTTCTAAGTGTTCACCCGTTGTCGCACCTGTTTCTGGAGCTTTATCTTTATTACATCCAACAAGGGCAACGGTCGCAGCAAGACCTAAAGCAACAAGTAATTTATTCATTGTGTTTTTCCTTCTAATTCATGGCATCCAAATATGGATGTCTAAAATATAAACATAAACTAACTGATTAATAAAGATCGAAAATTGTTAAAGAGTTGTAACTCCAATATTAAAAAAGCCTAGCATTTTGTAATGCTAGGCTTGAACTAAACAATAATAATTTGACTGATTTTATTGCCCAGAACGGATGATGTAATCAAACGCAGAGAGTGATGCTTTAGCACCTTCACCTGTAGCAATAATGATTTGCTTGTAAGGTACAGTCGTACAGTCACCTGCAGCAAATACACCTTTGACATTGGTTTCGTTGCGATCATTCACAATGATCTCACCACGGTTGGTTAACTCAACTTCACTGTCTTTTAAGAAGTCAGTGTTTGGCAATAAACCAATCTGTACAAAGATCCCTGCAAGCTCTACTACATGTTCTTCATCAGTGGCACGGTCTTTATATTTAAGACCAGTCACTTGTGAGCCATCACCCAGTACTTCTGTACTTAACGCATTCATAATCACAGTTGTGTTTGGCAAGCTATGCAATTTGTTTTGCAACACTTGATCCGCACGAAGTTTTGTATCGAACTCAACCAAAGTCACATGCTCAACAATCCCTGCAAGGTCAATTGCAGCTTCAACACCTGAGTTACCGCCACCAATCACTGCAACACGTTTGCCTTTGAATAATGGACCATCACAGTGTGGGCAGTACGCAACACCACGGGTACGGTATTCTTGCTCACCCGGTACATTCATTTCTCTCCAACGTGCACCTGTTGAAAGGATCACAGTTTTTGATTCAAGTTTTGCACCGTTTTCAAGTTCAACTTCAACCAGACCGTTTTCAGTTTGGTTGGCACCCGTGATTTTGCTCACGCGTTGCAGGTTCATGATATCAACATCATATTCACGAACATGCGCTTCCATCTCGGCAACAAACTTAGGACCTTGAGTCTTTTGCACAGAGGTGAAGTTTTCAATATCCATGGTATCCATGACCTGACCACCGAAGCGTTCAGCCACGATACCGGTGTTAATACCTTTACGTGCTGCATAGATTGCAGCCGTTGCACCCGCAGGACCACCACCAATCACCAATACATCAAAAGCATTTTTGGCATTCAGTGCTGCTGCATCTTTTTCAGCAGAGTTGGTGTCAAGTTTTGCTACAATCTCTTCAAGGGTCATACGACCTTGACCAATGTGTTCGTTGTCTTGGAATACCATCGGTACAGCCATGATTTTTCGTTGTTCCACTTCGTCTTGGAAGAATGAACCATCAATCATGGTAGCTGTGGTGTTCGGGTTATAAATTGCGATCAGGTTAAGCGCCTGTACTACATCAGGACAGTTATGACAGCTTAATGATACGAACACATCAAAGTTTGCTTTGAGGTTTAAACCTTTAATCTGGTTGAGTACTTCATCAGACACTTTAGGGGCATAGCCAGAGACTTGTAACAGTGCCAAGATCAAAGATGTAAACTCATGGCCCATCGGTAAGCCAGCAAAGAACACACGAGGCTGTTCACCTGCTTTAGCCACACCAAAGCTTGGATGACGTGTATTGTTGCCATCAAAACGGGCAGTGACTTGCTCAGAAAGCTCAGCGATTTCACTCACCAGTTCTTTAATTTGAGCAGCTTTATCTGATTCATCTAAAGCAGCCACTAATTCGATTGGACTTTCTAAACGTTCTAAATAAGCTTTTAATTGAGTTTTAATGTTTTGATCTAACATCTGTTTTTACTCCAATGCATCCAAATTCTTTCAATAGATGCATAGTACGTTAAAACACAAAATAGGTAAAACAGTATGTTTTTATATATTTGATCGGTTTTTTGAATTATTGAAAACATTCATAAATAAGATCAAGAATTTATCTTTAAAATCCACTTTTTTAGCTTTTGTAGCGTTTTAAAGTGAAAGTATTTAAAAATTTATATATGTTATATGGCTGTAAAGATTTTATGTCATAACATTAAAAGGTACTTTCATGTCATTGCAACGCGGCATTTATCAGCATTATAAAGGTAATCTCTATCAAGTTTTTTCTGTGGCAAAACACAGCGAGACTGAAGAAGAATTAGTCGTTTATCAGTGTCTTTATGGTGACTATTCAACTTGGGTACGTCCGCTAGATATGTTTACTGAAACGGTTCAAATAGCTGATGGAAGTATCGTGCCGCGCTTTAAGTTAATTCAAAGCACTTAACTCAAACGGCTTTCATATAAAATAACGATTTTAAAGGGTGAATATATGCCAAATACTTTTTTCTTACAAAGAGTTGCCGATTTATATGACACCTTTAAACAACACGATGCACAGCAGACAGATCGTTTGCTGCGTTATCGTAATATTGAGGCGGAGTCTGCAAAACTTCTGTCGCAATTTATTCGAATGCAGCAAGCCAAATCAATTTTAGAAATTGGGACTTCAACAGGTTATTCTACTTTATGGCTTGCTGAGGCGGCACAAGCCACTCATGGAAAAGTAACCACGCTTGAAATTGATGCCAATCGTAGTACCGAGGCGAAGCGCCATGTTACAGAATTGGCATTAAATGAAGTCGTTGATTTTTGGGTAGGAGATGCCGCCGACTATTTAAAAGAAGCTCAGGAAACTTTCGATTTTATTTTGTTAGATGCTGAGCGTCCTGCTTATGAAAATTATTGGCCCGATTTAAAACGTTTAATGAAGCCAAAAGGTGGCGTGCTGATTATTGATAATGTTATTTCACATGCAGCTGAGGTCAGTTCATTCTTAGCTTTAATTAAAAAAGATGAAAATTTTATGAGCAGTATTTTACCCGTAGGTGCTGGTTTATGTATGGTGGTTCTGAAGTAGGTTCGCTTTTTTGAGATATTCTTGCCGATAAGCTTGTGGACTACAGCCCTGTACTTTATTAAATGCACGAGTGAAATTGGCAGGATTGGAGTAGCCCAGTTCATAGGCAATATGGGTAATCGTAAAAGTAGAATTCTCTAATAAATCAATGGCGCGCTCAGTGCTGATTTGTTGCTTTAAATTTTGAAATTCGACGCCTTGCTGTTGTAAATAGCGTTGCAAAGTTTTAGTCGAAATATTTAATACTCTTGCACATTCCATTAGGGTTGGGACTTGATTGGCTTGCCGCAACATCATGCTAACCCATTCAACAATTTCACCTTGATGATAGATCTTCTGGATTTGTTCCTGACAGCGTTGTTCAACTATTTTTAAACTATGTGCATCAGCTAAAGGCAAGGGCAGTGCTAATTGTTGCTGATCAATCACCACGCGTATACCTGAAAGCCACGTATAGTTAAAGTGGAAATTGGCTTTCACTAAGGATATGTAACGTTCTTGATAACTCGGCTCCGGAACGCTCAAATACACTTGGTAGCGTTGTAATTGCTGACCTGCCAATTCTAACAAGCTGTAGTAAAAGGCCACGGCAATCGCTTCAATATGAAAGGCCAAACATTGCTTATTCATCTGCAAAATCGGTTCAAATAATAATTCAACCTTTTGCTGATTGGTCGGAAACCCAATGCTGAGCTTAAAACTCGGCATAATCAGTCTAAAATATTGTGCAATCAGCCTAAGTGCATGTTCCAAATTAGGGCTGGTCATTAGCGCATAACCGACCAGACTATGTGAACTGAGTTTTATATTTTTACCCAGTTCAAAGGCTAGGTCTTGAGTGTTGGGCAGACTTAAACCCATCTCAATGAATTGTTCAATTTGCTGAATCGACAATAATTCTGTTTTTGCCAGTTCTTGTTGGAATGCCCTCAATAAATCATTATCGTATTGATGCGTGCCGATTAAAATTTCAATCAGTCGTAAATAATAACGTGATGGGATAACCGGAATCTGTTGCTTCTGCACAAGAAAAACTCAGAAAAGTCTTAAAATGATAATAGCAAGTCTTAAAATGATAATATAGAGGGGCTATGAACGAGCACAATCAATTCAAGCAAAACATTTTGTGTTTGATTGGAGTCTCTAATGAATATGCATACTCAACTGGATGTCGAGCAAGCGACAACAACATTTAAGGATAAGAAACGTCATTTATGGCTACTGGGTTTGGCTGTACCGACCATTGCAATGGGTGGGCTAGCAGGCTATCAATTTGGTCCTAAAAAAACTAAAAAATTCTTCGCTTCATTTGGGCCATTATTTATTCATGGTGTTATTCCTGCATTAGATAAACTGATTGGGGAAGACAAGGAAAATCCGCCATTAGATGCAATCGCGGATTTAGAAGCGGATCCGTATTACGCTCGCATTGTTAAACTTTTTATTCCTTTGCAATACGCGACCAATATCTATGGGGCATATTTAGCCAGTCGTAAAAATACATCTCTTGCTGATCAGGTTTTACTGGGAACTTTGGTGGGAATGGTTAATGGGATTGCCATTAATACGGCACATGAACTTAGCCACAAAAATGGGCAGCTTGAACATTATTTATCTCATTTAGCCTTAGCGCCTTCGGGGTATAACCATTTCCGAATTGAACACCCTTATGGACACCACCGCCGAGTTGCGACACCTGAAGACCCAGCATCTTCACAATTTGGTGAAACCTTTTGGAAGTTTTTACCGCGTACAGTAATTGGCAGCTTTAAATCAGCGATTGAAATTGAAAAAAATCGTTTAGAACGTAAGAAATTACCTTTCTTCTGTAAGGAAAATGAGCTGATTCATGGCTGGGCAATGTCGGCTGTGTACCATGCAGCCATGTTTGCTAAATTTGGTGCGCGTTCGATTCCATTTCAAGTTACTCAAGCTGCGTATGCAATAACTTTATTTGAATCGGTGAATTACATTGAACATTATGGTTTAAAGCGTGCAAAGAAAGAAAATGGCCAATATGAACGTACTTTGCCAGAGCACAGCTGGAACAATAATAATGTGGTGACTAATTTGTTCTTGTATCAATTACAACGCCATTCAGATCATCATGCCAATCCAACTCGCAGCTTTCAGACTTTACGTCACTTTGAAGATGCGCCGCAATTACCAGCAGGTTATGGTGCAATGATTTTGCCTGCATTTATTCCATCTTGGTGGTCAAAAATTATGGATGATCGCGTTGTCGAGCACTATAAGGGTGACCTTAGTAAAATCAATATGCATGTTGATGTGAAGGAAAAAATGCTAGAGAAATATATTGAGCAAAATGACGCGGCTTAATAGCCAAAATATATAAAACAGATCAGCCCCAGCGGGCTGATTTTTTATGATTAAGCAGAAATACGGAGTCTGTTAAAATGCAGATCAAACTCAAGATATTTGTGAACAAATGCAGTTTTATCAGTGGTGCGTAACAAATTATTGTAGATAAACTCTGGAACTGGATGGTAGAGCTCACCTGAGCCATTGCTATAGAAAATTTTTAAATAGCGTGAAGAAACATCGTATTTCCAAGAGGTTACAACAACAGATTTTTCCATATAATTACTCCTACTTTTGTTTGATCTTTTAATACATATATAAAGCTCTTTTGTTTCATAATTCGACAGTACTCTAAGTTAAGCAGGCTGACAATTCATAAATGAATATTGCTATAAATTTATAAGTATAAGAATTGTAAAAAATTAGCTATAAAATTTGAGTAGAAAGTAGGGCTTAGATTTATAAAAATAACCAATAAAAAAACCACCCTAAAAAGGGTGGTTTTCAGACGTAGTGGTCTAATCTAAAAAATTAGATTTTACCAACTAAGTCGATAGATGGAGCAAGAGTAGCTTCGCCTTCTTTCCATTTAGCTGGGCAAACTTCACCTGGGTGAGCGTGTACGTATTGAGCAGCTTTTACTTTACGAAGAAGTTCAGAAGCGTCACGGCCGATACCACCTGCGTTGAGTTCAACGATTTGGATTTTACCTTCTGGATCGATAACGAAAGTACCACGGTCAGCTAAACCTTCAGATTCAATAAGAACGTCGAAGTTTTTAGAAAGAGTCCAAGTTGGGTCACCAACTAATGGATATTGGATTTTTTTGATTTCTTCAGAAGTGTCGTGCCAAGCTTTGTGAGTGAAGTGTGTATCAGTAGATACAGCATAAATTTCAACACCAAGTTTTTGGAATTCAGCGTAGTTGTCAGCTAAGTCACCAAGTTCAGTTGGACAAACGAAAGTGAAGTCAGCTGGATAGAAGAATACAACAGACCACTTACCTTTAAGGTTAGTTTCGTTAACTTCAACAAATTGGCCGTTGTGGTAAGCAGTTGCTTGGAATGGTTTAACTTCAGTATTAATCAAGCTCATCATTGTCTCCATGATTGAGGTTTATATTTAAACTTGTTTACGAGATGTAGAATAAATAAAAATTCTTTATTGGGGAAATAGTATTTTTACATGACTAAAATCGGAAAATCGAATAAGTGATAAATTTACGATTTTTAAGTCCCCAAACACTGTATTCGATTTGACTGCAAAAACATGTAAATCAAATGACAGTTATCGTAAAAGAAACTTGCATAACAACATGAAGTCTAGTGAGTCAAAATTCAAGGGTAAAATTTTAAAAAATTAAAAATATATAAAAACCCAACTGTTTTACCTGAAGAGCATTAAAGCGTAAAATAGCGGATTGTTGAATTTTCAGGAAAATTTGTCTGTGCAGAATGATTTAAATATAGATCAATGGGTGATGGCGAGAGATCGTTACCGTTTAAATCGTTTGCGTAAAGATAAAAAAGCCAATACAGCAGAGATTGAAAAATTATTTGAACAATCGAATGCCAAAGTAAGACAGCGTTTTGAACGTCTACCTAAAATTAAACTGAATCAGGATTTACCTGTTTCTCAATATGCAGACCGATTAATTGATGCGATTCAAAAGCATCAGGTCATTATTGTGGCAGGTGAGACGGGTTCAGGTAAAACCACACAGCTTCCTCAGATTGCAATGTTAGCGGGACGTGGCTTAACCGGTATGATTGGGCATACCCAGCCTCGTCGTTTAGCTGCACGTAGTGTTTCTCAGCGTATTGCAGAAGAAGTCGGCGAAAAGCTTGGCGAATCGATTGGTTTTAAAATTCGTTTTAATGAACAAGGTTCGCAAGATTCAATTGTACGGTTAATGACCGATGGTATTTTGCTTGCCGAGTTAGGCAATGACCGCTTCTTGTCTAAATATGACACGATCATTATTGATGAAGCGCATGAACGCTCACTCAATATCGATTTTATTATGGGTTATTTAAAGCAGTTACTGCCAAAACGCCCAGACCTAAAAGTTATCGTGACTTCGGCAACTTTAGATGTAAATCGTTTTAGTAATTACTTTAATGATGCACCAGTTTTTGAAGTAGAAGGTCGTAGCTATCCGGTTGAAGTGCTTTATCGTCCAATTTCAGAGATGAATATTGGCGGAAGTGATGACGATGAGTTTGATGATTTCGAAGAAAACTTACCTCGAGCAGTCGTACAGGCAGTTGAAGAATGTTTTGCTGATGCCGAAGCAAAAGGTCACCCCGAACATGCCGACATTTTAATTTTCTCAAGTACAGAACAAGAAATTCGTGAGTTGCAGGAAACCTTGCAAAAGTACGGGCCAAGACACACCGAAATTTTACCTCTGTATGCGCGCTTAGCTGTTTCTGAACAACAAAAGATTTTTAGTCCGGGTGGAAAAGGTCGTCGTATTATTATTGCGACCAACGTGGCCGAAACTGCACTGACTGTTCCAAATATTCGTTATGTGATTGATAGCGGTTTTGCCCGTATTTCTCGCTATAACTACCGTTCACGTGTGCAACGTTTACCAATTGAAGCAATTTCTCAAGCTGCTGCCAATCAGCGTAAAGGGCGTTGTGGTCGTATTGCTGCGGGTGTGTGTATTCGTTTATATAGCGAAGAAGACTTCTTAAGTCGCCCTGAATTTACCGAACCTGAAATTAAACGTACTAACTTAGCGTCTGTTATTTTACAAATGCACAGTTTAGGTTTGGGTGAGCTAGAAAACTTTGATTTTATTGAGCCACCAGATTTCCGACTTGTAAATGATGGTCGTAAGTTGCTCATTGAGTTAGGTGCACTTAACGAAAAGAAAAATGAGCTGACTAAAGTCGGGCAAATGATGGCACGTATGCCGATTGACCCACGACTCGCTCGTATGATTGTTGGCGGTGCTCATTTTGGTGTACTTAAAGAAATTTTGGTTGTGGTGAGTGCTTTAGCTGTTCAGGATCCGCGTGAGCGTCCAGCAGACAAACAAATGCAGGCTGACCAAAAGCATGCTTTGTTCAAAGAAGCCGATTCGGATTTTCTGTTTTATTTGAAGCTTTGGGATACTTTAAATCCTAAAGGTGAAGCTGGAATGTCTGAAAATAAACGACGTCAGTTTGCTAAGCAGAATTTTTTAAGTTGGTTACGTTTACGTGAGTGGAAGCAGACACACCAGCAATTAGTTGAGTTAGCAGAAGGTTTAAAACTCAGCTTTAATGAAAAACCTGCAAACTACGAAAACTTGCATCGTGCATTATTGACGGGTTTATTGTCTTTTATTGCCAATAAAACTGATGAACGTAATACCTTTATGGCAGTGCGTCAGCAAAAGGCTAAAGTTTTTCCAGCAAGTACGCTGCACAAAACCAATACCTCTTGGGTGATGGCTTTTGAGATGGTCGAAACCTCTCAAGTGTACTTACGTACTTTAGCCAAAATTGACCCTGAATGGATTTTGCTTGCTGCGCGTGACTTATTAAAATATCACTATTTTGAGCCGCATTGGTCTAAGAAAGCTGGGATCGTAAATGCATATGCGCAAATTTCGCTGTTTGGTTTAATTATTGAACCAAAACGTTTAATTAATTTTGAAAAAGTTGACCAGCCTGCTGCTCATGAGATTTTCTTACGTGATGCATTAACCACTGGTAATTTGGGTACGATCCCACCATTTTTAAAACACAACTTGCTTAAACTTGAAGAAGTGGAGCGAGTTGAAGATAAATTGCGTCGCCGTGATTTAGTGGTCGATGAAGAAACGATTTATCAGTTTTATGCCTCTAAGATTCCTGAAGAAATCGCAAGCCGTCGTAGTTTTGAAGACTGGCGTGCCACAGTAGAAGCAAATAACCCGCGCTATTTATTTATTGAAGATGATTCACTCTGGCTAAATGACAGACCAACAACGCAGCAATTCCCAGATCATCTACACAATGGGCAGCTACGTTTAGCAACGACATATCATTTTGACCCGAGCCATGATGAAGATGGTGCGACTGTTCAAATTCCTGTACAGGCATTGCCTCAGGTTGATGAAAATATCTGGTCATGGGGAATTCCGGGGTGGCGACAAGATTTAATTGAGGCTTTACTTAAAGCTTTACCTAAAGACAAGCGTCGTAATGTAGTGCCTATTCCTGATACGGCTCGTAAGCTCATGCAAGGCATTGATGCTGTACATTTACGTGAACATATCTTTAGTTATTTAGCTTTTGCCTTACGTGGTGAGCAAATTACTGACAAAGATTTCTCGTTTGAACGCATTGATCCATATTTGGTGCCTTTCATTAAGGTTATTGATGAAAAAGGTAAGTTGATTGCGAAAGGTCGTGATTTACCTGAGTTAAAAGCGCGTTGCCGCGTGGAAACACATCGTCCAGTTAAACAGCAAAAAGGTGAGTTTAAAAACTTCCCTGAGAATTTTACTTTTGAGGCTTCACATAAAGTGACGGGTGTTGTTGTGAAACAATATCAGGCTTTGGTCCCGACAAAAGCTTTTGCTGAAATTGAAGCTAAAGATGACTCAGGCGTTGTTATTCAAACCTTTAATGATCAGGCCGAAGCCATTAAACAGCATCGTGAAGGGATTATTCGTCTGGTCCATATGCAGCTTGGCGACTTGGTTCGTCAGTTGAAAAAGCAGATTTCAAAACCGCTCGCGTTGGCTTATTCACCTTTGGGTGATAAAGCTAAGCTTGAGCAGATGTTGGTCTATGCAACGTTGCAGATGGCAATTACAACTTTGCCAATTAATGCAGATGAATTTAACAAACTGCTCGAGCAGGTCAAAAAGCAATTTTTGAGTCATGGTCAGCAAGCACTTGAGCAATTAAGTGATATTTATATTCAATGGCAGCAAATTCGCCGTCAGTTATTAGTACTCGACCGAGACATATTTGGCCGTAGTGTTGATGATATTGAAGATCAACTCGATTTAATGTCACTTAGCAATTTTGTTTACTGCCAACCCGTCGATCTTTGGCAGGAATATCCACGATATTTAAAAGCGCTGCTATTGCGTTTAGATCGATTGCCAAATAATCTACAGCGAGATCATGCCGCTATTGATGATGTCGATCCATGGATGGACAAGGTATTTAAATTCAAAAACGATTCAAAAATCAAAGAATTGTATTTGATGTTGGAAGAATTCCGCATTTCTTTATTTTCTCAACCGATGAAAACCAAGATGCCTATTTCGCCAACTCGACTGCAAAAGTTATGGGATCGTTTGGGAATCAGTTAAGATAGATCGGGGTCTGTTTATGTTGTTGTTTAGCCTACAACGCAATTTATAAATGAAAGATTAACAGACCCTATTCATTTTTTTAGGAGTTTTACATGGGCATTCGTATCACAGGTACTGGGTTATTTCACCCAATAGAAATCATTTCTAATGAAGAACTGGCCGACAGTTTAAATGCTTATGTGGAACAATATAACCAAGAGAATGCAGAGAAAATTGCAGCAGGTGAGCTAGAAGAGTTACGTGGTTCTAGTGCTGAATTTATTGAAAAAGCGTCTGGTATTAAGCGCCGTTACGTGATTGAGAAATCAGGTATTCTCGATCCAAATCGTTTGCGTCCTCGTTTGTCTGAACGTTCAAATGATGAACTTTCACTTCAAGCAGAGTGGGGCGTCATTGCTGCGAAACAGGCAATGGAAAATGCAGGCGTAACTGCTGAAGATATCGATGTTGTAATTTTGGCATGTTCAAACATGCAGCGTGCTTATCCAGCTGTAGCGATTGAAATTCAGTCGGCACTCGGTATTCAAGGGTATGCCTATGACATGAACGTTGCATGTTCAGCTGCTACTTTTGGTTTGAAACAAGCAGCTGATGCAATTCGTTCTGGTGCTCGCCGTGTTTTATTGGTGAATGTTGAGATTACATCTGGTCACCTAGACTACCGTAACCGTGATTGTCACTTCATTTTTGGTGATGTTGCAACGGCTTCTATTATTGAAGAAACCACGACTAAAACTGGTTTTGAAATCTTAGATATTCATTTATTTACTCAATTTTCAAACAATATTCGCAATAACTTTGGTTTCTTAAACCGTAGCGAAGATGCAGTGGTTGACGACAAGTTATTCCGTCAAGATGGCCGCAAAGTCTTTAAAGATGTTTGTCCGCTCGTAGCAAAAATCATTAATGCACAGTTGGAAAAAATGCAGTTAACTGCAAACGATATTAAGCGCTTCTGGTTACACCAAGCCAATGCCAATATGAATGAACTAATCTTGAAATATGTGGCTGGTAAAGAGGCAGATCTAAGCCGTGCTCCAATTATTCTAGATGAGTTTGCCAATACCTCTTCAGCAGGTGTGATTATTGCTCTACACCGTACAGGCCACGAAGTGGATGATGGCGAATATGGCGTGATTTCATCTTTCGGTGCTGGTTATTCAGTCGGTTCGATCGTTGTACAAAAGCACGTTGCTTAAGTTGCAAAGTTAATTAAAAACGCTCGTAAGAGCGTTTTTTTATGAGCGAAATCATATAAAAAAAGCGAACCAACATTGGCCCGCTGAGATTAAATCAAAAGTTATTAAAACTTTTTGGTGTAGTTTACAAACAAGCGGTCTTCACCAAAGTCATTGCCGTGTTTTACGTTGTAATCAATACGAATGTATTGCAGGGCAAAACCTTTTAAGAGCGGTTGTTGAAATGCATAGTTTAAAATCACATTCGATTCTGTTTCATGATTTTTCTCACCATTGGCTGCTTTAAAGTCATTTCCATAAACGTATTTCACCATCGCATTTAAGCCCGGAACGTAATCTTTAAAGTCATAGCCGTACATCACATGGTAAGACTTTTCATCTTCTTTAAAGAAACCTGTTGCGTTCCAGTTAATGAAATACGTCTCTGGTAAGAAACCATCTGGTAATGGATAAGCCGACTCACCCATAATTTGTTGGTATCCTAAACCGAAGGTATGATTTTTTACTTTGAGAGTTTCTAGCACCCCAATATTTTGTGCATCAATATCAAAAGTATTGCCATCATCTTTTGCATTGAAATATTTAAACTTAGACGTAAGAGCAAAGTTAGGTTGTTTCCAATTATGTTCAAGTCCAACATAGTGCTTGTTGTAGAGGTCTTCTAAATTACCAAAGTAATATTCGCCCTTGAGTGAAGGTGTAAATTGATAGCGCAGGTCAATATAATTTAAGCCATCAGATTCTTTAGTGATTCCATTTGCCGTAAATGAAAACTTTTTAAAGTCTTCTTCATTTCGTGGCGAGACTTTTTCAACTCGACCAATTTCAGCATAGAGCTGATCTGAAAGTTGCGACTTAAGATTGGTTCCCCAATAAGAGGCAAGCAATTGTCGGCTTGCATCCACAGCTGTTACGGGCAGGTCTAACCAGAGTTCACCGACACTTAAAAGTGTTTTGTCATAACCCAGTTTTAAAGTGGCGCCGTATTTTAAAAAGTCCGATGCCTGAGATTGTGTTTCCTTATTAAAAGGCAAAACTGTGTCAGCAACATGTTTGTCTGAACTCAAGCGCACGGCATATTGAACAGAAGCATCAGCACCAATGGTAATCGGCTTGTCTGCAATTTGCAGTGGAGTGTCATGCATTTTTGATTTATAAAATAATGATGCTGCTTGAGACCAGCTGCCCGTATCTTTGAGCGCATCATTATCAAAATTACGGTTGATATAAGCATTCTTTAGCGTGAACTTCCATTCATCTGCGCTTTGTTGAGCCGTATCTGCTGCCCATAAACTTGAGCTAGTCAAAAAACCTAATAATGTTGCTATTGCTAAATTACATGGTTTAAAGCGGTGTAATAATTCCATAATCCATTTCCAAAAAGATGCGCCAGTCCTCGGCGCATTTATATTTACTGCTGGGTAAGTGTGTTTTGATGGTTAAAAGTTGATGGCGTTTGTGCGGCAACAGAGGCTTTTAGATTGACCATAAATATTGCAAGTGCAGCAATCACACCCGGAATTGCAATCGCTAAGAAATTCATTTGGTGAGGAAGCTCAAGTGTAAGTAGGGCTCCTGTTAAAACTGGTCCAATAATTGCGCCGATACGGCCAATTCCAGATGCCCAGCCCATGCCAGTTGAACGAAGTGCTGTTGGATAGAACTGCGCAACAAAAGTGTAGAGTAAGATTTGTGAGCCAATTGTGGCAGCACCAGCAATCGCAATCAGGCTATATAAAATAAATTGTGGACTATTAATGCCCAGTAGAATTAAAGCTGCTGAACCCACAATAAACATAATGGTAATAACAGGTTTCAAATGGAATCTGTCCGCTAAAGCACCGCCACCAATTGCTCCGACCATGCCGCCAATATTGAGCGCGAAGAGGAATAACATGCTTGCACCTAATGAGTAGCCCGCTTGCAGCATGAGTTTAGGTAACCAGCTTCCTAAGGCATACACCATGAGTAAGCACATGAAGAAAGCAATCCAGAACATAAATGTGCTGAAGGTACGACCTTGCTGGAAAAGTGCACGGACAGGAGCATCTGTTGTTGTGATTTCGTTTAATACCAGTTGTGTATTGGCGTTTACCTGAGTTTGAGGCGCAATTTTACTCACAATACTTTTTGCCTGCTCGCTATGGTTCGATTTCACTAAAAAGGTGAGAGACTCTGGCAAAAATTTCCAAATGAGTGGGAGCAATAACAGGGGAATACCCGCAATTAAAAACATGATTTGCCAGCCCATATCTTTAACGAGCCATGCGCCGAGTAGAGCAGATGTCATGCCACCAATTGCGTAGCCACTAAACATAATTGCAACTAATGTACTGCGGATTTTTTTGGGTGCGTATTCGGTCATAAGCGCAACGACGTTTGGCATAACGCCACCAATTCCAAGACCTGCAATAAAGCGTAAAATAGCGAACTCAGTTGGTCCTTTGGCAAAGGCACCAATAAAGGTAAATCCACTAAATAAGGTGACACAAATCAGGATGGTTTTTTTACGCCCTAATTTGTCTGAAAGCGTGCCGAAAATCATGGCACCAAACATCATGCCGAATAGAGCAGCACTGGCGAGTAAACCAGCTTCTACCGCAGTTAATGACCATTGTTGCATTAACAGAGGAAGAGCAACCCCGTAAATAACTAAATCATATCCATCAAAAATAATAATAAGTAAGCACCAGATTAAAACTTTCCAATGAAAAGATGTGAAACTGGCTTTATCAATTAACTCATTAATATTAACCTTGCTCGTATCCATTTTCTTCACCTCCAATTTGTGAAGCATCACGTTATTTTTTAATAAACTATTTTGTTATTGGATTAGAGTCAAAAACCTAATTGATATATCTTTATGTCTTTAAGGTATTGTGTTTTTATTGGTTTAATTATTTGAAAAATATATATTTATATTTATTTTTTTAACTGTCTTTGTTATATCTTTAAAATAGGGTTAAATATTGTATTATGAGAATTTTAAGGATTTTATAGATATTTTTTTATAGATTTTATTGATGAGAATCACAGCTAAAAATATAGCTAAATTTATATTATGAGTTGAAGTAAAAAATATAAAAACAAAATACTAAAGTCTATTATTTAATTATTTTAGAAATTGATCTTAAAAATGAAATTTAATTTATATTCAATAAAAAATGCCAAATCAGACTTAGCAAATTATTTGTATTTTGATTTGGCGATTGAGGTTTGATTTTAGTGAGGGCGCTTAGATAAAAAACTTAATTTGTGGCTGGAGTTGAGCGTGGTGTAAGAATGAAATGGGCGATTACACCAATACAAATACCCCAAAAAACTGAGCTTAATCCAAGGAAATGCATGCCTGATGCTGTCGCTAAAAAGGTAATAAGTGCGGCATCACGTTGATTGTCATTTTTCATGGCAACAGAAATATTGGTGGCAATTGCTCCAAGCAAGGCTAAACCTGCTAGTGCTGCAACCAACTCTTTAGGAAGTAAGCTAAATAGCATGACAATACTGCCAGCAAATAAGCCTCCTAAAATATAAAAAATTCCGTTGGCAATTCCTGCGATATAGCGTTTTTCTTTAAGTTCATGTGCATCTTTGCCCATACATAAAGCAGCGGTAATTGAGGCAAGCACAATCGTAATACCGCCGACGCAAGCAACAGCTAAAGAGGCAATACTGGTGACAGTAATAATGGGTTTGGCTGGGGTGTCGTAACCGCTGAGTTTCATAATCGCCATACCCGGTAAAAATTGGCCGGTTAGGCTGACTAAAATGAGAGGAACAGCGAGGTTGAGCGTTGAATTCCATGTCCATTCTGGGCTAATCCACTGCGGAATGGCTAAACTAAAACTTACGTCAACCGGATTCATTTTGCCTAAAATGAGGCTTAATAAAACTCCGGCAGCTAACACCCAAATCATGGTGTAACGTGGCATTAAACGTTTGGCAATTAGAAAGACAATGAGCATGCTAAAGACAATAAAAGGCATGCTATCAGACGCGGTAAAGAGGCCAATACCAAATTGAAAAAGAATACCAGCCATCATGCCCGCAGCGACATCTTGCGGAATCCACTTCAGTAACTTGTCGAAGTAACCTGTAACGCCAATTAAAAAAATAACGATGGCAGAAGTAATATAGGCGGCTACCGCTTCATTCAACGAGACATTGGGAAATAGGGTAACTAATAGGGCAGTGCCTGGTGCAGACCATGCGGTTATGACAGGTGTTTTATATTTAATTGAAAGATAAATACCTGAAACGGCAGCACCAATTGAAATTCCCCAAATCCATGACACCATCATATCGGTGGACACATGGGCGCGCTGAGCAGCTTGGAAAAAAATAATCAGTGGGCCCGAGTAGGAAATTAAAACTGCAAGAAAGCCAGCAACTGTTGCTGATATAGACCAGTCATTTTTTAATGTCTTTAACAGGGTTGCCATGTGTGATTGCCTCCATGCAAATCATATTATTTACCCAATCATGTAAAAAGATCAGGGTTAACCCTGATCTCCACCTCCAACTGAAATAACCGAGCCAGTCATATATGATGCTTCGTCTGATGCAAGAAATAAAATTGCATTGACTTGTTCTTGAATTGTGCCATAACGGCCCATAAATGTTCGATCTATGGTTTGATCAACCACTTGCTGCATCCAGTCTTTTTCATTTTGACTTAACGGATTGGCATTTCGTGGCACTTTTCGAGGTGGTGCTTCGGTTCCGCCAGTCGCAACGGCATTGACTCGAATTCCGTCTTTAGCATGTTCAAAAGCAAGCGATGCTGTTAGAGCATTTACACCGCCCTTAGATGCAGAATAGGGAATACGATTAATACCACGGGTTGCAATTGAAGATACATTTACAATAACCCCCGATTGTTGCTTAATCATGGCAGGTAACACAGCGCGGCAACACCATAACGTTGGAAATAACGAGCGATTCACTTCCTTAATGATCTCTTCTTCAGAAAACTCTTCAAAAGGTTTCATCCAGATTGCGCCACCTACGTTATTAATCAGGATATCTACCCGACCATAGTGTTCAATGGCTTTTGCAACAACCGCTTGCGCACCTGTATAGGTTTCAAGGTCAGCATTAATCGTAACAGCATCACCGCCTGCACTCTGAATTTCTTTAAGAACTTCATCAACATATTCAGAGCGGTCAGCCATGATGACTTGTCCGCCTTCAGCTGCGATTTGTAAAGCTACGCCACGACCAATGCCTTGAGCACTACCCGTAACAATCACGACTTTATTAGTAAATCTTTGACGGTTTGACATAGATAGCTTCTCCACCTTGAGTTAGTTTGCAGAGAATTTTTCAAACAAGAAACTAGCAGGTTTGATATTTTCAGTTTCTAACCAGCCACGAACAGCTTCTACCATTGGCACCGGTCCACATAGATAAATATCGACATCGCCATCGTTTAACCATTCACTTTCAATATGACCAGTGACATAGCCTTTGCGTTCATGCTGACTTTCAGGACTTGCAACCACAGTTCGGTATTCGAACCACGGGAATTTCGCCTGCAATTCATTAAGTTTTTCTAGAGCAACCAAATCAAAGTCATTGGTGACACCAAAGACTAAACGAACAGGCTGTTCTGAACCTTTTTCTTCAAGCACTTGTAACATCGACATAAATGGGGCAATGCCGGTACCGCCTGCGAGCATCAGCACTGGGCGAGCTACATTACGTAAATAGAAGCTACCGAATGGACCAGTAAACGTCATTTTGTCGCCAGCTTGGGCATTCTTACTTAAAAACTCACTCATTTTGCCGTTCGGCACGTTACGGACCACAAAGCCCGTTAAGCGATTGCCCGGTTTTGAGCTAAATGAATATGAACGTGTTTCGCCAGTTTCAGGAATTGCAACATTCACATATTGACCTGCAAGGAAATGAATATCCGGTTGACCTTCATCAAGTTGGATATCAAATGTGATGGTTGAATCTGATAAGTTTTCAACGCGGGCTAATGTGCCTTGGAAGCTATGAATTGCAGTTTTGCAAACATCTGACGAGGCTTGAATCTGAAATACGGCGTCTGAAGTTGGGCGACATTGGCAAGCAAGAATATAGCCTTGCTCAGCTTCTTCAGGGGTTAACGCATCTTCAATATAGGTTTCTTCTGGCATGTCATAACTACCGGACTCGCAAAATGCGCGGCAAGTTCCACATGCTCCATCACGGCAATCCAAAGGAATATTAATTTTTTGGCGATAGGCTGCGTCAGATAAGGTTTCGCCCTGAGCTACGTTAATAAAACGTGTAACACCATCTTCAAATTGAAGTGCAACATTGTGGTTTGACATGGCATGTATCCTACAAAATATTTGAAACTTTTGCCCTCAGCCAACCATCCGTTTAACTGAGGGGGGTATGTCTTAAAGGTGGTAAATATCAATAACCTGATTGATGTAGTCATTTTTCAAAACGACATACTTGCTCAAGATTTTTGGTTGATCACCTGAAAAATCGATCACATAACGTGACATACCGAAATAGCTGTAATTTGTCTTGTAACGGAAACTCAAGGTATTCCAGTTAAAGCGAACAGTGACTTTGTCTCCGTCGCGCTCTACGACTTCAATGTTGGCAATATTGTGGCTTGTGCGTGTGTCTGGCATGGTTGCAGATGAGCGCTCGGTTTTAATACGGAACACGCGGTCTTCTAAACCTTGACGGTCTGGATAATAAATAAGTGAAATTTCAGATTGCGGATCTTCAGTTAATCTATCGTCGTCGTCCCAAGCTGGCATCCAGAAAGAAGCTTCGGGTGCATAGCATTCAATCCAATCTTCCCATTGTTCATCATCTAAAAAACGAGCTTCACGATAGAGAAACTGAGCAATATTTTCTAAAGTTGCTTTGTCTTGAGTGCTCATGCTGTTTCTCCCTGATCAGCAATTTCTTTCTCTGATGCAATCGCGTGTTTCATGGTGTGTAACCAATATTGATGTTGGGCAAGATAAAGACCTTCATCTTCAGTTTTGATACCACTTAACATTGGTTTTAAACCGATTTCATTCGCTGCATCGTCTGGTCCATAAATCCAATGTTTTGAACCACGGCACATGTCATTCCATTCAAGGGCAATACCGGCGTAGCCTGCCTGACAAGCACGGAATTCTTCTAAATCGTCTGGTGTTGCCATGCCTGAAGCATTAAAGAAATCTTCATATTGACGAATACGACGTGCACGAGCTTCAGGTGCTTCACCTTTAGGTGCGATACAGTAAATGGTAACTTCGGTTCTATTGACAGAAAGTGGGCGAAGTACACGAATTTGCGAACCGAACTGATCCATCAAATAAACGTTTGGATAGAGACACAGGTTACGTGAACGCTCAATCATCCATTTCGACATCGCTTCACCGTATTTTTCGGTGTATTCGTCTGCTTTCGGGAAGTTTGGACGGTCTTCGGGGTTTGCCCATTGTGTCCAAAGCAACATGTGGCCATTTTCAAAGCCATATGAACCACCGCCTTGTTTGCCCCAAGAACCTGCACTCATCGCACGGATGTTATCGGCAGCTTGAGTTTCTTTACGGTGTTGAGTTGTTGCAGCATAGTTCCAGTGCACAGCAGAAACGTGATAACCATCGGCACCATTTTCAGCGGTGAGTTTCCAGTTACCTTCGTATGTATAGGTAGATGAACCACGTAAAACTTCCAAACCATGTTCAGACTGGTCAACAATCATGTCGATGATTTTGGTAGTTTCACCCAAGAATTCCTCAAGTGAAGGAACGTCTGGATTCAAGCTACCAAATAAGAAACCTTTGTAGCTCTCAAAACGAGCCACTTTTTTAAGGTCGTGTGAGCCTTCTTGGTTAAAACAGTCAGAGTAACCAGCTTCACTTGGATCTTTAACTTTTAGAAGTTTACCTGAGTTGTTAAATGTCCAGCCGTGGAAAGGGCAGGTATATGTTGCTTTGTTACCACGCTTGTGACGGCAAAGTTGTGCTCCGCGGTGTGAACACGCATTGATCATGGCATTGAGTTCGCCGTTACGGTTGCGGGCAATAATGACCGGCTGACGACCAATGTGAGTGGTGTAGTAGTCATTATTATTTGGAATTTGGCTTTCGTGTGCTAAGTAAACCCAATTACCTTCGAAGATATATTTCATTTCGAGGTCAAATAGGGCTTCGTCAGTAAACACTGAGCGATGAAGTTTAAATTCACCTGTATCGATATTATCTACAAGTAATTCATCAATACGGTCAAGATGGCTAGTATTGATTACAGGAATACGTGGCATGTCCGTTCTCCGACTTTCCAAAAGTGTGGAAGTCACCAAGGCCTTAGCTACGATCTACAAGGTCTTGATATCCTAATATTGTCAATGAAGCGCGTGAGTGCGCTGGGTGTTTAACCGTGAATTGATGAAGATGAATAGCTTGAAGATTGGCAAGAGGGCTTTTTTCACAAAGCCATTCATCACTTCATCGGTTTGTTGCTTGTATATACCTTAAAAGAATGGTTAAACTGTGTCTAAGACTGAATTTGCATTTTTTTATATCTTAAAGGTATGGAAGCCTTATGGAACTAAGACATTTACGGTATTTTGTGGCTGTTGTTGAAGAGCAGAGCTTTACAAAAGCCGCGGAAAAACTATTTATTGCTCAACCACCTTTGAGTCGACAGATTCAAAATTTGGAAAGTGAGCTTGGAATTCAACTGTTTGAGCGCGGAAGCCGTCCTTTACAGACAACACCAGCCGGACATTTCTTTTATCAGCACGCCCTTAAACTTTTGTCGAATGCTGAAGAAATAAAAAGTATGACCAAACGTATTGGTCTGATTGAACGAAGTGTGACGATTGGTTTTGTCGGGTCTTTACTCTATGGTTTACTGCCGCGGATCATCTATTTATTTCGGCAACAGCAGCCTCATTTGAATATTCAATTGATGGAGTTAAGTACGACCGAGCAACTACAGGCATTAAAAGAAGGACGTATTGATGTTGGGTTTGGACGTTTAAGAATTAGTGATCCTGCGGTGAGACGTATTTTGCTACGTAAAGAACGCTTGGTGGTTGCTGCGCATACGAGTCATCCGATTGCTCAGCGTACAGAAGGGGTATATCTGGCCGATCTCATTGATGAAAAGATGTTTATGTATCCCACTTCGCCGAAACCTAATTTTTCGACCCAGCTTTTAAATATTTTTGCCGAGCACAGTTTGGTTCCAAAAAATATGCATGAAATACGGGAAATTCAGCTGGCTTTGGGCTTGGTGGCTGCGGGTGAAGGTTTGTGTATTATTCCTGCCAGTGCTGATACCATTCGCTTTCCTCATTTAAACTACATTCCGATTTTAGATAACGGCGCAGTCAGTCCGATTTTTATTACTGCTCGCGCAATGGATCGAAGTGAAGACTTACAGCTTTTGTTCGATTGTATTTATCAGGTTTACGATTTAGAGGGTATTCCATATAAACGTACCGTTTTTACACTCGATCAGAATCCGATAGATGATTCAGACGGTATCGACTTTTAAATAAAGCAGGGCATAGCCTCAAAGGTTGAAGCTAAGCGTTAAATGGTTCTAGAAAGCCCAAATCAGTTTTAGCCAGCTGGTATGGCCTTCGGGACGATATTCGACTTCGGTTTCTTTTAGAAATTTGGCTTCGATAGACCAGTTTTTATCGGCATATTGAATGCCTGGACCAATTGCAAAAACCTGTCCTTTAAACCCAATGTCACTTCCGTTTACTTTGTCATCTGTAGTTTGTTTAAACGCATAGCCTTCAACTGCAACTTTGAGTTTTGGGTTAATGCGGTAACCTAAGCTATAGTCACCCGCAATGTATTGTCCAGACTGGTAGTCGGTTGCATCGTTACGTGTATTCCAGCTATAAGACAGTTTAGTTGAAAGATCTAAGCCTGCCGCGTTGGCATAACTATAGGCAATAATCGGTCGAATGGTGTGATAGTTTTTCCCGAGATTGGCTTCAACTGGATGTGTCGTACTTGGAGTGTCGTATTCACCTGTTCCCAGCACGGTTTCTAGGGCTGCAAGCCAGTGATGATTTCCTTGATGCCAGCCGAGCATACCACCCAAAATCAAGTCTCCGAGTCCTTGGTTTGAGTCAGCCATTCCATTGACTTTAAGGCGTAGATCAACCAATGGTTGGGCTGCATAAAACCCGAGTTGTCCATCCATAATTTTTTGATCAGTCATCCAGACCAACCGCGGAACCACAGCGTTGACATCAACATGGAATTGGTCGGGACCATTTTGAAACTCTGATGCATGATAATTTTGATAATAACTAAGTAAGTAGACACCAGCAGGTGGTAGAGCACCCGCCATCATACCTTCTGCACCCAAAGCAAAAGAGTCTGAGCCATTTTCTGTAGCAAATGCAGATGGAACGTAAAGAGCAGTGATGAGTACACCACATATGATTGCAGAGATTTTGTTATTCATAGAATGTCCTATTCTGTGTTGTTTCGCTTGTCACTAAAAAAACGTTATTCCTTAACGATCTTTAAAAACTTGAGTCTGTTTAACCTCTAAATTTGAGATGCAGAACTCCTGTGAGCCTTGTATTTGCTTTCTAAATTACAAATACAAAGCTCATTTGAAAAAGCAGAGTGCTTAAAGGTTTATCTTCAAATATGTTTGAATAAAGCTGAACGTGACTGTCCAGTAGCACCATCGGCTGCACTTAAGAAACGTTCAGTATGAATGTCTCGTTCGAATAAGCGACTTTGCATGAGCGTTGAAATTGCCGAGTCAATCATGATTGGTGGGCCGCACAAATACGCTTTGTGTCCACCACATCGATTTTCAAAGTAATCGGCAACAGCCTCATGCACAAATCCGGTAAATCCAGTCCATTGGTCTTCTGCTTTTGGTGCATTCAGGGCAGGAATATAACGAAAGTTCGGATAGTCTTTTACGAGTTGTTCAAACAATTCTCGGTTGTATAGCTCTGCCAAGTCTCGTGCTCCTTGGAACAGGTAAATCGTGCGACTATCTCCAGACTCAAGCAAATCTAAAATCATCGATTGTGGACTTGAAAGACCTGACCCACCTGCAATAAAAATGGCATTTTGATCATCTGACTTGCGTACAAAAAATTGACCATAAGGGCCTGAAATATCAAGCGAATCACCTGGGGCAAGCTGTTCATGTACATAAGTCGTCGCTGCACCGCCTTCAACTTTACGAATATGCAGCTCAACAATGCCCACTTCACTTGGTGAATTGGCAATTGAAAATGCCCGTGTTCCTTCAATATCTGGAAATTGGACATTGATATATTGGCCAGCTTGGAACTCGATTGGGCGATCTAGTTGTAGACGAATACCTTTAATGGTTGGCGATAGATCTTTTATTTCAATTACGGTCGCTTGATAGTCTTGAACTAAATGACCTAAGAAATCTGGGTCTTCATCGACATCGGCTTCAATAACCATGTCGGACTGTGGTTTGCAGCAGCAGGCAAGCACCTTATTTTCATCGCGTTCGATATCCATGAGCGCAAATGGTGAAGCTTCACCAACATCGTAAAAACCATCGGTGACTTGAACCTTACATGTCCCGCAAGTGCCATGACCACAGGCAAAGGGCAACCAAACGCCTTGGCGTAGGGCAGCATCTAAAATGGTTTGGTCTTCTTCTACTTCAATCGTTGTTCCGATCGGTTCAATGGTGACTTGATAACTCATGACACACCTCCGAATTAAACGTAGCTGTCGTTATAGCCATTTAATTCTGGCGTAACGAAACGAAGTAATGACTTATGACCAAAACCAAGCTCTGCCAAGCTTTTAGTACTCTCTGGATTGATTGTTTGATCATCTAAGATGTATTGCACTTTTGACCAATCAATTTTGGCAAAATCTGGATGTTGGGCAAAACCACCTGTAATTTGTTGCTCAATCAACTGTCCAAAAGTCTGTTGAGGTGAGGCAAGCATGGCATGTGCCGAGCAAAAAAGTGTGTGATGATCCCAACCCACGTAAAGTAAGAATTGATCGCCATAATTTTTTTGCAGATCAAGCGGTTCAAATTGATAGTTGTTGTGTATCGCGCGAACAGTCATGTTCAATCTCCTTATTTCCTATCAGGCAGCTTGATCACTGCCTGAATAATTCCTTGTGCTTAAGCTGCGTTACCTTTCCATTTTTTCCAGCGCTGTTGGTCTGGTGAACCTTCAATATCCAGATTGTCGGCCCCGACATTCATGCGGTAATAATCGCGGAGCATGGTTTCGAGGTCACCGCCACCACAGTTGCCTTGCAAAATTTGATTTACAGGTAACCATGCTTGTATATATTTCTCAGGCTCGCGCTCGAAAATGTCATGACAGCCATCTGAACAGGTGTGGTAGCGTTCGCCTTGGTAAATGCTATGGCGATAACTAAACTGAGTCGGGTCATCACCCATTTCAGTAAAGGTCATTGGTATCTGACAAACCTGACAAAGCTGCGGTAAACCTGCGCTATAGAAGCGTTTACCTTCGGCTTCCATTTTGCGAGCCAACTCCCATTTTGGACGGTAGTATTTATCGAAAGTGTCTGGATATTTAGCCGATAACCAATCCATTTCTTCATCGGTTGGAATCCATGTATGGAAACCAGCAGCATGACCAAAGTTATAGAAAATCCACCATGCCTGATGTGAGACATGCTCTTTTTCTTTCACAATCACATCGCTATATTTCGGCATGCGAATGCCATAACGGCTTAAATCTTTAAATAGCGCACCGCCTGCTTGTTCAAAATAAACTTCCCACGCTTCTTTCCACGACATCACTTTGTTTGGCAGCATGTAATCCATCATCATGCCCACAATTGAAAGCAAACGCGTCCCACGCCAGAACCATTTATCAATCCATTCCTGCACAATCGGTACGTTGTCTTCATGTTGTTCGAGCAAAAATTTTACGATTTCAAGACCAAGCGTCATGTGGCGCGCTTCATCTGACTGTGCACTAAAACCAAAGGTTACGGTTGCCATATCGCCGTTATAAGCTGCACCCGACATAAACGGCACAAACAGCAAATTGGTAAGTACATATTCAAAAGCAAAACTAATCGCTAATAAAAACTCGAAAGGGCCAGCAGAACGGGCATCTTCAAAAAATGATTTAGGCACAGACAAATACCAAACGCGGTCATGCATGTGCGCCCAGTCCTGAAAACCATCAAAGAACTTGTTGTAATGACTCATGGCATGAATTTGAGTCTGTACATGACGCAGCTCATCAATCGACTGCATCTGAGAAGCAATACGTGCTCCAATACCACTAAATTGGCGACCTACATGTGCATAGCCTTGATAAGCCTGATATTCAAGTGGAGTCACCGCCGTTAAAAAGAGTTTGATGGCATTGAGGTAACGTTCATTGCTGACATTCATCTGACCATTGTTTTGAGCAAAAGCATCAAAAATGGCATAAAGTTTTTTCTCTTTTTCTGCCTGATATTTCCAGTAAGCATCCATGGTTAAACGGAATGGATCTTCCCATTTAGACCAGTCCGTAATTTTGATACCTTCAAACTCTTCATAAGGGAAGGCCTCTTTACGGTCAGCATAAGAAAAGTCCCAGTCCAGATCACGGGTTAAAGCGCGGTAACGATCTTTAGCATTTAATTTTTTGCTGGTTTCTTTCGTTTGAGTTGTCATGATTGATCATCCTTAAATCTTTGTTAAACAACGTCTATGTTGTGATTAATTCCAATGAAGGCGGAAGGTGTCGTCATCTTCTTCGACGTTGCCGCCCAGCGTAATCATGTTGAGTTGTAACGATTGGATGTCCCAATCTTGGCCTAGTTTTTCAGATACGGTTTCGGCTTTAATCACCAAATCAGTTTCACTTTCAATTCGGATCATGGCGGGTAAATATTGAATTGAAGCTTCAGGGTTATCTTCTTCGATCGCTTCGAGGATGTAGCGTGAAGTATCGTTGTCTTGTAATGCGAGATAGACTTTAGACATGTTGCTTCTCTTTAAGCATTTGTAAGTGGTTGTAGGCCGAGTTTTTTTGCGCGTTCAATTACAACTTGTTCTGCTTGGTCGACTGCATCTGTTGTTAAGGCAGTTGCTGCCCAAGGTGTAAAAGCTGCTTTTACTTGAGCTAAAGACTGGGTGAACCATTCATTTAATAGCTGTTTGTTATGATCGGATTCTGCTGTGGCAGTTTTTATGACAGTGTCTGACCACTTACGTAAATCACCTAAAGTGTCTTTCATAAACTCAGTCAGCATGGCTAAGTCGCGAGCATTTTGACTCACTAACCACTGATCAAACTGTTGATAGACAAGCTCTGTCACAAAACCATTAATCACAAGATTTTGTAACAAGAAAAGTTTGAAGTAGTCTTGCTCGGTGAGGCTTTCTTCACACAGACGGCGTAAGCCTTGCCATGCAGGATGCCGCATCCAAGCCTGTTTTGCCTGTTGTAATGAATCGCCGCTATTACCATCTAGAGCTAAGCCAATCCGTGAGATGTACTGCGCAATTCCTAAATGATCCATCGCGGCATAAATACAAGCTTGTGTAAGCACGGTGCCATAACCATAGGCACTGCCAGACATCATGTGTAAGTTTGCAGTTTGTTCAATATGCCGAAATGGTAGTAGGCACTCAATGACCTTGGTTTTGACTTCGTCAGACAAATGCTCTGCAAGCTGACGTTTTTCAAAAAAAGCAAAATTACTTTCGGCGGTGTCTTGTAAACGTGCACGGTGTTGAACATAAGTTCCATAATAGAATTGACGTGGATCTTTAAATGCATACCAATCTTGCATTTGCAGGGCAGTATGGGTTTTGTCATTTAAAGTCTTTTCAGGTTTCCACAAAGGACGATAGTGGAAGTTAGTTTCTGCCTGTACATCGAAACTTACTTCTTGATATCGAGTTGCTGGCTTACTACCAAATCGTCTTTCGATATAGGCGTAGTTTTGGCGGATAGGTTCGACATTTGACGTTTTGATTTCTAAAGTCATGGCTTTATCTCCTTATATTTTTTACATCTGATCATCGTGATCGTTGCTATTACGTTGCGTGCCGACTAAGGTTGCTTCAGTGCCATAGCGCCATTTTTCTTCCTGAGCATCATTAAAAGCTTGCTGCTCTTGGGTCATTTCAACCACTTGATTGGTCTTACAAAAATCATTAAATGCATGTTTAGGCAAAACCAGTTCCACAAATAGACTTGGGTCGTAAATGGCAAAATCGAATTCGATAAACTCTGCGTTTAAGTCGCCAGTCACCCGAATATATTTGGTTAGTGCTTCGACTTGAGGTTGCGTCATGCTGTACTCCATCAAGATATGGTCTTGAAATTGATGAATGCTCCTTGCTTTCACGATTAGCTTTACAAAAGCTATGCCAACTTTATTTTTATAATTAAAAACAATTGCTTAGTATTTTTATTAAAAGTGCAGCATTTTAAAAATTCACCATTTCATGAATTTTTTTGAATGGTGAAATAGAGATATTCATGATTTGATGAAAAAGGCCGTAAAAATTTATTTTTAGAATGTTTGAGCTTTTAAGAGGAGAGATTTAGACATACTTTTTTAGTATGAAGTTATGTCTTTAAGGTACTAGGACATTTATCTGGTTCTTCTATAAGATGAGATAACACCCAAATGTGTTTAATGGATTAAAACAGATCACTCATGGCTCGAGTAAAATACGATACAACGGGACGATACGCAGATCATCCGCAAGAAATTCACGATTTGCTGTCTAAACTGCACTTTGATACTGCCCACGGCCAAATCTGGTTTGATGAATATCGGATGCTGCTTTTACACACCAGCATTATGGGATATTTGCGTAAAGACTTAGCACACATGATTGGGCTTGAGCGGACTAAGCGTTTCTTTATTCGTTTAGGGTATCAAGCAGGGTTAAAAGATGCAGAAGTTACAACGAAAATGCGTCCCGATTTAAATGAACACGATGCTTTTATGGCAGGTCCACAAATGCATGCCATTCGTGGAATGGTTCAAGTACAGGCTAACCAACTCAATTTAAGCCACGATAAAAAACAGTTTTATGCCGATTTAAATTGGCTAAATTCTTTTGAAGCCGATGTGCATTTAGAGCATTTTGGCCCAAGTGATGAACCTGCATGCTGGATGCTTTTGGGTTATGCATGTGGATATAGCAGTTTTGCGACGGGTATGACCATTATTTATCAAGAAATAGAGTGTAAAGCTTGCGGCGATGAGCATTGTCGTATTATCGGAAAGCCTTTAGAAGAATGGGAAAATGCAGATGAGCTGATTCAGTTCATGTCACCCGAACCCATGGAAAAAGAATTGATAGCGTTGCAAGCTGAACTTTTTGAGCTCAAAAAATCAATTTATAGCGACAGCGAAGCCGATTACCAATTATTTAGTTCTGTGGGTAAGTCAGCATCTTATAAACAGGTCTGTGCATTATTAACCAAAGCAGCAGGTTCGAAAGTTTCGATTTTGCTACAAGGTGAAACAGGCGTTGGTAAAGAAGCTTTTGCACGAGGAGTTCATGCAAATAGCCAAAGAAAAGACCAACCTTTTATTGCGGTGAATTGTGCAGCGATTCCACCAGAGTTAATTGAGTCCGAATTATTCGGTGTAGAAAAAGGTGCTTATACGGGGGCACATCAATCTCGCTTGGGCAAGTTTGAACGGGCCAATGGCGGTACTATTTTTTTAGATGAAGTGATTGAGCTTTCTCCTCGTGCACAAGCAGCACTATTACGCATTTTGCAAGAAGGTGAATTTGAGCGAGTAGGAGACTCACAGACGCGTATATTAGATGTCCGTGTAATTACAGCAACCAATGAAGACCTTGAGCAGGCTGTGAAAACAGGACGCTTTCGGGCAGATTTGTATTATCGTTTAAATATTTTCCCAGTGCAAATTCCACCTTTGCGGGAGCGCCGTGAAGATATTCCTTTACTGGTTGAACACTTTCTTCATCGTTTTGAAAAAATGTACGGTAAAACCATTCAGGGTGTAAGTGAAAAAACCAAAGTTTTTATGCAGCAATATGAGTGGCCGGGCAATATTCGTGAGTTGGAAAACTTATTAGAAAGGGCGGTTTTATTAACGGACGATCAACAACTAATTAAGTTAAATGCCATTTTCCCACAGATTAAGCATGACCCAGAGCAGGCTATAGCGGTTGAAACTGACTTTGGGCAATTATTACAGGCAGAGTTTAATTTAGAACAACACGAGAAGCAGTTAATTTTAACGGCTTTAAAAAAGGCAAATCATAATGTGTCTGAAGCGGCACGTTTATTAGGGCTAACTCGGGCAGCACTGGATTATCGAATTAAAAAATTTCAGCTTTGAGTCGATATCAACAAGCTCAAAAATAAAGGCCTAACTTTAAACGTTAGGCCTTATTCATTATTGCACTTTCGCTGGGAAGCCATCTTCTTCAAGTGCTTCGGTAATTTTATCGACGCTTTCACTGCTTTCAACAGTCACGATTTTGGTCGCTAAGTCTACATCTACTTTTGCATTTGGGTCGATATCTTGAATCGTCGCAGTCACGCCACGAGCGCAGCCACCACAAGTCATATTTTCAATAAGTAGTTTCATGTTCATACTCCATCAAGAATGAGATGTTTGTTTGGATAACTAAGAGTCTAAACCTTGTCATGATTGTAAGGTCAATACTAAATTTTTAAAAAAATATGCTTGACCTTCCCATGATGGGAATCTGTATGCTCAATACAGAATATTAAATTTTGCAGATTTGCAGAGGTGTTTGATGGACTCAAAAAACACAAAATTGCCAGCATATAGTGAAACACTTCCAATCGAAGGCATGACCTGTGCCTCGTGTGTAGGTCGTGTCGAAAAAGCACTTAAGAAAGTTGAAAATGTAGAGATTGCTAACGTTAATTTGGCAACAGAAAAAGCGGTTGTTTATTCAAATCAACCGATTCAGCGCGAAGCACTGGTTAAAGCAGTTGAACGAGCAGGTTATGATGTTCCAAAAGCCGCACCAGTGGAGTTGTCTATTGAGGGCATGACCTGTGCATCTTGTGTTGCACGTGTTGAAAAAGCCCTTAAAAAAGTAGAAGGTGTTCAAGAAGCTACCGTCAACTTAGCAACAGAGCAGGCTTGGGTACAAGCAGATGCATCAGTCAATGTTGAAGACCTCATTCGCGCCGTTAAAAAAGCAGGTTACGACGCAAAAGCATCTGAAAAAAATCAAGATGAGCAACTCGACAAAAAAGCCTCAGAGTTAGATCAGCTTAAAAAAGATTTGATCATTTCGATTGTGTTGGCCTTACCTGTGTTTATTTTGGAAATGGGTTCACATCTCATTCCAGCTTTTCACATGTGGGTCATGCACACGATTGGTCAATACAATAGCTGGCTTTTACAGTTTGTTTTGACCACCTTAGTACTCGTTTTTCCTGGTCGCCGTTTTTACCAAAAAGGTATTCCGGTCTTATGGCGTTTAGCACCCGATATGAACTCGCTGGTTGCTGTTGGAACCTTAGCTGCCTATAGTTTTTCAGTTGTGGCAACCTTTATGCCACAGGTTTTACCCCAAGGCACGGTCAATGTTTACTTTGAAGCGGCTGCCGTTATTGTCAGTTTAATTTTGCTTGGACGATATTTTGAAGCCAAAGCCAAAGGAAGAACCTCACAAGCTATTCAACATTTAGTAGGAATGCAGCCCAAAACAGCTCGTATTCAGCGTGACGGTCAAGTGGTGGAAGTTGCTGTTGCCGAAGTGGTCAGTGGAACTATTGTAGAAATTCGCCCGGGTGAACGTGTGCCAGTCGATGGTGAAGTAGTCGAAGGACATAGCTACATTGATGAATCTATGATTACGGGCGAACCAGTTCCTGTTGAAAAAATAATGGGACAGCAGGTGGTGGGTGGTACGGTCAATCAAAACGGAACACTGAATATTCGGGCAACCGCAGTGGGTAGTTCGTCTGTGCTTTCACAAATTATTCGCATGGTTGAACAAGCCCAAGGTTCTAAACTTCCGATTCAGGGTTTGGTCGATAAAGTCACCATGTGGTTTGTACCGGCTGTTATGTTAATTGCTGCAATCACTTTCTTGGTTTGGTTTATTTGGGGACCAGAGCCTGCACTGACTTTTGGTTTGGTGAATGCTGTTGCGGTACTGATTATTGCTTGTCCTTGTGCGATGGGACTTGCAACACCAACTTCTATTATGGTCGGTACTGGACGTGGTGCTGAGTTAGGTGTCCTGTTCCGTAAAGGTGAAGCTTTGCAGCTTTTACAAGAAGCGAAGGTCGTTGCGGTTGATAAAACGGGCACACTTACCGAGGGTAAACCGACACTGACAGACTTTAATGTGCAAGCAGGTTTTGAACGTAAACAAGTGCTGACTTTAGTTGCTTCGGTCGAAGCCAAGTCTGAACACCCAATTGCTCTCGCGATTGTTCAAGCAGCAAAAAGCGAAGGCCTAAACTTATTACCCGTAACAGCATTTAAATCGATTACAGGTTCAGGTATTGAAGCTGAAGTTTCAGGTCAAAAAGTACAAATTGGCGCAGACCGTTATATGCATCAACTTGGTTTAGATACCAACTCATTCCAAGCGATTGCGGCTCAGTTGGGTGAAGAGGGCAAAACACCGCTTTATGTTGCCATTGACCAGCAACTTGCAGCAATTATTGCCGTAGCAGATCCAATTAAAGAAACAACCTATGCTGCGATTGATGCCTTGCATCAATTAGGTCTCAAGGTTGCCATGATTACAGGAGACAACCGTCATACGGCACAAGCCATTGCCAAGAAGCTAAAAATTGATGAAGTTGTGGCCGAGGTTTTACCCGAAGGCAAAGTCGATACAGTCCGCCAACTGCAAAAACAATATGGTCGCTTAGCTTTTGTAGGTGATGGCATTAATGACGCACCAGCCTTGGCACAAGCAGATGTCGGTTTAGCCATTGGAACGGGCACAGATGTTGCCATTGAAGCAGCCGATGTTGTGCTCATGTCAGGCAGTTTAAAAGGTGTACCAAACGCAATTGCGCTAAGTAAAGCCACTATGCGAAACATACGTCAAAACCTGTTCTGGGCATTTGTATATAATGTTGCTCTGATTCCAATTGCAGCAGGAGCGCTATATCCAGCATTTGGTGTATTACTTTCACCTATGTTTGCAGCAGGCGCGATGGCACTTTCTTCGGTTTTTGTCTTAGGCAATGCATTACGCTTAAAACGTTTTCATGCGCCAGTACAGTAAGGGTGCTGAAAATCAACTTTTGGTTTAAGATCATGACAGCAGGTCTTAAACCAAATTTAATATTTGAGGTGTGAGATGAATATCGGTCAGGCATCCAAACATTCGGGCATTTCGGCGAAAATGATTCGCTATTATGAAGAAATCGGTTTACTTGAAGCAGCTCAGCGTTCTGCTTCTGGCTATCGCATTTATTCAGAAACAGACCTTAAAACTTTAAACTTTTTAAAGCATGCTCGGGAGTTAGGTTTTTCATCTGAACAGATGAAAGAGCTTATTTCGCTTTGGAAAAATACAGACCGGCAGAGTGCAGAGGTGAAAGCCTTAACCGTAAAACACATTGCCGAATTAAAACAGAAAATTGCCCATCTCCAAGAAATGGTTAATATCTTGCAGGCTTCAGCCGATGATTGCTGCGGCAACCAGCAAGCTTCTTGTGCGATCTTAGATCACATTGAAAAAGGCGTGGGTGTAAGCTAAGTTTCATTAAAATAAAAAAGGGAAAATCATGGCTTATACAGCTTCTTGTCTTTGTAATGGGATTCAACTGCAAATTAATAGCGAATTAGAACCCATCATGATCTGTCATTGCACGCAGTGTCAAAAAGCCCAAGGTGCTGCTTTCGCTGCCATTACTCAAGTACAAAAAAGTGACTTAAATATTGTGCAGGGTGAAAACCTTTTACAGGCTTATTTTGCATCGCCTAATAAAAAGAGAGTGTTCTGTAAAACTTGTGGTTCACCGATCTGGAGTGAACGTCTAGATAAGCCTGAAGTAGTGCGTTTGAGGGTAGGGCTTATTAATGAAGAAATATCGATATCTGCCAGTTCTCATGCTTTTGTGTCTTCAAAAGTGAAATGGTATCCAATTTGCGATAGTGCTCGCCAATATCAAAATGGGGTAGAAAACCCTTAAATATTAAGGTTTGATCATGTTTTATTCATTTGTAAAAAAACGTGAACAAGACTAGCCATGAATAAATAATGTGCTATAACTGTACCTAAGGTAATCGTAATATCTCCTCGATCCACAGGGAAACTTGGGACAGGGTAAAAGATACGATAAGACCTTACATATAGCTAGCAAAGAGCATGTAAGAGATGGATAGACACAAATCTTAGATTGCTCACCGTTGCAGAAAAGCCCGTGAAACGGGCTTTTTTAATGCCTGTAAAAAAGCTATTTATTGGTTGACCAGAATATAAATAAAGTTTTTATGACGCCATTTTTTACCATTTGTTCTTAAGCAAATAAAAAGATGTAAAAATAATAAAAATTTTTAAACATACAGACTATTCTGTATTGCAATTTAATTTATTTATAGGTACATTTACTTAACGGTTTAAAGTTCAAGTTTAATAATGAACTCATGGTCGTTGTGGGAGATCTAAGAGCCTGCATTCTTCCCCAAGATGCGGGTTTTTTTTATGCCTATAGAAAAGTGATTATTAACTCGACTTAAATAAAAAACATATAATTTTCTGTTACTTATTATATTTTAATAAGCCTACGATCTAAAGATGCGTAGGCTTTACACGTTTAAAAATTTAGGCGCGATAGGCCAAACAAGCTTGAGCACACGCTAAACATGCTTTAGCACAGATCTGACAGTGCTCATGTTCATGTTTACTGCATTCCGCTGCACAAAGTTGACAGGCATTAGCGCACAATTGCATGGCTTGTTCAGCAAGCTCAGAATTTCTTAACTCTAAAGATGTACACAGTTGGCAGGTTTCTACACATGTCATGCAATGCTTAATACATTCTCGCATCATATGGACATGTTCCTCTTGCAAACATGCAGCTGCGCACGTTTTACAAGCGATCATACATTCAATACAGGCTTGAACTGAGGTGGAGGTATCACAAAATAAAGCTGAGTTTGTTTCTTGTTGAATTTCCATAAGAGTTCTCCTAGCGAAGACTATTATTAAAAAATGGAATATCGTTATATTTTCTATTTTAGAAGATCATTTTTAAGGCATGGGTGTTTGATATGAAAGGTCTACAAATCGCTAATACATGATTAACCTCGTAGTAGAATGTTACATCCAGTTTTTAGCTTAAACGCTAGTAATTTTTGATATTGATAGGGGATTTAAATTTAAGGATTGTGTTAAATTTAATTGCATATAATACTTTTGGCTAATTTCTTATTGTGTGAATATTAGGCAAATTAGGAATGTGAACTTTGAAGGACACGAAATGGAAAACGTTAATCAATACGCTCACGGAGCTGAGCATGAAGTCCACATCCATTGCAAACGATCATTGAGCACATTAATACTGAGTATGTTCGTATTAATTACAACTGGTCGTTAAAAGAAAAAGCACCCAAGGGTGCTTTTTCTATATGCGTACTATAAAGATAAGTTTTAAGAGTCTATAAAGCCACGACGTTTTTTGTAGGCTTTACGGTCATAAGAAGGGATATTTGATTGCTGGAGATCAATCGCCAGTTGTTTCTTGCGTTGAAACTGAACTTCATTAAGAAGAGCAGCATAAATTTTGGGTCGGTCAGTTTTAAACTTATCTACATCCAATGGAATCTTATCTTCATTCTTGACAATGTATAGAACAGAGCCATTGCCATTTGTTTCATACACCGTCCAACCAAGCCGTACAGCATAGAGTCCGGTTTTCTGATTTTTACCTAAATAAGATTTAAAACCATCTGGATGAGGGCGAACATAAGCATTCATCATGCATCCTCCATCATCTGATTTATGTGATGAAAGCGGCGATCAATGAATTGATGGGGAGCAAGACATCATATTCAGTAAAATCACGATTTCTAGTTGTTTATATATTGTTCAATTTTCAAATTTCAAGTGAGGCGGGAAACTGTTATTTCTTGAGTTATATAAGCTCAAAAATAGTAAAAAAAGCTTATTTTTTGAGGAACAAATTTTCAAGTTAATTTCTTGTGAGCAAGAAAGAATAGCTCACTATTCTGTATTTGTGTGATCGGTTTTGCATATTTAAAAATGATAAAATCCTAAGTGAATTCAAGGTCAGTTTGATTTAATTGTTTGTTTTAAAAATAAATAATTAAGTTTTAATATTTCTTGTTACAACCATTTTGTCGACAATAGATGCACCTTTTTGACATATTTCGCCTAGCATAATTAAAGAGTTCGTTGCCTATGGTGTCATTTATGTTCATTGGACTTGTGGTCACCATTTTGTTGACTCCAGGCCCAACAAATACATTGTTAGCCTCTGCTGGAATACAGGCAGGAGTGAAGCAGTCTCTTAAACTTATTCCTGCTGAAGTGATGGGTTATCTCATTGCAATTACTTCATGGGGTATTTTACTTGAGTCCGTTTCACATTTTATTCCGTGGCTTCCACCTGTATTAAAGTTAATAAGTGCAACTTTTATTCTCTACCTTGCATTTAAACTTTGGACAACATCGACAAACGACATCAAATTAGACAATCCACTGATTACGCCTAAGGCTTTATTTGTCGCGACACTTTTAAATCCTAAAGCTTTACTCTTTGCTTCTGCTATTTTTCCACATGCAGCATGGGAAGTGTTTCACGTATATTTTATTCATATTGCTGTTTTTTTATCATTAATTACACCCATTGCTTTTTTATGGATTGCTTTTGGAACCGTATTAATTTCAAACAAAGTAACTTGGTTAAACCAACGTAATTTACAACGTACGGCTGCATTTATTTTAACTTTTTTTGCTATGCCAATCGGCTATTCAGCGATTAGCTCATTTTAAACTTAACTCGTTATTTATATTAAAAAATTTAATTTTCAGGAGATTTTTATGAAAAGATTAAAAGTAATTATTAAGGATCAGTTTAACCAAGAAACGATTGCTTTGGCAAAAGTTCGACCTATGAATGACCATGCCCTTGAACTTCACAAAAGCGTTGAACATATTGAAATTGACGATGATATTATTTTGCCGAACATGGATTTACTTTATGAGAACCCTAAAGACGGCAAAATTTATCAATTGATTGGAGCATTCAGCGAGGAATAGCTTTTAGCTAAGAAGCGCTGAAAATAGAGCCAAACTACGTAATAGACACAATTAAAATATTGAAGATGCCCAATACTTATGGGACTATGCTTTTGCAAAAAATGTGACCTAATCCACATTTTTTGCATTTCAGGACTAAGTGGTTTTCACTAAGCCCATTCCTTCAATGAGAAGTAGGAATGGGCTTTTTTTATTGCCCATTATTCTTTAAATGTTTCATCTAAAGCTTGTTGAACAGCTTCTATACGTGATTTACACGCTTTATAAGCAGTAATCGATTCTTCAACAATCTTCATTAAATTATCAATATCTGGACTTTCTTGAGATTCAAGTAGTTCGGCATTTTTTTTCAAAATGTCGTGGCCGTCTTTAAACGTTAACTCTTCATTGTTCATTTGGAATTACCTGTGTAATGTTGGCTTCAATCACACCATCTTGCATTTCAATGGCAATGGCAGGGTTTGAAATTTCATGTATAGACCGAATCGCTTTTCCTTCGGATCTGACAATTGCATAGCCTTTGGCTTGAACTTGTTTGGGGTTTTGTAAAAGGATTTCTTTCATTAATGATTCGATTTGAGTTAATGAAAATTTAACCTGTTGTTGTGAACTAAACTGAATACGCTCTTTCATTTGGTCAAGCAGGCGATGTGCCGAGTTAAGTTGACCTTGGGCCGAAGATTTAATCTGATGAAGTAGCTGATCATTCTTACTTTGATACGTTGTGATTTGATGCTGCGAAAGAAGCTTAATGGTTTGCAGACTATCAACGGCTTCTTGTACGCGTTCAACAATATGGTTACGGATGCCAGCAATCACTTTACTTGGCGTGTCGAATGAACGATGGGCAATTTCATCAAGAATGGTTCGGTCTTTTTCATGACCAATACCAACCCAAATCGGTACAGTACGTTTGCAGAGCAGGGCTGCAAGTTCATAATCATTTAAATAAGCCAAATCATTCACAGATCCGCCACCGCGAATAATTACAATAAGATCTGGTGGAAATTTAAATGTGCTGGCCCATTGTCTTAAACCTGAACCTAAAGACTCAATCAAACTAGTTGCAGCGGTGTTCCCTTGAAAAGTAGCGGTGTGATACACAAAATGGCAAACACCATTTCTCTCTAGAGCATCGGCATCTTTTTTAAAGTCACCTAGGCCCGCAGCATTTTGAGGAGCAATGACTAAAACATTTTGAATGTCAAAAGGAGTAGGCAGGAGTTTGTTTTTGTGAATTAACCCTTCTTGTGTGAGGCGTTCAATAATTTGCAGATAACGTTTAGCAATTTCACCTAAGGTAAAGCTTGAGTCAATCTCTTCAATATTGACCGAAAATCCATATTGAGGATCAAAACGTGCTCTAATTTTGATGAGCACATTTAAGTCGCTTGAAATCTCAATGCCAGTTTCGCGTTCAAACTTTAAAACAATTTTACTGGCTGAAAATTTCCAGATCGTAGCTTTACAACTGGCAATAACTTTATCAGTCTCTGCATCTTTTTCTGCAAGCTCTAAATAGTAATGGCCGCCTTTAATATTTAAATTTCGAATCTCTGCTTTTACCCAGACTGGCTCATCAAAAGCCAAACGTATGACTTCCTGAACTGTGCCGAGATATTCACTAAGGGAAAACTGAGGTTCAGACATACAAACTAAACATTAAAGGACTAACCTAGATAGTATAAAAGCCATCCAACCAAGGCAATTGCTGTCTATGAATATCGGGTTCTATTTAAAATAAATACAACAATTTAAAGAATTAACAATTGGAAATTGATAGGGTTATTTAGACCGAAAGGTTAAAAATGAAAAATTAATAAAAAGATAATTCTTAATAATTACAACCGATTAAAAAATAAAGTTTGCTTTATGAAATATATGAGCGTATAAAGCTTACTTCCAATTGCGGGGTGGAGCAGTCTGGTAGCTCGTCGGGCTCATAACCCGAAGGTCGTTGGTTCAAATCCGGCCCCCGCAACCAAAATATTATGCTCTGTGATGTACCACTTTTCATAATGCGAAAATTATGAAAAGCAATTAGCTTATAAATAACCCAATATAAAGCTAAATATTAAATTCTAGACTGACTGTCCATACCTTAAATCTAGCGTTCTAATTAAATACCGTTAAATCACATGAGCTCAGTGATGAGTGAATGATTGTGAATATAGTAAATGAGTGGCAAATTGCCACATCCGTAAATGGCAATGAGATTAATGTGAGGATCGTTCCTCATGTGCGTAAGCAAAACTCTCAAGATGGTTATCGTTGGGTCGAAGTTGGTAAGAAAATTCAACTTCAATCTGGTGAAGAAATCGAATTAAACCAAGATGGTAAAAGCTTTTATGCTGGATTTAATCAACTTTATCGTTTAACAACGTATTGTTGATAAAATCATGGTAATAAAGCTAAAAAACCTATCTCCTTTAAAAGAGATAGGTTTTTTTATATCTATATGAATCATAAATAATTAAAGTTATAAAAAGCAAAAACGAATTAAATTGATAGAATTATTATTTTAATTATATTTATAACGACCTTAACCCGCTCGCCAGAATTGACGTCCCATAACCTTAAAATTCTTTCCATTTTCTTCGGTTACACGGCGGTCTCTAAATTTTTCATTCAAACTATGTAAAATTAAAGAGCCATCAGCTTCTTTAAAAATTTGCTTAATCATTCCTTCCCCTGCAAAGTAAACCGCATAAATCTCGCCATCAATTACTTCAGTTTGAGAGATATCAATACCGACCAGATCTCCATCTTTAATGTAGTCTGTCATACTATCGCCTTTAGCTTTGATAATACGCATGCACTCTTGAGCAACCCGTTTTTCTTTAAAGAATGAAGCAGGAAAAGGAATTTTCCCATTAATTGCATCGAAGTGGAACTCGATCGACTCACCTGTACCACACGAAAAACTAGCTTCTACCACTTCAATCCAGACATATTGATCGGTGGATTCTGCACTCACGACTGTGGGGCTAAATACATCACTTTCTCTAAAAGCATCTTCTGTATTTCCAGTCGTTAACCAATATCCATCTACACCTAAAAACTGGGCAATAAGTGGAAGAAACGCAGATTTTAAATTTTTCCCAGACTCTAAAGCCTGATAGGCCGGCTGAGACATTTTTACTGCTTCTGCCACTTCAGCCTGAGTTTTTTTGGCTTTAATTCTAGAATCTTTTAAACGGTCTTTAAGAGCCATAACGATTACACCAGCAAACTTATAACAAATATATAACTAAAGTTATATCGAGTAAAACAACTATAGTTATTGACTAATAATAACTATAGTTATAATATCAGTTATATCTTCAGATGAATAGATAAAGTTTAAATCGTATTTGAATCACTATTTATTGAATTATCAAAATGTTGAGATGAAAGCTAAATTTATTTTGTTTCTAGAGGAGGCAAAATAGAAGGGAGATAGCTCAATTATTATTTACAGATAGGCTATCAAAACAAAAAATGGAATAAAAAAAAGCCCGATTCCGTGGATCAGGCTTAATGTTCGTCGATAAAGGGTATCAAGAACATGAAGAATTTAACAAAGATTGTGAGTCGTAACAAAAGTTTCCGATATACGGCAAAGCCTTATTTGAACTTTTTGGTCAAAAAATTAAAGTTCGAAAAAGGCGTAAACGTAAGAGCTTTCATACTTTTTTACAATTTTAGAAAAAGGAATATCTACTTTTAAATTAATGCGTTAAATGCATACCGTTTAGTTCTTTAGGTTTGTTGTACCAGATGAAACGTTTTGAAAACACATTTGTAGTCATAGCTTAGCTATATTGCTCAAAGAATGGATCAAAACTTCAAGAATAACAAACGATAAAGATGCCTTATTAAACGTGTGAGTTGGAGATAGTGAATGACTACAGCAATGCAGAACAGAGCTAAACAACTTAAAAATGCAAAACGTGGAGGATATGTTCCGACAATTGCAAAAGACGTAAACAAATACAAGGTACAAAAAATAAAAAGGGCGCTTGAAGAGGCAAAGCAAATTGCAAGTGAGCTTGAAGATGATGCATTCGAATTCGATGATCAAGTCTCAATGCAAAAAGCGATAGGTGCAATCACCGTGATTGAGTTGATTGAACAAGCCTTAAACAGTGCACACTAACAGGCTTTAGCATACAAACATTCTTTCTTGGACCCCTGAAATATGGGGTCAAGGATAAGTTCGTCTTGCGATTTAGCGCGGTTAAAAAAACGTTAGTGTTTTTTATTGACTGTAATAAAGAAAACTAAGGGTATTTATAAAACCTGAAAAACGACAAGCAAGTAAGAATAGCGAGTTTTCAAGTTTTACCCTTTAAAGCAGGACAAGATGATGAAAACAGTTCAAACAAGTGGTTTAGCCACATTTTTAGATTTTTATAGCATTGCAATTATGGTGGCTTTAGCAGTCAGCTTAGTTGTGGCAGTCGTGTTGATGATGCGTTTCCCTCGCTCACCACAAGAATGGATTGTTGGACTGATATGCACGGTCGTTTCAAGCTTAACAGGTGGCTCATTTATTATCATGAAATGGAATTTACATGAATGGGTATCGGATATTTGGGGAATGATCACACTATGTGGATTCTTCTTTATTTGCGGTTTGCCGGGCTGGGCGATTGTGAGATGGATATTTAACTTCATCAATAAACAAGAAGGTAAAACGATTGTGGAAGTCATCAAAGACTTAAAAAAAGCGAAAGATGATCTGCAAAATAGCTAAAAACAGTTTCAATGATATAGGTAAAATAAAATGAATATTGACCAGTACTTAGAAGCAATCATAGACAGAGAAGGTGGATATATTAATCACCCATCAGACCATGGGCATGCCACCAAATTTGGCATTACAGAAACAGTCGCTCGATCAAACGGATATCAAGGTGATATGCGAGATTTACCTTTAGCTGTGGCCAAGTCTATTTATAAAAAACAATATTGGTTTGAACCCCAATTTGACCAGATCAATAAAATTAGCCCTGCTATTGCAGAAGAGTTACTTGATACGGCTATAAATTGTGGAGTTAACTTTACAAAGCCTTTGTTACAACGTGCTTTAAATCTGCTAAATAAGCAAGGTGAAGAGGGCTGGCCAAATCTTACCTTAGATGGTCAATATGGGCCTTTAACTTTTCAAGCACTGAGTACGTATTTGAATAGGCGTAATAAAGATGGAGAAATGGTATTACTACGCGTTTTAAATATTATGCAAGGGCAGCACTATATTGAAATTACCGAGAAGAACCCAAACTACGAAGACTTCTTTTATGGTTGGATCTTAAATAGGGTGGCGTTGTAAAAATTGTAGTTAGATAAAAATATGTTGATAGACAAAAAACTTGAAAAGCCTAACCATGAGTTGAGGCTTTTCAAATCATCATATGTCGAGTAATGATTTATTGTGCAATGAGTAAAACTGCAAGAAGAAAGAAAATAGCGCCACTAATTTTATTGAGTATAGAAAAATTATTTCCAGCCAACATCTTTTCTTTAAAAATTGAAGAGAAATTTGCATAGACCAAATGAATTAAAAATCCAATAAAACAAAAGGTTAAAGAGAGAACTAAAAACTGAGTTAAAATTTCTTTCTTTATATCAATAAATTGAGGGAATAGAGCAATAAAAAATACGATTGTTTTGGGGTTAAGCAAAGATGCAAGTAGGCCTTGATAAAAGAGTCTAGATTTACTTACATTTTTATCGCTTTGTTGATCAGTGATTAAATCTTGCGATGGCGATTTTTTGCTGAAGTTTTTATATCCAAGATACATTAAATAAAATGCACCAATAAATTTTAAAACCGTAAAAATAGTAGGGTTGCTGGTAATAATAAGACCTACACCACTAGCGGAAATTACAGCAATTACAAACATACCAATGATTAAGCCGCTAATACCAAATAAAGCAGTTTTAACACCATAGTTGATTGAATTTGTGACAGTAAATAAAACGCCAGGTCCGGGGCTTAGGAGAGTAAGAAATGCAATTGTTATAAAGACTAAAAGACCGCTCACGCTGATATATCCTATTTATCAATGAGACAAGATTATGCGATTACTTTAAATGAGAAAATAAGTTATGTATACAGACAGTTATGTATATTTAAGAGTGAAATAGATTAAGTGTTTAAAATATGCATTTCTATAAGTAAGTTGGATAATAAAAAGCTTAATACCCAAAGCAACATAAACATACACCCCTAATAACAGGGAATGTTAGTATGCTAAACCTATACCTCAAGAAATATACAGCATGACGAAAAAAGAACGGCAGTTTAAATCTGGCGAATTTCGATTTTCCTTTTTATCGTTTAAATATTGGGGGGTATGGTTTTTAGCTTTTATTTTGATGTTATTCGCGATGTTACCTTGGGCTATTCAATGGCGTCTTGCCGATTTTCTCTCAAAAATAGCTTGGAAATCTTTAAGTTCAAGAAGAAAAACAACACTACGTAATTTAGAAGCATGCTTTCCTGAAAAAACACCTATGCAAATTGAGGTGAAAGCCAAACAGGTTTTTGTTGATACTTTAACTGGAGTATTTGAAGCATTAAATGCATGGTACAGCCCAAATTGGTTTAAAAGTCGTGTACATATAGAGGGACTAGAAAATTTAACCAATAATCAAGAAAATGGCGTACTTTTATTAGGCACTCATAGTACGCTTTTAGATGCTGGTGGAGCTGCGTGTACCTTATTTTTTAATATGGACGTAGTTTACCGACCTCAAAACAATCCCTTTTTAGATTTTCTGATTCATCGGAGTCGTGCAAGAGTATATAAAAACCAGATTGCTCGAGACAACATGCGTGGACTTATACAAAACCTTAAACATGGTCACGCAATATGGTATAGCCCAGATCAGGACTTTGGTTTAAAGCAAGGTGTAATGGCATCATTTTTTGGTATACAAGCGGCGACTGTAACAGCACACCGCAGACTGATGGATATTTCAAAAGCAGCAGCAGTGCCTTTGTATTTTTACAGAAGTGGCGATATCAGAAATCCTCAATATCATGTACTCGTAGAACCTAAATTAGAGAATTTTCCGAGTGGCTGCGAAGTGAGTGATGCTGAAAGAGTCAATAAAATTATTGAGAATCAAATTCGCATAGCCCCTACACAATACATGTGGTTTCATCGCCGTTTTAAGACCCGTCCTGCGGGTGAACAGAAATTCTATTGAGGGACTTATGAGGAGTAGCAAAGTGACTTCTTTGTATTAAAATGAAACAAAATTTGATTTTTAAATCAAAGAAATTTTAATGAAATCAATGTGAAATAGAAGCGTTCCTAAGCATTTAAGTTTTCTTATCTGAATTATTTTGAATATCGATTGCAAATGCTTCTGAAGCGTGTATTATCGAGAATAACTAACAAAATATTCATGTCATTATAAATTTCTATTTGCGCAGTTTTATATTTATAATCCTTCGGTTTTTTCAGATATTTAAGTTTTGACGTCTATTTTTTAGTTAAATTGGTTTTCTCCAATAATAAGTTATAATATTTTAAGATTCAGGATATAACATATGTCTACTACTACTGGTACAGTAAAATGGTTCAATGAGACTAAAGGGTTTGGTTTTATTGTGACTCAAGATGGTAAAGATATTTTTGCTCATTTTACTGATATTCAAACACAAGGTTTTAAAGTTTTGTTGGAAGGTCAACGTGTTGAGTTTACCGTAGTACAAGGTAAAAAAGGCCCTCAAGCTTCAAATATTGTGATTCTTCAAAACTCATAAATAAATAGAGCTTTTAATTGATTTAGATATATTATTTAAATAAAATATGTTTAAGTCTAAAGCATTTTATTAGAGTTTAAAAAAACCCACTTTATCTTTTGTGGGTTTTTTATAAGTTTTAATTCAACTTATATTCAAAAAACAACTACAAACATACTCTTATAAACATGTTTCTAAGTTTTTCTGTTAAAATATAATGAATTAGGTGTGTGGTATTAAAATGGATATTTGTATTGGCGGTATTTTTGACGGTCAGAAAATAGAACAAGATAATGATTTCTTAAAGATTGAAGAGCATTATTCTGATAATAGTTCTAAATATATTAAGCAACACTTCCACTTGTTTGGGCAAATTTTTAGCTTCTGGGTGTGTGAAGATGTTGATTTAAGTCAAGCAATAAGAAAAGCTGAAAGTATTTTAAAGAAGAAAAATGAAAATATTTAGCTAATTAATAAAAATATATTTACTACCACCTTCTACTTTAAAGATTTACTTATTAAATTAATTCAAATAGATTTAATAAGTAAAATTTAATTTTTGAAAATCAATGATTTTATTTTGCAGCTTTAAATGTTGCTTACAATATTTTAGCATTGGTTACAGACTTTTACAATTTATGTGTGGAATTTGATGGATATAGTTATACATTAGGCTTAAGCAAAAGTTGTTTTATTTATTGCGCAAATAAAACAAAGCCCACTTTAATAATATATTTTATTAAAGTGGGTTCTTTATTCAGACGGTCATCTTTAATTCAATATTCATAATTAAACTATAGATAATATTTATTGTTATAGCCTCCCTTAGAAAGGAAAACATTTTAAATGTTAAGTGAAGTACAACCTAATATTTGCTTTATTGGCAGTAGTAATTTAGCTTTGGCTTTAATCGGAGGAATGGTTTTAAAAGGATTTAAAAAAGAAAAAATACACTTAATTGAAGAGAAAAAAATTAACGATACACAGGCATTGAAGCAAAAAGAAAATGGTTTAAAAAAAGCTGACATTGTTGTGTTGTTACTCGACCCAAAACAATTAAAAGAGACACTTGCGCCATTTAAAAAATGGTTAGCAAATAAGATTATTGTTTCTATGATGGCAGGGATTGATATTGCACACCTATTCAGTTTTACAGGTTCAAAGAAAATCGTTCGTGTGATTTCAAATCCGCCTGTGCTTATGCATACGGGTACTCACGTGCTTATTGCTTCAGAGCAAATGGACCAGCTTGATAAAGACTTAATTGAAACTTTGTATTCTGCAACGGGCCAGACTTTTTGGGCGCCGTCTGAAACACAAAGTGATGCCATTATTGCATTATCTGGTTCAGGGCCAGCTTACTTTTTCTATATTTTAGATAGCATGATTAAGACGGGCGTTTCACTAGGTCTAGATAAACAATTTGCCTTAGATCTTGCGCTTCAAGCGGCTACCGGCGCAGTCGATATGATTCGTAAAAGTAATGTTCCACCAGCGGAGTTATGTGGAAAGGTGACTTTAGCAAACGGGATTACCGAATCTGCTTTACGAATGTTTGAATTAGGCAATGTGTCAGATGATATACGTTTAGCCATGAGGGCCGCATATCATCGTAGCAAAGAAATTACTTCAGAAATTCTTTCTGAGGCTCGTTAACTCTTTTTAGTAAACTAGGCCTTTAAAAAGTATTCCCAAATAATGAAACCTAAGCCAAACCCAATAAAAGAGTAGAGAGTAATAATAAAGAATACAAAACTGGCCTTATTTTTTTTCTTCAAAATGTTCATGGCGATGCCTCCAATTCAGATTAATTTTATTATGGAGATGAGGAGGCTGTAATCATAGATACAGAATTTTTTAAAAAAAATATAACAGAGCCAAAATCTGTTATGGTCTAAGCCGCTTAACTCAATAAGAAGTTTCGAATCAATAGTTTAAGTGGATGCGCTAAAGGCATTCCACCTTTTATTCAATTAACATTAAATCGGCGGTATTGGCAGATTTAAGAGGGCGTAGGGCAAAGGTCGAACGGGTGTGTCGAATTCCCTTAATTGAATAGAGTTTTTTCCGCAAAAAACGTTCGTAATGGTCCGCATCTTTTACAGCTACTTTCACTAAATAATCATAATCACCTGTCACCAGATGAGCTTCTACAACCTCAGGTATATCGGCTAATGCTTCGCTGAAATTTTCCAGCATTTCATCGTCATGGCGTTCTAAAGTAATTTCTATAAAGAATACTTCATGAATACCAATCGCCTTTGGGTTTACGTTTACCGTATAGCCTTCAATAATTTTTAAAGTTTCCAGACGTTTCAGTCGTGTCCAGCATGGTGAAGATGAAAGACCGACTTCTTCTGCTAATTGGGCAACAGTTAAACGGCCATTGCCACGTAATGCAGATAAAATTTTCCGATCTATGCGATCTAGTGTGTATTCTGTTCTGTTCAAAATATAAACCAAAGAAGAATCTTCTGATAAAATTAAATATACTTCATTTTTATGCTGTGAACATTTAAAAATATTAAAAAATACAGGAAACATTTTGAGTTAAAGGTACATACACTAGTTCTATGCATCGAACCTCTCTGGATAAGGGTTGTGATGGAGCAAAGAGCACTGTTTTAGTAAGGGTGACTAAACAGTGCTCTTTGCGGATCTCTTATAAGTTCTTAAATCTATTTTTATGCATTGTCGTTGTGTACGAAAACAAATTAAATAATAACTTTTATTTATCAATTGAAGAAAAACTAATCATTATTTTTTATCTAAATTTTCCTTTATGGTGATTTCATTGCAAAGTAGGAAGCAAGGTTATGATCACCCAGCACGATATAAACCAAAAACAATATCAAAATAAATCTTTAGACTATTTGAATAGCCAAGCGCATTCTGAAGGAATTGAATTTAATAAATTTATTCATGAAATTCAGAAATATGAAAAGGCTGTGGTTCTAGATTTAGGCTGTGGTGGTGGTCATGTTTCTTATAATGTTGCTCCACATGCTGATCTCGTTTTTGCCTACGATTTATCTCATGAAATGTTAGACACAGTGTCTAAGGCTGCTAGCCAACGCAAATTAAAAAACATCTTTGTGCAGCAGGGGATTGCTGAAGACATGCCTTTTAGTGATCAACAGTTTGATGTCGTGATTAGCCGATATTCAGCTCATCACTGGCAGCATGTTCCGACTGCAATGAAAGAAGTAAACCGCGTTCTTAAGCCAGATGGCATTGTTATTTTTGTAGATATTATTAGTTCTAGCTCGCCAATATTAGATACGTTTTTACAGACGATCGAAACGATTCGAGACCCAAGTCACGTAAGAAACTATAGTGTGAAAGAGTGGGTCTATTTTATAGAAGATGCAGGCTTTGACTTAGTCGCTTTAGACAAGCAAACGCTTTCATTAGACTTTGATAGTTGGGTAAAGCGTATGAAAACTCCTGAAGATCAAATAAAAACTTTACGCTATTTACAGGAAGGTTCATCTGACCTCGTGAAGAAGTATTTCAAAATTCAAAATGACGGTAGCTTTGAAAGCCATGTGGGTTATTTTGTCTTTAAGAAGTTAGGGTTTTAAAGTGCTAATGAGTAAGGGTTTTAGTCGATAAGAAATGAATTAAATATCACAAAAACTCTTTTCTTGATTCGCTTGGATTATATTAAAGAAGATTAGAAAACAAATTTAATATCATTTATTTGATAAAACTTAATCACACATTTTTTTTAAGGTGATTAAGTATTCAAAAGGAAAGGTGATTTATTTAATTTTCTTTCTATTAATAGACACTTATAAATAATTATTATTTAATACGCCCGCAATATTATCACTAATACTTTTAATAACTTTGTCGGGGAAATAATGCGTAATATTTTAGTAACGGTTTTTACTTTATTGGTAGGAACATCAATTTATGCTGCTCAAGAATCTAAAAGCCTTGTAGGGCAAACACACTGCGAGAAAACGGTTGAGCTACATGGCTTTTTAAGCCGTGCTCAACTTGATTGTAATTATCACTATTCTTCTGAAGAATTAATTCATGAAGCTGAAAAATGCACTAAACATGAGCTAGGTGATAAATACGGTAAAGAAGTCATGAGATTCGGCATGAACCAATTTGAAGAGCGCAAGAAAGGAGATTCAAAAGGTCAATTATGTAGCCGTGTTTTAAAAGATTTTCCAAACTATATTAAAAAATAAAATAAGGTTTTAAAAACCTCTTCTAGCAAGCCGATAAAATGGATTTAATTATTCATTTTATCGGTGTATCACCACATATAATTTGCCAATTAAACCAGATAATAAACTTTAAAAAACTAGATAAAATTTTCAGTCCATTTTTTATCTAATTCTTTTAAATCATCGTATGCTTTTTCAAATTCGCTCAATGAAAAAATTAAGTGAGGAGCAGAAGGCGAGGTTTCCCAGACTACGGATGTCACAACATCATGAATATGGTTAAATGCGTAACCAAAACGAGTCCATATGACTTTATCTGCTGAAACAACTTGTTCCACCATAACGACATTGCACACTAGATCTAAATCATCAGGGCAAATTAAAATTGGAACTACTGTTGAAATAGCTACATTTTCATAAGCTTGTGGTTTAAGAAGTTTCCATGCATTACTTAATGCCAACTCACTATCATAATCATATAACCAACCTTGGGCTGGAACTAAACTTTCTGTGCCATCAATAATGGAGATATTTTGATCCACCCATCTATTTAATGGAATATTATCAATTGCGAGAATAGGGAAAGGTTTTAAATTGCCATTAGCATCTTTTATACATCCCTCAATTGGATGTTCATATAAAAGAGTAGCTGAGATAGTATTCATGTTTATGAGTTAATGTGTGTTAATCAAATATAATATATTCTATTCAATAGATTAATGAATCTAATTCAATGAAAATAATATTTATTTAATTATTTTCTAGCCAATATCACATTGACACTTAAAATCTCTCTTATTATTCTTCGTTTCAGGATGAGAGAGGGACGCTTTGTGCGTGCTGGTTCTATATGCCCAGTCTGCTAACCCTCTTTTGTTCTATTATTATTTTTACTAAATAATCAATTTCTAAAGAAGTAATTAAATATTCTAATCCAATAAAAAATAATATTTATTCAATTATTTTCTAGCCAATATCACATTGACACTCTAAACCCCTCCGATTATGCTTTGCCTGCTGGCCACATTGCCAGTCGGTTTTAGCAGGCCGTATTTACCCAACGCACACGAAAAAGTCTCTCTTTTTTGTGGGCATCCCTACGTGTCTCCCTCTGCGGCGGAACGGGAGGGGGACATCTTCGGATGTGCTGGTTTTTGGGTAAATCAGTCTGCTAACCCCTTTTCGTTTCGCCACCATAATCATTTAGCAGTGATGTGGCAAAACTTCTTTATTACCCAAAGGAGTCCGCTCATGCGTACTATTTCTTCTCATTTATTGGTCTTTGCCAAACTCTCTCTATCTATACCGCCCAACTGGTCTTTAAAACGGTTTAACCGACTCTAGGTTTTCTACAACCTTAGCTCGTTACGACTAAAAAATCATAGCAACAATAAAACCTGAGATAGCTTAGGCACATTTTTGTGCTGCTTTTGCATGCCTGTTTTTAGCACTCATTTTAAGAGTGACGGCATTTCTATCTCTTTTAGATACAACAAAAAATTATTTAAACGGTATTCCTATGCCAAATTTAGAATCTTCATTTAGAGCACTCAGAGTGCTTCACACCGCAAAAGACTTATTTAATCAATATGGGTTTCATAAGGTCGGGGTCGACCAAATTATTGCAGAAGCCAAAGTTGCAAAGGCGACTTTTTACAACGACTTTCACTCAAAAGCACGACTCATCGAGATGTGTCTCACTTTTCAAAAAGACGCGCTCAAAGTAAAAGTGTTTTCCATTGTTAATTCTTACTGTGAGCAAATGGTGCTCGATAAACTTAAGCAGATTTACCTTTTACATGCCGACTTAAATAGCTTTTATCATTTACCCTTTAAAGCAATTTTTGAAATTGAAAAGCTCTATCCAGTTGCCTATAAAGTTGTAGTTGACTATAGAAACTGGTTTGTAGGCGAGATACATAAGTTGCTTTTAACCTTAAAAGCTACGGCTTCAATCCAAGATGCTTATATGTTTTTATTTATGATTGATGGCGCAATGGTCCAGCTTTTAGATAAAAGTGCGGTAGATGAAAGAGGTCGGTTGTTAGATTATTTCTTTTTAAATTTTGCTTAAGCGACAAAACTCACTAAAGAAAAAGCCTCCAAACAAGGAGGCTTTTCAATTTAAATAAAAATAGCTGCTTAGCTTAATGCCGCAGGTTTTGCAGCCTGTGCCATTCCTTCAAAATATTGAACGGCAGGCGATCGAGCCATATAAGCTAAAGCTTGCTCGGTGTCACCTTCATGAAGTGGGTTAAATTTTGGAGAAACCCATCTTAATGTCGCTTTCCATAAATATTTAATGGTTGGTAGGTTATCTGAGCGAGTCGCAGTTTTTTCAAATTCACGAATAATTTTGAAGTAGCCACGGCGCATTAATTTTTGAATGTCTTCGTGCTCTAAATCTTGTTGGCCTAAACTACGCGCAAAGTCAGCAAGGAAATAAATAAACAGTGGGAAAACAACCGCCATAATCACTTGGCGCGACACATAAAAACCAAACTTGTTTGTTAAGAGGTGCTCAAATAAGTCGTAGGCAACACAGCGATGTTCAACTTCTTCAGCCAAATGCCAGCGGAACAAATCTGCCATGGCAGGGTCGGCTTTGTCCCACGTCTTACTGTCGAGTGTCCACTGGCCAATGGTTCCGGTAAAGTGCTCAATTGCAGCAATCACACCTACTCTAAAAAGTAACCAATATTCATCGAGTTTTTCGCCTTTTAAGAAGGGCATACCTAAAGGTTTGTCACCCAATAAAATGTTAAATACAAAATGGGCGCGGTTAAGTGTTTCTTGAATGTCGTAGCCATTTTCACGTAAGAAGTCCTGAGCCTTTTCATGGGCACGTGCATGAGCTGCTTCTTGGCGAACAAAGCCAATCACTTCTTGTTTTAAGGTTTCATCGGTAATCAAGGGAAGGGTTTTATTAAACACGCGGCAAAACCAAAATTCACCAGCCGGCAAAAGCATATTTATACCATTGGCTACGTGTGAGCATAGCGGATCATTCGGCATCCAACAGACAGATGACTCGGCAAAATCAAAATGTACTTTTCTTGCTTTAAGTTGATGATTCCCTGTGATCATATAAGTCACCCTATTCATAATTGTTCATTTAATGCGAATGGACAATTTTTAGCATTAAGTAAAATTGATCACCATGTGAGTAAAGGACAAAAACATCTAACTAAAGGCTTCTAGAGATAAAAACGGTCTAAGGTAGAGATTTCATAAATAAAAAAAAAGGCTCCTTATAAAAAGAAGCCTTCAGTTAGGGGAGTTAGGCTATAAAGTTTTTAAGCCTCGTTATTTTTATAAGCTAAATCGCTTTATTATAAATTTCACGCTAAGTCACGTATCGTGCTTAAAAGTCTAGATCGCTTGCCACTGATCTTTAACTTCTTCTGAGTTTTTATTCAGAATGACTTGGTTTTCTTTCACTTCACCAATCCATCCAGTAGGAATAAGGTGATGTTGACCGCTTTCATCTCGGGTGAGTTTGAGTTGGTTTTCACCATCTAGATGGTCGACTGTACCTACTTTGGTACCACAAGAAGCAATAACGTCTGCGTGTTTTTTAATATCATTAATATTTAAAGTACTCATTTTAGACCTCTTCTTTAGAAATAGAAAAACGGTAAGACTTAAATTACTTTAAATAATTGGATAAATCAGGGGTTTTTAATAAACCTTACAGGATGGGTTTATAAATTCACTTAATAAATATATTCGAGTAACAATGAAATAATTAGATATAAAACTAATAATATTTATCTTTTTATTACAATTTATATGTTTATTTAAACAGAAGTATTTAGATAAGGTTAAACCAAGTCTTATAAATAATTATTTGCAATGAATATTAAAATACCTATAAATGTGACGATATTAAGTGTCTTGAGTGAATTTGAATCTGCCTTGGCTGAAGATAAAAGCAAGCTTCGCATAAATTTACTCTCTCAATTGGTAAATTTAGCCAAAAACTTGCCTCATCCAGCTTCGGGTCAGACCTATCAACGTTGGCAGCTTTTTGCTCAGATTGCTGGAGTCGATTTAAGTTTAGCGAAGCTTTTTGAATCGCATTGCGATGCCATAAGCATTTTAAGTGAATTGGGTTATCACCCAGAAATAGATGACCAGCTTTGGGCTGTTTGGGCAGCAGACGGTGGACCAGCTCCATTGCAGGTAAAAGATAACCTGTGTAATGGCATAAAGCCTTGGTGTTCTGGTGCAGAGTTTATCCAAAAAGTTTTGATGAGTTATAAAAATCAGCAAGGGCAGGCACAGCTTTGTATTGTCGACTTGAGTCATTCCTCTATTAGCACAGACTCAAGCCACTGGCATGCAGTCGGGATGAATGCGACACAAACCGCAAGAGTAAGTTTTGAAAATACACCTGTTAAATTGATTGGTCACCCAAATAGTTATTTAAAACGTCCAGGCTTTTGGCATGGTGCAGCAGGTGTTGCGGCATGTTGGTACGGTGCCGCCGTTGGTTTAGCTGGTTTTTTACAAGAAAGTTGTCAGGTCAGTCCGAATCCTTTTAAAAAATTGTACCTAGGAGAGGTCGCTCATCAATTAGAAATTACTAAGCAATATTTTCAATATGTTGCTGAACTGATTGACAGCAAACCCATGCTAAATCATGAGCGGGAAATACGAATTTTACGTGCCCAAACAGAACAATGCTGTCTGAGTGTGGTTGAGCGAGTAGGCAAAGCGTTAGGTGCTCGTCCTTTTTGTGAAGAGGCTACTTTTGCACAGCTCATGGCTGATTTGCCTGTGTTTATCAGACAAAGTCATGCAGCTTTTGATTACCAACAAATTACAGAACTTTGTTTATCGGACCAAAGCCTATGGGAACTTTAAAACATCCTTTGGTCGAAGACCGCATTATTTTTGGTGAGGGTACGTCCAAAGAGCAATGGTTAAATGCATTTCAACAACAACCTTTAGCGGCTTTAGATCTTGAGTTGTTTCGCTCTAAAAGGGTGGTGATTGTTGCTCCACATCCTGATGATGAGGTGCTTGGTTGTGGTGGCTTAATGCAGCAACTTATTGCACTGAATTGTAAGATACTCATTTTAGCAGTGAGTAATGGCACCCAAAGCCATCCTAACTCTACAAAATATCCTCCAGATCAGCTCAACATTCTGCGCCCGCAAGAAAGCCTAGCAGCCTTAAAGTGTTTAGGAGTAGCAGGGTCAACCGAGCATGTAGAACTTAATTTGTTAGATGGTCAGATTCATTTACAAACCGATCAACTGTGGCAGAGTTTAGAACAGATCGTTCAAGCCGACGATATTCTAATTTGTAGCTATGCCTTTGATGGTCATCCAGATCATGAAGCAGTAGGTAAAACCGTACAAGCTTATGCAACCGCTAAGCAACTTCTATGTTTACACGTATTAATTTGGGCTTGGCATTGGGCAAGGCCTTTAGACTCACGAATTGATTGGTACCGAGCAAAAGCCTACCGCTTAACCCAAGAACAACTAACTAAAAAGCATCAAGCAATTTTGCAGTTTAAAACCCAACTTGAAGCAGATGAAACCACGGGTAATGCTGCGGTTCTTTCTTCAAGTGCAATTAAACGTCTTTTAATGCCTTATGAGGTCTATTTGAGTGATTCATTCTCGCATGTACTTTGAAGATTTATATCGTCATAACAGTGATCCGTGGGGCTATGACTCTCATTGGTATGAAGCTCGTAAAAGACAAATTTGTCTCGCGCTGCTGACAAGACCTCGTTATTCAAAAGTGTTAGAAGTAGGCTGTTCAAATGGGCATTTAAGTTTTCATTTAGCGCAAAGAGCCGAGCAATTGCTGTGTATAGATGTCTCTGAGTGTGCTGTTCGTTTAGCGTCCGAGCGCTTAAAAGAATTTGAGCATGTGGTTGTTGAAAATAGAAAAATACCTGAAGACTACTCAATTCAAAAATTCGACCTCATTTTAATTAGTGAGATGGCCTATTACTTATCTGCTGATGAGTTGCAGCAGTTTATTGAAAAATTAAAACATAGTTTAAATGACAACGGCGAGATTCTTTGTTGCCATTGGCGTCATGAAATTCAAGATTTTGAATTAAATGCAGAACAAGTCCACCAAGGCTTTCAGCAACATTTTCCATTTCATCACTATCTCAGCTTAAACGATCCAGATTTTATGATTGATCTATGGACGGCGAATACTTCCTCTTTAGCACAGCAGGAAAAACTAAGATGAAAATAGGTATCGTCATTCCAGCGCATAACGAAGAGCACTATCTATCTGCCTGTTTGCAATCTATTCAGGTCGCTATAGATAACATTAGCGGTTATGACGTAGAAGTGATTGTGGTACTAGATAACTGTACAGATCAGTCGCGGTTAATTGTACAAAACCACCAGATCAATTGGATTGAATGTAATTACGCATGTGTTGGGCAAGCACGAGATTTAGGAATTCGCCATTTAATTGGCCGTGGCGTGACATGGATTGCATGTACGGATGCAGACACGGTGGTTAGTCCTGATTGGCTGCGCTATCAAATCCAGCACCAACCCACAGATGCAATTTGCGGCACTGTAACGTTAGATGATTTTAGTCATCTATCTATAACTAAACGGCAAAAATATTTAGCGCATTATAAAGATCAGATGGATCACGCGCATATTCATGGGGCGAATTTAAGTTTTAGTGCAGAGGTCTATCTTTTGGTAGGTGGCTTTGAGCCTATTTCATGCCATGAAGATGTATCTCTAATCAAAAAACTGATCAAGCATTGTTGCAATATTACTTGGAGTAATCTGGTTCGAGTGACAACGAGTAGTCGCTTGAACGGAAGGGCACCTCAGGGATTATCGTACTTTTTAAATAATCTCTAATCACTTAAACCATGACCTCTCCCAATATCGAAATATTCTTTAAATTTTTAGGGTCATATTTAATTTTGATAATGCTACCAACTTTATATTGATCGTGATTTTGTTTAGCAATAAGAACCTTCAGGTTTTCAGTAATGATTTCGCCTTGCTCAGTTTGAAATTTTAATTTTATATAACATAGAGGGCGATATTGCACCTTAGCTAATGAGTCCTGAAAATACACAACCTCAGCAGAAGTCATCTTTCCTCGTTTATAAATTAAAAACTTATGAACCAGACTTTTAAGAAAAAAGGTCCAAGCAATATAGACAAAGAATAAGCTAAACCAAACCACTCCAATAAAAGTCAAAAAAACAGAAAATTTCACTCACTCAAACCAAAATTATTCGTTTAACGCATTATTCTAAATGAACAGATTTGTTCGATCTAGTTTATGTGTGATGTAAAACATAAACTGATAAAACCTTATAGTTAAGCGTCAAAAATAATGAGATAAATAGCAGGGTATATAACTTAGTTGTTGTATTTATGCCTACATATGTAAACAAGTCTTATTAACACATGCTTTAACCCTTAAAATTCTAGAAAAGAAAGTTTTAAGGTGTATAGGTTTGGATTTTTTAAGTTTTTTTCGCGATATTCGGGTTCAGTTAAGCCATTATCCTTGGCTAGAAATGTTTGTTTCACTCACCATTTTGATTTTATTTGCAGCAATCGCAAATTTTATTGCTAAACGCATTATCGTTCGGGGCGTCCGTCACTTAGTGACCAAGCTAAAATCACCCAATCAATCTATTTTTGCCCAGCATAGCGTCATAAAGAAATTTGCAAATATTGTTCCTGCTGTTGTGATTATGAACGGCATTGCAACAGTTCCTCATCTAACTCCAAAGTTCATTTCTTTTATAGAAATGGGGGCGCAAGCATTTATTTTTCTTACACTCGCGCTTACGGTCAGTGAAATATTAAACATATTTAATCTTATCTATCAGCGTAATCCAAAATCTAGAAATAAGCCGATTAAGGGCTACTTACAACTGGTTAAGTTAATCTTATTTGTTGTGTGTGGCCTGATGATTTTGGGAACATTCCTTAAAAAGGATGTGTTCACTTTACTGGCAGGTTTTGGTGCGATGGCTGCGGTATTAATGTTAGTTTTCCAAAACACTATTTTGTCTTTAGTGGCGAGTGTACAAATTGCTTCTTATGACATGGTGCGGATTGGAGACTGGATTGAGATGCCGTCGCTTAATGCGGATGGTGATGTAATTGATATTTCGCTTCATACAGTAACTGTGCAAAATTTTGATAAAACCTATACCACCATTCCAACCAATAAACTCGTTACCGATACGTTTAAAAACTGGCGAGGTATGAGTAATTCGGGTTGCCGTCGAATGAAGCGCTCACTCTTTTTAGATCAAAGCAGTGTTCATTTCATGAGTGACGAAGAGCAACAAAAGCTCAAAGAGTTTTTATTATTAGACCAATATCTTGATGCAAAACAATCTGAAATTGACGAGTTTAATAAGCATTTAGGAAATCAATCCCGTTATAACAAGCGCCGTTTAACCAATATTGGAACATTTAGAGCCTATGTTGAGTTCTATTTGCGCCAGCACAAAGGCATTGCTCAAAATCAAACCATTATGGTTCGTCAATTACAGCCAACTAGCCAAGGTTTGCCTTTAGAAATTTATGCATTTTCAAATACCACTGCATGGGTTGCCTATGAAGCAATTCAGTCAGATATTTTTGACCACTTAATTGCGATTCTTCCTGAATTTGGTTTACGTGTTTACCAAGCGCCTTCGGGTCATGATTTGCAAAGATTAACCACAGAGATTAATCCAAGCTAACTTTTAAGCTGTTAATAGCAGGTCCTCAACTATTTTAAAAAGCTCCTAGATGGGGGCTTTTTTAATGTTTCATTTGTAGTGACCTGCTAGAAAAATATATAAATCTGATAATCAATTGAATCATTCCATTTAAGACCTAGAGGTTGAGGAGGCGAAAATTGAATTCGAACCCTTTTCTCTAGATTATCCAGCAAACCAAATATTTTGATGATCACACATTGGACTTAAATGTTTAATGCGTAGATTATCTTGCTCAAAATTACCACTCCCTCCAGCAATATCTAATTCGCTACCTAAGCGGATATGCCTACCTTTATAGCTTAAAGCTTCTTTTTCAGAATCCCACTGAGCGGTGTGTTCGGGAAAGATAATGAGGATATCATTTATATAGAGACATTCTTGTTTTAGCTGCAAAATTCCCGTTAGGCGTCCTGAAGTAGAAATACCATTAGATTGATAAACAGGGAGTTTTACCGCACTGGTATTTTCGTTCGCTTCTTGCTGCTGACAGCCTGTAAGAACGGCAAATACAACTGCGCAAATTAATTTATTATTAATACCCAATTTTGTTCCTATAGGGATTTCCATATAATTTTGATAGTAATGGACTAATGTTTCATATCAATCTTTAGATTGTTAGATAAGATTTCATCCCACTACGGTTTAAACTTAAGCATTTTAGCCAAATGAACTCATTCACTGGCATAATTAATTATTTGTTATTATATTTTATTTATTTGTATATTGTTATCTTTTTCATTTGAGTTTTTAGGTTATATGCATCGTGTAATTTTCTTCGAAAAAAAGTATTTGTAATTTATTTTTAACCTTAATTTTATCTTAAGCCATAAATATTTAGATAAGAGCTAATAAGTACGTATGTTTGGAGAACATACATTGATAAATCATGAAAGTTTGTCTAAAAGTTTAAGTAAGGTTCCAGAAGTCACCTTATTATTCTGGATCATTAAAATTGCAGCTACAACGCTAGGTGAAACTGCTGGAGACGCGCTATCTATGTCCCTAAATTTGGGATATATCATTAGTACGGCAATTTTTGCTGTGATCTTTGCAGTATTTGTCGGACTACAAATTAAATCTAAAAACTATAATTCATTTTTTTACTGGGCGACAATCATTGCCACTACTACGTTAGGTACGACAATTGCTGATTTCGTTGATCGAACTTTAGGTGTGGGCTATGCAGGAGGGAGTTTAATATTACTTATTTTATTAGGCTTATCTCTGTTTGTTTGGTATTTAAGTTGCGGCACAATTTCAGTAAAAAGTGTTCGATCTGCAAAAAGTGAAGCTTTCTATTGGTTAACCATCATGTTTTCTCAAACATTAGGGACAGCTTTAGGAGATTGGACTGCTGATACTCAAGGCCTAGGGTACACCAGCGCCGCTTTAATTTTCGGTACTTTATTATTGGTGCTAGCAATCTGCTATTTTTATACCAAAATCTCAAGAACTTTATTATTTTGGTTGGCCTTTGTTCTGACCAGACCTCTAGGTGCGGTATTAGGTGATTTTCTTGATAAACCTATCGCGCATGGTGGATTAGAGTTAAGCAGATTTAGTGCATCTTTTATTTTATTAGCTTTCATTGTTGTCTGTTTAGTGGTCTTTAAACCTAAAGCAGCTCAGTCATCTCATTAAACTAACTGTTTATTAAAAACCACATGATTCTCTTGGGTGATGTGGTTTTTTTATTTGAGAATGGGCGTTATTACTATTTAAGAGACTTTACGGGTTATCCACCAAAATAATAATGCCAGAAGGCTAACACCTGCACCGAGTGCACATACGCCAAACCATCCAGCATAGGCGTAAGTCACTGTGGTACTGATTGCACCCAATCCACTACCGATTGCATAAAACAGCATGTATAGACCAACAAGCCGGCTATGCGCTTCTGGACGAGTGCGAAAAATCATACTCTGGTTGGTCACATGCAAGGCTTGTCCGCCCAAGTCTAGTAATACGATGCCAATCACTAGTGCCCAGAGCGAATAAGCCATGAGTGAGAGTGGACCCCAAGCAAGAAGTAATATTACGAGTGCTGCCATGCTTGTGCGCTGAGCATATCCGCGGTCGGCCCAATAACCCGCACGTGCGGCAGCCAGTGCACCAACAACTCCAACGAGCCCAAAAGACCCAATTACAGTATGCGAGAAGTTATATTGTGGCGCACTCAACGGTAGTACCAATGCACTCCAGAAAATATTAAATGCCGCGAACATGAGTAAAGCCAAAACACCGCGCACTTGGAGTATTTTTTCTTCGCGCAGCAGTTTTAACATCGATGCTAAAAGTTGCGAGTAACGCATGGTAACGGGCTGAATTTCTAAATGAGGCAAACGTTTCCAAAGTGGTAATGCAATCATGAGCATGATGATGGCTGCACAAAAGTACACGCCACGCCAACCCGCTATATCACTAATTCCTCCTGAAAATACACGGGCAAGCAATAAACCAATGAATACACCACTTTGTGCAGTACCAACCACATGTCCTTGCTCATGTGGGAGAGCAGCACTTGCAGCATAAGCAATAAGTCCTTGAGTCATGGCTGTGCCGAGTAAACCCACGGAAAGCATGCCTGCTAAAAGAACAATTGTAGAGTGAGCAAAGGCAACCACGAGCAATGCAGATATTAAAGCCAATAACTGAATAGCCATTAATCGACGCCGATTTACAAGGTCACCCAACGGCACTAGAAACACGAGTGCAAGGGCACAACCTATTTGAGTGGCTGTAACCACACCACCAATGGCGGCATGACTAACATTAAAGTCTCTTGCCAATATGTCGAGCAAAGGCTGCGCATAATAGACATTTGCTACGCTTGCACCACTTGCTATAGCAAATAGCAATATTACGCCACGGGGCATGCTTGAAAGCGGGTTATCGCTTTTAGCGTGTGAAGTTGAAGATGCAAGAGAAGCTTTCATGGGCCTAAATCCATTCAATCTAGTTTTAAAATGCAACTAGTTGAATATTAAGCCTGCTAGTTTTAAAATGCAACTAGATAACTTGTTACTGAAGATTGGTAAGGAAATTCGATGACGAACCCTACATTGTTAAAAGATGAACCTTGTCCTGTTGCACGTTGCGTCAACCTCATAGGGGACCGCTGGTCACTGCTCATTGTACGTGATGCTTTTGATGGAATGCGCCGTTTTGGAGATTTCCAGCGGAGCTTGGGTGTTGCGCGAAATATTCTTTCTGACCGACTTAAAAAATTAGTGGATGCTGGTGTGCTTGAAATGCAAGATGCTTCGGATGGCACGGCTTATCAAGAATATGTATTGACCCATAAAGGGGAGAGTTTATTTCCTGTGATTGTAGCTTTGCGACAATGGGGAGAACAGAACCTATTTGAAAGTGGGGAGCGCCATTCTCTGTTAATTGATAAAAATACAGGTCAGCAAATTCCATTTATGGCACCAGTTGCGGCAGATGGAACAGTGCTGAAAGCTTCTAATACTCAAGTGCAAAAGGTGAAATAAAATAAGACAAAACAAAAATAACCTTTTTTAACTTAAATTTGGGCAGATTAGTTGGTAACCTTGCGCGTCAAATTAAGGTGAGATTATGAGATTTATATTCCTCTTTATAAGCGCAATTTCAATTCAATGTTATGCAGCATCAGAAGCCATGGAACTTCATTACTGTGAAACTGTGAAGAAAGCAGCGAGTGGGGTGATGGATGCTAGACAACATGAAGTGCCAGCTAAAGAGTTACACGACATCGCCGATCATCTGGAAGAGCAACAAGCCAAACAACTTTATCAAGAGCTTATTAAATCTGCATATTCTTCAAAATTATTTGAAGATCCTCTCATTAAGTCAAAAGCTGTCGAAAATTTTCAAACCACGTGGCATGAGCAATGTTTAGCAAAAGAATTAGCTAAAAATATTTGAGGGTGTTAGTGGGAAATGGCCAATTACGAGCCAAGAAAGAACTACCTAGTAAGCGTCGAATCGTGACGCTTACAAAACACTGAGTATTTAATAATTAAAAAAAATGATTGAAAATTAATAAGTGTTAATATATTAATGCAGAGCAAATGAATCTTTTTAATACAATCATATAAAGGAGGTGGGTAATATGAATAATCATTCCGATTACACATTTTCATTATATGTATCTGGTATAAATTTAAAGGAAATTAATCCTTTAGAGTCGGCTAAGCTACTTGAAGCTCTTTGTAAGATGCTGGGAGCAAAGCATCTAAAATGGGGTGATATTAAAGAAGGTTCAGCGGATTATGCTGTAAAGGTGGATCCGGAATATTTTGATGAAAAAGTTGATAATTTCAATAAAGCTGTTTCAGAGAAGACGGGGCCAATAAAAACGATTGACGAGTTTTTATCAAAACATCCTAAAGCATGCACAGTATTGCGCTATAAAGAGTCTTCTAATCAGGAATATATTGAACTCCATAAATTTCAAAAGAAAGATGACGGTTTTGTTTTCTTCCAAGAAGAAACTTTAAGGTGTCGAGTTATCGGTTTGCATGAAGGAACTGATAAAACAGATCATATCTATGTTCAAACAATATCTGGTAAGAAGGTTAGTGTTGCTTTATCGCCTCATATTGCTGCTACATTAGGCTCAAAATATAGAACTCAACACCAAATTGAAATATTTGGTAAAGCCAAATACAGATACATAAGTTATAACGACGTTGAACTACTTTCATTTGTAGCTGAAAACATTGAAGAAGTACCTGAAGGTTCACTATCAAGTTGGATAGAAGATTTTAAGAATGCAGGGGATAGTGGTTGGAATCAATTTGAAGACCCTATTGCTGAGTGGCTGAAGGAGCGTCACGAGTGATTGTAGCGATTGATAATAATGTATTGGTTTCATTGGCATCGGATAGGGCATTATTTGTTAACCTAGAAACATACTTGAAACAGAACAATGCAACATTATTAATTCCTACACCTGTAATAGCTGAGTTTATTGCATATGATTTAAATGCTAGAAGGACTCAATTATTAACCCTCTCTCATGGCAAAGTACTTAATGGTAGTTTTGATAGGAAAGCAGCTCTTATTTGTGGAGAAATGGCACATGAACTGGGAAAAGAATTTTTTAAAGAAGATAAACAAAAGGTGAAGGTTGATATTCAAATACTCTCAATAGCAGTGTCAAATAATGCAAAAGTACTTTTAACAGAGGATAAAGGAATTATTAACGCAGTGGCTAAACTTGGTTTGGATATTCAAGTTTTAAAAAGAAATGAAATCAAACTTGGGTCAGATCTCTTTGATAATGTTAATGAATGATTAATTACAGCCACTAGAGATAGTGGTTTTTTTATACCTTGTGCTATCCTCTTAAAAAAATAAGGAGATGTGTATGTGGATAATACTATTAATAATCATAATATTTATATTAGCTGTGGGAGTGTCAGTAAAAAAGGAATTAAAGAAGAGTGGCGGTTATAAAAATTATAAAGCTAAGAGGTTGACAGAAGGGGGATTAGAAAAAAGATCATCTCATCTTAATACTAGCAAAGAGATGAAAGTAGAACTTCCAGATCCATTTTTAAAATATAGTGTGGAGTCTAAACAATACGAACTTGAATATGATTGTGCTTACGACTTTGAAGAATATCCATTCGAAATAGTTGGGGAGTCTTCCTATCAAGAAAATATCAAGAAATTTGCGATACAGCGCGAAAATAAGGGCTGTTTTATAAAAGTAATTGCAAAAATAATTAGAGAGCCAACCAATAAATATGACAAAAATGCATGCCGCGTTGTGATAAATGGTCTGACAGTTGGTTATTTGCCGCGAAATAATGCTGAAAGCTGGGTTAGGTTACTAAATAAACTTAATATACATGAAACAGCTCAAATCAATGTTAACGCAGTTATCGTTGGTGGTGGGAGTGCTGAATATAGTTATGGTGTTAGATTAAATATTCCTACTAGAATTGCTAACTCTGCAAAATACATCAAAGAATTGAAAGAGCAAGTAAATGAATAAAATTTTAGTATTATGCCTTTTTATATTTTTAGCAGGTTGTAGCGATAAAGATTCAAATAGTAAGCCTATATATGGCAAGGAATATGGATTGCCTGCTAATTGTAGAGCTTATATTCAAGTTGCTATAAATCAGTGGAAAAAAGGAACACACGATACTGAAACTACAATGGATGCTATTGAGCGAAATTGTGGTGAAAATGGGGAGCTTTGGAACTATAAGCCCAAATAAAGCATCCTAAGATACTTTAGAGCTAATTTACTGTTACTTGTTTTGTAATTGAGAAGCAATAAAAAACCACCTAATTCTTTCGAATTAAGTGGTTTTTAAATTTTGGAGCGGGAAACGAGACTCGAACTCGCGACCCTAACCTTGGCAAGTTATAATAAATTATAAATAACAAAAGTTTATGATTTTATGGTGCAGAAGTGGTGTCGAATAATTTTTTACAATTAAAGTAGAGAAATTGAACATAATATTAAACTGTTATTCTAGCAATCAAATCTTCAAAATAAAAGAAATGCGTCTTATAAGGATAGAAACGCACATCTATAAAATTAATCAGCTATCATTTGAAATTATTTAAAATTAATATAGTTATTAAGAATCATAAGGATAGACAATTAGAATAGCATGTAGAAATTTTAATACAGTCCCTTATACTGTTTTGAAGTTTACAAAGTATAATTTAAGTTAAAAATTTAGGTATAACAATAAAAGATTTATTTTGAATGTATATTTTCCTTATTGGTAAAAAATTCTTGAGAACTAAAGAAGTAGGAAGCTAAAAATATATTTTATAAAATAGACAGAATTAAGAAATAATTTAAAGAAATAAAAAATTATAAATAGCATCTTGTTGATAGTTATATATTTTTTATTTAAATATCTTTTGATGTTTTGTATTAATATAAATTAACAATAGCAAATATAAGTCAACATGACCAGTGTGAATTTTGAACAAATGGTAAAATATAGAATACATAATTAGATAATATATTTGGATAGGATGACTGTGTTGATGAATATTGAAATAGCATCAACATTTAACTTAATTAAAAATAGGTGAAAATATGAATAATATCCAGTTGAAACCAGAAGCAGCTCAAACAGAAGAAGTGGATTTAATTTTTTTAGGAACAGTTCAAGAAGAAACCAAAGGTTTCGATTTTGAAGGAACATATGAGCCTAGAAATATGGATAAATATGATGGTGATGCCATTATTCCATAAACAAAAAAACTAGGTTAGATAAAGAGATATTTTTATCTCTTTATCTTTTGAAAACTTATTAGAAGAAAATACTCAAAATGTACAGATTAAAAAATAATGTTTATGCATGTATTGATCAAGGTTGTCTAGTTTTCTTAGACTCAAGAAATTACCGATATTTCCAATTGAATGAGAAAGATACAGCAGAATTGCTAAATTGTGAAATAGAGAAAACTAAATTTAATAAATTAATTGAAAAACAGATTATTGAGTATGATAGAGAAAATAAGTTAGAAACTATTGTCAAAAAGGAAAGAGAACTACCACTAAATAGTATTTTATCAAATACTTATGCTGCAAAAAGACAAGTGAATTTTGGAAATATTGTAAAAGTAGTATTCATTAATACTTTAAATAAAGCACGGATAAAGTTTCTAAAAAGTCCTTTTCCGAAATTTAGAAATAAAAGTACGTTTAGTAAAGTTAATGATAATAAGATCGCTGAAGTTATCGGGACTTATAACGCCTGTATAGTTTTTTTACCATGGAGTAAAGTAGATGAGTGCTTATTTCAGTCAATAAGCTTAAAGCAGTTCCTTATGTTACATGGTATCGATTCTGAATTAGTAATTGGAGTTAAAACGAAACCATTTAGGGCTCATGCATGGTTAGAAAAAGATAGAAAAATATTAAATGATGAATTGCAACACATTGAAAAATATAAGCCAATAATGGTGGTAAAGTAATGTTTAGATATATGCTGGAATTTAAAAAAAGCACAGACTTTAACTCTTCTATTAACTATAGTTTGTTAAATAAAGAATTGGAAAAAATAGAAATAAATTCAAAAACAAATCTATGGTTAAGTCACCCTACCAGTTCAGGTGAAACTTATTTCTTTAGCAATGCAATAATTATTGGTAAATTATTTAAAAAAATTAAAAATAAATCTTCTAAAGTTGAAAATAAAAATAAAACAATTATAACTATTGAAGAGCTTGTTAAAGATTTTTGGGGCTCATATATAGCTATAATTTTTGATAATGAGAATGTCGAAGTTTTTAAAGATCCAGCATGTTCATTTGATTTTCTATGGACTATAAATAATGAAAATACAATTGGGTTTTCAGATGTAGAGTTTTATAAAAAATATAGTGAAAGTAATTTGGAAGTGAATGACAAATATGTGGCTGCATCTTTATGCTATGAGAGATTAAACCTAAGAGAAACCGGCTTTAAAAATATCAGCAATCTACTTTCAGGTGAGAGTATAACTTTATATGATTTAAAAATAAAAACTATATGGTCACCTGAAAAATTTGTAAAAAGTGATAATCTAACAATTGATGTGGCAATGGATGAGTTGAGAAAAGTTGTTATTGACTGTGTAAGTTGTTGGGGTAACGAATATAATAATATTTTGTTGAATCTATCAGGAGGTTTGGATTCGAGCTTAGTTGCTACTATTCTTAGAAAGCATACAAATACTAATATTTACGGATTGAACTTATGTTTTGACTCTGAATTAGGTAATGAAGAGCGATATGCTAGAGATGTCAGTAATATGTATGAATTTCCACTTTTTGTATTTAAGATGGAAGAAAATAAATTTAATCTAGAAGATAAATTAAGTATATATCCTATTCAATATAAGCCATTGAAATATGGTTTAGGTTTTGAAATATTAGATAAAGAGTTAGAGATTCTAGAAAAATGCAATATTGATTCTATCTTCTCTGGATGTGCAGGGGATGTATTATTTCAAACAAAAAATTCAATATTTATTGCTCAAGACTATTTTAGAGATAATGGCTTGAAGGGATATCTTTCAACAGCAATAAGAACAGCTGAATTAACAAATAATACAATTTGGTCAGTTTTTAAGAAAACTGCTGCTTCTATATTATTTGGAAGTAGGAGGTACGCGTATGAAGGAAAAATTGATAAAAGTATTTGCAATGAAAAATATAAACAAGTTATTGATAATAAATATTTATCTCATCCATGGATAGAGAATATTTCTCATATCAACAATGGGAAGAAATTTCAAATATTCTGCTTGGCAGATTCTCAAAACTTCTATACCAATTTTTATACCTCTAATTTTGTCGATAATTTACATCCATTGTTATCTCAACCAATTATGGAGTATTGTCTATCCATTCCAAGTTATATTTTGACACCTCAATTAATTAGTAGAGGACTTATTCGTGAAGCGTTTAAAGACTACTTGCCAGAAAGTATATATAGGAGAAGGACGAAATCAGGGGTAGGTTCATATTATGCTGATATTATCGAGGATAATTTTAATAATATTACCGAAATTTTGTGTAATGGAAGCTTGGTTAAAAAAGATATTATTTCTAAATTTGATCTAAATTTATTAATAGAAAAGTCAAAGAATAATGATACCGTTAAAATGGAGCTATTTAGATTATTTACAAGTGAAATGTGGATGAGAAAGGTTGAAGGAAAAAAATTATGAATTATTTAAAAAAAACAAATTTATATATACTATCTCAATTTGTTCTATCATATATTTTTAATAACAATGATAAGAAAATTGTATTTAACTTCTTTACATATATTTTTATTATTCTACTTTCCTCTTTAGCTACAGTTCTAGCGCCTCTAGCTTTAAAGTATTCAATTGATAGTTTTAGCTCAGGGGCTGAAAATGCAATTTTAGTAACTTCTATTCTATTAAGTTTGTACGTAATATCACAATCCGCATCTCGTTATCTGATAGATTTACAATGGACTTTTTTTTGCAAAATTGAACAAACTATACATAGCTTGATGAGGAATGAATCGATTTCACATATTATAAATTTACCAGTTAAATATTTACATAATTACACTTCTGGGAAGTTAGTACAATCTATTAGTAACGGTACTCGGAGTGTAACTATATATTTGCAATCTTTTATCCAAGTTGGCCTTTTAATCATATTTCAAGTTGTTGGTACATCAATTGTAATCCTTTCTTTTTATGACGTTTCCTTTTTGCTGATTATTTTATTTGGAATTACTTTGTATATTTACTATTTTGTTCAAGGTAATAATAAGATAATGGTTTCAAATAGGGATGTGGTAGAAGATCAGAATAATGTTAACTCTGACTTAAATTCGGCTTTTTTATACCCTGAAACTAATAAGTATTTAAGTGTTGAAAAAGACTATATTGAAATAATGGGTAAACAAAATGAAAAGCTAAAAAAATCATATATTACATATTTCAACACTACAATATCTGTAAACTTTGTAACAACAATAATTTTTACTATCCTCTTAGGTTTAATTACGTATTTATCTTATTCAAAGCTACTTCAAGGAAAAATGACGATAGGTGATTTTGTTTTGATGATTACTTATTTGCTCCAATTAGTTAAGCCAGTTGAAGCTGTAGGTGGTGTTATGAGACAAGTGAACCAAGGTAGGGTTTTTCTTGATAATTATAAAAAAATTAATAGCCTTTCTACAGAACAAGAAATTTGGAAAGGCAAAAAAAATATTGAAAAGTCTTATATTAATATAGATATTAATTCTTTAAATTTTATTTATCCTAATAATAAACATACAGCACTAGATAATGTTAATTGTTCTTTTGAGAGTAATACAGTAACTGCAATTATAGGTAGGACTGGTTCAGGAAAGTCTTCTCTTGTAAAACTTCTTTATGGTTTTTATGATGATTACGAAGGTGAAATTAAATTTAATAGTATTGATATAAGAAGCCTTAGCCTAAAATCTTTAAGAAATAATATTTCAGTTATTTCTCAAGAATGTCATATCTTTAACTTACCTATCTGGAAAAATATTACAATTGGAACTGATCGTAGTAAAGATGAAGCAATAGAAGTTGCTAAAAAGTTTAAAATTCATGAGTTTATTTCTAAATTAGATAAAAGTTATGACACTGTTGTAGGTGAGCATGGTGTTAAGATTTCTGGCGGAGAAAGACAGCGAATTTCACTTGCGCGAGCTTTTTTAAGGAATTCACCTGTAATTATTTTTGATGAGCCAACCTCTTCATTAGACTCGGTTACAGAAAAAGAAATTATGGATTTATTATTTGATAAATTCACAAATTCTACGATTATTATTATTGCACATAGATTAAATACTATTCGTAATGTTGATAAAGTAATTGTTTTAGATGGAGGTCGAGTTATTGAAACTGGTAAATATAGTGATTTAATTTATACAAATAATAATTTAAAAGATTTGATGAAAGAAATTGATTAAAGGAATATTTATATGATTTTAGATTATTTTGATCATAATTTTATTGATGAGTTTGTAGCTAATTATAACAAATCTAGTTGGTTTTATAGAAAGAATATTTTTGATCCAGATATGTTATGCAACTGGTCGGAACTAAATTATACTATTTCTATATTGGACTCTTATAATGATGTGTTAATGTTAGGTGAAAGTGGTTTTGTTTCACCATATAATTTATTCAAAGATAAGAAAAAGAGAGCACAGGAAATTTCAAATGTCTTTAATAAATATATTTTCAATGGTTACACTTTTGTCCTAAATAGTGCGCACACGAAGCACGTCAAGCTTGCTAAGTTCTGTTCAAATCTGTCCCAATTTTTATGTACGAATACACAAGCTAATTTATATGCATCTTGGAAAAATTCACGTAGTCCTTTTGGGTCTCATTGGGATGAGCAAGATACTTTCATTATTCAATTAGAAGGATCGAAAAAATGGAAGATTTATGATTTTGCAGATCTAGACCCTGTAAATCATAAACATATAGTAAAGAAAAGTGAAAAACTACTTGCCGAATTTACTTTGCAAAAAGGGGATGTTTTATATGTTCCAATGGGGCAAATACATTCGGCTGAAACAGGAGATGATATTTCTCTACATGCAACTATTGGAATTCATAGGTATACCGCTTTAGATTTATTAGATTGGCTGAAAGATGATTTGTCTAAAATTCCTGAGTTTAGGAAAAGAATGCCAAATATAAATGATAAAAAACAAATGGAAGAATTTGTTTCAAACTTCTTTTCTAATTTATCTAAAGTTCAATGGAGTTCTAATAAAATTCATAATGTTATGCATCATCTTAAATCTAATTTTAAATTCAATTCTCTTTTAAATTTACCCTATGTAGGAATTGAGTCAGCTGATGCAAATTTTGCGAATCAAACTTTTATATTAAATCATTTTATTAGATATGAGAAAGAACATCAAAATGGATTAATTATTACTAATGGACTAAAGAAATGGGTTGTGCCTAAAGAGATTTCAGCTTCTTTTAATGAGTTGTTATTAGGAAAGCCAGTTCACTATTCTACTCTTTCTAGAGAAGGATTTGAGAATGGTATGCAGATTAATTATATTAATAAAGTTTGTACAGATATGATTCATGCTGGAATTATCACTATTTATAATTAATTTTAATAATAGTTTCTTAATTTTTTGATGACTATAACATCAAATTTTACTTTATAACTATAAAAGGGCATTTAACCCTTTTATAGTTATAAAGCTTAATTTTTCCAGCTTTATCCAGCAAGCCAAATAGTTTTATGATCACATAAAGGGCTTAAATTTTTAATTCGCTGATTATCTCGCTCAAACCGACCAAAACCACCAGCTAAATCTAATTCTTCGCCTAAAGCAATTTTCTTACTTTTATAAGTTAAAGTTTGATTTTTAGGATCCCATTCTGCATATCCTTTAGGGAAAATAATTAGAATATCATTTACATATAGACATTCTTGTTTTAACTGCAACGGGCCCCTTAATCGTGCAGAGGAAAAAAAGCCATTTGATTGATAACTTGGTATTTTCACATGGCTATTTTCGACCCTCGATACTTGTGGCTGACAAGCGACCAAAAGTATATTAATAGCGGAACAAATCAATTTTTTATAAATATCCAAGTTCACACCTATATGTGAGTTAAATACACTTTGATATTAATCGAGGGGATCATTCCCAAAAAATTAATTTGTTAGGAAAGAGTATCTCCGTCTTAATTCTTCCGTCTCGATCACCGTTGCTACCTTTTAATATTAGATTTTTCAAGGATACTTATAGCTTTATTCGAGATCGTACAGACGCTTACCATCTTGTCCTTTATTGAAAGAATGCAGCCGTTAAATTTGATTAAAGATAATTATAAGAAGAGGCGGAAGGAATCAGATTTTTTAGCTAAGCAATAGACATAAAAAAACCACCTAATTCTTTCGAATTAAGTGGTTTTTAAATTTTGGAGCGGGAAACGAGACTCGAACTCGCGACCCCAACCTTGGCAAGGTTATGCTCTACCAACTGAGCTATTCCCGCAATGTGAGCACATTATAGAGTGTTTCACTAAAGTGTCAACACTCTTGTGATTTAATTGAACATTTAATCAGCACGACGCCAAACTGTACCTTGACGCGTATCTTCTAATACAACACCTTGGTCGAGTAAAGACTGACGAATACCATCTGCTTTAGCAAAATCTTTTGCTTTTTTTGCATCCACACGTTGTTGAATAAAATCTTCAATTTCAGCATCAGACAAAGCAAGCGCTTCTTGTCCAATATCTGATTTTAAGAAATCATCTACATTGTGTTGTACCAAACCTAAAATGTTGGTGAGGTGACGTAGTGTCGAATAAAGCACAGTCGCTTGGTCTGCTTGCTCTTCTTTTACAGCACGGTTCAATTCTTTGTTCAGTTCAAACAATACCGCCATTGCCTCGGCTGTGTTGAAGTCATCACACATTGCATTGTTAAAGCGTTCAACAAAACTTTGATCAAGCGTTTCAGTTGTCGTTTGACCATACACTTGTTGGTAAGCTTTAAATGAGTGATAGAAACGAGTTAAAGAAGTTTTTGCTTCTTTAAGTGCCACATCAGAGAAGTTCACAGGACTACGATAGTGTGAAGACACAATAAAGTAGCGAATCACTTCAGGGTGGAATTTCTCCATCACGTCACGAATAGTAAAGAAGTTGCCTAAAGACTTAGACATCTTTTCACCATCAACGTTAATAAAGCCAACATGCATCCAGTAGTTTACATATTGTTCGCCAGTTGAAGCTTCACTTTGCGCAATTTCATTTTCATGATGAGGGAACATTAAATCTGAACCACCACCATGAATGTCAAAGTGATTGCCTAAGCAGCAAGTCGACATGGCAGAACATTCAATGTGCCAACCCGGACGGCCATTGCCCCAAGGAGATGCCCAAGATGGTTCATTTTCTTTGGCATGTTTCCAAAGTACAAAGTCAAACGGATGTTTCTTTTCAACTTCTACGTCAACACGCTCACTTGCACCAGCTTGCATATCATCAAGCTTACGACCAGAGAGACGACCATACTTCTCAAATTTGGTGACTTCAAAATAAACATCGCCATTTGCAGCAGGGTAAGCAGAGCCTTTATTGACCAGATTACCAATCATGTTTTGCATCTGATCAATATATTCAGTCGCTTTAGGTGCTTCATCAGGTGCAGCACAGCCTAAATTAGCTGCATCTTCGTTCATTGCATCAATAAAACGAGTAGTGAGCTGCTGAATGGTTTCATCATTTTCATTCGCGCGTTTAATAATTTTGTCGTCAATGTCGGTAATGTTACGAATATAGCGAACATTCCAGCCTTGGCTACGCAAGAAACGAATAATGTAGTCAAATGCAACCATAACTCGAGCATGCCCGATATGACAGTAATCGTAAACGGTCATACCGCAGACGTACATATCGATGTGACCTTCTTTGCGAGGTACAAATTCAACTTTTTTTCGTTGCTCAGAGTTATATAAAACAAACGGTTGCATAAGGGTTTTCAAACACTCAACAAAAACAGTGTTACATCATAACTGATGCATCATTTTTCACAAAGTTTTATACAAGAATTTTATAAGCTTGTGAAATCTTATACATTTAAAAACGTGTAGATGATTGAGTTATGTTAGAATGCCCCCAAATCTTTTGATTAAAATCACCGATCTTCACAAGAGATCAGATCAATTATTTTGAGTCAAACTCGTATGCCCAACCCTACAGATTTTCAAAGCAGCGCATTAGCAACCTTGCGTATTGAGCAGCAAGCCCTAGACGTGTTAGCAACACAAATTAATGACAGTTTTAATCAGGCCTGTGAAATATTGTTACAGTGTAAAGGCCGTGTTGTGATTACTGGCATGGGGAAGTCAGGGCATATTGGCCGTAAAATGGCTGCGACTTTTGCTTCAACTGGTACACCATCTTTCTTTATGCATCCGGGCGAAGCTGGGCATGGCGATTTGGGTATGCTGGTTCGTGGTGACGTTTTAATTGCGATTTCCAATTCTGGAAAAAGTGATGAAATCATGATGTTGATGCCACTTATTAAACATCTTGGTGTACCTCTTATTACCATTAGCCGTACTGATAAAGGGCCAATGCCTCAAAATGCCGACATCGCTTTAACTTTAGGTGAGTCTGATGAAGCATGCCCACTCGGATTAGCTCCGACATCAAGCACAACTGCAACCTTAGTATTGGGTGATGCGCTGGCTGTTGCCTTACTTGAAGCGCGTGGTTTTACTGCAGATGATTTTGCTCGCTCGCATCCTGCTGGAGCATTGGGTAAGCGTTTACTTTTACATGTAAAACACCTCATGCATACAGGCGATGAATTGCCAAAAGTTTCACCAGATACTCCAATGAATCAAGTGCTTTACGAAATTTCTAATAAGCGTTTAGGCTTGACCACGATTGTAGATGAACAGGAACACTTGCTTGGTATTTTCACCGATGGTGACTTGCGTCGTTTAATTGATAAACAGCAAGGTTTCGATGTGAATTTACCTGTTTCTGAAGTAATGACAAAAAAACCGTCGACTATTTCTCAAGAAGCACGTGCGGTAGAAGCTCTACAACAGCTTAACCTGAAAAAAATCAGTCAATTTGTTGTGGTGGATGACCAAAATAAAGTGATTGGTGTAATTAGTATGCATGACCTTATTCAGGCAGGGGTAAATTAATCAATGGCATCTTATGCATTGTTAGAACAAGCACGTCATCTACAGGCATTGGTTCTGGATGTCGATGGTATCTTGAGCGATGGCTTTGTAACTTTAACCAATAGTGGCGATGAGATTAAATCATTCGATATTCGTGATGGTTTAGGCATGAAACTTGCGCAGCAAGCAGGCATGAAAGTCATCATTATTACAGGTCGAAAAAGTAATATTGTTGAAAAGCGTATGTCTGATTTAGGCGTAGACCTCGTTTTTCAAGGTCGTGAAGACAAAGGTTCTGCGTTACGTGAAGCTTGTGCACAGTTTAATATTTTGCCTTCCGATTGCTTGTATATGGGCGATGACTGGCCTGATTTATCTGCTTTTGCAATCGCAGGAATGAGTGTCACTGTGCCAAATGGTCATGAAGAAGTACGTCGCCGTGCGCATTTGGTTACCCAGTCGATGGGCGGACGTGGTGCTGTACGAGAAGTCTGTGATATGTTGCTGATCGCAAAAGGCATTTACCAAGAACTTCTTGAAAAATATCTTGCAGTACCGCATTAATAATAAGATTACTTAAAAAGGTAGGCTATTCCTGCTCATGGATACCAGAGTTTTATCTATTGTCGCTGTAGTTATTGCTGCTATAAGTGGTGGTTATTACTACTATAGTGGCAAAGCAAAAAAACTAGACATTGCTTCGGCGAAGAATATGACATATTCGGCGCAGGGCGTCCATTTGACTCAAACTGATGATCAAGGCAATTTGTATATTCGTGCTGAAGTTCGTCAGCTTGAACAGGATATGCAACAAAAAACATCAAAGTTGGATCAACTCAAAGCATCTATGTATAAAGATGGCAAAGTTGATGCAACGTTCTTTGCGAAACAGGCAAATGGTTATGATGATAATAGTAAAGTTATCTTATCGGGTGATGTGGTCGCAACTAAACTTGCTCCACAAGGAAAGATTGAATTCCAAACCGATGAGTTAACGGGTTATCCAAAAACCAGAGAAATTGAAACGAATCACCAAGTGGTTGTTCAATCTCCACAAGGCGATTTTGTTAGCAAAGGATTAAAAGCCAATTTGAATAACGGTCAGTACGAATTTTTTAATATTCGAGGAAAGTATGCACCAAAGTCTTAATTTAAAACGTTCTTCAGCTTTCCTAAAACAAGCTGCGGTTATTACATTCGTTGCTTTAACATCAGCTTCGACTTTTGCGTTGCCGTCTGACCGTAATCAACAAATTTCACTTGTGGCAGACCGTGCAACTTATAACGAAAAAACTGGTTTGACGACATACACTGGTAATGTCGTGATTGAGCAAGGTACGATGAAGCTTCAAGCTGATTCGATTGTTGCGACGTTAAACTCTAAGCGTGAAATCCAAACCATTACAGCTAAAGGCCGACCGTCTAAGTTTCAGCAACAAATAAGTGCTGATAAAGGTGTGGCACGCGGTGAAGGACAAACCATTGTTTATAATGCAGATACCGGCATTATTACATTGAATGGTGGCGCATATTTATATCAAGATGGTTCTAGTATTCGTGGTAACTCATTGAAATATAGTATGAATAAAGGTGATGTTGAAGCTCAGGGCTCATCATCAAATCGTGTGCAGATTATTATTCCACCATCAAGTTCAAAAAGCTTTCCAGGAGCGCGTGAATAATGCAACAAGCTCTTCAACAACCCCAAACTTTGTGTATTAAGCACTTAGGAAAAAACTATAGTAAGCGTTGGGTCGTCAAAGACGTATCTTTTAGTATGCAAAGTGGACAGATTGTTGGTTTGCTTGGCCCTAACGGTGCAGGGAAAACCACAAGCTTCTATATGGTTGTAGGGCTAGTGCGCATGGACAAAGGTGAAATTCACCTTGATGATCTTGATATGTCTGATTTGGCAATGCATGAACGGGCACGCAAGGGTATTGGATATCTTCCGCAAGAGGCTTCTATTTTTAGAAAGCTGACCATTGCTGAAAATATTATGTCCATTTTAGAAACACGCAAAGACCTAAATAAGCAACAGCGCCAGCAACGTCTTACTGAATTATTAAATGACTTTAAAATCAGTCATATTAAAGATTCATTGGGAATGAGTGTATCTGGTGGTGAACGCCGCCGTGCTGAAATTGCACGTGCATTGGCTGCCGATCCTAAATTTATGTTGCTTGATGAACCATTTGCCGGCGTTGACCCAATCTCGGTTGGAGATATTAAAGATATTATCCAGACTTTGAAGGATCGTGGCATCGGTGTACTCATTACTGACCATAACGTACGTGAAACTTTGGCAATTTGTGAACGTGCATATATTGTGAGTGAAGGGGCTGTAATTGCAGAAGGTACACCACAAGAAATTCTGGACAACGAACAAGTCCGTAAAGTCTACTTAGGTGACGATTTTACAGTTTAAATAAAATAGTTAATCTATTTGTCTAAAAAGAGGTCAAGGCCTCTTTTTGGTTTTTTTGTATTTAATTATTAAAAACAATAAATTAGCGCATTCACTTGAGGAAAATGTAATGTGTGAATTATTCCTGCAATTATGCTTCTTTATGCAAAAAAATATGTAGAATGTAAAAGCTTTTAAACGATAACAAACAAGATCAACAAGACAAGCATGATTGGATATAACCAGAGAAGAGTAAAAAGGACATGTAAAAAGCCGGCTTTCCTGAAAGGGTTGATGCTTTTAACTTCATTGCATGTGCCTGTGGTGATATATGCTGCTAAACCAAGTGAGCAATATCACACTTTAAAAGACAACTTATCGCAACTTTTTGCCCCTAAAAGTAGTGATGAATTTAAAGTTGCCAAGATGCAAGAGCTGAGTAATTTTAAGCTAGATCGTTCTAGAGTTCAGGAGTTTCCGACTGTTCAACTCAATGATAGATCAGCTGCATCTTATTCAAATTTGCCATCAAGGCAAATGACTTTGCAGGAAGCGGTGAAAATCGCAATCCAGCGTAACCCGGATATTTCTCAAGCCATTTCCACTTTAGCTGGTCAAAATGCAGGTATTGATTACGCCAAGGCGGGTTATTACCCTCAGCTTTCAGGTGGAATTACTACAGGTGACTTGAGTAGTGGTGAGCGTGGTCGGCAGTTATTGACCTTAAATGCAACTCAGATGCTCTATGATTTTGGTAAAGTTAAATCAGGTGTAGATGTTGAGCAAGCCAAGGTTCAAGTCGAGCAGGCCAATGTGCTGGTCAGCATTGATGATATTGCACTTGATGTCGCGCAAACCATTGTTAATATTCAACGCTACCTTCAATTAAATAAAATTGCCGAGCAGCAAATTGCAGGTATTCAACGTATTCAGGATATTGCGAATTTACGTGCAAATGCCGGTATTAGCAGCCAAGCTGACCCAATCCAAGCCCAGTCTTATTTGCAAGCTGCCCAGTCTGGTTTGATTGCTCAGCAATCTTTATTACGTCAGTACCAACAACATTTAAGAACATTGCTAGGTGCAGATGTATCTCGAACTGGCTGGATTATTTCAGATGATTTGGTGAAAGTGTCCGATTTATATGGTGAACCTGAATTCAATACCATTCCAAAAATGATTGCGGCGCAAGCGAGTGTTGAAGTTGCCAAGGCACAAAAGGAACAGACCCGTTTAACACGTTATCCAACTTTGTCAGTCAAAGGTTCCTTAAGCCAGGCCATTAATGGTCGAAACCCAAACAATGATAAAGATGACGGCCTATACAGTTCCGTCATGCTTGAAGCAAGCAGTCAGTTTTATCAAGGTGGAGCCGTTTCTTCTCAGGTAAAAATGGCGAGTTATGCCGAAGAAGCTGCAAAGTCTAAGGTCAATTCAGTTTATATGGATGTTCTTGACCAGATCAGAACGAGCCGTGAGCAAATTGAAAATAAACAACGTCAAATGCAGGTGTTGACCAATCGTCAAGCCACAACGGTTCGTACACGTGAACTTTATCAAGAGCAGTACAAGCTCGGGACACGTTCATTGGTCGATTTATTAAATGCAGAGCAGGCCATTCATAGTGCTAATTCAGAACTTGAGTCTGCACGTTATGACATCTACAACAGTATTGTTCAGTACATTTCGGCAACAGGACGTTCCCGCCAAGCCTATGGCTTAAATAATATTTCAATTCAGGGGTTCGAAGTACAACCATGATGACAAAAATAAACTACCAGCCCTGGTTACAGTCGGTCTTAACGATTGCTAAACATTATCGAATTGAGCCTTCAGAAGAAAGAATCCGTTTGCAACTTGACTGGAACCAGAATCAAAATCTTGATGATGTTTTACAGCTCATTACACGTCAGGTTGGTCTCAATTTACGTAAAGTACCTTTTTCTTTAGACGTACTGAATCCGTGGCGCCTGCCTGTCATGGTCGAGTTTAACGACGGACAGGTCGGTGTTGTTGATAAAGCTGATACTCAAGGAAATGTCAGTATCCAGTTGAGTGGAGATCACGGCCTTTCCCAAAATTTAAGCTTAGATGTCTTAAAAAAGACAATTAAGAATGTCTATATTCTGCGTCCTGAAACTTCTATTCCCGATGCGCGTATTGATGAATATATCAAACCGTATGAAGCAAGCTGGTTCTGGTCAATTGTACTCAGAGACTGGAAGCGCTACGTTGATATTATGTTTGCCTCACTCATTGCCAATGTACTGGCACTGGCAACCATTATTTTCTCAATGCAAGTCTATGACCGTGTTGTACCTTCACAGTCTATCCCGACTTTATGGGTTCTGGCAGGCGGTGTACTGATTGCTGCTCTTTTTGAGTTTACCCTACGTATATCGCGGGTGTATTTATCCGACATTATTGGTAAACGTGCTGACTTACGGGTTTCAGACCGTGTATTTGGCCATGCATTACGCATCAAAAATAAAGACCGGTCAAAATCTACCGGTAGTTTTATTTCCCAGATTCGTGAGCTCGAAGGGGTTCGTGAACTGGTGACTTCTACCACCATTAGTGCAATTGCCGATTTCCCGTTCTTTTTCTTGTTCCTGACCATCTTTGCGATTATTGGCGGGAAATTGTTCTGGGTAATGTTGCTGGTTGTGCCACTTATGCTTTTGCCGGGTATTCTGGCACAGAAGAAGCTAGCGCAGCTCGCACAAGAGGGTATGAGAGAATCTTCAATTCGTAATGCTATTCTGGTAGAAGCAGTGCAGGGTATTGAAGATATCAAGCTTTTACGTGCTGAATCACGTTTCCAAAACCAGTGGAACCACATGAATGAAGTTTCAGCCGACATTGGTATGAGACAACGTAAAATCGTTGGTACCTTAATGGCATGGACTCAAATGCTTCAAGGTCTGACCTATGCGATTGTGGTTTTAGTGGGGTGTTTTGCCGTAATGGATGGTGAAATGACCACAGGTGCCTTAGTTGCCTGTTCAATTTTATCTTCACGAATGTTAGGTCCAATTGCACAGATTACAGGCGTTCTAGGACGTTTACAGCAGGCGAAAGTTGCAAAACAAAGTTTAGATGAACTTATGCAACGTCCGATTGATCAGGCTGACCGTTCACATCTGGTACATAAGGCTGCTTTAAATGGTGATTACGAATTAAAAAATGCCTTGTTCCAATATGGAGAAGATGACCCGAGACCAAGTTTGGCAATCCGTCATTTAAAAATTCGCGCGGGTGAAAAAATTGCAATTCTGGGGCGTAATGGGGCGGGTAAATCAACATTGCTTCAGCTTCTATCTGGCATGCAAGTCCCAACTCAAGGTTCGGTGTATTTAGATGGTCTGGATCTGTCTTTAATTGACCCATCTGATGTACGTCGTGATATGGGTTTACTTAACCAGAATGCGTATCTTTTCTACGGTACGATTCGTGAGAACCTTACTTTGGGTGCTCCGCTTGCAACCGATGAAGAGATTCTTCGCGCTTTAGTGGTGACGGGTGCATTGCCTTTTGTTCAAGAGAAAAAAGAAGGATTAGATCACCTGATTTTAGAGGGTGGCGTTGGTTTCTCGGGTGGTCAGAAACAAGCATTATTATTGGCTCGTTTATTGATTCGTCAACCTAACATTTTATTGTTAGACGAACCAACAGCAGCCATTGATGATGTGGCCGAGAAGCAATTGATTGATCATTTAAAAGGATGGCTGGCACATCGGACTTTGGTGGTTGCGACTCACCGCCGAGCTGTTTTAGAACTGGTGGACCGTATTATTGTGGTTAACGATGGCAAAATCGTGATGGATGGTCCAAGAGATCAGGTCCTTAATCAATCAATAGCCCAACAAAAACAAGTGCAAGGGGGTAATTCATGAGCGAACCACAAAAAGAACAAGAACTCACCCGTTCAATGAATGTCTCTTATAGTGAGCCACCATTACCACGTGCCAGTTTAGTAATCTGGATTGTGGGGATTGGCTTAGTTATTTTCTTTATCTGGGCATGGGTATTTAAACTTGAAGAAGTGTCTACTGGTACGGGTAAAGTGATTCCATCGTCTAAAGAGCAGGTGATTCAGTCTTTAGAGGGCGGTATTTTAACCAAGCTGAATGTACAAGAAGGCGACATTGTTCAAAAGGGCGAAATTCTTGCGCAATTAGATCCAACCCGTTTTGCGTCTAATGTGGGTGAATCTCGATCTTTACTGATCTCTGCTCAGGCAACAGCAGCGCGTTTGCGTGCGGAAGTTAATGGTACGCCATTGATTTTTCCCGACATTGTGATGAAAGAACCAAAACTTGTACATGAAGAAACGGCGCTATATCGTTCACGTCGTGCTGATCTTGAGCAAACACTTTCGGGTTTAAAACAGGCTTTGCAACTGGTGCAACAAGAACTGGCGATGACAGAACCGTTAGTGGCTAAAGGTGCGGCAAGTGAAGTTGAAGTTTTGCGTTTACGTCGTGAAGCAAATGATTTGCAAAACAAAATGAATGATGCGCAGAACCAGTATTATGTTAAGGCTCGTGAAGAGTTATCGAAAGCAAATACGGATAGTGAAACGCAACAACAAATCGTGCTGGGTCGTAGTGATAGTTTAGATCGTGCAGTGTTTAAAGCACCGGTACGTGGTGTTGTAAAAGAAATTGCAGTCACAACCCATGGTGGTGTTATTCCGCAAAACGGTAAATTGATGACGATTGTTCCGATTGATGAGCAGCTGCTTATTGAAGCGCGTATTTTGCCGCGTGACATTGCCTTTATTCGTCCAGGACAAGAAGCACTGGTTAAGATTACTGCCTATGACTATTCAATTTATGGTGGTTTAAAAGGTAAGGTTACGGTTATTTCACCGGACACGATTCGTGATGAAGTGAAACAAGACCAATTCTATTATCGTGTTTATATCCGAACTGATTCTGACAAGCTTTATAATAAAGAAGGTAAGGCTTTTGGTATTACACCGGGTATGGTGGCAACAGTAGATATTCGTACAGGTGAAAAAACAGTACTGGATTACTTACTTAAACCGTTTAATAAAGCGAAAGAAGCGTTACGAGAAAGATAATAAAAAAAGCCCCGAGATTCGGGGCTTTTTTATGGGTTTGATTCTATTAAATTCACGTTATAATTTGATTTTTATTATGCTTTATTTAATTTATGGCTTTTACGATTGCATCCCAGATTACATTTGAAGAAGAAATTAAAAAAAGCAGATTTCAGGCTATTGCTGCGCCAGTTGAAAATGAACAGCAAGTTAAAGAATTTTTAGAACTTAATAAAGATATCTCTACAACTCACCAATGTTGGGCGTGGAAAATTGGGCATAACGTGCGCTTTAACGATGATGGTGAACCGTCAGGAACAGCAGGCCGTCCAATCTTGGCGACCATTGAAGGGAATGACCTGACGAATATTATTGTGATGGTTAACCGCTGGTATGGTGGAATAAAACTTGGAACAGGTGGGCTTGTTAGAGCATATGGAGGCTGTGCTGGGCAATGCTTGCTTTTGGCCGAGCGTATTGAACTCATTGCAAAGAAAACGATTTACTTTTCTTGTCACTTTAATGAGTGGGCCATATTTCAATATGAACTTACTCAACAACAAATTGAATATCAGGAAACCTACACTGCAACAGGTGTAGATATTGAAGCAAGGCTACAAATACATCAAATTGAACCGCTTGCCTTGAAACTCCGAGATGTAACACGTGGCCGTGAAGAGTTAAAAATTGAAGAGGAATTAACTGATGACTGATTCCTTATTGAAATATCGGGAGCAACATAAGCACCGCTTAAACTATATGCCATGGTTATATTGGACTTTAAAGCCTAAACATCGTGCTTGGGCTGAAGAATGGCAAAAAGAATATCAAGCTTATTTGATGGACATGGAAACCGTTGAGATTGGTGAAAACTGTTTTATTTCACCGTTAGCTCACATTTTTGCTGAGCCAGGACGTAAAATTATTATTGGTGATAATTGCTTTATCGCAGCAGATTGTAGTCTGCATGGACCGCTTGAAATTGGTAATGAAGTCGCGATAAATCATCATTGTATTTTAGACGGTGGACGAGCCGGCATAAAATTGTATGACCAAGTTCGTATTGCAGCATATTGTCATTTATATGCATTTGATCATGGGATGCAGTTAGACCGTCCACTTTACCAACAGCCTGTCACTTCTAAAGGAATTGAAATTGAGCAAGATGTTTGGTTAGGGGCACATGTTGGTATTAAAGATGGGATTAAAGTAGGTAAGCATGCTGTGGTCGGGATGAATAGTATGGTGACCAAAGATGTTGAGCCTTACCATATTGTCGGTGGAAATCCCGCAAAATTTATTCGTTTAAGAGAATAATGCAGTCTTAAGAATGTAATAAAATGTTTGATCTTTAAACAAAAAAGTTGATTTTTATACATAAACCTTAACATACCAATTTTTATCTATGTTAAGTTAAAGCTAAGTTTTAATAATAATCTCCAAGGCAATAGACCTTAAGAAGAGAGGCTAACATGAACCGTGTTATTGCGTGTATTGACTCATCACCGTGTATTAATGCTATTGCAGATGCAGCAGCATGGGTGGCTAAAGCAACCGGACGAGAACTTGTATTATTACAAATTCTAGACTATTACCCTGCAAGTTATCATCTTGGTGAAATTAGTGGAGTAATTGGCTTTGAAAGCAATGCAATGCTGCTAAAAGAGTTAGCTGAGCTGGAACAAAAACAAAGTGAACTCGCTTTAGACTATAGCAATAATTTACTCCGTCATATTTCTGATCTTATTCAAGAAAAACATGGTATTACCAGTTCAAAAATTCAAGAAAAAGGTGATTTTTTAGAACAAAGTTTTAATCTATTGCATGAAAATGACATCGTCATTTTAGGCCGAGTCGGGGAGCGAGCTGCCGAAAAACATAAACCAATCGGTAGTAATGTTGAGAACTTTATTCGCGGAGCCAATTGTACTGTTTTAACCATTGGGGAAAACTTTAAAATACCAACCCGTTTTATCTTTGCTTATGAATATTCACCAACTTGCCAAAAAATGATGCGCCGTATTGCCCAAAGTGATTTATTGCGAACACTGCAATGTCATTTGGTATATGTGGGTGATCATCCAGAAATATTAAATGAACCTGAGCATTACCTGAAACAAGCGGGCATTGATGTTGTGACCGTTTATCGCTATGGTGATGTTGCACAAAATATTTTAGAGTACCAACAAGAACACGGTATTCAAATTATTGTGCTTGGCGCATTTAGTCATAGCAAGATTCATCAATTCTTCTTAGGAAGTATTGCGACAACCATATTCCGAAACGCGACTGTACCGTTACTTGTGGCTAAATGATAAGATTTCCATATAGTTATCCGCAAATCTTGTGGATAACTATATGGAAAAGCAACAGTAATAAAAGTAATTTATTGATTATAAATAATAAAATAAAAAAGATGATTTTTTAACCATTATTTCACAATTGCAATTGCGAAGCCATCATGACCTTTTGAACCAACCGTTTGTAAGGCTGTACAAGACAATATTTGTGGGTGATTTTCGAGAGCTTTAAACATTTCACGGATGCCTTCAATACTCGGTTTTTTATTATCTGGATTTAAAATATCACCTGCGCGAATCACATTATCCAGCACAATAATCGTACCCGATCTAGAGAATTTTAGGCTCAATTCTAGATATTCTGGATAGCCCTGTTTATCTGCATCAATGAAAATAAAATCAAAAGGCTCAATAGATTGAGGATCAATTGTAGACAGAATATCAGCAGCGCGGCCAGCTCTAAGATCGACATTTACTGGAAGGTTAGCATGGTCGATATTTTTTTGAGCCATTTCTGCATGAGTAGCACGGCCTTCAATTGTGAGTAAATAACCATCTTCAGGCAAAGCACGACCCAACCAGATGGTACTGTATGCAGCAAAGGTTCCAATTTCTAAAACTCGTTTGCATTTATTCATTTGAATAAGCATCTGCAAGAACATACCTTGATTAGGTGCCACTGCAAGATGATTTGAAAAGCCGTGTTCGTCGGTATTCTTTAATGCATATTCGAGTCGCGGGTCTTCAGGAATTAAATGTGAATCGATATATTGGTCAATGTCTGTCCACATCTGCTGCATAATCAAATTTACCTATATGTTGATCGGGCTATTTTAAACGTTTATGTCTAGAGTGCAAAAACCTTCGGTTCAAGAAATTTTGGTTGATTATTGAATAAGCAAATTACTTTTTCTAAACCGATCACCAAAATTAAAAAATGATCACAAAAGGCTCATTTATTGCTTATTTTATAAATGATTAGTTAGGAATGTATAAATAAGATGAATATTACGTTGGGTGCTTTCACAAATGTAGATCTTGAAGAAGCTATTGAAGTTTATTGTTTAGCTTTTAGTCGTGAGCCATGGAATGAGCAATTTGATGATTTAGAACCAATGAGAAAATATTTTGAGAGTTATTTTCAATCTGCATGTTCTTTTGGCTTTTGCGCAAAATGGGAAAACCAATTAATTGGAATTGGGATGGGGCATATTCATCCGACCATACAAGGAATACGTTATTCTCTAGATGATTTTTTTATACATCCTCAATATCAAGGCAAAGGAATAGGTACCCAGCTTTTAAAGCATATAGAAGGAAAGTGTAGGGAAAATAAAATAGAAACGATTGTTCTACACACGTTAAGAGATTCTATTTCTGAAGATTTTTATAAAAAGCATGGTTTTAAAACGCGTTCAAAACTTATCTCTTTAGCTAAACGCTTGTAATAGGCTTATGTAAAAACTCCTTTCGATTGAAAGGAGTTTTTTAATTTAAAAATTACACATCGAACTGTTTCGGGTGAGGTCTGGTCCCCAAGTGCGATAGCCTTGAGTATCAATATGAATTTGCCCAGAGCTATATAATCCAATACCCATATTTAAGCTTTGACCATGCTGAGCCCAGAACTGACAAAGTTTAAACTTGGTATTTTCGATAAATGCATAATCTTGAGCTTGTGGGAACTCAGGGCCAATACGGAAATCGATTGCCGAATTAAATAAATGTTTAGATGAGCTTGCGCCACCAGCACATTCATTTAAAGGTAAGTCACGGTAAACCGAGGTTACTTCAAAGTCGGTTAGAACTTTTGCTGCTACTAAATATTTAAATACGCGTAGGGTCGATAAAGAATTGCCCCAAAGTTCGCGATTAGGCACGGCATATTCTGAGCGTCCACATTTTTGCCAATCACGTGCTGAGCGTAATAACTCAAAACTTGGCACAATGCCTGCGACGTTGTTTCGGGTTAAGAAATTTTCGTATTCACGAACACGTTGGTAATTTTCACCAGAACCTAACCAGCCTCGATAAGACGCAGGCTCAACTTTAGGGGGGATCGGGCGCTCGATAATAACGCGCTCTTGTGGAATAAAGATTCGTTTACCACTTGGAGAGGTTTTGCCTGTTGTTGTGTGTTGGGGAGAGCTGGCACAACCTATCATAACCGCTGGGATTATGCATAAGGGAACCATACTCTGCAAAAACTTCCGCATAAGAAAAATTAAGCACTTATAAATATTGCGGCTATTTTAATGCAAAATAGTGCACAAATTACGAGGAATTTGCAATGAAATGTTTGAATAGGGTATAAAAAAGATCAGCGGTTGCTGATCTTTTTTTTGAAATTACTTTTCAAGATATTGTAATTTATCAGGTTTGCCATTCCATTCTTCACGGTCAGCTGGTTGATCACCAATTTGCGTAATGTTAGGCCATTTTTGAGATAGATCAGCATTTAATTCAATAAATACTTCCTGACCTTCTGGTAACTCATCTTCAGAGAAAATTGCATTTGCCGGGCACTCTGGTTCACATAATGCACAGTCAATACATTCATCCGGATTAATCACTAGGAAATTCGGACCTTCGTAAAAACAGTCAACAGGACAAACTTCTACGCAATCTTGGTATTTACATTTAATACAATTTTCAGTGACAACAAAGGTCATGGCGACAGCTACCTAAAAAATATGGTTTCATTTCGAATAGCTTATTTTAGGCAAAAAAGGGGTAAACAAACAATTGCTTTTATTGATATTCTTTATTCATGCATATGAAGATAAGTTAATGCGTTGATAATCAAACAGATCTTCGAGCCTTAGGAACTGCGAATCTATAAAATTAAAATAATAATATATTTTATAAAACAATAACTTAAAAAATATTTTATTTAATTATTTAGATGTCATTTGAGTCAAGGCATCTATTTTAATAAATGCCTTAACTTTTCATTTTTTCTTTTACAAATTTTGATTTTCAGCTTTTTTAGCTAAAAATCCTTAAATCTTGAGAGTTAAACGTTACACATTAAATGAATATCTTCAGGTTCGAGCTGCCAAAGTTGTTGATCTGGAGCACTTAAAGGTTGTGCTCCATGCTTCATATAGAAGTCTACAGTGCGCCGACTTGGGGTTGCTGAAATATACAGTTGTTTTGCACCGAGTTGCTTAGCGGACTCTTTTGCGGCTTGCATAAGCTTAGCACCAATACCTTGACCTTGCTGGTCTGCATCGACATAGAAATAGTGGAGTAACTTTGCGTGAGGGTAATCCACTATAAGTTGATTTGAGACTACACTTACACCAACGAGTTTTTCAGAAGCATCAAATGCGCCGACAAATATTGAACCTTGCTCAAAGAGTTGTTTCAGTTTAGGTGGGTCATTTTCTAGATGATATGCGTCCCAATGTTGTACATCAAAAAAACAATCAACTAAGTCTAGATGTTGCTGTTTTTGTATGTAGTTTTGAGTAATTAATTCACGGCGGCTAATTTGCTGCCAAATAAGATCGATTTCTGAATATTGCAAAGATCTTAAGATCATATAAATATTATTCTCCAATATGAATAAGCAGACCGAAGCCTGCTTATTCAGGCGTGATTTATTAAGATTTGAGTGCAGCTTTCAGCTCATAGAGTTGTTCAAGTGCCTGACGAGGCGATAAGTTATCGACTTCAATTTGCTTAAGTAAATCTAGAGCTGGGGATGAAACTTCGATCTCGACAACTTTTTCTATAATTTGTGAACCAGTGTTTGCATCTGGTGGAGCAAACAAATCATTTTGAAAGCTGGTTTGTAGATGTTGCTGCTGCTGTTTTTCTAAGATACGCAAACGCTTCTGCGCTTCTTTAATAACATTGGCAGGAATACCCGCTAATTTTGCAACTTGTAAACCATGACTTTGACTCGCAGGGCCTTGCTGAACTTTATGCAATAAAATCAAATTGCCGTTTAGCTCTTGCGCCGTCACATGATAGTTATCAATACCTGCTTCACTACCAAGTTCAGTCAACTCAAAATAATGAGTGGCAAAGAGACATAAACATTTTATGCGCTTCGTTAAATCAACTACGCAAGCCCAAGCTAAAGATAAACCGTCATATGTACTGGTTCCGCGGCCAACTTCATCCATTAAAACAAGCGATTGATTGGTCGCATGATGCAGAATTTGCGAAGTTTCTGTCATCTCAACCATAAAGGTAGATTTGCCTGTAGATAAGTCATCGGCTGAACCAATACGAGTGAAAATTCGGTCAATTGGACCAAGCTTGGCTGCTTTAGCAGGAACATAGCTACCACAATAAGCAAGCAAACTAATTAATGCTGTTTGACGCATGAAGGTTGATTTACCGCCCATGTTTGGACCGGTAATAATTGCCATACGGTGCTGAGCATCAAGGAAAGTATCATTTGGGGTAAATGGAGCTTTATTTAATGCTTCAACCACAGGGTGACGACCTGCCTGAATTTTAATGCCTGTTTCTGGGGTAAATTCAGGACGTGCCCAATTATTTAAACGTGCTTGATGAGCAAAGTTTGCCACCACATCAATTTGAGCAATTGCTGAACTCATCATTTGAAGATGAGCAATATTTTCGCGCAGATTTTCAAGTAAAGCTTCGAATAATGCTTTTTCACGTGCTAATGCGCGCGACTCGCTCGACAGAACTTTATCTTCAAAACTTTTTAGCTCTGGCGTAATGTAGCGCTCAGCATTTTTTAATGTTTGACGGCGAATATAGTCAGCAGGGGCTTGTTCTGCTTGAGCACGAGTCAGTTCAATGTAGTAACCACTTACACGGTTATAGCCGATTTTAAGGGTGTTAATACCTGTGCGCTCGCGTTCTTTGATTTCTAAATCAATTAGGAACTGACCTGCATGATCGCGAATTTGGCGTAATTCATCGAGATCAGCATCATATCCTTCTGCAATTACATTGCCATCACGAAGTAATACTGGCGGATTCTCAACAATTGCTGCCATCAAATGATGATGAAGCGCTTTAAAATCTCCAAGTTCTTGATCAAGTTGAACTAATAGTTTTGATTTTTTCGCTTGAATGACTGGAGTTAGCGTTGTTCTTAAAGCTGGAATTTGTGCACAAGCGTGACGGAGCTGCACTAAATCGCGTGGTCGCGCACTGCCCAATGCTACACGGCTAAGCACACGCTCAATATCACCAATTTCTTTAAGAACTAAACGAAGAGGACTTTCATGGTAGCCTTGAATGAGTTGCTCAATCGCATCTAAACGAGCATCGAGTAAGGCCGTATCACGAACAGGTTGCATGAGTGTGCGGCTTAATAAACGGCCACCCATTGCAGTTTGGCAATCATTTACCAGTTGGAATAATGATGTTCCATGTTCAAACAATGGCTCGATAATTTCTAGATTACGGCGCGTGATTGGGTCGAGCGCAATAAAGTCTGTACTTTGTTCAAGCTGAATTGAACGGATATGTGGTAATGCAGTTTTTTGGGTTTCTTTTGCATAGTGAATGAGTGCAGCGGCAGCAGCTTTAGCTAAAGGTAATGGGTCTAAACCAAAACCTGAAAGTGTTGATACCGTAAACTGATCACATAAAGTTTTTTGTGCGTTATTTAGATTGAAGTCTACATTTGGACGTTTGGTAACAGGGCATTCTAAGTGTTTTTTAATTTGCTCGATAATATTTGTATCGACCAAGTCTTCATCAATCAATATTTCACTTGGCATTAAACGCGCAAGTTCAATAGGCAATTGTTCAGGCTTGTAATCTTGTTGTTGAACTTTAAAAATGCCTGCACTTAAGTCGAGTAACGCGAAACCAATCTGGTTTTGATGAATGCATAATGAAACGAGATTAGACGATTGATAACTGCTGAGTAAAGCATCATCAGTTAAAGTGCCAGGTGTAAGAATACGAACAACTTTACGATCAACCGGACCTTTACCTGTCACTTCTCCCACTTGTTCGCAAATGGCTACAGTTCGCCCAGCTTTGACAAGACGTGCAAGATAACCTTCTGCTGAATGATAGGGAACGCCTGCCATTGGAATCGGGTTGCCGTTTGCTTTACCACGATGGGTTAAGGTAATACCTAAAAGTTTAGCTGCTAAATGGGCGTCTTCAAAGAATAGTTCATAAAAATCGCCCATACGATAAAACAGCAACGCATGTTGATAGTCTTTTTTAACCTTGAGATATTGCTGCATCATTGGAGTATGGGTGGAGAGATCGGCCATGATTTCAGCGCTATTCATGCGTAATAAACCCTTAAAAAATCAATAATATTTTACGTTTGGTCATCTAACCAATTCTAACAACTTCTGTGTAAATTGGACTTAATCTAAGAAAAAAGTATACCTTTTAGTGTACCTTTTTTATGTCAAAATTGAGTCAACAGTGTGTGAGCTTAACTTAATTTCTCACGGTTACCATCTTAACAAATTGAGACTGATTGGCAAAAAGGATTCCTAAAATGAACGAGGAAATAAGCAGCAAAAAGAAAATAACCTTATCAGCTTGAACTATCACTCAATTTCTCATGCATAAAATCAATGATCGCTCTTGTTTTAGCGGGTAAGTAACGACGATTTGAATAAAGTGCAAACAATTGCAATGGCGCTACTGCTTGTTCAAACTTAATTTCGATTAGGCGACCGTCATTAATATAAGGTTGGCAAGCTTGTTTCGATAGAATTGCGAAACCGACACCTGCTACAGCTGCTTGTCCTGCCATCTCTCCGCTGTTTACCCGATAATGTCCTTTAACCTTGATGGTCTCGAATTCTCCCTTTTTATTCACAAACTGCCAAGGAGCACCTTTGAGTGCACTTACTGTTGTAATACAGGGTAATTCTTCAAATTGCTGGATATGAGTCGGGGTGCCGTAACGCTGAATGAGGGATGGGGCTGCAACAATGGTGCAACGGATAGTCACCAGATGACGTGCGATGTAGTCACTATTATCCATCTGACCACGGGTAATAATAATCGCTAAATCCAGATCATCTCGCAGAGATTCGAAACCTGATAAATTTGTGACACAGCTGATCTCAAGGTCTGGGTACTGACAGGCGAAATCGGCAATAACAGAACCCAGCAATGCAGGACCTATTTCATTGGGAATACAGATCCGTAATGGGCCTTTGAGTTGCATTTGCCGCAACGTTAATTCTGTCTCAGTTTGTTCAAGTGCCTCTAGTAATGGTTTTGCTCGGGTGTAGAGTAATTGCCCCGCCTGAGTGAGTTTCATATGTCGGGTGCTACGCTCAATGAGCTGAAGATCCAATTTTTCTTCTAACTGAGAAATACAGCGACTCACGTTTGATGTCGGCATTTCAAGGATTTTCGATGCTCCAACAAAACTTTCTCTTTCAACCACAGCAATGAACACTTTCAGGGCATTAAAATCCAGAGCTGGACGCATCAATTATCCTATATTTGATAATAATAAGTGCCATTTCTACCATGTAATAAACACTATTGATAGTAGTTAAACTTGGATATCTTTCATCCATAGGTTGCTTGCTATGCCATCGATTACGCAGACATTTAATCATAAAGCTCTCATGCGGATAGCCATTGTTATTGCTATTGTCCAGTTCACGAATGCGCTGGAATATATGTTGTTCAATCCTGTTTTTGTTTTTATGGCAACAGATTTCGCAGTACCAGTATCATTCTCAGGCTATGTGTCCGGCATGTACACACTAGGTGCCGTCCTTTCGGGAATTATTGCTTTTTACTGGATTGATCATTTCAATAAAAAGCGGTTTTTAATTATCAATATAGCGTTGTTGGGTCTACTAACACTTTTGACTACCTGCATATCCAGTTTTAGTCTTCTACTTGCACTTCGTTTTTGTGCAGGGTTGGTTGGTGGTACGACAATGGGTGTGGGTATAAGTATATTAATAAACAACGCACCACCTAACTTACGGGGAAGAATGCTAGCCACGGTGATCGCGTCATTTTCAATCGTAAGCATTGTCGGAATGCCTACGATCTTATTTTTGTGTACACATTATGGCTGGCATGTGGCTTTGTGGCTCATAAGTGCATTGTGTGTGTTGGCACTGCCATTGATTGTATCCATCATTCCCCAAGACCCAGTCTCTTTAAATACGTTCCCTAAGCTGCCTCTTGATAGGGACACTTTACTGTTCGCTTCCAGTAATGCGTTTGTTCAGTTTAGTCCTATGCTGGTTATTCCTATTCTGGCACCATTAATGATACAGCAGCTAGGCGCTTCGCAAGACCTACTACCTTGGTTATTTTTTAGCGGGGGCATAATGGGCTATTTATCTACAAAAATTACAGGGATATTGACCTCCCGTTTTTCGGCTTTGATGTTGGCTACAGGTTCGACCATTGTCTTTATATTGAGTTTGCTAATACCTATTCTAGGCTATCAACATGCAACGTTATTTATTAGTTTATTTCTCGGTGCATCTTATAGTCGTTTGGTGTCATCTTCGGTGGTTTCGATTCAGTTTCCTGATGATAGGCAAAGAGCTGGATTTTCTTCTTTACAGACCTCAATCATGTATCTGTTTACAACCATTGCATTTTTCCTATCTGCTTTTTTATTACCTGATCATGGCATGACACCACAAAATCTAAACAAGTTACTGATGATATGTGCAATTTCTGCAGCAGGGTTCCCAATTCTCGTTATTATTCTGCAAAAGAAACTGGCTAAACGTTTTTGTCCAACATAACTCTAAAGTTGCTATTTTTTCGATCCATTAAAAGAACAACGACTAATGTAAGATAAAAAAACTGATGGATAAATTAAATATCCATCAGTTTGAGTTCTATTTATAAATCACGAGCAACTAAAGTTAAAATGTCGTAAGTTGCGACAAGTTCACCGCGTTGGTTTTTAACTTTAATATCCCACACCACAACACCATGCGCAGGCTGAGACGGATCTTTTTGTGGTTTAGGTGTTTTTTGTTTACAGGTGAGTTCAACCTGAATCGAGTCACCGATTTTAACTGGTTCAACAAAGCGTAAGTTGTCCATACCGTAATTGGCAATCACAGGGCCTTGTGCTGCATCTACAAATAGACCTGCTGCGGCAGACACAATGAAATAGCCATGTGCAACACGCTCACCAAAGAAAGATTCGGCAGCTGCAATTTTGTCGGTATGCGCATAGAAATAGTCACCGCTTAAACCAGCAAAGTTAACAATATCTGCTTCGCTTACGGTGCGACGCGCTGTTAATAAACGTTCACCAATCACTAATTCATCAAAAGACTTTTTAAATGGATGTACGCGGTCTTCGTTAACTTTCGAGCCAGCAGTCCACGAGTGGGTAATTTGTGTCAGGCTATTTGGAGAACCTTGAATAGCAGTGCGCTGCATGTAGTGTTTAACGGCGCGAATACCACCTAACTCTTCACCGCCACCTGCACGTCCAGGTCCGCCGTGTACAAGATGAGGCAGTGGTGAACCATGTCCTGTACTTTCTTTTGCCGACTCTGCCTCGAGTACATGCACACGGCCATGCCAAGGTGCAATTTTTTGAATAATCTGTTCAATATTCTCATCGTTATTTTTAACGACTGAAGCCACTAAGCTACCTTCACCACGTGAAACAAGATCGCTAAGCTCTTCAATGTTTTGATATGGCATAAGGGTACATACAGGACCGAAAGCTTCTGTGGTATGAACATTTGTCGCTTGTAAAGGTTGTTCGCAGAGCAATAAAGTTGGAGCGAAAAAAGCACCTTTTTCAGGATGATCTGCATTAAATGTAAAGCTATCGTTGCCACCAAAAACAATTTTTGCGTCTTTGCTGAGCTCGGCAACTTTTTCTGCAACATCATGTTTTTGTTTAATGCTCGCTAAAGCACCCATGGTGGTTTCTTCTTTTTGCGGGTCACCCACCACAACTTTAGCAAGTTTGGCAGTTAGCTTCTCTTGCACAGAAGCTAACAAATTTTCAGGAACGAATGCACGGCGAATTGCAGTACATTTTTGGCCTGCTTTTGTGGTCATTTCACGGAAGACTTCACGCACAAATAAATCGACAGTTTCTTCATTTGCCTCAGGGCTTAAAATTGCACTGTTTACCGAGTCGGCTTCCATGCTAAATGGAATTGAATATTTATTGAGGTGAGGGTGGTTACGTAGTTTTTGACCTGTGTAGGCAGAACCTGTAAAGGTCACACAGTCTTGTGGGCCTAACTGTTCTAACAGGTCATAAGTCTGACCGCAAATGAGTTGTAGTGAACCTTTTGGTAAGACATGTGCTTCTTCAATGGCTTTTACAACAGCTTGAGTTAATTGGGCGCCGTCAGTTGCTGGTTTAACAATACATGGCACACCTGCAAGTAGCGTCGGTGCAATTTTTTCAAGCATTCCCCAGATTGGGAAGTTAAAAGCATTAATATGAACTGCAACACCAGCTTTAGGACTTAAAATGTGCTTAGCGCCGAAAGTTCCATTTTTAGATAATTGAATCCAGCTGTCTTCAGTAATAATTTTTTCGTCATTGAGTTCACGGCGAACCAGACTTGAATAAGCAAATAATGTCTGGATACCACCTTCAATATCAATCCATGCATCTTTACGAGTTGCACCTGTTGCATAAGCAAGTTTGTAGAACTCTTCCTTGCGCTCAAGTAAATGTTGGGCAATTTGTTTTAAAGCATTTGCACGTTGGTGAAACGTCCAGTTTGCCAGTTCTGAACCATTTTGTTTGGCATATCGAACAACACGTTTCATATCAATGCCATGACTACTTACGGCATAAATCGGTTCACCTGTAATGGCATGGTAAACAGGACGTAGTTCTTCACTCGTTGAATGCCATGTTCCATAGACATAAGAAGCAAGGTGAGGTAGTTGATGCTCAGACTGCTGAAAATCTGTGTCAGTTGTGGTTCCTTCTAGGTGTGCTTGTTCAAGCATGACCAAACTCCTTTTTATGTGATACATCAATTATAAAAATTGCAAAAATATGATTCATAATTTCAGATTAATTTGTCTAAAAGTCAACTTTATTTTGATTTTTAAAAGTAAAAAAGTTTTTTACATTTGATTAATATTTACTTATTTCAATAATTTAATGTGATTTTAGTGGGTGGATTTAATTTGATACTAAAAAATAGGTTGACTTTGTTTTTGGTGTATCGAAAAATAGATTTAAGGGTGATGCCTACAGGGAATGAAAGAATGGAAAACAACTACCAGAAATTTGAACAAAATATTGCCAATGACATTACGATCGAGGCTAAGGATGAAATGCCCGATGCCTATCGCAAAACATTGATTCGTCAAATTGGGCAACATGGCCATTCTGAAATTGTAGGTATGTTGCCTGAAGGGAACTGGATTACTCGTGCGCCAACTTTAAAACGTAAAGCAGTTTTGTTGGCGAAAGTACAAGATGAAGCGGGTCATGGTTTGTATTTGTACAGCGCGGCAGAAACTTTGGGTGCTGACCGTGATGACATGATGGAAAAGTTGATTAATGGGAAAATGAAATACTCATCAATCTTTAACTATCCAACTTTGACTTGGGCAGATGTCGCTGCGATTGGTTGGCTTGTCGATGGGGCAGCCATTGTGAATCAGGTTGCACTTTGCCGTACTTCATATGGGCCATATGCACGTGCAATGGTACGTATTTGTAAAGAAGAAAGTTTCCACCAACGTCAAGGTTTTGAAGCGATGATGGCTTTGGCAAACGGTACATCAGAACAAAAACAAATGGCACAAGATGCGGTAAATCGTTACTGGTGGCCTGCACTCATGATGTTTGGCCCAAGTGATGAGCATTCTCCAAACAGTGCACAAAGTCTGGCGTGGAAAGTCAAACGCTTTGGTAATGATGAGTTACGCCAAAAGTTTGTCGATAACACCGTACCGCAAATTTTGCAGCTTGGCTTGGAAGTACCAGATCCAGATTTAAAGTTTAATGAAGAAACAGGCCACTATGAGTTTGGCGAGATCGACTGGCACGAATTTAATGAAGTGATTGCTGGACGTGGACCATGTAATCACGAGCGTATCGAAGCACGCCGTAAAGCATGGGAAAACGGCAAATGGGTTCGTGATGCAGCAGTGGTCTATGCAAAAAAGCAGCAGCTTGAAGCGAACAAAGTGGCTTAACAAGATTTATGGAAAAATTTGAGGAAATGAAAATGGAAGATAAAAACAACTGGTCGCTCTACGAAGTATTTGTACGTAGTAAACAAGGCTTAAGCCACCGTCATGTAGGCAGCTTAAGAGCACCCGATGATGAGATTGCACTGCAACATGCTCGTGATGTTTACACGCGCCGTAACGAAGGAATTAGCATTTGGGTGGTTCGTTCAGAACTGATTAAATCTTCACAGCCAGATGAAAAAGCTGAATTTTTCGATCCTTCTCTAGACAAGGTTTATCGTCATCCGACTTTTTACCATATCCCAGATGGCATTGAGCACATGTAAGGGAGAATGGAAATGAATAATACAGTTTTATCTAAATTCTTATTACATATTGGCGACAGTCAACTGGTTTTATCTCAGCGTTTGGCTGAATGGTGCGGGCATGCACCTGAGCTTGAAGTTGATATTGCTTTAGCAAATATCGGTTTGGACTTGTTGGGTCAGGCAAGAAACTTTCTGACTTTGGCTGGTCAATATGATGAAGCTAAGCGTGATGAAGATCAGCTTGCGTATTTCCGTACAGAACGTGAGTTTTTAAACCTATTGTTGTGTGAACAACCCAATGGTGATTTTGCTCAAACGATTGTGCGCCAGTGGTTGATGGACCATTACCACCTTCATTTATTTACGGCTTTAGCGCAAAGCTCACTTCCTGAATTAAGCGCCCTTGCTGTGAAATCTTTAAAAGAAGTGAAGTACCACATTCGCTTTTCGACAAGCTGGATGGAACGTTTAAGTTTAAGCACAGATGAAGCACATCAACGTGTGCAAGACGGTTTAAATAATTTATGGCGCTTTACTGCTGAGTTATTTGAACTCAATGCAGACGAGCAAGCACTAGTTGCAGAAGGCGTGATTCCAGATTTTTCAAATGAAAAAGAACAATGGAACCAAACCATTGCAGATGAGCTTAAGCGCTTTGAATTAAACGTTGCTGTGAACGGTGCTTATCGCCGCGGTGCAAAACAAGGATTGCATACTGAGCATTTAGGTTATTTGTTGGCTGAAATGCAATGTATTCAAAGAACTTATCCGGGCATGACCTGGTAAGACAAGGAGGTGAGCCATGCAAATGATTCGTCATTGCATCGACCAATGTTGGGATGTTCTACAAACGGTAAGTGACCCTGAAATTCCGGTTTTATCTGTTGTGGATTTAGGCATGATTCGCGGTGTAGAAATTAACGATCAACAAGAAATTATTGTTCGTTTAACTCCGACATATAGCGGTTGTCCAGCAACAGATATGTTGAAAGCACAAATTGCTGAAGCCTTTACCGCAGAAGCTTTGACACCAGTCAAAGTAATGGTCGATTTGTCAGAAGCATGGACCACAGACTGGATGTCTGAAGCGGGTAAAAAGAAACTGCAAGTTTATGGCATTGCACCACCTGAAGGGTTGGCGCATCAATGTGGTACTCACGTTCACTTAAAAGATGGTGTTGAGTGCCCACGTTGTAAAAGCCGACATACCCGACTGTTAACAGAGTTTAGTTCTACTGCCTGTAAAGCACTTTATAAATGTCAGGACTGTCTTGAGCCTTTTGATTACTTCAAATGTATTTAAGTCTTTAGATAAGGAAATCAGCCATGAGCCAATTTGTACCATTAAAAGTAAAAAGTATTACACCGCAAACCGATCAGGCAATTTGTATTGCATTTGACGTTGTACCTGAACAACAAGAACAATTTCAATTTCAACCGGGTCAACACTTAACCATTCGCCATTTAACTGAAGCTGGTGAAATCCGCCGTTGTTATTCAATTTGTAGCTATGCGGCAAAAGAAGACATCAGTATTGCGGTTAAAAAAATTGATCAAGGTCAATTTTCAAACTGGGCAAATGACCATTTAAAAGTGGGTGATGTGCTTGAAGTGATGCCACCACAAGGTGTGTTTTTTCAAAAAGCAGCCAAGATCGGCGGACAAAACTATTTAGGTGTTGCTGCGGGCAGTGGTATTACCCCAATTTTATCGATTGTTAAGCAAGTTTTATTTGAACAACCTGAAGCGAAATTTACCTTGCTCTATGGCAATCGCTCATGGAAACAAACCATGTTTGCCGAGCAAATTATGGATTTGAAAGATCAGTTTAAAGAACGTTTTCAGCTCATCAATATTTTTTCTCGTGAGTTCAACGATAGTGAGCTGATGAATGGTCGTATTGATGAAGAAAAGCTAAAACAACTTTTTGATTTTGATGTGCTTGAAACGAGTTTTGACCATGTATTTGCCTGTGGTCCAGATGAAATGATGAATGCCGTAGAGAGCACTTTGCCAAACTATGGTATTGCAAAAGAAAAAATCCACACCGAACGTTTCCATACAGGGCAGGCTCGTAAACGTAGCGCTGAAGCGGATGCGAACCGTAAGGAAGAAAAAGTAAACATCATTTTAGATGGTCGTGAGCTGATTGTTTCTGTGGCTCAAGATGATGAAAGTATTCTTGATGCGGCTTTACGTGCGGGGGCTGACTTGCCGTATGCCTGTAAAGGTGGGGTGTGTGCGACTTGTCGTTGTAAAGTTGTTTCTGGTGAAGTCGATATGTTCCTTAACTATAGCCTTGAAAAAGATGAAGTTGAAAAGGGCTATGTGCTGAGCTGTCAAACCTTACCAAAAGGCCCAAATGTTCGTTTGAGTTTTGATGAGTAGAGGCTGTCATGCAAGAGTTGATCAAAGCCAATACAGCTGCTGACGGTGTTTTATTATTAACCCTAAACCGTCCAGAAAAAAGAAATGCTTTAAACAATGCAACATTGCAGTATTTATGCGAGTTGCTCGAAGAAGCTGAACATAATGCTCAAGTCAAAGCAGTGGTTTTAACTGGTAATGCTCAATGTTTTGCGGCTGGAGCAGATCTTAGCGAGCTGGCTGCAATGGACGCTGTGACTTTGCAACTCGATATTCGTCCGAAGCTTTGGCAAAAAATTGATGCGTTTAGTAAGCCACTGATTAGTGCAGTCAATGGCTATGCCTTAGGCGCTGGGTTTGAGCTGGTTTTACATTCGGATATGGTGATTTGCGGTGAAAATGCCCGTTTTGCTTTACCTGAAATTACTTTGGGTATGTTGCCGGGTGCAGGCGGAACACAGCGTTTAGCGCGCTTGGTTGGACAACAACTCACCATGCGCTGGGCCATGACAGGTGAAATGATTTCGGCAAAACAAGCCGAGCAACATGGTATTTGCAGTCAAGTGGTTCCGACCGAATTAACCGTTGAATATGCGGTTCAACTTGCAGCCAAAATTGCCAAACAAGCGCCTTTAGCGATTCGCGTGATTAAACAATCAATTAAAAGTATTCATGAAACGACTTTAAGTCAGGGACTCAAGTTTGAACGTCAAAACTTTGTCTGGCTGGCGGCCACAAAAGATCGAAACGAAGGGATTAATGCTTTCTTTGAGAAAAGAAAGCCAGTGTTTAGAGGTGAGTGATGGACTATCAAAATATTATTGCTGAAGAAAAAAATGGTGTTGGCTATCTGACATTTAACCGCCCAAAAGCACTGAATAGCTTTAACGTTGATATGCACCGTGAAGTGGCTGAGGTGTTAAACCTGTGGACTAAAAATCCGGATGTTCGCTGTGTGGTGATTAGTGGTGAAGGCCGCGGCTTTTGTGCAGGGCAAGACTTAGGTGACCGTGTAGTTGACCCAAATGCTGAAGCTCCAGATTTAGGATATTCCATTGAAACTTACTATAACCCGCTGATTAAAACGATTGTAAATATGCCAAAGCCTGTGATTTGCGCCGTAAATGGTGTGGCAGCAGGTGCGGGGGCAAATATTGCGCTGGCGTGTGATTTGGTGATTGCAGCGAAATCGGCAAACTTTGTACAAGCATTTTGCCGCTTAGGTTTGGTTCCAGACTCTGCGGGTACATGGTTTTTACCACGTGCCGTAGGCCATGCACGTGCGATGGGATTGGCTTTGTTAGGTGACAAACTCCCAGCAGAAACTGCAAAAGAATGGGGCATGATTTGGGATGTGGTTGAAGATGCTGAACTTAAAACAAAAGTCACTGAACTGGCAGAACGTTTAGCGAAACAGCCTACTTTTGGTTTATCTCTCATTAAAAAGGCGATTCATCAATCAAGCAACAACACCTTTGATGAGCAAGTGCTGTTAGAGCGTGATTTGCAACGCATTGCGGGTCGTTCAGAAGATTATCGTGAAGGTGTACAAGCCTTTATGAATAAACGCGAACCAAATTTTAAAGGGCGCTAAGCATGACAGATTTAGACTTATCTTGTGCCCGAATTGCCGTCATTGGTTCTGGCACTATGGGTATCGGCATTGCTCAATTAGCCATCGTTAATGGGCACTCAACCATTCTATATGATCTAGATGCTCAAAAAGCGCAACAAGCCGCCCACGGCTTGGAGCAGATGTTTAAAAAGTTGGTTGAAAAGAGCAAGCTCACAGAGCAGCAAGCTGATGAAGCCTTAGCGCGTTTAACGGTGGTGAATCAAGTTGAAGCGCTACGTGATGCAGACTTAGTGATTGAAGCAGTCGTCGAGAAAAAAGAAGTTAAGCAGTCTTTATTTAAACAGCTCGCTGAAATTTGTAGTGCGCAAACCATTTTTGCAAGTAACACATCTTCAATTTCAGTGACTGCAATTGCGGCGGGTATTACTCATCCTGAGCGCGTAGTGGGTTTACACTTTTTTAACCCTGCGCCAGTCATGAAACTGGTTGAAATTGTACAAGGCTTAAAAACTCCAAACAGCTTATGTTTGGCTTTAAAAAACTTGATGTTGAATTGGAAAAAAATTCCCGTACTCACCAAGTCGACTCCAGGTTTTATTGTTAACCGAATTGCACGTCCGTTTTATGCTGAAGGCTTTAGAGCACTGCAAGAACAAGTTACTAGCTATGACCAGCTAGACTATGCTTTAAAGCAATGTGGCGGTTTTACGATGGGGCCATGTGAACTTACTGACCTCATTGGACAAGATGTTAACTTTTCAGTGACCCAAAGCGTTTACCAAGAGTTCTTTTATGAGCCGCGCTACCGTCCAAGCCTAATTCAAAAAGAATTAGTCGATGCGGGCGCTTGGGGACGTAAGTCAAAACAAGGCTTTTATAACTATAACGAAAAAAATCAGTACGAGACATTCCAGCCTCAAGCTGTGACTGTCAAACCAGTTGATGCCCATATTCAGCTCAAAGGGACATGGTCTCAGATACCTGCTTTTTTAACGCGTTTAGGTTTAAAAAGCGGATCTGCAAGTGATGACAACATCCTTCAAATTGATGATATCGACTTACGTTTAAGCCAAGGTGAGTCAGCCAATATTCATTACCTAAGCCGTAAAGTGGTTTTAATGGATTGGCACCATGATTTTGAGCAAGCGAAAGCTTTAGTACTGAGTCATAACGAGCTTTGTGAAGCAAGTGACCTCGCTAAAGTTGAGGCTTACTTTGCACAGTTTGGTATTAGCGTGATGTGGATTAAAGACCATCCGGCACTATTAACCTTACGCACTATCGCTTTACTCATTAATGAAGCCTGCGAAGCAAGTTTACATGGTGTTGCGAGTCTGGAAGATATTGATAATGCCATGAAATATGGAGTGAATTATCCTAAGGGTCCTTACCAGTGGTTGACACAAATGGGCGGCGCTTATGTGCTCCAAACCTTAAATAACTTATATGCACTGTATGGAGAGGAAAAATATCGCGCGAGTATCTACCTCAAGCAATATGTAGCGAAAACTCAAAACATTGCTACTCAATATTCACGTGATATGACCGAATTTGCATAATCAGGAGTCAACATGGAAGACGTTTTAATTTGCGATTTTATTCGTACCCCAATTGGACGATATGCAGGTGCCTTAAGTGCTGTACGTGCAGATGATTTAGCAGCATTGCCCATCAAATATTTAAAAGATAAACATCCGAACCTACCTTGGAATACGGTAGACGAAGTGTTTTTAGGATGTGCTAACCAAGCAGGTGAAGACAACCGTAACGTTGCACGTATGGCAACACTCTTGGCAGGCTTGCCTGATACAGTTCCGGCGATGACAGTTAATCGTTTATGTGCCTCAGGTTTAGATGCAGTAGGGCTTGCGGCACGCTCAATTAAAGCAGGTGAGGCGCAGTTTGTGTTGGCAGGTGGTGTTGAGTCAATGAGCCGTGCACCATTTGTACAAGCTAAACCAACCGAAGCGTTTAGCCGTACACCTGAAATTTATGACACCACTATTGGCTGGCGCTTTGTAAATAAGCAACTTAAAGCGCAATACGGCACTGACAGCATGCCGGAAACTGCCGAAAATGTAGCTGAAAAATATCAAATTAGTCGTGAAGACCAAGATGCTTTTGCATTGCGTAGCCAACAAAAAACGGCTGCGGCACAACAAAACGGTTTCTTTAACGATGAGATTTTGCCAGTCGAGATTATAGACCGTAAGAAAAACGTGAACGTTGTTAATCGCGATGAACATCCGCGTGAAACGACACTTGAAGCACTCGCAAAACTAAAAGCACCGTTTAAAAAAGAAGGTGGCTCGGTGACTGCCGGAAATGCCTCTGGTGTAAATGACGGTGCTGCGTGTGTGTTAATTACCAACCGTGAATTTGCAGATGCACATGGTTTAAAACCTTTAGCACGCGTAATTGGTATTGCAAGTGCAGGAGTTGAACCCAAGTATATGGGTATAGGTCCTGTTCCTGCTGTGCAGAAAATTTTAAAGCAAACAGGTTTAACGCTAGATCAGATGGATGTGATTGAGCTAAATGAAGCATTCGCAGCCCAATCTTTAGCTTGTATGCGTGAACTTGGTCTAAAAGATGACGATGAACGCGTGAACCCAAATGGTGGTGCGATTGCGCTAGGACATCCGCTCGGTATGAGTGGTACTCGCTTAGTCATTACCGCAACACGTGAGCTAAAAAAACGAGGTGGACGCTATGCACTGTGCACGATGTGTGTGGGTGTTGGACAAGGTGTCGCACTGATTTTGGAAAATTTAAATTAATTCAGACGGTTTTAAAAATTACATAATGAGGAGATAGGCGATGGACAGCCTTACAACGGATAATGTTGAACAATTAACACTTGCAGAGCTTAGAGAGCTGCAAACTAAACGGTTAAAACAAACCCTGACTTTTGTATATGAAAATAGTCCGGTCTATAAGAAAAAGTTCGATGATGCAGGTGTACATCCTGATGATTTCGTGACTTTAGACGATCTGGCAAAGTTTCCATTTACAACGAAACAGGATTTAAGAGACAACTATCCGTTTGGAATGTTTGCCGTACCGCAAGAGCAAATTGTGCGTTTACATGCATCATCAGGCACAACGGGTAAACCGACAGTAGTGGGTTACACCCAAAAAGATATTAACACTTGGTCGGACATTGTTGCGCGTTGTTTACGTATGGCAGGTTTAACCGCGAAAGATATGGTTCAGGTTGCTTATGGCTATGGACTATTTACAGGTGGTCTAGGTGCACATTATGGTGCCGAGCGCTTAGGTGCAACGGTTATTCCAATGTCTGGCGGCCAAACTGAAAAGCAAGTTCAGCTTATTCAAGACTTTAAACCAACTGCAATTATGGTTACGCCATCGTATTGTGTGAGCATTATTGAAAAGCTCGAACAACAATTTGGTACTGCACGTAATACGTCTTTAAAAGTCGGTATTTTTGGTGCTGAGCCATGGACCAATGAACTGCGCCGTGAAATTGAAGAACGCCTTAATATTAAAGCACTCGATATTTATGGTTTGTCTGAAGTAATGGGGCCGGGCGTTGCGATGCAGTGCTTAGGTGAGGGTGAAGGACTAACTATTTGGGAAGATCATTTCTACCCAGAAATTATTAACCCTGAAACGGGTGAAGTCTGTAAAGATGGCGAACTTGGCGAGCTAGTCTTTACCACCATTACCAAAGAAGGTTTACCGATTATTCGTTACCGTACTCGTGATTTAACCCGTTTACTCGCTGGTGAAAATCTGGCAATGCGTAAAATGGATAAAATTGTAGGCCGTAGCGACGACATGCTGATTATTCGTGGCGTGAACGTTTTCCCGACCCAAATTGAAGAGCAAATTTTGCAAGTTCAGCATTTAGTTCCAAATTATGAAATTTTGGTGACTAAAAAAGGACATATGGATACTTTGCATATTCGTACAGAGATGTGTCATAACTGTAATATACAGGCCAATCAACTTGCTCAGGAGTTGATGAAACGCATTAAAACCATGATTGGGATTAGCGTTACTGTAGAAGTTGTTACAGAAGCGACCTTACCTCGTTCGGAAGGTAAGGCAAAACGGGTAATCGATATGCGTCAGATTGCTTAACATCAAGATTATTCAGGGTATAGAATCTATACCCTGAAACTAAACGCCAAGACATGAGTATGAGTGCAAAAATACAGCAAATAATTGATTCTGTTGTAAAGAATGAAACCTTAAGTGGAACTTCGCTTATTTCGACAATTTTTGGAGATTCAGTACTTCATCGGGGTGGAAACATTAGTCTTGCAAGCCTGATTCAGTTATTAGAGCTGTTTGGTTTTAATGACCGTGCCGTAAGAACCTCTGTTTTTCGTTTAGTTAAAAATGATTGGTTATGTTCAGACAAAATTGGCAGAACCAGTTTTTATCGAATTACCGATTCGAGTCGTTCGACTTATTTGCAGGCCGAACAACGCATTTATAACGACCAGATGAAAGAGTGGGACCATTATTGGGATCTTATTCTGATGTCTAGCCTCGACACTGAAAATAAAGCGTTGTTAAAGAAAGAACTTGAATGGTTAGGATTTGCCAATATTTCGACAAACTTAATGGCTTATCCGGGTTGTAACCGTATTGAACTGCAACGCTTGTTGGTTGACTTAAATATGAGTGAGCAAGTGGTGGTGTTTAAAGCCGAAACATTGCAGCTCTTTAATAATTCAGTCGATACCATTGGTCGTATGCTCAGAACTAACTGGCCCATCGATGAATTGCGCCAAAGATATCTACAGTTTCTCGATATTTTTAGAGAAATTGGCGTGTTGCTGATGCAGGAAAACGAACAACTCGAACCAGTTCAGGCCTTTCAAATTCGAACTTTGCTGATTCATTATTATCGACGAATTTTATTGAAAGACCCTGCATTACCGCTTGAGTTGTTGCCCACTGACTGGCCTGCGATTAGTGCGCGAACTTTATCAATGAATATTTATAAAAAAGTATTTGAACCTGCCGATGAATACTTCTTGTCTGTTGCCGCAACAGCAGAAGGACCAATGCCAAATGCCACAGCACACTATTGGCGCCGTTTCGGAGGTTTAGTTGCGACAAATGAGAGGTTAAATCATGCCTTGTTATAGTATTGACGGTGTTATTCCAGTGGTCAGCCCAGAGGCTTTTGTACATCCAACGGCTGTTTTAATTGGTGATGTGATTATTGAAGCGGGCGTATATGTGGGGCCATTTGCTTCATTGCGTGCCGATTTTGGTCGTATCCATATTAAGCAAAATGCCAACGTACAAGACAATTGCACCGTTCATGGCTTTCCGCAAAGCGTGACTTTAGTTGAGGAAATGGGGCACATTGGGCATGGCACAACTTTACATGGTTGCCGCATTGGAAAAAATGTTTTGGTCGGCATGAACAGCGTAATTTTGGACTATGCCGAAATTGGTGAAAACACCATTATCGGTGCAAATAGCTTAGTCAAAACCAAAGATATTATTCCGGCAAATGTATTGGCAATGGGGAGTCCGGCCAAGGTTGCGCGTGATTTATCAGAACAAGAAAAAAAGTGGAAAACCAGAGGCACGCAAGAATACATTGAACTTGCACAGCGCTGCTTAAACTCCATGCAAGAAGTTCAGCCTTTAAGCTCAGAGTTGGATGACCGCCTGACCTATAAAGACTTTAGTTCTTCAAACTATCAGATTAAACAAGATAGCGTTTAACCGCTATTCATAAGTCGATTTCAATACACATGAGTTCATAAAACTTAAGGAATACTCGCACGAGTAGGGAGACGTTTGTGCAAAAAAATGAAACTACTGCGGTTGATCAATTCGCAGAGCTATTGGGTGTTCAAGTGCTGCATCGCAGTTTTGATGAAGCGCGTTGTCAGCTTAATGTGAAAGACGAACACATGAATGCCTTGGGCGGCGTGCATGGTGGGGTCATATTTTCTTTAGCTGATATTGCCTTTGCGATGGCTTGTAATGCAGGGGATGCGCCATATACTGGCCTACAGGCTGATATTCGCTATATGAGCGGTGCGAAAGATAAGGTGTTATTTGCAACGGCAACCAAGGTCGGCAGTAGTAAAAAATTTGCGCATTATGAGGTGGTGATAACAGACGGTTTGAATAATAGAGTCGCTTTGTTTACATCTACTTGTTACAGACTTGCGCCGTGATAGGCAGCTACGAGGCACTGGATATAAAAAATGTTAAAGGAATGATGGCACATAAAACTTGGGGATGAAAAAATCTATAAAATAAAAAAGCTAATAAGCGGTTTTTTATCTAAATTTAGTATCAGCGTAAAATACATAAACAATAAGAATAATCAGGTAGATAAGATGCAAGTCCCCAAAAGGAACTGTCAAATGTTCTATTCTTTTTATCATACTTTCTAAAGGCAAGTATTTGATTAAAAAACTAATTAAGTATAACTAGAATTTTTATGGTGTACTTAATAATTAAACTACCATTTATTTAATAAAATACTTCTTTTCATGTGATAGTTAATCTAAATGTGGGTGTTAAAATTATAAAAGAAGAATCTTATAAAGTTTCTAAGATATTAAGGAAACGCAAACCTACTCAAGTCTTGATTATAAATAAAAACTATTGCGTAAAACAAAATAAGTATTGGCATTTAATTAGGGTTTTTCCCATTCTTAATCTGTTTTATGTACACGTTCCAGTAGGTAGCTGTCTCGGAAAACACAAGGGATTTGGTGTGTCTAATTTGCCTGAACTTCGTGTTCCGTTCTATACCTTTCGTAACGCAGTAAACATTCAATTTTGCAGTTTAAGGAAATATTGATGTCGAATTCTGCTGTTGTTGATTCAGTTGCTTTTGCCTTAAGGCAGGCTGAACTATCACAAACTGCGATTGTTCCGATTCGTGCTGAACTCGGTGGTGAACAGGCAGGTGTGGATATCGCTTATGCAGTACAGGAAATCAATACTGTACGTGCACTCTCGGAAGGACGCCGTTTAGTAGGTCGTAAAATTGGCCTCACTTCTAAAGTGGTACAAGCCCAACTCGGCGTAGATCAACCTGACTTTGGGATGTTATTTGCTGATATGGCATATGGCGATGGCGAAACTATTCCAGCGGGTAAGTTGATTCAACCAAAAGTTGAAGCTGAAATTGCGCTCGTACTCAAAAAAGATTTAACCCAAGCCCGACATACATATGCAGACATTATTAGTGCAACTGACTATGCCTTACCGGCTATTGAGATAGTCGATAGTCGCATTGAGAACTGGAAAATCTCATTGATTGACACGGTTGCTGACAATGCATCAAGTGCAGCTTTTGTGTTGGGTTCACGTCCAGTACAGCTTAATCAACTTGATTTAGTTAACTGCAAAATGATTATGACTCGTGGTGATGAGGTCGTTTCACAAGGTGTTGGTAAAGCTTGTTTAGCTAATCCATTGAATGCAGCAGTTTGGTTAGCTGATGAAATGGTACGACGCGGACGTCCATTACAAGCAGGAGATATTGTCCTGACTGGGGCATTGGGTCCAATGGTGGTGGCTCATCCTGGGGATGAGTTTAAAGTTGAAATTGAAGGCTTCAATTCAGTTGTTGCATGCTTTGCTGCTGAATAAAGGATAAGGAAATGAAAAAGATAAAATGTGCCTTAATTGGTCCAGGAAATATTGGAACAGATTTGCTGTATAAATTGCAGCGTAGTGAAGTTTTAGAGCCAGTATGGATGGTTGGAATTGATCCTACTTCTGAAGGCTTAGCTCGTGCTGCAACAATGGGTTTAAAAACCACGGCTGAAGGCGTTGATGGTTTATTACCTCACGTACTTGAAGATGATATCAAAATTGCTTTTGATGCAACTTCAGCATATGTACATGCAGAGAACAGCCGTAAGCTTAATGAGCTTGGGGTGTTAATGATTGATTTAACTCCTGCGGCAATTGGTCCATTTTGTGTGCCGCCAGTGAATTTGGAAGCTTTGTTAGATGCTGGTGAAGTACCCAATGTAAATATGGTGACCTGTGGTGGGCAAGCAACTATTCCAATGGTCGCGGCAATTTCACGGGTACAAACGGTTAGCTATGCTGAAATCATTGCAACGGTTTCGACTAAATCGGTTGGCCCAGGTACGCGTAAAAATATTGATGAATTTACCCGTACAACTGCTGGAGCAATTGAAAAAGTTGGTGGTGCCAAACAAGGTAAAGCCATCATTATTATTAACCCGGCTGAACCACCATTAATGATGCGTGACACAGTACATTGTTTAGTTGAAGGAGAGCCTGACCAAGTTGCAATTACAGAATCAGTCAATGCCATGATCAAAGAAGTCCAAAAATATGTTCCGGGCTACAAACTGGTGAATGGACCTGTATTTGATGGCAATCGTGTTTCTATGTTTCTTGAAGTAGAAGGCCTAGGCGATTATTTACCGAAATATGCAGGTAATCTTGACATTATGACTGCGGCAGCTGCACGTACTGCAGAAATGTTTGCAGAACGCGTTTTATCTAATCAAAAAGCTGAAGTTGTTTAAGGAGAAACCGTATGTCTAAGATTATTGTGCATGATATGACGTTACGTGATGGTATGCATCCACAACGTCATCAAACTACAGTTGAGCAAATGATTGCCATTTCAACCGCGTTAGACGAAGCGGGTGTGCCATTAATTGAAGTGACTCATGGTGATGGCTTAGGAGGGAGTTCTGTTAACTACGGTTTCGCTGCTGCAACAGATGAAGAGTATTTATCTGCTGTTGTGCCACGCATGAAAAATGCCAAGGTGTCAGCGTTGTTATTGCCTGGGATTGGAACAGTTGATCATTTGAAAATGGCACATGAGATTGGTGTTTCAACCATTCGTGTTGCAACACACTGTACAGAAGCAGACGTGTCTGAACAGCATATTACTGCCGCACGAAAATTGGGAATGGACACAGTAGGCTTTCTAATGTTGGCACATATGGCATCGCCACAACATTTGCTAGAAGAAGCAAAAAAAATGGTGTCTTACGGCGCTAACTGTATTTATGTCACTGACTCTGCTGGGTACATGTTGCCACAAGATGTTACCGATCGGGTTGGGTTACTTCGTCAAGAACTTGATAGCAGTATTGAGTTAGGTTTCCATGGTCACCATAACTTGGGTATGGGCGTTGCCAATACCGTTGCTGCAGTTGAAGCTGGTGCAATTCGGGTTGATTTGGCTGCTGCTGGTCTAGGAGCTGGAGCAGGTAATACGCCACTTGAGTTATTTATTGCAGTTGCAAATCGTATGCAGATAGATACAGGCGTAGATTTGTTTAAAGTACAGGATATTGCAGAAGATCTCGTGATTCCAATGATGCTAAACCCAATTCGTGCAGATCGTGATGCAGCAACATTAGGGTATGCGGGTGTGTATTCTTCTTTCTTATTGTTTGCAAAACGTGCTGAAGCTAAATATGGTGTTTCTGCGCGTGAAATTTTATTAGAACTTGGTCGCCGTGGTACGGTTGGGGGACAGGAGGATATGATTGAAGATCTTGCCTTAACCATGTCAAAAGCGAAAGTAATGAGCGCATAAGTTTTTACAAGTGAAAAAGAGCACTCCGTGAGAGTGCTTTTTTACATCTAATGATTTGATCTAGATGAAATAACTTGGGTATAAGCGTTATTTTCTATAAATGGATGGACATCATTTTTGATTGGATGAGCTTCTATTTAAATAAAAAAACGATTAGAAAATTAAAAATAGCAAATTTAAATAAAGATATTTTAATAAAAAATAGATATATAACAAATATTTATTCTAGTTTTCAGTAGATGATTAATCGTTTTTAGTGATCTGTTAAAAATCCTCATTACTGGAAAAGTAACATTTTTTTAAAGCATTGAGTTTAAAAAGAAAAATATCTTAATACTCTAGTCGAATTTTTCATAAAAATAGAGTTGAGCATGATAGGGCTTGGTTTCATGGATTGATTGAAAGGAAGTACGCAATGCGTCGTCAAACGTTATGGATCGCAATGGCTTGCGCAATAGCAACAATAGGGGCTACTGGCACATATGCTGGCTTTGTTGAAGATAGTCAGGTTCAGCTGAAATTTAAAAACTTCTATTTAGATCGTCAGTATGATGACACCCCTGCAAAAAACTGGGGGAGTTGGTCGCAAGCTGTGACACTGGATGCAAAATCGGGCTATGCAGAGTTTGGGGCGTTACAACTCGGTGTTGACGTGTTAGCACAGTATGCTGTGCGTCTGGATGGCCGTGACCGTAATGCCGATTGGGTTCTGCCGTACAGTGGGATTTCTGGTACAGGCACAGGAAAACAAGAGCGCCAGTTTGGAAAAATAGGAGCAACTCTTAAAGCGAAAATCAGCCAAACTGAATTAAGAGTTGGTGAAATTTTACCTGTAACACCAGTAATTCATTTTGATCCATCACGTCAATTATTGACTACTTATAATGGGGTGTGGCTAGAGTCAAAAGATCTTAAAAACACCAAATTAACGTTAGGTTATTTGGATAGTATCAATGCCCGTTATGAAAATCAGCCAATGGATTTTGGTCTGTGGCCTAAAGCATTAAATAATGATGGTAAAACTGATGGGATGTATGTTGCAGGCATAGATTATCAATTAAATAAAAACTGGTCTGCAAGTTACTTTTATGGTGATGTAACGAATATCTATCGTCAAAATTACTTGGGTGTGAACTATAAAAACAATTATGACAAGTTAAAAGTCGATTCACACATACGTTTTTTCGACAATGCAGAGTCGGGAGACGCCTTGTATGGTGATATTGATAATCAGGCATTATCTATAGGCTCAACCTTAACTTATGGCTCACACAGCGTAGGTTTATCCTATCAGCAAATGTTTGGTGACCATGGTAGTAACCCGAGTCCAGCAACTGGTGCACCATATTTCCCATCCCTCGCAGGTTGGGTACCTCAGCCTTATTTGGATAACTGGTCAGTTGCGAGCTTTATCCGTAAAGATGAAAAATCGGTGGGTGTGGCTTATAGCTATGATTTTAGTGATCTCGGCATTAAAGGTTTAAAAACCACTGCAAAATATTGGCATGGTTGGGGCATTGATTCAGCTTATGAATCAAGTGCATTAACAGGTAAAGGCAAAGAAGATGAATTCAACTTTATTCTGAATTACGTTGTGCCAGAAGGAAAGTTAAAAGGCTTAGGTTTTCAGTGGATGTATATTGATGTGAACTTCAACAATATTGCAGGCCAAGCAAGCGATTTGCAGGAACATCGTATTGCAACGATATATACCTATAAATTTTAAATATTTATTTAAATAACAAGTGGTTATTAATATTTTTTTTGTATCACCTCATCGTAAACAAGTATCAGTTTAGGCGCTGTGAACAGGTAAGATAGGTGAGTAAAACATTTAAAATTTGGCCTATTAAAAGCAGCTTAATCTTGATTTGAGCTGTATAAATTGTAAGAGGAATGACATGGGCACAGTACAAATCCCCGAATATAAAACAGATCCATTTTTTGGTTTGGAAGATAAATGGATTGAAACAGCGACAGGTGAATTAACTCATTATCATGAGCTTGGAGAAGGTACTCCGATTTTATTTTTACATGGCTCTGGTACAGGTGTTTCAGCAGCAGCAAATTGGTGGTTAAACTTACCACAAATTGCTGAGCAAGGACGTTGTATCGCGATTGATTCAATTGGTTATGGTCAAACTGTTGTTGCGGACGGGACTGCTTACGGTATCCGTGCGTGGGTAGATCATGCGGTTCGGGTACTCGATGCGCTAGGCATTGAAAAAACGTGGATAGTAGGTAATTCTTTAGGTGGTTGGTTAGCATTCCAGTTTGCTTTAGATTATCCAGAGCGTGTACTCGGTATTGTATCAATGGGTACTGGTGGTGCTAAGCAGACAGCAGCGCTTAAAGCACATGCTAATCCTGAATTGACAGAAGCTGGTATCCGTAAAACTTTAGAAATGTTTGTAGTGAATAAGTCTTTAGTTACGGATGAGCTAGTTAAAGTTCGTTTTGAGGCTGCTAAAAATGACTATGCATCGGATCGATTGATGGAAGTAGTTGGAGCACGAGATCGTGACCGCTTTGAATTTCCTCTCAACTTCGAAAAAATGAAAGATATTCAGATTCCAGTATTACTGATTCATGGTGTGCAAGATGTAGTTATTCCTGTATCACGTACTTGGGATATTTTGAATATTGTACCTAATGCTGATGCACATATTTTTAGTCAATGTGGACATTGGTCACAAGTTGAAAAAGCTGATGAGTTTAATCAGCTTATTAAGCAATATTTAGCAGTACATGATGTTAAATAAGATATAAAAAATACAGGAAGAATAATTTATTCTTCCTGTATTTAAATTAAATTTTTTAGTTTTTTGCTGAGCCTCGTCATTTGATCTTAGACTTTTGTATTAAATAAGATAAGTTAGAGCTGGTTAATATTTAAGTAAAAAACTTTACTTAATAAATCCATAAATTCTTTAACTCCTGAAGATTCTGCATCTTTGCGGTAGCTTACAAATAAATCTAAAAATGGTAGATCTACATCAAGTGGTCTAGTGACAATATTGTTTAAAGTTAGCGGTTCTATATAGCTCGGTAAAATTCCGCAACCCAATCCCATTCCTATTGAATTAATATTAAATAAAATATTATGAGCAGTTTGCACAATATTAAATTTAATTTTATGAAGTTCAGCAAAATTAAGAATTGTATTATGTAAAATTGACGACTGTTCTAATGAGGGAATAATAAAATCAATATTGTTTAAAAGCTTCACTGGAATACGCTCGTACTGAGAAAGTGGGTGATCTCTGGGAAGCAAGAGCATTAGAGGTTCACGTAATACAAATTGACTCTGAATTTCATCGTTATTTAAGTTATCTCTCATAAAGGCAATGTCAATTTCACCTTTCTTTAAAGCTTCCATTTGTTCGGTATTATTCATGCTCCGTAATTCAATTTTTAAGTTTGGATTTTGTATGCGTAAACTGGGAAGAACAGACGGAAAAACTTTCATTTCTACTACCGGAACAAAACCAATGGTCAGTTGTTGTTTTTTAAATTTTGAAACTTGACGAGCCATTGCAATTGCTTTGTCCGCCTGAGCTAAAGTCAGTCGAGCTTGTTCAAGAAATACAGTACCTTCTTCCGTAAGTTCTACCTTACGTTTGGTGCGGTGTAATAGTTTTACGCCGACTTCATCTTCGAGGTCTTTAATTTGTTGACTTAGAGAAGGTTGTGCTGTGTAAAGACGTAACGCTGCCTTACTAAAGTTGAGTTCTTCTGCGACCATTACAAAGTAGCGTAAATGACGTAATTCCATATCAGTTGTAATCCAAAAATCTTTTATTAACTTTGGGGCGTTAATAAAATATGCTAAATGATTGAAAACCATAAATCCCTTTATAAAACTACTGATCAGTATCAGTCGAACTTAATTTTAATATTTAAAATCTATAATGAATAATTCATAAAAAGTCTAATTTGAAACAAATAAAATATTTCACTTAAAACAGTTAAAAAATCATTATCCATTCAAATTGAATTTTAAGTTGTGCGCTTTTTGGTGGCAGCAGGAGAGCTTCTCATGAATGGAAAAATTGAAGTGTGTGAAATCGATGCTTTAGTCGATGCACAAAATGGACGTATCTCGCCAACTATCTACACAGATCCACAATTATACGAACTAGAGTTAGAACGTGTTTTTGGACGTTGCTGGCTATTTCTTTGCCACGAAAGTCAAATTCCAAAATCAGGAGACTTTTTCAACACATATATGGGAGAAGATCCCATTATTGTTACTCGCCAAAAAGATGGTTCTATTAAGGCATTATTAAATCAATGCCGTCATCGTTCTATGCGTGTGAGCTATGCTGACTGTGGCAATACACGCGCATTCACGTGTCCATATCACGGTTGGTCTTACGGAATTGATGGTTCTCTTAAAGATATTCCATTAGAAGGTATTGCTTTCCCACATGGCGCTTGTAAAGAAGAATGGGGATTGCAAGAAGTTCCACGTGTTGCTAGCTACAAAGGTTTAATTTTTGGTTGCTGGGCTGAAGATACTCCTGAATTACTTGATTATATGGGTGATATTGCATGGTATCTCGATGCAATGATTGACCGCCGTGAAGGTGGCTCTGAAGTGATTGGTGGCATCCATAAATGGGAGATTAACTGTAACTGGAAATTTGCAGCAGAACAGTTTGCTTCTGACCAATACCATGCGCCTTACTCACATGCCTCAGCAGTACAAGTGTTAGGTGGAAAACCAAATGATGATACTTCTAAAGCATTAGGTAGCGCGCAAACTGCACGACCAGTTTGGGAAACTGCAGAAAGCTGTGTGCAATATGGTCAACGTGGCCATGGCTCAGGCTTCTTTCTGACCGAAAAACCAGATGCTAATTTCTGGGTGGATGGTCAGGTGGCAGATTATTTCCGCGAAACTTATGAAGAAACAAAAGAGCGTTTGGGCGACACTCGTGCTTTACGTTTGGCAGGCCATAACACCATGTTCCCAACTTTGTCTTGGCTAAATGGTATGACGACCATGCGTATTTGGCATCCACGTGGACCAGATAAAACTGAAGTTTGGGCATTCTGTATCACGGACAAAGCAGCGCCACAGCATATCAAAGAAGCGATGGAGTTGAATGCTTGTCGAGCATTTGGTCCGGCTGGTTTTGCTGAAGCCGATGACGGTGAAAACTGGATTGAAATCCAGAAAGTTTTACGGGGATATAAAGCGCGTAAGAGCAAACTCATCATGGAAATGGGCCTTGGTAATGAAAAATACCGTGAAGATGGTATCCCTGGTATTACCAACCATGTTTTCTCTGAAACAGCTGCACGTGGCATGTATCGTCATTGGGCAAACTTGTTGATGCATGAAAAATGGGAAGACGTACAACGGGCAGATGAGGCTTATGAGCAAGAGCTTTTGAAAAAAGCGGCTAAAAAGGATGAGAAGGAGCTTGTGAAATGAATCAGATCATTGACTCATTAAAACCACAGCCAGTATGGCGTTCTATCGGATTAGAACTTCACCACGACATTAGTCAGTTTTTATATGCAGAAGCGCAGTTATTAGATGACTGGAAATTTCGTGATTGGTTAGACATTTTGAGCGAAGATATTTTATATACACTCAAAACGACGACAAATGCGCAAACACGTGATCGTCGTAAATGTATAGCACCACCATCAACATGGATTTATCACGACGATAAATTTGTACTAGAGCGTCGTGTAGCCAAATTAGAAACCGGTATGTCATGGTCAGAAGAACCCCCATCACGTACACGTCACTTGATTACCAATATTCGGGTCGAAGCAACAGAACAGGCGAATGAATATCAGGTTTTTAGTAACTATTTGCTTTATCGCTCACAGAAAGAAAAAGACGTGCTGGTCTATGTGGGTAAACGTGTTGACCTGATTCGAAAAGATGATAGTAGCAGCTTGGGTTGGAAAATTGCTAAACGCGATATCACTCTCGATCAAGCGACTTTGATTTCTCACAATATTACGGTGTTTTTCTAATGAATAAAATTTTCGTTTGTCAGATTGATGAGTTGGATGAAGGCGAAGCGCTGAAAGTAGATTGTAATGTAGGTGATATTGCTGCACTTGCAGTGTTCAATTTCAATGGTGAGTTTTTTGCCATGAATGATAAATGCAGTCATGGTAATGCTTCTATGTCAGAAGGTTACTTGGAAGATGATGGTACGGTTGAATGCCCACTCCATGCATCACGTTTTTGTTTGAAAACGGGTGTACCACAATGTGTACCCGCGACTGATTCGATTCAGACATTTCCTGTCGTGATTGAAGACGGCGCACTCTATGTCGAAATGGTAGGAGCGTAATTATGGGATGGCTAGAGGGTGAAGTTGCGCTGATTACTGGTGGTGGTTCAGGACTAGGACTCGCTTTAGTTGAGCGCTTTTTGCAAGAGGGTGCACATGTTGGTGTGTTGCAACGTTCACAATCAAAAGTAGATGAATTGATTGCACGCTATGGTGACAAAATTGTAGCGGTTACCGGAGACGTAGCTAGTTTTCAGGATAACGTTCGTGCCGTGCAGGCCACAGTGGAGCGCTTTGGAAAGCTAGATTGTTTTATTGGTAACGCTGGTATTTGGGATCATTATGCTGACATCGTCAACATGAGTGGCGAACAGTTAGACAAAGCCTTTGATGAAATTATGAGTATTAACACGAAAGGCTATTTGCTTGGTGCAAAAGCAGCTTTAGATGAGTTACTCAAAACTGAAGGCTCGATGATTTTTACCTTATCTAACTCAGCGTTTTATTCATCTGGTGGTGGTCCAATTTATACCGCATCAAAACATGCTGGTGTGGGTTTGGTGCGTGAACTGGCCTATGAGCTGGCACCCAAAGTACGTGTGAATGCAGTTGCTCCATCTGGCATGAATGTCAATGTGAAAGGCGCAGCATCCCTTGGGCAGGAAAATCTAGGATTACTTGATGCACGCGATCCCCAAAAAATTGGGCAGGGTATGCCATTGAGATTCTTACCCGAACCAGAAGACATGACTGGTTCTTATGTATTGCTCGCATCACGTCAAAATAACCGACCATTATCCGGTGTTTTCATTAATGCTGACTGTGGTTTAGGCATTCGTGGCTTACGCCAAGCGAACGCTGGTTTTTTTGATGCTTAATTTTAATCCGATATTAATGGACTAATAAGGCAGCTAAAAACTGTCTTATTTCGGAGCTAACCATGACTGTTAAACTTATTTGTGCTTCTCATAGCCCGCTAATGGAATTTGCGTCTCCGGCAGAACAGCAGCAAGAACAAACGGTGCGTAAGACTTTTGAAAAACTTGCTGCAGAAGTCAAAGCATACAACCCAACCTTAATTATTGCTTTTGGACCAGATCATTTTAATGGCTTCTTTTATGACCTGATGCCTAGTTTCTGTGTTGGTATACGTGCGACAGCAGCAGGTGATTGGAATTATGGTCCTGGTGAGCTTAATGTGCCGGAAAGCACAGCATTAAGCTTAATCCGAAAGGTACTTGATGAAGGCGTAGATGTGGCTTATTCATATCGGATGCAAGCAGATCATGGGGTAACCCAACCGCTTCATTTTTTATGTGATGGTCAACTGAGCCGTTATCCAACGATTCCTATATTTATTAATGGCGCTGCTGCACCAATGCCTACAACAAAGCGAACGCTTGCTTTAGGTCGTGCAATTGGAGCGTTCATCAAAACAATTAATCAGGAAAATGAACGTATTCTAATTTTGGGGACAGGTGGGCTTTCACATGATCCACCAACACCTCAAATGGGTTCAGTGCCACCAGAAGTCGAAGAGTTTCTCATTGCTGGACGTAACCCGACGACTGAAGCTCGAAATGCGCGTCAGGCTAAAATCATTTCAGTTGGACAGCGTTTGGCTGCAGGAGACAAAAGTGTAGCTGTTCCACTTAATCCGGAGTGGGATGAACAGTTATTGGAAAAATTCAAAAATGCAGACTTTATTGCACTTGAAGCAATGACTGAAGATGAAATCCGCCGTGAAGGTGGGCGTGGGGGACAAGAAGTCCGTACTTGGATGGCTGCTTTTGCTGCATTACAGACTGTAGGTGATTATGAAATGACCTTACATTGCTATGAACCAATCAGTGAATGGATTGCGGGCTTTGGCATAGTGTCTGCCGAGTTGAAATAAAGGGTAAGCAATGAATATTCAAACTATTGTCATCATTGGTGCTGGACAAGCTGGTGCAAGTGCTATTTTAGAGTTGCGTGGTAATAAATATGAGGGTCGAATTATCCTGATAGGGGATGAACCTCATTTACCTTACGAACGCCCACCATTGTCTAAAGACATGATTCTACGACCAGAACAGACTAAGATTGAAATACTGTCACAACAGAAATTAGAAGACTTAGGCGTAGAGTTTATTAAAGATAATGCTGTTGTAAAGATTGTACCTGAACAATATCAAGTGATTTTGAAAAATGGCGAACATCTCCATTATGACAAATTATTGTTAGCAACAGGTGGTGCACCTCGCCGTCTTCCAGTTTTAGATGCATTGGGTAAAAATGTTTATACCTTACGGAATTTAGAAGATTCGCAGGCATTAATTCCAGTACTACAGCCGGGTAAGCGTATTTTATTGGTCGGCGGTGGCGTGATTGGTCTTGAGTTAGCATCTAGTGCTCGATTTAAAGACTGTCATGTGACTGTGCTAGAACAAACTCCAATGATTATGGGGCGTTCACCAGCAATTATTAGTGAGTTTTTACTTAATCAGCACCGTAGCCGAGGTGTTGATATTCGACTAAATGTGAAAATTTCTGAAACCCAACTGCGCGGTGAAGAGATTGTCATCACCTTGGAAAGCGGTGAGGAACTCATTGCTGATGCAGTTATTTATGGTATTGGAATTGTACCAAATGCCCAATTGGCTATAGACGCTGGCTTGAACGTCGATTTCGCTATTAAAGTGAATGAAAATTGTCAAACTTCCCATCCGGATATTTATGCTGCTGGTGATGTAGCAACTCAGTTACGTGCGGATGGTCAGTATTCTCGTATAGAAACTTGGGAAAATGCCAATAATCAAGCAGGTATTTTTGCTCGCCATGTGATGGGAATAGAACAGCCGAAAACGAATCCATCATGGTTTTGGACCGACCAATATGATATTAATTTTCAATTCGTTGGTGATATGTCTGCAAAAGAATGGCATATACGAGGCGATATAAATACGCAACAGGACCAAAATGTTAGTTTCACCTTATTTGGGTTAAATCAAGGCATCATTGTTGCTGGTATTGCAGTTAATCAAGCTAAAAATGTACGGCATTTAAAAAAATTGGTTTCTAGTTCTATTACCTTTGATAGAGAAAAGCTACTTGATGTATCGATTGAATTACGTAAATTAATTTAATTAGGGTTCTTATACTAAAAGCCTATTTAATACTAAAGATAAAAACCGTCATGATTATATGGCGGTTTTTTTATGGGTAATCATATCAGTTCTATATGAGTTTATAATATTAATACTTATTTTAAACTACATTATAATTTATAACTATTAATAAAAAACATTAAAGTTCGCTATGTAAGATATTTTTTATATAGTAAAAATTTATTTTGTCTTTAATTTTTAATTAAGTAATTGTAATTTATGTTAATTTTTAAATTTATTATAAAAATTTTATATAACAAGTTAATACGTGAGCTGTCTTTCTAAGACTTTGATTCATATTTTTATAAATTTATAAAACTTAAGGCTAATTTAGAAAAAGAGACCTTTAATAAAATATATCAAAGGATTTTTTTAAACTAGTAGAAAAGGATTTTTCTATGGACCGTGCAGGAAATAAGCACTCTATTATTACAATTGTCATTTGTTTTTTAATAGCTGTGATTGAAGGAATTGATATACAAGCTGCAGGTATCGCTGCTGTAGGTATACGAGAACATTTTGGTTTAAATAGCTCTCAGCTAGGCATTTTTTTTAGTGCAGGCATCTTGGGATTATTACCTGGTGCATTAATGGGCGGTCGTTATGCAGATCGTGTTGGTCGCAAGATGGTGCTGATCGGGGCAGTGACTATTTTTGCAATATTTACTCTTCTTACAGTTTGGGTGAATAGTTTCTACACTTTGTTATTAGTACGTTTTTTAGCAGGGGCAGGATTAGGGGCAGCAATGCCAAATTTAATTGCCTTAGCCTCGGAAGCTGTTTCTAACCAAAATCGTGGGCGTGCTGTAGGTTTGATGTACTGTGGTATGCCAATAGGTGCCATATTAGTATCATTGATTGCAGCTTATGATGTAACTGGAAATTGGAAAACAATTTTTTATGTCGGTGGAATAGTTCCAATTCTTGTAATTCCACTCATGATTAAATTTTTGCCGGAATCTCAAGAGTTTTTACAAACTAGATTTCGTGATAAATCTATTGCTCGCTTAGAAAGCTCTTTTAAAGATCTATTCCGAAATAACTATGCGGGTCAAACTCTCTTGTTGTGGGCCAGCTATTTTTTCACTTTGATGGTTGTATACATTATGTTGAGCTGGTTGCCGTCTCTATTTATGGAGTTAGGCTTCTCTCGTCAACAAGGCAGTTTAGCTCAAGTGTTTTTCCAAATGGGAGCTGCTATAGGTACCGTTGTACTGGGTATTTTGATTGACCGTTGGAATAAAGCTTATGTGATTATCCTTATGTATATAGGTATTTTAGCTGGCTTATTTAGTTTGAATGGGGCTGGGAATTTAACTGCAATGTATGCAGCAGCAGCCTTAATGGGAACATTTACTATTGGTGGTCAAGGCGTTTTATATGCTTTTGGAAGTATTGTATATCCAACAGAAATTCGAGCAACTGGCGTAGGGAGTGCAGCAGCAGTTGGGCGTATAGGAGCAATGCTGGGTCCTGCAATTGCTGGTCAGTTGCTTGCTATGGGAAGTGGTGCTGCAGGTGTTATTTCTGCTGCTATTCCTGGAATTGTTATTTCAGCATTACTGATGCTTCTGGTGATTCGTCGATTACATCAGGTTAAATAGTTCAAATAGAACAATGGAAAAAGCTCTTATTCTCAGAGCTTTTTCCGCTTTTTCCCTCATTTAAGAAGTCTTAAATCTATCCACTCTAAGCTTAAAGCAAATCGATCATTGTAACTATCATACGAATTTACTTCGTATTTGAAATAAGAATCTAAATTGAGTAAGAGAAATGTACCCAGTTGCCAAGGAAAAGCTTTGGAATCGTTCATTTATCCTCTGTATATTGAACAACCTTTTTTTATTCATTTATTACTATGCTTTGCTCACCATATTACCTCTTTATATTTTAAAAGAATTATCTGGTTCAATTAGTCAGGCAGGTTTAGCATTAACCCTATTCTTGATTTCATCGATTGCCATTCGTCCTTTTGCCGGTCTAATTATTGATTGGTTGGGTGAAAAAAATGCATTACGAGGTTCAGCATTACTGTTTGCATTTTTGGCCTTTGGTTATTTATGGGTCAATCAACTATGGATATTGCTGCTGATTCGTTTCTTGCATGGAATCTGGTTTAGTATTTTGACTACGGTAACAGTACCCATTGTGAATGAATTCATACCAGAGCAGAGAAAGGGTGAAGGTATGGGGTATTTCGTCATGTCTACGAATTTAGCAGTAGTATTTGGACCGATGATTGCTTTAGCCACGGTACGCTACACCAGTTTTTATAACCTATTTATTCTTCTCACTTTAATTGTTTGTTTAGGTTTAGTTTTTTGCTTCCTTATACCTGTGTCTTCGTTAAAAGATAAACCTTTGGTTCACACAACCCGCAAGATTACTTTAAACGATATTATCGAAAGAAGAGTGGTTCCTATAGGTGTGATTGCATTATTTGTTGCAATGGCTTATTCAAGCATTATGAGTTTCATTAGTGTCTATAGCGAAACGAAACACTTACTCGCTGAAACAAGTATTTTTTTTATTATCTTTGCAATATCAATGATTATCGCGCGTCCTTGGGTTGGCTATTCATACGATAAAAGAGGAGCTAACTCAGTGATTTATCCTTCGTTTATTCTTTTTGCGGTAGGATTATTCTTGGTGAGTCAAATGCAAACCCAGTGGGAATATTGGTTTGCTGCGGTTTTAATTGGTGCAGGGTACGGATCACTTTTTCCTATTTTTCAAACGATGGCTATGCAAACGGTTGAGAAAAAAAGAATTGGTTATGCGGTTTCAACATTTTTTACTTTATTTGATTTAGGGATGGCAATTGGTTCAGTTCTGGTAGGATTTATTATTGCCCAAATAGGCTATGAAAAAACTTACCAACTGTGTGCATGGGTGACGATAATGACTTTATTTTTATATCGTTGGCTATGTGATCGAGATATAAAGAAAAAAATTGGGATATGACATGGAATTACGTCACTTACGTTACTTTGTTGCGGTCGCTGAAGAGCTAAATTTTACAAAAGCTGCACTGCGCATGCATACGGTACAGCCTTCGCTAAGTCAACAGATTAAAGACTTAGAAGATGAAGTCGGTGTTCAGCTTTTTATACGCAGCAAACGAAAAGTGGAACTTACGAAAGCAGGGGAAGTCTTTTTTAAAGAAGCTCTCATTATTTTAGAACACACCGAGAAAGCCATTAGTTTGGCTAGACAAACTGCGAAAATTGAGCAAGAGCAATTAAATATTGGTTTTGTTCCCGTAGCTGAAATGAAAGTTTTCCCTTACATCATGCCGAATATTAGAGCACATTTCCCCGAGCTTACAATTGATTTTCAAAGCTTAACCGATGATGCTCAACTACAGGCGCTTAAGAAGGGAGAGATAGATATTGCTTTTACACGTTACGGAGCTAATACCGATGAACTGGTTTCTATTCAAATCTTTCAAGAACCGTTGACTTTAATTATTCCTAAAAACTCGCCAGATATTCAACAGGAACGCATTAGTATAAAAAGTTTTGAGAACCATAACTTTGTGATGTGTAATGAAGATGCTTCACCTGAACTTTATCGAATTATTGATGGTTTCTTTAAAAAATCTAAACTTAATGTCAATGTTGTGCAGTACTCAACTAACATTTTATTGAATGTTAACTTGGTTGGAATGGAAATTGGATGGAGTCTCGTTCCTCAGTATGTCATCCCCCTTTTGGGAGACAAAATTGTAGTGAAAAAGACCATAGAACCTTTGCCTATGATAGGTTTATATGTTTCTTATAGAAAAGATCATGTTAACAAAGCGATAGATTTGATATTGGATGTACTCAAAAAACAATTTCATCTAAATTTTGCCTTTTAAAAAAAGCCATTCTAAAGAATGGCTTAATTACTTTTAGTTAACCAAATGCATTTTTTGGAACAACTCTTCACTTATACTGTTTACTGTTTGAGGTATAGCGAGTCCTGCTATAAAACGATCAGGTCTTAAAATCACCATAGATTGATTCGTTTGACTAAACCAAGAGCGAATTTCAGTATCTACATCGCCAATAGTAATTACATGCTCATGAGAAGAACGGTTCGGTGCATCTAACTGAACAGCAGGTACGACTTGAATAAACTTAATTCCTAACTTGCCCCATTTTTTCATTACATTTGGTGATATACCCCAAGTAGGATTAACTCCCCAAGCAAGTATGGCAAAGTTATTGCCAATCACTTCGTCCAGTAAAACTTTGTCTTTATTTTCAAGCTGAACATGCGGTTGAATGAACATCTTTCCGACAGGGGTATTCTTTTGTGGAAAGGGTGCCAGGATGCCTTGATGATATTTCGGCATAGGTTTAAAACGCATTTCTAATAAATAGCGTTTTATCGGTTGTATGTAATTTAATACATAAGCAATACCATCACGCATGGCACCTTGCCATTTTTTTGGTGGGGCAAGTACATGACCCGCTAGAACAGATAAATTAATCATGGCTTGAGCGTGGTCTTTTCTCTCCAGTTGATAACTGTCTAGAATTTCTGGGCCTGCAACTTTTTTAACGACTAAGGCCATTTTCCAAGCAAGATTAAAAGCATCACGCATGCCACTATTGTAACCTTGACCTTGCCATACGGGCATAATATGGGCTGCATCTCCAGCTAATAAAATACGATCTACACGGAAACGGTCTGCAATACGTGCATTGTGGGTATAAACGCGCTGACGAATCACTTCAATATTGTCCGTATGAGGTAAAACTTTACCTAATAATCGGTTGATATTTTCGGGTTTACTTAGTTCTTCCTGAGTTTCTCCAGGCATTACCATAAACTCAAAACGACGAATACCATGTGGTAAAGCTGCTGATACATAAGGACGAACAGGGTCACAGCATAAATATACATGAGGAGTCGCGAGTGGATCGTTAGCAAGATCAATAACAATCCATTGGTTAGGTGCAGTTTCTCCCTCAAAATTAATGTTAAGCGTGCGTCGTACAAATGAATTTCCACCGTCACAAGCAATTAAATATTGTGCTTGAACAACTTCCTGTTTTTGATCTTTTGTCGTTAGGCTTAACGTCACGTAGTCGTTGTCTTGAGTAAAGCTATTTAATTGACGTGAAAAGCGTACCTCTGTTTTTGGATAGGCCGCTAAACCTTCTAATAAAACACGGTCAACTTGAGGTTGGATAAATGCATTACGACGTGGCCAACCAAATTCGCGAGTCATAGGTTGAATATCTGCAAAACACCGCCCTTTAGGAGTTAAAAACCGCATAGCATGATTGGGAGTGGTATGTGGTAAAACTTGTTTGATCAAACCTACTGACTGAATGGTGCGTAATGATTCATCATCAATACCAATTGCTCTTGGATAATCAATAAGTTGGTCTAGTTGCTCAATAACAGTAACTTGTACACCTTGTTTACTTAAATAATTTGCAATTGTTAACCCAACTGGGCCTGCACCTAAAATTGCAACTTCCGTGGTGTGATGGTGAGTTTGATTCACAGTAAATATCCCTTACTATCAAGTTTTCTTATTAATATCAAAATTGAAGGTAGGTTGAATTTAATCAATAGTTTAATAAGTGAACTTCTAAAAGGAAGATGTAGATTTAAATTTTTTTAATATACTGTATTTAAAAGAATTTTTACATTCTTGCAATAGTTTTTTTTAATCCAATCATTGTTTTTAATTATAATTAAAGTGAGTGGTTTTTAGATATGAAAAATTATCAATTAAGAAAAAATTAAATTTATTTTAACAATAACTCCTTCATTATTTAGCCTTACTTTTCTAATGATTTAATTTAAAACAAATGGCATTTTGCGTGCTTGACTGCAATAGGGTTGGGCACTATTCTTTGCCTGCTGGCCTACATTGCCAGACGGTCGTCGCGGACCGTGATGAAAGATCGCATCAGAGTTATTCCTTCTGAGGGATAGTCTTATGCGTGAACTCCTCGTCTCCTCCCGTTGCGGTAGGACGGGAGAGGGACACCTTCGGGTGTGCTGGTTATATCTTTCACCAGTCCGCGAACCCTTTCTCGTTCTGCCACCATAATTTTAATGTCGGCAGAACTCCCAATAAAAAGGAGTTGGCTTTGCACATCCATTATTTCTTGGCAGCCTTTGCCAAAAGCTATAACGACACTGCTTAAAAAATTAAAGCAGCTTGATAACCACAAGGTTTTCAGGCTTTAAGTCTTTTTATTTAAAACTTAGCAATAACAAACTCGAGATGTGCCAAGCACAGTCTTTACGGCTTTGCTGTGCCTTTTTTTCTCCCAAAAAAGTATCTCATTTAGAAACAACAAGAATTTATAACGGTAAAAATATGCGAAATTTAGTTCTCCCAACGCGTGCAATAAAAGTTGTAAATAAGTCGATTCATTTATTTCACCATTTTGGGTTTCATACGGTTGGGGTCGACAGAATTGTGAAAGAGTGCGGAATTCCCAAAGCGACTTTTTATAATTACTTTCATTCTAAAGAGCGGTTTATTGAAATCTGTCTAATCGTACAAAAAGAGCGGTTAAAAGAAAAAGTGGTTTCAATTGCTGAGTACGGCAAAGACGCAAGTGCTAGGGATAAACTCAAGGAACTTTATCTTTTACATACCGACTTAGAGGGGTTGTACTATTTATTATTTAAAGCCATTTTTGAGATAAAACTGACCTATTCAAAAGCCTATCAAGTCGCAATTAAATATAGAACTTGGCTCATCAATGAAATCTATAGTCAGCTTATAAAACTAAAAAACGATGCGACTTTTCAGGATGCAAAACTATTTTTATATATGATTGAAGGCGCAATTATTCAGCACTTAAGCTCAGATGGGAAAGACGACAGAGAAAACTACTGGAATATGATTTCTAATGTCTTTCTTTAGACGTTTCGGCTTATTGGGGGGGAAGGCATAAGCCTTAATTCTAAAATAGCTATTGGATGAACTTTGAGAGTTGACTTCAAATTGTGGCTTAAGTGGTCTGAGGTCAAGTTTTTTTAAAGATACTTAAGCAATATGGTTTGCGTAACTTCAATCAAATACTGAAATATTTCGAATCAGCGTATGAGTTGCCTACGTCAGACATCGTGTCGTGCAAAAGTATGCTGAATATAAATAGAGGAGTCATTCATGGGTACGCGTTCAACCATTATGGATACCAATAGCTTTCGTCCAGAACATGCTGCTGAGCTGGACCATGCTACCCGCAAACTGACCGATAAAAGAAATAAAATTTTAGGTGAATCCTATCGCTTGTTTTATCGTAATCCCGTGCATCTGGTAAAAGGACAGGGGCAATATTTATGGGATGCAGCAGGTCATCAATATCTGGATGTTTACAACAATGTTGCCAGTATTGGTCATTGTCATCCTGCGGTGATTGAAGCGGTAAATGAGCAAATGAAAATGCTCAATACGCATACGCGTTATTTACATGAAAATATTTTGGATTATACCGAAGAACTTTTACAAACCACTCCCGATGAAATTGACCGTGCCATGTATATGTGTACTGGCTCAGAAGCGAATGATTTAGCGATTCGTATTGCACGTGAATATAGCGGTGGTACAGGAATCATTGTGTCTCAAGAGTCGTATCATGGAACCAGTAGCTTAACCTCAGGATGCTCTCCAGCGCTTGGAACTGAGCAGCCTTTAGATCCTACAACTCGTCTAGTTCCTGCACCCGATTATTATCGAATTCAAACTGAAGATTTAGGCACATGGTTTGCGCAGCAAATCCAACAGCAAATTGATGATATGAATGCAAAAGGGATCAAGTTTGCAGGTTTTTTAGCGGACTCAATATTTTCTTCTGACGGTGTAATGCCTAATCCTGTTGGGTTCTTACAAAAAGCGGTTGATGTCGTGCATGCCAATGGAGGTATCTTTATTGCTGACGAAGTACAACCGGGTTTCGCGCGCACTGGCGATTCTTTCTGGGGCTTTGGTCGCCACAATGTTGTACCTGATATTATTACCACAGGTAAGCCAATGGGTAACGGGGTTCCTGTGTCAGGGCTTTTAGCCAAGAGTGAAGTCCTTGCTGCTTTTAGCGATAAAATTCCATATTTTAATACCTTTGGTGGTAATCCCGTTTCTATGGCAGCGGCACAGGCTGTACTTAAAGTGATTCAAGAAGAAGAATTGCAAACCCATAGTAAATATGTGGGAGGGCTACTTCTCAAAGAACTCACTAAACTTATGGATAAACATGAGATGGTGGGCGATGTACGTGGCGCTGGTTTATTTATAGGATTTGAACTGGTTAAAGATAGAGCGACAAAAGAGCCGAATAAAGCATTGGCTTTGAACCTTATTGAAGAGCTCAGAAATACTCATCGAGTTTTAACCTCAGTTGCAGGTCCTTATGGCAACGTATTAAAACTGCGCCCACCTTTGGCTTTCCAAATAAAAGATATCGATTGGTTAGTCGGTGCTTTAGATCAAGCCTTAACAAAATTAAAGTAAGTCACTTTAAATATAAAAAATACCCTTCAAGTTGGATGTTAAATCTAATTTGAAGGGTATTTTGTTGTTCAATTATCTTATGTGTCTTTAGACGTTATCTCGAATTGTTTAAATAATGAAAAGGCCTTTATTCAAGGCCTGTATTTGGAATGTTTTAGTGTCTTAATTGACGTGGAGTCACACCAAACCAGCGTTTAAATGCACGAGATAAAGCACTTACTTCTGAGTAACCTAACAAGAATGCCATTTCTGAAATTGGAATATTTTTCTGTTTAATATAATGTTCGGCCAACTCACAACGAACCTGATCGACTAAATGGGTAAAGGTCAGTCCTTCATTTTTTAAACGGCGGGTAAGGGTGCAACTCGTTAAACCAATATCGTGAGCGATTTTTTCAAGGTTTGGTTCACCTTCACTCAGTTCAAGTTGGATGTGAGAGCGAACCTGATCTGCAAGACTTTGACTTTGAGAAGAGCGATTGAGTAATAGCAGCGTATCTAAAATCACTGTTAATAAAATAGAATCACGCCCCGGCATAGTATGTTGGACGTCTTTTTTTGAAATGATGATGGAGTTAAAAGGTTGATCAAAATAAACAGGGGCGTTAAATAGTTTGCTGTGTTCTTGCCAGAATTCAGGTCGAGTATGCTCAAAGTGAATCGCGCGAGGTGAATAATGAGGACCCATCACTTCACGGATCACATTCATAAACATGCCCATGGTCAGTTCTGCATCTTGGCGGCGAGTTAAAATCGCGCCGTGTTGAACCTGATAATCTATGCGCCAGCTATCACCTAAATCGACCATTCGATTAAGCGTATCTTTCTGATGTAAATAAAAATTATTGGTCATGTTCATGAGTGCAGACTCTAATGTGTTTGAACAAAGACCAATGTACCCAATGAGCCCTAATGATTTGGGTTGAAACTGTTGACCATAATGCAGACCAAAATTATCACAACCTGAAACGAGCGCCGCCTGTTCAAGCACCTTGCAATAATTGGGGAGTTGTAAGCTCAAAGTTGGGCTAATTAAAAGTTCAGGATTAATACCACTAATACCTAAAACGCGATCAACATCTGCACCTTTTTGATGAATAAACTCGCTTAATCCAGAGGCAGCTGCAGACAATACACCTTGATTACACATATTTGAGTCGACAAGATGAGTTGGGTTGAGATGTAACATGTCAAGTCTCATGATATTTATTCCTACTATTCTTATATTAAGCAAAAGCCATACCAGTTTTTGCTTGCGTCCTTGATTTTGTCCTGTTAAAAGTTTTTATAAAATAATGACTTATGTGTTGCTGTTTTAAGTTTCAGACTTGATTCTTTAAGAAGAGATCAAGAGTTGTATTTAAGGTTGGGTAGCGAACTAAAAGAAGGCAGAAAATGCATTAGAGATAGGCAAAAAGGGCAGAACTAAAACAAGAAATTAAGCGGTTTCTCATGCATACAACATGTATTGTAGGCATGAGAAAATAAGTGAAATATTAATTTTTTGTAGTTTTTGCCGTTTGTGCGCCATAACTTAAACTGGCCATTGAAGGTCTAAATTGACCTGTATTGGCATCGCGGCCCTGTAGTAAGAACTTAGTATTGGCTTGACCGTAGCTCTGTACAGCCTGCTGAGAAAATTTTCCAATATCAGAACTCGGACTGCGCAATCGATTAATAATTAGTACCTTCTGAGTCGCCGCAAAATCTTGCATCATATTTTGATCGCCTTCACTGTCACCTGCGATAAAAATTGGCCCATAACCATATTTAGAGACTAAAAAACGTTGGATGGTTGCGGTCTTTCCTTTACCTTGAGTTTGCGCATAGCCATGACGAAACTCAGGTAAAATTCGATTTTGTGCATCTCGTTCTAACTCCATGGCGTAGGCATTTTTTTCATTAATGTTATAGCCGATCTCTGGATTAGAAATAATTTCCTTAATCACATCAATAAAAGATGCCGAGCAGACATAGACATCAATGCCATTGTCCTGAAAGGCTTTAAATAGATTTTGCATTTCACGGTATGGTCTTAAACCATTTTCCCAAGTGGTTTTCACAACACCTGCTTGGCCTGAAAGCGCTGCTGGGGATGTCCATGTCACAGGTCCAATCGGTTGCTGCATTTGCCAAGCCACCGTTGCTTTTACCAAATTACGGACTTCTTGTTCGGTAAGTCCAGTAAATAAATAAGTGACCCACGGATATGCAACTTCATGATCAAAGGTGTCTCCAATCGCCGCATATAGGTATCTCATTTTAGTAATGAAATCGAGATAATGCGGATTTTGTTTAATTTGATCGAGACTTTGCTTACCTTTGAGACCGCTATAGTGGTGATAAAGCCATGTGTAGCTGGCAATAATATCTGGGGCAATTTTATCAATATTGACGGCTTGACCTTGCTGGTTATTGTAGGCCGCTTCAAAATTTTGCGAGCTAATTCCTTTACGAATAATCTGATTAAGCTGCTCTGGCGTGACATTAAACGCTAAATGTTCAAGCTGATAAATTAAAGTTGCTTCTTCGATGTCTAAAAATACCGAGGTATTGTCAAAGTCAGTGACAATATACGGGCGTTTGTCAGGATTGTAGTTTGGGCTATCTTTTCCATAGGTAGCAATTAATTGATTAAGTTGGTCAAAGTTAAAAGCGTCCCATTGACCTTTTTGGATATATTCCTTTTTGGGAATAGCGACTGCGGGAGATGTGCTTTGTATAGGGTTGTAGTTACATGCACTTAGAGCAATCATACTTGCCAGACTACTGGTGAGTAATAGTGCTTTGGCAACTTTGCTCAGTTGATGGGTAGCTTGCATAAACCCTTCCTTTAAATTCTATAAAATTTAAAAACTAAAAATTGAAAATGAAGAAAAGCGATCTAAATCACTTTTCAAATTCCGACAGGCATTTGTCCGTTTAAATATTTTTTACAGAGACGCACAGTTTCATTGGACCATTGATTTCCAAGACTTTGAGCCATTTCTGTTTGTGCGTGAGAACCATTCCAAGCCATCATTTGAATGCGGCGTTGCATGATAAAAGTTGGGATCATTTCATATTCTTCAGACTGAATATGACCTACGCGCTCGTAGCCTTTTAACCAGTAATCAACCCAATGAGGCGCATTTGCATAATGTTCATTGAAGCTAATTGCAGCAGCGAGGTCATGCATAAACCAGCTCATGCCGCAGTCATCAAAATCGATCACACCGATACGTTCTTGTTGTAGTAATAGATTGGTTAAACGCAAATCGGCATGAATTAGGCCATAGCGTTCTTGAGTTTTACCAAAGAAATTTAAATCTTTCGAAATCTGTGCAATGGCTTCTTCAATTACGCCGTGATCTTGTGGTCTTAAATGAGGTGCATTTTTCCAGTTTCCCCAGTGACCATCTGCACCAACCATGGTTTCATGATTCCATACAATCCGTTGAAAGTTTTCAGGCGCTTGCCATGTCTTACTATGTACGTGCAACTTTGCGGTAATTTGTCCTAATTGTTCAAATGCAGTGGGGTCAACTTCAACAGTCGGCATATCGCCCTCAACCCAGTTGAAAAGAACTGCATAACGATAAATATCATTCGATAGTTTCAAGGTAATTACGCGTTCACCCGATTGATCTGCAATCGCCACAGGAACTTGGATTCCACTTGCATTTAAAGCATCTAACCATTCAAGCTCACTTTGTATATCGAGTTTGCTGTGATAGTTCGGACGGTGAATTCGAAGTGCATATCGGGCAGACCCAGTCGAAACTTGATAGGTTGCATTTTCAGACTGACACAGTAGTTTGACCTGTCCTTGATAGTCTGATGGATACTGCTTAATTGCTTGTTCTGCCAGTATTTGTAATTGAACTTGGCTTAAAAATTCATTTTGTTCTACAGACATAACCCATCTCCTCAATTTAATTTTTAAACACGTTTCGTGTTGAGATGCCGTCGATCTTATAAAAGAAAAAATGAATCAACTTGACTTCAAGTGGTCGGGGAGATGTTTTGCTGTCAAGTTTTATGAATATCTTTTGCGCAACTATTGGTGGTGTAAATTTAGTCGATAAGGCATACGACAATGAAAGAATCTGAATTAAGCGTGGATGTTGGTGCTTTACAACAGGACGCAGAGTATTTTGCAAAACGTCAGTTAAAAAAGGGGGCAGTAGGTTGGTTACTTTTAGTGGGGCTAGGTGTTTCTTATGTCATTTCGGGTGACTTTGCGGGTTGGAATTTTGGGCTGGCACAAGGTGGCTGGGGAGGACTCTTTATTGCAACAGTCATCGTCGCGTTTATGTATCTCTGCATGAGCTTTGTAATGTCTGAGATGTCGACGATGTTGCCCACTGCTGGCGGTGGCTATAGTTTTGCCCGTGTTGCATTTGGTCCTTTTGGAGGATACCTCACAGGGACTGCGATTTTAATTGAATATGCAATTGCACCTGCTGCCATTGCTGTATTTATTGGGTCATATTGCCAATCACTCTTTGGAATTGGCGGTTGGGCCGTTTATTTAATTTGCTATTTAGTTTTTATGGGCATTCATCTGAAAGGTGCAGGTGAAGCGCTGAAAATCATGTTTGGAATTACCGCCGTTGCTTGTATTGCACTGGTCGTATTTATCGTCGCCATGCTTCCCCATTTTGATAGCGCACGTTTGTTTGATATTCCAGTCAGCGCTAATGCAGGTGCGAGTAGCTTTTTACCGTTTGGCTATATGGGAATATGGGCCGCAGTACCTTATGCCATCTGGTTTTTTCTTGCAGTTGAAGGGGTGCCACTGGCTGCCGAAGAAGCAAAAGATCCAGTACGTTCGTTGCCACGAGGCTTGATTGGTTCAATGTTGATATTGGCGTCGTTTGCACTTTTAATTTTATTTTTAGGCGCAGGTGCTGCCGGCTCAAATGCTTTAAAAAATTCAGGAGCACCTTTAGTTGATGCACTCATTGCCGTATATGGTCAGCACACATGGTTGGCAAGTTTTGTTAACTTTGTAGGTCTTGCGGGTCTTGTCGCAAGTTTCTTCTCAATTATTTATGCATATTCGCGTCAAATTTTTGCATTGTCACGTGCGGGATATTTACCAAAAAACTTATCGCTTACCAATGAAAATAAAGCGCCATATTGGGCCATTATCATTCCGGGCATTATTGGCTTTTTGCTCTCTTTAACCGGTGAGGGTGACTTACTCATTTTAATGGCAGTATTCGGTGCAACAATCTCTTATGTGTTGATGATGCTCTCACATATCAAATTACGTTTGTCTCGCCCTGAATTACCACGTCCTTATAAAACGCCAGGAGGAATATGGACGTCTTGTATCGCTTTGATTCTTGCTGCTGTTGCTGTAGTGGCAGGGTTAATGGTAAATCCAAAAGTTTGGTTATTGGCCGCGCTGATTTATGTCGGATTTATACTCTATTACTTGTTATATAGCCGTCACCATTTGGTGAAAGGTACGCCTGAACAAGAGTTCGCCATGATTGATGACTGAGTTTGAGTGCAGTAAAAATAAAGAGGCTTCGGCCTCTTTTTAAGTGTTATAAAACGATTAAAATGTTTAAAACCAAAATAAAAAAGTTTAGATATTTAACTCAAAGTTTACTTTTACACGGTCCAAAACAATTAAGGTCCGATATGTTTTTACATCTTCATTATCGGCGAAATGTTTTCTAACTAAACTTTCAAAATGAGATAAGTTGTTGCTCAGCATGATAATGATAAAAGAGACGCCTCCATTCACAAAGTAGCACTGTTGAATCTCTTCAACAGAAGCAAAGTATTGTTTCGCTCTGTCCATAACTACAGAGCGGTCTTCGCTAAGGCGGACTTCAATGATAGACGTAATTTTTTCACCAAATTTTAGCGGATTTAAAATAGCGCAATTTCTTAAAATAATTTCCTTTTCTTCCATACGAGATATACGTCTTTGAACGGAAGCAGCAGATAGACCAATTTTTTCAGAAATTTCTCGATGCGAAGTCTTATTGTCTTTTTGCAGTATTCTTAAGATTGCATAATCAAAATTATCTAAAGAAATATCTGACATGAGTAAATCTCTCATTAAGCTTTAAATATAGAGTTATTTAATCGTTTTATTGAGGGAAATAGAAGAAATATATTGATTACATAGAATTAAAATTTCAATCATTCCCAGAGCAGTAAATATGATGATTGAGACAAACTCCAAGCAAGGCATGGCATTTGCAGCCGCATTTCTATCTTTAGTTTCTGTGCAAATAGGTGCATCAATAGGAAAAGCCCTTTTTCCAATTCTTAGTGCAGAAGGAGTGACCTTAACTCGACTTGCTTTAGCAGCATGTTTTTTGTGGATTGCCTTTAAACCTTGGAGAGACTGGAATAAACAGACCAATTGGAAAAATCTAATTATTTATGGGGCAATTCTCACTTTAATGAATACTTTAATTTATAAAGCATTTTCTTATATGTCTGTTGGAATCGCGATTTCCATCGAAGTGTTAGGGCCACTTACGGTTGCTATTTTAATGTCTAAAAATAAATTAGATTTTTTTTGGGGCGGGGTATCTCTTATAGGTTTGCTTCTTTTATCCATGGGCAATTCAAATAATAACTTCAGCTTTATTGGTATGACGTATGCTCTATTGGCAGCAGTAGGTTGGGGACTATATATTATTTATGGCTCTAAAGTTGCACAAGGGGGCGGAAGCTCGGTTGCAACTGGAATGTTCCTAGCGGCTTTGTTTGCAACACCTTTAGGCGCATCTCACATTATCCATATTTTTGATAGTTATAAGATTCTTTTTACATGTTTACTCATGGCGATGCTAGCGAGTGCGATTCCATTTATATTAGATATGGTTGCGATGAAAAAACTGCATCCACGGGTTTTTGGAATATTAGTGAGTGCATCACCCGCGGTGAGTGCTTTGGCTGGATGGCTGATTTTAGATGAACGATTAAATCATTTTCAGATCGTTGGAATAGCAATTATTATGGCATCGTGTGCAGGATGTTCTTATTTCTCCTATAAACGTAATACTGCATAAGACCATTCATTTATGATGACTTATGTCTAAAAGCTAGATGAATCGATTTGAAGGGGGAGAGAAATAATAAATAGAGCCCCCCTTAAAAAGGCTACCTCTGTACAAATAGAATATAAAAACAGCAAGTATCACTTACTGAAGTGCAATTTTAATCTGATTGATATTTATACAATATGATTACAAGATCACAAGGATATGAACTGATGAAATTTCTAAAATTTCTAACTTTTAGCACGATTCTTACGTTGTCCGCGCATAGTTATGCGACAGTGAGTGGTGGACAAAAAATTGAAGTATTAGGTTATCAGCAAAAAGAGAAAAAACTTTATGTATTAAGACACTACGAAGATGGTCGAGGACGCCTACCACAACTATATTATTATCTATTAAATAGTAAATCGCCTGACAAACTTATTGAAGTTAAATCTCTCTATATCAATCCAAAAACACATAAGATTGATTATGATCAAGATAGTACAGCGTTTGATAAGGCTCTCAATAAAATTAAAAAAAATTTAACCCCTTTGATCGTAAGTAAGAGTAAGACTGTAAAAATTCAGACCTTAAAAACGCATCAGAACCAAGTAACATCTTGGTTTGATCCTTCAGGGAAGATCACACAATATAAAACAGAATATGTTGTAAAATCGCCGTCTTTACAAAGTAAGACCCACATTGCGGTTCATTACACCAAAGCAATAAAAATTTCCCAAAATTATAGCGTGCCTAAACAAAATAAGAGGTTGGTTGTCGTTAAATATCTGGGGGTTCCAGAAGAAACTGGTTACGATATTGAAGACCCTGTTTTACTACTACCTAATCAAAATCTTCTTTAGGGATGCAACCATACAATTTACACAGGATTAATAATGAATAATTTGAATTTTAAAACTCTAAAAAAGTATTGGTTGCCATTTGTAGGTATTGCTTTAATCGCGGGCTCTTTAGTATTGGCATTTGCTTGGGTCGCTGGTCTATTTGGACATCGAACCACTAGCAAAACATTTTTGGGCGAATCATTAAGTAAATTTGATCCCGGATATCGACGTGCACACGGTAAGGGTATTTGTTTTGATGGCATTTACCACAGTAATGGTGCAGCGGCAGCACTCTCTAAAGCGACTGTATTTGCCAAGTCTGATATACCAGCAATTGGTCGATTTTCTATTGGAAGTGGTAACCCGCATGCGGCAGATAATTCTACAGCAACAGTCAGTATGGCTTTATTGCTTTCCGCAGCTGATCATTCACAATGGCGCATGAAATTAAACAACTTTCCCTATTTCCCTACGCGAAATGCTGAAGGTTTTTTGGCGCAGCAAAAAGCATTTAAACCAGTTCCATCTACTGGCAAACCTGATCCAGTCCTTGTTGAAGCTTTCTTAAAAGAATATCCCGAAGCGCGTAAGTCTATTGAACAAAAGGCAAAGATGCCATTAACTGGTAGTTTTAGTGGCGCAGAATTTTATGTGGTAAATGCATTTATATTGCGGGCTGCCAATGGACAAGAACAGCCAGTGCGTTGGTCTATGCGTCCTCATTCAAAATTTATTAGTCTGACCAAAGAACAACGTGATCAAGCTGGCCATGATTTCTTATTTAAAGACATCAAAAAACGTTTAGCTGAAGGGCCGCTGTATTGGGATTTAGTTTTGCAACTTGCCGAGCCGGGAGACCCAGTGAATGACCCATCTCAACCTTGGCCAAAAGAACGTAAAGAAGTTATAGCGGGAACATTGGAAGTCAAAAATGTGACTGAACAGGTAAATGGTGTTTGCCGTGATATTAACTTTGACCCAACCTTGGTTCCACCCGGAATTGAGTTATCAGATGATCCGGTACTCGCAGCACGAGCAGGTATCTATGCGCAGTCTTACAATGCTCGCTTACGTGAAATTGGATTTGGCAAAGCAACGGATGCCGTGGGTAAATAGGAGAGATCAGCCATGCAAAAAAAATCTAACGATAATGCTCCACGTCATTTTAATTTGACTGCTCGAGTACTACACTGGGTTATGGCAGTAGCGATTTTGGCCATGCTATTTATTGGTGTTGGAATGACAACCTCAATCACTTGGCGTCCGTGGTTAATCGATATTCACCGTCCTTTAGGAATCGCAATCTTATTGTTGGTCATCGTAAGATTAATAAATCGACTCTATTTTCCAATTCCACCTTTGCCGCCGACTGTACCCCGTTGGCAGGCGTTTATTGCCCATGCATCACACTGGCTACTTTATCTTTTGATGTTTAGTTTGCCATTGCTCGGATGGGCAACGCTTTCGGCAGGTAATTGGCCTGTAACGTTATTTCCGGGTTGGGACCTTCCACCAATCGCTCCAACCAACTCTACGCTCTATGCATGGTTTCGCACTCTACACGGAGTTTTGGCTTGGCTGTTATTTGCTGTCGTTATTGGTCATCTGTCTGCTGCGTTATTACATGCATGGGTTTATCGCGATGGCGTATTCTCAAGTATGGCTTTGGGTTCTTCTACTGAGTCTAATAGAGATAATGAAAAGAAGAGTGTGGATTGAGAAGGAGTTATTCAGCTCTTAAGCTCAGATCAGGCGGATAAGAGGGATAAGTCAGCGGAAATGGTGACTTATTTTGATGGAGTTAAAACAAATAAATTTGGAATGAAAGATGTTCTATTTAAGTTACATTCGATTTTGGTTTAAAGTTTTAAATGATTGATAATATTTAAATTTAATATATTTTATCTGTCTAACAATCGGAAAATATAAATTTCCTATAATTCTAAATATTTGTCATAGCCTTATGAGCTTCAAGTTATAAGATTGGTAATGTGTAATGCATATTGAAAATATTATTCGAAAACTAGATTTAGTGACTTTAAAGATATTTCAAACAGTCTGTGATGAAAAATCTCTGAGCAAGGCCGCTGAAAAAAATATGATTGCGCTATCTGCTGCAAGTAAGCGTTTGACTGATTTGGAGCATTTGATTGGAACCAAACTGTTTATTCGTGATGGTAAAGGCATGCAAATTACACCTGCTGGTGAAAGTCTGCTTTACCATTGCAGAACCATTTTAGACTCGGTTTATAAAGCTTCGGTTGAGTTAGAAGAATACAAAATAGGCATTAAAGGTTTTGTACGATTACAGGCAAATTTATCAACGATAATTCAGTTTTTACCCGAAAGCCTACATCCTTTTATCGTTGAAAACCCTCAAATTAAGATTGAGCTTGAAGAACGTCCAAGTATAGAAATTATTCAAAATGTAAGTAATAAAATTGCTGACTTAGGGATCTGCATTGCTGAGAATTTATCAGAAGATCTGGATTATTATCATTATCGTAGCGATCGGCTGGTCGTGGTTATACAAAACCAGCAATATTTAAGTGAACAGAAAATCATTTCCTTTGAAGATGCATTAGATTACGACTTTATTGGATTACATACCCAAAGTGCGATTAACCGAATTTTACAGCAAAAGTCTGAAGCCTTAGGAAAGCAGCTTAAACTCAGGATATTGGTGACGAGTTTTGATGCTGTTTGCCGGATGGTACAGGCGGGTATGGGGATAGGAATTTTGCCTCATAAAGTTTTCGAAATCTTTGGTAAACCCTTAGGGCTGGCAAGTGTGGAGTTAACCGATGATTGGGCAAAAAGAGACTTATATCTGGTGTCCAAACATGATGAGTTTTTAAATCCAGTAACTTTGCTTTTGAAAGAATATTTTATGCATCCGCACAAAGAAATAACATCTGAATAAATTTTATAGGTTTCGCAAACCACGAAGGCTTGTTGATCTTTTAAGAATTGTATTACTGCTGATTGCGCCATAAATTTAACTCTATCGGAAGTAGATATAATATGGATTGTTATGAGCCTAGCCCTTGAGAAAATAAAAGTCCTTGAAATAGGTACCCTAATTGCAGCTCCTTTTGCAACACGCATTCTTGCCGAGTTCGGTGCGGAAGTCATAAAAATTGAGCCTATTGGCAAAGGTGATCCACTTCGTAAATGGCGTAAGTTACATCACGGAACGTCTTTGTGGTGGTATTTACAGTCACGTAATAAGAAATCTTTAGCGCTTAATCTTAAGTCACCAGAAGCAATTGCTTTAATCAAAAAGATGATTGTCGACACAGACATTCTGGTCGAAAACATGCGCCCCGGTGCGCTTGAAAAATTAGGTCTAGATTGGGAAACCTTAAAATCAATTAACCCTAAACTAACTTTTGTTCGCATATCTGGTTATGGGCAATCTGGTCCATATAAAGATAAACCCGGCTTTGGAGCAATTGGTGAGGCCATGGGTGGAATTCGCTATACCACAGGTTCGCAAGACTCTGCGCCTGCACGAGTTGGGGTGAGTTTAGGTGACTCACTTGCCTCATTACATGCAGTGATTGGCGCTTTAATGTCGATTGTGAATATCAAAACCAATAACGGTAACGGACAGATTGTTGACGTGTCACTTGCAGAAAGTGTCTTCAATATTATGGAAAGTGTTGTGCCGGAATACGACTTGCATGGTTTTATTCGAGAGCGTTCTGGAGGTTCTTTGCCGGGTATTGCACCTTCAAATACCTATCGAACGAAGGACAATGCTTTTGTTGTAATTGCGGGAAACAGTGACCCAATTTTTAAACGTTTGATGCATGTGATTGGTCGCGAAGATTTGGCGAATCGACCTGAGTTTGAACACAACGATGGACGTGCGCAACAAAGTGATTTGTTAGATGCTGCAATTGAATCATGGAGTCGACAGCATTCAATTGATGAGGTTTTGCAGCAGCTTGAACAGGCTGAGGTTCCATCTGGGCGAATTTATTCTGTAGCCGATATGGTCAATGATCCGCATTTCAATGCACGTGATATGTTGCTTTCAACCGAGTTACCCGATGGTCAAGTGGTGAAAATGCCGGGTATTGTTCCGAAGCTTTCTGAAACACCGGGGCAGGTCAAATGGCGTGGTCCTGAGTTGGGCGAGCATACTGAATCTGTTTTAAAACAATATGGTTATCAAGCTGAAGATATTGAAAGCCTGCGTGTATCAGGAGTAGTGCAATGACAGCATTTTCCGACTTACTTGTCGTACAAGAAGTCTCTCCACGAGATGGTTTGCAAATTGAACCGACTTGGGTGCCCACGACAAAGAAAATTGATTTAATTAATCAGTTGTCGACAATGGGTTTCTCTCGAATTGAAGCAGGGTCTTTTGTCTCTCCAAAAGCGATTCCGAACCTGCGCGATGGGGAGGAGGTTTTTGCTGGAATTACACGCCATAAAGATATTATTTATGTTGGGTTAATTCCAAATTTAAAAGGCGCGATTCGGGCAATTGAAGCCAATGCAAATGAGTTGAATCTTGTGCTCTCTGCTAGCCAAACCCACAACCTTGCCAATATGCGAATGACTAAAGCTCAATCGTTTGCAGGTTTTACCGAAATTGTGGAACAACTACACGGCAAAACACAGTTTAACGGAACTGTAGCAACAACATTTGGTTGTCCATTTGAAGGCAAGATTAGTGAAAAAGAAGTGTTTAGCTTAGTTGAACATTATTTAGAGTTGGGTATTCATAATATTACACTGGCGGATACCACTGGTATGGCGAACCCCGTGCAAGTGAAAAGGATTGTCTCTCACGTTTTATCGCTAATTTCGCCTGAGCAACTGACCCTACATTTTCATAATACACGTGGATTGGGGCTAACTAATGTTCTTGCAGCTTACGAGGCGGGAGCAAGACGGTTTGATGCTGCATTGGGAGGTTTAGGTGGGTGCCCGTTTGCACCAGGGGCGTCGGGAAATATTTGTACTGAAGATTTGGTCAATATGTGTGAGGAAGTTGGAATACCCACCACTATTGATTTGGATGCTCTCATTCAACTTTCGAGAACGCTACCCGCACTTTTAGGGCATGACACGCCAAGCCAGCTTGCAAAGGCGGGGAGAAATACTGACTTGCATCCGATACCGGATTACATCAAATCACTTAATTAAGATACGTCATTCAAGATAGTTGGAAATAAGACGATATTTGTATCGTCTGCGGTCAACTCGTCTTTAAAATCTTGATGGGACGTGTCTTGAGGCTCATTTTCAGGAGAAAATAAATGAGTTTAAAGCAAAGCATGGAATTATCGGCTGAAGCAATTGCCGAAAAGCAATTAATAAAAAAAGTAGCATGGAAAATCATGCCATTAATTATGGTGTGTTACTTATTTGCCTTTTTTGATCGTATCAACATCAGTTTTGCCAAGTTCCAGTTACAAGCTGATCTATCTCTAAGTAATACAGCTTATGGTCTGGGTGCCAGTTTATTTGTAATTGGTTATGTAATATTTGAAGTACCCAGTAATTTATTGCTACATAAATTTGGTGCCAGAAAATGGATTGCACGCATCATGGTTTCTTGGGGTGTTGCAACGACCTTAATGGTGTTTGTGACTACTGAATGGCAATTTTACGTATTACGTTTCTTGATCGGTGCAATGGAGGCAGGCTTTGCACCGGGTGTGCTTTATTACATGACGCTTTGGTTTCCACAAACCTATCGTGGTCGAATTATTTCATTATTCTTCCTTGCTTCTGCCTTTTCAGGCATCTTTGGAGGACCAATTTCAGGGGTATTGTTGTCATCACTTGATGGTGTGATGAACATGCGTGGCTGGCATTGGTTATTTTTAGTCGGTGGCGTGCCATGCGTTTTACTGGGTCTTTGTGTTCTTACTTATTTAAAAGATCGTATTGATGATGCGCAATGGCTATCATCCTCAGAAAAAGCTCATTTGAAACGTTTGGTTGAGCCTAAACAACCAGAAAAAGCTTCTCATTCATTATGGGCTGCTATTAAAACACCAGGTTTATTAATTCTAGGCGTTATCTATTTTCTGATTCAAATTGCATCTTATGGTCTAAATTTCTGGGGGCCCCAGTTAATAAAAAGCTCAGGTATTGATGATACCCAAATGATTGGTTTTCTTAGTGCTATTCCATACCTCATGGGAGCAATTACAATGGTAATTGTTGGACGTTTAGCAGATAAATCTGGGGAGCGTTTAAAATTTACTGCTGGTTTACTCTCTTTAGGTGCTATTGGTTTCTTTACAGCAGGTTTCTTTGATGCCAACCCAGTTGTGGTGGTGATTTCACTTGCGTTATTAGGGGCTGGTATTGTTGCTGCAATCCCTTCTTTTTGGAATTTACCGCCCAAAGTCTTGGTTGGAGCTGGGGCAGGTGCTGCTGGTGGCACAGCGCTCATTAATACATTAGGGCAAATGGGGGGAATTGTTAGTCCTATTATGGTTGGTCATATTAAAGACATAACAGGAAGCACAACACCCGCACTATATATTATTGCAAGCTTATGCGTTGTGTGTATTGCACTATTGATATGGGCTACACCAAAACGATTACAAGAGAAAGGTTAAACGATTCACTCATGCTCAAAGCCATTTAGTTGGCTGTGGCATGAGTGTAGTTAATATTAAAGTGATATAACATGATGATTATTTATAATTTTTATAATTATATTCTAAGTGGGTCAGCATATTTATAGGAACTGTACTTTCTATTATTTAAAGCCATTTTTGAAACGAAATTGATCTATCCAAACACCTATCAAATCGCGGTGAGATATCGAGCATGGCTAATGAATGAAATCTATAGCCAGCTTATAAAGCTAAAAACCGATGCGACTTTTCAAGACGCCAAACTGTGCTTATATATGATTGAAGGCGCAATCATTCAGCTTTTTTATTCAAATCAAGTCGATGAGAGGGAAAAGGTGCTGGATTGTTTTTTATGCAGTTCAGGTAGGTGATGTAAAATGCTGGGCCGATAACAAAAAATATTAGACCGGTCGTCTATAGGTCTATATAGTGAGGTCTTACTTTGTTGACCTTCTATTTTAAAAGAGAAAATTAATGTCTATTATTCTTCATCATTTAAATGCTTCACGCTCATTTCGCATTCTGTGGTTACTTGAAGAAATTAGTCAACCTTATGAATTAAAAAGTTATTTTCGAGATAAAACTACAAATCTTGCACCTCAAGAATTAAAAAACATTCATCCTTTAGGGAAATCACCTGTGATTGAGCTCAATGGAAAAGTGATTGCAGAATCAGGTGCAATTGTAGAAATTTTGATTGAAAAGTTTGCTCCACAACTTATGCCTGCTAAAGATTCGGACAGTTATCTTGATTATTTACAATGGATTCATTTTTCAGAAAGTTCGGCTATGGTTCCATATTTATTAAATATTTTTAATTCAATTGAGTTAAAAAATGGAACTCAATTAAAGTTTTTGGACCGATATGCGCATGCTGAGTTGGATAAAGTATTTTCGTATTTAGATCAACAATTACTAGGCAAAAAATTCTTAGTAGGTAATAGCTTAACGGGTGCAGATTTTATGATTGGTTTCGTAGTCTATGGTCTAATTAATTCTTTAAATATTCGCTCAAAATATCTCAATATTGAACAATATGTAAAAAGTCTAGAAAGCTTAGAAAGCTGGCAAAAAGCCATGTCTATAGAACAAAATCTTCATCACTAAACCAATGCCTAAAAACGAAATGCCCTTAAGTACTTAAAAAAGAATTGATTTCTCAAGTAGAGAAATCAATTCAGCAATTTAGATCCCTTCAACAAAACTCACCATAACATCACAGCAGCCTTGGCGTTTACTTTTGGCAAGCTGATATTCAGGTGAAAAATAACATTCACGTGCAGTTTCCATATCTGGAAACTCAATCACCACGTGACGTTCAAACTCTTGTCCCTCTAAAACTTCTGAGGCACCGCCACGCGCAAGAAACTTGGCACCGTACTTTTGAAAAGCTTGCGGAGCAGTAGCCATATATTGTTTATATTGTTCCATATCATGAATGGTGACATGAGCAATCCAGTAAGCAGACATATCGTATTTCCCTATAATTCATTCAATAAAGGTCTATTTACCTTTTCCTAAAATTTGTGATTTCACGCATCTAAAATATTTTTTGCGACAGCAGCAGCTTCAGCAATATGTTCAGCAACTGCTTTTTTTGCCTTTTCTGGGTCTTTGTGAAGATAGATGGCTTCACACATATTTTTAATACGTTGATAACCTGAAATTTCACGTTTTGTTGATTTCATGGTCATGGCACGAAGGCGGCTAATTCGGCCATTTAAGCGCTGAACTACTTCCCAAGCAATATGATGATTTGCTGTAGTGAAGATGGTTTGATAAAGCTGGGTTGAGGTCGCAATAATTAGATTGATGTCATCGGCAGCAAATGCAGCTTTAAGATCTTCTAATAGAAGTTTTAATTTTTCAGCAGTTTTTTCATCGAGGTTTTTAGTGCAGTCAACCACAGCACTTTGTTCTAACAAAAGACGAATTTCATAAATCTGTGAAGCGATGTCCCAGTTAAGTAGCGAAACGATAGGGCCTTTATTAGGTAAAATCTCAACTAAACCTTCTGCTTCTAAATAACGAATCACTTCGCGAACCACAGAACGGCTCACGCCGAGTTCTTCACATAACGTTCTTTCAACCAGTCTTTTTCCTGAAGGAAAATAGCCCGTAATAATGGCATTGCGCACTTTATCTAAACACAGCTCTCGTAATGTTACGGGCGGGTTTTCAATTTTAAGATTCATAAATAATTAAATTTTCCTGTTTTTTAACATGTTGAGTTTCATCACATGTTTTTCAATAAAAATTAGCATAGCAAACTCTTGCTTTTTTTTCAGTATGTATTATGGTATACCATAATACGAATGACAAGATAATTTACTTGCAAGGAAGAGCAATGGAACTCATACGTAAAACAGTGCTTCATGTAGAAACCACTTATGTAGATGGCGGCAAAGAAGCAGCAAAGCCTTTAAAAATGGTGGCAGCCGCAGCGGTGATTAAAAATCCGTGGGCAGGGCAAGGTTATGTAGAAAACCTAACACCGGAAATTCGCCGCATTGCACCGATCTTAAGTGAACATTTAACCAAGCTTATTCTTGATGAAGTGGGTTCGGGTGAAGCTGTTGAAGCTTTTGGTAAAAGTGCAGTGGTTGGCTTAAATGGTGAACTTGAACATGCATCAGCTTTAATTCATACCTTACATTTTGGTAATACTTACCGTAGTGCTGTTGGTGCGAAATCTTATTTGGCATTTAACAATACCCGTGGCCCGGCAAACGCGCCGATTTTAATTCCAATGATGGATAAAAATGACGAAGGCCGCCGTTCTCATTACTTAACATTGCAATTTGCAATTCCAGATGCACCTGCTGCCGATGAGCTGGTTGTTGTGATTGGTGCAGCAACAGGTGGTCGACCACATCATCGTATTGGTGATCGTTATAAAGATTTGGAAGAGTTAGGTCATGATGTCAAAAACCCTGCAGCTGTCAAATAACCGTATTGCTCACTATTTTGAGCAAGGCGAAGGAGAGCCTCTGGTTCTAATCCATGGAGTGGGAATGCAAGCTGCGGCATGGTATCCACAAATTGAATATTTTTCTAAACATTATCATGTAATTTCAGTAGATATGCCGGGACATGGTCAAAGCACCAAATTACCGGCAGACGCAAAATTACAAGATTTTGTTGAATGGACCATCGAATTTATTACAGCCTTAAATTTAGGACCTGTAAATTTAGCGGGACATTCAATGGGATCGCTGATTACGACAGGAGTCAGCGTCACGCGTCCTGATTTAGTTAAACGGATGGCGGTGCTCAATGGTGTATATAAACGTACAACCCAAGCACGTAATGCCGTGATCCAAAGAGCTGAAGAGTTAAAAACAGGCCGTATTGATGTTGAGACTCCGCTACAGCGCTGGTTTGGCGAAAGTGAAGTCGAGCGTATAGCGGCAGCCAAAGTGAAATCATGGCTCGAAAATGTCGACTTGTCTGGTTATACCACTGCATATTCTGCTTTTGCGCAAGGCGATGAAACCTATGCAGATGACTGGTCAAAGATTACTTGTCCTGCTTTGGTGTTGACCGGAACGGATGATCCGAACTCAACTGCAGAAATGGCTGTGCAAATGGCGAATCAGGCAAAGCATGGCACTGCAATTGTCATTGAAAATGAACGTCACATGGTGAACTTAACTGCACCTGACAAAGTGAATAATGCAATGCAAGCATGGTTGGAAACCAGCGTTTAAATTGCCACACATTGCTGAAGGAATATAACAATGAGTGAGATGGATACTATTAATAAAATACGTGAACTACGCGATGCTTTCGGTTCATTTATGACGGGCGTTACCGTGGTCACAACCTGTAAAGAAGATGGAACGCCACTTGGCTTTACAGCGAACTCTTTTGCTTCGGTGTCTTTGGACCCAGCTTTACTTCTAGTGAGTATTGCCAAGACATCAAGCAATTATCATAACTTTGCAAACACACCTCATTTTGCGATTAATATTTTGGCAGAAGAGCAAAAAGATGTTTCGAATACCTTTGCTCGTCCAAGTGAAGACCGTTTTGCAAATATTTCATGGTCAAAAAGTGCTTGCCAAAACCCGCTGATCGATCATGTGAGTGCATGGTTTGACTGTACAACTTATCAGGTTGTCGATGCAGGCGATCATGCCATTTTAATTGGTAAAGTTGAAGATTTTGCTTCGACAGGTTTTGCAGGTCTTGGTTATTATCGTGGTGGATATTTCACTCCGGCCAAACTTTCTGCCGAGGTCATCTCTGGTCCTAAAGTGGTAATGAGTGCGATTATTGGTCATGAAAATACCATTTTGCTTGAAGAAACTGCCGATCATAAATGGACTATTCCACATGTGATGGTAGATAAAGACGGTGCCGATAAAGCGCTTGAGAAAATCTTTGCAGAATATCAGCCAGATGCTTCTGCCAACTTCATTTACTCTGTATATGAAAACGTTGAAAACCAGCAGCAATATATTTCATTTTTATGCAACACACCCGTAGCTCAAGCCACCAAAGGTCAGTTTGTCGATTTAAATAACCTAGAGAAACTTGAGTTTGTAGACAGCGCTTTAGAAAGTATGCTGATGCGCTATCGCAAAGAAAACCATCTGAAAACGTATGGTGTTTATTACGGAAATCAGACAACAGGTACAGTTCGTCAAATCGTTAAAGAGGAAGTTTAATCATGCGTTTTTCATTATTTGTGCATATGGAACGTGTTTCTGATCAGCAAACCCAGAAGCAGCTTTATGATGAAATGATTGAGCTTTGTCAGATTGCAGACCGTGGCGGTATGCATGCGGTTTGGACAGGTGAACACCATGCCATGAACTTTACCATTGCACCAAACCCATTTTTAAATCTGGTCGATTTAGCCAATAAAATCAAAAATGTTCGTTTAGGTACAGGTACGGTGGTAGCACCATTCTGGCATCCGATTAAACTTGCAGGCGAAGCTGCAATGACCGACATTATTACCAATGGCCGTTTAGATATTGGTATTGCTCGTGGTGCATATTCGTTTGAATATGAACGTATGGTTCCGGGCATGGATGCATGGAGTGCAGGTCAGCGTTTACGTGAAATGATTCCTGCCATTAAAAACCTTTGGAAAGGCGATTATGAGCATAACGGTGAATTTTGGCAGTTTCCAAAAACCACTTCAGCACCTCAACCGCTTCAACAACCGCATCCACCAATCTGGGTTGCTGCCCGTGATCCAAATAGCCACGAATTTGCTGTGCAAAATGGCTGTAATGTACAGGTAACGCCTTTGCATTTAGGTGACGAAGAAGTTGAAAAGCTCATGGGACATTTCAATGCAGCTTGCGAAAAGTTCAATGAAATTCAGCGCCCTGAAATTATGTTGCTCCGCCATACCTATGTGGCAGATAGTGAAGAAGATGCTCAACTGGCAGCAGATGAAATCAATACCTTCTATAACTATTTCGGCGCATGGTTTAAAAATGAGCGTGAAATTAATCAAGGTTTAATCGCGCCTTTAAGCCCTGAAGAAATTGCTGCACATCCTTTTTATACACCAGAAGCGATGCGCAAAAATAACGTGATTGGACAGGCCCAAGAAGTGATTGACCGCTTAAAAGCTTATGAAGCGATGGGTTACAACGAATATTCTTTCTGGATTGATACGGGCATGAGCTTTGAACGTAAAAAAGCTTCATTAGAACGTATGATCAATGAAGTTATGCCGGCATTTGCATAGAGGCGAATATCATGACAGCAGATTTTCAGCTTTATATTAATGGTCAGTTTGAATCTGGTGCAGCGACTTTTGAAAGTATTAATCCTGCAACAGGTGAAGTCTGGGCACACATGCCGGAAGCTCGAACCGATGAAGTCAACCGAGCAGTTCAGGCCGCATCAAGTGCGTTAAAAGCACCGGCTTGGGCAGGTTTAACTGCTTCACAGCGCGGTAAATTACTCTATAAACTGGCTGATTTAATTGAAAAAGCTGCACCGCAATTGGCTCAAATTGAAACCAGTGACACGGGCAAAATTATTCGTGAAACATCGAGCCAGATAGCCTATGTCGCTGAATATTATCGCTACTATGCAGGTATTGCCGACAAATTAGAGGGTAGTTTTCTGCCGATTGATAAGGCAGACATGCAAGCGTGGATTGTTCGTGAACCAGTAGGTGTGGTTGCTGCAATCGTTCCTTGGAATAGTCAGTTATTTTTATCGGCAGTGAAGGTCGGCCCAGCTTTAGCGGCAGGTTGTACCGTCGTGCTAAAAGCCTCTGAAGATGGTCCTGGGCCATTGTTGGCTTTTGCTAAATTAGTCCATGAGGCGGGTTTTCCGGCTGGAGTGGTCAATGTGATTACTGGTTTCGGCCCTGAATGTGGCGCCGTGTTGAGTAGTCATCCGGACGTTGCCCATGTTGCGTTTACAGGTGGTCCAGAAACGGCAAGGCACATTGTGCGTAACTCGGCTGAAAATCTTGCAAAAGTTTCACTCGAATTAGGTGGCAAATCTCCATTTATTGTATTTGCTGATGCAGATATTCAAAGTGCGGTAAATGCTCAGGTCGCTGCTATTTTTGCGGCCACAGGGCAGAGTTGTGTGGCAGGTTCACGTTTACTGGTTGAAGAAAGCATTAAAGATGAATTTGTTCAACGTTTGGTTGAGCGTGTACAAACCATAAAAATTGGTTTACCTCATGAAATGGCAACCGAGTTTGGGCCACTTTGTACTTTACGCCAACGCCAAAAAATTGAGCAAGTCGTTGCAACTTCAATCCAGCAAGGTGCAAAACTTCTTACTGGCGGTAAAAGCCTTGAGCGAGCAGGGTATTACTATCCACCGACCATTTTAGATTGCACCGATGCACCTCAAGCAGATTGCATTACAACCGAACTATTTGGTCCTGTTTTATCGGTAGATAGTTTCAAAGATGAAGCGGAAGCTGTGCAAAAAGCCAATAGCACGCCTTATGGGCTGGCGGCAGGCGTTTTCACCACCAATTTAAGCCGTGCGCACCGTATGACTAAAGTCATTGGGTCGGGAATTGTTTGGTTAAACACTTACCGCGCTGTTTCTCCACTTGCGCCTTTTGGTGGACATGGACTTTCGGGACATGGGCGGGAAGGTGGCGCAAATGCTGTTTTAGATTACACCGCTACCAAAACAGTTTGGTTACGTACCTCAGATGAGCCAATTGATGACCCATTTGTCATGAGATAAGTCATGAATTGAGGCATGAAAATATAACGGGATTTTAATTTCAAGGATGAAAAAATGAATCAGTCAAACCCAGTAATCGCCTAAAGCTTTAAATAGTTGAAAACGTAAAACTAGATGTATCGATGCTTAATCAAGTATTGATCGGACTGGCTTTACCTTTTTCTTGGCTAAAACAACACAAATAGAGAAATGAGCTGTTTGTAAAAGGAAATAAAAAGATGAAGCCGAGTCATATTGAAATGACTTTGGCTGGGCAGATTTTTTTGATGTTGAGGAAATGAATTCCTCAAAGAGAGATTAAGGATATGAGCCAAAACGAAAATAGCAATAATGCTTTCGCTATCGAAAGTCATTCTATTGATTATGTTGCTCCCTCTGAACGTAATGGGAAAGTTCGCGATCTATTCACATTATGGTTTTGTACCAATATTGCACCGCTTGCCGTGATTACGGGTGCAATGTCCATTTTAACCTTTAACCTCAATATCGTAAGTGCATTGCTTGCGATCTGCTGCGGACATTTTTTTGGTGCAGCGATTCTGGCTTTAACCTCTGCGCAAGGTCCGCAGGTCGGCATTCCTCAAATGATTCAGAGCCGCGCACAGTTTGGGCGTTATGGGGCATTGCTGGTTGTCCTGTTTACTACCCTCATTTATTTAGGTTTTTTCATCTCTAACATTATTTTGTCAGGCAAAACCCTACATACTGTTGTTCCTGCCATTCCAGTGCCGACCGCGACCGTGATTGGCGCAATTGCAGCAACCACAATTGGTGTGATCGGTTACCACTTTATTCATAAGTTCAATAAAATTGGAACTTGGTTTATGGGTGGTTCGTTGCTGATCGGCCTCATGATTATGGTGCCGCATATTAATGCAGATGTACTTGCTAAAGGCTCTTTCAATATGAAAGGCTGGTTTGCCATGTTTGGGTTGTGTGCTGTATGGCAAATTAGTTTCTCACCTTATACCTCAGATTATTCACGATATTTACCAAAGTCGATTGGTATTTATAAGCCATTTATCTTTACCTATTTAGGCGCATCGTTAGGAACTATTTTTGCGATGGCATTTGGTACGATTGCGGTCAGTATTGGCTCAACCACAGATGCGATGGAAGCGGTAAAGTCGGGTACTGGGCTGTTCGGTTATGTTCTTATGATTTTGTTCTTATGCAATATCATTGGTCATAATGCCATGAACCTATACGGTGCGGTTCTGTCTTGTATTACCTCTATTCAGACTTTTGCAGGGCAGTGGATGCCAAGCCGAAATATTCGAGTCGTGTTATCAATCATTGTGTTAGTTCTAGCGACTTTAACGGCACTTTGGGCATCAAGTAACTTTATTAGTTTCTTCTTGAATGTGATTTTTGCCTTGTTATTTATTTTGGTGCCATGGGTGTCTATTAATTTATTAGATTTCTATGTCGTGAATAAAAAGTCTTATGACATTCAATCGATCTTTGCACGTGATGGTGGTATTTACGGCAAATTTAATGCAAAAGCGCTTACGGCTTATTTCATTGGGATCGCGGTACAAATTCCATTCTTAAAAAATGCGTTTTTCACAGGTGCATTGGCCGATGTAATTCCAGATGCGGATATTTCTTGGGTCATTGGATTGGTGGTGAGTCTGGTGGTGTATTGCGTCTTTAATCTAGGAAAGATTAAATGTTCAACACCCGCATTAAACGCAAAATTACCTCAATAAGCATTGTAGTGAAAGGAATCTCACAATGAAAAAAAGCTATTTACAAGCGGCTCTAAGCGCAGCATTGATGGCCGTAATCTATCCAAGTTACGCAGGTGTAAGTTTTGGAGATACCGATGGTGAATACGGTAAGCTCACCGTATCAGGCTATGTTCGCGCTAACTATCAAGATAAACACTATGGAGAATCTGCTTCTGATCAAAAAATTCGTTTTGATGCTGCGCAGTTAAAACTGGACTACGAGCGTGGACCGTTATTTGGTCATGCGGAATATCGTTGTTATCAATATGACCGTCTATGTGATTTTTCTACGTTGGTTGATGGTTATGTAGGATACAAATTAAATAAAACAGATCAGGTGGTGGCAGGTGTTCAGCCAATTCCATTTGGGCCGGGCCGTTTCTGGGGCAATAGCCTATATGGAAGTATGAGCACAACAGCAGGTTTAGAAGATGTTCATAATCTTGGTTTGAATTATCATTTTGAATTGCCGACAGCAACCAAATTTGATGTGGGGTATTTTGCGGTAGATGGTGGAAACTACACAGGTTCTACCCAAGATTCAGGTCGCTATACTGCAAACTACGTGAGTTCAGACGATCCGAATAAAACCGATTTGCAAGAAAAGAACATGTGGGTAGGCCGAGTGACTCAAGATGTAAATCTTGGAATTAATGGTTTAACCACACAGCTCGGTGGCTCATATTGGACATCGGATATTGAAAATAAAGCCGCTTCGAGTGATGGCCGTCGTCATGCGTGGGCACTTTTTGGTAAAGCCAATTATGGCAATTTCAATGTAACCCTTACTGGTGGTAAAAATGACGTAACTAATCAGGATCAGCTTAATCCTAATCAGTCACTCATGGGTTCTTACGACACTGAATATTATGTCGCGAACAAAGGAACGTTCTATACCGCAGATGTGGGCTACTCTTTCAAAAATGTTAAGCAGATCGGAAATATTACGCCGTACTTTATGTACAGTCAGTACGATAAAGATCAGGACAATATGAAAGATTCGATCCGTAATATTATTGGTGTGTCTATTGACCATAAACAGCTATCTTTGGTGGCTGAATACATCATGAGTAAAAATGACCCGTTCATTGGTGGGACTCAAGATTCACTGGCACAAGGGGATGATAACCAGTGGAATAAGTTGCTTAACTTAACGCTGTTTTATTATTTCTAAAAACATTTAAACATTCGGGCATGCCGAAAATTTTTTTAAATTAATTTTTGGTATGCCATAATACAAAGTTGATGGTGAGCTATTTAATTTATCTATCGCTTCACTATCAATGCAGAAGATCTCAACAGGATAATGATCATGCAGCTTAATGAACTCGCTTTATTTCGTCAGCAAGCCTTTGTTGCTGGAAAGTGGTGCGATGCAGACCATCAACAAACATCCGAAATTTTAAATCCGGCGACATTAGAAGTGATTGGTACTGTCCCCAATATGGGCAAGGCTGAAGCCGAGCGTGCCATTGAAGCTGCCAAAGAAGCTTGGCCGCTATGGAAAAATAAAACAGCAAAAGATCGATCAATTATTTTAAAAAAATGGTTCGATTTAATCATTTCGAACGCAGATGACTTGGCTTTTATTTTAACAAGTGAGCAAGGGAAACCTTTAGCCGAAGCCAAAGGTGAAATTTTATATGCTGCAAGTTTTATTGAATGGTTTGCCGAAGAAGCAAAACGAGTGTATGGCGATATTATTCCAAGCCCATATCCCGATGCTCGTATTGTTGTAAATAAACAGTCTATTGGTGTCGTTGCAGCCATTACGCCGTGGAATTTCCCCGCTGCCATGATTACGCGCAAAGTGGCTCCAGCCTTGGCGGCAGGTTGTCCTTGTATTGTAAAACCAGCACCTGAAACGCCTTTTACTGCTTTGGCTTTAGTCGACTTAGCTGTACAAGCTGGAGTGCCTGCTGAAATTTTTAGTGTGATTACGGGCGACGCAGTTCATATTGGTGACGCGATTTTTGAAAGTGATGTTGTACGCAAGTTTACTTTTACCGGTTCAACACCCGTCGGCAAAATGTTGCTTGAGCGTTCAGCAAAAACCTTGAAAAAAGTTTCCTTAGAGTTGGGTGGCAATGCGCCGTTTATTGTATTTGATGATGCCGATTTAGATGCAGCAATTGAGGGAGCACTCATTGCCAAATTTAGAAATGCAGGGCAAACCTGTGTCTGTGTTAATCGATTCTTGGTGCAGGCTGGCATTTATGAAAAATTTATTGATGCCTTAAGCCAAAAAATTCAAAACTTTAATATTGGTAATGGATTAGAAGCAGGGCATGACATTGGGCCATTAATTAATGCCAATGCGGTGAAAAAAGTTGAAGCACATATTCAAGATGCTTTAGATAAAAATGGTCGTCTTGTGATTGGTGGTAAAAAGCATACAGCGGGTGAGTTATTTTTTGAACCGACACTGATTGCAGATGTTACCGCAGATATGGACGTTGCAACCCAAGAAACATTTGGCCCACTAGCAGCCGTATTTAAATTTGAAAACGAGCAACAAGCGGTAGAAATGGCAAACGCAACTGAATTTGGTTTAGCCGCATATTGTTATACCAAAGATTTAGGCCGTGCTTGGCGAATGAGTGAACAGCTTGAGTACGGCATGGTCGGAATTAATAAAGGCCTTATTTCAAATGAAGTTGCGCCTTTTGGTGGAATTAAACAGTCTGGTTTGGGGCGTGAAGGTTCTAAATACGGTATTGAAGATTATCTGGAAATTAAATACACCTTGTTTGGAGGATTGAATATATGAGTAATGAAAAATTTGAAAAGGGTTTAGCAATCCGTAAACAAGTTCTTGGTGAAGAATATGTAAATAATTCAATTAATAATGCCGATGAATTTAATCTACCTCTTCAAGAGCTAGTGACTGAATATTGCTGGGGAGCTGTTTGGGGACGTGAAGAGTTAAGTAAGCCTGAGCGCAGTTTAATTAACTTGGCAATGATTTCGGCTTTAAATCGTCCACATGAATTAAAACTACATGTTAAAGGTGCACTTCGAAATGGCGTACCTAAAGAGAAAATTCGTGAAGTGCTTTTACAGGTAGCCATTTACTGTGGCGTGCCTGCTGCTGTAGATAGCTTTCGTATTGCTAAAGAAGCAATCAAAGAGTTTGAATCTGAGCAATAAACTTTCGGTTTGAATATTATAAAAAGGCCTTGTTCAAGTGTTGCATCGCAGTTTCAAGGAAGCTCGATGCCTACGCTATATGAGTGGTGTTAATGGCTTAATTATGCGATCTACTTTATCCATTAATTTGGACAATTCTTTTACTTTAATCACACCTCATGTTGGGTGAGAGTGTGGTGTGGATGAATTATTGGAAAGTTGAGTAGATTCATAATTAAATGTCTTTTTAGCTAACGGATGTCTGGTTTTTCAGGAGAGCTTTCTCTATGGTAAAAGCGATTTCATCCTCACTTCTTCCGCCATTAATTTCAAATTGTTCAGCAAAAATAAAGTGTGGAACCGAACGCACACCTTGCAACATCGAGTTCTCAGCCTCGTGTGCTACGCGTGCATAGCATTCTGGATCAGTGGCAATTGAAATGGCCTCATCGTGTTCAAACCCGTAAGAGAGAGCAACATTGGCCAGAATATTCACATCAGCAATATTCTGTGCACCTAGGAAATATGCCTCAGTAATAGCGACTGCGAGTTTATGCTGAGTGCCTTTTTCACTTGCTGCCATGATCAGTGCATGAGCTGCTTGAGTGGGATAGGTATAAAGTTGACGGCTAAGATCCAGCTCTAACCCAGATTTAAGTGCTTCAGTTTCAACTCTTGCAAATGAAGACTTTGGGTTAGTTACCCCATATCTCTTTTTGAGTAAATCTGGAATATATAGACCAGTCACGGGTACATGGGAGAGTAATAGGACAGGGTGATGCCGAATATTGGTGACAAGCGTTGGAAACCGTTCTCTCAAAACTTTATTGAGTCGATATTGACCAATAAGACACCACGGGCAGCTAATTTCAGTGTAAAGATCTATTTGCAACATACGGGCGTCCTCATCAACGATCTGCAATAGCAGGTGCAGCTCGAACAAAAGCTTTATCTACAATTTGATTGACTAAAAACTTAGCAAGATTACCTCTAGAGAGCTTAGAGCCGAGGTTGGTTTTTCCATACCAACCCACAGTCACATTGCCGTCACTAGGGCCATCTTTAAGATTTGGAATACGTACCAGTGTCCAGTCCAAGTCCGAATTGGCAATCAATTCGCCAGTCGCTTTGATATCCTCAAACCCTTTGCGTGCGATCACTTTAAACAGTAAGGCGAACGCATGCGCTTTGAAGACAAAGCTATCCTTCGGATCACGATAGGCAGCGGTCGAAATCTGAATAAGGCGGCGCACGCCTGCGTGATGCATCGCAGCGATGATATTGGCTAAACCGTGCATAACGGGTTTATCGCCTTGCACTTTGAGAGCGTTGGGGCCAAGGGCACTAATCACCACATCGGCATCATTGATGCACTTTGCAATCGCATCTTGGTCACTCAAGTCGCCGACAATAATTTTTACTCGTCCTGCGAACGATTCGAGTTTTTTGGCGTCACGTGTATAGACGGATAGTGAGTAGCCTTGCTTTAAAGCTTCTTCGATAATGTGCTTTCCAGTCGGGCCAGTCGCACCGAACAATGCAATAGTTTTCATGATCATACTGCTCCCGCCAAAATGGTCTGTACGGCTTTCTCCGTGATTTCAATGGCAGTTTTAGCTGCGTCGGGGCCAGAAACAGTGCCTTCAACACGTATTACTTCAACGTCGGTTACGCCAATAAATCCGAGCATGTGCAGCAGATAGTTGGTTTGAAAATCGAACTGTGCCCAAACACCTTCCGAGAACACACCACCCGCAGCGGTAACGAGATAAACCTTTTTGCCAGTCAGCAACCCTTTTGGTCCATTATCGCCATAGCCAAAGGTAACGCGCGGCCAAGTGACGTGATCAAACCAAGCTTTGAGTTGTGAAGAAGGGCCAAAGTTAATCATTCCCGAACCAAGCACAACTACGTCAGCAGCCTTTAATTCATCAACTAACTCTTGAGCGATTGCTACTGCTTTTGTTTGCTCTGGTGTTCGATCATCTGATGCCATAACACGGCCTTGAATATAGGCTAGGGTAATATGTGGCGGTGGATTCGCGGCGAGGTCACGTACCGTTAGCGTACCGCCAGAGCGAGCCTGAATACCTTCGGCAATTTCGGTTGCAAATCGGGTGGATAGACTGTCAGCACCGCGCGGACTAGATGTGATTAAAAGAATATTACTCATGATAGATCCTAAGGTTAAAATAATGACTAGGTAACTAATAATTACTGAATTACTAATTGATACTATTCATGGTATATTCACTGTTCAATCTTCACAAGAAGGCACATTCATGTTACTGAGTCACACCAATTTTCCTGATGAGATGCCAGACCCGAATATAAATGGCTGCCGCGCGACCCGAGAAATTCTGGATCGAATTGGAGATAAATGGAGTCTTTACATTATAGCGTCGCTTGCTAAAGGTACGATGCGTTTCAATGAGTTAAGACGGGGTATCGATGGCATTTCCCAACGAATGTTGACCTTAACTTTACGAGGGCTTGAGCGTGACGGATTGGTGAGCCGAACAATGTATCCAACCATTCCTCCCCGAGTCGATTATGAGTTGACTGAATTGGGCCAAACATTATTGGTGCCTGTCATGGCATTAGTGTCTTGGGCGGATAACAATCAACTCGCCATTAAAGAAGCGCATGAACGCTTTGATGAAAAGTCGGATACTGATTAAATTTATAAGAACTTAAAGTATTTTTTAATTTTGCGCTGTTGAAGCTCATTATTTATGTATTGGTCTTTAATTAATGAATTAGCTCTCTCTTATTCAAACCAAGACTTTTAGAAAATTACATGGCTTTTGAGCTAAGCGATGACTTCAAAAAAACCATGCAATTTATAGATAAAAGCTTTTAAAGACTTCAAATTTATTTAATTCGATACCACGTTTGGTTTCGGCCAATTGCAGAGATACCAATGTATCCACGAGCGATAAGTTTTTCGCCATCTGGTGATACGGTTACACTAAATTTATAAGTCTTATCTGACTGTGGGTCGAGGATAGATCCTTTGTCATATTTATTTTGACCGACACTTTTTAAATTTTTGACGATGGTTAAACCAATTAAAGATTTGTTTTTGTAGGTACCTTCACACATCGTACATTTGTTGGCTTCAGCCGGAACAAGTATTTTTTCAATATTCGCAGACAGATTACCATTTTTATCTTCACTAAATCTTACCAGTGCTCTTGGTTGATTGGTTGCATCATCAATAGTTTTCCAAACACTGCCATGTAGTTTGTCCGAAGCAAATGAATGAATCGAATAAAAGCTAAGTAAAAGTAAGAGTAAATATTTTTTCATATCAATTATTTCTCAAATTAAAAATGGATGGTTTTAAAGGTCTAAATTATTAATTTTAAATTTAACTTCACAGTTTTCTTAATATTGAATCTATAAGCTAAACAATATGTAAAGTTATAATCTATTTGTGGGGATATTATTTTGATCAATTTATTTATGCAATTGCGAGAAAGGACAGAATTATTAAATAAGATATTAAAGGCTGATTATTAGATTATAAATTGTTAAGAGTTTTAAAAGTATGGGGTGAGTAAGCAGACATATATTGTAATAAATGATGACAAAATATATGTATAAGAGAAACAAAAACATCAACTAATTTTTAAATTATTTAGATTGCGTGTAATACATCACAAATTCAAAAAATAACATTCAAATCATGTGATTAGTGTCGATTGACAGTGAGCAATATTAAGTCTTATAACTAAACAATCCTGAAACTGTTTCTTTAAGAGAAACAGAAAAATCATAATATAAAGATGAATAGACATTAGAACGAAAATATAAGGAGAAGAAATGAAAGTCCTTAAATCTACTTTATTTTCTCTTATGGGAATGCTGATAATAACTAGCGCAGATGCTGGAAATACATCTACATCATTAAGGGTTAGTTTAACAATTATTGAAACATGTGATGTTTCAACACAAGGAAACTTGGATTTTGGTTCAGTGGTTCGTTCTCAGCCAGTTGCTGGGGCAGCAACCAATATATCTGTTCAATGCACCCAAAATACACCGTATCAAGTGGCGGTAACTTCAGACAATAACTTTGAACTTAAATCTGCTGCAAGCACAGCATCTGTTGCATATGTACTGTATCAAGATGCTGGTCATACTCAAATTTGGGGAGGGGCCGCAGATAAACTACATTCAAGAATTGCCACAGGGATGAAAGAAAATATTCCGATTCATGGGATAATTACATCGAGTACCAATGTTCAGGCAACAAAATATGAAGATTGGGTTCGTGTGAATGTCGTCTATTAACAGTAGATAGATTACTCAAGGAGTATTTATTTGATTAATAATGTGATAAAAATTATATAGATATATAAATTATAATTTTTTCCTAAGAGAAATAAATGAATAGTCTTGTAGATTTTTACGCATTATGTACGGTTTTACTATTTGTAAAAATGTTTGGAATATCTGCATATCAAGGATATTACAGAATTAAAAATAAGGCTTTTAAGAATATAGAAGATGCTGGATTTTTAAAGGTACCAGCATATTCTGCTGAGCTACCACAAGTGGCTAGAGCCCAACAGGCTTGGCTGAATGATTTAGAAAATATTCCAATTTTCTGGGTATTGGGTGCTTTATGCATTTTTTTAAATACCGATTTCACCATCACAAAGTGGTTATTTTTTATTTTTACATTTTCTAGAGTCACTCATACTTTGACATATCTAACTTCTATGCAGCCATGGCGCACAATTTCATATAGTGTGGGAATACTTTGTTTATTTATTATGGCGAGTCAGATCATATATAGGGTTATTTAGGGTTATTTATATCTGAAAATGCGACGTTTGCTGATAAGAAAACATATTAGCTATCATAGTTTGAAAACATCAAAAAATTTAACAAATCAAAAGCAATCGATATTCGCCATCTTTTTCAACAGGCGCTCGATGAACACAAGGCAAAACCTTTTGAGTGGGATGATCTACGGCCAAACGCCAAATATGGCCGGTGCCTAAATTTACAGGTTGAGCAGCGGGTTTAGGCTGATAATGCAAATCAAAAAAATACTCTGCCAAGAAAGCTTCAAATTCACCATCAGGGCCATCATGTAAATCTTTGAGCTTTTCTCTAATTTCTGGAATTAAAACTTTTTGTTCAACCTGATCATTGGAAACAATATCACTGGCAGCGCCGTGATAGGTACATAAGAATGTATCGGTTTCAATGGGCGAGCGATCAACATGAAATGAATATACATCTGTTGAAATGAAATCTAGCTCTTCATCGCGTTCATAATGTTTAAGCAAGTTAAGTACTGGCGATGCGCCGAAATCAGTTAACTGCTCGATATCCTCTAAAATAGTTTTTCTTGCCAGATTGCCTTTTTCAGAAAGTTGTAGCGCTAAAAGGTTTTCAACAGAAACTTCTGTAATATTTTCTTTTAACTGAAGCTTATTCACAATTTCTTTAAAGTCGCCAACCAAATTTCTGTGCCAGCAAATCGCATTTGTTTCTCCTTGAAACTTTGTATTTACAAGTTCAGGGAAACTAGACACTTGTCTAATTTGTTTGCTGTCAGAAAACGCATTCTTCATAGGAGAATTAAATAAAATAATAGAGCATGTCTAATATTATAGCCTGAGCTTAGCCAAAAAATATTCCCTTGCAATTTATTAAGCCAGCTTAGACTTACTTCAGAAGAACATTATTTGCCTCTGAAGTAAGGTCTTTAAAAGTCGAGTAATTTATTTACCACTCATATTTCACACCTACTCGAAAATTAGTCGGAGCACCGTAATAGCTATTTGTGGTGGCTAAATGGTATTTCTCATTAAATAAGTTATTCACATTAAAGTTGAGCATTAGATTATTGTTGACCTTATAACGTGCCATTAAGTCGACTAAAGCGTAACTTTCTTGAGTAAATCTACCTGCTGCAGAGACTGCATTTTTTTCATAAATTTCGCTTTGCCAACGAACACCACCACCAATGGTGAGGGCTTCATCAAGATAAGGCAGGGTGTAGGTGGTAAACAGTTTGGCTGTGTTATTTGGCACGCCGGTATTTAAACGGTTGTCTTGGCTATCTTTTGATAAGTTACGGCTAAAGCTTGTGGAAACTTGCCATAAATCAGTCAACTTACCTGTCGCTTCAATTTCAAAGCCGCGGCTTTTGGTGCCAGATTCTGTTCGATAGGCTTGTGAACCATCTGGGGCAAATACATCGGCTAATGCAATCGCTGTATTGTCCTCTTTAGTTTCATAAATAGCAGCACCAACATTTAATTGATTATCAAAAAACTCACCCTTAATACCCAGCTCGGTACTATTACCCATTAATGGGTCTATGTATTCGCCTGTAACAGCTTTCTTATCTTGTGGTGAAAAAATATTGGTGTAGCTTGCGTAAGCAGTCCAGTTGTCAGTGAAATCATAGGTAATACCTACATAAGGAATCACCTTGCCACTTTCTTCTTGTGTTGTGTAGGTGGTCTTATTATCAGCATTTGAATGGTTGCCTGTTACACGTTCCCAGTCTTCAATTCGAGTGCCTAAAATGACTGCAAGATTGTTGGTTGCTTTAAGGCGAACAGCACCAAAAATAGATTGGCTACGATCATCTCCACTGTACCAACCATCTATTTTTGTTTCGGGGCGGTTAGGTGTACTACCATCCCAAGCAAAAATATTTTTTAGAGTTCCATCCCATGTCATTCCGTTATTCCAGCCCGAATAGGTTGGACGTTTATTTTTACTTTTTGTGTAAGTTGTGCCTAACACCACGTCATGAGTTTGATTAAACAAATCAAATGAACCATTCAAAGTTAAATTGAACAAGTCTTGAGTAGGGCGATAGTCCCAACGGGTTGCATACAACATTGCCCCGCTACCAGTAGCTTTATCGATTCCTTTACTTGAGAAGGTATAACCTACAATTTCATCCGAATCTGTAATGGTTCTAGACACCATACCTTTTAATTTCCAGCGGTCATTAAACTGGTGTTCAATATCAGCAAAGTAAGATGTCGTTGAACGGTCTGAACCCGTCCAACTCGCTGCCGCTGAATCTGAACGGGACCAGTTAATCGGTGTGCCATCTGTATAAAAGCTTGGTAAACCACCTCTAGCGACACCAGTCAAATCGAGTTGTTGGTAACTTGCACCCAAACTTGCTTTGGTTTGTTCAGTTAAATCAGCTTCTACGACTGCATAAGCAACTTTACGTTCTTCGTTGTAGCGGTCGATATAAGAGTTTGACTTTTGGTAGGCAAAAAGAGTACGACCACGAATACTTCCTGATTCATTAAGAGGTGTGGAAACATCAATATCGGTACGATAAGAATCCCATGAACCAATGTCAGCACTCACCGAAGCCTTAAAGTCCTGTAATGGTTTTTTTCGGACCAGATTAATACTTGCGCTTGCACTGCCAGCACCTGTCATTAAGCCATTTGCACCTCGCACGACTTCGACACGATCAAATAAAGCCATGTCCTGACTCTGGAAAATACTTGCATATGAACTCATGAGCTTTACGCCATCGAGTAAATAGCTATCTACTTCTTTGCCGCGAGCGTAAATAGGCGAATTATCACTACCAATATTCCCGCCTTGTTTAATAGAGAGTCCTGCTGCTTGATTTACAACATCGGTTAATTGGGTCAGATTCTGATCTTTCATTTGTTGATTGGTGATGACACTGACCAGCTGAGGTGTTTCTTTCAAACTTAACGCTAAGCCCGTAGAGGCGGTGGTCGCTTTCGCTGTATATAAGCCAGAACCTTCGGTTGTTAGGTTTTCGCCATGATCAGCATTAACATGAATCGTTGCTAAATGAGCCGTACCTATTTCACTGCCTGCCGTATCAAATTTATTGTTATTATTTGCTTTTGTTTTAATGGCTTCTAACTGGAAAACTTTGGGTTCAATTGGAGCGGGTGGAGCCTTCGCTCGGATGCTATAACCACCGTTGTTTACTTTAACGGCTTCAAATGGATGGTTTTGTAATAACAGACTTAAAGCATCTTCAACAGCGTAATTCCCTTGAAGCGCTTTGCTTTTTGTTTTTGAAAGACTGGTATTATCGTAGCTAATGGTTGTACCTGTTTGAATCGCCAGTTGTTTAATGGCCTGATCAAGCGTGTTCTGGCGAATTGAAATACTGTAAGTTTGTGCAGCGTAAATAGACGTTGAGGTAAGCGCCGTGACCACCAATGGCGTACTCCATAGCACTGCACGTATAGCCAAAGCCAATTTACTTTTTGCTTGATAATCCTTCATGTGGTCTTCTCGACAGGGAGTGTATTTCTCTATAAGTCGAACCAGATCAAAAAAAGGGTCACATTTTTTTATCTTTTTTTAATATTTAACAAATAGGGACTGTAATACGTCAGCTCAAGTTGATGACTATAGGCCAAAGTTTCTAAGCTTTGCTCAGGGTTCTTTAGAGAAAATACGCCAGAAACTTTTAGAGTTTTTAATTCTGGGGCGAGATGATAGGTTCCTTTTTTATAACGGAATAGCTCATCCAGCACTTTTTGAAGTGGCCATTGATCTACAACCAAAAGTTGTTGGGTCCAATAGGGCTGATCGTTATCGAGAGGAAGAGCTTTTGAAATATATTTTTCATCAAAAAAAGCACGCTGACCTTGTTTTAATATTTGGCGTTTAGAAGCGTTCTCTGGCTCAATGGCTACCGCATGTTTATAGACTTTGACTTTGGTTTGTTCGCTATTTTCTTGGCGAACCGTAAATTGAGTACCTAAGGCTTCTACTGAACCATTCTTGGTTTCGACAATAAATGGCCGATGTTGAACATCCTTTGCCGTTTCAATATAAATTTCTCCATCAATCAGCTTTATCTGACGTTTCTCTTGCGTGAAATTTACATCGACATAGCAATCACTTGCCATAATCAGTTGAGAACCATCCTTTAACGATACTTTTTTAATTTCACCCACTTTGGTGTGATAGTCCGACTGCCATTTTTCCCAAGGTATGAAATAGGCAGACAAGCCAACGATGACTAAACCTGAAAGGCTCAACAGCATATTGCGTTTTGCAGCAAGATTAAATTTTTGATTAGACTGAACTAAAGCTTCGGAAGGGAAGTTACCTGCGAGGTTTGATAAACCGTGGCTAAATTTTTCCATTTGCTGGAGTGCTAGCTGGTGTTCTTTTTTTTCGGCTTTCCACTGCTCAAATTGTTGTTGCTGTAATGCTGTCATTTCACCCGAATGTAGGAGTACCAACCAGTCTGCGGCTGCATCTAAAACATGAGGAGGAATTTTATTAATAGCTGACATACAGTAGAAATTTGAGCGCGTTGAAAGGGATTAATTATAGAGGTCTATACAAGCCAAAAAAGCGTGTTTCATATCTCTTTTTACAGTGGCTTCAGAAATATTCATTTTTTCACTAATTTCTCGATAAGTCATGCCGTCTAGTTGAGACATCAAAAAGACCTGAGCCGTGCGGGTGGGTAGTTTTTCTAATATTAAATGAACCTGATATAAGGTTTCTTGAATATAAACTTCATGTTCAGCAGAAGGATAATATTCTTCTGGAAGATGCTGTAGAGCATCTAGGTAGAGATTTTCAATATGCTGACGGCGCCAATGGTCAATAATGACATGTTTGGCGATCCCCATAAGCCATGCCTGTGGTTCCTTAATTTTTTGAAAACAATATTCACTTTTTAAAGCACGATAAAACACTTCCTGACTCAAGTCTTCAGATTGATGATGGTGCTGAAGTTTGTGTTTAAACCATGATAAAAGCGTAGTTTGCTGAGAACGGTAAATTTGGCTAAACCATACCTGTTTCTCTACATTGAGGTTCATAGCAGCGGAGTCCACAAATTGGCAATGAGTAGCACAATTAAACACACAGTTAAATTATTCTTAAATAGTAATGATAATTATTATTAATATCAATATTGCAAAACTATATATTCTAAAAAATTTGATGCTTTAATTTTTGGCTATTTAGGGCCTGTACCTTAGTCGCAGAGGCATGTATCGTTAGGGGATGATCCTTTAAAATTATAAGGAGTTTGATAAGCAACATCGTTCAATTAAACAACCAAACTATACCACCACGATAAAACAACAACAGTCTCAAGATGAGTCGTATAAATAACAAGGAATAAAACATTTTGTTTTATTGGTGAATCTTGAAGTGGGGTATCAATGATCCAGATGGGGGTCTATGAAAAAACATTTTATGGTTGATTTATTTATGTTCGCTTCGTCTTATTTTAAAAAACACAAGAAAAATTACCGCAGCGTAAAGGACCAGCAGCTTACAATTGCAGCCAAAGCAAATATCTTTATTTGCATCATTTTTTGCTTGTTCTGGACCATATATTTTGCATTTGCACAAATGTGGTTGATTGTTTACATGGATATCTTTTTTACAGTGATCTCCATATTTAGCCTTTTTCTTATTTATATAAATCGAATTTCAGCGGGTATTCTTCTTTCACAAGTCGTACTGCTGGTTTTTCCAGTGGTGTTTTGCCTATTTTTTGATATAGCTACCGTTGATCGTCCGCAGGTAGCTCATTTATTTTTACCTGCTGGAGCGATATTGGGGTATTTGAATTACCGCAGAGACCCAAGCTATTTACAATTCATTTTAATTTTATTGTCGATTGGGTGTTTTATATTTTTTAGTGGAACCTCTTTTAATCTTGAGAGTGCTATACCGCTATCTGAAGATATTCGCGATCATGGCGGATGGATTGCGACTTGTGTGGCTACACTCATGATTTGTATTTCAATTTATACCATGCAATTAGAGATACAAATAGAAAACAGCATGGTGAAAGACTTACGCTTAGCTCTTGCTAAACAACAATTTGAGCTTTTTTATCAGCCACAAATTAATTCATCTGAAACTTTGATTGGCGCAGAAGCTTTATTAAGATGGCAACATCCTACTTTAGGTTATGTGCCTACAAAAGATTTCATTCCAGCAGCCGAAACTTTTGGATTAATGCCAGAGATTGGGGAGTGGGTGTTAGCTCAAGGCTGCAAAGTTTTACAAGAGTGGAGCAAAAAAGCCGAGACCAAAGATCTTACGCTTTCCATCAACATTAGTGCTGATCATTTTATGCAAGCTACCTTTGAGCAAGCCGTAATTGGAATGGTTCAAAAATATCAGATAAATCCATCGCGGCTCATTTTAGAAATCACTGAAAATATTGCTTTAAATAATTGTGTAAGCTTGATCGAAAAAATGCATTTCCTGTCAAAAAATGGAATTCAGCTTTCCCTTGATGATTTTGGTACAGGTTATTCATCTTTAAGCTATTTACAAAAAATGCCCATCAGCCAAATCAAAATTGATCGTAGCTTTGTGCAGGCAGCTTTGGATGATAAACGTAGTAATAAACTCGTAACTGGCATTATTAAAATTGGACTAGATTTGAACCTTCGAGTGTTAGTAGAAGGTATCGAAACGACTGAACAATTTAGTGCTTTTAAAAATAATGGATGCACTGAGTTTCAAGGCTATTTATGGGGATGTCCGATGCCGTTAAATGACTTCTTAAAACAGATTGCCTATTTCAAAAAATAGGCAAAAGAGCAATTTCAATAAGAATTCATAGTAACCAACATCCATACTTAAAAGTAAACTAGGCCACTCCAAAAGAGTAATTAAAAAATTTTAAAGAGTGGCCTAACTAATTAATATGTTTCAATAATAAAAACGAATCTATCTACATGTGAATTTTACGATAGATCGATTTTACCTTTTCGGGGCTAATTGCCAGCATGTGAATCGCGCCGTGAATCATTCCTTCTAACAAATGAAAGTTTACTTGAATACCTGCATCCCACAGTTTTTGAGCATATCTTTCGCCATCATCCCGAACAGGATCATATTCACAAACAAAAATGGTTGCATTTGGCAGTCCATCCAAAGACTGAGCGAGTAACGGACTTACAAATTCATTCTGTTTTTCATTTTCATCCTGCCCATATTGATCCCAGCAATAATCCATGGTGGATGAGTCCAAACCATAACCTTCAGCGTATTGGCGATAAGAATTACTACTCATTGTTGCATCTAAAGCAGGGTAGAAAAGAAGTTGATGGCTCACCTTAATTTCTGGGTATTGTTTTGCCATTAGACATGTGGCCGCAGCTATGTTTGCGCCCGCACTATCTCCACCTACAGCAATACGGTTTGGATCAATTCCAAACAGTGAAGCATTTTCGCTGATATAACGGAATGCCGTAAAAAAATCATTCAAAGGTGTTGGGAACTTAAACTCTGGAGCCAATCGATAGTCCACAGAAAACACAACCAGTTGAGTGGATTCTGCTAATAACCGACACGAGCGGTCCCATGCATCTAAACTTCCCAGACACCAGCCTCCACCATGAGCAAAAACTAAAGCAGGCCGTTGCTCAGTATTTTCGAGTGAATAGGGAACATAAACACGCACTTCAATTTCGGCACCATCTGAAACCTCAACATTAAAACTTTGTTGATAGCTTGCATCATGCTGAATACCTTGCTGATCAATAATGTCTTTATTTACGTGTTCTCTTAACGCTTGTAACGAGTTTGCACCTTGTGGGGCTGGTTTAGATTTAAGCCAGCTTTCAATTTCAGCAAGTAGAGGCATCGCTTTTTTCCTGCTGCAAGAAATCTAAAATGAGTGAGCTAAATATTTCGGACTGTTCTTCCATAATGAAATGACCGCAGTCTTTGACAATCGCGCTGTTTAAATGCGATGAAACCTTTTTCATGGTTTCATAAGGCGCATTATCTGTGGCATGTTCAGCGCCTATGGCTAAAACTGGCATGTCTAAACTTTTAGTTTCTCTGATTTTATTTTGACGGATGGTTTCTGGAATAGAGCGGTAATAATTAAACCCAGCCGTTAAACGACCCGGAATTTTATAGGCTTCAATATAAGTTTCAGTCGCAACTTTATCTCTGTGCCATGACCATTTATCAAACATATAATTTAAATAAGTATCTTCACGGCCTGTAATTAAAGCTTCGGGTAGGTCTTGGGTCTGATTAAACATGAAATGCCAAAGAAAAATGTTTTCACTTGGTTCAACAAAAATAGGAGGTGCGGGGGCTAAACCGGGAATCACAGCCTCTGTGACCGCAAGACGAGTCACTGATTCAGGAAAATCAGATGCAAGGGCATAGGCAACCCACATGCCAATGTCGTGACCAACAACCGAATAAGTTGGATATTCAAGTTGAGTCATGAGCATCGATAAAATTTTGGCGATACGCCCCGTATCGTAACTTCCATCCAGTGGAGCTGAATTTCCTGTTCCGGGTAAATCAACAGCGATGGCTTGATAACCCTGTTTCGCCAGTTCAATCATGACTTTGTGCCATGCGTACCATGTTTGCGGCCAGCCTGGAATTAGTAATACCGCTGGACCTTCCCCTAAGGTCACATAGTGTAATTTTTTGCTTTCGATGTGAATGTAATGATGATCGAATGCGTTATGTGAGTTTTCATTGGATTGGTGAGTTTTCATGTTGAGTTCTCTTACGGTTCCTTAAATCCCTAATAACTGATTAATTTGAGTCTGATTTACAGGAGCCGCAGCAAAGTCATCAAAAACTTTATCGGTGACATGAATAATATTTTGCTTAATGAACTCGGCACCTTCGCGTGCGCCATCGTCCTTATTTTTGAGGCAACATTCCCACTCTAATGTGGCCCAGCCTTCGTAGTCGTAATGTGCTAACTTTGAAAAAATCGTTTTAAAGTCAACTTGACCATCACCCGTAGAACGGAATCGAGCCGCTCGATTTCCCCAGCTTTGATAGCCGCTATACATTCCTTGGCGGCCCGTTGGATTAAATTCGGCATCTTTAACATGAAACATGCGAATGAAATCTTTATAGATATCAAGATATTCCACATAGTTCAGTTGTTGCAAAACAAAATGGCTTGGGTCAAAAAGAATATGGCAACGTGGATGGTTGTGAGTCCGCTCTAAAAACATTTCAAATGTAATGCCATCATGCAAATCTTCACCGGGGTGAATTTCGTAGCAAAGGTTGACGTCTTGTTCATCACAAGCATTCAAAATCGGAAGCCAACGACGTGCTAATTCATCAAACGCCGTTTCGATGAGCCCTGACGGTCTTTGAGGAAATGGAAATACATAAGGCCATGCTAGCGAGCCTGAAAATGTCCCCATATCTTTAAGACCTAAGCGGGCAGATGCCTGAATTGAAGCGAGCATTTGTTGTTTTGCCCACTCGGTTCTAGCTACTGAATTACCATGCAAATGAGATGGGGCAAAGTTATCGCACATTGAGTCATAAGCAGGATGCACAGCCATTAACTGCCCAAAAATATGAGTCGTTAACTCACTAATTTTTAAGCCATGATTGCTTAAAGTACCTAAGATTTCATCGCAATAATCTTGGCTTTCTGCTGCCAAATTGACATCAAATAAACGCTTATCCCAAGCAGGGAGTTGTACAGCTTCAAAGCCTTGGTTTGCTACCCAAGCAGCAATATCTTCTAGACGGTTAAAAGGGAAAACATCATCACTAAATTGAGCAAGATGAATACTTGGACCTTTGATGGTTTTCATAATAAAACCTAATTAGTTGTCGATCGACAAACAATAGGCTTAATTTTTGATAAAAACAACTTTTTATTTGAAAATCAAAACAAAACGAGAGTATTTTGAATAAATCTCATTGATTTATTTGTGAAAATATTTTTTTCGAATAATAATGAAAAGACGTACTAAATTTGATGAAGGGTCATTATGGCTGGCAGACCAAGAGAGTTTGATCGAGAAGAAGCCCTCGTAAAAGCGAGAGATTTTTTCTGGCTTCACGGCTATGAAGGCACATCCATGTCAGATTTAGTTGAAGTTTTGGGGATTGCCTCAGCTCGAATTTATAAAGCGTTTGGCTCAAAAGAGGCCTTGTTTAGAGAGGCCATAAATCACTATGAAAAGAACGAAGGTAATTTCGCGCTAAACGCTTTAAAGCAAAAAAATATTAAGGATGCAATAAACCAATTATTTCAAGATGCGCTAGCGCTTTACACGCAAACCAACCATTCCTATGGGTGCATGGTCGTGTCGGCAGCGAGTGTGCTAGGCGAAGAAAATCAAGCTGTTTTAGACTGGATGAAAGCACAGCGTATTGCACGGGGCCAAAGTCTGGTTGAAAGATTTATTCAAGCAAAATCAGATGGTCAATTGGTTGCAGATGCAGACCCCGAAACGTTGGGTAAATACTACGCACTTGTTCTCCACGGGCTATCTGTTCAAGCAAGAGATGGATATTCCAAAGAAGAGCTTTCTCAAGTGATTCATTTTGCATTAAAAAATCTAGAGCAATATGTTGTAAGTGTTTAATCAATTGATGTTTCAAGCAAAGTCTTAAGAGATTTTTTTTATGATTAATAGCTCTAATCAAATTCACTCTTTAAATAAATTTGAATTAATCATGAGGGGTAAGCCAAGACTACTTAATAAACTCGTTCGAGAATTTGGTACATTCTTCATTTCTAAATTAATAAGCTCGATAAATTCTTTATTAAATTGTTTTCTAGGATATTTTTCTAAAATTTCCTTTTGAAAAGATAGGGGGAGTTTATATAGACCGTCGCTAATCACATCACAGGATGCACCTTGCTGCAATAGCGTAATTTCTGCTGGGTCAGAATGGTCTATATAGCCGTTCATATGTAAGCAGATAGCATCTTTAATAACTTCACTTTTTTTCTCATCGAAGCTATGTTCTTTAGCCTTTTGCTCAAATTGTTTAGCACTCTCATAGGTAAAACAGTGACAACCTTTAATATGAATATGTTGCTCAGTTAATCCAATATCATGAAAAAGTGAGGCTATTAAAAGTGACTCATCATCAAATTGCCGTTTTTGTATATTGCCTAAAGCAGCCCCCCAGAAATAAGTGCGCCATGAATGATTGTAGATAGATATATTTGTTTTAGCCTCTAGTTCATCAAGCGCGACTTTAACCATTTGAGTATCTGGTATTACGATCTGATCGATATCAAAATCATCCGAAGTTTTGAACCGAAAGTAATTTATTTTTAGAGAGGCCATAACACTTGGCAGCATAATTTTTTGAATTAACTTAATTTTGTCTTTGAAGCTGAGCTGACCATTGGTAGCTTGCATCCAGTGATACGAGCCAACTCTTTTATTTTTCATTATTAGATCTCATTTTAGAGTAATTACTCTAAAATATTGCCATAGATGTTTTTTTGCAAGCTTTCTCTTTTAAGACATCGATAGGGCTTTGATTGATAGGCATTTTATAAACCCCAATTTAACAATAAATTTTAATTATTTATCCTTGCTTTTTAATGATCTAATTTAAAACAAATGGCATTTTGTGTGCTTGACTGTAAAAAGGTTGGGCACTATCCTTTGCCTGCTGGCCTACATTGCCAGTCGGTTGTCGCAGACCGATTCACACCCGCATCAGGATTATTTCTCTGAGGAATATTTTTGTGCGCGCATCTCGTTCCCTCCCGTAGCGGTAGGACGGGAGAGGGACACCCTCGGGTGTGCTGGTTGTGTGACCAGTCTGCGAACCCTCTTTCGTTCTGCCACCATAATTCTAATGTTTTGGCAGAACTCCCAATAAAAAGGAGTTGGCTTTGCACATCCATTATTTCTTGGCAGCCTTTGCCAAAAGCTATAACGACACTACTTAAACTTTTAAAGCAGTTTGATCGCCGTAAGGTTTTCAGGCTTTAAATCATTTCGTCTAAAAACTTAACTAACAATAAAACTTGAGATGTGCCACGCACAGTCTTTACGGGCTTTGCTATGCCTTTTTTCTCCCAAAAAAGTATCTCAATTTGAAAAACAAGAATTTATAACGGTAAAAAGATGCCAAATTTAGCTCTCCCAACACGTGCCATACAAGTCATCAACAAGTCGATTGATTTATTTCACCATCACGGATTTCATACGATTGGAATCGACCGAATTGTGAAAGAGTCAAACATTCCGAAAGCGACTTTTTATAACTATTTTCATTCTAAAGAACGATTTATTGAAATCTGCTTAATTGTGCAAAAAGAACGTATAAAAGAAAAAGTAATTTCAATTGCTGAGCACGTAAACCACACGAACGTGATTGATCAATTAAAGAAACTTTATTTCTTACACACCGATTTAGAGGGGCCTTACTATTTATTATTTAAAGCCATTTTTGAAATAAAACTGACTTATCCCAAAGCCTATCAAACCGCAGTTAAGTACAGAACATGGCTCATCAATGAAATTTATAGCCAGCTTAGAACACTCACAACCGATGCCACTTTTCAGGATGCAAAGCTATTTTTATATCTGATTGAAGGCGCAATTATTCAGCTTTTAGGCTCGAATACGGCAATCGAGCAGGAGAGTATGGTGGATTGTTTTTTGTTCGGATTTTAATAATTTTTTTTGATTATTTAATAGCCTAAGTGTTGGAGCATGTTATGTCATTTTTAGACAAGATTAATGTCATTAATGCACAAGTCGGAACAATATAATTATGTTGAAATCAGATTTATCAAATAAGGTTGAAATGGGTGAGTAAGCCTAAAATGATCCAGCTAAATAAATTTTGAGCTGAGCTAAAAATAATCATCTTACTAAGTTTTTAATTATAAAAACATAAAGCTAAAAAGATGATTAATTATATTTAAAGGAAAGGATTCTATGTATATATCTAAACAAGGATGTATAGGTACACTCGTGCTTTTATATAGCATAAGTGCAAATGCAGAAGTTACCCTAAAAGACAATTTTAAGTTCACGGCAAATTTTATTGATTTAGCCATGTATAGCCAAGAAAGTGCGGTAGATGATAATTTTACTAACTCAGCAGGTTTATTTCTAAATACTGAAATTAAATTGGCGAATGAAAATTATGATTTAGGTGTTTTAAAAGCACAATATGTATTTAATGGTTTAAATGATGATGCACAGCTAAATACCTCAAACAACTGGTTTGGGGGAGTTGGAAGTTATGTCGGAGGAGCAATTGCTGCCAATGATTTGGCTTCATCCCAACTCAGTTTACTTACTTGGGATAAGTATTGGAATGATAAGACATTATATACTTCTGTTGGGCGTACTAACCTAAGAAGATATTTCCTCTATAACAACTGTCAAAATATTCTGTTATGTACTGACCCGATTAAAGGGGCAATGGGTTCATTGCCTACTAACTATGCGTATTGGGGCGGCTACACCAAATATAATTTTTCAGAAAATATCTACATGCATGCAGGAATTTTTGAAGTAAACACAGATGATTATGTTTATAAGAAGAAAGGATTAGATTTCTCCTTTCATCACCAACTAGGTTACACCCAAGTATATGGGGTGGGATATAAAGACAAAAATAGTAAAGCAGAGTTATTATATTTTTATAATAACTCTGAATATCGGAATGCATATACACAAGAAAAATATGATGGTACAGATGGTTTAAATTTTAGATTTAATCATGATTTTAGTAATCAGAATATTCCAACTGTATTTGGTGCTTACTCATATATTGATGAGAAAAACCAACCTTATAAAAACTATTGGGAACTTGGGCTAAGCTATAAAATTAATCAAGGTAAGAATCATTTAGGTGTGAAGTTTGGTCAGTCTCAGCTCAATGATGATTATGTTTTAATGACTCAAAAAATTAATGGTAATGATAATAAAACAACCTCTTTTCTTTCTTTAGATACCGATATTAATTACAAACGTTTAACTTTAAGCCCATTCGTACAATACATCTGGAACCCAGATAACTACTACCGTTCTACAGGAAAAACCTTCAATAGCAATGTGATTGTGGGTTTAGTCACTCAAATTAAGCTCTACTAAGGGAAAAAAGAGATGAAGATTACAAAAATGAGCCTGCTATTCACAGGTCTATTCGTCAGTAGTGTCGCTTGCGCTGAATATAGTTGTCAGCAGCTTGAACTAACAGACTGTCCAACCACAGTTGATAAAAAATTACCTGATCCACATGATATGTTGACATGGACACAACAACAAAGGGTGGTTGGCTTTCGAAATACCTTCCGTAGTTATGATGGCAGTGTTTTTCATCCTGATAAGAAAAACGTGCTTGAACTACCAAAATTAAAGAACAGTATAAAAAATAAGGATATTCATTATTCGGTAGACGGGAAAAACTATAATTTAAATGATTACTTAAAAAGCCAAAGTGTGGCAGGTCTAATAGTATTAAAAGATGGCAAAGTTGCTTATGAATACTACGGCCAAGGCAATAATAAGACAACTCTATGGACTTCTCGTTCAGTCGCAAAATCTATTGTGGCAACACTGATAGGAGTCGCTATTCAACAAGGTAAAATCAAATCAGTAGATGATCCAATCATTCAATATTTACCTGATTTGAAAGGAACTGCTTGGGAAAAAGTGTCATTAAAACAACTGTTACAACACACCTCAGGTGTTGAATGGAATGAAAACTATAAAGATCCAAATTCAGATTTTGCAAAAATGACCTATTGTGAAGCAGCTAAGGATCCAGATGCTTGTGTCTATAAAAATGTGAAAAATTTGAAATCTAAATATGAACCAGGAACGGTATGGTCATATAGCACGGGTGGTGCATATCTGGTGGGTAAAGTCTTAGAAGCTGCAACCCATGAAAATATTGCTAAATATCTCGAGGACAATGTCTGGAAACGGGTAGGTATGGAGCGAGAAGGTGTTTGGCAGTCGTATACCCGCAATCAAGTTGATATGGGTGGCCATGGGTTTAATGCAACTTTGCGTGATTACGCACGTTTCGGACAATTTATATTGAATGACGGGCGTGTTGCTAATGGCGACAAAATGCTACCTGAAGGTTGGACAGCGCAAGCAACTGAATGGAATCAGGCGAAAGGTTCGGTATCTGAAAACTATCCAAACGGGATATATGGTTTTCAATGGTGGAATTCACATGCCAAAAAAGGTTCACCATTAACGACTCAAAATTCTGATGCAACTTTCTGGGGACTGGGTATTTTTGGGCAGATGCTCGCTATTAACCCTAAAGACAAGATTGTAATGATGCAATGGAGTACATGGGAAACTGCAATGCCTTCTGCTCAACTTGATAATGAAAAAAGTTTATTTTTTAATGCGGTAACTCAGCATCTTACCCAGCAAAAATAAATGATTTTCTATGGATTAGACTGTCATTAAATTTTAACTTGATATTTAACAAAGGTAATTTTAGAATCCGCCCAACTAATTTTTAGGAGCTTCAATGTGAGTACTTGCTCGAGTGACGCTAGTCGATCGGTAATAGTCTAAGTATCCACTGAAGTCCTGACAGACCTCTTTTTGTGGATACAAGAAGAGGTTTTTTATTTTCATCTTTTCATTTCTATTATTAACCCATGATTTACTCATGACGGGTTGCAGTACTTGCATGTGCTCCATAACTTATGGGAGTGATGCCAGTGTTATTTACTTTAAAGAAACGCTCACTTATTTCTGGTTTATGTTTATTCGCCTTATCTAACGCTAGCCATAGTGGACGACCAATGGTTGTTGACGATGCGGCTCTTGTTTCTCCAAAAACCTGCCAACTTGAAACTTGGATGCAGCATAATTCTGACAGCAAAGAATATTGGGCGATGCCAGCTTGTAATTTTGGTGGAAATTTTGAATTGGCTGTAGGTGTGGGAAGAGTAAACGATGATACTGAGCACGTCAGTTATGCAACTTTTCAAGGTAAAACCTTATTAAAACCCTTAGAGACTAATGATTGGGGAATCGGTTTTTCTTTTGGAACTCAAATCAATACTAAAGATTCTTCAAAAAAAGATTGGACGGTTAATGTTCCATTAAGTGTTTCTATGTTGGATGATAAATTTTTAATCCATACCAATATTGGCTGGTTACGTGAAAATACTACCCATAAAAACCAGACCACATGGGGGATTGGTACCGAAATACAACTTGCCAATCCATTAACGCTAACTACCGAAGTATATGGTAATGACCGAAATAACGCCTTTTATCAAGCAGGTTTTAAATACATGATCTATAAGGATCTTGTGCAATTAAATGCAAGTTATGGCAATCAAATGTCTCATCACGATAATGCTTTTTTCTCTGTCGGATTTGTATTTCTAACAAAGCCATTTTTGCCTTAATAACTTAGAAATATCTCAAAGTTCCCTTTAAAAAAGTGCTCTTTTGAATATAAAAGAGCATAAATAAAATAAGTGTATATTTCATACAAGGAAAATTTCTCTCTCTTCTTTTGATTTCATCTAAAACATAAAGTAAAGTTCGTTCACAAGATATTAAATAAAATGAATGGCTTGTTATGAATATTATAAAAGGTACTAATTTTTGGAGATTACTTTCTATCATATTAGGTTTTATTATTTTTCTAGGATTGTATTATTTTTTTATTGTATATCCTAAGGATACAGAGCAAGCCAGAATAAGATTTTCAGAAGAGGTCATGGCTTCTTTTTTTTGGATGGACTTATCTGATGAAGTGGAAATAAACAGTATTATTTTAAAAGAAGGCCTAGAGTTAAATCCAATTAATGATGAGATATATATTAAAGATCTGAATGGATTAAGTTCATTTTACACTTGGAATGGTGACTCTAAAGAAATGAAAGATGTCTTAAATAAATATTCTGAGTATTCATATTTTGGTAATAAGGGCATTCGAGGATTATGCTTAAAGCTTATGTTTGTACAACGATATAATCAAAAAATTCAGCAAGAAAATTATTCTTCACCAAGGTTATCGGCATCAAAAAATATCAATCAACGTTATCTGGAAATTATATCTCCATGGTTAGGGGACATGAAGGCTTTTGATGAGTTTTATAAAGCTAAACACATGATTCCAAATTGTAAGATATAGACATGGCTTCTAAAAATTTTCTTTCTACGCTTGCACGGAAAAGTAAGGAGAACAAAGGAAATATAGTCTTATGCTCTATTCTTTTTATTATTCCTTTATTTGTATTTCCTGCTTATCCAAAAAATGAATGGCAGTACGAGCTATATCAATACATTACAAAAACTATGCATGTAACTGTTGGTACGAAAGGGCCATTACCGTTTTTTACGACTCTTTATAGCATTTACATAACCATAGTCATGTTCTTTTTAGGCTGTGCAGTATGCTATTTTTTTATTAAAGAACACGGGATTAACAAAGCTTATCAAGAAGAAATTTATAAATTCTTTTTTAAAGCCGAGTTTGAATCTTCAAAAAAATACCCTTGGTTAGAAAAGCCTCTAATTAAAAAGACTTTAGTCTCAAGTACATTTGCTATATGTTTGATTATCGGAATTTTTCATTTTATTGATGATGATATTTCTCAGCACAGACCTAGACGTAAAGGTGGACTTATAGCATTTAGTTATAATTACAGAGTGGGGGTGATGTTCTGGGAAATAGCAGTCAGCTTATTTAGTATTTTCCCGATTTTTTATTTTGGGCTTTTATTCTTATATATCATTAATTATTTTTTCCGCGGGTTAGGTACAGGTAAGGTGGCTATTCCTTTAGAAGTGCCAAGCAAAAAACAAAAGCGAAGTAGGAAGGTCTGATATTTTCTTTTTGAACTGATTAAACACATTTCACTAAATCTATCAATAACTGTGACAGATTCTAACTTTTTATAGCATGTAAATACGACTATCCTAATTGGACTTGAACACCTCCTTTTGAAGTGTTCCTCTTTTAGTTAGATTTTTAGGTATTTAAAAAATGAATAAAATGCATGTAACTGTAGCAATCATTATTGGTTTAATTGTTGGTGGTGTAATCGGTGCTCTAGGTTACTCTAAAACTGCTGCGCGTTATGACGCAATGACCACAGCCTGTGTTATGGTAAATCAAGCGGTTGAACACGGCATTTTGAAACCTGAACAAGTAAAAGAGCTTGGTGAGCTAACAGGTCAAAGCCTTAAAAAAGATTACGAGTCAGTTGCAGCTAAATTTAAATTTTCTGAAAAGCAATTAGGCAATGCATCTGAAGGTTCTAATTGTAGTCAGTTTATTGTTGGGGTGAATGCCGCAAAATAAGCTAGAGTAAGCCCACAAACTGTGGGCTTTTTTTATGAAGCTTATTTAAACAGCTACAAGTTCAACTGAACATATTGTCTACAGACTGCTATAATAATGATCAATTCAAAATCTAACTTAAGCTTGTTCTAAAGGCAGGCTTTTGTATGTGTAAACAGATCTGCTAGGAAATATGAAACGTTATTTAAAACCAACTCAATCAACAACTTCCACTTGGACCACAGAGCAAGACTGTTTCTTGATCGAAAATAACTTTCTTTCAATTCAGCAACTCATCGAACAATTACCTTTTTCTGAAGAAGAGATACGAGTGCGTCGTGCTGTTTTAGGGTTAGTTCGACGGGATAAGCAAATGAAAACATATTAATTTTACCAAACGATAAAAAATAATATGAAAGTAAATATTTCTAATTATCTCTATTCAACCATTCATTTTGCGGATGAGTTATCAAAACCATAAAATTTTTAGGTGTTTTTATGGTGCAATTTACATAAAGTTTGTATTACTTACAAACCGCTCTGATAAGTATACCTTTTATTACATTACTTTAAGCATAATTAAAGTTAGAAAACATTCATAGATCAGCACTTTATAACAATAGTACGGAGATAGAGGTTAATGCCAAAGTATTTAGCTGTAGCCGAAAAGGTTTATAAAAATATTAAAAAAGATAGCTTATTCACTGATGACATTACTCAGAACCTTAACTGTTTAATTAGTCAGATTCGAAAAGCTATCAAAGGAACGGAGTTTAAACTCAAATACAACTATATAGACTTTGAAGAAAACTTAACGAAACCGTCAAGTGAATGCAAGGTCCAGATTGATTTGAGTGTTATGCCGAAGTTCGTAAATGAAGGTGAGTATCTTCTTTGGTTAGCCGGTTTTATTGAGCGAATCACAGAAGGGGGAAAACCTAAATTACCGCCAATTTCACACTTTTTACCACCAGGTTTTAAGATGTCGAAAGATGCATTTCCTGTGACTGTTGCTCCTGTAAAAGAAGAGCATGCAGACATGATTATCAATTATTTTAAATCTGAGGATTTTATTAAAACTAATAAAACTCCTTCATAAAAGAATATAGAAGTGAACGTCCACCTTGCTTCTATATACTGCTGGTTTTAAAGTTCAGCGACCGCCTTCTGGGGCGGTTTTTTTTACTCCGAAATAAAGTCTGAATTAACTTTTCTTTTTTGAGTAAAAGTATATTTTCGAGAATATTAAATGTATGTAAATATAGTCAAGATTGACTAATTTTTATAGATAACAATATTTTAGCTTTATTCTTTCATAAAGAAAAATATACGCTTTTCACATAAGCCATGTGTCTATTAACGCAATTAAACATTTAGCTGTTCATAATCTTTAAAAAAAGAGAGCATGAACGATATGAATGAAAATGCAGAGCTTATAAAATATATAGACGTTGCTGAAAATGTCTATGAACGTGTCTATGAGAACAATCAAGTTTCAAATGATTTGATTATTAACCTGAACCGCATTATGGCGGAAATCAAAAAACAGGCCGAAGAAAAAGACCTGAGGTTGAAATATAAATCAATCGATTTTGAATATTGTTTGAGTTTACCTTTGGCAGATCGAGATATAAAAATTGACCTCAGTTTGATTCCTCACTTTGAACACCGTGATGAATGCATTTTATGGCTGACTAACTTTATTGGGAAAATAAGTGTGCCTAAAAAGATGACGAAACAGAAATTGAGCTTTCACTAAAATTTAGCTTTTAAAGAGATATATGAATCGCCACTAAAAGATTAACAACACCTACAGCTAAACAGTTATGCTTTATTGCAAATCGACATTTCATAATTAGAAAATGACATAGAGCACTCAAAATGAAAAAGCTTGCAATAACCTTTGCTGTTTTGGTTCAACTATCGACCTATGGCTTAGCCAATGATTCTACGGGTTACGTCGGTACAGGTGGGATTCAATATCTCAAAAATTCGCAGATTGCTATGCAAAGCGAAGATCTATTCATTAGTAAAAAACGAATTAAAGTCGATTACCTCTATAAAAATCTAAGCAATAAAGATGTCACTGAAACGATCTTATTTCCGCTACCACGTATTGATAATTTCTTTGAGTCTGACTTTGCTCACACCGAAGAACTTTTAAAAAGTTTTAAGATTGTGGTGGATGGTAAAAATATTAAACCAGAAATGCACGTGCGAACCTTTATTCAAAAAGATGAGAAATCACCTCTGATTGATGCAACGGATGAGTTTAAGCAGTGTGGTTTTAGTGAAAAAGACATGTTAAACCCGTGGCTACGTAATAACTATGATTATGAATATTATGTAGATAAGCTAAAACAATGTAATAAGCCACAAATACAGAAAATTTTAGCTAGTTTTAAAAAAGATGATGTAATTCCATGGTCATCTCAAGTGATCTATAGTTGGAAGCAGACCTTTAAAGCTAATAGTTTGACTAAAATTCAGCATGAATATAAACCTTTGGTGGGTGGTTCAGTTGCTCTCTATCCAGATGAATATAACCAGCAATTTTGTATGGATAAACAATTTAAGCAGGGCTTAAAAAAAGCTAGTTCGGAAAATTCGCCGTTTAGCGCGCTGGGCTATATTTTGACGACGGGTGCAAATTGGGCAAAGCCGATTGAAAACTTTAAATTAACCATTGAGCGCGATAAAGACGAACTGGTTTCATTTTGTTGGGATGGTCCAGTCAAAAAGATTAGCCCGACTCAATTTCAAATGACTAAAACCAAGTTTGTACCAAAAAAAGACCTAGATATTATTTTTGTCAAAATTAGATAAGCGCATACAAACTCTAAACTGTATAAAATTGCATCACTCTTGATTGTGTGACATAACTTAATGATGGCACATAATAACAAGAGGATGCCGCAATGTTGCTTAAGGGAAAAGTGGCTGTCATTTTTGGAGGCAGTGGGGCAATTGGCACTGCAATTGCGAAGGTTTTTATTCGTGAAGGTGCTCGTGTCTATTTGTGTGCAAGAGATTTCAATAAACTTCAAAATATTGCGGCACAACTACAACAACTTGGGGGCGTGGTTCATACGGTCAACGTTGATGTGTTAGACAGTCAGTCAATAAATAATACCGTGGCTCAAATTGCTCAAGATACAGGTGGACTAGATTTAGTCATCAATGCGACCAGTTTTATACATAATCAAGGCAAAGAAATTTTGGAATTAAACCTTGATGAGTTTGTTGGGGGAATAAATCCATTTCTAACGTCGCAGTTTAATATATCTAAAGCTGCGGTTCCTTATATGGGCGGCGATCGTGGCGGAACAATGATTTCAATTGTGGCACCTTCAGCTCGGATGGCGATACCGGGTCATTTAGGCCATATTGTGGGCTGTGCTGGAGTCGAAGCTTTTATTAAAGCACTTGCCAGCGAGCTAGGGCCTAAGAATATACGAGTACTGGGTGTTCGCTCACATGCAATTGTTGATGCTGTTCAAGCCGGTTCCTACACGCGAGAACTATTTGAGTCAAAAGCACAGGCAATGGGGCTCAGCATAGGACAATGGCTAGAGGGTGCGGCTCAGGGCACTATGCTAAAACGGCTACCGACACTTTCTCAGGTTGCAGAAACTGTCGCTTTTCTAGCATCCGAACATGCGAACTCAATGACTGCAACGGTTGTAAATATGACCGCAGGCGCAATAGTTGATTAGCACAATTTATTTTTAATCCAATAATCTAAACTAACATAACGGCCACCTCCAAGCACAAGCAGAGCAAGCAGCATAACCGTGTAGGTCGCGGCAAATTCAATTCCATTATTTAAAACAACAAACGAACCACTCGACGTAAGCCAGTCATAGTTGCCATAGTTTTGCAGGATCTCTCGGGCTCTTTCTAATTTTTCAGCCGAGGCTAATACTTGCATGTTGGCGAAAGGTGCATTTGGATCAGCAATTGCTTGCCAGCCATTTGGCAGATGTACCGTAAATATAGCGACCAGCATAGTAATAATAAGGGGAATACTAATTAAACGGGTAAACAGACCAAATGTTAAGAGTATGGCGCCTGCTAGTTCAGTTGATGTTGCAAGGACGGCCATTAAATAGGGGAAAGGAAGCCCTAAACCTCCATCTGAATTGCCAAACCATTCTACAATATCACTGAAATGCATCAATTTATTTGTGCCTGCCATCCAGAATATTGGAACGAGATACAATCGAATAGCCAGTGCCGCAATGCCATCAATATGTTGTAGAGACTTACCGAGATTTTGATAATATTTAGATAAGCCATAAATAAAGTTCTTCATGATAATTTCACACCCAATACGATTGAATAGTAATTAGTCGGATGAAAACTGTATTTCTTACATAAAAAAATTTTATTTACGGTGTAATAAAAAAGGATTTGGTCCGTCTAACTTTATGTACATGTGTACAAACCGAGAAATTATCTTTAAAGGAATACAAAAATGAACAAACTCAACTCAATGACCTCAGTGGCAGCATTATTGGCACTTTCTGTGGCAGGCGCTACACAAGTGACTGTGGCAGCAACTAATACAACAACTGAAATGCATGCAACCAAAGCAGCAGATGGTAAATGTGGCGAAGCAAAATGCGGCGCTAACAAAATGAAAAAACATGAAAAATCTGCTGAAGCAAAATGTGGAGCAGATAAAAAAGCAGCAGATGGTAAATGTGGAGCAACCAAAAAAGCAGCAGATGGCAAGTGCGGTGCAGATAAAAAAGTCGCTGATGGTAAGTGTGGCGCTAAGTAAACAATCTAATCATGGATGATGTCGGCCTTCTAGTAAGTGTCGGCATCATTTCCAAAAGGAGAAATCACCATGATGGAGCTGTCAGGTGTAGGACTTGGTTTAAGGCGTGATTTTATAGATTCGTTTCTAGCTGCAAAAACATATCCAGACTTTATTGAAGTTGCCCCAGAAAATTGGCTTGGTTTTGGTGGCCGACATGCAAAATTACTCGAACAGTGTGCTGAAAAAGCGCCCTTAATTTGTCACGGCTTGTCATTATCTATTGGAGGACCGCATCCACTTAATCTTGAATTTATCGGCAAAATAAAAAGCTTTTTAGAACAATACGAAGTACCAATTTATTCTGAACATTTAAGTTATACAAATGATGGGGGCTATTTATATGATTTGTTGCCAATACCCATGACGAAAGCCGCGGTTAAATATGTCGCTGAACGTATTTTACGTGTGCAAGATATTTTAGGGAAAAGATTAGTTATAGAGAATGTTTCTACGTATTTAATGCCAAATGCCGAAATGAGTGAAGCTGAGTTCATTCGTGAAGTGCTTCAATTTGCAGACTGTGATTTGCTTCTGGATGTAAATAATGTCTACGTCAATAGTATTAATCATGGCAGTGATGCATTTGGATTTATTCGAGACATGCCAAAAGAACGAATCCGTTATTTACATATTGCCGGACATGAACAAGTTCAGAAAAATTTGTTAATTGATACACATGGGGCAGAGGTTTGTGACCGTGTGTGGGAACTACTGAGATATACCTATCAAGTCTGTGGTGTGAAACCAACTTTGCTTGAGCGTGACTTTAATATTCCGTCATGGCAAGAATTAGAAGAGGAACTCGCTAAAATTAAACTCATTCAACAACAGGAGAGTGGCTATGAACGGAAATCAAACACCCTTCCAAACCCTGCAACAACAGTTTTGTGAATGGATTAGAGATCCTGATTTGGAAATCCCTCAAGAGCTTCCTGTCGAAAGAATGCAAATTTATCGGGATTTACTTTTTAATAATGTCAGTTCATTTATTGACTTAGTTTATCCTGTAGCTCGCGCGATGTTACCAGAGTTAAAGTGGCAACAAGTACTCTCGGAGTTTTTTCAAAAAGCTAAGTGTCGTTCACCTTTGTATAATGATATTTCTCTTGAGTTTAGAGAATATTTGACAGATCAGCGGCACCCAATATTGCAAGAATACCCTTGGTTGGCTGAGTTATTGCAATTTGAATGGCTTGAATTGTATTTAGATACTGTTGAAATTGAAGATGTCGTTTTGCATGAAAATTACGCTTGGCAATTAAGCACTAAAGTATGGGTATTGGTTTATCAATATCCTGTTTATATGTGGACGACTTTAACTACACAAGAACAAGTTGAAATTATGCCAGGTGCAATCATGGTCTGGCGCGATGATCAGGATAGAGTATGTATTGAACAACTTTCTCCATTGTTTGCTATGCTAATTGAACAGTTAACTCAAAATATAATGTTAACTGAGCATGATATTTATATACTCATTCAATCTATATTGACTGATTTGTCTGAGCCTGAAATTTATCTGCAAATTCAAGAACTAAAAAATCTATTAACTCGATTACGATTAATTCAAACTCCCCATAGTTTTAAAGAGGTACAGAGATGACTTCAGCCGCGGCATCACCTCATGACGACTTAGGGGATCAACTGCATAATCCAGTATTTTTACAAGACTTAAGACAGCAAATGATTAAATTTGCTTTTTTACAGTTATCGTCGCTTCCGCAAGCTGAGGATGTCGTGCAAGAGGCGTTAACGAGCGCTTTTCAAAATTTAGATTCATTTAAAGGGCGGGCTGCCTTCAAAACATGGGTATTCGCGATTTTAAAAAATAAAATTATTGATGTAGTTCGACAAAAGTCACGTTTGGTTGCAATCTCTGAATTATTTAAAGATGAGGAAAGCGAGCTCAGTGTCGACGAGTTATTCGATGCGTCAGGACACTGGCACAAATATGAAGCACCTCACACATGGCAAAGTCCCGAAGAAATGATAGAGCAGTCAGATTTCTGGATAATTTTTGAAGCCTGTTTAGATCATTTGCCAGCCAAATATGCTCAAGTTTTTATGATGAGAGAAGTGATTGAACTCAGTTCTAATGAAATCTGTAATAAGCTGGAAATTTCTATCTCAAATTTTAATGTATTGATGTATAGAAGCCGCACCCGATTACGCGAATGCTTAGAAAATAAATGGTTATTGAAGGAGGATTGTTCATGTTGACATGCCGACAAGCCACTCAACTATTGTCTGAAAAGCAAGATAGACCGCTGTTTTTACGTGAGCAAACTAGTTTGCAATTGCATTTGTTGGCGTGTAGATCATGCCGCCGTTATGCAAAACAAATCAAAACAATTAGTCAGCTTTCTAAAGTATTTAAAAATTTGGATGACTAACTTTAGTTAAAAATTTATTTATTGCTGGCCTTAACGTGTTAAAAGCTTACATACTATAAAAGTGAAGGAATTTTTAAGACAGGATGAAACGTGAATTTAAAGAATCTTGAAGCATTTTATTGGGTTGTGACTTTAAATAGCTTCAATAAGGCTGCGACTAAATTACAAACCACCCAGCCTGCGGTCTCTCAAAAAATCACATCTCTTGAAAATGAATTAGGTTTTAAAGTTTTAGACCGAAGTTTGCGAAAATTTAAATTGACCCATAAAGGTATAACACTATTTAAATATGCTGAAAAGTTTATGCGCCTAGAAACAGATCTAGTGGCTGAACTGACCGAAAACCAGCACCTGACTGGCACCATTCGTTTAGGCGTTTCCGAAACCATTGTTTATACGTGGTTAGTCGAATATATCGAAAAGGTTCAACAAGAGTTCCCAAAAATTTCAGTAGAAATTGTGGTAGACCTGACGCCTAACTTACAAGAAGGTGTTCGCACAGGGGATTTAGACATGGCCTTTTTACTTGGACCAACTTTAGCTTTTGAATGTATTGAACAGACTTTATGTGACTTTGAACTAAGTTTCTTGGCATCACCTTCATTTAAAGGCGGGGTTGCGCAAATGTCATTTAAAACTTTAATGTCACATACCATTTTAACTTACCCTAAAATTACCTATCCCTATAAAGAATTGAAAGCCAGAATGAAAGAACAAGGAATAGATGAACCACTCTCAATTACTAGTTATTCATTAGCGACTTTATTGCGTTTAGCCGAGCAGGGCCTAGGCATTGCTGTGGTGCCGACTTTAACCGCTTTAAAAGAAATTACTGATGGCCGATTAGAAATATTAAACACACCCATTCAGTTAAAGACGTTTCATTTCACTTCAATCTATATTCAAGGAAATGATGTTGCTTTGAAAGAAAAACTAACCGAAGTTGCCGTTAGGGTGTCGGAAAGTGCCATGAAAAGACTCAATGAACAAATTAAAAACTAGGCTGTTTTCGAATATCTTAAGTCACTATTTTTCTTGTTTTAAGAAGCTGTTTTTTATGTGAAATCATAAAAGCAGCTTATCTACATCGATAAGTAAAATTTATCCTTGTTTATAAGTAATTTAAAAATAAATAAAAATCAAAAACTTATAATTTCAACTTTATGTAAAAAGTCTTATTGTTCGTAGGGATTAGCTATGTTTTTATCGTAAATACAAGATTTGATCACCGATTGTGTTGATTGGGGAACAGGGAATCTTTGTCATTTTAAAGGATTAAAGAATATTGTTTGGGAAAAATGATGTTCTTGGTTCAACCTGAAAATAGCGTTGTTAAGCTCAAATGGATGAGGAACGCATTAATATGTCTTTACTGAAATCTTCTTTTTTATCAGATCGCCAATGGGCCATTGTAGCCTCAATCTTTATGATGGCGACCTCTGCAATGGGGCCAGGATTTTTAACCCAAACCGCTGTATTTACAGTCAAGTTAGGTGCAGCATTCGGTTTCGCAATTTTAGTTTCCATTCTGATTGATTATGTAGTTCAACAAAATATTTGGCGAGTGGTCACACTTACTCAAATGCGTGCATCAGACATTGCCAATAAAGCATTACCAGGTAGTGGGTATTTACTGGCGTTTCTGGTGATTTTGGGCGGTTTTTTCTTTAGTGTTGGTAACATTGCAGGTGCAGCTTTAGGTTTAAATGCACTTTTTGGCCTAGACACAAAGTGGGGCGGTATTTTAAGTGGTGCGTTAGCCATTTTGATTTTTGCATCAAGAAAAGCAACGCTTGCTATGGATAAAAGCATGATCGTGTTGGGATTGCTTAAAATCCTGCTGATTATTATTGTTGCTGTCATTGTAATGCCTCCTGTAGGTCAAGCTGTACATCAAACTTTTGCTCCAGATCAGATCGACTTTGCCATTATTACCACCATTGTCGGCGGTACAGTTGGTGGCTATATCTGCTATGCAGGTGCCCATCGTTTACTCGATAAAGGTGCTGTTGGCCCTGAAAATATTGATGAAGTTGCTAAAGCTGCGACCAAGGGCATTATTGTTGTCGGCATCATGCGCTACGTATTGTTTTTAGCGTTTTTAGGTGTGGTAGTGAGCGGTGCAACGATTGATTTAGCCAGTCATGATGCAAATCCGGCAGCTCAAGCATTTCAATATGCAGCAGGTACATTTGGTTTTAAATTATTCGGTTTAATTTTCTGGGCAGCCGGCATTAGTAGCACCATTGGCGCAGCATATACTTCAGTATCATTCTTTACTGCATTTAAAAAGAACTTAACACCAAAACAAACCAACTATACGACCATTACCTTCATTGCATTGGCCTTATTGCTCTATGTGTTATTGGGTGCAACTCCAGCAGGTCTACTCATTTTTGTGGGTGGTTTTAACGGTTTGGTGTTGCCAATTGGTCTTACAATTTTTGTGTACGTTGCTGCGTGCCGTAAAGATTTAATGGGTAATTACAACTATCCAAAATGGTTGCTTATTTTGGGCGGATTAACATGTCTGTTGACGTGGTGGATGGGCTATATGTCATTTACGACAGTATTTAACTATTTGACCAAGCTTTAAGCCAGACTTTGTTAAGTGATAAAGGAATAATGCCATGTTTGTAGATTTAAATAGTGATTTGGGTGAAAGCTTTGGCTCATGGAAAATGGGTAATGATGATCAGATTTTACCTGTCGTGACCAGTGCCAATATTGCGTGTGGCTTCCATGCGGGCGACCCACTCGGTATTTTAAAAACGGTTCGTAAAGCAGTAGAGCTTGGTGTGACCATTGGTGCTCATGTGTCTTATCCAGACCTTGTAGGCTTTGGCCGCCGTAATATGGATTTGTCACGTGACGAACTGATTGCAGACGTGCTTTATCAAATTTCTGCACTCGATGGCTTGGCTAAAGTGGCAGGCTCAGAAGTGCAATATGTTAAACCGCATGGCGCACTTTATAACACCATTGCACATGACCAAGCTCAGGCTGCAGCAGTAATTGATGCCATTAAAATGTATAACCCTGAACTGGTTTTGGTTGCTTTGGCTGGGTCAAACTTAGTCGAGCAGGCACGTGCTGCTGGTTTAAAAGTTGTGTCTGAAGCATTTGCAGACCGCGCTTATAACAGCGATGGTTCACTGGTATCTCGCCGTCTCGAAGGTGCGGTTTTACACGACTCGGCATTTGTTGCGAACCGTGTGGTGTCTATGCTTAAAAATGGTGGGGTTGAGTCAATTGACGGTGTATTTACCCCAATTCAAGCCGACACCATTTGCTTACATGGCGACACCGACGGTGCGCTAGAGATGTCGGCAGCCATTAAAGCCGAGCTTGTAAAAAATAATATTGAAATCCGCCCGTTTGTAAATAAAGCATAAGGATGAGCACAATGTATAAGGATATTAAAGTCGACCCAGCTCAGCTTGAAGCCGCTTTAGATGCGCGTTTAAAAATCCGTGCAGGTTTTGATAAACCGACAGCAGGCATGGCTGCGGGCATGACGCAGGTCAACATGATTTCGGTGCCAAAAGAGTGGGCATATGACTTTTTACTCTATGCGCACCGTAACCCGCAAAGCTGCCCAGTACTTGATGTGCTTGAAGAAGGCATCTATGCAACTAAGCTTGCGACAGACTCAGACATTCGAACTGACTTCCCACGTTATCGCGTTTGGAAAGATGGCGAAATGGTTGATGAAGTGATCAATGCGAGCGAGATTTACAACGCCCATCCTGATTTGGTGACTTTCTTAATTGGTTGCAGTTTTTCGTTTGAAACCGCTTTGCAAGAAGCGGGCATTGAAGTTCGCCATATTCATGACGACACCAATGTGCCGATGTATTTGAGCAATATCAAGTGCGAACCGGCAGGGCGTATTTCTGGAAATATGGTGGTTTCCATGCGACCAATTCCATCGCATCAAATTAGTGAAGCGGTAAAAATTACATCGCGTATGCCAAGCGTGCATGGTGCACCTGTACATATCGGGCATCCTGAAAGCTTAGGGATTTTGGATGTAAATAAGCCAGACTTTGGTGATGCTTCTCGTATTGAAGCAGGTGAAATTCCAGTGTTTTGGGCGTGTGGAGTAACACCGCAAGCGGCTGTAATGAACTCGAAAATTCCTTTTGCGATTAGCCATGCACCGGGTCATATGTTTATTACCGACATTCCTGACCGCGCTTGGATTGGCTAATTGGACTAAAGAAGAATTAAAAGGATAAGCAAATGCGTTTTTTATCGGTAAACGCCGATTGTTTTCTGATTGAGCTTGCGAGCCTAGAAGAAACTTTGGCGTTGTACAATAAATTGCAAAATACGCAATTGAATGGAATTAAAGACTTAGTCCCCGCTGCAAAAACAATTTTGGTTTTTTTTAACGAGATCGAAACTAACTTTAAAACGCTGGTTGCTTCAATTCAAAGCCTCAAAATTGATTCTGGATTTGAGCGTAGCAGCCAAGAAGTGATTGTGCCGATTCGTTACGATGGCGAAGACCTTGCGCAAGTTGCCGAGCTACAAGGTTTGTCTGTGGCTGATGTGATTAGAAAGCATCACCAAAGCGTGTGGAATGTCGCTTTTATTGGTTTTGCGCCGGGCTTTGCTTATATGAGCAGTCCCGATAAGCCTTTTACCGATATTCCACGCTTAACGGTTCCGCGTAAAAAAATACCGTCAGGTTCTTTGGGGTTGGCTGGAAAATACTCTGGTATTTACCCAAAAGACAGCCCAGGTGGCTGGCAGCTGATTGGGACTACCTCGGAAAAAATGTGGGATTTAGAGCGTAAAAATCCAGCACTACTTTTACCGGGCATGACTGTACATTTTGAGGATGTCACGCATCGTCCAACAACTGTGACTGTACCACAGCAAATCACGCGTAAGGCTGAGCCGAAACAATCTGTGCCACTGTTTACGATTACTGCGCCAAGTTTACAAATGCTTATTCAAGATGAAGGGCGTTTAAACCAAACCAATATTGGCGTTGGCGTGGCTGGTGCAATGGATTTATCTGCCATGCATAGCGCCAACCGTATTGTGGGTAATCCAACCGATACGCCCGTCATTGAAGTTTTAAATGGTGGGCTAAAAGCCAAAATGCAGCATGCAGGCGTTATTGCGGTGGCAGGCGCGATCTCAAACATTCGTGTGAAATTTGCTGACGGGCAAACCGCAGACTTTGCAAGCTATCAACCGATTGATTTAGATGAAGGCGATGAATTTCAAATTCAGCCACCAACCGCAGGCTTAAGAAACTATCTGGCAGTTCGTGGTGGTATAGACGTTGAACCTGTACTCGATAGTGCTTCGTTTGACAGCTTGGCAGTGTTAGGGCCAGAGCCTTTAAAGCTTGGAGATACTATTTATCAAGGGCAGGTCAAAGCAGCCAACATTAGCGTAAATGAAGTGGGCAAATGCGACTTGCCAAAAGCTGGCGAAGTCGTTGAGCTAGATATTGTGATGGGGCCGCGCACAGACTGGTTTGAACAAGACAGTATTGAACTACTGTGTCAGCAAGAGTGGCTGGTGACCAATGAAAGCAACCGCGTCGGGCTAAGACTTTCAGGTGCACAGCCTTTGACTCGCAAAATAACCCATGAACTAGAAAGTGAAGGCACATGCATTGGTGCTTTGCAGATTCCACCGAGTGGCCAGCCCGTTTTATTTATGAATGATCACCCTTTAACGGGCGGATATCCAGTCATTGCCTCAGTTGCTAAACACCATTGGGATTTGGTGGCACAGATTCCGGCAGGTTGCCGCATCAAATTTAAAAAAATTGCCGAATTTACAGATTTTGAGAATGAATGATGAATACAGAAAAATTATTGATTGCTAACCGTGGTGAAATTGCCGTTCGTATTATTCATGCTTGCCGTGATATGGGAATTGCATCGGTCGCGTTATATGCAGATGATGACATTGGCAGCATGCACGTCGAACTTGCAGATGAAGCATGGGGCTTGGCGGGAGCAACTGCCAGCGAAACCTATTTAAATATTCCAGCGATTATCGAAGTTGCAAAAAAGTCGAAAGCCACTATGGTGCATCCGGGTTATGGTTTTTTATCTGAGCGTGCTGAGTTTGCCCAAGCCGTGATTGATGCTGGTTTAAAATGGGTAGGGCCATCACCAAGTGCCATTGAAAAACTAGGTGATAAAATCGAAGCGCGTAAAATTGCTGCCTCGGTGGGTGCGCCCTTAGTTCAAGGTACTCAAGACCCACTCAATAATGGTGATGAAGCTTTAGCGTTTGCTAAACAATATGGTTTACCAATTGCCATTAAAGCGGCATTTGGTGGCGGTGGCCGCGGCTTAAAAGTTGCGTGGAAACTAGAAGAAGTTCAAGAGCTTTATGAGTCGGCAGTACGAGAGGCAAAAGCTGCCTTTGGTCGTGGTGAGTGTTTTGTCGAGCAATATTTAGATAAACCGCGCCATGTAGAAGCGCAAGTAATAGCTGACCAACATGGCAACATTGTGGTACTAGGTACACGTGATTGTTCATTGCAACGACGTAACCAAAAGTTAGTTGAAGAAGCACCAGCGCCATTTATTAGCGATGAGATTTATCAGCAAATTTTAACCTCGGCAAAAAACATTTGTCAGGCTGCAAACTATGTGGGTGCGGGAACAGTTGAGTACTTATTAAGTCGTGACGGCAAGCTTTCTTTTTTAGAAGTAAACACCCGTCTGCAAGTTGAGCACCCAGTGACCGAAGAAACCTCAAAAGTCGATTTGGTGGTTGAGCAAATTCGCGTGGCTCAAGGTGAAGTGCTTTCTATTAAAGAAACACCAAAGGCACAAGGCCATGCGATTGAGTTTCGTATTAATGCCGAAGACCCAGCACGTGGGTTTATTCCAGCCTTTGGTGTGTTGAGTTTATTTGAAGCGCCGTTTGGTCACGGTGTACGAGTTGATACAGGTGTTCGAACTGGCTCTTTAGTGTCTAGTCATTTTGATTCACTCATGGCAAAACTGATTGTGACTGGTCCAACCCGTGAAGTTGCAATTGCTCGAGCTAAACGTGCTTTAAAGCAATTTAAAATTGAAGGCGTTGCATCGGTTTTAGATTTTCACCGTGCGGTACTTAATGAACCTGACTTTACCGATGAGTTTAATGTACATACGCGTTGGATCGAAAATGACTTTAAACAAGAGTTAAAGTCGACTAAACGTGGTATTCCAAACCATCAACAACCAATGCTACTCAGCTACATTGAAATTGATGGGAAGCTCCATCGTTTAGGTTTACCTGCTGGCATGTTTGCACAAGGCCCAGCAACCGCCGTTCAAGCCCAAACAGCCGAGCCAGAAGTAAGTGCCGAGCATTTACTTGCTCCAATTAATGGTGTGATTAGCGCTTGGAAAGTCGAAAATGGTGAGCAAGTCACAGAAGGTCAAGTGGTTGCCATTATGGAAGCTATGAAAATGGAAGTGCAAGTACTGGCACATCGCAGTGGCGTTATTCAGATTAGTGTAGAGAAGGGCGCAACCTGCCATGCAGAAACTGTGATTGGTAGCATTAATTAAGTTTTGAATAAATGATTTGACCTGATTTTGTTTTTAGTTTGATCGGGTCAAATCAGATGCTTATTTATTAACTCAGTCAGCTATTTTCACAGTACTCGTTAACCATTTTCAACTTGAAAGCCAGTACTGATTATGAGATATTTATCACAGTTAAGTGATATCAAAATTAATCACTGTATTGAAAGCTCGCCTATGCGAGCTTTAATTTTTAGCCCAGTTTAAGCATTTCTCACTTAATGAGCTGGCTGCATAAAAATAATTGAGAATTTATCATCCATTTTAAAGGCGAATTGAAGAACGCGAATGAAAATTCTACCTTCATCTGAATATGATCAAATTCTAAAATACAGTGTCTATTGGCTCGTCATCTCGATTGTGATTGGAGTCGTAGCGGGGCTGGCCTCGACTTTAATCTTTGTCGCCTTTGATATTTCAAACAAAGTTCGAAGTCTGCATCACTGGCTCATCTACTTTTTGCCTTTTGTGGGTTTTGGCATTGGCTATCTAATTAAAAAATATGGTTCACCAATTGAACGGGGAACCCATTTACTCCTTGATGAAATTCATCAGCCTAAGTCGTTTATTCCGAAACGAATGAGCCCCATCATTTTTATAACCTCAATTTTAACGCAGTTGTTTGGTGGTTCGGCAGGGCGTGAGGCACCAGCAGTCCAGCTTTCAGGTGCTTTAATTGACCACCTAAGCCATATTTTAAAAATCTCGGACGATAACCGCAAAATTTGTTTAATTGCCAGTATTGGTGCTGGCTTTGCTGGGGTGTTTGGTTTGCCTCTGGCCGGTGCAATCTACGGTTTAGAAATTACAGCGTTAGGTAATTTAAGATATTCAGCCATTTTTCCATGTTTTGTGTCGGCTCTAATTGCTTCGACCATCCCTGAACTATTTGATATTGTTCATCCGCATATCTTTTATGTGATTAGTGAGTTTCCAGCCATTCATTTTGGCACACTCATGAGCTTGATTGCGGCAGGGTTAGTTTTTGGTTTAGCTGCGCGTTTCTTTATTGCTGCCATTCATTTGGCGAGTGATCTCTTTTATAAGTACATTCGCTATTTGCCATTAAGAACCATGGTCGGTGGTATTGTGATTATGCTACTTACTTTGTTTACCGCACATCAGCAATACAACGGTTTGGGTACAGATAAAATCATCGCATCTTTTTATGTGCCGATTGAGTTTTACGACTTTTTTAATAAGACCGTTTTTACCGCCATCACTTTAGGTTCAGGCTTTAAAGGTGGCGAAATTACACCACTGTTTTATGTGGGCGCGACATTAGGTAATGCTTTAGGCGCGGTTTTAAACTTACCACTTTCATTACTTGCAGGCTTAGGTTTGGTGAGTCTGTTTTCAGGGGCGAGTAAGGCACCGTTGACTTCGATTATTTTAGCCATTGAGCTATTTGGAATGAATGTTGCCACGTATGCGATTATTACTTGTTTGTTGGCAGCGCTATTTTCAGGGGATTGTGGATTGTATCGCCGTAAAAAGTTGATGGATTGATTAAGGCTTTGTAAGGAGTTGAGTGGTTTCAAATTGCTTAACTCCTATTAAATCTTCTTTTTTTTAATAACTATAATGAAAATTGGCATATTAAATGCTTAATAAAAATTGATAAGCAAATGAAAAGAAATGAAGTTCTATCTCTTGTTGGGAACTATAATGAGAAATAGAAAATTATTTTAATATTAGAAAAGGAATAACTTAAACTGTGTCAACATTTATTCTAATACTTACTTTTTTCGTGGGTGTACTTGTTGGACGATACACTATATTTTTAATTCAAAAGTCTTTATCTCTTTTTATATCTGTGGTCGATGAATTTTTAAATAAATACATTGTCTTTTTTCTTTTAGCTATTTTGTTTTTTATTTTATTCTCTCTAATTTTAACAGGAGGATTTATGTTGTGGCACATTCTTAGTGGTGGAATAACGGAGCTGGGTAAGCTTGTATATCTATCTGGATGGGCGGTTGGATCCGGATTTTTTGGATTTCATCCGAAGAATAATAGTTTTAAATGATAGATAAGTGGTTAATATAAAAATAATCTTAAAGAGGGTGCTATGTCTATATTGGGCTTCGCTATTTTTTTTATATTCTTATATGGTATTGGCTATTTTGTAGTTAAAGCAGGGTGGAAGCTTCGCTATTTAGCGCCAATATGGTTTTTATCGTTTTTTATTATTACTCTATTTGTTTTAGCAATTTTATTTCCTAAAGATTGGACCAATGCACAATTTTTTACTATAGATGGTCCTAATCACTTAGCACTCCTTTCTTTATTAATATCTTCATCTTTAAGTTCACTTATTACGTCTATTTCAGTTTTGGTTGCATGGGCTATTCGACATGATGTCATTTAAATTGTTTAGATTAAAAAATCTTAGGCAATCTAATATTTATATTAAAGAGCTAAGTTCTCTCTCATTTGGAGTAGTAAAATGATTGAGTCCATTTCTATGATCGTTTTGTTAGGTGCTTTTTCAGGTACTATTTTTGGGCGCTACTATAGAGCAGTCTTTGTCTTTTTATATGATAAAGTTTATATACTCCTTAAAGACCTTCTAACTAATCCTTTCCTTTCAATTGTTTCGATGTTTTTTGCAATAGTTTCTGTTTTCCTATTCGCGCTATGGGGTAATGTCTTTTCTTTGGTTATCTCTGACGAAAATTGGTTGTATTTCTATAGGCCATATTTTGTTGGAATATTGGTAGGTGTTTTTTTGCTTAGATTAAGTAGTGAAAAATAAGTTTTAAGTAATTGAATTTAAATTATTCTATCTGTATCTGGTGATTGAAATGAAAATATTAAAAATACTTAAATGGCTTATTGTCCTATTTCTAATGTTTGTTATCTTATTGGGTATGATCGAATTTATTGCAAATAAATTCTTTGACAATGCAGCTACGAAAGATGCATGTGCTGACTCTGGAGGGGCATGGGATCATCAAAAAGATACCTGCCAATTTGCTCCTAATGACCCTAGAAGTAAAAAATAATTGGGAATATAAATGGAAAAACAATTTGCCGATGAGAAAATGCAGAAATACTTGCGATTAATGCGTTTACGTAGAAACTTTGTATTCTCAGTATTAGTATTTCCATCAGTTGTTATTATTGTATTGATGCTAGCAAGAGTAGATGAAAAGTACTTATCTATTTATTTTCCTATAACCATGATTCCTATCATATTATTTTTGATGTTTAAGTTGCTAGCTAACGATATATGCCCTTGGTGTAAATGTGTTTTTTTCATGAATGATCTAGGTTCTTTTGTTAATGGGCTAAGTTTTATCTTCAGAAAACAATGCTCTCACTGCGGGAAGCCAGAAAAATTATCAAAAAATGAAGATGTACATGATTCTTAAAAGTATAGACATATTATCGCCATAAAAAGTTGATGGATTAGTGAAGCTTTTCTAAGGAGTTGAATAGATTAAGTTAAACCTAGAAATTTTCTATTTTCACTAGAAAGAGAACTTAAATCAATATTTAAACCACCCACTCCATATATTCTATGGAGAACTTTCTGATGTAAATCAATCATGTGGTTTTCAAGCTCAGTATAGTTAGTAATACAATCTGAGTATGCAGCTTTATAACCAGATATACGTGATTCAATAGCAATCCCAAGATTAGCTAACTTAATATTACTATCCAGTAATTGTTTGATTGAGCCTAATTGTAGTAATTCAGTACGGATCATGTGTAATTGTTCATTTGTCAAAATAAGCTCATAGTTAGCATTACATTTTTTCTTACTTAAACCTAATCCTAAAAACTCAACTGTTTCGTCTGGGTTGTAAATTACTGTCTTTGAATTTAATTCACTAAGTAGGGGTATATCTAAATCTAATTTTTTTAAAGATGTACGGCAAAAACTATCAATTTGTTCACATTCATGCTTACTCTTAGCAAAGAAAATTAAATCATCAGCATATCTTACAGCGCTAAAACCATTAGCTTTAATTTCACTATCAAAAGTTCCTAAAAATAAATTTGCAAAAAAAGGAGACAAAGGCATTCCTTGGCGGACACCATGTCCTCTTCTAATTCCAAGTTTTTTAATCCGTGATGCTTGAGAATTTGAAGTGATTCGTACTTCACGATTTATTATCGAAAATAATAGAGGATGTAGAGAACGATGTTTAACTAAAGATTTAATCTTTTCCTTAAGTTTTTCACGGTCTACATTATCGAAGAATGCAGTGATATCAGTTTTATAAACCCAATTATGCTTCTTGCGAAGTTCACAGGCTTTCTTCGCCGCATCTTTGACTGTTTTTTTAGTGATAAAACCATAGCTTATACCATTATCAAGTTGATTATGATAATAATTGTTCAGTACATTTAGTAAAGCTCGCTGTACTATACGGTCTTCAATAGTCGGTACACAAATTAACCTATATTTACCATTCGATTTAGGAACTAAAAACGGATGGAGATCAGTAAATCCATAAGATCTATCTAACAACTTTTTTGAAATTTTTTTTAATAGTTGTTTTTTATTATGATTAAAATCATTGAGACTCATATTATTTAAATCTAATGAGTTTTTAGATTGTTTTTTTGAATTTTTCCAAATATGGTCCCAAGCTTCTTCAAGATTAGCAAGGCTTGCAACCTGAACTAATGCAGTTTTTACTTTTTTTGTCATCGTAATTCTTGCCGCAAATGTCTAACCCTAGGTTTGCGTTAAAGAGGTGGAATCTCATGACTACTCAGCCCGTCATGGGCGAATGAATAGTCCAGAGACACGCCAGTGACCCATGACCAACTAGTGACCGTGGTATCAGTATGCCGCTTGGATACGTGCAGCGCAACTCGCAAAGAGATGCAAACCGTGAACCGCGCAACCGCCGCCGAACAAATGAGAATGAGACGCAATAACAAAGTATTTAACTCACTCAAATCCAAATCCTCCCAATAACAAATGTGTAAATGACTTAATAGGGCGCAAATACCGTATGAAAGCCAATCGAAAACACAGCCAGAGTGAGGTGACGACTTACGCGCTTCCCCATCCGTGCTCATGGGCTGCCCCACACGCTCTTTACCCGCCTTCCCGACATTACCTAGGGAAGAAGACGGGTCCAAGCTAGAAATCTCATGACTACTCAGCCCGTCATGGGCGAATGAATAGTCCAGAGACACGCCAGTGACCCATGACCAACTAGTGACCGTGGTATCACAATGCCGCTTGGATACGTGCAGCGCAACTCGCAAAGATGAAAATTAGAAGCTACGTTCTAACAATAATGAGGATAATGGTTTATTTTTCAAGAACAAAATCAAATTATTTATAAAAAATTAAATCTACTGGTTTTTTATCTAGGTATTTAGTCGATTGTCCATTTAGTTATATTTTTCTTATATCTTCGACCGCTCTACTTTAATACGATTGTCATTTCACACGCTTGACGCCAACAAAAGCGAATACTATCCTTTGCGGGCTAGCCTACATTGCTAGCGGGTTTTAGCAGACCCTATTTAACAAAGACGATATTCGAAACCTAGTTTTGTGTATCGTGAACTCGTTCGCCCCCTTTTTCTCTACGGTAGGGCGGAAGGGGGACACCTTCGGGTGTGCTGGTTTCTTTGTTGCCAGTCTGCTAACCCTCTTTCGTCCTGCCACCATCATTTAGCAGTGATCGGTAGGATTTCTTTTGTTAACAAAGGAGTCCGCTATGCGTACTAATTTTTCTCAATTTTTGGCCTTTGCCAAACTCTCTCTATCCATACCGCCAAACTGGTCTTTAAAACGCTTTAACCGTTTGTAGGTTTTCTGCGACCTTAAATCGTTACGACTAAAAAATCATAGTAACAATAAAACCGAGATAGGCGAGCACACCTTTTTTGTGCCGCTTTTGCATGCCTGTTTTTAGCACTCATTTTAAGAGTGACGGCATTTCTATCTCTTTTAGATACAACAAGAAATTATTTTAAGCGATATACATGAAAAATTTAGAATCTTCATTTAGAGCACTGCGCGTGCTTCACATAGCAAAAGATCTATTTAATCAGGATGGTTTTAATAAAGTCGGTGTCGACCGAATTATTGCAGAAGCTAAAATTCCTAAAGCTACTTTCTATAACGACTTTCACTCAAAAGCACGACTCATCGAGATGTGTCTCACTTTTCAAAAAGATGCGCTCAAAGTAAAAGTGTTTTCAATTCTCAAATCTTACCGTGAAGAAATGGTGCTTGATAAACTCAAACAGATTTACCTTCTTCATGCCGATTTAAATGGCTTTTATCGTTTACCCTTTAAAGCAATTTTTGAAATTGAAAAGCTCTACCCAAAGGCCTACAGCGTGATTATTGAATATAGAACTTGGCTAATCAACGAAATTTATAAACTGCTTTTAACCATCAAAACTACGGCTTCAATGAAAGATGCCCACATGTTTTTGTTTGTGATTGATGGGGCAATGGTGCAGCTTTTAAGTAAAAACAGTGTAGATGAGCGAGACAAGCTACTTGAATATTTTTTCATAATGCTGTCTTAGCGATAAATTCAAACACATTCTAAAAGGAAAAAAGCCCGTAACTGGGCTTTTCATTTATTCGAGTTCAAGCTGATCGTCATCTTTAGTGACTTTGATTTTCAACTTTTTATATTTACGTTTGTTGGGATCTAAAGCAGAATTTGACACTTCATCAGCAAACTTTGGATTTTGCATGAGTTTTGCATAGGCTCTGTAACCTATGCGAATTCGGGTAGGTGGACAATCTGTTCTTTTGGAATAATATTCAATAAGTGAATTTAATTCCTTTAACAAACTTTGATGTTCCATTGGGTTGATTATTTTCTATTAATTAGTAAGTTATTTTTAGCATACTAAACTTTAGAAAGTTTCTAAAGATCTAGTTGATATACATTACTTTTAATAAATGTGATTTTAATTTCACTAATTTCATAAATGATGATTTATTTTGCATTTTATTTAAGGTTTTTGATTTCTTTTTAATCAAATAGTCATAATTAAGGGTTAAATTAATTTTAGAAAAAGAAAATAGATAGAAGATTGCCACGAACAATAACGATTTAAGCAATTTTCTCGAACTGTAGTATTCAGCTGACTTTAACGAGTCGGCTTTTGTTTTTGTGGTTAGGTTCTCTAATTTCCTATTTGTATAAATTGATGCAGCAGTTCATCCATAGATCTATTTAAAAAATAAAAGCCCCATAAAGGGCTTTTTATTTTATATCTTGATTAAAACTTAAGTTTTTTAAGCCCACGGCTCACACCATTTTGTAAGGCTGCTTTAATAATTGGGCCAATAAAAGGAACGCGACCTTTAAAGCTAATAGTGTATTCCAAACGAGTACGGTTATTTCCCAAGTCAGTAAATTTCATGACACCACGGTGACCCTTAATTGGACTAATGCCGCTCGTGATTGCGTACTCGATCAGTTCATTTTCTTTATAGACTAAATTTGTTTCTACAAATGAAGGGGTGAGTGGAATAGACATTTTGCGTGCAGAACCAACACCATTACGGGCGTCTTTGCCGTTGCTAATACGAGTCACTTTAGCAGGAGCGAAAAGTTTGCTTAGGTTTTCATGCTCACTTAATGTTGCAAAGACCTTGTCTACGGGTGCATCAAATTCTTGTACGATGTTGATTTTTTGAGTTTTTAACATCTTATTCCCTCTATAAATTATTTTGACATGGACGATTGTCAGAATTTGGATATTAGCATGCTTTGGGTAATGGGGGAATTCTTCTTCGTCGGAGTTATCTTAAGTCCGAAAAAAGCACTGCGATAAATTTACAATGCTTTTTGGTCTTTTGTTAATTTTTTAAAGAAGGGCTGAATCACAGACCAGTTCGTTGAAACCCAGCAAATAAAGGAACCTGTGGTCACCATTGCTGTTCCTTGCCAAAAGCTCACTGAAAGTTGAGTTTGTAAAACAAACATAGCCAAAATCGACGAAATAATAGGGGTGAAATAAGAAGCCACCACAAGTATGGTAATGTTTCCATGAATGATGCCAATGTTCCAAGCAGCATAACCAAAACCCATGGCAGCGGATGCCACTAAAAGAGTGATGAGCGCTGGAATATCCATTGATGGAATAGCGAATTGCCCCGAGACAAGCAGCTTGAGCCAGAGAGTGAGCGCGACACCAACAAAGAAAATGGAAATGGGGTTTTGCCCATTACTCATTTTTTTAGTGATTACACAGTAAAAAGCCCAGATGATGGCACCTGTAAATGCCAAAATATAGCTCAGTGGGTTGCTATGAAAATTATCGACAAGACTATTTAGACTAAAATCACCGCTTCCAGTTTGAATAAAAATAATGCCAGAAATTGAAATAAGTAAGCCGAGAATAATAAGAAAATTAAACTTTAATTCCTTAAAAATCACGAAAGCCAAAACCGTTAAACTCGGCCACAGATAGTTAACAATACTAATTTCTATTGCTTGTCGCGCTGTCTGAGAATAAGCAATCGCAAATGAAAAGCACACCTCATATGCGACAAATAGAATTGTGCCAAATATTAAGTATTTTTTAGAGATCTGTTTAAAGTCTGGGACTTTGAAAATGGCAAGCAACAGTAGCGCACTTAAAGAATAAATAAGCGTAACACCTAGCTCAGGTCCAAGGGCTGCGCTGACTTGCTTCATCAGACCAACCAGAGATGCCCACATGAGAATGGCGCTTAAACCAATCAATGTTGCTAGATTTTTTGACATAAAATTCAGTATATAACGGTTAAAAAATGGTAAAAGATTAAGTTGTACTAATGAAAGAAATCAACTTTCAAGCTAAGGAATATAGGACAAATTATATAAAATATAAACAATTAAATTTATTGATTGGTTGAATCTGCTATGTTTGTTTAAGCATAAAATTGAGTAAAGAAATTTCTTAATAAAACAACATTTTTAGGAGGAAAATATGGAAGTCATTAAAACGGTTGGTGTTGTTGGAGCAGGTGTAATAGGTGCAAGTTGGACGGCCTTATTTTTATATAAAGGATTTAAAGTTAATGTTTATGACCCATATCCTATAGATGAAGCTGTCTTTAAAAATAGAATATCTGCAAATTTAAATGATTTATTTGCTTTAGATCAAAAAGCTGAACACACCCACACTCAACCGGATGTGCTGTTTCATCTGGGTATTTTTAATAATTTAAAAGATGCGGTTTCAGATGTAGATTTTATTCAAGAAAATGCTCCTGAACGTCTCGATGTAAAACAACAGCTATATCAAGAAATCACCGCATATTGCCCTGAACATACTATTATTGCTTCAAGCTCATCAGGCTTAAAAGTGTCTGATTTTCAAAAAGAGGCACAACATCCTGAACGTATTTTATTAGGTCATCCTTTTAATCCGCCTCATCTCTTACCTTTGGTCGAGATCGTTGGCGGTAATTTGACTGATCCTCAAATTTTAAAACAAGCTTCTGAGTTCTATAAACAGTTGGGTAAGCACCCAATCGTTTTAAATAAAGAAGTAAAAGGACATGTCGCAAACCGTTTACAAGCTGCACTATGGCGAGAAGCTTTTTCACTGGTTGAACAAGGCGTGTGCTCTGCCGAAGATATTGATGTCGCGATTACCAGTGGGCCGGGTTTAAGATGGGCATTATTTGGTCCCTATATTAATATGCAGCTTGCAAACCAAAAGGGGTTTAAAGAGGCAATTCATCATTTAGGCCCACCAATGACAGAATGGTGGAACGATATGCACGCATTTCAACATTCAGACGAGACAACAGAGTTATTGGAAGCAGAAACCAATCAGCTTTTAATCCAATATAAAGATATCGATTTATATCAAACCAGAGACAAAGGTCTGGTCGATATCTTAAAGCTTAGACAGCAATTCAAGTTAGATTAAGTCAAATTTTTAAGACAAAGCCAATCATTTTATTACAGGGATGATTGGCTTTTTGCTGGGTCAAATAACAAAAACATCCCTAGCTGAAATAATCCTATATTCATTAAATGTTACTGAAATCTCTGTCGCGTTGCATTTGAACTATATGTCTTACGTGAAGAGTAAGAATCGTTGCAAACCGTAAAGAAAGCCTCTCCATAATCAAAGGACATCATAAAGAACAGAGGAATAACAATATGCGCGCTCTAACTTACCACGGTGCCGAAGATGTTCGAGTAGAAACAGTAGCAGACCCTATTATTCAAGAACCGGATGACATTATTTTACGCGTGACTGCCACAGCGATATGTGGCTCTGATTTACATTTATATCGAGGAAAAATCCCTAGAACCGAACAGGGCGATATCTTTGGGCACGAATTTATGGGCGTGGTTGAAGAAGTCGGCCCAGCTGTTACCGCAGTGAAAAAGGGTGATCGAGTCATTGTTCCTTTTGTGATTGCTTGCGGCGAATGTTTCTTTTGCCAACTTGACCTAACTGCTGCTTGCGAAACCACCAATACAGGTCGCGGCGCAATTATTAATAAAAAGCAGATTCCACCGGGCGCGGCTTTATTTGGCTATAGCCATCTTTACGGCGGTGTACCGGGCGGGCAAGCGGAATATGTGCGTGTGCCAAAAGCCAATAAAGGCCCTTTTAAAGTGCCAACTTCACTGTCAGATGAAAAAGTACTTTTCTTGACTGATATTTTACCCACTGCTTGGCAAGCCGTGACCAATGCCCAAGTGAAACGTGGCTCAACCGTTGCAATTTATGGTGCTGGACCAGTCGGGCTGTTAAGTGCTGCTTGTGCCAAGATGCTCGGTGCTGAAAAGATATTTATGGTCGATCACAATGACTATCGATTGAATTATGCAGCGGCAACATACGGTGCTATTCCAGTTAATTTCGATGAAGTCGATGCGGCTGAATTTATTATTCAACATACCGACAATTACCGTGGGGTCGATGCTGTGATTGATGCGATTGGCTTCGAGGCAAAAGGCAGTGTGATTGAGACAGTTCTAACCAATTTAAAGCTTGAAGGTTCAAGTGGAGCAGCGCTTCGTCAATGTATTGCCGCAGTTCGTCGTGGTGGTGTAGTCAGCGTACCAGGTGTATATGCAGGCCCGATTCATGGTTTCTTATTTGGCGATGCTTTTGATAAAGGCCTGACTTTTAAAATGGGCCAAACCCATGTGCATCAATATTTACCAGAATTATTAAAGTTGATTGAGCGTGGTGATTTATCACCGGAAACCATCATTACCCATCGAATGAAATTAGAAGATGCTGCAGAGGGATATCGCATTTTTAATGAAAGAGAAGAGGACTGCCGTAAGGTGATTCTGCTTCCTTAATACGCTCTCTTATAATTCATTCTTAAGCCTCTTCGTGAAAGGGGCTTTTTTATTTTCAAGATGCACAATTTTTAGTGCAGCTTTTTACTTTTCATTCTAAAGCGCACTCAAATTGCCCAAGCTTAGTATTACTTTTAACCAAAAACGTAATACTAAGCTGGCATGTCCTTTGCATAGTCATAAACAATCAAAAGTGATCTAGGGTTCCGATACTTCACGTATGACTGGACCGAGAGTTCACGGTTCCTAGCGAACTACACGGAGGGATAAAAGCCCGGGAGGAAGTCTAAAACTATCCGACAGGAGTAGCTATGAACACTGCAAGTTATCATAACAATCAGGCAATTTGGACCGAACTTTTACCCGGAGGACATCACTGGTCGGGTCGTATTCAAAAGGGAACTATTCTTAGATTTACCTCACTTGGTGCTCAGGCAAACGTTTCTTTGTTTTGTGTAAATGCTGCCGATGTGCTTGAACGTTTTAACATGCCCGACAGTTTAAAAGGGCAACATACCGCCTATTTAAAAGCTTCCAATGTTCTCTACTCAGACCTTGGCCGTGTCATGGCCTCAATTGTTCATGACGACCATGGCTGGAACGACGCACTTTGTGGCCCAAGTCGACCTGAGCAAATTGAAAAGCAATTTGGCAATCGCACATTTCAAGATGCCCGCAATGATATGTACCAAAACGGCTTAGACAGCTTACTCATTGAAATGTGTAAATACGGGCTTGCCAGCCAAGACCTGAGTGCCGCGGTTAACCTATTTTCTAAAGTTGTGCCAGATGAAAACGGCGCTTTGTCTTATGTCAGTTCTGATAACACCAATCAAAGCATTGAACTGCGTTTTGAAATGGACTGCTTACTATTTTTATCAGCTGCACCGCATGGTTTAGACACCAGCCCAAGCTATCAACCTGCCGATATTCAACTTAGTTTATTTAAAGCCAATTCTCTAACAGACAACGATATTTGTCGTGACGCCTGCCCGCAAAATCAGCGTGCGTTTCAAAACACAGCCCGCTACTACGCGCTTAGCAATATTTAAATTAGGAGAAGCATCATGACAGTTTTACAATCATTTGAAAAAGCAGTTTTAAATGAAGTTTGTCCTGCGGGTGAAGCGTGGATGTGCGAGGTTAAAAAGGGTCAATATTTTCGAATTATTGATCTTGAGGGAAATCAAGCGGTCGATACTTTGTTTATGAGTGCCGAAAACCCGACTGAGCGTTATAGCGCAATGGACACTTTGGCCATTAACCAGCACATCTATTTAGAAAAGGGTACCAAGCTCTACAGTAACTTTGGCCGTCCAATTGCTGTCATTCATGATGATAACTGCGGTCGCCATGACACCATTGGCGGTGCCTGTTCATGTGAAAGTAATACGGTTCGCTATGCACATGAAACCTACCCTATGCATAGTTGCCGTAACAACTTTATGTATGCCTTGGCAAAACACCCGATTGCAAAAAAGCATGGCTTAAATGTTCGTCACATTGGTCCAAATATTAACTTTTTTATGAATGTGCCTGTGACACCAGACGGGCAGCTTAAATTTGATGATGGAATTTCAGCGCCGGGTAAATATGTCGAAGTTCGGGCAGAAATGGATTTGATTGTTTTAATTTCCAATTGTCCGCAGCTCAATAACCCATGTAACGCCTATAACCCAACCAAAATTCAACTGGTTGTCCGTGAAGCGGAAGGGGTGTAAGCATGTTTAAAAAAGTTCTGATTGCTAACCGTGGTGCAATTGCCTGTCGCGTGATTCGCACCCTTAAGAAACTCGGGATCGCTTCGGTTGCGGTTTACTCCGAAGCCGACCGTGATTCTTTACACGTGACTTTGGCCGATGAAGCTTTCTTGATTGGACCTGCGCCTGCGCATCAAAGTTATTTAAATATTGAAAAAATCCTTGAAGTTGCAAAACAGTCGGGAGCTAAAGCCATTCATCCCGGTTATGGTTTTTTGTCTGAAAATGCCGAGTTTTGTGATTTGTGCGAAAGCCAAGGTATTGCGTTTATTGGGCCTACTTCAAGCCAAATGCTCGATTTTGGTTTAAAACATACTGCACGTGAACTCGCTATTAAAAGCAATGTACCTTTACTTCCGGGCAGTTCACTACTTGCCGATGAAGCCGAGGCCTTGTTTGAGGCTGCTCGTATTGGTTATCCAGTCATGCTGAAAAGTACCGCGGGCGGTGGTGGTATTGGCATGCGTCTGGTCTGGAACGAAACCGAGTTAAAAGATGCCTACCAAACTGTATCTTATTTAGCGCAGGTCAATTTTAAAGACGCAGGATTGTATTTAGAAAAATTTGTACAACATGCACGCCACATCGAAGTACAAATTTTTGGTGATGGGCAAGGACAAGTTTTAGCCTTGGGTGAGCGTGATTGTTCGGTGCAACGCCGTAATCAAAAGGTGATTGAAGAAACACCTGCGCCACACCTAAATGAACAGCAACGTGACTACCTTCAAAAAGTTGCGATTCAACTGATGCAGTCGGTGCACTATCGTTCGGCAGGCACAGTTGAGTTTGTCATGGACACCGAAACCCAAGAGTTTTATTTCTTAGAGGTCAACACGCGTTTGCAGGTTGAGCACGGCGTGACCGAGCAAGTGTTTGGTGTCGACTTAGTCGAGTGGATGGTTACTTTGGCAAGCGGTGACTGGTCAGCACCCACTGAAAACTTAGAGCCAACAGGACATTCCATTCAGGTTCGTCTTTATGCTGAAGATCCGATTAAACAGTTCCAGCCAAGTGCAGGCCTACTTACCCATGTTAAATTTGACCCGCAAGCCCGAGTCGAAACATGGGTAGAAACAGGTTCAACGGTGTCGTCTTTTTATGACCCAATGATTGCCAAAATTATTGTGACCGCAGCAACACGGGATCAAGCCATACAGGCAATGAGTGCTAGTCTTGCCAATACACAAGTGGCAGGCATTGAAACCAATCTGGAATACTTACAAAACATTATTGCTTGCGATGTGTTTGCTTTAGGCACTCAAACCACTCGTTTTTTAAATACGTTTGAATGGAAAACTCAAAAAATTGAGGTGTTGCAGGCTGGCATTCAAACTGCCATTCAAGATGTAACTGGTCGATTAGGTTATTGGGATGTCGGTGTACCGCCATCAGGTGCAATTGATCCGCTCAGTTTAACTGTGGCAAACCAGCTTCTAGCCAATGAACCAAATACTGCAGGGCTTGAATGCACATTACAAGGGCCAACTTTAAAGTTTCACTGTGACAGCCAAATTGTGATTACGGGCGGTGATATGCCTTCAAAACTTGATGGCGAACTTGTCCCGATGTGGGAAACCATCAATGTGAAAAAAGGCCAAGTTTTAAAATGCGGACTTATCCGTTCAGGTTGCCGTAGCTATATAGGCGTGAAAGGTGGTTTCGATGTTCCTGAGTATTTAGGGTCACAAGCGACTTTTACTTTGGGGCAGTTTGGTGGGCACGCAGGCCGTAATTTATTAATTGGCGATATGCTGCCGATTACTGAATATTCAGCTCAATCGACCACAGCTCTAGCTCAAGCACAAATTCCTAGCTTTACTCAAAACTGGGAAATTGCCGTGATGTATGGCCCACATGGCGCGCCAGATTTTTTCACCAAACAAGACATTGATACCTTCTTTGCCAATGAGTTTGAAATTCACTATAACTCAAGCCGTACAGGCATTCGTTTAATTGGACCAAAACCTGAATGGGCACGTGAAGATGGCGGCGAGGCAGGCTTACATCCATCCAATATTCATGACAATGCTTATGCGATTGGTGCGATTGATTTTACGGGAGATATGCCAATTATTCTTGGTCCCGATGGTCCGAGCTTAGGTGGCTTTGTTTGTCCTGCGGTGGTCATTCATTCCGAGCTTTGGAAAATCGGGCAATTAAAAGCAGGTGATAAAGTCAAATTTGTACCAGTCAGTTACACGCAAGCAAAAACACTCGATCAAAAATATCATCAAAGTTTAACCGCGGCTGATACAACTCAGATCAATTTTAACCCAGCCATTCAAGCAGAACCCGACACTTTAAAAGATGCTGTTTTAGCCACTTTAGAAGGTGAAGCGGACTTACCAAGCGTGACCTATCGACCAGCAGGAAATAGCTATTTGTTGGTTGAATATGGCGAGTTGGTACTCGATCTAAATTTACGTTTCCGTATTCATGCACTCATGCAATGGGTCAAAGATCAAAACATTCAGGGCATTATTGACTTAACACCGGGTATTCGTTCATTACAAATTCATTTTGATTCAATCCAGCTCGATCAACTGGAGCTTTTACAAAAACTTCAACAAGCAGAAGCCGAGTTACCCGATATTCAAAATATGCAGGTGCCTTCACGCACTGTCTATTTGCCTTTGGCGTGGGAAGATTCACAAACTCAACTTGCTACCGAGCGCTATACACAAATTGTTCGACCAGATGCACCGTGGTGCCCAGATAACGTCGAGTTCATTCGTCGTATTAATGGCTTAGGTTCCAAGCAAGCGGTTAAAGATGTGGTCTACAGTGCGAACTATTTGGTGATGGGTTTAGGCGATGTGTATTTAGGAGCACCTGTTGCAACGCCACTTGACCCACGCCAACGTTTAGTGACCACAAAATATAATCCTGCACGAACTTGGACACCTGAAAATGCCGTCGGTATTGGCGGTGCCTATATGTGTGTGTACGGCATGGAAGGGCCAGGTGGCTATCAGTTTGTTGGCCGTACCACTCAAATGTGGAGTCGTTACCGTAAAAATGCCGACTTCGAAGATGGCAAACCGTGGCTACTGCGCTTTTTTGACCAAGTGAAATTTTATGAAGTGTCTGAGGCTGAACTTCTGCAAATGCGTGAAGATTTTAAGGCGGGTCGTCTACAACTTCGCATTGAAGATGGTGTACTCAACTTAAAAGAATACAACGCGTTTTTAAAAACACATCAAGACAGCATTCAAGCCTTTAAAGACACTCAGCAAGCCAATTTCGAGGCTGAGCGCCGCCGTTGGCATGAAGCAGGCTTGCAAGAATATATCTCTGAAAGTCTAGATGCAGTTGATGAAGGGGAAACAGTGGTTATTCCTGAAGGAGGCTGTGCAGTCGAATCACACATGCCGGGGTCAATCTGGAAAATCGAATGTGCATCGGGAGATATTGTTGAAGAAGGTGCAACCCTTGCGGTAATTGAGGCAATGAAAATTGAAATTCCGATTATTGCGCCGGAACGCATGAAAGTAGAAACCATTACCATTGAAAAAGGGCAAACCGTAAAAACAGGACAAGTGCTATTTACTTTGGCACCAGTTGCTTAAACCAAAAGAGAGCATCGATATTGATGCTCTCTTTTTTATTATGCTTCAGTCAAATGCTTTAATACTTTATGACCATGTTCAACCGCTTTTAACTTAATTGCAGACTCTGGATTACCTGATAAAGGGGATACGTCATAAAGCAAATAAGTGCCGCTTAACTGCATTTGCGTATATTGAATTGAATGTTGAACTGCTTTTAAAAAGCTGTCGATTAAGTTTTCTTGGTCGTTCACCATGTTGGCTTCTGTTTGGCCGACCGTCATGCTAATAATGACTTTTTTATCTTTTAATTTGTCGCCTTGAGAGCCATAAGCAAACTGATACGTAAAAACTTCATCAAACCATAATTTCAAAATTGCCGGCATATTAAACCAGAACATTGGATATTGCAGAATGATAGTGTCGTGGCGTAGTAACGCTTCTTGTTCAGCAATCACGTTAATTTTATAGTCCGGATAAAGCTGGAAAATATCTCGCACTTCAAGGTCCGGATAGGTTTTTATAAGTTCATTCACAATTGTTTTATTTGCAATTGATTGAGCGTAGTAGGGATGGGCCAAAATAAGTAAAGCCATAATAATGCCTTGTAGCTATAAAAATCATAGTCACTATAATTTTTATAGTATGGGTGTACAATAACTATCAAAGTTGATAGGTGGCGTTAAAAATGGCAAATACTGAAAATAAATGTGAAATCAGCATGAATGGAAAAACTTATCCATGTCATATCAGTATGGCTATGGATTTGGTGGGTGGAAAATGGAAAGGCGTTATTTTGTATTATTTAAAAGATGGGCCAAAACGTTTTAATGAAATCAATCAATTAATGCCAACTATTACAGAAATGACCTTAAGTCTCCAACTTAAACAGCTAGAGCAAAGTGGCTTAATATCTCGAACCGTTTATGGTGAAAAAGCACCGATTAAAGTGGTTTATGAAATGACCGAATTAGGTCAGTCTTTTAAGCCTGTTTTAGAGTCTTTATCGTTATGGGCGCATACGATGATTAATCAGCCATAAGATGAAAAATTAACTTTTTAAAAATATAAGTATTAGCCCCATCCCTGTGCATGGGGCTTTTTTTTGCCCAAAAATCACTCATAAATATCGATAAAGCCTATCAAAACGATGCTTAAAAACTGGCACATTTTCTGCATCTCATCTCAGTAATACAAAAACTGAATTTGGTAATACCAAACTAGAGGTGCGATATGAACGATGTAAAACCTGTGGTTCAACCAAAGCCAACTTTAAAAGCCTTTTTAGTCGAATTGCTCAGCGTACGTGCAGGCGTATATATCAAGCAAAACAATCAGCCGCCTAAAACAAAAGGATAAGACTGTGGCAAAACAAAAGTTGGCTCGAATCAGTATTACCGTACCTGAAGCGACCCTCAACGCGCTCGACCAAAAAATTGTTGAGCAGAGCTATGAAAGTCGCTCGCAAGCCATTGTCGACATGATTAATAAACACCTGATTGCGGAGCAGGCACAGGCCAATGAAGTCATGGTGGGTACTTTGACTCTGCTTTATGACGCGAATCAAATGACCTTACGTAATCAGTTGGTTGATTTACAACAACAGTTTTTAGCTCAAGTGATTAGTTCGCTTCATATCCAGCTCGACCAACAAAAGATATTGCAAGTCATGTTAATGCAGGGTGCGAGTTCCGAACTCAGGCAGATTAGCCAGCAATTTATTGTGCTTAAAGGCGTGATTAAAGGGCATTTAGAACTGATGGATGCCGTCATGCCCCCTATACAGCAAAATGACTAAATAAGGAGTAGCGTGTTGAAAAATTTATGGACCATCCAAGATTGGAAAACGGCATATCAAATTGAGCAAACCCATCTTAAAGATCTGATTGGCTATGTTGCAGAAATTAAAAATGATGACAATGCATGGATTGAAATTGCATCGAACAAGCAGATTCAGGCACAAATTGATGTTTTAAAAGATCAGAATATTGCTGACTTACCACTATACGGCGTGCCATTTGCGGTCAAAGACAATATTGATGTTGCTGGCTTTCACACCACTGCTGCCTGTAAAGAAGTTGAATATTTAGCGACCCAAGATGCTGCCGTAGTAGCCAAGCTAAAAAAAGCAGGGGCGATTGTGATCGGTAAAACCAACCTCGATCAGTTTGCAACAGGACTGGTTGGCGTTCGCTCCCCATATGGCGCAGTAAAAAATAGTTTTAACCCCGAATATATCAGCGGGGGGTCAAGTTCAGGGTCTTCGGTAGCGGTTGCCAACGGCATTGTGCCTTTTAGTTTGGGTACTGATACGGCGGGGTCAGGGCGTGTCCCTGCTGGTCATAATAATATTGTGGGTCTTAAACCGACAAAAGGCTGGTTTTCTACCACAGGTTTAATTCCTGCCTGTCGAACCATTGATGTCATTTCTATTTTTGCGCTGCATATTGATGATGCGTGGACCATTGCCAATTTAATGCAGGGCTACGATGAAACAGATGAATATTCACGAGCACATCCAGCCAATGTACCGACTCAATTTTCTAAACAAAAAATTGCTATTCCAGCTCAGCTTGAGTTTTATGGAGATATTGAGTCTGAAAAAGCCTTTTTAGTGGCAATTGAGTGTATTAAAAAACTTGGCTATGAAGTTGAGAGTATTGATTTCAGCGCATTTAATGAACTTGCTGCTGCACTATATAACGATGCTTGGGTAGCGGAAAGAACAGTCGCCGTTGAACGCATGTCAACACGTGAAAAGGCTCATCCAGTTATTGCTCAAATTATTGCACAGGCAGATAAATTCAAGGCAACAGATGCACTTCAAGCTGAATATAACCGCGCCGTATTAGCTCGAAAAATTAATTTGGCATTACAGCCTTTTGATGCCTTGATGGTTCCGACAGCACCAACTATTTACACCATTGCAGAAGTTGAAGCCGATCCTTTAACTAAAAATGCGCACATGGGAGCCTATACCAACTTTGTCAATTTTGCCGATCTTTCGGCTTTAGCTTTACCAAATGTACTCCGTGAAGACGGCCTACCAAGTGGGGTAACTTTTATTGCACCTGCTTGGCACGATCAGGCACTCGCCAATTTTGCGCAGCTTTGGCAAACCGAAACATCGCTGAGTCTGGGTAAATCAACTCAACATTATCAAAAAAGTATAAAGATCCACTCGAATCATTCAGTGCAGCTAGCTGTGGTGGGAGCGCACTTAACAGGCATGCCGCTTAATTTTCAGCTCACTAGCCGCAATGCCACTTTGCTTAAGAAAATCCAGACCGCAGAGACTTATAAACTCTTTGCCTTAAAAAATACCACGCCACCAAAGCCGGGGCTGCAATGTGATACAGCAGGGACATCAATTGAAGTCGAAGTGTGGGATGTTCCCTTAGCAAATTTTGGAGCCATTGTGGCTGAAGTGCCTGCACCACTTGGTATTGGGAACCTGAAATTAAAAGATGGTACATGGGTCAAAGGCTTTATTTGCGAAGCTTATGCCATTCATGATGCAACCGATATTAGCCATTTTGGAGGCTGGCGAGCTTATATACAGTCACTTAATCAAACCGCTCAAAGTGTTGTTAGTAAAAATGTTGGGGAAGTTTCTATATGATTAAAAAAGCGTTTTTATCCGTATCTATTTTATCGGCAGTTGTATTGGGTGGGTGTGACAATACAGCTAAAGTGCCTGAGGCCAAACAAGACGCTCAGGCGGCTACAAATACAAAACCAATTACTATTGGCTATAGTGATTGGCCGGGTTGGGTGGCTTGGCAAGTGGCTATTGAAAAAGGCTGGTTAAAAGAAGCAGGTCTAAATGTAGAGTTTAAATGGTTTGATTACTCAGCTTCGCTTTCAGCCTTTTCGGCAAATCAGCTCGATGCTGTGTTAGTCACCAATGGCGATAACTTGGTAACAGCATCGGGTGGTACTCAAGGCATGATGATTATGGCAACGGATTATTCTGCGGGTAATGATGTTATTATTGCAAAAGAGGGTATTAATAACATTCAAGACCTAAAAGGAAAATCAATCGGTGTCGAAAAAGGCTTAGTTGACCATCTTTTACTGGCAACAGCTTTAACTGACCATAATATTAAAGCGGATGAGGTGAAGCTGGTAAACTCAGCGACGAATCAATTACCTCAGGTGTTCAATAGCCCAGATATTTCTGCCATTGCCGTTTGGCAACCTGTTGCGGGTCAGGCCTTAAAAGCAGTAGCGGGTTCTAAAATCATCTATAGCTCTAAAGACAAACCGGGTTTAATTTATGACACCCTGACTGTCAACATGAGTCATTTAACTACCCATCAAGATGAATGGAAAAAAGTCATTCAGGTGTGGGACAAAACAGTTAAATATATTAATGACCCTGCAACCCATGCCGATGCAGTTAAAATCATGGCAAACCGATCAGGGGTCGACCCAAAACAATATGAGTTGATGGTTAGCGGTACACATCTATTAGATATCAATGCCAATCAAAAAGTATTTGCTAAATCTCAAGGCTTTGATTCGATTTATGGCTCTACTTATCACGTCAATAAATTTAACGTCGAAAATGGGATTTATAAAACCGAACAAAATGTAGATGGGCTAATTTATCCAACACTCATAGAACAATTCAAATAAGCCAAATAAATAAAAAGCCCAAGTTCAACTTGGGCTTTTTTATGTGTTTCTTATTTTTCTGTACTGACCTGAGTCATACGTGGAATTTTTGGTAAGTCTTGTAAAGCAGGGTCAAGCTCATCTTCTTCAGCATGAACTAAATAATCTACCCGTGAACGGAGCTGTTTAAACTCAGGTGTGCTCATTAAGTCGAGTGAGCGTGGACGCGGCAAATTAACTTCAATAATTTCCTTAATTTCACCTGGGTTGGCTTTGAGTGCCACAATCCGGTCTGCCAGTAAAATAGCTTCATCCATGTCATGGGTTACAAAAATAATGGTGATATCAATGTTTTGCCATAAATCCATTAAATGCTTTTGCATTTTTTGACGGGTGTGTGGGTCGAGTGCACCAAAAGGTTCATCCATCAGTAAAATTTTAGGTTGATTAACTAAAGCTCTAGCAATCGCAACCCGCTGTTTCATACCACCAGAAAGTTGGTGTGGATACTGATTTTCATACTTTTCCAAACCAATAATATTAATCCATTCGCGTGCTTGAGCTTCGGCTGTCATTTGACTAGCGCCGCGCATTTGCGGACCAAACATCACGTTTTCTTTTACAGTTTTCCACGGAAAAAGGGTATAGCCCTGAAACACCATGCCGCGTTCAGGACATGGGCCCGTAATGCATTCGCCGTCTACTAAAACTTCTCCGCTATGGTATGGGTCTAAACCTGCAATAACACGGCTTAGTGTCGATTTGCCGCAGCCAGAAGGACCAATCACACAAATAAATTCTCTTTTGTGAATTTTTAAATCGAGCTTATTTAAAACAGTACGTTCAGTTTGACCATGCTTAAAGACTTGGCTCAGTTGTTTAGCTTCTAAAATAACAGGACGTTCATAAATTTTTTGAAAGTATTCATGCGCGTTAAATGTTGAATCGTTCATTATTTTGCTCCTACTTTCCAAGTGAACATCCGCTCACCTAATTTCATTAATACCCAATCACAGACCAGACCAATTACCCCAATAATCAAAATAGCCGCATAGACATTGTCAAAGTTTTGATAGCGTGCCTGTTGGGTAATAAACCACGTAATACCTGAAGTCGTACCAATCAACTCTGAAACAATTAAGTATGTCCAAGCCCAGCCTAGTAACACACGTAAGTCACGGTAAATATCAGGTAAGGCAGCAGGAATCACCACATGAAATAAACTTTTGAGCTTATTGGTGCCAAGCGTATAGCCAGCTTCAATTAAGTTTCGATCTACCATTCGAGTGGTATTAGCAATAATCAGAATTTGTTGAAATAGCGTACCAATCACAATAATGGCAATTTTAGGCGCGTCATTAATCCCTAAAATTGCCACTGCAAGTGCGCCAAAAGCCGGTGCGGGTAAATAGCGGAAAAACTCAACAAACGGTTCTGTTAACAGAGATATTCGCTTAGAAAAACCACACAAAATACCCAGTGGAATCCCAATCAGTGAAGAGATAAAAAAGGCTGAAAAAACCAGTTTGATACTGTGCCATAAACTTTGATGAAACCACGGTGAGTCAGGTTGTTCTGGTGGTGTGGTAAAGGCGGTGACTAAAGCCTTAGCGACTTCGTGGGGAGCGGGTAAATAAATCGGATTGACTAAAATACCTTGTGGTGGTGCAGAATTTCGATTGACTGCATTTTGTGCTTCGAGATAGAACACATTTTTATCAATGCGACTTCCTACTTGTAAGTAAGAAACACTTCCCGAACTCGTGATTTGTACTTGAGGATGCCAAACAAAAGGTAAGTAACTGATTGCGCACCAAAGACATATTGGAATAACGAAAGAACAAATACTGAGAATCAGCTTGTTCTTTCGCGTAAATTCCTTTGCAACATAACCCATATCGAGAGCTCCCCATTTTGATCAGTATTACGATTTTCATAAAACGTAATATTATTAAGCAAAATAGGTGCCATCTTTATGATGCTCTCGACGAGTTAAGAAGACGAGGGAACTAAAGTTTCATGTAAGTAAACCCAATAACATTTTTCACTTTCTACTTTAATGCAGGCCGTTGAAGTACGTAATGTTTCGGTTTCATCAGATTGCTGATGTTCTTGATATTGCACCCAACAATAATTTTCAAATTCGTATAAAGCGGTACTCTTAAGAATGTCGATTTTTAAAGAAGGTTTTTCCCCGATATTCTGGCTAAATAAACTATTTACTTCCGCGAAACCAATGCTGTGACCTTGAACCGTTACCATCTTAAAATTTTGATCAAAGCTACCTAAAAGCGGGCTCAGACTTTGCTCTGCATTTTTGCCTGTAAATACATTTTCTATTAAAACATGTAGGTCAATAACACTTTGAATGGCTTGATCCATTTGTTTAGACATGGGTTTTCTCCTTTAAAACGGGAATGAGTGAAAGTAAGCAGAGCAAAGCTGCAATTAAAAAAGTATGTTGATAGCGAAGCAGGTCGCTTGAGCCAGACATCAAGTTATATATCGAAATGAGAACAACAGTACCAACACTAAATGAAACTTGTCGATTAATATTCCAGAGCACACTCCCTTGTAATAAATCTTGGCCTGAAAAATCAATCAGTGAGCTAATTTGGGCAATATTGGCACTTAGACCGCCACCCATACCCATTAATAAATAAGCAATCACTAAAAAGCTGATGGGGCTAGTGTTTGAAATACAAAACAAAAGAAATATGCCAAGGCTATGTAGGGTTATTCCAATAATAAGAAGATACTTTTTTCCTAACCGTTGATAGAACAGGCCGCCACTAATCATGGCTGCGAGTGCCCCAGTTGCATAGAGCAACATGAATAAACCAGTTTGTTTTGCATTAAAGCCAAAGTTAAGCTGTAAATTAAAAATATTGAGTAAATTAACGCCTGTAAAAATACCCGGAACGGCGTAATAGACAATAAATGCATTGCATAAATTTTTATTTTTTAATAACTGAAGATTAAGAACAGGATGGGAAATTTTTTTCGCATGTCGAATGTAAAAAATAAGCATTCCCACCGAAGTTAGAAAACTCATTATAGCGAATGAGGCGTTGTGGTAATCGCTATAGAATGAAAAGGAGAGTAATAAAGATAACAGGCTTATATTAAAAATAACCAAGCCTTTTATGTCTGGTTTTTCACTCGATACATTCTTTGTTTTTTTAACCCATAACCACGCCAGAGCTGCTGCCAGTAAAGAAAAAGGAAGGTTAGATAAGAATACCCATCGCCAATTCAATGAATCAATAATCACACCGCCAATGGCAGGTGAAAAAGCTGGCGCAATCAATGCAATTGCCATAATTAATGTAGAAATGCGTTGGCGTTCTTGATTGGGGAATAATGCATATACGAGTGCTTGCCCGACTGGAATTAATAAACCTCCAGCTACGCCTTGAATAAATCGCCAAAAAATTAAGCTATAAATCGATTCACTAAAGCCAATAAAGCAGATGCTTATCGAGAATAACAGCATTGAATAACACAATAATTTTTGGTTCCCAAGTTTGCTGGCTAACCATAAACTCATGGGCATAATTAAAATGAGGCCGAGAATATACGCATTTGTTACCCAAGCGACCATGGATTGGCTAACTGAAAATGACGATGCAATATTAGGCAATGCAATTGCAGACATAAAAATGTTGATGCAATCAATAAAGAAACCAAGTAAAAACACTGTCGCTATTTTATATCGATAAGACATACCTACCTCCGTGCAGGCAGGGTAAGATCCAGCTCTTTTATTGTCGATGCAAGCGAAGTAAAATCATTGTTTGATAATTTTAAACAATTGGCTTAATTGTGCAAAAAAACCTCAAGCAAATTACCAGTTTTTTACAAGTCGTTGATTCCGGCTCTTTTACCAAGGCTGCTGAAATTTTAGGCTTAAGCCGATCAATGGTGAGTATTGATATAAAACAATTAGAAAAGCAGCTAAATACAAGCCTATTAATTCGCAACACCCGTAATATTGCATTAACTGAAATCGGTCAGCATTTTTATGACGATTTTAAACAAATCCAACTTCAGATTGATGAGGCATTTGAACGAAGCCAACACTTAGGTACAAGCATTACAGGCACTTTACGATTTTCGTCTACGAATGAATTTGGCCAACGTTTCATTCTGCCTTTACTGCCTGAGTTTTGTCGGCTTTACCCACATTTACGTTTACAGTATTCGTTTAACTCATCTCTCGATGATTTAGTGACTGAAAAATTAGATCTGGTTATTCGATTAGGGAATTTAAAAAACTCATCTCTAAAAACTCGAAAAATCGGAGAATATCCAATTTATCTTGTGGCTACTCCGCAGTTTATAAAAGACCATCCTATAGAAAATATATCTGATTTAGCGGATGTACCTTGGATAGGTCATACCTTATTAAATTGGCAAGATTCACAATATATTTTGCAAAATAGTTTAGGGGAAAAATATCCCTTACCTTTTATTCGAAGTCAGTATGAATCTAATTCGGTCACTGCAATTCATCAAATGGCTCTTTCATCTTTAGGTATTGCAATTTGTCCAGCATGGTTGGTTGATGAGGACATTCAAAAAAAACGACTTGTTCGATTATTACCGGATCTTTCTTTACCTTTACAAAATATTCAGTTGCTGTACCCGAATACTTCTAATTTATCGGCTAAAACTCGTGCCTTTATAGATTATTTAGTAACCCATCTTTCTTTTAGATAAACTAAAAAGTATGTAAGTTATGGAAGCTAAACTATTTTATATAAATAGACAATTCTGTCTGTTTTTTATAAAATACCGATGATTACGACTCAGTTTTATAATAATGATGTCCCATAAAATATTTCAAATTTTAGATAGTTTAGGTTTGGTTGCACAAAATCGTGTACTTCATGTGCAATTTTCAAACCCATCATTAAACAATCAAGTCTTCTTACAACGCATTGAAGGCGAACATACGCTTAATCAAGGTAGCGTTGCTGAGTTACTGTGTCTCTCGACAAACGCACATATTGCATTAAAACAATTTATTGGCTGTCAGATTGCCGTCGATCAGGTGACGGACATGGGCCAGCTCTTTAGAACGACAGGCATTATTACCGAAGCGAGCCAAGGCCAAAGTGACGGCTCACTCACCATTTATAACTTAACCTTAAAAGACCCAACTGCACTTTGGCATAAACGCCGTAATAGCCGCGTGTTTATGAATAAAAGCGTGCGCGATATTAGCGAAATTCTGTTTAAAGAATGGCAAGGCAAAAGTCCGCTGTTTGCTTCAAGCTTAACGCTCGACACAACCGGTTTAACTAAAGACTACGATGTGCGTCCATTTGTGATGCAGTCAAATGAAAGTGACTATGACTTTTTAACTCGTCTGTGGCGCAGTGAAGGCATTAATTGGTTAGTGGATGAATCACAGCTTTTGGTCGCCGACCCGAATGCTTCTATTCAGCCACAAGTGTTACGTTTAATTGACGATAACCAAAACTATCAAGCGCTTGAACGTCGTAACCTACGTTACCAACGTAGCAGTGCGACAGAACAGTTCGATACCATTACCCAAGTTAAAGCTGAGCGCCGCTTACAGCCGACATCTGTACATGTGCAACGTTGGCAAGCCGATGCCCTGCAACAAGAAGAGGGTAGTGGTAGCGTACAAGGCACACAAAAGCACAGCGAACACTATGACAATGCCAGCCTAAACCTTGAAGATGCATGGCATGTTAGTCCCGCGTGGATGCAAGACTTAAACGGTGAAGATCAAGCTACAGCTTCAGGCAATAGCCAGATTGAACAGCTTAACCAGCACATTAATGCTTACCATCACCTGAGTTCTAAACAATTTACCGTTTCAGGTAACGTCCGTGATGCACAGGTGGGTTACTGGTTTGAACTGAATGACCACCCAGAACTCGACCAACATGACAGCGCTGATAAAGAGTTCTTAATCTTAAGCAAGCACTACTATAACCAAAATAATTTACCAAAAGAATTACAACAGCAACTTGAGCGCCTGTTACCAAAAGACAAACTCAAGGCAGCTCAACTCGATAGCCAAAACCCTGAGCAGCGCCACTTTGCTGAGCTGAATGTTGTTCGACGTAACATTAAAGCTGTGCCTGAATATCACCCGCTAGAACACCGACCAGCTGCTTACCCACAGCGCGCTAGAGTGGTGGGATTAGAGGGTGGAAGTATTCATGTCGACCAGTGGGGACGCATTAAAGTCCGCTTCCTGTTTACCCGAACTGACGACCATAGCCATGACGGTGGAGCGGGAAGTAACGACAATGACACCGACTCGGCTTGGGTCGATGTACTCACCCCTTGGGCAGGCGCGGGTTATGGTGCACGCTTCTTGCCACGTGTCGGTGAGATTGTTGCCATCGACTTTTTTGACGGCAACATTGACCGTCCATTTGTGGTGGGCCGTATTCATGAAGCTGAACGCTACCCAACGCAGTTCGACCAGAAGGGCCAACTACCTGACACTAAAAAACTCAGTGGTATTCGTTCAGAAGAAGTCGATGGCAAAGGTTTTAACCAACTCCGTTTTGATGACACCACAGGCCAGATCAGTGCCCAGCTAAAAAGTAGCCATGCGGCAAGCCAGCTCAACTTAGGTAACTTAAGCCATCCAAAAGACAAAGCTGAAAGTGACGGTCGTGGTGAAGGTTTTGAGCTACGAACAGACCAATGGGGCGCAGTTCGAGCAGGCAGTGGCTTACTCTTGAGTACCCATAAACAGGACCAAGCTCAAGGCGTGCACCTTGATGCAAACGAAGCCAAACAGCAAATCGAAGGTGGCCTTAACAATGCCAAGGCACTCAGTGAAGTAGCCAAAAATCAGCAAACTGATCCATTGGAAGTTCTTGAGAACTTAAAAACGTTCATAGAACAAATTGAAGAAAAAGATCAAGACAAAGCTGCCGCTTTTAAGCAAGCTTTGATGATATTAACTGCACCTAACAGTATCGCTTTAGCCAGTAATGAAGACATTCACCTCAGCGCAGATGCTCAGTTAAGTCAAACTGCGGGCGATAGCATTAACCTGACCACTCAAAAGAACCTGATTGCACACGCCCAAAATAAAATCAGCCTTTTTGCAGCGCAAGAAGGGGCAAGACTCTATGCAGGCAAAGGCAAAGTCGAGATACAAGCACAAGGTGATGGAGCAGATTTAATTGCCCGTAAAGCTGTTCAGATTATTTCAACAGAAGACAAAATTGAAATTAGTGCTTCTAAAGAAATCGTTATCACGGCAGGTGGGTCTCAAATCAAGATTAATGGCTCGGGCATTTTTCCTGTCACTGGTGGTAAGTTTGAGGTGAAGGCTGGGCAGCATTTGTTTATGGGGGGAGGAAGTGCAAACTTCAGCTCTTCACTACCGCCTCCACCTAAGCGTAGCCCAGGAAATTTAGAAATCATCCATGATTATGCGCATGGTGAGTTTGTTAAAGGTGGAAGTTATACGGTTGTTGACAACTTAGGAAAAGAAGTCACTGGCAAGTTGGATGATAAGGGATTTGCAAGAGTTTCTGGCTTAGCAACAGGAGCCGTGAAAGTCTTTTTTGAGTCAGACAATCGTGATCCTTGGGATGCAGCAAGTGACTTTAAACGTCCAGTTGAATGGCCAAATAAGAATGATGTAGATATTGAGCAATCAGATTCATTAATTGCACAAATGAGTAAGACAGCCCAGTCCAAACTTGGTGAATTATCTAAACAATTAACCAACCCTGCGAATATTATGAAAAATATTCAAACTGCACAAAGCATAAAATCTGAAGGAGCAAAGGCTTTAATGCCAATGTTAAAAACAGAGGCGCAGGGATTAGTGACTGATCAAGTGAAAAGCTTTTTACCCATTTCAGAAGCAGGCCAAAAAATAGGGAATAACATTGATCTTGCATCAATTCAAAAAATAAATGACTTCAGCAAATTAAGTTCTGTTGATAGCAGTAGCTTGATGACTAATGCTCTTCCTCAATATTTGCAAAGCCCTTTTAAAAAGAATTCGTAGAGAAATAAAATGTCTGGAAAAACAGAAGTTGTTAAACCATTATCAGAACTTGCTATTAAAGATGTTAGTCATTCAAAACAAAAAATAGATGATTGGTTAAAAAGTCATACGCATCAAATTGTGACGTTAGACTTGGTTGCAAGTGTAATGGGAACAATTCCAATTATTGGCAATGTCATGGCTGCCATCGATGTGGTTTCCGACATTTGTTATATCTACGATAAAGGTTTTCAAAATGCCGATATTATGGATTGGACCACAATGGGTATTGACCTTATTGGTGTTGCGCCTATTCCGGGAACAACAGCAATACGTACTTCTGCTCGCCCAGCCCTGTTCCTAGTCCGTCAAGAAGTTAAACGTGTGGGTAAAGCTGCTTTAGGTGAAGCAGTGATTGTGGTGATCTCTAACCATTTAAACGATCAGGTTGCAGGGGACATAGAAAAATTCTGCAAAACCGGGTTAAACAAACTAAACTCAATTTTAGCCACTTGTGGTGGAACCGTCCAAAATGCCACAACACAAATTAACGGCGGAATTGTTCGAGTTGTAACAAAAGGTCAAGTATTTACCAATGCTGGGTCAAATACAAACCGCGCTCAACAGCAAGCTGCCGGTGTTATTAAAGGAATAAAAAGTGGTGACTTAACGCGAGCTGGAAAAAATTTAGTTTACATGACCGAAAACTGGGGGAAGGCTCTTATTAAAACAGGAGCAAACTCCAATGCTAAAGTTGTCACTTCTTTAGTTCCAGCACATCTAAAGCAGCCGATATTAAATGTAGGCGCAACGATTAATAAAATTGGTATTACTGCCAATACTAAAATTAAAGGCTTAGGAAATGCAGCGCAGCCGCAAACAATTGGATGGCTATTTGATGTATTGAGAATGAGTGCTTCTAAATTTAGGAAAAAGAAACCAGCTCAAGTTAAGCCAACTCAAACTACACAAGTTAAGCATGATAAGAAAAATAATAAATTAGAAAAGGCGAATACTGAACATGCAGCAACTCATAATGCGAATGCATGTAAAAACTGTAAAGGGGGTGCGACCAAACGATCGATTACCTTTGCCATGGGGACAGAGTTCTTAAATCATATAGATGCACAAATTCATCCATTATTGATAGAGCAATTCTCGAGAACGTATGTATCAAACTTATATCAATACGACCAATCAATTTTTGGTGCGCGGTGGATTACACCTTTTACAACAAAAATTGTTCGTTGTTCAACTTACAACATACATCATCCAAAAGAACCGATTGAACAAGAGGGATGGGAGTACATTGGCAGTGATGGCCGTCCAGTTCGCTTACCAGAGCTAAAAGTTGGACAGAGTTATTATGACGAAGTAGAAACTTTTACTTATACAGTTGTCTCACCTGAAATTAGAGCTATTTCATATGGGGTTTCAGAGACTCGCTTCTATCAAAAATATAGAAATGAGTTTCGTCTAGTCTCCATAGAACGTCAAAATGGATTTAGCGTTGGACTACGTTATGACCATGAGTTAGAAAATGGTGATAGCTATTTATCCGATATTCTATTTAAACAGCAACAACAAACATTGGCGCATGTAGCATTACAAATTAATGATGTGCAAAAAGTTGTTGCAGCTTGGTTGGTTGAAGATGGTCAACTCATTAGACAACTATCCGCATATCAATATAATGAGCAAGGCGATTTAATTAAGGCAACTAATGAGTTTGCTGCTTCTTATGAATATCAATACCAAGCTCATTTATTGACTCGTTATACAGATCTTACTCAAAGAGGAATGAACTTAAAATGGGATGGCATTTTACCTAGCTCAAAAGCGATTGAAGAATGGGCCGATGACTATAGTTCTGCTACTAAATTAGACTGGGATGAAAACATTCGCGTAACTTCAGTCATGGATATCGATGGTAACGTGACTGAATACTATTATGGTATTACGGGTTATACCTATCGAATTATTTATCCAGACAATTTGCAAGAATGGTTCTTTAGAGACCAAGCAAAAAATATAACATCACATATTGCTACAGATGGAACAGAAACATCATATACCTATGACGAACGCGGTAATGTCTTAAGTATGGTTCAGGCCGATGGTTCAACCTTCTATTATGAATATGACGAAAAAGATAATCTGACAGGTTTTGTTGATGCTGAACAGGGGCGTTGGTTTAAAGAATACGATGCTTCAGGAAATATAATTAAAGAGATTGATCCGCTGAAGCATGAAACAACCTATGCCTATAATGCAATGGGATTGGTAACTTCCATTAAGGATGCTAAAGGTGGTAAGAAGACACTCAAATATGATGATCAAGGCAACTTGGTTACTTATACTGATTGTTCTGGTAAAGAAACGCACTGGCACTATGATGATCGTGGGCGCGTCAAATTTATTGAAAATGCTTTAAAGCAAAAAGTTGAATATTTCTATACGGAATTAACTACTAAACCAAGACAGCCTCTAAAAAAAGGCTTATCGCTAAATGCTTTTGGACAGCTCGAAAAAATTAAACATGCTGATGGTGCTGAAGAACATTTTATTCATGACGAAGAAGGTCGTGTATTAGTTCATGTTGACTCTAAAGGACAGCAGACACGTTATGAATATGACGCAGCGGGTTTAATTACTAAGCGTATTGACCCATTAAATCAAACCTTGAAATATCAATGGGACCGTTTAAGTCGCTTAAAACGTTTAGTTAATGAAAATGGCGCAAGTTACGAGTTTGTCTATGATGCGGCAGGTAGGCTAGTAAAAGAAATTGATTTCGATGGCAAAGAAACTGCTTATACGTACGATGAATATAATGGTCGTTTAACTAGTAGTATTGAGGTCGCTTCTGCCTATGGTCAAGATTTCAAAGATCGTGCCGCACCTAAAGACCGTATTCAGCAATTTATTTTTGACAGCATGGGACGTTTAGAACAACGTACAGCAGGATATGGCTACCAAGGACAAGAGCTTGAAGAAAAGCAAACAGAAGAATTTTCTTATGATGGCTTAGGTAATCTAGTTCAGGCTAAAAATGCCGAAACTAACTTGCAATGGTTTTATGATGCAGCAGGCAATTTAATTAAAGAACATCATCAAGATGTTGTGACTCAGAAAACTGCTGTGTGGAAACATGTCTATGATGAATTAAATAATCGAACTACAACCATTCGACCAGATGGACAGAAAATAGATTGGCTAACTTATGGAAGTGGGCATGTCTATGGCGTGGCTTTAAATGGTGAAGATGTTGTTAGCTTTGAACGTGATGATTTACATAGAGAGACATTACGTCACTATGCAAATGGTCTTAGCCAACAACAACGTTATGATGAAGTCGGGCGCTTAACTCAGCAATTAATGTTGAGTGGGCATGACAAAGGCTATCAGGCTCAAACTAAAAATAATGCTATCCAGCATACCAACCAATTAATTGAACGCTTATATCATTACGATAAAACAGGTGAGTTAACGCTCATTAAAGATACACGTCGTGGAACCATTCACTATAAATATGATCCTGTCGGGCGCTTATTAGAGGCAACCAGTAAGCTTGGAAAAGAGACATTTAATTTTGACCCGGCAAGTAATATTCTAGATCGATATAACAGTACCAAAGAGCAATCCTCACAACCCACTGCCACTGAAAAAGGTCTTGGTTATAACCGCTTAGTTAGTAACGTCGTGCAGGAATATCTTGACCAACAATATCAATATGATGCTTTTGGGCAATTGATTCGACAAAAGTCATCACAAGGTGATTTAAATCTTGAGTGGGATGTGTTGGGACGTCTTGTTCGTAGCCGAAACAATCAATATACGGCGGATTATCGTTACGATGCTTTAGGTCGACGTATTCAAAAAAGAAGTAAACACCACCACACTGGGCAAGAGCAGAACATTATTTATGGTTGGGATGGTGATACTTTAGCTTATGAATCTAGTCATGACTTAACAAAACACTATTTCTACGAAAAAGATAGTTTCGTACCTTTGTTGCAAGCAGCGTATCGTCACTCAATTGAGCTACATCAAACCCAAGACTGGACAGAAAAAACATATAGCATTTATAAAGACCCTTTGTGGAATACAGTAAAACAAAGTCAAGGCTTTGATGATGTATGGTTCTATCACTGCGACCATTTAGGCACACCACAGGAAATGAGTGATCAGACAGGTGCTATTGTTTGGAAAGCTCAATATAAAGCTTGGGGGGAGTGTAAGGTTGAACAAGCTAAATCAGATTTCTTTGAAAATTCAGAAATTATTAGCAATAATATCCGTTTCCAAGGTCAGTACTTTGATGACGAAACAGGGCTTCATTACAACCGTTATCGTTATTATTCGCCGTATGTTGGTCGGTTTATCAGTAAAGACCCGATTGGATTGTTGGGGGGATTAAATGTTTATGCGTATGCACCGAATCCTAATAACTGGGTTGATCAGTTAGGTTTAACTTGTAGTAAATATAGAAGAGCAAGTTTAAGAGATATTAGGAAAAAATTGGGTATCCCAATGAGCCAACAACCTATAAGGCAAAAAATGGTTCCTTTAACAGATAAAAATGGTAAAAGAATTCTTAATCAGAATAATATGCCAATAATGACTCGAGAGTTAACATATAATGTTAAAGGAAAAGAAATTGTAATTCAGGATCATTCAGCTGGACATGATTTTGGTGAAGCCGATGGAAAAGGTAATCAACCATCCCATCATAATGTTAGACCCGCTGAAAATACACGTACGGGTGCAGTTGACGGAATGGATGACCATTTTTATTTTGATTGCAGGAATAGTAAATGATAGAAAAAATTAATTTGTTAAATCCAATGGCTCTAAAGAGTCATAATTTAGATAGTCAAAATATAGAAATTACTAGAGTTGTAATTTCTAATAATGACCCAACTCTTGAAATTAGATTTGTATTTAAGAGGGATGATTTTTCATTACATGTGGATATTAGTTTTATTGGAGTGGAGGAGTTGTTAATTAAAAATATAAGCTTTTCAAATATTGTTGAAAATTATTTTATAGAGAAAAATATATTTTCAATAAAAACAAAATTAGATGGGCTTATTGAGTTTAAGTATGAGTGGGGCAATATTGAATCGATGAAAAACATTAAGGAAGGTGTGTTTTAGATTGTTATTTTTGATTTATATTGTATTGGTGGGTAGATTTGTGAAATGAATTTAAAAAAGCAGAGAATTTTTTGGACTCAGTAATAGATGTACAAAAGTGTAATTGTATGAAATTTAATTCTAAGTTTGTTCAACCTTTGGAGAATGAAATGGTTGCTGTAGCTTTGGATTCATTAGGAAAAATACCAATTACAGGCATACGTAATGTACTAGAGGAAGGGGGAAATATTTCATGGTTTTTTTATTGTGGAGAATTTTCTGAAGATGATGATTTCTTTAAACCAATACATATATGTCATTTAGAAAACTATCTTCCCGAAGTTATTCCTTATTTGGCGTTGGAAGAAGGGTTTAGATTTGTAATAGATAAACAGGGTTACGAAGATGTATGGAAGGAAGAGTAGAAACTCAATTTATATTTTTTAACTTATAAAGATATTTATTAGTTTTTTATGAAAACTCTATAGGATATAACTGTAAATAATTAAGTAATTTAAGTATGGAATATAGAAGTATAGAATTTGATAAAATTGCTAAAAGCGAACAGCAATTACAGTCGCTCTCATTTATTGGTATTAATTATGATAAAAAATTAAAAAAAGCATTAACAGAAGAATATAAAAATCCTTCTGTTGTTGATATTAATATGCTTAAAGATCTTGAGGATAAATATAATTTGGTTCTTACCGAAGAATATAAGAATTTTTTATTGGAAACGAATGGTGGGGTACCTTCAAAGAGTATTTTTGATCTTACAAAGAAAAAGGATATTGTTATAGGACATTTTTTTACATTGTACTCTAAGGTTGAAATGTACACCCTACAAAATAATAATAATTCTTTAATTTCCTTTCCTATGGGATATTTTTCAATAGGTGACACAGTGAATGGGGATTATATTTTAATAAATTTAATCCTTAATGATAGTGATTATGGTGCAATCTTTATATTCTTTCATGAAAAAGATGAGTTGAAGAAAGTATCTAACTCATTCAATGAGTTTTTAGATAAATTACATGATTGATTTTTAATTTGATATATTCTGATAAGAAAATTATATTAAGTGTAGAGTAATTTTAAAGTTTTATTAATAAATTATAAAATATTATTTAAATAGTAGTGCTTTTAATGTGACTGCTTAGAAGCACTACTTAAAAACTAGTTATTTTAAAGGTTAATTTGTGACTTTTTATATCATTTAACCCTCTGAGTATACTCTTAAAGATTTTCTTGTGATTTGAAAGGAAGGTAAAAATATCTGTTGATTTAACTAAAGCTGATAGAGAAATTAAATCGGCTGTAAAATGTGGGTAAAAACAGTGGCTAAGTCAAAAGTATTGATGCATGTAGAATTAAAAACTGTCGGGAAAAAGTTTTTGGAGGTTATAGATAATGGATTCATGGCATAAGTTATATTCAGAAAAGTTAGTAAATTTAATTGTGGATGAGTTTCTAGTTCTTTACGAAAATTATAGTAAAGATGAAGATAAAATATATGCTTTAGTATTAATTACTGACGATGATGCTTTGACAAATTATATAATGATATCGACAGAACGTACTAGAAATAGTGTACATGCAGGAGTTGACTGGGAACCACATTCATGGATGCAGGGCTTAAGTGATGATGATGATACTTTTGGAGTTAGAGCTTTTACTCCAATTATAATGGAACATTATGAGAATGATATTGCTCCAAAGTTTCAGAAAGGGTTTGATTATGATGTAGAATTTAAAGAAAACTTAGAGCTCTATGTATATGCTTTAAAAGAGGAAAAAAATAAATTAATAGAAAAAATGGGTAAAAGTATTGAAGAAATTGTTTTCTTTGTATCTATCTTAGGAAATCCTGATATAGAGGTATCCACTGCAAAAGAAATTAATACTTTAACCAAAAATCTAAAAGATTTTTTAGAAATAAAAAAATAATTTTAATATATTGAAAGACACCCTTAATTTTGAATAAATAGTTTTATTATGATTTTTCAATAATAGGGTGTTTTATATAGGTTAGTATGAGTAAATAAATGAAAAGTTGGGATCAAGTGACTAAAGATGCTAGTGATTTTATTTCATTCTTAGAACAAGGAAATTTCTTTAATAAACCATTTCTGATAAGTGGAGATTATAAAATCATTACTGATGCTAAGGTTGGTATTAATTATGCTACGAATGATGACTTTGATACTTTTGATGAGTGGGAAACTGTAACGGATACACCCAACGTATTTCCAGATGATTTTGAATGGAATGATAAAATTAAATATAAGTTAAAACAGAATAATTATTTTGATTTTGAACAAAAAGAATTTAATGGTGCTAAAGAAAAATGGGTTTATGGGGAAGTTTGTATACTTACTGAATTAATGTATAGAGATATAGGGATTATTTTTCAGTGTTATGCGAATGATTGTTTACCAGAAATCTGGAAAAAAATTCTTGAAGTCTATTTAAATGGTGGGTTTCCATGTGGTTGGGATGAGCATCTTCCTAATGGTAAATTAGTAGTTTACTCAAATAAATGACTTATTTTTTGTTTTATGAAAAGTGTAAGGTTTATAATACTTATACTTTTCATAGGTGTTAATTAAATTTGAGATGAATGAAATTAAAAAATCTATAAGCTTGTGGTATCTTGATGATAACTATTTGTCTTTTTTAGGTAAATTTAGAGAAATAGAGATTACACCCGATATTATAATTTTTGGATATGAGACAGCATTAAAAGAAAATCAACATCTTCATGAAAATTATTCTGAGATTAGTGAGAAAGCTTGGGTGATTGGTCGTACAGGTCAAGGTGATGAGTGGTTTTTACATAAGTCAAAAAATAATATTTTATTTTATGATCATAACCAAGGAGAGTATTTTAATATTAATCGGTTTTTAGATATGAAAATTAATTTTGAAAAGTTTCTTAAAATAGCATTTATTTATCAGAAACTTGAAGAAGAATTGGATATACACGAAGAGCTTAATGAAGTTGAACAAGATCAATTTAAGAAATTAGTCAATTCTATTAATGAAGGTTTATATGAAAGATGTCCATTTAAATATTTTTAAGTTTTTTATTTTATAAGGTTAGATAATTTTTAGATAAAATGTTTGATAATATTTAATTGTCTTAAGTAGATATAATACATGGTCATCCAATATCAAAAGATCGATAAAATAAATATCTAAAGAGGTCATAATGAATATTTGGTGGAATATTGATATTAAAGATGGAGTTGTTAGTCATGACTCCATTTCTTGGATTGATGATAATTTTGAAATAAATGAAGATACAGTTTTTGACTTGTCTGAAGATTTATTACAAATTTCTTTTAATAACAATAAAATATTGGATGTCGGGTGGTATCCAGATCTAGAGGTAGATGGTTGTTTTAAAATTGTATTGATAAAAGATATGAATTGGGACTCACCTATAATTGAAAAAGAGTGTGGGGATATAAAAAGTTTAAAGGAAAATATATCAAATATTATATCTAATAATATTTAGGTGGTGAACACGTTACTAATTTGGGGTTTGTGAACCCCTCTTTCATATTCAAAGCATTAACAGGAAAGAAGTAAATGCAAGAATCCAATTTTGATTCAAATGCCAATATTGAAGAATATTTAATCAATTGCGGTTGGTATACAGGAAGAAAAATAGATATTGAACGCATCATAGAAACATGGAAAGCAGATAATTATAAAATTTTTAATTCTGCTATAGTTTTTGTCCAAAGTTTTAATGGATTAAATATAGCTCATGAGGCATATAGAGGAAAAGAAAAAGATTTTTCGTATTTCAATTCTATTAAAGCAACAGAAGGTATAGATCCTGCCTGGATATTTGAGGAGTATTCATTAAAGGCAGGAAGTGACCTTTTACCAATTGGATTGGGCTATAGTGAACATTTAACATATTTTATAGATCCATCATTTAAGTTTTATGGTGGTTATGATGACTATTTTTGCAAAATTGGGGATTCAGTTAATAGCTTTTTTAATAATATTTTTTATGAAAAAAACTTTATTCAATTGTAAGTAATTAAAAAGTTAACAGTCAAATACTCTAAAAGTTTTGACTGTTAATCAATGTATAGAGGCAGATATTTATGCTATGTATATTAAGAGAAAAAACAATTTATTAGATGAGGATGATTTCATAAAAAAAGATCTTGTAACAGATGACTTTTTTATTGCTAGAGATACGGATAAACCTTATATCTATGTAGTAAGTCAAAAATTTGTGGATATTATTAATAAATTTGAATTCAAAATGAAATTCTTAGAATACTAAAAGATTAACAACTTTTAAAAGTGAATTAATAACGTAAGTTTTTAATTCACTTTATATCTTTATTACGTTCGTCATCTTCATCCACTCTTGTATTCATATGGTTAAGTTTCTCTTTACAAAATAGACAGATGTTTCTGTATTTTATAAAATAATGCCAATCCTGACAAAGTTTTCATAAAAAAGATGTTATCTCATATACATAGAATTCTAGAAGATTTGGGTATCAGCTCGCAAAAACGCGTGCTTCATGTTCAGTTTTCTAATCCATCGTTGAATACTCAAGTCTTTTTACAAAGCATTGAAGGGCAGCATCAGCTAAATAAAGGACTGACTGCTGAGTTATTTTGTCTTTCTACTAATGCCCATATTTCATTAAAACAATTTATTGGTTGTCAGGTTGCAGTCGATCAAGTAACTGATCAGGGGCAGCTATTTAGAACTACAGGAATTATTACAGAAGCCAGTCAGGGGCAGAGTGATGGTTCATTAACATTGTATAAATTGAGATTACAAGACCCGACCGCGCTATGGCATAAACGCCGCAATAGCCGTGTGTTTATGAATAAGAGTGTACGGGACATTACTGAAATTCTATTTACTGAGTGGCAGAATAAAAGCCCGTTGTTTGCTTCTGCCTTAACTTTGGATTTAAAAGGTCTAACCGAAGATTACGATGTTCGACCTTTTGTTATGCAAAGTAACGAAACGGATTATGAGTTTTTAACCCGACTTTGGCGTAGTGAAGGCATTAACTGGTTAATTGATGAAGCTCAGTTGTTTGTCACTAATAGCTCGGATGAAATTCAATCACAAAAGTTACGTTTAATTGATAATAATGAATCATATTTAGCATTAGACCGAAGAAATATCCGTTATCACCGCAGTAGTGCTGTTGAACAACAAGACAGTATGACGAGCCTTGTGCCAACTCGAAGCTTACAATCTACAGCCGTGCATGTGCAACGCTGGCAGGCGGATGCTTTAAGTCAAGAAGAAGGCATGGGCAGTGTTCAGTCAAAGCATAGTCATAGTGCTAATCAGGATAACGCGAGTTTAAGTCTAGAACATGCATGGTATGTCAGTCCTGCTTGGATACAAGATTTAAAAGGTGAAGATCAAGCTACTGCATCGGGTCATCAGCAGTTAGAAAAACTCAATCAAAATTTATCTGATTATTATGCGTCTCAATCAAAATATTTTCGTGCGCAAACTACAGTACGTGACGCGCAAGTCGGTTATTGGTTTGAACTGAATGAACATCCTGAAATAGATACGCATAGTGGGACAGACAAAGAGTTTCTGATTATTGGCAAAAGCTTCTATCTGCAAAACAATTTGCCTAAAGATTTGCAAAAACAAATCAATCAACTTGTTAGTCAAAGCCAATGGCAAAACAATCAATCAGGACCAAATGACCAGACTGAGCGTCAGGGTAATGAGCTCATCTTGTCACGCAGAAATATTAAAACTGTTCCTGAGTATGATCCATTAGGGCACCGACCAGCAGCTTACCCACAGCGCGCTAGAGTGGTGGGACTAGAGGGTGAAAGTATTCATGTCGACCAGTGGGGTCGTATTAAAGTCCGCTTCCTATTTACCCGAACTGACGACCATAGTCACGACGGTGGAGCAGGAAGTAACGACAATGATACCGACTCAGCTTGGGTAGATGTACTCACCCCATGGGCTGGTGAGGGTTATGGGGCACGTTTCTTGCCACGTGTCGGTGAGATTGTAGTGATCGACTTCTTTGACGGCAACATTGACCGTCCATTTGTGGTGGGGCGTATTCATGAAGCCGAACGTCACCCAACGCAGTTTGATCAAAAAGGCCAATTGCCGGAGACCAAAAAACTCAGTGGTATCCGCTCAGAAGAAGTCGACGGTAAAGGCTTTAACCAGCTACGTTTTGATGACACTACAGGCCAGATCAGTGCCCAGCTCCAAAGCAGCCATGCAGCAAGCCAGCTAAACTTGGGTAACTTAAGCCATCCAAAAGACAAAGCGGAAAGTGAAGGCCGAGGTGAGGGTTTTGAACTCAGAACAGACCAGTGGGGTGCAGTAAGAGCAGGCAGTGGTTTACTCCTTAGTACCCACAAGCAGGATCAAGCTCAAGGTGTACACCTTGATGCAAATGAGGCCAAGCAACAAATCGAAGGCGGACTTAGCAATGCCAAGGCACTTAGTGAAGTTGCCAAAAATCAGCAAACTGACCCGTTAGATATGCTTGAGAATATTCAAACTTTCTTAGAAGTTCTCAAACAAGAAGATCCTAAAAAGGCTGCTGAGTTTCAATCAGCAGTGATGCTATTGGCATCTTCAAAAAGTATTGCTGTAAGTAGTAATGAGGATATACACCTCAGTGCAAATGGTCAGCTCACTCAAAGTGCTGGAGATAGCATTAATATAAGTACGCAAAAGAATATAGTAAGTCATGCGAGTCAAAAAATAAGTCTATTTGCCGCCCAAGAAGGTGCTCGACTTTTTGCAGGTCAAGGTAAAGTTGAAATTCAGGCACAAGCTGATGGCTTAGATGTGATTGGTCGAAAGGGTATACAGATTACTTCAACCGAAGACACGGTTTTTATTACCAGTCCAACTGAAATTAATCTGACTGCAAGTGGATCTCAAGTTAAGTTGAATGGTTCGGGTATTTTCCCTGTCACCGGCGGTAAGCTTGAGGTGAAAGCAGGGCAACATTTGTTTGTGGGAGGAGCTAAGGTGGCAACGCTAAGTCCTGAATTGGTGATGTTACCTGACTACCATTTAACTTATATAGCAAAAGATTTAGATGGAAATCCCTTGAAAAATAAGAAGTATTTGATGATTTTACAAAATGGAGAAATGGTTAGTGGTGTAACGGATGGTCAGGGTAAAACTCGGAAAATCACAACCAAAGGTCCTCAGAAAATCCAGATTAGCTTAGAAGATCATGTTCACGATGGTTTTGTAACTTTTGAAGAAGAATAAGTGATGAATAAAATTAAATTAAAACTATTTATTAACGTGTTGCCTGATAATGACGCGATTCCTTGTCATGACATGCTTTATTCTGTAACAGAAAAGGGTAGAAGACCTGGCGAGGCAAATAAACTTGCTATAGCAATAGCGAGTACAAAAACTCCTAAGCCTCTTATGCAGCCATTGGATATGAAATCCATATATAAGAACAAACCGATTACTGGCCAAGCAATAGCGCAAAATATGGCAAAGTATAAAGATGCACAAGAAAGTATAACCCTTGTTCATAACAGAGAAGACAGAACTGATTTGAAGGGTTTTACCAAAGAAATGTATTTGCCAGTTGGAGAATATGATCTTTGGATTAAGCGTAATGATTCTGAATGGGAAAAGGCCATCAATATAAATGGTACGTCAGGCATTCAGATAAAACAAGAAAAGCAAGGAATAACCACGATAGAGTACCAGATTAAGCAATATTACCGCTATAAAATAGAGGGTTTTAGAGGCTCTAAATTATCTGATAATATTTCATTTGAAACTTTCACTTTTGACAAAGAGGGTAAAGAAAAGAAAATTAGTTTAACGAATGTCAAAGTGAAAATCGTAGATAAAAATGGTTTTACACCACCTCTGTATTCGCCAAAAGGTGAAATTATATTTGTAAAATTTAAGTTTATAAATATGGATATCCAACCAGACAAAAAAGATATACAACATTTCACCACAATTAGTAAAAATAATTATGTCACTGTGCAATTGAAGTCGGTTGCTAAAACCACTAAGCAAAAAGAGAATACGACAGTAACATTGCAGGGAAATGGAAAACCCCCTGTTATTTTAAATATGCATAGAGAGGAAATGATTGTTCTTTCAGCAGAGGACTATGCTGAGTTTGAGAAAGAAAGTTCGAAATTAGATAAATTATTTGGTAATTCTTTTGATGCTAAAAATAAATTAGCAGAGGCAATAAAATCTGGTAGCGTTTCTAGTGTTAAAAAAGCAGAAGATGAAATAAAAGAAGCAGAGAAGAAAATTGAAGAGGAGCTAAATAAAAACTTTAAAAAAGCAGCTGACTTGACAGAGGTTATTACTTTTGAGGCTCGTCGAAAGAAAAATCCAAGTGGTAACACGCAAGAATTTGATTTCAGACGTCGATATTTGCGTACTGATAGATATATGCAATTACAACAAAAGAAAAAAAATAAAGAAAGTTTTAAGGTTACAGTCTTAGGAACTGAATTAAAGAAGCTTAAAGATATAAAGCAAGACTTTAAGAAAATTAATGAACAGGCTATTCACAATGAGTTTAAAAAAGTCAGTCTGGATTTGGCTAAATATTCTAAGCAAACTGGAACAAAGGTTTGGGACTTCTCTGCTTTTAGTGCAGGTTTTGTTGAACAAATTAAAATTTCAGATAGTTTAACGGTAGATATTCAATCTCAATGGTTAAGATGTGTTGGTGGTGCTGGTTTCTCATCAAGTGCGAGTTGGAAACCTGAAAGTGGAGAAGTGAATGCTAAGGCAAATGTGAATGCCCAAGGTAAGTTGGTTTTGTTTGAGGGGAAGGCAAAAACTACCTATGTTATTCCATGTGATAAAGGTTGGATGCTGAACTTTGAAGATATTGATTTAGGGGCATTCCGGTTTATTGTTGGCATGGAGCTCTATGGTTTTGCTGGTGCAAAAGTGGCCGCAGGAATTGGTTTAGAGATCAGCTACAGTAAAGATGGTCAACAACAATTAGCTGCCAATGGTAGGCGAAACCGAAATCCCTCACTTGCCAATAATATGGGGGAAAACCGCCCAAGATTTGTACCAATGGATCGTGATGAAAGTATTATTCCTGGTAGCGGTGCAAGTTCTGAGGGGCAAATTGAAGCATTTGCTGGGGCTGAGGCAGGTATCAAACCATCGGGTGAATTTCAGTGGCTTTCACCGGAAGCTAAAGATTTCAAGGCTTTGGCGAGTTTGGCATTGGATTTTGCTGTTAGTGCTGGATTGGGAGCGGGAGTTAATTTTAAACTATTTTATTGGGCACAAGAAAATCAATTCCGTTTTAGGGCCAAAGCAGCCTTATGTGTTGGTTTAGGGGCAAAAGGTGCATTAGATTTCGTTATTGATTTTAGTCAGATGCTTGAAGTGTTGAAATGGGTGCACTACCAGCTTATACGCGCTCAATTCACAATATTGGGTTTTATTGCGGAAGATGCTTTTAGAAATTTAAGTCAATTGGCTGTAATTGCTCTGGGTAATGACTCTATAACTGCTAAAACTCTCAATGACATTGCTGAGGAGTTTGATAATTTTAATGGTAAGTATTCCGATGCGAAAAATTCAGTTGATTTAGCCAATAAAATTAAAAGACAACCTGAGTGGCTAAAACAAGCAACCCCTGAAGCCAAGGGAATGCTAATCTACCAAATGACTAGACACAATAAAGTTACTCATTTAGCCGACTACCCGTCATCTTTAACGTCTCCATATTTACCTAGCCATAAGCAAGCTGTTATTGCAATTTTTGAAACTATTACAACAGAAAATGAATGGTTAAATGTTCTCCAAAGAATGTCTTTTGATGGCTCAAAATCAACTAATAGTATTAAAAAATTAGAAAAACAACTTTTGGTTTTTTTACATGATGGTGTTTGGTCTCAGGTCTCAGATATTGTAAAAGAATATGCTTTTAATTCAGATACAGTTGGACGTGGAAGTGAATATGTTGATCAATATGAAAAATTACGCTCAAAAGTTGTAAAAACAATTCCTTTACATGAAAAAGCACCAATGAATAATCCAAGAGAATTAAAAAAATTACGAGAAAAGATGGCGAGTGAACCAAGTATTGTTAATGCGGATGCTTTAATTGCTTTAAATACGGAAGCAGTACCATCGCTTGAAGTCGATGGTACTGATGCAGAATTGTTTATTGCAGCAAATTATCAACAAAACTCTGATGGTTCATATATGGCTTAAAGTTATTTAATCGGCTGCTGGATATTGGCAACACAGCGAACAGAATATAAGCGATATTTTGACTTACTTTCATCATTTGGAATAGGTAAGGCTTTACTTCTAGCTATATTAAAACCATCAGCCATCATTAAGTTATCAGCTCCCATTGCTAGAGTACCTCGTAAAACCTTTTCAGTACCTGTTTTTGGTCCTGTTGGGTTATTGCTAGGTGAGTGTTTGTAATAATCTTTATCGTACCAATCATTCATCCATTCATAATTATTAGTAACAAGATCATAAAAACCTAAAGGGTTTGGTGGTGTTTGACCTATAACCGGAATATTCGCGACAGTTTGTAAGTCATGTAAATGTCTGTAGTTATCATATTGATCTAATCCCCATAGGTTTTTCTTTGGTTCTACTTTACCTGTATTTGTTGCAAATAAAGTATATTGTCCTTTATTTCGGGCTACATATTCCCATTGCGCTTCAGTAGGTAAGTCCATCGGTGTACCTACTTGTTGCCCAAGCCACTGACAGTATTCTTTGGCTTGTTGCCAAGCCATACCAGTTGCTACTTCGTGAGCAATATTTGAACCATAACGTTTATTATCCGTACTCGCAGGTTGTCCAGTAGCTTCAGTAAAAGTATTAAAGTCCTCTAAGGTGGTCTTATAAGCATTCATATTAAAACTACTCAGTGTAACTTTATGAAGTGTTTTATTATCGGCCCCTGGAGAGAATGGTTGGTTACTAGGTTTTTCAGTATTACCCTTCGGGTTCTTCACTGCCATACTGTTTGGAACCATTTTTTCTAATTCTGGAGTTACTAGTCCAAAGTCACCCATTAGGTAGCTACCACCTTCAACAAAGATCATATTCTTTTTGGTTTTCTCAACCAATTTCTGAATTTTTTGTTGAAGTTCTGGTGAGGGCTTTGATGACTTATGATTTGTTTCAGTAGATTTAGCACAAGCGCTTAAAGCAAAACTTGAAAATAAAACAACAGCTATATTCCGTTTCATCATTTTTTAGGAAATCATTAGGTTGAATATTGATGAAACTATTTTAGTGAGAGACTTGAAAGATATAAAGAGCGGTTTTGTTATTCAACTTAGCGAATAATCATTATAGTTTATGAAGAATCAAAATGAACTCAGATACTTTATAAGTGAAAATAGATTAGATGCTCTTTGGGGAGAGAAATCAGGTATGAACCAATTGGGTAGTTAAAAGAGAGATTTATAATTCCTAATGATATATTTACAAAAAACAAACTTAAATTTTTTATTCTATTTTTTTGATAATTTGTCTAAAAGCATGCTTAGGGCAGGGTGTGGCACTTTTTAACCTTTAACCAGAAAATTGAATTTATATAAATAAGCATAATAGATAGACAGATTAGTCTTGACAAGTTTTATGTTTTTTGCACTTTAATTTTTGCTTTACGTTTTGATGATGTGTTCATAACCAAATAGAAATATCTTCTGGTTAATATAAACTTAAATATTGTTAAGCAAATGTTTCATAAAAACTAAATGAATGATATTTATGATAATTTATTAATTAGTTTTAATTTTTATTTAATATATAAAAATCAACAACTTATTTTTAATTACAAAAAATAACAATATTATATTTTTATAAGAATAACTTTATTAAGCTATATTTTATAACCATCTTAACTATTTACTTTTAGTTTAAGTTGATATGATTTTTATATAAAATATGTTTGTTTATATGATAAACTGCGCGTAAATTTTTTGAATATAAGGTTTTTAGACTGATTTTTTAATGTTTTATCAATATTAACTTTTCAGTAAAGCCTTGAATAAATAAGAAAACAGAGGAATGAAAGTTGTGTTGAAACGAAGTATTTTGATACTTTCTCTGACTGGAAACATTATCGGTCTATCAGGTGCTCATGCAGCAGAACCTGAGCCTGTAAAACTTAAAAAAAGTTGTATTAAAAAAAATCCTTTAGCAGAAGGTCAGAATGACCCTGAGCTATTGAATATTTTTAAACAAGTTTGTGATAGTGATAATACGACTCAAAAAAATGATTTATTAGCTAAAGCAGCTATGCGCTTTTATCAAACCAATCAACCAGTTAAAGCATTAAATTTGGCAAGTCAATTGCAAAGTCAAAATATACGCGGTTCATTAATAACAGATGTTTTATTTTTATCTGGTGTAAGCATTGCAAATAACTCTTTGCAGCAAATGCGAAGTCAGGAAATGCGTTATTTAAGCAATGATGTAACTTATCCACCCGCTAAACAATTAATTGAAAATATCCATACTTCAATGCCTGCGCCAGATACTTCAAATGTTAAGGCGGCTACAGAAGGTGGCTCAGTTGATAATGAAAGAAGAAGTTATAGAAAACAAACTGTAACCCGCAACAGAGTTACAGCTTCCAGAGCAGCAACAAAACGAGTAGCAACTCCAGCAAAAGCAACTGCGGTTAAACCAAAAACTGCCCCTGTAGCCAATGTTAATAAATCAAAAAGTTCGCCTTTTGACCCTTTAATTAAATAATCAGGAATAGAATCTTATGGCTAAGAGAGAAAGCGTACAAAAGAAGCTTCAGCGAATTCGACCTCCACGTGTTCAGCTTACATATGATGTCGAAATTGGTGATGCAAAAGAAGCGAAGGAACTACCATTTGTTGTTGGTGTGATGGGTGATTTTTCGGCAGCTTCTGAGCTTGAACGTACAAAATTAAAAGATAAAAAATTCATTAATGTCGATTTAGATAATATTGATGAAGTTATGGAGTCATTGTCTCCAAGAGCTGCTTTTCAAGTAGATAATACGCTGACTGAAGAGGGTGGAAGAATTGCAGTTGATTTAACATTTAAGTCAATGGAAGATTTTCGCCCAGAAAATGTTGTTCAACAGGTTGACCCATTAAAGAAACTTGTTGAAGCACGTGAGCGTTTAACAGATTTAAGAAATAAGATTTCTAACAGTGAGCGTTTAGAAGACTTACTTGATGAAGTGCTTAAGAGTACTGATCAAATCCGTAAATTAAGTGCGGAGGCTGATCATGAATAATGCTCAATCGGCAGCAATGCCTCTTGCTGAAAATGAACAAGTTAATCTTCTAGACTCGATTGTTGAAGAGAGTCGTATTGCTCGAAATGAAGAAGAACATTCGCGTGCAAAAAGCTTAATAGGTGAACTTGCCAAAGAAGTAATGGCAGGCACAATTACAGTTTCTGAAAATATGACTTTATCAATCGATAAGCGTATTGCGGAAATTGATGCACTGATTTCAAATCAATTAAGTCAGATCATGCACAATGAGCAATTCCAAAAGATTGAGTCAACTTGGCGTGGTCTTTACTACTTCTGTCAAGAAACACCTTCTAATCCCCTCATTAAAATTCGTATGTTGAATACGACTAAAAAAGAGCTGGTTAAAGATTTTCAAGGTGCTACAGACTTTGATCAAAGTACTTTGTTCAAAAAAATCTATGAAGAAGAATATGGATCTTTTGGTGGTGCACCATATTCAGCACTGATTGGTGATTTTGAATTTGACCGTACACCTTCTGATATGTATTTGCTTGAGCAAATCTCTCATGTTGCTGCAGCGGCACATGCACCGTTTATTTCGGCGGCTAGTCCAAGCATTCTTGGTCTTGAATCATTTACAGATATTGACCGCCCTAGAGATGTGTCGAAAATCTTTGAAACAGCTGAATATGTTCAATGGCGTTCATTCCGTGACAGTGAAGATGCTCGTTATGTCGCTTTAACCTTGCCGCATGTGCTTGGTCGTCTTCCTTATCATCCAAAGGAAGGAACTGCTACAGAAGGGTTTAATTTTGCTGAAGATGTTTCGGGTGCAAACCATAACGAATATTTGTGGATGAATGCTGCTTATGCTTTCGGTACTCGTTTAACAAATGCATTTGATATGCATGGTTGGTGTGCTGCAATTCGTGGTGTTGAAGGCGGTGGTTTAGTAGAAGGCTTACCTGTTCATACGTTTAAAACACAAGATGGCGAAGTGGTATTCAAGTGCCCAACAGAAATTGCGATTACTGATCGCCGTGAAAAAGAATTAAGCGATTTGGGCTTTATTCCTTTAGTGCATTGTAAGAATACCGATTACGCTGCTTTCTTTGGCGCGCAATCAACTCAAAAACCTAAAAAATATGACAATGATACAGCAAATGCTAACTCTGCTTTATCAAGTCAAATTCAGTACATCATGGCCGTTTCACGTATTGCTCATTATTTAAAAGCAATGATGAGAGACAAAGTGGGTAGCTTTGCTTCTGCTGGAAATGTTGAAGCATTCTTAAATGAGTGGTTGTCACAGTATGTATTACTTGATGATGGCGCTTCTCAAGAAGCGAAAGCTCAATACCCTCTGCGCGAAGCGTCTGTAAAAGTTGTAGAAGATCCTGCTCAACCAGGTCACTACAAATCTGTGGTTTTCTTGCGACCACACTTCCAGCTGGATGAGTTGTCAGTTTCTTTGCGACTTGTTACTGAGTTACCTCAGTCCTCAAATTAATAAAGGTCAGCGAAAGAATAACTTTAAATTACAAATAGGAAAGTTCTAAATGAAAGATATATACGTTGAGTTTCGCGGTAAATATAAAGTTGATGGCGAGTCTCGTGACTCTGAGCACAAAGGCTGGTTAGAAGTTAACTCTTGGTCTCACAACATTCGTCAACCTAAATCTGCTACTTCAAGTAGTGTTGGTGGCCATACTGCTGAACGTGTTGAACATTCAGATATGCTTTTTATTAAAGACTTAGATGCAACTAGCCCGAAATTATGGGAAGCATGTTCAGCTGGTTATACATTTGATGAAGTACAAATTGATTTTTATCGTGCAAATGGCGATAAACGTATCAAGTACTTACAAATTAAATTGAAGCATGTTCTAGTTTCTAGTGTAACTCCAACTGTTAACGAAGAAGGTGTTCCAACTGAAGCGTTTGGTTTGAAATACGCAGCTGTTGAGTGGACTTATAACCAACAAGATATTAACGGTACTGCTAAAGGTGCTGTTACTAAGAAATGGTCACTTTCTAATAATACTGCTTCTTACGCAGCATAATTATCTAAGTGAATATTTGGTGGAGGCTGACATAAAGTTAGCCTCTGCTGTCTTTAAGCATGCTTGTTGTGAACTCGAATGAATTTAGATCGGCTTTATCCATACGGATTTCGTTCAACTTTGTTTGATCGCTTAATTCCTGAAAGTGAAGATTATGCAAAGGGTCTTTCTATTCAGCAGTTAAGAGAATCGGTAGCAAAAGATTTAGAAGACTTGCTGAATAGTCGAGTCGCTAAATTGGATCATGTGGTCGATGATTATCCGCTAGTTAAAAAATCTATACTTCAGTTCGGGATTATTGATTTTGTGGGGCTTTCTACAGCCAATCCGCTAGATCGAGACAAGATTTGCCAATCCATTGAACAATCAATAGCAGCTCATGAACCTAGATTAAGACAAATACGGGTAGAGATGTTGTTGGATGGACATAATATGGGGGCACTATGTTTAAGTATTCAGGCTTATCTAAATATTCATCCACTGTATGAACCTGTCGTTTTTGATGCATTGCTAAAACCGACAACGCAGCAATATGTAATTTCAGCGAGAACCTAAGCGTAGTGGGTGTGTTGTGATAGAAGAGCTTTTACCGTTTTACGAAAAACAACTACAAGAATTTGGTCAGCAATCTCGTGAATTTTCACAAAAATATCCGAAAATTGCTCAGCGTTTATCTTTAAATCAAGAGCAAATTGATGATCCGCATATTGAGCGTCTTATACAGGCGTTTTCATTAATTGCTGCCCGCATTGATAAAAAGCTTGCTGATAGTTATGACGTATTTACGCGCTCTCTATTTGAGGTGATGTTCCCTCAATACTTACGTCACTTTCCTGCTTGTTCGGTGGTAAGTTTCGAAGATATAAATAAGATAAAGCAGCTCACAGAAGCGCATATTGTTCCTGCACACACCGTCTTAAAGTCGCGTAGTTTCAAAGGGGTTCAGTGTGAGTTTAACACTACACAAGAAGTTAAATTACTCCCGATAAGTTTGCAAGCGCTAGAGTTTAAAAGCACACCTAGTGCACATATGCATTTAAGTCAAAATGCGACTTTAAATTTTAAATTCGAAATTTTTAACAATGCTCATCTATGTTTAAAAGATGAAAAACTACCTATTTATTTAGATGCGATTTCTAATTTTCCACTTCAAGTGCTAGACAGCATTTTTAAGAAGGGGACAACTTTTGCTATTAAAATAGGGCAGAAAGTTGTTGAGCTGAATAAAAATCCATTTGAATTAACTGGCTTTACAGAGCAAGAAAGTCTATTGCCTCTTGATCAGCATACTCATCATGCCTATCGATTACTGATGGAATATTTTTGTTTTCCTGAAAAATTTAATTATCTAAAACTCGATTTAAGTTTTTTAAAGCTTCTATCTTTAGAAGAGAGTAGTTTTGAGCTACTTATACATTTTAAATTAAATTTAAATGATCAAGCTGTAGTCCGAAATTATTCTGAATTAAATGTCGCTAACTTTAAATTGTTTACTACACCCGTCATTAATTTATTTGAAAAATACGCTGAACCTCAAAAAATTGTACACAAGCAATTAGAATACCCACTGATTACAGACGCACATCATCCTGAGTTTTATCAAGTCTATTCAATCACTGAAATGAATATGGTGCGTGAAAAAACTAGTCACGAAGAAAGCTATGTTCCAGTACTGCCTTTTTTTGCGATGAGCCACTATCATTCTGACACGGCACGTTTTTTCTATTCGGTGAATTATCAAAAGCTACAACCCAATTTCGTCGAAATGGGTTATTCAATTATTTCTAAAAATTTAAATCCTTCTTCAACACGTTCGGATTTTATTAGCACTAAACTATTATGCTCAAATCGTGACTTACCACATGAAGCATTAGGACAGTCCAATAATATATTAAATCTAAATGATAGTAGTTTGGCTCGCCGTGCCATTGTTTTAAAAAGACCTACAAAACCTTATCAATTTGGTCAAAGCCAGAGTGAGCAGTGGCGTGTTATTTCGCATCTTTCATTAAATAGTTTAGCTTTAATGAAAGGTGATGCGGTATCCCATATTAAAGAGTTACTTGCGTTATACAATTTACCATTATCAAAAGAAAATTATTTAATTATTGAATCAATTAAGCATCTTGAATTTTCACTTACTCACAAACTTGTAGATGGAAAGCCATTTCCAATGTTTGTAAGAGGGGTGAAGGCCGAGTTGCAAATTGATTCATCGGTATTTAGAGGGCATAGCCTATACATTTTTAGCCAATTGTTAAGTCGTGTTTTTAATTTAAAGGTTCAAATTAATAGTTTCGTTGATTTGGTCGTTAAGGATTATTCATCTCAGCAGGAGTTATACCAATGCAGTCAGAACGTTGGTGGCAAGACTCTTCTATAACAGCTGAGCTCTTTACAAAGCCAAAGTCTTTTGAATTTATCCAAGCAACACGGCTATTAAGACACGATTCAAGTCGCACAGTTAGTACATCTTGGAGTGATCATTTTAAGTTTGAGACATCCTTTAATTTAAATTTTCCTGCTACAGAAATTGAAAATTTAGAATTAACGGACGAGCGGATTTATATCACGAATTTAATTGTTGGTCTTACGGGCATACAAGGCGCTCTGCCTTATACATATACGAATAAGATTAAGCAGGCCCCGCGTCAGCAAAGAGCTGAAACTAAAGAGTTTCTGAGCTTATTTAACCATAAGCTTACTGCTCAATATGTAGAGTCGAGCATTACCTATAATTTGCCGATTCGATATGAGATCGAGCATAAAAATGATTATCTCGATATTTTGCATGCATTAAATGGCTATGTACGATCACAACATCAGCAAACAGAGCTTGATGATTATTTTGCAGAGTTTTCAGGATTAATGCAGGGCCAGAACAATACAGTTCATGCATTAAAAACGATGTTGTCTTGTATTTTTAAACATGAAATTACGATTAAAGAATTTATACAAGAATCTTTTAAGTTAGCGAGTGACCAGTTAACGACTTTAGGTGGAGCTCAGCCGAGTCTACTTGGTGTTAATACTTTTTGTGGTGAAACTATTCAGCAAATTGATGGGAAAATTGAAATTCAAATTGGACCATTAAAGCGTCAGCAATATCTCAGTTTCTTACCAAATAAAGAATTAAGTTTAAAACTAAAAAAAATTGTAGAAACTTGGTGTAGTCCAACTTTATCAATAGATCTTCGACTCGTATTAGATGAGTCAGAAATACAACCTATTTGCCTCACTCACAATAATGTGAGTGGTTTGGGGCAAGGTTCTTTTCTTATATCACGAGAACCGAAAGTACATAGTCATGAAACTTGCTATAGCCTTATTGGAGAGCGAATATGATTAAAAAAATATTACTCTCGTTCATCGCTATTTTTGCATTAGTTAGTGGATTTATTATTTTCTACTGGCGTGATGTTCAATATAACCCTGATAAGGGTGATTTTTTCCTTTATTTCCTACTATTACCAGCAATTATTACTTTGGTGATTTTATCACCATGGTTAATTTATAGTGCTTATAAAAATTATAAAGAAAAGAAAGAACAAGCTATAAATCAAGATAAAGGTGATGCTAACCAAAAACAAACTGCGGTAACCGATGCACCACTCGAACAGCTAGATTTTAATCTTTACTCTTCTTTTGCTGTACATGCACTCGGTGAGAATGAAAACATTATTGAGCAGCTACAAAACTTTAAAAGTCCAGAGCTGGATGATCAACTGTTAAATTCTTACGGATTGCCTCTTTTATCTTATCGTATTAAAGACTTGGATGAAGATAATCATGAGGAGAGCGAATATGCTTCTCCACGACAAGTTCGTATGATGTTATTAATAAAACAGCAATTAGAACAAAATATAGAAAACTTATATCTTCTTGCAGAGCATTTAAAACGTTCGACTTTATTTTATGAATCACAACAAGCCCGTGAATATCATATGCATCCGGCATGGGTTGATCCCGAGTCTGAATATGATGATGTTCAAATGCCGATAGTAGAAGTTTATCGTTTAAATCGCTTAAATCTACATATCCTTCTTTCTGAAGATTTATTACATATCTGGAATGATGAACAAAGTAATGAATTAATTTTAGAGTTTTTTGCTGAGATCGGCATTCCTGCTCAAAAGATCCATATTGAATATCATTTTTTTGGAGAGCAACTGGCTTACCAAGAACTGATACACCTATTAAAGGGTATTCATAAAAGGGAGCATGAGATGTTCTTTTTGCTCGTCGCCGATTCCGAAATTGATCAGGATCTAGTCGATGAAAAGTCTTGGATAATTAAAGATTATATTCCTGCTGAATTTGCAGCAAGCTGTTTACTTGCTGATCCTTTAGTAAAAATTCAAGAATTAGAACCTACAAAAAATCTAAAAGTTGTTGTAGGCCAACAAGATACGGCAAAGCTTTTTACTAATTTTGAATTTCATGATTTACCTCAGCATGAAGGTGAGGAACCTTATGTGCTGATATTGTCAGATCAGACCGATATAAAAGTTTCGAAGAAATTGCAGCAACACTTTCTTCAAACACCTGTAGAACCCCATCACTATATTTATGTGAAATCTTCATTAGGGCATACCCAACATTTAGCTGATATTTATGGCTTTATGCTGAGCATGCATTTCCCTGAACATATCATTCCTTTTGTCTTTGGTGAAAATACAGTGTCAGCACATACATTTGTGCAAAGTGTCACTGAAAATTCAGAAGATGATGTGATGGTGTTGAATAACTAATTTAAACTTTGGACTTAGAACGAGAATAGAATGCATACAATTTTAGGCTACTTGTGGCAGTACATCACGAATCCTAAAGCAATTATCGCCTTGTCATTGTTCGTGGCATTGATGTCTTCATATACTTCAATTCCTCGTCATATATTCTGGGCTTTAGCAACTGCCTATGCTTTGGGTCTTATTGTTTATGGTATCTATTGGCTTATTCAACGAAGAAAGCATGCTGCTCAAGGTGAAGAGTTAGCTGAAGCAATTGAAAAAGATAACCAAGCTGAATATGGCAAAAATAAAGATAAAGAAGAGCTTCAGCTTGTTAGTCAACAAATGAAAGAATCAATTCAACTGATTCGTAAATCTAAGTTGGGTGATAAAAAAGGCAATGCTGCACTATATGAGCTTCCTTGGTACATGGTTATTGGTAACCCGGCAGCAGGTAAAAGTTCGGCTATTTATAACTCTGGTTTAAAGTTTCCATTTGAAGAAACGCATCAGAAAATGGTATCTGCTGGCCTAAGTGGTACTCGAAATTGTGACTGGTTCTTCTCTACAGAAGGTATTTTGCTCGATACAGCAGGTCGTTATTCTGTTTATAGTGAAGACCATTCTGAGTGGTTAGGTTTCTTAAATATTTTAAAGAAGAACCGCTCTAAAGCGCCGGTCAATGGTTTGATTCTAATTGTTAGTATTGCTGAGCTCATTAGTCAAAGTCCTGAAAACTCATTAAAGCTTGCTAAAAACTTACGTGCACGTATTCAAGATCTAACTGAACGTTTAGAAGTTGTTGTGCCTGTTTATTTAGTCTTTTCAAAGATGGATTTAATTGCAGGTTTTACTGAATTTTTTGAGTTTTACGAAGCTCAAGAATACAACCAAGCTTGGGGAGCAACGCTTCCATATGAGCAGAGTTCTTCTCATAACGCGGTAGATTTGTTCGAAAAACATTACACCATTCTTTATGATGGTCTAAAAGGGGTAAGTTCGACTCATTTGAGTCGCCGTCATTCGCAAAATATCTCACCAAGTGTAATGACCTTCCCATTAGAATTTAAAACATTAAAACCCGCTTTAAAAAGCTTTATCGGTACACTTTTTGAAGATAATCCATATCAATTTCAACCTGTTTTCCGTGGGTTTTACTTCACCAGTGCTTTACAGGAAGGTGTGATTGAAAGTCCAATGACGGAACAAATTGCACAAGAATTCCAGCTCACACAGGTTGCTCAAAGTGATTCAAAAGATCATTCAAAAATTACTCCTAACCATGGCTATTTCTTAAATGGTCTATTTTCAGATGTTATTTTAAAAGATAAAGACCTTGTTAAGCAGCACGTAAATACGGGTAGAAAACGTCAGCGTTATATTGCATTTATTGGTGCTTTGGCAGGCGTTTCAATTATTCTTGGCGTATGGGTTTGGTCTTATCGTAATAACCAACAATTAATTGGCGAAGTTCAAGCAGATCTAAATAAAGTAGTTCAATTAGAAAGAGCTTCTGGTCAGCAATTGTCTACCCAATTAGAAGCTTTACTTATTCTTCAAAGACGTTTACAGCAGTTAGATGAGTTTGACGAAAATAGACCACTTAAGTTTAGTTTTGGTTTATATCAGGGCAATGAGCTTCGTGAAAAGCTAAAAGCCGAATATTTAAAAGGTGTTAAGCAAATTGTATTGACACCGACACAGCAAAATATTGCTCAATATTTGCAACGCGTAAAAAATAATGAAGTGACATTAAAAGCGAATCATACGAATGTGGAGATCAAGCAAACCGCTCAGACTCAACAATATTTAGAACCTTCAGATACAAATCCTCAAGATGCTTATAATGCATTAAAAGCTTATTTAATGATGAGTAATCCACAATATATGGATGCAAGTCATCTGAGTGATCAGGTTACACGTTTCTGGCGTTCTTGGTTAGACGCAAATAAAGGCCAAATGCCACGTGCAGATATGATTCAGGAAGCTGAACAAATCTTGTCATACGCAATGACTTTAGCGAATGATAAACAGTTCCCAATTTTAGATGCAGATTCGCAAATTGTGGATCAAACACGTCAAGTATTGCTCTCTGTTGTTCGAGGAATGCCTGCGCGTGATCGTGTTTATAACGAAATAAAAATGCGTGCTGCGGTACGTTTCCCTGCGTTGACTGTAAGTCAGATTGTGGGTGAGGCTAATAAAAATGTTGTATTAGGTAGTTATGCGTTGCCTGGCGTATTTACCCAAAAGGCATGGAATGACTATGTAGAAAAAGCAATTGAAGAAGCGGCAGATAAGCCAACAGATAGTAAAGATTGGGTGCTAAATAGTCGTCAATCTGATGATTTAACTTTCTCTGGCAGCCCAGAGCAAATTAGAAAGCAACTGACAGCACTCTATAAGCAAGAATACATTGCGGAATGGAGAAAATTCTTAAGTGGTATTCATTATGCTAAAGCTGGCCAATTTGCTCAGCAAGTAAAAAATATTGATGTTTTAGGTGAGCCACAGAACTCTCCAATTAGAACATTAATTGAAAGAGTGGCAATTGAAACAAACTGGGATAATCCAGTTGTACAAGCTGAGTTGGCAGCTCCACAAAAAGGATTTGTTGCATGGTTTAAACGTAAGGTTTTAAATCATGATGATAAGACTGCTAATCAAGTAGCAACTAATGCTCAGGGCGCTATTTCTCAAGAATATCAAATGTTCTATCAGTTGGTTCGCAAACGCGATGATCAACAAGGTAAATCATTGCTTGATGAATATATGACAAATTTAGCCCTAGTTCGTAGCAAGTTTAATGAGCTTAAGAATGCAGGGGAAGTTGGGCCTAATGCGATGACATTAGTCAAGCAAACCCTGAATGAGCAAACTTCTGTATTTAACCAGACGCAAAAAATTGTAGATGAAAAAATGGCGGTTGGTTTTAGTGAAATTGATCAGCGATTACTACAAAAATTAGTAGTTAGTCCACTGACACAGGCTTTCGAGAGCTTAATTACGCCGACACAAGACGAAATTAATAAATTATGGGTCATGCAGGCGTATCAGCCATTTACAGCAAATCTTGCTAAGAAATATCCATTTAATTCATCAGCTTCTTTGCAGGCGACAAGTAGTGAAATTGGACAAATCTTAGGTGAAAACGGCAGCATTTCTCGTTTTGTAAAAGAAAATCTTGATCCATTTGTTATTCGTCGTGGTTATACATTAACGTCTAAGACATGGAAGGATTTAGGAATTAGTTTAAATCCTCAATTCGTCATGAATTTCCAAAGATACGTTACTCCATCTAATGGTATGGCAACAGGTGAGTTGAATAGTCAAGCTCCTGCTGCACCTGCAACTAATCAATCTAACTTCCAGTTCTACCCAATTCCGAATCCACAATTGCTTTCATATACCGTGGATATTGATGGTCAGCGCATGACTTATGAGAACGGTGTGCAACAGTGGGTGAACTTCATTTGGCCAAATCAAGGCAGTATTCCAGGTGCTCGTATTACCGCTGTGGATTTACAAGGTCAAACGCATACGATTTTTGATGAGCCGGGTGAATACGGTATTAACCGCTTAATTGATAGTGCTCAGCGTAAAGAACAAAATGGCGGATTTGAAATGCTTTGGCGTAGTAAAACTGATCCATCATTAGTTGTAAAAATGAATTTCCGTCTGATCAGCAGTAATTCAGGCAGTATTGGTTCAAGCCGTGGTTATGCCGGTATGCAACTAGTGGATAAAGTGACTGCAGATAAAGCTGCTCGTGTAGTGTCTGCTCAGCAGGCGCCAGCTCAAGCAGCTGCTCCAGCAAAAACAGAAAATCCTGTTTCAGCACTTGCTCAGCCTTCTGCGGGAGTTAAACCATGACATGGAAAATAACCTCTATGCGAAAGGAGGAGCAATAATGCAGACATTAAAAACAACGCCTTTGTATTACGGCAAAAGTCCTGCACGAGGCGACTTTTTAAAAACAAAAGGTCAGAATGCTCTAATACAGTTGCTTGATCAGTGGATTACTGAAGCATTGGAATACGCAATGCAATCGGGCAGCTTTAAAGAAGCTTATAATACGTTGCCTTCACTGGATTTCTTTATTGCAAATCCGAAAGAAAATATGTTTTTAGCGGCTAACCTTCTCGCAAGTGAAGATAGTTCGGGTCGATCTTTTCCAATGGTACTCAGCCATTTATTAGAAATTGATTTACCGTATGATAATTTGCTATATGCACCTTATAGCTATAAACATGTACTCGTTGATTTATTCCAAAACAATCGTACTTTAAAAGGAATTAAAGATTCAGATCTATTACTTGGAAAATTAGGTCACTTACAAAATCAAATTCAGGTTTTAACTGAACGAGAGTGTGTAGGTTTCTATGAAAATCATACGATGCATTCATTTGCTCAGTTAATGAAGTTAAGTATTTATGAATTAGCGCAAAGTATGATTGGGCTAGGATTATTACTTCAGCCAATTTTACAAAATGGAACCAGTCGCTTAAATAAAGTTTTAATTTTGCCTATTAATAATCCTGCTTACAGTTATGAAATAGCAGCCTTTTGGGTCAGTATTATTTGTCGCTTTTTAAAGGAACATAATACTGAGGTGTTGATAGGTTTGTTACATCGAGAGCAACCTGTATTATTCTTCGGCTTTCAAGGGGCTGATATTTTAGCCTTGAGCGATATTTTTACTCAGAATATGGATAGTAAACATTGGGTTTCTTTAATAGAAGCTCAATGGATTGATACTTATTTGGAACAAAATGCTGGTTTAGCTACGCTAGAACAATCATTATGCCAACGCCAATTAAGTTTAAATCAAGGCTTAAAACTATTTAGACAGACTTTTTTGGGTGAATAATAATGAATCAACGATATCAAACTAAACTTTCACAGCTCATAAAAGGCTGTTTTATCTATGCGATTGCTAATTATGCTTTGGCTCAGCCTATTGTTGTAGAAGGTGTGGTTCCTAACGAGGCGAGTAAACAGACTATCTTATTAAAAATGCAGTCTGTTTATGGTGCCGATCAGGTTGTAGATAAAATACAAGTAAGACCCGTAGCCGCTCCAAATGGATGGAGTGACTCGGTAACTCGAGTGATTACCCCTGATCTTAAAAAGGTTTCACAAGGGAAATTAAGTGTAAATGGTACTAGGTTTGAGTTGAGTGGAAAAATGCTGAATCCAGCAGATATTCAGCCTACAATTCAGTCTTTTCAAGGGTTAGTACAGCCACCATATCAACTGTATTCGCAATTATCAGTCAATCAGGCTGAGCAGAAAATCATTGATGATGCACTTAAAAATCGAATTATTGAGTTTGAATCTGGTAGCGCAGTTTTAACTGAAGCAGGCCAAAAAATTCTAGATGAGATGGTTGTTGCTTTAAACAAAGTAGGCGGCAAAAGAGTCAAAATCGTGGGACATACAGATAGTTCAGGTGATGCGACTAAAAACTTAAAACTTAGCCAAGACCGTGCATTAGCAGTTAAAAACTATTTGATTAGCAAGAGTATTCCTGCCGACCATTTATCTACAGAAGGTTTAGGTTCATCTAAGCCAGTTGCAGATAACACTTCTCCGGAAGGAAGAAAGAAAAACCGTCGGATTGAGTTTACTGTTCTATAAATATAAGGAGAAGAACATGGCTAGCCCTTACATTACGATTGGATGCCCAACCACTGGTGGAGGGCAAGTCATTTCAGGAAACAGTACATTTTTAATTGATGGAATTGCAATTGCTTGTGTAGGAGATAAGGCGACTTGCCCGTTGCACAAAATAGTGGCAACGATTGTATCGGGAGATCCGAATATGCTTGTCATGGGTAAATCAGCGGCGCGTGTAAATGATTCATTATCATGCGGCTGTAAATTATTGCCAAAACAGAGTTTAGTTAATCAAGGATAAGGGTAGAGATATTTTTATATAGATATAAATATCTACTAAAACATATTAACGCTTGAAATGATGAGTAGTTTGTCTGGTAAAGCTGAATTTTGTTAATATACAGGCATTATGATTTTAAGCATTAAATTATTTAAAAATATTGAGAGTAATGATGAGTAATTTAAAAATTTTAATTACAAAACTTTCTACAGTTGCGCGAACTGCTTTAGAAAAATCGGCTAATGCTTGTGTTATTCAACAAAATTACGAAATTGAAATTGAGCATTTATTCTTAGAGTTACTTAATCAATCTTTAGAGAATGATTTAAAGATTTTATTAAAGAAATATAAAATTTCATCTGAAGCTTTAGCTGATGATTTAAAAGAAACAATTTCTCAATTACCGAAAGGTAACTCACGAACTCCTATTTTTGCTAAATCTATTGTTCGTTTGTTTGAACAAGCATGGTTGTTGGCTTCGGCTGAGCAAAATCCAGTTATTCGCAGTGGTCATTTATTAGTGGCGTTATTAACTGCACCTGATTTATATCAAATTGCGACTCGTGCTTCGAGTTTATTTGATCTCTTACCAATTGATTCAATGAAACATAAGTTTCTTGAAATTTGTGAGAAGAGTATTGAACAACAAGATGAAACAAAAGCATCTTCTGGTGAAGCTGAACCAATAGACGCGACTGCAGCAAATACCAAAACTGCTAAAACACCAGCACTTGATCAATATACGATTAATCTCACTGAAAAAGCGAAACAAGGCGGTATAGATCCAGTTATTGGGCGTGAGTATGAAATTCGGTTAATGCTCGATATTTTAATGCGTAGACGCCAAAACAACCCGATCTTAACTGGAGAGCCAGGCGTTGGTAAAACAGCGGTGGTCGAAGGTTTAGCTTTAAAAATTGCTCAAGGTTTAGTGCCTAATGCCCTTAAAAATGTCCATTTACATGTGCTTGATATGGGACTTTTACAAGCAGGTGCAAGTGTTAAAGGCGAATTTGAAAATCGTTTAAAGCAAGTGATTCAAGAGGTTCAAGCCTCGGTTCATCCTATTATTTTATTTATTGATGAAGCGCATACTTTAATTGGTGCAGGTGGACAAGCAGGGCAAAATGATGCTGCAAATCTTTTAAAACCAGCACTTGCACGTGGTGAATTGCGGACGATTGCTGCGACTACTTGGGCAGAATATAAACAATATTTTGAAAAAGATGCTGCATTGAGTCGACGTTTTCAGGTGGTAAAAGTAGAAGAGCCAACCGAAGAAGTTGCGGTAGATATGTTGCGCGCGATGATCCCTGTTATGCAGCAGCATTTTAAATTACAAATTGATGATGAGGCGATCGTTACAGCAGTTCACTCTTCACATCGATATATTAGTGGTCGTCAACTTCCGGATAAAGCAGTTAGTGTTCTTGATACGGCAGCAGCACGTGTTGCGTTGACCCAAAATGCCCAACCTGTAAAGCTTGATCAGTTAAAGGCTCAAGAGCATAACTTAAAGCTTGAACAGCAAATTTTAGAAAATGAACATCGTCAGATTCCAATTCATCATGAACGATTAGAAACTTTAAAAGCTCATTTAGAGTCTTTGCAAAAAGAGATTCATGAAACTGAAGAGCAGTGGAATAAAGAATTAGAACTTGTTCATAAAATTCAGGAATTAGAAGCACAGAATCATTCTAATGAATCTGAAGCTTATGATCAGATTAATCTACTGCGTAAAGATCTTGCTGAAATTCAAGGCCAGCAACCATTAGTATTTGAAAGAGTAAATTCTCAAATCATTAATGAAATTATTTCTGATTGGACCGGAATTCCTGTTGGAAAAATGGTCAATGATGAAATTAAGCAGATATTAACGCTTGAAGATAAATTGGGCGAGCGTGTAATGGGGCAAGATTATGCGCTTACACAATTAGTTCAGGGTATTAAAACTTCAAAAGCAAGACTTGATGATCCTAACAAGCCACAAGGTGTATTTCTTTTGGTGGGCCCAAGTGGTGTCGGTAAAACTGAAACTGCATTAACTTTGGCAAATGAATTATATGGCGGTGAGCAGCATTTAATCACCATCAATATGTCTGAATATCAAGAAGCACATACTGTATCTTCGCTTAAAGGTGCACCTCCTGGATATGTGGGATATGGTCAAGGTGGTGTTTTAACAGAAGCTGTTCGCCGTAACCCTTACAGCGTTGTGTTGCTTGATGAAATTGAAAAAGCACATAGTGATGTTCAGGAACTGTTCTATCAAGTATTTGATAAAGGTACTTTAGAAGATGGCGAAGGACGAGTAATTGACTTTAAAAACACCACTATTTTGTTGACTTCTAATGCTGGTTCAAGCGCGATTATGCAAGCTTGCTTAAATACACCAGTCGAAGACTGGCCGACAGCTGAAGAGTTGATTGACCATTTAAAACCAAGTTTATATAAGCAATTTAAACCTGCATTTTTAGGCCGAATGAGAGTTGTGCCATATTTCCCATTGCATGACGATCTACTTGTACGAATTATTAAACATAAGTTAGGCAAGATTACAGCAAGAATTGAAAAACAATACGGTACACAAGTCCAGTATTCTGAAGATTTGGTAGAGCTACTTTTAAGTCGTTGTACAGAAGTCGATAGTGGTGCGCGTAATGTTGATAATATTTTAAATTCTACGGTGTTACCTGCATTGGCTACAGAAATTTTAGTGGCTTTAGCAGAGCAAAAGTTGCCAAAAATTATCATGATTGATGTTAAAGATGACGAAATTCAATATTTACTAGATCCGGTTGCAAAAGCTGCTAAAAAAAGGACCAGTAAAAAGTTGAAGTCAGAAGTTTAAATTGAATAGAGCTAAAAATTAGATGAATATTGATATTTCTGAACTCCTTGAACCCATTAGTGATAGCTTACCTTGTGGTGATGACTTTTCATTTTCTAATGAATTTCATGAAATCAAAAAGGCGAAAACACAAGATGATCTATTGCTAGATCAAGGCGATTGGGTTGCTGAGCGAAAACAAGCCGACTGGGATTTTGTATCAAATAAAACGAGTGTTTTGCTAAAAGAGAATACAAAAGATATTCGTCTATTAACTTGGCTCATAGAGGCTTGGACTCATCTTTATGGTTTTGAGGGTATGGCGAAAGGTTTAACTTTAAGTCATACCATGCTTAATCAATACTGGCAGGAAATTCATCCTGTTATTGAAGATGATGACTTAGATCAACGCATTGGTTTATTACAGGGTTTAATTAATCAGTTACCTGGCTTGTTGAAGAAAGTCTCTTTAACCAATACAGTGCCTTATTACAATTTGCTTGATTACGATAATTTTCTATATCACGAGAACATTCGTCGTAAGCAAACTGAAGAGTACGATAGTCAGTCGGGACCATCGGAGTTAGAACAGTTCGATCAAGCTATTTTTAATACGTCTAAAACTTTTCAATATTCTAATTATCAAGATTTTAGCTCAGTCTTAACCGAGTGGGATGTTTTAAAGCAAACCCTTGACCATTTAATGGGGCTAGACTCACCGAGTTTTGGTGCAATTGATTCAGCATTTGAAACTATTCACAGCACATTACGCAAGATTTATAAAGCAGAAGCTTTCGGTACTGGACTTACGCCAGTCCAAGAGCAGGCGACTGTCATCACGAGTTCATCTATGGAAAATCAAGTGCCTGTACAAGTTGTTTCAGATCAGCCTGCTTTTCAGCCTCAAGCACAAACACACTTGGCGAACCGTGAGCAAGCAATGAAAGTGCTGCAAGAAATTGCGGATTACTTTCAGGCAAACGAGCCGCATAGTCCTGTGAGTTATATGCTTCAAAAAACGATTAAATGGAGTCAAATGCCATTACATGAATGGCTAGCACAAGTCATTAAAGATGAGCATCCATTACAAATGGTTCAGGAAATGTTAGGTGTGCAGCCTAAAAATGAATATGAATAAAGATTGGTAAAGACATATGTTTAAAGCTGAAAAAGTCCTATGGGGCGAAGGTTTATTTTTAAGACCTCAACATTTCCAAATTCAAGATACCTATCATGAACAACGCTTGAATCATACGGTTCGTGCGGTCGTACCTTTTTCATATGGTATTCAGAAATTAAGTTTCGATGAGGCTCAATTGAGCACACATATTCTTGCTCTTGAGTCTGTAGAGATGATCTGGCAAGACGGTGAAATTTATCAGGCGCCTGCATATGATTTATTGCCTGAACCAATTTTATTGGATGATCTTAATTTACGTGGTGAGATGCTAATTTATTTAGCATTACCACTCTTACAAGCAAATAAGCAAAATCTAATTGATCAAAACCAAGCACAAAAGGGCAGATATCAATCACACCTTGTCGAAACGCATGATCTGTTTACTAACGCTACCGAAGCAGATATTAGTTTGCTACGCCGCCGTGCTGTTTTTAAATTATTAGATGTACATAGTAATCCAGATCATAATCTGGATGGTTTCTTATATCTGCCTATTGGAAAGATTAAACGTCAAAGTTCAGGTGCTTTTGAAATTGACCGAAAGTTTATTCCACCAATTTTGCATGTGGATGCCTCTGAAACACTCATTTCAAACTTAAAAAGAACTCTGAACGTTATTAAGGCAAAAATTAAGACGATTCAAACCAATAACCGAGAAAATGAACAGAAATTAATTGAATTCCGTTCTGGTGATATCGTTTCGTTCTGGTTGGTAAATGCCTTAAATACAGCCCATGCTGGTCTAAATCATTTTGTGCAATATCCACAAATTCATCCAGAGCGTTTGTTCTTCGAATTATTGCGTTTAGCAGGTTCATTATTAACGTTCTCGACGGCGTATGATGTTGATCAGCTGCCTGCTTATAAACACCATAATTTACAAGAAAGTTTTACTCAGTTAGATACGATTCTACGTGATTTACTCGATACGATTATTTCGAGTCGTTATATCAGCATTGCGCTTAAAGAAATCCGACCTTCATATTGGGTGGGAAGTCTTGAGACTGATAAGATTACTCGAGATACTCGACTTTATATTGCAGTATCAAGTAGCGCAATGCAGACACATGAGTTAATCCAGATTGTGCCTTTACGATTCAAGATCGGTAGCACTTTAGATGTGGAACAACGTGTAGTTGCTGCATTGCCTGCGATTCCATTGCATCACTTAATTCAAGTTCCAACTGCAATACCAGTACGTTCTGGGGTGAGCTATTTCGAGATTGAACCACATCATGAACTTTATCAGCGCATGTTAGATTCAGAAACGATTTGTATTTATGTTCCAGCTGGTTTCCAAGATATCAGTATTGAACTGATTGCGGTTATGAACGCTTAAGGGTAAAGGAGAGAAAAATGTCACAATCCACAGGTGCTCCTTCTTTATTTGATGATGGACAAATTGGAACGGGTGGGAACAATAATAGCCAGTCTCAAGCAAAACTACAGGCAATCAATCTTATTGATTTATTGCATGACGGCTTTTATTTGGTTTTTTTAATTCGAAATCAGTATGTGCCAGCAGACGCTCAGCAGTTTCGTGAAAAAATCTTAAATTTACTCAATCAATTTGAGCAGCAAGCTAAAAAGTTACAATTTTCAGCTGATGATATTCATGATGCTAAATATGCATTCTGTGCTTTGATTGATGAAACGATCGTAACGCAACAAGACCCTAGTTATTTTAATTTGCAAAATGCTTGGTTAATTAGCCCGTTACAATTGAGCTTGTTTGGTTCTCAGTTAGCGGGTTATCGCTTCTTTGAAATATTGGAGCAATTACGTAGCCGTGGAAAAGAACGTCTAGCTGCTCTAGAAGTATTTCATTACTGCCTTTTATTAGGTTTTCAGGGTAAGTACCGAATCGAATCTACGGAAAGTCTCAACCATTTAGTATCAAGAGTAGGTGACGAAATTGACTATTTGAAAGGAAAAAAAGTTGCCTTTTCGCCGTTCTCGGCCATTCCCGATCAGATACGAAATATTATTCATCGCGAAGTACCTTTCTTTTGGATTTTGATCTTTTTATTGATTTTTGCATTGCTTACCTTTGCTGGGTTAAGATTTATGCTGAATAATCAAAATGATAAAGCATTATCTAATTATCAAAATGTGATTTCTGCTCCTCAAGAGCAAGCACATATTACAATTTATTTACCTTGATGATGGTACGAAATGGCTCAGGAAAAACCAACTTCTATTCGAGTTTTACAATCGAATAAAAAAAAGCCGAAATCACCAATACTTTATATTGTCATTGGTGTTATTGCCGGGGTGTTTGTCAGCATCTCGCTATTCCTGTTCTTGTCTCAACCGCATTCGTCAGAATCAATAGCAATTGAGAGTAAATCAACAGAAGAACAGATTTTAAATCAAGAAACTGCTCATTCTCCTGATGAACAAAATCAGGTTGCTGTAAGCCAAGACAACGAAACAGATTCAATGAGCCGTGATGGTTTTGAACAACCTAAAGATAATGAATTAAGTAATATCTTTAAACCTGCTCAGCATAAGCCTGCTACTGTCAATCAACAGCGAGTTTCTCCGTTTGACGAACAGCTCACGGGTGAAAAGAAAGTTCAGGTTGTGCCTCAACTACAGACGGGTGCAGCTAAAACGGCTCAACCGAAGGTACAGCCGGCTCAGCAAAAGCCAGTGACTAAAACGCCGCAGCAACAAGTGGCACAGGCTAAACCTGTTGTTGAGAATAAAGCTCCAGCCGAACCCGAAGCTGAGGTTGAACCACCTAAAGCATCGGTAGATATTAAAATTACACGAAGTCCTTTTGCTGTGAATTAATGAACAAATGATGATTTTTCTCATTTTCTTTTGCTTTACATGCTTAGCAATTGGTTTAGCGTTTTTAATGTCTTATGAGCTAAGGACGAGAAGCAAAGATTTTGTTTTGTCATTACTGCCGCAAGGCCGTAAACAGCTTAATCAGGTTAGACAATTTGCTCAAACAATGAATCAGGCAGCTGCACCTGAAAAGCTGCAATCCCATTGGCATTTACAGCAGTGGTGGATTGTTATTGCAGGATTTTTCTTGTTTGCCAGTATTTTAGTGTTTGCTTTTACTCGACCTATTAGCTCAACTCGAATTGAAGCTGAATATCTCAAAAAAACAGATCCTCAAATCTACGCGCTTTTGAACGGTGAAATACTATCGCCACCACCAGAAGTGGATGAAAGCCTAATTGAAGCCGCAATTGTAGAGGCTACACAATTAGAGCAACAATATTCTGCTCAAAATAGTGGAACCATTAATTCTTCACCTATTGATAATACGAGTTTTGATGGGCGAGCTATTTTAGATACCAGTTTAGTAGATCGTAAATGGAGCAAAATGAACCCCCGTTATAAGCAGCGTTTACTCATGGTTTTTAAAATCATGAAAGAACAATATGGTTATGAGTTGGTTCTATTAGAGGGATATCGTAGTCCTGTGCGTCAGAATATGTTGGCAGGTAATCCGAACATGACAAGAGCAAAAGGGTATCAGAGTTATCATCAATTTGGTCTGGCAGCAGATGTCGCCTTTAAACGAAATGGAAAAGTGGTTATTTCTGAAAGAGACCCTTGGGCTATGCAAGGCTATCGTTTGTATGGGCAAGTTGCTGAATCGGTTGGGCTTACATGGGGTGGACGTTGGAAATCTATTCAAGATTATGGTCATACAGAGTTCCGTATGCCGGGCTTAAGAAAGACACAGGAAATGGCAGAAAAACTGATTGCCGAAAGTTTGAATGATATAAATTAAAAAGAGAAGAATATGTTTACAGAACCTAGAATACAGGACATAAAAATTGATTCAGTGATTAGCCCATTGAGCTTTCTATGACTTCATCTTTAAAACGTTTGGCTCTATTTAATCAAGGCTTAGGTAAAACTAGTCCATTTGCAAAAGGTGTGGATGGAACTTTACAGGCTATTGAGCATTTAGGATATGTACAGATTGATACCATATCGGTTGTAGAGCGAGCTCATCACCATATATTGTGGAGCCGAGTGCCTGACTATGATTTAAATCATTTAAATAGTTTGGTTCGTGAGCGCCAGATTTTTGAATATTGGTATCATGCTGCGTCTTATCTTCCTATGAAAGATTATCGCTATGCACTGCCTGCTATGATGTCTGTTAGGAAAGGGGAAAGCCGTTATTTTAATAGAGGCGATCAGCAGCTCATGAATGAAATTTTGGCGCGTGTTCGTGCTGAAGGTAAAATTCGATTAAGAGATATTGATAAGAATAATAAAAAGAGTTTAGGAAACTGGTGGAATACTGGACCAGGCCGTCGTGCTTTTGAGCAGTTATATATGCAGGGTGACCTGATGATCTGTGAACGTAACGGAATGGAAAAGGTCTATGATTTGACCGAGCGCTGCTTGCCTGAAAATATTGATTTAACTATGCCTACGCTTTATGAATATGCGCAGTATTTATTTAATAATACGCTTCGAGCACATGGGGCATTTACATGGAAGCAATTAGTTCATTTAAAGAAAAATGATTTAAAAGAGGCTATGCGTGTTGTGCTAAAAGAGCAGGTTGATGCTGGTGTTGTATCAGCGGTTAAACTTGCCGACGGTCAAACTTTATATGTTGATGTGGCTGCTATAGAACAAAAGCTTACTACTGATTTTGGTTTAAAAATACTTTCGCCGTTTGATAACTCACTTATTCATCGTGACCGTTTAACTTCTTTATTTGAGTTTGATTATAGGATTGAATGCTATGTACCGGCGGCTAAAAGGGTATATGGTTATTTTTGTTTGCCGATTCTATATCAAGATGATTTAGTCGGTCGACTAGATTGTAAAGCGCATCGTTCTATAAAAGAGTTAGAAGTAATTAGTCTGCATCTAGAAAAAACAATCAAAGATAAAGAGCATTTCTTTTTTGAACTAGATCAAGAGCTCAAACGTTTCGCAGCATTTAACCAATGTTTAACTGTTAATGACAAAGTGATTAAGCTTATTCGTACTAAAATTTAAACACCAAAAGCACTCCAGCTTTTGGTGTTTTCACTTTATTAGTTCAAGGACATACGATATTCAATAATCCCTGGTTTTTGTGCAATCCAGTCATAAAGCTTTTGTGCTGTTAGATTGGTTTCTTGAGTATGCCAATATAAACGGTCACAATTGTGTTCAATTGCTTGCTTCTGCACATACTCAATCAGTTGCTTACCGATGTGTTGTCCACGAACTTCAGGGGAAACATAGAGGTCTTCTAAATAACAATAATTATTTTCTGCCCATGTTGAACGATGAATAACATAATGCACAATTCCCAAAACTTGCTCGCCTTGTTTGGCAACAGCACAATAAACGGGTTCATTTTCATCGAAAAAGCGTTCCCAAGTCACTTTTGTGACATGAAAAGGTAAATTTACCTGATAAAAATTTTGATAAGCAAGCCAATATTTTTCCCATTGTGAATAGTCCTGCTGTTGAACAGGGATGATTTGAATAGCTTGATTTTGCATAATAATTACACTCTATTTTAAAGTAATGGAAAATGGACAACTAGAGTGTAGTTTTGATAGTGGTATTTTTATAAGGTACACTTTTGATATTTTTTAAAGTACCAGTTTATTATGGCAGCTTCGATTTCGGCATCGTTCCCACATTTGATTTTGCCAAAAGGGCAGATTAAAGATGGGCTATATTCGGCTTTGCGTGATGCTATTTTAGATGGACGGCTATCTGCCGGAACAAAATTACCCTCAAGTCGTGCCCTAGCAGAGATGATGTCAATTTCAAGAAACTCTGTATTGGCAGCTCTTGAACGATTATTTGATGAGGGATATTTATTTACCAAACCAAGTTCGGGTACCTATGTTGCTGAGGTTGTGCCAGATCAGTTAATACATGTTCAAGAAAATTCAAAAAAAATGTCTAAAAATAATCATCAATCCTTAAATATTAATCCGAATATGGAAGCATTATTAACTTCATGGCGAGAGCAGTCATGGTCGAGTCAAAAGAAAAAAATGTTCCATGTGGGTGTAGGTTGTGTTGATTTATTTCCTCATCAACTTTGGGGAAAGTTATTAAATCAAGCTTGGCGGCAGTCGTATTATCAGCTTGGTCAATTTCACGACCCGCGTGGCTATCTGCCTCTACGTCAGGCAATTTGTGAATATGTCCGCTCCACCCGAGGGCTGAATTGCAACGAAGAGCAAATTATTATCGTAAATGGGACGCAGCAAGCTATTCATTTAACGGCCTATGCTTTACTTCAAGCAAATGATGAGGTGTGTTTAGATGACCCGGGTTATGACGCTGCTTTTAATATTTTCCGAAGTTTTGGTGCACAGGTAAATTTAATTGAAAGTGATGAAGAGGGAATGCAAGTCTCAGACATTATTCGTCGTTATTCAAAAAGCAAACTGGTCTATACAGCGCCTTCACATCAGTTTCCTGTAGGTGGAACCTTAAGTCTCGCCCGCCGTTTTTCGTTACTCGATTGGGCATCTCAACAAGAGAAATGGATTTTTGAAGATGACTATAATAGTGAGTTTCGCTATGGCACACATCCTATTCAAGCTCTACAAGGTTTAGATCAGCAGCAAAGAGTTATTTACTCTGGTACTTTTACCAAAATGATGTTTCCAGAGTTTCGGTTAGGATTTATGGTTGTGCCTGAAGTATTGATCGAAACCTTTAGTGCAGCAAAATACTATACCGATGTTCGAAGTTCTTATTTAGAGCAAGTGGCTTTGTCTCAATTTATACAAAAAGGTCACTATGCTCGGCATGTACGCAAAGTTCGAAAAGCTTGCTATGAGCGCCAACAAGCATTGATTAAAGCGATTGATGAGCATCTTGCAGATGTGCTTAGTGTTCAACCTACAGATTCAGGTATCCATGCAGTGTGCTGGTTAAAAGGTAAGTGGACAGAGCAAGGATTTATTGATCAGTGTTCAGCTCTAAACTTGGCTGTTCAGCCATTATCAAGATATTGTCAGATGCCAACCAAAAAGGCCGCGGTACTTTTTGGCTATGCAGCCCACACACCTAATGAAATTATTGAAAACATTCAAAAAATTGCACATTATTTACAAGAAAAATAATAGCCTAGGTTTTGTTATTTAGATAAATTTAATCATTTTTTAAATGCTTGAATATGAATTTCTATGATGATCAATTGGTTATATAAAAATAGAGATGTTATTAAAATTTTTAAAAATTAATTTTAATTAATATTATTTTAAGCTAGCACAATTAATCTAACTACATCAAAGCTTATTTAGTACACCTTTTGGCCACATTCTCCAGATGTGGCCGTTTTTTTATCAAAAATAAATATAGTTCGGAATAACTTAATTAATTTTTAAAGAGAAATAAAAATTAATCTTCTTCCATAGCATTACTATAAAACTTAACTCCCAGTTTAATACGATCACGCCCATTACCCATACGCCAGCGGTTAGTATCTCTTAAAGAATATACACAGCCACAGTACTCTTGTTGATAAAACTCTTCTCGTTTACTGATTTCAATCATACGGCTTGAGCCACCGTTTTTACGCCAGTTGTAATCCCAGTACTGAATTTCAGGATAGGGCGCAGCAGCACGAATTCCGCAGTCATTGATTTGCGCCATATTTTTCCAGCGAGAAATTCCTAGCGAACTACTGATGAGACTAAAGCCGTTTTCATATGCGTAAAGGGCAGTTCGTTCAAATCGCATATCGAAACACATGGTGCAACGAATACCACGTTCGGGTTCATCTTCCATACCTTTTGCTCGAGCAAACCAATTGTCAGTGTCATAGTCTGCATCAATAAACGGGATATTATGCTTTTCGGCAAAACGAATATTTTCCTCCTTACGGATGAGATATTCTTTTACTGGATGAATATTAGGATTATAAAAAAATATTGAAAATTTAATGTCTGAGTCAATCAAGGCTTCCATCACTTCTCCTGAACAAGGAGCGCAACAAGAATGAAGTAATAATTGATCGTGTCCAGATGGGAGTTCTAATTTTAAACGTTGAGTTGACATAATAAAAAAATTAAATTGTAATGCAATTCATTATATATTTATTTTTTATATAATGTGAAATGAATTATTTTCAATCTTACTGTGAAATTAATTTAATGTTATTTATTAATATTTTTAGTACTAAGCTAAATATAATGAATTAAATATTGTATTAAATATTAAAGTCATCTTTATAATTAACCTTAAAGTTATTGTTAAATATACTATATGATTAAATAAATTATGGGTGGATTTTATATGTTAAAAAATAATAAACCTTAAATATTTTTTGATAAGTGTTTGATGTATCTGAATATAATTTTAAGTTTTTATTGTGATATGTGTCACAAATAAACCTTATTTTTTCAATTAAAGTATTTCTTTAGATTTATATCTTTAATAAATTTATACTATAAAATTCAGTGTGTTTTTTTAATTTAAGCGTGTGATAATTTGAGATATGAAAGATTGGCAATGTAAGTATTGTAACGGTTACATTATGGTTAATCATTCAAAGATTAGCGTAGGAGAAAAAGTTTACTTTTTGGTATATAAATTTGATGCAAAGAATGAAAGGAAAAAATTATATAAAAAGGGAATTGTGATTGCACGTCACGATAATATACTTCACATTGAATCACGTAAAAAAACTTATAAAATCGAGCAAATTAAAGTCTATCCATTAGGCGCCCCAATGCCTTTCGTGTACAACATGTTTTGGATTTGTGGATGTCCGTGTACTCTACAAAACTAATTACTTAAATTTAACTGATAGCAAGTTATTTTATAGATTGAACTGGATTAATCATCAGATCTATTTTTTATCTTTTGCTTTTACAGATAAGACCTATAACTTGATAAAAGCGGCTCATAACATATAACAAAATCCCTGTTATTTATTTGACAAAACAAAGACGTACTCTTATAAACCTCAAGTAAAGTTGAGGTCAATTGTGATGAGTGAAAATAAAAAAGCTGACCCTAGTCGCGTTTTGACTGTGGGTGAAGTTGCAAAAAGGAGCGGGGTTCCTGTTTCAACCCTTCATTTTTATGAAGCGAAAGGACTTATAAAAAGTATAAGAACGAATGGTAATCAACGTCGCTATCCCTTAATTATTTTAAGATATATTGCGATTATTAAAGTTGCTCAAAGGGTAGGTATTCCTTTAAATGAGATTAAAGAAGCTTTAAGTCAGTATCCGATAGGTAGCAAATTAACAGCTAAGCAATGGAAGGATTTATCGAGTCATTGGCGAGAAAATTTGGATGATCGAATTCAAAAATTAACTCGCTTAAGAGATGAAATGGACTGGTGCATTGGCTGTGGTTGCTTATCATTAGAGCAATGTCCATTAAGAAATCCTGAAGATATTTTAGGACAAGACGGATCAGGGGCCCGGATTTTAGAAAGACCTGAATAGAATAGTTCAAAAAATGGCTTTTAATTGGGAATATCTTAATTTCCAATAAATTAAATTTATTTTGCTAGAACATTCAAGTGAGTTTTTTATTGTAAGCAAGTCATATGGAACATGAATTTTTTTGATATCTTTAGTTTTTTTAGTAAGAAGCAAAAAATTATGAAAAAAATGATCTTTCTTGGCTTAGCGCTTGTTTCGTTAACGGCTTGTTCGTCTGTACAACATAAAGATTCAACTCCACCAAAAATTGGTTCACCAAACCCAGCTAGTCAATATTGTGTTGAACAAGGTGGGAAATTAGAAATTAGAAATGAAGCAAATGGTCAGGTTGGGTATTGTCATTTACCAAATGGCCAAGTCGTCGAAGAATGGAAATTATTCCGTGATAACCAAGCGAACTGTATAGCAGAAGAAGCTCAAAAATTAGTGGGGCAATCTGGTCTGACTGATGATCAAATTAAACAAAAGACTCAATCAGAGATTGTGCGTAAAGTGGCTCCTGGTCAACCAATGACAATGGATTATCGTACAAACCGAGTTACAGTCACTATTGATCCTGCTTCTAAGAAAATTACTCAGGCAACTTGTGGTTAATTTGTTTAATTAAAGTTTGTTAAACCAAATCTTGAAGTAAAAAAGCCTGTTGAGATGCAGGCTTTTTTATGACTTTAATTTTGGGAATAATGAATGACTGGATACTCTTTTTGTTGGGGCAGTTGTTGCAAAGCGTGATTAATTTTGATGAGAAAAATATCAACTTTATCTTGGCTTGGATTATTGGTGTTGTATGAAGCTCTTTCTTGATAGTTAATTCCACATCCAATAATTTTCATATTTGAAGGATTAAAGCTCCAGTCATTTTTATTTTTGATAGAAACATCTAAATCACTATCACATTCTTTCCAGAGTTTTAAAAATTGATTGGAATATACAGCGGGAGTTCCTTGTGCTCGGTAGACTGTAAATCCCTGCATTTCAGAGTTAGCAAATTGAAGGAGATGATTAGTAGGCATTCCTCCCCAAAGCATAGCGCTATCTTTTGGTAGCTTTATTCCGGTTATATGTTCTTCTTTAAGTGGTGCAGTTTGCTCATCTTTCTGTTTGGACTTTTGAGATTTATAAACCAGTTTTGTTCCAACAGGAACTGTTACGCCTTTGACTTGAGTGATTTGTTTTGTATAGAAATAAGGGGAATCATCTCGATTACAGCCAGTCGGGTTATAGCAACCAATGCAACCACTTAACAATAAAACAGGAAAACTTAAAATACTTAATTTGAAAAGTCGATCCATTTTTTTTGTCTTTAATTATGGCTAGAAATTTAATATATCAGCTTTAAATCAATAATAAAAAAAGCCTCTAGCGAACTAGAGGCAGAAAAACATCAGATGCAAGAACAGGTGAATTATGCATCTGAGTTAAGTAGGTTGTATCAAACCATGTAAAGCACTTTACCAGCAAAAATGAATAAAAATAGGGAGGTGCGACTAATGGCTAATATTTGTGGTTTTAAATTTATACAAATTAGCGCTCTTATTTAAAAAACTAGTTCTGGAACATCTATGAGGGTTGATGAAAGCGCTACAATTTATGTTCTTCATTAAACAGACCGATATGGATTGTTCAACCGTTGTCTTTTTGTGCTGCTACCCAATAGTTATTCGTGATTTGTACCAGACTTAATGATAATTTTAATGTCATCCGAAAGGACACAATAACGACGAACATACGAATAATAATGAATTGAAGGTAGGACCCAGTGTTTATTAGTGTATTTGATCTTTTTAAAATTGGCATCGGCCCATCTAGCTCCCATACAGTTGGACCCATGCGAGCGGCATACAGTTTTGTGGATGATTTATTGAAGCAAAACAATTTACAAGCAACGGTTAGAGTTCAGGTGAAGTTATACGGTTCGCTTGCAGCAACCGGTGTTGGTCATGCGACAGATAAGGCTATTCTTTTAGGCTTAATGGGCTTTGACCCTGAACATGTCGATACTCAAGCAACTACAAGCTTGATTGAAGATGTTCTTGAAAATAACGCCATCCGGCTTAATCAGCAAAAGAATATTTCTTTTGACTATAAGCACGATGTACTTTTCTTGGATGAATCTTTGCCTTATCACCCCAATGCAATGGAGCTGATTGCGTATAACGACGCGGAAGAAATTTTATATGAAGAAACATATTACTCAATTGGTGGCGGTTTTATTGTTAGTCAAAAGAAATTAACACAAACCCAATCTGAAACCAGTGACATTAAAGTTCCATATCCATTTCATAGCGCGGCTGAACTTTTAAGCTTATGTAAAACTCATCATTTGTCGATAAGTGAATTAATGCTTGAAAATGAAAAAAGTTGGCGTAGTGAAAGTGAGATTCGTAGCAAAATTATGGACATCTGGAAAGTGATGCAGCAGTGCATTCACAACGGATTAATTAATGAAGGGATATTACCGGGTGGATTAAACGTAAAACGTCGGGCTAAAAAAATTCACGATAAGTTATTAAATAAGAAAAATTCAAACCTGATTGTGACAACTTTTCATGCCATGGAGTGGGTCAATTTATTTGCTTTAGCAGTAAATGAAGAAAATGCTGCTGGCGGCCGAGTAGTGACAGCACCCACAAATGGGGCAGCTGGAATTATTCCGGCAGTTTTATATTACTACGTGACTTTTTCTAAAGACTTTTCTGAAGACAAAGTTGTTCGCTTTTTTCTAAGTGCGGCAGCAGTTGGCATTTTATGTAAGCTCAATGCATCTATTTCTGGTGCAGAAGTGGGATGTCAGGGCGAAGTCGGCTCAGCATGTGCAATGGCTTCGGCTGGTTTAGCCGAGATTTTAGATGCATCACCTGAACAAGTAGAACACGCGGCCGAAATTGGCCTTGAACATAACTTAGGTTTAACGTGTGACCCGATTGGTGGCTTGGTTCAAGTTCCTTGCATTGAGCGAAATGCAATTGCAGCTGTAAAAGCCATTAATGCAGCACAAATGGCACTTCATGATGAGGGGGAGCATTTTGTGACGCTCGATAAAGTTATTCAGACCATGAAAGAAACTGGCAAAGATATGTCTGAGAAATATAAAGAAACTTCAAAAGGTGGCCTCGCTGTTAATGCAATTGAGTGTTAAATAATAAGATGGGGCGAGAAGCCCCATCTTAATTTGAACATTAAGCCTAGCGAGCAACGTATTTATAAAAACCAGATGAAAGAGTGACCATTATTGTTTTAACTTTATTTTTGAATGTTTAGTTCAGGGGGTAAATGCTGCGTCAAATAATCAATTGCAAGACGAGTTTTCAGCGGCATAAAAGGCAGTGTAGGCCATACCAAATGAATCGGAAAAGCAATGCTTGACATGGTTTCTAACACTTGTAAGAGCTTACCGTTTTGTAATTCATTTTGAATGAGCCAATCGGGTAGCCAAGCGATACCTGCTCCAGCAAGCGCTGCATTTTTAATGGCTTGTAAGTCATTTAAAAGAAGTTTTGCTTTCGGTTTAATAAATAAAGGCTCGCTATTTTCCTTTTGAAGTCGCCATTTTTGCATTTGACCAAAATGCGGGTCGGCAATCGTGGTGTGGTGGTCTAAGTCTTCAATATTTTCTAGGGGACCTGCTTCATTTAAATAGTCAGGTGAGGCACAAAGTAACATTCGATGCTCACCAATCGGTTTGGCAACGAGTTGAGTAGTGTCAGGTAATGCCCCGATTCTTATACATAAATCAAAACCTTCTTCGACCAAGTCGACAGTCCGATCATTAAATGAAATTTCTAGCTGTAAGTCCGAATGCTGTTGAGCAAATTTAACAATGAGCGGGGCAGCAAAGACTTGTCCAAAAAGTAAAGGCACAGACATTCGTAAACGACCCGTTGCGTTGATTTTTCTTTGGTCTAGCAGGGCCGCTGCGTTTTGTATTTCACTTAACGCTCGGCGGCTATGCTCATAAAACAAAGCGCCTTCGTCAGTCATGCTGAGCGAACGTGTTGTTCTTTTAAATAGAACCACACCAAGCTGATCTTCAAGACGGGCAATATTTTTACTTATGGCTGAGCGAGTTAAATGCAATTGCTCGGCAGCTTTTACAAAACTTCCAGCTTCAACCACCGTCACAAATATAGAAATTGCACTTAGCTCATGTTGCATGATTGTTGCCTAAAGGGAACCAATGATAAGAAATAATATCACCACTGTTGAATTTATTGTGGAGTTAATATGGCTTCATTAAAAACGTGGAGATGGTCTTGGCTAAAATATTGGTATTAAAATCTAGCATTATGGGTGAGGGTTCACAGACCAATCGCCTCATTGATATCATGCTTGAACATCGAAAAGATCAAGGTTTGCAAGATAACATCACCATACGCAATTTAGCTCAAATGAACCTGCCTGTATTAGATCTGGAAATTTTTCAGGCACTTCGTGGGGCTGAAAATAATAATCAAGACATTCAGCAAATCATTGCTTTGTCTGATGAATTAATTGCCGAATTAAAAAGTGCCGATTTACTCGTGATTGGCGCACCCATGTACAACTTAAATGTCCCGACTCAACTCAAAAACTGGTTTGATTTGGTGGCACGAGCAAGACAAACGTTCCGCTACACCGAAACTTACCCTCAAGGTTTGGTTGAAGGGGTAAAAGCGGTGGTGCTAAGTAGTCGGGGCGGTATTCATGTTGGCCAAGAAACTGAGGCAGTCACGCCTTATCTCAAAGCGGTTTTAGGGCTAATGGGCATTCATGACGTCGAATTTATCTATGCAGAAGGCTTAGACATGCAAGCCTATCGTAACAATGCATTAGATATGGCAAACCAGCAAATTAAAGGATTCGCCTTTTAAATTATGAGTTGAAACTCTTGTAGCTCTAATTGATCACAAGAGTTTCTAAGTCTATTTAAATTACATTTCTAAGTTCATTTGCCGTGTTGCGTAACAATGGCAAAATTTGTTGAACCAAATAATCTTCTTGTACACGGTTGGTTTGAGACATGCAGTTCAGTGCTGCCACAGCCTGACCTTGCGCATTAAAAACAGGCACAGCAATCGCAATTACGCCAAGCTCATGTTCTTCTTTGGAAAGGCAATAATCCGATAATGAAATGTCCTTAAGCACTTCAAAAAACTTTGACTCATCTACAATGGTAAAAGGGGTTAAGCGTCTTAAACCATAATTTTTTACCCACGTATGCTGGGCTTCTTCGGACAGTGCTGCCAGCAATACTTTACCTGTAGAAGTTGCATGAGCAGGCAATCGGTTTCCTAAATGCATACCATACGGGCTTACACGTAAATTATCTTGCTGTGGTAAATAGCTACGGGCAATCGGCACGACTTCGTTATCATCCAACACCACAATAGAAAAAGTAAGAGATGTCTGCGCACATAAAAGATTTAAAAATGATTGAGCAACTTTAGGCAGGTGGGCAGAGCTTAAATAAGAACTCGAAAAGCGCAGCACGCGATGAGTGAGCCAAAAGTAATGTTCATCGGTTTCTAAATAGCCTAAGTATTTTAAAGTTTTTAGATAACGCCTTGCCGCTGTACGGCTAATACCGGTTCGCTCTGCTACTTGAGTGACATTGAGCCGTTGCCTATCTGTTCCAAAAGCTTCCAGTAAAGCCAAGCCTTTTGCTAATCCTGCAATGTAGTCATCTTGACGAATTTTCTCATGCGAGTTCGGGTGCTCTAAAAAAGCATCGAGAGAAGGCATCCTTTCATTCCTGTTATTTTGGTTGTTTCTGTCCGCTATTCGGACAAACTAAATGATAAACGGTTATTTTCGTCTTGGATACATAGTGCACAAAACTTAAAGCCAGTAATTTAAAAGTCAGGATGAAACAAGGATGAAGTTATGGATATTTTAAAGACACAGGTTGCAATTATTGGATCTGGACCAGCAGGGTTATTGCTCGGGCAACTTCTATATAAAGCTGGCATCGACCATATTATTGTTGAGCAACGTAGTGCTGAATATGTGGCTTCACGGATTCGTGCAGGAATTTTAGAACAAGTTTCGGTCGACTTACTTAAACAAGCAGGCGTTGACCAAAATTTAAAAGACAAAGGATTGCCGCATTCAGGCATTGAAATCTTAACCAATGGTGTAAAACATCGGGTTGATTTGGCGGCACTAACAGGTGGAAAACAAGTGACCGTATATGGTCAGACCGAAGTCACCAAAGACCTGATGACTGCGCGTGAAGCAGAGCAGCTGACTTCATTTTATGAGGCTCAAAATGTGCAGGTTAAAGATTTCTACACTGCGCCCAAAGTTGAGTTTGAATACCAAGGTAAAGCCTTTCAAATTGAGTGTGACTTTATAGCAGGTTGTGATGGCTACCATGGTGTCTGCCGTGCCAGCGTACCTGAAGATAAAATTAAAACCTTTGAAAAAGTTTATCCATTTGGCTGGTTAGGTGTGTTGGCAGATGTTCCACCTGTAGCCGATGAATTGATTTATGTACAGTCAGAACGTGGATTTGCTTTATGCAGTATGCGTTCAGAAACGCGTAGCCGTTATTATTTACAAGTCCCTTTAACCGATCACGTAGAAGATTGGTCGGATGAAAAGTTCTGGGATGAGTTAAAAAACCGCCTAGACCCTGAAAGCCGTGAAAAGCTAGTAACTGGGGCCTCTATTGAAAAAAGTATTGCGCCGTTACGTAGCTTTGTGACTGAGCCAATGCGCTTCGGAAAACTATTCTTAGCAGGTGATGCTGCGCATATTGTTCCACCAACAGGAGCAAAAGGCCTAAATCTCGCGGCTTCCGATATCGCTTATTTATCAAGCGCGCTTGTTGAATATTATGTGGAAGGTTCAGAACAGGGTATTGATGAATATTCTGAAAAATGCCTACAACGTGTATGGAAAGCTGAGCGTTTTTCTTGGTGGATGACTCATTTATTGCATCGCTTTGAAACTGAAAGTGAGTTTGATCATAAGATTAAACAAGCCGAACTAAGTTATGTACTTGGTTCGATTGCAGGTAGAACAACATTGGCTGAAAACTATGTTGGTTTGCCTTATGAGATCAAGCAAATTGATAGTTTTAAGCACGCAAGCTAAAAGCTAGATAAAAAATAAAAAGGGCATGAAAATGCTCTTTTTTTATAAAAGAAATTGGATGGGATAAGTTAGTTTAAGAGATGTGGTCATACTAGAAGTAGCCATGATATTTTTGAATAATAAATTATTAGTTAGCTAGAATAAATAATTTTTAAATATTAAGAGTTGGCGTTATGCAATTTATTTTTAAGAAATAATTTAATTGGTGGTTCTGATTTTTCCTCTTTAAGCTAATTCATTAGCTGTAATATTGATTGAGTTAAGATCGAATTTTAATATAAATTTAATAAGATGTTCTATTGTGTTGGTTTTATTGATTATATGGAGTGGGTTAAAAGATCTAGTGTAAAATATATTTTTAATAATTATAGAAATGAATGTAAGTTTTAATTTATTATTATATTTTAATTCTGCGATGTAGATTTTAGTTAATAGATGATTTTTTATAAGGTCTTAATTTTATATGAGTTAATACATCTGGTGAAGATCTGGAAATAAAATTTTTTGATAAATGGTGTAATTGGATTATAAAATTAATCATAAGAATGTATGTAAGTAATTATTAATAATTGGGAGTGTCTGGAAAGTGTTGGGCTGGAAAAATACTAATTTTGGCTTAATTAAAGAGGCCAATCTTAAAGTATTATTTTTTAGAAATACTTAATGGAAAGAGTAGCTAATGAATTATAGTTTTTTATCTTTTATTATAACAGTGTTGATTATTAATCTATCACCTGGACCTGCTATGGTTTATGTAATGAATCAATCATTAAAATATGGAATAAAAGCAGGATTAAAGGCAGCAGCAGGAGTAGAGTTTGGTGTCTTCTTCTATGTATTATTAACGACATTTGGGTTAATGGTTATCTTTCAAGAAACTCCTATGCTATACAAAGTTATTCAATTTATTGGTGCTTTGTATTTAATTTATTTAGCATATCTGTGTTGGCCCAAACGTAAATCAATAGAAAGCCCAAATATTCTTTCTCAAAACTCTACAGAATCAGCCCGCCATGCATTTAGCAAAGGGATGCTGATTAATTTGTCTAACCCAAAGATTGGCCTCTTTTTTGTTAGCTTGTTACCACAATTTGTACCTTCAAATTCTCATCCTGCTTGGATGTATTTTCTCTTATATGGGCTAATTTTTAATTTTGGAGGTATTTGTGTCAATATGACTGTTGGCGCAATGGCTCGAAAATTAAAAACTATTATACAGAGAGCATCATGGTTTGATTATGTTCCACCACTTTTGTTCTTATCTATTGCTGTTTTAAGTATAGTACAGGTGGGGTTGTGAGTTTATATTCTTGGAATTTCTACTTGTCCTCATGATCTTACTATTACCATGGTCTAAAAATAATGAGATGGTATTTTTTAGATTATCACTATTTTTCTAGTGGCATCGAGTTCGCTTATCTGTGGGCTCGACAGACATAAGTTGCCCATGAAAAATTAGAATTGAGTAAACAAGAGGAAGCTTTTTATAAAGCAAGATTAACTACTGCTAAGTTTTTGTATCAAAAAATCTAGTTTGTACGCAAAGCCGCGCTACTACTTTTTATGAAAAAATTTAATTGGAAAAAAAAGGGGAATAGGACACGCTTTGCTTAAAAGATCAGCATTAATAAAAGCTTTTGTCATATTTTTTCAGTATATTGCTATTAATTTCTTTATTTATAAATTCTAAGTTTGTATGGAACAGGACCAAGCACGCATACCTAAATATATTCCTATTCGCGATGCAATTGCCCATGATATTGAATCTGGCGTATTAGACGCTCATGCAAAACTCCCATCGGAAAGGGTGCTATCTGAACAATTCCAAACCACTCGTGTTGCTGCACGTGAAGCACTGCTGGCTTTGGAAACTGATGGTCTGATTTATCGATTAGACCGCCGTGGTTGGTATGTTCGTTCTCCACGTATTATTTATCACCCCCAATCTACAAAAAACTTTAACCAGTTTGTGATTGAACAAGGCTATGAACCTTCCACCGAAGTGATTTCCAGTGAGCTAACAACTGCAACTTCTTGGGATGCCAAGCATTTAAAAGTTGAAAAAGGGCATCCGATTTATTCAGTTTGGCGTCGTCGCTGTATTAATGGACGTCCTGTTTTGGTTGAACATTTACGTGTGAATGCAGAGCTTTTTCCTGAGTTTTTAACTCATGATCTCAAGCAATCCATTACTTTACTGATGGCAAATGAATATAACTGCCATATCACCAGAGCCGACATTAACCTCTATCCAACAGCTCTATCGGAACAACAGGCCAAAGCGCTTCATGTCAATGTTGGCGCGCTCGGTTTATATATTTGCCGTAGTAACAGAAATGAAAAGGGCGTGATTACCGATGTTGACCAAGAATATTGGCTACACGATGTCTTAGATTTACATTTCGAAGCACGAGCATAAAAATACAATCTGGTTTAAACCAGATTAATCAAACTGTCATATAAACCTGTTGAAATAAGATCATCAAATAATTGCATTCGATGGTTTGCAGATGAAACAGTATGTTCAACAGACAATTAAACTTGGCACTGCATCAGTTTTAGGTGTAGTGGTCGCTATTCAAATGGGATGTTCATCAGCAACATCAAAACAATCAGAAGAAATTACAGTCTATACGGCAGTGGAAGCCGACCAGCTGAAGCAATACCAAGAGGAATTACATAAAGCCTATCCTGAACTGAAAGTAAAATGGGTACGTGATTCAACTGGTGTAATCACCGCTAAACTTTTGGCAGAGCAGAAAAACCCACAAGCGGATGTGGTTTTTGGTGTGGCTTTAACCAGTTTGCTGGTCATGGAAAAGAAAGACATGCTTCAGCCTTTTAAACCAGAAGGCATCCAAAATTTAAAACCAGAATTTGTCAGCCAAAAACCTGTACCGACTTGGATGGGTATGGATGCATGGGAATCTGCAATTTGTGTCAATAAAGTCGAATTAGAAAAACGTAAGCTACCGATTCCAAAAACTTGGAAAGATTTAACCAACCCGATTTATAAAAACTTAATTGTGATGCCAAATCCAGCCTCAAGTGGTACAGGTTATTTAGATGTCACAGCTTGGATGCAAATTTGGGGTGAAAAGCAGGCATGGGACTATATGCAGGCTTTGGATAAAAACATTTCACAATATCCTCATTCGGGTTCAAAACCTTGCAAGATGGCAGCACAGGGTGAAATTCCAATTGGTGTTTCTTTCGGTTATCCGGCATTTAAATTAAAAGCAGAGGGTGCACCTTTAGAAGTGGTTTATCCAACAGAAGGTTTAGGCTGGGAAATGGAAGCCTCAGCAATTGTGAAAGGAACCAAGAAATTAAGTAGCGCACAAAAATTTATAAATTGGTCGGTAAGCAAAGCGGCAAACGAAGCTTATGCACATAACTTTTCAATGGTGGCTTATAAAGGCATTGAAAATACCACTATGGACTTCCCGAAAAATCTTCCTCAAATGCTCGTAAAAAATGATTTTTATTGGGCGGCCGAGCAGCGTGAACGTATTTTGGCTGAATGGTCAAAGCGTTTTGAAAAGTGATCTTTTGGATAAGGGCCTCATTATGCAAATACCTTCGTTATTGCAGTCATCGCTGCTAGGTCAAAACCAAAAGGGTGAGTTAGCAGGGCATTTACTGTCGTCATTAACGACCTATAAATATCCTGAACATGGTCCGTCGGTTCTAGAAGTGGTGGATATACAAAAAAAGTTCCAACACTTTCATGCCCTAACGCATATTAATTTAGACCTGAAAGCTGGCGAGTTCGTGAGCTTTTTGGGACCTTCTGGATGCGGTAAAACTACTTTACTACGCATCATTGCGGGTCTAGAAAAACCTGATTATGGAAAGGTTATAAAAAAGGGCACGGACATTACGTTACTCAGTGCTGAAAAACGTCACTGTGGCATTGTGTTTCAGAACTATGCGTTATTTCCAAACTTAAATGTAGAAGAAAATATTGCTTTCGGCTTAGACAAAAAAAAGTGGGATAAGGCACAACGTAGCCAACGGGTTCAACAGTTATTAGAACTAATTGAGTTACCTGATATTGCAAAAAAGTATCCCAACCAATTATCAGGCGGGCAGCAGCAACGTGTTGCGCTTGCTCGGGCAATTGCACCGAATCCAGATATTTTACTGTTGGATGAACCCTTATCTGCACTCGATGCACAAGTGCGTCTAAACCTAAGACAAAAGATCCGTTCGATTCAAACGCAGCTTAATTTACCAACCATTATGGTCACACACGATCAAGAAGAAGCTTTAAGCATTTCTGACCGTGTGGTTGTCATGAATCATGGTGTCATTGAACAAATTGATACGCCGCACAATATTTACTACAAGCCACAAACCCAATTCGTTGCAAAGTTTATTGGCACCATGAACTTTTTGATAGCCACTTGTTCAGGCGCCAATCAGCTCGAAGTTTTAGGTTTTATTCCTTTAAATTTGGAGCAACAAAAACTTAAAGCAGGGCAAAGCTACAGGATTGGTTTTAGACCCGAAGCTGTCGAGTTAGTTGATGATTTTGGTAGTGATAAAGAATCATTGTATTTGCCAGTTAAAGTATTAAGCACCGAATTTTTAGGCGCAAAACGTCGTTTGTTTTGCACTATTCATATCGATGGAATTGAGCAGGCAAAACACCTGTTGCAAATTGAAATTGAAAATACCAAGTTCAAAACTTTGCAAGAACTCATGTTTATAAAAGTGCCTAATCAGCTCATTCATATCTTTGACGAACAAGGGTACGCACTATGTTAAATGAAGCTGCATCAGCGGTTTTAAAAACACAGCCGCGTCGAAAAACTGAATTTTCATTAAGATCAAATATTGCTTTGGCTAGCGTCGCAATTGCTTTGACTTTAGCGATTATTGCTCCTTTAATGATGCTGTTTGAAACCGCATTTTTTGATGAAAATCAAAATTTTGTTGGCCTTGAAAATTTTTATCATTATTTTGGCAGTCCAGCTTTACTTAGCTCTGTATTTAATTCGGTGTGGGTTGCTTGTACTGCTACTGTCATTACAGTATTGCTTGCCAGTATTTATGCTTTTGCACTCACCAATGTGAATATAAAAGGTAAAGGCTTCTTTAAATTGGTGGCTTTTTTACCTATTTTAGCGCCGTCACTTTTGCCTTCTTTGGCATTGGTTTATTTGTTTGGTAAGCAAGGCGTATTAAAGCCTTTACTGGGCGATATACAAATTTATGGCCCAATCGGCATTTTAATCAGTTATTGCTTTTGGCTATTTCCAGCAATTTTGATGTTGATGATGGTGTCTTTTCGTAGTGTCGATCAGCGTTTAATTGAAGCCTCTTTGTCGCTCGGCAAAAATATCTGGAAGACACATTACCATGTCACATTACCTGCAATTCGCTATGGACTCATTAGCGCAAGCCTAGTGGCTTTTATTTATGTATTAACCGATTTCGGAATTCCGAAAGTCATTGGCGGTTCATTTAACATGATGGCGCTTGATGTCTATAAACAGATTATTGGTCAGCAAAACATGAGCATGGGTGCGGTAATTTCCATCTTGTTATTGCTACCAGCAATTTTTGTGTTCATTTTTGATCGCATACAAAGCAAGCGGCATGCATGGTTTCAAGCTTTTCAGGCTAAACCTTATGTTTCAGCCCCGAATAAAAAACTTGAAGTCATTCTGAGCCTATTTTGTGGTTTGGTTTCAGGTGCAATTTTACTGATTATCTTTACGGCTGTGCTGGCGTCATTCATTCAGTCTTGGCCTTATGATTTGTCTTTAACTTTAGCACATTACAGTTTTGAATATGTCGATGGCGGCGGTTGGGCAGCGTACTTTAACTCGGTTCGTATGGCACTCTTTAGTACGGTTGTGGGCACGGCACTTATTTTTATGGTGGCACTGTTAACCGAACGTTTTAAAGCACATCCATTCATTAAAAACTATGTACAAGCTTTGGTTTTATTGCCACTCGCTGTGCCGGGATTGGTCTTGGGTATTGCTTATATTTTGTTTTTTAACCAGCAAAGCAACCCATTAAATGTGCTGTATGGGACCATGACCATTTTGGTGATTTCAACCATTGTGCATTATTACACCGTGCCACATCTTACTTTAACCAATGCCATTAAACAGATTCCGCTACAACTCGATCAGGCAGCACAAACTCTAGGAACATCAAAATGGAAAACCTTTTGGAAAGTGTATTTGCCCATGTGTTTTCCAGCGCTATGCGATGTATCGGTCTATATTTTTGTGAATGCCATGACCACTGTATCGGCTGCGATTTTCCTCTATTCACCAGACACCAGTTTAGCGGCGGTGGCGGTTTTAAATATGGATGATGCAGGCGATACGGTTGCTGCTGTTGCCATGAGCATTCTCATTTTAACCACCTCATGTGTTGTAAAACTTATTCATTGGTTATTTACCAGAAAAAATATGGCAAGAAGTCAGCAATGGCGTGAAAGTGCTCAATAAGTTTAGCTAAACAAAATTTTTATTTAACCGACTGAAATGAAAATGCTTTGTTCAACAAGGCAAGGGTTTATTCATCCTAAATTTCGCAAATTGGAAGTCTTATGAATCACGCACAGTTTGATTTAATTGTTGTAGGAGCCGGTATTTTAGGTTTGTCCGCTGCCATACAAGCGCAAGAACAAGGCTTAAAAGTTTGTATCTTCGAGAAAAATGCTCAACCAGTGGGGGCAACTCGTCGTAATTTCGGCATGGTTGGAACATCAACCTTAACCCATCCTGAACAGCAGTGGCGAAAGTACGCACTTGAAACGTGTTCTTTTTATCAGCGTATTCAGGCTGAAACCGATATTTCCTTTGCTCAACGCCAAGGTATTTATCTCGCAAACACTGCACTTGAATGGCAGGTTTTAAAAGAGTTTGCCGAGCGTGCAAATCATTACCAAATTCCAGTTCATTTGCTAAAGCATGATGAACTGGTCACCCAATTTTCTTATTTAAATCCCGAACAGCAGTTTCAAGGCGGCTTGGTTTTTGAAGAAGATTATTCGGTCGAACCACATGTGATTGGGCAACGGCTATTAGCTTATGCACAAAGAAAAGGTGTGGTGATCTATACCAATGCATGTGTAGTACAGACCGAATACCAGCAGAAAAATTGTCAGGTTCATCTAGCAAATGGCGAGATTTATCAAGCGAATAAAGTTTTGATCTGTCACGGTGAAGTGATTGATGTTTTATATCCAGAGTTGCTGCAAAGTTTGAACTTGAAACGTTGTGGCTTACAAATGGCACTGACTCAACCATTTCAACAAAAATTAAATGCTTCTCTTTATTCAGGCTTATCTATCTCTCGTTATCCAGCTTTTGAAATTTGTCCGAGTCATCATGAGCTGGTCCAAGCATCGCAGCAGGGGCTGATCAAAGAATTTGGTATTCATATTTTAATTAAACAAAACGAATTTGGCGAACTGATTGTAGGCGATAGCCACGAATATCATTCGATTAATGAAGCGCCTCAGTTCGAGCAGCGTGAAGATATTAATGAGTTTATTCAAGCCTACTGCCATGAAAAATTAGGGCTGACTTTACCTCCAATTCAAAAACGCTGGAATGGTTATTACCTGACCCATGAACATGATTTGGCATGCGTCACTGAAGCTGAAAAAAACATTTTTCTAGTGAGTGCAATTGCTGGTAAAGGCATGACCACAGGGGCTGGCTTTATGAAAGATATATTAGAACAAAATATTTACTAGTTTGTCATCTGGTTTAAACCAGATTGATGTATATTGAAATGAACGCGTAAGAAATGAGTAACATTATGAACATGCAACCCCAACTAGATATGGATTTAGAGAACAAGTATTTGCTTCTAACGCCAGGCCCGTTATCAACATCGGCGACAGTACGCCGTGCCATGCAAAAAGACTGGTGTACTTGGGACCAAGAATATAATTCGCTTGTACAAGATATCCGCTCTCGATTGGTCAATTTGGCAACCAGTCAGCCTGAAAAATATACGGCTGTGCTAATGCAAGGTAGTGGTAGTTTTGCCGTGGAGTCTGTACTGGGTTCAGCTATTCCGCATGATGGCAAAATCTTGATTATCAATAATGGCGCTTATGGTGCACGTATGGTGCAAATGGCGCGTTGCTTAAATATTGAAGTGATCGAGCTGAACTACTTAGAAACTCAAACACCAGATTTACAAGAGATTGAACGCGTTTTACAAGATAAAACCATTAGTCATGTTGCTTGTGTGCACTGTGAAACTACCACAGGAATTTTAAACCCGATTCAAGACATTGGCCGTTTAGTTAAATCGGCAGGGAAAATCTGGATTGTAGATGCGATGAGTTCATTTGGCGGTGTGCCAATGGATATGGCTGAACTTGAAATTGATTTACTAATTTCAAGTGCGAATAAATGTATTCAAGGTGTTCCGGGCTTTGGTTTTATTTTGGCGAAACGGGATTGCCTAGAAGCGTGTAAAGGTTTGGCACGTTCGGTTAGCCTCGATTTATATGACCAGTGGAACACAATGGAGCAGCATAATGGTAAATGGCGGTTTACCTCGCCAACCCATGTGGTACGTGCATTTTATCAAGCATTACTTGAGCTTGAGGCAGAAGGCGGAGTTGCTGCACGGAATCAACGTTATTTACAGAACCAACAAACCTTATCTCAAGGTATGCAACAACTCGGCTTTGAGTTGGTACTTGGTGAAGAGTGCCCACAATCACCAATTATCACCACATTCCTTTACCCGACAGTTGAAACATTTAGCTTTCAGTCATTCTACGAAACCTTGAAAAAATCAGGCTACGTGATTTATCCGGGCAAAGTCACTGACCTCAACTGCTTCCGTATAGGCAATATTGGCGAAGTTTATATTCATGACATTGAAGGGCTTCTTGCTGCGATTGAGAGTTACTGTAAAAGTCACCTAAATCAAGCTGTAACAGCATAGTTTTTATTAAAATATTTGAATTAAAGGAAATACATCATGACAACCAACAATACACAAATTCAGGCTGTTGTTTTTGACTGGGCAGGTACAACTGTAGATTTCGGCTCACGCGCACCAATTTTGGCTTTTATGGCGTTATTCAAAGATAATAAAGTTGAAATTACGGTTGAAGAAGCGCGTGCTCCAATGGGTTTAGAAAAACGTGATCATATTGCTGCCGTTTTAAAAATGCCGCGCGTAGCAGCAGCATGGCAGGAAGTATATGGGCAGCCTGCAACAGAGGCAGATATTGACCGTTTATATAAAGACTTTATTCCTTATCAATTGAAATCAATTCCAACATGTTCTGCTTTAATTCCGGGTGCATTGGAAACGTTTGAAAATATTAAAAAGCGTGGTGCAAAAATTGGCAGTAACACGGGATATGCATCTATGATGATTAGTCGTTTGGTTAAAGATGCTGCCGATCAGGGCTATCGACCGGACTGTATCGTTACGGCAAGTGATGTGAAATTTGGCCGTCCATATCCTGAAATGTTATGGAAGAACTTAATTCAACTCGATGTGTCTGACATCAAAACTGTTGTAAAAGTGGATGATACCGTGGTGGGCATTGATGAAGGTTTAAATGCCGGATGCTGGACAGTAGGACTTGCAGTTAGCGGTAACGAAGTCGGTTTAAGCTTTGAAGAGTGGAGTGCATTATCGGCTGATGAACAGATTGTGCTAAAAGATAAGGCATATCAAAAAATGAATGCATCGGGTGCTCACTATGTGATTGATAGTGTCGCTGACTTACCAAATGTGCTCGATGATATTGAACGCCGCTTAGGGCAGGGGGAACGACCTTAAACAAAGTTTAGATCTATAGCTTTTTAAGCGTAGCTCCCTTGGGAGCTACGCTTACCTAAAAAATTAAAATGAAGAGTAGATAAACTCTACATACGTGGAAATAAGGAGCAACTTTAATGAGTAGATTCCTTATTTCTTGCTAACGATCCAAAACATGTGTTTAGTTCGTTAGCACCATCAACCATATAGGCATATGACCTATGTGATAGATCTTTTTATGACTTTTGAGGGTCATATAATTTTTCTTTAATGAATAGAGCTGGTATCACACCACAAATCAGATAAGCTGCACCCATTACCACAAAACCTAAACCAATAGACCCGCCAGAGGCTAAAAATCCAATCGTTGCAGGGGCTAATGCAGCGCCTAAACGTCCGACGTTATAAGCACCACCAATGGCTGTACCGCGAATGGCAGTCGCAAAACTTTCAGTCATATAGGTTGCATTTACGCCATACGGGATGCCATAGAGGAAACCGAAGGTAACGAGTAAATATAAAATATTGCTTGGTGAGTTATAAAAGACGATTAGAGGTAGGAAAATAGCAGTACCAATTGCACCAAATGCATAGGTAAAACGACGTCCTAATTTATCTGCCATCATGCCCGCAAGAACTTTACCTAAAATCATAGCGGTATATGTACCTACCATATAGGCAGTCATTTCTTTAAACTTCATACCCAGTTCACTTTCAAGGTATGACGGCATCCAGTTATTTACGCCATAGTAACCAAACTGTAAGAAGCCAGCTGTTAAAGCCCACAAGATAAACATATTTCGGTTTCGTTTATCTTGGAAAATAAGTTTAAATGCTGAGGTTTTCGATGCGTTTTGAGCCACAACAGGTTGTTGTAGTCGAGATTTTTGCCATGCTTCTGGTTCGGGTACCAAAATATGCATGAGAACAGCAATAATGACTGGAATAATCGCAACATAAAACAGCATGCGCCAGCCATGATCAGGAATAATCCAACCTGCAAGCAAAGTCGCAACAATATAGCCTACGGTCCAGCCAGCTTGTAGCGTGCCGAGTACAGTTGTACGGAAACGTGTTGGTACATATTCGGCCATGAGGGTATTGCAGGCAATATAAAGTGAACCCAAACCAAGTGATGCAAAAAATCTTAAAATACCAAATTGAAGAAAGCTCTGAGTAAAACCTAAGCCACAGGTGAGGAGTGAGAAAATTAAAATAGAAATAACAACAATGCGGACGCGACCAAATTTATCGCACGCCCATCCCCCAAAAATTCCACCAACAGCCATACCTGCCAATGTAAAACTGCCGAGCATACCTGCTTGTACTGAACTTAATCCAAAATCTGCCTTAATACTATTTAAGCTGTAAGACAGCAGCATCAAATCTGCTCCATCTACCAATAGTGCTAGAAATGCAAAAATAAATGCTATTTTCCACGTATGAGGTTGTATACGAGAAAAACCTTCTTTGTAATTTGTAGCCATAATCCATTACCTACATTTGATTGAAAGCACTTCAAGTCGTTTTGAAGTGCTTAAAATTTGATTAAGACGCAGCGCGAATCATGTTTCGGGCAATAATCATTTGTTGAATTTGGGTCGTGCCTTCATAAAGGCGGAACAAACGGACATCGCGATAAAAACGTTCAATCGCATATTCACTGATATAGCCCGCACCGCCGTGAATTTGTACGCAGCGATCAGCGACACGGCCACACATTTCGGTTGCAAACATTTTGGCGCAGGAAGCTTCAGTGCTAACGTTTTTTCCTGCATCACGTAGGCGGGCAGCATCTAAGACCATGCATTTGGCTGCATAAATCTCGGCTTTTGAGTCAGCTAGCATGGCTTGAATGAGTTGAAATTCGGCAATCGGTTGTCCAAATTGCTTACGTTCGATGGCGTAATTTAAAGAATCATCTAACATTCGGATTGCTGCTCCAACACTCAAAGCCGCAATATGCAAACGGCCTTTATCCAGCACTTTCATAGCAGTTTTAAAACCAACACCTTCAACACCACCAATGAGTGCCGAAGCAGGGATGCGGCAATTTTCAAAAATAACGTCACAGGTATGGGCACCTTTTTGTCCCATTTTTTTATCGCGTTTGCCAAGAGAAATGCCGGGAGTTTGGCTATCAACAATAAAGGCAGAAATGCCACCAGCGCCTTTAATATCAGTGTTTGTACGTGCCATGACTGTAAATACACCAGCATGAGGAGCATTGGTAATAAAGCGTTTGGTACCATTTAAAATATAAAACTCACCATCTTTTACTGCGGTGGTTTTTAAAGAGGCAGCATCAGAACCTGCGTCAGGTTCGGTTAAGCAAAAAGAACTGATCACTTCACCACGAGCTAGACGCGGTAAGAAAAATGATTTTTGCGCTTCGGTCCCATCAATAATCAAACCACTTGAGCCAATACCATTATTGGTTCCAATCAGAGAGCGAAAAGCAGGAGAGGTACGACCTAATTCAAAAGCGACATAGACCTCTTCTTCTATCGTTAGGCCAAGACCTTCGTACTCTTCAGGAATGGTTAAACCAAATAATCCCAGCGCTTTCATTTGTTCAACGATGTGTTGAGGAATTTCATCCGTTTCAGCGACTTCATTCTCATGAGGAATTAATACACCTTCAACAAATTGTCGAATCATATCAACAAGTTGATCTAAGGTTTCCTGATCTCGAATCATAGTCTCGTCCTTTTACTACATGCAAAAAACATCAATGTGATGTTCGTAAAATCATCAATATTTGAAGCGATAGTAATCAAAGGATAAACGTAAAACAATATATTTTGAAAATTAATTTCGCAATGCGATACTTTGTTGTTGTTTTATGTTTGCCTAATTTATTGATTTATTTAAGCTATATTTTCTTATGAAAAATCATTATTTTTAGTGGAAAATTAAAGTTTGATTTTTAAAATGAGCTGTGTATATTAAAAATATATATCGCTATGCGAAATTTTAAATGGATAAATTTTCCAATAGGAAATGAGTCACAAAATATAGTGGGATGAAGATGGGTGCTTTAAATGGAATTCGGGTGCTTGACTTAAGTCGGGTATTGGCTGGACCTTGGTGTGGGCAGATTCTCGCCGATCTGGGCGCAGAAGTAATCAAGATTGAAAGACCGAGAGTCGGTGACGATACTCGTTCTTGGGGGCCACCTTGGATGAAAAATGACTCAGGCCAAGACACCCAAGAAGCCGCTTATTACCAGTCCACTAACCGCAATAAGTTATCGGTTGCCATCGATATTGCCAGTTCTGATGGACAAGAGTTAATTAAAGCCCTCATTCAAGACACCGATGTCGTGATTGAAAACTACAAAGCGGGTTCTTTGAAAAAATACGGTTTGGATTACGAGTCTTTATCTGCCATTAACCCTAAACTGGTGTATTGCTCAATTACAGGATTTGGTCAAACTGGCCCAAGAGCACAAGAGCCTGGTTATGACTTTATTATTCAAGGCATGGGCGGACTCATGTCAGTCACGGGTGAACGTGATGATTTGCCGGGCGGTGGGCCACAAAAAGTAGGTGTGGCATTTTCCGATTTAGCCACAGGTCTTTATTCTACGATTGCCATACAGGCTGCTTTACTCAACCGCCATGTAACGGGTTTAGGCCAATACATTGATATGGCTTTGCTTGATGTTCAAATTGCCACAATGGCAAATCAGGGAATGAACTATCTTTCATCGGGTAATATCCCGAAGCGTTATGGCAATGCACATGCCAATATCGTGCCTTATCAGGTATTTAAAGCTTCTGACCGTGATTTTATTATTGCATGTGGAAATGACACTCAGTTTATTCAGCTTTGTAGAAGTATTGGATTACCCGATTTACCAAATGATGCACGTTTTGCCCGAAATGCAGATCGAATCAAACACCGTGAGGAAATTATCGGGATTTTATCAAAACACTTTTTAACTAAAACGGCAGATGAGTGGGTAGATGCAATCTATGCGGCTAAAGTTCCGGTAGGTGTGATTAATAACTTGGAACAAGCTTTCCAAGAGCCGCAAGTGATAGCACGAGAAATGTTAGTCGAGATGAACCATCCTCAACGTGAAAAATTGAAGGTAATTGGCTCACCAATTAAACTTTCTAGAACACCTGTTGAGTACAAAACAGCTCCTCCATTGTTGGGTGAACATACGCAGGCGGTTTTAGGTCGGGTAGTTTCTCCTGAAAAACTAGCTGAGCTCAAAGAAAAGGGCGTAATTGGGTAATTGATTTAAAAGCGGAAGGTTAAAATTATATTTAAAATCAGAAAATAAAATCTTTAATCTTTCGCTTTAATGAGTTAAATGAAGTTATCTTTTAGATGCAGACTCGAATGTTTGCTCTTTTGCTATTTATAGAAAAAATAGATTATAATTTTCGCAGTGCGAAACAAAATATGGATTGGTATGACAATGAATGATGCAGTAGATGCAGAACCGACAGAAAAATTATTAGCGCCGTTAAGGCATGAATTATTACATCCGATTGAAGATATGCAGGATGAAAATGATCGCCAATTTATTACTGCATTAGCACGTGGTTTAGAGCTATTACGTTGTTTTACGCCTAAGCATCAGCATTTGGGCAACCAAGAACTTGCTCAGATGACTGGTTTGCCAAAACCAACCATTACTCGCCTTACACATACCTTGTCGCGTTTGGGTTATATCAAACAAGTACCTAATTCAAGCAAATTCCAGCTTTCAGTGGGTGTTCTTGCGTTTGGTTATTCCATGTTGTCTAACGTATCGATTCGCTCTATTGCTCATCCATATATGAAAAATTTGGCAGACTATGCCGGCGCTGCTGTTGCCATGGCAACACGCGATCGACTGAATATGATTTATCTTGATGTGGTACAAGGCAAAGGCAATATGACCATGCGCCGTCAAGTTGGAACCTATTTACCGATTCATTTAAGTTCGATGGGGCGTGCATGTTTAGCTGCAATGCCTGAAGATGAACGAGAGTTTTTACTTGATGCCATTCGTAGCAAGCACAAAGAAGACTGGATCAAAATTAACCGCGATCTAGACAAAGCGTTTAAAGACTACCAAGATTTTGGATATTGTTTTTCGATCGGTGAATGGCATAAAGATGTCAATTCGGTTGCGGTTCCACTCATTCATGAACAACATGGTTTACTAGTATTTAACTGTGGCGGTCCAAGTTTTATTATGAACCGTGAAAAGCTTGAAGAAGATATCGCACCGCGTCTTTTACATATGGTGAATAATATTCGAACCGAAATTAGCTAAACCAATCTGATTTACTTATAAAAGCCAGCTTTGCTTTCCAAGGCTGGCTTTTTAGTAGGCGAACTTTAAGCTGTTTGCTTGTGAAAGTTCGGTTTTCTTTTTTCTTTGAAAGCATTTAATGCTTCTTTAAACTCGGAACCTTGCAAACAATGTGAGAAAATAGTCGACTCATGATCAATACGATTGAGTAGATCATCAATTGGCATATCTCTTAGTAATTTTTTACTCAGCTGTAAGGCCTGACTTGGTTTATGAGCCAGTTTAATTGCCATATCTTCAACGACTTGATCCAACTCAGTTGCCTCAAATATTTCATTCAATAAGCCATAATTCTTCGCTTGATCTGCCGAAAACTTTTCACCGAGTAAAATAATTTCTGAAGCACGAGCAAAGCCCAATAATCTTGGCAAGATATAACTTGAACCTGCTTCAGGTACCAGTCCCAAGTTTACAAATGGGAACTGAAAAATAGAGTTTTGGCTTGCATACACAAGGTCACAATGTAGAAGCATGGTGCTACCGATGCCAATGGCCACACCATTAACTTTAGCAATAATCGGTTTTGGAAAGGTTGCTAAGCTTTTTAAAAACACAATGGAAGAGGGTGGTTCGGAACAGGTTGTATCGCGTGTTTCGAATGCGTTGACATCATTGCCACTGGTAAATGCAGCTCCTTCACCAGTCAGTATAACCACGTGAACGTCTTGATTGGTTGCAGCTTCATCTAATGCCAGACTTAGAGTCGCATACATTTCATAGTTAATTGCATTTTTTTTGGTGGGATTGCTCATGGTGAGCGTTAGTATATTTTTATCAAAAAACTGTTGAATTGAGCCTGTTTTAAGCACGTTTTGAGCTCTATTGTCCTGTTGCATCATTCATTCCTTTAAATTAACTATTTGAAAATTATTTGTTTCTTTTTTACGGAAACTCATACTTATTCAAATAACTTGCCGTCTAAAATTTAAACTTATTAAAATGATGCTATCGAAAAATAATTTTGTTATCAATTATTTTGTTTTATATTGTGGTATAAAATTTTGTATTGTGAAATTTTTACCTTAAATCACTTTAAATGATGATGGGATTTATGCGTAAATAAGCATCTAGCTCTGCGAAGGAAATGAGAAGCTAGCTATAGAACAGTGAGTGAAAAGAATATGAAGACCAAAATTACAGAACTATTTGAAATCGAGCATCCTATTATTCAAGGCGGTATGCATTATGTTGGTTTTGCAGAGCTGGCGGCTGCGGTTTCAAACGCGGGCGGTTTAGGCATTATCACTGGCCTGACTCAGCGTACGCCTGAAAATTTGGCAAAAGAAATTGCACGTTGCCGAGAAATGACCGATAAGCCTTTCGGGGTAAATTTAACCTTTTTGCCTACGGTGAATACTCCTGATTATCCGGGTTTTGTAGATGCAATTATTAAAGGTGGTGTAAAGATTGTAGAAACAGCGGGGCGGAATCCTGAACAAGTCATGCCGTATTTAAAAGCTGCTGGCATTAAAGTAATTCACAAATGTACTTCAGTTCGACATAGCTTAAAAGCTCAGCAAATTGGGTGCGATGCGGTTTCTGTAGATGGTTTCGAGTGCGGTGGTCACCCCGGCGAAGATGATGTGCCCAATATGATTTTATTGCCTTTAGCTGCCGATGCATTAGAAATCCCGTTTGTTGCTTCAGGTGGAATGGCAGATGGACGCTCACTCGCTGCTGCTTTAGCGATGGGTGCTGATGGAATTAATATGGGAACGCGCTTTATTGCGACTCAGGAAGCTCCCGTACACGCAAATGTAAAACAGGCAATTTTAAATGCAACCGAACGAGATACACGTTTAATTATGCGTGCTTTACGTAATACTGAACGTGTTATGAACAATGCTGCTGTAGAAAAAATCGTGGCAAAAGAAAAAGCACTCGGCGATAACATTAAATTTGAAGATATTATCGAAGAAGTTGCGGGTGTTTATCCAAAAGTCATGATTGATGGTGATGTTAATGCAGGTGCATGGTCATGCGGTTTAGTCGCAAGCTTGATTCATGATATTCCGACATGCGATGAACTGGTTAACCGAATTGTCAAAGACGCAGAAGATATTATTCGTGGGCGTTTATTAGGACTTTTATAGAATTATCCTAGCTTCTATAACTTATTATTAACCTAATTTATATACATCAGCACAAGTTTTAATTGTGCTGATTTTTTGCATCACTCACACAATAATAAAGACATAAAACGGCAAAAATTAAACCCAAAATACAGACACCCATCCATCCGTAGTGTTTCCAAGCGTAACTTCCCGCTGTTGTGCCTAAAGCGCCGCCAGCAAAGTAACCAGTCATATAAATTGCATTAAATCGTGAGCGTAATTCTTGATTAAGTTTAAATACGATACTTTGGTTGGTGACATGAACAGCAGAAAGTGAAGCGTAGAGAATAAGTAAGGCAATAATATAAAAAGCGAAGTGGTAGGGTAAAAGTGAAAAAAGAATCCAACTTACAATAAGCCCGACGCCACAATAAATTGAAATTTTATGAATATAGCCTTGGTCAATAAATTTGCCTGAGAAATTGGCAACGAACGTCCCTAATACCCCAACAAAACTAAAAAGCCCGATGGTAAAATCGCTAAAAAAATAGGGCGCTGGAGCCAAAAGCAACGACATCGTGGTAAAGGTTAAACTCACACAAGCAAATGTAAAACCCCCAATATAAGTTCTAGTTCTTAAACGTCGATTTTGAATAAAAATCTGCGGAAGCGAGCGGATGGTTTTTGCATAGTTTTCAGATTTAGTCGGTGGGAATAACCCGATATTACGGTGCAAAATAAAGGCAATAATAAGTAATAGAAAACCACTGACCAGATAAATAATGTTCCAAGCAAAAAGCGTAGACATCAGCCCTGAAAGGGAACGGGCGAGTAAAACCCCCATCATGAGGCCACTTAGTAAAAAACCAACCACACGGCCACTTTGTTGAATCGGAACCAGACTTGCAGCAAGGGGTAATAACAATTGAGCTGAACTAGAAAATAGACCGGTAATGACGGTACCAAGCAGTAAAAGATAAATATTGTGCGAAAAACCGCTAATAATTAATCCACTTGAAGCCAATAACATAAAGATAAATAGCAGTTTGCGCTTTTCTATTATGTCGCCCAACGGCATTAAAAAGAGTAAGCCACATGCGTAGGTGATTTGGGCTAGAGTTGGCACCCACGCTGTAGTTGTTTCAGTTAAATTTAGGCTTACACTAATTGAGTGAATAAGTGGCTGACTAAAATAATTTCCACCTGTACAAATGCCTGCGGCAATCGCCATTAAAATAATGGTTGGGGTATAGAGTGCGTTTTTCATCATGCCTTAGTCATAATGAAAGTGGAACTTTAATCAACACAACCATGACTGTTTTAAGCAAGATTGTTAGTGCGTTTCATTCAAGGCATCTTGAATGTTGTGCACCATGTGAATTAAACGTGGTCCAATTTCACCTTCAAGTTTTTCCGGATTTAAATGAAAACTTGGCGCACCACAGTTAAAAACATAAAGACCATGTTTGGAGCTGACTAAAGGTACAGCCACCGAGTTCACTTCTTTATGCCACTCGCCTAAAGACAAACAATATCCATAATCTTGGTAATCACGGAAAGCTCGTTCTAAAGAACGTTTTATGGCTGGCCAGTTTTCGGGATTCTTTTGTTTCAACGCATCTAGTAGAAAGTTGCGTTCACGTTCAGGGGTCGCAGCTAAGCATGCTCGGCCCATTGAACTACTATGAATTGGCAAAGTAGAACCAATTGGACGACGCATATTTAATGCAGTTTCAATTTGCACAACATCGATATACACCATATTTAAGCGATCACGCGTTGCCATCGCCACAGGTGCTTGAACATACTGACTCATCTCTTCCATATATTGATGAGCAATATTGCGAATCGAGATGTTAGATAATGCAGAGTATCCTAAAGATAAGACACCAATATCTAGTGTGTATTTGGTCGAGTTAGGCAATTGTTTTAAATAACCTAATGACACAAGGGTATTTGTAATACGTGCAATGGTCGGTTTAGGTAAACCTGTCATTTTTGCTAATTCTTGATTACCCAGCACCTGATTATTTGCAGAAAAGCATCTTAAAAGTTCTAAACCGCGTGCTAAAGAAGCAATAAATTGTGGGTTATTTTCCCGATGTATATGCGAAATAGGATCTAAACGTATCTCATCAAAATTTATTGGTTTTTCAGTTTCCGTGTTTTGAGACATTCGATCCTCAAATATAATTAAAGCAATAGTTTTGCCATTATATTTCGCTCTGCAAAATAAATCCATTCATCACTGCGCTGTTGTGATGAATGGATATCTGGTGCAGTTTATGAAACGTTTTCAATCACCATCGCAAGACCTTGACCTACACCAATACATAGGCTCACCACGGCATATTTCTTTTTACGACGAATTAGCTCGCGTGCTACTGTTAAGCTAAGACGAGCGCCAGATGCACCAAGTGGATGACCAACTGCAATCGCGCCACCGTTTGGGTTCACACGTGGGTCATTAAAATCAACATTTAAGCCTTTTAAACAAGATAAAACTTGTGAAGCAAAAGCTTCATTAATTTCAATAATATCCATGTCATCTAAAGTAAGACCAGCACGCGCAACGGCTTTTTTAATAGCTTCGATCGGGCCTGCACCCATAATGCGCGGTTCAATACCCGCAGCTGCGGCTGATAAGATTTTTGCCATTGGTTTTAGGCCATATTTTTGACCGGCAGCTTCTGAACCAATCAAAAGTGCTGCTGCACCGTCGTTAATCCCTGAGGCATTACCAGCTGTAACCACACCACCTTCAAATAGAGGTTTTAACTTTGTGAGTGCTTCAACAGTTGAGCTTGGGCGAGGGTGTTCATCTTCTGAAACGAGTTTAGGCGGTAATTTTTTGCCTTGGAAAACTTCAATTGGAGTAATTTCATCAGCAAAGAAACCTTCTTCTTTGGCTTTTTGATATTTGGCTTGTGATTGAGCTGCAAATAAATCAGCTTGCTCGCGGGTAATACCAAAGTCAGCAGCAACGTTATCACCCGTTTCAGGCATTGAATGTCCGCCGTACTGAGCAATAATTTTTTTATTTGGAAAACGAGATCCAATGGTGGTGTCATAAATTTTTGCATCACGGCTATAAGCACTTTCGGCTTTACCCATTACAAAAGGTGCGCGAGACATACTTTCTACACCACCTGCGATATAGAGTTCGCCTTCACCACAAGTAATGGCACGTGCTGAATCAATCACAGCACCTAAACCACTAGCACATAGGCGGTTTACCGTCTGGCCTGGTACAGTGACAGGTAAACCTGCAAGTAACAGGGCATTTCTCGCCACATTACGACTATCTTCACCCGCTTGGTTAGTGTCGCCTAAAATCACATCTTCAATATCCGCGCCTGGCACACCAGTTTTTTCAAGCAACTTTTGAATGACGGTTGCAGCTAAATCATCAGGACGAATAGAGGCAAGCTCACCTGCATGACGACCAAATGGACTGCGTAAACCATCATAAATATATGCATTTAACATTGAGAAATTCCTTTTCAAGACTTATTAGTAAAAGTAAGAGGTAAATGAAGTGCGACACGACGCTGTAACCACGGACTAGGGCGATAGCGCGGGTCATGCGTAAGTGCTGTTATACGGTTCAGAATGAGTAAGATTTTTTCGCTACCGACTTGATCGCCCCATTCAATTGGTCCAAACGGATAACCTAAACCAAGACGCACCGCGGCATTAATGTCATCTACCGTGGCAACATTTTGCTGGGCAATATCACAGCCTAGATTAATCACCATCGCTAAAACACGCTGAGCAACAAAGCCAATACTTTCATTAATCATGCTGACCAGACTTCCATCTAAATTGAAAATAGAGTGAGCTGCCTGACGATATTCAGGTTTTGTAACAAGTGAAGGCATCAAGGTGCGATGCTTTGCAATACCGTAAAGCATGTCTATAGCAACAGCTTGTTCTGGGTTAATCCCTAGGCGGATTGCCGCTTGGGTTGTGTCTTCACCGTAGCAAGCGAGTAAACATAAGCTATCTGTTTGTGGTTCAGAATTGGTGTCTAAGGCAATATTTTGCTGAGTTAAATAATCTTCGAGCTGTTTTTTATCGTCTAAGAAATCGGCAGCGATCCAAACTTTTGGATATTGCGTTAAACGCTCTACAAACTTGGCAGGTTGTTCACCTGTTTTTGAACCGGTTTCATAGTTATAAAAACCTTGATTAACCTTACGTCCAAGTTGTTTGGCATCAAGCATTTGCTTGGTCAGTGGATTTGGTTTGTAGCGGGCTTCTTCATAGTACTGATGATAAATCGACTCCATCACAGGATGTGAAACATCAAGACCAGTTAAATCGAGAAGTTCAAAAGGACCCATTCTAAAACCAACGCCGTCACGTAAAATTCGGTCAATTTCACTAATGTCGCAAACGTTTTCATTTAAAATTTTGAGTGCTTCGGTGCCATAAGCCCGACCGGCGTGATTAATAATAAATCCAGGGGTATCTTTGGCAACAACAGGGCGATGGCCAAATGCACGAGACAGATCGTTTAAAGCATCAATAATAAGTGGGTCAGTTTTTAAACCACGAATGACTTCGACTACTTTCATGAGTGGTACTGGGTTAAAAAAGTGATAACCCACGACACGTTCAGGTTTTTTGCAGTTTGCAGCAATGGCTGTAATAGAAAGAGAAGAAGTGTTTGAGGCTAAAATGGTATTGTCTGAAACAATGTCTTCAAGCTGTTGCATCAAACTTTGTTTGATATCGAGACGTTCAACAATTGCTTCTACAATCAGGTCGCAATTTTTTAAATCGTCAATTTGCTGAGCAACAATCAAATGGTTATTTGCCGCTGCTGCTTGTTCTGATGTAATTTTATTTTTGTCGACTAACTTTTGAAATGTGGCAGCTAGTTTTTCTTTAGCCTGTTCTGCTGCGCCTGCTTTGGCATCATATAAATAAGTAGTATGACCTGACTGCGCAGCTATTTGAGCAATGCCACTGCCCATAATACCGACACCAATCACAGCCATGCTTTTAATATCATAAGTCATGTCGATCATCCTGATAATTAATCTATATTTGAAATTAAACGGAAAAATAGGGGTGGGTGATTTAGCTTAAGCATTGTTTATCACCATCAACTGGTAAGATTTGACCTGAAATAGAGCGTCCGCTATCTGAGGCTATAAAGAGGCATAAATCTGCAATATGCTTTGGATTTACAAAATATTTGAGCGACTGATTTTTCAGTGCGTTTTGAGTCACTTCTTCAAGTGAGGTATGGGCTACATCGGCACGGGCCTGTAATACACGTTGAAATCGATCACCATCTACTGCACCCGGAAGAATAGCGTTAACTCGAATATTGTCTGCACCGAGTTCCATAGAAAGCGTTTTGGTAAAACCAATCAGCCCCCATTTTGAAGTAGAATAAGCCAATCGGTATGGATAGCCTAAGCGGCCGGCAATAGACGACATATTAATAATCACGCCTGCTTGTGCTTTCTTTAAATGGGGAATGGCTAACTGGGTAATTAAAAAAGTGCTATTCAAGTTTAAATTAATCACTGTGTTCCAATCATCAAAACTTAGTTCATCTGCGGCAACAGTCGGGCCTGAGATGCCGGTGTTATTGACTAAAATATCAATACCACCAAGTTTCTGAATTGCCTCATTAAACATGAGTTTAATTTGCTCATGATCAGCCAAATCACACGTATGTATATACAGCTTAGGATAATCTTGTTGAAATTGTTCTAGGCTTTTAGCACTAATATCACAAACGAAAACTTCATCATGATTGTTTAAAAAGACTTCAGCAATGTATCGTCCAATCCCTGAACCACCTGCACTAATTAATACTTTTCTACTCATTTTCATTCCTTTGTTATTATCGTTTTAAATTATTTACCTTGATAAGACGGTTTACGTTTTTCAATAAAAGCTTGAACGCCTTCATTTTTATCTTCGGTAGAAAACAGTAACTGGAATGATTTTCGTTCTAGAGTTAGGCCGGCATTTAATGGCACGTCTTCGCTCATGAGTGCAACTTCTTTAATTTGTTGCAGGGCAATAGGAGGCATTTTTGCGAGGCTCTGTGCCATTTGAATCGCAGTTGGAATGGTTTGGTCGTCTTCTGTGACTTGTGAAACAAGACCGATGATATAAGCTTCTTCTGCTTTCACCATGGCACCCGTCATAATCATGCGCATGGCATGAAATTTACCAACCGCACGGAATAAACGTTGTGTCCCACCAGCACCTGGCATTAAACCGACTTTAATTTCCGGTTGACCAAAGGTTGCGCCTTTACCTGCAATAATAATATCAGCGTGCATTGCAAGTTCGCAGCCACCCCCTAATGCATAACCATTTACAGCAGCAATCACGGGTTTAGGGCACTGAGCAATCGCATTCCAATAACGTTCGGTATGACGCAATAACATTTCAGTTGAAGTTGCGGTTGCCATTTCTTTTAAATCTGCACCTGCGGCAAAGACTTCTTCGCCACCTGTGAGCACAACTGCATTGATCTCATCGTTAAAACTTAATTCGGTAAAAGCTTGTGCTAATTGTTTGCGAACCTCTGTATTCAGTGCATTTTTTGCTTCAGGTCGGTTAATTTTTACAATCGCTATTTTTTGAATAGAAAAGTCGACTTCAACGAAATTATTCCCTGTTAATACACTCATTTTTGAATTCCTTGTTTCGCATATCAAAACTATATTCCTTTTATGATGCTTATTTTGGAATTTATTTCAAGTCTTATTTAGTCCATTAGAGTAATTAGGATTTATTAAATAAGCTAAGTAGTTGATATTCCGTAATGGTATGTTTTTAAATTTCGTTTAACGAAATTAATTTTCAAAAAAGCTTGAAATTTGTATTTTTGTTCTCGTACTATGAAACACATCCGCAGTAAACAAGATTTAAAACATGGTATCCAGACAAGCTGGAGATGGCTGATGGATACGATGGAAATACATAAAAAGGGAGATCACAGATGATCCGTGATGAAGGGATGTTGGAGCAGTTACTTTCAACAATTCGAGATTTTGTAAAAAATGAATTGATCCCTCGTGAAAACGAAGTGGTAGAGAAAGACAAAATTCCGGATGACATTGTGCAGCAAATGCGTGAGCTTGGTTTGTTCGGTCTCACAATTCCAGAAGAATATGGTGGCTTAGGTATCACCATGGAAGAAGAAGTCAGAGTTGCATTTGAACTTGGACAAACTTCACCGGCTTTCCGTTCTTTAATTGGTACCAATAACGGTATTGGCTCAAGTGCAATTTTGATTGATGGCACAGAAGAGCAAAAGCAAAAATATTTACCGCGTTATGCAAGTGGCGAAATTATTGGTTCATTTTGTTTAACCGAGCCTGAATCTGGTTCCGATGCTGCTTCTTTAAAAACCAGTGCCGTAAAAGATGGCGATTTTTATGTATTAAACGGTACCAAACGTTTTATTACCAATGCACCTCACGCTGCAACTTTCACCGTAATGGCGCGAACCAATCCTGAAATTAAAGGGTCAGGCGGTATTTCAGCTTTTTTAGTTGAAGCCAATACACCAGGTATTACATTGGGAAAAATTGACCAAAAAATGGGTCAAAAAGGCTCACATACGTGTGATGTGATTTTTGATAATTGCCGTGTGCCTGCTTCTGCACTGATTGGTGGGGTAGAAGGTGTCGGTTTTAAAACGGCCATGAAAGTGCTTGATAAAGGGCGCTTGCACATTGGTGCGTATAGTGTGGGTGTTTCTGAGCGTATGTTAAACGATGCATTACACTATGCAATTGAGCGTAAACAATTTGGTCAACCCATTGCGAACTTCCAGTTGATTCAAGCCATGCTTGCTGACTCAAAAGCTGAGATTTATGCGGCCAAATGTATGGTTTTAGATGCAGCCCGTCGCCGTGATAATGGCGAAAACATTAGTACAGAAGCATCTTGCGCAAAAATGTTTGCAACTGAAATGTGCGGACGTGTTGCTGACCGCTGTGTACAGATTCACGGTGGCGCAGGCTATATCAGTGAATATGCCATTGAACGTTTTTATCGCGATGTCCGTTTGTTCCGTCTCTATGAAGGAACCACGCAAGTTCAACAAATTATTATTGCCAAAAATATGATTAGGGAAGCTACAGCCTAATAAAAAATCAAATGCCATGAGGCATTGGATGCCTCATGTTCCTTCTGAGGATATGGACATGACAACAGAAACAGTTACACAAAATACGGCTAGCAGTGAAGCTATCCAGACACCAAAAAAGATTTGGATTACCGCATTTATATTCGCTTTTTTAACATTGTTGTGTGATGGGGCAGACTTAGGTTTTTTGGCATTAAGCCTGACCAGTCTTAAAACAGAATTTCATTTAACGGGTGTACAAGCTGGAACACTAGGTAGCTTAACGCTTTTTGGATCGGCTATAGGTGGCCTGATTGGTGGCTGGGCGTGTGATCGTTTTGGGCGGGTCCGCATTATTGTGTTCTTTATTGCTTATTCTTCAGTTTTAACCAGTGCACTGGGTTTTACTGATTCTTATATGCAATTTGCAGTTTTAAGAACTTTTGGAGCGATGGGCTTAGGTGCGCTCTATATTGCTTGTAATATTTTAATGTCTGAAATGGTGCCAACCAAACATCGCTCAACTGTTCTGGCTACGCTCATGACAGGTTATACCTTGGGTTCTTTGCTAGCGACTTTATTAGCAGGACATATTATTCCTGAACATGGCTGGCGTTTCCTGTATTGGATTGCGATTACTCCTGTAGTGTTGTCAATTTTGATGCACTTTTGTGTACCTGAACCAGAGTCTTGGAAAAAATCTCGTCAATTAAAAGCGTTAGAAGTCGCTCAAAGTAACCAGCCTAAAAAACGTCAAAATCCATATCTTGAAATTTTAAGAGATAAGAAACACGGCACCATGTTTGTTCTTTGGATTATTAGTACAGGTGCATTGCAGTTTGGTTATTACGGCGTAAGTAACTGGTTACCAGCTTATTTAGAGTCTGATCTTGGCATCAAATTTAAAGAAATGGCCATGTATATGGTCGGTACTTTCCTGATTATGATGTTTGCCAAAGTAATTGCTGGGATCGTTGCCGACAAATTAGGACGCCGCGCTGTATTCGCTTTCGGAACTATTGGTACAGCTTTATTTATTCCGGTCATTGTCTATTTAAATACACCAACCAACATTTTATGGATGATGCTGTTCTTCGGTTTCCTTTACGGTATTCCATACGCCATTAATGCTACCTATATGACGGAAAGTTTCCCGACTTCAATTCGAGGTTCGGCAGTGGGTGGTGCTTATAACATTGGCAAAGTACTTTCTATTTTCTCTCCATTAACAATTGGTTTTCTATCGCAAAACGGTTCTATTGGCTTAGGGCTTTTGGTGATGGCTGCGGCTTATTTTATCTGCGGGGTAATTCCATTGTTATTTATTAAAGACCGACTATTTAACCCGCAAAAGGCAGAGTGACAGATCAATCTGTCACCTTAAATTAAGGATGAAAAGGGACAAGTGAGATGATAAATAAAATCACCAGTGACATTGAGCCGATTTTAAAAGCTATTCCTGATGGCGCAACCATCATGACAGGCGGGTTTGGTGTGACGGGGCAACCTGCTGAATTAATTGAAGCCTTAATCGATTTAGGAAAAAAAGAACTGACCATTGTAAATAACAATGCGGCTTCTGGTGATCGTGGTTTAACAAATCTGATTATTGCGGGTTGCGTTAAAAAAATGATTTGTTCATTTCCGAAATCTGCGGGATCAACTGTTTTTCAAGACTTATACCGCGCAGGAAAAATTGAGTTGGAACTGGTTCCGCAAGGTAATTTGGCATGTCGTATTCAGGCTGCTGGTGCAGGCTTAGGCGCTATTTTTACTCCGACTGGTTATGGCACCAAAGTTGCCGAGGGTAAAGAAACCCGAACCATTAACGGTAAAAACTATGTGCTTGAATACCCACTTGAAGCTGATTTTGCACTGATTTATGCCGATAAAGCCGACCGCTGGGGCAATTTAACTTACCGCAAAGCGGCCCGCAATTTTGGACCAATTATGGCAAAAGCCGCCAAGACCACCATTGTTCAAGTGAATGACACCGTAGAGCTAGGAACGCTTGACCCAGAGTGCGTTATTACACCGGGAATTTTTGTTCAGCACGTTGTAAAACTAGGAGATATCTAATGTCAGTTCAAAAGCGTTCTCGTGAAGATATTGCCAAACTCATCGCCAATGACATTCCAGAAGGTTCTTATGTCAATTTAGGTATTGGCTTACCGACCAACGTTGCTAAATTTCTGCCAAAAGACAAAGAAATTTTTTTACATTCGGAAAATGGTGTCTTGGCTTTTGGTCCACCACCACAACCTAGTGAAGAAGACCAAGATTTGGTTAATGCCGGAAAAGAACTCGTCACTTTGTTAGACGGTGGATGCTTTATGCATCATGGTGACTCGTTTGACATTATGCGTGGTGGCCATCTGGATATTTGTGTAATTGGTGCATTCCAAGTTGCGGTAAATGGGGACTTGGCAAATTGGCATACTGGTAAAGCAGATGATGTACCCGCAGTCGGCGGTGCTATGGATTTGGCGGTCGGCGCAAAAACGATTTATGTCTATATGGAACATGTCACTAAAAAAGGTGAGTCTAAAATTGTAAAAGAACTGAGCTACCCAATGACGGGTGAGCAGTGTGTCAATCGTATTTATACCGATTTATGCATTATTGAGCTCAAAGACCAAAAAGCTTATGTCACAGAAATGGTGGAAGGCCTAAGTTTTGATGAATTACAAGCAGTCACCGACTGTGAACTAATCGATGCACGTGTAGCCTAAATACACACGGAAAAAATGCTTCTTTAAGGATTAAAAGATGAAAAAATTAATTTTAGCTGCAGCTTGCGCTGCGGCTTCAGGGACTATTTTTGCAAATTCTTCAGATACCACAGAACAAAGAATTAATTTGCTAGAAACCGAGCTGCAAAAATTAAAAGCAGAACTTGCTGCTCAGAAACAAACTCAAAATAATTTACAGGTCAAACAGGTAAAGATCGAAGAGAACATTGAAAAAACTAAAGCGACTGTAACAGAGAAGCCTGTTGCTCCTTCGTGGGTCACTTGGACGGATAATGTTAAGGTTTACGGTATTGCCCGTATTGATGCAGCGGTTGATTTCAAATCATCACCAGACTCGGGCGGTAGAATGACCAGCAGCCTGTATCGAACACCTTTTGAAAGTGAAAAACGTTCAAATCATGCACGCTCTGATGCCATGATTAATGCAAGCCGACTAGGTGTTTATTTTAATAGTCCTAATAAAGCGGTTACTGGAAATATTGAAGCCGATTTCTTCGATAGCTCTAACATGGGAACGGGGGATGGTAAATTCCGTATCCGTCATGCTTTTTTCACCTATAAAGACTGGACCTTTGGTCAAACATGGTCACTCATGTCCAACATGGAAACGCGTACCGAAGCTGTCGATTACACGCAATTTGTGGGAACTTCCTATACGCGTACTCCTCAAATTCGATATGACTGGAAAATTGATGCCAATAATGATTTAAAAGTAGCCTTGGAATATACAGGTTCGAGAGTCTCGGCATTTCCAACTTTAACGGGACGCTATAGCTTTAAACAAGGGCCTTTAACGGCACTTGCTCAAGGCTTTATTAATGAAAAATCTACAGATGTCGCAACTGCCACGGTGAAGAAAGTAAGCTGGGGCGCTGGAGGCGGCTTAAAATATCAACTCACGCCACAACAATCGGTACAAGCAAATTATCAATATATTGTTGGTGATCAAAAATTTATGCCTTATACCACGCAAAGTGGTTTGGCAAATTCAACAAGTTTAAATGCCGCGGGTGATTTCTCTTTAAACGAAGACAAAACAGATTTGGTTATGAATAAGTTGAATAGCATCAATATTGGTTATTCATATAAATTCAATGAGCAATGGCGTGCAAACTTATCGGCTTCGATGTTTGATTATGATGACGACACTGCTTATGCCAAACTCAACCCAGATGCCAACAAACGTCTAACGGACTACGCAGCTAACGTCTTTTATTCACCGATTGAGCAAATGGATATTGGTATGGAATATCATCAAGGCAAACGAGAAGTGTTTGATGGCAGAACCGCTGATGTATCACGCGTAAACTTTGTATCGATGTATAAATTTTAAAATAGGGCGTAGTTAAAAATGGAAAAAATAGTTGAGCCCAATGCAGAAAATATACTGTCAAAAAGCTTTATTTTTATCATGGCAATGACATGTGGAATTTGTGCGGGTTCAAACTATTATAACCAGCCCTTAATCTATTCAATTGCAGAAGCATTAAAAGTTAATGCTGATCAAGTCGCTTTAACCATTGTCATTAGCCAACTGTCATATGCAGTTGGCCTTTTTATATTAGTTCCCCTAGGCGACTTTTTTGAAAAGCGCAGTTATATTTGCTTGCTCATGTGTTGTACGGGGCTTGCACAAGTAGGGTTATCCTTAAGTCAAACCTTGCCAGCTTTATATGGCTTTACCTTTTTAGCCACATTCTTTTCGATTGCAACTCAAGTTTTAGTTCCTTTCGCCTCAGGTCTAGCTAGTCCGAAAAAAAGCCCTCAAGTTGTAGGTACTCTCATGAGTGGTTTGTTCTTGGGAATATTATTGGCGCGTTCTATTGCAGGTTTACTTTCTACAGTTTGGTCTTGGCATGCGGTTTATTTAATTAGCGGAATTGTCATTTTAGTGTTCGCTTGGGTGATGTGGGTGAAGTTACCAATTGCGCGTAAGTCTCACCAACTCAATATTCTACAGATTTATGGTTCATTATTTTCATTAGCAGCTCACCAGCCTCATTTACTGCGCCGTGGTTTGGCAGGGGGAATTGGCTTTGGTATTTTGGCTTTAATATTTACTACCATGACTTTTATTTTGGCGAATGAGCCTTATCACTTTAACGATTTTCAAATTGGTTTATTTGGGATTGTTGGACTGGCAGGTGTGTTTGCGACCCCTTGGGCAGGTAAGAAAATTGCGGCAGGGCTTGAGAATAAAATTGCAGTGATTTGTATGGGCTTATTAATAAGTGCATGGATACCACTATTTTTTGCGCAGCAGTCTCTGGTGGCCTACGCTGTAGGGGTTGTTATGGCGTACTTTGGTTTATCGGCATTTCATGTGCTTAACCAAAATCTGGTCTACCGAATTTCGGCCGAGGCACGTTCTCGTATTAACTCAATTTATATGACCTTATATTTTGGTGGAGCCGCTTTGGGTTCTTTTATTGCGGTGTATGCATGGAAACACTGGGGATGGGAAACATGTGCTGTTTTAGGTTTAGCGATGGCAATATTAAGTTTCGTGATTGATCGCTTAGATTTTTATGAAATGAACAAAATTGCAAAGCAAGAAAAAGCTCCATAAACAGGAGCTTCGATATTTTATTATTTGCGAATAATCATTAAGGTTGCCGAGGCAAAAGCATACACTTTGCCGTTCTCATCTACGATTTTTCCTTCGGTACTAATAATATTACGGCCCGCATTAATCAATTTGGCTGTCGCATAGTAAGACGTATCAACTTGCATGGGACGGATCATTTTTACATTTAAATCAATAGTGCCATAGCCGACGCCATGTTCGAGCAATGTATGAGCTGCACTGCCAGTAGCTGTATCTAAAGCTGTGGCGCAAAAGCCGCCGTGTACACCACCTTGTATATTTCTGTGTTCTTTGCGAGGGGTAACTTTATAAGTTGCTTTACCTTCGGATACTTCAACGAGCTCCATTGGTATGGTGTGAGCCATAGGTGATGGTGAAACTTCACCATTTTTTAAAGCGGTTAAAAACTCAAGACCTGTGTATTTCGGGCTTTCCATAAATCGTCCTTGGATAATTAAGCAATCTAAATAACCATACTATAAATTGAATTTTTACGGAATAAAATTTTGCAATACAAAATTTAAAGTTATTCTAATTAAGCAATGCTAATTACTTTTTATTCTATATTTATATTTTAAAACAAGTGTTTATGTTTTATATCTATTTCTGAGTTACGATAATTTTATTAAATTAGTGAAAATATATTTTGCTATAAGAAATTTTTTGATATTTTGGTGAGATTGAAACAATAAAAGTCCACTTTAGGGAAAAACAATATCTGCCCATCACGCAGGCAGAGAAGTGAAAGGAAAAAACTATGCCTTTATACAAAGCTCCATTACGCGATATGCAATTTGTACTGCATGAAATGCTTCAAACAGAACAGAACTATCAAGGTTTAAGCAAATATCAGGAAAGCGTAAATCGAGAATTAATTGATCAATACTTAGAGGCAGCAGCAGATTTTTGTGAAAATGAATTGGCGCCTATTAACCAAAATGGCGATCAGGAAGGCTGTCATTTAAATCAAGGCGTAGTCACAACTCCGAAAGGTTTTAAAGAAGCCTACCAAAAATATGCTGAGCTTGGGTTTACCTCTTTAACTGCTGACCCCGAATATGGCGGGCAAGGCTTATCGACCTTATTGCGGATTGCCATTTCAGAGATGTTATGTGGTTCTAATTGGGCTTGGGCAATGTATCCGGGCTTGTCTCATGGGGCAATGAGAACAATTGAGCACCATGGTACTGAGCAACAAAAACAGAAGTTTTTGACTAAACTCATTAGCGGTGTCTGGACTGGAACCATGTGTTTAACCGAATCACATGCGGGTTCGGACCTTGGGTTAATTAGAACGAAAGCAGAACCAAATCCGGATGGTAGCTACTCCATTACGGGGGAAAAGATTTTTATCTCGGCGGGTGAACATGATCTTTCCGAAAATATTATTCATATTGTTTTAGCTCGTTTGCCTCAGGCACCCGCAGGGACTAAAGGTATTTCTTTATTTATTGTGCCTAAAGTTAATGTAGATGATGAAGGTAATTTAGAAGACCGTAATAAAGTCGTCTGTAGCGCGATTGAACATAAAATGGGTATTCATGGTAATGCGACCTGTGTGCTTAATTTTGATGGCGCGAAAGGTTATTTGATTGGTCCGGAAAATCGCGGGCTTAATTGTATGTTTACCTTTATGAATACCGCACGTATTGGAACGGCAGTACAAGGGCTTGCTGCTTCTGAAATTTCATTTCAAGGGGCATTAAATTATGCCAAAGAGCGTCTCGCTATGCGTTCGCTATCTGGTCCTAAATATCCAGAAAAAAATGCCGACCCAATTATTGTGCATCCAGCTGTGCGTTCGATGTTAATGATACAAAAAGCTTTTTCTGAAGGTGGACGTGCACTGGCTTACTTTTTAGCTCAGCATGTTGATATTGTGGAAAGCTCAAACGATCAGGAACAGCAGAAACACTCCGATGAATTACTGGCTTTTTTAACACCAATTGCCAAAGCTTTTTTAACCGAGTCAGGTAATGAATCTGCAAAGCATGGCGTTCAAGTATTTGGCGGCCACGGCTTTATTGTTGAACATGGTATGGAGCAAATTGTACGTGATGCACGTATCTCCACATTATATGAAGGAACAACCGAGATTCAGTCTTTAGATCTGCTTGCGCGTAAAGTCCTCAAGTCTGAAGGTAAACTCTTAAAGAATATGACTGGTTTAATTGACCAGTTTATTAGTCAACAGCAGTCCAATGAAGTGCTGAAACTTTATCTAGAAAAATTAGCTGAGCTTAAGCAACAATGGCTGTCACTGACTAAAACGATTGCAGAGAAAGCCAAGCACAACCCAGAGGAAATAGGAGCAGCTTCGGTGGATTATCTTTATTTTTCCAGTTACGTCGTGTTCGCTTATCTATGGGCTCGAATGGCACAAGTTGCCCATGAAAAATTAGAATCGGGTACACAAGAGGAAGCTTTTTATAAAGCAAAGTTAACAACAGCTAAGTTTTTCTATCAAAAACTTTTACATCGTACACAGAGCCATGCTGCTTCTATTGAGTCTGGCGCTGAATCTGTGATGGAGCTCGATCAAGACGCTTTTGCATTTTAGTGACTAGTAATTTTTAGGATCACTAGGTGAAATTGATATGCGGAATTTTACCCATTGATTAAATTTGTAACTTTAGACTCATGAGTTTTTGGTAGGAAAAAACAGTTGAGCCAAAGAAATAGATCGTTAACATAAGCATTAAAACGTGAATTTTCATCAAATATTGATGTTGAATAAGGACTATGGAAAGAAAATCATGAATGCTTATTATCAATTATTGAATAGAACAATTGGTCCTCAAGGTGAAGTCATTGCTCATTATTGCTCAACTGTTCATGCACAAGGGGCATGGAATCCTCATGAACAGCATATGGCACCTGCAAGTGGGGTTATTGCGGCAGAGTTAGAGCAATTTTCACCACGACAAGATATGCGAATTGGCCGAATTAGTTTTGATATTTTTGGATTGATTGCATTTGGTGAATTTACGATTAAGACCCATGTAATTCGTGCCGGTAAAACCATTGAATTGATTGAAGCAGAAATGCAGGCACAAGGTAAAACCTGCATTGTGGCTAGAGCATGGCGAATGTGTACTCAAGACAGTTCCGATATTGCTGGACTTGAAGATCATCCAATTCATCACCCAGATACCTTTACAGAATGGACAGGTATGAAAAGATGGCCGGGTGGCTTTATTCAAACGCTAGTCACTAAAACTGGTGATCAGCACCGAGCTGGCAAAGGCATTGTTTGGCTCAATAACGATAACGAAATGGTGGAAGGTCAGCCAACGACAGATTTTGCGCATTTAATTGGTATGGTAGATACCGCAAATGGGATTGTACCAAGACAAGAAGGCGAATTTACTTGGGGCTTTCCAAATCTTGATTTGCAAATTCACATGCACCGTTATCCGCAAGGTAAATGGTTAGGTCTAGAAACTGTTCAGCAATATGGGGCGGATGGTATTGGTTTAACCAGTGCAGTTTTACATGACGTGTATGGTCCATTTGGACGAAGCGAGCAGATTTTGACGTTACGTAAAATGGCTAAATAAATATTTGAGCCAATAAAAAGTCATCCCGAAGGATGACTTTTTTATTTTCAGATTTAAATTTTAAGTAATTTCTTAGCTACGTACTTTAATGAGTGTTGGTGTAAGTTCATCCCAACGCTGTTTTGCAGCATCCATTGCTTTCATTTTGATATGTCCATAACCACGAACTTCTGCTGGTAATTTTGCAATTTGTTCAGCAACTGCCAAGTTATGATTGTCTGGTGCTTCAACAAGTGTTTCAACAAATGCAATGTAACGGTCACGCCATGCTTGTTCGTGCTGACGCTCTTCTTGACGCGCAAATGGGTCAAGGAAAGTTTCGCGAAGCCATTGTAAGCGAGCAAGCATCATCATTGGGAAACGCATCCAGTAACCGAACGCACGTTTACGGACATTTTTTAGACCACCGAGTAATGCTGGTGGAGCAAGGTGATACGTTAAACGTAAGCCTTTACCGAACTGTGTCTCAATCGATTCTTTGAAGCTCTTACCTGTTAAAAGACGTGCAACTTCATATTCATCTTTATATGCCATGACTCTATAAAGCTGAGTTGCAATCGTACCCGTTAATTCCTCAGGTAACTTTTTAGCGGCCAGCTCTACAAGCGCACGATATTTAGCTGCGTAAGCTTCATTCCAATAGTCTGTTAGACGAGCAGAACGGTCTTCAACAAGTTCAGCTAAAGTTTGGGGAGTTTTGGTTTTTGGCATTGCCGCAACTAAGCGTGCAGCTAAAGTTGGGTCGCTTGCAAGATGACAACCCACGCGGAAAGCTTCGAGGTTCTTTTCAACAGCAGTACCATTGAGGCGAATTGCTTTTTCAATGCTTTCACGCAGTAATGGAATGCGACCAGATTGCCATGCCATACCGAGTAATAACTGATTGGTATAAATTGAATCACCTAACAGTTGTGTTGCAATGCGAGCTGCTGGCAGAGAAACCAGTTGGCCTTGACGAACACGACCACGAAGACGATCAATTAAATCGCTAATCGGTGCATACCAGTCACGAGATTTAATAAACTCAGAAGTAGGAGTACTGTCTTCATTCACAATAACCAATGCATCATCTTTCAAACGAGATAGGGCAGCGCTACCGCCAGCGACTACGGCATCTGCACCAATGAGTAATTCACATTGACCTGCCGGAATTTTGGTAGAAGAAATTTGCTCATCACTTGCTGCAAGTTGTACATATGAATAAACCGTACCACCTTTTTGCGCAAGACCTGCCATGTCCATCACACGGGTAGCTTTACCTTCGAGGTGAGCCGCCATACCAAGGAGTGCACCAATAGTCACAACACCTGTACCACCAATACCACCAACCATAATACGACTTGGAACATCATATAACTGAGGAATAACTGGTGATGTTGGCCAGCCTGCACCAATTCCTTCAAATTTAGCCGGACGTTTCATATCACGTGTATGAACAGTCACGAAACTAGGGCAGAACCCTTCAGCACAAGTGAAGTCTTTGTTACAGCTACTTTGGTTAATTTGACGTTTAGTACCTAAAGCAGTCTCTACTGGTTCAATAGATAAGCAGTTTGATTTTTTTGAACAGTCGCCACAGCCTTCGCAAATATCACTATTAATGTATAAACGCTCAGCCGGATCAGGGTAGGCATCACGTTTACGACGACGGCGCTTTTCACTGGCGCAGGTTTGTACATAAATTAAAGCGGTTACACCTGTAACTTCACGAAGCTCGCGTTGAACTGCGTCGAGCTCATTACGGTGGCGAATTTCGACACCCGGTGCAATACCGTCTTCTTCATTTAATAGTTTAACTTCATCAGTCACAATAACTTGTTTTTTAATACCTTCGGCAGCGAGCTGGCGAGTTAACTGCGCAACACTCAAATGACCATCTACATGCTGACCACCTGTCATAGCGACTGCATCGTTGTAGAGGATTTTGTAGGTAATATTAGTTTTTGCAGCGATAGACTGACGAATTGCTAAGTAACCTGAGTGGAAGTAAGTTCCGTCACCAAGGTTAGCAAAAATGTGTTTTTCATTGGTAAATGGTGATGCACCCACCCAACTTACACCTTCACCGCCCATTTGAGAGAACGTTTCAGTACCACGGTCAAGTGAAACGGCAATATAGTGACAACCGATACCGCCTAATGCACGGCTACCTTCAGGCACGACTGTTGAAGAGTTATGTGGGCAACCACTACAGAAATACGGTTTACGTTCAGCAAGATCAATAACACGTTTTGATTCTTGCTCTGCTTTTAGCAGTAAGTCGATTCTGCTTTGGATTTGTGTTTTTAAGCTTTCTGGAATATCTAGTTTTAAGAAGCGAGCAGCCAACATTTTTGCAATAGGTTCAGGCTGGTACTCATAGTGACCAATGAGCGGTGCCTCTTCAATAGAGGTACTCCATTCGCCTTTGCCATCAGTTGCTTTACCAATCACATGTGGGCGTTTGCCATCAGGCAGTGAGTACAGCTCATCTTTAATTTGTGTTTCAATAATTGGACGTTTTTCTTCAATAACGATCAGTTCTTGTAAACCTTCGGCAAACTCACGAACACCTTGTGGTTCTAACGGCCAAATCAGTCCGACCTGATAAACACGTAGCCCAAGCTGTTGGGCAGTTTCATCTTCAATACCTAAAATGCGTAAGGCTTCAATGGTATCTAAATAACCTTTACCACTTGCAGCAATACCGATACGGGCATTTTCACAAGGCCATGTAACGGTATTGATTTTGTTGGCGCGGGCATAAGCCAAAACAGCAGGTAAGCGATATTTATAAAGACGTTCTTCTTGTTGAATGCCGTGATCTGGCCAACGAATATTGACGCCACCCTCTGGGAAATTGACATCTTCTGGTATAACCGGAGTAACACGGTCTAGGTCGACATGAACAGAAGCAGAAGTCTCTACAATTTCACTGACTAGCTTCATTGAAGACCACAGGCCAGAAAAACGTGAAACTGCAATGGCGTGAACACCAAAGTCTAAAATTTGTTGAACGGATGTTGGGTAGAAAATTGGAATACCGCAACCAATCATGACATGTTCAGACTGGTGAGGGATTGTAGAAGATTTACATGAGTGGTCATCACCAAATAAAGCAACAACACCACCACGTTCAGAGGTACCAGCTAAGTTAGCATGGCGGAGTACATCGCCTGAACGGTCAACACCCGGGCCTTTACCATACCACCATGAAGACACTCCATCATATTTGCCTTGGCCTGAAAGATTAACTTGTTGGGTACCCCAAATAGCGGTAGCAGCCAAGTCTTCGTTTACACCAGGTTGAAATACAACATTATGGGATTTAAGTAATCCTTGAACTTGCCAAAGGAAACTATCATAGTTACCAACAGGAGAACCGCGATAACCAGAAATAAAACCAGCAGTATGATAACCATTGATCGCGTCACGGCGAGTTTGGGCAAGAGGCAACCGAACAAGTGCCTGAATGCCTGTCATATATGCTGTACCGTTATCACTTACATATTTATCTTCAAGTGACACATCCTTTGTTGCAATAATATTTGGAGTGACTTTTGTAGCTATATTCATTTATATCTCCTTAGAATTTTTAGTAGCTCGGACTACTTTCTTTTTTCAACATCCAGTTGAATATTTGGAGCAAGTGACATACGAAATAAAAAAAGATCGGTTCCTCTTCTTAAAAAGAATTAGTGCCAATGTATGTACATTTAGTCATTGTGGTTGAACTAAACTGGTGCAACAATCCGTAATTTAGGAAAACATATTTACGTTATGCGCAAAAATCTCGATGGTGGACTATTGCATGCAATGCATGCATTCCTGAAAGTGATTGATAGCGGGAGTTTCACAGCAGCAGCTGAGCAGATGGATCTGACCACAGCACAGGTTTCACGTCTTATCAGCGAGCTAGAAACACGCTTAGGTACAAAATTAATACAACGCTCAACGCGCCAGCAGGCACTGACCGATATTGGTGCGACTTACGCCGAGCGCTGTCGCCAAGTCATTTCAATGGTGGATGAAGCAGAATCAGAAGTAACAGGAACGGCATCTAAACCCAAAGGACGTTTACGTGTATTAAGCATGGGAAGCTTTGGGCATCATTATGTTTTTCCAGTAATGGCTGAGTTTTGTAAGCATTATCCTGAATTAACCGTGGAATATACGACTTCACAGTATGTTCCAGACTTGTTGGCAAAAGGGGTGGATGTCAGTCTGTATTTAACTGAATCATTAACAGATTCTCGTTTTGTTGCACGCAGAATTGGCACTATTTTTTCTGTTTTATGTGCTTCACCTGCGTACCTAGAAAAACATGGCGTTCCTAAGTCCCCAGAAGACTTAAAAAACCATGCCTGTTTACGCTTAGTAAACCCATCTATTACCCCAGATTGGCACTTATTAAATGCAAAGGGGGAGTCTTACCAAATTGATACTGGCGGGCAACTCATTGCAGATAACCCTGAGTTATTGTTGGATGTGGTGCAACAAGATATGGGCGTGGCGTTATTGCCGATGTTTTCGGCTTTAGATGCAGTTCAGAATGGAAGATTATGTCATATCTTGCCAGAGTGGCGTTCACCCGATATAGGGGTTTATACCTTATTGCCTTCACGTCATTTCATTGATGCTAAAACGCGTGCATGGTTAGATTGGGTGGAAGAACATATTTCCCCAAGAATCGAAATGGATGCTTCTTATTTTTATAAATAATCAGATAAATTTTTAAGGACTACAATTGAAAAAGGATGAAGAATAATACGGATTTAGAATAAAAATAGGGTAGAAAATGCTTCTGTTGAGAGAGGCATTTAATACAAAGATAAATAATAGATTTTAAAAAAATTGCATGAGGAATTCAGTCCCAATTCCTGAACGAAATGAGATAAAGTTTAGACGTGATAATCTGGTACTCAGCCTAATATTAAGCTTTATACCAGATGCTGAGCTATTTTAATTTATGACTATGCGCACTTGGTTTGCCAATAAGCATTTGCATAATTCGACAAGCTTTTTCGGTTTAATACATTGCTAATATTTTGACTGGCTTGCATTAGCTTTTCTAAATCAATACCAGTTTCAAACCCCATATGTGACAGCAAATAAAACAGATCTTCGGTCGATACATTACCCGAAGCTCCTTTGGCATAAGGGCAACCACCGAGTCCTGCAAGAGAGGAGTCAAAAACACGAATACCTTGCTGTAAAGACTGATAAATATTGGCAATCGCCATACCATAGGTGTTGTGGAAATGCCCGGCTAAAACCTTGCTGTCGAGTTCAGCAAGGCATGCTTGCCAAACCTTTTGAACGCGATCTGGTGTTGCTGTACCAATAGTTTCACCTAAAGACACTTCATAGCAGCCCATGTCATAGAGTCGTTTAACAACTTTTACCACTTGTTCAGGGGCAATAGCACCTTCATAGGGACAATCGACAATACAAGAGACATAACCGCGTACACGAATGTTATGGGCTTTTGCTGCACTTATGACATCGCTAAATTTTTCAAAGCTCTCATCGATTGAGCAGTTGATATTTTTACGAGAAAAACTCTCAGAAGCTGCGGTAAAAACCGCAACTTCTTTGCATCCTACCGCTTGAGCAGTTTCAAAACCTTTGATATTCGGCGTGAGCAGACTAAATTGCACATCGGTTGTTTGGGGTAATAGCTTAAATAACTCATCACTTTGAGCCATTTGCGGCACCCATTTTGCCGAAACGCATGAACCGACTTCAATACATTTCAGACCTGCATTAATCAGGTCATTAATGAAGTTTAAGCGTTGTTCGACAGTTAAAGCCTGCTTTTCATTTTGGAGGCCGTCTCTGGGACCGACCTCCACAATTTTGACAAACTCACTCATGCAACTTCCTCCTGTACAGGCTGAAATTCTACAAGCTCATCGCCAGCTTTGACTTGGTCACCGACTTGGAAATAGGAATCTACAATTAGGCCGTCTTTAGGGGCACGAATGGTGTATTCCATTTTCATTGCTTCAAGCGTCATTAAAATATCGTCTTTTTTAACGCTATGATTTGCGCTCACCAGTACTTGCGTGACCACACCCGGCATTGGTGCTTTTAGGTGACCTTCATCGGCTTGGCTATCTGCTTGATTAAAGTCTTGGCGAATATAAGCAAACTTATAGCTTTGCCCATTTTGGAACAATGTAATGCCTTGCTGACTTTGGTTAAAAGACAGCTTTTGCTGAGTCCCGCCTATTTGAACAGAGGCAGTATGTGCATCAATCAATTGACCAGAAATTGGGTAGCTTTGACCGTTATATTCTGCGGTGAAGCCATGTTCATTTGAGGCAAATTTAATTTGGATATTTTGGTTTAAATAGTTCAATTTAATACTGTGCTGATAAGCAATATTTAAACGCCAAAGCGGCTGAGCTTGCCAAAGATGTTTTTGGCTTGAGCTGTTGTTATTAAGTTTACTTAGAAACTCAATAAATGCCGCTGCCACCACAAGTTCTGGTTTGATTTCTTCAGGGCTAAACAAGAAGTTTTGTTCACGTTGAATCAGGTTGGTATCAAGCTTAGCTTGTTTAAAAGATTCACTACGAACAATTTTTTCAAGAAAGGCAATATTGTTGCCTAAACCATCCACATGGAATTGACTTAAAGCGTGTTGCATTTGAATGAGCGCAGCTTCACGGTTTTTACCCCATACAATGAGTTTGGCAATCATTGGGTCGTAATAGGTCGTGATTTCATCGCCTTCAACAATACCGCTGTCTACACGCACATATTGGTTTTGAGTTGGGTAGTGTAGGTAGTCAATTTTACCGATTGCAGGTAAAAAGCCTTTTTCTGGTTCTTCGGCATAAATACGTGCTTCGAGCGCATGTCCGTTAATTTGGAGTTGGTTTTGTAATTTAGGTAAAGGTTCGCCATAAGCCACACGAAGTTGCCATTCAACCAAGTCTTCCCCTGTAATCATTTCAGTGACAGGGTGTTCGACTTGTAAACGGGTATTCATTTCCATGAAATACGCTGTACCGTCTTGTTCCACAATAAACTCAACCGTACCTGCGCCAACATAATTTACGGCGCGTGCAGCATCAATTGCAGCTTGGCGCATTGCATCGAGCTTCTCGCTTGGCATTTGTGGAGCAGGGGCTTCTTCTAGTACTTTTTGATGACGGCGTTGTACAGAACAGTCGCGTTCAAACAAATGTACATAGTTGCCATGTGTATCGCCAAACACTTGAACTTCAATATGGCGTGGTTGAATCACATAACGTTCAATTAAGACGTCATCATTGCCAAAGCTTGATTTTGCTTCACGTTTACAAGAAGCTAAGGCATGCAGAAAATCTTCACTGCGTTCAACCAGACTCATGCCTTTACCACCACCGCCGGCACTGGCTTTAATTAAAACAGGATAGCCAATTTGGTCTGCCTGTTGTTTTAAAAAGTCGGCATCTTGGTTGGTTCCGTGATAGCCCGGTGTTAAAGGAACACCTGCTTTTTCCATTAAAGCTTTAGAGGTCGCTTTTAAGCCCATCGCTAAAATGGCATCCACTGGCGGGCCAATAAAGCAAATGTTGTGTTGTTGGCAAGCGAGTGCAAACTGGTCATTTTCTGAAAGGAAGCCGTAGCCAGGGTGAACCGCTTGGCTGCCTGTATCAATCGCTGCTTGAATAATACGATCAACCTGTAAATAACTTTGCGTTGCAGGGGACTGACCAATATAAACCGCTTCATCTGCAAGTTTGACATGTTGTGCATTTGCGTCTGCATCGGAGTAAACGGCAACCGTTGCAATACCTAATTTTTTAGCTGTACGAATTACACGGCAAGCAATTTCGCCACGGTTCGCAATTAAAATCTTTTCAAACATGATGATCGTCCTTAATTGTTGTTATTCGAGTTAGAAACCCAAGCAGGCTGCTGTTTATTTAAAAAGGCACTCAGACCTTCTTTTGCCTCGTTGCCTTGACGAACTTGCGCAATATGATGTGCTGTCTGTTGCAGCAAGTCATTGCTCATGGTCTGGTTGCTCACCATTTGAATGAGTTGTTTTGATGCCGCTTGAGCATGCGGGCCACCGAGTAATAGAGCATCAACAATTTCTTGAACTTTTTTATCTAAGTCTTCAGCATCTGCAACTTCATGTGCCAAGCCAATGTGTTTGGCTTCACGTGCTGAAATTCGCTCGGCAGTTAAGAAGTAACGAGAGGCTTGTCTTGCACCAATCGCACGAATCACATAAGGACTAATGGTAGATGGAGCAAGCCCTAAACGAACTTCAGATGTTGCAAACTTGGCATCAGTGCTGGCAATGCAAATATCACATGCCGACGCCAAGCCCATGCCGCCACCAAAGGCAATGCCATGCACTCGGGCAATGGTCGGTTGCTTAAGCGTTGCAAGTGCATCCAACATTTGCGCAAGTTTTAATGCATCTGCTTCATTTTCTGCTGAAGATGCCTGACCTGCCTGTTTCATCCAGTTGAGGTCGGCACCTGCTGAAAAGCTTTTACCGCGACCTGCTAAAACCACAACACGAACATCATCACGGGTATTGATTTGCTTAAAGCAGGCATGTAGCTCTTCAATGACTGTCGTATTAAAAGCATTGTGCATTTCAGGGCGATTCAGCCAAACATAGGCAACCTGATCTTGTTGTTCGAGTTGTAAAAATTGATAGCTCATATACACCTCTTACATGCGGAACACGCCAAATTTGGTTGGCTGGATTGGGGCATTCATAGCAGCAGCAAGACTTAAACCAAGTACCTGACGAGTTTGAGCTGGGTCGATTACACCGTCATCCCAAAGACGAGCAGAAGCATAGTATGGATGGCCTTGGCGCTCGTACTGTTCACGAATTGGTTGTTTAAACTCGTCTTCTTCTTGTGCTGACCACTCGGCACCTTTTTGCTCAATCTGATCACGTTTTAAAGTCGAGAGTACACTTGCTGCTTGTTCGCCACCCATCACTGAAATACGAGAGTTCGGCCAAGTCCATAAAAAGCGTGGTGAATAAGCACGTCCACACATACCGTAGTTACCCGCACCAAACGAACCACCAATAATCAGGGTGAGTTTTGGTACATTTGCAGTTGCAACTGCCATAACCAATTTAGCGCCGTTTTTGGCAATCCCTTCATTTTCATACTGGCGGCCAACCATAAAGCCCGTAATGTTTTGTAGGAATAACAATGGAATATTGCGCTGTGTGCATAGCTCAATAAAGTGCGCACCTTTTTGTGCAGACTCTGAAAATAAAATCCCATTATTGGCAATAATGCCGACTGGCATACCGTAAAGTGAAGCAAAACCAGTAATCAGTGTAGAACCAAAGCGTGCTTTAAACTCATCAAAACGAGAGCCGTCTACAATACGGGCAATCACTTCACGAATATCGAAAGGTTTACGTGCATCACTTGGCACCACGCCATAGAGTTCCGATGCATCAAACAATGGTTCATCAACTTGTTTACTTAAGTCATTTGGCTTTTTATTGAGGTTAGCAACAATGTTTCGTGCAATGGCAATCGCATGTTCATCATTTTCGGCTAAATGGTCAGCTACACCCGAAAGACGTGTGTGTACATCACCACCACCTAAATCTTCACTGCTTACCACTTCACCAGTCGCAGCTTTTACAAGAGGAGGGCCACCTAAGAAAATCGTACCTTGATTACGGACAATAATGGTTTCATCAGACATGGCAGGAACGTAAGCACCACCTGCGGTACAGCTACCCATTACTACAGCAATTTGGGCAATACCTAGGCTCGACATGCGTGCTTGGTTATAGAAAATACGCCCAAAGTGATCACGGTCTGGGAAAACCTCATCTTGCATTGGTAAATAGGCACCGCCTGAATCCACCAAATAAATACAAGGCAAATGATTTTGTTCAGCAATTTCTTGGGCACGTAAATGCTTTTTAACCGTAAGTGGGTAATACGTTCCGCCTTTAACCGTTGCATCGTTGGCAACGATCATGCAAGTGATGCCATTGACCTGACCAATACCCGCAATCACACCCGCAGCAGGAACATCATCTTCATAAACTTTATACGCTGCCAACTGTCCAATTTCTAAAAATGCCGTACCGACATCAATCAATTGATCAATACGTTCACGGGGTAAAAGTTTACCTCGAGCCAAATGTTTTTGACGGGCATTTTCACCGCCGCCTAACGCAATACGCTGGGCAACTTGTTTTAGATCTGTGACCAAGGTTTGCATGGCTTGCTGGTTTGTTTTGAAGTCTTCACTTCGAACATTAATCTTGCTTTGTAATTGGTTCATAAGATGTGTCCTTATTTATAATTATTATTTGGTTTCATTGAAGAGTTCGCGGCCAATCAACATACGGCGAATTTCAGAAGTTCCTGCACCAATTTCATAAAGTTTTGCATCACGCCATAAACGGCCAGCAGGGAATTCATTGATATAACCATTACCGCCTAAAGTTTGAATTGCTTCACCCGCCATCCATGTGGCTTTTTCGGCAGCATATAAAATGGCACTTGCAGCATCTTTACGTAGGCTGCGGTCATGGTCAGCTTTGTCACAGGCAGCACCAACCGCATAAACAAGTGCTTTACATGCCAACCAAGTTGAATACATATCGGCAAGTTTGCCTTGCATAAGCTGGAATTCACCTAAAGCTTGGCCAAACTGTTCACGTTGGTGCAAGTATGGAATCACGACATCTAGACAGGCATCCATAATACCTAAAGGTCCAGCACTTAAAACTGCACGTTCATAGTCCAAACCACTCATCAGTACTTTTGTGCCGTTACCGACACCACCGAGTACGTTTTCAGCAGGCACTTCCACATTGTCAAAAAACAGTGGGTAAGTGTTAGAGCCACGCATACCAAGTTTGTCTAAGTGATTACCATGGCTAAAGCCTTTCATGCCTTTTTCAACTAAAAAAGCAGTCATACCTTTCGCACCGGCTTGCGGATCAGTTTTAGCGTAAACCACGAGTACATCTGCATCACCGCCGTTGGTGATCCACATTTTTGAACCATTTAAAACGAAGTGATCTCCTTTTTGCTCAGCACGTAATTTCATGCTGACCACATCAGAACCTGCATTTGGCTCAGACATCGCAAGGGCACCCACATATTCACCAGAAATCAGTTTTGGTAAATACTTTTGTTTTTGCTGTTCGTTACCGTTACGGTTAATTTGGTTTACACATAAATTAGAATGAGCACCGTAAGACAAACCAATGGCTGCCGAAGCACGGGAAATTTCTTGCATAGCAATAATATGAGCTAAATAACCCATATTGGCACCGCCATACTCTTCAGAAACCGTCATGCCTAAAAGGCCCATATCTCCGAATTTTTTCCAGAGATGTGCAGGGAATTTGTTGTCTTGATCAACTTGTTGGGCAATTGGTGCAATTTCCTTTGCACAAAAAGCGGCCACTGAATCTTGAAGCGCAATTAAAGTTTCATCTAGGCCGAAATTTAAGCTGCGTAGGTTCATGATATTTTCATCCTATTGGTTATATTTGTTGTCCATAAAATATTTTGTGGGTATTTGATAAGTAACATACAATGATTTTTTGAAAAAGTGAATACAGATTCATAAAATGATTTACAATTCATTTTATTTGTTAGAGAATAAATTATGAGCTATAAACGATCATCTTTAATGCAAGAGCGGATGGAGCAAAATCGTAAATCGATTTTGAATTCAGCCAGAAAAATAATTTCAGAGGGAGGATTTAAAGACGCGCAAATACAAACAATTGCAGAGCAAGCGGGCGTATCTAGTGGACTGGTTTATCGCTACTTTGATAATAAAAGCCAAGTGCTTATTGAGGTTTTGTCCGAGGCTATTAATACAGAACTATTGGTGATTGATTCGATTACCGAAAGTGAGTTATCGGCAAAGCAGAAATTACATAAGGCGGTGGCAACCTTTGTAAAACGGGCACTCAATAGTCCTCAGCTTGCATATTCACTCATGTTTGAACCCGTCGATTCAACGGTTGAACATGAGCGTTTTCGTGTGAAGCAATTGATTAAACAAAGTATTAAAAAAATACTTGCGGATGGAAATGCAAGTGGTGAGTTTGTCTTGGATGATTTAAACACAGCAGCACTTTGTGTTGTCGGTGCCATGACCTATGTAGTGGTTGAACCCCTGGACCCAGCTCAAAATACAAAGTTTGATCATGCGCACAAAGACTATTTTTCAAAACAGATTGCTGACTTTTGTGTAGATGCTGTGCAGAAGAAATAGGGCATATAAAGGATAAGCATTACAAAGTAGGCGGTTTGGAAAAGTAGTTGCAGTAACAACAATTAGATCAGGTAAGAAGAGAATTACAAGAATCAAGGAGAATGATTCAATGCAACAAGAACGGTTAAGCTACGCCTCGGGACCAAGCGCACAGCCCTTATTGGGTATGACCATTGGTGAACAATTCGATCAGGCCTGTCGGCAATATGCAGAAAAGGAAGCCATCGTCAGTTTCCACCAAAACAGACGATTAACCTATAAAGCTTTACAGGATGAAGTAAATGCTTTTGCTTGTAGCCTTTTAAAGTTGGGATTAAAAAAAGGAGATCGATTAGCCATCTGGTCACCTAACTGTGTGGAATGGACGGTAACCCAATTTGCAGCTTTTAAAGCAGGGATTATTTTAGTCAACCTGAATACAGCTTATAAAAGCCATGAACTTGAATATGTGTTGAATAAAGTCTCATGCAAAGGATTGATTATTGCTTCTCAATTCAAAACGACTGATTACCAAGAACTACTCACGAAAATTGCCCCTGAGTTAACCAATAGTCCAGACAAAGTGCTCAGTTCAGCGCGACTGCCACATTTAAAATTTGTGATTAAAATTGATGACCAACAACATACGGGCATTCATCGCTTTAGTGATTTAGTTACTACACCAACTTCTGAGCAGCTTGAACAATTAAAACAATTAGCGAAGCAACATCAGTTTGATGAAACGATTAATATTCAATTTACCTCAGGTACAACAGGTAACCCTAAAGGGACCATGTTGACCCACCATAATATTTTAAATAATGGCTATTTTGTTGGTGAAGGGATTCGATTAACCCCTCAAGATAAAGTGTGTATTTCTGTGCCGTTGTTTCATTGTTTTGGCATGGTGATGGGGAATCTGGCATGTGTAACACATGGGTCAACCATGGTCTATCCATCGGCGGTATTTAATCCTTTAGAAACTTTAAAAGCGATTCATCAAGAGCGTTGCACGGCAGCGTATGGCGTGCCAACCATGTTTATTGCCACCTTAGAGCATGAGCAGTTTAATGAATTTGATCTATCAAGCTTAAGAACAGGCATTATGGCAGGTAGTCCTTGCCCACGTGAAATTATGCAACGTGTGATAGACCGTATGCATATGTCTGAAATCACCATTTGTTATGGCATGACTGAAACCTCGCCAGTGAGTGTACAAAGTTCTGTAAATGATTCGATTGATAAACGAGTAAGCACAGTCGGGCATGTTCATCCGCATGTTGAAATTAAAATTGTCGATTTAGAAGGGCAGATTGTTCCGCAAGGAACTTTGGGTGAGCTATGCGTTCGCGGTTATTCAGTGATGGCTGGCTATTGGGGTGAGGAAGAAAAGACCAAAGAGGTTATTGATTCGGCTGGCTGGATGCATACGGGTGATATTGCCGAAATGGATCAAGACGGTTTTATTAAAATTAAAGGCCGTATTAAAGATGTGGTGATTCGTGGTGGGGAAAATCTCTTTCCAAAAGAAATTGAAGACTTTTTATATACCCATCCAGATGTAAGTGATGTGCAAGTCATTGGTTTACCAGATGCCAGATATGGCGAAGAACTTTGTGCTTGTATTATTTTGCATGAACATCATCAAATTGATGAAAACAGTATTCGCCAATTCTGTAAAGAGCACATTTCTCATAATAAAGTGCCGCGCTATGTCCGATTCTTTAATGAGTTTCCAATGACCGCTTCAGGCAAAGCACAAAAGTTTAAATTGCAGGAAATTATGCGAGCTGAACTTAACTTAACTGGAAATGTCTTTGATTAAAGAAGTCGAAAGCCTGTTCAAAGTGCAGCAAACTATAAATTTAAAGGCAGTTTAAATAGAGGATAAAACAAAATGGCAAAAGACTTTAATAGCCCCAAAGTAGTCGAAGGATATGACGAACATATTCGTAAATTAATTCCAGGTTATGAAGTCATCCATCAACAGGTGGATGCCATTTTACAATCGGTATTGCCACCAAATGCTCATATCTTAATTGTGGGCTGTGGTACGGGGTATGAACTCGAATATTTACTTAAACGACATCCGAACTGGAAATTTACAGCAGTTGATCCATCTTTAATCATGCTGCAAAAAGCCCAAGAACAGGTTGAACTTTTAGATAAATCTTCACAAGTCACCTTTGTACATGATGAAACTTCGGCTTTGCCTCTGGAAAATTGCTTTGATGCTGCACTTTCTATTCTTGTGGCGCATTTTATTGCAGACGATATAAAACCTATATTTTTTAAAGATATTTATGATCGCTTAAAAGAAAAAGCAGTTTTACTTACTTACGATTTAATGACGTGTGTAAACCCACAGCAGCTTCAGGCACTACGTTATTTATGCTTGGCTCAAGGTTTAACGGAGGAGCAATGTCAGAAAATGTTAGAGCGTATGGCACAAGACTTTTTTAGCTTAACGACAGAAGGATATATAAAGCTTTTGCAAAAAACTGGTTTCGAGAGCGTACAGTCGTATACGCAAATTTTGACTTATCAGGGTTTTATTGCAAAAAAATAATGTCAGTAGAGACAAAGGAATGTTGTCTTAACACCTAAATATTCTCAATGAGGAAGAGAATATAAAAAACGAAAAAAATTAGAAGAACTAGCTTTACCTATAACACATTAAAAAGTGGCCTCAATGCTGCTTAAGGGAGGTTTTGTCTAAAAAATATGATGGAAGACTTTCTAGAGGAAGAAAGTCTGATGTTTAAGGGCCTGTTTTAGATAGGTACATAACAAAAAGGATGTCGAGATCTTTAAGTCTAATTAAAGATCAAAAAAGGAAAATTTCATGATAAATGCTTTAAATACAACGGTTCAAAAAAGCCTATTGGCAATTTCTGTGACTCTGTTTGTGTCTTCTGCTTTTGCAGGTCAAACAAATCCTGAAATAGAACAACTTCGTCAAGAAGTAAAAGAACTACGGGCTATGCTACAAGCAAATATACAAGCTCAAAAATCTTTAACGCAACAAAGAGTGGAGCTAGCAACTTCGGCAACACCCCAAGCTGCTCAGCCTACAAAACAAGTGTTAACTAAGTCTGGCGCAGAATTTAACTTATATGGATATATACGGGCAGATGCTTCTTATCAAATGAAGGGGGCTTCTACCATGTATAACAATATTAGCGGGGTTCCACTCGAAAATACGCCAGAAGAATCTGCTCAAAAAGACCAATTACACAGTACCGTTAATGTGACACGTTTCGGGTTGAATTTTAAAACCCCAACTGCTATGGGTGATGTGGGCGGGAAACTGGAAATGGACTTCTTTGGAGCTGCAACTCGTGATCAGTTTCGGATACGCCATGCTTATTTAACCTTTGATAAATGGCTCATCGGTCAAACGTGGTCAACATTTATCGCACCTGAATATTATCCGGAAACGATTGATGCAGGCACATTTGTAGGCAGTGCATTATTAAGATCACCGCTCGTACGCTATAGCGATAACTTAACTGCCAATACGAGTTTTGCAATATCGGTTGAAGACCCGAAATATACTGCGACAACTGACCCTGACAATAAAATGCGCTTACCAGCTTTGGTAGGACGCTTAAATCATAAATTTGCCAATGGTTCGATGTTATCTGCCCGTAGTTTAGTTGCCGAAAAAAGAACTAATAATGATGAGCAAGTCGCTTGGGGGGTGGGCTTCGGCGGTAAATATCAAATTACGCCCGACACCTTACTCAAAGCCGATTATTACCATGTCAAAGGAGATGGGCGTTTCTTGCTATGGAGTAACAGCGGCTATGTAATAGATGATCAAAATAATATGCATAGCAATGAGTTTGACACCGTTTCTTTCGGTATCACTCATCAATTCACGCCACAAATTCGTTCAACCTTAGCTTATGGCTATATGAAAGCCAAAGATGATAACCGTTTTGCCGAATTACAACGTAATAGCACCACTCAAAACAAAGAGCTTTGGCAGGGTTGGATAAATGCACTGTATAACCCTTACAAGCCAATTACTTTGGGGGTCGAATATGTGTATGGCGAGCGAGAAACTTTTGATGGCCGTAACGGGATTGATAACCGCTTCAATATGATGGCGAGTTATGACTTTTAATTTATTCAACAAAACCTTGAATAATCTGTTTTTTCTTTAGGGTGCAATATGTCGTTTTAAAAAATTAAATATGAATTTATCTCACAGAGGAGGTGAGTAAATGACAACATCTAAATTAAATGTAAATGAAGTTATTGATCAGGCCCGATTTACCCCTTTTCACTGGAGCATTTTGCTTTGGTGTTTATTAATTATTGTTTTTGATGGTTATGATCTGGTGATTTATGGCGTTGTACTGCCTTTGCTAATGCAAGAATGGTCATTAACGGCTGTACAGGCGGGGATGTTAGCAAGTACAGCACTATGCGGAATGATGTTTGGGGCAATGTTCTTTGGAACTTTGGCAGACAAAATAGGCCGTAAAAATGTGATTTTAATTTGTGTCACTCTTTTTAGTGGTTTCACCTTTTTAGGTGCTTTTGCATCAAGCCCACTTGAGTTTGGGGTGCTTCGATTCTTGGCAGGACTAGGCATTGGTGGGGTGATGCCAAATCTAGTTGCTTTGACCTCGGAATACGCACCTAAACGTATACGCAGTACTCTGGTAGGGACCATGTTTAGTGGTTATGCGATTGGAGGAATTCTTTCAGCCTTAATTGGTAGTTATTTGGTTGAAAGTCAGGGGTGGCAAATTATGTTTTTAATTGCCGGTATTCCACTATTTTTATTACCTGTCATTTGGAAGTTTTTACCCGAGTCATTAACTTTTTTAGTTAAAACTAGTAAAACTGAACAGGCACATAAAATTATTCAAAAAATTTCACCTGAACAAACACTAACAACCCATACGCAATTAGTGCTTAATGAAGATAATGTTCCAACAGGCAGTTCTGTAAAGGGATTATTTCAACAAGGCCGTGCATTCAATACAATCATGTTTTGGCTCGTGTTCTTCATGTGCTTACTCATGGTGTATGCCTTAAGTAGTTGGTTACCAAAACTCATGCTTGCAGCAGGGTATTCACTCGGGAAGAGTATTTTATTCTTGCTTGCTCTAAATGTTGGCGCGATGATCGGTTCAATCGGCGGCGGTATTTTGTCTGATAAATTCCACTTAAAACCTGTAATTATGGGAATGCTACTGGCGGGTGTTCTGGCATTGGTAGGTTTAGGCTTCAAGTCACCAGCCTATGTTTTATATGGTTTGGTCACTGTGGCAGGAGCGGCAACGATTGGTACCTCAATTCTGCTTTATAGCTATGTAGCGCAATATTATCCATTAAGTGTGCGTTCTACTGGAATTGGCTGTGCTTCTGGTGTTGGTCGTATTGGGGCAATTGTTGGTCCAATCTTAACGGGCATGTTATTAGTTCTAGAGTTACCGCATAAGATGAATTTTGTGATGATCGCAATCCCTGCGATTTTAGCACTTTTCGCTGTTATGGTGCTTCGACGACATGCCGTTGAACCGCCTATTACGCCAAAGCTTACCGCCGAGTTAGAAGGTAATTAATCAATATTGATATAGGTAGGGAGTAAATTCCTACCTATATCTGGCGTTTTATTTATGAAGTAATTGGTTTACATCAACCAGATTTGCCATTTGTTGATTACCGCGATCATTAGGATGTAAATGATCTCCCGAATCATAAATTGGGTTTAATTGATCAAGATGTTTAGGGTCTTTTAAACCTTGCTCAAGATCAAGTACGCCGTCAAATGTTTTGCTGGTTCTCATCCAATGATTAATGCTTTGACGTAATTGATCTTTATTCGGTTGATAGTAGTTATCAAGAGGAGTGTTGGGTAAGGCACCTGAAAAGGGAAGTAACGTCGTCCCAATTACTTGAATACCTTGGCGATGTGCTTCATCTACAACACGTTTATAACCTTGAGTGAGTGCTTCAAACGATGGTATTTGTTGTTTAGGTGCAAAAGCTGTACCGGGCCATGAAATATCATTAATACCCACCAGAACAATTAATGTTTTCACTCCAGAATATTGAAATACTTCTTTTTTTAAGCGTTCTAAAGCACTGTCGCCCATACCGTCGTTAAGTAATCGATTCCCTGAAATTCCACTATTAATGACAGCCACTTGATGTGTAGATAAGCGCTTAGCTAAAAAGTCAGTCCATCTCGTATTTGCATCTAAAGTCGCCGTTGCGCCGTCGGTAATTGAGTCTCCAATGACTGCAACAACATGTGCTTTACGCTTCGGTTTTACTTCAATAGCAGATAATAATAATCGTGCAGTTGTTGTTTTGGCACTGTTAGGTGTATTTAAGTTCGCGGCCTGGTTACCAGCAATAATCCAACTGGTTTGTTTAGCATCCCAGTGAAAAGTTTTAAAGATCGTTGGTTTTTGGATAAAGGTATTTACCATTAACTGTGCATGATCGGGAACTGGTAATTGGATTGGATCACTAATCAGTTGTTTGCCAGGTAAAATTTGTGCTTTAAGTTTTCCAGAAAAATAAACTGGATAAGCACTCTTTGATTTAAGACTTTCTCCTTTGATTAGTCCTACAGTAGTTTTATCAATAGATAACGGTTGATCCCCATATTGATTGGTAAAAATGAGCCGAACGGCTTCACCACCTAAACTAATTTGGCTGATTTGTTTGATGGTCTGATTAGATATTTGATCTGGAATATTGGTTGGAAAAACGAAATCTTTATTCCAGACTTTTTGGGGGCTGGCTGCCCAAGTGGTAATCCATTGGCGCTTTTGTACTTCTGCTTGTGCAAAGCTCGTAAATAAAACGAGAGAGAATAGGGCGGGTTGATAAAGTTTCATCTCGTGAACTCTTTAAAACGAATTAAAGTTATCTTGAAACAAATTGCTGGCTTGTTATAGCGACATAAGCGGAATAAGATTTGTGAATGAAATTCATAAATAGATGTTGTTATGTCATATTTTGATATTAATCGGTCTGGCGAGTTGGCAATTTTTATTCGAGTGGTCGAGCTTGGAAGTTTCTCTGCCGTTGCAAGAGCTTGTGACATGACGCCGTCTGCGGTCAGTAAGTTAATTTCTCGGTTGGAAAAAAGACTTGGCGTTAGGTTGCTTAACCGTTCAACACGCCAGTTTCAGCTTACCAGTGAAGGATGTCAGTTTTATGAGCAAGGCATTCACATACTCAATAACTTAGATGAACTAGAGCAATCAGTTACCGCAAATCACATGCCGCAAGGGCGAATTAGAATTCATACCAGTCTTTCATATTGGACACATTTTTTATTGCCTTGTATTTCTCTATTTAACGAGTGCTATCCACAAATTGAATTAGAGGCTCATTTGAGTGATGAAGTCATTAATTTAGTTGAGCAACGGATTGATGTTGCAATTCGGACAGGACCTTTAAAAAGCTCAAATTTGGTTGCTCGCTCACTCGGAAGCACGCAGAAACATTACGTCTGTTCACCTGCATATATTGAAAAGTATGGTTGTCCGCATCACCCAGAAGAGCTTTATGAACATCAGCTTTTAGATGTAAGTTATCAGCGCCAGAATAAAACATGGTTCTTTAAAAAAGACGAGCAAGAAATCACGCTTGCACCTACTCAAGTGCTGAGAGTAAATCATGGAGAAGCAATCTTACAGTTAGCACTTGCAGGTCTTGGCGTTGCACAGCTCAATGAGTTCCAAGTCCGAAAAGCTCTAGAGCAAAAACTATTGGTTAAAATTCTTGAAGACTGGAATATCAATGCTTCTGAAGAATTTCATGCTGTTTGGATAGGACATGACAAATATGTTCCTAAACGCGTAAGGGCATTTTTAGATTTCTTGGTAGAACAGGCAAAGATTAGTTAATTAAGTTTTTTCTGGCACTTAACTGACATTGGTGCATGGTTTCATTCATCGTTTCCACAAAGTGCATATCCGCATCAATATTTTGTAAGCTTACTTTAGGTAAGTTTTCTACAAATTGTGGCGAATAATGTTCTTCTAAAGAGTTATAAATACAGTTGCATTGTGAAAGTGCACGTCCTGCCCAAACACAATGTCTGTTAAATTCATTTTTACTGATAGATCTGCAACCTAATAAACTTATAGAACTTATTAATAGGGTGCACATTAAAACAATACGATATAAAAAAAACATCATAATTGCTCTTAGTTGGTTGTTGTTATCGTTCGATTTGGTATAGAGATGTTCTAATCTTTAATTGGCGTTAAATCTGGAGATTTTTTCCGTATAAAGATAAAAGTTTGGATAGGTGAAAAGATGGCAAGAATTCTTTAAAAGTGTTTTAAGCTGAACGATAAGATAATAAAGATGAAGAAAAATAAAATGATATAAAATAATAGTCATTAGAGACTCCTTGATAAAAGAAGTTACGCCCAATCACTGCTATTAATTATGGTGGTGAAACGAAAGAGGGTTAGCAGACTGATACCTAAGAAACCAGCACACCCGAAGGTGTCCCACTCCCGTTCCTCCGTCAAAGGCACGAGGGGCTCCACACCAAAAAACGTGTTTTTAGTGCACTTAGGTAGACGGTCTGCTAAAACCGACTGACAAAATAGGTCAGCGGGAGCATCATAAGCTGAGCGTTAAAGCGGGTCAATTGCAAAAATAAAAGATTGGTTTATATAAACAAATATTAATATTTTTAAATTTTGATTAATAAAATAACTGATTATTTGGTATTTAAAGGTTTGATTAATTATTATACCTAATCTTTATAATTGAGTTTTAATGTTTATATATCAAATATTTATTAATTGTTAATTTATATATTGTTTGTAATCATTGACTTAATAAGACACAAACTCGGAAAGGATGAATAATTTTACTTTCATGAATATGACAAACTGAAATAATTAGCTAATGCCAAAATTTAATTAAAATATCAATTGCAAGAATGATATTTTTTGATCATTTATTTAAGTTTGATTTTTACAAAAGCTTGCATAATCTACAAAAGTTAAGAGAACCACTGCGGTAGGTCAACAGAAGATAATGTTATTCATAAGCTTAGATTTTAAGATTAATCATGGTGATCTCAATGTTAAGAATTTTTTGGGCAGTGAGTACAGTATTTGCAATCGCGATGGGTATGAGCGCTTGCCAAGATCGACATTCAACAGATGATGATGGAACACATGGCTCTAATGATCCGACCGTTCCTCAACAAATGGATAAAAACTCATAATTATTTCATCTAAGAAAACTCACTTTTACGTGAGTTTTTTTATCGTTATTTTCTATAAAATATGTAACACAATAAAAAAGATAATTATATAAAAAGATAAAATTAATCAATGAATTAGGTTGATATTATCTTTTTAACAATTTGTTGTTACTGAATTGTTTCGCTATTAAATTATAGTTTCAAAAAATTAATAAAATAAACACAATAAATTACTTATATTCATCCAAAATTCATTTTAATGATGAGAGTTTTATAAAGGTAAGGATATGCCCCAGTACTTAAGAATAGCTGAGAGAATCTATCAAAATGTTAAAGAAAAAAAAGGCTTTACAGATGAGCCTATGGAGGATCTTAATAATTTGATGATTGAACTCAGACATGAGCTTAAGGGGACAAAGCTTAAGCTTTTATACAATTACATTGATTTTGCTGAATTACTGATTAAACCCTTGCAAGAATCTAAAATTAAATTGGATTTAAGCCTTATTCCAAAGAGTAAAAATACACAAGAATTTGTACTGTGGCTTGCAGGTTTTATTGAAAGAATTACTACAGGCGGGCAGGAAAAATTACCGCCTATTCAAACTAAAGTTGCTTTACCTGACTACGCCTATGAAGAAACACATTCTTCTCCGGTAAAACCAGTTAATAATGGAGAAGAAATTATTGAATATTTTAAGAAAAAAGAAAGTTAAATAGTGGCATATAAAAAAGAGCCTATTTCCGAGGGCCAATCGGAAGTAGGCTCTTAGTTTTTGGACCAAAAGAGAATGTTATAAAAACAACTTATCTTCCATTCCATGCATCTTTAATTGCTTGTTTAGCATGTTCCCATTTTAAACGAGATTCAGCTTTGAGTTCTTCCCATTTTTGTTCCAAACCGCCTTCGACATCTTCAAACTGAGTGCCTTGTTCCGATTCAGCACGTGCACGATGTCCTAATTCATAGGCTGTCGAAAAGTCTCGGTCATAATCGAGATCGGGAGTAGTAAGCTGAGCTTCTTGATAATAAGGACGAGTAAGGTAACTTTCGCGCCAATAAGTGTCAGAATAATTATGGTCGCCGGCTGGCAGTCGTGCGTGATCGCTATTTTGATCTGTCATCAGTTTTTCCTCATCTTATTTAATTTTATGCTTATGGTAAATTTAGGAAGGTGAGGGCACCTTCCTAAATAAAATGAATGACCGCATCAAATGACATTTAAGTCAGCATCGGATTAGCGTTGCTGATTATTGTTATTTGAGTTTTGTTGCCCTGAATCTTTTTGATTCGAGCCTTGTTGTTGGCGGCGATTGTCATTTTGCTGTTGTTGCTGCTGATTGTTTTGTTGCTGTTGGTTGCCGTTTGGCTGTTGCTGATTATTACGGTTGTCATTTTGCTGTTGTTGTTGCTGTTGATTATCGCGTTGATTGCTTTGATTATTAGTAGTGCTCATCTTTAATTACCTCATATCATTTATGATGTGTGTTTTATCTGAGAGCTTCAGATAGCTTTATTAAAACATGAAAATTTTTAATGTGTAGCCTTGGGGTGTTACCCTATATTTAACTGTAACTTTGAAAACTAAATAAAACCTTGATTTCTATAAAGTGTAATTTTTATCAATAAACATAATTAATATGAAGATAGATAAAATTACATTTGAGTAAAGTGGTGTTAAATAAATGCTATGGTCATTTCTAAATGTGTATATGTTATCTTTTATTAAAATGAATTTATTTTTTATTATCTAATATTATGTATTCTATATCTTTAGAAATGCAATAAATAAGTTGTCTAATTTTAAGACATGGTGGGCCTTTAAATAGTCGTCTAAAGTTATAAAAATTATTTTTATAATAAATAGAATAAAAAAAGGTGCCTACAGGTTTTTCTTTAGTCTCAGAACCTCCTTTTTTTAAGAGGCCTGTGCAGGCAATATAAAGATCGGCATGTAGGAGTTCTTTGCCTTTTTTGATCATCTCTATAGTGACTTGCATCGATTCAGGTGTATATTTTTCAATAAGTTCAGGTGAGATATGAAGTGTATTTTCTTTGACACGTAAGTCATAGCTGACTAAGCTTCCAATAAGAATATCACCTGAGTAGGGGCTTAAAGAGAAGCGATAAGCTAAATAGCCCGCCGAAGCACTTTCAAAAAGTGCAATTTTAATTTTTTCTTGTGCGAGTAATTTGCAACATGAATTAAACATTGGTTTTCTCCTTAAAACTGTTTTTAATTTAGTTATAAGATTATTTTTAATTTATTTTTGTTAACTTTTTAAACTTTATGATTTTTAAAGTAACTCAAATGTAATGTAAATTTATTGTTTATATATTTTTTATAAAAACAGATGGTTAAATAATTCTAAAGGTGAGAATGTAATTTTGTGTTATTTCTTATGTAATTGAAATTTAATGATTTTAAAATTATAGATTATTTCTTAATAACGTAATATAACAAAGATAGACTGGGATTATAGTTTAGCTGAAGTATGGTAATTTATATCTCACTAAAGGAGAATAGAAATGCCTGTTGTAGTGAAAGAAAGATTATTAGACTTATTACAAGATAATCAACAAAACTATTACGAATTATTTGTTTTTTTCCTTGATCCTGATATTTCTAGTTTTGAAAAAGAAAAGAAAGCAAAAGATTTTCTTAATGAAGAAATTGATAAAATAGATCAAAAGGAAATTGATTTTCCTGCCACTATAAATACGGTTAAACAATGGTGTGAGAATGATAATAAAGAAAATTGTGAATTATTTCAGACTTACCTAAACCGTAGACAAAACGGGGGTGAAAGAGAGTATTTTAAGAATGTTGGTCAGGCATTCGAATTTTTAATTAAGGTTTCTCCAACTAAAAAAGTAGATGGTGCATGGCTATATAGTTCAGTTCACTACTGGAATGATCCGGTTTTTCATGACCTCATTATTACTTATTTGGAAGAGCTGGGACTAGGTGAGCCGAAAGCAAACCATGTCTGTATCTATGATGACCTGCTACGTGGTCTCGGACTTGATAGTTTTGATCTGCTTTTAGAGGATGAATATTATCATAATGCCGTGATTCAGCTGGCGCTTGGTTATGCTCCACCTGAGTTCATTCCTGAAATTGTCGGCTTTAATTTAGGTTATGAGCAACTACCACTGCACCTACTCATCAGTAATTATGAGCTTGCGGAACTGGGTATTGATTCTAAATATTTTAATTTGCACATCACTATCGATAACATTGATAACGGGCATGCAGATAAAGCAATTAAAGTTATAGAGAATATTTACGATAAATACAGAGATAAAGAACTTTTCTTTAATAAATTGAAGCGCGGTTTTGCGCTTAATGGTCATGGTGTTTCATCTTCAAAAATTATTAAAAATTTAAATCTTGAAGATTTGGTCCTTAAAATTTTAAAAAGAAAAGCGCTCGTGGGTCAGCTCATTCATAACGAAACTAGACAGTTTGGATGTAAAACGATTAACCAATGGTTATCAAATCCAGAAGACGTTAAAGGGCTGGTTACACATCTTATTGATCACAAGTGGATTAAATTTAATACCGACCCAGAACAAAGTGTGTTCTGGCGAATGATTAATGAAGAAAATGGAAAAATGTTTGGGGTATTTAACCCTGTAGAACGTCAAATTATTCATGACTGGATTGCAGGTAGTGATCATTCTTCTAACTTCTTGGCCTATAGCAGGGAGTTAAAGAATAGCCAGCGCATTCAAGACTATCTCTTTAGCTATATTTCCGATGGCGAACTAGATGCACTCCAAGAGCGTGTTCAGAAATCACGTGATCTTGCTATAAAAATTTGCAAGCTGACCCCGTTTTTGGCCCCAGATTCACATCATAAAAGCATTGGACTTTGGAGCACTCGTAAATATGTCGAACTCCTTTTTCCATATTTAAGTTCCTTTAACAAAACTAACTCTTGAAGTTTTTTAATTCACCCCACGTTTAACTTTAAAAACATAGGTAATGAACATGACTGATAATGTTAAATCAACAAATAAAACAAGTGAAATGGCTGGTGCTGACGCTGCAAATAAAGCCAATACTACCCAAAAAACTGAACAATTAGACTCAGTCAGAGACGATGCAACCAATGAAGCATTAACTACAAACCAAGGTGTTAAAATAGCGGATAATGAGAATAGCTTAAGAGCGGGCATTCGTGGTTCAACGCTATTAGAAGACTTTATTTTAAGAGAGAAGATTACTCATTTTGACCATGAGCGTATTCCTGAACGTATTGTTCATGCACGCGGTGTAGGTGCGCACGGTTACTTTCAAGCTTATGAAGGTAATGAGCGCTTAACAAAAGCAGGATTTTTAACTGATCCAAGCATTCAAACACCAATTTTTGTACGTTTCTCAACAGTGCAGGGACCACGTGGCTCTGCTGATACCGTTCGTGATATTCGTGGTTTTGCGATTAAATTTTATACCCAAGAAGGTAATTTCGATTTAGTCGGCAATAATGCACCAGTATTTTTTGTGCAAGATGGTATTAAATTTCCAGACTTCGTTCATGCGGTAAAACCTGAACCAGATACAGAAATGCCAACAGGAGCAACTGCCCATGATACTTTCTGGGATTTTGTATCTTTAGTACCTGAGTCAGCTCATGCAGTAATTTGGGCAATGTCAGACCGTGCTATTCCACGTAATCTACGCTCAATTCAAGGTTTTGGTGTTCATACATTCCGTCTTATTAATGCCCAAGGAAAATCTCATTTTGTGAAATTCCACTGGACCCCTAAACAAGGTTTAAGTGCTTTAGTATGGGATGAGGCTCAAAAACTTGCAGGTAAAGATCCAGATTTCCATCGTCGAGACCTTTATGAAGCGATTGAGAATGGAGTTTATCCTGAATGGGAATTGGGTGTACAAATTGTCGAAGAAGAAGATGAAATGAACTTTGACTTCGATTTGTTAGATCCAACAAAAATTATTCCTGAAGAGTTGGTTCCAGTGACTCCAATTGGCCGATTTGTTTTAAATAGAAATGTAGATAATTTCTTTGCGGAAACAGAGCAGGTGGCTTTTTGTCCGGGACACATTGTGCCAGGAATCGATTTCACAAATGACCCACTTCTACAAGCACGCCTATTTTCGTACACCGATACGCAGTTAAGTCGTTTGGGTGGACCGAACTTCCATCAAATTCCAATTAATAAACCGGTATGCCCATTCCACAACAATCAACGTGATGGTATCCACCAACATACGATTCACAAAGGACAGGCTTCCTATCAACCAAACTCAATTGATAATGATTGGCCAGCAGAAACACCACCTGCTGCTTCAAATGGTGGTTTTGAAAGCTATCCTGAACAAATTAGTGGTCACAAACTTCGTCAAAGAAGTGAAACCTTTTCCGATCATTTTTCACAACCGCGCCTTTACTACAAGAGCCTTGCGCCTCATGAGCAAAAGCATGTGGTCGATGCCTATACTTTTGAATTAAGTAAAGTGCAAAGAAAACACATCCGTGAGCGCCAAGTTCAACAAATTTTGGCAAATATTGATCTCGACTTAGCTCGACAAGTAGGCGCTAATTTAGGAATTGAAGTTCCTGATTTGACTCTAGATTATAAGAAAACCGCAGTTGAAAAATCGGCTAAATTATCTTTCTTGGCTTTCCCACCAGAAGATATTCAAGGCCGAAAAGTTGCTGTGCTTATTCATAACCTTGTGAAGTCAGATACACTTGAAGCTATTAAAAATTGGGCGATTAAAGAAGGTGCGGTTGTTCATTTACTAGCGCCGAGCTTGGCTCCAGTAAAAGACCATAAAGACAATATTATTGTGGCTGATGGTATGCAAATGGCTGAACCGTCAATTGCTTATGACGCGGTAATCATTCCTGATGGCGATAACTTAAATGCCGTGCTGCAAGATGGCGTAGCGCGCCACTATGTACTCGAAGCTTATAAACATTTAAAGCCAATTGCATTTTTAGGAAATAAATCTGATTTACTTGAACCGCTAGGTTTAGTCGCCGATGAAGGTACACTAGTTGAAGATGAATTCCAGCAAATTGCTGAAAAATTCAAAAACTTGATTATGACTCATCGTGTTTGGTCACGAGAACAGATAGCTGCTCACATACCAGCTTAACAAATAAAAAAAGCCCTGAAAGATTTATCTTTCAGGGCTTTTTTATATCTTAGGGATTAACCATTTACGATTTGACCGCCGTTTACATGAATCACCTGACCTGTAATATAACTTGCATCATCTGAAGCAAGGAAAAGATAAGCAGGTGCAACTTCACTTGGTTGTCCCATTCTTCCCATTGGCGTATCTTTACCAAATTCTGCAACGGTTTCTGCATCAAAACTACTTGGAATTAAAGGTGTCCAGATAGGGCCGGGTGCTACACCATTTACGCGTATACCTTTTTTCTGTTTCATTAAATTGTTCGATAAGCTGCGCGTAAAAGTAGTAATAGCACCTTTAGTACTTGCGTAATCGATCAGCTCATCATGACCTTGATAGCTGGTAATACTGGTCGTGTTAATAATACTGTCGCCTTCTTCCATATAAGGAATAGCTTCTTTAGTAAGATAAAACATTGGAAAGATATTAGTTTTAAATGTCTTTTCTAACTGCTCATTACTAATACTTTCAATTTCCTTTTGTTGATATTGCACACCGGCATTATTCACTAAAATATTAATTTTGCCGTACTGTTGTAGAACTTTATCAATATCGAGTTTTGCAACATCTGGGTCAGAAATATCACCTTTTAATAAAAGACAATGTTGTCCTTCTCTTTCAACGAGTTGTTTAGTGATTTCGGCATCCTCATCTTCTTCAAGATAAAGGATGGCAATATCGGCACCTTCACGGGCAAACAATACAGCGACAGAACGGCCTATCCCACTATCACCACCACTAATAACTGCAACTTTACCTTTTAACTTCTCGCTACCTTTATGGGAGCTTTTTATAATCTCTGGTTCAGGATGCATTTTTTCCTGATCGCCTGGTTGATGAGATTGAACTTGTGCTGGAGCAGAAGTCGGATACTGATTTGTTGAGTTTTCCATGTTTTAAATACCTCTGTATGAATATCTAATTTTCCTAGGGTGAACTGTTGTTTTGTAAATATAAGTAAAATGAATTTTTTAATAAGTTTTCTTTGTTATTTTATATATAAGGATGTAAAAAAATATTTTAAATTTAGAATTACATAATATCCATTAATTTGATTTTATTTTTATCAATCATACTCTCAATAATAGAGCGGTTACCTGTGTCGTCTAACCAATTTTCTATTGGTATATTGTTAGATAAATCTAATATTTCCTGAATAACTTTTTTTGCTCCCTCTATATTCTGTGGAGCTTTATTATCTTGATGCACTATATTGTCGAGCAATAATTTTATATCTTCTTGTTTCATATCTTTTGATTTAATAATGTATAAGTCTCTTTGGAAGGGATGGCTTGCATGTGGGGGATCTAATCTATAACTCCATTCTTGATCATAATTTTGCCATGAATTCTTAGACTTAATATGACCTAATAGAATTTCTGGAATAGAAATATGGATGTATTGTAGTGTTGACTCTTGATCTTTTAATTGCATGGCTAAACTACTCAAATTGTCTTAATAAAATCAGTTTTAAATATTAATATTAATCTCTCAAGTAAATTTAATTTAAAAATGTAATGATATATATTATTGTTTTTTATTGAAAATAAGTGTTTTTATCTGTGTTTATTTAATTAGGTATGTTTCATTATTTTACTTTTTGTTTATAGGTGGGTTGTTTTGTTGTTTGTATAAATATTTTAAATCTGTTTGTAAAAATATATTGTAATGTTCAGTTAAGTAATAATAAGTGATCTAATTATTTAAAGAGTAAAATATGAAGAAAAGTAAAATGTATAAATTCTTATTTAAATAATGAAGTTATAAAATTTTTACGCTTTCATTTTATATACATTTAAATTGATTGATACACAGCATCGGTAGGAAAATATTATAGATCTTCTATCTTAATTAAATCCGTTAACCAAAAGCGGTAGTGACTATAATTAAATATAGGAAGATATAACTATGGCTAATACTAGATATGAAGATGATGATAACAATAGAACAGGTACTTCAAATCGTGGATTTGCAAGTATGGATCCTGAAAGAGTTAAAGAAATAGCAAGCAAAGGTGGGCGAGCTGCCCATGCCAGTGGTAATGCGCATGAATTTACTTCTGAAGAAGCTCGTGAAGCTGGTCGAGCTGCGCATGCAAGCGGTAATGCACATGAATTTACATCTGAGGAAGCTCGTGAAGCGGGTGCCTTAAGCCATAAAAATGGTGGTCGCGGTCGTAGCCGTGATGACGACGATGATGATGACGATCGCGGTAGCCGTTCAGGCGGTCGAGGCCGTAGTCGTGATGACGATGATGATGATGACGATCGCGGCAGCCGTTCAGGTGGTCGAGGCCGTGGCCGCAGTCGTGATGACGACGATGATGATGACGATCGCGGCAACCGTTCAGGTGGACGAGGCCGAGGTCGCAGCCGTGATGACGACGATGATGATGATGATCGCGGCAGCCGTTCAGGTGGTCGAGGCCGTGGCCGCAGTCGTGATGACGACGATGATGATGACGATCGCGGTAGCCGTTCAGGTGGTCGAGGCCGTGGCCGCAGTCGTGAGGACGATGATGATGACGATCGCGGTAGCCGTTCAGGTGGACGAGGCCGAGGTCGCAGCCGTGATGACGATGATGATGACGATCGCGGTAGCCGTTCAGGTGGTCGAGGCCGTGGCCGCAGTCGTGAGGACGATGATGATGACGATCGCGGTAGCCGTTCAGGTGGACGAGGCCGAGGTCGCAGCCGTGATGACGATGATGATGACGATCGTGGCAGCCGCTCAGGTGGTCGAGGCCGTAGCCGCAGTCGTGACGACGATGATGATGACGATCGCGGCAGCCGTTCAGGTGGTCGAGGCCGTAGCCGCAGTCGTGATGACGATGATGATGACGATCGCGGCAGCCGTTCTAGCGGACGAGGTCGTGGCCGCAGTCGTGATGACGATGATGATGACGATCGCGGTAGCCGTTCAGGTGGCCGAGGCCGAGGTCGTAGCCGCGATGACGATGATGATGACGATGATGATGACGATCGCGGTAGCCGCTCAGGTGGTCGAGGCCGAGGTCGCAGCCATGATGACGATGATGATGACGATCGCGGTAGCCGTTCAGGTGGTCGAGGTCGTGGCCGTAGCCGCGATGACGATGATGATGACGATCGCGGTAGCCGCTCAGGTGGTCGAGGCCGAGGTCGCAGCCATGATGACGATGATGATGACGATCGCGGTAGCCGTTCAGGTGGTCGAGGTCGTGGCCGTAGCCGTGATGACGATGATTATGATGGTCGTGGACAAAACTCTCGTAATCAAAAACGTGATGCTTCTGGACGTTTTACGTCTTAAGCATAATGTTTTAAAAAAGAAGGAGGCTTTTGCCTCCTTCTTTTTTAAATTTATTTACTTTACTGTGGGAGTAGTTGTAGTCCTTTTACAATATCAATGTACTCAGAACCGTTTAACCAAAAAGATTTTTTTAAAAATAGTGTCGTCATAATACTTTCGGCTGCTTCACTATCTGGATTTTCACAGAATAATCCATAGCTTTCACCTAAAACCGCATCATTTTCAATGAGGCGGATATAATAAGCATGTTGCTCATTTGCATAACCTAAAACCGCATCACGTTGATTTTTCATTTCGCATGTCTCCATACCAAAAACTGAATTTAACCAGAATGTTAAGTGTTCAGAATCTCATTTGATAAAAATCAAAAACAGTCAGCGATAAAGACTATTTCAAAATAGGTTTTGATTTTCTTCAAATTGCCATTTCGCTCAAAACATCCCTGTTAAAAACAAAATGGATTAAAATCTGATCATGAGATTTATTGTTATGCAAAAAAAATATTTCGTCAACTTGAAAATGTAACTTTTTCAAGTTACATTGTTTGTGTAGGATTTGAACAGTGGAAAGGGGGCAATATGCCAAAGAAAAAAGAGTTCGAGCATGGCGGTGTACGAGAAAATGCCGGACGTAAAGCACAGTTCAATGAACCCACCAAAGTCATTCGTGTTCCCGAGTCTCAAGTTAACTTTATCAAAAATTGGTTACTGAATAATGTCAAAACCAACAATTTAACCGACTTTAACTCAAAACTTAATGTCCAACAGGTCTATCCGAATAACGATAAAATTTACCACATTCCTTTGGCAACGGAACGTGTTGCGGCAGGTTTCCCTTCACCTGCACAAGATGATATTGAGCAAGCACTCGATTTAAATGAATATTTAATTAGAAATGAAAATGCCACGTTTATTGTCAAAGCCAACTCTTTGTCCATGTTAGATGCTGGAATTGATATTAATGATCCGCTTATTGTGGATCGTAGTATTCCCGCTAAATCGGGTGATATTGTCATTGCACTCATCGACAATGATTTCACCGTTAAGCGCTTAATGATTGATAGTCAATTTCAGCCCCCTAAAGTGTGGCTAAAAGCAGAAAATCCTGATTATCAAAATATTTATATTGAAGAGGGGCAAGAACTGGTGATTTGGGGAGTTGTGACGTATAACCTCAAACGAATGAGATAAATTTTTTTCTTATATTTATTATTTAAGTTACTGACCCGAAAAGTGAGTCAGTAACTTTTCGTTGAATGATTTTTAAATTTGCCCAATCAATAAGCACGTTGCGATAACGACCATCAAACCACCTGAAAAACGGCCGACTAACTGTGCTGCTTGTGGTCTGGTTTTCAAAATAGCCTCTGAACCATAACCCACCATTAAGTAAATTATCGCGCAGCTAATCATGTGAACAACACCAAAGGCAAGAATTTGTGTTGTCACTGACCATGAAGCAGTAGTGTCAATAAACTGAGGAAGCAGCGCTAAAAAGAGTAAAAAAACCTTCGGGTTTAATCCACTTACATAAACGCCTTTAGTTGCCCAGCTCAACCATGACTGAGCCTTTTCAGAACTAGACTCATTCGGAGTAGGAGGGGTAAGTAATAGGTTTATTCCCATCCATAACAAATAAGCAGAACCTGCAATGGTTAGGATCATGAGTGCAGTTGGATTATTTGCTACAAGCAACCCAACACCAGCCGCTACCAATAAAATCGTAATAAAGTGCCCAAATAGCATACCTGCAACAGCGGGTACGACGACTTTGCCCTTAATTCCTGCCGAAATGGCATAGGCCCAGTCTGCCCCTGGAGTAATAATAAAAAGAATGGAGACACTCCAAAATGCAATAAAAATGTTAAAAGCCATATGCTTATCTCGGCAAACTATTATTCAAAGGTTTCGCTCGCGGTTTAGAAAAAATCCCTATTTATTCGAGCTTGTTGAAAATAATATGCTCATGTATTTAGAATGTGCTTTTAAATGTTTGCTCATATCACACTCATTTGGGGTAAATTTTTCTAAATGGATCGCACAGATAAAAAGATTCTTGCTGAATTGCAATTAAATGGCCGATTATCTATTACTGAATTGGCAGAAAAAGTAGGCTTGAGCATTTCACCTTGTCATAGACGAGTGAAGGCTTTAGAAGAGTCGGGAGCCATCAAAGGCTATCGGGCAGAACTCGACCCAAACTTAGTGGGATTTGAATTTTCAGCGATTGTTTTTATTACGCTTAAAGAGGGTGATAAACAGGCAGTCGAAAAGTTTGAAAATGCCGTGATAGACATCCCGCAAATTATTCAAGCGCAGCGTTTGTTTGGTGAGCCAGATTACTTGTTGCATGTAGTCGCTAAAGATTTACCGGCTTTTCAGCGTTTGTATGATGAAAAATTATCTGCTATTCCAAGTGTGCAACGACTCATCTCAACCATTGTGATGAAAGATGTAGTGCCTGAACGTTTATTTCCGATTGGCTAAGAATCAGCAGATATAAAAAAGAAGCTTTAAAGCTTCTTTTTTAGTTGGTAAGGGAGTTAAGCATCGAGTGTTTTACATAAAGAACAGATCGTGCCGTTATGTTTGTGAGAGAACATAATATCTGGGCGCTCGTAACCTTGCTCACATACGCGGCAGTGGTAAACCGTTGCAACTGGTGTACCTTCAACATCGTAACGTGGTTCTTTAATACCGTCATCGTGTGACTTGATATAGTATTTTCCTTTGGTTAATAAACCCATGACTGGAGTTAATACAAAAGCAAGTACCAGTGCGATAAGCGGAGAGTAAGGTGCCAAGAAACTACCGAGTAAGCCGAAGAACGCTGCAATTGATAAGCCTGCTGATACAAGGAACGCAACCATACCGACAGGGTTTACGTTGTAGAGCATGTCACGGCGATATTCTGGTTCTTTCGGTGAAAGTTTTAAAACATATTTGTTGATTGAAATGTCTGTTGCAACCACTACCACCCATGCAATTGCAAAGTTTGAATAGAACCCTAAGATTTTACCCAGTACCGCAAACATGTTGCCTTCCATTAAAGCAAGTGCAATTGCCAAGTTCACCATCACAAACACAATACGACCCGGATAATGTTTGCTAATACGTGTGTAGGCACTTGTCCATGCAAGGGAACCAGAGTAAGCATTGGTCACATTAATTTTAATTTGAGAAATAACCACCAAAATCACTGCGAGTGTCAAAGCAGCCCAACCCGGAAGCATGTCATGAAATGCTGCATTAAACTGTTGAACAGGTTCAGTGCTGTTTACGCCCGGTATTTTTGTGAGTAAATAGAACCCTAAAAATGCCCCAATAATTTGTTTGATTGCCCCTAAAATTACCCAACCCGGACCTGCTGAAATAACGGCTGCCCACCATGCTTTGCTATTTTCTTTTGTTTTCGCAGGCATGAAACGCAAGTAATCAATTTGCTCACCAATTTGCATGATGAGCGATAAACAAATACCTGCACCAAGCATAATCGCGGCCATGTCTACGGTTGCAAAACCTTCTTTACCTGTAAAAGTAGCAAATTGGCTAACTAAGGTTGGTTCTTGATAAATCAGGTAGGCCACAGGACCAATCATCAGAATAAGCCAAAGTGGGGTAGTCCAAACTTGTAATTTACTCAAGGCTTTCATACCGTAAATCACCAATGGAATCACCATAATGGTTGAGATGAGGTAACCAGCCCAAAGCGGAATGCCTAAACCGAGCAATAACCCTTGCGCCATGATTGAACCTTCAAGGGCAAAGAAAATAAATGTGAAACTGGCGAAAATGATACTGGTAAGAACCGAACCGATGTAACCGAAACCAGCGCCACGAGTAATCAAATCAAGGTCGATGTTATAGCGCGCTGCGTAGTAGGCTAAAGGAATGCCAGTTAAGAAGATAATAATCGCTGCAAATAAAATGGAGAAAACAGCATTGGTTGTTCCGTAAGACATACCAATACTGGCACCAATAGAAAAGTCAGCAAGATAGGCAATGCCACCAAGTGCAGTAATAGCGACAACTTTGGGACTCCAGCGCCGAAAGCTGTGTGGAGCATAACGTAAAGTATAATCTTCTAAGGTTTCATTCACTGCTTTTTGTGAATCTGTACCACCTTGCACAGTGTCCAGATTTGGATGTTCAGATACACTCATAACATCAATCTCCCAATCATTTTCGGTCAATCAACACAAATATTGATCATTGTTTTTTGATGGTTTTGAGTGTGTGATTTTTGGGAAAAATTGAAAATACGTTATTTTGCGTATATGTGCGTATTCGAGAAAATCGCCATGATAAATAACTTTTGGCATAAGGATTGCTGGGTTTAATGCAGCCCCATCCAAAACATGAGTGTTATGCCAGATTCTTCACGCCCCCAACAAGCGCCACAACGTGTGATCAAAACACGCCGTGAATATAATATTTGGGTGGCAGATGAAAGTATCGAAGATTATGCGCTCCGCTATGCGCCTACCTCAGTAAGAAAATGGTCACCTTGGACGGTGACCAACACCGCAATTTCGACCGTTAGCTTTTTGGCTATGGAAGCCATTGGGGCGACCATGCTTTGGCAATATGGCTTTAGCAATGCAGTATGGGCAGCAATTGTCGTATGTACCATCATATTTTTAACCAGTTGGCCGATTAGTTACTACGCCGCAAAATATAATGTAGACGTCGATTTGCTTACTCGTGGTGCAGGTTTTGGCTACATTGGCTCGACCATTACATCTCTAATTTATGCCAGCTTTACCTTTATTTTGCTTGCGTTTGAAGCCGCAATTATGGCGATGGCACTTGAGCTAGCTTTAGGCATTCCACAAGTTATTGGTTACTTAATTTCTGCCTTAGTAATTTTGCCTTTAGTGGTCAAAGGCATTGGTTTTATTAATAAAGTTCAGGCGATCACACAACCAATCTGGCTCTTATTACTGTTATTACCGTGGTTTTTTGTACTTTGGAAACAGCCACAAATTTTAAGTAGTAGCCTGCATTTTGTTGGGGCGGTTTCAAACTCGACCGATTTTAATTTGTATTACTTTGGTGCGGCGTGCACTCTTATTTTTTCATTTGTGATCCAAATTGGTGAGCAAGCCGACTATCTACGCTTTTTGCCGCAACAAGAAAAAAACAGAACCGCATGGCGTTTTGCCGTTTTTTTAGGTGGTCCATCTTGGATTATTTTTGGATTCCTAAAAGTATTGATGGGCATGCTGCTGATGGTGTTGGCTTTTCAGCTGTTTATTCCTGTCTCTGAACTAGACAATCCAACTTATCTGTATTGGGTTGCCTATCAACAATTTATTCCAAATCCTCAACTTGCTTTAATTCTCACATTAGCACTAGTTTGCGTGGCGCAAATTAAAATTAATATGACCAATGCCTACGCTGGCTCATTGGCATGGTCAAACTTTTTTGCTCGTTTAACTCATAGCCATCCGGGGCGAATTGTCTGGCTTCTTTTTAACGTTTTTATCGCCATTGTTTTGATGGAAATGGGGATTAGCCATGCGGTTGAACGTATTTTGGGGCTATATAGCAATATCGCTTTGGCATGGATTGGTGCCGTTGTTGCCGATTTAATTATCTGTAAACCTTTAGGTTTAAGCCCAAAGGGAATTGAATTTCGCCGTGCTTATTTATATGACATTAACCCCGTAGGTGTGGGTGCTTTACTGATTGCTTCAGTGTTATCGATGCTCAGTTATTTGGGCTTTTTTGGACTCATGGCAAAAGGATTGGCGAGTTTCATTGCTTTGGGGAGTGCGGTGTTATGCGTTCCTATTATTGCTTACCTAACTAAAGGCAAATATTACATTGCACGTCAGCCTGAAAAAATTCAGGCGACTTCGGTTGCTAACTGTGTGGTATGTGAACGGGACTATGAACTTGCCGATATGGCAGGCTGTCCAGCCTATAATGGTACGATTTGCTCTCTATGCTGTTCACTTGAAGCACGCTGTCACGATTTATGTAAACCTGATGCACGTTGGTCAGTACAACTCAAAAAAGCCATTTGGCACTATTTACCAGAACGTTGGGCCAGCCGTTTAAATAGCAGGGTCAGTTTATATTTATTACTGACTCTGGGGCTGTCTATTGTTTTGGCTGTGAGTTTGAGTCTGGTTTATATCCAAGAAAAAACCTATTTAGAAACCATTAATGCGGCAGCCGTTCCTCAGCTATTTACGCTATTTGTTAAAATTTACACCATTTTATTTTTATTGATGAGCGTTGCTGCTTGGTGGCTCGTATTAAACGATGAAAGCCGTCGTAATGCCGAAATTGAGACACACCAACAAACAGCATTATTGATTGATGAAATTGCTGCCCATGAAGTCACTTCAAAAGACCTGCAAGATGCCAGAATTTCGGCAGAGCGGGCAAATGACGCAAAAAGCCGTTATGTCATTGGAATTAGCCACGAATTACGAACACCTCTAAATAGTATTTTGGGCTATAGCCAATTGCTTCAAAAACAAGAGCAGCTTTCAGAACAAGGCAAAATGGCGCTCGGTGTGATTAGCCGTAGTGGACAGCATTTGACTTCACTGATTGATGGTTTACTAGATTTAGCACGAATTGAAACAGGTAAAATTTCTTTAAATGTAGTAGATGTTCATTTCCCTAATTTTATTGAACAGATTATTCAAATGTTTCAGCCACAGTTTGAACAGAAGAATTTACAGTTTATTTATGAAATTGGAGAGAACCTACCGCACTATGTCCGTACCGACAAAAAACGCCTAGAGCAAGTGCTCATCAATTTACTGGGCAATGCTTTAAAGTTTACAACGAGTGGCACAATTACTTTAAAAGTCGAGTACCGTTTTCAAACGGCTTATTTTGAAATTAGAGATACGGGCTGTGGTATTGCCGAGGCAGATTTAGAGCGAATCTTTAACCCGTTTGAACGAGGTAGCAATGTGGTTCAAGGCGGATTTACCGGAACAGGGCTAGGACTGCCCATTGTAAAATTATTGGTCGATTTACTCGGTGGCCAGCTATCTGTGACTAGTCAGCTCAATCATGGGTCACAGTTTAAGATTAAGTTTTACTTACCTTCAAAAGAAGTGGTTCATCCAATTTCTAATGTTTACTCCAACCAGATTACGGGTTATCAAGGCGAGCGAAAACGAATCTTGGTTGTCGATAATGAAGCGGTGGACCGAGGTTTAGTTGCTAATTTTCTCAAACCTTTGGGATTTATTATTGAAGAAGCCGAGTCGGGCATTGACTGTTTAAGACGAGTACCTATTTTTCAACCTAACCTGATTTTGATGGATTTAAATATGCCTTTGATGGGCGGTTGGGAAACTGCGCGATTATTGCGTCAGAATAATATTACCAATGTGCCGATCTTAATTATTTCAGCGAATGCAGGCGAGCGTGAAGTAAATCCACAAGATGCCGTCTTAAGTGAAGACTTTATGTTAAAACCAATCGACCTGAATTTGTTGCTGAGTAAAATTGGAGACAAATTAGGTTTACTATGGATTGATTCCAAATCAGAGACATCCATTGAAAATAATGAAGTTCAAACACTTGATCTAAACGTTTTTAAGCAGGAGCAAGCCACTGTTCATACATCAATTACACAACCAGAAAATAATGATCTGCTCGATTTACCGCAAAGCTTGCAGCAATTAAATGATTTGATTGGACAGGGGTACATTCGGGGAATTCAACAGACTTTAACGCAATGTCGTCAAAATTTTCCGGAGCATGATGATTTATGGGAACAGCTTGAACAGACTATTCAAAAGTTTGATTTAAAACACGCGCAACGATTAATTCAGGATAAGCAATGAGTACGCAACATGTTTCTTTTCAGCAAGCTTCGCCCAACGAGCAGGCTGTTATTCTGATTGTGGATGATGTGCCGGAAAATTTAGGCTTGCTGCATGAAAGTCTGGATCAGGCAGGTTATCGCGTGCTTGTCACAACCGATGGGTTGAGTGCAATTGAAATAGCACACCGATGTTTACCGGATATGATTTTACTCGATGGCAATATGCCACATATGGATGGTTTTGAAAGTTGCATACAGCTTAAAGCGAGTCCAATTACGCAGTTTATTCCTGTCATTTTCATGACAGGCTTGTCGGAAACAGAACATATAGTGCGTGGTTTTCAGGTGGGTGGGGTGGATTATGTGACTAAACCACTGAATATTGAAGAAGTACTGGCAAGAGTGAAAACACATTTGGCACATGCCAAACTATTCCAACAACAAAAACAGGTGATTGATGCAACGGAAACAGCCATTCTCGCGCTAGATGTTCACGGTAAAATTGTGTGGAAAACCCAAAAGGCTAGTGATCTACTAAATCAATATTTGCCTGAATTAGAAGGTTTTGAAGCAGGTTTAAAAGCTTGGTTTTCAGACTTAGAGCAAGAAAAAGACCCCAAAAAATTAACCAGCTGTTCTTATTCGACGCCATCTCAACAATTACAGCTTTTATTGCTTACGCCGTGGGAAACTGAACCAAGTGTGGCAAAAAAATATCTGATACAAATCAAGACATCTACGCCAGCTTTGGAAATGGCTGATATTTTGAAATATTGCCCACAATTGACTCAGCGTGAAGCAGAAGTCATGCACTGGCTATTATTGGGTAAAACCAATAAAGATATTGCAGAAATTTTGGAGCTGAGTCCACGGACGGTAAACAAGCATTTAGAGCATGTGTTTGGAAAACTTTGCGTTGAAAATCGGACTGCTGCTGTGGCGCACATTAATAGTTTGGTACAAGAGTTTCATTAAGTTAGTTTAAAAAATAGAGGCCCCATCGAGCCTCTATCACTTTTTTTACTTCAAGTTCTGTTTAAAGAAACTGTTCAATTTATCAAATGGAATGAGATCGACGCGATCATATAAATCGACATGTCCAGCACCTTTAACGTAGTAAAGTTCTTTAGGTTGGCCTGCGAGTTTATAAGCTTCTTCACTAAACTCCTTTGAATGAGCCTGATCACCTGTAATAAACAACATCGGACGTGGTGAAATCGTTTCAATGTCGTTAAATGGATAGAAGTTTAAAAATTTGACATTACTTGTGAGCGTTGGGTGAGTTGTAAGCTCTCTCGATGAGCCTTTAGGCGTATATTCTCCACGTGGAGTACGATAAAAGTCGTAAAATTCACGTTGAATAGGGTGTGTATCTGCTGTTAGCTCATGCGTAGTTCCGCTGGTATATTTGGTTTCACCACCTTTAAATTCAACATAACGCTGTGCAGCGGCTTCTGCAATAATTTGCTTTCTTTGCTCTAGGGTTTGTGAGTGACGTAAGCCATTGCGGTTTGCTGCGCCCATATCATACATGCTGACAGTTGCTATCGCTTTCATACGCGGATCAATTTTTGCAGCACTAATGACAAAACTTCCACTTCCACAAATACCCAGGGCGCCAATATGTTCACGATCAATAAAGGATTGTGTTCCCAAATAATCTACAGCGGCACTAAACGCTTCTGCATAAATGTCTGGTGCAACCACATTTCTTGGTTGGCCCGAGCTTTCACCCCAAAATGATTGATCAATTGCTAAGGTTACAAAACCCTGTTCAGCCAGTTTTTGTGCATAAAGCATAGAGCTTTGTTCTTTGACAGCACCCATAGGATGACCAATTACAATCGCAGGGGCTTTAACCTTTTTATTCAGTTTTTTGGGAATAACCAGATTGCCGACAATATCCATATTGTATTGATTTTTAAAAGTCACCTTTTGAATAGTCACTTGCTGACTTTGATAGAAGTTATTTGCACCATTAGACATATCGGCCGCCATACCAGAAGTTGAAGAAAATAGACCAATAGTTGCTGCACAAATTGCAGCCGCCGTATGGGTTTTAAGCTTTTTAAACAAGGGAGATGTAGTCATAGATACCTCAATAAAACCATTTAAAGGGGGAGATTAATTCACGCTTATTTCATTTGAGAAATTGAAATTTTGATCGGTTGGTTCTGCTTAAATTGTTGAGGAATGGCATCCAGTTTCCCAAGAAAAATGAGACCATTGGCATAGCCAACATGAGAATCTTTATAGAAAAAAGCCAGATTGCCCCACGGAGCATAATAGGTAAGATCACCAGCCTTGCCCGCATAACCATGAGGCGCATTCTGCGTAGTTAGCTTGGCGGGTAGATCGGCTATTTTTTCAGTAGAGTCATAATCTTTAAGTGTTAATGTCAGTGGAAGCTGTTTGATAAAATCTTGAACAGTAGGTGTCATGGCTAATGTGGCAAATAACGGTTGCTGTGTTCCATCAATATCAATACGGATTTTCATCATCGATACCCTTTGTTGATTTTTACCTTGAGGCTTTATTGCATAAGAGGCGGAAGTAACTGAGAACAAAACACATAGGCTGACTAAGCCTTTAAAAAACTTATGATTAGCCATATCAAATTACCTCACTTCTTTAAGAAACAAGCACATAAATGCGATGAAACTATTTATTCTTTAACGTAAAGATATGAGTGGAATTTATTAATTTTTTACAATAATAAAAATGACTCATAATAATCGCCTCAGTTTATTTAAATCTTCATGTTTACTGCTTGATATGGATTTTAACGAATCTTCTTTTTAATAATTAGTCTAAAAAACAAACATGGACTTATGAGCAATATTCATGAATGGTTTTATGCTCTATAATGAGATTGACCCTGAATAAGAGATAAAGCAGATGATAAATAAAGAAAACTATAATGATCTTTATGCCTTTCTCATGGTGGCTCGCGAGGGTAGTTTTACTAAGGCTGCTGGGAAAATGGGAATTTCACAATCTGCTCTAAGCCATACCATTCGCGGTTTAGAAGAGCGATTAGGCATGTTACTTTTGACTCGAACCACCCGTAGTGTTTCACCAACAGCAGCAGGTGAAAGGTTGAAACAAACCATTAGTGCCAGCTTCGATCAGATTGATAATGAATTATCTCTATTAACTTCATTTCGAGACCAACCTGCCGGCACGGTTCGGATTAATGCCAGTAGTCATGCAATACGGGAAGTATTGATTCCAAAACTTAAAAAGATTGCAGGTGAGTATCCAGATGTACAAGTTGAACTAACTGCCAATAGTGGAATGGTCGATATTGTTGCAGAGCGGTTTGATGCAGGGGTTCGTTTCGGAAGCCGCGTAGCTGATGGCATGATTGCAGTACGTATAAGCCCAGATGTCAAAATGGTGGTCATAGCAACTCCGGCATATTTTGAAAAATATGGAATTCCACAAACACCGAAAGATTTATTGAGTCATCAATGTATTAGCTTTCGTTTAACAACCCAAGGCAGCGTGTATGCGTGGGAATTTGTGAAAGATGGTCAAGAAACAAAAATCAAAATTCAGGGTCAATGGATATTTAATGAAAGCTACGATATCGTCGAGGCGGTTAGAGCTGGATTTGGACTTGCTTATATTCCAGAAGATTTGATTCGAGAAGATCTAAAAGAGGGTAATCTGATTCAAGTTTTGGAAGAGTACAGTATCCAGTTTCCCGGATACCATTTGTACTACCCACATCGCAGACAACTTTCACCTGCATTAAGATTGGTTATTGATGTGTTGCGTGAGTAGCATTACGCCATGTAAGAAAAGCAGTTATAGACCCTAACAATAAAATAATAGCGCTCAAATAAAATGTCGCGGTATAGCCATGTGTGTCATATAACACGCCGCCTAGCGTTGCTCCCAAAGTAATTGCAAACTGAATAATGGCAACCATTAAACCGCCGCCAACTTCGGCATCTTGGTGTAATGTTTGAGCCAGCCAAGTATTCCAAGCAACAGGTACCGACGTTCCAATAAATCCCCATAAACCCATCAATATGGCAACGAACCATATATGCTGACCACCCAGCACAAAGGCTCCCGCGATGCCTGCCATGATGAAGGGAATGATGATGAGGTAACGATAAACATGTCGGTGAAGCATCAAACTAATAAGGAACGTACCCACTAAGCCTGTAACACCTAATATTAATAATAAGGTAGATAGTTGGGCTGCATTGACATGAGTGACAGTTTCTAAAAATGGACGTAAATAGGTAAAGAGTGCGAATTGCCCCATAAAGAGCAATAAAACACCTAACATAACGTACAGGACAATGGGACGTTTAAGCAGGCCAAAAGGGTTTTTAGATTTCTCAACTGACAAGATTGCTGGAAGAGCCGGCATACTTTTAAATTGCCAAATAAGCGCAAAAACCGCAATTGGCACAATACAGAAAAAAGCACCACGCCAACCAATGATTGAGCCTAGGAAACTGCCTAAAGGCGCAGCAATGGTTGTCGCTAAGGCATTTCCGCCATTTAACAAACCGAGTGCTTTAGGTACTGAAAGTGGAGGAACGAGTCGCATAACAATTGATGTCGACATCGCCCAAAAACCACCAATCACCACACCTAAAATTGCACGGCCCAACATAAATAAGACAGCAGAATGAGCAAATGTAATGATAATGCCTGAAACAATCATGAGTAGGGTAAGCAACAGCATGATAGGGCGTCGGTCCCATGTTTTAAAAACACGGCTAATTGATAGACTGGTAATAACAGCGAAAATGCCTGAAATGGCAATAGCTTGACCGACTTGGCCTTCACTCATATTTAAATCTGTAGAGATTGGCGTGAGTAAACTGACGGGCATGAACTCCGAAGCAATTAATACTGAACAGCAGAGTGACATTACAAATACGGCACCCCATGCGGGTGTATTGTTTTCCTGTAAGTTCTGCTCAATTTGACGAAAAGAAGACATAAAAGTTCCGATTTTAAAACCTTTGAATGTTCATGTAAGAAATGAATCAATTTGGCCAGAGAGCTTAACAGCAATAGTTTGAAAGGATTAGGCACAGAATTACGAATAGAATTATGAGTTTTATGCATGAATTGTATTTAAAAAGCATACAGACTCACTGCTAAAAACAGGCTATTTTTTTACACTTAAATTTGTTCTTATAGTCAAAGATAAACAAAGTCATTTTTAAATAAATATGAGTCGTAATACGAGGAATTCATTGTGAATATTCAACAAAAAGATGATACGAAACACGGCAGCTTTAGCTTGCTTGATGGTGAAACCGTTGCGGGTGAAATGACTTATACATGGGCAGGCGAAGGCATGCTGATTATTGATGCCACAGATGTAAATGAAAATTATCGGGGACAAGGGGTAGGTCGCCAATTACTTGATGCTTTGGTGGCTTTTGTTCGTGAGAAAGACGTAAAAGTAATTCCGCTTTGCCCATATGCTAAATCGGTATTTGATAAAGATCCAAGTATTGGTGATGTACTTAGAAAGTAAGCAATAGATTAAAAATAATTAAATAAAAATCGGGCCTTGTTGTCCGATTTTTTATGGATTTTGCTAGGTGGTAATCTATTGAGTTATTTTACAATTTGCAGATGATTTTAACTAAATTAACTACAGAAATATTTTTACTTTATTTTCAATAACGTTGGCTCTACTGCTAATTTATCCGCCAAATATTGAATTAATACACTTAATTTCGGCGGGACATGCCGTGTAGGAGGGTAGAGTAACCAAAGCCCTCCGCTGTAATAGGTCTTAAAATCCCAGTTGGGCAAAACCTGAACTAAGCTCCCTTCTTGTAGGGCATGACGGGCTACAAAATACGGTAAGCTCGCAACACCTAAATGCTGTAATGCTGCACTCAAACGCACACCCGTATGGTTTGCAGCATAACGGCCACGTACCGCAACACTTATGGATTTATTTCCTTGTTGGAATTTCCATTTTGAATCACTGGTTTGTTCACCCAAGTAAATACATTCATGCTGCTTTAAATCATGAGGATGACTCGGTGTGCCATGTTTTGCCAAATACTCAGGTGTGGCACAAACCAAGTGATCAATATCAATGAGCTTTCTACCCATAAGGCCACCTGGTGGTTGCTCTGTAATTCGAAGTGCTAAATCGACTCCATCATCAATGAGATCTACATAACGATCTTCTAAAAGCATTTGAATATCAATTTTTGGGTAGCGTTCTAAAAATTCAGGTAAATGCGGATGAATCATAAAATGACCCACAGCTTTTGGAACGCTCATGCGAATGACACCTTCGGGTTCGACATGAAATTGGCCTGAACTTTCCATAACAGCTTGAGCCGCATTCACCATATCTAAACAGCGTTGATAGACCTGTTGCCCACTTTCACTCAAACGAAGTTTCCGTGTTGTGCGATAGAGTAAGCGAGTGCCTAAAGCACGTTCTAAACGGGCAATCGCACGACTAACAGCAGAAGGTGTTGTACCAAGTTGCCTTGCAGTTTCAGAAAAACTTTCCGACTCGACAACCTTAACGAAAGTCGCCATTTCGTTTAACAGAACCAGACTTTGATTTGTGCTCATGAGGCAAAAGTTATTTGGATTTTAATTGGATTATCGCGCCTTAGAAATCGCAATACAATCTTTTTCATCTTAAGGGGTGTGTGAAAAAGTATGACACAAGCATTGTATTTAAAAGGTGTACTAAGTGCTGAGATTGAAATTCTAGCGTGTAACCCATGTGAAGATGGACGTTTTGCAGTGCGTTTATCCGCAACACCATTTCATCCTCAAGGTGGTGGACAGCCAAGTGATACGGGAAAAATTGCAGAGGCAGATGTTGTTCATGTTGGGATTGAACAAGGGGAAATCATTCATTATTGCACACAGCCTGTTGGGTTAGGAGCGGCATTCGCACAAGTCGATGAAAAGAAACGCCATTATCATAGTCGATTACATTCGGCTGGGCATCTTATTGCCCATGTAATGCATTTATTCGGCTGGCAAGCCACAAAGGCTCAGCACTGGCCTAATGATGCTAGGGTTCAGTTTATTCCTCTAGACACGGTTGAACAACTTGATGCTGAAATGCTTCAGAACAAATGTTCTCAATATATTCAAGCTAATGTTCCCGCCAATCTGCATCAACATGCTGATGGTTTTCGTGAAATTAATTTTGGAGATTTTCCTGCATTTCCATGTGGTGGAACTCATGTCGCAGCATTAGGGGATATTGGCCCTATAGATATTCAATCTTATCAGTTTAAGAAAGGAAAACTAAGTGTTAGTTATAGCGTAGCTGAGGAGATTGAATAGATGTGGCAGTTGTATGGACATGAGTTTTTAACTTTAGCTCTTATTCATTTTTTGGCTGTTATTTTACCGGGACCAGATTTTGTAATTACGGTCCGACAAAGTGTGCGCTATGGCTACTTAGTTGGATGTCTGACTGCAATTGGTATTGGTGTCGGAATTTCGGTTCATGTGTTTTATACACTGGTTGGGATCGGTTTTTTAATCCAGCAAAGCGAATGGCTCATGTCACTGATCAGAACAGCGGGAGCAGCTTATTTGATTTATTTGGGTTGGCAGTGTTTACGTAGCCAGCCGAATACAAATCTTGAGATCAATAACCAAACTGATAGTGATGCTCCAAGTTTGTTTAAAGCTTTTACGATGGGTTTCTTAACTAATGCATTAAATCCGAAAGCTACCATCTTTTTTCTGGCAATTTTTACAACGATTGTAAGTACCACCACACCGATGAAAGTTCAGGTTTTTTATGGAGTGTGGATGTGTATGGTTAATGCTATTTGGTTTATGGTGGTGAGTGTGCTGTTTGCACAGCCTATTGTACGTAAACGTTTTTTAGAGTTTGGGGTTTATTTTGAGCGGGTGATGGGAGTTTTATTAATTGGGATTGCATTGAGATTGATTTGGGAATTATTTCTTTAATTTAGACTTGTTACGTTTCACATCATAGCCATTTATAAGTTTGGAATATACTTTACATATTCCAAACTTAGATTAAATTTAATTTAAAAAAATTAAGCAAATCCACCATTTACTCGAATGACTTGTGAATTTACCCAACGTCCATCTGGGCCAGCTAGCATGGCAACTACACTGGCAATTTCTTCAGGTGTTCCAATTCTTTCCAATGGGGCAAGTTTTGCTATAGCCGAAATCTGCTCCTCAGTTTTTCCATTGTAAAAAAGGTCAGTACCTGTTGGACCGGGCGCGACGGCGTTTACGGTAATATTTCGGCCGCGTAACTCATTTGCTAACACATGTACCAAACCTTCTACACCTGCTTTTGAAGCAATGTAGGGACCATATGCTGGAAAAGATTTAGCAATTACACTGGTTGAAAGCGTAATAATTCGACCACCATCCGGCACTGTTTCGGCTGCATGTGCCAATATTAAAAATGCACCCCGTAAATTGGTATGAATTACTTTATCGAAATCAGGCAGGGCTTCAGGTGTAATTTTTGCTATAGGCATAATCCCTGCGCTATGGACCACGACATCTAATTGACCGTTAATGGCTTTTACTTCTTGAAATAAACGGCTGACATCATGTTCATTTGCAACATCCGCTTGAATAGCTGAGGCTTGACCACCTTGCTCAATAATATGATCTACAGTTGCTTGGGCATGAACCTTATTGCCTGCATAGTTAACAATCACATAAAAGCCATCTTGAGCTAAGCGTTCAGCAATAGCACGACCAATACCGCGTGAAGCACCAGTAACAAGAGCTGTCTTATTTGAAATATTCATTTTTAGATTGCCTGTTTGAGTAGGTATGGCTTATTTTAATAATATAGAAATATGGAATAAATCTTCATAATTGGATAAGATAATTCCATATATATTAATAATAGATAGGGTTAAAAGCGAGCATTATGGATAAATTTGATACCTTACAACTTTTTACCCGCATCGTAGAGCTGGGTAGTTTTAGTCAGGCAGCCGATCAGCTAAATATCCCACGCGCTACAGCAAGTAATGCCATTAAAGAGTTAGAAAATAATTTACAGTGTCGTTTGCTAGAGCGGACGACTCGGCATGTAAGACCATCACTAGATGGACAAGCATTTTATGAGCGTTGTACACAAATATTATCGGAACTCGATGATGCAGAATCATCTTTACGTAATGTAATTGCACAGCCCCGTGGTTTATTACGTGTCGATTTATCAGGCGCACATGCAACTAAAATTGTTTTACCCAATATCGATCAATTTCATGATTTATATCCCGACATTGAACTCGTAATTAGTACGGGTGATCGCTTGGTTGATCTGATTAGGGAAGGGATAGACTGTGTGGTGAGAGCAGGGCGTTTGGATGATTCCACTTTAATTGCTAGGCATTTGGTCGATATGCCACAAGTCATTTGTGCAAGTCCTGACTATCTAAATAAACATGGAACACCTTTGCAACCAGAAGAGTTGTTATCACATTATTGTGTTAATTTCTTCTCGACATCAGGCGGGCGAAATTATCCATTCGAATTGATGGTGAATGGCAAAAAACAAGATTATTTTTTGAAAAGTTGGATCGCGGTAAATGATGCTGAAAACTATGTATTATCTGCTTTACGTGGGGCAGGTTTAATTCAGGTACCTCACTACCATGTGGCGAATGAGTTAAAAGAGGGGCAACTGGTTGAGGTTTTATCTGAATGGGAAATCCCGAAGATGTTAGTTTCTGCTCTATATCCGCAGCACAGGCAGCTCTCGCCACGCGTACGGGTTTTTGTCGCTTGGCTGAATGAGTTATATACGGGGTATTTTTCAAAATAACGATAGCGTATAACGTATAGATAAAATGCTCTCTAGCACATATAAAATTTTGGTGAATATGTGATTGAATTACCCCATGCAAATGATTGGATTGTTAGAAATTCTGACCCTAATAGTCTCGAACGAATTGAAGCCTTTTTTACCGATCATGCTTATGAGTCGCATCGCCACGATACTTTTGCAATTGGTCGAACATTAACAGGTGTTCAAAGCTTTCATTATCGTGGAGAGATGAAACATAGCTTGCCGGGAATGACCATGGTTTTACATCCTGATGAAAAACATGATGGAGAGTCAGGTAGTCGAGATGGTTTTAGATATCGGATGGTATACGTAGAACCTGCAACTCTACAGGAAATCATGAAGGGTAAACCTTTACCATTTTTTGAGAATGGTTTGAGTCATGACCCTCGATTATTTAAGGCAACGGATGTTTTATTACAAGGGATGGATCAACATATCGACCCTTTAGAAAATCAAGATGCTCTCTATGATTTGGCAACCACACTTTATGAAGTTTCTGGCAAAAATGTGCGAGCTTCCCATTCTTATGACTATGTTGCTGCGGAGCGTGCCAGAGAATTTATACATGCCTCTTTATATGAAAATATCTCTTTAGATGATATTGAAAAAAATGTGGGACGAGACCGCTGGAGTCTTTCACGCGATTTTCGACTGCTGTTTGGTACAAGTCCACATCGATATATGACTATGCGTAGGCTGGAAGTTGTGAAGTCCTGTTTAATGTATGGAGAGTCCTTGACTCAAGCTTCATTGATTGCAGGATTTTTTGATCAAAGCCACATGACACGTCATTTTCTAAAAGCATTTGGATTGACTCCAGCCCGATGGCGTATGATCAATAAGCTCTCTTTTTAAACAAGTTATTTAAAAGCCAGCCTGTTTAGGCTGACATAGCCTTTATCTTAAATTAGATTCATGCCTTTCAAAAAATCATAAAACATAAATATTCCGGAAATGATTAGCATCAATCCCATGGCTTGGTTTATACGATTAAACCAAATTTTATTTTTAATTTTTTTACCTAACACTACACCTGCCCAAGAGTAAAGACAGGGCGCACCTGCTGCTCCAATCGAAATGAGCAAAGAAACCAAAAATATGTGAATGCCAGTAATATGTGCTGTTGGGTACATAATTGTTGTAACAGGCAAAATAACTAATATCCCTTTCGGATTTAAGGCTTGTATCCAAAAGCCATTCCAGAAAGACAAGGTCTGAACTTCAGTGGTTTCATCACTCATATCGATATCTGTCTTTAGCATTTGATATGCAAGATAAAATGTATAAAGTGCACCTAACAATGCAATATAGTGCAAGGCATTTTGTGGAATGAACGCGGCGCCAATATATCCAAAAATCATGAATAACATCAGCATTGCACAACCGACACCCATAAAAAAATAAATTGTTCTTTTGAATTGTCCTGTTAGCCCAGCGTTTAGTCCCATAAAATTTACTGGCCCGGGGCTATACATCACACTCAAGGTATAAAAAAAGATTTCCATAACGTATCTACTGAAACAAAAACAACCCAGCATAGTTACTCTTAAATTTAGGGTCTTGTACGTTTGTGATGGCTCCTGCACAAACGTACAAGACGAGAAAAATCTGAAGAGTCATGATGAGGACCTAAAGTTATGACTCAGGATAGGGGTTTATGTTTGACACAAAAATTGCGCTGATTGTCCGTAATGATCTTGCGACGTGGCAGAGATTAAATGTGGTGGCTTTTTTGGCAACGGGGATTGCCTCTGCTGTACCTGAAATGTTGGGTAAACCTTATATCGATGCCAATGGTTATGAGTATGGCAACATGCTAGGGCAGCCGATGTTGGTATTTGAAGGTGATTTAACTGGTCTGCAAAAAGCGCATCGTAAGGCAATTGAGCAAGATTTAACGATTATTCCCTATGTCCATGCCATGTTTTCTACGGGAAATGATGAGGATAATCGAGCCGTCTTTTTGGCCGAAGATGCCAATCAATTAAATTTGGTCGGGGTGGCGTTAAGAGGACCTAAAAAAACAGTTGATAAAGCAATAAAGGGTCTTTCTTTGCATCAATAAGATTTTTATTGGAAGAAGGATAAAACCCACTTTTTGAGCAAAAGTGGGTTTTCTTTAAAAAATGATGATTAAATTTTATCTTGGGTTTTAGTATCAAAATCGCTGGCATCATGGCGTTCATGTAACTGTATAGCTAAATCGCCAAAAGTACGGTTGACCATACGACCACGTTGAACCGCAGGGCGCGCTAAAATCGCATCTGCCCAACGTTGAACATTTTTATATTGGTCAACCCCTAAAAACTCCGCGCCGTTATACACCCAGTTTTTAACAAGACCACCATACCAAGGGAATGTAGCAATATCAGCGATGCTATATTCAGAACCAGCCAAATATTCATGCTTTGCTAGATGCTGATCTAATACATCAAGTAAGCGTTTTGTTTCCAAGGCAAAGCGGTTAATTGCATATTCAACTTTAACGGGTGCATAAGCATAAAAATGTCCAAAACCACCACCTAAATATGGTGCACTGCCCATTTGCCAGAATAACCAGTTAAGACACTCAGTACGTGCAGCAATATCAGTTGGAATGAAAGCTTTAAACTTTTCAGCCAAGTAAAGCAAAATTGAGCCAGATTCAAATACTCTTAATGGCGGGTTTTGGCTATGGTCAACCAATGCTGGAATTTTAGAGTTTGGATTAATTTCTACAAAACCGCTGCCAAATTGCTGTCCTTCACCAATTTTGATGAGCCAAGCATCATATTCAGCATCTTGATGACCTAATGCTAAAAGCTCTTCTAGCAAAATAGTAACTTTTTGGCCATTAGGCGTTGCTAAAGAATAGAGCTGGAGCGGATGTTTCCCTACAGGAAGTGTATGCTCGTAGCGAGCGCCTGAGGTCGGCTGGTTTAAATCGGTTTTTTCTCCAGTCCATTGCCAAACTTGTGGAGGAATATAGTTTGAATCACTCATTTTTTATCTCATGTTTGGTGTAAATATAAGTGTTTAGTTATGTCGCAAGGCAAGCCATTTTTGTACGCTCGGGCGTTGCCATTGTTGCAGTGCATAATCTTTTAATCGCTCTGGTACAGCATCACCATTTTGAATAAGGCGTTGCAACATCAAAGCAAGTTCAGCATCCACAATGCTCCATGAACCAAAAAGAAATTCGGCATCAGACGCAAGAAGTTTTTCTACAACAAAGAACAGTTTCTCGGCTGCTTTTTTGCCTTCTTCTGAAAGTGGAGTGGAGGTGGGCTGAATAAAAATAACATCGGTTGGACGCTCAGTTCTTAGTGCCACTAAGTCTGATCGGAGCCATGCCTGAATTTGTCTTGCTCTTGCGCGTGCTTGAATATCTTTTGGATAAATAGATGTGTTTGGATAAAGCTCTTCAAGATATTCCAAAATGGCAGAAGATTCTGATAAGGCAAAATCGTTATGCTCAAGTACAGGCACTTTGGCAGTTAATGACTTTGCTACATAAGATTTTTCAAACTGGCCTTGCTGGCCTAAGTTGATGGTCGCTATTTCAAATGGAATTTGTTTTTCATGTAGCCCTACAAAAACTGTAAACGCATAGGGGCTTAGAAATTGTGAATCTGTGTACAGCTTAAAATGTTCATTATTCATTGTTATTATCCATGTCATAAAACAGATGCGATCTAGTCTAAGTGAGCTAAGCCAAGATTGGGTAGCTTTTTTGTGGAAAAGCTTTATCGGTTTTTAAATTAAGCTTTAATGTGCTGAAAATGTTGGCGAACAATGCTCAGCCAAGCTTGAACTGCTGGTGAGGCAGGAAGATTCTTTTTCCAAGCCATGACTAAGTGCCATTGAATATTTGGTTTTTCGAGTGGTACTGCTGCAAATAAACTAGGGTCAAGCATATCGGTATAATATTGAGGAAGAAGTGCGATCCCCATACGTTGTAACACCATATCTGCCAAAAGATGCCATTGGCTGGTACGGCAAGCAATGGTCGGGTAGAAACCATGCTGTTTACAGGCATCGAGAATAATACTGTTTAAAGAGAAATTTTCAGGAAACATTAAAAATGATTGGTGTTGTAGCTCTTCTAGATTTATTTTTTTACGGGTTGCCCAAGTGGCATCACGACGTAAAAGAACCATTAAAGGGTAATTACATAGCTCAATGCTATTGAAAATTTGCGTATCAAAAGGCTGCAATAAAACACCAACGTCTAAGTCGTTATTAAGTAAAGCTTGTTCAATACCGCGTGAACCCACTTCCATAAAAGCCAATTCAATATCAGGCCACTGTTGGTGATAATCAAACAAGGCAGTTGTTAGAAGCTGCGAACCTAAAGGCGGAACGCCAAGTTTTAAAGTCCCTGTTTTTAATTGTTGATAATTTTCTATCTCAAGAAAGATGTTCTGTTCTGCCTGAAGAAGCTCGACTGCATGTTGATAAATGCGTTCTCCAATTTGGGTTAATTCAATTTGTCTTTTTCGGCCGTGCTCAGGTTTGACCAAAAGTTGGACCTGAAGCTGTTCTTCAAGCTGTTGCATTATTTTACTAATGGTGGGCTGAGTCAGATATAACTCGTCAGCAGCACGGGTAAAGCTTTTAGTTTTTACCAGTGTAACGAAGCACTGTAATGATTTTAGAGAAAGCATAATAAAGAATAGATTATTCCATTTTTGAATAATTTTAACATGAATAATTCATATTTAGCAGCTTTAACCAAGATAGCATAATAGTGTAGTTAACCATTTAATTTCGCAAAATGAGTACTGAATCTGCTTCGGGAACACCCACACAACTTTCATTTTTAATTTTAGTTAAACAAATTTTGATTTTGGCTGGATTTTGGTGGGTAGGATATCTCTTACATCAAAAACTTGGTGTACCTGTCTCGGCAGGCATTTTAGGGATGTTTTTATTGCTTTTATGCTTGTTCTTTAAAATTATCAAAATGGATCAGGTGGCAATGGGAGCAACTGTTGTTTTAGGTGAGCTGTTACTGTTTTTTGTGCCTGTTGTGGTCGCCGTAGTTCAGTATAAAACCTTGTTTATGACCGAAGGCTGGCAAATTGTTTTGAGCATTGCGGTTGGGACCATTTCAGTCATGCTCAGTACATGTCTGACCATTCACTATTACAATCGTTTGAAAGCTTATTTGCATGCTCGAAAACGTCTTCAACATAAGCATATCTAAGAGAAAATGACATGAATATTTGGTCAATTCTTTGTCTGATCTGGACTTTGGCAGCCTATGTTGTGGCAAAGAAAATCTATCAGAAAAATCCAAAACTTTGGTTATCACCCGCGATTAGTGTGCCTGTGCTTACCATTATTTTGATGACGATTTTTGGAATTTCATATCAAACTTATGCAGAAGATACGCAGTGGATTGTTAATTTATTAGGGCCTGCAACGGTTGCTTTCGCTGTACCGATTTATCGCTATCGGGAAACGATTCGTAAAAATCTCGGGGTTCTTTCGATTGCAATTATTGTGGGCATGAGTGTAGGCGTAATGTCTGCCTATGAAATGGCACAGTGGTTCCACTTTAGCCCTGAAGTCACCAATAGTTTGATGGCCCGTTCTATTTCAACACCATTTGCCATGATTTTAGCTGAAGATATTCACGGTTCGGCAGCATTGGTTTCACTATTTACCGTCATTACGGGTTTGGTCGGTATGATTTGCGGCGATGCGATCTTAGCGATTACTAAAATCCGTTCTAATGTGGCAAATGGGGCAGCCTTCGGCAATGCAGCGCATGGTTTTGGTACAGTTAGAGCACAGCAGCGCAATAGTGAAGAAGGTGTAATTGCGAGTTTAACCATGGTTATTGCTGGTATTTTAATGGTACTCATTGGGCCATTTGCGATTCATCTATGGTTGCTGTTGTAGGCTTTGTCTAAGTCGGCTTGTCATGTTGTTGAATAATCTGTGATAGTTTTTTAATGGCTTGTCTCATCAGTTCAGGTTCAAAATCGCCTAAGCCAACAATTAACCCCGAACGTTGTTGTTCTTTTGAAAATGTCGGTGAAATTGCTTTAATAGCAATGCTTGCATCGACTGCCGAGCTTGCAACGTCAATATCATTAATATACTGAGCAAGCCATAACACCATATGCATGCCTTGATCGCCCGGCTGTAACCAAGCCAGTTCTTGAGGTATGTATTTTTCAATCAAGCCAATAATGTATTCACGAACTTCTGCATAGACATTCCGAGTACGTCGAATATGTCGCTCTAAATAACCTTCTTGAATAAAAGCAGCTAAAACATGTTGGTCGGCAGCAGGTGGGTGTCGATCAATTAACACTCTGAGCCCACAAAATGGTGCCACCAATTCTTTAGGCAACACCGCATAGCCAAGCCTAAGGGACGGAAATAACACTTTACTAAAAGTCCCAAGATAAATGACTTGGTCGGGTGCCATGCCTTGTAAAGATGGGAAGGGTTGACCGTTATAGCGAAGTTCACTGTCATAGTCATCTTCAATGATCCATGCATTTTGCTGTTTTGCCCAAGCCAATAAAGCAGTACGTCTTGCAAGACTCATTGGCATACCAAGTGGGTATTGATGAGATGGCGTCACAAAAGCAGCACGTGCATGTTTTGCAAGCTTAATGCCAGTTTCAATCTGAATGCCTTCTTCATCGACAGGAACACGAACCATACGAATGTTTTGTACAGCATGCTCAAAAATGGCTGTGGTCCCCCGATAAGCTGGATCTTCAACCCAAACTTCATCTTTTGCTTCAAATAAAATCTGACTGCAAATATAAAGTGACTGTTGAATGCCGGGAGTAATTACAATTTGTTCAGGTTCGCAGTGAACAGAGCGTGATCGGCGTACATAATCTGCTATAGCAATTCTGAGTGATAGCACGCCTTGAGGTTCGCCATATCCTGAAGGAATTCCTGCACCTCGTGATCTAAATTTATTACCAAACTTACGCCAGATATCACTTGGTTGGGTCCGACCGACGGGGACAGATACCGCAAAAGGAACATGAGGAAGTGGCTTAAATTCATCAAGCACTTTGGCATAAGAACGTGCCGATTTGGTCAAAGGGATTGCGCTAGGTGTGGTTTCTTTTTGAGAATTTTGCGGTGTAGTTTTTTTAGTCAAAGCATGAGACACGTAAGTGCCATTTCGTGGTTGAGAGTCAAACACACCTTCAGCTAAAAGCTGATCATAAGCTTCAATAATGGTTCCGCGAGCGACACCTAAGGTTAAAGCCAGTTCTCGTGAAGAAGGCAACGGATCGCCAGGCTGTAAATCACCACTTTGTACAGCTTCACGTAAAGCTTGGGTCAGCTGAGCACTAATCTTTCCTTGGCTTTTATCAATCTTTGCAATCCACGGAAGTTCAATAACTTTTGCCATTCTTGCCATAATTCTGGTCTACTTAAAAAAATACAAAGTGGTTCTTTTTAATAAACCACATAAACCAGAAAATTTACAACACAAAATATAAATAACCCTGATATTTACAGCGAGGTCTTGAGTCATGTATATCCCTGATGATTTTGCAGAAAACCGGTTGGATGTGTTGCATTCTCTTATTGCAGAATATCCATTTGGGGTGCTTTTTACTCATGGGAATAGTGGTTTAGATGCAAATCATCTTCCATTCGAATTACAGGCAAGCGAAGGTGAGTTGGGTGTACTACATGCCCATGTGTCACGAAATAATTCTGTTTGGCAGGACATTAAAAATGGAGATGAGGTACTCGTCGTGTTTCAGGCAGGAGATGCTTATATTTCACCAAATTGGTACCCATCCAAACATGAACAGCACAGACAAGTACCGACGTGGAACTATAGGGTTGTGCATGCTTATGGCAAGGTAACCATTCGAGATGATGAACGTTACGTCCGTGGTGTAGTGGCTCGTTTAACCCGTACCCACGAAGCATCTCAACCTGAACCATGGAAAATGTCCGATGCACCGAAGGACTATCTTGAACCGATGTTAAAAGCCATTGTGGGTATCGAGATTGAAATTACCAAGCTTCAAGGAAAATCAAAACTTGGGCAAAACAAAGAACGCCGAGACATTCTAGGTGCGGCAGATGGCCTATCAAAATCTGGTCATCAAACCATAGCCGATGCCATGTACAGTGTGGCTGAGTTAAATAAATAATTTTGAAAATATAAAAGCTTAATATCAATTGAGGAGATAAAGATGTCTTTGACTATACCTGTTGAGTTAGTGGGTGAACACGTTATTTTAAAGCCGCTAGATGTGAATCAGGCTGAATCACTGGCAGAGGCCGTTTGCGATGGGGAACTCTATAATCTTTGGTATACCCGTGTGCCAAGACCTGAACAGATGACTGGTGAAATTGAAAGACGTCTTGATTTGCAAAAATCTGGTTCTATGCTGCCATTTTATATTGAAGACCGAAAAACGGGGCGAGCGCTGGGCATGACAACTCTCATGCATATTGAAGAAGCACATCGCCGTGTAGAAATTGGTTCAACGTGGTATCGAAAGTCTGCACAACGTACGCCTGTAAATACTGAATGTAAAAAGCTATTGTTGGCTCATGCATTTGAGACTTTAAACTGTATTGCTGTTGAGTTACGCACATCTTCTTTAAATGTTCAAAGTCAAGCCGCGATTGTACGCTTGGGTGCAAAACTCGATGGTGTACTCAGAAGCCATCAAATTGTGAAAGATGATATTTTGAGGGACACTCATGTTTATAGCATTTTGAAACATGAGTGGCCTGCGGTCCGTCAAAATCTAGAATGGCTATTGAGCAAACCGCGTTAAAAAGAATTTAAACAAACTGCTTTTCTCTTTTTTGGCTTAGCCAGAAGAGAGAAGCTGCGGCAATCACCAACCATGGTATTAACGCCATATTCATTGCTTTCCAGCCAAATAAATCCAGTAAAGCACCTGCACTAAACGAACAAATCAAACCGACAACAAAAACCGTCATATCGTTAATGGCTTGAGCCTTGGCTTTTTCAGCCACAGAATAGGTTCCTGTGAGTAAAGAAGTACTGCCAATAAATAAAAAGTTCCAACCCACGCCTAATAGAATGAGCGAGATAGCAAAAGATGCGAACTGAATACCTGAGAGAGCAAACCCAATGTAACAGGCAAATAATAAAAGACCTGCAAACATGATTTTAATTACCCCAAAACGTGCAATTAAATTTCCAGTAAAGAATGAAGGTAGGAACATACCAAGCACATGTAGCTGAATGACGGTGGTAATTGATCCAAGTTCGTGATGTGAATGTCGCATAGCAATCGGGGTTGCGGTCATACCTAAAATCATGATGCCGTAGCCTGTTACTGCGCCAAATAACGCAACCAAATAGGTCGGTTGAAAGACAATCTGTTGCCATGGGCGACCAGCCGTAAAGTCAGACTTTTGCTCAACTGTATCGGCAATATGTAGGCTAGATAAAATTCCCATTGCCACAAATGAGATAATACTAATAATTAAAAATGAACCGATATATTCTAAATGCTGGAATAAGGGTCCACCAAAACGCGCTAAAGTCGGACCAATCAGTGCTGCAACAATTCCACCTGCCATCACCCAAGAAATAGCACGTGAGCGAAACGCGTCAGTTGCCACTTCACTGGCAGCAAAACGGTAAAACTGAGCAAACGACTGATAGGCCCCGACACATAGCGTACCCAAAGCCAGAAGCATGAGTGAACTATAAAAAATACCGATTGATGCAATAATGCCGCCGAGTACACCTAAGAAAGCGCCGAATAGAAAACCATTACGTCGTCCTACACGTGCCATGAGCATTGATGCAGGGAACATCATTAAGGCTGTACCCAAAAACATAGATGCGATGGGTAGCGTTGCAAGTGTTGGTGTGTTTGCAATATTAGCGCCAGCCAAGCCGCCAATGGTCATGACCATGACGGAAACGGTTTGGAAAAGTGATTGAGAACTCGCCAGAATTAATACTTGGCGGTGCATGGTATTTTGAAGCATAACGAGCCTTTAATTATATTCAGCAATAGCTGAGGCTAGGTGTCCGGTTTTTACATAAATAGAAGCGCCAGACAAACCCGCTTGAAAATGGGCATGTGTTTTCGGAGGTAGGCGTATCCATGTTCCAGCGTCATAAACCATTTCTTTATCGGCCATCTGACCTTGGGTAATCAAAATTTCGATTCCACCCTCAGCTTTTTCAGTAAAAAGTTGCTGCGGCTTGAGTTTTTCTAAATAGGTGTGCTCATAACTTGCATCAACCAATGTGCAAATTAAACGCGAATCTATTTCTTGCCATTGTGTTGGATCGTTGGTATTGATCCGTAAGGTTTGCGTTTCTGACGTAGGAATTTGCATAAGTTTGACAAAAATCAATGCACCTTCTTCGCTCGACGGTTGATGTACCGACTGATGTGGACTCCGTAAATACCATCCAGCGGGGTAGTGCTGATTTTGATTTTCAGTAAATACGCCTGAAAGTACGAGGATTTCTTCACCATGATGATGTCGATGTTCAGGAAAGATAGTTTGGGGCGCATATTTCACCAAACTGGTCGCACGAGCTATTTCATCGCCCACACGATCAAGCATGACACGATCAACTTCCCCACGGGGAGATTTCACCCAATGATAGTCTTCAGGTTTGACAATCACAGCCTGTGAAAAATCGGCATGGATCAACATGAATACTTTCCTCGTAAACTAAATTCTCTTTATTCAATAACAAAATAAATAGAATGAATTAGCAAGTAAAATTAATGCTCTGCTAAATTTTCTACTGCTTCTAACACACGTGCAGAATATGTGAGTGCTGCACCTGCATTTAAAGAAATAGCGACAGAAAGAGCTTCGGCAATTTGTTCTTTGGTTGCACCTGCTTCAATTGCCTTTTTGCTATGTATAGAGATGCAACCATCACAACGTGTGGTCACTGCAACGGCAAGTGCAATAAGCTCATGGGTTTTTGCATCAAGCTGACCAATTTTACTCGTTCCTGCTTCCATCGCACTTAAACCACGCATGGTGTCTGGTGCTAGTTTTGCAAATTTTGCGACATATTGAAGCAACGAGTCTCGATAACTATTCCAGTTCTGCATATTAAATACTCCAAATAAGTGGGATTGATCACTAACTGCAAATTAGTGACCAGCCATCACACCACCATCTACAGGAAGAATAGTTCCTGTAATCCATGAGGCATTAGATGATGCAAGGAATAAAATCGCTTCGGCAATGTCAGCAGGTTGACCGTTACGGCCTAATGGATGGAATGAGTTAAAAGTCGGTAAAGCTTCTTTAACCTGATCTTCACTCATAAACGTGTTGTAAACAGGTGTTTCCACTACACCCGGTGCAACGGTATTAATGCGGATATTTGATTCGGCCAATTCAATGGCTAAGTTATGAGTGAGTGCATGTACTCCTGCATTTGCTGCTGAGTAAGCAGAAGAAGGGGTTGCTTTTACAGCTTGCAATGCCCAAAGCGAACCTGTTTGTACAATTGCTCCGCCTCCACGTTGTTGCATGGCTTTAGCAGCAGCTTGCGCCATAAAAAACTTGCCTTTCAAAATGGTATCTAAAAACCAGTCGTATTCTATTTCAGTAATATCAAGGAAAGATTTTGGGTTAAATACACCTGCATTATTGATAAGAATATCAACACCGCTAAATGCTTCAGATGCTACTTTTACTAAGTTTTTTGCAGTTTCGGGTTCGGCTATATCACCAGCAAAGTAGCGAACTTTTGCACCTGTTGGATCTATTTCATGGGCAGCTTTTTGCAATTTATTTTCATCGCGACCACCAATCACAACATTGGCACCTTCTTGAACCAAGCGAATTGCGACTTCTTTACCAATACCAGAACCGCCACCAGTAACAATAGCAACTTTTAAAGAAAATCTACTCATGTGTATATCCTTAAGATTAAATAAAATAAATTGATTGACTCGTGAATCTGAGGTATTTCAATCAATATAGGTTTATTTTAGAAATAGTATTTTTTAATCACAAATGAGATAATCTGCTTCTTCAATAAAGAAAATCTTTAGTGTTATGAATTCACCAGTTTATTTGAATGCACTTCGTGCTTTTGAGGCAAGTGCCCGACATAAAAGTTTTTCTGCTGCGGCAAAAGAGTTGAATGTGACACCTGCTGCGGTGGGGCAATTGGTACGTACACTTGAAGATTGGTTAGGTTTTCCGTTGTTTCATCGGCAAACTAACGGTAAAAATCGACTGGTCGCTACTGAACTGGCTGAATCGGTTTTACCGGATATTCGGGCGGGTTTTGATAAGCTGACTTTGGCTTTGGAAAAATTAAAGCAAGATTCTCTATCAGGTGTGCTTAATATTGCGGCAAGTCCAGCATTTGCTGAAAAATGGCTATTACCAAGAATTGACCATTTTCAAAAACAATATCCAGATATTGATATTCGTTTAGACATTAACTTAAAAACCGTAGATTTTTTAGAACAAAAAGTTGATGTGGGTGTCAGATATGGTCAAGGACAATGGCAAGGGCTAGAAGCTATTAAACTCATGGATGAAGAGGTTTATCCCGTGTGTTCACCAGCATTCTTAAATGAACATTCATCGCTCTTAACGCCGAATGATCTGAAAAATATCACTTTAATTCATGATCTTTCTATGGAAAAACATCAACAATTTCCAGGGTGGCAATCTTGGCTAAAAAGTGTCGGGTTAGAAGATATTAATATTAGCCGTGGTATGCAAATCAACAGTTCATCTGCAGTTTTACAGGCTGCAATGGAAGGACATGGTGTTGCATTAGCGCGTAGTGTTATGGTGCAAAAAGATATACAAACCGGGCGTTTGATACGTTTATTTCCTCAAATTCACTTCTCATCGCCCTTTTCTTATTATTTGGTGTACCGACCACAATACGCAAATTTACCCAAAGTCAAAATCTGTCTAGATTGGTTTTTTGAAGAAATTCATCGAATATAAAATTAATCGTTAACCTGAAGTTAATGACTGTTCATCTAGGTTGATTGATCGAAATCCCATAAAGCGTTTTTATAGATTCAGAACAAAACTGCGATCTATAGGTAAACACATGGAAGGCTCAGTTCAGAATAAAGAACGGTTATGGACAAAGCGGCGTCATGCCAAACAACTAAAACTAGAGATGGCAAACCAATATACCGATGGTGTGGTGATTCCAACTCAAGACATTATTAAAGTTTTAGAAACCCTGATTACACCGAGTGACAGAGTTGTACTCGAAGGGAATAACCAAAAGCAGGCAGATTTTTTATCGCGCTCTTTAGCTCAAACCAATCCAGATATTTTGCATGATTTACATATGATTATGCCAAGCGTTGGGCGTTCGGAACATCTTGATCTATTTGAAAAAGGTATTGCGCGTAAACTCGATTTTTCTTTTGCTGGCCCACAAAGTTTGCGTATTAGCCAGTTAGTTGAAGATGGGTTGCTAGAGATTGGTGCGATTCATACCTATATTGAGTTGTATTCACGTTTGGTGGTTGACCTTATTCCAAATGTAGTGCTTTCGGCGGGTTTTATGGCAGACCGTCAAGGAAATATCTATACAGGCCCAAGTACCGAAGATTCTCCTGCACTTATTGAACCTGCGGCTTTTAGCGACGGTATTGTGATTGTTCAGGTGAATAAACTGGTCGATGACGTCTCAGAGTTACCACGTGTCGATATCCCTGCTTCTTGGGTGGATTATGTGGTTGTAGCAGACCAGCCTTTTTATATCGAACCGTTATTTACTCGTGACCCGAAACATATCAAGCCAGTGCACATACTCATGGCGATGATGGCAATTCGCGGAATTTATGAGAAGCATAATGTGCAATCGTTAAACCATGGTATTGGTTTTAACACCGCAGCAATTGAACTGATTTTACCAACCTATGGTGAGTCTTTGGGTTTAAAAGGAAAAATTTGCCGAAACTGGACATTGAATCCACATCCAACCCTAATTCCAGCGATTGAAACAGGTTGGGTTGAAAGCGTGCATTGTTTTGGTACTGAACTCGGCATGGAAAAATATGTTGCAGCTCGTCCCGACGTGTTCTTTACAGGTCGTGATGGCGCTTTACGTTCCAACCGTATGATGTGTCAGCTTGCAGGTCAGTACGCCGTTGATTTGTTTATTGGCGCAACTTTGCAAGTTGATGGCATGGGCCATTCTTCGACTGTCACCAAAGGTCGTTTAGCTGGTTTTGGTGGTGCACCAAATATGGGGCATGATCCACGTGGACGTCGTCACGATACACCTGCATGGTTAGATATGCGTTTGCAAGGTGCCAATGAAACCGAAACTTATTTGGCACGTGGTAAAAAGTTAGTTGTTCAAATGGTGGAAACCTTCCAAGAGGGTGGTAAGCCAACTTTTGTAGATCGCCTTGATGCGATTGATGTGGCTAAAACTGCAGGTTTGCCTTTAGCGCCAATCATGATTTATGGCGATGATGTAACCCATTTACTGACCGAAGAAGGCATTGCTTATCTATATAAAGCAAGCAGCCAAGAAGAGCGCCAAGCCATGATTGCTGCAGTGGCAGGCGTGACCAGTATCGGTTTAAGTCAAGACCCTAAAACGACAGCGCGCTTAAGACGCGAGGGTTTGGTGGTTTTCCCTGAGGATTTAGGTATTCGCCGTACCGATGCCACCCGTGAGCTTTTAGCTGCAAAAAATATTGCCGACTTGGTGACATGGTCAGATGGCTTATATCAACCCCCTGCAAAATTCAGGAGTTGGTAATGATGGCACAAGTTCAATATCAAACGCTCAGCAATAGTCAGCTTTTGGCAAGTTTAGCGGTCGGGGCTTTGATTGATGAAGTTAATCTGACTCCTAAGCCAGCCTTAGTCGACCGTCGTGGTAGTGGTGCACACAATGACCTGACTTTGGAATTAATGGAGCGCTCTGCGAAAAGTTTAGGGCCCATGTTTGAGGAAATGGCTCAAGCAGCCATGCACCATGGTGAAGTTTGTTTAGCCTTGCGCGAAGACATTGGTGAAATTGGTCGCCAAGGTGAAAACACCATGATGTCGGCAACAGATGGTGTTAACACACACCGCGGTGCAATTTGGGCCTTGGGTTTAATGGTGACGGCGGCGTCATTGGCACGTAGCAATCAACAATATTTATCGGCTGTTGAGCTATGCCAGTTAGCAGGTCAGATTGCTCAGCTTGAAGATTGCTTTATTCCAAAGCAAGCTTTAAGTCATGGTCAGCAGGTACAGAAGAAATTAGGTATCTTAGGCGCCAAAGAACAAGCTCAGCAAGGTTTTCCAACCGTTGTGAACTTTGGTTTAAAGCAGCTTTATCAAAGCCGTAGTAAACCCATGAAAGAAGAGTTCGCTCGTTTAGATGCCTTACTTGCGATGATGACTGATTTGACCGATACCTGTGTGCTTTATCGCTCGGGAACATCGGGTTTAAAGCGTATGCAACAAGGTGCTCAACAGGTACTGGATTTGGGCGGTAGTTCAAGCTTAGAAGGTCGCCGCGCTTTGCATCTTTTAGAGATTGATCTACTTCGGATGAAAGCCTCCGCTGGTGGTGCCGCAGATTTGTTGGCAGCAACATTGTTTATAGATCGTGCTCAGCAGTCATCTTTAAAAAATAAAGAGGGATTTTGATGATGGAAACACTTCATTTTGAATTTGTGGCGACAGAGCCACCGGTAAAAAAAGCATTGGTAGGGTGTGTCGGCTCGGGCGATTTAGAAATTTTGATGGAACCTGGTGAAACAGGCAAAGCCTCTATTCATGTCGTTACCTCTGTAGATGGCAGTGCAGCACGTTGGCACAATCTTTTTGAACGAATTTTTACTGCGCAAATACCACCTGCTGTCAATATTGATATTCATGACTTTGGTGCAACCCCCGGTGTTGTTCGCTTACGTTTGGAACAAGCATTAGAGGAGATTGCTCATGACTGATATCGAGAGCTTATTAAATAAAAAAGATTTTATTGAGCTGAGTGCAAGAGAGCGTGCCAAAGCATTATTAGATGAAGGGTCTTTTCGAGAATTACTCGACCCATTTGCCCGTGTTATGTCGCCTTGGCTCGTTAAACAGAATATTGTGCCGCAAGCCGATGATGGTGTAGTGATTGCAAAGGGAACTATTCAAGAACGCCCAGTGGTTTTAATTTCAATTGAAGGCTTATTTCAAGGTGGCAGTTTAGGCGAGGTGGGTGGTGCCAAAATTGCGGGTGCCTTAGAGCTTGCGGTTGAAGACAATCTTAAAGGCATTCCAACAGCGGCAATTTTATTGTTAGAGACGGGCGGCGTTCGCTTACAAGAAGCAAATTTAGGTTTGGCTGCAATTGCTGAAATACAGGCTGCAATTGTGAACTTACGGCAGTATCAACCCGTCATTGCTGTGGTCGCAGGCAGTGTAGGGTGCTTTGGTGGTATGTCAATTGCAGCTGGACTATGTAGCTATATTGTAATGACACAAGAAGGACGTTTAGGACTAAATGGCCCACAGGTGATTGAACAAGAAGCTGGTGTACAAGAATATAACGCCAAAGATCGTCCATTTATATGGGGTATTACGGGTGGTAATCAGCGCTTCGCTAGTGGTTTGGCAGATGCTTATGTAGACGATGATCGCCAGAAAATTCGTCAGCAAGTCATCGATTATTTAACTCAAGGCGTGCCTCAGCAGCATCGTAGTTCAAATTACTCATTTTATTTAGAAAAGCTACAACAAGTTGATACTGGTGAGCAGATTACCCCAGCACAAGTTCAAGCTTTGTATCAAGGAGAGCAAGCATGAATATCGCCGTCGATACATTAAAAGCATCTACTCGTGGTGCACATTGGTTTAAAGCACTCACGCAAGGCTTTAAGGCAGTTGAAGGTTTTCCAGCTTCGGTTTGGGTAGCTGATGGTCAGATTGACCAGCAAGAGGTACGTGTGATTGCCGTTGTCCAAGACAGCAATAATCTGTTCCCTCGGGCAAAACAAGGTGAAGTTGGACTCTTGGAAGGCTGGAGTTTAGCAAAAGCAGTTGATGAAGTGATTCACGCTGATGTTCATTCGGAAACTAAACGCGCTATTTTATGTGTGGTTGATGTGCCAAGTCAGGCCTATGGGCGCCGTGAAGAATTATTAGGTATTCATCAAGCTTTAGCGGGTGCGGTAGACAGCTATGCAAGAGCCAGATTGGCAGGCCATCCTATTGTCAGTTTATTGGTTGGTAAGTCGATGTCTGGTGCTTTCTTGGCGCATGGATACCAAGCCAATCGTATTATTGCCTTAAAAGATTCAGGTGTTATGGTGCATGCAATGGGTAAGGAATCTGCTGCACGCGTTACTTTACGATCGGTTGATGAGTTAGAGCAATTGGCCTCAAGCATTCCGCCAATGGCTTATGACATTGAAAGTTATGCAACGCTTGGTTTGTTATCTGAACTGTTATCTGTTGAAAACCCTGAACAACCGACAAACGATGATCTTTTGTTAGCGAAGCAGACAATTGCTCAAGCATTTAAAGAAATTAATGCTGATCAATCCAGAGGATTGGAACAAAGACTTCACGGCCAAAACCGTCAAATGTCTAAAAGGGTCCGTGAATTATTGCGTGAGCAATGGTCATGAAACTTGAGCTCGAAGCCCATGATTTGCTATGGGGCATGACGGTCGATTTTTTGGCTGAAGATGCTCCGCTTTGGGTGAAAGAGGTATTACAGCGAGGTGATCCTGTTGTGGTTCGACGAGCAATCACTTCTGTAGATCAAGTCGCTGTGGGTGTTAGAGGACAATTTCGTCATCAGCGATATGCAGGGCAAATGCCAAGATCTGCTATTAGTAGACAACTTAAGCCAGAAGCACTGACTCACGTTGATACAAAGCAGTTTGAACACTTGGCAGAACGTTTACAGACCATTTCCAGCATTATGAAAAACTTTTCAGGATGTTGGGGATATACAGGAAGTTTCGGGTTTGAGCTGGCAACTGGCGTTAAAACAGTTACCCAGCAAAGTGATATAGATTTGTTAATTCGAGCTGAACAGCCTTTTGAAAAAAAGCAGGCGATTGAGCTACTCGAAACTTTTCAGAAAGCAGGGCTGAATGTGGATATACAGCTACAACTTCCACAAGGTGGTTTGGCTTTAAAAGAATGGACTAGGAATAGCGGAAAAGTTCTATTAAAACGTGCAGATGGTGCGGTTTTAGTAGAAAACCCATGGAATTAGGGAATAGATATCATGGCTTCAATTTGGGTATATCCGGGACAAGGTGCGCAACGAAGCAATATGCTGCACGACTTACCTAAAAACGCTCTGGTTAAAGAATACCTTGAGCGTGCATCGGATGCACTCAAAGAAGATGTCTTGGTGCTAGATAGTTCGGCTGCATTGCAATCTACACGTGCAGTACAGCTTTGCTTACTTATTTCAGGAGTGGTGAGTTCAGCTTTATTAACTGCTGAAAACTTAACACCTGATTATGTAGCAGGTTTATCAATTGGCGCATGGTCGGCTGCGGTTGTAGCAGGAGTTCTAAACTATGAAGATGCTGTTCGTTTAGTTGCCTATCGAGGTGAACTCATGCAAAACGCTTACCCCACTGGATATGGCATGACGGCCCTGATTGGTACAGATCGTTCAGTTGTCGAAACATGGGTCAAACAAATTTATGAACTAACGCCAGAGGTGTTTGTCGCAAATATTAATGCACATAACCAAATCGTTATTTCAGGAAGTTTTGAAGCCATGAACCAAGTTGCTGTTTTGGCAAAGCAGCAGGGAGTGGTAGCAAAAAAATTAGATGTATCGGTGCCATCGCACTGTGAGTTATTAAGTCAGCAAGCAAAGCAACTTGCAGCATCTATGGAGGGAGTCACTTTAAAGCAGCCTAAAATACGTTATTTAAGTGGTACAACGGCTCGTACACTTGGCAAGCCAGAACAGATTGGTGATGACTTGGCTTTTAATATGAGTCGAACTGTAGATTGGGAAAGTACCATCCAAGCTGCATGGGAACGAGGTGTGAGGTTGCAGATAGAAGCTTTACCGGGAACGGTACTTACTACACTTGCACGTCGAACATTTAAAGATGGAACTGTATTGTCATTTCAAGGAACACGTTTAGACAGCATTCAGTTGGCAATGCAAAACGGAAATAATGCTTCTTTGTAATTGCAATACAAATTAAAAATTGAGTAATAACTCAAGGATATGAGGGATTTACAATGATTATTTATGGAACGGCAATATTAGCGATTTGTCATTTATTAGGCGATTATTTTGGTAATACGCTAGGAATGTTATTGGGCGTAAAAGCAAATGTTGGTGGCGTAGCTATTTCAATGATTCTATTGATTTTGACTAAAGAATTGCTTGCGCGAAAAGGTTACTTACCACAAGTTACCCAATTTGGAGTTTTGTACTGGTCAGGAATGTATATTCCGATTGTTGTAGCGATGTCTGCTGGACAAAACGTAGTAGCGGCTTTATCGGGTGGCATGTTAGGTCTGATCGTTTCTATTGCTTCATTGATTGGTACTGTTCTAGTCATCCGCTATTTAAATAGAATTAGTGGCGATTATGAAACATATGAATGGACGATAGAAACAAAGCAAAAAGTAGCTTAAGCACTCATAAACTATAAAAAAGTCAATCAAAAAGGATTTAAATGATGGACGCTATAATTGCTGTTTTATCTAAAAATGCATTCGTCACTGCACTCGCAGTAACTGGTTTAATGATGTTCGTTTCTCATTTATTGTCAAAATATTTGACGAAAGGAAAACTGCAAAGCTCTGCAATTGCGATCACCCTAGGTTTGGTCGTTGCATATTTTGCAGGAGTTTATACGCAAGGAACTAAAGGCATTTCTGATATCGCTATTTTCTCTGGTTTTGCGATGTTGGGTGGCGCAATGATTCGAGATTTAGCTATTGCTTCAACTGCGTTTGAAGTTGATGTGAAAGAGGTGAAGAAAGCAGGTAAAATTGGTCTAATTGCCTTAATTCTTGGTTGCGTTGTGCCTTTTGCAATTGGGGTTTTGGTCGCATGGGTCATGGGTTATCGAGATCCAATCTCGATGACAACCATTGGTGCTGGTGCCATGACTTATATTGTTGGTCCGATTACAGGAACTGCAATTGGCGCGAGCTCTGATGTGATCGCACTTTCTATTGCAATTGGATTAATCAAGTCAGTCTTTTTTATGGTCGGTACGCCATTACTTGCGAAATTCATGTACCTAAAAAGTCCACGTTCAGCCATGGTATTTGGCGGCTTAGCCGGAACAACGAGCGGTACGGCTGCTGGGCTAGCTGGCACTGATGTACGATTGGTACCTTATGGAGCTTTGGTTGCAACCTTTTATACAGGTCTCGGCTGCTTACTTGGACCATCTGTCTTTTTCTTAACGGTTAATGCGATTTTTGGATAAGTCTTTGTAAAGTGTCTAACGGCAACTTATTAATTTGTAATAGGTTGCCGATATTTATCTTTTAAAATTGGATGCAAACATACGACATTCAGCAATCAGAGCAAGTAAATTAGGATCTCGTTCCTTACTTTTTAAAAAGACCAAACCAATTTCTTGTTGCATATGATATTGCTGTTTCAGTGGAATGAGTTTTACCGAACTTTCATAAACCGCAGAAATACGACCGGGTAATAGTGCAAAGCCTACGCCTGAGCTGACCATACTAATGAGAGTAAAAATATCATTTACTTGCAAAGCAACTTTAGGTGAAAAACCCGCCTTTTTAAAAATGATGTCGCTATCGTGATGGGTCGCAAATCCTTTGGTTAAAGTGAGAAACGTCTCTTCTTTTAAAATGCTTAAATCAATATCTTTAAACTCGGCATATTTTGAATCTTTATTGACGGCCAAAAAAATGTCGTCTGAAAACATTGGTAAAATTTCAAAGTCATCGTCTTGAGTGGTTTCATTTAAAGCAACGATAATGGCATCAAGCTCTGTCGCTTTCAGCTTTTTCACCAAATCCTGATTTGAACTGAGTAATAGTTGAATATCGAGCTCACTACGTCTGAGCTTAAGACCGCTAATCACATTTGGAATTGTGTTTACAGTCAAAGAATAAAGAGATCCTAAATGTAAAACCTTGGCTGCAAAGCCAGCAGCTTCTCTGGTTTTATTTACAGTGATAAAAATGTCTTGTACGATTTTTTGCGCTCGTTCTTCAAATACATAAGCACTTTTTAAAGGAATCAGGTTACGGCCTTCATTTTTAAAAAGAGGGCAACGTAAAGCGCTTTCTAAAGAGTGCAGTGCTTTATGAACACTGACATTACTCAGCTGCATTTCTGTGGCTGTTTTAGACAAATTTCCACAGCGCATAAAAGCTAAAAAAATCTGTATTTTTTTCAGGGTGAGTTCTTCATCAATTTCCATATTAAGCCTTTGAACCTGTTTCCCTAAAAACTATAGATTTGAGTTATAAAGTTACCACAAAATAAAGACTATCAAATTGTGCTTAGGTCGAAGCATCTCTTTTAAGGATTTGCTTCAACTCTTTGTTGAATGGTTTTAATCACTTGATCTAATGCATTTTGAATTTTAATATTCCATTCAAAAGAACAATTGATTCTCAAATAATGCTGCTGTGCGGGTAAAACACTAAACAGAGGACTTGGTGCAACGCCAATATCTTGCTGAATCAACTCTTCATAAACTTGCATACTGTCTAGCGTGCTAGGAAGTTTGACCCATAGAAAATAGCCACTTGGGTAGTAATACACTTCGCAAGAGCTAGGTAAATGCTGCTTTAAATAGTGATAAAACTGCTTTTTATAACGCTCAAGCGAAAGTCTAAGTGTACGCAAGTGCTTCTCATAATGATGATGAGATAAAAACTCAACCAGCGCATTTTGAATGAGTGCATTGACTGAAATGGTACTCATGAGCTGTAAGTGTTGAATATGGTCTGAAAATTTACCTGCATAGACCCAACCGACTCGAAAGCCTGCACCTAATGTTTTAGAAAAAGAAGAGCAGTGCAGCACCAGATTTTGTTGATCAAAATACTTCATTGAAAGTGGTTTTTGGCCGCCATAAAAAAGCTCTTCATAGACATCATCTTCAATCAAATAAATTTGGTGTTCGTGAAGCAACTTGGCAATTTTATATTTAATGTCATCACTGACGGTAAAACCAATCGGATTATGGGCATTCAGCATGAGCCAACACACCTTGATTGGATATGTTTGAATGACCTGTTCAAAAGCCTCTAGGTCAAACCCGTGTTGTGGATGTTCAGGAATGGTAATCACTTTAAGCCCTAAACGTTCGGCAGCTTGCCAAGCGCCATAAAACACGGTTTGCTGTAATAAAATATAATCGCCGGGTTGAGCAACAGCTTGTAGGGAAAGGTTAAGCGCATCTAAACCTCCAGATGTAATGACAATGTCATCTGGTTCAGTTTGTATGCCTTGCATACAGTAGCGCTGAGCAATCAGTTTCCTTAACGCTAAATTGCCTGGCGGTAGGCTTGTGGTCTGGTCATAACTTTGTCTTTGGCGCGCAAGCTGTCCCATAATTTGAATAAGTTTGGGGGCTGTTAGAAGTTGACTATCAGGAAAAGCTGAGCCAAAAGGTACGACAGACTCATGTTGAATCGATTTAAGATATTTAAAAACTAATGAGTTAATTTCAATTTTAGAGTTCAGTGAAACAACTGAATATTGCTCGAGTGGCTTAAGTGCAATTTGCTCGGCAACAAAGTACCCAGATTTTTCTTTTGAATAGATCAGACCTTGTGATTCAAGCTCCTGATAAGCATTCATTACGGTCATTAAACTAAAGCCAGAGCGTTGTACCTGATCTCTTAATGAAGGTAATTTTTCATGCGCACTTAAAGTGCCACTTTCAATGAGTTGGCGAATGCTATGAGCGAGTTGTTCTGATTTATACATGTATGAGCTGCACGAAATAACAAAATGAAAGATGCACTTAATCAATAATAAATGCCGTTTGCAGAATCTACAAACGGCATTTGTTTAGAACCATAGATTTACTTTAAGTAAGGGGCAGCATAAATCAATATGACTTTAAACAAACCCGCAATCACAGCTAAGGCTAAAAAACCGCCAAGCCATAACAAGATAAACCATTGAGTTTGATTGAGTTTGACTGATGACTTTTTCATAAAACCCTCCATACTTAATGATAACCTTCATCACCTACACGCACTTTGTCACGGAATACCCAATAAGACACAATTGTATAAGCAATAATAATTGGAATCAGAATTAACGCACCGACCAAAGCAAACATCTGGCTTGAATGAGGCGCTGCTGCCTGCCAAATGGTCACTGATGGCGGAATAATATAGGGCCATAAACTAATCACAAAACCAGTAAATGCAAGGAAAACAAGCGCCAATGTATATGCAAATGGTTTAAGGTCATGATCCTGCTTTTTACATGCTGATAAAATCAGGCCAACAAATAATAAGACTAAAATAGGTACAGGGCTAAAATAGAACAGATTTGGTAAAGAGAACCAGCGATCTGCAATTTCAGGATGAGTCAACGGCGTATATAAACTTACGCCACCAAAAATGATCAGTAGTGCAATAATCAGTTTTGGCATAAGCTCATACATACGTTGCTGTAAGCCTTTTTCAGTTTTTAAAATAAGCCAACCACAACCCAAAGTTGCATACATCGCAACTACGCCAATACCTGTAAAGATCGTAAATGGAGATAACCAGTCAAATGGACCACCAGCATAAATACCATTTTCGGTTTTAATTCCTTGGATATAGGCACCCAGAATAATCCCTTGTAGGAAGCTGGTTAAAACTGAACCCCAAATAAAAGCCAAGTCCCAAAGGTGTTTGGTGCGATGAGCTTTAAAGCGGAATTCAAACGCCACGCCACGGAAAATCAGGGCAATCACCATGAAAATGATCGGTAAATATAGTGCTGATAAAACTGTTGAATAGACCAGTGGAAATGCTGCATATAGACCAGCACCACCGAGAACCATCCAAGTTTCGTTACCATCCCAGACAGGGGCCACGGTATTCATCATCACGTCACGTTCTTGGCTGTCCTTAATGAATGGGAACATAATCCCGATTCCTAAGTCGAAGCCATCCATGACCACATAAATCATGACACCTAAACCGATAATACCGACCCATATTAAAGAAAGATCAATCATGACGGTTCTCCCCAGAGTTTTGTTTGCTGTCAATATTTTCATCGACTGCACTAAGTGGACGCATTGGTGTTTTAAAGTGTCCTACGCCACCAGTTTCAACATTTGGTGTATCAATAAATGATGGGCCTTTGTTTATTAGTTTTAAGGTGTAGTAGATGCCGCTACCAAAAACGATGGTATAGACCACCACAAAAATAAACAGGCTCAGTCCGACCTGATCTGCGGAAACCGTATGTGAAAGTCCATCTTTAGTTCTCATAATGCCGTATACAACCCACGGCTGACGGCCAACCTCAGTAGTTACCCAACCTGCAAGCATAGCGACATAACCAGATGGTCCCATCACCAATGCAAATTTATGGAACCACGAAGTTTCATAGAGTTTTCCACGCTTACGTAACCAAAGTGCTATTAAAGAAAGAGTGACCATGAGTACACCAAGACCCACCATCACACGGAAGCTCCAGAAAACAATCGTTGAATTTGGACGATCTTCAGGTGCGAAATCTTTTAAGCCTGTCACTTGGCCATCTAAGCTATGCGTTAAAATTAAGCTACCCAAATAAGGAACACCCACTTCAAAATGGTTACGTTCTTCTTTCATATCTGGAATTGCAAATAGCAATAATGGCATCGGCTCATTGTGATTGGTTTCCCAGTGGCCTTCCATTGCCGCAAGTTTGGCAGGCTGATGTTCACGTGTGTTTAAACCGTGGTTATCACCAATCACTACTTGCAAACATGAAGTCACAAGCACCATCCAGAGACCCATCGAAAACGATTTTTTCACCAATTCATCACGACGGCCTTTTACTAAATGCCATGCAGATGTTCCAACGACCAATAATGATGAAACCAAGAAGGCGGCTGCACCCATGTGGGCAAAGCGGTAAGGGAAGGATGGGTTAAAGACAATTGCAAACCAGTCTTTTGGCACAATAATGCCATTTTCGATCGCAAAGCCTTGAGGTGTCTGCATCCAGCTATTCGAAGATAAAATCCAGAACATGGAAATACATGTTCCGATGGCAACCATAAGTGTTGCGAAGAAATGGGCCCGAGGACCAACACGTCCCCAACCAAATAACATAATGCCTAAGAAACCTGCTTCTAAGAAGAAGGCACTCAAGACTTCATAGGTAAGTAGAGGACCAGTAATACTTCCGGCAACACGTGAAAATTCACTCCAGTTAGTACCGAACTGGTAACTCATGACCACGCCCGAGACCACACCCATACCAAAGGCAACAGCAAAGATCTTAATCCAGTATTTAAATAGATCTTTATAAATCGGGTTTTGGGTTCTTAACCATTTCCATTCTAACACTGCTAAAAAGCAGGCAAGACCAATGGAAGTGGCCGGAAAAATAATATGGAAGGATACTGTAAAAGCAAATTGTATTCGCGCTAATTCTAGAGCGGTTAGACCGAGGCTCATAAACTTTCCCCCTGTGAACTAGCTGATGATGGTTAAATGAGTTAAATACTTATTTTCAGGCAACAAAGTATTTTGGCGATTAAACTTGCATCTGTGAGAAATGTTCTTAGCAAGTAAAATGCCAACAGGGTTAAGCAATATAATTGCTTGATATTTCAAGAGAATAGACTGATTGATTGTTCTCAATCTGTTAACAAAGTTTATGCTTGATGTTGCATTTGTAAAAATGCATGTTGCATTGAAACATTGATGAAATATCTGGCGATATGCAATAGATCGTCTCATGAAAACTACCTACCTTAAGAAGTTTCCTTAATCATGCACTTACTATTTTTGTATATGTAGATACAGAAATTTTTTATAAAACTATAACAGTCTGAAGCATTCGTGAGGTGTGCTATAGTTTTTTTTCAAATATCTGTAGCTATGTATCCATTCTTCAAAAGTTCAAAATAAATGAACAAGATTTACGAATGGCCAAAATCACTTTCCAAAACAAAGTGAATGCGACTTTGGATAATAGGCGCAGAATAGTTTCTTCTCTTTTATTCCTTTGTTGTTTTGCGTGAGGTCTGGTTGTTACGTAGGTTATTAAAGACCTGATTTAAGTGTAGCTCTTCTAAAATAGCTTGGATGTTAAAAAATGTTTATTACCTCTCAACTCAATGTCCTGCATAAAATTATTAAAAATCAGCCTATTCCTATTTCTATATTGGCTCAGTTAGAGCAGACTTACGTTAATTTTGAAGCTACTTTATTAAGAGCGAAAGTACTCAGAGACTTTTCCAAAGCTGAAACTGTTTATTTAATTCAATCTCATATTGAGCCACAGCAAAGTAGCGTGGCCTACCTATTTTCACCTTTTATTTTTGCAAACCTAAACAAGCCTGCCATTTATACGACACCTGCGACTGCACCTGTACTTTCTATTCTTAATAAATATTACCAAGCTGAGAAGAAAGTGTTCTTTAAAGTAGATGAAGTTTTAGAAAGTCTAAAAATTTATATTGATTTGGAACTTGCAGAGCTTAATGAAGTTGAGTTTATTTATTTAAGCTTAATCAAAGCACTGTGTCGAAGTGACCTTTCTACAGTTTTTTTAATTACGAGTTTAGATGTAGATGTCGAGTATTTAGAAGCTCTTGAGCAATTTTTAAAGGTCAAAATTTATTGGATTAAAACCACAAAAGATAAGGACTTAAAAAACTTTAATAGCTTAGAAATGCGGAAATTATTATTCAAAAATAAAGATGAAACCTATGTACAGCTATGTGCACAATTTGCTCAGATGAATGCAGAGCTGGTGGGACTGTGTGACACCTTCACGACGCATCAAATGACTCATTTAATTGATGATATGTTTTATTCAGAGCATATTTTCGAAAAACTATCTGTCTATTCAGAATATATGCAAACCTTATTGCAAAGTCAGCATAGTCTTAACAAGAAAGAGATCGCTTAGCGTTGGCAGGCTTTTGTTGTGCGTTATATAAAGTTTGAATACTGTTATAAAAAAATAATCGTTTTCATGTGAAATAAATATTTTATGGTAAAAGCAAAGCAATATTGGTTTTACTTACATGACAAATTTAAATTTTGAGCATCATCTCGGTTCACTAACGCATGCAGCACTTAGTCAGGCCTCAATTATTTCTCGCGTATGGGGTGAAGGCCCTTCAGAACGTTATGATGAATTGGCAAAAAATTTCAGACCGACTTTTGCCCGTATTAAAGAAGGGGCTTTAATCCGTGAGCAACAGCATATTTTGCCTTATGAACAACTTCAGTGGCTCAAAGATGTTGGCTTTACACGTTTACGACTTCCTAAAACCCATGGTGGCTTTGATGCAACCATTCCTGAATTATTTGCATTACTCATTGAACTTGCAGAGGCAGATTCAAATTTACCGCAAGCTTTGCGTGTACATTTTGGTTTCACAGAAGATGTCTTGGTAAGTAAAGACAAAGCTTTTCGGGAGCGTTGGCTTAACCGAATTGCCAATGGAGAAACAGTGGGTAGTGCGTGGTCTGAAGGCGGTAAAGAATCAATCGATCAGTTCGAAACACATTTGTATCGAGACAGTGACGGAAAAATTCGCGTTAAAGGCAAAAAATACTACACCACAGGGAGTTTATATGCGGACTGGGTTGATGTTGGGGTAACAGATTTAAAAGGAGAGTCTGGCTCAGTTGTTGTTCGCCGCGAAGATGAGGGTGTTGAAATTGTCGATGACTGGAATGGCTTTGGACAGCAGCTCACTGCAAGTGGTACGGCATATTTCCATGATGTATTGGTCGATGAAGCTGAAATTTTACCTGATGATGACCGTTTTAAATATTCAGCGGCTTACTATCAACTTGTTCAATTGGCAATTATTACGGGTCTAGGACGTGCTGCAACCTATGATGTTTCTCAAGCTGTTGCTAAACGTACCCGAAACTATACGCATGCGAATGCTCAATTTGTAAAACAGGATCCGCAAATTTTACAAGTAGTAGGCCAAATTCGTGGCGCGGCTTACAGTGCAGGGGCGATTGTTGAAAAAGTCGCACAAAGCTTACAACGTGCTTACTTAGCTGCATTTCAAAATAATGAGAAGCTAGAAGAGGAGCAAAATGCGCTTGCCGAACTTGAAAGTGCGCAGTCTCAAACGGTCATTACAGATCTAATTTTAAATGCTTCTACGATTTTATTTGACGCTTTAGGTGCTTCCGCAACAGATAAAGATTTAGGCTTAGATCGATACTGGCGTAATGTACGAACTTTATCTTCGCATAACCCAAGAGTATTTAAAAATCGAATTGTCGGTGATTTTAGTGTAAACGGCACATTACCTCCGTATCAATGGCGAATAGGGAATGTTGCTAAACAATAAATTATAGTTTTAGATATTAAGTTGCTATTTTTAGCGGCTTAATATTATTTATGTTTTTTAGAAATAAATTATAAAAACCTATTAGAATAAAATCATATTTTGTTTGGGGTTTATATTATAAAGAAAACCTAAAAATTGCTTTAGTATAAAAATAAATAAAATGCTGGCGAATATTTTATGACTAAGAAAATTAGTTTTAATGCTTTTGAAATGAATTGTATTGCCCACCAATCTCCTGGATTATGGCGACATCCTCAAGACCGATCTGTTGAATATAAAGATTTAGAATATTGGACAGATTTAGCACAAATTCTTGAGCGTGGTTTTTTTGACGGTATTTTTATTGCAGATGTGCTTGGTATTTATGACGTTTATCATCAAAGTGCTGAACATGCCTTAACAGGTGCAGTACAAGTTCCGGTCAATGATCCACTACAGATTGTGCCAGCGATGGCAGCAGTCACAAAGCACTTGGGTTTTGGTGTCACAACCTCGATTTCCTTTGAACATCCTTATCCTTTTGCTAGGCGTATTAGCACGCTAGACCATTTAACCAAAGGGCGAGTTGGATGGAATATCGTGACGTCTTATTTGGAAAGTGGTTCGAAAAACTTGGGCCTAAAAACTCAGGTTAATCATGACAATCGTTATGATATTGCTGATGAATACTTAGAAGTTCTTTACAAACTTTGGGAAGGTTCTTGGGAAGAAGGTTCTGTACTTCGCGACCGTGAAAGAGGTATCTTTGCTGACTATAAAAAAGTGCATCCAATTCAGCACGAAGGTAAATACTTTACTGTACCGGGCATCCATATTTGTGAACCATCACCGCAGCGAACACCAGTACTTTACCAAGCAGGCGCATCTTCACGTGGGCAGAAGTTTGCTAGTCAAAATGCCGAGTGTGTATTCATCGCAGCGCCGTCTAAAATTGCCACTAAAAAAGTGGTACAGGGCATTCGCCAAAAACTGGCTCAAGAAGGCCGCGACCCGTACTCAGTTAAAATTTATGCACTTTTGTCGATTGTCACTGATGAAACCGATGCAAAAGCACAGGCTAAGTTTAAAGAATATCAAAGCTATGGAAGTTACGATGGGGCTTTAACATTGCTATCTGGCTGGTCTGGTGTCGATTTTTCACAATATCAACCCACTGACAAAGTTGAATATATTCAAACCAATGCCATTCAATCTTTATTAGATTCTTACGTAAATGCAGATCCAGAGCGTGTTTGGACCATTGAAGAAATTGCAAATTGGAACAGCTTAGGTGGTAATGGACCAGTACTCGTGGGTTCAGCAGAAACAGTTTCGGATGGTCTACAGCAATGGGTTGAAGATACCGATATTGATGGCTTTAACCTTGCCTATATTTTGGCACATCAAACCTTTGCCGATGTGGTCAAATTTATTGTTCCAGAGTTGCAAAAACGAGGGGTATATCAAACTTCATACGCACAAGGAACATTAAGAGAAAAACTATTTGGTGCTGGGCCATATTTGCCTGAAAATCACCGTGGTGCAAAATATCGTAATCTAAAGGAATTAAAACTTGCTGAGGCAAGTTAATATTTTAGGAAGCCTTTAAATAAATAGCTGGTTAAATACCAGCTTTTATTTTGTCTTTTTATATCGGTTTTACTTCTGAGTTAATAATGAAAAGATAATTCTATAATTTAGATTAAAACATCAGATTAATTTGTTTTTGTATTATGTGAATAATCATTATTTTGTTTCTGTTATTAAAATACAGGAATTATTAAGTGAGCACACAAGAACTCGATCATAACCATCGTTATGAAATTAAATCTCCCGATGATGTTTCACAATTAATTTCCAAATTTGCAGGGAAGGGTAAGTCGAATAAAGTTATTTGGTTGGCACTGATTGGGGTGTTTATTGATGCCTATGATTTAACAACGCTCTCATTTGGTATTGAGCAAGTTATCTCTGAGTTTTCTTTAAGCCCTGTCATGACTGGGGTCGTAGCTTCAGCAATTGTCTGCGGAACCATTGTTGGTAACCTGATTGGTGGTTGGCTGACAGATAAAATCGGCCGTTATCGGGTTTTTATGGCGGACATGGTGCTGTTTGTCATTGCGGCAATTGTGGCTGGTTTTGCACCGAATGTATGGGTTTTGATTTTAGCCAGATTTATTATGGGAATTAGTGTCGGTATTGATTTGCCTGTCGCAATGTCATACTTATCTGAGTTTTCCAAATTTAACGGTAGTAGCAACAAAGCAGCACGTTTAGCCGCATGGTGCCCAATGTGGTATGCCGCTTCTTCGGTATGTTTTGGTCTAGTTCTGGCGCTTTATTTTCTTTTACCCCCTGAGCATAGCAACTGGTTATGGCGAGCATCTTTAATTTTTGGAGCAGTACCAGCGTTACTCATTATTTTTATTCGCGGTAAATATTTAACTGAATCACCTATTTGGCTTGCAAACCAAGGCGATTTAAAAGGCGCAGCTAAAGTTCTACAAGAATCCTATGCAATTCATGCAGTTGCTACAGTTGAAAAAGTAGAAAGAACTAGCGATAAGAAAAAGCGCGAGGGTTTTGCAGTTTTATTTAATAAAACCTATTTGCCAAGAACTATTGTGGCAATTGTGATTCACATTTCGGTGGCATTTCAGTACACCACCATTGCTTTCTTTTTGCCTTCTATTTTAACACGGTTTTTTCATACTGATGTCTTGACGACCATTACCACCACACTTGGGCTTAATTTACTGTTTGCATTTACGGGCGGACTATTAGGTGTATTTGTTGCCAGCAGATTTAAATCTCGTCATGTGTTGCTTACAGGCTTTTTACTTCAGTTTATTGCTCTCATTGCTTTGGCATTGATTGGTGAACCCGGTAATAGCTTTTTACTCTACACCGCAATTGGAATGCTGGGTTTGTGGCTTTTTGCCGAAGGCTTTGGGCCTGGGGCACAAATGATGGTTTATCCTACTATGGCTTATCCAGCTTCGATTCGTGGTGTTGGTGTTGGCTTTAACCGTGCCGTAACAGGTGTTGCTCAAGCCATTGCCTTGTTTGTTTTACCAATTTGGATGGCGGGTTACAAAACCGATGTTTACCTAATAATTTCTATCTTTGCATTTATTCCTTTAATTGTGATTGGGCTAGTGATTAAGTTTGAGCCTACTGCCCAAGATGTTGATGTGATTGATGAAGATAAAACAGAACTTCCTCTCAATAATTCACCAGTAATCGACTAGAGTAAAAATAAATATCTAGATAAAACAAAGGCCAACATCTGTTGGCCTTTATTTTGGATTTAGAAGTAGTAAGCAAAAATCACAAATGCTTTTTTATTCCATTTATCATTGCTTCCACCAGCTGCAAGGCCTTCACTGTCTCCTAGGTATGGATCATGTTTACCCATCAATAATTCGGCTTGTACCGTCAGTTTTTGATAGTTAAAAGCAATACCGGGAATAAAACGGGTAGAGTCTTTAAAGCCATCTTGCTCTTTTCGATAAGAACTATAATTTAAATAGGGACGAACAGAGGTAATTGGGCCAAATTGCTGAGGAAATAAATAGCTGAGCTCGGCTGAGTAAATCTGACCTTTGGTTGCAGAGTTAAATGAATAATCGAAACCACCTAAAGTCAGATGATCTTTATATTCAGTGTCGGCATTATCGATGTCTTGATAACCAGCCAAAAGCTGTAAATTCCATTGGTTATAATTGGTATTGCTAAAAACCGAATAGACTTGGCGATCGCCATCTTGCCCTGAACGTTTGTTTTCAATAGTGGAATACCATGCAGAAGCACCCAGTTGGGTAGAGAAATTTTCTTGGCCTAAGATATTTTTAAAGGTATGAGCACCTCGAACAACAAAGGAGTTCTTTTCTTGGGTATTGGTGCCTTGCGGTACTGAGTCATCCGCATTGACAGGGTTGATACTAAATCGACTCGAGTCTTTGCTTTTACCTCTATAGGTGCCACCATCGGTAGGATAAAAGGCGAGTTGTGCTTCATTGATTCCATCATTGAAATCATATTTTACACCAAGATTATGTACATCTTCCCAACCCGCACTATTGGCAATGCCTAAATAATAAGTATTTCCCCAAAATCGACCTAAGCCAAAAGGAACGGGGTTTAAGCCAGCAATAATTTTACTGTTATCATTAATTTTATAACCCAACCACGCATCGGTGAGCCAGTTGGCATCGCCTAAATGTCCATAATACTCATAAACCCGATAATCTAGATGGCCAATCCATTTCGGTGAGTTGTAGTCCAGCCATAATACTGCGTCATTAAAGGAAAATTTACTGGTAGAGGGTTCAGAGTCAAAATCATAAATATATTTAGCCCGAACAGTACCACTTACTTTAAGTTGACCTTCTTCAGCATTGCCAAAGGTAAGGGCTGCATGACTTGAGAGGCTGAATGTAATCAAAGTCGTCGCGATGAATATTTTTTTGAAAGTTGTGGGACGTTTAAACAAGGGATGATTTCTCCTCTTAAAAATAAAAATTAAATTTGCCTCATGTATAAACCAGAAAAAGATTTGTCCAAATCTTAATATTTGCAGAATATTCAAGATAAAAAGATAATAAAATCTGTACTTTATATAAAAGAATGAAAATTAATTAGATGCAAAACTCTGGATGCGATAAGCAAAAATAAAAATGATGAAATGAGTAGGATAAAATACCAGAAGGTATATGTCAGGCTTTCCTAATCATATGATTTAGGAATATCGTTTTTAATTATTGATATATAAGTATTTTAATTTTGTATCTATCCTATAAGATTACTTAAAATTTTCTTTTTACCAAAAGATAAAAACTTATAAGAAAAAGTTATTTATAAAAATTAGATAAGCAACTCATATTTTTTTATTTTTCATTATAAAGCCAGCTGCATACCATGAGCTTATATTATTGAAAGATCATGAAATTATGAGCACGAAGACCAAACCGTTGATTATCACGGCAATTGTTATCGTAGCAATTGTTGCATTTATCGTATGGCAAAATAAGAAAGACAATAATACCAGTGCTTCAGTTCGTGACAGCAAACCTATTGTGATTGCTTATCAAACAGGGGTTGACCCAAGCAAAGTGGCACAAGCAAATGGGGAGTATGAAAAACATAGTCAACGTACTATTCAATGGAAAAAATTTGATGCGGGTTCAGATGTTGTAAACGCACTTGCCTCGGGCGACGTGGTACTTGGCAATATTGGCTCAAGTCCACTTGCAGCAGCGGCAAGCCGTGATTTACCAATAGAAGTATTCTTAATTACATCAAAACTTGGTGCATCTGAAGCACTCGTGGTGAGTAATAAATCAGGGATTAAAAGCCCTCAAGATTTAATTGGCAAAACCATTGCTGTACCGTTTGTTTCAACCACACATTACAGCCTTTTGTCTGCACTGAAACATTGGAATATTCCAGAAGATAAAGTAAAAATTATTAACTTGCGTCCACCTGAAATTTCAGCTGCTTGGGAACGTGGTGACATTGATGCTGCCTATGTGTGGGAACCTGCTTTAAGCAAAGCTAAAGCATCTGGCACAGTCTTAACTGACTCAAAACAAGTCGGTGAATGGGGCGCTCCAACTTATGATTTATGGGTAGTACGTAAAGACTTTGCAGAGAAAAATCCTGACTTCTTAAAAGCTTTTGTCCGAACTACGCTTGAGCAGCTTGAAAAATATAATCAAGACCCAGCCGCTTACGTTAAAGATGCCGATAACGTACAAAAAATTGCGCAGCTCACAGGCTCTGATCCAAAAGATATTCCGCTTTTATTAAGTGGAAATATTTACCTTGACCACGCTCAGCAAAAACAAACGTTAGATGGTGAATTTGCACAAAATATTTTTGATACAGCGAAATTCTTAAAAGGTCAGGGTAAGGTCGATCAACTGAAAGCCGATTATAAAGGCAATGTGAACTCTTCATTTTTGCAGCCTTAAGGAGTTGTCATGAGTGTATTAGAAGCCAAACATATTCATCTGACTTTTCCTAAACAGCAAAAGCCAGTTTTACACGACATTAACCTAACCATTAAAGAAGGTTCTTTAACTGTCATTTTAGGTGAGTCAGGTTGTGGCAAAACAACTTTGCTTAATATCTTGGCAGGGTTTCAAAAGCCAAGTTCTGGTGATGTACTTGTAAATCATGAAGTCGTAATTGGACCAGATGTAACCCGTGCTGTCGTGTTTCAGGATCACGCCTTACTGCCTTGGTTGAATGTTGCAGATAATGTTGGCTTCGCTTTGCAGTTAAAAGGTTTAAAGCGTGCAGAGATTGAGGCACAAGTAAACGCAATTTTAAAAATTGTAGGTTTAAGTCACGTTGAAAAAGCCAATATATGGGAACTTTCCGGTGGTATGAAACAACGTGTTGGTATTGCCCGAGCTTTGATCAGTCACGCGCCGTTTATTTTATTAGATGAACCTTTTGCCGCCTTAGATGCTTTTACGCGTGAAAACATGCAGCAGCTAGTGCTCGATTTATGGATTCAACAAAATAAAAGCTTCTTTTTAATTACACATGACATTGAAGAAGCATTATTGCTCAGCAATCAGTTAGTTCTGATGACCACCCATCCGGGCAAAATTGTAGAAATTCTACACCTCGATTTTGCTCAACGATATCGTCAGGGCGAATCTATTCGCTCAATTAAATCAGACCCTCAATTTATTCAGCTCAGAGAACAGTTATTTGAAAGTTTAAGGGCACAAAAACAAAGCGGTAAGGAGGCGTTACCTACATGAACACTAAAGATAACGTCTATGAATATGACAAAGCAGAGCTAAAACTTAAGCCAGATGTGCAAACAGAAAATGCTTCATTTCTATCGTCATTTTTTGAAAAGCACCACACTTTGGCAGTTAGCATAATTAGTGTGGGGAGTGTAGTTGCACTCTGGTTTCTCATTACTGCTTTGCATGTCGTACCTGAACTATTTTTACCGAGTCCACAGGCAGTATGGCAAAAATTTATATCGGTTAGCCAAGAAGGCTTTATGAAGGCAACTTTGTGGCAACACTTAGCAGCCAGTATCTCTCGTGTATTTTTAGCATTGATCGCTGCCGTGGTGATTGGTGTACCACTGGGTTTATGGATGGGCCTGAACAAATGGGTTCGCGCTGTTTTAGACCCTTTGGTTGAATTATTACGTCCAATTCCACCGTTAGCTTATTTGCCATTACTCGTAATTTGGTTCGGTATTGGCGAAACCACAAAAGTACTTTTGATTTTCTTCTCGATTTTGGCGCCTGTCATTATTAGTAGTGCACATGGTGTGTTAAGCCATCAGCTTAATCGTGAGCGTGCGGCATTGTCGCTAGGGGCAAGTCAGGCACAAGTCTTTTGGCATGTGATTTTACCAACCGCTTTACCTCATATTATTACAGGTATTCGTATTGGTCTCGGGGTGGGCTGGTCAACATTAGTTGCAGCAGAGTTAGTTGCAGCAGATCGTGGTATTGGTTTTATGGTGCAATCAGCAGCGCAGTTCTTAATTACCGATACGGTGATTCTGGGCATTATTGTGATTGCGATTGTCGCAGTTAGTTTTGAGCTGTTTTTACGTTGGTTACAAAAACAGTTTTCTCCTTGGTATGGTCAGCAGTTGTAGTAAAGAAGATGAATACAGTCGTAGCAAATTTAAATATTGAAGTGATCAAGCCTACCATTGGCGCAATTATTCATGATGTCGATTTGAATGCGTTAAATGAACACACGACGCAACAAATCCAGCAGGCTTTACTTGATCATCAGGTCATTTTTTTTCGAAAGCAAAAATTGGCACCACAAGCACAAGCTGACTTGGCACGTAGTTTCGGCACTTTACATGTGCACCCGATTTATCCTTCTATTGAAGAGGTGCCTGAAGTGATGGTACTCGACAGTTGGAAACAGGATTTACGTGATAATGAGCTTTGGCACACAGATGTGACTTTTAGTAAGACCCCACCTTTGGGCTGTGTTTTACAAGCCATTAAAATTCCACCTGTAGGCGGTGACACCTTGTGGTCGAGTAATACCGCAGCTTTTAAAGGGCTTCCGCTTGAGTTACAGCAAAAATTACGTGGCTTAACTGCAACACACGATATTCGTAAGTCTTTTCCACTTGAACGTTTTGCTCATAACGAAGAAGAGCGAGAAAAGCTTTTGCAAACATTTAAGCGTAATCCGCCAGTGGTTCACCCCGTGGTGCGTACCCATCCGGTTACAGGTGAGCCTTTGTTGTTTATAAGTGAAGGCTTTACCACTCAAATTAATGAGTTAGCTGAACAAGAAAGCGAACAGTTACTTAATTTCTTGTTTGAACATGCAACTCAAGAGAAGTTTCATTTACGCTGGAAATGGCAAGATGGTGATGTCGCGATTTGGGATAACCGTTGTACGCAACATAAAGCATTATTTGATTATGGCGATGCCCATCGCATCATGCACCGTGCAACTATTAACGGTGATGTGCCATTTTATAAAAATGAACAAAAGCCAGAGTTAGCAGAGACTTAATTCTTTTGATTATTCTTTGTTTCAATTCCAACTCTGAATTTTGAGCTGGAATTGAAACAATAACTCTTTAGCGCATTCCAAATCCTGATAATATGCCTGTGTAGTTCTTTACAGGAGGTGAGGCCCAATCACCAACTTTGCTAGTTTTTAAATTTAACTGGACTAACATTTCAGCTTGTTTAACTGCTGCTGCAACGCCGTCAATAACAATCACTCCCAATTCATTTTGTAGTTTTAGACATAAATCACTCATGCCTGCACAGCCCAAAACAATCGTATCGCTTTTATCTTCTACGAGCGCTTTTTTGCACTCATCTCGTATGGTTCGATAAGCATCTGAGTCAGGAAGCTCCAATTCTTCAACTGCAATGTCACAAGCTCGAACATTTTTGCAAAATGGCGTAACCCCATAGCGATGAGCCAGATGCCAACTCATATTCACTGTGCGTTGTAATGTCGTGACTACACTAAAACCAGTACTTACATAACTTGCAGTTCGCATAGCTGCTTCGGCAATCCCAATCACAGGTGCTGAAGTGATTTCACGGGCAGCATAAAGGGCAGGATCACCAAAACAGGCAATGATATAGGCATCTACATTTAGCTGTTCACCTTGGCGTATTTCTTCTAACACACCTACTGCACTTAGAGCTTCATCATAATAACTTTCAATTGTTGCAGGTCCCATTTGAGGACTCACTGCAATAATTTGAGTGTCAGAATTTGCGATTATCTTTGCTGATGCAGCAATTTTGTCTGTCATGCTTTGAGTGGTATTGGGATTAATAATTTTAATTTTCATTGTGCTTTTACCTTAGCCATTGCCGATTTAGCATGGGCAAGTGGTTGATTAAGAAATCGGTAAATGACAAAACCGAATCCCATCCCAATAAACCATGTGAAATTAGCTAGCCCTGATAGTTGTGGTAAAAGTACGCAGAGAATAGGAATTAATGAAGCTGGAATTAAGGCATAAAAGGCAGAGTGGTTATAACCATTTTTGTACCAATACAAACCTTTGCTATCTAAGGTATATAAATCATCTACCACGATTTTCTGTTTTTTAACGAGGTAAAAATCGGCGAGCAATACACCAAAAAGTGGGCCAATAAATGCACCTAAAATATCAATGGTGTAATGGATCACTTGAGGGTTATTAAATAAATTCCATGGGGTAATGAAAATCGAACCAATTGCTGCAATCATTCCACCCATACGCCAGCTAATTTTGCTCGGTGAAACATTAGAAAAATCAAATGCAGGTGAAACAAAGTTAGCGACAATATTAATCCCAATGGTGGCAATCATTAAGGTTAAACTGCCTAAAATCACCACAAATGTGTTATCTAGTTTTCCAACCATCTCGACAGGGTCTGTAATGAGCTTGCCGTAGACTGGAAGCGTTGCTGCAATACACACCACAGTAAGTAAAGAAAAGCCTAAGAAGTTAATCGGTAGCCCAAGAAAGTTCCCCATTTTAATAGCATTAAAGCTTTTGCCATAACGAGAAAAGTCACCAAAGTTCAGCATAGGCCCTGAAAAATATGAAACAACAAGCGCAATAGCACCAATCATGACTGGTACAACCGCAAAACCGTCGTATTGAACACCGCTCAAGTTTAAATCAATATTTTGCCAGCCAGCTTTCCAGATGAGCCATACTGCCATCGCAAACATCACTACGTAGACAGCTGGACCTGCCCAGTCAATAAATTTACGAATGCTGTCCATGCCAGACCAAAAAACAATCGCTTGAAGTAGCCAAAGCAGCATAAATCCAACCCATCCTAAATAGGAAAGGCCAAGGAAACCATAAGTTGAAACATCGGCATACACCGACCATTCTGGAAAGAACTTTAAAATGACCAATAAGAAAGCACTTGATGCCAAATAGGTTTGAATGCCATACCATGCGACAGCAATAAGCCCGCGAATAACAGCAGGAATATTTGCACCAAGCACACCGAAGGTAGCGCGGCAAATAACAGGATAGGGCGTGCCTGTTTGTTGGCTAGACTTGGCAATGAGGTTTGTAAAAAACTGAACTATGGCAATGCCGATGAGTAAAGATAAAAGTACCTGCCAGCTATTGAGTCCGAGTGCAAAAAGGCTCCCAGCCATGACATAACCGCCGACACTATGAACATCAGACATCCAGAAAGCAAAAATATTATAAGCGCCCCATGTTTGCTTTTTTAAAGGAGCTAAGTCTTGATTTGTCAGTTTTGCATCATAAGAAGGTTTAATTATTGCTTCGGTATTATTCATCTTGAACACTCACTTCCTTAAGATGGAGGCACTTTCAGCAGCATTGTTTTTCTGTCTAAAAGAATGAAATTAAAATTGTGTACAATGTGATATTTAAATTGTGCACAATTTAAATTGAGCAAAAGTTATGCCAAATTTAGGAAGTAGCGTTTATGAGTCATTAAAACTGGTATAGATTTTGGATATGGAGAGTCAAATTTATAAAATGAGAAGTGCTTAATTTTTTATAAAAAGTAAGTAAATTTAGGTGTATAAGTGGATATTTAGAGACCTAATATTGAACTATTTGGTTCAGTATATTTGTTGTGGGAATGAGAGCGATATTCCAAAACGCTTAAGTTAAACTTACACTATTGTCATTAGATAAAGTTTTAAAAAGAGGGAGCATCAATAAAAAATGGAAAAATCAATGCCATCGAATGCACCAAAAAAAGCCGTAGAAATGAGCAATGATGAAATTGATGACCATATATATAACGCTATTGTAGATGCTATTTTAAATCGACAACTTGCCCCTGGCGCACGTTTAGTTGAAGCACCTTTGTGTGAAGCATTCGGTGTAACGCGAGGAGTGTTAAGACGTGTTTTTGTCAAACTTGCACATGATAAGGTCATCGAAATTCAGCCCAATCGCGGGGCACTCATCGCACAACATAGTGCTGATGAAACAAAAGAGGTCTTTGAAGCGCGCAGCATGCTTGAAATCGCTACTGTAAAAAAGCTCGCTCAAAAGTCACATAAGCTAGATTTTAGTGAGCTTCGAAGTTTAGTCGACCAAGAGTCACATGAGCGTTTAGCTGGCAATTGGGCCGAGTGGATTAAGCTATCAGGACAATTTCATTTAAAGCTGATTGAAGCAAATCAAAATACGATTATGACCAGTTATTTGCAGACGCTTATTGCAAGGACTTCGTTATTAATTGGGTTATATGAAATTCCCAAACATAATAATTGTTCGGCAGATGAACATCGTGCAATTTTAAATGCCATTGAGCAAGGCGATGAAAAGCGAGCAACTCAATTGATGGAAGAGCATTTAGAACACTACGCGACGACATTTGTTGAAGAAGACCACACAGCAACAGCAGATCAAAATTTATTAAATTTATTTAAAAATAAAAAAATTGAAACTATTTAAACTAAATAAAAAATAATGGGCCAATTCCTATGGAAAAGGCCCAGATTGGTTATTTTATAGGAACGATTTGACGCGTTAGAAAATCAATAAATAGTTTGACTTTCTTCGATAAAATCTTACGGTTTGGCCATGTGACATATAAGTGAAGCGGCTGACTGGTGTAGTCCTCCAAACATTTCTGTAATTTGCCTTCTTTGTAATAAGGTTCAGCAATAAACTCTGGAAGAAAAACAATGCCGTGATCTTTTAGGCACATATCTAATAATAATTCACCATTATTACAGGTCATCACTGGGAAGCAATTGAACGACACTTCTTTCTGATCTTTTTGAAAAATCAATTTTTTATGTCGGCTATCCTGATAATAAATCAGAAACTTATGTTCTTTAAGTTCTTCTAATGAGTCTGGTAATCCATGCTGATTGAAATACTCAGGTGTCGCATATAGATAGCGCTGATAGGTATTTAATATTTTACTATTTGCTAAATTTGGAGGAGAGCCATCTACACGAATAGTTAAATCAAATTTATTATTATTCATGTCTAATAGCTGATCAGTCATGAATAAATCAATTTTGATGCTGGGATATTTCTCAATAAAATCTGAAATGATATTTTGAAGAAAAATATTGCTAAAAGACATTGGTGTATTGAGCTTGAGTTCGCCTTCTGGGTACTGCTGGTTATAGCTAATTTCGTAGGCAGCCCATTCAAACTCACTTAAAATAACTTTACTATGCTGATAAAACTTTTCTCCACAAGAGGTGAGGTTCATCTGTCTTGTGGTTCGGGTTAGCAGTGTAGTTTTTAGGTCATTTTCGAGGTAGCAAACACGTTTTGCCACTAAGTCACGAGAGATGTCGAGTGCTCTGGCTGCGCTACTAAAATTCCCATGTTCTACGACACTTACAAAAGTGGAAATACAGTCTAATCGATCCATGGTTAAGCAAAAGTTAAAAAATATATATCAATGATTAAACTATAAAAATTAAAAAGCAATCATTGATTTTTATTGTATTCGTACAGCATACAGATTCGTGCTGATTTGCTGTCTATGCTTTTACATTTTTATCTGTTTTGATAATGACCAGTAAGCAATTTTAATGCATTACTCATAAGGAATTTACCCATGAATAAGTCACTTTTAGAACAACTTTCACCAACAAATTGTCAGGTTATTTTTATTGATCATCAGCCACAAATGGCTTTTGGGGTACAGTCAATAGACCGCCAAGTATTAAAAAATAATACGGTAGGATTGGCAAAAGCAGCTAAAACATTCAATATTCCTGTCACCATTACTACGGTTGAAACTGAAAGCTTCTCTGGCCATACCTATCCAGAACTTTTAGATGTATTTCCAGATGCTCCTTTACTAGAACGTACTTCAATGAATTCATGGGATGACCAAAAAGTACGTGATTCGCTTGCAAAAAATAATCGTAAAAAAGTGATTGTTTCAGGTTTGTGGACTGAAGTGTGCAATAACACTTTTGCTTTTGGTGCCATGCTTGAAGGCGATTATGAAATTTATATGGTGGCAGATGCGTCAGGTGGTACATCGAAAGAAGCACATGATTATTCTATGCAACGCATGATTCAAGCAGGTGTTGTTCCAGTAACTTGGCAACAAGTCTTACTTGAATGGCAACGTGATTGGGCACACCGTGATACGTATGATGCAGTCATGGCAATTGTACGCGAGCACTCGGGTGCTTATGGTATGGGTGTGGACTATGCCTATACGATGGTACATAAGGCGCCTGAACGTACAACTTCAAAACACGAAGTACTTGCACCAGTTCCTGCAAAATAAGAAATAGTTGAGTTAAGGGTATTTCGATATTTAAGTTGATTTATTCGATTTTTAACTATATTTGATAAGTGGAAAAGCCATCTGCAACTGTTCGAGGCAGGACAAAATCTGAAAAGATTGTAATTGAACGAGTTTTGCAGATGGCAATGGTTTTGGTTACTTTTCCCGAAAGAAAAGTAACAGAATTAACTCCTCTTATTAGATGTAAAACGATCAGACTCCGTCGTGTAAAATCAAAAAGAATAATGAAATATATATGTTGCTATACCTTTATTTTTTAGAACGATAATTCACAAGAATGGAGTTCAGAATGACCGAAATAAACCTCATACTCAAAAACGGTAAAATCACAACACTAGATCCTCAGAATCCCGAAGTACAAGCAATTGCGATTGCAGACGGTAAAGTGGTACGCACGGGTACAAATGATGAGGTTATGAAGCTCGCAACACCAACCAGCAAAGTTGTAGACTTAAATGGCCGTCGCGTTATACCGGGTCTAAATGACAGTCATCTACATATTATTCGTGGTGGCCTAAATTACAATATGGAGCTGCGCTGGGAAGGTGTACCTTCCGTTGCAGATGCACTACGTTTACTCAAAGAGCAAGCAGATAATACGCCAGATCCACAATGGGTGCGTGTAGTAGGTGGTTGGACTGAATTCCAGTTTGCCGAAAAACGTTTACCGACTTTAGAAGAAATTAATAGAGCAGCGCCAGATACTCCTGTCTTTGTTTTACATTTATATGCGAGTGCCATGTTGAACCGTGCCGCGCTTGATGTATTAGGCTTTAACAAAGACACGCCAGACCCGCCAGGTGGCAAAATTGTACGTGATGAAAAAGGTGAGCCAACAGGTCTGTTGCTCGCAACGCCATCCGCTATGATTTTATATTCGACCCTAGGTAAAGCGCCGAAATTGCCAGTTGAAGATCAAGTTAATTCAACTCGTCATTTCATGCGTGAGTTGAACCGATTAGGTATTACTTCTGCAATTGATGCAGGTGGCGGCGGTCAAAATTACCCTGAAGATTATGATGTGATTAAGCAATTACATGACCAAAATCAAATGACGGTTCGAATTGCTTATAACCTATTTGCTCAAAAAGCAGGCCAAGAGCTTGATGATTATCGCCGTTGGACAGAAATGACATTTCCAGGCGATGGTGATGCATTATTTAGAATGAATGGCGCAGGTGAGAACCTGACTTGGTCGGCGGGTGACTTCGAAGATTTCTATGAGCCACGACCTGATTTGCCAGAAAAAATGGAAGGTGAACTCGAAGCCATTGTTGAACATTTAGCTGACAAGAAATGGCCATTCCGTATTCATGCAACCTATGATGAAAGTATTAATCGCTTACTCAACGTATTCGAGCGAGTAAATGCCAAACAGCCATTTGCGACCCGATTTATTATTGACCATGCCGAAACCATATCTGAGCGTAATATTGAACGTATTGGCGCATTAGGAGGTGGTATTGCTATTCAACACCGTATGGCATATCAAGGCGAGATTTTCGTAAAACGCTATGGAGCCGAAGCTGCTCAAGCAACGCCACCCGTCAAGAAAATGCTAGAACTCGGTGTTCCTGTGGGTGCGGGCACAGATGCGACCCGTGTTGCATCCTATAACCCTTGGGTTTGTTTGTATTGGCTAAGTACGGGTAAAACAGTCGGTGGTTTGCCACTCTATGATGAAAAAAATCTATTAGACCGTCAGACAGCACTCAAACTCTGGACTAAAGGTTCGGCTTGGTTCTCAGGTGAAAAAGACGTTAAAGGATCACTTACAGCAGGGGAACTTGCTGATCTGGTCGTATTGTCCGATGACTACTTCAAGGTTGAAGCAGAAGATATCCAGTGGATTGAGTCTGTACTCACTGTTTTAGGCGGAAAAGTGGTATATGCAGGAGCAGAGTTTAAGCAAGATGATCCGCCGTTACCGCCAGCATCACCAACATGGTCGCCAGTAAAACGCTTTGGTGGTCAGTGGCGTTTATCTGAAAATCGTAATGCACCTTCGAATCAATCATTACAGTCAAAAAGTGCATTGTGTGAATGTGCTAGCAGTTGTGGCATGCATGGGCATAACCACTCTTGGATGCTTGATGTTCCTGTAAATGATAAGGATAAAAAATCTTTCTGGGGTGCACTCGGGTGTTCTTGTTTTGCATTTTAAATAAAACAGTATGGGAACCTGTCATTAAATGGCTTGCTTCCCTAAGGTATGTACGATGAAAATGTACTTGTTATCTTTGGCTGTAGGGCTGCTCGTTGGTGTCTTATATTATGTTTTAAATGTTAAGTCACCGGCTCCGCCTCTTGTTGCATTAGTAGGGTTATTGGGCATGGTAGTCGGAGAGCAACTTCTTCCTTTTATTAAGTCTTATTTTTAACCCGTTTCACTCAAAAAAGCTAAATGGTGTTGTGCCATTTAGCTTTTTATATTGATGAGAGTCTTCAATTATTTTATACGACGGCCTTGCTCATCAATAATGACTTCACCATCTTCTTTTGCAAAATAGCCTAAGTTTTGTGAATCTAAAATATCCAATACAACCTCAGAAGGGCGGCAAAGACGTGTGCCTTTTGGTGTAACCACAAATGGGCGATTAATTAAAATTGGATATTGCACCATAAACTCAATTAATTGCTCATCAGTCCAATGGGCTTGTTCCAACTCTAAATCTTTATACGGATCAACATTTTTACGGATTGCTTCACGTACGGTTAATCCAGCTTGTGAAATGAGTTGAGTAAGCTCATCTTTACTAGGAGGTGTCTGTAAATATTCAATAACAATGGGTTCAATCCCAGCATGACGAATAAGTGCCAGCGTATTACGCGAGGTTCCGCAAGCAGGGTTATGGTAAATCTTCACTAGCTCAGTCATGGTAAATTGATCATCGGATTAAGATATTGCATTTATATATGGATATGCGTATATTTGCAATAACGAATATGAATTGTTACTGACATGATCACTCAAGTCGATTTTTTTAAATGTCTTTCGGACCCTACTCGGTTAAGCATTCTTAAATTGGTTCTCAATAAACAGAACATTTGTGTATGTGAACTACAAGAACAACTTGAATTGAGTCAACCAAAAATATCCAGACATTTGGCCTTGTTACGTGCACATGCCATTTTGGTGGATACCAGACAAGGACAATGGGTCTATTACAGCCTCAATCCAAATTTACCTGATTGGGCTGTCGATATTTTAAACATTATGGCAAGGCAAGATGATGGTTTGATGAAATCACAATCTGAACAGCTTGTATCTATTTCTACTTTTTGTGAGTAAAACTATGAAATTCTTATTTTTATGTACCGGAAACAGTTGTCGTAGTATTTTGTCAGAAGTTTTATTTAATAGCCGTGCACCAGAAGGTTGGAAGGCGTATAGCGCAGGTAGTAAACCATCAGGACAGGTACATCCATTAACCATTGAAACTCTTGAGAGTTTAGGTCTTTCAACAGATGGACTATGGAGCAAAACCATTGATGACTGCGAGCAATATCAACCAGATGTTGTAATTACAGTCTGTGACTCTGCTGCACAAGAGGCATGCCCACTTTATTTAGGCGGTGCAATCAAAGCACACTGGGGCTTAAGTGACCCATCTCACTTGGATTTACCGAAAGAAGACAAATTAAAAGCTTTCCAAGAAACTGTAGATCATATCAACCGTCGTTTAGATGCGTTGTTCGCGCTCGATGTTGCTCATTTAAATCGTTCAAATTTGATTACTGAGATTAATAAAATCTCTCATATTGAGTAAGAGAGCAGAACATGACTAAGCAAAAGCTTTCTTTTTTAGACCGGAACCTAACGCTATGGATTTTTATTGCCATGGGTTTAGGTGTGGCAATTGGTGTTTTCTTTCCTCAAGCATCGGTTTCTTTGAATCAACTCAGTGTAGATAACGTCAATATTCCAATTGCGATTGGTTTAATTTTAATGATGTATCCACCTTTGGCAAAGGTAGATTACGCAGCTTTACCGGAAGTATTTAAAGATAAAAAAACGTTGGCTTTGTCTTTAGTACAAAACTGGTTAATTGCTCCGGTCTTAATGTTTGCTTTAGCGATTATTTTTCTGCATAACTATCCGGAATATATGACAGGTCTAATCTTGATAGGCTTGGCACGATGTATTGCAATGGTTTTAGTGTGGAATGGCTTGGCATGTGGGGATAACCAATATGTTGCAGCTTTGGTTGCATTTAACAGTATTTTCCAGATTTTATTCTTTAGCACTTATGCATGGTTATTCTTAACCTTTTTGCCTCCGTACTTTGGTGTGGCAGGACAAGTCATTAATGTCGATTTTTGGACCATTACCCATGCTGTATTGGTGTATTTGGGTATTCCATTTTTAATGGGTTTCTTGACTCGTCTAGTTTTAGTTAAGGCAAAAGGTTTGAGTTGGTATCAAACCAAGTTTTTACCAAAAATTAGCCCGTTAAGTCTAATCGCCTTACTCTTTACTATTGTTGCCATGTTTAGTTTAAAAGGGGGCGATGTGGTGAGTTTACCTCTAGATGTATTACTGATTGCTGTCCCACTAACAATTTACTTTGTGGTGATGTTCTTCATTAGCTTCTTTATGAGTAAACGTATGGGGAATAACTACCCACGTACCACTGCCATTTCATTTACCGCTGCGGGTAACAACTTTGAACTCGCTTTAGCGGTTGCGATTGCTACTTTTGGTTTAGCGTCACCTGTAGCATTTACCACTGTGATAGGACCATTGGTCGAGGTTCCGGTTTTAATTTCACTCGTTTCAGTTTCTCTTTGGCTCAAGAAAAAGTATTTCTCCCATGAACAGTCTTAACAATGATTTATCCAATGTAGCGTTAAATCTTTTAGATAAGCCTACCTTTGAACAAGTGCAAGCACAGCAACTTGAACATCCACCACGCATTTTATTGCTATATGGTTCTAATCGTGAGCGTTCTTATAGCCGTTTTGCTGTGTTGACGGCTGGACGAATTCTTGAATATTTAGGTGCCGAGGTCAAAATCTTTCATCCTAAAGGCTTACCTTTACCAGAGGATGCTGAAACAGATCATCCTAAAGTGCAAGAGTTACATGAGCTTTTGGCTTGGGCAGAAGGTATGGTTTGGTGTTCACCAGAACGTCATGGTGCAATGAGTTCGATTTTAAAAGCTCAGATTGATTGGATTCCCTTAGCTGGCGGAGCAATACGGGCAACACAAGGCAAAACGTTAGCCGTTATGCAAGTCAGTGGTGGTTCGCAATCTTTTAATGCAGTCAATCAAATGCGCATTTTAGGCCGTTGGATGCGAATGATTACGATCCCAAATCAGTCTTCGGTTGCTAAAGCTTTTTTAGAGTTTGAAGAAGATGGAAGTATGAAACCATCCTCTTACTATGACCGAATTGTTGACGTAATGGAAGAACTCTATAAGTTCACTTTATTAACACGTGGACAAAAACAATATCTGACAGATCGCTATTCGGAACGTAAAGAATCGGCAGAAGAGTTATCTAAACGGGTCAATCAAAAATAGACTGTTTTACTCAATAAAAAGTGCTCATATTAGAGCACTTTTTTATTGATATTTAATGCGAATTTAGATGGTAGGCAATAATGCCTGTAAAAGATCAATAAAATTTGCTACTTTGGCTGAATTTTCATTTTCTCTTGTAATTAAGTAAAGAGGAGCATTAAGTTTTATTGAACTATCAAATTCGCGATAAACAATTTCATGGTTCCAGAAGTTATGCATTGAGGCTGGTACAATAGTTATACCAATTCCAGCAGCAACTAAATTTAATGTTGCGGTAGGTCGAGGCGCTTCCTGAATAATACGTGGACTAAAACCCGCTTGATAACAACTATATAAAATATTGTCATATAAACCTTGTCCTGAAGAACGACGGTATAAAACAAAATTTTCATCTGATAAGTCACTTGAACTAATTTTTTCTTTTTGCGTAAGTGGATGTCCTATAGGCAATGCCACCATCATTGGCTCATCTAATATATGAAGATGCTTTAGCCCAATATCACGACTAATCGGGGCTCTTAAAAAGGCGATATCAAGTTTTTCCGAGATTAACCGATCTAATTGCTTTTGGCTACCTGCTTCTTCAAGTTTGGTTTGTACCCCTGGATATATTTCCCGATAGGAGCGCAATACTAATGAAATCAGTGGATGTAAGCCTGCAGAACTTGTAAAACCAATATTGAGTTGTCCTGTTTTACCTTGACTGACATCTTGAACTAATTTAGGAATATGTTTGGCATGCTCTAATAAAATTTGTGCTTCTTTAAATAGTGCTAAACCTGCTTCAGTTGGTTCAATCCCACGTGGTTGCCGAACAAGTAATTGTGTTCCGAGCTCTTCTTCCAGTTTTTTGAGTAAACGTGTTAATGGCGGCTGTTGAATAAATAATCGGTTTGCCGCGTGGGTAATGTTTCTTTCTTCAACAACCACAACAAAGGCATGAAGCTTGTGCAAATCTAGCATAGAAATACCTTTAGGGTATGGTTAAAGAAAATAAAAGCATTTGTAGATATGTCATAAAAGTATCATTCTATCTTGGTCAGATAAAGTGAAAAGTAACGAAAATGAACCATGTTGAAATTGCCGTGCAGAAGGAGAGTGTACCGAGCTGCACAGAACTATTTTTAGGTTTTTTAACATTAGGTTTAATTGGATTTGGCGGCGTGCTGCCTTTAGCACGAAAAGTCGTTGTAGAGCAGAGACAGTGGCTAAGTCCTGAAAAATTCACTGAGTTACTTGGTCTGTGTCAATTTTTACCGGGTGGCAATATTATTAATTTATCTGTTGCGATTGGCATGGAGTTTCGTGGCATTCGCGGTGCAGTAAGCTCACTGATTGGCTTAATCTTTGCACCGACGGTAATTGTTGTACTTTTACATTATGTCTATGAGCAGTTCCAAGACAACCTCATGGTTAAGCATCTTTTTGAAGGACTAGCAGCAGCAGCAGCTGGACTACTGGTTGCAACAGGGTTGAAAATGCTCAAGCCTTTATTACGTAATCCATTAGCGATGTGTGTAGTTGTAGTGGCAATTGTCAGCATCGCTTTTCTGAAAATCTCCTTGCTTTTGACCATGCTGGTTTTGTTGTCATTTTATTCAGCTGTTATTTGGAGACGTGTGTAATGGGCGCAGTTCTACTTACTTTAGCCATCATTTTTACTCAGTTATCACTTATTGCTTTTGGTGGCGGTAATACAATTTTGCCTGAAATGCAACGTCAAGTGGTCGATATTCATCACTGGATGACGGCACAAGAATTTAGTGCCTTATTCGCAATAGCCCAAGCTGCCCCTGGTCCAAACATGATGATTGTACCGCTCGTTGGTTGGCATGTAGCAGGGCTATCGGGTTTACTTGTGACATCAACCGCTAAATTTTTGCCTTCATCTATTATTACTGTATTTGTAATGAGAGGTTGGTCAAAATTTAAAGATAAGAAATGGCGCCGTGTTTTACAGCTTGCTTTACAACCTGTCACTGTTGGAACGGTACTTGCCAGTGCGTGGATTATTTCTGAGGCGGCTGCAATAAATACTTTACTTGTCATTATGGTCGTCATTGCAACTTTATTATCTTTAATTAAAAAGGTTCATCCCTTACATGTCCTGATTGCTGGGGCTGTATTTGGAGTGGTGTTACTCTAGTTTAACCAGTTTGCCGACCTGCGCTGGATGAGTTCAGGTTGGCTTTTTTTGATTGAAGTGAATAATAATAAAATCTAAAAAACCGATCGAATCTATAAAAACATACTGTTTTACCTATTTTATGTTTTAACGTACTATGCATCTATTGAAAGAATTTGGATGCATTGGAGTAAAAATAGATGTTAGATCAAAACATTAAAACTCAATTAAAAGCTTACTTAGAACGTTTAGAAAGTCCAATCGAATTAGTTGCTGCTTTAGATGAATCAGATAAAGCAGCTCAAATTAAAGAGTTGGTGAGTGAAATCGCTGAACTTTCTGAAAAGGTGACTGCCCGTTTTGATGGCAACAATACACGTCGTCCAAGCTTTGGTGTGGCTAAAGCTGGTGAGCAGCCTCGTGTGTTCTTTGCCGGCTTACCGATGGGCCATGAGTTTACGTCTTTGATCTTGGCACTGTTACAAGTCTCTGGCTATGCACCTAAAGTGTCAAATGAAGTACTTAACCAGATTAAAGGTTTAAACCTCAAAGCTGACTTTGATGTATTTGTATCGCTAAGCTGTCATAACTGTCCAGACGTGGTACAGGCGCTTAACCTGATTGCAATTTATAACCCGAATACAACTGCAACCATGATTGATGGTTCATTCTTCCAAGACGAAGTGGAACAGCGCAAGATCATGGCAGTTCCAATGGTGTTCCAAGACAACGAACACATTGGTCAAGGTCGTATGACGCTTGAAGAGATTGTGGCGAAACTTGACACCAACTCAGCTGAAAAAGATGCAGCAGCACTCAATGCTAAAGATGCCTTTGATGTGTTGGTGATTGGTGGTGGTCCTGCGGGCGCAACAGCAGCAATTTATGCAGCACGTAAAGGGATTAACACGGGTATCGTGGCTGAACGCTTCGGTGGTCAGGTGATGGATACCATGGACATTGAAAACTTCACCTCTGTGCAAAAGACTCAAGGTCCTAAGTTTGCTGCCGAGATGGAAGCACATGTTCGTGAATACGATGTCGATATCATGAACCTGCAATGTGTCAGCAAAATCACAGGTGCAAACCAAACGATAAATGGTCTGGTTGAAGTTGAGCTTGAAAACGGTGCAAAACTTGAATCGAAAACTGTGATCCTTTCTACAGGCGCACGTTGGAGAGAAATGAATGTACCGGGTGAGCAAGAATACCGTACCCGTGGTGTAGCATACTGTCCACACTGTGATGGTCCATTATTCAAAGGCAAACGTGTTGCGGTGATTGGTGGCGGTAACTCAGGTGTTGAAGCTGCGATTGATCTTGCAGGGATTGTTGAGCATGTGACACTGGTTGAGTTCGATACAAAACTACGTGCTGACCAAGTGTTGCAAAACAAATTGCATAGCTTGCCAAACACCACTGTGATTATGAATGCGTTAAGCACAGAAGTGTTAGGTGATGGCTCACAAGTGACTGGTCTTAAATATAAAGACCGTGCGACTGATGAAGAGCATGTGGTAGAGCTTGCAGGGATCTTTGTACAGATTGGTTTATTACCAAATACTGACTTCTTAAAAGACAGTGAAGTTGAGTTAACCAACCGTGGTGAGATCATTGTGAATGACCGCAACGAAACCAATGTCAAAGGTGTATTTGCTGCGGGTGACTGTACGACTGTACCTTACAAGCAAATCATTATTGCTACAGGTGAAGGTGCTAAAGCATCACTCTCTGCGTTTGATTACATCATCCGTTCTGGGCAATAAAATTTAATTTCAAAACGAAAGAGCCAAAGGTTGTCCTTTGGCTCTTTTTATTTTATGGTTTATATAAACCGTGTTCGACTAAATGCTCTCGTAAAATACGACGCAGTTCTAGTACCGCTTGTGGAGTGAGCTGGATTGAATGACCACCCGGAAGAACTTTCTCAGACTTGGCACCTTCTAAATGAGCACTTTTATAAGGAACAATACCATCAGTAATCACATTTGGATCATCGCTCTTGGTGATATTCCCCATAATAGAGTGGAAGACTAACCCCTGGTGCGGGTTAATATTTTCTGTAAGTTCCATAAATTTGGACTGATGACTTAAGTCACTTGGACCATTTTGAATCAAACCATTATCAATATTACCCAAGAAATCTTTAACATCTAAATTTTCAGTGGTGAGAGACGTTGCTACAGCTGATAAAAATGCACCTGGTAGGCGAATAATTTTACGTGCAGCTAACGTAAACCAACGATCGGCATAATCTGTACCTCGATGAGGAGAAGCTAAGAAAATTGCACGATCAAAATTATTGATTGAATGCATTTGCAATCGCTCAGTAACCATTGGATGTTTCTTGAAACGGTTTTGCTGACGAATCGTCATCAAATCTAAAGCAGGCTTAGTAATATCACCATCACTGACCAGTAACCGACTAATAATACCTCCCATACTATGGCCCACAAGAACAGCATTATGTGCAGCAGGGTCATTTGGGTTCAAAGAACCAAAAGCTTGTTTAAGAAGGGCATAAGTTTGGAAACGGCTTTCCAAAATTGGCATATTGGTTGAATAGAAGACTTGCCAAACTTGGTAATTGTCTCGTAAAACCGTGTCACCCATAACATCATTGGTGAGTGCAATCCAAGCTTCAGGGCTACTTGCCAAACCATGAACTAACACAATAATTTTCTTGTTAGGATTATACGGTTCAAGCATGTAGAGGTGCGGCATAGTTAAATGCTGATCGCGGTCAATCAGGCTTAAATAAGCTGCCACACCTAAGTTATTTTCGGCCAGCCATAGACCATAAGGCGCTGAAAAGTTAGCAGCCAGAGGATATTGTTTACCAGCTACCTTGATATTATCTGTCCGATATGGGTCATAAACTCGAATTATGAATTCAGGATTATTAATAATTTCTTCAACAGTGGTCGCATGTTTTGGTTCAGCGACAATAGTTGCAGCCAAATAACGTGCATGATGAATATTGGGATTAACACCATTTTTATAATTGTATTTAAGCGGGTCTAGAATATATTCATTAATATCTTCTTTTCCTGAACTAGGAAAAACCGCTACAAATTCAGAGCCAAAACCATCACGGCGGTTAATGGTTCTTAATCCTGAAAAATTTAAGTTATAACTTGAAATTAATTTTTCTAATTTTTGACCTGTTAACTGTCTATGAAACTCAAAGTCAATTGTGTAAACACTTTTACCAATGTGAATTTGTGGTTCAACCACATTTTTCTTGGGGTGCCTTAAATCATAAACACTGACCATTTTGGCAATTGCTTGATTATAGAAGTCGCGAATTTGAACTTGTCTATTATCAAAAATACGGTCGGCAGGTAAGCGTTTCGTTGCAAAAAGATAAGCATAGCTATAACGAATACTTTTATCTAATAAATTCAATTGCTGGTCTAAGCAGTTATCATAACTATTCTGGATACTCTTTTGTTCTTCTTCAGATTTATGTTTGGTAAATCTACTTACTTTGCAGTCAGAGGTATCTGATAAGGCCATTGCCTTTGCCAGATACATTTCACTTGCAGCTGATAAGAATTGTTCATCTAAAATTTGAGGAAGGTTTTTGAGTTGATTTACACAGGTTTCAGGGGTGTCTGTACAAACTTTAGCTTCCTGACCTGACATAGATAAAACATTCAGGCTTGCTTCGCTGAGTTTATCTTGCGTAAGAATACTATTGCGTTCATTTGCAATGGTTACATTTAAAGCTTGCTGTTTAACATTTACGACCTGACATCCACTCAGAATTGAACCGAGTAGTATGACCGTCAACAGTGTTTTGTTTCTTTTTATTGAAAACATTAGGGTCAAAATATAGTGGCTCAATGGTAGGTAGATCATACAAATTTTAAAGTAATTTTCAAATGATCAAATACAAAAAAGGGCTGTCAAAACAGCCCTTTTTGAAGCACTAAGCTTATTTTTTAGATGTTGCAGTAGAGGTAGCAGGAGACATAGCTGGGTTAGTCAATACTTGCCATACATTCCAACGACCTTGTTTTTCAATTTCTTGAATTAAACGATCAGCAATTTCAGCTTCATCTGGATATTTTACTTTATAATTTTTGAGCGTTTGAATCGCGTTTTTCTTTTGCTCCATTGCAATATAGTTATTTGCAGCAGCTAGATATGCTTCTTGAACATTACCTTTAATGGCTTTATCTAAGTAAGGAATGGCTTCACGTTGACCACCACCTTCAGATAAACCGAAACCAAACCAGAAGTTCGTTTCTGCATCATCTGGGCTAATTTTTAAAAGTCTTTGAGCATATTCTAAAGATCTAGTGGTATGAACGGTACCTAAATCAAGATTACGCGCAAGAACACTTGCTTTGAAAGCACGAAGCAAAATATCAAATGATGCATTTGGGTTTGCAGCAAGTGTATCAAGTTGTTGTGTTACTTCTTTAAGTTTACTTTCGAAACCTTTACGTTCTTGGCGATCAGTAAAGCGAGGTGGGTAGTGACGAGCTTTGCCTTCTACTAACTGTAAAAAGTCGTCAATACTTGTAACATCAATTTCATTTTCACCAGCTAAAACAGCATATTTCATTGAACGCTGTGAATTATTTACAGTTGGAACAATCAATTTATTGACGTCGAGAGTAAGCTGTTTAGTTGGGTCATCTTGACGATTAACAACCATTTTGGTTACTGGCTGTGCAGCAGCGTCTTTTAAGGCAACTTCAAATGCTGGCGGTTGATCATAGTTAAAAGGATTTAACGCATAAAAAGGAGGAGTAAGCTCTGGTTCCTTGAAAACAAAAGGCTCAATTTTTTGTTGTTTTACAGGTGCCATTGTACAAGCTGTTAAACTTGAAGTCGCAAGGATGATATATGCCAAAGGCTTAAAATTCATAGGATCTTCCGTTCATTTTAGTAAAGTCAGATTTGGTAGTGACAAGTCTAGAAAAAGCTAAACCGACATGCAAGAGTAAGCGTGTTACATTATGAATCAAGAATATTACGTTTTTGATATCTTGTTTTGTGCCCCACATTCACGACGCACTTCTTCAAGAATTTTTAGCTCTTCATCACTAAAAGGTTGTTCATCTTGACTTTCCTTTTTGAAGCTAGGATCTAGCTCTGATAAACGCTGACATAAATTATTCATACGCGTTTCATTGTGCTGAATACGATCAAGTAAAACGCGCATACCTTCTAAAATAGGGTCCGACTGATCAGCAGTTGTCGCATATGGGGCAAAACCAATACTTTGTGCATAATCGCGGCGACGTTCTTCATCTTTATCTTTAGTTTTGTCGGCATCTTTATAGATATAGCGAGCAGGGTTGCCTACAGCAGTTACTCCAGCAGGAACAGCTTTGGTCACTACAGCATTCGAACCGACTTTGGCACCTTTACCTACAGTAAATGGACCCAAAATTTTCGCACCGGCACCCACAACAACACCATCTTCTAAAGTAGGATGGCGTTTACCAGTTTTCCAAGTGGTACCACCTAAGGTAACACCATGATAAAGCGTAACATCATCACCAATTTCGGCAGTTTCACCAATCACAACACCCATGCCATGATCAATAAAAAAACGCTTACCGATTTTAGCGCCAGGATGAATTTCAATTCCAGTTGCAAAACGGCTAAATGAAGAAAGTAGGCGAGCTGCACCTTTACAGTCTTTTTGCCATAATTCATGCGCGACACGATGCATCATAATTGCATGAATACCCGGGTAAGTCGTGAGAACTTCTAGTGTATTGCGGGCAGCAGGATCTCGCGCAAATACAGCTTTTATATCTTCTTTAAGCTGCTTAAGCATTGGGTTGATCCTCCTTGTCAGATAATGCTTTTTTCCATTTACCACTTGTTAAAGCTTGTACGCGACTAAAAATACCGCGAAGTAAATGATATTCCATACGATCTAATTGTATACGACCAAATAAACGACGCAAGCGTAAAGGTAATAAACGTGGATTTTCTGGATCTAAAAATTCGATTTCAGTCAGCATTTTTTCTAGATGAGGATAAAACTCTTCCATTTGTTGCTGAGTCACCAAAGGTTCATCCCATTGCATGCTTTGGCCTTGAACTAATGGCATTTCATCTACATTCTGATCGACTTGCTCTTGCTCAAGAGCAGACATGCGAAGTTCGTAACATACAACTTGAATCGCTTGCGCAACATTTAACACGCCATAGTCTGGATTAACAGGAATCGTTAAATGATAATTTGCCAGTGCTAATTCTTCGTTTGTTAAGCCACGGTCTTCACGGCCAAAAACAATAGCAATTTGTTGTCCTTGAGATGTTGCCTTAATAGCTTCTTTAGCTGCAGGTCGCACATCAAGTAAAGGCCAAGGAATGGTACGACTACGAGCACTTGTTCCAAATACTAAATGACAATCTTTAATCGCATCTTCTAAGGTGTCTACAATCTCAAGGTGCTCAAATAAATCTTGAGCACCAGCAGCAAGCGCTTGTATATCTGGATGAGGATATGTTTTGGGTGCTACAAGAACTAATTTAATGAGTCCCATTGTTTTCATGGCACGTAAAGCACTGCCAATATTAGCAGGCAAAGTAGTATTTACCATGACAATACGCACTTGTGCTAATTGTTTTGACACGGTGGTTTGGTCAAACGAACTCATAAGATTTCCAGAAATTACGAATATTGAGAAACTTCGCTTTGGTATAAATCCAATGCATCGTCCATAGACATACCCGCAGGAGGAGGGGCAACAGCATGTGGACGAACAGGGTCTGCTGCTTTAGCTGCTTTCGACTTTACTTGATATTCAATATAAATATTATCTTTACCAAAATAATCTCTGAGTTTAGCAAGTAATTCATCTAGAGGAGCGACTTTCCATTGCGGACCAAACAGAAGCTCTGCTTGAGCATAAGGCTGGTCAATCTGTAACTGTAGAGTGATATGTTGATGCATATCTACATTGCAAAATGGCAAGATCATGTTTTGCAGATCTTTTGCTAATGTTGGCTGCATGAACTCTTCTGTTAATTTGATTTGAATACTGTTAGCACGTTTTTGTCTTATTTCATTTAATGTGAAAGCCTTGGTTAAACGCCCCATTGGACGATCAAAGCCTTCTCGCTCATAGATTTCGCCTTCGAAAACTACAACACGCTCAACTTGCACAATATCTTTAAAACGTTGGAAACGTTCATGGTTACAGCTGACTTCAATACGTGCCGTACCATCATCAAGTACAATAACCACACGGTTCGGGAAGTTTGCGACATCAATGACCAAACCTGCATAAACTGTCGTAACACCACGACGCGTCGCAGTAATTTCGTTTAGTTTTACAGGAATAAAAGCTTTGAGCTCTTGTCGGTAGACATCAATTGGATGACCCGTTAAATATAAACCAAGCGTATCTTTTTCGCCTTTGAGACGAACTTCGTCACTCCATGGTTTTACTGGTTTAGCTGGCTTGCGTTGAACTTCTTCAACTTCGCCAAATAAATCCATAATTCCGCTTTCACGGTTACTACGAGCTTGTTCAGCAGCTTGAACAGCTTCAGGCAATTGTGCCATTAAGTTTGCACGTTCAATTCCTAAGCAATCGAGTGCACCCGCGCGAATTAAAGCTTCAAGAGTACGCTTATTGATTTTCTTCAAATCAATACGATGGCAAAAATCGAATAAATCTGTATAAGGACCAAATTGTCGACGAGAGTCAATAACTGACTGCATTGCTTGTTCGCCGACGCCTTTAATTGCACCTAAACCGTAAACAATCGTTTTATCGTTACTTGCATGGAAGTGATAAGTCGACATGTTGACTGATGGTGGTAAGACTTCAAGATTATTGTTTCGACAGTCATCAATCAAAAATACAACACTGTCCGTGTTTTGCATTTCCGATGTCATTACCGCTGCCATAAACTCAGCAGGATAGTGAGCTTTTAACCATGCAGTATGGTAGGCAACTAGGGCATAAGCAGCCGCGTGAGATTTGTTAAAACCATAGCCTGCAAATTTTTCCATATAGTCAAAGATATGGTTTGCTGTACTTTCGTCAATCCCTTTTTCAGCAGCACCTTCTAAGAAGATTTGGCGCTGTTTGACCATTTCCTCGGGTTTCTTTTTACCCATTGCACGGCGTAATAAGTCTGCGCCACCTAACGTATAACCTGCACAGATCTGTGCAGTCTGCATCACCTGTTCCTGATAAACCATAATCCCGTAAGTTGGTTCTAATACACCTTCTAAAAGAGGATGGAGATATTCAAAATCTCCACCATGCATACGGTGAATAAAGTCAGGAATCAGATCCATTGGACCCGGACGATACAAGGATACGAACGCAATAATTTCTTCAAATTTGCTTGGACGTGCTTCTTTAAGCATCCGTTTCATACCGACGGATTCAAACTGGAATACCGCTGTCGTATTTGCATCGGCAAAGACAGAATAGGCTTTAGCGTCGTCTAGAGGAACATGCAAGATATTGAGTTGATCATTACTGTCGCGGTTTTTATTAATATTTTGAATCGCGTCTTCAATAACGGTTAAGTTACGTAAACCCAAGAAGTCGAACTTGACCAGACCCGCTGCTTCTACATCGTCTTTATCATATTGAGCAACACGATTTGTTCCATCTGCATCACAAAGTACAGCCGAGAAATCTGTAATTTTACCTGGTGCAATAACTACACCTCCGGCATGTTTACCAGTATTTCGGGTTATACCTTCTAACTTTAATGCCATTTCCCAGATTTCGCTTGCATCGTCGTTATCTGGGTTAGATGGATTGGTCACAATATCTTTAAGCTGAGGTTCCATATCAATGGCGGTGGCTAAGTCCACACCGAGCGGTTTGGTAGGTACCATTTTTGAAATACGGTCAGCTAAACCGTAAGATTTACCCAATACACGTGCAACATCACGGATTGCACCTTTTGCTGCCATGGTTCCGAAAGTTGCAATTTGTGAAACGGCTTCGCGACCATAAGTACGCGATACGTAATCAATAACGCGGTCACGTCCAGCAATACAGAAATCGACGTCAAAGTCAGGCATCGATACACGTTCTGGGTTCAAGAAACGTTCGAAGAGCAGATCGTAACGAAGAGGGTCAAGGTCAGTAATTTCTAAGCTATAGGCGACTAATGAACCTGCACCTGAACCACGACCTGGCCCGACAGGAACACCATTACTTTTTGCCCATCGAATGAAGTCCATGACGATGAGGAAGTATCCAGGGAAACCCATTTTCAGGATAATACCAACTTCATAATCAATTCGTTCATCGTAAGGCTTACGAATCTCAGGCCAGTCTTCGCCACGTTTTTCAACAGGGTAAAGATAATTTAAGCGTTCTTCCAAGCCCACTTTAGATAAATGTTCAAAATAAGTGTCGATGGTAAAACCATCTGGAATTGGATAGTCAGGTAAAAAGTAAGTACCGAGTTGCAGTTTAACGTTGCAACGTTTAGCAATATGATAGGTGTTCTCGATAGCACTAGGAATATCGGAAAACAATTCGATCATTTCATCTGAGGTTTTAAAGTGCTGCTCAGGACTATATATGCGTGGACGGCGATTATCTGCTAGTACATAACCATCAGCGATGCAAACACGTGCTTCGTGTGCTTCGAAATCTTCTTTTTCTACAAAGTGCACATCATTATGTGCAACTACACCAATATTATATTGTGCAGCAAGCTTAGTTGCTTCTTGAATAAAGTCTTCTTCACCGGGACGGTCGGTACGTGTTAAAGCAAGATAAACACGGTTACCAAATTTTTCGAGCCATGCTTCTAAAAGGGGAGCTGCTTTTTGCGGGTTAGATGAGCAAAGCATCTGACCAACATCACTATGCTGACCAAGTAAAACGATAATATCTTGATGCTGTTCAAGTATCCATTCTTTTTGTACACATGGAATACTGAGCTGTTGTCCTTCAATAAAACCGCGTGAAACAATTTCGGTTAGACTTTTCCACCCGACATCACTCATTGCAAGTAATGTTGCACGGTGTTGAGCATCGTCAAGGCGAATTGTGCTACCTAAAAGAGGCTTAATGCCTTTTTTTAAACAAGAATTATAAAACTTTACTGCCGCATGGAGATTAGAGAGGTCAGTTAATGCCAACGCAGGCATTTGGTCTTTAACCGCAGCATTGACCAAGTCAGGTATGCGAACTATCGACTCTGTAATCGAAAATTCTGTATAAATACCTAGATGAACAAACTGCATAAACCAATCCTTAATGCGACCGAAGCATAGTTTAACACGCAAAGTTAAAAGGAAATGGTTAATATTTTGGCAAACTGTTAAGGATTTTATTATTTAAGAAGAATGAGTTGAACATCTATTGTACAGTTTTAATATAAAAGACATTATTTTTATAAAATATGACCAGCTCAAACACCAAGGTTTGAGCTGGTTGAAAAACTTAGTACTGCCAGAACATACGTTGAATTTCTTTAACGTCATTAGTCTTAGTAAGAGCTAATGCAGCAAGAATACGCGCTTTTTGAGGGTTTAAGTCATGTGCTGCTACCCAACCATATTTAGAGTCAGGTTGTTCTGCATCACGTAATACAAAACCTTGTGGAACACGTGATGAGCGGATAATTTGAATACCGTTCTTGTCGTGAAGATTTTGTAAAGTTGGTACGATATATTTTGGTACAGAACCGTTACCAGTACCTGCATTAATAATCGCTTTAGCGCCTGCTTTTGCATACGCTTCATATGCATCTGGAAGCATAGAGTCTGAACCATAAACGATCTGTACAGTTGGAAGTGCATCGCCTTTAATATTTTCAATATTAAATTCTGAAGCATTTGTAAAACGTTTTACAGATTGTCTGAACCAGTATGGCTTGCCTTCAACTAACGTACCTAAAGCGCCCCATTGGCTAACAAAAGCATTTGTATGAATGTTAATGCCTTTAGTGACATCACGCGCTGCAAAAATAGAGTCGTTCATAAGAACCATAACGCCTTTATTTTTTGCATCATCAGAAGCAGCTAAAGCAACTGCGCTATAAAGGTTAAGTGGTCCGTCTGCTGAAAGAGCAGTTGAAGGACGCATTGAACCAACAAGTACAATAGGTTTATCAGTGTGAACAACTAGATTTAAGAAAAACGCTGTTTCTTCTAAAGTATCTGTACCGTGAGTAATCACGACACCATTAACAGATGGTTTTTTTACCAGTTCATTTACTTGACGAGCAATTTCCAATAATTCCTTATCAGTAATACTCTCAGAAGCGATTTGTAATGCTTGAATACCGGTGACATTCGCCAAATCTTTGATTTGTGGAACAGCATTAATTAAGGCATCAACTGGAACTTTTGCAGCAGTATAGGTTGCACTGTTTGCTGAGCTTGCGCCAGCACCCGCGATAGTACCGCCAGTGGCTACAACAACTACATTATTTTTTGCGTAAAGTGGGAGAGAGCAGGCCAATAAGCCCATCGCTAAACCTAAAGATTTAACAGTTTTAGTCAACATCGAAAATATCCTTATGAAGTGACGAAAGTAAAAAAAGTTTGTCGAATATGTCAGCTTTTCCTAAGCAAAACACATACCATGTAAAACATATTCGTAACTTGTTTGAATAAGAAGCATCCCTGAATAGCATTTTGTTTCATCAACAATTGCTTAGTCATTGCCTTTATTTAGCGTTAATAAATATCATGAATAAAATAAAAAATCTATTAAGTTTTTCTAATTTATCTTAATTTTTTTGTTTTTAACATAAAGGAGGTAAATAATTTTATCACTATTATAAAATTTAAAAATAATGGGTTTGACATAGTTTTTATTTACCATTTGGTATTTATATATCATTGATTATATATAATATTATTTATTAATAAAATTATATAGATTTTTTGATAGTTAAACTAAATAGTAATTTCAATAGTTTAATATAATTAATTAGTAATGAAATGAATTAAAAATTAATCAATTGATGTTTATTTCTAAGAATATAGATTCTGTTTGGGTGGTTTTTATTCTCTTTTTAAGGTTTATTTTAAGAAAATTTAATAGGAGTGAAAATACATTATTTAGTTCATTATTTAATATGGAAATACACATAAATTTTTATTGTTTAATTTTAGAATAAAAAGAAGAGCAATTTTATAAGGTCATATAAAATTGCTCTTAAGTTGGGAGAGTGGGAGAAAAGAGAAACTTAAGCGGTTGTTTGTTCTTGAGTTGATTTAATTAATACAGGTTCTGGTAGCTCTTCAGTATCTGCTACTTTTTCGCCTTCAAGCTTAGCAACAACAGCGGTAGCAATACTGTTGCCTACTACGTTTGTGGCAGTACGACCCATGTCAAGGAACTGATCGATACCAAGCAATAAAAGAATGCCAGCTTCAGGTAAATGGAACATGGTGAGTGTTGCTGAAATAACTACAATTGAAGCTCGTGATACACCTGCAATACCTTTACTTGTTACCATTAGAGTTAGCAGAATTAAGATTTGTTGAGTGAAGCTAAGATCGATGTTGTAAGCTTGAGCAATAAAGAGTACCGCAAACGTGGTGTACATCATTGAACCATCTAGGTTAAATGAATAACCCAACGGTAATACAAAGCTAGTAACCTTTTTAGGTACACCAAATTTATTGAGTGCATCCATTACTTTAGGGTAGGCAGATTCACTTGAAGCTGTAGCAAAAGCAAGAGTTACAGGTTCACGAATGAGTTTACCTAAGCGGAAAATATCTTTTTTAAGTACGATTGCACCAACAGAGAACAAAATGATCCAAAGTAGCAGAAGACCGAAATAGAACTCAGCGATTAAAATGCCGTAGTCAACAATCAAGCCTAAACCTTGTACTGTAATTGCTGAAGCGATTGCAGCAAATACTGCAAAAGGTGCAAACATCATGACGTAATCAGTAATACGGAACATGATCTTGCTAAGTTCTTCAGTCAAACGAACAATAACAGACCCTTTCTCGTTGCCTTGATTTACAAAAGCAAGTGCCGAACCAAAGAAAATTGAGAAAACAAGTACTTGTAAAATATCGTTATTTGCCATTGCTTCTGCAATACTGCGTGGAAACACATGACTTAAGAATGATTGCAGCGTAAAGCCAGTGGTCGCTGGGAGAGAAGCGCCACTAAGTTGTTGAGCTGTTGGTAGTGCTAAATCTAGAGCTGCACCAGGTTGGAAAAAGTTTGCTAAACCCATTCCGATAGCAAGCGATACAAACGAAGCAGTAATGAACCAAGTCATTGACTTGAGTGTGATACTACCAATTGATGTAGATTTCCCCATTGATACAATGCCTGAAACAATTGTGGCAAATACCAATGGAGCAATAATCATTTTGATGAGGCGTAAAAAGATGTCTGTGCCGATGCTGAAATAAGAAGCGATCTGTTTGAGTTGTTCGCCCTCATTGAAGAAGTGGTGACAAATCCAACCTGTCAGTACGCCAAGTAAAATAGCAATAACAATATACTTGAGCAATTTCTTTTGCTTCATATGAACCTCTATCCATTTGATTCAATCATTCTTTGATGGGATTTGAATGATTGAAAGCTTTCCTTGTTAGTTCAGTCCGGTCGTTCTACCGATTTTATCTTCCTAGATACCTGTATCTGTTTTAACCGAATCGAATATGGTGATGTTGTTATGGAGGGGGATTGTTGCTCGATTTTGAAGCAGTGTGAAATGCAAAAAAATATTGATCCATGCATTTTTTGCATAATGAAGATTGGGCGAAATGTGAAATTACGCACAAATTTAAACGTATGGTAAAAAATATAGAAATAAATTGTTAAACAGAATTTAAAGATTAAATAAATTAAATTTTTAATAGAAGTTATTTAAATTCAATGTTTTATTTTAGGGAAAATGAAAGTGTGGAGGTGTTTATAATTATTCTTTTCTTAAATTAGTTAAATAAAATTATCAAAAAAGGCATCCAATTTAAGATGCCTTTTTTGATATGCATTTTTTTAACGACGATTGGCTAAGAAACGACCTAAACGAGTGATTGCCTCTCGTAATTCATTTTCGGCCGGTAAGAAAACCACACGGAAATGATCTGGAGTTGGCCAATTAAAGCCCGTACCTTGTACCAGTAACACTTTCTCTGCACGTAACAAATCAAGCATTAATTTTTCATCATCTTCAATTGGATAGATGTTTGGATCGAGGCGAGGGAAGCAGTACATTGCTCCATCTGGTTTTACACAGCTTACACCAGGAATTTCATTTAGCATTTCCCAAGCAATATTACGCTGTTCGTACAAACGACCACCTGGACGAATCAGGTCATTAATTGATTGATAACCGCCTAAAGCAGTTTGAATCGCATATTGAGCTTGAACGTTTGCACATAGGCGCATTGACGCCAACATATCTAAACCTTCGATATAGTCAGCAGCACGGCTTTTATCTCCGGTAATTGCCATCCAGCCTGAACGGAAACCTGCAATACGATAAGCTTTTGATAAACCATTAAAAGATACGCAAAGCTGGTCGCCAGCTAATGAGGCTACTGAAACATGTTCAATGCCGTCATAAATAATTTTGTCGTAAATTTCATCAGCAAATAAAATTAGATCATATTTTTTTGCCAGCACTACAATCTGTTCAAGAATATGGCGTGGATAGACTGAACCAGTAGGGTTGTTCGGGTTAATGATGACAATACCGCGAGTATTCGATGTAATCTTGCTTTCAATGTCAGCAATATCTGGATACCAGCTATTTTCTTCATCACATTTATAGTGAATTGCTGTACCACCTGAAAGATTAACAGCTGCTGTCCAAAGCGGATAATCCGGCATTGGAATCAACATTTCGTCGCCATCATCAAGCAAGCCTTGCATCGCCATTACAATAAGTTCAGACACACCATTACCAATATACACGTCATTCACGTGCATATTTAGAATGCCTTTTTGTTGGTAATATTGGCAGATAGCTTTACGTGCTGGAAAGATACCTTTTGAGTCAACATAACCAATCGCATTTGGTAGGTTTAAAGCAACGTCATTAATAATTTCTTGTGGGGCTTCAAAACCAAATGGAGCAGGGTTGCCGATATTTAGCTTGATGATTTTATGTCCTTGCTCTTCCATTTCATTGGCGGCTCGTAATACTGGTCCGCGAATGTCATAACAAACATGCTCAAGCTTCGATGATTTCTTTATTTCTCGAGAAGTTGGCATGGATTGGAGGGTGGCAGTATTTTTAGACATAGCTGGATTCACTTTTGCATATCGGTATAAATAACTTTTAAATGTTTTAACTGTTACCAAATTCAGATCGTGTTGATCTTTTAGTAATTCAACAATTTTTTCATGGGTAAAGCCCGATTGCTGATACTGTTTGATAACTGGTAATAGTTGCTGGAAAAGCACACTTTTTTTCTGAGACATGTTTTGTCCTATACAACCGTGCCAAACAAGAATAGCACCATCTTTGCTTCCTTGAAAGAAAATAAAATATAAATTTGCTTACTTTTAATTTTAAACTTTGCTTACTTTTTGCTTTCTATTGCTTAGATGATTAAAATCCAACAAATTTTACGTTCAGAGACTAGTGTTTTTTTGATGAATGGCGTAAATATAAAACACGATTTACGTTTACATCAGAATAAAAGGTGCATGTCATGGGAAAAGTCAATAAAACAGACCGGGAATGGCAAAGAGAGTTATCACCAGAAGAATATCGGATTACACGACAAAAGGGCACTGAACCAGCATTTACGGGGCAATACTGGAATACGAAGCAACATGGTACCTATGTCTGCCGTTGCTGCGGTGCAGAATTGTTCTCATCAGACACTAAATATGACAGTGGTTGTGGTTGGCCTAGCTTCTTTAAACCGATAGAGCCAACTGCAATTGAAGAACATGATGATTTATCGCATGGTATGGTCAGAACAGAAATAGTTTGTCATGATTGCGAAGCCCATTTAGGGCATGTTTTTGAAGATGGACCACAGCCGACTGGTTTGCGCTATTGTGTAAACTCGGCATCATTACAACTTAAATCACAAGAAAAAAATGATGAGGAAACCTATCCATGAGTAATATTTATCAGTTTGAAGCTGAACTGTTAGAGGGTGAAGTTAAGCAATTAGCTGATTACAAAGGTAAAGTTTTACTAATTGTAAATACTGCAAGTAAATGTGGTTTTACACCACAATTTGCTGGCCTTGAAAAACTTTATGAGAAATATAAAGATCAGGGCTTGGAAGTTTTAGGGTTTCCCTGCAACCAGTTTGGCGGGCAAGATCCGGGTAACAATAAAGAAATCGGTACGTTCTGCCAACGCAACTATGGGGTGAAATTCCCGATGTTTGCAAAAGTAGATGTAAAAGGACCAGAAGCCCACGTGATTTTTAGATATTTGACGCGTGAAGCTAAAGGCATTTTAGGCAGTAGTACTATTAAATGGAACTTTACTAAATTTTTGGTAGGGAGAGATGGCGCAGTGCTTAATCGCTATGCTCCTACGACTAAACCAGAAGCATTAGAAGCTGATATTGAAAAAGCATTAGCAAGTTAATAAATTAAATGAACGCTATTCCTCAAGCATTTGAGTTTTGGCAAGATGGGCGAATGCCTTATGTTGAAGCCAGAAGATCTTGTTTTAGTCGAACATGTTATAAGTCTCATAGTCATCCAACATTTTCTATTGGAGCTATAGATGAAGGGAATAGCGTTTTTCAAAGTTCATTTGGTACAGCACAAAAGATTTCTGCTGGTACCTTAGTCATTTTACCTGCCCACATAGAACATTCTTGTAATCCATTACCTGATCAGGCTTGGAGTTACCAGATGCTGCATCTGGATATATCTTGGCTTAATCAATGGTATGCCGAATTTCAAAAAGAGGGCTTTGATTTAAATTTACCCCAACATAGACCTCTCATTATTAAAGATGAGTCTTTATATCAGGCTTTTTCTGGTATGAATAAAACTTTATTTGATCCTGAAAAATTGATTCTTGAAAAAGAACAGTCGCTTATCTATTGCCTTACTCAGTTGTTACTACCTCATTTTATATTAGAAGAAATACAGAAAACTCAATATTTGTATAAAGACTTCTTGGACTTAATTCATATTATCAAATCATCCGAACGATTTATTTCTCTAGAAGAGCTTGCACAGCAGGTAGGTCTTAGTCGATACGCAATTATTCGTCTCTTTAAAGCTAATGTTGGCTTAACGCCTCACGCATTTCAAATTAATTTAAAGATTAATCAAGCCAGAGCTCAATTAAAACAAGGGATTTCGCTTGTGGAGTTGGCAGTAAATTTAGGCTTCAGTGATCAGAGCCATTTTCATAAAGCTTTCAAAGCGCATACTGGAATCACTCCTCGTCAGTTCCAACTCGCAGCCGCGCAATAATTTACAATAAATTATTTTTCTTTATTTTTAAGCTATTCCATACAGTTTTAAAGATGAAATCGTTATGGAAGTTTTTTTAGTTATCGCCTTTACTCATTTTTTAGCGCTGTTATCTCCGGGACCAGATTTTTTTCTTATTCTCACTAGCCTTTTGCAAAAGGGTTCGCGCTATACATATGGCGTCATTGCAGGAATTACGTTTGGTAATGCCTTAATTTTGATGGCATGTATGTTCGGATTTATATTGCTTGGAAATTTGAGTACGACGATTCTTTTAGTACTTAAATGGCTTGGGTCTGTGTATTTGGTTTATTTGAGTTATCTTTGTTTTAAGGCTGCTCGCACTGGCACCTTAACTTTTGCTACTGAAAAAAATGATTTGATTGATCAAGAGTACCAACATCAGGATAAGGTTAAGAGCTTAATGTTGGGAATACAATCTAGTCTGCTTAATCCCAAAAATATTATGTTTTATAGTAGCTTAATGCTGCTTATTCAGCATCAATTTAGTTTAGTTCAAAAATTGCTGATGAGTACGTGGATGACTGGAGTCGTACTTGGTTGGAACGTACTGTTGGTTCGGCTACTGCTTCAAAACCGAGTTCTAGAACAGATTAAACGTTCAGCGATAAGCTTATATTATTGTTCTAGTCTGGCTTTTATATGTTTTGCAATCTTGCTCATTGCTTATAGTTAATGCCCGTTGTATAGCCTTCATGCTAAATAATTATGAAGGCTATACAACTTATCTATGCTTAAAGAATTGCTTTCAAACGCTTAACTACTTCTTCGCATTGCGCTAAATCGGCAACTAAAGCCATACGTACATGATTTTCCCCTGGGTTACCTTGATCTGTGTCACGAGATAAATAACGACCTGGTAAAACTTTAATATGGGCTTTTTCCATTAGCATCTTGGCAAAAGTTTCATCGTTATCGACTTTTAACCAATAATAGAAACCTGCATCTGGCTTTTGCAGAGGTAATAAGTGACCTAGTTCGTTTTGGAATAAATCAAACTTTGCTCGATATTGCTTACGGTTTTCTTCAACATGGTTTTCATCATTCCATGCCGCAATTGATGCAAGTTGATGTTGAACAGGCATTGCTGCACCATGATAAGTACGATACTGCAAATATGGTTTTAATAATTCTGCATCACCCGCTACAAAACCTGAGCGTAAACCCGGCAAGTTTGAACGTTTAGACAGTGAATGAAATACGACACAGTTTTTATAGTCATCACGACCAAGTTCTGCACAAACTTCTAATAAACCTGTAGGTGCTTGCTCGAACCAAAGTTCTGAATAGCATTCGTCAGAAGCAATAACAAAATTATATTGATCAGATAAGGCGATTAACTTTTTGAATTGTTCTTTAGAAAGAACAGTACCAGTTGGGTTGCCCGGCGTACATACAAAAAGAAGAGCAGTTTTTTCCCAGACTTCTGCGGGTACAGCATCAAAATCGCCTAAGTAATCATTTTCTTCGGTGCAATTAATGAAATAAGGTTGTGCGCCCGCAAGTAGAGCTGCGCCTTCGTAAATTTGATAAAACGGATTCGGCATTACCACATACGGAGCATCTTCACGGTTAATGAGCGCCTGAACAAATGAGAAAATCCCTTCACGCGTACCAGACACTGGCAAAATGTGGTTTTCAGCACTAATGCTATTAAGTTTAAAGCGCTTAGTTAACCAGTCTGCAATACTTTGGCGAAGCTCAGGTAAGCCTTTGCTGTTTGGATAAGTTGATAAATGATTGAAGTTGTCAATAATTGCCTGTTTAACAAACTCTGGTGCTGGGTGCTTCGGTTCACCAATTGATAGAGGAATCAAGGGAAGGTTAGCAGGGGTAGTATCCTTAAAAAGTTGGTTTAACTTTTCAAATGGATATGGGTGCAATAACGACAAGCTAGAGTTCATTAAACAGTTACCAAGTAGTTGAGTTTCAGTGCTGACAAATTTGATTAGATGCTTCATCTAATGCAGCTTTAAGCTTTTCCGAGAAGAGTTTAACCTCTTCGTTATTTAACGGTTTTCCATCTTTTTTTGTGACAAAGAAAATATCTTCTGCACGTTCACCTAAAGTTGCAATTCTAGCTGAATGGATGTCTAAACCTTGCATCATAAATAAGCCACCTACACGTGCAAGTAGGCCAGGGTGATCGAGTGTTGAAATTTCAACCATGTTTTGCTGTAACGCTTCATTCAATGTTACGTCAACTGTATTTTCGATATCGAAGTGACGTAGTTGACGTGGAATACGGCGTTGCATAAGTCCCGGATATTGATCTGGCTGACTAAGCGCCTTCACTAATGCAGTTTTAACCGTTTCTTCGCGTTCGGGGTCGGTTAGCAATGTACCAAAGCGATCCAGCACCACATAGGTGTCTAAACTAAATGCGGTACTTGCTGTGATAATTTTTGCATCCTGAACGTCTAAGTTCATGCGGTCTAAAACTGCCACAGTCGTTGCAAAAAGGTTGGGTTGGTCGCGCGTATATATAAAGATCTGCACGGCATCTTGGGCAGCTTTACGGTGAGCACGTAATAGTACTAATGGCTCTGGATTATCGCCGTGTTTCAAAATTGCTTGAGTGTGCCATGCAATTTCATCTGCCGATTCTTTAATGAAGTATTCATCGCCCAGTTCTTGCCATACTTTTTCAACGTCTGCCAATGAGAAGTTATTTACCAGTAATTCGCTTGCTGCAAATTTGGTGTCTTCAATCAGCATTTGATAGTCAACAGGACGACTTAAACCTGTACGAATGACATCACGGGCATGCGTATAAAGTTGACGCATAAGCGAGGCACGCCATGTATTCCACAGTTTTGGATTTGTCGCATTAATATCTGCAACTGTTAAGGTATATAAATAATCAAGATGTTCCATATCGCCAAGTTTTTCGGCAAAATCTTTAACAACATCCGGATCGGAAATATCCTTTTTCTGAGCTGTTAGCGACATGAGCAAATGGTTGTGGATGAGCCATGCAATTAATTTACATTCACGCTCTGTAAAACCGTGCGCACGTCCAAACTCGATCGCGTCTTCTGCACCAAGTTCACTATGGTCTCCACCGCGACCTTTGGCAATGTCATGAAATAATGCAGCTATAAATACAATATCTTGACGAGCGAGACGTTGGAAAACTGAGCTTACAACAGGGAATTCTTTGGCAAATTCAGGTTCTTTAAAACGGTTTAAATTGCGCAGTAATAATAATGTGTGAGCATCAACTGTATAGATATGGAATAGGTCATATTGCATAAGACCCATAATTTGACCAAAGGCTGGAATATAGTTTCCTAAAACACCATATCGTTTCATCGCTACCAAAGTGTCGTATAGACGATAAGGTGAGCGAATAATCGACATAAATAGTGCTTGATGCTCAGGGTTATCTCGAAAATTTTGGTTAATACGTTTTGCAGCAAGAATAAGTAAGCGTAAAGTACGAGCGCGAATACCTTCAATATCTGGTCGATTAGCCAAAATATAGAATAGTTCTAAAATAGCACTTGGATGTTCTGCGAAGATTTTGTGGTGCTGTACGGCAAGTTTATTGTCGACAATCTTAAAGTGGTCATTAACGACTTCAATTTTACGTTCGTAATTTGGTAAGCGCGGAGTAATAACTGATTCGCTAAAGTAGGCCAATAACATTTCATTGAGTGTTGAAACCTGTTGAGCCGTACGGTAGTAGCGTTTCATGAACTGCTCGACACCGTAGTTTACAGGCTGACCTTCTTGACGAGCGTAACCAAATTGAGCCGCAATTTCTCTTTGATGATCGAACAGAAGACGGTTTTCATCACGCTTCGCTAAGCGATGTAAATGGTGACGAATTTCCCAAAGAAAACTTTCAGCTTCTTCTAAAACGTTTAATTCAAATTCTGAAATAAAGCCTAAATGAACTAAGTCATAAATGCGGTTTACGCGGAAATGACGTTTAGCAATCCAACCAATCTGGTTAATATCACGAATGCCGCCAGGCGCATTTTTAATGTCAGGTTCTAAATTGCTTTCAGTATTGTTGTGTTGGTGGTAACGCTTAGCTTGTTCAGCCATTTTTGCATCAAAAAAGGTTTTGTCTGTCCACGTTTGCGAAACAATACGACGTGGCCATTTTGCAAGTTGACTATTACCGGTAATTAAACGAGCTTCGATGAGTGTAGTTGCAACAGTTAAATCGGTAGCAGCTTGTTCAACACAACTTTGAATGGTGCGAACGCTAATACCGGGTTTGAAATTACCAACATCCCATAAAGAGGAAATGAATGTGGAAATGCGTTTTTCATTTTCTTCGTTAATTTCATGTTCCGATAAAATCATGATATCAACGTCGGAATAGGGCAACATTTCACGGCGCCCATAACCACCTACAGCAAAAAGACCTAGCCCTGTCTGATCAAGTTCAGCATGTTTCCATAAAAAGATCAGTGCTTCATCAACGAGGTCTGAGCGTGCTTTAATGACTTCCCGGATAGATTGCCCATTTTCATATGAATCCTGCAATTGCTTTTCTACATCCGTTCGCCATTGATTAATGGCTTTAATATCATGATGGCTTGTAACGTAGTTCAGCAATGGCGATGTATTGATCATGAAAATGGGTCTACCAAAAAGTAAATATTAAGAGTTGGTTTTTACGCTTACTTGATCAGCGGTTTCTTTCGCTAAAGTACGAGCAAGATCAGTATTTTCTGCACGAGCAGTTGCTACACCCATACGACGTCGTTTGAAACCTTCTGGTTTACCAAACAAGCGTAAGTCGGTATTTGGGTTGGCTAATGCCGTATTTAAGCCGCTGTAGCTTAAATTGTTGGCATCTACACCAGCATAAATAACTGCACTAGCAGCAACACTATGACGAGCTGTATTTACTGGCAATCCTAAAATTGCACGAGCGTGCAGTTCAAATTCGCTTTGAAATTGTGATGCTAAAGTCACTAGGCCAGTATCATGTGGACGAGGAGAAACTTCACTAAACCAGACCTTGTCGCCTTTAATAAATAGCTCTACACCAAAAATACCACAACCACCCAGTGCTGTTGTCACTTTATTTGCAATACGTTTTGCTTCTTCAAGTGCAGCCGCAGTCATTGGTTGAGGCTGCCAGCTTTCTACATAATCACCGGCATCTTGGCGGTGACCAATTGGATCACAGTAGTGAGTTTCGATTTCGCCAGTTTCAGGATTTTTAGCACGAACGGTAAGTAATGTAATTTCAAAATCAAAATCAATTTGAGATTCAATGATGACCGTACCTTGGTTAACACGACCACCTTGCATCGCATATTCCCAAGCAGCATCGACTTCATCGAAACTTTTTACACGAGACTGACCTTTACCTGAAGATGACATGACTGGTTTTACAAAGTTTGGATAACCAATATCGTCACAAGCAGCACGGAAGCTTTCTAGTGAGTCAGCAAAGCGGTAAGCAGAGGTAGGTAAACCAAGTTCTTCAGCTGCAAGACGACGAATGCCTTCACGGTTCATGGTCAGGTTTACAGCTTTAGCAGAAGGAATAACCGTGGCAGTTTGGCTCGCTTCAATTTCAAGCAAAACTTCTGTAGCGATGGCTTCAATTTCTGGCACAATTAAATTCGGTTTAATTTTCTCGATGAGTTGTTTTAACTCAGTTGGATTAGCCATATTTAACACATAAGAAAAATGTGCAACTTGCATGGCTGGTGCATGATCATAACGGTCGGCTGCATGTACTTCTACACCAAGACGTTGTAAAGAAATTACAACTTCTTTGCCAAGCTCTCCTGAACCTAACAATAAAACTTTAAATGCAGAAGATTGAAGTGGGGTACCGAGTGTCACGCTCATGCGAATCATCCTGACAAAATTATTTTTTTAAGCATAGCAGAACTTATGAGGGAGTTAAGCTTTATCACACATAAAAAAATTAATTTTGTCGGACAATTAAGATGTGACTTTTTAGATATTAACTTGATAGTTTAAAAGTAACTCATCTGCATTTTTGCCGCGAATACCCCAATTTTCTTTAGGGGTTTCAAAAATCGTAATTTCAATATCTTGCGGAGCTATTTTGCATTGTTGTTCAATATTGCGAAATAAAGTTTGAATGAGTTGTTTCTTAGTAGCCGCGCTACGTCCTGCAAACATTGAGAGTTCGATAATAATGTAGTGTTGGCTGCGGTCAGAAGGATAGATAAAATTTCCAGGCTTAAGACTGATAAAACGTTGAAATCTTTTCTCGATAGGATATTTCAATTCTTCAATGAGCGCTTGATGGATTGCATGAGAAAGCAATTCTCTATATTGCATAATCGTTTGTTCATTTGCGTAAATTTTAACTTGTGACATTTTTATCTCTATTAAGTAGGTAAGATTATCTTTTTAATCAATTCAAAAATTAGATTTTTACGCCAGAAGTTTCAATCTTAAAGGCTTCTGGCTAGGTTTTATTTTATATAAGGAAGATCAGTTTATCTATTTATAAAGGTAAATAAGTATAGATTACGCCATAAACAATTGCGGCAGTTAACGTTGCCGGAACAATTTTCTTAAATTTAAAATAAAGACCTGCTAAAACCAGAAAGCCAATAAGCATGGCTAAGCTTTTATCTGGATTTTCAAGAAGTGGTGGAAGGGTGGCCACAACAAGCATGGCGCTAATTGCAGATATACCAATACAACCCAAAGCAATTTTTAGCCAGACTGAACCGCGTCTTTGCTGTGTACCTTGTAGCTTTTGTATAACAAAGAATGGTCCAAAACGTGAGGCGAAATTAGCAATACCAACAATGATGCCAACCAGAATAATTTCTAGATTCATTTTAAACTTCGACCTCTTCTTGTTGTTTCAGCACATAATGTTTAAACAAGCCGGCTAAAATGCCTGAAAGAATACCAATAAAAATAGCCGCCGATAGGTTAATCCAATAGCAGGACAACGCTGAAACAACCAAAGATACAGCAACTACAAGGCTATGCTTTCGCTCAAATGCTGCTAATAAAAAACTTAAGAATAAAGCAGGCAATAAGAAGTCTAAGGCTGCTTGTAAAAACTTTGGAAGATGAGACACTTGATCTGCAAATAATCCCCCTAACAATGAACCAGTTGCCCAAGCCATCCAACTAAATAGACTCAAGCCTAACATCCAAGACTCGGACCATTGTTGTCTGCGCTGTGAAAGTTGAATCATTCCACTGGCAAAAACTTCATCGGTTAAGCCCCAAGCCCATACCGCAGTTTTTTTAAGATTTAATTTGTTTGGAATCAAGTTGTATAAAGCTGGTCCATAAAGTACATGGCGAATATCAAGTGCAATAACTGTTAATGCAGTTAACCAGATAGATGAACCACTGGCTAGAAGTGCGACAACTAAGAACTGGCTGGCTCCAGCATACATTGAACAAGATAGAAAAAATGCTTCCCATGGTGCAAAACCAAACTGAGATGCAGAAACACCAAAGGCAAAAGAAACGGGTAAATAGGTGAGTACGATAGCTTGGCTATCTTTGGCGCCTTGCCAAAAAGTTGCTGTTTGGGCAGGCATCAATTGTTGTTCGGACACAATACACCTTGGCAATAAACCAAATGATAAAAATACTTGAAAGATTGAGTATTGTAGCCGAATTTAATAGCATAGTGCCGAAATGTTTAATCGGCAGTTTGCTATGTTCAACGCAAAGATTCGTTTAGTTTATATCGCCATGTTGAGTGCAGGTATTTTTACATTGCAGGGCTGTGACAATGGTAATCATGAGCCAGAAAAAAAAGTAGAAATTAAGCCAGCACCTAAACTAACCAATGATGCAACTGTTTATGCTCAAAAAGCATGGACATTGATTAATACTGTTGAGCATTTGGTTTATGAAAAACAGCTGAGTCAAATCGATGACAAAGTTCGCAAACCTTTACGTCAATTGAGTACAGACTGGCGTATTAATGTGAAAATGACTGATTCCGTGACAGAAGGGAAATATGCACTTTGTCGTAAAGCTTTAACGAGTCTAGATGTGTGGGCACGCGAAACGCTTGAAAATAATGATTCAGTTGCTAAGAAACAAGCAGATTATGAGCGAGATAAAGCCCAATGTAAGGATGCGATCGATACGCCAAATCTTGGAAATACTTCGCCAAAATAAAAAATTATAAATATAAAAAAGCGAGAGGATCAATCTCGCTTTTTTGCTTTTAAAACGATAATGAGTGAATATTAATTACGGCTTCGCCGCAGCTTTAGCTGTGTTTGCTGTTTTCACTGCATCTTGTTTCATTTGATGAGTCATTTGCTGTGATTCATGTTGAGCATGCATAGATTTCATCATTGCTTCATGCTTTTGTTCAGTCATATCTTTTTTAACATCTTGTTTTGCTTTTACTGCTTCTTTTTTAGCAGTTGCTTTGCCGTGTGCAGCAACACATTTTCCGCCCTTATGATTTGGCCCTGTACCACCTTGTAATTGAGTTCCTTTTGGACATGCAAATGCCGAAACACTTAACATAGCCAATACGCCAGCTGTAAGAATTGTTGATAATTTTTTCATGTTAATCAGCGCCTTGTTGAGTATTATTGCTCAGCTTGAGTGTAAAATGAAAATATCTGCTTTAAAACATTTATTTTGTGAAATAGAGTTTGAACAATGTGTTGTTTTGCAGCGTTATCTATTTTTTTAATTTGGTTTTAAGTTTTTGTCATATAGCTGGTTGTGCAAAGATTAGGAATGGGCTTGAGCAACTACTTTTAATTTCTCAATATCTAGAATCTCAATTTTTCTAAAAGCAATTTTAATGATTTTCTGTTTTTCGAGCAGGCTCAACTCATGGTTGATCGTCTGTCTGGATGTGGTCAGCATATTTGCCAATTGTTCTTGAGAAATATGGATGTGATGATCTTGAATAAGAATATGATTACCATAACCCTCTAAAATAAATAGAAGACGCTGAGCAAGCCTTTGAGAAATACTGCGTGTTTGTATCGCAATCTGTTCTAAGAAAACATATCTGAGTTTTTGGCTAGTTAAACGAGCAAAATAGTACCAGTAATAGGGATTTTCTTTGAGTAGCTCATTTAAGGGCTTGGCAGGAATATGCAGAACCGTACTTTTTTTCAAAGCAATCGCATCGTGCGAGCGCGGTTCATGGTCAATGAGGGATATTTCACCAAACCACATAATTGGTTCAGCAATTGCAGAAAGTGCTTCATTACCATTTACGTCGACATAACCTAAGCTAATTGAGCCTTCAAGCACGGTATAAATGCCATCAAACACATCTTGGGCACGGAAAACATAACTATTTTTTTCAAAAGTTCTTTGCTTACCATGTTCTAAAATAAAGTTTTGGAATGCCTCTGGAAGCACACTAAACCATGTATTTTCTTTTAGTCGGTTAATATAAATAAGGTCCAATATTGGGGCCATCCATGAAAAAAATCATTACTTTGTCAAATAGCTGACAACTTTAAGTTTTCCTTATTTGTACAGTATGACTATATGTAGATGAATAGGGAACAACTCATGTCGAATCTGGAGCAACAGCTTAGCAAATATGCGGCTTACCACTTAAATCATAAAAATATTTTGACGCATTTTATTGGTATTCCACTCATCGTGTTTTCAATTTTATGTTTAACAGCAAGAGCTGGAGTCGATATTGGCGATTTTAAACTGACTTTAGCTATAGTGTTGATTGCGGCTAGTACGATTTATTATTTTATTTTAGATAAAGTATTTGGTTTACTCATGCTGATTCTTTTAGTCGCTGTCTATCCACTGGCGAGCCAAATTGCTCAATTATCTTGGGGAGAATGGTTAGCAGCAAGTATTGGCTTCTTTGTGGTGGGGTGGGTCTTTCAGTTTGTTGGGCATTATTTCGAAAAGAAAAAACCAGCTTTTGTGGATGATGTAATAGGACTTGCGATTGGGCCGTTATTTGTATTGGCAGAATTTATATTTATGCTGGGTTTTAGAAAGCCATTACATGAGCGAATTTTGAAAGAAGCACGTAGTAAACGAGAAATGATGGATCTGAATCATTCCTTATAAATATAAAAAAAGCCCCAATATGTTGGGGCTTTTTTTAGCTTTAACTTAAACGTTAAAACGGAAGTGCATTACATCACCATCTTGAACAACGTAAGTTTTACCTTCTAAACGCCATTTACCAGCTTCTTTAGCGCCGTTTTCACCGTTGTATTGTACGAAGTCGTCATATGCAACAACTTCAGCACGGATAAAGCCTTTTTCGAAGTCAGTATGAATCACACCAGCTGCTTGAGGAGCGGTTGCGCCAACTTTTACTGTCCATGCACGAACTTCTTGTACACCAGCAGTGAAATAAGTTTGTAAACCTAAAAGCGCATAACCTGCACGAATAACCACATTTAAACCTGGTTCTTCCATGCCCATTGCTTCTAAGAACTCAGCACGATCTTCATCTTCTAATAATGAAATTTCAGCTTCGATCTGGTTGCAAAGAGGAACAACGATAGCGTTTTCTTCAGCCGCTAGTTTTTTAACTGCTTCTAAGTGTGGGTTGTTTTCAAAACCATCTTCTGCAACGTTTGCAATATACATGGTTGGTTTTAAAGTCATTAAACCAAAACCACGAACTAATTTACGTTCGTCATCAGACAAATCAGCCGCGCGAGCTGGTTTACCTTCGTCAAGTAAAGGTTGGATTTTTTCTAAAACTGCTTTAGTTGCTACAGCTTCTTTGTCACCGCCTTTAGCAACTTTAGTTAAGCGTAAAATTGCTTTAGCAACAGTTTCAAGATCGGCAAGCGCAAGTTCAGTATTAATCGTTGCGATGTCGTCTAATGGATCAATTTTACCATTTACGTGAATTACGTTTTCGTCTTCGAAACAACGTACAACGTGTGCAATTGCATCAGTTTCACGGATGTTAGCAAGGAATTGGTTACCTAAGCCTTCACCTTTTGATGCGCCAGCAACAAGACCTGCAATGTCCACAAACTCCATTGTAGTTGGCAAAATACGTTGCGGCTTAACAATTGCTGCAAGTTTGTCTAAACGTGGATCTGGTACAGGAACAATACCTGTGTTTGGTTCAATGGTACAGAAAGGGAAGTTTTCCGCTGCAATCGCTGCTTTCGTTAATGCATTGAAAAGGGTAGATTTCCCTACGTTTGGCAGACCAACAATACCGCAATTAAAACCCATGAAAACCACTCACAAATGTGTAAATTAAAAATTGTCGCTGATTTTACATGAAAGCCATGACAAAGTCATGGCTAGAGCGGGGTTGTATTGCGTTTAAACTTTACGTTTATCAAGTTGCTGGGCTAATGCATCGCCAGTCGCTTGTACTAACATGACTAAAACAATGAGCACAAAAATTACAGCCAACATAATTTGCATATCAAAACGTTGATAACCATATCTATATGCGATGTCTCCTAGACCACCTGCACCAATAGCACCAGCAATCGCAGAGGAGTTAATCATAGTCACAATAGTCACGGTAAAGCCTGCCACAATACCCGGCAAAGCCTCTGGTAAAAGCACATGCCAAATAATTTGTTTACGGTTACAACCCATGGCCTGTGCAGCTTCAATTAAGCCTTGGTCGACTTCACGTAAGCTGACTTCTGCAATACGAGCAAAGAAGGGAATTGCCGCAATCGTCAATGGAACAACGGCTGCCCAAACGCCATAACTTGTACCCACAATCCAGCGAGTAAGCGGAATAAGTGCAACCATTAAAATTAGAAAGGGTACAGAGCGAGTAATGTTGATTACCCAACCCAAAGCTTGATTAATCTTTTGCGATGGGTGAATGCCGTGCTCAGAAGTGCTGACTAAAACAACAGCAATCGGTAAGCCAATTAAAAAAGCAATAAATGCAGATGCACCTACCATGAGTAAGGTATCTACAGTTCCAGTAATTAATAAATCAATGAGCTGGTCGTGCATAGCCAAGTACCTCAAATTGTGCAATTGCAGTTGATGCGTCTTGTCGTATAGATGAAAGATCAATTTCTACGTTGGGAATACCGACTAAAAGAGAACCAATAATGTGCCCTTGAATGGTATCGACCTGACTTTGATATAAATTGACGGGTGCTTTAAATCTAGCAAGTAGTTCTTGAATATCGGGTACTTGATGTGCTTCAGCCTCATATTTCAGTTTTACAATAATATGAGTCGAATCTTCATCGGGTAGAGGATTGATTTTAAAAGGCAGAGTGATCTGCTCAAGGTTTAACAATTCTTGAGTAATTTGTTGTTCTGGTCGTGAAAATACAGACCAGACTTGCCCAGCCTCTACAATTTCACCTTGGTCAATCACCACGACTTGATCGCATATTTCTCGAATGACCTGCATTTCGTGTGTGATGAGTACAATCGTTAGACCAAGTTCCTGATTAATCTTTTTAAGTAAAGCCAAAATAGTAGCGGTACTTTCTGGGTCAAGTGCTGAGGTTGCTTCATCACAAAGTAAAATTTCTGGGTGGTGAACAAGTGCACGTGCAATACCGACACGTTGCTTTTGTCCGCCTGAAAGTTGTGACGGGTAGTAACCAGACTTATCTGCTAGGCCTACGAGTGCTAGAACTTCATTTACACGTTGATCGATATCTGCTTTGTTGTAATTGGAAACTTTTAAGGGCAATGCCACATTTTCCCAGACCGTTTTTGCAGACATCAAATTGAAATGTTGAAAAATCATTCCAATTCGTTGGCGAGTTTGAATAAGCTCGGCATGACTCAATTCAGCAATGTTTTGTTGATGAATATGAATACTGCCTGTATTCACTTGTTCTAAGCCATTTAACGTGCGGAGTAAGGAAGATTTTCCGGCACCACTTTTACCAATAATGCCTAAAATCTTACCTTGAGGAATATCAAGGTTAATCTCTTTTAAAGCATGCAGTTTTTGACCCTGCGATTGGTAAAACTTATTTAAACCACGAATTTTGATATGAGGTAGAGAAAAATCAACTTGTGATCCAAAACTCACCATTGTCATTCTCCTTATTTCCACCCAGGGAACCAAAGTTTTGGCCCAATCTCAGCATCTAACACAGCTTTAACTTTTGGCGAGTTTTGATAGATATCAACAAATTTCTTTAATTTGTCGCCCTTGTCCTGATAGTCGTCACGTACTACAAACAAAATTGCATAACGTTTATTGGTATTGTCATCAAGTAAAAGAGCACTATCAGGATCAGCTGTTTTTGCTAAGCGTAAGTAGTGTGGGTATCCAAATGCCAAGTCAACATCATCAATTGCACGAGCAGTTTGCGGTCCTTCAACCTCAATGAATTGCAAGTTTTTAGGATTTGAAACAACATCTTTGAGTGCAGATAAATGATTGTTTGAATCTTTAAGCGTAATTAATTGAGCTTGCTGTAAAAGTAGTAGGGCACGACCTTGGTTCACAGGATCATTTGGAATGACTACACGTGCGTTTTGTGGCAATTCATCAAGGCTTTTGTATTTCTTTGAATAAAGGCCCACATGTGATGCTGCACCTACTGCAAATGCCTTTAATTTAAATCCAGTTTCTTTAATCGCATTGTCTAAGAAAGGCTGATGCTGGAAAAAGTTCGCATCAATATCCCCATGATTTAAAGTAATGTTTGGTGTATTCCAGTCAGAAAACTCAACCAGTTTCACATTTAAGCCTTGTTGCTTTGCTTCATCGGCAGCAGCTTGTAAGGTTTTTGCAAATGGTGGGCTAATGCCAATCACAAGTTCATTTGAGCCACTTTGACGGTGTTTATTCCAAAAGAATAAAGCAACAAAAAGGACTACAACGACTAAGCCTACGCCTAGCCATTTTTTAGAGGCTGTTTGAGCCATGTCTATCTCCAAATTTAAGCGGTTATTTCTTCAATTGTTGTTAGGTTTTTGCTGTTGTTATAGGGACTACATCGGAACGCTTGAACAGGGTGCTGTTCTGGTAATTGATCACCCCGATTAAAAATTTTGTTCCGCAGAGAACCCGTTTTATATGCAGTTTTATAACGACCACGTTGTTGTAGCTCAGGAATAACCAAGCGAATAAAGTCGTGGTGAGATTCAGGTGCAACGGTACGTGTCAAATTAAAGCCATCAATATCTGTTTCATCTAAAAGATGAATTAAGTATTCAGCAACTTCTTCGCCACTACCCACGATGAGGGGATAACGACCACCTAAAACATGCTGAGCTTTTAAATCATTTTTTGTGATTTGTTGCTCTTTAAATTTTTCTGTAATCGAAACAATACTGTTACTTTTCTGGTAAGGAATCGCTTCATCGTCGGTAAATTTACTTAAGTCAATACCAGTTGAACTCGCATAATGCGCTAAGCCAGCTTCAGGGTTTGCATACTGACGATATTCATTAAGTTTCTGTACAGCCAGATCATGTGTTTCGGCAACAACAACGGTTATGCCAACAAAGACTTTAATGTCATCCGCTGAACGGCCTTGCTGTTCGGCAAGAGCACGAATCTTTTTCACCTGTTCGCGAATTTTTTCGGGTTTGTCGCCGCCAATAAATACACATTCAGCATGACGAGTAGCAAACTGCATACCTTTGGGTGAAGCGCCTGCTTGAAATAGAGTGGGAGTACGTTGCATAGAAGGAGACACCTGAAACACACCTTCACTCTGGTAATACTTTCCATGGTGGTGAATAGTGTGCACTTTGGATGGGTCTGTAAAAACGCGCCGTGCTTTATCTTTTTTAACTGCGTCGTTTTCCCAAGAACCTTCCCAATATTTGTAGCAAAGTTCTAAAAACTCTTCGGCTTGTTCATAGCGAGCATCGTGGTCTTTTAAACCTTTTTGGCCAATTAGACGTTCTGCACTATCTAGATAACCTGTCACGATATTCCAGCCAATACGACCTTGAGTTAAATGGTCAAGACTCGCAAAGCGGCGGGCAAATTGATACGGATGCTCATAGCTTAAGTTCACAGTAACCCCAAAACTTAAATTTTGAGTGACTGCTGCCATAGCTGAAATGAGTGTAGATGGGTCATGGCTTGGAAGTTGAATAGACTCTTTTAAAGTGAGATCTATACCGTTTTGATAGACGTCATACACACCTGTAATATCGGCAATAAACAAGCCATCAAATAAACCACTTTCTAAGGTTTTAGCTTGTTCTGTCCAATAGCTTAGTTCATTAAATCGGTGTGATTCATCACGTGGATGTGTCCATAAGCCATGATTGATATGCCCGACACAGTTCATATCAAAGGCATTAAGTAAAATTTCTTTCGCTTTAAAATCTGTCATTACAATGTCCCCCGACGAGGTGGTAGAACACCGTTAAGAACATAGTTCCCAATAAAGTAATATTTCCAGCGTGCAGCGTCATGTAACGTATGTACGCGTGCATTGCGCCAGAAACGGTCTAAACCATCTTGTGACTGACTTCCACGACTACCAGCAAGTTCAATCAGTTTCGATGATGCTTTGAGAGCTGTATCGCTACTATGAGCACGTACTTTGGCCACATCGATGGATGCTTTTGCAATGCTTTCAGGTGTGGTTTCAATTTTTGCGGCATCAATTGATTGCGCTGCCTGTTTTAATAACACTTCACTTGCTCGTACATCTACGGCAATGCGTCCTAATTCATAAATCGTTAAAGGATCTTGGTTGGCCGTTTCTACATTTGAGTCAATCCATGGGCGGGCTTGATGCACTCTTTGCAAGCTTTCTTCAAAGGCTCCACGTGCAATGCCTACCTCAATTGATGCATGCATAATTTGGGCAAAAGGGCCCACTAAGGTTGGTTGTAAAAATGCAGTATCAAAAGGAATAACATCATCCGCATCTACAAAAACCTGATCAAATTTAACTGTGCCACTGCCTGTGGTTTTCTGTCCAAAGCCAGACCAGTCATCTACAAGCTTTAGACCTTGTGAACCACTTTTTACAAATGCCAGATACTCTCGACCTGCATCATCTAAAACTAAGGTTGGAATACGGTGAGCAAATAAACTTCCTGTGCAGTAAAACTTTTCACCCTGAATCAAATACCCATTTTCGTGAGGACGGATATTGGTTTGTTTATGAGTTGAAGTTTTGGTTTTAAACTCAGCAAGCGCATTACCAAAGCGAGTGCCATTTAACACTTCGCCATATAAACGTTGTTTTTGAGCTTCTGTGCCTGTATTGCGCAATACTTCTAAAGCGTAAAAATGGTTTTGTGGAATTTGTCCGATTGAACCATCTGCACCGCTTAAAAGTGCAATCACTTTAGCAACAGTATGACTTGAAACTTCGGCACCGCCATATTGCTTTGGCACTGTAATTGCCCAAAGCCCTGATTGGCTTAAAGCATCGATTTCGGTATACGGTAAAATTCGTTTAGAGTCTCGTTCAACTGCGGTTTTTTTAAATTGCTCAGCAAACTGTTTTGCAACTTCTAAAGCTTCAGCATCATTTTGAATAATGTGTGCTTGGCCAGATGCCGATGTTTGTTTTGTTTGAACCGATTGATATGAAGTCATGATAATTTCTCCTTAAATCCAGGCATGGCGGGCAGGGAAATGACCATTAAGGTAATAATTGCCAATAGCATGTAATTTCCAGCGAACAGGGTCGTGTAAAGTATGTACACGGGCATTTCGCCAATGTTGATCTAAATTGTGTTGGCTTAAACTTGAACGGCTACCGCCCAGTTCCAGCAATTTTTCAGAAATTTGTAGAGCAGTATCATTGGCATAGACTTTCGCTTCAGCAACCAAAATTGAAGCTTTTGCAACTTGTTCATCAGTCACAGTTTGAAGTTGGTCAAGTTCATCTAAATATTCAGCAGCTTCATCGAGTAATAAAATGGCCGCGTCGAGCAAAATATTTAACTTACCCACTTCTTGTAGGGTGTAATGTTCAAAGCTGGCTTTTTCAACATTTGCATCAATAATTGGACGTGCTTTATGAATAGTCGATAAAGTATCGTCAAAAGCGGCTTCCGCTATACCTACATCAATTGCAACTTGTAATAACTGAGAATAAGCACCCCGATAAGTAGGGGCTTTAGTTAATAAGCGTTCATCAAAAATGAGATCTGGATTAACTTCAACGTTATTTAATTTAACTGTACCACTCGCTGTAGTACGCTGACCAAAGCCATTCCAGTCATTAATGACTTCAATGCCTTGAGCATCTCGGTTAACAATGACTAAAACGACATGGCCCTCAGGATGAATGGCTTTAATTGCAAGCCAATGTGCAAAACTTGTACCTGTCGAATAAAACTTTTCACCGTTTAAAATATATTTGCCATTTTCAATTTGAAGTGTGGTTTCTAAAGTTTTTGAGTCATGGGTATTTCGTTCGGGACCACCGTTGGCAAGACGTTTACCAGCTAATATTTCTGAAAAGATAAATTGTTTTTGTTGTTCTGTGCCCATAATTTCGATCAGGTTTAAAAGGCTAATCTGATTTTGTGGAATCTGACCAACGTTCGCATCACCTTTACTTAAAATACGGAAAACTTGAGCTAGTGTTTTATTGGAAACAAAAGCTCCGCCATATTTTTTCGCAATTCGAATTCCGCCTAAGCCTTTTTGGCTAAAGCTTTCAATTTGCTCATGCGGTAATAAGCGTTGTTGATCACGTGTATTACGACCCTCTAAAGCATAATCAGCCACTTGATAAGCAGCATTAATGGCTTGTTGATCATTTTGAATGATTTGGACGTATGCCGTCGTTTTAGATAGAGAATTAGACATAATGACACCTTGTATTGCTGTCATTACCTTACAAAAGAAATATTTTTCCACTAAACGAGGACTTATGCTCAGCTTATGAAATAAAGTGCAAAGCATTTTTTTTGATTTTTAATGGAGAAATATAGATATTAAAAGTATTTATAAATCAATAAATTATAGTTTTTATGCGTAAAGCTGATAATAAAATTAGTTTTAATATGAAAAAGAGCTATAAGTACGGTAAAAAAAGATATAAAAAATATAGACCTAACTGTCAGCAAAAAATGAGCACAATATCCATTGTTTTAAATAAAAATAGCTTCTAAAGTATCTACTTACCATCGACCATTTTTGTACAAATAGTCAAATAAAAATAAACGTGGAGATTTTATGCGGGTTTTGTATCAGTTTCCTTTGTCCCATTATTGTGAGAAAGCTCGCTGGTTGTTAGACCATAAAGAACTTGATTATGTGGCTCATAACTTAATTCCAGGATTTCATCGTGCTTTTGCACAACTCAAAACAGGCCAAAATTTATTGCCAATTTTGAAAGATGACCATCAATGGATTGCTGAATCAACCAAGATTGCACTTTATCTGGATGATACCTACCCAGAACACGCGCTTTTGCGTCGTGATGAGCAACTTAGACAACAAACTCTTAAAATTGATAGTTTAGCTGATGAGCTTGGTATACATGTACGCCGTTGGGCTCTAGCTCATACATTGGCGCAAGGAGACCATGCTTTAGAAATTATGATGGGTGAACAAGGCTATTTACGCCAGTTTGAGAAAATATCGAAGCCTTTTCTCAAAACCCTTGTAAAGAAGAACTATAAACTTGAAGAGGAGTTGGTGGGTCAGTCCAAAGAGCAGATGGATGAACTCATAAATGAACTCAATAACTGCTTAATAGAAAATCAGGCACGTTATATGGTGGGCGATCGCTTAAGTCTAGCTGATATTTCTGTGTGTTCTATGCTTGCACCACTATTAGAGGTGAAGGGTACGCCATGGGAGCGTGAAGAAGCAGAAGAAGTTTCTAAGGAATGGAGCAACTATCAAAAATATTTGCTTGATTTACCTCTAGGCCAATATGTTTTAAGAATATATCAAACCGAAAGAAACGCACGCGTAGATTGGCGAGGAATTTAAACTTTATAAAAAGCCCTGATTTTATCAGGGCTTTTTTGTAATATTTCTAAGGTCAGTTATTAACTTAAATATTACTATCAATTTTCTAAATGCTTTTTATTAAAACATTTATATATATTATTTTGCTGTGGGAATTTCTTCATTTAGCTCATTATTCAACTTTAGTCTAAATACTTAATAATTTTAATTTTTATGTTTTTTCACAAAATACAATTTTTTTTAAAACAGTTTTTAGCTGAAGTTAAGCCACTTTATTGTGCATATGTTTACATTGTAATCAATAATTGCCACATTAAAGTGTAAATAGATGAGCTTAATAATAGACAGAAGATTAAAACATAGATTAAAGTAGAAACATGTTAGCAGTTTTAAAGGTATTAACTCTGCAAAACAGACTGAATAAAATAAGTGAAGCAAATGGATGTGTCCTACTTGGAAAAGTTGGCGCGATAATTGCAATTTAATAATAAATCACTCTATTACTCTATATGAATGATTCTATAGATAAATAGAGAGAATGATCATCAAGGAGTTCTTATGAAACGTTCTGCAACCTCTCTCATTGTTTCAACATTTATGCTTTGTACGGTTGGCGCTACTTCTCAAATTCAGGCAGCAGATACATTAGCTAAAATTAAAAGTACCGGAAAAATCGTTATTGGCCACCGAGAATCTTCTGACCCAATTTCATATGTTGTTGCAGGTAAACCAGTAGGTTATGCAGTCGATATCTGTAACCAGTTTGCAAATGACATTAAAAAAGAATTGAAAATGCCTGGGCTAAAAGTTGAATACAAGGCAGTAACTTCATCAACACGTATTCCTGAACTTTTAGCAGGTAATATTGATATGGAATGTGGTACGACCACAAACTCTAAGCAACGCCAAGAACAAGTGGGCTTCTCAACAAACTACTATGCGACAGAAGTACGTATGGCAGTTAAAGCGAACTCAGGCATTAAGAGTTTGGCAGATTTAAATGGCAAGGCAGTTGTAACAACTCAAGGCACAACATCTGATAAATACATCAAGATGAATGAAAAAGGCCAAGCGCTTAATATCCAAAATATCTATGGTAAAGATCATTCTGACTCGTTTGCAATGATGGCGTCAGGCCGTGCTGCTGCATTTGTTATGGATGATAATATTTTAGCTGGCTTAGTTGCTAAATCTTCTACACCTAAAGCTTTCGCAATTGTTGGTCCAGTACTTTCATCAGAGCCTTATGGCATTATGCTGGCTAAAGGTGATACAAAATTCAAAGCGATTGCTGACCGTACTGTAAATAATCTATGGAAAACTGGTCAAATGGACGCTTTATATAAGAAGTGGTTCTTATCGCCAATTCCACCAAAAAATACAAATTTGAACATGCCACAAAGTTCATCTTATAAAAAACTAAAAGCTCACCCAACAGATGCAGGGATCTAACAAGATCTTTTTGTCCTAAATTTACTTAAGCAAGTGAGACTCACTTGCTTAAGCGGTCTATTTTCCTAAAGATATTCATTTAAGGGGCAAACATGTCAGTCGGCTCGCTAAACTGGACTATATTCTGTGCGGAGTCTAATGAATATGGTGTCGATAAAGCCGCATGGGCAGAATCAGTCTGTAGAGTAATTGGTAGTACAAGCTACAATGCTCATGCTGAAGCGCCCACATGGTTACAAATGTTAGGTTCAGGCGTCTTTACTATGGTTTGGACAGCTGTTATAGCCTTTCTTATCGCATTTTTATTAGGTTCTCTCCTAGGGGTAATTCGTACATTACCTAACAAACCTCTCGCATTTATTGGCAATTGTTACGTTGAAATCTTCCGTAATATTCCACTTATTGTACAGCTATTCTTCTGGGCATTTGTTTTTCCGGAATTCTTACCAGACAGCTTAAGTGCAGGCAGTGGGGACGTGGTTGCAGGTGGATGGTGGAAAAATATTTTAAATCAGCAACCTGCAGTTATTGGTGTTTTTGCATTAGGTCTTTACACTGCTGCGCGTGTATCTGAACACATACGTGCCGGTATTAATACTGTTTCTCGTGGACAAAAGTTCGCAGCTTCTGCAATGGGTTTTACCACTGCACAAAGCTATCGTTATGTTATTTTACCTGTTGCATATCGTACAGTGTGGCCAACGATTACTTCTGAAGCAATGAACGTTTTCAAGAACTCGGCTGTTTTATATGCTTTGAGTGTTTTGAACTTCTTCGCTTATACAAAAACCATGCGGGAAGAAACTTCTCAGGACATCATTATTCTTATTCTATCTACGCCTGTTTATTTAATTATTACTTATAGTATTAAATTTATCATGGCATGGATTGAGAAACGAATGGCTGTGCCTGGCTTAGGTTCAGGAGGGAAGTAATTATGGATTTTTCTTTATTACATAACCCTGATGTGATCGCGGCACTCAAAGAAGGTTTCATTTTTACCCTGACCGTGACTGTATTGGCCATGATGGGCGGTATCCTAATCGGAACCCCATTGGCAATGATGCGTTTATCAAGCAATGCCATCGCAAGTAATTTCGCAAAATTTTATGTCGATCTGTTTCGTGGTATTCCACTGATTCAGGTGATCTTTATTTTCTACTTTTTGTTGCCAAAAATATTTGAGTTTCAATCTGATACGTATTGGGGACCATTGTTTTCAAGTGTTGTGACTTTTGCTATTTTTGAAGCTGCATTTTTCTCGGAAATTGTACGTTCCGGAATTCAGTCTATTTCAAGAGGTCAGGTCAATGCAGGCTATGCGCTAGGTTTTACCTATGGTCAATCAATGCGCTATGTAGTTTTACCTCAAGCCTTTCGTAACATGCTCCCAGTATTGTTAACTCAAACAATTATTTTATTTCAGGATATCTCATTAGTTTATGTGATTAGTGCACCAGACTTTTTAGGTCGTGCAGATACATTGGCCAATACATATGGTCCTGAAACGAAAGCAACATTCTATTTAATCGTCGCTGTAGTTTACTTCTGTAGTTCGTTTGTGCTGTCGCAATTAGTCAAACGCTTACAGCAAAAAATTGCCATCATTCGCTAATTGGAGATTTTAAATGCCAATGATAGACATCCAACATATCTCTAAATGGTATGGTGATTTTCAGGTTTTAACAGATTGCACGACGAGTATTGAAAAAGGTGATGTCGTTGTTGTTTGCGGACCGTCTGGTTCCGGAAAATCAACACTCATTAAAACAGTAAATGCGTTAGAACCATTTCAACAAGGCGATATTATTGTTGATGGAGTTTCTCTGAAAGATCCAAAAACGGATCTTGCTAAATTCCGTTCACGCGTAGGAATGGTCTTTCAACACTTTGAACTTTTTCCACACATGACTGTTTTGGAAAATTTAACCATTGCTCAAGTTAAAGTGTTAAAGCGTTCAGTTGCCGATGCTCGTGAAAAAGGTTTGAAATATTTAGAGCGTGTAGGTTTACTTGCACATAAAGATAAGTTTCCAGGTCAATTGTCTGGGGGCCAGCAACAACGTGTAGCGATTGCTCGGGGCTTGTCCATGGACCCAATCTGTATGTTGTTTGATGAACCAACTTCTGCACTTGACCCAGAAATGGTAGGTGAAGTACTTGAAGTAATGGTGCAACTTGCACATGAAGGTATGACCATGATGTGTGTGACACATGAAATGGGTTTTGCTAAAAGAGTATCTAACCGTCTAATTTTTATGGATGAAGGTAAGATTTTAGAAGACTGTCCAACGCATGAATTCTTTGATAATTTAGATGCTCGCCACGAGCGCGCGAAGCTCTTTTTAGAAAAAATTCAAGCCATGCACTAATACTATTAATAAAAAAAGAGCCTTTTGAAAGGCTCTTTTTTTACATCCAAATTTTAGAAACTATATTTTGCTAATAAATTGACGCGAGAGTAATCACCTTTATCGCCTGCAAAAGTTTCTCGTTGGCCGTAGGTATATTCTGCACCTAAATCAATATTTTTAACCGGATTCCAGATTAAATTGACCAAAGCATTATAAATTTCTTTGTTATAGCTGGTGCTGGTCAAATTGCTATTTGCATAGATGCTATCATCTTTGTATTGAATACCACCTATTGCAAAAGTAGAGCGGAGGATAGGACTCCATTTTCGTTGATAGCCAATAACAGCACTATCAAATTCACCTAGATTAATATCCTGAGTTGTTGTGTCATAGGCATAAGCTGAGTTGCTATAAAGTAAATAGCGGCCATCTCCTTTAACATGATAGTAGTTAGCAACCACGCTATCTTGAGGTGTTAAATCATATTTACCACCAACGCCTACACCCCAACCGAATTTTTCTTCTGAAGCACTATCTTTGGGAGCAACACGGTTTTCATGGGCAAGACCATGTAACTGTAATAGGCCTTTATTATCCGTAGTTTTGAAATCATATCGTGCTGTTAAAGCAGGAAAGCGGCTTCCACCGGCAGCATTACCAGCTTTTTCAACATCACCACCTTCTAAGGCAACTAATATTTTCTGTTGTGCATTAATTGGCTGAGTGTACCTAACTTGTACTGTACGTGTAGTACCTGTACCAATAGCGCCATTAAAATCTACTGTTTCTGGTGATGTATCAGTGTTTACAAAAGGTGAGGTGGTTTGACCAGCTAACCATTTTCCTAAAGACATATATGCATGGCGAACACGGAAGGTACCATTACCATTATCGCCATTTCCGCCCATGAAATCGGCTTCAATTTTTCCGGTTAAATCTCCGTACTGAGTAGGTCGAGTAATGTCTAGACCAATTCTTGAAGTTGCAGCAGATACATTTAGTGAGTCTTGTTTTGGATCATCTTTATTTAATGGATAGTTAGCGCCATTTGAAATGCTGCCATTTGAACCTTTAAAGTCATAGGTTGCATCTGCGCGGACACTACCATAAAGCTTAACTTGGGTTTGCCCATCGGTCATAGCCATCCAACCTGGTTTTGATACAGGAGGTGTAGGATTAGCTGGTGCTACGGGAATTGTTGTTGGAGCACTAACCGACAAAGCTGATTTTTGTTGATCAGATAGTTTCTGGACGAGTTGTTTTAACTCCTTTACTTCATCACGTAAGGCGTTAACTTCTGCATCTGTAGCGGCATGCACAGGCATCGTCACGCTAATTACGCCTAAAGAACTCATTGCTAGCACTAGTGTTTTGATCTTATTCACAGGAACTCCCCGACATGGATAAAAATTTTCCTGCAAATACATAACAATAATAATGCCAACTTTAAGAATTTAGAAAAATAGTCAAATTTCTATAATTATCATTGGTCTACGTTCTAATAATGGGGCGAGTAATATCTTATATTGAAAAAAATAAATAAGGGAGTGAAATTAACTTTCTAAAATGCGCCATATGCTCCATTATTTGCACGGTTAAAATGCATAACTGCAATAAAATGTGTAAAAGGAATAAACGTTTTAGCTATTTTTAAACCTTTGTATTTTAAATGCAGATGAGTTGTATAGGGTATACTGTCGTCACTGTAAAATTCTGGCTGGAGATAACAATGGAGTTAGATCGTTTTGATAAACAAATTCTAGAAATTTTGTCTCATGAAGACTTAAATTTGAATGAACTTTCAGAACGGATCAATCTGTCAGTCAGTTCTGTGCATCGCCGGATTAAGCATCTGATTGAAGCCAACGTTATGGGGCAGCTCAAAAGGGAAATTAATTTTAGTAAACTTGGATTTACCTTACACATCTTATTGCAAGTTTCATTGAGTAAGCATGACACCGAAACATTTGATAAGTTTCTTTCTGAAATAGAAGCAATTCCAGAAGTGACCAATGCATTTCTCGTGACAGGGCAAAGTGCCGATTTTATTTTAGAACTTGTAGCACGTAACATGGATGACTACAGTGAAATTTTATTAAGACGTATTGGAAAAATTGACAATGTTGTTGCATTGCATTCCAGCTTTGTTATTAAAAAATATAATGTTTTTAACTGCTATAACTTACTCAATAAACTATAAAAAAACGCACCATTTGGTGCGTTTTTTTAATTCAAATATTTGATTTAGGCATCAAGTTGAGCCAAAACCTCATCTGTGAACTCAACGTTAGTATAAACGTTTTGTACATCATCAAGATCTTCAAACATATCAATCATTTTAAGAATTTGTTTTGCTTGGTCGACATCAGTAATTTCAGCTTTAGTTGATGGACTCATAACCACTTCTGCGTTGTCAGATTTTAAACCAGCAGCAGTTAGAGCATCTTGAACTTCACCAAAAGTTTCTGGTGAAGTGATTACCAAAATTTCATCTTCTGAAACTTCAATATCTTCAGCACCAGCTTCTAGAGCAATTTCCATGATTTTGTCTTCTAAAGAAACATCTTCAAAAGTAATTTCACCACGTTTAGTAAATAGATAAGCCACAGAACCCGCAGTTCCTAGGTTACCATTCGTTTTACTAAAACAGTGACGTACATCTGGTACTGTACGGTTTAAGTTATCTGTCATTGTCTCAACAAGAACAGCAACACCGCCAACACCATAACCTTCGTAAGTTACTTCTTTTAAATCATCATTATCTTCACCACCGGCACCACGTTGGATTGCACGGTTGATGGTGTCACGTGTCATATTAACTGAAAGAGCTTTTTCAACTACTGCACGCAAACGAGGGTTACTAGCAGCATCTCCACCACCAAGTTTGGCAGCAGTCACAATTTCACGAATATATTTAGTAAAAACTTTACCGCGACTTGCATCTTGTTTCGCTTTACGATGCTTAATATTGGCCCATTTAGAATGACCCGCCATGGACGTGAACTCCAAAAAAAGAAAATGCAAAAGTGCTGGAATATTAGCATAGGCTTGGTTTTGTTGAAAACTGTTGCCCTGCGTTTTGTTAGCCAATTGAATAAGAATAATAACGTTAAGGCCTAATGAGTGAGATTAGGCCGAATCAAATCCAATTTGATCTAGTTAATTTTGACATCTATGTCAAATTGCGCATATAGCTCTTTAATGGTTTCTAAATCTTTTTGTAAGTCTGTTGGATAAATTTTGCCTAGAATCCCGCCTTGTTTGCTTCGGGCGTTGGCATACATGAGTACAATTGGAACATTAGCAGCTTTCGCAATATGCCAAAAACCTGTACGGATAGGTTTACGTTCTGAACCATCTTTCGCCCGAGTAGCTTCTGGAGCAATCACCAAGTTAAAAGTTTCATGAGTTTGAAATTGTTCAACCATTTGAGAAACAATATCTTTACTCGCTTTGCGATCAACTGGAATGCCACCAAGTTTTTCTAAAACTGGCTTAAGGGGACCCTTAAAAAGTTCTTTCTTTATTAAAGTATGAATCTTAATGTCTAAAATTTGGAAGAGAGCAATAGAGAGCACTGCATCTAGATTTGAGGTATGTTCAAATCCAATAATAACTTGTTTTTTTTCAAGAATTTTAGGATCTACATTATAGGTCCAACCAGCAGCTTTAAAGATAGAGTTAGCTAGAAATTTTTTCATAGATCAGTGCAAGGTGATAAATTTGCAGGATTCTAATATGAGTTTGTAAAAAAGCCTAGAAAAATTATGAAAGCTAAAGTAGCCAATTAAAAATGAACATTATCTAAGCTTGAAGATTTAAAAAGTTCTTTTTTATTTTTCTTTAAACATAATAAACTTAGATAATTTTAAAATTAAGAAATCTGTTGAGGTATTTCTTCATTAATTAAAAACTCAATATACTGCCAAATTTTTTCAGCATTAATTAGTTTTTTATCTGTTGTTCCATCAATAATCATTCCATCAATAATAGAAATAATGATATGAGTAAGCGGAGTAGGGTTTTCTATACCTAATTGAGTGAGCTGATCTTGTAATAAATGAGTTAACCACTTTGTATACTCGTAAAATGGTTCACGGATTGAAGTATATTGTTTAGATACTTCAATAAATGCTTTTTTAAATAAGCAACCATTAAATGTTTCGCTATTGATCCATTCAATATACCAATTAAAAATAATATGAATTTTCTCAAGCGGGTTAGCATCTTGACGTAAATTTAATTGTTCATTAATTGAATTTTGAATATTTAAGTTTCTATGTTGCAAACACTCCATAATTAAATTTTCTTTTGAAGGAAAATATTTATAAAAGGTCATCTTTGCAACATTAGATTCAGCAATAATACGGTCAACACCAGTTGCATTGTAGCCAATCTGATTAAATAAATTTAAAGCAGTATTTATAATATCTTCTTTTTTTGACATTACTATTCCATATAGTTAGAACTAATTATAACTTAATCGAAAAATTAAAATTTTAATATCAATGATCATAATAAAAAAAGGGCTTGGATTCAAGTTGATATTGTGATAATGATTATCATTAACATAAGTTTTTTTTAATTTTCTATTTGATTTCGTACGATTTTAATTCTAATATGGATTGATAAGGGAACATATTTAAATATTAATTTAAGTCATTGTTTTTATAATAAAATATGTAAAAATCGATCAGGCTTCAATAAGTTTAATGAGAGTAGATATGCCTAAGAAATTTGAGAATTTTAATAACCCTAGAAAGAAAGCACTCGCAGGGATGAAGCAAAGCATTTCTACCGAACTATGGGAAAAAAATTTAGACTTTTTGACCCGATTAAGAGAAAAAATTGCTAAGCATGCGGTATCACATCATCCAGCAATTGATATTTTAAATAACGGAGAGATTAATAAAGAAAATTTAAAAAAAATACACTTAGAATACCGCCATGCAATCGTACAAACTTTTACTGATGCATTGCTCATGGCCCAATTTCAAACTAAACAACTAGAGCCAAGATTGCATGCTGGTGCGAAAATGTTTCCGCGTTTTCTTTTGAGCCTAAATATTTTTGATGAGTTTGGATTTCGTCCTGGTTTAGACAAAGATGGTTATTATCAGGGAAATCCTGAATATGCTCACTATCCTTTATTTGAAGATGTATTAAATGATTTTGGTATTACAGAACAAGATCGTTTGACTTATCAGCCGACTGAAATTGCAGATCAAGTTAGAGTGTTTTTAGAAAATGCTTATGATGACTATAAAGCTGTTTCAGCCTTATTAGCAGTCGCAGAAGAAGAGGTGATTCTTTATAGTCCACCGTTACGTAAAGCGACTAAAGCTGTAGGTTTAGAGGTAGAGGGTGGTGGCTATTATCATGTACATGGTATTTCTGAAGATGAAAGTGCCGAAGCCGCAGATGATGATCATGAAGAAGACTTATGGTATGTCTTAATGCAAGCTTGTACGGAAGAAGATTATAACTATATCGAAAAGTTATGTTTAGAGTATTGTGATTTATGGGAAAAATTTTGGGATGCTCAATTAGAACATACAGAGCTTATGCGGAAGAAAATCTTAGCTTAATAGAAGAAATAGAAATATTGAGTTTAGAAAAAACGTATTTTAAAGCAGTTAAAATTTTAAGATAAAATAAAATTTACACTTTGATAATTAAATTTTGAATATTGTTTATAACGGTAAAACGAATTCTATTTAGCTAAGCATTAAAAAACCCCATAAACTTTTTAGTTTATGGGGTTTGTATTTGGTGGGCCCACCGTGACTTGAACACGGGACCAACGGATTATGAGTCCGCTGCTCTAACCAACTGAGCTATAGGCCCTATAAGTCAGAAAAGCTTTAAATCTCAAGGCCTTTCAGTGCGTGCAATACTAATCAATTTTTTAATCAAACACAAGTCATTTTCTAAACTAGGCGCATACTAAACCCAAAAAATATTGTGTTATTTTGGTTAAATATTACGAGCGAGAGTGATTCTAGCGTATGAGTACTTCATGAGTAAAGTGAACTTAGTTATTTATCGATCAATTAGAACTTATGCCAGTCAGTAGTTTATAGTGATTAGGTTTTAGTTAATTATCAGTTCGAATTGTTAATTCTTTTAAAACATCTTTTGTTTGAAAAATAATCAAATTGTGGGTTGATTGAGTGTTGCTGAAAATATGAGCAATATTGGTTTTTCAAAAAGTTTACAAACATAATTTATACATTTATGTCTTATACATAATTTATAAATATTTCTAATAATGGCTATAGAATATTCTAAATAAACTTAATTTAAGAAATATTTTATCTACTCTAAATATTTAGACAATGTGCAATTTTATAAAATTCTATTTATAGAATGATGCACTTCTTATCATAGTCAATTCTATATCATTCTAATCAGAGTTATTCTTTGCAGTCTAATAGGTACTGTAATAAATCTGATGAAAGTGATTAATTTTTTAAGTAAGGTGAATCCAAAAATCTAATTAATTTGAAAAAATAAGAGTACAAAGATAATATTTATGAAATTAATTTTGTTTAGAGCACAGGACAAAAAAACTCCATAGGCTTTAACGGCGAAATACGAAAAATAAGGAAGCAAAGTGAGTCACCTTCAAAGTAAGACTTTTATCTAGTTTTATTAAAAAATTAGAACTTTTTAGGTGGGGTAATTGGAAGTTTTTTTAATTGAAATTTCTTTCTTTTTCTCATGTGTTTTCTATATAAAACTTAAAGTGTGACTACTTTCACGCTCGATACAAATGATTGTATTTTATTGAATTTATTCTTGACTAAAATGCTAGGTTTTAATAAAGTACAAATGTATTTTCCCAAAATAAAAAACTATTGCTTAGTCCTGAAATACAGTAAGAAGCCTACTTTTTAAAGTAGGCTTCTTGCTTTTTGTAATATAGAGAAAATAGGTTAGAGCAATAATCTAAATTTTAAAAGTAAGTATATATAATCAGGAATAAACCTATAGAAAGATCATGTGTGTTCAGAGCTACAGTATAAGAAATTATAAATTTTCTTGAATAATCTGAATGAGTTCTCGAGCCGCTTTAGATAAGGGGCGGTCTTGAAGCCAAATTAAGTAAATGGATAGAGGTAAATGATTTTTAGTATTTTTAAAATCTAAAAGAACTAAATGACCTTGATCAATTTTTTCTTGTACTAATGATAAGGGGAAATTTCCCCAACCGAGTCCTGCTTCAACCATATTAATTGCTGTTTGTAGACTATTCGTTTTCCAGTACATAGCACCAATAATTGATCGAGAATCAGTCATTTCATGGTCGCTACTCGCCACTACAATTTGTCTAATATTGATTAACTTTTCAATAGAAAAATGCTTTGTTTTTTCTTGTAGAAGAGTATGACTAGACGAGATAGTAGCAACGACTGTTTCAGTCATTACTAATTGTAGATTTTCACGCATTTTTATATTCAGGTCTGAACCAGCTAAGCAAAGACTAATTTCTTCCCTATAAAGTAAATTAAGGATGTCATCTTGAGGTGCAGTAATAACCTCTATATTTAGTAAGGGGAATTTATCAGCTAACTTCTTTATTGAAGAAAATAATAGTTTTGTATTTACATCTGAGACCACACCAATACGTAATTTACTCTCTAGTCCTAAAGAAAGTTCATGGGCATGAGTACTGAATAGTTTAAGTTGTTCAGAAATAATTCGTGCTTGAGGTTCCAAAGCTAATGCGGTAGGTGTAGGAATGACCTTGCGTGGAGTACGTTCAAATAAGGTGTAACCCAATTCTGCTTCTAGATTAGCAACCGCCATACTGACTGCTGAGGGGACTCGATTTAGTTTACGGGCGGCTGCAGAGAAAGAGCCTGTATCAAGTACAGTAATAAAGAGTTCAATATTTTCACTATTAAAATTCATTTTGATATCAGTAGAACTGAAAGCTATTAACTTTATATATGATTTTAACTGAAATTAAAATAAAAAGAATTAAGTAGAGTTTGTTTATTATGCAAGGTGTAAAGCGTCGAATCGTATATGTTTCTTCTTATGAGGTGATTGGAATGATTATTTCATCAGTAGGGTTAGCGATTTTGGCAGGTGATAGTGTTGAACATACAGGTCCACTCTCTGTCATGATTACGACCATCGCTGTAACTTGGAATTTTATCTACAATATTTTATATGAGAAGTGGGAGGCTAGACAAAGCAGTAATGTTCGTACAGTTAAGCGTAGAGTTGGACATGCGATTGGTTTCCAGCTTACCTTAGTTCTATTTTTGATTCCTCTTATTGCATGGTGGATGGATATTTCTCTGATTGCTGCTTTTTGGTTAGATGTAGCTTTTATTATCATTATTCCTATCTATACTTTTATATTTAATTGGAGCTTTGATAAGTTATTTGGATTGCCTGTTTCGGCACAAGCTAAAGCATTGCAAGAATAGTCACTAAATCAGCTTAATAAGCTATCAAGTTGTGTGACTTTGATAGCTTATCTCTAGTTTAATTATTTGATTTGATCAATGATTAACTGCTTTGAAAACTTAAGTTGAGCTTTCTTGGCGAAAATATAATAAATCACTGCTGTAGATATCAGTCCTACCAGCCAGGATAAGTCGATCCCTCCTAACATTGCAGCAATTTGTCCCGTATAAAATTTACTATCAATAAAGGGTAGTTGGATCAAAATACCGAGAAAGTAGCAGGTGATACCAATTCGATTCCAACGGCCATACTTGCCATTTGGATCATAGAGCGCATCTACATCACATTCTTCTTTAGAGATAAAGTAGTAATCAACCAGATTAATAGCACTCCATGGAATAAAGAAGGTAAGTAAAAACAAAATAAATGCTTTAAAAGCACTTAAAAAAGTATGTTCACCTATAATTGCAATAAAAGTCGAAAACACAACCATAGCAAGGACAATGAGTAATCTTGTTATTTTTGAGATTTGATTTGTCGATTTGAAACTATTCCAAACAGTAGCAATGCACATAAAACTACCGTAAGCATTTAACGTTGTCAGAGTAACTTTACCAAAAGCGATACTAAAATATAAAAAGGTCACGACGAGGGCAATTGGATTCATACCCACAACATATTGAACTTCATTTCCGACAAAATTGCCGTTTGCTACCTGAGCAATCAAAACACCTAGGCTCATAGAAATTTGTGAACCCAATAGAGAACCTAAACCAACGGCCCAAAATACACGAGATGAAGATGTTTTAGTTGGAAGATAACGGGAATAGTCTGCAACATAAGGTCCAAAAGAGATTTGCCAAGAAGCAGAAAGTGAAACTGCTAACAAAAATGAAGACCAACTAAAATGACGTACTGCTAAGAGTTGAGAAAAATCAGAAAGTGCTAAAATTTGAGTCAAAATAATCACAAAAGCGATCAAACCAATAATACTGGCTACTTTGCCTACCAAATGAATTAAACGATATCCAATCGTTGCAAATATAATGATTAAACATGCGTAAATTAAGATACCAGTTGTATTACTGACATGTGCTAGATGTGCAATTGCTTTACCAGCCAATACCTCTCCAGTTGCAGTAAAGCCAATATACATGAAGCAAACAAGTATGATTGGAATACAAGCACCATATACCCCAAATTGCACACGGCTTGAAATCATTTGAGGAAGGCCAAGTTTAGGACCTTGGGCAGCATGTAGTGCCATAACGGCAGCACCAAAACACTGTCCCACGAATAAACCAATAATAGACCAAAAAACATCCCCACCTAATACAACTGCTAGCGCACCCGTCACAATGGCTGTGATTTGTAAATTAGCACCAAACCAGAGGGTGAATTGAGCAAATACTCCGCCATGTCTTTCATTTTCTGGAATAAAATCAATGCTTCGGTTTTCAATAAAACTACTATTTGCTTTCTCAGCCGATGAGTCCATTTCACTCTCCTTGTCCTTTAAGAGTTCACTCTATTTTTATTAATTCAATCTTTGTACAAACAAATACAAACATGTATATACAAGTAATTTAAAGAATAATCAAACAATTTTTGAGGCTGTAAAAGCTAAAAGTAGCTTAAATAATTCATAGATAAATAGAAAAAGTATTTGACGAATTTTATTTTTTAAAAAGTTAAATAATAGAAAAATAATATATAAAAAAGCCCTCTATAGAGGGCTCAACTTTATGCGTTAGCATCTAAAACGATTTGGAAATAAGTAGGAAGTTCAGAAAATTGCACGAGTTGGGTTTTATCTTCTTGCTTAAAATAATATTGATAATTTGGAGTTTCTAAATGGTTATCTAGATATTGTGTTGCATCAGTAAACTGTGCTTTTGCAATAGGCTTATCTTTTTTGCATTTAATAATAACGGGATTTACCGAGTTTAATTTTACAGGAACACCATTTTCAAATTTAGCAGTTTCAATCAATAAAGAAATTTTGAAATCACCAAAATTTACACAAAAGTGGCCTCCATTTTCTGTCTTAACCTCTCGGTCAGAGAAAAGATCTTTAAATAAACTCTTCAGGGTCTCCCTGTGCTTATCTAAAGCAACTTGAAATTCATGATCTCGTTGCTCGATCTTTTCTTGCTCTTCTTGTAGCAATTTGGCTTGCTTTTCAATTGTTGTAAAATCCAGCTTCATTTTAATATCTCCTTTGGTTGTTTTAAAACTATATATGGCAATCTTTTATTAAGTTTTAAAGAAACATACAGTATTTGTTACAACGGAATAATTAAGATGAGCTTTTGTATAAGCCATTACAAAGGTAAGAATATGTTTGAAAATATAAGAACTTAAAGAAATTATTATTATTTTATATTTGAAAATGCTGCTACATATTAATAGTAGATTTTAATGTAGCAGCATATTTCTTATTTTGTACAATGTTTTGCCATAAGTGGAGTACTTTTAATTTTTAAAAAACCTCCGCTACTCATGACACCAAGCATCACCAAAGCTGTTCCTATCAACTGCCAGATATTAAGGGTTTGCCCAGTAAGCAAAGCAATGATCATACTGAACACTGGCACAAAGTTAAAAAATACCGAAGCGCGGCCAGCACCTAATTTTTGTATGCCATTAAACCAGAATAAATAAGCAATCATGGTAGAGCAGATAACCACATATCCCATGGCTAAATGTGCATTTACAGGTGCAGATGCAATGGCTGAAAGAGGATTTTCAAATATCATACTCAACAAACCAAGTGTTATTGCTCCAAACATCATAGAAAAAGTCGTTGTTTCTAGCGGCGTAGCATTTTTTACATAACGACGAGACAGCACATTTGCGAAACAAAATCCAAATGCACCCATTAATATAAATAGATCTCCAATGTCTATTTTGAGATGAAGTAAAGTTGTTATATGGCCTTGACTAATCACAAGTAATACGCCACTTAAGCCAAATAAAACGCCTAAAAATTTACTAGTGGTAAGTTTTTCACCATCTAGCATGATTGTCATTAATAGAGTCATTAAGGGGGTAGTTGCCATAATTAAAGCACCGTTCACGGCAGATGTCGTTTTTAAGCCATAAAAACAGCCTATGTTGAAGCCTGCAATTCCAATTACCCCAATAACAAGGTAGATAACTAAATTCTGGCTTAAGGCTGCCCATCTTAGTTGGCCTGTTATTGAAAAGATCAGAAGTAAGCCTAGGCTTGCAATTGAAAACCGTTCAGATGCAGCAGATAGCGGAGGCATATGTTGAATGATATAAGACATTGCATTAAATGCTGATCCCCAAAAAAACATTGTTAAGACAACACCAGCATAGGCATAAGCCACCGTTCTGTTCATGGACAGGCTCCCATCAAGAAAGGTTTTATTCTCGGCAATTACATAAAGGTGTACAATTCCATATTAATACACTTCTAATGTGAAAATTTGCACAATGATTGATTGGGAAAATTTACATTACTTTTCAGTTTTTACAGAAGAAAAGTCACTGTCAGCGGCTGCCCGAAAATTGGGAGTAGATCATGCAACTGTATCTAGAAGAATTGCCCAGCTAGAACAAAATTTAAAACTTAAATTAGTTGATCGTAGACCACGCACCTACATCCTAACCCCTGATGGTGAACGCCTTGCGCAGGTGGTTGCTCGTATGATGGAAGAAACTTTTTCTATTGAACGTTTAACTCAGGCTGGTCAGCAAGAAGTGATGGGAAGTGTTTCTATTAGTATGCCTCCTTTAACTGCGGCACATCTCATCATGCCTCATCTGGGTAGGTTTTATCGCCATTATCCTCAATTAAAATTACGTGTGCTTGGCGATGTTCATTATGTTTCTTTACAGCATAGTGAGGCTGATATTGCGGTAAGATTTGGTCGTCCTAAAGATGAAAATTTAGTAGCTCGTAAAGTAGGTGAAATTCCTTTTGGAATATATGCCGGTCCAAATTATTTGGCTTCAACGGCTCCTGAAAATTATGAATGGATTAGTGTGGAAGTAGGGGGAGTACATGGTCAAAAACAGCAAAAATTAAAAGAAAGATTAAATCATAAAGAACCCATTATGGTGACCAATCATCCTGAATTACAGTGGAGAGCTGCATGTGGGGAAGTGGGTTTAGCGGTCTTACCGGATTTTTTAGGCGCTATTAGCAATTTAGTTAGATTACAAGATGATTATCCGATGAGTGCTGAAATTTGGTTAGTTACACATGAAGATTTACGGCATAGTCCAGCTATCCGAGTAGTAATGGATTTTCTTATGTCTTGTTTTGAGCCTTTTAAAGTCTAATCTCTTAATTGCGATCCATTTATATAAAAGCTGCTGGAGTCCGCAGCTTTTATATTTGGATAAATTTTTAAGACAAACTAACTTCTATTCCTTTACGTAAATTAGATTGGTCCTGATCGGAGTTTAAAACAATCTTGGTATACGATTTGGCAAGTATGCGTCGAGCAGCAAAATTAATCGGTTTTTCTAACAACTTTGGTAATTTTATACCTAAAGGATTACTTTCAGTTTGAGACGCTTCTGTCGTGACCCGAGTTCCCATAATATAGTCAAACCAAGGTTTGGTAACGCACCAGTTAGCATTTTGATTGCTCGTCATATGATGATCATAGTGCCAAGGGATACGTTTCTTTGCATATTCAGGGTCTAAATGAGCCTTTGAATGTACACGCCAATAATTCCATAAGCCATAATAAAGTCCGGCTGTAAAAAAGGGTGCTATAGGTAAAAAAATAGTAGCGGCCCCAGCTAACCCAAGCAGAGCTGTTTTTTCGTTATACATTTCAGCATTTTTAAACATTGATTCAGCATAACCTTCATCTTGAAAGCCATTTAAACGAGCACGCTTATGATGCGCGATATGGGTGAAAAAAGGACTATTACGGTACTGACTTGGATATTCATGTAACCAAACTTTATGAAAGTACCATTCAAGACCATTTGCAACGAAAATACCTACAGGAAGTCCGAGCATATTAATCACTTCTCATCAATTACAATTTAAAGCTATTCTAAAAGAAGGAAGTTTTATCTCTTTGACCTAATAGGCAGCAGAATAATTGCCTTTAGAATCAATTTGACTGTTTTTGTTTGCGCTGGCGATATGCGCTTGGAGTTTCACCACTCCAACGTTTAAAAGCCCGTGTAAATGCTGAGGGTTCAGAAAAACCGGTCAAATAAACAATCTGATCAATAGTTTCTTGGGTGTGTGCTAGCAAGCGTCTAGCAAGTTTTTCCCGATGTTGGTTTAAAATTTTCTCATAATTGGTATTTATTGCTTGTAAATCAGCACGCAGAGTACGTGGGTTACGATTTAATTTCTCAGCAATAAATTTTTGATCGAATTCTCCCGATTCGAGTAGCCCATTGCTGAGTAAGCGCTCAATTTCATAAACAAGTTGATGTTTTTCTAAAGTTGATAGTTGTTGTTCAGCAATTGTTTCATGAATTTTTAATAATTCAGGTTCAGCTGCTGGTGATGTTTTATTTAATAACGCACTAGGAAAAATTATAGCGCCTTGATTTGTATTTAAAATTACGGGACAATTCCAAGCTTCTTGATAATCGCTAGCTGAAGCACCTTGTTGATAAGATAAAGTAATTTGACTAGGTCTAAACTCGTTATTTGTAATATATTTAAAAAAATTAAGAAAAATACCAATTCCACACTCAAGGTAATGTCTTACGGGATGTTCAAAACCAGATAATATTGCTTCATCTTCTTTAACTGTTAATTTTAGGTCAAATACATCTGTAAGTATGGCCTGATATCTTAGAGCACGTTGCAAACCCTCTCCGAAAGTTGAACTACTCAAAAATAGATATTCAATTACCAAGCCTCTGAAGGGTGGCATTTGCCTACCGACATGCAGACCAATGTCTGTATCTTGGCTAATTTTTTCAGCAGCTGTCCAAAACCGTTGTTGGGTAGAATTATCTCTACGAATATTTTTATCGGGTGGTTGATTGGGTAAATTTACACTTGCAAAAATAGATGCGGCATCTAAACCCATCTTTTGCATAGTCTGATAAGTCATCAATAAAAAAATTCCAGCATCTGAAGAACTTTTTGACATATTTTGATTACAACCATCCCTATAGACTATATGGCGCATTCAATCATGATTTTAGTATTGATGCTATATCCTAGAAATTCATAATATTTTAATTATCAGGAAAGAAACCAGCATCTTCACGTGCTTGCTTTAAAGCTAAGACAAAGCAGGTTAATAAAAGTAAACCTATAAAGAAAAGAAAAAGATCGATCTTACTAATCGCAAAACCTATACTTGTAGCGCCTAGACTTAGTAATAAGATACATAATATTTTCCAAAAAATGAGCATGTTACGTTCTGATAAAAAGTCTAAGGATATTATTTGCAATTGAAGGGGAATTCTAAATTTATTTATGTTTTTTTTATTGTAAATTATGTAATTCATTAAAATTTTAATTTTTATGGTTTTAATCTAAATTTATGAAAATAAATGGATTTTTGTTTTTTTTAGGCTTAGTGAGTGAATTTTAATTTTTCTTAAAATTAAGTTTTTATTAATTAATAGAATGATAATTCTTTAGAAACACTATAAAATAGTGCTCATGAATTAAATTTATTTTTTTAATTTAGTTAAAACAATATGTTATGTTGGTTATTAGAATATTTGTTAAAAAAAAGACTTGATCTTTAAGCTGTTTTTTGAAATTATAGTCATGCAAATTGTGATCTATTTCCCACAATTTGTATTTCAGGTTAAGTGGTTATCACTAATGCTCATTTGCTATTTTTGCTTATGAGCATTTTTTTATGTGATTTTTTAATAGAACTACAAAGTTCTAAAAATTAGCCTTTTAGTTCCCTTATTAGTATTAAGCTTACTTGATTAGTAGTTTTATAGAGAATATTAATCATATTGAATCGTTACCGTCGCTGTGGCTTTAACCTCACCTGCGGTCACATTGGTGGCGGTCTGATAATAACGAGCAGTTAAAGGAATATCATATTCAACAGTTTGATTGGAGCTCACGCTACCTATATTGAGTTTGGTTGCTTTTTGAATCGGCTTATTTGCTCCATTCAGATTCCACAACAGTTCAACACCAACACCGTTAGCTTTTATTGAATTCGCTGCACTGTTGTTAATTACCTGATTATTGGAGGTATCAGAATTATAATCAAAACTTAAGCTGATCGTATTGCTCGTAGCGATACCAGAGTTGTTTTCACCACCATTACATAAGATTGATAGATTAAAATTCTGTTCCCCTTGGGTTGACCCAATCGCTCTAAAGGCTGATTTCATCACGGTTGGGAGTTGAACTGGCGAATCTACACCACTTTGAATTTCACAAGATGAAGATGCAATAAGAATAGGGGCATTACTTAATACGGTAGTGGTTAAAAATGGGCGATTCTGTTGTCCTGATACGTAATAAGTACTGTAACGGCCTGCGACTAGTGCTCCAGAACCCGTTGTCATGGCAGTTTTAATTACTTCCATAACAAAATATCCAGGGGAAAGTGTATATGTTTGATTAGGTGTTAATGTACGTCTATAAGGATAATATCCTGAAAAATCTGAAGCATCTGCTGCTTCGCGATAAAGACGAATACCAATACCTGGAATATTGGTTGCATAAACATTATTGCCTATTGGACTAATTGGATAATTTAAGGGGAGAGCTGCAATAATTTGATCACTTGCTCGATTACAAGTGGCGGTAGAATTATTAGGAGATATTGTAAAAGTATTCTTTTGTAAGATCGTTCCTATTGGATCGTTTGGTTTTACTACGATTTTACCTATCGTCATTGGAATATCGACAGTGGTAAATCCTTTACTTAAAGTACAATTTGCATTTGTATGGTTATAAGCAAATAGACTCACCGCTAAAAAACCAATTTTTTTAAAAATATTATTCATTTACAGACTGCCTTTGTCATAATAATTGGTTGGTTGTTATGCTTTATTTGATCCGCTATATCGTATTCAATCTCGCATTTTTCAGTACTCGTATTTCCCCATTTTACATATAAATGATCGTGGGTTAAGGGTGTTCGTAAATAAATGCGACTACCTTGTGCGACAATGCCTATTACTTCGTTATTCTGGTTATATACCTGTGCGGCAAAAGGTAGATGTGAACCATCCAATGTTGTTGTACTAATAAAAAGTGCATAACCTTTTTTTGTTGAGAATTGGACTTTAGTGATTGAGCCTGCATAAGGGGCGATACGTAAGCTACTTTCAGCTAGCTCAACTTGTGTAGACATATTTTGCGGGTCAAGGCTAATGTCATTCATACGGTAGGGTGTAACATACGGAATAACGGCATATCCGTTTTTGTTAATACTTAGCCCAGGTGTATTACCGACTTGTGCTCCAGTAGCATTCGGCGCATAGACCAACACCATGGTTTGGGCTTGATCTGGCCCAAACAAAATTCCTTGAGAATGTGCAACAACATTACCACTCAAGCTAAGCATTTCTTGTTGGTATGAATCTGCATGACTGAATGAAGCACCAAGTGTTGTATAGTTAGTTTTATAGGTACCATTAATATTTAAGTTGGTTTGATCATGGTCCTGATTAGAAATTGATGCGCCGTAGTTTAAGCGATTTCCTGAAAAGCCACTGAAGCTTAAAATCTGACTGTCGTCACCAATAACATTATTAAAAGTTAGAGAATTTTTCTTAAAATCTAAGGGAAAGGATAGGGACGCTAGGTATTGAGTATCTTGGCCAGCCCGCCCATCAGCTTCGGTAATCTCGCTGCTCATTGCAGATAAACTATAAGTTAAATCTTTAAATTGATTGCTATAACCTAATTGGAACTGTTTATTGGTCTTGGGTTGATTCCAATAATTTATCCATGAACCAACTAGGTAGAAATTTCCCCATTGCTTTGGAAGCACCTGATTTAAAGTAATCTGAAATTCACTTTTTTGTTTGCCTACGGAAAGGCTATCAATATTTTGCTTTTGTAAATCTTGAATTAAAATTGCATCACGCAATTTGAGGTAGTTTTCTGTTGAATAGCGATAAGTCGCTAATGTTAAATTAGTATTTGTTGGGGAAAATAACTTACTGTAGCTTAAACGATAGCTTTGTCCTGTCATTTTAGGTTGATGATCAAACTCAGCTTTTGACTGGGTCGCATCAAAAGAAATAGCTCCAATGGGTGTAGAAAAAGCTGTACCTAGTAAGAGTGAGAGATATTGTTGCGTTGCTTGAACTGCACTGTAAGCTGTGAAGTAATTATTAATTCCCCGTTGATATTTACCTTGTATTAGCCAAGGATTTAGGCCAAGGTTTGAATCTCTAAATTGCCCTAAAGTGAAAGAGTATCGACTCATTTGCGGACGTAGCATTTCGACGACAGAAGCATAGGGAATAGCGAATTTCTGAATTACGCCATTAGATTCAATTACCGAAACTTGTAGCTCGCCTCCAAATCCTGTTGGGTAAAGATCATTAATTTCAAAATTTCCGGGTGGTACCGTTGTTTGATAAATTAAGTTGCCTTGTTGCCTAACCTCGACTTTCGCATTGGTTTTTGCATAACCTCTCACTCTGGGAGCATAACCGAGCATACTGTTTGGAAGCATTCGGTCATCACTTGAAATATTTACGCCGCGATACGGTAAAGAATCGATAAAATCACTATTAGTAAAATAATCGCCTAAAGTCACAACACCATGAATCTGGGGAAAGGCCTTTTGTATATATGTATTTGTTGAAGTATAAGAAGAATTATTGGATTGAGAGCTAGACTGGCTTTGCCATTTCCATTGTCCATTATGGCGAAATTGCCAACTCGCTAAATTTGCTCCAAGATTAGTTCCCATAAAAGCATATGCACTTTCATGTTGTTCGTTAACTATTCGATAAGCAGTCGCGTTATATGTCAAAAAAGCTGCATTAATTCCTCGATCCCAAAGATGTGGATCGATATAGCCCTGTGCATTTTTTTCTAATGTGACTTGGGGGATAGAGATATCAATTCTTAAACGAGAACTATCAAATAAATAAAAAGCATTATCTATCCAATGACCTAGTGCATCACAAGAAAGAGAGGATGTATGAGAATGTTGGCTAAGCACATCAGCTTTTACACCATATTCTAGTAACATGGTTTCTGTAAAACAGGTTTCAGCATTTACGTTAGGAGAGCTGGCATTAAAGCGCATGCGTCGTTTACCCAACCATTGACCATTAATATAGACATCTAAGCTATATTCACCAGCTAAGATGGGGTTTCCATATTTGAAACGACCAATATCAATTTTTTGTGCATTACCTACTAAAAAATTGCTATCAAATTCTGCTTTTGAGAAACCTGAAACATCAACATTATTTTGTGCATATGCTGCCAAAGGTATAAATAACGCAATACTTGAGGCCACATAACAAGTAAAAGGGCTTTTTAAACATATATAAGGTATAAACCATTTAGACATAGTTTTAGAGCCTATTCATGATAGGTATTTAGGTTTTTTAGTAATACAGTAAGTTTAGAACTTTATTGGATGCTCAACTCTTCCACCGTAATCATTGATATATACAAAGCGCATATCTGATACATTTTTATTTTTAAGTTTTATTTTATCTTCAGAAAAAGGGGCAACCATTAAACCTTGTTGTAACAAGTCTGCTTTATGGCTTTCAGTTCCTTGAAAAATAGAAGTGATAGTGAGGAAAAAGGGAGTCGGGTTCTTTACTACAAGATATTGATCATTTATTTTCCATTGAACTTTTTCACTTAGCTGTTCAATATTTTCTTTTAGATCTATAGGGCGATAAAAGAATTTAATTCTTGAACGAACAGCGAGCTGTAAAAAATTATTAGAAATTGGGGTACTTTGGTCTTGTTGAGTTTTTCCTTCGGGTTTAGGAGGTATATCTAAAACATTAAGCCAGAAAATGGATTCTTGTTGTTGACTTAATTGAGACGAATTAGGTAGAGCTGTAATTCTTAAAGTTTGGCCCTTAGTTGCTTCTACTCGTGAAATCGGGGGAGTAATAATGAAAGGCACATTTGCTTCATCGGGAGTTGATTTTGCATTTCCATCATCAATCCAAGCTTGAACAAGAGACGGAGCTGTGCCGTTATTGCTGAGTTGTAGTGTGATCTCACGTGCATTTGAAGGATAAACGACACGAGTTCCATGCAAAACAATTTCAGTATGACCTGTGGTAGTCAGTGCTACCTGTAGGCAAACTAATCCCCAAAAAAACTTACGACCACGAAAAAGCATGAGCCATATTCTCAATAATAAATAATAGATAGGAGATAGCTTCTATTTAGAAATAGAAGCTTCAGTTTTAATTTTATTGATAAATAATTGTGTATTTTACTTGCGACGTTACCGTACCAGCAGTAGAAGCACCTGTAGCATAATATTCAGCATAATAGTTAAGGTCAGCATCACCTCCTGCTGAAACATTTACCCATTGCGAATTGGTCTGCGTGCTATTTGTGCTTGTAGCAAGTACAGGAATTACAGCGTTATTACTGCCTAGCAACTGGATATTCACGTTTGTTGCCGCACCCGAGGTTGCTTGGTTTAATAAACGACCAGTATTAAAGTCAACGGTAGCGCCTGGCTCAAAATAAGTGGCTACTTTACCAGCAGAAGTACAGTTCGTTAAATTAATTTGAAATGGAGTACGGCCAGCCACATCGCCTGCATTTTTTAAAGTTTGAGCTGAAACTGTAGGTAAATTAATTGTTAGATTTTTATCTCCAGTATCAATAGTACAAGTATTATCCATAACAAGACCATTAATAGTAATTGTGCCATCTGCAGCTTGTGCATTTGTTATATTTAAGAGAGAAACCGCCGCTATAAAAATAAACTTTTTCATAAAATCCCCAGAATAGTCTTTTAAAATAAAATCCATTACTTTTCAGCAAGTTTATTCTGCTTAAGTAAGGCGAAGGAAATATATCACTTTTCAACCAAAAAACAAGAAAAACATTATATTTATATATATTTTGATCAATTTTTTTATAAAGAAATATATTTGAAATATATTTTTTATCAATTGGTAAAATACTTTGTGATTCATTTTTAAAATAGAATTAAAAAACTTGTAATATTTAAGTATTTGTATTTTATTAAATTAATCTAACATTAAAATATTTTTGACTAAAAAAGTGTGTTTTATTTGTTTAAGTATATGTTTTTTAATAATAAAATTATTTTTTAATTTATCTTGTGAATAAATTTATTTTTTAAGAATTTTTTAAGATTCAATTCCTACTGTTTTAGTTGTAATTCAATAAAAGATAATCTGGAGTTCCGTTCCATGAATACTATGAAGTATAGCTATAAACCAAATTACTTTTTCTTTGCTCATAAACTAGTTTTGTTTTTAAAGGATTATCTGATTAAGCACCCAACGGAGCAGCAGACAACGTTTAACCTACAAACGATTTATGACATCTTTAGTCATGATCTTGCTTCAAGTACAACTAATCTTGAGGGTATCTTAAATATTGCAGATGAATACGTCTTTGAAACAGAAGATGGGTTACTTCCATTGATTAGTAAGCACTCTGTTAATCTCAAGAATCATGTACTTTCTTTGGAATTTTCACCGCAAGCTTTAACAAGCTTATTGTCAGGCCGTTCTTTAGTGAATCCTAAAGCAGCTTAGATTTTCTTTTAAGGTAGAGTGAACTCATATAAAATTCATAAAATTTATTTTTAAGAGTTATTTATGAGTAAAGACTTTAAGGCCTTAACTTATATTGCGGATGATCAGATAGCAGATACAGTGACTTGGCTCTTACACCATCAAGATGTTTTTGATTCTTTTAATTTTGATGTATTGAGCCAAGAGCTGTCTGTAACACATGCAGCAGGAAAAGACATTATTCGAGTAGGGACATTTCTTAATGCCACTTACGGAATTTTAGTTACTTCTGTTTAAATTAAAAAGCCCTGAAAATCAGGGCTTTTTAATTTTACTGCACTCAGTTATGCACTCATTGCATTTACTGATAAGTCAGCAACTGTAGGTTTTGGTTTTTCTGCGGTTAAGCCTAGTTTATTAAACAATGCTTGGTCTTTACCTTCACCTGCATTTGGTGTGGTGAGTAATTTATCACCAGAGAATAATGAGTTTGCACCCGCCATAAATGCTAATGCTTGATCTGAATCACTTAATGACTCACGACCAGCAGATAAACGAATATAGCTATGCGGCATAATAATGCGTGCAACGGCAATAGTGCGGATCCACTCAATTACATCAAGCTTTTCAACATCTGCTAAAGGTGTTCCTTCAATTGGAACAAGCATGTTAATTGGTACTGATTCTGGATGAATTGGCAAGGTAGCTAGTTCATGCAATAAACCAACACGGTCATCACGGCTTTCACCTAAACCTACAATACCGCCACTACAAACTTTCATACCAGCTTGGCGAACATAATCTAGGGTATTTAAACGATCATCAAAAGTACGTGTACTAATGATGTGAGAGTAGTACTCACGAGATGTATCTAGGTTGTGATTGTAATAATCTAAACCAGCAACTTGTAGACGTTCTGCTTGAGATTGGTTAAGCATGCCTAAAGTCATGCATGTTTCTAAACCTAACGCTTTTACTTCACGTACCATTTCTAAAACATAAGGCATATCGCGCTCATGTGGGTTACGCCAAGCAGCACCCATACAAAAACGAGACGAACCTGAATCTTTTGCAGCTTTTGCTTCGCTAATCACTTTTTCTACAGCGATACGTTTTTCTGCTTCTAATTTTGATTCGTAATGTGCGGATTGTGAGCAGTATTTGCAATCTTCAGGACACTTACCCGTTTTAATAGATAAAAGGGTACTGACCTGAATCGAATTGGCAGTGAAGTGCTCACGATGTACTTGCTGAGCCTTGAAAACTAAATCCAAAAAAGGTTGTTCATATAAAGCTTGGATTTCTTCACGATTCCAATCATTACGTAGAGTCATTGTCATATCCATGATGATGGCATTAATTCACTACACATAATCATACAGAATTCGTATTAAAGCTATAGGGCAAAAAACATCATTTTTTTAATTTGATAGCTGAAGTTGATTAAGTTGCTGTTCAATTGCCCAATCAATATGCACATTGACGATTTCGTCATGTAAATTTTTGCCTTTGTGTAGCTGATCTACAATTTCTTTTGAATAAGGAGCATTTCCTAATCCGATAGCAATATTACGTTTAAATGATTGATAACCTGTCCGGCGGATAGGGCTACCTTCTGTATTGGCTAAAAAATTGGCTTCATCCCACTGCCAAATATCCAGTAGACTAATATTGTCTAATCCATTTCTAGGATTGAAATCGCTAATGGACGCAGTTTTGGCAAAACTATTCCATGGGCAAATTAATTGGCAGTCGTCACAACCAAAAATTCGATTACCAATTCCTGAACGTAATTCTTCAGCAATAATTCCTTTGTATTCGATAGTTAAATAAGCAATGCAACGCCTTGCATCTAGCATATAAGGCTCGACAATCGCTTGCGTTGGGCAAATATCAATACAAGCGCTACAAGAACCACAATGTGCTGTTGCAGGTTCGTCGAAAGGTAAATCGAGTGACGTAAATAGCTCGCCTAATACAAAAAAAGAACCCGACTTTTTATGAATGAGTAAAGTATGCTTACCTGTCCAACCCATTCCTGCACTTTCAGCTAATGATTTCTCAAAAATAGGAGCCGAATCTGCAAAAGGGCGAGATTCAAAATCGCCGACTTTTTCGCGAATTCGTGTTGCTAAAGTTTTCAATCGGCCACGCATGACTTTATGGTAATCACGGCCACGTGCATAACGGGCGATAATCGCAGAATTTGGTTCGAAAGGTACATATCGAGGTTTGGGAGATTCCACAAGATAGTTCATACGAACGCAAATAATACTTTTTGTGCCAGGAACTAATAATGTAGGGTCGGCGCGTTTTTCTAGATTTTCTTCTAAATAGGTCATGTCTGCATGATAACCACGTTCTAGATATTCTAAAAAACGTGGCATTTGCTCTTGAGCATCTGGTTTTGCAATGACACAATCAGCAAAACCCAAGTCTAAGGCTTGAGCTTTGATCCATGCTTTTAATTCATGAGGATCAAGTTGTTGTACTGCAATGCGTGATGTGTCGGAAGATGTCATAAACCAAAATGCAAGAGGATAATAATATGCAGGCGGTAGTTTACCATAGCGATGATATTCGAGCATGGGAGCGGCGTTGGTTTGCTGCACAAAACTCCTCATTAGGTTTAATGCAACAAGCAGCTTGGTCAATCGCTCAGCAGTTCATCGAGCTTTTTAAAGATCGTAGCATTAATAATATTGCTGTTTGGTGTGGGAAAGGCAATAACGCAGGTGATGGCTACTTTATAGCAGGTTATCTACAACAAGCTGGATTTCACGTTGAAATATTTGCCGCTCAATTGGGTGAATCAACCGATTTACATTGTGCAGCGCAATTTGCTATAGAAAAGAAAGTTCAAATTCATTCAAATTTTGATATTAAAAGTACATTTGATTGCCATATTGATGCTCTATTTGGCATAGGCTTAAATCGCGAATTAAATATTAATTGGCAACAGGCTATTCAACAATTTAATGAACAATCTGGTTTAAAAATTTCGATTGATATACCGAGTGGCTTACATGCAAATACAGGCTGTGCTTTACCTTTTGCAATACGAGCTGATCATACCTTTACTGTTTTAGGTCTTAAAGCTGGATTATTTACAGGTCAAGGTAAAGAATATGTGGGGCAAGTTCATTTAGTTAATTTAATTCCAATAGATGAAGAGCTGAAACCTTTAGCTTATTTGACACCGACAAGTATTAAGCTTCCTAAACGTTTGGCTTTTGGTCATAAAGGCAGCTATGGTCATGTCTTAGTGGTTGGTGGACATGAGCAAATGGGTGGTGCTGTCATTATGGCTGCTGAAGCTGCTTTTCATGCAGGTGCAGGTAAAGTTACAGTGATTTGTCATCGCAACCATCATCAAGCTATTTTATCGCGGGCACCTAATATTATGCTCCGTGATATTAATGCTTTAGATGAAGAAAATATTAGAGAGATTTTATCTCAAGTTGATGCAGTATGTTTTGGAATGGGTCTAGGCCGTGACGATTGGGCACAGCAAATTTATCAGCAATGGTTTAATTTGTTAAATCAGACTACACACCTAGAAACTGTTTTAGATGCAGATGCTTTATGGTTTCTTGCCAAGCAGCCTGAAAAATTGGGTGAACATGTTTATGCGACGCCGCATCCGGGAGAAGCTGCTACCTTACTTGGTTCTTCTACAGCGCAAATTGAGAATGATCGAATTGCTGCAATTTATGCCTTGCAACATAAATATGGGGGTCAGTGGGTACTTAAAGGTGCGGGTAGCTTAATTTTAGAGGATAACTTGTATATTTGTACCGAAGGTAATGCCGGTATGGGAACTGGTGGAATGGGTGATGTATTAGCTGGAATGATTACAAGTCTAAAAGCTCAGTTCCATAAGGCAATTGCATTACATGAGATTGTTACCCTTCATGCTCAAGCAGCTGATGAACTTGCAAAACAAGGTATGCGTGGTTTACAGGCTTATCAAATGAATGAAGCAATTACTCAAGTAGTGAACTAAAAAGTTTTAACGTCTACGACTGCTAGAGCGGCTTCGTCCACGCGCCATACCACCTAAGGCATTAAGAACAGAAAGTTTACTCATACTTCCCGATGCATGAGCATGGCAAATAGCGGCAGCAAGAGCATCGGCTGCATCGGATTGAGGTTTAATCGTCAAGTTAAGTAACCGCATGACCATCATTTGTACTTGTTCTTTGTCTGCTGCACCATACCCTACGACAGACTGTTTAATTTGACGGGCAGTATATTCTGCAACTTGTAAATCTAAATTAACTAATGCGGCTATGGCAGCACCACGAGCTTGTCCCAGTTTTAAAGCAGAGTCTGGGTTTTGAGCCATAAAGACCTGCTCAACCGCAGCTTCAGTGGGACCATGAAATTTCACAATGCGTTCAACGCCAGCAAAAATACGTTTTAAGCGTTCAGGCATTTCTTGAGTTTCTGTTCGGATTGTACCGGCATCAACAAAACGCAGTTTGCTACCATCTTTTTCAATGATTCCATAACCTGTTAAGCGTGAACCCGGGTCAATACCAATAATCAATGCCATGTGAAGACTTATATAAATAGTTCAGTAGGTATTGTTACATAGCCAAAACGGTTATGCATGAGTAATTTAAAGAATGCTGTGATGAATGGTTATTTTTCGGTTTTTATTAAACCAATTTATATTTTCTAAAATCATTTGATGTAATTCTATTTTAATGGAATAATTATCTATAATTTTGGAATTAAAGTCTGTCGGCAGATGGAAGATATAAATATACGCATTGCGCAGCAAGTACGTGAATTGCGTCTAGCCCGTGGATATACCTTAGATGTTCTTGCAACTCGATGTCAGGTAAGTCGTTCTGCAATTTCGTTAATTGAACGAGGTGAGGCGAGTCCTACAGCTGTTGTCCTTGAAAAGCTGGCAAATGGTTTAGGTGTGCCTTTGACTCAGCTATTTGATATTCCACAAAACAATCAATCACCTCAACCTATGGTTCGGCGTACTCAACAATCAGAATGGAAAGATCCTGAAACAGGTTATATTCGCCGTCAGGTTTCACCGCCAAATTGGAAATCTCCATTTCAAATCGTTGAAATCGAATTCCCGCCTCAGTCACGAATTACGTATGAAATTAGTGAAACCTCCAAGGTGGTACAACAGCAACTCTGGGTGGTTGAAGGTGAAATTGATATTCAATTAGGTGATTCTTCTTATGCTTTAAGCACAGGGGATTGCTTGGCAATGCAACTCAACCAGCCCGTCATATACAGCAATAATTCATCTCAAGTCGCTCGCTATATTTTAGTCGTCTCTAATCAACTTATTTCTGCCGTTAAGGAATCTTTATGACCTATTCCCTCAATTCTAATTTTCGTTTAATTGATTGTAATGAAGCAGAATATTCTGGGGCTATATTAGAGATTCTGAATGAGGCAATCATCAATTCTACCGCTCTATATGACTATTTACCGCGCTCTCAAGAATCGATGAAAAACTGGTTTTCAGTTAAACGAGAAAATGGTTTTCCAGTGATTGGTATTATTGATGAAACAAACAAGTTATTAGGTTTTGCAAGCTGGGGGACTTTCAGGGCTTTTCCTGCCTATAAATATACTGTTGAACATAGTATTTATATTCATCATGAGCATCGTGGTTGTGGGCTAAGCAAATTTTTAATGCAAGAGTTGATTAAGCGTGCTCAAGAGGCTGAGCTACATGTATTGATAGGCTGTATTGATGCGACCAATCAGGCAAGCATTGGTTTACATGAAAAAATGGGCTTTATCCATGCAGGTACTTTTAAACAAGTCGGGTTTAAGTTTGGACAATGGTTGGATGCTGCTTTTTATCAGTTAAATTTAAATACGCCGCAGCAGCCAGTTGATGGGTAAATCATAAAGCTCAAATCTCAAGTTTAAGAAAATAGCCCAGTTTATGATGAAATAAAAACAGGGCTATAGAGCCTAAATTATAAAACACCGAGTTGTTCTAATCCTTTATAAGCAATTTCTTTTCGAATAGAACTAGGAATTCCTTTTTTCATTTCTAAATTGAGTGAGAACGCTACAATTTCTCCTTGTGGTTGAACGACCCAGCCGGTTAACCAGCCAACTTGTGGTTCAACATCCCATCCCCAACCACTTTTAGCATAAATTTTACGTCCATTTTTTTCTTCTATAAACACCATTGATTGGACTTGTTCTTGTACATTTTTACTAAATGGAAGAGTTTTATTAGCTAATTCATAAGCAAATTGGGTTTCTTGTTCAGGTGTAATTTTAAGTGGGCCGACAAGCCAAAAATTATCTACTTTTGAACCAATGTCCGCATTACCGAAACCAATACGTTTTACCTCTTTAGACATAAGATCAAGTCCAATTCTTCGCGCTAGTTCTTGATAAACTGGAATAGCAGAAGCTTTCATTGCATCGCCTAGAGTCATGTCCTTTTCCCAATCAGGAAACAAACGCTTTTGCCCGTCCCATTTAAATACTTCTGTTGTCGTTGCTTTATGGTGTTCAAGTCCAATTAAAGCATTTAGCATTTTAAATGTAGAGGCGGGAACATATTCTGTTGATGCTCTTTTAAGATCATTGCCATAAATTTCTTCGGTCTGCCCACGCTTAATCACTAAAACTCCCGTGGTGTGTGCCTGATCAAACAGAGATTTAATTTCTTGTGAATTTTTATTGGCGGAAATAGAGTGTATTTGGTGTTGTTTTACCGTGTTAGAAGTGCAGGCAGATAAAAATAGAGTAGCTGTTGCAACGACAAGGACTTTTTTATACATAGTTCTGACTAAGTCTAATTTGTGAAGTGTTATTAATTAATTTAACTTGTATAGAACTGACTTTAGATAGGTAAAATGTAAGCTATTTAGCGAGATCTACATGTCGGTAGTATTTTAAGTTCTCCAAGGGTACAACGGAAATAAAGGAATACTCATAAATTTGCTAGGTAAATAAGACCTTCTTTGACTAAATACGTTCATTTTCGAAGAACTTTTCGCTCAAATAAAGTAAAAAATTTAAAATCTGATTGAAGTGGCACTTGATAAACCTGATACAGCACTCATTAATAAGAAAGCATGTTTGTTTTTATCGAGTTAAAATCAAATGTACTCCAGTATTGCAGACTCTTATTGATCCGATGGTATTGTTAATTTTTTAGAAATTAGACAAAACAATCAAAGTTAAGAGAAATGCTTAATCCTTATGTGAAACTTAGATAGGGTTAGGTCAAATAAAACTGCAATGAATTTTCTTTTTGAGATAGATAAAGTTTTACATGAATTTACTTCTTATTGTAGTTCTGGGCGCGATTGTTGAAATTGCCGTATGGATTGGCGTAGCACAGTTCATCAGTGGATGGTACGTGTTCTTTTGGTTCATTATTGCTTTCTTTATTGGTTTGGGGCTTATTCGCAGAAGTACTGCTGGTATTATGCCTCAATTACAGCAAATGCAGATGACAGGCCAGCTAGGTAGTGACCCAACTGTAACTAAAAAACTTGCTTACGCTTTTGCAGGTTTCTTATTAATGTTGCCAGGTCTTGTATCTGATGTTTTGGCGGTTTTAATTTTGATTCCTGGTGTTCAAACCGCATTCCGTAACATAGCGATGAGAACTCTTGCAAAACGCCAACAAGCCATGATGAATAAAATGATGGGTGGTATGGGCGGTAATGCTTCAGGACAAAATCCATTTGCTGATTTAATGCGCCAAATGCAAGATATGCAGAATCAGCAAGGTGGTGGTCAAGGCCAATACCATGATTCAAACGTCATTGATGGCGAAGCGAGAGATGTTACGCCAAACCACAAAAAAATTGAGCATAAAAATAAAGATTAATAAGTAATTATGTTATGAAAAAGCTTAAACCTCATGGGTTTAAGCTTTTTTTATTTTTAAAATTATTATTGATTCTGAGAAACCGAAGTAGATGAATCACTATCGTCTATTTCTAATTTAGTTTCTTCTTGTGGTTTCGGCTGTGGTTGATATTTATTTGAAGGTAAAGCGGTTTGCTTGTTTTCAGATTGTTGATAACCTCGACTTCGGTTTGCTCTTTCGCGAAAGCCACCTTTATTAATCAGCTGTGTATGAGACATGCATTTGCCTAAAATGTGAGATTATTCGCTTATTTTAGCAAATTTGGCAAAATATCAAAATAAGAAAAATAGTGCCAAAAAATAATATTTAACTTATCTTTTTGTATTTTAATAATATTTTTTAATTGACTCAATTGTTCATTCAGATTGAATTATCTTTTCATTTCACATAGGATAAATATAAAGGATGTATAAATTAAAAATGCAGCAAACCTATTAAAAAAACAACGGTTGAAATGAGGGAAGGAGGGTTACCTATGCTATATCAATACCATTGTGCGTGTTGCGACAAAGTTGTGGCATCAACTGATAAATCATGTCCATATTGTGGTTCGCAACATATTCGAAGCCCATATGGTTTGTGGATGTTTTGTGTGATGGCTTGTCTAGCGGTTGTCGTTGTATTTAAAGTTGTCCATATTTATGTCCAGAACCATCAAGATACTCCGATGCAGTCAACATTACTTGATGTATTAAATCAGGATGATAAAACCACAAGACAATAAATTTTGATCAGAGCTACAAATGATATGGCATCAAGGATGGTTGCTAGAAGAGTAAACCCTACATATTATGAAATTTGAACTGTAAAAAAAGCCCGCTCATTGGCGGGCTTTTTTATGACTTTATATTAGAGGCCAGCAGCATCTTTAAGAGCTTCAACTTTATCAGTTTTTTCCCATGTAAATGCAGTATCTGATCCTTCGCGACCAAAGTGGCCATAAGCCGCAGTTTGTTTATACATTGGCTGAATAAGATCCAGCATACGAGTAATACCAAACGGTCTTAAATCGAAATGATCACGTACAAGTTGAATAATCAACTCATCAGAAACTTTTGCTGTACCAAAGGTGTTAATTGAAATTGAAGTAGGCTCAGCTACACCAATTGCATAACTCACCTGAATTTCGCATTTGTCAGCAAGACCAGCTGCTACAATATTTTTTGCAACATAACGGCCTGCATATGCAGCAGAACGGTCAACTTTAGATGGATCTTTACCAGAGAAAGCACCACCGCCGTGACGAGCCATACCACCGTATGTATCAACAATAATTTTACGACCTGTTAAACCACAGTCACCTACAGGGCCGCCAATAACGAACATACCGGTTGGGTTAATATGGAATTTAGTCGCAGCGTGGAACATTTCCGCAGGAATGATCGGCTTGATAATTTCTTCAATAACAGCTTCTTTAAGCTGGCTTTGAGTAATTTCAGGATCATGTTGAGTTGACAAAACAACTGCATCTAGACGTACAGGCTTGCCATTTTCATATGCAAAAGTAACTTGGCTTTTTGCATCTGGGCGTAACCATGGAAGTGTGCCTGAGCGACGAAGTTCAGCCTGACGTTCCATTAAACGGTGAGCATAAGAAATCGGAGCAGGCATTAAAACATCTGTTTCACGGCTTGCATAACCGAACATTAAACCTTGGTCACCGGCACCTTGATCTTCAGGTTTTTGACGGTCTACACCTTGAGCAATCTCTGGTGATTGTTTACCAATCATATTGATTACAGCACATGTTGATCCATCAAAGCCAAGATCAGAGTGGTGGTATCCAATACCGTTAACAGTATTACGAACAACAGCTTCAACATCAATATTAGCAGTCGTTGTTACTTCACCAGCAAGTACAACAGCGCCTGTTTTTACCAGTGTTTCACATGCAACACGTGCGTATGGGTCTTCTTTTAAGATTGCATCCAAAATAGCGTCGCTAATTTGGTCGGCCATTTTATCGGGATGACCTTCGCTTACAGATTCCGAGGTAAAAACAGCGTACTCGCGCATGAAAGTCCTATCTTGGTTATTTCAAAAGACATAATATGTTACATCGACTTGAGCTTAAGGACCAGTTCATACTGACCAAAAAGCATGAATTTGTTTCATTTATACTGTGTTTTAATTGATAAGTGTATTAGTAAAATTGATATAAAGAATGTTTATTTAAAGTATTGGTATTTTAATAACTACTTATTAGAGTACTTTTTAGACATATGAATTAACAAAAAGATTATGTCTTACAAGTAGGATTTTAAAGAAAAGAAACATGATCGACCTAGATAGAGATATTCAAAATATTTTATCTATATATCAAAGTCTAATAGAACGGTCTGTTTGTATAGGGAGGCATTATTTAAAAAAATGAGCACTGTTTTGTATAGCTTAAAGGTCCAAATGATTTTTGTGTAACCAAGAAACGGTTAAAAATAAAGAAATATACTATGTTGGGGTTTACCCTCAGCCTTTTTTTTAAGACAATATAGCCGCATTGAATTGTTATTCATCTTCTTCTTTTCATCAATCTATTAAAATTGGATTCTGATCTTATGACGACCCCTTTAAACGAACGTCGTATTGCAAATGCAATTCGTGTATTGGCAATGGATGCTGTGCAACAGGCAAACTCAGGGCATCCTGGTGCTCCAATGGGGATGGCAGATATTGCTGACGTCGTCTGGCGCGAGTTTTTAAATCACAACCCAACTAACCCACAATGGGCAAACCGCGACCGTTTCGTTTTATCAAACGGCCATGGTTCAATGTTGCAATACGCTTTGCTTCATTTAACAGGTTATGATCTTTCAATTGAAGATTTAAAACAGTTCCGTCAATTACATTCAAAAACTCCTGGTCACCCTGAATATGGTTATGCACCAGGTATCGAAACTACGACTGGCCCTTTAGGCCAAGGTATTGCTAATGCAGTTGGTTTTGCATTGGCAGAAAAGACTTTAGCTGCTCAGTTCAATAAAGATGATTTAAAAGTAGTTGATCACTTTACTTATTGTTTCTTAGGCGATGGCTGTTTAATGGAAGGTATTTCTCACGAAGTATGTTCTTTAGCAGGTACTTTACAGCTTGGTAAATTGATTGCTTATTATGATGACAATGGCATTTCAATTGATGGTGAAGTAGAAGGTTGGTTCAGCGATGATACAGAAGAGCGTTTTAAAGCCTATGGTTGGCAAGTTCTTCGTGTAGATGGGCATGATGCTGATGCGATTCGTCAAGCAACAATCGAAGCAAAAGCTGAAACTCAAAAACCAACAATCATTATGTGTAAAACGATTATTGGTTTAGGTTCACCAAATAAACAAGGTAAAGAAGACTGTCATGGTGCGCCATTAGGTAAAGATGAGATTACTTTAACTCGTGAAGCATTAGGCTGGAAAGAAGAAGCATTCGTTATTCCTGCTGATGTATATGCTGCATGGGATGCGAAAGCAAAAGGTACTGAATCTGAAGCAGCTTGGGATGCGGTATTTGCACAATATCAAGCAAAATATCCAACTGAAGCAGCTGAGTTACTTCGTCGTATTAGCGGTGATTTACCAGCTGAATTTGCAGCACAAGCAGATGCTTTCATTCGTGAAACAAATGCGAAAGGCGAAACCATCGCAACACGTAAAGCGAGCCAAAACACATTACAAGCATTTGGTCCTTTATTGCCTGAATTATTAGGTGGTTCTGCTGACTTAGCTGGTTCTAACTTAACGCTTTGGAAAGGTTGCCAAGGTATTCAAGAAAACCCAGCTGGTAACTACGTATATTATGGCGTACGTGAGTTCGGTATGACTGCAATTGCGAATGGCGTTGCATTGCATGGCGGTTTTGTTCCTTACGTTGCAACATTCTTAATGTTTATGGAATATGCGCGTAATGCAGTACGTATGTCTGCATTGATGAAACAACGTGTAATTCATGTTTATACACATGACTCAATTGGTTTAGGTGAAGATGGTCCAACTCACCAACCAATCGAACAAATTGCTTCTTTACGTGGTACACCGAACCTAAATACATGGCGTCCTGCTGATACTGTAGAAACTGCTACTGCGTGGAAATCTGCTCTAGAGCGTAAAGATGGCCCTACAGCACTTATTTTCTCTCGTCAAAACTTACCATTCCAAGCACGTTCTGAAGAACAAATTCAAAATGTTGCAAAGGGTGGTTATGTTCTTGCTCAAGAAAAAGGCGAATTGAAAGCAATCATTATTGCAACTGGTTCTGAAATTTCTTTAGCAATGGAAGCTTATGCTCAACTTGATGGTGTGCGTGTAGTTTCTATGCCATGTGCAGAAGAGTTTATGAAACAAGACGCTGCATATCGTGAAGCTGTATTACCAGCTCATATCCGTGCACGTGTTGCAGTTGAAGCTGCTCATGTTGACTACTGGTGGAAGTTTGTTGGTCTTGATGGCAAAGTAATTGGTATGACAACTTATGGTGAGTCTGCACCAGCAAAAGACTTGTTCCAATTCTTTGGTATTACAACTGAAGCTGTTGTTACGGCAGTAAAAGAATTAACTGCTTAAATATTAAAGTAGTGTAAAAAAAGCGCTCCTCATGGAGCGCTTTTTTTATATTTGAAGATTAAATGCTAAGTTCGGTTTGAATATTAATTTGAGACGTCAGTAATTTATGAATAGGGCAGTTTTCAGCAACTTTTAATAAGCGCTTGTGTTGATCTTCCGTGAATTCACCTTTGAGTGTGATTTTGCGTTCAATATTATTTTGGCCTTTTTCAGGCTCACCATTTGGGTTTAATGATAAGTCCACTTGAACATGATCAATCTTAATACCTTTAAGATTCGCATACATCTCTAATGTGATGGTAGTGCAAGCACCTAAAGCAGACAGTAAGATTTGAACTGGGTTTGGTGCAGTATCTTGCCCACCTTTATCGGTAGGTTCATCAGCAAACCATTGGTGACCTGAAGGATCGGTAAGAGTTACTCGATATGGAGTAGAAGTACTTTGTGCTTGAGCAGTGTTAGTCATGTTTTACCTTATTATTAATCAAAAATCGAAGTAAAAACGAATTAATTTAAGAGTCCAGACACGGTACGATAGTACCTATACTTTATAATATTGTTTTTAAATAATAACTGTAACGCTTTTATTGTTGCATGGATGAAACATATCGTTTTATAAAGAATAGTGAATTAAATTACTTGATGTATACACTAACGACTATATCAATAAAGGATACGAAAAATGCATCTTAAAACATTAAGCTTCGGTTTAGCAGTAGCATTGGCTAGTTCAGTTACTTTAGCTGCTCCAGTTGACTACAAAATTGATCCAACACATACAGCTACTGTTTTCTCGTGGAATCACTTTGGTTTCTCTACTCCAAGCGCTAACTTCTCAGATATCCAAGGTGTAATTAAAGTTGATAATGCTAAACCAGCAAACTCATCTGTTAATGTAACTATTCCTTTAAGCAGCGTAAATACAAACGTTCCTGCTTTAGATAAAGAGTTCCAAGAAGAAGCTTGGTTTAATGCAGCTAAATATCCAAATATTACTTTTAAAAGTACTAAAGTTGAAACCAAAGACAAAAAGCACTTTAAAATTACTGGTGACTTAACTGTTAAAGGTGTAACTAAACCTGTTGTACTTGATGCTGTTTTAAACAAGCAAGGCGAACACCCAATGGCAAAAGTTCCAGCGATTGGTTTCAATGCTACAACTTCATTCAAACGCTCTGACTTTGGTCTAGGTAACTACGTTCCAAATGTAGGCGATAAGATCACTGTAAATATTACCACTGAAGCAACTGCTGCTAGTGCAGCTAAAAAATAAGTTTTAAGTTTTCTAAAAAGCCCTCAAATATAAGGGCTTTTTTATTAAATTGGTTCTTTTTTATCGGGATCTATAAATATTAAAGGGACTGAAGGATCAATATTCCTTTTTTCAGATTTTTCTCTGAGGAATTGGTAAGTAGGAACCTTCATTTTTGCTTGATCACGCAATTTCTTCTTAATATAAAGAACAAGAGCAAAACATGTGGTTGCGACAGTAAGCATCATACCATTCATATAGCTCATGATTGAACTTACATAACCGATGGTCGTTAATCGGTGCATCATACGTTCAACTTGGGTACTACTTTCAATTCCGGTAATTGCCCAACTGCATAAGTGTTCGCAGTTATTAATAATGAGATGATAGTGGTTTTCATGCATACGTGAACGCATGCGGCGCACGATAGCTTTGCCTTTATAGCGCGGCTTGTCATAAGAGCGAACGTGTATTTTTTTGCCATGCGAGAATGCATCTATTGAAGTGATTTCAATTGGGCGTTTTTTGATGAAATGCGCTAAGCCAGAATAATGGATAACTCGACCTCTCCCCGCATATATACCATGATGGCTATAGCCGAGATGCTTTACGATGAGATGAGCCCCTAGAGGGTAGCGCTTATTCGATTGTTGCATGCTTACGCTGATCCAATAAAGTGTAAATGGCTTTTATTGAAAGCTGCCAACATTATAACCAATATCAGTCATGTGGAGTGTATTGATTACGTCGAATGAATGAGTTTGGTACATACCTAATCTATTTGTCTTTATTGTATATAATTTAAAGATTTCATATGAAGGAAAAATGTCATGCTTGGGGGCACTAAATGAAATGGTTGATATGGTGCTTAACGATATATGGTCTTTTGATTCAGTCTGTCTATGCCATAGAACATCAGCAACTTAAAACGGCGGAAGGCGATCAATATGATGTGATTGCAATTAGCGATTTAAAACAGTTGCGTTTGTTTCTTAAGAATTCCACTAATCAACGGTATTACAAAAGCTTTAATAATATTCAGAAAAATTTAAAGCAATGTGAGCGTCTTTCTTTTGCAATGAATGCAGGGATGTTTCATCCGGGATTTTCTCCAGTAGGGCTGTATGTTGAACAGGCTAAAGTAATTCAGCCATTAAATGAAAATAAAGGATTGGGAAATTTCTTTTTACAGCCGAATGGTGTGCTAGGTTGGAATAAAAAACAGGCCTTTATTTTAACAACACAGCAATATAGTCGACGCGATTTGAACGTTGAGTATGCGACACAATCTGGCCCGATGTTAGTTATTGATGGGAAGATAAACTCCCTTTTTTTACCAGACTCTCAATCGAATAAAATTCGTAATGGCGTGGGTATTCGAAATAATAAGCTCTACTTTGTAATATCGAAAAATAGCGTGAGTTTCTACAGATTTGCTCAGTTCTTTCAAAGAAATCTTAAGGTAGAGCAGGCTTTATATCTCGATGGTTCTATTTCTAGTTTATATGTTCAAAAAAACAAGCGTAATGATCAATTATTTGAAATGGGGCCAATAGTTGGTTCGGTTGAACAGACAGATTGCCAAATAAAGTGAAATATAAAAAAGCCAGTACAAGACTGGCTTTTTTATTAGTGAATAGATGGTTTTTGAGTGAGTTCATTTAACTCTTTTCGGCTATAACCACGGGAAATAAGAACTTTTTTTATTCCCTTAATGACATCTTCATCTGTTGCTAGTGCAAGAGCACTTAGAAGTTGTTCATTTGTTTTACATGAGCAGTCATTTTCAACACAAGCAGTTTGGTTTTTATGCTCGTTATGCTGTTGATCTGCTAAGAACAGCTTTTGCCAAAAACTCATAGAGCCTTCATATACAACTTAACATAGATCGAAATATAGCCAGTTTAAAATAAAATACAAGTCTCTATAAGTGATAAAATCACCAATTGAACTCAAGAATTTTCGATAGGAATGCTTGAGTTAAACGAAATTATGACGAATAGATGACTTGATATTTTTTGAAAATTTAAATACTTAACTAATAAAGTGTTAAAAAATAAGGAGGTACAAAACCTCCTTATTTAAAACTTTACAATGAAAGATTTTGTTTAAATCTTCTCAAGTAATACACCTGACTCAACATGATGCGTATAAGGGAATTGATCGAACAATGCAAACTTAGTAATACGGTGAGTTAAACCTAATATTTTTAAGTTCTCATACAATGTATCCGGGTTGCATGAAATGTAAATAATACGTTCAAAACCTTGTAATAATTTCAAAGTTTCATCATCAATCCCTGCACGTGGGGGATCAACAAATACGGTATCAAAATCATAACTCTGAATATCAATATTCGCTTCTTGCAGACGGCGGAACTCACGCTCACCTTGATAAGCTTGAGTAAATTCTTCAGCTGAAAGACGGGCTACTTGAATATTATCAATCTGATTTTGTTCGATGTTCCATTGAGCAGCATAAACAGAGGATTTTGCAAGTTCTGTTGCCAAAACGCGTTCAAACTTTAAAGAAAGCGGAAGAGTAAAGTTACCGTTACCACAGTAAAGCTCTAATAAGTGTTTTTTCGATCCTTCCGCCGCATCGCATGCCCATTGCAGCATTTTTTTGCAAACCTGTGCATTTGGCTGAGTAAAGCTACTTTCAATTTGTTTGTATTTAAATGAACGGTTTAAAAGTTCAAATTCTTCAACGACGAAATCATCGCCAATAATAATTTTCTGGCCACGACTGCGGCCCATAATTTTAATGTCTAACTTCTCAGCAAGTGCTTTAGCTGCCTGTTCCCATTCTTGATCTAATTTACGGTGATAAATTAAGGTAACTAACATTTCTCCGCTAAGTGTAGCGAGGAAATCAGCTTCGAATATACGGCTAGAAAGCTTGGGTTCCGCTTTGAGTTCTTCCAAAAGCTTTGGCATTAAATCATTAATGCTTTGGTCTGCAATCGGAAATTCATCAATGCGTACAACAGTTTTTTGCTTGTCATCATCGTTACGTTCAAACATGGCATAGAACATGTCATTTTCTGTATGCCAGATACGAAACTCAGCACGCATACGGAAATGTTGTTCAGGTGACTCAAACACTTCTAATGTAGGTGGAGTAAATTCAGAAAATTGGGCAGTAATGCGGTCAATTTTAGTTTGAAGTTGTTGATGATAAGAAGAGGTCATAGACAAAGAAAATTTAGACAGAATCAAATAGTGAATGGTATCAAAAAAAACGGGGTTACAGGAGCCAATTTTAGCTAGATATCAATAAGCAAGACTAACGTTAAAATTAAGGATGTTTCAAAATGCGATTAATAAAATCTGCTTTTATTGTTCTATATTGGTCATGGTCTAAATAGCTACACTCTAATTTTAACTGGTTATATTCGTTGACTAGAGCTGGAGAATCCATAAGTTTATTTCTAAATGTTAAGAAAAATGTGAATACTGAATCCGTTACTACAATTTGAAATGCCACATCATCGTTGTTGAGTGATTCGAGCATACAAAGCTCATCTGTTCTTAGTGTATTTTGCTTCTCCATAAAATTAAGTGCTTTTAACTGCGCTATGGCGAATTCAAATTGATCAGGTTTAACTTCAACGTAAATATCTAGATCACCTTTTGAAATTGCATTAGGTATTGCAGATGAACCAATGTGTTCAATTTTGGCAAAGGGTAGAAGTGTAGAAATATCTTTTTTATACGAATTAAAAAGTTGAACGCATCTTTGTTGATATTGTTCTGGTTCTAAAAAGACCATTATGAAAATCTCGATTTGATAAAATTTATATATTTAAGAATAGATTACTTTATTAAATAAAAAAGCCCAAATACTGAGATTTGGGCTTTTTTAGAAAATTATCGATTAATCAGTCATTGTCATTAAGCTTGCGTTACCACCAGCTGCAGCTGTATTCACACTAATTGCACGTTCAATCACTAAACGTTCAAGTGGAATAGTTTCATTCGGCTCAACGTGTGTAATACCCACAATTGCACCAGAACGTTTAGCAACTTCTTGCTGTAATGAGAAGATTTCTTCACGGTTACCATGATGTAAAACTGCATCAAAATCATCTGATGTGATGTTTTTAACCGTAGTAATTGCTGCAAGCACATCTTTTGGCAAAGTTTGTTTGTATTTTGCCAATAATGGACTATTTGGCATTACTGCTGCTTGGCTACCCACTGCAAAAATTGCGAGCAACTGATGCAATTGATTTTGTTCAGTGTCTGCAATTGAAAGAACACGATGACGCGGTAAAATAATATATTGGTTACTTTCCCCAGTAGGGCCTTGTAACTCATAGAATTTACCAACACCAAATGGTTCGATATCACGATTAGCTTGCGGTAAATGCTGTTTCGTCCAATTTTGTAAGCTCTGATAAACCTCACGGTTAAAGCCTTCAAAAGCAGTTTGTTCAGTCTTCATGGCAAATGGTGTTGCCAATACTTTGTTTGAACAATGTTGCATTAAGCGATACATGTAAAGCGGACCGCCAGCTTTTGGACCTGTACCAGATAGGCCTTCACCTCCGAATGGTTGAACACCAACAACAGCACCAACAATATTACGGTTGATATAAAGGTTACCCACTTCAGCATGTTGAATGACTGTTTGGATGGTTTCATCAATACGGGTATGTAGACCCATTGTTAACCCATAACCTTTGGCATTAATTCGTGAAATGAGTTGTTCAAGCTCACCATACTTATAGGTAATGATGTGTAAAACTGGACCAAAAACTTCGCGTTGTAAGTCATCAAGATTAGGAAGTTCAATTGCTGTAGGTACAACAAAAGTCCCTTTATCTAATTTATTCTGGCTTGTTGCGCCGAACATCAACTGATGTACTGGGTAGCCTTTAGACTTCATTTTTTGAATGTGTTGGTCAATCGTTTGTTTTGCTTCGTCATCAATAACAGGACCAATGTCAGTTTTTAAAATTGCAGGGTTACCTACGATCAACTGTTGCATTGCACCTTTAAGCATTTTAATAACGGTTGCAGCACTGTCTTCTTGTACACATAAAATACGTAAAGCAGAGCAACGCTGACCCGCGCTATCAAAAGCAGAACTAACAACATCAAGCACAACTTGTTCAGTTAAAGCTGAGGAGTCCACAATCATGGCGTTTTGACCGCCAGTCTCTGCAATGAGAGGGATAGATTGCCCATTATCAGATAAGCGTTTCGCAACGGTCTTCTGCAAAATTTTTGCAACTTCAGTCGAACCTGTAAACATGATGCCATCGATACGGCTATCTTGGCTAAGCTGAGCACCGACTGTCTCACCGCGGCCAGGAAGTAGCTGTACAGCACCATGTGGAATACCAGCTTCCCATAAAATCTGAACTGCTTGAGCTGCGATTAATGGTGTTTGTTCAGCCGGTTTAGCAATAACACAGTTACCACTTACTAATGCGGCAGCAATTTGGCCAGAGAAAATCGCAAGAGGGAAGTTCCATGGGCTAATACAAAGTACCGTACCTAGTGGCTGAATAGCTGTATTTGCAGGAAGATTCTCAACTTGAGTTGCGTAGTAACGTAGGAAATCTACAGCTTCACGAACTTCTGCAATGGCATTGGCATAAGTTTTCCCGCTTTCACGGCAAAGTAAAACCATCAATTCTTGAATGCGACTTTCCATTAGGTCAGCTGCACGTTTTAAGTGTTGAGCACGCTGTTCTTTAGGCGTATTTGACCATTCTGATTGAGCTTGTTCAGCTGCAGTAAGAGCGATTTCGACATGCTTAAGATCAGCTTCTTGTACATAACCAACAATTTCATCATTTTGTGCTGGGTTTGTAATTGCAACAGAATGACCTTGCTCTAATGAATCGTTATTTGCCAATAATGGATGGCTTTGCCAAACACGATTACGCAATTCTTGAGCTGTGCTGTCTAGAGCTGCAAGTGGAGCATCATTTGCTAAATCATAGCCTTTAGAGTTTTTACGAAGTGTTCCGTACGTATCTAAAGGTAAAGGAATAGATGGATGTTTTAAACCAACTGAACCTTCAAGCTTAGCAGCATGACGAATGTCGTAAATTGGAGACTGGATAAGATCTTCAACTTTAAGTGTTTTGTCTGCAATACGGTTAACGAATGAAGTATTCGCGCCATTTTCAAGTAAACGACGAACTAAATAAGCTAATAACGTTTCATGGTTACCAACAGGAGCATAAATACGGCATGGCACGCCTAATTTATTTTGTTCACGTGGACCAACAACTTGTTCATAAAGCGGTTCGCCCATGCCATGTAAGCATTGGAACTCATATTGACCAGCATAATATTTGTTTGGATCAGCTAAATGATAGATTGTTGCCAATGTTTGAGCATTGTGAGTTGCAAATTGCGGATAGATAAATTCTGGCGCAGCAAGCAATTTTTTAGCACAAGCGATATAAGATAAATCGGTATGTACTTTACGCGTGAAGACAGGGTAATCGTCCATACCTTCGATTTGTGCTTTCTTAATTTCGCTATCCCAATACGCACCTTTCACAAGACGGATCATGAGGCGTTTTTGGCTGCGTTTAGCAAGGTCAATAATATAATCAACCACGAAGAAACAGCGTTTTTGATAAGCTTGAATAACGAAACCGATGCCTTTCCAGTTTGCAAGTTCTGGCTCGAAGCAAAGACGTTCAAGTAATTCAAGCGAAATTTCTAAGCGTTCTGATTCTTCTGCATCAATATTTAAACCAATATTGTAATTTTTAGCCAAAAGAGCGAGTTCAAATACTTTGCCGTAAAGCTCTTGATGAACACGTTCAATTTGCGCGCGTTGATAGCGAGGGTGTAAAGCAGAAAGCTTGATTGAAATACCTGGGCCATCATAAACGCCTTTACCATTAGATGCTTTACCAATTGCATGAATAGCTTGCGTATAATCGTTAAAGTAACGTTCAGCATCATGTTCGGTTAAGGCTGCTTCACCCAACATATCGTAAGAATAACGGAACCCTTTGTCTTCGAGTACTTTCGCATGGTCTACAGCTTCTTCAATGGTTTCACCAGTCACAAACTGCTCACCCATCATACGCATTGCGACGTCAACAGCTTTACGAATAATGCCACGACCACTACGTGCTAAGAGGCCAGTAAGTACACTTGAAAGACTGGTTTGCTTTGGAGTTTCCATAAGCTTACCAGTTAACATGAGGCCCCATGCAGCAGCATTTACAAACATTAAGCTGCTTTGGCCAACATGTTCTTTCCAGTTACCCTGATTGATCTTGTCTCGAATAAGCAAATCACGTGTTGCTGAATCTGGAATACGAAGCAAAGCTTCAGCAAGACACATGAGTGCCACGCCTTCTTGTGAAGAAAGAGAAAATTCTTGTAATAACCCTTGAACAATACCTGCTTTACCCGAAGAGGTCTTACGTTCACGTAAATTATTAGCAAGATTAAAAGCAAGATCATAAATTTTATGATCTAAATCATCAGATACCGCAGCAGCTTGTAAAAGCTCTTCTACAGCTTCTGGTTCAGCACGTCGCCAAGCTGTATTGATGCGTTGTTCAAACTCACTTTTATCGTTGAATTCGGTGATATAGCCTTGGTGAGATTTATCCATTTGATGAAAAGTATCCATTGTGTTCATATCTGTTTCCGCCAACCAGCTCTCGTAAACTCATCTTGAGTAGAGAGGTTTAGATAATTTATCATTACAGAAGAAACACCGAATAACTCACTATATTTAACCAATTTTTTAGAGGAAAATTCAGATGAATGGCCCAATATTAAGCCTTGACCGCACTGATTTAAAAATTTTGGATATTCTTCAAACAGATGGGCGAATTTCTAATAGTAAATTGGCCGAACTTGTGAATTTATCTCCAACAGCTGTGATGGCCCGAGTTCAGAAATTAACGAAAGATGAATTCATCTTAGGATATGAAGCTAAATTAAATCCAGTTAAGTTAAATGCTAATTTTCTGGTGTTTGTTGAGGTATTACTGGATAAAACGACACCTAACGTTTTAGATGAATTTATTGATGCTGTGGTGCACTATCCGGAAATTGTTGAATGCCATATGGTGAGTGGTGGCTTTGATTTTCTAATTAAATTACGCAGTGGCAGTATGGAGGAATTTAGACGCATTGCTGGGCAGGTGTTGTGGCAATTGCCGGGAGTCAAAGAGACTCGTAGTTATCCAGTCATGCAAGTGGTAAAAGACACTTCTAAAATTAAAATTAAAACCAAGAATAAATAAAGGGGCCGAAGCCCCTTTATTTATTTCAATAACTTATACACTTTCTTTGTAGAGTTCATCTGCTTTTTCAAAACGCCCAGTTACCGTAGTATTTGGCGCTTTAGTTAAAAGACTAACAACAATGATGCTAATAAATGCAAGGATAAAGCCTGGAATAATTTCGTAAACACCTGTGCTTGCGAAAAGATTTTTCCAGCCAATTACTACAACTGCACCAACGATCATACCAGCTAAAGCACCTTGTAAATTCATACGTTTCCAGAACAATGACAAGATGATAAGCGGACCAAACGCTGCACCGAAGCCAGCCCATGCATAAGCAACAAGACCAAGAACCTTACTATCAGGGTTCCCTGCAAGAAAAATTGCAAGAAGAGCAATGGCAAGAACCATGAGACGACCAACCCATACGAGTTCTTTTTGAGATGCATTTTTACGGAGGAAACCTTTGTATAAATCTTCAGTTAAAGCACTTGAACATACCAAAAGTTGACAGCTTAGCGTGCTCATAACGGCAGCTAAAATTGCAGCCAAAATGATACCCACAATCCATGGATTGAATAAAATTTTAGTCAATTCCATGAATACAGTTTCAGGGTTTTTACTCACAACTGCTGCTAATTCAGGGTGTTGTTCAAAATAAGCAATACCGAAGAAACCAGCACCTACAGCACCGATTAAGCATAAAATCATCCACGTCATACCGATGCGACGAGCAGCAGGAATAGATTTTACTGAATCAGCCGCCATGAAACGTACAAGGATGTGGGGTTGACCAAAGTAACCGAGGCCCCATGCCATGGAGGATAAAACTGCTACCACCCCAAAATCTGAGAAGATGTTAAATGCATGTGGACGAGCAGTTTCAATGAGGGTAACAAAATGTGTTGTGTCCCCGATTGCAAGATAAGTCACAATTGGTGTTAACAATAGAGCAAAAATCATCAATCCAGCTTGGAATGTATCAGTCCAGCTAATTGCTAAGAATCCACCAATACAAACATAACTGATGGTTGCAATAGCACTGAGCCAAATGGCTGTGTTGTATGACATGCCGAATAAATTTTCAAATAAACGGGCACCAGCTACCATGCCTGAAGCACAGTAAATAGCGAAGAAAACCAAGATGATAACGGCAGAGAAAATGCGAAGTACTTTTTTCTGATCATCAAAACGGCTTGTAAAATAATCTGGCAAAGTTAATGCATTGTTTTGAATTTCAGTATGAACGCGTAATCGACCAGCAACCAGTAGCCAGTTAAGCCAAGCACCGATAATTAGACCAATTGCAATCCACGCTTCAGATAGACCAGAAAGATAAATCGCTCCTGGTAAACCCATGAGTAGCCAGCCACTCATGTCTGATGCGCCTGCGGATAACGCAGTAACGAAACTGCCTAAACTACGACCACCGAGAATATAATCGGAGAAGTCGCTTGTAGCACGGTAGGCAAATAAGCCAATAAGTACCATTGCTACGATGTACACCATAAACATGATGAGGGTGGGATCAAAATAACTCATGATGGATGTGTGTCCTTATATCCATAATCCGTGATTGTAACCTAATCCAGGTCGCTGTTTTCTTGTACGGCATTCAAGAGGTTGAGATTCAACCACAAAAGATTTTTTTTACTCTGTTATTTTTATATTGTACTTTTGTATCATTGTGTAACTTAAAATAAGTGGTTTTTTAAAGAGAAAAATTATAATATTAATCATTAGCTTATAATTTTTTAATATTTATTTTTTTAAAATTTTGGGGAGAATAAAAAATATTTCAAAAAAATAACTCTAAATCTAGTTACAAAATGGTTAGGAGATAAAGTTTTATTGAGCAAAATTGAAACAATGTTAGGAAGTTTTATCTAAAAGATAGTAGTTTTTATTCAAATTACATTTATTTAATCCTTAAAATTAGCAATTAATTGATTAAATTTTCAAAAAGTTCATGCATTCCTTGAGTCGCTGACATCTTTAATAATTCATATTGGTGGGGAACACGCCTATGATCTGCTTTGGGATCTATATAGTATGCTTTACATTGAGCTGTAACTTCATGCACTAAACCCGCAACTGGATATACGCTTAATGTGGAGCCGATTACAATAAAAATATCTGCACTTTGCACGACTCTAATGGCTTCCTCATAAGCAGGTACAGCTTCACCAAACCAAACTACATGTGGACGAAGGGGATAACCATTTGGGCAAAAGTCATGTTCTAAGTCTAGTTTCCAACCGTTAATGTTATAAAACTGGGTTGTAAATTGTGCATTGGGGCCAGAACTTTTTGCTAACCGAATGTTTCCATGCAAATGTAAAACGTTGAAACTTCCGGCACGTTCATGTAAATCATCAATGTTTTGAGTAATAACTTGTACGTCAAAATAGTCCTGTAACTTGGCAATATATTGATGAGCTGAATTGGGTTGAGATTCTAAAATATTTCTACGTCGTTCATTATAAAAGCGTTGAACTAGAGCAGGGTTCTTTTGCCATGCTTCAGGTGTGGCAACTTGCTGAATGTCGTAATTTTCCCATAGACCATTACTATCACGAAAAGTGCTAATTCCACTTTCGGCACTCATTCCTGCGCCAGAGAATACAACAAGCTTTGTCATAGAAGTCACCGATTCATAAAAGTGAATTTGAATAGATAAAGAAAAAACCAGTTTAAGACTAAACTGGTTTTTATTAAATATGAAAAGCTATGACTATCTTTTATAGGCCGGCTTCATATTCTGCATTTGTTAAAAGTTTTTCAACATCGGCAATATTGTCTGGTTTGATTTTATAAATCCAACCCTTACCGTATGGATCGTCATTTACAAAATCAGGATCATCTTCAAGGTCAGTATTTACTTCTACTACAGTGCCTGAAACTGGAGCATGGATATCAGAAGCAGTTTTTACTGATTCAACTACACCAGCTTGTTCGCCCGCGGTAACTTGGCTTCCAACTTCTGGAGTTTCAACGTAAACCAAATCGCCAAGTTCATCTTGTGCATGATCGGTAATCCCTGTAATAACAAGATTACCCTCAATCTTTACCCACTCATGTGTACGTGCATACTTCAGTTCCGAAGGATGATTCATGGTAACTCCTTAAGCTTGTGTCCAATAGTTTTAAAAATTATAAGTATGGGTCTTTACGCCAGTTGCTCGGACTGCGGCCGCTCCAGCGTTTAAAAGCACGGCTAAAATTTGCAACGTCCGAATAGCCAAGTTCATCAGCAATTTGTTCAAGACTATAATCTGTACGTGAAAGTAAAGATGTTGCATGTCGATAGCGTACTTCATCAACTAACGTTGAAAATGATGTTCCTTCCGCTGCTAATTGACGTTTGAGCGTTCGATCAGACATATGTAGACATTCAGCTACATTTTCGATGCTTAAATAATGTTGTTCAGAATTACTTAAAATATCACGAACTCGCATTGCTAAACGACGGCGTTCACCTAAAGCGGATAGTTCAGCTTCGCACTGATTAATAGCAACTTGACTTGCGATAGGGTCAGCATTAACCAATTTTATCCCTAAATATTTTTTATCGAAACTTGAAATTAAATGAGGTTGGTTAAAGCGAATTGTGCTGCTTAGCTTATTTCTATATTTGTCAAAACCTTCTGGTTCTGGGAAATCTAAATCTACATCACCAGCTAAATCTTCAATACCAGTAATCGCTTTCGCCATGCTCATGATACCAATGGTTAAACCTAAAACGATTTCTGTACGCAAAGGTTCAAGTTCAATATCACACTGTAATTGTAAGGTTGCTTTGGGCCCAAAAGTTGAGAAATATAATTGTAAAAAGGGTAAGCGTAGCTGAATAAAGCGAGCCGCAAGAGCAATTGCTTCAGTAATATCTTTGGCTGTCATAATTGCATAGCCAATGAAGCCATGAATTGAAATACGCATTTGAGTACCAAGATGGTAACCCAACGTAGTTTCGCCAGTTAAATTAAGCGCGTGTTTTACCAGTTCATTTGCTACTGGTGTAGAAATACGATAGTCAGGATCCGCCAGTTGCTCGCTAGTAAGATGAAATGGAGCAAATAATGTTTCGTCGTTGTATCCCCAACGTGAAACAACATCTAATAGCAATAAGCCATAGACACCCGGAATACCCTGATCTTGACGAGCTGAGGTAATTTTCATATGCGTTCCATTGCTCTCATCAATTTTTCACATGCATTTCTTACACATATTGTCATGAAATATAATCTGAGTTTATAAAAACTGTTAGACAATCATATCAACCATTTTTAAACATTTTTTTTAAAGACAACAATTTTTGTTGTTGAAATAAGTAAAACATCCCCATGTTGATTTAAGGCTTGCGTAACGTAACTAACAATACCACGATCTAATTTTGTTTTGGATGGTGTGATAGCTGAAATTTCAGCTTCAACATGAATTCTATCACCAGGTCGAGTAGGGCGTGGCCATCGTAGACTAGATTCAGAACCTATTAGGCCGCCATGAATAGGCATGCATTCTGTCCATAAACGCATAGTGATAGCTGACGTATGCCAGCCACTTGCAGCAATCCCCTGAAAAATAGGGTCATGCTTAGCTTGCTCTTCATCTGTGTGAAATGTTTGAGGGTCATAGGAGTTTGCAAATTTTTTGATTTCATCTAAGGTGATTTCATATTCACGGCTAATGAAACGATCACCAATTTTCAAATCTTCTAAATAAAGCATTAATCTTGACCCTGTAAAACTTTTTGTTCAAATAGGAAACCGCCTGTTTGGCGTTTCCATAATTGTGCATATATTCCATTTTGTGCAATTAACTCTTCATGTGTTCCTTGCTCAGCAATTCGACCTTCATCAAGAACAATTAAACGGTCCATTTGTGCAATAGTAGATAATCGGTGTGCAATTGCAATAACCGTTTTATCAACCATCAGGTCATTTAAACTGGATTGAATCGCTGCTTCAACTTCTGAATCTAGTGCACTGGTTGCCTCATCTAAAATGAGAATAGGAGCATCTTTTAAGAATACACGTGCGATAGCAATACGTTGTCTTTGACCACCAGAAAGTTTTACACCACGTTCACCGACTTGGGCGTGATATCCATTACGACCTTTTAAGTCAACCAATTGAGGTATAAATTCGGCTGCTTTGGCTTTATTTACAGCATTCTCCATCTCGGCATCAGATGCATCTGGACGGCCATATTTAATATTTTCAGCCACTGAGCGATGTAATAAAGACGTATCTTGGGTTACTAAGGCAATATTGGCTCTTAGACTATCTTGAGTCACATTTTCAATATTTTGGCCATCAATTAAAATTTCACCGTCCTTAAGATGATAAAAATGTAAAAGCAGTTGGATTAGAGTTGATTTACCTGCACCTGAACGCCCAACAATACCAATCTTTTCACCTGCTTTAATATGTAAATTGAAGTGATCAATTACATTTTTATTGTTATAAGCAAAACTCACATCTTTAAATACAATCTCACCTTTGGCAACTTCAAGAGTTTTTGCATCTGGTTTGTCTTGAATATTGATTTTTTTACCTAATGTCTGCATACCATCTTGAATGGTTCCGACATTTTCAAATAACGCGGACATATGCCACATCATAAATTCAGCCATACTATTAAGCTTTAAAATCATGGCAGTAGTCGCTGCAATTACACCTAATGCTGCTAAACCTTGAGTCCATAGCCAAACTGACGTGCCAATAACACCAATAAATAAAACAGCTGATAGCATGTTGATACTTATTTCAAAAAGAGTGCCTAAACGCATCTGAGCATAGACTGTTGTCATAAACTCTTTCATTGAGGCTTTTGCATATTGGCTCTCACGTCCCGCATGAGCAAACAATTTAACAGTTTGAATATTGGTGTAAGCATCAGTAATGCGGCCAGTCATAACTGCTCTGGCATCAGCTTGTTGCTGAGAAACTTTACTTAAACGGGGAATAAAGAACCATGCACTTAAGAGAAATAAAGTTAACCAAACTAAAAGTGGTATTAACAAAATAGGGGAAATAGCCCCAAGGACAATGCTAACCGTAATAAAGTAAATAGCCACGTATGCTAACATGTCACCCAAAATAATCCAGAATTCACGGACTGCTAGGGCAGTTTGCATAACTTTTGCAGAAAGTCTTCCAGCAAAGTCATTATGGAAAAAATCTAAGCTTTGTTTCAATAACAGATTATGAAAACGCCAACGCAAACGCATTGGAAAAGTACTATATAAAATCTGATGTTTAATAATAGATTGAAAATTTACGAAAAAGATATTAGCAAATAAAACACTAATTAAAATTAGTAAATCAGTCGCATGTTGACTTAAAAAACTTTCAGGATGACTTTTACTTAACCAATCCACGAGTTGTCCAATCTTTGAAAAAAGTAAGGCTTCAAAGCTTGCAGCACCTGCTGTAAAAAGAATAAGTAAGAATAAGTAGGGGCGTAAGCCTTCTGTCGCTTGCCAGACAAATGGGAAAAAACGAGTTGGTAAAGGTTCATCCAGACCTTTTGTTGGGTAGGGATCTACAAGTTTTTCAAACCACTTCAGCATGAATTACTACCTTTAAGACAAAAGCCACTTAATTAAGTTTTTGCAATTAAATTTACAGAAAAGTCAGTTAGATCAATATTACTTAGGTTTTTGATCTTTTGAGCATGTGTAAATACATATGAACTGATTACTTTGTACGTCATTCATTAGTACATGACGTAAAAATTGGATGTCTGAAGAAATATTCAAGACTGTCGCGAGGACTTAAAAATTATGATTTATTATATCGGGATTAATAGATAAAGTGGTGAAGGAATTTATTCTTTAAGTATTTTTTTCTTAATATTTTGAACGTTTGTTAAATTAATACTTTTTAAGCCAAATCGAAAAAGGCCTTTATACCTGCATCATAAAGGCCCTTGTATGTATTACCACATTAAATCATCAGGAATAACATACGCTGCATAAGGATCTTCTTCATCAGTGGCTTGTTCATTTTTCTCAGCATTATTCATTAAAATGAAACCTTGCATTTTTTGATCTATTTTTTCAGCTAAAGCTTTTGGCAAATAAGCGTATTGATCTTGGTCTTTAGCAATGACTAAGCTACCGGTAACAAGTGCATTATATACTTGCTGAGAAATATATACCTTCTTGATCTTACTCTCATCAATAAATTGATAAACACTATCGCCATCAGTATTTGAAATTTTATGATGTTTAATCATTTGAATGATTGATGCTTTGAGGGCTTTTTCCTCAAGCTGTTGTTGTTTTTCTAAGTTTAAAGCCTGATCTTTAGCTAACTTTTCTTGTTGAGCTTTTTCAATATTTGCTTTGATTGCTGGTTCATCACTTTGACCGATACGTTGCTCATGGTGAGCTTGTTTTGTTAGTTTCTTTGCTTTTTTATTATCCACTAACCCAGCTTTCAGTAGCTGTGCTTGTAAGGCATTTTTAACCATGACTTAATCCTTATGTGAAGTTGAAGGGCTATAGAGATAAACTACCCAGTAAGAAATACTTAAGACTAAGCTTAAAGTTGCTGGCAATAAAAATGCTTGTAACTTTAAATACGGATGTACTAGTGCTGCGAGTATCCCACCAAGCAGAAAACCTGTAAAAATAAGTAAGTGTAAAACAATACGTCGGTTTTCTACTGGTAAGCCTCGAGCTTTGTATCCAAGGGCTAAACCAATATCTGTTAAAACACCAGATAGATGGGTAGTTCGAATAATGGTTCCTTTATAATGGCTTACCATCGCATTTTGTAGGCCCATCGCTGTACAAGCCCATAATAATCCATAGCGTGGAAAATAAGGTAGTAATAGCCAACAAAGAAAAATGAATAAGGCAACCAGACTCAAAGGTAAGCCATAGCGACGACCTAATCGAAAGTGACTGCTGCCTAAAATAAAACCACTGTAAAATGAACCACAAACATAACAAATAATTACTAGAAGCAAGAAAATGATATGTTTCGGCTGCCACTCTACCAAACTCATAGCTAGCATACTAACGTTGCCAGTCATATGTGAAATAGATTGATGCAAAAGGGTAATTAACCCTAATACATTAATCATTCCGGCATTGAATGCCAGTAAAAAGGCTCCGAGTTGGAACCAGTTTGGTAGACGTTGAAATGGCATGTGTTTAATAAGCTTGTTTAGAGCGAATATCTACAGCTGCGGTAAATAAAATATCCGTAGAAGAGTTAAGCGCTGTTTCTGTAGAGTCTTGCAATACACTAATAATCATACCCACTGCAACAACTTGCATAGCAATTTCGGTTGAAATACCAAATAAACTACATGCTACTGGAATCAAAAGTAAAGAACCACCCGCAACACCAGATGCACCACATGCTGAAACTGTAGCAACAACTGATAAAATAACCATTGTAGCTAAATCAACATGAATACCAAGTGTATGTACAGTTGCAAGTGTGAGTACAGTAATTGTCACTGCCGCACCAGCCATATTGATTGTCGCACCTAATGGAATAGACACACTTGCTGTAGATGGATTAACACCTAATCGCTCAGCCAGATCTAAGTTAACCGGAATATTGGCTGCAGAACTTCGTGTAAAGAATGCTGTAATACCACTTTCTTTTAAACATTTAAAAACTAATGGATATGGATTGCCGCGGATTGTTAAGCCTACCAAAATAGGGTTAACCACGAGGGCAACAAATAACATTGTTCCTAGTAATACCGCTAATAAGTGTGCATAGCTTTCAAGCGTCGCGAGACCAGCATCTGCAAAAGTCACTGCAACTAATCCAAAAATACCGACTGGTGCAAAAGCAATTACTTTGTGAATAATAGCACTGACAGCATGTGCAACATCTTGCATCACTTGTTTTGTGGTGTCTGAGCTATGGCGCATGGCTAAACCTAAACCAATTGCCCAAGCTAAAATACCAATAAAGTTTGCTTCACTAATTGCTTGAACAGGGTTCGCAATAAAGCTTAAAAGCAGATTTTTTAAAATATCAGCTAAACTTCCTGGTGCTTGTAAATTATTATGAGAAACCGTGTTGAGATAAAGAGTGCTTGGAAAAGATAAACTTGCAATAACAGCACTAAAAGCGGCTAGCAACATACCTATTACGTATAGAAGTAAGACTGGGCGTAAATTTGCACTATGGCCTACTTGGAAGTTGGCAATAGAGGAAAGCACCAATACAAAAACTAAAATAGGGGCAACCGATTTTAAGGCTTTAATGAAAAGCTCACCAAATAAACTTAAATAAGGCGTAACGTTCGGAAATAGTAATGCAACGCCTATCCCTAGAATAATGGCGATAATAATCTTAGTGACTAAGCTTAATCGAGAAAAGAATGCAAGCATATAAAGGCCTTATTAACCTAATCATGGCTAAAGGTTGAACAAGCGGAGTATTTTATACTTAAGTGCTGTGAATCTTAAGCTTTTTTATAGCAAGTATAAGTTTTTATAATTATTGGTAATATTAAGTCATTGTTTTTATTTTGATTAATTTTAAATATGGGAATCTATAATTGGTGATTTTGTTTGTTAAATGCTCATTGAAAAATTAATTAGATCAAAAAGCTGTGCAAGTATCCGATAAACTACAGAGAAATGAATTTTAAAAGAGTAAAGAGGTAAGTAAAACTTTGGAAAAGCTACGCGAATTTTCAAAACTTTGTGCTTGGACTAGACTCTAAGCTTTCAAGCTGAAAAATCGCATATTTCAGGAAATTACTACTATTATTATAAATTTATAATTTAAAGATTTTATTTACTTGCACAATACAGTTGGTGAAGCGTATTTAAAATTGAATGCATATTATCATCCTTAATAGAATAAAAAATTTGCTTACCATCGCGACGAGTTGATACAACATCACTTTTACGTAACATCATAAGCTGTTGTGAAAGAGTGGGCTGTGTAATTTGAGTCTTCTCTTCAATTTGTGAGACATTTAGCTCTTCATAAGCTAAGTGACATAAAATTAATAAACGATCTGTATTAGCCAAAGATTTGAGAATTCCAACGACTGAATCAGCCGCATTTTTCATTTCTTCAATTTGGAGTCCATCTTTCATACTTTATACCTATATCAATATAGCGGGCATAGTATAGATTGATCTTGCAGAAATGAATGTAGCAAAACTAATCAATCCAATTGTTTTTGTTGAAAAGCAATATAAGGGGAACTGATAAATAAGTAGTATTTTTAATTAAAAACAGTTGTTTGTAGTTCTTTTGTGTCTAAAGTGTTGCATTGTGTTATAAGTTTAATTGTTAAGTATAAGTGAATTGAAGTTAATATGAAATAACTGCTATTTCACTCGGATAAATAGTTAAATCTAATTTATCTTTAAAGGAATCATAAAAAGTGATTGAGTTTTTATTTTTTAAATATATAATCTGTTTTGTACAGACAGGTCTGTATATTTTGGTTCGGTAGGGTCGAAAAAAACGTCTAATTTAGAACCAAAATGACTTTCAGACGCAGCGTGATAGATAAGAAGAACATTAATATAAGAAGAAGAACATCACGCTTTATTTTTAAGCTGCTCTTTCAAAGTCGATTAACTTTTCAACCCGATTCCAATAATCATAGATTTTTATTGAACCATGTTCGACCTGAGCTTGAATGGTCATACCTTCCAATATATTAACGAGTAATAAAGATAAAGGACCTGGTTCTTTTACATCATATTGATTAAGAAGATTTTGCATAAGTTGAGTCAACCAAGCTTTATACAACGTAGCGGGTTGGTGTGTTGATGGATACTGTTTTAAAACTTCTTCCAAAGCTTTTTGAAACATACAGCCATTAAAATCTTCACTATTAAACCAGTCGGAATACCATAAAAATACTGCTTTAATTCTCGCGAGAGGATCTAACTCATCATGTTGTGATAAAGCAGAAGTAAGCGAATTTTGTAAAAGCGTATTCCGTAGAAGTAGGCATTCTTCAATTAACTTTTCTTTTGATGGAAAATGCTTATAGAAAGTCATTTTTGCAACACCAGATTCATTAATGATGCGATCTACACCTATAGAATTATAGCTATACGAGTTAAAAAGTCTTAATGCGGTGTTAATAATGTCATCTTTTTTCGACATATTTTTTTAGCCTCTCACAAATGAATTGCTATTTGCTTGAAATGTGATCTGTATTAATGAGAATCTGGACCTTTAATTTTACAAGGTATTGTTTGTTATTGATAGAAAAAAGATATTATTTTTTTAAACGGTATCGTTTAGATTTTAAGGAAAAAGTAAGTAAGAGGTATGCTATTTCTTTAATAATAAGATTTTCTATTTTTAATTTTGATTTCAAGATTTCTTACGCTTAATAACTTTGATTACGCGCTATTTAAGGATTTGCAGATAAATTTAATGAGCAATAATCGAGTTTATTTTGAGTTAGGTTGTTAATTTAAAAAGTAGACTTTTCCACGCTCATTAAAAAGTCTACTTTTATTAAGATGTTTACTCTGCAGGAGGTAAAAGCATCAGGATAGATTCATTTAACAAGTGAGCAACGTTTTCTAGCGTTTCATCATCACTAAATTGGCTATCGAAAGCTAGACTTTCTCCATTAGCAATTGCTTTTAATTTTTGCTCAAAGGACTCAACTATAAATAGCGCTTCACCATTTCCCCAAAAGTTTAGGCTTCCGCTTTTTTCTGTATAGAGTAGTCGAGAGGCTGGCTCTAAAAGAACCTCGTAACCTTCGTGCAAAATTTCCTTCAAGTCATCGGCTTCGATTTCATCAGCCTCTGGAATATTATCTGGATATTTAGGTTCACTCATATAAGACATAATAGCGGCATCAAGTGCTGCTGAATCTTGTAATTGAGCTAATACTAAGTCTTTTAAGTAGCCAAGTTCAGAGGTATTAATTTCACCAACTTGACTCATCTGTTTGCGTGCGATGTCGACAACAGGATTTTGCAATAAAGTGTTAGCTGAAAATTGATCACTAATACGTTCCATCATCCCTGCAACGTTTGGCATGCGAAAGCCAAATGAGAACGTTAGGCAATCATCTTCAGCAACGCCATAATGTGCCATTCCAGGCGGAACATATAGTAAATCACCAGGTGCCAAAATTTCATCAAATTGTACATCTATTTCTGGCAAGAGTTTTAATGGTTGATTTGGTACAAAGGAAGTATTTGCATCACACATTTGTCCTAACTGCCAGCGACGATGTCCATGACCTTGAACTAGAAACACATCATAAAAATCAAAATGCTTTCCTACTGAGCCACCTTTAGGAGCGTAGGAGACCATAATGTCATCGCGGCGCCATTGAGGAATAAATGGAAATTTTTTCCAAAGTTCAGACAGATCAAATGAATAATGATCTACAGCTTGTACTAAAAGCGTCCATAGTTTTGGGAGCTTTTGAAAATCACCCTTGGTTAAAGGTGAAGACTTGACGTGCCATTCATTTGGATTTTTATCTTTTTGGCGAATGAGTCGGGCACTCGCATGTTCTTCCAAAGCAAGTTCTTGCACATCTTGGGGTTCTAAAAGACCTACAATTTCTGGCAACCCGTTACGTACTAGTAAAGGTTTTTTCTGCCAATATTCTGCTAAAAATTGTTCGGCAGTAATACCGCCTAAAACTGCTAAAGGTTCTGTCATGGAAATAACCTATTTATAAAAACATCTAAAATTAAGGAATTTGTAGACCAAGCTGCCTTAAAATATGGCAAAGTTGAATCATGGGTAAACCCATAAGTGTCGTCTGATCTAGGCCAGTCATTTTTTTGAACAAACTAATTCCTAAACTTTCACACTTAAAGCTACCAGCGCAATGGAGTGGTTGATCTAATGCAATATATCGTTCAATTTCAGCTTGAGTTAGGGTTCGGAATTTAACTTGATAATGTTCAACAAGCGTTTGCTCAAAATTCCCATCAAGCCATTGCACACTGAGTGCCGTACTAAAGAAGACAGTTCGACCTGAGTTTTCTGCTAACTGTATTTTGGCATTCTCAGTGGTCATTGGTTTACCAATAAAGTCGTTAGGAGCGTGTTCTCGCCATGCGACTTGATCGGAACCAATAATAATTGCATGTGGGTTTTGTGCAGCAACCACTTGAGCTTTTGTGAAAGCTAGCCTTTTCGCAAGTTCATCGGCATGGGTTTCATTGCGAGGGCTCTCATCAATGTCAGGACTCACACAGATATAGTTAATCCCTAAGCGATCCATTAAGGCTTTACGTGTTTGACTGCTTGACGCCAAAATAATTTGTGGCTGAACCATTACACTGCAAATTCCATTAAAACATCTAAAGGTACATAGCTTAATACAGCTTGGTGACATGCATGTATTTTGATAGGAGGTGCCTGACCTGCTTGATATGCTTCTACCCAGCGGGTTACACAGATACACCAGAAATCACCGGGTTTTAGGCCAGGGAAATCTACTTCTGGTAACGGGGTAATAAGATCATTACCTATTTTTTGTGAAAAATTTAAAAAATCAGAGGTCATTTGCGCACATACGGTATGTTGACCAAGGTCTGTTACTGCTGTGTGGCAGAAACCATTTCTAAAATAGCCAGTAATAGGGTCGAAACAACAGCTTGCTAAAGGTTCCCCTAAAACATTTAAACGATTAATTTGCGGATCTGGATGAATAGACATAATGGATGAAATATCAAATAACTATGTCTATCATAATCAAAACTCACGCTTTCTACAGCTTTTATGCAAAAAAACTAACCTTTTTTGATGTAATCATTTAAAATTGGCGCGTTTTTAAAATCATAAAGAGAGCTTTACATGAATTTTCAGCGTATGACTGACCTTAACTTAACAGGTAAACGCGTCCTTATTCGTGAAGATTTAAACGTTCCTGTCAAAAATGGTGTGATTACTAGTGATGCTCGCTTACGTGCAGCATTACCAACAATCAAGGCTGCTTTAGAAAAAGGCGCAGCAGTGATGGTGTTTTCACATCTAGGTCGTCCTGTTGAAGGTGAACCAAAGCCGGAACAATCACTTGCACCAGTCGCTGCTTATTTAACAGAAGTATTGGGTCAAGAAGTTAAATTGTTAACTGATTACCTAGATGGCGTAGAAGTTGAAGCTGGTCAAGTTGTATTGCTTGAGAATGTACGCTTTAATCATGGCGAAAAGAAAAATAATCCAGAGCTTGCACAAAAATATGCTGCATTATGCGATGTATTTGTGATGGATGCATTTGGTACTGCTCACCGTGCAGAAGCCTCTACTGAAGGTGTAGCTCGTTTTGCTCCTGTAGCTGCAGCTGGCCCTTTATTGGCAGCTGAGTTAGATGCACTAGGCCGTGCAATGCAAACTCCTGAAAAACCAATGGTTGCAATTGTTGCAGGTTCTAAAGTTTCAACTAAACTGGATGTTTTAAACTCACTTTCTAGTATTTGTGATCAACTTATCGTTGGTGGTGGTATTGCAAATACATTCTTGGCAGCTGCTGGTTTCAATGTTGGTAAGTCACTATACGAAGCTGATTTAGTTGAAACTGCAAAACAAATTGCAGCGAAAGTAAGTGTTCCACTTCCTACAGATGTGGTAGTTGCGGATGCTTCGCAAATTAATTTTGAAGATTTCTTGGGTTCTTTAGCAGCAGCGCAAGCAGTTGTGAAGAAAGTAGAAGATGTAACTTCAAACGACATGATTTTAGATGTTGGCCCGGAAACAGCTAAAGCATTTGCAAATATTTTAACAACATCAAAAACGATTCTTTGGAATGGTCCAGTAGGCGTATTTGAAGTTGATCAATTTGGTGAAGGTACGAAAGCGCTTTCGCTGGCTGTTGCTGAATCTGCTGGTTTCTCTATTGCTGGTGGCGGAGATACTTTAGCTGCGATTGATAAATATAACGTTGCTGATCAAATTGGTTATATTTCTACAGGTGGTGGTGCATTCCTTGAGTTTGTTGAAGGAAAGACTTTGCCAGCAGTTGCAGTTTTACTTGAGCGTGCTTAATACTGTTATCTAAAAACAATAAGGGATTGGGTTGCCAGTCCCTTTTTTCATGGATAGGTCATTAAACTGTCATATATCTGCAATAAAATAGCGAGCATTAAATCACCAACTGTGGACAATAGTGATGAATTTAAAGCTTACATTTGCTGCTGTGTTAATTGTACCGATGATGTTGACTGCTTGTGCTAAGAAAGATGAAGCATCTCAGGCTGGACAAGAATCGGCAGCTTCTACTGCTGTTTCTGAAAAAGTAACGCCTGAGCAACAAGCAGCAATTGATGCGATTGATAAGCCAGTTTTAGATGAAAAGAATACTGATGTGGTTGAAGGTAGTGCATCAAGTGAGGCGGCTGCTTCAGAAACACATTAATTTGTTGTTTTTTGTTAAAAAATCCCTGCATATGCGGGGATTTTTTTTGAAATACTGTGATTTGTTGCTGAATTGAAATAAATGAAAGGGTAGAATAACCCGCACTACCTGGGAGGATATTATGGCACTCATTTCAATGCGCCAGCTCTTGGATCACGCTGCTGAACATAACTACGGCGTACCAGCATTTAACGTAAATAACTTAGAACAAATGCGCGCAATCATGCTTGCCGCGGATGCAACCAATTCACCTGTAATTGTTCAAGCATCAGCTGGAGCTCGCAAATATGCAGGCGCTCCATTCTTACGCCATCTTATTTTGGCTGCAATTGAAGAATGGCCACATATTCCAGTGGTAATGCACCAAGATCATGGTACAAGCCCTGATATCTGTCAGCGTTCAATTCAGCTTGGCTTTAGCTCTGTGATGATGGACGGTTCATTAGGTGTAGACGGTAAAACACCTACATCTTACGAATACAACGTTGATGTAACTCGTAATGTTGTTGCTTTAGCGCATGCATGTGGTGTTTCTGTCGAAGGTGAGATTGGCTGTTTAGGTAGCCTTGAAACTGGTATGGCTGGTGAAGAAGATGGTGTTGGCGCAGAAGGTGTGCTAGACCACTCACAACTTTTAACTTCTGTTGAAGAAGCGACTCAGTTCGTTGCTGATACGAATGTTGATGCACTAGCAATTGCAGTTGGTACTTCACACGGTGCGTATAAATTTACGCGTCCACCTACAGGAGATATTTTGGCAATTGACCGCATTAAAGAAATTCATGCGGCATTACCAAATACTCACCTTGTAATGCATGGTTCGAGTTCTGTTCCGCAAGAATGGTTAAAGGTAATCAATGAGTTTGGCGGTAATATTGGCGAAACTTATGGTGTACCTGTTGAGCAGCTTGTAGAAGCAATCAAACACGGTGTACGTAAAATCAACATCGATACTGATTTACGTTTAGCTTCAACTGGTGCGATTCGTCAATTTTTGGCAGAGAATCCATCTGAGTTTGATCCACGTAAATACTTTGCTAAAACAGTTGATACAATGAAGCAAATTTGTATCGATCGTTATGAAGCATTTGGTACAGCTGGAAATGCTGACAAGATTCGTCCAATTTCTTTAGAGAAAATGGTTGATCGTTATAAATAATTCCCGTTAGGGTTTAATTTAAAAAAACCGGTTATTTATAACCGGTTTTTTATTAAGTGAATTTTATTCATAAAAAAAACCTGCGATGAACGCAGGTTTTAATGAAGACAAAAGACTTACTTTTGTAAGTTCTTTTTGTCTAGACTTGGATCTTTAATTTCTACATAAGCATTCGCACGCACTTCACGCAACCAGCTGTCGATTTCAGTATTAAATTGACGTTCACCTAAAATTTGACGTGCCATACGCTCTTGATATTCATGAGTCATATCTTTTTCACGTTTTTCAGTTACTTGTAAAATATGCCAACCGAATTGAGTTTGGAATGGTTCGCTGATTTCACCGACAGGAATTTCCTGCATTTTCTTGTCAAATTCAGGCACCATCATGCCTGGAGTAACCCAACCTAAGCTGCCGCCATCTCGCGCAGAGCCTGTATCATTTGAGTAGGTCGCTGCAAGAGTTGCAAAATCATCGCCAGCTTTTAAGCGTTTATAGATGTTGTCAATAATTTGCTTGGCATTTTCAAGGCTAACCACTTCAGACGGTTGAATAAGAATATGGCGAGTTTGATATTGAGGTACTAAAGCTTTTTGCTCATTTTGTTTGCGTTCAATAAGTTTTAAAACATGTACACCATCACGTACTGAGATTAAGTCGGTTGTTTGACCTTCTTGTAATGGGGTAATACGGGCTGCAAGTTCGGCGGGAATGTCTGAAAGTGGGCGGAATCCCATGTCAGCACCTTCAACTTTTGTATTTGCAGTTGAAAGTTTTTTCAATGCGTTTATATCATTACTTTGTGCAAGCTTCGAACGTACTTCTTGAGCTACAGATTGAACTTCCTGCGGATTATCACCAGTAATACGCATATGAATTACGTGTGCTTGGTTGCCTAAAGCAGCCTGTCCCTGAGGTGATTTCAAGAAGTTTTCTACGTCTTGGTCACTAATTTTAATACGGGACATGACTTGTTGTTGGCGCAAACGGCTAATCGCTAAATCTTCAGCGATTCGGCCACGTAAACTTTCATAAGTTCCTGGTGCCATAGCATCCAACTTTTGCTGGAAAGCTTCTAAACTTTTACTTCCAGATTGACTTGCTACTTTTAAGACTGCTTCATTTAAGCTTTTTTCATCAGGTTTGATGCCATATTTTTTAACTTGTTCAAGTTGTGCCTCACGCAAGATGAGTTGATCTAACACCTGAAATTGTAAATATTGCTGAGGTGGAACCTCTTTTTTTTGTGCTTGTAGTTCGTGAGCGGCTTCAGCCATCCCTTGTTGAAGATCACTTTTTAAAATTACGCTATTGTCCACAATTGCCACAACTTCATCAGCGGGTTGGGCAAAACTATGCATTGATGAAGAGATTAGGGCAGCAAGGGTAGTTGCTTTAAAAAACTGTTTAAGATGCTTTGTCTTCATTAACGTTGTGTCCAAGATTGATTAATTTTGTTAAAACCTAAAACGCGATTTTCAAGTAAAGACGCGAGTTTATTGTTTAAACCACCTAAACCTTTTAGCGTAATTTCGGCCATAATGGCACGTTTTTCACTAACATCTGGAGATTTTGGATCATCTAGATCGTTATAGTATGAGCGACCATAGACAGAAATGCCCCAGCAACATGACTCATAGTTAACCCCTAGTAATATCTCGCGGGCAACATCATTGTCCATGTCATATTGTACGTGGCCCATAATACGCCAATTATCTTTAACTGGTTGTATAAACGATGCAACAACCTGATCGTAAGTATCTTGACGTCCTGCAATATCTTTACGGTAGAAATAGCCTAAGTTATATAGGTTTCCTTTATCTCCAGTATAATAAACTTGGAAATCACGCTGAGCATTGTCACCATTCGACATCCATGCTGAGTTAGCAGCAATGGTGAAGTTTTGGTTTAACTGGCTTGTTAAACTTACAACTGGACCAGTGTTACTTTCAGTATCAATCTCATCTTGTTGCTTTAATGTCACACGACGATCTTCAAAATAATAACTTTGACCAACACTTGCACGTAAACGCTCTAAGCCGACTGTGTCAAAAAGGCTATAGCTTACGCCAAGTGATAGAAAGTTGTTGTCTTCAAGACGGTCATGTCCGTAGAAGCGGTAAGGGTTAAATAATTGATCGTAACTTACTGATGCTGAAGTTGAGTCAAAATTTGGATAGTTGTCTTGGTTTTTGTATGGAGCATATGCATAAAACGCACGAGGGGTAAGTGTTTGTAGGTACTTGCCCTCACGTTCAAAATTCAGTCCAGTATCCAATGTGAATTGAGGTACAACGACTGATTTATTTTCAGAACCGCCATCTAGACCTTGAGATGCGATACTGTCCTTATCGTAGAATGTTTGAATAGAACGTACTGAAACTTCAGGGATTACAAATGCAGCTGGTGTGCGGTAGTTGTAACGTGTTGCAAACTGGTTGTAAATACGTGTACCGCTACTTTCCTGAGCAGAATCATCATTAATTGATTTCTTGAAGTATGCAGTATCGTTATTAAATTCGTATTGTAAACCTAATGGATTACCCGTGACATAATTTAATAAGAATTGTGGTAAGCGTGCATAAGGCTTATCAACATCGGCAATATCAGGATCAAGTGTTTGGAAATCTTCGACTTTAAGCTGAGCTTTTAAACCCGGAATACCGTGTTGATAGTTAAGTTCCCATGCTCTGCGTAAGTTTAGGTCTGTTTTAGAGTTAGGGCTGCTATCTAAATCTGAGAAATAGTCTTTATCTGAAGCGTAGTTGTATTCTAGATTGGTCGACCATTGATCGTTGATATTCCAGTTATGTAAGAAATGGAAATCTTTACGATCTTTATCATCATATTCTTTGTCAGATGGCAACATGCCACCCCACATTTCACCCGCACCAAAGCCATCGGTTAAATATCTAAAGTCACCTTTTAACATTGCACCGCGGTCTGCTAAATAGCGCGGAGTAAGTGTCAGATCATAGTTAGGTGCAAGGTTTAAATAAACTGGAACAGAAAGCTCAACACCACCATCGTTTGAGAAACCAAACTGTGGATTGAGAATACCTGTAGTTCGGCGATCATCAATTGGGAAATTAAAGTAGGGAATTGCTAGAACTGGAACATCTTTAACATATAGTTTTGTTCCGTGGGTTGTACCACGTCCAGTTTCCTGATTTAACTCAATTTTATTTGCTTGAATTTTCCAACCAGGTTTTTGACCCGGTGGACAAGTCGAGTAGGTAGCATCGTTAAGAACCATCACATTTGGTGATGTTCTTTCGATTTTCCCTGCATGACCATGAGCATGTTGCTGTTCAGAAATATAAAAACTATTTTCTAAATTACCAGTCTGGTTTTTTAGGTTGTAATTAATTTCGTCACTCTGTGAAAGCAACCCACCTTGAGCGAGTTGTACTCGGCCTTGTGCGTGTGCAAAGGTTTGTGTCTTATCAATCGTAACCTTGTCAGCACGAACTGTGCGTCCTTCCTGATCAATAGTGACATCGCCTTCTAAAACCGAGTCACCGGCAGGATTATAATGTCCATAATTAGCCGTAACGACAGAGGTTGTCTTATCGGCATCTAAGGCTTTGGTCTGTGGGTTAATCGGTGTAACCCAAGTACCCTGGCAAAATGCCGAGCTTAAATATTTATTGTCACGAAGCTGGGCCTCAGGTGCAGATTTATCAACATAGTACTGTTGAAAGAATTCTTGACCCGGGTAGGCTTCTTTGATGCTCGCTTTAAGTTGATTATTGTCTATATTGGAGACAACATCAGCTGACTCAGCATAACTTGATTGTATGGAGCCACATAAGAGCGTAAAAATAGCTGTCGCTAAAGGATTAAATTTAAACTGATGCTTCATTGTCTCATTAACCAAGTATGCTAATTCACAATTAATTATTGTCGCATCATAGAGAAAAAGTTTATAAGTGGCTACACTTAACCCTTCAAAAATCTCAGCTTGTTTTAGATTTTATTGCAAATGAATACACAACGTGAACAATTGATATATACATGGCTTACATCTGTTCTTAAAAATGATCAATTTAAGATCGCTTTTTTAGCAGGTGATGCAAGCTTCCGACGTTATGCGCGTATCCAGTTACAAAATAAAACGTATATGCTCATGGATGCCCCTCCAGAAAAAGAAGACTGTGTTCCGTTTGTGACCATTGACGAATTTTTTGCAGGCCATGGTGTACGCGTACCTCAGATCGTCGCGAAAGATTTGGTTCAAGGTTTTCTGTTATTGGAAGATTTTGGTGATGTGCTGTTGTCTACATTATTAAATGATGAAACAGTCGATAAATATTATGAACAAAGTTTTAAACAACTTATTCAATTGCAATCTATTGATGGGACTAACCAGTTTCCAGCTTATTCCTACGAAAAATTAATGTCGGAAATGCAGTTGCTTACAGACTGGATGTTGCCATCGCTTGCTATCCAGCCGACTGCTGAGCAGAAAAAAACGATTGATGATGCATTTGATTTCTTGGCTCGTGCCGCAGTAGCTCAACCGCAAGTTATTGTACATCGAGATTTTCACAGTCGTAATCTGATGAAAATTGAAAATGAACTAGAGCTTGGGGTAATCGACTTCCAAGATGCTGTTATTGGCGCTGATACATATGACTTAATTTCGATTACTCGTGATGCATATGTTCAATGGAATGCTGAGCATGTTTATCAATGGTTTAGAACCTTTTATGACTTATTGCCTGAGTCTGCCAAACAGAACCGCAGTTTTGAGCAGTTCAAGCGTGATGCAGATTTAATGGCTATTCAACGCCATATTAAAATTCTTGGCATTTTTGTTCGTTTGTTTGAGCGTGATGGTAAGTCTGGATACTTAAAAGACTTGCCGCGAGTCATGTGGTATTTACTCGAAGAAAGTCGTGGTTACGCTGAACTTGAAGAATTTATGGTATTTATGAATAACATAGTGATGCCTAAATTTATCGAGAAATATGGTAACTATGAGGTGGCAGCATAATGAAAGCAATGATTCTTGCTGCTGGCTTAGGTAATCGTATGCGTCCACTTACGCTATATACACCAAAGCCTCTGCTTGAGGTGGGCGGTAAGCCTCTAATTGTGTGGCATATTGAAAAGCTTAAGAAAATTGGTGTAACTGAAATTGTCATCAATTCTGCATGGTTGGCCGATAAACTCATCGGTAGTTTAGGTGATGGTTCGCAATTTGGTGTGGATATCCGTTGGACACGAGAGGATGAGGGGCTAGAAACAGCGGGTGGAATTATTAATGCTTTGCCACTGCTTGGAACGGATCCGTTTATTCTGGTGAATGGAGATGTATGGACCACAATGGATTTTGAAGCTCTACCCCATATTAAGTTAAATGATGATTTAGCACATCTTGTATTGGTTGATAACCCTAAACAGCATCCTGAAGGCGACTTTACATTATTGGATGGACGCACTTTTACATTTGATCAAGATGTGACGGGTGAGAACCTCACTTTTAGTGGTGTGTCTGTTATCAATCCTAAGCTTTTTGATGGATTGGAACCAGGTAAACGTCCTTTAGCTCCACTGTTGAAGCAAGCGATGCACAATCAAAAAATATCTGGTGAAAAGCTTAAAGGTGCATGGGTAGATGTGGGAACGCCTGAGCGTTTATTGGAGCTAGATTTGCAAATTCGTGAAGGCTTCTACGATTAACTGTGTAATCCCTAATCGTTAACTAGTGTTCCACGATGCATAAATGGGTATACTTTGTTTTAAATTTTACTTAGATGTTATCTGTTTATGCATCCGTTTTTTCAAGAGTTACAACAGGGTAGTCAAAAATTAGGTTTATCGCTTAGCGATGAAGCTTTGGCATTATTGTTAAAGTATCAAGATGCTTTGGTACTTTGGAATAAAGCATATAATCTGACAGCAATTCGTGATCCGAAAGAAATGTTAGTGAAGCATTTGTTGGATAGTCTAAGTATTTTAAATGACTTACCTGAAGGTAGACTGCTTGATGTGGGTACAGGTGGTGGAATGCCTGGCATGATTATTGCTCTTTGTCAGCCACAACGCCAATGTGTTCTTTTAGATTCTAATGGTAAAAAAATTCGTTTTTTGAAGCAATTTATTGCTGATCTTAAATTGAGTAACGTTGTGGCAGTGCAAACACGTGTTGAGAATCAAGATACAATTGATGAGCTTGGCCAGTTTGACGTCATAACAAGTCGAGCTTTTGCTTCTTTAACGGACTTTGTAGATGCAGCTCAGCCATACCTTCATCAGAGCAGTATAATCGCAGCGATGAAAGGTGTAGTGCCAGTTGAGGAAATTGAGCAGCTCAAGCAGGACTTTTCATGTAAAGTGATTGAACTGCGCGTACCAAGACTTGATGAACAACGTCATTTACTTTTACTTCAACGTATCTAAATAAAAAGTATTAAGGTTACCATGGCTCAAATTATTGCGATTGCAAACCAAAAGGGTGGTGTTGGTAAAACAACGACTGCAGTAAATCTTGCAGCGTCTCTAGCTGTATTAAAAAAACGTGTATTACTTGTAGATATGGACTCACAAGGTAATGCTACGATGGGGTCTGGTATTCAAAAGAACGATCTTTTGTATTCAATTACAGATGTTCTTCTTGGCGAAGTTCCAATTGAAACAGCCATTCAAAAAGCAGAAGTTGGATATAAAGTTCTAGGCTCTAATCGAGAGCTTTCAGGTGTAGAGCTCGCTATCGCAGAGCAGGAAGGTCGTGAATTCATTCTAAAGAATGCTTTGAATGAAATCAGAAACTCATTTGACTATATCATTGTGGATTGTGCTCCAAGTTTGAGTTTGATTACTGTCAATGCTTTGGCGGCTGTAGATAGTGTAATTATTCCAATGCAATGTGAATATTATGCGCTAGAGGGTTTGGCTGATTTAACTCAGACTATTGATCGTATTCAAAAAGCACTCAACCCTGATTTAGAAATTATTGGTGTATTACGTACGATGTACGATGCACGAAATGCTTTAACACGTGATGTGTCTGCAGAGCTAGAGCAATATTTCGGCAAAAAACTTTATGATACTGTTGTTCCACGAAATGTTCGCTTAGCAGAAGCACCAGCACACGGGTTGCCTGTTATCTATTTCGAAAAAAGTTCTAAAGGTGCAGTTGCATACTTAAATCTTGCAGCTGAGATGTTAAAGAGAAGTAAAGTGAAGAAAGGAAGTAAAGTATGAGCATCAAAAAACGCGGATTGGCTAAAGGACGTGGTTTAGATGCATTACTTGGTTCAATTCAAAAAGAAAAACTACAACTGGAAGCACAGGCGTTAGACCACGGACAGTTAAAGCAAATTGATGTGAATTTACTGAAACGTGGTGAATATCAACCACGTCGTTTTATTCATGAGCATGATTTACAAGAGTTAGCATCTTCTATTGAAAAACATGGAGTGATGCAGCCTATTGTAATCCGTCCAGTTGATGATGAAACACATCCATATGAAATCATTGCGGGTGAGCGTCGTTGGCGTGCAGCTCAACTTGCGGGTTTAACTGAAATTCCTGCAATTGTTCGTGACTTAAATGATCAGGTTGCAATTGCATTAGCGTTAATCGAAAACATTCAGCGTCAAGATTTAAATCCAATTGATCAAGCAATAGCTCTACAACGCTTTCATGATGAATTTGGTTTAAGTCATCAAGAAATTGCTGACACAGTTGGTAAAGCACGTACTACTGTCAGTAATCTACTGCGCTTATTGAGTTTAGCTGATGATATTAAAGATTTCATGCAGCAAGGGCAGCTCGATATGGGGCATGCTCGAGCAATTTTGACCTTGAAAGGTAAAGATCAATTAGAAGTTGCTAAAATTGTAATCGAGAAAGGATTGTCCGTTCGTCAAACAGAGCAATTGGTGCGTGATAGAAGTGAGCCTAAGCAGGAAAAGGAAAAAGCGCCTGTAGCACCAGATATTGAGCAATTGACACAGAAATTATCAGAGCGTTTTGGCGCTAATGTAAAAATTGATCATAACCAAAAAGGTAAAGGTAAACTTGTTATTCATTACCATACCTTGGATGAGTTAGATGGCATTTTAAATATTTGCTTGCCAGAATAATTTGCAGTTGGGTCATGTATTTCTAATTTTATATTCTTGGGGAAGAACATATGTGGGAACTTGTGAGAGCGGGTGGCTGGTTGATGCTGCCTTTAATTTTATGCTCAATTTTAACTGTTGCGATCAGTATTGAACGTTTTGTTCGGTTAAGACGTTCACAAGTTCTACCCGAAGCATTAAGCGGTAAGAGCTCTTTAAGAGCTGAAGATATAGTGGAAAGTTTAGAACAAAATGTAGAAGTGCAAAATAGTGCATTGGGACACATTTTAAAAGCAGGCTTTGAGCATCGCGAACAGGGCGAGCAATTTGCTCGTGCGCAAATGGAAGTTGCAGCTTCTCAAGAAATTTCCTATTTAGAAAAAAATATTAATTTCTTGGGTACTTTAAGTGCTGTAGCGCCGTTACTCGGATTGCTTGGCACTGTGGTGGGAATTATTGAATCATTTCTTGTGATTGATTTTGGATCGGCTGGTAGTCCAAGTTTAATGATCCCTGGTATCTCTAAAGCATTAATTACTACAGCTGTGGGAATGTTAATTGCAATTCCTGCTCTAATTGCTTATCGCTATTTCCAAAGAGTAGTGCAAGATTATATTGCTGAATTAGAACAGCAATCGACCTTGTTTCATGCTTCATTGTTCTATAAGCGCTCTTCGCCTTTAGCTGAACACCGCCGTGTTGGTTAAGAGGTGGATGCCAAGTGAAGTTTAAACGTTCTCAAGTTGAAGACATTCATATCAATTTAACGCCTATGATTGACTGTTTGTTATTCATTTTGGTTTTTTTATTGTTGTCGACCACTTTTAATCAGCCAAGTCGCATCAATTTAACATTACCAGATGCACAAGGTGTTCCACCAAAACAGTACGATCATAAAATTGAAGTCGTGGTAGACTCTGCTGGTCATTATGCTGTGAATGGTCAAGCGCTTTCATCTAAAGAGGTTGCTGATCTGAGTACTGCAATTAAGCAAGTTGCTCAAGAGCACCGTGACTTTATGTTCATCATTGCTGCGGATGCCAAAGCGTCTCATCAGGATGTAATTCGCGTTATGGATGTGGCAGGACAACTCGGTTTTGTTAACATCAATATTAGTACCAAAGTTCCTTCTAGAGGTTTTTCTGAGTGAATCAAGATTTTAAGGTTTATACGCGTCTCTTAGCCTATTTAAAACCTTATTGGGGCGTGGCCTTATTAGTACTTATCGGGTTCGGTATTAACTCAGCAACAGAAGTTTCCGTTGCTAAATTGATTAAATTTATTATTGATGCAATCCAAAACAGTAGTAGAGCAGATTTGGATTGGTTCCCGTTATTAATTATTTTATTAGTATTCTTCCGCGGCTTAGGCCTATTTATGGGCGGTTACTATACTGCGGTGATTTCCCGTAGTTTAGTTTTTAGTATTCGTCAGGAAGTTTATGCGAAACTTTTAAAACTCCCAGCACAATATTACTTAGATAATTCATCTGGTCATATTACCGCCAAAATTATGTATAACGTTGAACAGCTAACAGCTGCTTCTTCGGAATCATTAAGAACCATTGTTAGGGATGGGATGATTACTATTGGACTATTAGGCTATCTGTTCTATACCAATTGGCGTCTTACCTTATGCGTTTTTGTGTTTTTACCAGTCATTGGTGTATTGGTACGTAAAGCTTCGAAACGTATGCGAAAGCTTTCGTTACAAGTTCAAGATACAATGGGTGATGTGAACCATGTTGTTCAGGAAAGTATTAATGGTAATGCTGTAGTAAAAACTTTTGCTGGTGAAGAATCTGAACAAAAACGTTTTTATAAGTCATCGGAAGAGAACTTAAAACGTGGTTTAAAAATGGTGATTGTGCAAAACCTGAATAGTCCAGTTGTTCAGGTCGTAATGGCTTGTGCTATGGCCCTTATTGTATGGTTAGCTTTACGACCTCAGATTTTAGGTAATACAAGTGCTGGTGAATTTGTAGCTTACCTTACTGCAGCTGGCCTGTTAGCAAAACCTGTTAAAAGCTTGACTGATGTTAATGAAAAGTTACAACGTGGTTTAGCAGCAGCTCATTCTGTTTTCGAATTACTAGATTTACCTGAAGAGCAAAATAACGGTCAATTGAAACCTAAATTAAATGGGGCAATCCGTTTTGATCATGTGACATTAAATTATGCTGATGATGTGGCTGCTATTAAAGATTTTTCTTTAGATATTCTCCCAGGTCAAACAGTGGCATTGGTTGGTCGTTCAGGAGCTGGTAAAAGTTCATTAGTTAATATGTTGGTACGTTTCCAAGAAGTATCGAGTGGACAAATTTATTTAGATGATTTGCCAATTAATGATATTGAACTTTCTTGCCTGCGTACGCAAATTGCAATGGTAAATCAACAGGTTATATTATTTAACCGTACTGTTCGTGAAAATATCGCATATGGTCAGTTGGAAGGTGCATCAGATGAAAAAATCTATGCAGCGGCAAAAGCAGCCTATGCACATGACTTCATCATGAATTTGCCAAACGGTTATGACACTGTTTTAGGCGCACAAGGTTTAAACCTATCTGGTGGTCAGCGTCAACGAATTGCAATTGCTCGAGCAATCTTAAAGAATGCTCCAATTCTAATTTTAGATGAAGCTACAAGTGCTCTCGATAATGAATCTGAACATTTTATTCAGCAAGCATTTGATGAAGCGATGCAAGATCGTACAACAATCGTTATTGCACACCGTTTATCAACAATTGAAAATGCTGATCGTATTGTAGTGATGGATCAAGGACAAATCGTTGAGCAAGGTACTCATAAAGAGCTTCTCGAGAAACATGGTGCTTATTATCAATTACATCAGCGTAATTTTGAGGATAACTAAGCATGTCATTGGCCCAGCTGATCCAGAATGCATGGAATAAGCAATCGAGTTGGTTGATTGCTTTACGTCCATTATCTTGTTTGTATCGTGCTGGGTTTCTATTAAATCGTAATTTTTATACTGTGGGTTTAAAGAAAGTTTATAAGGCACCTGTACCTGTCATGGTGATTGGTAATATTACCGTGGGTGGAAGTGGAAAAACTCCATTATTAATACAACTGGTGAATTATCTACAACAGCATAATGTCAAAGTTGGGGTCATTAGCCGTGGGTATGGTGGTACAGGTCCTTTTCCAATGTTGGTTACTTCGGGTGCTCAAGCAACTCAGGTTGGAGATGAGCCTGCATTAATTGTTCAATCAACAAGTGTACCAATGGCAGTAGGTCCTAATAGGCAGGCTGCAATAGAACTTTTATTAGCATCAACATCAGTAGATTTAATTATTAGTGATGATGGTTTGCAGCATTGGGCACTGGGACGACAAATCGAGTGGATTGTACTCGATCAAAATCGCGGCTTAGGAAATCAAAAACTATTACCTGAAGGATATCTGAGAGAGCCAGTTGAGCGTTTAGAAACTGGAACAGTAATTGAACATGCGTATAAACCAACTACAGAGTTAAATATGCATCTTGAGACTGGACAGCCATATTTACTCAATCCTTCGCAAAGCGCCGAATACGGTTTTAATCCTCAAAGTAATTATCATGCTGTAGTGGGTATTGGCTTTCCACAGCGTTTTTATCAAACACTTAAAGGTTTAGGCCTGAAACAATTTCAAGAACATGCGTTTCGTGATCATCATGATTACTCAATCGATGATTTAATTTTTAATGATGAACTGCCACTTATTACAACTGAAAAAGATGCGGTTAAATTATTGCCATTGCTTGAAAAATATCCAGAATTTAAACAGCCTATTTGGGTTGTTCCTGTTAAAGCTATTCTGTCTGTAGAGTGTTATCAGGTTTTAAAGCAGCAACTGCAACAACTTGATATCCAATTATCTTAGGAAGAAAAAATGAAACACATCGTCATTCCAGCACGCTTCTCAAGTTCGCGTTTGCCAGGTAAACCCTTGTTGCTTATTCATGGCCGTCCTATGATTTTACGTGTAGTGGATCAAGCCAAAAAAGTCGAAGGTTTTGATGATCTATGTGTGGCAACAGATGATGAACGTATTGCTGAGATTTGCCGTGCAGATGGTGTAGATATTGTTCTTACAAGTCCTGATCACCCATCAGGAACAGACCGATTAAGCGAAGTTGCGCGCATTAAGGGTTGGGATTCTAATGACATTATTGTAAATGTTCAGGGAGATGAACCTTTATTACCAGCCCAACTTGTTAAGCAAGTTGCAAAACTTTTGGTTGATAAACCAAATTGTTCAATGTCGACGTTGTGCGAGCCTATTCATAGCTTAGATGAATTTCAGCGCGATAGCATTGTAAAAGTCGTCATGTCTAAACAAAATGAAGCTTTATATTTTAGCCGAGCAACTATTCCTTATGATCGGGATGGGGCTAAACGTGAAGAACCGACTTTACATACACAAGCATTTCGTCATTTAGGTTTATATGCGTATCGAGTGAGCTTATTGCAAGAATATGTGACCTGGGATATGGGTAAGCTTGAAAAATTAGAAAGTCTTGAACAATTACGTGTTTTAGAAAATGGACATCGTATTGCGATTGCTGTTGCTCAAGCAAATTTACCACCTGGTGTGGACACTCAAGCTGATCTTGATCGCTTAAATAATATGCCTGTCGAATCTTTTGAATAAGCGTTAATTTTTAATGAATCCGAATGTAACTTCAATGGTTTATCCTTGGCAGAAAACAACTTGGGATACCTTAACAACAAGGTTTCCCAATATTGGACATGGCCTATTATTCTATGGCAAGGAAGGCTGTGGGAAACATGCTTTTGCTAAGCATTTTTTGGCGTGGGTACTTTGTCTAAATAAGCAACCTCAGGGTGCTTGTGGTGAGTGTAGCAGTTGCCAATGGTTAAAATCGGATACTCATCCAAATTATGTCCATATCACAACAGATGAAGAAAATAAAAAGCAAAATGCAAAAATAAAAATCGAAAAGATTCGAGATTTACTGCCTTTTGTGCAACAAACAGGAGAGGGTTGGCGCGTTATTCTTATTGAACCTGCTGAAGCTCTAAACTTGGCATCTTCAAATGCGCTATTAAAAACCTTAGAAGAACCAGGTGAGCGTGTTGTTTTAATTTTATTGGCCGATCACTACCTTAAATTACCAGCCACTATTCGTAGCCGATTGCAGCACTTTGCTTTAGATCGCATTTCATATGAGCAGGCTACTTCATATTTGAATGAGCATTTATCTGAAATTGCAGAAGTACAACCTGATTTATTGCTTGGTCTATCTAATGATATGCCTTTACAAGCCATAAAAATTGCAAAAAGTGATTGGTTTACTAAACGACAGATTTTCTTAAATGACTGGCTAAAAATTGTAGCTCAAAAAAATATGCCTTTATTTTTCTCAGGAAAATGGCAAAAAGAATTAAGTTTTAGCGATTTTATCGTACTTTTTGAGTACTTGTTGGGAGATTTAATTTGTGTCAAGCTAAATCAACCGCAGAAAAATACAGATTTAGATTTTGATCAATTAAGTCCATATTACGATTTAGAAAGCTTATTCAATATTTATAGTGAACTACAACAAGCAAAAAAGCTTGTTGAGCAAAATGTACAAAGTCAACTTATTATAGATCAATTGTTTATAACTTTAATGAATATTTAAGGGGAAGATTATGCAGCCGCAAATGGGGGGGATTATTCAGGTAAATATTCCTGATAGAGCTACTTTGCAAGCAAGCTATATGGGATATGTGCAAGGTGGAGGCCTATTTGTACCATCAAAACAAAAAGTAAAAATGGGACAAGAAATTTTCATTTTAGCTACTTTGCCTGAGCAGTCTCAAAAGATTCCTCTTACTGGTAAGGTGATCTGGATATCGCACAAGCAGAGTGGATTTAAACCTCAAGGTTTTGCTATTCAATTAAGTGGGGATAAGGGAATTTACTATAAAGCTGAGGCAGAAAGAGTTTTGGCTGGTAGTATGTCTCTAGATCGTCCAAGTTATACCATGTAATCAAATAGGATAGAAAAGTGTTTGTTGATACGCATTGCCATTTAACGATGTTAGATTTAACGCCTTATAACGGCGATCTGGACCTTGCGCTTGCAGCAGCGCGAGCAGAAGGTGTGTCTAAATTTATGGCAATATCCGTTGATCTTGATGACCACATTGCACTAGCAGAGATTGCAAAGAGACATGAAGACGTTGGTTATACAGTAGGTGTTCATCCTTGCGAAGATGCCGATACAATGGCTCGTACCACGACCGAATACTTGATTGAATTGGCTCAGTCGAAAAAAGTATGGGCTCTGGGTGAAACTGGACTGGACTACTATCACAGTACAGATTTTGTTGAAGAGCAAAAGGCATGTTTTGCAAGACATATTCAAGCTTCGAAAACTGTAAAAAAACCAGTTGTCGTTCATACGCGTTCAGCAAAGCATGATACGGTAGATATTATTCGTGCTGAAAACTCCACCCATGGAATTTTGCATTGTTTTACCGAAGACTGGGAAACAGCAAAGGCTGTTCTGGATTGTGGTTATTACATTTCTTTTTCAGGTATTGTTTCATTCAAAAATGCACAAGACTTGCGTGATGTAGCTAAACAAGTGCCATTAGATCGGCTTTTAATTGAAACAGATAGCCCTTATTTGGCACCTGTTCCATACCGTGGAAAAACAAATGAACCAAAATATGTACCTTATGTAGCCAAAGCGCTCAGCGATGTATATGATAAATCGGTTGAGGAAATTGCAATGATCACCTCACAAAATTTTGAGAACTTGCTAAAAGCGATTTAAGTTATAGAAACTATATAAGAGAGTAATTGCGTGAAGATGGATCGTCAGGCTCAGTTCCGAGCAAGAGAAGTATTAATATTTCAGGTTGCGGAGCAATTATTGCTAGAAAATGGCGAAGCTGGAATGACACTTGATGTCTTGGCTGCTGAGCTTGATTTAGCAAAAGGAACTTTGTACAAACATTTTCAAAGTAAAGATGAATTGTACATGCTGTTGATTATTCGTAATGAGCGTATGTTACTCGAAATGGTTCAAGATACTGAAAAGGCCTTTCCAGAACATTTGGCCTTTTTTATGCTGCATCATTTACACCATCCTGAACGGACAGTTTTATTTCATCAAATTGAGGAAAAACTTTCGATTACAGCTCAAGGTGTGCATCACCTTTTTAATGAGCTTTATCAAGTGCGTAAACAGCGATTACGAATTATCATTCGCATGACAGATCACTATTTAGAATCGATTCAAAGCAATATGACAACTCGAGATTATCTGGCTTCCATTTGGTCGTTAACTCATGGTGCAGCAGCTATTCTCAACTCAAGTTTTTACCAACGCTATTTAGGTTCACGGGACACTTTAAGAGTGGCTTATATTGATCAGGCATTAGCCTTACCTAAACAAACTGCTGAACAATATGCTTAATAGGTCGATATGAAATCTCAATCACCGCCTAAATCACAAAAAGGTTTTACCCTCATTGAAGTGATGGTGGTGATTGTTATTATGACGATTATGACCTCTCTTGTTGTACTTAATATAGGTGGGGTTGACCAAAAGAAAGCGATGCAAGCAAGAGAGTTATTTTTGCTTGATGCCCATAAAATTGGTAAAGAGTCACTTGATCAGTCTCGTGTTTTAGCTCTATCTACTATGAGTGAAACTGACGTTTCTCCATTTTCTTATGAGCTGTATGAATACCACGATCAGAGTAAATTACAGGTACAAGATTTAAAAAATCGTTGGCAGAAATACCCAGAATTTACTACGCGCCAATTGCCTAAACATGTATCGTTTACAGTACAACCTCTAGATGGTCAAACCTATTCAAAAGCTACAAATACAGATTTAATTGGTGGGCAGGCTCCGCAGTTAATCTGGTTTGGAAATGGTGAAGCTAAAACAGTTAAAATACAGTTTTACTTTGAACAAAAACCAATTGGTTCAGAAATACAAATTGATCATTTGGGTAAAATAAATGAAATCTAAAGGCTTTACTCTATTAGAGGTAATGGTAGCTTTAGCAATTTTTGCGGTAGCTGCCGTCGCGTTAACTAAAGTAGCCATGCAATATACCCAATCTACCTCAAATGCAATTCTTAGAACAAAAGCTCAGTTCGTAGCAATGAATGAAGTTGCCTTAATGGAGATAAATCAAGAATGGCTTCAAGGTACTCAAAGTAAGCAAGTTACTTCGCAAGGTGAAACCTGGCAGATTGATAAATCTGCTGAATCTACAGTCAGCCCGAATGTTCAGAAAGTAGATTTGCAAATTAGCTTATATGATTCCGATAAAGGAAAAGTTCAAAATGGTATTACCCACTTGGTATTTTTTAATTATCCAATGAAAGCAAAATAATGATAAAAAATAATTATCTTCGCTCGAGAAGTCCAGCTTCTCGTCTTGCTGCACGATCGAGCAGTGCTCGATTAAATCGTGCATCAGGATTTACTTTAGTTGAGCTTTTAGTCGCAATTGCAATTTTTGCTGTTCTATCTTTGTTGGGTTGGAAGATTTTTGATTATTTATTAAAAGTCCGTGATCGTAATGCACAACACGAAGTGCAATTATTTGAATTGCAAGATGCTTATCAACAAATTTTACGTGATACGTTGCAAATTATACCTTTATCGGCTAATCAAGGCGGGCAATTACGTCCAGCCTTAGAACTTGATAATCAAGTTCTTCACTTTAGTAAGGCTGGTGTTACGGATCCCTTAAAACAAGGGTTGTCACCTTTTGAGCGTATCGAATATCGATATGATCCTGATCAAAAAAAGCTTTATCGTCTTAAATATAGTAATTTAAATACTTCAAACAGAGAGCAACCATTATCAAGTACGTTGTTAAACCAAGTTGAACAATTTCAAATTATGGTACTAACGCCTCAAGAAGTGACAAAGTGGCCAGAAATTAATATTAATCCCACAAAACCTGAAGAATTTAGAAAGCTGCCGAAAGGAATAAAAATACAGCTCACAGTTGCTGGTGTAAGTTATGAGTGGATTTATAGCTTAAATCAAGGTGATTTATCGCTCTCCAATAAAGGAGTGGGATAGTGTTGCATTATAAAAAAAGCCAGCAAGGCGTTGCTTTGCTCACCATTCTAATTATGGTTGCTTTGGCTACAATTTTAGCTGCCTCTATTGCAAAGCATCAAACCAATACGATGGAAAATACTGGTTATTTGATGCGTCAAAATCAGTCATTACTCTATGCAAAAAGTGCAGAGGCCTTTTTTTCTGAATTATTAATTCAAGATGCAAACAATGCTGGTGGCGTTGATCATTTAAAAGAAACATGGGCACAACCGATGCCACCTTTTCCAATAGAAGATGGAACAGTATCAGGACGTTTACTGGATGACTCAGGCAAATTTAACCTAAACAATTTGACGACGAATGAAGGTAAGGTAAACGAAGCTGCTAAAAATTGGTTTGAGCGATTACTTGTACGTGTAGGCTTGCCAGCAGAATTAAGTCAAGCAGTTATTGATTGGCAAGATCCAGATGACGAACCATCTGGGCCTATGGGTGCTGAAAGCAGTTATTATGAAGGTCTTGATCCTAGCTATTTAGCTTCAAATGCTAAATTTCATCGTATTGAAGAGTTAAAATTAGTAAGAGGGTTTGACGGTAAGAAATATGATTTAATTGCTCCTTATATTTCTGCATTACCTGAAAGTACAAAAGTGAATATCAATACAGCCTCGCCATTAGTTTTAGCGAGTATTGATCCAAAATTAGATTTAGGGGCGGTAGAAAAAGAGCTCCAGATGCGCCAACAAAATTTAAAATTCTTTCAAAATATTGATGAATTATGGCAATTGAATGCTTTTTCAACAGTCGACACTCAAAAGAGAACTGAAGTGAATAGCTTATTAGATGTAAAGTCGAGTTTTTTTCAAGCACAAATTGAGGTCGTGCTAAATAATCGAAAAAGACAATTTACAAGTGCACTAATGCGTAATGATAAGCAGGTTTATGTTTATTCTAGAAACATGTCACCATTTAACTAATTGAAAAATTTTGGTTTATTTGTTTTTATCATGTTGTTAAAAAGTCATATTTAGAAACTTCTCTGATGATTGAATAAAATGAAGATAAATTTTCTATATATTTATCTTCAATATTTCTTCACAAGTCTTATCATACTTTTCGCTAATTGTTTCTAATTGAAAAGTGGTGCGAAGTTTTCGTCTTTTGCTTTATAATAATGTTCCTAGAAGGAATGATCGATTTGGCACATGTTAATTCGTAAGTTATTTAAGTTTGAAAATGCACATGTTGTAAGAAACTGTACATCGGATCGTTGTAAGCGATCAATTCATGGACATAGCTATAAAGTCGAATTATTGCTTAAAGCTTCGAAATTAGATCATGGACAAATGGTTTATGATTTTGGGCTTCTAAAAGGGGTAATAAAAGACCTTATTGACAGCTTTGATCATGCAATCTGTTTTTGGGAAAAAGATGATTCTCAATACATTGATGCTTGTCAGACTTTTAGTGCTCGTTGGATTTCTTTACCTGTTTCACCTTCGGCCGAACAGTTTTCACGTATTTTCTTTTATCTAGCTCAGCAAGTTTTACAATCAACCATCACTCAAAATGGGGAAGGTGATGTTGAGGTTTATTCAGTTATTGTTCATGAGACTGATACTGGATATGCACAAAGCTTTATTGAAGATATTCAAAATGAACAAATGGGGATTTTAAGTCTCGATGGAATTGTTTTTTCAGACCAAATTCAGATAGAGTGGGCAAATCCTCAAATGTATGAAGACTTGAAAAATGGGATTAAATTTAATAATCCTCAAGTTGATTTACAAGTCGAAGTATAAGTCGAATTACTTACAGTATTTGTAGAATTGAAAATTGATCTAGGATGACATTAATGCAATTAACTGAGCAACAGCAAGATAAACTCAGTAAAGTTCAATTAGAAGAAAGCTGGAAAATACCTTTAGCGCCTTTTTTGTTAAGCCCTCAAATGGATAATTTGCGCGATTTCTTATTTCAAGAGAAACAAGCACAAAAAATAATATATCCACCGAGTAAACAAATCTTTAGTGCTCTAAACACGACACCATTGGCTGATGTGAAGGTCGTTATTCTTGGACAAGATCCATATCATGGACCAAACCAAGCAAATGGATTAAGTTTCTCTGTTCAAAAAGGTATTGCATTACCACCATCTTTACGTAATATTTTTCATGAATTACATACAGATTTGGGTATTCCAGCTCCTCGTCATGGCGACTTAACGAAATGGGCTACGCAAGGCGTACTTTTACTGAATAGCGTGCTTACTGTCGAAGCTGGACAGCCAACCTCCCATCAAAAGCAAGGTTGGGAAGCATTTACGGATGAAGTTATTGATGTCCTGAATGAGCAAAGAGAACATGTAGTATTTATTTTGTGGGGTGCTTATGCACAGCGCAAAGGACAACGTATAAATAGAGATAAACACTTGGTTTTAACCGCTGCACATCCATCGCCCCTTGCTGCAAACAGAGGTGGGTTTTTTGGATGTAAAGTGTTCTCAAAAACAAATCAATATTTGAAACAACATGGCATTGAGCCCATAGACTGGCAATTGGACGCATGATGAACTCTCCCAATCTAAATAACTATCACCCGGACTTGGTGGTCGAAGAAGCAAAAAACGGCTGGCGTATAGTACGTTTGAATCGTCCTAAATCATTGCATGCTTTAGATGAATCAATCGTAACGGCATTATTACGAGTATTTGAAGATTTTCGTGATAATGAGAGCGTTAAAGCAATTTGGTTAGATTCAACTACACCAAAAGCTTTTTGTGCAGGTGGTGATGTTAGAAAATTACGTCAACTTGTTATAAATCAAGAAGTAGACACAGCGAATAAGTTTTTCCAGCAAGAGTATGCTTTAGATTTACTCTTACATAATTATGCTAAGCCTGTAGTTGTTTGGGGCGAAGGTTATGTTATGGGTGGTGGTTTGGGCCTGTTTATGGCAGCTCCATTCCGTCTAGTAACTCCATATTCTCGTTTGGCAATGCCTGAGATTAATATTGGTTTATATCCAGATGTAGGGGCGAGCCGTTTCTTGGCAGATCGTGGGCCAATAGGCTTGTTTACTGGTTTAACTGGTTCAATCATGACAGCCGCTGGAGCATATAGCATTGGTTGGGCAACACATATTTGTGAAGCACAGCGTGATAATGTTTTGCAAAAAGTTTTAAATATTAATTGGGCTCATTATCCTGCTGGGGATTTCCGCGCAATTGATGATACTTTAAATAGTTTGCATCGTCCTGTTGCGGCCGGCCCATTACAAAACTCACTTGATGTGATTCATAGCGTTTGTCGCGGTTTTAATTTTGAACAAGATTATCAAGCTATTGTGAGCTTGCGTGATGCTAGTAGTGATTGGTTGCGCCAAGCGAGTGAGAACTTACAAAAAGGATCCCCTAGTACTGCGGCAATCACTTGGTTGCTGTGGCAATGGGGTAAACAGATACATTCTTGGGATGAGGTGTTTGACCTAGAAGCTCAGATTTCTGAGTGGAAAATTCGTCATCCTGACTTTGTTGAAGGGGTTCGTGCACGGTTGGTTGATAAAGATTTATCACCAGAATGGAAACCATGTGAAGACTTAAGCTTAAGAGGTATATTAGCTGATTGCCCGCCAGTGACTTCAATAGATAGCTGGAATGCGTTAGTTAGACAACACGGTGTGATCACCTAAATACATGACTGAATATAGTGATGAATATTGGATGCAGCTTGCTTACGAGCAAGCTGAATTAGCTGCACAACAGGGTGAAATTCCTGTCGGTGCGATTGTAGTAAGCCAAAATCGAGTGATTGGTTCTGGCTATAATGCTCCAATTAGTGTGTTAGACCCAACTGCACATGCAGAAATTCAAGCTATCCGTGCAGCATGCTTATCATTAAATAATTATCGATTACCTGACGATGCGACTTTATATGTCACTCTTGAACCATGCACAATGTGTGTAGGCGCATTAGTACATGCAAGAATCAAACATGTAGTTTTTGGTACAACAGAGCCTAAAGCAGGTTCATTGGTAAGTGCTCGTCAGTTATTACAAGATGGTTATTACAATCATAGATTTACCTTTCAACAAGGTTGTTTACAAGAAAAATGTGCCCAACAACTTAGCCATTTTTTCAAACAAAGACGCGAGCAAAAGAAACAAGAAAAACAACAGAAAACGTCCTTAAATGATTAAAAAGTAACACGAGCTTATGGCAAACTAACGCGATTTTACTGCCATGTTTTTTAATAAGGAATATTCAATGCGTAATGTAATTACCGTAAAAAAAGAATTTAATGCTCCTCTTAGTGACGTATTTAATTTGCTTTCTAAACATGCAACTTACAATACTGCTTTTGCGCCATTACAAGTCGTACGTGTGAAAGACTCAGCAGATTCTAAAAGACCTGATGGTTTAGGTTCAGTTCGTCGTATGGGATTTGGCCCAATCAAGCCAATTAAAGAAGAAATTACCTTGCTTGAAGAAAATAAAAGCATTGAATATAAATTAATAGACAATCCTTTGATTAAACATCATTTAGGTCGAATCGAGTTTTCTGAAATCACCCCATACATAACTTTAGTTACATATCGCATCGAGCTAACGGCAAAAGCTCCAGTGGTAAGTAAATTAATCCTTGCACAGCTAAAACTAGCCATTACACTAGGCTTTTCGAGATTAGCTAAAGCAGTTGCTTCTTAGTGAGAGTTCAATGACAGTTCAAATTATTACTATTGATGGTCCGAGTGGTTCGGGTAAAGGAACATTGGCAGCAAAACTTGCAGCATATTATCAATATCACTTACTCGATTCTGGTGCCTTATATCGTTTATTGGGGTTGTCATTACATAAGCACGATTTATTAGATAAATTAGACAGTCAACTCGATGAATGTATTCAATATGCACGTCAATTAGATATTAAATTTGAAACTTCCGCAGCAGGTATTCTAGTTTTTCTAGATGGCGAAGATGTATCTCAAACAATTCGTACAGAACGTGTGGGTGAATATGCATCGAAAGTTGCGGCAATTCCTGAACTTAGACAGGCATTATTTGAGAGACAAAGAGCTTTTGCACAAAAACCTGGCTTAGTTGCAGATGGTCGTGATATGGCTACAGCTATTTTTCCAGAAGCAAATGCAAAAATTTATCTGACTGCTTCGGCTGAGTCGCGTGCTGAGCGAAGAGTAAAACAGTTGCAGGGCATGGGCCTAGATGCTAAAATAAACGACATTTTAGCTAATATACAGGCGCGTGACAAAAGAGATATGGAGCGAGAAGTTGCTCCGCTCAAGCCAGCCAAAGACGCTTATATCATTGATAGTTCGGAATTAACGATCGATCAGGTATTTAAGTTGATGGTTGATTATGTCGATAGCCGTACCATTTAGCAAATAGAATTATCAGTTGACGCATAGCTTGATCAGTCTATAAAGACTATGTTGATACTTAACTAAACCGGCCTTGTCTGATCCAAGACCGCTGAATTTATCAGGTATATCATGACCGAATCTTTTGCAGCCCTCTTTGAAGAAAGTGAATTAAACCTCAACGTTGAAAAGGGTGCAGTCATCCAAGGTGTTGTTGTAAACATCGATAGCGACTGGGTAACTGTTGACACTGGCCTAAAGTCTGAAGGCATTGTTGACCGTGCTGAATTTTTAAATGAACAACGTGAACTTGAAGTTCAGGTTGGTGATACTGTTGACGTAGTTGTTGAAGCTCTTGACAATGGTATGGGTCAAACAGTTTTATCACGTGAAAAAGCTAAGCGTGCTGAAACTTGGACTAAACTTGAAAAAATCTTTGAAGATGGCGAAATCGTTACTGGTGTTATCTCTGGTAAAGTTAAAGGCGGTTTCACTGTTGACATCGGTCCTGTTCGTGCATTCTTACCAGGTTCATTAGTTGACACTCGTCCTATCCGTGACACTACTCACCTTGAAGGTAAAGAGTTAGAGTTTAAAGTAATCAAACTTGATGCTAAACGTAATAACGTTGTTGTATCTCGTCGTGCTGTTATGGAAGCTGAATCTTCTGCTGACCGTGAAGCATTACTTGCTCAACTTGAAGAAGGTCAAACAGTTACAGGTACAATCAAAAACCTTACTGATTACGGCGCATTCGTTGATCTTGGTGGTATTGATGGTCTTCTCCATATCACAGATATGGCTTGGAAACGTATCAAGCACCCTTCAGAAGTTGTTGAAGTTGGTCAAGAAGTTACTGTTAAAGTACTTAAATTTGACCGTGAGCGTAACCGCGTATCTTTAGGCCTTAAGCAATTAGGCGAAGATCCATGGTTAGCGATCATGAGCCGTTACCCTAAAGGTTCTATCGTTAAAGCTCGTGTAACTAACTTAACTGACTACGGTTGTTTCGCTGAAATCGCTGAAGGCGTTGAAGGTTTAGTTCACGTTTCTGAAATGGACCACACTAACAAAAACATCCACCCATCTAAAGTTGTTCAGATTGGTGATGAAGTTGATGTTATGGTTCTTGAAGTTGACGAAGAACGTCGTCGTATCAGCCTTGGTATCAAACAAACTCGTGCTAACCCATGGGAAGAGTTTGCTAAAGCTCATGAGAAAGGCGAAAAAGTATCTGGTACTATCAAGTCTATCACTGACTTTGGTATCTTCATCGGCTTGAATGGCGGTATCGACGGTTTAGTACACTTGTCTGATATTTCTTGGAACGAGCAAGGTGAAGAAGCTATTCGTCGTTACAAGAAAGGTGACACTGTTGAAGCTGTTATCTTGTCTGTAGACGCTGAAGGTAACCGTATCAGCCTTGGTATCAAGCAATTGAACAGCGATCCGTTCAATGATTTCTTAGCTGCTAACGAACGCGGTGCTTTAGTTAAAGGTACTGTAACTGCAGTTGATGCTCGTGGCGCAACTGTTAAGTTGGCTGACGAAGTAGAAGCTACTCTTAAAGCTTCTGAAATCAACCGTGACCGCGTTGAAGATGCAACTAAATTCTTAGAAGTTGGTCAAGAAGTTGAAGCGAAAATCATCAACGTTGATCGTAAATCTCGCTCTATCAACTTGTCTGTTAAAGCAAAAGACGAAGCTGAAGAGAAAGAAGCAGTTGCTAGCTTGCGTACAGCAACAACAAATCAAGAAAATGGTCCTAAGACTATTGGTGATTTGATTAAAGCTCAAATGAAGTAATAGGTTAACAAAGTACAGTTTCATGTAACGGAATTGTACTTTTTATACAAATTACTGTAAACGGTAGCCTAGTATTCAACATACTGCGCTACCGTTTTGTATTTAAACAGGTTATTATCAGACGACATAGAGTAGCAATAAATAACGAGGTCGTAGATGACTACTGAAGCTCTTAATAAGTCTGATTTGATTGAACGCATTGCGCTGAAAAACCCACACTTAGCTGAACCTTTGGTGGAAGAGGCGGTTAAAATTATGATTGATCAAATGATAGAGGCCCTATCAACTGATAATCGAATTGAAATCCGTGGTTTCGGTAGCTTTGCTTTACACCACCGTGATCCAAGAGTTGGTCGTAATCCTAAAACTGGAAGATCAGTAGAAGTGGCAGCTAAAGCTGTTCCACATTTCAAACCTGGTAAAGCACTGCGTGATGCAGTCAACGAATCCGGGAAATAAATAAAAATTTATAAGCGGGGTGCCTATGCGTTATATTTTAATTGCATTGCTTATTGTTGTATTTGGTTATTCTTTAGCACTTGTATTGCAAAATCCAACAGAGCTGTCTGTTGATTTGTTATTTACCCAAGTTCCAGCTATGCGTTTAGGCTTATTATTGCTACTCACATTGGTGCTTGGAACAGTGGTTGGTCTTTTGTTAGGTGTGCAAGTTTTCAGAGTATTTCAAAAAGGCTGGGAAATTAAACGTCTTCGTAAAGATATTGACCATTTGAGAAAAGAACAGATTCAAAGTGCTCAATTGGCAGCAGCAGAAGCCGCTGCAAATGTAAGACATGAAAAAACCGTTTTAGATGTTTATCCCCAAGATAAAAACTCTACTCCGTTATAATTTGAACACTACTCTTTATTTACGAGTAAAGAGTAGTAAATTCCTTAATTTATTAGCCTGTTTTTCTTTGTATTTATTCTAAAAATAAGTCCCCATAAGATTATTGTCTCTAAATTTGAAAGCCTTCCTTATACATTTCTTTATTACTTGATAACTTGTCTATTATAATGATGCTGATTTTATATGATGGAAGAAAGTCTCTTGAGTATCATTGTTGCGTTAGATGCAAAAAGCCAATATGACGCTTTAAAAATTGTTGAACAACTTGATCCTGCTTTATGTCGTGTAAAAGTGGGTAAAGAGCTTTTTACTCATGAAGGCCCATCTGTTGTAAAAAAACTTCAAGAACAAAACTTTGAAGTTTTTCTTGATCTTAAATTTCATGATATTCCAAATACTACCGCTCAGGCTGTTTGTGCAGCAGCTGACTTAGGCGTGTGGATGGTCAACGTCCATGCTTCAGGTGGCCGTAAAATGATGGAAACTTGTGTAGAACGCTTAAAAGCAGGTAACTATCAAACTCAATTAATTGCGGTTACTGTGTTAACTTCAATGGGACGTGAAGATTTAAAAGATATTGGTCTAGATGTTGAGCCAGTAGAACATGTAAAACGCTTAGCTAAACTCACTAAAGAAAGTGGATTAGATGGTGTGGTTTGTTCGGCGCAAGAAGCGAAAATTCTTCGCGACTTAATTGGAGACTTCTCTTTGGTAACACCTGGTATTCGTCCAGAAGGTTCAAATGCGGACGACCAAAAACGTATTGTGACTCCGAAGCAAGCTATACTTGATGGTTCTACACACTTAGTCATTGGTCGACCGATTACTAAAGCAGAAAATCCAACAGAAATGTTGAAGTCTATTCTTGCTTCAATTGCTTAAAAATTTAGGAATAAGCTAATTAATAGCGGGGCGAGTAGGCTTAATAATAAGCCGCTCATCATGGCATGTGGTACATAATGTGTACCACATGACTGTTTTACCATGGCCAAGGTAACATCCATTGACGTTGCGCCAGCACTTGAGATAGCAGGGCGTGGAAAACGCCATCCCATTGTATACATTAAAAATATAGCAACAATTTCTCTAAATAAGTCAGTTAATAATGCAATACCACCTAGTTCTGCCGAATGTAATTGCGTAAACAAGATCCCTGACATTGAGTACCAGCCATAACCTTGTGCTAATGCTAACGTCTCATTCAGTGCAAAATGCTTGCTAAGCAAAAAGTAGTTAAAGAAACCCGCTATACATGAACCGATAAATGCAGCCAAAGGTACAATTAAAATCTTCCAGCTTAACCACGTACGATTAAAATGAGTGAAGGCAAGTTCAATACCAATTAAGAAAATAAACAGTAATAATAAATACCAACTATTAAAGGCCATATGTGAATTGAATTGAGTGGCGATAGCTCCTAATAGAACACCCACGCCTAAAGCAAGAAAGGCCTTTGCAATATTTTTTAAAGCATTTACAAAAAGTTGAAGTGAGATTTTGCCTTTGACACTTTGTTTATCAAAAATTGTATAAGCCAATAAACAGATAAAGAAAGAACCAAAAGATGTTGTAATAGCGATAATAATAGCCGGTGGAAGTATGGCAGAAGGGTTCTCAATTTGATCAAGTGCTAGCGTTAATTCTAAAGCTACACTTGCTAAGAGAATATAAGAAAAATAGGGCAGTATTTTAAAAATAAACTTTTGGATATTTAAAGATAGTTTGGGTGCTAGAAAATAGCCTGAAGCAAGTGCTAAAAAAATTTGAATAATGAGATAAAAAGATTGCATATAAAAGGTGGATTGTTTTTAACCCACCTATTATGTCTTGAACATCTTAAGCTGCATAGCTCTGTGAGCTTTTATTTAGAAGTAAGTAATCTTTAGGATTAACTTTGCGTGTTTCTAACCAGTACTTCCATGTATAGGTGGGCCATAGTGAAAAGTTTTTTCCATCAGCAGATTGATACCAGCTACTACAACCTCCTGCTTGCCACACAGTTCCTTGAAGCTGGGTTTGAACCCGTTCATTAAAAGCATCTTGAACTTCTGGTTTAATCTCAACTGCTTTTTGTCCAGATTTTTCTACAAGTTGGATGAGTTGTAAAATGTAATTTACTTGAGATTCAATCATAAAAATAATCGAATTATGACCTAGTACTGTATTAGGTCCGACTAATTGAAATAGATTAGGAAAGTTTTTAGTCATAATGCCGTAATAGCTTTCAGCACCATCTTTCCAAGCCTGTTTTAATTCAACTTGATTGCGTCCAATACAAGTGAAATGTTTCAAGTAAATACGTGGATCAGTAATAAAACCAGTACCGTAAATTAAACAATCAATAGATCGTTCTTTACCATCTTTAGTGATAATGCTGTTTTCTTTAATTTCTTGAATACCATTTGTTACTAGTTCAACATTTTTACGGTTAAATGTAGGGAAGTATTTATTTGAAATAAGAATACGTTTACATCCCATCACAAAGTCAGGTGTGAGTTCCTTGGCTACTTCTTTGTCTTTCACTTGGAAGCGAATGAAAGCTTCTGCCAACTTTTGACCATATTTCATAATTTGGGGTTGAACGATGGGTACAACGCGCGACTCATTACTCCAATAAAGACGACTACGATGAATTTGGCGATAAAGATTAGAAGATTTGAATAATACTTTACTCAAACGAGAGTATTTGCGTTCATCACGTGGTATTACCCAAGCTGCCGTTCTTTGGAATACATAGAGCTGTTTAACATCTCCAACTATTTCTGGAATATATTGGATTGCACTACCACCTGTACCGATAGAAGCGACTGATTTACCGTTTAGGTTATAGTCATGCTCCCACTGTGAAGAGTGAAAAACTTTTCCTTTGAATTTTTCGATGCCTTGAATATGAGGGATTTGTGGGATATGCAACGGGCCTGATGCAAAAACAACAAATTGAGCTTCAATCGAAGGTTGATTTTTAAAATCTAAAGTCCACACATGACACATTTCATCATATTGGACATGAGTTACATCATGGTTGAATTTACAATAATTTTTAATCTTATATTTTTTTGTAATATCTTGAATATATTGAAAAATCTCTGGTGCTTCAGCATAGCGTTTTGACCAGTCAGTTTTGGGTGCAAAAGAGAGAGAATACATATGAGATTGAACATCACATGCCGCACCTGGATAGCGATTTTCTCGCCAAGTTCCGCCGACATCGTCTGATTTTTCTAAAATAACAAAGTCTTGCTGTTGATTTTGCAGTAAACGGATAGCCATTGCTAGGCCACCAAATCCAGCACCAATAATAGCGATTTTAGTTTTTTGAATAGCATCTTGCTTTGTGTTTAGCATTGGAAACCCTGCATAAGCTGAAAAGAGGATTGCAGGCAAGACTAACGTTTTTTGATCAGTTTAAACATGATTGTATCGACGTGAAAATTGATAGATTCGGCAATTAATTTTCTTTCTTCTTTATAGTAAAACATTTGAGTCTAGGGAAATTGATAGAAGAATGAAACGGTCGATACTTGGTTTAATGTATTTAATTCAAGGAATGCGCAATGCGGGCATTGATGTCGACTCACGTTTGGCTGGTATAGGAATTAAGGTTGATGCTTTAGATCCGAGCTCCACAATTCATGATCGCTTAGAATGGGATATACAACAAATTATTAGCGAAAATGTTGAGCCTGAAAAGGGTCTATTCATTGGACAGCATTATGCTTTGGCCGGTTACGGACCACTACTTATGTTGCTTGTAACAAGTAATGATGTTCAAACTGCATTAAGTAAAGGGATAAAATATCAAAGACTTACACATTTATTCGGTGCTTTAGGGCTTTATGAAACGGATGAGCGTACCAACTTAAATTATTTGCCTGTTGATTTGAAAACTCAAGTGGGACAGTTGCGGGCACAATGTGAAGTTTCAGGAACTTATAAATTTATTCAAGATATTTATATGATGATGGGATTAGAAATGCCCGCTATGCGTATAGAACTTCCATTTGAAAAACCAACGGATTCAGAGACCTTATCTCGCTATTTTGCATACTATGGCGATGATGTGCACTTTAATGGTAAATATGCAGCATTTAGCCTAAGCAAGGATGTGCTTGAAATCAAAATCCCTTCTGCGGACATCATTACACATCGGATTTATGAATCAAAATGTATTACAGAAATAACAAGATTAAATCAACAAGATCACCAAACTCCACATATCATACAATGTGTGCAAGATTATCTTGAGTTACAACAAGGAATTATCCCGAGCATGGCGGAAACAGCTTTTGCATTGAAAATGCCTGAAAGGACATTAAGGCATCAATTGCAACAGTTAAATACGAGTTATAAGCAAATTCGTGAACAAATTATCAAGAATAAGGCATTAAAGCTTATGGAATATAGAGAATACTCAATAGAAGTTATTGCCGACTTACTCGGTTATTCTGAACCAGCGGCATTTAATCATGCATTTAAACGATGGTTTGGGCAGAGTCCTCGACAATATGGCAAAGAGTCATCGTCGTAATTCTTGATGCTAAAAGCTAATGTGGTTGAACAAAATGTTCGCTATACTCCTATCAGTTAAAATTGAAATAAAACGATATGTTAAATTTAAAATCTTCTCATAGTACTGCATTCTCACCTTCTTCCCCAGCAGAACGCTATGCTGAGGCTTTAGCTTCAGGCCAGTTTATGGCAGATGAAGCGCAAGCACAGGCAGTGCAAGAATTAGACCGTGTATGGAAAGAACTTTTAAACCGTTATAAAGCCTCTAAAAAAGCTTTCCGTCGTTTTCGCCGCCAAACCTCACCTAAAGGTGTCTATATGTGGGGTGGAGTAGGCCGTGGAAAAACTTGGCTTATGGATCAATTTTATGAGTCAGTGCCATTTCGTCGTAAAACGCGTATGCATTTTCATCATTTCATGCAACATGTTCATAAAGAATTAAACAAGCTTTCTGGTCAACGTAATCCACTTGAAATTGTGGCTGACCAAATTTATAAAGATGCAGTCGTTATTTGTTTTGATGAGTTCTTTGTATCAAACGTAACTGATGCAATGATCTTGAGTGATTTATTCCAAAAATTGTTTGTTCGTGGTGTGACATTGATTGCAACATCAAACATTGCACCAGACGGTTTATATAAAAACGGTATTCATCGTGACCGTTTCTTGCCAACAATTGAAATGGTTAAAAAGAACTGTGCTATTTTAAACGTAGATGCAGGTGTGGATTATCGTTTACGTGTTTTAAAACAAGCTCAATTATTCAAATCACCATTAAGTAATGAAGTCCAAAGCTGGATGGCGGAACGTTTTAGCGCTTTAACTCACACACAAGCTCATTCTCAAGAGCCGATTGTGATTAATAATCGTGTGGTCGAGACTCTGGGGCATACAGAAGATGTGTTGTGGTGTGAGTTTTCTGAACTGTGCTTTAAACCACGCAGCCCAGCAGATTTTATCGAAATTGCAAATATCTATAATACGGTTCTGGTAAGTAATGTTCCGCATTTAACAGATTTCTTGTCTGAAGGTACACGTCGTTTTATTTACTTAGTCGATGAGTTTTATGATCGTGGAGTAAAATTACTTTTAACTTCGCAAGATAGTATTATTGATATTTATCAAGGTGAAAAATTAGCCTTTGAAATTGAACGTACACGTTCGCGTTTATTGGAAATGCAATCGGATGAATATTTGCATTCAGAACATCGCCATATTGATGAAGCTAAAAACGCATAAAAAATAGATATGAAAAGCGCTCTATATAGGGCGCTTTTTTTACAACAAAAATAGATAAATTTAGTTAAATAATGCTTTTTCATGCTGCAAAGTTTGATATAACTAAATACGCTTTAGAAAAATAAGATGGTGAAATTTTTTGTTTGTTAACAAAAAGTCTAGTTTCAGTATCTTTAAATATTGAATAAATTGTTGGGAATCCTAGTTAGAATTTTAATATTTCCTATATAGAGAAATTTATCTTTGTCAATATTCTTACAAGGGAAAATGCTCACTATTTAGGAATGTGATATTAGTATTCAGCTTAATTTAAATCGGTATACTAGGATTCTCTTGGTATAAAAAGTAGCAACTTCAGGAAAGACAATGACTGCACGTATTCAAAAAGGCAAGTTAGCGATTGCTAAAGAACTTTACGATTTTATCGAAAATGAAGCTTTACCAGGTTCTGGTTTAGATAGTGAAACTTACTGGAAGAACTTTGAGCAAGTTGTTGTCGATCTTAGCCCAAAAAATAAAGCATTATTGGCTAAGCGTGATGAATTACAAGCAAAAATTGATGAATGGCACCGCAACAATAAATTTGAATTAGGTGCTTATAAGGCGTTCTTAACAGAAATTGGTTATTTATTGCCAGAAGTTGAAGACTTTCAAATTACAACTGAAAACGTTGATGAAGAAATTGCATTATTGGCAGGGCCGCAGTTAGTTGTACCTGTACGTAATGCACGTTATAGCTTAAACGCAGCAAATGCGCGTTGGGGTTCTTTATATGATGCACTTTACGGCTTCGATGTAATTTCTGAAGAAGGTGGAGCTGAAAAAGGTAAAGGATATAACCCTGTACGTGGTGCAAAAGTGATTGAGTTCGCTAAAAACTTCTTAAATGAAGTTTTCCCACTTGCACAAGGCTCACATGCAGATGCGACAAAATATGCGATTGAGCAAAATAAACTTGTTGTGACTTTGAAAGATGGGTCAAAAACAGGTTTAGCTCATGAAGCTCAGTTCGTTGGTTTCAACGGTGAAGAAGCGAACCCTACAGAAGTTGTTCTTTTAAGTAATGGTCTTCATGTCATTATCGAAATTGATGCATCTAGCCCAATTGGTCAAACTGATTTAGCGGGTGTTAAAGATTTAACATTCGAAGCAGCTGTAACTACTATTCAGGATTTAGAAGATTCTGTTGCGGCAGTAGATGCTGAAGAAAAAGTTGAAGGTTACCGTAACTGGTTAGGTTTAATGAAAGGTACGCTTCAAGAATCTATCGAGAAAAATGGTAAAACGATTGTTCGTGATTTAAATAAAGATCGCGAAATTAAAAACTTAATTGGTGGCACTACAAAACTTCATGGTCGTTCACTTATGTTACTTCGTAACGTAGGTCACTTGATGACTAACCCAGCTATTTTGGTAGATGGTGAAGAGATTTTTGAAGGTATTATGGATGCATTGGTAACACCATTGTTGTCAGTTGCAGACATTCGTAGTGAAAACGAAAACAAGAACTCTCGTAAAGGTTCTATGTATATTGTTAAACCAAAAATGCATGGTCCAGAAGAAGTTGCGTTTGCTGTAGAGTTATTTGAACGTGCTGAACAAGCGATTGGCTTACCACCTAAATCGTTAAAAATCGGTATTATGGATGAAGAGCGCCGTACATCTGTAAACTTGAAAAACTGTATTGCTGCTGCAAAAGACCGCACAATCTTTATTAATACTGGTTTCATGGACCGTACTGGTGATGAAATTCATACTTCAATGGAAGCTGCCCCAGTTGTTCGTAAAGAAGCTGTAAAAACACAAAAATGGATTGCTGCTTACGAAAACCGTAACGTTGCAATTGGTTTGAAGACTGGTTTACAAGGTAAAGCACAGATTGGTAAAGGCATGTGGCCAAAACCAGATAGCATGAAAGATATGTTGGCAACTAAAGCTGCACATCCAAATGCGGGTGCTTCATGTGCTTGGGTTCCATCTCCAGCAGGTGCAGTACTTCATGCGATGCATTACCATCAAGTGAATGTTAAAGCACGTCAAGATCAGTTGAAAGCTGAAGAAATGTTGTCATTAGATGACTTGTTGACTCCTCCGTTTGCACCAGAAACAAACTGGTCAGCAGAAGAGATTAACAATGAGCTTGAAAATAACTGCCAAGGTATTTTAGGTTACGTTGTTCGTTGGGTCGACTTAGGCGTGGGTTGTTCGAAAGTTCCTGATATTAACAACGTGGGCTTAATGGAAGACCGTGCAACATTACGTATTTCTTCTCAACACGTTGCAAACTGGTTACGTCACGGTATTGTGACTCGTGAACAAGTTGAAGAAGTGCTTAAACGCATGGCAAAAATTGTTGATGAGCAAAATGCAAATGACCCATTGTATAAACCAATGGCTGCTAACTTTGAAACTAATATTGCTTTCCAAGCAGCTTCTGACCTCATCTTTAAAGGTTGTGAACAGCCTTCAGGTTATACTGAGCCGTTACTTCATGCTGCTCGTTTAAAGTTAAAAGGTTATACAGGTGACTAATTTTAACCTGTCATAAAAAAAGCCTCTTCGGAGGCTTTTTTATTTGAAAGAATAAATTAAATGTATGACTTAACTATTACTCACAATTCCAATTTTGGTGACACCTAAACGCTGTGCTGTAGCCATGACCATAGCTACATTTTTATATTCAGCCATTTGATCTGGTTTAAGTTTGATCTGGTCTTGATCTTTTTTAGCAACCACACCTTGGAATAATGTCTCAAGTGCGGTGCGGTCTGAAACCTGCTGGTTATTCCAAAACACTTTACCTGCTGCGTCAATTCTTACATCAATCACTTCAGGTGGCTTTTCATTTGTTGGAGGCGGTGTGCCGTTTGGCAAATTAATATTAATCGCGTTGTTTGGTGCAGGGATGGTAATAATGAACATAATAATAAGTACCAACATGACATCAATAAGAGGTGTCATGTTGACCTCTAACATCACATCGTCATCATTATTTGAACCGACATTCATACCCATAAAATTCTCCTTAAAATAATTACTGGGAGGCTGGTGGGGTAGTAACAAATGCAATTTTGCCAATACCAGCTTGTTTGGTCGTGCTAATGACCTGATCTATCGCCTCAAAATGAGTAAGCTGATCTCCACGAATATGAACTTCTGGCTGAGGCCTTTTTTGTGCAACTGCTTGAAGCTTTGATAGCAATATTTCTTTATTAGGCACATAGCTTTCATTCCAGAAAATATCTCCTTTCTTGTTCACAGAAAGTTGAATATTTTCAGGTGTGGTGGCATATGGTGTATTTTTTTCTTCTGGTAGTTTCACTGGAACCGTATGTGTAACTACCGGAATCGTAATTAAGAAAATAATAAGTAAAACCAACATGACATCAACTAGAGGCGTCGTATTAATTGCGCCAATCATTTCATCGTCATCTTCAGAACCAACACTCATACCCATAACGTTTGCTCCTCGTTATTTAATGCTGCGGTTAACCGAATTATTGGTACTAATTTCTCCGCTTAATAAAACTGCGTGTAAATCTGAACCAAACGAACGGACGTTTTCCATTACTGCTTTATTACGGCGAGTTAGCCAGTTGTAACCAAGTACAGCGGGTACTGCGACTGCAAGACCAATAGCTGTCATAATTAAAGCTTCACCGACAGGACCAGCAACTTTATCAATAGATGCTTGACCTGAAATTCCGATGGCAGTTAATGCGTGATAAATTCCCCAAACCGTACCAAAAAGACCGACAAATGGCGCAGTAGAACCAACGGTTGCCAAGAAAGCTAAACCACCACCTAAGTGATTTTGTATTTTTTCAATTGCACGTTGAATTGATATGCTCACCCATGTATTAAAATCGATTCGCTCAAGTAAAGAGCCGCCGTGCGATTTAGTTGAGTTAATGCCTTTTTCTGCAATAAAGCGATATGCGCTACTTTGTTCTAAATTATCAGCTGCATTATCTAGTGAAGTTGCTTCCCAAAAACTTTTCTCTGCCTCTTTGCCTTGTCGTTTTACTTTAGCTTGTTGTAAGAATTTTGAAATAATGATGTACCACGTGCCAATAGACATCAGTACTAATATAAATAGGGTAGATTTAGCGACTAAGTCTCCTTCACGCCAAAGCGCTTCTAGACCATAAGGGTTTTTAACAGTTTCGCTTGTTGCTGGTTTCGGTGGTGGAGTTGGAGTATTTGCATTTGAAGTAGCTTCAGCGGTTGCTGTTGCCACAGGAGCATTACTCGTTTCTTCTGCAAAAACCGAGTTTAATGGAAGTAATGAGCAAGCTGCGATTAAACTTGCAGAAGCGAAACGTACTAGCGGTTGAGTTGATTTTTTCATCATATTATCTCCAATATTTTTTAATTTCTTACTAATTCAATTGTTTATTCAATTACGAATGGATATTCAATTTCATACCAGTCTTGCTGAGGCACGCCATCTTTCATTGCTGGTTTGAATGTACATAAGCTGTAAGCTTTAGTTGCCGCCTTATCAAGAATCCTACTACCGCTCGATTTCTTTACCTTCGCTTCTATAACCTTGCCATTGGTATCAACTAAAACTCGAATACGCACCGTACCTTGCTCACCACTCATTTCTGCTTCACGAGGATATTCCGGTTTTTCACAGCCAGCAGAACCTTCTGAAATACCGCGTGTTACACCAGCTGGTTTTGGAGCTGGGGCAGCTGCCACTGGAGCTGGTGCTGCAACAGGGCTTGGTGATGGGGTGCTAGGTGCAGCAGGAGCTGGAGTAGCAACTTTAGTTGGTTGAGCTACTGGTGTAGTTTTTTGTACCGGTGTCGCTACTTTCTCTACTTGTTTAGGCGGCTCAGGAGCTTTGGCAACTTTTTCTACCATTTTAGGTGGTTCAGGCGGTTTTTCCTTAGGTTTTGGCTCCTCCGGTTTGGGTGGAGGAGGTGGTTTAATATCTTGAATAATTTGTAATTCCACAGGTTTTTCTGCTGGTTTTTGAATATTGTTTGCTAAACCTGACATCAGAATATAGGCAACAATAAGATGCAGAAAAAGTACTGCGGCAATACCAATAAGGCGCTTTGCAGATTTATTTTCTATGTCTGTAAAAGTCATGCCCATAGTTACTCCTGAAACTGTAGACAAACAATTTTTTAAATGACTGTTTGGCTAAGAATGAGTATTTGTTCTGCAAACTAACTGTTGAGAGTTATATTTGCAGAACAACCATTTAGAACTTATATGTACCTCGGACAAAGTAGGTACGTCCTAAAGGATCTGCGTAACGTGGGTCATATCCCATTTGAAAGTTATCAATTACATTAGATGCAGGAGGGTCTTCATCAAAAATATTTTTAATACCAGCGGTCACTTCTAGATTTTTAAAGCCTTTATAAGTGCCTGAAATGTTATATGTTGTATAGTCGCTGACTCTATGGTTTTGGTCATTAGCGTTTTGATCTTTGTACCCACGAGAGAAGTTTTGTTGCAGGTTTAAAGCCCAGTTTTCATAATTCCAATTTAGGTTTGCAGTATGTTTCCATCGCAGAATAATAGATTGATAGTCTAAGCCGCTATATGAACCAGCAACACCTATCCATTCTCCATCTGGCTCGGCTTGGTATTTGTAGTCTGTTATATATGTACCATCAATGTTGAAACCGAATCGACCTGTAGCAGTCATTGGAGAAACCCAACTTAAGCCGACGTCGAAACCTGAAGTTTTAATTCCACCTAAGTTTTGTTGTGTTGTAATAATATAATCTAATGAGCCATCAGGATTACGTACAAATTTGTCTGCATATTTCACAGGGTCATTAAAAATAGCAGTTTCCGAAAGTGTAGCAATTTGCTTGTCGACTTCAATATTGAAGTAATCGAGAGTAAACGCTAAATTTTTAATTGGTTCAAACACTAAGCCAGCTGTAAAAGACTTTGATTCTTCTGGATCTAGAGTTTTATTACCTCCATTTTGTCTGTCGAATTGCATATTACAATCGCGTTCTTTTTGCCCTCCTGGTTGTACAACTCCACCTGGGCAAAGTACTGGATCGTCATATGCTGCACCTGTATTAGTTATTGAATTTGCACCATTAACTTCCCAAAGTGTTGGAGCTCTGAAGCCTGTGCTATAAGTTGTACGGAACATTAATTGTTTAATAGGTTCCCAACGAAGTGCAAATTTTGGATTAAAAGTATCACCAAAATCGTTGTAGTCATCATAACGAGCGGCAATTTGAGCTTCTAAAGTTTTAAGAAGTGGGATATGAAATTCGGTAAATACCGATTTAATATTACGATCGCCAGTATTTACTGGTTCATCAGGATCGACACCTGTACTAGGCGCTACTCGGGCAACATCAGTAACGACTTTTGAAGTCCAATCTTCATAACGATAGCTTGCTCCAACTGCAAAACCAACGTCTCCAGCGGGTAATTTAAATATAGGTCGGCTTGCAGTGAAATCAACCGTAGTTGTATCTAAGTTGGCTTTTAAATATTTGCCTTCAACTCCTAACTCATTCCATACATTGGCATCTTCAGGGTTTTGTGGTCCGAATGGGTTTAAAATACCATTGTTTAAAGCTTCTTGTGTTTTATCAAAGTTTAAATAGCCACTTACGATAGCATCCGATGCACTACTATGCGCATAGGTAACGCCTGAATTAATATCCCAACCATGAGTTTCACCCTCAATACCAGCAAACAATCTATGTGATTGGTTAATACTGTTACTTATACGGTTGCCAGATTGTGAACGCAGATATAGAGGAATAGTTCCCTTAGCGCCTGCTAAAGCTGGAGTTATGCCGTTTCCTGGATAATATTTACTACTAGAGTCAAGCGTCAGATCAAAAAATACATCGGGCGCAACTGAAGTAGTGACTTCACTTCTTGCATATAAATATTCTGCAATCGCATTAAAGTTATCGTTCAGTTTAAAAGTAGCTCGGCCCATAGCTGAGATGTCTTCTGTTTTTGGCACAATACCAATCACTGCTTGGCTGTTATATCGACAGGTTCCATCATCGTTACTATTAAGAGGATTATTACCACAGCCTGTGGAAGCATAGGGATTACCTAAACCTGGGACATTAGCAGGAAATGAGCCACTACTGGTTCTATTTACACCTAACTCAGGTAATATTCCACCGCGCCGACTAACTTTGCGGTCTTTGGCCATGACATCATCGCCTTTGCGATAGTCCACCACACCAAAAACGTTATAGCCATTTTCATCTAAATCACCGAAGCCACCAAAGATACTGTAGTCTTGTTGTTCACCACCTTTTTCTTCTGGTTTTTGATAGCCTGCGGTTAAATTAAGTCCTGTAAATTGCTTTTTGGTAATGAAGTTAATTACCCCGCCAATTGCATCTGTTCCATAAATGGAAGAGGCACCATCTCTTAGAACTTCAATACGGTCTAACATTGCGAGCGGAATAATATTTAAGTTTGTGACGCCACTGTCATATGCATTTGCAGCTAATCGACGACCATTAAGTAAAACAAGTGTTTTATTGGCACCCAAGGCTCTCAAGTTTGCCGCTGAACCAGCTGTTTTACTTGCCCCCACGTTACTGGCAGTAACAAAATTGGATTGGTTTGCACTAATTTTGGCTAAGGCTTCTTCAGTGGTAGTTACCCCTTGTTTTAAAATTTCTTCCACTTTTACGATAGTAATGGGTGAAGCACTTTGAGCTGCAACTCCCTTGATTGAAGAGCCTGTCACAGCAACTTTTACAACTTTGACGGGTTTATCATCATTGCTTGATTGTTCTGTTTCTGCTGCTTGTGCCATGGTAAGACACATCATGCTTAAACTAAGGGTGCTTAATTTAAGAATTGTTTTGCCAATCTTGGGGGTTACCTGAGATCGAACATTGTATTTTTTTTTCATCGTGGATTTGATCCCTTTTTGTTGTCGTTAGCGATATTGCTGGAAAGTTTTTAAGCAAAGCAAGTGCCAACTATATATTTTTCTTTTTTTAGTTTATGCAAAATATTGATATATATTGATTTTATTATGGTTGAGTAGGATGCTTCAGCTTTTTTTAGATAAAAATAAATTTTCCATTTGGAAAAATTTTTGATGGTGGCGAAAAGTTTCAAATTTATTTGTGTAAAAAATATACATTACTAGACTCTTCACATGCTTATTAAATAAAAATGTATCGTTTTAGAGCTTTTGAATAGGTAATGTTATAATATCTATAGTTATGTGGTTTGATTATAATTTAATTATTAATCAATAAATTATTTAAAAATTATGTGTAAAGTAAGCTGGTTCTAATGTGGATCATAATTAATTTTTAATGTATTTTATTTGTGCATTTAAGGTGTGAGATGATTAACTTATATGAATATAATATTTGGCAAAAAGTTACTTTTATTTATATAGTTCAAATGTTTTTAAGTATCTAATAAAAATATGAATTTTTAATATTTTAAAATATTTTAAGATGGATATTAATAAATGGCATGAAATTCGCTTTATATTCAATAGTTATAAAACTCTAGGTATTTGACTTTATTTTTCCATTTGATCAAATAAAAAAGATGATAAAGGAAAGTGAATTTTAAGACCTAAATAGGCCTATCTGTCGAAAAAGAACTTTTCTTATGCAGATTTAGATGTTACTCAAAAGGATAATATCTTTTAAAAAAACTAATTACGTGGGTATGAACTTGAAATTAAAATTTTTTAAGCTCGCCATTTTAAGTCTGGCTATTACATCAATCCCTTGTGCTTACGCAATTACGCCAGCACAACCAAACAAAATTTTGCACGTTGCCTATGAAGCCCCAGATGATGGCTTCGATATGGTCAAGACTACTAATTTCTATAGCGCGAGTATTGCGGAAGCCATATTTGAGCCTTTACTCAAATATGATTATTTAGCTCGTCCTGTACAGTTAGTTCCTTATACGGCTGAAAGTCTGCCTAAGGTGGAACAAGACGGTAAAGTTTATATATTTAAAATTAGGCCTGGTATTTATTTTACCGATGACCCTGCTTTTAAAGGTAAACGCCGTGAGCTGGTAGCTGAAGATTACATCTATGCAATTAAACGCATTTTAGATCCTGAAAATAGGGCACCTTCAGTTTCTTTTATTGAGGGTAAATTGTTAGGTGCCGATGCAGTTGTAGCTCAAGCAAAGAAAACGGGAAAGTTTAATTATGCTACCCCAATTGCTGGGGTCAAAGCACTTGATCGATACACTCTACAATTCACTTTGACTCGCCAAGACTTTAATTTTCCTTATATTCTTGCTTATATTACCTTTGGTGGCGTTGCAAAAGAGGTTGTTGATTATTACGGTGATCGTATCGGGATGCATCCGGTTGGTACTGGACCTTACATGTTAAGTAAATATGTTCCAAGAAGTAAGGTCGAATTAGTTGCCAATCCTGATTATCGAGGTTTTGTCTGGAATTTTAAGTCAACAGGAACACCTTGGGATAACCAGCTTATTAAAGAAATGAGCGGTAAGAAAATGCCCCAAATTGGTAAGGTTGTAGTCAGTATTATTGAAGAACAACAGTCACGATGGTTAGCTTTTCAGTCTGGTCAATTAGATTTTGACAGACTTACAGCAGATGCTGTTCCTCAAGCTTTAGATGGAAATCAACTTAAGACTTCTTTTCAGAAAAGGGGAATTAAGCACTTCCCATATAAGGAACCCGAAATGACCTATACGATGATGAACATGCGTGATCCGGTCATTGGTGGTTTTAGCCCAGAAAAGATTGCACTTCGTAGAGCAATTACGTTGGCATATAATCAAAAAGAAAGTATAAGACTGGTTTACAAAGGCCAAGCTGTTAGAGCAGAAATGTTCATACCTGAAGGTGTAAATGGATATAACCCCAAGTACAGAAGTAGCGTAGGGTACAATCCATTATTGGCAAATAAATTACTTGATTATTATGGTTATAAAAAGGGGGCTGATGGCTATCGAAATTTGCCAAATGGAAAACCTTTAGTTTTAAAAATTAATAATGAAAATAGCTCATCTTCAGTTATTCTTTCTGAATTATGGAAAAAAAATCTAGACGCGATTGGGATTCGTGCTGAATTCAAAGTGAGTAATTTTGCAGATAACTTAAAAGCCGCAACTCAATGTAAATATATGATTTGGGGCGGCGCATGGATTGCTGACTATCCTGAGGGAGATAATTTTGCACAATTACTGTATGGACCAAATGCTGGTCAGGGAAACCATGCTTGTTACCAGTCTAAAACATACGATGCTCTTTATAATCAAGCCACTCATTTACCACCCCAACAACGTCTACCATATTACGAAAAGCTTAATCGCCAGATTGAAGCTGATAATCCTTGGATTATTCATGTAACTCGAATTCGTAACTGGTTGATACGGCCACAAGTTCAGGGTTTTAAACCCCACCCAATGATGAATACGAACTGGCAATATCTTGATATTACCCCTGTTAAAAAATAATTTTAGATAAAGATAAATATGACTGAAAATTTAATAAAACAGCTCAAGCATTGTGGTGTCAGTTTTTTACTTGCTAGCATGGCATTAACTGGTTCTACAGCTCTATATGCTAAAAGCCCAGCCGATCCCAATAAAATTCTACGTTATGTATTCCCGACAGCAGAAACAGGTTTCGACCCAGCTTATATCCATGATCTATATTCGGCACATGTAACCACTTCAATATTTGAAACTTTATATACCTATGATTATTTAGCAAGGCCAGCAAAACTCGTTCCGAAAATAGCCACAGCCCTGCCAGAAGTCAGTGCCGATGGTTTGACCTATACCATTCATATAAAAAAGGGTGTTTATTTTACACAGGACCCTGTTTTTAAAGGTAAACCACGAGAATTAACAGCCAATGATTATGCTTATTCTTTTAAGCGTTTATTGGACCCGAATTTACGTTCTCCAAATAGCTGGTTGTTAGAGAATAAAATTGAAGGTATGAATGCATTAATAAATGCAGCCAATAAAACTGGAAAATTTAACTATGACCAAAAAGTTATTGGTTTACAAACACCAGATAGATATACCTTGGTGATTCGTTTAGTTAAGCCAGATTATAACTTTCCTTTGTTACTGGCACATGACCCTACAGGTGCGGTGGCACGTGAAGTCATCGAAAAATATAAAGATAAAGCAGGTTATGTAATGGGCCATCCTGTAGGGACTGGACCTTATGTACTCAGTAAATGGGTACCAGCATCACGTATTGTTTTAAAAGCGAATCCTGATTTCCGTGGTTTTACTTGGAACTTTGCTGCAAGTAGCCCTGAGGATGAGGCAATTGTAAAACGCCTTAAAGGTAAAAAAATGCCTCAAATAGGCACAATTGATATTCAGGTTATGGAAGAAAATCAATCGCGATGGCTGGCATTTCAGCGTGGTGAAATTGATATATTTCAGCTTGAAGGTCAACTGGTCGCAAAAGCAATTAAAGACGGTAAATTAAGACCTGAACTTGCTAAAGAAGGTGTCCAGCTATCTCGTATTGTTGATCCTGAAATTAGCTATATCTATTGGAATCTTAAGAATCCGGTCGTTGGTGGAATGAGTAAAGAAAAGATTGCTTTACGCCGGGCGATAGCAATGTCTCGTTCAATAGATCAAGAAATTAAATTAGTAAGAAATGATGATGCTCAGCGTTTAGATTTTCCAGTTCCACCAGGGGTAGTGGGTAACGATCCACAATATAGAAGCAGTACGCCATATTCTGTGAAAGCAGCAAATTTACTATTAGATCGATATCACTATAAAAAAGATGCCTCAGGTTGGCGTACACAGCCAAATGGCAAGCCTCTCGTCATTGAATATATGGCGCGCAGTGACAGCATTGGGCAGCAAAGTGCTGAACTTTGGAAAAAGAACTTTGATAGTTTAAATATTCGCATGGTCTTTAAACCCATGCTTTTTGCAGATCTCATTCGAGCGCAAAAACAATGTGAAGGTATGTTCGGTTCTTCTGCATGGATAGCCGATTATCCAGATGGGGATAATTTTATGCAGAATTTTTATGGACCCAATACCCATATGACGAACTGGTCTTGTGGTTCGACACCAGAGTTTGATCAGTTATATCGTCAGACACAACAAATGCAAGCAGGTTCTGAGAGAGATGCACTTTATCGAAAAATGACACGTTTATTAGAAGTGTATATGCCTGTTCAGGTCTCTTATGCACGCTACCGAAATATGCTGGCTCAACCACAAATCATTGGATATAAAAAGCATCCCATTTTACATGCTGAGTGGATGTATTTTGATATCGATACAAATACTAAATCTAATCATTAAGTGAAAAAAATTGGAGATATGATGAAAAATAATGCATTGAAAATGACAACTTTATGTATGTTGACCATAGGTATAAGTCAGTTTGCAACGGCAGAGACAACACGTCCTACTTTGCCATTACTTAAAGCACAACAACTCCCAGCATGGTGTGATGCTAATTTAAAAAAGATTCAACAACAGATTACAATTTTTGAAAAAACGCCTGTGAAAGATAATGCAGCAGCGGCACCTATATTGGCAAAATGGGATAAAGTTTTTGCGAATTTTGAAGATTTCTCAGGTCCGATAAGTCTATATAGTAATGTAGACCCAGATGCAAAATTACGTAAGGCAGCCGAAGACTGTGAAATCAAAATTAATCAGTTTCATACTGATATATTTCAGAACCCGAAGCTATATAACTTAATTAAAAATACACAAGCAACAGACCCAATTGACCAAAAATACCGCCAAGATATTCTAGATCAGTTTGAAGACACAGGTGTTCAACTTGAACCAGTAAAGCGTGCACGAATGAAGGCCATTCTGGATGAGTTGACCAAACTCGAACAAGAATATGCACGTAACGTCCGAGATAATCCGGAAAAACTTGAGTTTACTCCTGAAGAGATGAAAGGCTTACCTCAAAGTTATATTTCAGCATTAAAGAAAAATACTAAAGGCAATTATTTATTAGGTTTTGAATATCCTGAATATCGTCCATTTATGGAGTTGGCAGATAATGATGATGCTCGGAAAAGATATCAAATTGCCTTTACTCGACGTGGTACTGAGCAAAATTTAAAACTACTTAAACAGGCAATAGATTTGCGTTATGAGCTTGCTCAGTTATTTGGAAAAGCAAGTTATGCAGATTGGGTTTTAAAAGACCGTATGGCTAAAACGCCTGAGGCTGTAAATCAATTTTTAGCAGAAGTCCAAAAAACAGTAGCACCACTTGAACGTAAAGAAGTAGAAGAACTCCGTGCATTTAAAGCACAAACTTTAAAAACGCCATTAGAAAAAACCGAGATCACACGTTGGAGTGAAGCTTACTGGAGTGAAAAACTTCGTAAGAATAAATATCAGATTGATCAGGAAAAACTTCGTGATTATTTCCCCACTTTAGCTTCTCAAAAATGGTTATTTTCCATTTCATCTGACCTTTATGGCATTGATTTTAAACCTGTCAAAGTTAAAGCATGGCAGGATGAAGTTGAATATTACGATGTAGTTGATAAAAAGACAGGAAAGCTTCTTGGCGGCTTATATATGGATAAATTTCCTCGTGAAGGGAAGTATGGCCATGCCGCCGTTTGGGGAGTATATGGTGGCAGCACTTTAACCAATCGATTACCAGTTTCAGCATTAGTCACCAATTTTAACCGTAAAGGTTTAAACAGTGATGAGCTAGAAACTTTTGTTCATGAGTTTGGTCATGCCTTACATGGCATTTTATCCAATACACGTTATGCCAGTCAGTCTGGAACCTCTGTAGAGCGTGATTTTGTAGAAGCGCCGTCTCAAATGTATGAAGAGTGGGCACGCCGTAAAGAGACTTTATCTAAAGTGGCTGATTACTGTGATCCAGCATGTCCACGTGTTGATGATGAACTCATTGCTCGTTTAAAAGCAGTACATAACTATGGACGCGGCTTGCGTTATGCGCGTCAAACTCTTTATGCACAGTACGATATGTCATTACATACCGCCGATGCATTAGAAGTAAAGCCTTTAGAAAATTGGCAAAAAATGGAAGCTGCTACAGCGTTAGGTTATGTACCAACAACAGAGTTTCCTGGGCAGTTTGGGCATTTGATGGGTGGTTATCAAGCCGGTTATTACGGCTATATGTGGTCTGAGGTTTTAGCTTTAGACATGCTTTCTGCCTATGGGGACAACCTTAATAACCCGCAAGTTGGACAGCGTTACCGTCAAACCATTTTGTCACAAGGTAGCCAAAAACCGGCAGCTGAATTAGTTAAAGATTTCCTTGACCGAGAACCTGATAACAAAGCGTTCTTTAATGAAATTACCGGACAACGGGTTAAATAAGGAATTATCACTATGCTTGCATATGTTATTCGGCGTTTATGGCAGATGATTCCAACCATGTTGGGGGTAGTCTTACTTATTTTTATTCTTTTTAACTGGGTAGGTGGCGATCCTGCTTATATTTTAGCGGGCAAGATGTCTAATCCTGAGCAGATTGAAAACATTCGTAAGCAGTTAGGTGTCGATCAGCCTTATTACGTTCAGCTCTGGATTTTCATTAAACAAATACTGACTTTTGACTATGGGGCGAGTTGGAGTACTGGAGAACCTGTTTCCCAAATTATTTTAACCCGATTAGGACCATCGCTCACGCTTTTAATTCCACTGACTATTTTACAGACGGTTATTTCAATTATTTTGGCATTGGCTGTTGCAGCTGTACGTGGTTCTCTAACTGACCGTATGGTCATGATGTTATGTACCATCGGCATGTCGATCAGCATCTTAGTGTACATTATCGTTTTTCAATATGTTCTGGCTTATCAGCTAAGTTGGTTTCCTGTACAAGGCTGGAGTGACACTTTTTCCGAGAATTTATTTAAATTTGCCTTACTACCAATTTTAATCATGCTGGTGGTGAGTATTGCACCGACTTTGCGTTTATATCGTAGCTTTGTGCTTGATGAAATTAATCAGGATTATGTTCGAACAGCACGTGCTAAAGGCGTAGGTGAAAGCCGAATCTTAGGTGTACATGTCCTGCGGAACGCTTCAATTCCTATTATTACCGACGTAATGTCAACTTTACCTGCATTGCTCATAGGCGCATTTTTAATTGAACGCTTTTTTGGTATTCCCGGGATTGGCCGAGAGGTGATTATTGCAGTTGAGCGGAGTGATTTTCCTGTTATTAAGGCAATTACAGTTTATATCGCAGCTGCAACCATGATTTTTAACCTGATTGCCGATTTGGTCTACAAAGTGGTTGATCCACGTGTACAGTTGAAGTAGGTGGGCTATGCTGAGCGTTTTATCAAAAAGAAAACAACAAACAAAAGCCGAAGCTCATTCATCTGGCCTGTGGAAACTTGCCATGCGACGTCTTCGGGCCGACAAGATCGCAATGTCATCGCTAGTGATTGTATTGCTTTATTTTATTATCTTGGTTCTATCAATGACGGGTGTGATTGCATCTGACTGGAATAAAGAAGTGGCAGTAAGTTATGCACCACCTACATTTATAGGAGCAGATAAAGCAACTGAAGCCTTGAAAAATACAGCCGCTGTAGATGAAGAATTACCAGAAAATCCTGTCGATCCCTTAAAAGATGTAATTCATCAACTTAAGGCTGAAATTAAACAAGAAAAGAGTGCGGGAAGTGTAATTGATTATTATGGTGTAGTTGACCCTTTAGCTGATGATATGAAGGCCATTGATCAGCAACTTGGTGGACATTTACTTGATCAGCAAAGTGAACTTAAAAGTACACTTATATTTGGAGCGGACAAATGGGGACAAGATGTCCTTAAAAAGACCATTAAAGGTGCTGAAACATCAATTATTGTTGGGGTGATATCGGCTTTACTTGCAGTAGGGATTGGTACACTTTTAGGTGCAATTTCTGGATATTTTGGTGGTTGGGTTGATGACATTCTCAACTGGTTTTATAACATTTTTACTTCAATCCCATATTTATTATTAGTGCTTGCTATTGCTGCCGTACTTCAACAAAAAGGCATTTTATCCATTGTTCTGATTTTAGGCTTAACAGGCTGGACGGGTGTTTATCGTTTAATTCGTGCCGAATATATGAAACATACTGCACGTGAGTACGTTCTAGCTGCTAAAGCAATTGGCGTTGGACACTTCCGCCGTATGTTCATTCATATTTTCCCTAATGTCAGCCATATCGCTTTGGTCCAAATGTCAATTTTGGTGGTGTCTTTCATTAAATCTGAAGTCATCTTGAGTTTCTTAGGCTTCGGTGTGCCGGTGGGTGTAGTGTCTTGGGGGAGCATGTTAAATGAAGCACAAAGTGAACTTCTTTTAGGTAAGTGGTGGCAGCTTGTCGCAGCCTCTGTCGCGATGGCTGTTTTGGTAACGGCATTTTCAATGTTTACTGATGCACTTCGTGATGCATTAGATCCAAAACTAAAATAAGAGGAAATCCTAATGTCAGAACAAGAAAATAAGAATGCGCCGTTATTGCACGTTAAAAATTTACGAGTAAGTTTTAAAGGTGAAGATAAACAATATATTGAAACCGTAAAAGGAATTAGCTTTGACATTCCAGAGAATACCACGGTTGCTTTAGTAGGTGAGTCGGGTAGCGGAAAATCGGTTACTTCTTTGGCAACTATGGGATTACTGCCTGTAGGTCAGAGTAAAATTGATGAGCAAAGTAAAATTATATTTGAAGGCAAAGATTTACTGAGCTTATCTCGTACAGAGATGCGTAAAATTTGTGGCAAAGATATTGCGATGATTTTTCAGGAGCCGATGTCATCATTAAATCCTGTTTTTACGGTTGGCAATCAAATTGCAGAAGTGTTGTGTTTGCATATGGGATTGAGCCGTAAACAGGCCCGACAACGCGTTTTAGAGTTGCTTAAAGAAGTAGGTATTCCTTCACCTGAGACTAAAATTGATGCTTATCCAAACCAACTTTCGGGTGGTCAACAACAACGTGTCATGATTGCTATGGCGATTGCGTGTGAGCCTAAACTGCTCATTGCCGATGAGCCGACCACAGCACTTGATGTCACGATCCAAAAACAGATTATTGATTTACTTGAGTCATTGCGTAAACGCCGTCAAATGTCGATGCTTTTTATTACTCACGATTTAGCATTGGTCGGTGAAATTGCAGATAAAGTCATTGTGATGCGCCATGGTGAGATTAGAGAGCAAGGCGCTGCTGAAGAGGTTCTTGAACAGCCTAAAGATGTATATACGAGAGCATTACTTTATTGCCGCCCACAAATGTCACAACGACCTTATCGTTTGCCTGTGACCAGCGATTTTATGCGTCAAGAAGACAATATATTGGTTGAACAAAGTTTTGATGCCTCAGAAATTCCCGAGCGCAAACGTGGCTTAAATGGTGATGAGCAAATCATTTTAGAAGTAAAAGACCTGAAAAAAAGCTTTTATAGCCGTAAAGGTCTATTTGGCAAAGAAGAGTTTCAGGCAGTTAAAGGAGTTTCTTTTAAACTCGCTAAAGGAAAAACCTTAGGTTTAGTCGGTGAGTCAGGTTCAGGTAAAACGACTGTTGGACTATTACTCATGCGCTTACATCAGGCATCTGGTGGACAGGCTTTCATCGAAGGTAAAGATATTCTTTCATTAACTGAAAAAGAGTTTGCTAAATATCAACGAAAGATTCAGATCATTTTTCAAAATCCATATGCCTCTCTTAATCCACGTTTTACCATTGGGCAAATATTATTAGAGCCTATGCAAATTCATGGTATTGGTAAAGATGATGCTGAGCGTAAACAAATTGCGCTTGGTTTACTTGATAGAGTGAATTTACCTGAACAAGCTTATTATCGATACCCGCATGAGTTTTCAGGTGGGCAACGTCAACGTATTGCGATTGCACGCTGTTTAACGCTAAAGCCTGAAATTTTGATTTGTGATGAATCTGTTTCAGCGCTCGATGTTTCAGTCCAAGCGCAGGTACTTAACTTATTACAAGATTTACAAGATGAGTTTGGGCTGAGTTATATCTTTATTTCACATGACTTATCGGTTGTGAAATATATCTCTGATCAGGTGATGGTCATGAATCATGGAGAAGTTGTGGAAATTGCCAATTCGGATGAGCTCTATGCACATCCTCAACATGATTACACTAAACGTCTATTGCAGGCGATTCCTCAAGGGATTCAACACATTTCATAAGCGTAAAGTTATGTCGTTAAGGGCACTTTCGAGTGCCTTTTTATTTGGTTTATAGGCTAAATGCTTATAAAATAACAGAAGTAAATATAGAGTATTTTATTCTTGCTATGTGTGCCAACTTTAAACCTTTATCTCTTGCTCAATTACAGCAACTTCAGTTGCCTGTGGTTGGCTTTAGCTATGCCGAAGAGGTTTATCCTGCGGGAACAATGCCACTATTATTCAAATCACCACAAAGTCTTGAATGGCGTGAAGTCATGTTCGGTTTGGTTCCAAAGTGGGCTGAAGATACCAACATAGCGAAACATACCTATAATGCCCGTCATGAAACGATTTTCCAAAAACCGAGTTTTCAAGAAGCTGCTCTTAAATGTAAGTTTGGGGTAATTCCAGTGACCGAGTTTTATGAAAGTAAATATATAAATGATAAGCCGGAACGATGGGGTGTACGCCGTAAAGATGGGCAAGCTTTTTTCATTGCAGCGATTTATGAAATTTGCAAAATTAATGAGACGGTTATTCGTTCTGCAAGCATGTTGACGATGGACGCCATAGACCATCCCATGATGAAAGACTTTCACGAACCAGGTGATGTCAAAAGATCAGTGATTGTGATTCCACATGACCGACTAGAAGAGTGGTTAAGTTTAGAATCACCTGATATTTCCAGCTTTATCGAAGGCTTTCCGGTTGAAGAATTTGAATGCTCTCATGTGCCAAAAGAAAAAGTTATAAAACCGACACCACAGTTAAGCATGTTTGACTAATCTATCTAAAATAAAATGAGGTTATTGATATCAACTTTGAATCAATAACCTATATTATTTATTCAATATTTTTACTTAATGTTTGTACTTCAGAATCCTGAGCTAGATAACTCAATTCAATAGGCGAAATCACAAAAGTTGTATTATCTGAGGTCTGTTTAAATACAAAACCATATTCAAAAGACTGGCTACTTTTGTTTGGCAACCAGAATAGATAAGGGCAACCTGTATAACTCCCATCCCAACCCATTTCTCTAGCTAAAGCCAAGGCTGTATCAGATTTCGCTATAATTTCTTTAAGTGACTCTTTATCTCTTGTTGAAACACCACCATCATCATCTGCAAATGTTTGTAGGAACTCATTTAAGGGAGTAAGTTCTTCCCAGTTACGTTCTATTGTCGAGAAATGATATCCATATAGCATCATGTGCGCTTTCTTCCATCTTGTTATTGTGTGATTGAACATAGCAAGAAATACATGAAAAGGAAATGGATGAATCTGATTTAAGTTGTTTATTTTTCATAACTTATAGATTGTTTTTTGTACATAATAATGGTTTTTTTAACATCCTCATTATTCATATTAACTATATAGTGTGCATACAAAGTTTTGTTCATCTAATCATTAAGATAAATTACTTTTTTAGTAAATCAAACTGTTGGCGAATATTGAATTGTTCATAATTCACCTATAATAGAAATGAAACTATGTAGAGCATATTTATGTTTATAACAACTACGCGCCCACAAGATACTCTGATTAATCAGCTTCTTCCTGTCTTGGAACAAGCGAGCCAGATTCTATTACAAGAATATCAAAATTATTCAGCGGGTTATGAGTTTACTATTCATGAAAAACAAGATGATTCACCTGTAACTCAAGCAGATTTAAAAGTGAATCTTTTCTTATTAAAGCATTTGGCAGAGATTACCCCCGACTTGCCTGTTTTGTCTGAAGAAAGCGATTATAGTGCCCGCCATGACTGGTCTACGTGTTGGATGTTAGATCCTCTTGATGGAACTAAAGAGTTTATTCATGAGCGTGATGAATTTACGATAAACCTAAGCTTGATTAAGGGTAAAGAGACAATCTTTTCAGTTATTGCTGTGCCATGTGAACAAGTCGTGTATTTAGGATATCTGCAAGATTTACCTTTTAAATATAGTTTTAGTCAAAAGCAATGGTATCAATATCAGATAACGTCGCCTTCACCAGATGCACCTATACAAATAGGACTTAGTCATGGCAGTAAAAATCCGAAATATCAAAGATTTATTCAGCCTATCGAAAAAGAACATAATATTATTAGAAGAGAAGCAGGAAGTGCCTATAAATTTTGCATGATGTTAGAAGGTGAGATAGATATTTACCCACGATTCCATCCAACTTCTGAATGGGATACAAGTTCTGGTCAAGGGTTGTTAGAAAGTATAGGTGGTGGTTTACTTACTCTTGATGGAAAACCTTTTGAATATAACCAGAGACACACGGTTTTAAATAAGGGCTTTATCGCATTTCGTGATCAGGAAAGCAAAAAAATAGCATTTGAAGCATTAGCCCAATCAAGTGTTATAGATTGAGAGTTATGCCAGACATGTTATAGTGGCAAAGTATTGAAAAAAGATGACAAGATAACAATGGCACTCGATTTATTGCCTAAAAGTATGTTTGAAGCAATTGATTTATTGCCCGATGCTTCAACTCCCGTGACCTTATTTACGCGCCATTCTCTAAGAGAACTTGTAGACGGGCAGGGTTTAGCAGGATATGACCTCCAACTTACTCCTCAAGGGCGTGAGCTTGCACAGGCATGGGGTAATTATTTAATTAAAAATACAGATCGTGTTATCCAGCATTGTATTTCAAGTCCAATACAACGTTGTGTCGATACGGCTGCGCTCATGATTGAAGGGGCTGATGATGTAAGTCCCGAATCTAATACGCATACCATTGAAATTATTGAGCAAGGACTACTAGTTGAACCCGGTAGCTTTGTACTAGATATACAGCAAGCTGCTCCTTATTTTAAAAAACAAGGCGCCTTGGGTTTTATTAATAGTTTTGTTAATAATGCATTACCCGGCATGAAACACCCCATTACTGGTGTTTTAGACGTGCTAGAGCTTATTTACCATACTCATCCCAAAACTCAAGGTGGGCTTAGTTTAGCTGTCAGTCATGACACTATTATTGCTGCGATTGTTGCTGTAATTTCTGGTGAAAATAAAATTAAGAAAGAAGATTGGCCTGAAATGATGGAAGGCTTATTTGTATGGTTTGAAGGTGAAGAGTTTCCAAATTGCAAATTAAAATGGATTTGGAGAGGTAAGGCCTATGAGCTGAATGTAGCCAAATTTAACACAGGGCTATAAGCTCAAAAACGATAGGTAATAAAAAAAGCCCAATAGGGCTTTTTTTACATGCTTCAATTAGTTAGCTAACGCTTTAACTTGAGCATTTAAACGGCTCTTATGACGAGCAGCTTTATTTTTGTGGATGATGCCTTTATCAGCCATACGGTCGATTACAGGAACAGCTTTTTTGTAAGCTTCTGTAGCAACAGCATGATCACCACCAGCAATTGCACTTAAAGTACGTTTGATGTATGTACGAACCATAGAACGCAAGCTTGCGTTGTGTTTACGTGCAGTAACGTTTTGACGCGCACGTTTTTTAGCTTGAGCAGAGTTTGCCACTCTTGCACTCCTTGAAAATAAGTTGGTCTGGGCGGGCTGTGGTCAATCCAGTAAACTGGTGTAACCATCACCAGCCCGTAAACAAGTGCCATATTGTGATGAATAGACACCGTGAAGTCAAGCCTTGCGAGCATTTTAAGCGGTTTTAGGGGCTGCTAAAACCGTAAGAAAAGGTTAAATTTGATACAAACTTAAAGAGGGTTGGATAAAAAATGACTATAAGTACGAAAAAAGCAATTGTGATAGGTGCTACAGGACTTGTCGGTTTAGTTCTTGTTGAACAGCTTGAGCAAACACCAGAATTTGAAGCGATTACTGTTGTGGTAAGAAAAGAATCACAACTACTTAATACATATAAAAAAGTTAATCAGCTGGTTATAGAAGATTTCTTAATGTTGAATGATGAAGATGTGAACGGTCATACTCATGCATTTAGCTGTGTGGGAACAACATTAAAAAATGCAGGCTCAAAACAGGCCTTTTACGCTGTGGATTATGAAATTAATGCTCATTTGGCAGATTTGGTACAAGATAAACATATTCATTTATTGTTAGTGAGTGCACTTGGTGCAAATGCCAATTCACCGATTTTTTATAATAAAGTGAAAGGACAACTAGAAGATTATATTGAAAGTCTACAACTCGAGAAATTATCTATCTTTAGACCATCTTTACTTATTGGTAAACGCAGTGACGTACGGCTTATTGAGGACTTAGGGCAAAGTCTATTTAAATTTATTGAGAATAAATTACAAAAACCATTCAAATATAAGCCTGTTACTGCGGAGCAATTGGCTCATACGATGGTCGTAGCGGCGCTAACGCAAATTGAAGCCTTTAAACGATATGATAATCTGAGCATACAGAAAACTCGATAAGGGAGAATGAAAGTGTCGACAGTACCATTTGTAACATGTGATTTATTAGATGATAACCCTGAAAAAGATTTACAAGTTGTAATTCCCTCAATGGATGGAAAGTTCTTTCAAAGCTATGGTGCACGTAAAACTTTTGGGGGGCAGGTTGTAACAGTAAAGTGCTTTGAAGATAACTCACGTGTAAAAGAGTTATTGGCAACAGATGGTACAGATAAAGTATTAGTGGTAGATGGCGGTGCATCTATGCGCTGTGCACTCATGGGTGATTTGATTGCTGAGTCAGCAGTTAAAAATAACTGGAATGGTGTCGTGATTTACGGTTGTGTACGAGATGTAGATGCGCTTGCAACTTTGGATTTAGGCGTACATGCATTGGCTGCAATTCCGCAAAAAAGTAATCGTAAAGGCATTGGTGAAGTAGATATTAATTTGTATTTTGGTGGTGTCACAATTCAATCTGGTGATTTTATCTATGCGGATAATAATGGAATTGTGATTGCAAAAGAAAAATTAGTCTAATTCTCTCATACAAAGGAACGCATGATGGTGATTCATCAAATTAAAGTACTTCAAGCAGTTGTATCTGCAATTGCCGAAGGTGGTAGAGGTGTTACAGGAACAGCATTTCCACAGCAACCTGTAAAAGCTTTAAAACTATATGAATTTGAAGGTTCACCATTTTGCCGCCGCGTTCGTGAAGTGATTACACTTTTGAATTTGGACGTGGAAATTTATCCATGCCCTAAAGGTGGAACAAAGTATCGTTCAGTTGTAAAAGAAAAAGGTGGGAAATTACAATTTCCTTTTTTAATTGATGAAAATACTGGTGATCAGCTATATGAATCACAAGATATTATTCATCATTTATTTAAACACTACGGTAAGACTGGAAAGACACCTCAGAAATTTTCGAGTTACCCGAATATGCCATATGTGGCATTTGCAGGGACCATATTAAATGGTGCTCGTGGAGTTTGGATCAATAAAAAAATTGTTGATAGAGCTGCGCCTGAGCAAAAACTTGAGTTATGGAGCTTTGAAGCAAGTCCTTATTCAAGAGTCGTAAGAGGTTTACTTTGTGAGCTTGAGCTTCCATATATTTTGCATAATGTGGCAAAAGAAAGATGGCAAGATATGGGACCTGCCATACTTCGTTTAAAGCCAGGTAAATATATACCTTTAAAAGATGGAAAAAGAGAAAAAATATTGCCTATTATGCAAGGTAAAATGCAGGTGCCGTATTTGGTAGATCCAAATACTGGAGTGAAGATGTTTGAGTCTGCTCAAATCGTAAAATATTTAAAGAAGCAGTATGGGCGTTAATTAATATCTATTTTAGTAAGAGTTTAAGGTGCTTTACTTAAACTCTTACTAATCTCAGATTTCATTACAAGATATATGAAAAGAAAATGAGTATGCTAAATTAATAAGGTTAATTACCTAAAAGGCATATTTTATGGAATGTATGAGAATTCAGCCTGTAACGAGCGCTCCTGGTGAAAATGCATTATTTATTGTATTGGGACTAGCTCAAGGTGATTCTGTAATAGAAAAAGTAAAAGATTTTGCTGCTAATTTTTCAGCGTTAACCAGAAGTCTGTCTAATCGTTACCCAGAAACTAAATTTAATGCAACGTTGGGTTTCAGTTCAAATGCATGGGATATTTTATTCCCAGAGCAAGCGAAACCTCAAGAGTTACAACCATTTCAAGAAATTAGAGGCCCGAAATATACGGCTGTCTCAACTCCGGGTGATTTATTTTTTCATATTCGTGCCGATCGTCAGGCTTTATGCTACGAGCTGGGCAATATAATTAATCAACAGCTTGGTAAAGTAACGTATCCAATTGATGAGGTTAATGGTTTTCGCTATTTTGACGGGCGTGCAATTATTGGCTTTGTTGATGGGACTGAAAACCCTGAACCCGTTATTGCAGCGCAGTGGGCATTAGTGGGTAATGAAGATCCTGATTTTATCGGGGGAAGCTATGCTTTTATTCAAAAATATACACATGACATGGAGAAATGGCGTTCATTAACCGATGAAGAGCAAGAAAAAGTAATTGGGCGCAAAAAGTTTAATGATGTTGAACTCGGTGATGATGAAAAGCCTTTAACTGCTCATAATGTTGTAAGTAAAGCTCATGATGCAGAAGGCAATGAGCTTAAAATTATGCGAGCTAATATGCCTTTTTCAAATCCGTCTAGAAATGAATATGGCACATTCTTTATTGGTTACTCACGTAAATTTAGTACAACCAGACAAATGCTTGAAAACATGTTTTTAGGCAATGAGGATGGTAATCTTGATCGGTTGCTTGACTTTAGTACTGCTCAGACTGGTACCTTATTTTTTGTACCAACTGTCGATTTTCTTGATGATTTAGGCGATGAATAGTCGTTAAATTAGAATGCTTAAGTCATGGAAGTAATTAGATTGCTTCCATTGCTTAAATTTAAAATTAATATGATGTGATGAAATGTTTAAGAAGATAACTCAGCTTTTTCAAGGCTCAAAAGAAACGCCAGAACAACTTTACTTGCAAGAGAATCAATTAAAATTTGATTCTGAACGAGGACCTATCATTAACGATGTAGTAATCAATGAGAAATGGTCAGAACATCTTGAGTATTTCTCAAACCGCAAATTACAAAATTTTGATAATCTTCAGAAGTTATTCCTCATTACTCCACAAATTAATGAAAAAATTGATCTGGAAATCGCAACCCAGCGCTATGTAGAAAGATTAGGAAATACACAAGAAAAGCTACTTCAGCTTAAAGCGATTATACAAATATTAAATCAATATTACGTTTTGTTTTTGCGTGATAAATAATCATAGTTAATTGATTAAAAAATATAAAAAGTAGGGCTAACTAGTAGTTTGATTTTCAAAAAAATAACTCAATTCACTAAAAACATCATGCTACTATTAGGCCTATATCTTCTTAGCTGATAAAAGCCATATACATGTTTCAACAAGAAATCTCTCAATTGAATTTACAACAGCTCAAGGCCGGTGAAAAGCGTTGGGTGGGGTCGTTATTAGGTTCATCTGCTGCATTATTATTTAAGGAAATTGCTGTTCAGCATTCGTCTTTACTTGTTGTGGTTGCCAGAAATAACCAGCATGTAGCTCAATTAGAAAGTGAACTTGAATTTTATGGCATAAAACCAACAATTTTCCCGGATTGGGAAATCTTACCGTATGACCGTTTGTCACCTCATCAAGATATTGTTTCAGAACGCCTCGCAATTTTATCTAATATGCCTCAGAAGGGTGTATTACTCCTTTCAGCAAGTACTTTAGCTCAAAGAGTTGCGCCATATTCATGGGTTTTGGGTGAACATTTTGATATTCGTGTAGGTCAAAAATTTGATTTAGAACAGCAAAAATTACGTTTGGTACAAGCTGGTTATCATTTGGTAGATACTGTTTATGATCACGGTGAGTTTGCTGTGCGTGGCAGTATTATGGATATTTTTGCGTCAGGACAAGAAGCACCTATCCGTATTGATCTGTTTGATGATGAAATTGATACATTAAAATTCTTTGATCCTGAAACACAAAGAACGACTACCACTTTAAAAAGTTTTACAGTTTTACCTGCAAAAGAATTCCCATTAAAAGAAGCTCGCTCAATTTTTAGAGATCGATATTCTGAACTTTTTCCGACTGCTAATCCTAAGAAAAACCCGATTTATCAAGATGTCTTAGAGGGAATTGCTTCACCAGGAATTGAATTTTATTTACCATTATTTTTTGATAAAACACAAATGCAATCGCAAAGTACACTTACAACGTACTTCCCAAAGAATTGCATTGTAATTACAACTAATGATGTAGACACCGATTTAACTAATTTTTGGAAAGAAGTTTTCCGTCGTTACGAAGACAGACGTCATAATGTAGATCAGCCAATTCTTCCTCCTGAAGAATTATTTATTGCACCAAACCATTTACTCAGTGCTTTAAACCAGTTTCCGCGTATGCTTGTAAGTGCCGAATTGGTTGAAGAAAAAGCTGGCGCATTAAATCTTAAGGCAGAACAGCCGCCAAAATTAGCAGTCGATCCGAAAAAAGAAAAACCGTTTACCGTCGTCAAAAAATATATTGATGAAGCAAATCATCCCGTTTTATTGGTTGCAGAAAGTGCAGGCCGACGTGAAAGCCTAAGAGATGGTTTGCGTGCCAGTCTAGGAGATATCCCTAGCGTAGACAGTTTTGAACAATTTCAAACGAGTCAGTTTGCGATTGCTATTACAAATGCACCGCTCGACCGTGGCTTACTTTTAACAGACCAATTAACGGTTATTTCAGAAAATCAGTTATATGAACATCGGGTAGTTCAGCGTCGTCGTAAACGTCAGCAAGAAGTTTCTGAAGAGTTCTTAATTCGCAGTTTGACTGAACTCAGTATTGATGCCCCAGTTGTCCATATTGATCATGGTGTGGGACGTTATGCAGGATTAGTTACTTTAGCAATTGAAGGGCAAGATTATGAATTCTTGCAACTCAATTATGCTGAAGGGGCAAAAGTTTATGTTCCTGTGACTAATTTGCATCTTATCAGTCGCTATAGTGGTGGTGATCCCGATCTAGCGCCACTTCATAAAATTGGAAGTGATGCGTGGAGTAAAGCTAAACGTAAAGCTTTAGAACAAATTCATGATGTTGCAGCCGAATTATTACATATACAAGCACGTCGTCAGTCAAAACCTGGTTTTGGTTTCGAACTCGATCAATCACTTTATATGCAATTTGCCAGTGGATTTGCCTACGAAGAAACACTCGATCAGGCCAATGCTATTGAAGCAACACTTCACGATATGCAGCAAGCTAGACCTATGGATAGACTTGTTTGTGGTGATGTAGGTTTCGGTAAAACTGAAGTGGCAATGCGAGCCGCGTTCGTTGCTGTGCAAAATGGCAAGCAAGTTGCTGTTTTAGTGCCGACAACTTTACTTGCGCAACAACATTATGAATCTTTTAAAGATCGTTTTGCTGATTGGCCTGTGCGTATAGAAGTGCTATCACGCTTTGGCTCAAGTAAAACCCATACAAAAAATATTGAAGATTTAATTGCTGGTAAAGTCGATATTGTGGTGGGAACACATAAACTTTTACAGGAAAATGTGCAATTTAAAGATTTGGGCCTCATGGTTGTCGATGAAGAACATCGATTTGGTGTACGTGATAAAGAGCGTATCAAAGCATTACGAGCAGATGTAGACATGTTGACGCTTACAGCAACACCAATTCCGCGAACTTTAAATATGGCTTTTTCGGGAATGCGTGATCTATCTATCATTGCTACACCGCCAGCTCGTCGTTTAGCTGTTAAAACCTTTGTGCAAGAGCATACAGAAGCCTCTGTTAAAGAAGCGATTTTGCGTGAGCTACTACGTGGTGGCCAAGTATATTTCTTACACAATGAAGTCGATACGATTGAAAGAGCCGCTGAAAACATCCGCGTTCTTGTACCTGAAGCTCGTGTGGCAGTTGCACATGGGCAAATGAGAGAAAGAGAGCTCGAACAAGTGATGCAGCAGTTCTATCACAAAGAGTTTAACGTATTGGTATGTTCAACCATTATTGAAACCGGAATTGATGTTCCAAACGCCAACACAATTTTGATAGAAAGGGCCGATAAACTTGGTTTGGCTCAATTACATCAATTACGTGGTCGTGTAGGACGCTCACATCACCAAGCTTATGCTTATTTGTTAGTTCCTTCTATAAAACACTTGAAAGGTGATGCAGAAAAACGTTTGGATGCAATCCAACGTGCCTCTACACTCGGTGCTGGCTTTATGTTAGCTACAGAGGATTTAGAAATTCGCGGTGCTGGTGAGCTTTTAGGTGAACAACAAAGCGGTTCAATGCAGGCAATCGGATATAGCTTGTATATGGAAATGCTTGAAAAAGCCACTAAGGCAATTCAGCAAGGAAAAACACCGAATTTTGATGCGCCTTTATCGCTGACTGCGGAAATTAATTTACATATTCCGGCACTGATTCCAGATGAATATTTAGGAGATGTGCATCAGCGTTTATTGTTCTATAAACGTATTAGTAATACAGACACACAAGAAAAACTCGATAATATCCGTATGGAACTTATTGATCGTTTTGGGGTTCCTCCGCAATCGGTTAAACATTTGTTTACTGTCCATCAGATTCGCTTGAAAGCAGAACAACTGGGTATCACAAAAATCGATATTAATACTCAAGGTGGTAATATTGAATTTTCACCTGATACACCTGTTCAAGCGATTAGCATTATTCAGCTTATGCAAAAGCATCCGACCTATTATCGTATGGAGGGCGGACAGCGTTTAAAAGTTATGGTTCAGTTAGAAGAACAGGAAAAGCGCATTCAATTTATTAATGATTTATTAGCTAAATTATTAAATGAATTACATGCTTAAATAGTGTTTCAAAGTGATTTTAATCCCATACAAATTTTTTAAAAGCTGATATCAGAATTTTATGCACGATTTCTCGGATCACAGGAGGAATAAGTGCATAAAATCATTGTTATTTGTAATCAAACCAGCCACTAGCAATACTCACATCAAAACTGATGTGATAGTATTAGCCATTATTGTTTATTGTCATTTATAAAAGATATGTTTAGTTTGCATCCACAACTTGCTCAAGATACTTTTTTTGTCGGCGATTTTCCGCTTTCAACATGTCGTTTAATGAATGATATGCAATTCCCGTGGTTGATTTTAATCCCTCGTGTACCGGGAATCACAGAATTATATGAATTGAGCCAAGCTGATCAAGAACAGTTTTTACGTGAATCAAGTTGGTTATCTAGCCAGCTAGCTCGAGTATTCCGTGCTGATAAAATGAATGTTGCAGCTTTAGGTAACATGGTACCTCAGTTGCATTTCCATCATGTTGTACGTTATCAAAATGATGTTGCATGGCCTAAGCCAGTTTGGGGAACACCTGCAGTTCCATACACAAATGATGTACTGGCTCATATGCGTCAAACCCTTATGCTTGCTTTACGTGGTCAAGGTGATATGCCTTTTGATTGGCGCATGGATTAAATCAATGCAATGCCACATTTATATGAATGTGGCTACATTGAGGTATGGAGGACAGGGTGCAATTAGAGAGGTTTATCGATAGAGAGCCTAAGCAGTTTGCATATTTTCATCGTTTGATGGGATATTCAATTCTGTCCTTAATTTTAGTGATCTATGCTTTTACCTCACCTAATACAAATTATCAGATCTATGTTCCTCCTTTCTTTCTCTTTTTACTTTTTATTAGTTCGAAGTTAGAACATTGGCTTCAATACCAATTTGATAAGAAAACTCAAAAAAGTGTCTTTTTTGCAATTGATGCAATTGTTGTAGCAGTTACCTTAGCGGGTCTGCATCTTAATTTAGTGCCTACATTTATTGCAGTATTTGCATTATTTTATTCTGCAATTAATAGTCGTATTTCTTTCGCAGTTATTTGTTTGACGAGCCTATTAGGCGCGATAATTTTTTATTTAAGTACTTTTTTCCTATTTGGTTTTTATACATATTTTGAACCTACTAGCCAAGAGTTAACTGTAATTACACTCTTGGGTTTAGTGATGTTTATTACCATTGGAAATTACTACCAACATCGTTGGGTTAAAAAAATCAGTCAGCAGCGTCAACATTACTATGATCAAATGACCCGTTATATTGCTTTTGCTAATCAGTTAAGCCGTTATGCGCCACTACAGTTGTGGCAATCTATCATGCGCGGTGAGGCAGAAGCAAAAATTGAATATAAACGAAAAAAAATGACTGTATTTTTTTCGGATATTCAGGGTTTTACAGAATTATCAGAAACTTTAATTCCTGATGATTTGGCATTTTTGCTTAATGACTATCTAAGCCATATGACGGAAATTGCCAAGCAGTATGAAGCTACTGTCGACAAATTTATGGGGGATGCGATCCTCATATTTTTTGGTGATCCGAATTCTCAGGGTGTAGAGCAAGATGCAAAAGCCTGTGTAGAAATGGCAATCGCTATGCGTCAGCAAATGAAATTGCTACGTGAGCGTTGGAAAAAAATGGGGTACTCAGCCTTACATATTCGCATGGGAATTAGTACTGGTTACTGCCACGTAGGGAATTATGGGGCAACACATCGTATGGCTTATACTATTGTGGGCCGTGATGTGAATTTAGCAGCTCGTTTACAATATGCTGCTGAAATAGATGAAATTTTAATTTCAGATGATACTTATCAATTAATCAAAAGTGATTTTCTTTGTGCTCCAAAAACACCAATTTACTTAAAAGGTATTCAAGGTGCTGTGAAGACATGGCAGGTAATGGAGAAATACACAGGGAATAAGTCAGATCATCAGCAATGGTTCGACTATGAATATAAAGGCTTCCATTTAGTCCTTAATTTAGAAGAAGTACAAAACTATGAGTACCCTGAGTTAGTAGAAGTACTTGAGAAAATGATTCAACGACTTAAAGTTCAACAAACTTTAATTAATACTCAAGGTATTGCACGGTTAAGACTTGAAGATGAAGTTAAACCTATTGAAATTGATCAACAAGATCAGGTTTAAAGCTTAAAATGTGAAGTAAAAAAAGCTGCTTTTAAAAGCAGCTTTTTTATTTTAATGGCTTTCGGATGCGTGATTGATTGTATATTTAGGAATCTCAATTTCTAAATCTTCATCAACAATCTTCACTTGGCAAGAGAGACGAGAATCTGGTTCAAGACCCCAAGCGCGATCTAAAAGATCTGCTTCAACATCATCCATTTCCTCTAGGCTGTCAAAACCTTTGCGAACAACTACGTGACAAGTTGTACAAGCACACGACATGTCACAAGCGTGTTCAATTTTAATTCCTCGATCAAGCAAACTTTGACAAAGATTTGCATTTTGTTCAACTTCAAATTCTGCGCCTTCAGGGCAAAACTGAGCATGAGGAAGTACTTTAATACGGGGCATATTGATCACCTATACCTTTAGTTTGAATTTGACCAATCTTCAAGTTTTGTACCTTTTAAGGCGTGGTCAATATGTCGATTCATACGTAATGCGGCAAAAGCATCACTATGTACTTTAAGTTGTTCTACAGCTTTTTCAATTGCTTGAATATCATTACCTTCAAGCTGAACTTTTAGCAAATTTTCAGCAGTTTTAAGTGCTTCAAGCTGCTCATTATTAAGCAAATCAGCATCAACTTTGAGAGCTTGTTCCAATGCTTCAAGTTCACGTTGGGCTTCAACTTTGGTTTCTTTTAAATGGCGTAGATTTTTATCTTCTTCCGCGTGTTGGAAACCTTCAATTAATAAGCGCTCAGTATCAGATTCTGATAAACCATAAGATGGTTTAATATCAATTTGAGCCTGTACACCAGAAGTTGTTTCACGAGCTGAAACAGTGAGTAGACCATCTGCATCAACCTGAAAGGTAACTTCAATACGTGCTTGACCAGCAGTCATTGGTGGAATGCCGTGAAGGACAAATTTTCCTAATGAACGACAATGTTCTACCAAATCTCGTTCACCTTGAACCACATGAATAAGCATGGCAGTTTGGCCATCTTGATAAGTTGTGAATTCTTGACGACGAGCAACAGGAATAGCAGTATTACGTGAAATAAGGCGCTCTACTAATCCACCCATGGTTTCTAGACCAAGTGAAAGAGGAGTTACGTCTAAAAGTAATGAACCGTCTTGACTGTTTCCAATTAATTGGTTGGCAGTAATCGAAGCACCAATTGCAACCACTTCATCAGGGTTGATCGTGCAAAGAGGTTCTTGGTTAAATACATTACGAACCGCTTGTTGAACAGCATACGAACGCGTAGAGCCACCCACTAAAACAACATTTTGAATATCTGATAATTCAAGTTTTGCATCACGTAAAACACGCTTACAAACACTGATTGTTTTATCTAAAGCAACTTGAATAATACTTTCAAAAGTTGGACGGTCCAATGTTAATACATTTTCAAGTAATTTTAACTGAACTGATTCTTGAGTAGATAATTGTTCTTTAGCTTGACGAGCAGCAACCATAAATACTGCATATGCTTCATCGCTCAAAGTATCAATATCTAACTGCTTTTTAGCCCATTTAACAATGAGACGGTCTAAATCGTCACCACCTAGAGCAGTGTGGCCACCTGTAGCTAATACTTCAAAGACACCTTGTGAGAAACGCAAGATTGATACGTCAAAAGTACCGCCACCTAGATCATAAATTACGTAGTTATGATCTGTAGCTAAATTAGTTTCTTGGTCTAAACCATAAGCTACAGCAGCAGCGGTTGGCTCATTTAATAAACGTAATACATTCAAACCAGCAAGTTGTGCTGCATCACGAGTTGCTTGTCGCTGAGCTTCATCAAAATAGGCAGGAACAGTAATAACTGCACCATTTACTGGATTTTGTAGACTAGTTTCAGCACGGTCTTTTAATTGTTTTAAAATTTCTGCAGAAATTTCAACAGGGGTTTTACGACCAGCACGTGTTTCAAAAGCTGGCATCTCATTTTCAGACCCCATTAATTCATATGGATGCTGAAATTTGATATCTGCTTTTGAACGACCCATAAAGCGTTTTACAGAAACAATTGTATTTTTCGGGTCGGCAATAAGGAAAGGCTTTGCTTCTTCACCGTAGTGAGTTGCATCATTTCCATAGTGCACAATAGAAGGAAGGAGTCTTCTTTCTTTTTCATCATTGAGTACTTTAGGCTTGCCTGATAACACTGTCGCAACTAAGGAGTGTGTTGTTCCTAGGTCGATACCAATCGCAATGCGGTGTTGATGTGGGGCACTGGATTGACCCGGTTCAGCAATTTGCAAAAGTGCCATGAGTTAAATCCCTTGAATATAAATTGGAAAAAGCAAAATTAAAAATCGTCGTCTAAATCAAAGTTGTCTTCGTCATCCAACATTTGATCTTCTGCTTTTTCAATATCATTAAGAACGCGCTGAAAGAATCGTAATTTACGTACAGTATCGCGAGCTTCACCCCAGTCTTCATCTGAGTAATCAATTTTAAATTCGCGAACTAAACTTTCTATCCATTGAAACACTTCTTGTTTAAGAGTGCTTAGATGTTCTGGGGAGGTTGCTTCATCAAGTTGCTCACGAAGTTCCAAAGCTGATTGTAAGAACTCAAAATCGCTAATAGATTGATCAAGGTGATGATCTTGCTTTTTTAATGCTAAAAGATAAGCTGCGCGGCTATCTACTTGCGATAATGTTTTAAAAGCTTGATTGATTTCACTTGATTTGATCAATGCCTGATTTTTATCTTCTGCTTTATCTGGATGATATTGCTGCTGCAAATTCAAGAAACTAGATTTTAAGCTCGCCAAATCGATATCGAGTTCTACGGGTAAATTGAACAACTCAAAATGATTCATTAGAAAGGAGGTCCACGTTAATTAAATACATTAAAACAGTGCTATAAAAGACACTGTTTTAATGAGAGATGGAAGGAGATGGGTTATACAGTGAAAGACTCACCACAACCACATTCACCTTTTTTATTGGGGTTGTTAAATTCGAACCCTTCATTAAGGCCATTTTTGACGTAGTCCATTTCTAAGCCTTCTAAATAGACATGACTTTTTGGATCTACAAATACCTTAACGCCAAATTGTTCGAAAACTTCGTCATGTTCATCGATAGAATCAACAAATTCAAGAACGTAAGCCAACCCAGAACAGCCAGAAGTTTTCACACCCACGCGAATGCCTTCACCCTTACCTCTGTTCTTGAGGTAATTGCTAATATGAGTCGCAGCATTTTCAGTTAAATGAATCATGAAAACTCCAACGTTTACAGTAATAACAAATTAAGCTTTTGATTTTTTAGTGCGGTAATCTTCAATCGCAGCTTTAATCGCATCTTCAGCTAGTACAGAGCAGTGAACTTTTACAGGTGGAAGAGCAAGCTCAGTTGCGATATCAATATTCTTGATTGCTTGAGCTTCATCAAGAGTTTTGCCTTTTAACCACTCAGTTACAAGTGAGCTAGAAGCAATTGCTGAACCACAGCCATAAGTTTTAAAGCGTGCTTCTTCAATCACACCGCTATCGTTTACTTGAATTTGTAAACGCATCACGTCGCCACATGCTGGTGCACCCACCATGCCTGTACCTACATTTTCAGAGTTTTTGTCTAAAACACCAACATTACGAGGGTTTTCGTAATGATCAATTACCTTTTCGCTATAAGCCATTTCGCTTCTCCAAACCTCGGGGTCAGCCTAATATTAATATGAGGGTAAAAACACTAATTTCAATGAATTAGTGTTCAGCCCATTCAACTGTAGAAAGATCGATACCTTCTTTGTACATATCCCAAAGCGGAGAAAGTTCACGTAATTTCTCAACAGCGGCTTTGGTAATTGTAAGCACATGGTCAATATCTTCTTCAGTTGTGTATTTACCAAAACTGAAGCGAATAGAGCTGTGTGCTAGCTCATCAGATAAACCTAATGCGCGAAGAACGTATGAAGGCTCTAAAGTTGCAGAAGTACAAGCAGAACCACTTGATACGGCTGCATCTTTGAGCGACATCATTAAAGATTCACCTTCAACAAAGTTAAAGCTGACATTTAAATAGTTAGCAACGTTTTGAGTTGGATGGCCATTTAAGAAAACTTGTTCAAGATCTTGTAAACCATTCCAAAGCTTGTCGCGAAGCTTGCGAATACGCTCTTGTTCTGCTTGCATTGTTTTGCCAGCAATTTCAAAAGCTTCACCCATACCTACAATTTGATGAGTCGCTAAAGTACCAGAACGCATACCACGTTCATGACCACCGCCATGAATTTGTGCTTTCAAACGAACACGTGGGCTACGACGTACATATAATGCACCGATACCTTTTGGACCATAAATTTTATGAGCTGAGAAACTCATTAGGTCAATTTTCATAGTAGATAGGTCAATTTCAACTTTACCAGCAGCTTGAGCAGCATCTACATGAAAGAAGGTTTTATTGGCACGTGTTAATTCACCAATTGCTGCTACATCTGTAACTGTACCGATTTCGTTGTTTACCATCATAAGAGAAACAAGAACAGTATCAGGACGAAGGGCAGCTTTTACCATTTCAGGGGTAATTAAACCAGTTTGTGGTTCTGGTTCTAAATAAGTAATTTCAAAACCTTGGTCTTCTAATTCACGACAAGGATCTAGAACAGCTTTGTGTTCAATTTTACTTGTAATGATATGCTTGCCTTTAGATGCATAAAACTGCGCTACACCTTTTAGAGCAAGGTTATCTGATTCAGTTGCACCAGAAGTCCAAACGATTTCACGTGGATCAGCTTTAATTAAATTTGCAACTTGCTCACGTGCATATTCAACTTTCTCTTCTGCCTGCCAGCCATAAGCGTGGGAACGAGATGCAGCATTACCAAAGGTACCGTCGAAAGTTAAACACTCCATCATACGTTCTGCAACTTGTGGATCTACTGGAGTGGTTGCTGCGTAATCAAGATAAATTGGACGTTTCATATCAAATACCTGTACCCGATAAAAGAGCTGAATCTATGCCAGTCACATTTTGGCGTAATGCAACAGTTTGAACGTTGTCTCGGCTAATGAGGTCGGCAAGAGAGATTTTTGCTAAATAGTCGGCAATATGATGAGAGAGTTCTTGCCATAAATCGTGTGTGAGACACATTGCACCATTTTGGCAGTTACCTTTATGGTCGCAACGAGTTGCATCAACAGTTTCATTTACAGCTTCAATAATTTCTAACACAGTAATTTCATCAGCATTTCGAGCCAAATGATAACCACCATTTGCACCACGAACACTAGAAACTAACCCATGACGCTTAAGTTTTGCGAATAACTGTTCTAAATAAGCAACTGAAATGGATTGGCGAGCTGCAATTTCGGCGAGCGTGATCGTTTGTTCAGTTGGCTGCAAAGCTAAATCAAGTAGAGCAGTCACTGCGTAGCGACCGCGAGTTGTAAGGCGCATGATTCGATACACATGTTAAGACTAGATAATAGGATTTTATGAATCCCGACTAAAATAGTCAAGTTTTTTTATTTTTAATTCAAGTGCAGGAACAAAATGGAAAAATAATTTAAGCAACCCACAAATTATATATGAAATAAACAATAAATATCAGGCTAATTATACCAAAGGAGAAGTTAATATTACGTTGACGCTTCTGTAAGCGAGTAATTCGATTTTGATATTGTTTAATTTCCACATGAAGTGAATTGATTTCTGATCGTTGTTGATCAATTTTTTCAAGCAATGGGGCAATTCTTTTGCGTGAAGCAAGGGCTTCAGCTTCATCATCAGGTGTATTAAACCATTGCTTCCAGTCTGCTAAAAGTTTAGGCAGAGTAAGGTGTGAAATTAAGTCTAATAACTCTTTTTTAGTTTCTTCATTACCATCAATGCGCATATTTTTAAGACTGCGCTGGTTTGAAAAAGCGAAAATCTTAATTAAATCGATAAGTGTACTATTGATTTCAAGATCAATACGTCGGTCAAAAGAATGGATATCGAACAACAAACCCTTTTCTGTAAATTGAACATAAAAGTCAAAAAAAGGTAGGTAGCTATTGATACGAATAGTCGTTTTGTTTGAAATAAACTTTTTCGCTTGCAAGCGAAGAACACCATCGTGGGTGAGAATAAATGAAAAGAAAGTTTCTAAAATAATTAGAACGATATTCAGCAACAGACGGGGATGTTTTTGTCTTTGTTGCGTTTCACTCATAAAAGTTTATCCTTACAAATAGCAGTTAACCGAAGAATGGAACATCCTATCCCAAACTTAACACAATGTCGTGTTAAATATATTTACATGACTTAATTGCTTTGTAGAACAGTTTTGTAAATGGATCAAGTCTTTACTTTGATATTATAGAAATATTTTGTGGTCAAATCAGTCATCATCTCTCTCATCTGATTAGGAGTTTAGATTAATGGATAATGCAAATATAGATACGCAGACAGAAGAGTCAGAAGAAAAAAATAAATTAAAATCAAGAGGTTCAAGAAAGTCAGCTTTGGATTTTAGAAAGTATACCAAGCAAATTTGGCTAGCTGGACTAGGAGCTTTTTCACGCGCAGAAGAAGAGGGCAACAAACTCTTTGATTCTTTAGTCAAAGTTGGTGAAGAACTAGAGTCAAAAACTGGAGACTTAGCAGATAACACTGTAGGCAAAGTTACAGAAAAAGCAAAAGAATCTGTATCTGAAACAAAAGATAAAGTAGAGAAAATTCTTGATACCAGTGTGAACCATTCTTTAAACCGGATTGGATTGGTCACTCCGAAGGATTTACAGCACATTGAACAGCTCTTGGTACAGCTTCATATTAAGGTGGATGCTTTAATAGAAGAAAACCAGCAATTGAAAGAAAAATTGAATAAAAAGTAAAAAATGTTGGGATTTAGCAAATATATAACAGTTTTTTAGCATTTATTTTCGCTAAAAGCCCTGCTCTAGTATTGCGTTTTCCCCCAAAGCATTGCTATAAAGGCGTCATGGCCTTTTAAACTATAGCCTTGGACCTTAAACAAACGATATTAAGAGGATGTTTTATTCATGAATAAATCAGAATTAATCGATGCAATTGCTGAAAAAGGGGGAGTATCTAAGACTGATGCAGGCAAGGCACTCGATGCGACAATTGCGTCAATTACTGAAGCACTTAAAAAAGGTGACACAGTAACTTTAGTTGGTTTTGGTACTTTCAGTGTTAAAGAACGTGCTGCACGCACTGGTCGTAACCCTAAAACTGGTGAAGAGCTTCAAATTAAAGCAACAAAAGTACCTAGCTTCAAAGCTGGTAAAGGTCTTAAAGATTCAGTAGCTTAATCTTTTAAGATGATTAAACGCGCCAATATAGGCGCGTTTTTTATTAAAAATCTGAATTGACCAATATTGCTCATTCATTGATTGTGGTTTTTCAGTTAAAATTCTCCTCGAAATAAAATATTGGAATACTTATGGAATCGTTTCGTACAGTCATTAAGGGTTGGCTCGGCAAAGTCCTTCTAATTTTGTTTTTGACCCCTTTAGCACTTGTAGGTATTGAAGGATATTTTAATAGGGGAAACAAGGCTGATGTTGCAAAAACAGTAAATGGCCAAGAAATATCTAAAAAAGACCTTGAAACTTTAACTCAGTCTTACAAAGAACAATATTTAGCTGCTGTTAAAGGCGATGAGAGTCTACTTAATTTGCCTGTTATTCAGGCTAAGGCACTCGATATTTTAGTGTCGCGTAATTTACTAATTCAACAAGCTGAAAAATTAGGTATCTCACTTAGTGATACTCAAATTGAGCAAATGTTAGCTCAACAGCCTAGTTTGCAAGAGAATGGACAGTTCTCGCAAAAACTCTATGAAAATTACTTACGTTCTATTGGTATGACAAGTCAGGGCTTAATTGCTAGTCTTCGTCAAGATCATGCTTTAAAAATGCTAACGTCAACTTTTTCTGATTACTCTTTAGTAAGTAAAGTTGATTTAATGCAAATTGCGAATTTGCAAACTGAACAACGTACATTACATTTGGCTAGTATTAAATTAGATGGTTATAAAATTGGTTTAACTGCCTCTAATCAAGAAGCTACAGATTATTACAACAAACACCAAAATGAGTTTAAACAACAATCTTCTGTTGATGTGGATTATGTGGTTGTGTCGCCATCACTAATGGCTAAACCAGCTCCTGCAACTGAAGCTGAACTTCAACAAGCGTATAGCAAGTTTGTTGAAACTCAGAAAAAAGATTCTAAACGTACTGTGAAGCATATTTTAATTACTACAGATGCTCGTGATGATGCAGCAGCTCAAAAACTTGCTAAAGAAGTATATGCGAAAATTCAAGGCGGTCTTACATTTGCACAAGCTGCATCTCAGTTCTCTGAAGATCCAAGTTCGAAAGCAAAAGGTGGTTTAGTTGAAGCATATGCACCAGGGGTTTTTTCCGATGCATTTGATAAAACTGTAGTGAGCTTGAAAAATGGACAGATTTCTCAACCAGTAAAAACTCAATATGGCTATCATATTATTGAGGCAGAAACTCAAGCTAATCAAATCCCTTCATTCGAAGCTGAGAAGGCGCGTTTAACTGCTGAGGTTGAAAAGAATAAAGTTGCGACTGTTTATTCAGATACTGTAAACAGTTTAAATGAAACGATTGTTGGTAATGATTCTTTAGAAGCAGTTGTACAAGAAGTAAAAGGTACAAAAGTTGAATCATTAAATGGCGTAACTTTAGCTACACAAAATCCATATTTAAGTGATCCAAACGTTAAAATTAAATTGTTTAATGATGACGTGAAAAATGGTGACCGTAATGCATCATCTAATATTCAGTTAGCGAATGGTGATACGGTATGGGTTAAAGTACGTGATTATCATGCTGCTGGTGTAAAACCTTTAGCACAGGCGATGAATGAAGCGAAAGCAAAAGTTATCGACGAAAAAGCACGTAAAGCTGTTCAAGCTAAAATTGCTACAATGCTAGCTGAATTTAAAACTCAACCGGCAGATCAAGTAGTTGCTAAGAATAAAGTAGCATTTGAATCGGCTGGCGTATTTAGTCGTTCACAAGGATTAAAGCGTGAAATTGAGCGTGCAGCATTTAGTGCAGCTACACCTAAGCCAGGTATGTGGTCTGTTACGACAGCAAATTTACCAAATGAGCTAGTTGTTGTTGCAGTTTCAAATGTAAATTCATCGGCTGCGAATGCTATACCTGCTGATCAGTTACAGCAGTTAAAGCAACTTTATCGTCAGTCACGTGGTCAACAAATATTGGAAGATTACAGTCAATATTTAAAATCACATGCGAAAATTAAATAATAATTTGATTCAATAAAAAAAGCGCCTCGGCGCTTTTTTTATTGGCAGTTAATCTAAGCTGTGCCCAATATATTGCTGTCTATATTGTTTAGGAGATAAATCAAAAATTCGCTTAAATGCCTGACTAAATGCGGTTTCGGATGAATAGCCAACCTTATTTGATATTTGCTGAATTGATAAATTACTTGTGCGTAAATACTGACTGGCTAAACGGAAACGATAATGCTGTAAATAAGTTAGAGGTGGTTCACCAATAATACTGCTAAACAAATTTGCAAATTTAGAACGTGACATACAACATTGTTCAGCTAAAGATTCAACTGTCCATGTAACTTCTGGCTGGCTATGAATAGCAGATAGTGCATTGCTTAGTTCAGGATGAGTTAAAGCACTTAACCAGTTTTGTTGATCTGTCATTTGTTGAATATGATCACGAATGCATTCAATGAGCAAAATACTGACTAGATGATCAATAATTTTGTCGTGACCTGGCCTGATTTTTTGAGTTTCAATTGCTAGAAAATAAAGCCCAATTTGTAGCCATTCGGGTGGAGTGGTTTGATTTTCATGCTGAATATGCATGATGGACGGGAGGGCATTAATGAGTGGCCCAGCCATATGAGTATCGATTTGGCAGCGTAAAGATAGCAATAATGTATTATTTGGAGATGAAGTACCAAATTCGATGGCATCTTGTCTATGACCATTAAAAAGTGACGTTATATCTAAAGAATCTACCAACTTACTCGCTGTTGATTTTGAGTCAGTCGCACTATGTGCTTTCCCCGAAGGAATCAAAATAATATCGCCAGCAGTCGCAGTTATTTTTTCTGAAGTGTTAAGTTGAATATATACAGAACCAGTTAAAACAATATAAGCAAGTAAAGCAGATTGATCTTGTGTTTTAAAAGCCCATTCTCCTTGCGCTTTTAAATAGATGTATTCAGACTTATTCAGGTGAATATCATCAAAAAATTTACTTAGTGCATCCATATTTAAATGATCAATCATTATTTTAATAAAATTATAGTGAGCTATAAGAATAGATCAACATGTGTTTTTAGGACAGAAAAGTGGAAGAAAATGCCAAAGACTTTAACATAGGTTTTTTGGACGGTTACTACTGTTAACTAAACACTATTTCTTTAACTATATAGACATATAGAAAAAGGAAATATAGCTATGAATGCACCAGTAAATGTTCAGCAAGAACTTATGCCAGTGCCTGCGTCTATGCGTGAAATAGATCGCAAACGCTTTTTATGGATGATTAGTCCTGCTTTACCTGCTATCGGTTTGGGTATTTTAGCTGGTTATCAGTTTGGTCCACGTCCTTTGAAGAAAGTCTTCGCATTAGGTGGTCCACTTTTATTACATGTCGTGATTCCTGCAATTGATACTATTATTGGGAAAGATGCTCGAAATCCGACAGATGAAGAAATTAAGCTTTTAGAAAAAGATCCATATTATTCACGTCTTGTGAAGAGCTTTATTCCTCTACAGTATGCTGCAAATGTTTATGCATGTTATTTAACAAGTCGTAAAACAACATCTTTTATTGATAAGATTTTACTTGGTATTTCAATGGGTGCAATCAATGGTATTGCGATTAATACAGCCCATGAGTTAAGTCATAAGCATGATCGTATAGACCATATTTTGTCTCATCTTGCTTTAGTTCCAACTGGCTATAATCATTTCCGTATTGAGCATCCTTACGGTCATCATAAGCGTGCAGCAACACCAGAAGATCCAGCTTCATCTCGTATGGGTGAAACATTCTATGAGTTCTGGCCACGTACTGTTGTTGGTTCTTTTAAGTCTGCAATAGAAATTGAAAAAAATCGTTTAAAACGTAAAGGTAAAGAATTCTGGTCTTCAGATAATGAGCTATTACAAGGCTGGGGAATGACTGCTGCTTTTCATGGTTCTATGGTTGGAATATTTGGCAAAAGCACAATTCCATATTTAGCAACACAAGCATTTTATGGCATTAGTCTTTTTGAAATTATTAACTATATTGAGCATTATGGTTTATTACGTCAGAAAAAAGAAAATGGTCAATATGAACGTACAATGCCAGAGCATAGCTGGAACAACAATAACGTAGTAACAAACTTGTTCTTGTACCAGTTGCAGCGTCATTCAGACCATCATGCGTATCCGACTCGTCCATTCCAAGCATTACGTCATTTTGACGAGGCACCTGAGCTACCAAGCGGTTATGCAAGTATGTTATTACCGGCATTAATCCCTTCATTGTGGTTTAAAATAATGGATAAGCGAGTTTTTGATCATTATAAAGGTGATTTAAATAAAGCAAATATTTCGTCAAAAAGACGTGCAAAAATCTTTAAGAAATTTGGTGTAGTTGATAAAGCGTTAGACAGCACAACTGCCGAATAAATAAAAATGTAAATTCCTGAAATACGAAGCCCTCTAGTTTAATCGCTAGAGGGCTTTTAAGTTTTTACATAAACAGCTAATAAAAGAAGGGAAAATTTCCCTTAATTATTATTTTAGTTCGCTAGAAGATTTACCCAGTTCTCTGCGGGCAATGATCAATTGCTGGATTTGCTGAGTACCTTCAAAAATATCAAGAATTTTCGAATCACGTGCCCATTTTTCCAGTAACTCATCTTCGTTATAGCCAACACTTGCTGCCAATTCGACACATTTTAAAGTGATCTCATTACCCACACGACCTGCTTTGGCTTTTGCAATAGAAGCTTCCTTAGAGTTTGGTTTTTTGTTATCTGCCATCCACGTGGCTTTTAACATAAGTAGGCGAGCAGCTTCCCACTCAGCTTCCATACGGTAGATTTGTGCTGCAAGGTTAGAAGTATGTAGGTAGGGGGTAGAGTAATCAGGATCGAGTTGATCTTTAAAAATCTCTTTAATACGTTCTAGTGAAGCTTTAGCACAACCGATTGCCATTGCTGCAACTAAAGGCCGAGTATTATCAAAAGTTTCCATTACTCCAGCAAAACCTTTAGCGACGTCTACTTCGGCATTACCTAAAAGGTTTTCGGCTGGTACGCGGCAATCAATAAAACTAATCACTGCCGTATCTGAAGCCTTAATTCCTAATTTATGTTCGAGGCGTTCAACTCTCATTCCTGGCGTACCTTTTGGTACCACAAATGATTTAATCGCTGCACGTCCAAGTTTGCGATCAAGCGTGGCCCAAACGACGACAGAATCTGCACGTTCGCCAGAGGTCACAAAAATCTTTTCACCATTTAAAATATAGTCATTGCCATCTTTGGTTGCAGTGGTGCGGATCGCAGCAGAGTCAGAACCGCATCCTGGCTCAGTAATGGCCATTGCTGCCCATGTTCCGTTGAACCGTTCTAATTGCTCATCATTTGCGACAGCAGCAATTGCTGAGTTCCCAAGCCCCTGACGTGGCATACTCAGTAATAAGCCAGTATCGCCATAACACATCTCAATAATTCCAAGAGCGGTCGACATGTTGGTTCCGTTACGAACACCTTCATTGTCTGTATCACCGCGCTTTCCAGCACCTGCTGCTCCAGCATTAATACCTTCGCCACCTTCATTCATGCCATCAATCAGAGAAGCGAGCATATCGAGCTCTTTGGGATACGCATGCTCAGCTTTATCATATTTACGAGAAATAGGACGTAAAACATTGATCGCAACATCATGTGCTTGATCAATCATCATCTTGAATTTTTTAGGATTTTGTAAATTCATTAAAGTATCCTCTGATTGATCATTTAAGCATGTAAGCCAGATTGTAAAATTGCAGTAGCGCGTAGATCACGGTACCAGCGTTCAACAGGATGTTCTTTTGTGAAACCATGTCCACCAAGAATTTGCACTCCATCTGTACCGATTTTCATGGATTTTTCAGCACAAAGTAGTTGGGCTAGATAAGCTTCGCGGTGAAATGGCTTGCCTGACTCTGCAAGACTTGCCGCATTTAAAATCAACATACGCATTGCATCAATTTCGATTGCCATATCTGCAATCATGAAAGCTACACTTTGGCGATGAGAAATTGGTTCACCGAATGCAGTTCGTTCATTGGCATATTTAATACAATAAGCTTTAACAGCTTCACATGTACCTACGGCCATTGCACACCACATTAAGTTACCCAAATCTAAAAAAGCAGTGTAATCAAAGTCTGTTGCACCTAAGCGTAGAGCAGGAGTGTGATTAAAGCGAAGAGTTGCAGTTTCTGTGGCTTTAAGACCCATGGCCGGAGTGTTTTTAATTGAAATTGTGTCACCGCATTGCACGGCAAATACGTCTGGCTTGCCGTTAAAGTCTGCACTTACTAAAAATACGTCAGCTAAATCACCTAAAATTACTAATGTTTTTTCACCATCAATAAAAAACTGATCATTTTCAAGTGATGCTTTTGTTTTTAAAGCATAAGGATTAAATGCTGGAGTTGCCTCTTGAACTGCAAAGGTTGCTGTAATGTCTGAGTCTTCTGCAAAACATGGTAGGTACATTGACTGAACTTCAGTAGAACCCCAACGTGTAATTGCATTAATGACGCTAAATGTACTGAGTAATCCTGCTGTAAGGCTAAAATCACCTTCAGCGAGTTTTTCAGCTATTAATAGATTACTTACAATATTTTGTTCGGCCGCGACACCACCTAATGCCTCTGGGAGTGCATAGTAGTTAAGACCTAGATCCTCAACATATTGCCAAAGACTTTCAGGAAACTGAGCTGCCTGATCAGCATCATGAGCCAACCCCAATAAGACTTCTTGAGCAAATTGAGACATTGCCTCAGAAGTCATTTGTTGTTCTTCGGTTAGACTTAAATCAAATAGATTTTTTTGTTGGCGAGGTAATCGCTGTTGGGAGATCTGTTTTGGTTTAAATGCTTTTTGAGTCTGGCTTAATGCTTTAAAACCAGCTTTTGAACCTTGATAAAGAGATTTTTCAACAAATTTACGCAACTTGAGTTGATCAAGTACATCGCTTCCAGCCAATCTGGTGATCAGCGATAAACCCAAACCCTGAGCTTTATTGATCATACTTGTCATAATTATGGTGTCCTAACACGTTGTTATTGTTTTATGCTGACACGCCTCATATTAAAAAACTATGTCGTTACTGACATTCAAAAAATGAGTAGATAAATGGCAAATAGAAAATAATAAAATTATAAGTGTTTGATTTTATTTATTTAAAATTATTTAATTGTTGGGTGGGTTGAGAGGTATTGACTAGAATGACATGGAATCATTCTAGTCCTTTATTAAATTAAGCAAAGTTACGAATCATACGTCGCACATTTGTTTTTGCATCAATAACTGTCATAAACGTATAGGCCCCAATAAACTTACGGCTAATAAACATAAATTCTTTTGGAGGAATCGAGAAATAACGTGATGCCATTGATTTACTTGCTTGCTGCATAACACGGCTATGTAACTGGCTTTTCTTCCAGTCATAACGTTCATGTTCATCCATAAGGCCAGCAGGCATATCTGGATTATTTGCAGGGGTACTAAATGCTTCTGTCGCGATTAAAAAGACATCGGCCATGCCTGGTTTAATACTTTCAGGCATTGCATCAAAAAATTCATATCCAGTCATGGCTTCCACCATCGCATTTTTATCATGCTGATAACCTGCCTGAATGAGTTGACGTGCAACTGCTAACAAATGTTCATCAAACTGACGGATAGCACCAAAATCTAATAACACAATTTTGTCCTGAACGTCTTGGCCATTACCCAAACGAACAAGGTAATTACCAAAGTTAGGGTCAGTCTGCATTTCACCCCATTCAAAAATTTCACGAACTGCAATTTCAAGTGAAGCTTCGCCGAGCTGATTACGACGCTCTTGAGGCAAAGACAACATCACAGGGCTATTGATTGGAACACCACGTTCAAAAGTCATGCAAAGTACTTGATTGGTACAGTATTCATCTACAATTGTCGGAACAATATAACGCTCGTCATCTTTTAAGCGTTCACCGAAGCGACGGGTAGTGGCAGCTTCAACATCGTAGTCAACTTCGCGATGCATCATTTCACGTACTTCATCAAACCACTGATCAAATTCACGGGTTTGAGGCACCATACGTGTCAGTTTAAGCATGTTTTTAAACAAGCTCATATCTGAGTCAATTGCATTTGCAACGCCAGGATATTGGATTTTTAAGACTAATTCTAAGCCGTCTGATTTGCGGGTTGCACGATGTACTTGTGCGAGAGAGGCAGTACCAATTGGTTCATGATCAATCGTTAAATCATTTAACTTCGCGCCCAATTGCTCCTGTAGATGTGGCTTAATTGCAGGCCAATCTAAGGCAACAGTTTGGTTATTTAGGGTATTTAAAGCTTGAGTAATCTCTTCTGGTAAAAAGTGTTCACCATAAAGAGCCATCATTTGACCAATTTTAACAATAGAACCCTTAAGTTTACCTATTTCAGAAACCAGATAGTTAGCTTGTTCGCTCATCGCTTTTTTGCGTTTCTTTTCTTTTTCTTCTTCATTAGAAAATAAAGAAGAAGCACTTGCAGTTGCCCAACGCGTTCCTGCAAGTAAAGAAGCTTTCGCGATTGATAAGCGTCGATCCATGGAAGAAGTTTTTAAACTCTTAAGCTTATCTTTCTGATTTGACATGAAAATAGAATCCTATGCGCATCATGCAGCCAAACGCTGGTGATCTAAAATTGTAACGAATATTACATGTTTTGAGCGTATTAAAATAGTTCTCTCAGACTGAATGATAGGCCGATATGGTCATCTTTCTTCCATTAATCCTTAAATAGCCTAAGCAATTTAAAAATTTAAGAAATTAAAACAATTCAGATAAGTAAAACTAAGATAAAACAGATCTTTGATAACAAAATGGATTACATTTTAAATTGAATCTTTAATTCAGATTTCTGCATCAAATGCAGGCGATTGGTCTGAATATGTTGCAATAACATTTGTTTGACTGAATCATGCATAAAACCAAGTGCATGAGCTTTTACAATAATGATGCTAGGAAGGGTATAAAAGAAGTACTTAACATCATCAAAGGTTGCATTATTAAAAATACCTTGTTCAATTAACGTCTGCTGCAAAAATTGCTTTTCATTTAATACAGAATCTGATGATTCATCCCAAAAACGGTGACGCATTGCCATCAGATTGTTGTGTTTATAACTCATAAAATTGTCAGCTCAGACTTCAAATCTAAATAAAATATATGGAGTCGAGCAACGAATATCAAGTCGAGATTATTTTTTCTTCAGTTGCTGTTTGAATTTTTATGTAACTCTTGTAAATAGCCTAAGTAAATTTTAAATTTTTTCTAAAAAAACTATAATCGAAATAATTTTATCTATAACACCATATACCATGACTCCTGCATGTAGATTGTTAAAAAGTAATAAAATCGAATTTTCTATTCATGAATATGAACATGATTCAAATGCCAAAAGTTTTGGATTAGAAGCAGCCGAAAAATTAGATTTAGATGTAAACAAAGTATTTAAAACTCTAATGGTAAGTGACGATAAAAATTATTTCGTTGCTGTCTTACCAGTTAATCATCAATTAAATTTAAAAAAAGTAGCTACGGCGTTTGGATGTAAAAAATTACAGATGGCTAATCCTAAAGATGCCGAACGTTTAACAGGATATTTAGTAGGTGGGATTAGTCCTTTAGGCCAAAAGAAACGATTAAAAACTGTCATTGATGCATCAGCTCAAAACTTTAACAAAATTTATGTAAGTGGTGGAAAAAGAGGGCTTGATATTGGTTTAAATCCAAAAGATTTAGCTCAGCTTTTAAATGCCCAATTTGTTGATGTACTTGATCAATAATAATGGTTTAGAAGTGTAGCTTAAGAATTAATCGTTTTCTAACTACATTTAGAAAATACTTTATTGAGGGCTATTACTTGTTGCAGATCTTTTTTCAAAAAGGAGAGAAGCACAAATAACGAAGAAAAAGCTTGAACTATCAAATGAAAATGATTATCATTATTAATAGTAGCGATATAGCCATTTCTAATAAGGAGCAAAGACATTGGTCGTAATATCAATCTTATATTCTATTCGTTCATGCTAATTTTCTTATGAATTTTAGAGTTATACCAGAAGCACCAACAATAAGAATAGAGAAAGGTGAGTTGATTTCTGGTATGTGACACCTGCGAGACATTATAAAAATATGCGGGTTCAAGTAGCGGTAAACGGAACTAAGAAAAATAAATACTATCAGCGCAACAAAAAGAATAAACCAAGAGCGGCAAGCGAGGATGGCTTGCCGTTCTTGCATCTACAGTTAGCTTCATACTTATTTATATTGTTCAACCTTTTTAGAGTATTAACGCTAATCAGTAACAGATCTCTTATATTTTTGATTAAAAAATGACCACTAATGTTTCATTTATTAATATCCCGCCTTTTTAACCAATTTTTGTATACCCTGAATAAAACATGATCAAAAAAGAGGAAAAAGCGTGCTTATTTTTCATGGAAAACCTGTTCATGGAGCAATTTTTGATATGGATGGGACAATGTTTGATACTGAGAGGTTGCGATTTCAAACATTGCAACAAGCATCTCAAGAACTCATTGGACAGGAATTTTCTCACGAATATTTAATGCAATGTTTAGGTTTAAGTGCAACTACTGCTGAGCAATTGGCTCAACGTTTATATGGCGTAAATGTTCCCTATAAAGAAATTCGAAAAAAAGCTGATGAGATGGAACTCGAATATATTCGAAAACACGGCGTACCGATTAAAAAAGGTTTAGTTCAAGTTTTAGAACGTTTACGAAAATCTGGCTTAAGAATGGCTGTTGCGACTTCAAGCCGTAGGGCAATTGCTGAAGAATATTTGATTAATGCCAATGTTTATAAATTTTTTGATGTGATTACCTGTGGTGATGAAGTAGAGCAAGGAAAGCCGCATCCAGAAATCTTTTTAAAAGCTGCTAGTCAACTTCACTTAGACGCTAATCAGTGTCTTATGTTTGAAGATTCTGAAAATGGTTTAACCTCGGCTCACACTTCAAAAGGTTTAACAATTTTATTAAAAGATATTAAAGAGCCAAATGATGAAATGCTGGAAAAAGTGCATTTTTATTATGATCAGATGTATGACTTCTTAACAGATCTCGACCAATTTATTCCTGTTATGGATATGCCTGAGATACAGGAACCTTTTCCACAAAGCTTGAATCAACTGACAGTTGGGATACACGGTTTTGGTGCTATCGGTGGGGGGTATATAGCGCAAATCTTGTCACATTGGGATGGATACACAAAACCAAAGAGAATTATTGCTTCTACACGAAATAGTCTTTTTCGAGAAGCTGTGAATGCATTTGGAACTTATAGTATTCGCTATGGGCAATTTTCTTATGATGAACGTATTGAGAATATGACCATTGTTGATTCTGAAAATGAACAACAAATGTTAGAGATGTATACTCATTCCAGTTTGATTGCACTTTGTTTACCTGAGCAAGCGATTGAAGCTGAATCAAAAATAATTGCAAAAGGATTATATGCGCGTTTTAACTCGTCACTTGAAACATGTATTGAACCGTTAACTTTTCTAATTATTTTAAATAAAGTTGGTGCGAAATATTTGGTTATGAAGCATCTTAGAGAAGCTCTATTAGAGTTGACCAATGATGAAGATGTAACCGAGCATATTTTAAAAGAACATTATTTTTGCGACACCGTTGTAAACCGCATGGTTTCAAAGCTATCTAATCAGAATTTATATCGTCAACTTCGTATTAAGCATCACTTTCTTGAACAGCATTTATCTGATGCGGAGCATGAAGAACATGTTGAAATTGAAGATTGTAATAAACTGACCCAAGACCAGCAAAATCAGGCATCTTTATATGTTGATAACATGCGTCGTAATTTCCAGCCTGGTCATATATTACAAAGCATGGATCTAATTCTGTTTCATAGTGAAACGGATATGCCAATTTATGTAGAAAAGGGTAGTCCTTTACTCGAAAAGTTACGTCAAGTTGTCTTAGTTAATCAGATTACAGACATTCAATTAATCAAAAACCGTTTATGGAACGGCGTGCATGCCATGCTTGCTTGGTACGCATCTTTACTAGGATATGAATCTATTGGTGTTGCCATGGGTGATCATTCAGTTAAAGCATTTGCAGAAAACTTAATTAGAGAAGTAAAGCAAGGGCTTGCAATTGTATTACCTAACTATGCAAAAGATTTGGATCGCATGGCACAGAGCTTTCTAGACTCATGTGAATATGCTTTTAAAGATCCGTGTCAGCGTGTGGCAAGAGATCCACTTCGCAAATTAACTCATAATGAAAGAGTAATTGCATCAATTGAAGTGAATATAGGTCATGATTTGCCTTATAAAAACCTATTAAAAGGCGCTGCGCTAGGGTATGCCTATGCAATTCAATATTTAGAAATTGAAGAGGCTGATGCGATTAAACATTTACAACAGCAAATTCAGAAATTGGATATGAGTACTTCCCAAAAAAGACAACTTGAAGTTGAGTTAACGCAATTAGTTCAATATTTATTTTCTGAACAAGGCAAACAGCCTTTAAACATGAATATTACCAACTCCAAAAGTACGCGTACTCAGTATGCTTAAGTTCGTTTAAATAATTAATATTCTACAACTGAAAGGCAAACATGCTTTAATACGGAAATTGAATGATTTTGAATTAAAGCTGTGCTGCTAAAACCTTCGACGTTCATGGTGCCAACATCTATACGGGATTATCCCGAATGGCATCTTGGGCGCCAAAATTATGCTTTATGGTATTTAGAAATTAATGATCAAAAAATAGTTGATTATTTAGATGCCTTGCGCGCGCATTTCTCAGAATTCTTATTAGAACCCAATAGCCGTCAATATCATATCACGCTGTTTATATGTGGATTTTTAACCCACGAAACTAGAATGTATAGTGATGACTTTAGTTTGAGTGAGTTGGAGCAGCAAAGGGAAATTTTAAGAAAAGAAGATTTTGCCCCGTTTCATTTAAAAATTGGTTTAGTCGATAGTTTTAGTAGTGCTTTATTTGTAGAAATCCAAGATACAGAGAATATCTTACCTCAAATACGCCAAAAGTTAGGTTTAATTTCTCATGAAATTGCCGCTTTAAAATATTGTCCGCATATTACATTGGGGTTGTATAAAAAAGACTATAGTAGTGATTTGATTTTACATAAAATTTCCCAATTACCTGTACAATACAAACACGTTGAATTTGACCTTAAAGTCGAGCATTTAACGTTTGGTTGTTATCAAGCTCAAACTTTACAAGGTAAGTTATATCCGTCTCAGCATTTGTTCTTAGGTGATTCATGTTGCAACTGATTTTGGGTGGAGCCCGTTCTGGCAAAAGCCGACTGGCTGAACAAACAGCAATAAATATGCAATTAGCGGTGACTTATGTTGCTACGGCGCAAGCGCTTGACCCAGAAATGCAAAGTCGAATTGAACATCATCAAAATCAGCGTCCTGCTCACTGGTCTTTGGTTGAAGAACCCTTATTGTTAGCAAAAACTTTGCAGAAAATTGATCGACCTAATCAAATTATTTTGGTGGATTGTTTAACACTTTGGCTAACCAATTTGTTAGTTTTAGATGATCAAAGTATTCAACAATTTGAGTGTGAGCAGCTGTTAAAAGTTTTACCTACGCTTGAGTCAGAAATTATTGTAGTAAGTAATGAAACGGGTTTAGGTGTTGTGCCACTCGGTGAGATCAGTCGACGGTTTGTCGATGAAGCAGGCAGACTACATCAAGCTCTAGGGCAAATTGCAGATAAGGTTGTGTTTTGTGTGGCTGGTTTTCCAATGATTTTAAAAGGTGAGAAGTAAAATGAACTGGTGGTTAGAATCTGTACAGCAACCTAATGTGGACACAAAACAACAAGCTGAGCAACACCAACTCCAACTCACTAAACCTACTGGTGCTTTAGGTGATTTAGAACTAATAGCAATTAAGCTTGCCAGTTTGCAGTCAAATGCACATCCACAAATTAATCATCCATGGATCACCATTTTTGCGGGCGATCATGGCGTGGTTGAAGAAAATATTTCTGCATATCCTCAAGCCGTCACTCGTCAAATGCTGCAAAACTTCACGACTGGTGGCGCAGCAATTAGTGTAATTGCCAAATATCATCAAGCTCATTTGCAAGTGATTGACTGTGGCACAGTGGGCGAAGTTTACGAATACGCAGGTGTTGAGCGTCATTGTGTTCGTGCTGGCACAGCAAATTTTGCCAAACAAGCAGCAATGAATGCTGATGAATGTCGTGCTGCTTTAGAGTTGGGAAAAAAGAGTGTAGATACAGCTAAAGCCGACGGCGCAGATATTTATATTGCTGGTGAAATGGGAATTGGAAATACCTGTTCTGCTTCTGCCTTAGCATGTCTTTTATTAAATGATACTGCTGAGCAATTAACTGGAGTGGGTACAGGAATTGGTGCCGATCAGTTAAGACATAAAATTGAAGTAATTGAACAAGCAATCGAGCTTCATCATAAACATGTTACTGGTGATGCGTTCAAAACATTGTGTGCAGTTGGTGGATTGGAAATTGCGGCAATTGTAGGTGCTTATATTCGATGTGCGCAGATTGGCTTACCTATCATTGTGGATGGCTTTATTAGTTCGGTCGCTGCTTTATGCGCGATACGAATGAATCCTAAAGTACGTGACTGGATGTTATTTGGCCATCAATCGGCAGAATATGGCCACCAACGTATTTTACAAGAACTCAATGCTGACCCGATTTTAAAAATGAATTTGCGGTTAGGTGAAGGGAGTGGGGCAGGTACTGCTTTGTCATTAGTTAAAATGGCATGTGTGTTACACAACCAAATGGCTACCTTTGCTCAAGCTGCCGTAAGCGGAGATAAAATTGGGTAAATTCAGAATTGATTTGCTCAGACATGGTGAGAGTCAATATAGCCATACTTTACGTGGGCATTTGGATGATGAGTTAACGGAAAAAGGTTGGCAGCAAATGCAGTCAACCATTGAGCAAGTTACAAATCAGTCATGGGATGTCATTGTAAGTTCCTCATTAAAACGTTGTGCTTGTTTTGCTGAGAAACTTGCAAAGATAACTCAGCTACCTTTACTTTTAAGCCATGACTTAAAAGAAATGTATTTTGGTGAGTGGGAAGGCGTCTCAACTCAGAAGATTTATGAAACTTCACCAGAATTACTGGCAAATTTTTGGCAAAAACCGAGCCAATATTGTCCACCACGCGCAGAAACATTAATGCAGTTTCAAACAAGGGTTCTTAAAGGTTTTCAGGAACTACTTGTACAGATGCAAAACCAAAACTGGCAACATGCATTGGTTGTTACCCACGGTGGTGTGATTAAGCTATTAGCTTGTTTAGCTAAGCAACAACCTTTAGATGATTTGCTAAAAATGCCAGCAGAGCTTGGGAAATTATATTCATTCGAATTTTCTGAAACAGATGATCAATTAAACTTTATGTTGATATAGCCTTTTTATATTTCTATACATATGTAAGTTATTATTTTTATAAAGATATTTGAGTGTTTGTAATAGAACTGTCATTGCTAAAAATTAAGCTATTGGCATTTCTTATTAATCACTCATCTGACTTATGAATATTTTATTTAAAACGACTGTACTCGCAGCATCATTATTACTTGCAGCTTGTAACAATAATGATGATCAAGACATTCAAACAACTGCTCCAACAAACTCATCAAAATATTATCAAACAAAAACACCTTACCAACCACAACAAGAAATAAAAAACTATGAACAAGCACCCACTGGGTTCCAGCCAGTTTTTACAGAGTTAGTGGCACGTCACGGTTCAAGAGGTCTCTCAAGTCTGAAATATGATTTGGCACTTTATAATTTATGGAAACAGGCAAAAGCAGAAAATGCCTTAACACCATTAGGTGAACAATTGGGTGCAGATTTAGAAGTAATGATGAAAGCCAATATCTTATTAGGCTATGGCGTGGAAGGAATCCGCCAGTACGGTTATGGAAATGAAACCATGATTGGTATCTTAGAACACCGTGGCATTGCAGATCGTTTATTACAACGCTTACCAACTCTTTTAAATTCTCAAGCCTCTATATTGGTACAGAGTTCTGGGGTAGATCGTGCGGTTGATAGTGCTAAATTCTTCGCGGCTGAACTCATTCAACAACAACCGCAACTTAAAGATAAAATTGTGCCAACGTCTTATACCAGTTTATCGAGTGCAAGCGTTCCAAGTGTTGAAGATAGTGGTGTTGATCGTTTTAAACTCTATTTTCATAGTTTGAATGCAGATGAAGATTTAACTCAGCCATTGAGTCCTAATCAACAAAAAATTTATGATGCTAGTCAGGCCTATCAGGATTTTGAAGAAAATAATAAAGATTTAGCCCAAAAGTTAGATGAGTTATCAAAAAATACAGCAGCTGAAAAAATGGCCGAAACAGTGCTTAATCCGATTTTTAAAGCAGACTTTATTAAAAAACTGGGTACAACAGGTTATAACTTTAGTAATACCGGATCCTTTACGGTAACTTCACCAAAAGGCGAACAAATTACAGAAAAGGGTAAGGGGAAAAATACCATTGCTAGTGCAGTAGATGCCGCGGCTTATATTTATGAGCTTTATTCTATTTCTGGTGGTATGAAAGATGAGTTAAAAGGTGTTTATTTTGATAAATATATGCCTTTAGACGCCGCAAAATTTTATGCTGAATTTAATGATGCAAACGATTTTTACGAAAAGGGTCCGAGTTTTACAGAGTCAAATCAAGTCACAAGTGAAATTGCTCAAGGGCTTAAACAGGACCTGTTCCAACAAGTTGACGCCGTGGTGAATAAAGCTCAGCCTTACAAAGCCGTTTTACGGTTTGCCCATGCTGAAATTATTATTCCTTTGGCAACTAGCCTAGATTTACATAATATGATGCAGCCTTTACCACTACGTCAGACTTATAATTACTCAACAAGCGCATGGCGCGGTGGACTAGTTTCACCTATGGCGGCAAATGTCCAATGGGATATTTACCAAAATAGCCAAGGCAATACTTTGGTAAAAATGCTTTATAACGAAAAAGAAACTTTGTTTAAATCTACATGTAACTATGCACGTTACACACCAACCAGTTTTTACTACGACTACATCAAATTGAAACAGTGCTATCAAATGCAATAGATTTCCAGTTTTTGAAGTCTTTAAGGGGAATAGGGATTGCTATTCCCATTTTTATTTCTTCATAATTCAATTTGCTTTTAAATATAGATCAGTTAGAGACTTGGATATGAAACCTTTTTGGATTGCATTGCAATTTTTAACTGTTCTGCCTATTGAGCTAAAGACAATGCCGACGGCGCAACAAAATGGTCGAGCTATTTTGTTTTATCCACTGGTTGGATTGATTATTGGTGGCATTCTTTTTCTTATCTCGTGTCTTTTAGTTAAATTACCCGTACTTTTGCTTGCTACCATCATCATGACTTTATGGATTTGGCTGACAGGAGGATTACATTTAGACGGGCTAGCTGATACGGCAGATGCATGGGTCGGCGGTTTTGGGGACAAACTACGTACTTTACAAATTATGAAGGATCCAAGTTGTGGTCCAATTGGCGTGCTAAGTTTACTTATTATTTGTTTGCTCAAGTTTGTACTGATTTATGTGTTGATTGAACAACATCAAACGTTATTTTTAGTCTTTGTTCCCGTACTAGGTCGTGTTGTGCCATCTATTTTGTTTTTAACTACACCATATGTCCGTGAAAAAGGTTTAGGTCGTTCGTTAACTGACCATTTACCTAAAACGGCTTCTTGGATAATAGTTGGGTTCGTTCTGCTATTGGCTTTATATTGGGAATGGCAAGGGCTTATTGCCATCATTGGTTTTTTAATTGGCCTTGTTTATTTAAGGCATCTGTTTATTAAAAGAATTGGCGGTATTACAGGTGATACAGTCGGGGCAGCAATTGAGCTTAGCGAAACCGTGCTACTTTTTGCTTTTGTGGTGAGTTATTTTTATTTAGTTTGATGTTGAATTCCGACAAAGAAAAATAAAAAAGCCCTCAAAAATGAGGGCTTACTTGATCTTCTTAAAAAGATGAATTAACGATTTGGTAAAACGTCTTTTAAAGCTTCATGCATTTCAAGTAATGTTTTTTCAGTCGTTTCCCAGTCAATACAGCCATCAGTCACTGATTTACCATATTCAAGGTCACAAAGATTTTCAGGAATATCTTGGCGACCACCTTTTAAGTGACTTTCAACCATAAGACCGACAATTGACTTATTACCATCTAAAATTTGTTCCGTAATATTTTTAAGAACAAGTGGCTGTAAGTACGGGTCTTTATTTGAGTTCGCGTGACTCGCATCAATCATGATTTTATTGCTAACTTTTGCTTTCGCTAAAGCATTTTCTGCTTCTTCAACAGAGCCAGCATCATAGTTAGGCTTACCATTACCACCACGTAATACAACGTGTGCATAAGGGTTACCATTTGTATTAATAATTGAAACCTGACCATCTTCATTAAGGCCTAAGAAACTATGGCCATATTTAACAGACTGCATGGCATTGGTGGCAACAGTTAAACCGCCGTCTGTACCATTTTTAAAACCAACTGGTGATGATAGACCAGAAGACATTTCACGGTGAGTTTGGCTCTCGGTTGTACGTGCACCAATTGCAGACCATGAAATTAAGTCTTGGTAGTATTGTGGAGAGTTAGGATCAAGTGCTTCAGTTGCACATGGCAAACCTTTTTCATTTAACTCAAGCAAGAGTTTACGACCAATACGTAAACCTTTTTCAATGTTAAACGAGTCATTCATGTCAGGGTCATTAATTAGACCTTTCCAACCAATTGTCGTACGTGGTTTTTCAAAATAAACACGCATAACTAGATATAGAGTATCTTTAACTTTTTCGCTTAGCACTTTTAAGCGATCGGCATATTCGTGAGCAGCTTTCGGGTCGTGAATAGAGCAAGGACCAATAACGACAAACAAACGTTTATCAGAACCATCTAAAATATTACGAATGGTTTCGCGGCCTTTTAGAACAGTTTGTGAAGCAACATCAGATAAAGGAAGTTCTGACTTAAGCTCATTTGGTGTTACAAGAGTTTGAATGCTTTTAATATTAACGTCGTCGATATCTGGCTTTGAAACGGAATTTAAATGTGTAGTCATTGCTGTCACTGGTTCGATCATACTAAAGGTTGTTTTGTATACTGAATATACCATGAAATAATTATGAAAATCCTACATCTCATGGTATTTCAGTTTGGAAAAATCTTATTGATTTTGCTATCTTTCAGTTGAGTTGCTTGTTTTTTCAGCAACCACAACTTGTTGTTGTACCACAGGTGCTTTCGGTTTTGCTTTGACTGGGTGAACCATAAAGTTAACACCGAGGGCAAATAGGGTAATCCCTAAAATTTTTCGGATTAAACGTTCAGGCATACGAGAACTAATTAGCGTACCAACAATAATTGCAGGAATTGAACCCACCAATAACCACATAAGAAGCGTAAAGTCGACGTTACCAGCACTCATATGTCCAAGACCAGCCACTAAAGTGAGCAATACGGCATGTACAACATCTGACCCAATAATTCGAATCATTGGTAAGTTCGGGAACATGATCACAAGTGCCATAATCCCAAATGCACCAGCACCGACTGATGAAAGCGTTACGAATACACCTAAGATAATACCCATAACTACAATAAAGCTACGTTTTTTATGGATAGCTAAATGCTCAGTCTCAGTTTGAGTGACTTCTTTATTTCTAAAACGACTAAAGAACTTCTCAATACGGGAGCGGAAAATGATAGATACACCAGTCAAAGTCAGCATAAAGCCCAACACCATGGTTAATACAGATTTATAGTGTGTTGACTGACTTAAATAATGCTCAAGTACCCACGTGGTAGCGAAAGACGCAGGAATACTACCTACTGCTAACCATAAAACAATTGGCCAGACAATATTGAGCTTTCTAGCGTGAACCATTGATCCACAGAACTTTGAAATTGCGGCATAAAGTAAATCGGTACCAATTGCGATATGAGGTTCAATTCTAAAAAGGCCAATTAAAATTGGTGTCATCAATGAACCACCACCAACTCCTGTAATCCCTACACAGAAACCAACTAACATACCTGCTAAGATAAATTCAAAAGCACCAGACATCTTTATCGCCACATATCACGAAACGTCCATATCTTATTCCTTTTAGAGATAAACAGTTGTCATGAATAATGATTTACTTATGCAAAAAAAAGCTAAGCAATCATAATTTTGCTTAGCTTGAGCTATTTTTCATCAAATTATTAGGGGCTAATATTATTTAGATGATTTTAAAGGGTTAAGTAGAAGGATGAGACCAAAAGTTAATGGCGTTGCAAAAATCCACCAACTGACAAAACCAATTGAAAATTTATAGTGTTGAATAAGAATAAATGTACATAAAACAAATAATATGAATGCAGCTATTTTAAAGTATCGGTAGTACTTTTGAGCTAACGATTTGAAATGACCTGTTGATTTCGGTGATCGATATTTCTCACTCGCCATAAATAGCAAAAACATTCCTAATAAAATTAAGATAAAAGCTATAACAATCATGAGCTCACCTCAGTATTTAATTTATTTAGCTTTTTTTGAATTTTTTTTTACAGCTTTATGCTGAATAGGTTGAATTTTGTAGAATATGAAAATTGCTAAAGCTGCAAAGATCCATAAAAATACATCTACACGTGCAAAGGTCCAATAATCTCTGAGACTTTGAACATACTCATGTTTAAGTAAATAACTTAGATTTAAGATGGGAAGTGCAATACACAGCATAATAAAAACGCAAAGTTGAGTTCGCCACAAATGCTGCTTTTTAGTGAATAAAGCAATGATCAAGCTGATGAGCCAAACTAAGAAAAAACTATAAATTTCATAATTGATCGTGGTTGGCGTAACTGTAAATAATCTATTCGCGCTTAAATAGGCGACAGTCGCACATGGCAGGCCAACAAATGCTGCAACATTTAAACGGTCAACTAAATAGTGTCCAAAGTGAAACTTACTATTCTTATTTTGAATTTGGCGTTTAAGGCTCCAGAGTAACAAACCGGAAGCAATCATTACACAGCCTAGAATGCCTGAGAAAAAGAATCCTAAACGGAGTAAGGGTTGAGCAAATGTCGCCATATGTAGGCCATAGACACCCGCATTTAACGTTGCAATAGGACTATTATTACGTGTGTCTTCTAAGACTTTGCCAGTTGATGCATTTAATGTAATTTGAGCCTGATTACGAGTGATAGAGCGGTCTTCTTGCTGAATAAATGTAATTTGCGCCTGATTAGTATTTGGGTTTTTTACACTAATTGTTGATAAAGATTGACTCCCCCAACTTTGTTGAACTTGGCTTAATAACTTTTCGATTGATAAGTTTTGAGCAGGCTGAATCGATTGGTTCTCAGGCACAGTCTTTGTACGGATTTCGGTAAAATATTGATAAGGATTTTCAGGGTAGAGCTTTTGCATTCCCCAAGGTAGATATAAATAAAAGAAAATGGCTAAGCCTGTAAATGTAATGGTTAAAAAGAAGGGTAGTGCAACGACTGAAGAAATATTATGAAAGTCTAACCATGAACGCTGAGACTTAAATGTACGTAAAGTAAAAAAGTCGGTGAATATTTTTTTGTGGGTAATAATGCCTGAAATCAAAGCAATCAGCATAATAAATGCAGCAAGACACACCACCAATCTTCCAACTATGATTGGAATACCAAAAAGCTGGTAATGGAAACGGTAAAAAAAATCGCCGCCTAGAGTTGCCGAAAGTTGAAGTTCTTTACCTGTGTTAGCATCAAGCGTGGCATTGCCATAACCGCCGTCAGCTTTTTCCCAATACATGGTGTTGACGGGACTTTCTGGTGTTGCAACAGTTAAATACCAAGATTTAGCATCCGGAGCATTTTTTTGTAAATATTGATATGCTGTTTTAATAGCAATATCTTGCTTTACTTCATACTGCGCAAGTGCAGGCTGCATCCATAAATTAATTTCGTGGCGGTAATAAGATAGGCTACCCATTAAGAAAATGGCAAACACGAGCCATCCAAAAATTAAGCCAGTCCATGAGTGTAGCCATGCCATAGATTGACGTATACCCTTATGCATAACCCACCATACGTGTCACAGAAAAGAAAAGGGCGCACAAAATGATCGACAGCCCAGTGAGTTTCAAAAGTGATTGAATGCAGAAACCAACAATTACAAAGACGACATAAAATAAAATCGCTATAAATGCCGCGAGATATATAGCTTCAGCTTTGTCGAGGGTCAAAAGGAAAATTCCAGTGAGTCCAATACTTAAATACGCCATACAAGCAAAGCCCATACCGAAAACTAGCAAGAATCGATAGAAAACTTTTATACGATATGACACTGGGAGATTTACAGTTTTGGACATCTTTATTGACACATACACAAAGAATAATAAGTAAAGCCAATCCCTAAATTGGGATTGGCTACGATATTAATATTTAAACTTTACAGCAACTGTATAGTTGGCAGGAGCGCCATAGTAACCTTGGCCACCAGATAAACCTGTCAAATATTTTTCATTTGTTAGATTGTTTCCATTTACCTGGAACAGTACATGTTCGTTTAAATCATAACTGGCCATAACGTTAAGCAATGCATATGCATCCTGTTTTACAGTTGAGTAAGAGGTGTCATGTATATCATCTTGCCACTTAATGCTTGCACCAACTTTTAACTTTGGAATTTGTGGAACTGTATAAGAAGCTAAAACATTAAGCGTTTGAGTCGGGATATTAGGTCTGCCTCTTTCACCCGTTTCCATATTTTTTAGACTAAATGTTGAAAAACCAAAAACTAAATCTAAGTTATCAGTTAATTTTCCAGTTAATCCTACCTCAACACCTTGCGATCTAATCGTTCCGATTGGAGATGAGTATTTGTTGTAAAGCGGATCCCATAATGGGTTTAGTGCAAAATTATCTTCATCTGTTCTAAAGATGGCGATATTTCCTGTTAAAGCTCCATCTAACCAAGCGCTTTTTACACCTAATTCATAGCTTTCACCCTCTACTGGTACAGCTGTTTGCTTAGTAGAAAGATCGATAACAGTTTGCGGCCTAAAAATAGAGGTGTAACTCATATAACCTGTGTATTCAGGAGTAAAGTTATATGTGATACCAGCATATGGAGAAACTTTATTCTTTTTATATTCTACAGTGTCGATTACAGTGTAATTGGCACCTAAGATAAATTTGAGATCCTCACCTAAATGAAGGCGAGTCGCACCATAAACAGACTTCATTGTTCTTTCTTCAGGGGCAGCAGAATTGAATTCTCCCCAGATTGGTTCCTCAGGGGTCCAGCTTGGTAAGTCAGTAGTAATAACACCTAAACTACTGCCATAAGAATAAACACTTTGAGCACTATATTTTGACCAGTTATAACCAATATTTGCTTCGTGTTGTTGCCCTAATAAATTAAAAGTACCTTGAATATCTGCATTAGCAGTAGTTTCTTTAAATTTTTGATTATAAATCTCTGGATAGAGCGAAATACCAGATGTATTGTCAGTATCAGAAGGAGAGCCACTGAGATAAAGCATTTTATCTTTAACATCTGATTTTTTTAGGTTATATCCTAATCTTAACTTCCAGTCTCCCCATAATTTTTGTTCAATATTGGCAAAATAATTATCTATTTCCCAATCATAGTATGTCCATGACGGTGCATAATTATAGTTACGAGAATAACTTAATGGTTCACCTTTGGAGTTAACCAAGGGTAGAGCACCCCATTGAGAACCATTAGCGTATTGACGAGTTTTCGAATATCCTGCTGAAACATTTGTGGTGTCTGTAACGTCAGCTTCTAAAATTCCTTGAAATCCATTTTTTTCTTCTGAATAGCGGTCTAGATAAGAATCACCTACTTTCTCATAACCTACAAGACGTCCTCGTACTCTTCCATCTTGTGTAAGAGAACCAGAGATATCCGCTTCATAACGTTGTGTATCCCATGAACCATAGCTCACCCCAGCATTTGCTTGAAATTCTTTAGTGGGACGTTTACGGATATAGTTAATTGTAGCGCCAGGATCCCCAAGGGCATTTGTTAGAGCATCAGCACCTTTGACAATTTCAACACGATCGTAGAAATAACTATCTGCATCACTATTGTTGTAATTATAGCTGTCAACTTGAGGGATACCGATTCCATCAACTAAAATGTTTGAAATATCAAAACCACGAGCAGTATAAGTTGTTCGGTTTGTTTCTAATCCCGTTACAGTTACACCTGGCGTATTACTTAAAATATCTCGGGTACTAGTAAGTCCGAAATCTTCAATTTGCTGACGAGTAACGACATTAATAGTTTGAGGAGTTTCTTTAGCCTCAATATTAAGCTTGGTTGCGCTACTCGAGTTTTTAACATTATATGCTTTGGTCTGTTCAGAAGACTGCTCAGCATTTGATGCTTTAACTTGGATCGTCTGTAAAGATTGTACCTCTGAGTCTTGAGCATAAGAGAGGTTCGCATAACAAATCGCGCAGGCGATTACAGTAAGCTTAAATGGTCGAGGTGGGATATTCATAAGATTAAAGATAATGTAAATAATTCTCATTTATTTTATTGTTTGTAAATGTAAGCTACAATTCAAATTGCATTGTTAATTTAGATTAAAAGATGGTGAATGAGTGTAATTTTAGATAGCTTGTGCTGTGGCTGCTCTTGGTGAGTGCATTTATATCAAGTTCAAGATTGATAAACCTCTATGCTAGAATGCATTATTTCAAATTCTTGGGTAAATCGCCTTGGCAAACCGAAAACTTAAAATAGGCATTGTAGTTGGGGAAGTTTCTGGAGACACGCTTGGTGTGAAACTTATGCGTAGCTTTCGTGAACAAGGAATTGATGCCGAATTCGAGGGAATCGGTGGTCCTCAAATGATTGCTGAAGGTTTTAACAGTTATTACCCAATGGAAACTCTGTCTGTGATGGGGATTGTTGAGGTATTAAAAGACTTAAAAAAATTATTCGCCGTGCGGGATGGTTTAATCAATCAATGGACTCAAAATCCCGTTGATATTTTTATTGGTATTGATGCACCAGACTTTAACCTCAGACTTTCAAAAAGTATTAAAGAAAAGAATCTTCCAATAAAAACAGTTCAATATGTCAGTCCTTCAGTTTGGGCGTGGCGCCAAGGACGTGTTCATGGCATTAAGCAAAGCATAGATTTAGTACTTTGCTTATTTCCTTTCGAAAAAGTTTTTTATGAACGATATGAAGTTCCTGCAGCATTTGTAGGTCATCCATTAGCCAAACAATTGCCACTTGAAAATCCAATCCAAATTGCCAAACAGCAATTAGGTCTTAATGAAAATCAAAAACATATTGCGTTATTACCAGGCAGCCGAAAAGGTGAGGTAGAACGACTTTTGCCTATGTTGCTTGGAACTGCCAATATTCTGCATAAGAAATATCCAGATATTCAATTTTTAATTCCCGCAATTAATGACGCGCGTAAACAACAGATTGAGCAGGGTGTTGAACAATTAGCGCCTAATTTAAAAACTGTAATTCATATTTTAGAAAATACAGATAGCGAATCTAAAGTTGGCCGTATGGTCATGAATGCAAGTGATATCATTGCTTTAGCTTCTGGAACGGCTACATTAGAAGCCATGCTCATGCATAGACCAATGGTCACTTTCTATAAATTGCATTGGTTGACCTATATAATTGCTAAGCTTTTGGTGAAAATTCCTTATTATTCTTTGCCTAATATTATTGCGGGTAAGAAAGTCATTGAAGAGCTGATTCAGGCCGATGCCACACCAGAAAATTTAGCCGCTGAAATAGAAAAGCTAATGAATGTTGAGACAGCTCAAATTCAGGTGATGCAACACTTAACCATGCATAAACAACTTATTTCTGGAAATACAGAAGATCCAGTACAGGCAATTCTGCAATGTCTCGCGAGTTAACTTTTAAGATTTGCTTGGCTAATTGCTTTTAAGCCAGCTAAAGAAAATTTCTTAAAATGTTCAACTAAACTGTGTAATGGCATCTGGGCAATATTTTTAAGCGGCTCAGGTGCTTGAACATTAGGTCCTGCAATAATGAGCATCATGCAAGGTGTCATCACGCTTAAAATACAAGGCAAAACAGCCGGATCATTTTCATCTAAACCAGCAACTTGACTAATGAGGTTACGAATAAGAAAAAATTTTCTCATACCTGCAAATTCAATAAAATTTAATAAATGCTCAGAAGGTGAAAAGAGTTCACGAATAAAGACTTTGCCATGCCAAACATCTTTTTCAGTTAACTTATGCAGCAAGGTCTCAAGTAATAAGCTTAGCTTTTCTTCTGGTGACCGAGTGCTTTCAACAAGTTCTAGTAAATATTTTTCATCTAGATAGTGAGCGTGAGCTTCCACTAACACAGCTTGATATAGTCCGTCTCGACCATCAAAGTGATAATTAATTGCAGCCAAATCGACATTCGCAACGTTAGCAATTGTTTTGTTCGCTGTCTTTGCAAAACCATATTGGGCAATTAAAGGTCCTGCTGCCTCAATAATTTTGGACTTGGTTAAGTCACCATCACTTCGTCTAGATCGGGACATGTTTAACCCTAATTTTCACTCACCATAAAAGTATATCTTTTATTCAAAGATTGGAGTAATTTAAATTTAAATTGAATTTAAACTAAGAAAATTTGAATTTAATAAGAAGGCCAATAAGATGAATAAAAAACTGATTGCCGTCGTCTTGGTTGTTATAGCTGTGGTTATCATCGGGTTTTGGGCATGGAAATATAATAATAAGAATCAAAAAGATAATATATTAACTTTATATGGAAATGTTGATATTCGCCAAGTTTCACTTGCATTTGAACAGTCTGGTCGTATAGAGAAACTGTTAGTACCAGAGGGTGATAAAGTTAAAGCTGGTCAAGTACTAGCGGCTCTTAACACTAATGCACTACAGATTCAGGCAAAGCAAGCTCAAGCACAACTTAAAGCTCAACAAGAGGCAATTGTTAAACAAGATGTGGGAGCTCGCCCAGAAGAAATTAGTCAAGCAAAAGCACAACTTGCATCTGCCCAAGCTGAGCTTGATAAAACCAACAAAAACTTGCAACGCTTACAAATTTTGGTGAGTAGTACGGATGGTCGGGCAATTAGCCAACAAGAGCTAGACTATGCTAAAAGTAATAAAGATAGTGCTGAGGCAGCGGTCCGTGAAAGACAAGCTAATTTAGAATTAATAATTAAGGGTGCTCGACAAGAAGATCGTGAAGCGACCAAAGCACAGTATGAAGTAACCAAAGCTAATTTAGATCTAATTAACTATAACCTTACTCAAGCTGAATTAAAGTCTCCTGTAAATGCAGTGGTACGAGCTCGGTTACAAGAAGTTGGCGATATGACAACTGCGCAAAAGGCCGTTTATACATTGGCTTTAACTGATCCAAAATGGATTCGTGTGTATGTAAACGAACAAGATTTAAGTTCTATCAAGATGGGTGGCACGGCCCAAGTTATTCGTGATTCTGATCCTAATCAGCCCATTAATGGAAAAATTGGCTATATATCTTCAGTGGCTGAGTTCACACCGAAAACAGTACAGACCGAAGAGATTAGAACAACACTAGTTTATGAGGTTAGGGTCTATGTAAATGATCCAAATGATCAATTGAAAATGGGCCAACCTGTGACTTTAAAAGTACCACTTGCTTCAGGTGAGAAAGCTCATGACTGATGAAAAAGCAGTGGTTCAAGCGCATAATTTATTCATGACTTTTAAGGCTGAAAGTAAAAAGGCAGCAGATATTAGTGCAATTATTGATTTGAATATTGAAATCAATAAAGGAGAACTTACGGCTTTAGTTGGTCCAGATGGTTCGGGTAAAACAACCTTATTAAGGTTAATTGCAGGACTATATAAAGCAACTTCTGGTTCATTAAATGTACTTGGAGTTGACGTGAGTAAAAATCCGCAGGCTGTACAGGACCGTATTAGCTATATGCCACAACGCTTTGGACTATATGAAGATTTAAGCGTACAGGAAAATTTAGATTTATATGCCGACTTACATGGCGTTCCAAAGGATGTACGGGGGCAAAGGTTTAAGCGGTTATTGGAAATAACGGATCTTACTCAGTTTACTCAACGTCTTGCTGGTCAACTTTCTGGTGGGATGAAACAAAAACTAGGATTGGCATGTACGTTAGTTCGTTCCCCAGAATTGCTCTTACTTGACGAGCCTAGTGCTGGAGTAGACCCTTTATCAAGACGAGATTTATGGATCATTATTGAACAGCTTGTTCAGGAAGAAAACTTAAGCGTAATTATAAGTACTGCTTATATGGGTGAGGCAGAAAAATGTGCCCGAGTTTATATCATGCATGAGGGCAAAATTTTAAAACAAGGTTCACCTAAACAATTAAAAGAAATAGCATGTGGACAAACATGGAATATTAAACCTTCAGAGCAGATTAAGGCTTGGACCTTACAAGCCCAGTTACTTGATAACGATGTAGAGATTATTGATGCTGTTCCAAAGGGTGAACAAGTGAACTTTATTAGTCGTCAAAAAGAGCTATTAGCCGATACTTTACCTGAAGGGCTAAAAGCAAATACGCGACCACCTGAACTTGAAGATGCATTTATGATGCTGTTACAGCAGACTCAAAAGCAACTAAAACATATACCTATTTCTGAGCAAGCTTTTCAATTAGAACAAAACAATAATTTAAAATCAGAGCAACCTATCATTGTAGTTAAAGATTTAGTCCGAACTTTTGGAGATTTTACTGCTGTTGCCAATACATCATTTACTGTACAACGTGGCGAAATATTTGGATTACTTGGGCCAAATGGCGCGGGTAAAACGACAACTTTTCGAATGTTATGTGGATTACTACCAGCAAGTAGCGGGTATTTGGAAGTTGCTGGGAAAAACTTACGGACAGCTCGTGCTGAGGCAAGAGCTAAAGTAGGTTACGTCTCTCAAAAATTTGCACTTTATAGCAATTTAACTGTCTTAGAAAACTTGAAGTTTTTTGGTGGAGCTTATGGGTTGTCAGGCAAAAAACTAAATCAACAAATTGATAAAGCCTTACAGCAATATGATTTAAAGCCTCATAGTAAAAGTGGTGATTTACCCGGTGGTTATAAACAACGGCTATCTATGGCTGCTGCACTATTACATGAACCAGAAATTTTATTTTTAGATGAACCCACGAGCGGAATAGACCCGCTTGCACGGCGATCATTTTGGTACAGCATTGGTGAGCTAGCAAATCAGGGCATTACCATCATCATTACGACGCACTTTATGGAGGAAGCAGAGTATTGCGACCGCATTGCCATACAAGATGCTGGAAAGTTATTGGCCTTAGGTTCCCCCCAACAAGTACGCAATTTAGCAAGTAAAGATAAACATATTAGTGACATGAATAAGGCTTTTATAGCAATTGTGGAACAAGCACGCGCGTTAAGACACGCTGGTTAGGAGGTCTACAATGAGCCTTGGATTTTGGAATCGGCTGACAGCATTAGTTCGTAAAGAAACTAAGCAGCTTATTCGTGATAAAAGCAGTCTCGGGATTGGACTCGTTTTGCCTGTTATTTTAATTCTACTGTTTGGTTATGGACTTTCCTTTGACTTGAATCAGGCACGAGTCGGCGTTGTCGTTGATCAGTCTTCACCGCAGATCAATCAGGCTTTAGCTGGTTTAAATGGTTCACGATATTTAACAAGTCAAGAGTTTCATAATTTGCCTGAAGCAGAGCAGGCCATTCGAGATGGCGAAATTGATGCCATTTTGCATTTTCCTTCAGATTTTGCCAGTCAGGCACAGCAAGGTAATGCCAAGGTTCAACTATTATTAAATGGGACATCTACCACCATAGCAACAGCCTTAGAAGGTTATGTTGCAGGTGCTTTAGCTACCGCACCGTCTATACAGTTTGACCGTAGCCCAATATTAGCAACGTCAAGCGCCGTTAATATTGAACAAAGAATATGGTTTAACGAATCTGGTAACAGTACTTGGTTTTTAGTCCCTGGCTTAATGGTGCTCATTTTAACTTTAATTGGTGCATTTTTAACTGGTTTACTTATTGCCCGTGAAAGGGAAAGGGGAACTCTAGAAGCTTTATTTGTTACGCCTGTACGGCCATTTGAAATTGTATTAGCAAAACTCATTCCCTATGTGGTGGTCGGCATGGTTGATATCGTGATCTGTATTGTTGCTGCATATTTTATTTTTGAAGTGCCTATGCGCGGTTCATTATTCTCAATTTTATCTGCTTCATTTCTCTATTTAATCGTCTCGTTATTACTTGGTTTAACTATATCAGGCTTTGCTCAAAGTCAGTTTCAGGCGAGTCAAATTGCCTTATTGGCAAGTTTTATGCCTGCACTTATGCTTTCTGGATTTGTTTTTGATACCCGTAACTTACCTTTGGTTGTACAAATTATTAGCCAGTTACTACCGGCTACACATTTTATGATTTTAATTAAAACCTTATTTATGGGAGGTAATGATTGGAAGCTATGGTTTAAAGAGTGCGGTTTTCTGTTGGGATATATCGTTATTTTGATATGTGCTGTGAATGTTTCACTGAAAAAACGGTTGAGATAAAGTTATGTGGCAGCAACTAATCGCTTGGCTAAAACACTTAAGTTTTTTGGTCAAAAAAGAATTTTTAACCATTTTTAGTGACCCTGCAAATAGAGTCATTTTATTTGTACCAGCCCTCATGCAAGCGCTTTTATTTGGTTATGCTGCCACTTATGATGTTAACCGTGTGGATTATGCAATTTTAGACCAGAGCAATGGGCAGGTTTCACATGAACTCATCTCAAAACTAGATGGCTCTGGTATTTTTAAGCGAGTTGCAACACTTGAATATACTGGTCAAATCAAACAGGTCATTGATAACCGTCAGGCATTGGCTGTGATTACGATACCACCAGACTTTGAGATCAAATTAAATAATAACCAGAGCTCTCCTGTACAGGTGATTGTTGATGGTAGGAACTCATCAACTGCGGTCGTGGCAGGTTCATATCTAAATAAAATTATTGGTCAGTTTAATCAGCAAAAATTTAACTCAGCTTTGCCCATTAGCCTTGAAACAAGAACATGGTATAACCCAAATCAAGAGTCTCGATGGAGTTTAATGCCTTCATTAATTGCGGCACTAAGTATGATGCAGACATTACTGCTATCGGCTTTATCAGTTGCGCGTGAACGAGAGCAAGGTACTTTTGATCAGTTATTAGTGACACCATATACACCATTACAAATTATGATTGGTAAAGCCTTACCACCAATTTTTGTAGGGCTGATGCAATCGACCATTATTTTATTGATCATTTTATTCTGGTTTAAAATTCCTATGAATGGCTCTATTGGACTGCTTTATTTTGGTTTGTTGAGTTTTAATGTAGCTGTCGTTGGGGTGGGCTTATCTATTTCAGCATTATCTTTAAATATGCAACAAGCCATGCTTTTTACGTTTTTATTGATTATGCCTTTAATGTTGCTTTCAGGTTTACTTACACCAGTAGAAAACATGCCGGAAGCATTACAAATAGCAACGTACGCAAATCCCTTAAGGTTTGGAATTAACTTGGTACAACGAGTTTATTTGGAAGGTGCAGGCTTTGCACAAGTCAAATTCAACTTTATTCCAATGATCATACTTGGACTGGTCACTTTACCTTTGGCAGCGTGGCTATTTAGAAATAGATTATCTTAATTAAAAAGCCCCATTTTAGGGGCTTTTTAACTTACTTAGGCACGTATAATAAGCTCGTAACCCGTATATTTACGGATGTTAATAACACCAATATCAAAAATTAAATATTGACCTTTAATGCCCTGTAATACACCACGAATTTTTGGTGTTTTATCTAAGTTTAGAGACTTAATTTTTTCAGGATATTGTTCAACTGGATAAACAAACTCACGTGGCAATTCATTTTCTAGTAGTTCAACCGTTTCGTTAAATTCAAGATTTTGACTAAATTCTTCACGAATAGATTGAATTTTAGGTGCAAACTCTTCGATTAACTGATCACGTTGTTCTGTTAGTTTCAGAGGTTCAGCTTCGCCTTTAAGGAGTTTGCGCCAATCCGTTTTGTCAGCAACTAAAGAACCAAACATAGTTTCAAGTTGACCAGATAAACGGCGTGATCCAACCTTTAGAATAGGTAGGGCTTGGGTTGCCCCTTGATCTAACCAACGACCTGGCATATGACTAACACGGGTAATACCTACTTTTAGAGCACTTGAGTTTGCCAAATATACAATATGAGGTTGGAAACACACATTGTGGGCAAAATCATCTTCACGACATGTACCTAAATGATAGTGGCATGTTTCAGGTTTCATAATGCATAGGTCACATTCTGCTTTAGTTTTAAAGCATTTAAAGCAGTGGCCTTGAGAATAAGACTTTGGTGTTTTAGTGCCACAAGAAGTGCAATAAATATTACCTGTCCATTCGATTTCTAGTTCTTGTCCTAAATTAAAAGGAAGATCAATTTCTGAACGGTCTAATACAAATTTGTATTCAACATTTGCCTTGGTTGTCTGTTGATCAGTTACACTAGCATCTTTTAGGCCTGCATGCATTTTATGGCAAATGCCTTGTAGTTCCATAAAGTTTAAACTCACATCTTTCAATTAAGGGTTGCAGTTATGGCTGAACAAAATGTCATCACTTCTATGCTAGACGATTTATCAAACGAACAGCCCATTCATACTGCACTTTGTATTGGCCAGAAAATTGACCAGAATAACGCAATTCAATGGCACTATTTTACCGTAACTGAGCTTTTAAGTCTGCCTTTTACTCAGCGTTATGATTTGGGTTTTGTATTGTTTGATACAGATGAAATGCAGAACATAACTGAAGTACAAAAATCACAATTATTAGTGAAGCTAAGAGATTTATTAGCAAAACGAATTGTTGTGGTAAGTAAACGCAGTGATGAACAGTTATTGCGTTCGCTAGGTTTCACTCAACTTATTGATAAAACGTCACATGATAGTGATTTCGCTTTATGGCAATTTAACATCTTGACCTATAAGCATGTTCCAGATTGGTTTAATTCAAAGTTTTGGGCGAACCCGGAAAACTGGAATAAATTTCGCTGGTAAGAGACCACGAAATCTCTTTCAAAATTTAACAATTTGGCTTTTGCTGTCTTAACAAGAATCCGCGTATGCTCATGTGTAAACCATACATAAGAGTTTTACATGACAAATTTAAGCAACATTGTAGAAATTTTGGCTCAGCAGGCTTTAGGTGGGAACCAGCAAGCATCAGGTCAAGGTGGTTTAGGTGGAATTTTAGGTTCAGTACTCGGACAAATGGGGGGCAATACTTCTTCTGGCACACAAGGTGGTCTTGGAGGAGTACTAGGTTCTGTATTAGGTCAAGTGACTGGAAATAATAATAACGCACCTCAAGCAGGTGGTGGCGTACAAAGTTTATTAATTGCAGTTGTACCTTTAATCTTAGGTTGGGTTCAACAACAAGGTGGTTTGCAGGCTGCTTTAGAAAAGTTAAAAGGTGCGGGTTTAGGTAATCAAGTTCAAAGCTGGGTTGATCCAAATCAAAGTAATAGTGAAGTTCCTACCCAGCAATTACAAAGTCTATTTAACCCAGCAGATATTGAGCAAGTTGCCCAGCAGGCTCAAGCTCCAAAAGAGCAAGTTTACGGTGCAATTGCTTCGGTCTTACCTCAAGTCATTGACTCATTAACACCTCAGGGTGACAGTACCGATCATCAAGAAGCAAACCAAGACATTCAAAACGTCATGAATCTTGTAAGTGGTTTCTTAAAGTAAGCTACAAAGTTAAAAAAAGCCGATAATTTGTATATCGGCTTTTTTAATCTGAACAATAAAATAAAAGGGCATTAGCCCTTTTATTTTAGATATGAATCAAAGATAACTAATTAGAAGTTATATTCGATACCTGTACCTACAACAGTTTGCTTGTCATCATCATTCAACCAGTCACGTTTTTGTTGAGCAACGATACCGTAGAAGCGAGCTTGTTTATTGATTTGGTAATCAAGACCTAAACCGTACAAATCAATTTTACGATCTGCTTGACCACTTACTTGTGTTTCAGCAGAAGCATATTCTGCTTTCACTTTAAGTTTAGTGTTAGGAATTTTATAAGCAGCTGTTACTGCATATGCTTCTTCCTCTAAACCACGGTAAGCTTTACCAGCTTTATCGATTGAACCATCAGATTTATATGATTGACCATATGCAGTCAATTCATCAGTAGGTTCAGCATGTTGCCATAAAGCACCTACAACAAAACCTGATTTTGCGATGTCATAAGAACCAGTTACACGGTAAGCATCTGTATAAACATCTTTCAGACCGTAAGCCGCATATTTACCTTTAATACCAAAATCACCAGCAGCAGCTACTGCTAAACCAAGGTCTTTGTTTTCATAGCCAAGTGCAGTAGACACAGAGTCAAAGCTGTCATTCTTGCTGTCTTTACCAGTTTCACCTTGTTTGCTGTCAGAGGTGCTTTCACCAGTTTGAGCCATAATGTTGAAAGTTAAACCAGCTAATAATTTAGGGTCTAATTCAAAACCAACTACGTTATCTAAGCGGTTTTCACCGTACATGATATTGGTAATATCTAAACGTGTATCGTCATTAAAGATGTCTTGGTTACCACCAGCGGCAGTCTTAAAGTAAGAGTCGTATTTACCTACTTTTAAAGTACCAACACCTTCAGTTTTTAAACCGATGAAACGGTTACGAGCGCTCAGGTCAGTATCAGAACCTGAACCATCAGTAGAAATTGCCCATTCAGCTAAATAAACAGCAGATAACTTGTCAGTTAATTTCTCTTCGCCTTTTACCCCAATGCGAGAAGAGTTTGAGTTAACTTCGGTAACATCACTTTTACCATCGAAATTTTTATTATCAACTTGGTTAATAGAAACATTTAGTTTGCCATACAAAGTTGGCGCTGCTTGCACCGCGTTCATGCTCAAAGTTGCAACTGCGGCAGCGAGTAGCAATTTCTTCATTGAGATTTCTCCAAAAGGTATTTAAAAATGGCGTATGCCTAGTTAACTATTTATTTTGTAGTTGACTTATGTACAAAAAGTTACAAAAGCTCACCAACTTGCTAAGCAGTATCGGCAAACTTTGTGACAGGGGCGTGAAAAATAAATGACAGTTTTATGACGATTAAAATTTAGAAATAAATTAATTATTTTAGGTTTTTATAGTTTTTAGACGAAAAAAAGCGGAGTAAAAACTCCGCTTTAATAGATTAAAAATCAAAGAGCTGCTTTAATTTTCTCAGCTAAAGCTTTGATTTTTTCTTGATCGCCTAACTCTACAGCATGTCTTCCAAGTTGATGCACATTTGTAGGAATAAGGTGAAAATGAACATGCGGCACAGTTTGTCCTGCCGCTGCTCCAGAAAGTTGCATCAATACGATACCTTCCAAATTGAGGGCTTTTTCCATTGCTTTCGCAATTTTCTGAACAATTTGGATGGTATATGCAGCTGCTTCTGGGGGTAAATCAAGTAGCGTTACAGCAGGTGTTTTTGGAATAACTAATGTATGACCATCGGCTTGAGGCATAATATCCATAAAAGCTAGAACTTGATCATCTTCATAGATTTTTATCGCTGGAAGTTCATTGCGTAAAATTTTTGCGAAGATATTTTGATCATCGTATGCCATGTATTATTCCTTTAAAATTATTTACATTTCAATTCTTTCTGACGCTCTTTAATAGCATCAAGACGTTGTTGCTCTTTGTCAGAAAACTTTGGTTTTGTCGTATGACAGTTTTCATTACCATATTTTTCTTTAGCATCAGGATCTTTAAAACAAAAGCCTTTTGATGCATAAATCAAATTATAGTCGTCTTGCAATTTCTGACATTCTTGCTCAGGCGTTGCAGCTTGAACGCTTAAACCAGCAATGCTCACCATGCCAGTAAAGACTGCAACCATAAATTTATTCATGAGCGTTTCCTCAGTTAAAGGTATGAACCTGTACTCAATATAAGGTTTATTACCAATATTTCAATGATTATTAATTACTCAAATGTCATTTTGGGTGATAATTTGTTCATAGAATAAATAAAAACATTAGATATCAATAATTTATAAAAATCAAATAAAAACATAAACTTAAGATAAATTATATATATTTTTTTAGAATTTGATTCTTTTTAATTCACTTTTAACTTTTATTGAAGATATAAAAATATGCTGCTGATTGAGGTCATCGGATATAAAACTTTTAGAAAAAGATGAGATCTTATAGCCTTTTCATTTGCTAAATAGACAAATGAAGTTTGAAATTAGGTCAATGAAAAAGGGGATGAGCAATGACATTATCAAAAACACAAAACGTGATAATTATCACAGTTTTTGTTTTTAGGATTAAGTGGAATTCACTGGGCCCATTTTAATTTAGACGGAAATGGGCTTTTTCTTTTAAGCTGTAAAATATAAGCACGTTAAAAGTAATCTTATTTTACACTTCAATTGAAAGATGTATTGATTTTGCATGTTTTAACTTCTATTATATGGTCCTTAAATTGCTGCGTTTGATAGTTTTTTATTTTTGTAACCCATTTCTAAAATTGAGATGGGTTTTTTTTATTTAAGTTATTTCGAAATATATTAATTTAACCCCATTCTTACGAGTTATATTTGGCTATATGTTTAATTAGTGTGATACGTTTCGCATACAACTTTCACTTTTACTATTGTGGTTACTTTTTAGTCTAACCTACTTACATATAGCAATGTTATATTCATCATACTTCCTTAAAGGATCTGATGATTCATCGGAGACAAGATTAAAAGGAAATAGAGAATGTCACAGTTTTTACTCGTTGCTGAAAGCATTTATAAAAAATCTGAAGAAGAAAAGCTTTTCTCAGAAGATATTATTGAACACTTGAATCGCTTAGTTAGTATGATCCGACAAGAGATAAAAGATACTTCATATAAATTAAAATATAACTTTATTGATTTTGAAGAATGTTTAAATAAGCCAGCAAATGAATGTTCAGCTAAACTCGATATCAGTTTAATGCCAACATATAAAAATAAAGGAGAATATATTATGTGGTTGGCTAGTTTTATTGAAAAGATTACTTTGGGAGGAAGAGAAAAGTTTCCACCACTTGCTAATACTTTGCTTCCCAGCTGTATGCTTGCCAATCCTTATTCAGCAAAAATGAAACAAGCTAAGGTTATATCCGAGAAAAGTGCGCAAATGATTGTAAACTATTTTAACTCCTCCGATTATAAAAAGGTAAATAAAGCACCTGCTTAGTGTAAAAAATAATAATATTTCAGATGCTTAATGCTTTTATATAGAAAATTTTTCGTAATGAATGACATGAGTTTGCTATATTTGAGGTTTCATACTATTCATTATTGAGCCTATTAAAATTAAGTTTAATAGGCAGTCCTCTAAAAGATTAAATTTACTCTAATGTAATCTTTGTCCATGCTTCATACATTTTAACTGCCGCAGAGAAGTCACTGTTGTCTTCAGCAGTTAAATGAGCAGCTTGGATCAAACTTTGTGTTAATGACAAAAGCGGGGCAGGAAGCTTTGCTTGCTGGACTAAATCCAAAGCAATTCCTGTGTCTTTGGCAAGAAGAGGCAAGCCAAAGGTTACTGGAAATTCACGACTCAATACACGCTGTGGAAAGATAGTCTCTGTCACCAGACTTTTACCACTTGAAGCGTTAATACACTCTAAAGCTTCGTTCAAGCTTACCCCATGCGCTTTTAAAGCACTGAAACCTTCTGCAACAGACCAAAGATTGACCGCGAGTAGCATATTATTAACTGCTTTCACTGCAAATCCAGCACCTGACTCACCCACATGTTTAATTAATTTTCCTACCGCTTCTAGAGCTGGTAATGCACGTTCGAAAGCTGCTGCATCGCCACCCACCATTACAGTCAAAGTTGCATTTTCAGCTCCTACGGTTTGACCGCTTACTGGAGCATCTAGAAAATCAACATTTAATTGCTTTAATGAGCTAGCTAAGATGCGGGCAGAGTCAGGAACCCCGCTGGTACAGTCTATCCAGATTGCTCCAGATTTAATTTCTACACTACTAATAAGCGCTTCTACATCAGTACTTGTCGGTAAGCATGAAAAGATAATATCTGCTTGTACGGCTTGCTCTAATGAGACAGCCTGAGTGCCATAGTCTGCTGCATGTTGTTTGGCTTTTTCAAAATTTCGATTCCATACATAGACAGTATCGAAGTGTTTTGGTAAATGCGCTGCCATACGGTAGCCCATTGCACCCAAACCAATAAATGCAACAGATTCACTCATGACCTTATCCTTAAATTTGTGTTGAACGTTCGGCTAGCCATGCAGCCAGTTTCGGCCAAAACTCCAGAGCACTTGTTTGACTCGACATTAGGCCTAAATGACCACCGGGGATGAGAGTAAACGTGACATCTTGGCTGCTTGTCAATTGACTTAATGGCGAAGCAGCGTCAGCAGTGACCAATTGATCACTACGACCCGCGCCAACTAAGAGAGAACAATCTATATTTTTTAATTCGATTTTCTTATCTTTTAACTGAATAAAGCCACGTTTTAACGGATTTTGTAGCCAGACATTAAACAACATGTCCTGATTAATACCACCCGGATAGTCAATCATATTATTTAAAAAGTTACTTAGAGTGGCATGCTCTTGTACAAATTGCAGGTCATCAAGATTCTTTAGCAATTGCACATGTCCCTCTAACCATCCTTTAGGGTCGAGAATTTTGAAACCTAACGAATTTAAAATTCCGGGACTGTGGATCAGACGTTTTGGTAATCCAGAGTAAATACGTTCCTTAATTTTCTTATTACGACTAATCAAATGATTTATGGTTTGATAGAGCTTGCCAATATGGCCAGATGCATAACTATCTATTGGACTACCAAGAACAATTAAATTTTTAATGTAGTTGGGTTGATTCAGAGCAGCATATAAAGTAACGAATATGCCTGCCATACTCCAGCCATGGAGCGAAATTTGCTCACTTCCTGAATGTACGCGAACGTGTTCTATTGCTTTAGGAATGAAATCTTCAATAAATGATAAAAAGTTAAGGTGTCTATCTTTAAACTTTAAATTACCCCAATCGACCAAATAGACATCAAAACCTGCATTTTGAAAGTATTTAATAAGTGAACGATAAGGATATAAATCGTAAATCGCCATATTAATTGCGAGTGGGGCAACAAACACTAATGGTTCTTTAAATTTTTTTTGTGTTGCTGTGTAATAACGAATACGCGTTTGATTGAATTCGCCAATCACCTCAAAGGGAGTGCTTTGAGATAGTACTAATGTTTTTGAATGAAATAGTCGGGCAGAAAGGTGCTTGATTTGGCTTTGTTCTGAGACAAGGGACTTTAAGCGTTTCATCTTGCTTTACCAACTATTTACTAAAATTAAATAAAGTCTAAGCGATAATTTTAAGGTTTACCTTGACCTTAAATACCTTAGACACTCAAAATGATGATAGTTTTTTAGTACATGACCAGTAAAGGCGAACATTTAATGAACCAGTCTGATGATTTAGAATACCAACTTGATACTTTAGCCATTCGTACCGGACATACTCGTAGTTTTGAAGGTGAGCATGGCGAACCGATTTTTTTGACATCATCTTTTGTATATGAAAATGCAGAAGAAGCTGCAGCAAAATTTTCTGGTCAAGTTCAAGGAAATATCTATTCTCGTTTTACCAATCCGACTGTATCGATGTTCGAAAAACGCTTAGCAGCTTTAGATGGTGCTGAACGTGCTGTTGCGACAAGCTCTGGAATGGGCGCGATTTTGTCAGTTACTATGGCTTATCTCAAAGCGGGTGATCACGTTATTTGCTCAAGAGCAGTATTTGGTTCAGTTGTTGCCTTGTTTGAAAAATATATTGCTAAGTTTGGCGTAGATATTACATTTGTCGATTTATGTGATTTGGACGATTGGAAAAACGCAGTACGTCCAGAAACTAAACTTTTATTTGTTGAGTCACCGTCTAACCCTCTAGCAGAGATCGCAGATATTCAAGCGCTTGCAGATATTGCTCATGCGAATGGTGCATTACTTGCAGTTGATAACAGCTTCTGTACGCCTGTTTTACAGCAACCATTAAAGTTTGGAGCAGACCTTGTCATTTACTCTGCGACTAAATATTTAGATGGGCAAGGACGCGCCTTAGGTGGTGCTGTAGTCGGTAATGCTAAGTTATTAGAAGAAGTTTTTGGTGTTGTCCGTACGCTTGGACCATCAATGAGTCCATTTAATGCATGGGTTTTCTTAAAAGGTTTAGAGACTTTACGTTTGCGTATGAAGGCACACTGTGAGAGTGCTCAAATTCTTGCAGAATGGTTATCAACTCATGAAAAAGTAGAAAAAGTTTACTACGCTGGTTTACCAGCTCATGAAGGCCATGAACTTGCCGCTAAACAGCAAACTGGTTTTGGTGGAATTGTTTCTTTCGTTGTTAAAGGCGACCGTGAAGGCGCTTGGAAGGTTATTGATAATACTAAGTTTATTTCAATTACTGGTAACCTAGGTGATGTGAAGTCAACAATTACCCATCCTGCAACGACTACACATGGCAAACTTTCTGCTGATGCAAAAGCTGCGGCCGGTATTCAGGAAGGATTAATCCGTGTATCTGTAGGCTTAGAAGATATTAATGACATTATTCGTGATATCTCACGTGGTCTTGATCTGATCTAATTATCCTTATTGAAATAATTCTTTTGGGTTGTTTTTTTCATGAAACCATCTCTTTAATCGAGATGGTTTTTTTATATTTAAATGTTACTCAAATTTCAGAATTACAATAAAAAAACTACATTTTGTTTAAATTAGAGCTAAGAGTACAAGGTATAAAGACTGTAAATTTAATTAAAAGAAATGTGAGTTTTAAAATGCTTAAGCCTATTGCTATTGTCGTTGTAGTGGGGGTAATCGGGGTGGTTGGATACAAATTGCTGACCAAGCCGAGTCAGAACCCTGTAAATGAGACAACTTTATTGATTAACAATGCAGAGAAGTCTGTTGAAGAAGCAGATAAATCTATTCAAGAAGCAAATACCTCCTTTAAGAAAGTTCCCTTAAGTGAATATAAAACAATTGATAAAGGTCTACAGGCATCTCAATAGGGCTATGAGTTTTTATAAGATTTTAATGTATGCCATCTAAGTATTTAGGAAGTGTACCTAAGTATGAGCATGTTACGCATGTCGCTACGTAAAATAGAGCGAGAGATACTGATAGAAAACATTAGCCTATTGTGTCAGAATTACGGATTAATTTGAGTTCAATGCACTAATCTGTATGTATTTTAATCGCATAGGTTGGTTCAATGAGATTAAGTTTTTATAAAGTATTACCAGATGACGCATAATACTTTAAAGATTTGATAGAGATACGGAGTAAAGTTATGAATATCAATATGCTCATGCAGCAAGCGCAGCGCATGCAAAAAGATATGGAAACAAATATAAAAAAGGCTAAAGAAGAGCTTGCTCAAACTGAAGTTCATGCAGAAGCTGGTGGCGGTTTGGTTAAAGTAACCATGAATGGTCGCTATCTTGTAAAACGTATCGAAATTAACCCTGAATTACTTCAAGATGAACCAGATATGATTGAAGACTTGATTGCTGCAGCGATAAATGATGCTGTACGTCAAGCTGAAGTTATTTCTGAAGAAAAAATGCAAAAAGCGAATTCTGGTATGGGCTTGCCACCTGGCTTAGCGGGCATGTTCTAAGGAAATTCTGTGTTTAGCGATAGATTTGAACAACTCGTTCAAGCTTTACGTATATTGCCTAGCGTTGGACCGAAGTCGGCTCAACGTATGGCATTACATCTTTTGATGAAAAATCGAGAAGGTGCGTTTGCATTAGCGCATGCTTTACATGAAGCTTCAAGTTATATTCATGAGTGCAGCATTTGCCATTCTTTAACTGAACATGAAATTTGTGATATTTGCGCCTCAACTGAGCGAGAAGATCAACTATTGTGTGTGGTGGAATCACCAGCAGATGTAATGGCGATTGAGCAAAGCGGAAGTTTCCGTGGTAAATATCATGTTTTAGGTGGGCATCTTTCACCTTTAGATGGTATTGGTCCAGAAGAAATTGGTATTCCTTATCTGATTCAGCGTTTAAGCCAAGGCACTATTGAAGAAGTGATTTTGGCAACAAATGCGACTGTAGAGGGACAGGCGACTGCTCATTATTTGGTAGAGGCGACTAAGCACTTACCTATACAAATGACACGTATTGCTCAAGGTGTACCGCAAGGTGGTGAACTTGAGTATGTAGATAGCCATACCTTAAGTCAGGCAGTTCATAATCGTATGAGAATGAAATAAGCATTTCGATGCTTGTTTCATTGATGTCATATAAAATTGAATTAGATTTATTAATTTAGTTATAAAAGATGAATGTTATTTTGTCTTTAATTAAAAAAGTTTAAATAAAATATGAAAGCCGATAAGAATGAAAAAGATCTTATAGATTTTAAACAATGAATATTTGGAGTTAACTTTAAAAATATAAATAAAAGATCAAAAAATTATCTATTTTCGAAAAATTGTTCAAAAATAGAGTATTCATAAAGGTTTAAGTGGTAATTTCCCACTTCTATGTTATATATACCAGAGTTCTAAGCACTCTTTGCATTTACTTGAGAAAGCATGTTTCAGTTTATCCAACAGCAAACCGATTTGGTTGATGTTCTTCAAAAAATGGATCAATGTTCGATATATGGACTTGATACAGAATTTATTAAGGTTGACACACTCTGGCCTAAACTTGGAGTATGCCAAGTTAATGTAAATGGCGATGTCTATCTGTTGGATGGTGTTTCATTAGATCTAAGTCAGTTTTGGAAAAAAATATTTCTCGCTCAACAGAATATTTTTCATGCATGTGGGGAAGACATCGATTTAATCTACCATTACGCTGATGAAGAAGATCTGCTTAATGTGTTTGATACTCAAGTAGGCCTTTCTTTCTTGGGCCATGGGCTGCAAGTAAGTTACCAAGGCGCGTTGAAGCTTTGCCTCGACATTGACATTGAAAAAGATCAAACAAGATCTGATTGGTTGGCTCGGCCTTTATCGCCTCAGCAACTCTGTTATGCAGCCAATGATGTTCTATATATAATGAAGTTAGCGCATCATATTCAAGAACAGCTTAAGCAGAAAGGGCTTTATGACTTTGTTCTTGAAGATTGTCGTAGTTTAACTAAAGAAATTATCAGTGAAACGCCGACAGAGTTACTCTATTCCGATGTTGGTAATTATCGTCATTCGCGCCGTCAATTGATGCAACTGCAAAATTTAAGTGAATGGCGCGAATACATTGTTAAAGCAACGAACCAGCCACGTAGTTTTATTCTTAGAAACTCAACCATGATTGATATGGTTGAAAAGAATCCACGTAATAGTTTTCAACTCTCGCAAGTTAGAGATATTCGCCCAAATGTAGTTCGTGAATATGGAAAAACTATTTTAGAATTACTTAAAGATTTACCGATTGAAAGTGAATGGCCAACAAGAATAGCCAAACCTTTTAAAGTAACATCTAAAGAAACATTGCATAAAATGGATATGGTACTTGCCCATGCAATAAGTGAAACTTCTATTCCTAAAGAAGTATTGCTTAGAAAGAAATGGCTAAATGCAATTCATCAACATGTTCTTTCTCAAGGGGATGAGCAAGATTTACCTGATTATCTTTTGGGTTGGCGTTACGAGCTATTAACTCAACCATTAATTCAGTTATTTCAAGAAGAAAAACAAAGTCTATCCATTTAAAATGATGTGATAGTTAAAATTTAAAAGCTCATCTTTGTGATGGGCTTTTTTAATGAAGAGTAATGAATAATTTAAATTGAGTAGTTTTTATTTATAAATAATAGATATTCAATATTAATAGTTAATAAAGTAAAAGTTTATATTAGTTATATTAAATAATTAACTTTATTAAAAAGCTAATAAAGTGATGGGTTGAAGTCATTTTAATTTGTAAAATTGATAATGAATTAAATTAACTCCTTAAATGAGAAAAATTCAATTGATTAAACATACAGGTCTGTATATTCTTGGTTGTAAGAAAAACAATTTCAATATAAATAATATATAACTATAAGTTTGTTTCGGTGCAGAAATAAAAAAGCCAACCCAATTGGGTTGGCTTTTTATTTTTAATCATACAACTCAGTTGAAATGTCAGTAGATTATTAAATTTTAAATATTAAGGATTCATATTTTACGAATTTTCAGTATATGAAGCGGAAAGTTCAGCTACGAGTTTCTCAACTTTTTGAAAAGCATTTTCTAATGATTTTAGATGTCTTGCATCTCCAAACTCTTGATATTCAGAAGCAATTTCATAAATTTTCTTTACGCCTAAATATTTGCTGAGCGTGCGAAGGTGAGGTACAAGATGATTCATGTGATGGCGGATGCCTTCTTTCTCAAAACCAAACTCTCCACTAGAGGTGATAATGATTAAAATTTTTCCAGATAGAAGCGGTTGTAAAGGAAAGTCTCCTCGAGCGAGATCAAAATCAAATGTTTTATTAATCCTAATAATTTGGTCAAACCATGCTTTAAGTTGAGCAGGCATACCATAATTGTACATAGGTGAAGAAATTAGAATAATATCTGAACTCGAAACTTCTACTATTAACTGATCTGATATAGATAAAACATCACATTGAGCTTGAGTTCTTTTATTTTCAGGTGTGAATACAGCATCAATCCAGTCTTGATTAATAAATGGTGGGGGATTCATTCCTACATCACGATAGATATATTCATCTATAGCCAGTTGCTTTTTCCATGAGCTGACCAATCGGCTGGCAATATTTTTAGAAATCGAATTATGGTTTGGATTAGGGTTAATTGCAGCTCTTACACTAGCATCTATATGTAATATTTTACTCATCATAAATTCCAAAAAGTTAAGGTTTAATTTATTTTGAGTTTTAAAAGATAAGTAGACAAACGAGAAAATTACATTTATAGATGAGTTTAGATCACCTATAAATATAACTTTGGAGAAAGCATGCAAGTCTCTTTGCAAGCACTTAAGGCATTTGAATCAGCCGCTAGATTGGGTAGTTTTAAATTGGCTGCTGAAGAACTTTCGCTAACACCAACTGCGATTTCACATCATATTACTAATCTAGAAAGCAGATTAAATGTTGACTTGTTTCATCGACAAGTAAGAAAAATAACGCTTACAACCATCGGAGAGAGGCTGGCTGGGGCAATTTCTGAAGGGTTTCGTAAAATTGAGGATGCATTAGATGAAATAACAGTAAATGGGAATGTAGTGAGAGTGGCTAGTACGTCTTCACTCGCTGCAATGCTGTTAATTCCTTGTATAAATGAATTTTATCAATTGCACCCCGATATCTCAGTTGAATTCTCTACAGGCGAAGCTTTAGAAAGTCACTTATATACATTGCCTATTCGATATGGTGATGTATCTTTAGTACCTTCTAAAGATGTCCTTAAATATGAGTCTTTTAATGTATTTGGTGCATCTAACCTTACTCTGTCCAAAGATAGGAGTGAGCCAATAACGTTATTCACCACAGAATGGAAAAATAAAGTATTACCAAGTCCACCATTAGAGACATGGCTTGAGGTGAATGGATGGGACCAAAAGAGGCTGATAATTAAGAAATTTGATCAGGAAATTTTTGGCATACATGAGGCTTTATCTGCCAATGGATTAGTATTTTGTTCTGATACACTTACCCATAGGTTCGTTAAGACGAACCTTTTACAGGAGTTTAAAACTAAACCCATTCAATCAGAGCTGTGTTACTACATTCCAAATAAGGAAGATTTTAAAAATAGAAATGCGAGAAAATTTATTGAATGGGTAGAAAGTTTATTCAACCAATAAACTTATATCTTTGATTGGTTTTAACTACACAACACTAAAACTCATATAGCCTTTTTATGCTATAAACTTAGATAAATTAATAATTAGAGAGATAAATATGCTTAACAACTTTAATGCTGAACAAGCTCGTCAAAATGCTAAAAACTTTAAAATAAATCAAGATGTCATATTGGAAAAAATTTTAACTGGTACTGAGTCAGAATCTAAGGAGGGAAAGAGAAAAGCAACTTTCTGCTTTCCTGTTGATGCTATAAGCCCTGATCATCTTACTTTGGTTGAAGAGGAGCTTAAAAACAGAGGGTTTAATGTCTCAACTGATATTGAGCACTCTGGTACTACGATCACAATTGAAATAAGCTTCTAATTATTGCTGCGTTTTAACCAAACCATCCTTAAAACAAGGGTGGTTTTTTGTTGCATGTTTTTTCGTAATCCAGAGAAAGTAAATATAAATTTATTTACAATTAAATTTATATTAATCAGGATATTATTTGACAGCTTCCATCTTCTTCTATAGCTTTACTTTTTGAGTGGAATATGGATATGAACTTCCAAACAATACTTTTATCTTTCAAAAATCAATCTACTGGTACAGATGCATTTAAAGATTTAAAAAATGCTTGTGAACAGTCTCTTAAAGAATCTCAAAATACAAAAGAAAAAGCAGCCATCTATTTAATCTATGGTTTTGCGCGTAGCTACGTGATCTTATATGAAGATGAAGCCATAACCTCTGAATTTGCCAACACCTCTAAGTCTAAGCTTATAGACTACATGGAAAGTTTAAATGAAGCTCTATTAAGTCAAAATGATAGCGCTATTTTGAATGCCTTAAATCAAGTAAGCGATGACTATATAAAGAGCTCTCGAGTTTTCTAAACACTATTAATTTATTTTTGATGAAAATACTTCTTTAGCCCAAGCTAAAGAAGTATTTAATGTTTGTTTTAGTGAGACTTTTTCTTCCCGCCACCATCTTGTTTATTGACAGTAGACCATGCAATTCGTTCAGCTTCTTCTTGAGAATGACCTCTATCTACTTCACTCTCAACAATATGTTTAGCCTGACGTTTTTGCTTTGCTGTGTAGGCTGTTTTATCACCTCGAGGCATAGGTTCATCCTCCCTATTTATATTAAGATACTTAATATTTAAACATGCTGAGAATTTAAACCAGTTAAGTAATGTCTCCCAATGTGTATTAAGTGGTTAGAAGTTTTACTTAAATGTGAATTTGAAAATGTAATAACCCCCTTTAATATCATAAATTTCATAGTATTAATGGGGGAATGTATTAAGGATAGATCACAAAAAGTACTCAGTAACGAACATTTTTTCTTTTTTCCTAAAAATTGTTTTTATTTTATTAAAGTGAAAAATTATGTTTAATGTTTAAAATCAAATATTTATTAATTTATTGTAAAAGCCAGCTTTTATCTGGAACAAAGTTATTATCGACCTTAATCAATGTTGTAGGTTAATATTTCTCAAGAATTAAAAAAACGACTGATGCGTAAACAAACCTGCGTGTGTGAGTCGTTTTTTTTCATGTATGCTGTCCTTAGTTCAAGAGTTGATTTGAAATGCACTGTGATATTTATAGATCGAGCAAAAAAGATGAAATGTACATGTATATTGCTCGTCCAAACTATCCTGACGATGCGGAACAAGCTGATCCGTTTGAAAATGTTCCTGAAGCTGTTTTACAAGCGTTTGGTCGTACAACGTTTGTCATGCATTTAGAATTAGCTCCAACACGTAAATTGGCGCGTGTTAATGTTTTACATGTTTTAGACTCATTACAAACAAAAGGTTTCTTTATTCAGATGCCGCCAGAAGGATTAATTAATCCGAATGCGGTTGAACCAGAGGGCTTACGTGGTGCGTGAAGATCAAACTGGAATAATGAATCAATTATTCTCTTTTTTGGATGTTGTTCCTGAAGGTGTTATTGCTTTAACAGCTTATGGAATAGGCGCTATTATTGCTTTATGGTGTTGGTGGCGATTAATGCGTCGCCTTCCTACAACTTTTGGTGCAATTAGCTGGCTTATTGTATTTGCTATTTTAGTTACCCCAACAGTGTCTGAAGGACCGAATGCATCTGTAGCACCTGCTATTTTTGGACTCCTTTTTGGTGTTTTAACTAAAGATAGCCCTCTAATTTGGTCAAATTTATCTTTAATTCTGTTTGTAGTTGGTCTAGGTTTGATTGTTGGCTATTGTTGGTCAAAATATTCAACAAACAAAAGCATGCGTTCCATCTAACCATTGAAATAGAAAAATAAGGTCTTTACATGTCTGCTGATACCCAACATTTTACCGGTACAGATCAATATATCGCGACTGATAGTCTTAAGCTCGCTGTAAAAGCAGCTCGTGCTTTACAAAAGCCTTTACTAATTAAGGGTGAACCTGGCACGGGTAAAACTTTGCTTGCTGAACAAGTAGCACAAAGTTTGGGTTTAAAACTGATCACTTGGCATATCAAATCGACAACCAAAGCGCAGCAAGGGTTGTATGAATATGATGCGGTTTCTCGTTTACGAGACAGCCAGTTAGGTGATGATCGAGTTTACGATATTAAGAACTATATTAAACCCGGTAAACTGTGGGAAGCTTTCACGAGTGAAGAGCGTTGTGTTTTGTTAATTGATGAAATTGACAAAGCCGATATCGAGTTTCCAAATGACTTGCTGCATGAACTCGATAAAATGTCTTTTTATGTTTACGAAACGAATGAAACAATTACCGCAACACAACGTCCAATTGTAATTATTACTTCGAATAATGAAAAAGAATTACCCGATGCTTTCTTGCGTCGTTGTTTCTTCCACTACATTGAGTTTCCAGATGAAGCGACCATGCGAGAAATCATTGCGGTTCATTTCCCCAATATCTCTGCAACATTGGTGAACGAAGCTTTACAGGTGTTTTTTAAACTACGTGAAATTCCTAATTTGAAGAAACCACCATCAACCTCTGAGTTAATTGATTGGTTAAGCTTGCTCATGGCAGACGATATGCCAGAAGATGTATTACGCAATCGAGATACATCAAAAGCTATTCCACCTTTATATGGAGCGCTGATCAAAAACGAGCAGGATGTACAACTCCTCGAACGTTTGGCTTTCATGTCTCGACGTTAAAGGAGGGAATAACCCATGTTTGTGCGGTTATTTTACACCTTACGTAAATACGGTGTTCCAGTTACAACTCGTGAACTCATTGACTTAAACCGTGCTGTGAGCGAAGGCTTAGTTTTTGCTGATCAAGAAGAGTTTTATCAACTTGCTAAAACAATTTTAGTTAAAGATGAGCGCTTTTTTGACAAGTTCGATCGTGCCATGAAAGATTACTTTGATGGCATTGAAACCTTTGATCTGGACGAGTTACTCAAGCAAATTCATAAGTTACCAAAAGACTGGTTTGATTTAGAACTTCTAGAAAAGCATTTGACCCCTGAACAACGAGCAGAACTCCAAAAAGCAGGTTCCTTAGAAGAACTGATGAAAATGCTGGAAGAGCGGTTACGCGAACAGCATAAAAAACATCAGGGTGGTAACCGCATGGTGGGTACTGGAGGCACTTCACCTTTTGGAGCCTTTGGAGATCATCCAGAAGGCGTCAGAATTGGTGGACCAGGGCGTAAACGTTCGGCAGTTAAAGTCTGGGAACAACGTAAATATCAAAATCTGGATGATGACCAAGTTCTTGGTACTCGCCAAATGCAAATTGCTTTACGTCGGTTACGTAAATTTGCCCGTCAAGGTGCAGCTGAAGAATTAGACGTTGACGGTACAATCCGTGAAACAGCCAAGCAAGGTATTCTTGATGTTCAAATGGTACCTGAGCGTCGAAACCGAATAAAAGTGCTGATGTTGTTTGATGTGGGCGGTTCGATGGATGCTCACATTGCTCAATGCGAAAAACTGTTTAGTGCTGCTAAAAGTGAGTTTAAGACACTCGAATATTTCTATTTTCATAATTGTCTCTATGACTATGTTTGGAAAGATAACTACCGCAGAACAGCAACCCGCATGAACACATGGGATTTGTTTCACACCTATGGACGCGACTATCGTGTAATTGTAGTGGGTGATGCCAGTATGGCACCGTATGAGTTGAAATCGGTGGGTGGCTCGGTTGAATATATGAATGATGAAACAGGCGAGGTTTGGTTACGTCGCCTACGTCAACATTTTGATAAAACAGCGTGGTTAAACCCTGAAACAGAAGGGTATTGGCATTACACTCAAACCATTGGTTGGATTAAAGAGATTTTTGAAAATCATATGTATCCAATGACGCTAAAAGGCATTGAGGATTTAACGCGTTACCTTTCTCGATAAGCTTAATAACTTTAATAATTTAAAAAAGAGGAATGATATGCAACATCAAATTAACGGTATTGCTTTGCCGAATGAACAAGGATTTTTTGGTGAATATGGCGGACAATTCATTCCTCCACATTTAAAAGAAGCAATGGATGAAATTAATGTTGCCTATGAAGAAATTCGTCATACAGCTGAATTTCAAAATGAACTATCAGACCTTTTTACGAATTATGTAGGCCGTCCAAGTCCCTTATTTCATGCGAAGCGTCTATCTGAACACTTAGGTGGCGCACAAATTTACTTAAAACGTGAAGATTTGAACCACACGGGCGCCCACAAAATTAATCACTGCTTAGGTGAAGCTTTACTTGCTAAATATATGGGCAAAAAGAAAGTTATTGCTGAAACAGGTGCTGGTCAGCATGGCGTTGCTTTGGCAACCGCTTGTGCATTAGTAGGAATTCCGTGTGAAATTCACATGGGGCAAGTAGATATTGAAAAAGAACATCCAAATGTGGTCAAAATGAAAATTTTGGGTGCTCATTTGGTGGCAGTTACACGTGGTACAGCAACATTAAAAGATGCTGTAGATAGTGCGTTTGAAGAATATTTAAAAGACCCAAAAAACTTTATATATGCCATTGGTTCTGTTGTGGGTCCACATCCATTTCCTAAAATGGTTCGAGATTTTCAATCGATTATTGGTCATGAAATTAAAGATCAAACGCATCAGCGATTTGGAAAAAGTCCCGATTATGTTGTGGCATGTGTAGGTGGTGGTTCAAATGCAATAGGTGCATTTACTGCATTTTTAAATGACTCAGACGTAAAACTTGTTGGGGTTGAGCCAGCTGGACATGGTTTAGAAACCAATATGCATTCGGCAACGCTAACTTTAGGTAAGCCAAGTCAAATTCACGGTATGGCGTGTTATGTACTTGAAAATGAGGCGGGTGAACCTTTACCCGTGCATTCTATTGCTTCAGGACTAGACTATCCGGGTGTTGGGCCACAACACAGCTTTTTAAAAGATTTAGGGCGTGTTGAATATAGCACTGCAACTGACCAAGAATGTTTAGATGCTTTTATGACACTTTCTCGTGTTGAAGGCATTGTTCCTGCACTTGAAAGCTCACACGCTGTTGCATGGGCAATTCGTGAAGCGCCAAAACTGCCGAAAGAAACCATGATTGTGGTGAATCTATCGGGCCGTGGAGATAAAGACTCTGATTATGTAGCCGAAAAGCTTAAGCTTTAAGCCGACTAAACTCGAAAAGCGGTCAGTATTTAAAGGCCGCTTTTTTATTTTAAAAATTTAAATCAATCTCTAGTTAAAAGTTCATTATTTCTTAATTAAAACAAAGTATTCTGATTTTAATGTGTGATTGTTAGAGATCGGCATGTAAAACTCCTGTTCACAAGGCAAAGCGTTGCTTTGCTGTACCTCACTCAGTAGAATAGTCACTTTGCAAAATTTGCCTTTGGAGACGCCTAAGTGGAGCGACCGACGATTAGCCCTGAAAATTTACAGGAAGCAGCTGAAAATTTATCAACAATTCGAGATTTTATTCGTTTTGGGGTATCAGCATTACGTCAACATGATGCACATTTAGGACAAGGTACTGAAGATTATTTTGCAGAAAGCTCTGCATTAGTTTTACAAACCTTATCTCTTGAATGGTCAGCAGACGCAGAAATTCTAGATGCGAAGTTATTACCAAGCGAAAAAGCAGAATTTTTAAGCTTATTGGAACGCCGTATCAATGACCGTATTCCAACATCTTATTTATTAAATCTTGCTTATTTCTTTAATAAGCCATTTTATGTAGATGAGCGTGTCCTCATTCCACGTTCACCAATTGCAGAATTAATTGAACAACGTTTTGCACCATATTGTTTAGATGAAAATGGTCAAATGCGTGAAGCTCTCAATAATTTGCCAGAAAATGCAAAACCTAAAACTCCACAACGTATATTAGATATGTGTACAGGTTCTGGATGTATTGCGGTTGCTTTGGCTTATGCATATCCAGACGCTGAAATAGATGCAACTGACATTTCTAAAGAAGCTTTAGAAGTTGCTTCAATTAATACTGAACACCACAATAAGCAATATCAAGTTGCATTACTTGAATCTGACTTGTTTGCCAAGATTCCAGCTGAAAATCAGTATGATTTGATTGTAAGTAATCCACCGTACGTTGATGCTGAAGATATGGCTGACTTACCAGAAGAATTTTTACATGAACCAGAACTTGCATTGGCAGCAGGCCAAGATGGTTTAGATTTAGTTCGTAAAATGCTTGCACAAGCGGCAGATTACTTAACTGAAGATGGTCTTATTGTCATTGAAGTAGGTAATTCTGAATGGTCGATGCGTCAGAACTTTAATACGATTGATTTCAACTGGCTCACTTTCCAAAAAGGTGGTTCAGGTATTTTTGCTTTGACTGCTGAACAATGTCGCCGTTATAGAAAACTATTTGAAGAGCAAATATAAGGAGTTGGGCATATGGCAGGGAATAGTATTGGACAACTCTTTCGTGTAACCACTTGTGGTGAGTCTCATGGCGTTGGCTTAATGGCAATTGTTGATGGTGTGCCACCAGGCCTTGAGCTAACTGAAGAAGACTTGCAAAAAGATCTTGACCGTCGTAAACCGGGAACTTCTAAATTTGCGACTCAACGTAAAGAGCCAGATCAGGTTAAAATCATTTCAGGTGTTTTTGAAGGTAAAACGACAGGAACACCAATTGGTTTATTGATTGAGAATACTGATCAGAAATCAAAAGATTATGGCAATATTGCCCAAACTTTTAGACCTGGCCATGCCGACTATACATATACGCAAAAATACGGTTTCCGTGACTATCGTGGCGGCGGACGTTCTAGTGCTCGTGAAACTGCTATGCGTGTTGCAGCGGGTGCAATTGCTAAAAAATATTTGGCAGAAAAATTTGGCATCTTGATTCGTGGTCATGTTACTCAAATCGGCAATGAAGTTGCCGAAAAACTGGATTGGAATGAAGTTCCGAATAATCCATTTTTCTGTGGTGATGTAGACGCTGTTTCACGTTTTGAAGCTTTGGTGACTTCTTTACGTGAACAGGGAACAAGCTGTGGCGCGAAGCTAGAAATTTTAGCTGAAAAAGTTCCTGTAGGTTGGGGTGAACCTGTTTTTGACCGTTTAGATGCTGATATTGCTCATGCGATGATGAGTATTAATGCGGTTAAAGGGGTAGAAATTGGTGATGGTTTTGCAGTTGCTGGACAGTTTGGTCATGAAACACGTGATGAATTGACCAGTAATGGCTTTTTAGCGAATCATGCTGGTGGGATTTTGGGTGGTATCTCAAGTGGTCAATCCATTCGAGTTGCTATTGCATTAAAACCAACAGCGAGCATTACGACCCCAGGTAAAACGATTAATTTAAATCGTGAAGATACCGATGTGTTGACTAAAGGCCGTCATGATCCATGCGTAGGCGTACGTGCAACACCGATTGCAGAAGCAATGTTAGCTATTGTTTTAATGGATCACTTCCTACGCCATCGTGCTCAAAATGCAGATGTTATTCCGCCATTTGCGCCAATTGAACCTTAATCATATTTTTTGATTATATTACATGAAACCCTGTATTTAATTTAAATATGGGGTTTTAATTTTTTATTACATCGAAGTTTGATTAAATTTTAAATTATTGTCTTGTCTTATAATATTTATATAAATATAATATTCTGCGATTTATTTTTGAATATATTTATCTGTAAAATCAGCAATTAAATATTGTTGATTTTTACTACACCAGATTTTTATATTTATCAAATAAAGTTAACTTAATCAAATTGCTTTTATATAAGCTTACTACATATTTAAATTTTTATTACTTTAAGCAAAGAATTTTCAGAGTCATCATTGAAATTGGGGAAATATCAATGAATCAATGCACATATAGAATTGGCTGTATGTCAAAGGATAGGCTATTGCCTAAAAATTTAGAGGCAATGATAAAAGTTATTCATGACTTATCTTTGTCATCTCATCTTTTAGGGAATTGGATATATAGCGAAGACAATCCAGACATACATATTATTGATTTAGATAGTGGTTACACCAATATACTTATTCCAAAAAAAATTAAGATCGTATTAAGTAATAATCCTGAACTTTTAAAAGGTTACCAATATGGTTTGAAGAGACCTATAAGGTATCAGGAGCTTCTCAATATTTTACAAAATATTGAGAAGAATGAATATTTTAAAATTAGTCATCAAGAACGTATAACAAATAATGAGAATATCGTTTCTAAAGATCATTTAGAGACAAAGATTCTTTATAAACTTGTGTGTTATCCAAACTTTAAAAATATTCATGCAGAGCAGATTGTTAATGTTACTAGAGTTTGTGCTTTATTATCTATTGAGTCAAAAACAGCTCAAGAAATTAAGAGGTTTTTGAATTTATCCCTTGATGAAATACAAAAAATTATAGAAATAATAAAAAAAGAAGCTTATCCAAATTATGAAACTATACATGAAAATATTGTTTCGATTTTACCATTTTCGGCGGAAACCATTTCTACTGTGCCGCAGAGAATAGAACAAAATTCATTTTTTTATTTTTTAATTAAATTTTGGAAGAAACTGAAGAGAGGGTTCTAATGAAGTGGAATTTTTCTACATTATATGGATTGGAGCCTATAATTTTTATTATCTAATATAAAAGTTGTTTAATTGAAAGTCGCTAAATTTATTAAGTTTATATAAGCTATTTTTAACGGATGGTTTAAAACTTAAATAAAAGAGGTTTTCGTATGTACTGATTCTAAATTATTTTTTAGCTTTGCCACGGATGGAAAAGCTAATTATTTATATTGAGTCATTTCAAATGGAAGTCAGACTTTTTAAGTTAAATCTACAATTTGTTCTTCGTTTACAGCAATCTTATATTGATTACGCCCATTCGTTTTTGCCTTATACAAAGCATGGTCAGCGCGTGCTACGAAAGCAGAAATTGAATCGTTTAGGCGTGGAATCGTGGTTGCCACTCCAACACTAATAGTGACTTGTGGTGACACGTCACTACATGGGTGCTTAATTGCAATTTTATCAATAGCATTCATTAAACGTTCAACTTGGATCAAGGCTTGCTGTGAATTTGTCATTGGAAATAACAATAAAAATTCTTCGCCACCATAACGAGCAACTAAATCACCACTACGTGCAGCAATAGAGGAAATAGCAATAGCGATTTCTTTTAAGCATTCATCACCCTTTAAATGTCCTAAAGTATCGTTGTAAGCTTTAAAATAGTCGATATCGACCATCATGATGGTAAGGGGTGTTTCATGTCGTAAAGCACGGCGCCATTCGTTATCCAGTGTTTCATCTAGATAGCGTCGATTGGCTAAACCAGTAAGTGCATCTTGCTGGGAAAGCAAAGATAATTGCTGTGCTTGCTGCATCAGTTCAATGCGATTCAGCTCGATCATGCAGTTTTGTAAGTAGTTTTCTCGATGTTGGCGGTCAGTTGCATAGGCAAGGGTCATGCCCAAGAAACTACTGAAGGTGTAAGTTCGGTTCAAGAAAGTCCAGTCGATCACCCCATTTAAGTAGTTACTTACCAAAATTCCAACAAGTCCTCCAACCCATCCAGCAAATATGGCTGTGTAAAAACGCATACCTACTGCACCATAGATAATCACAATCGCATACATCATCGCCGCATGAAAAAGAACGTTCTCTTGGCCATTTTCTATAACGTTAATTAAAATAAAAGTAATTGCGACTGCTAAAGCTGAGCCAATTCCTACATAATAATCAAAATACTGATTTAATTTTTTAATAAACGATAAAATCCAGGCAAGAAAAATAATTACACCCACCCAAGAATAATAACTAAACCAGGGTAAAACTTGTTCAGTTGGCAATACTTGATATATACCAAAGCTTAAAAATATATATAATATTAAAATAATAGGCGCTCTATAGCGGAACTCATAGGCAGCACCGTTTTGGTATTGAAAACGATAAATCGTTTCAAGCTGCTTTGGAAACCATACGAAATTTAATCCTCGTGTGGTTAATAAATCTATTTGTTCCTGTCCCAATATATTGGAACCCTGCAACTTCATAATTAATGCTCTCTATATTGGAAGTTGTCATAAAATGAGACTTATTTTTAGTAAAGTTCCATCTAAAAATATTGATTATATAATGTGTGATTTATTTAAAATAATAATACAGATTTTTTAAAAAAGTAATGATTTTTATCTGAGTTAAATGTGATAAAAATCACGACATTTCAATGATTAGCGTAACAATTATCTAAAGTATCGCAATCCATCGAAAAAAGTTACAAATGGTCGATTAACGATTGTATCTTTATCGTTTTCGGATAGACTTGTAGCGTGAAATACAGATGATTGCTGTCATATAAATAGGAAAATTAGCAATGACTGCTCTAAATCAATATGGAATGAATTTAGAAATTACGCCGCATAATGAATGGTCACAACGGTTCTGGGATGACCTGTTACCAGCAAAAGAACGGGTGAGTAAACATCCGTTTTTTACGGAAATGGCCAATGGGGGATTGAGCCTAGATAGTTTCCGATATGCGTTACTTAATTTCTATCCATTAGTCGCGCATTTCCCGTCATATATGGCTGGGGCGTTAGGCAAAGCAACTGGGTTTTCTGAACCTGGCGTTACAGAAGCACGAGATTGGTTAATCCAAAATATTAAGGTAGAAGAGCGACACTTAAAATGGTATCGCGATTGGGCTGGAGGTTTTGGTTTAACTGTCGATCAACTTGATAGTGTGCGGCCACCAGCTGCGATGAATGCAGTAAACCATTTCTTATGGAACATGAGTTATCGTGGAAATTTGGCAGAATGTCTTGCTGCAACAAATTTAGCAATTGAATGGGCAACAGGAGATTGGTCAATTCAGGTTTATAAAGGTATTCATACCTATACTAATCATCCTGAAGTCACGATTGATAAACGTTCTTTAGCTTGGTTGCGTGCGCATGCGCATTATGATGATCTTCATCCTTATGAAGCCATGGAACTGATTAAGCGCTTATGTAATGATCGTCCTGATTGGCAGCAAAAAGCATTTCATGCTGCCGAAGAAGGGCTGCGGTATTATGAATTAGCCCTAGACGATTGCTATAAGGTACAGCTTCAGGCTTCTGCTTGATCTCACTTAAAAAAGGGAGAATATCGTTTGGATATTCTCCCTTTTATTTTATTCAAGCAATTTTAAAAGTTTAGTTCGATAAGGTGTTTCTTCAGGTAATAATTCAAGTAAACGTTCAACAGCATCTACGCGGTCTGGAACTCGACTGACTACTCGTAATAATTGATCAATATCTTCAATTTGGTAAATCACATGACTCAAGCGAGCATCAAAGCAATCTCTCCATGCACATAAAAATGGACTTTCTGATTTAGCTAAAAAGCTCCCTCTATAAAGAGTAAGAGTAGTTGATGTGAAGCCTAGATTTAATGCTTGTTCTGCCATTAAAAAATCACATTGAATTTCACAGTTAAGTCGATAAGGCCGTGACTCAATGACCCTGGGTATTAAGTTTCTAAGTTGAGAAAGTTCTGCTTTTAAGGTAGTGGTACTTACGGGCCGGTCACCATATAACGCATAGTGAAGTTCTTCAAGATTAATCCCTTCTGGACAAAGTGTCAGAATACATAAAATCTCGATTTGACGCTGTGTTAGTGTAAGGCTGTGTTGGTTATATTGAACTTTAGGTGTGCCGAAGGCTTTAATATATAAAATATTTTTCTGATGAAGCTGAATTGCTTGCTTCACAATATCAGCACATCTTTCAACAGCTAAAAGACCAAGAGAATTATGCTTTTGATATTTAGTTGATAAATTCATAATTCCATAAAACTGGCCAGTCTGAGTGTCTGTAATTGGTGCTGCATAACAGACCCAGTCTCTTACACTATTCATTTGGTTTTCGTGTGAGTAAACGCAGTTAGCTGAATGAGTATTTAATGCTAGACCAATTGCATTTTGTCCCACTGCCTGAGTTGACCACTGACCACCTTCAACAAAATGAACTTGCTCTGCCGATGAGCGCATCGGTGTACTACTCCATGTCCAAAGTAGAGTGCCATGTGGGTCGGTCACACCAATTGCCATATCGGCATCTTCGGCAATATGCATTAAATTCCGATGACACTCGTGAATCGAACGACCAAACAATGAATGTTCCCATTCTTCGGTTAGATCAAATAATGGAGCCGCATCGAGGTCAACTGGTGGTTTTTTTCCTAATTGTTGAGAATGAGATAACTTTTCTGGCCGGAATAATGACGGCGTAGTATCTAAAGAAGGTGATGATAATTGTTTTGACATATCCATATCGAAATTCCTTTATCATTGAAATGGCGTATCCGTAGCCGCTCAACAGTTATAACTTTTTTATTGTGACTATTTCCTCGTTATCTGCTTACCTTAAATAAATTTATAGGTCTTGACCATTATCCTATTGGATAAGTTTTGTTAATTGTCTAATCCTTACGATAAGACATCTTGTCGGCTGAAAGGTTTTGGTACTGCTTCTCCAAAATATTGTCGATCAGCAAAATAGCTAGAACGAACCATCGGTGCACTCCAAATATTTTTAAAACCTAATCGTTTACCATGTCGAGTATATCGTTCAAATTCTTGTAAATTTACAAACCGATGAATAGGTGCATGTGATTTTGAAGGCTGAAGATATTGACCAATCGTGACAAGATCTACTTGATAATCTTTTAAGTCATTAAGTAGAGCAAGTACTTCTGCCTCAATTTCTCCTAACCCAACCATTAAACCAGACTTGGTTTTGATATCGGGACAATATGCTTTAAAGCGTTTTAGTAGCTCTAGTGAGTGTTGATAGTCTGAGCCCGGACGCATCGCTTTATATAAACGAGGAACTGTCTCAATATTATGATTAAACACATCTGGTGGAGATAAACTCAAAGTTGTAAGCGCTGTCTCTAAACGACCGCGAAAATCTGGAACCAAAATCTCAATCAAAGTTTCTGGGCAACGTTTTCGGATTTCTTCAATGCACTTTACAAAATGTGCAGCGCCGCCATCGTGTAGATCGTCGCGGTCAACAGAGGTAATCACGACATATTTTAAGTTTAGGTTTGCGACCGTTTCTGCCAAATGTTTAGGTTCATCTTCATCTAAAGGTTTTGGGCGACCATGAGCAACATCACAAAAAGGGCAGCGACGAGTACAGATGTCTCCCATAATCATAAATGTAGCCGTACCGCCACCAAAACATTCGGGTAAGTTTGGACAGGCTGCTTCTTCGCAAACGCTATGCAACTTTTGTTGGCGCAGCAAATTTTTTATCCGTTTGATTTCTTCAAAATCGGTTATTTTTGCTCTAATCCAATCCGGTTTAGTGGGTAACTCTTCTGTAGGTAAAATTTTAATAGGAATGCGAGCGACTTTATCTGCTCCTCTTAATTTAATACCAGTTTCTGCTTGTCTTTTAAAATCCATATTAATAATTCCATTTTGTTTAAAAATTATTTAAACTCCTGTTTTTTTAATTTAACAACTTATTTAAACCATATTAATAAGTCGCAATTAATTAAATACACAGGGTGTGGCGAGTATTATAAAATAAGAAAGGTTGGTTAAAGGTTTGTTTTTTAACTCAATGAAAATTATAAAAATTTTTTTAAATTATTTTTATGGGTTAAGTTTTTGAAATTAAAAAATTAATTAATTTTATTTTAAATAAAAACTTTTTAGTCTAATAGATTAATTCTTGATTTTAGATTTAAGTATTTATAGCGAATTAGATTTTCGCTTGAAACTTGGTTGAACTTTTAAAATCAAGATAATAAAGGAAAAGGATATGCAATTAACGGAAGAGCAATTACTCGCAGCATATAAACGCATGCGTGATATTCGTGAATTTGAGGATCGACTTCACGAAGAAAATACAAATGGTGATATTCCAGGTTTTATTCACCTATACAGTGGAGAAGAAGCTGTTGCAGTTGGTATTTGTGAAAACCTAACCGACAAAGACTATATCACTTCAACCCATCGTGGACATGGGCACTGTATTGCAAAAGGTTGTGACATTCACGCCATGATGCTGGAAATTTTCGGTAAAGATGACGGACTGTGCCGTGGAAAAGGCGGTTCTATGCATATTGCCGATTTGGATAAAGGTATGCTCGGTGCCAACGGAATTGTGGGCGGTGGGCCTCCTTTAGCAATTGGTGCAGCATTGACAGCAAAAACCTTAAAAACTGGTGGCGTTGGACTGTCTTTTACAGGTGATGGCGGTTCAAACCAAGGCCTGACCTTTGAAGCAATGAACATGGCTGTTGTTCTTAAACTTCCAGTAATTTTTGTTTTCGAAAATAACGGTTTTGGTGAAGGAACGGGCCATGATTACGCGGTAGGAAGTAAGGATATTGCGGGTCGTGCAGCTGGTTTTGGTTTACCAGCAGTTAAAGTGGATGGTACCGATTTCTTTGCAGTTTATGAAGCGGCCCAAACTGCTATTGATCGTGCACGCCGTGGTGAAGGTCCAAGTGTGATTGAAACCATTACGAACCGCTTTTATGGCCACTTTGAAGGTGACCCAGGGCTCATTCGCTCTAAAGAAGAAGTCGAATTCATCAAAGAAAATAAAGATCCTTTGAAAATTTTCCGAGAAAAAGTCAAAGGCAAAATTGATGAAGCCAAACTAGACGAGATTGATGCAGCATCTAAAGCAAATGTTGATGATGCTGTTGCTAAAGCTCGTGCTGCGGCATACCCACAACCAGAACAACTCCTTACCGACGTCTATGTCTCTTACTAAAGGAATAGTAAAGATGCCAAATAAAAGTTTTCGTAATGCGATTAAAGAAGCCATTGAATCAGAAATGCGCCGTGACCCAACTGTTTTTGTGGTTGGCGAAGATGTGCGCGGCGGCCATGGTGGCAAAAATACCGAAGAGAACGAGCTTGAAGGCTTCGGCGGGGTACTCGGTGTAACCAAAGGTTTGTGGACGGAATTTGGTTCAGAACGTGTGATTGATACCCCAATTACCGAATCAGCGATTATTGGTATGGCCGCTGGTGCTGCGGCTACAGGTTTACGTCCTGTTGCTGACTTAATGTTTATGGATTTCTATGGCGTGTGTCATGACATGCTCTATAACCAAGCCGCTAAGTTCCGTTATATGTTCGGCGGAAAAGCAAAAGCGCCAATGGTTGTACGTGGCATGATTGGTGCAGGTTTTTCTGCGGCAGCCCAGCATTCTCAGTCACCATATAACGTATTTGCTGCGGTTCCAGGCTTAAAAGTTGTAGTTCCATCTAGCCCATATGATGTGAAAGGACTATTAATTCAGGCTATTCGAGATGACGACCCTGTGGTGTTCTGTGAGCATAAAATGCTTTATGACATTAAAGGTGAAGTTCCAGATGATGCCTATACCATTCCATTTGGTGTAGCAAATTACACCCGTGAAGGGACAGATGTGACCATTATTGCTTTAGGGTTGATGGTACACCGTGCCAATGAAGTAGCGGATAAATTGGCAAAAGATGGCATTTCAGTTGAAGTGGTAGACCCTCGTACAATTTCACCTCTGGATGAAGAAGGAATTTTAGAGTCTGTTGCATCGACTGGACGTGTGGTTATTGTGGACGAATCAGCGGCACGCTGTGGCTTTGGGCATGATGTTGCTGCACTAGTTGCACAAAAAGGTTTCCACTATTTGAAAGCACCTGTTGAACTCGTAACGCCACCACATACGCCTGTTCCATTCTCTCCAGTTTTAGAAAAAGAATGGATTCCAAGTGTAGAGCGTATTGAGCAAGCTGTGCGAAAAACATTGGAGGCTTAGGATGAGCGAAATTAAAACGCTGGAGATCCCGAAATGGGGATTATCCATGGAAGAAGGCACGATTGCCCAATGGTTGATTAAAGAAGGTGATAGCTTTAATAAAGGCGATGAAATTTGTGAAATTGAAACCACAAAAATCGTCAATGTATTAGAAGCGCCTTTTGCAGGAACGCTCCGTAAAATTTTAGCAAAAGATGGTGAGACTTTACCGGTCGGTGGGCTTATTGCGGTATGTGCTGAAAGTGAAGATTCTGATGCAGAAATTGAAACGTTTATTGCATCACTAGGTAGTTCAGCAGCTAAAGCCCCTGAAGCATCTTCGGAACAGAGTAAAGCAGAAACATCTGCATCTGTTGCTGAAAAAGCAGAACAACCACAGACTGTGGCTACAAGTCCATCGGTTCCTGCAAAGGCTACTAAAGGTGACTATGCTGTACCCGAGTCATTACAAGGCTATCAAACATCTGATGAGTTGTTTACAACACCGCATGCGTTAAAACTTGCTGAAAAGCATAATGTGAACTTAGCGAAAGTCACAGGTTCTGGCCGTGAAGGACGTATTAGTGTTCAAGACATCCAGAAAGCTGTGCAGGCTGCTGGAGGTCAGTGGCCTGACGTTAAACAGCAAACTCAAGCTAAAGTAGTTAAATCTACTGCCGACGATAGCCGAGTTTCAGCGACGCCTGTAGCACGTCGTTTAGCAAAACAATGGGGCATTAATTTAAATGACTGCCGTGTTTCTGGTACTCGTGGCCGTGTCTGTAAAGAAGATGTTGAGGCAGTTTACTATCGTAATAACCCAACATCGGTAAATGAACAACCTGTGCAATGTGCAGCTCAACCACAATCGACGGTTACGACTGTGGCGATGAATGGGATGCGTAAAGCGATTGCTTCACGGTTACAGGCTGCAAAACGTAATGCACCGCATTTCCGCTTGGTGGTCGATCTCAACGTAGAAGCTTTGCAAAAACTACGTAAGCAGATTAATGAGACTATTCCACAAGTGAAACTTTCTATTAATGACATGCTAATTAAAGCAGCTGCCGCCGCGCTGATTAAAGTACCTGAGGTGAATGTTCAATTTGATGAGGCGACTCAATCAATTTTACAGTTCTCTCAAGCGGATATTTCGGTGGCCGTAGCGATTCCAAACGGTTTAATTACACCCATTGTAAAAGCAGCAAATCAGAAGTCTTTAGCACAAATTTCCGATGACATGCGTGATTTGGCAACGCGTGCCAAGACTGGCAAGTTACAACCTGATGAGTTTCAGGGAGGCAGCTTTAGCATTTCAAATTTAGGAATGTTAGGCATTAAACAGTTTGATGCCATTATTAATCCACCGCAAGGTGCAATTATGGCATTAGGTGCTTCTGAATCACGTGCTGTTGTTGAAAATGGCAATGTAGTGGTTCGTGAGATTGTCACAGCGACGTTGTCATGCGATCACCGAGTCATTGATGGCGCAGTTGGGGCGAAATTCTTGGCCAGCTTTAAGCAGTTTGTTGAAAACCCTGCTTTAATTTTGGTGTAGGAGAACCCGCATGTCAGAAGCTCAATTTGATTTAATTGTGATTGGCGCGGGACCGGGTGGGTATGTGGCTGCAATTCGTGCAGCCCAGCTCGGGTTAAAAACCGCAATTGTAGAAGAGCGACATTTAGGCGGAATTTGTCTAAATTGGGGCTGTATTCCAACCAAAGCTTTGCTTGCAGGGGCAGAGCTCGCAACCCAGTTTAAACATGCTGGACAGTTTGGTTTTCAAGTTTCTCAACTCGATTTTGATATTCAAAAGCTTGTGCAACATAGCCGACAAGTGTCAGCTCAATTAGTACAAGGCATCGATTACTTGTTGAAAAAGAATCAGGTCACTGTTTTTAGTGGTCGCGCTCAACTTACAGCGAAAGAAAAAATTGAAGTGACCGATGCTCAAGGTAATAGGCAGGCTTTGAGTGCACCACATATCATTTTGGCAACTGGAGCTAAAGCCCGACATGTTCCTCAACTTCCTGTCGATGGAACATATGTCTGGAGCTATAAAGAAGCGCTTGTTCCAGTGCAGTTACCAAAAAGTTTACTGGTTGTAGGTTCAGGTGCAATTGGTAGTGAGTTTGCTAGCCTTTATCAAGATTTGGGTTGTCAGGTGACATTAATTGATTTAGCCAAGCAGATTTTACCAACTGAAGATGCGGAAGTTGCCCAATTTGTCAGAAAACAATTTGAACAAAAAGGTATGAAAGTCTTAACCGATGCTGTCGTTCAAAGTATTCAAATTGAAAATGGTCAAGTTCACTGTGTGGTTGAAACGACAAATGATATTCAAACGCTTGTTTTTGACCGCGTGCTTTCGGCAATTGGTGTACAGCCTAATACCACGGGGCTAGGACTAGAACGTTTAGGTGTAGAACTCAACCCACAAGGTTTTGTGGCAATTGATGACTATTGTAAAACCAACGTAGCAGGGCTTTATGCCATTGGTGATATTGCTGGAGCGCCTTGTCTCGCTCATAAAGCAAGCCATGAAGCCATGATATGTGTCGAGAAAATCGCTGGTGTGGCAAACGTCCATTCACTCGACCGTAGCCAGATACCCGGTTGTATTTTTACACATCCACAAGTGGCAAGTATTGGTTTAACGGAAAATGCAGCAAAAGCTAAGAATCTACCTATACGTATTGGTAAGTTTTCTTTAACTGCAAATGGTAAAGCTTTAGCAATTGGAGATGCGTCAGGTTTCGTTAAAACGGTGGTACATGCAGAAACGGGCGAGCTGCTGGGTGCACATATGGTGGGTCATGAAGTGACCGAACATATCCAAGGATTTGCCATTGCGAAATATCTAGAAGCAACTGATGAAAGTTTAGCTCAAGTGATTTTCCCGCATCCAACATTATCAGAAGCCATGCATGAATCTATTTTGGCTTCAATGCAACGAGCGATTCATATGTAGAAATTCTACATTTACAGGAGTTGAACATGGTTAAGGGATTACAAAATAAAGTCGCTTTAGTGACTGGGGCAGCCCAAGGCATTGGCCGTGGGATTGCCCTGCGCTTGGCGCAAGAAGGGGCACATATTGCATTAGTTGATATGAAACAAGATCGACTAAACGATGTGCAGCAGGAAATTCAGGCTTTATGTGTAAATGCGAGCACTTTTATTGCTGATGTAAGTGACCGCGAGCAGGTGTATGCTGCTATAAATCATGCTGAGCAGGCCCTTGGTGGGTTTGATGTCATGATTAATAACGCTGGAATTGCACAAGTTCAAGCGATTGCGGATATCACACCTGATGAATTTCAAAAAATTGTTGATATTAATATTGGTGGAGTACTGTGGGGAATACAGGCTGCTGCTGCAAAATTTAAACAACGCGAACATAAAGGTAAAATCATTAATGCTTGCTCAATTGCAGGCCACGATGGGTTTGCTTTACTCGGTATTTACTCGGCAACCAAATTTGCGGTACGAGCACTTACCCAAGCTGCGGCAAAAGAATATGCCAGTCACGGTATTACGGTAAATGGATATTGCCCCGGAATTGTCGGAACGGACATGTGGGTTGAAATCGATAAACGTTTTGCTGAAATTACCGGTGCTGCAATTGGTGAAACTTATAAAAAGTATGTGGAAGGCATTGCTTTAGGTAGAGCCCAAACACCAGACGATGTAGCCGCATTAGTTGCTTTTCTGGCAAGTGAAGATTCAGACTATATTACGGGTCAATCCATTTTAACGGACGGCGGAATTGTCTATCGCTAAAACAACATCCTGATTTGAGGGAGATAATAATGAAAGCAGCGCGTTTTTATGACAGAGGTGATATTCGTATTGAAGATATCCCTGAACCAGAAGTCACTCCCGGCACTGTAGGCATTAAGGTAGCTTGGTGTGGAATCTGTGGTACAGATTTGCACGAATTTATGGAAGGGCCAATTTTTATTCCACCTTGTGGACATCCGCATCCTATTTCAGGTGAATCTGCGCCAATTACCATGGGACATGAATTTTCAGGTGTAGTCTATGCCGTAGGTGAAGGTGTTGATGATATTGAAATTGGCCAGCATGTAGTCGTAGAGCCTTATATTGTGGCCGATGATGTACCGACTGGACCGGGAGATAATTACCATCTTTCCAAAAATATGAACTTTATTGGTTTAGGAGGTCGTGGCGGTGGTTTATCGGAGAAAATTGCGGTTAAACGCCGTTGGGTGCATCCAATTTCCAATAAAATCCCACTCGATCAGGCGGCCTTAATTGAACCGTTATCAGTGGGTCATCATGCTTTCGTACGTAGTGGTGCAAAGGTTGGTGATATTGCACTGGTAGGTGGTGCGGGCCCAATTGGTTTGCTGCTTTCAGCAATTTTAAAAGCGAAAGGTCTTAAGGTCATCATTACCGAACTAAGTGCCAAACGTAAAGAAAAAGCCAAAGAGTCGGGAGTTGCAGATTATATTTTAGACCCTTCAGAAGTTGATGTTGTTTCTGAGGTCATGAAAATTACTAATGGAGAGGGTGTCGATGTCGCGTTTGAATGTAGTAGCGTTAACAAGGTATTAGATACTTTGGTTGCGGCAGTGAAACCAACAGGCGTCATAGTTATCGTTTCGATTTGGAGCCATCCAGCATCAATTAATGTGCATAGTGTGGTAATGAAAGAGCTTGATGTACGAGGCACAATTGCCTATGTAAATGACCATCAGGAGACTATTAAACTGGTCGAAGAAGGTAAAATAAATCTGGAACCTTTTATTACCCAGCGTATTCAACTTGATGATTTGATTTCACAAGGTTTTGAAACCTTAATTCATAACAATGAATCAGCCGTTAAGATTATTGTACATCCATAAATAGACACTTAAGCCTATAAAAAAGAGCGATGATTCGCTCTTTTTTATTAAAGTAAATTGTTGTCTTGGGCTTCAATAATGGGTGGTAATGGCTGCCCTAAAGAGCTTAGAGACTCTCGCTCAATTAAGCGAACAATTGAATCGAGCGGTAAATCATTTTCTTGTAAACCAAAAGGTTCTTCAATTTGAGCACTTAAAGCATCTAGCCCTAAAAACATATAAGCGATTAAGCCAACAATAAGCGGTGTCCAAATACCTAAAGCTGCTTCAAGGCTAAACGGTAAAATAAAACAGAAACAATAAACAGCGCGATGTAAAAGTACTGAATATGAGTAGGGTAAAGGTGTACCGGCAATACGGTCACAACCCGCTTGAATATTGCCTAGCTCAACAATATGACGCGTCAGAGTGCTATAGATAATGTCACTAATTTCGCCGTCTTTTAGAGATTTGACTAAATCTTTTTGAATATTTTCGAGTACAAATTGTGGTGCATTAATATGCTCATTTAAATAATCAAGTGAAGAGTTATTTAAATACGCATGTTCAAGAAATTTGGTTGGTTCGGCGGTTTGTTGGCGTAAGCGATCACGCAATAAATTGCTAAAAATTAAGACCTGATGAATTAAATGTTCACGTTGTTCATTGGATAAAACATGGCTGTCTCTAACAATATGTCTGGCATTGGCAATTAAAGCACCCCAAAGTTTGCGACCTTCCCACCATCGATCATAACAGGCATTATTTCGAAAACCCGTACAAATGGAAAGAATCACACCAAAGATAGTAAATCCAATCGCGGGTACAGTAGGAATTTGAATCCAATGATAATAAGAGAGCCAGACCACACATGCTGAGATAAGTACAACAAAACTTAATGCTGGCAAAACCTTGGGTAGAACAGTTCCTTTCCATGCAAATAAGAGTTTAAAAACGCTGCTTTTATCGCGAACAATCATAGAAAGCCTTTGAACTAACGGACCTAACCAACTGCAATATGATACGCCTTAGATGAGTTAAATACCTAGCTAAAGCTTGTGCTTTTGTCTGTATCGCCAAAGAGTAGTGCGGCTAATTCCAAAAATATTCGCGACCATATTTAAGTTATGGTTATATTTTTCTAAAGCAGCTTGCACATTTTCTGGACTCAGCTCTGTATTTGTCTCGGGTAATTTAACGTATTCGTCTGCATCTAATAGTTCATTTGGTAAGTCTTCAACTTCAATTTCATCCTTACCATTTGCCATGGTTAAGGCGTAAAGTAGGGTGTTTTTAAGCTCACGAACATTTCCCGGCCAGTCATAATTCAATAAAACTTGCATGGCTTTTTGATTGACATGACGAGGCATTGTGTCGAGTTGAGTGGAGCTTTCTTTTAAAATCTGATCGACAATCAGTGGAATATCGATTTTTCGCTCTCTGAGTGGTGGTATAAAAATTGGAATTACGCGTAAACGATAGAGTAGATCGTGACGGAAACGTCCAGCCTTAGCTTCTTCGCGTAAAGCTTTATGTGTTGCTGTAATAATTCGGACATTGGCTTGAATCGGTTTTTCACCACCGACAGGAGTAAATTCACCTGTTTCTAAAACCCGTAATAATTTAGCTTGAAGCTCTAAAGGAATCTCGGCAATTTCATCTAAAAACAGCGTTCCACCAGCGGCACGTTCAAACACACCTTTATGGTCACGAATTGCTCCAGTAAAAGCACCTTTCACATGCCCAAAGAGTTCACTTTCTAAAATATTAGAATTTAAAGCTGCACAGTTAATCGCTACAAAAATCTTATTTTTACGTTGGCTATAATCATGAATTGCTTTTGCCACAAGTTCTTTACCGCTACCAGATTCGCCGCGGACGAGCACAGGAAACTCAGTAATTGCCACCCTTTGAATAATTGAAAACATACGGGCCATTTCTGGTGAGCAACTATTGAAAACTTTAGCCAAGTCTTGCAATTGGTCTGTTAGCTCTGTTTCAGCGAGGTCATTCTCTATGCTAACGGGCTGTAAAATATGTAGCTTCCCGATAATGCGATGCTCTGCGATGTAAATATCATTTTCCTGATAGATAAATCGCTTTCTCAATTTAGGAGTATTGATTTCGAGATATCGATTGTGATGATCTTGAGTAAGCGCTGCCATGCTCTCAACAGAAATGTCATCTGTATTAAATTTATAGTGAATTGCTTGAGTCGTTGTATCTGCTAAAAATAGACTCGCATTTGGGAATAAAGCTTTTAATTGCTCAAATAAAATAAAAAAATCTTGTTCTGACTTAAAATTTAGCTTTGCCATTTCATATGTTTCAATATCGTTTCATTGAAACATACTTGAGTTGCATAGAAACATCAAGCAAAGTTTATATTCTCATCTCAATTTTAAATTTTTAATTAAACAACTGATTTTTATATTTATTATTTAATTTTAAATAATTGGCATCTTATTTGCAAAATATAGGAAAGAAATAAATTATTGGGGTATAAATCATGTTCTTTAAGCAGTTTTTTGAGCAGGAAAGTTCGACTTATACATATATGCTTGGGTGTGAAGAAACACGAGAGGCTGTTTTAATTGACCCAGTCGCATCAGATATAGAGATTTATAAAAATGAATTAGAGCAGCATCAATTTACGCTCATCTATACCTTAGATACTCATGTTCATGCAGACCATATCACTGCTGCGAATTTGCTTCGTGAACGTTTCCATTGCAAATCGGTTTTACATAGAAACTCAGATGTAAGTTGCGGAGATATTTTAATTACAGATGGTTGCATGCTTAAAGTTGGCATTCTCAGTATTGAAGCGCGTTATACACCAGGTCATACCAATGCTTGTACGAGTTATTTAGTTGGAAACATTGTTTTTACCGGCGATGCATTGTTAATTGATGGCTGCGGTCGAACTGACTTTCAGCAAGGTAATGCAGGCACACTTTATGACAGTATTCATAAACAACTTTTCAGTCTGCCTGACGATACTATTGTATATCCAGGACATGACTATAAAGGTCGTCTGTCTTCAACCATTGGTTATGAACGTTTAAATAACTCACGTCTGGGCCAGAATCGCTCGCGCGAAGATTTTATTCAATTGATGAATAATTTAAATCTGCCATATCCAAAACAAATCGATAAAGCACTACCTGCTAATCAGGCCTGTGGCTCAACTTCACAATCATAAGAAGGTGGCAATATGGAACTTAAACGAGTTAACCAAGATTTTTATGTTGCTGGCCAGATTACTGCCGACGATATTGCGAAAATTGTAGATCAGGGCATAAAAACTCTGATATGTAATCGTCCAGATGGAGAAGGTGCAGATCAACCCAATATAATTGAAATTGAAGAAGCAGCTCTGCGACATGGCCTAAAGGTAATTTATCAGCCTGTTAGCAGTGGCAAAATTACCGATGAGCAAGTTGCCGAATTTAAACAGCTTTATCAGAATGCCCAAAAACCTGTTTTAGCGTATTGCCGTTCTGGTATGCGTGCAATCAGTTTATGGGCTTTGACCGAAGTAGACTCAAAAGATGTGGCTTTGTTAGTGGAATCAGGTAACAAACTTGGTTTTAACTTAAAAGGCCTGGTTCCACGTATTTTAAAACGTGATCATGAACCAGCCACAATTCCTTGTTATAGCGTTGTGATTGTTGGTGCTGGGGCAGCTGGAATTTCTGTAGCATCGAGCTTACTGTCTCGTGAACCTCATTTAGATATTGTCATTATTGATCCAGCCGATACTCATTATTATCAACCCGGTTGGACCATGGTAGGGGCTGGTATTTTTAAACCACAAGTAACCGCACGCTCTATGGCAAGCGTGATTCCTTCAAAAGTGAAATGGATGAAAGCCGCAGTTGCTGGATTTGATCCTGAGCACAATCAGGTTATTTTGGAAGGATGCCAACCGATTCAATATAAAGCTTTGGTCGTCTGTCCTGGTTTAAAACTCAACTGGCATGGAATTGATGGTTTAGCCGAAACCTTAGGTAAAAATGGGGTGACGTCTAACTATCGTTATGATTTAGCACCGTATACATGGGAACTTGTGCAACAGCTAAACGGTGGTAAGGTAATTTTTACCCAACCGCCTATGCCGATTAAATGTGCCGGTGCTCCTCAAAAAGCGATGTACCTTTCAGCCGACTATTGGTTAAAGCAAGGCAAACTCAAAGATATCTCTATCCATTTTTATAACACCGGCGGTGTTTTATTTGGTGTGAAGGAATATGTACCTGCACTAATGCAATATGTCGAAAAATATGGCTCTGAACTGCACTTTAACCATCAACTTGTCAAAGTAGATGGACCTGCAAAAAAAGCATGGTTTAAGGTAGTGAACGATGAAAATGCAGCATTGGTCGAAACTGATTTTGATATGTTGCATGTTGTTCCACCGCAACAGGCACCAGACTTTATTCGTGCTAGTACACTCACTGATGAAGCAGGCTGGGTGAGTGTGAATCCTCAAACCTTACAACACACACAGCATGCCAATATTTTCGCTTTAGGCGACGTGATGAATGCGCCTAATGCCAAAACGGCTGCTGCTGCACGCGCACAAGCTCCGATCGTCGCTGTGAATGTGATAACGCAGCTCAAAGGCGAGCAGAACTTCTGTGAATACAACGGCTATGGATCATGCCCACTTACTGTAGAGCGTGGAAAAATTGTTCTGGCTGAGTTTGGTTACGGCGGTAAGCTTCTTCCAAGTTTTCCAAAATGGGTGATTGATGGGCAAAAACCATCTCGTTTGGCTTGGCTGCTTAAAGAACAGATTTTACCGCCTATTTACTGGCAAGGCATGCTCAAGGGCCGTGAATGGATGGTCAAACCTGAGCGAGGATAAATAAAGCAACGCTTTGTCCTGAGAAGCGGCTAAAGCTTCGCAAGAAGATGAGAATTTGCTCACTCATCAAATGGCAGTTCACAGCAAATGAAATATATGCAACTTTAGGCTTTTGATATGTTACTACTTGTCGTTGAAGGCATCGTGATTGGCTTTTTACTTGGTCTAACTGGGGCGGGTGGCGGTATTCTTGCCGTACCCGCACTTATGACCAGTCAAGGCTGGACAGTGGCTCAAGCAGCGCCTATTGGTTTGCTCGCTGTCGCACTCTCTACACTCATTGGAACTATTGAAGGCTTATTTAAAAAGATAGTTCGTTATCGTGCTGCTATTTGGATTGCCTTAATTGGTGCCCCTATGGCACATATCGGTATTTTAATAGCCAATGCGATTTCACCTGTCTGGCTCATGTTAATGTTTAGCTTGGTCATGTTTACAGTGGGCTATCGACTCATCAGTAACCGAGTTTCGGATTTCCACAACCCGCCGTGTCAGGTCAACCCAAGTACAGGACGCTTTATCTGGAATTTAAAAACGGGAAGCGTTCTTGCCAGCATTGGAATTATCGCGGGGCTTTTAACTGGTATGCTAGGTGTTGGTGGCGGCTTTGTAATTGTGCCAGCGCTTAGAAAAGTCACAAATTTGGATATGCATAGCATTGTTGCAACCTCACTTATGATTATTTTCCTCATTAGTGGGATAAGCATTGTGATGCATATTGCAGAGGGTTTTCATTATCCAGTAGGTATTACCAGTGCGTTCGCACTTGCATGTGCATTCGGTATGTTGTTAGGACGCCGAGCTATCCGTTTTATTCCGTCTGCAATTGTGCAAAAAGTCTTTGCTTTAATGGTTTTTGCTGTCGCAATTTATATGGTCATTAAGATAGTTAATCTAACAAGTATCTAAGTAATATAGTATTTTAACTATCTCTATAGTTAGCAATTTTCTAAAGATGAGATGTTAAAATTATCTTGGGAAAATTGATTTAAACCATTTAAATTTTTGAGAAAGCGAAATGAAGCGAGTTAACGTGGCAATTTGTGGTTTTGGACGGATTGGGCAACAAATTGCAGAGCTTCTTTTAAATCGATCGGCATACTATCAACAAAAATATCAAATTGATGCCCGTTTAGTGGGTGTCTGCAACTCATCATCAGGCTTAATTGATCAAGAAGGTTTGCAAGCTGCCAAGTTGCTAGATAAAACACAGTATCAAGCAGGCCTAACGGAGCAAAAGTTTTTAGAACAGATTCAAGCAGATGTCATTATTGAAACTGGCCCCAGTGATTATGTTACCGGTGGAAAAGGCCTATTTTATTTAAATTATGCTTTAACACATAACATGAATGCGATTGCAGTATCTAAAGGTGCTCTAGTCGTAGATGGTAAAAAATTAATTAACTTGGCACATCAGCACAATAAAAAATTATTTTTTAGTGGAGCGACGGCTGCAGCTTTACCGACTGTTGATTTGTTTGAATATAACTTAGCAGGTTGTCAGATTTTAGAGATAGAAGGTGTTTTTACGGGCACCACAAATTTTATTTTAAATGATATGTTGCAACATGAATGCGCATTTGCTGAATCTCTTGGAAAAGCTCAAGCAAAAGGTATTGCGGAACCTGATAGTTCTTTCGATGTAGATGGATGGGATACTGCTGCCAAAATTACGATATTGGCAAATACTGTTTTGGGAGCTGATGTAAAAATTCAAGATATTCCAAGACAAGGAATCAGTCATGTTACTGCCGATCATATTCGTGATTGGAAAAAAGAAAATCTAATTCCTCGTTTGGTGGGTTTTATTCATAATAAAAATCAGCAAGTTCAAACAGGTGTTGAGTTAAGGCTAGTTCCAACACATCATCCTTTTGCTCATCTGCAAGGTTCTAATAAATGCATTCGAGTGTTAACTCAAGAAATGGGTGAGCTTGTTGTAAGTGGAGGAGCATCTGCGCCCTTAGCTACAGCAGCCGCGGCTTTAAAAGATTTCGAGTTGATGCTAAAAATGAGCTGCTAAAATTAATTATGATTTATAAAAAAGCAGGCTTTTAAGCCTGCTTCTCACAATTTTTTTGACTATTAAATAACTTTTTTCCAATTTCAAACTTACTAAACATTAGGTAGTTGCCAAGTAAGATTAATAAAATTCCAAATAATGCATTTAAGGTCCACTCATATCCTTCAAAGAAGGTAGAAACAGTTAGAGCCACTAAAGGGAAGAGCAACGTGCTATATGCTGCTTTTGAAGCACCAATTCTCCCAACCAGAGAAAAATAAGCAGAGAACCCAATAACTGTGCCAAATACAGCCAAGTAAAGTACCGAACTTAAAAATGGAAAATTCATTGGAGGCATTAAATCTTGGCCAGTAAATAAAGCTAAACTTAACATCACTAACGACCCATAAGTCATGGCATAACAATTTGTTGAAAAGATATTTAGACCACGTTTTTGATGTCTAACACTGATCATATTCCCTAAAGAAAAACCGTAAGTGCCTATTGCACATAATCCAATACCCATTAATAACTGTGCATTAAATTGGCTATTTATGAGATCATGCCAAAAGAGTAAAACAATACCACCTAGGCCTAAAAGTGCAGCTGGAGCAAAATTTGGTGAAGGTTTTTGCTTAAAAAAGATAAGCGCATTAATGGCATTAAAGAAAACAGCCATCGAAAAAATAACGGACTCTAAACCGCTGTTTACATATTTAACTGCGGTATAAAAACAAATAAAGTTTAGGCCGAAAACACATAGACCTTGCAGCATACAAAACAAGTGATCTTTTAAAGCAATTCGCTGTAATTTTCCTGAAAATAGTAAAACAACCCAAAGTAATAAGGCTGAAATAGCAAAACGCCATAAAATTGCGACGACGGGTGTTGCATAATGGCTCTGAACGGCAATTCCAATCCATGTTGTCCCCCAAATCAACACCACCGCAACATAGAGTAAAATATTCATAAGTTCATCCTCGATTACTAAACTTAAGTATCTAGGAATGCTTAATTTTTCACGTATATATTCTTGTGTTCTACATGCAAGATCTTGCGTTTTTTATAGAACTAAACTAGCTCAATTTTGCTGAATATGGTTAACTTAAGCTCAATGAGATTCATTTTAATTTTGCATGGCCTATCAAACTTTAGAACAGCTACAGCAATCTAAAGCCAAGCTTCACGAAACGGTGGTGCTTGATGAAAATATGCAACTTGCATTTTGGTCTAATCAGCAAGATCGTGTAAGCGTCTGTAGCGATCACCACACTTTAAGTCTTTATATTCAAGATGGCTATGAAAGCTATCAAAAAACCCCTGCGGGCTGGAAAAATGGCGGTGGGCCGGGTCGTTTTTGCTTATTGCCTGAACATCAGGAATCGACCTGGGATATTCGAGGTGGGCTTAAATTCGTTCACTTGTATTATACCGATCAACATTTGCGTGATGTTGCTGAAAAAATATGGGACAAAGAACCGAATCAAATTGAACTGAATGAAGTTGTTTTTAATGATGACGAAAAGATTCGTGCGCTATATCAATTTTTCCTACTAGATTGTGACTGGAATGATTCAGCAAACCATTTACAAATGAGTACCACTGCCAGCTTATTGCTCAATCATTTAATTCGGAGATATAGCAACGTTAAGTGGCAGCAGCCTGTCATTAAAGGTGGATTGGCACCTCATAAACTAAAATATATTCAAGACTGGATTGAAGGGCATTTAGACCAAGCACTCACTCTGTCTGATTTAGCAAATGTTGTGAATTTAAGCGAATATCATTTTGCTCATATGTTTAAACAGTCCATGAATATGGCACCTCACCAATATGTCATGCAAAGACGCTTAACTAAGGCAAAAGGTTTAATTCAGTCATCTCAGCTTTCTTTACAAGATATCGCGCTGGTGTGTGGTTTTAGCTCAGCGAGCCATTTAAGCCATCGCTTTAAACAGTTTTATGGTATGAGTCCTTCACAGTTACGTTAAAGGGCTCATGACTAATTTTTATAAAATATAAACACCTAAACCAATCAGTGCTGATGCAAAAATGACATACAGCACGTTAATGTTAAAGCGGAATAACGCAATAAATGCAGCAATGGTAATTAAGGCTGCGATAACATCAAAGTGACCAGAAAAACCGTGTGGCCATAGCACGTGATAACTAAAAAATAATGCTAAATTTAAAATGACACCGACCACAGCCGCGGTAATTGCAGTGAGTGGTGCCGTAAACTTAATTTCATTATGTGTAGATTCAATAATGGGCGCACCAGCAAAAATAAATACAAATGAAAAAAGGAAAGTAAACCAAGTCACAATGACAGCACCAAGTGTTCCAGCAAAAAATAGATAATCAGAGCCAAGTAATGAATGATTGACACCACCTAAAAAACCAACAAAGGCAACCACCATAATGAGGGGGCCAGGTGTCGTTTCTCCAAGTGCCAGTCCATCAATCATTTGAGTTGGTGAAAGCCATCCAAAATGATTTACAGCACCTTGATAGACATAAGGTAAAACTGCGTAAGCCCCACCAAAAGTGAGTAATGCAGCTTTAGTAAAAAACCATGCCATTTGAGTATAAGAATGATGCCATCCAAAATATGCGCCTAACGCTAAAATTGGCAATAACCATAAAATGATTGCCACAAAAATAAGTTTAGCTAACCGCAACCAATGGAATTTAGCATGCTCTGGTGTCGGGGTATCATCATCAATAAATGCCGGACCATAATCCTTTTGACTGGCTTTATGCCCAGCGACTGAGGAAAATAGTTCTGGGTACCTTTTACTGCCTAAATAGCCAGCAATACCAGCTGATAGAACAATAAGAGGGAAAGGAAGCTTTAAGACAAAAATGGCAAGAAACGCCGAAATTGCGACGAACCATAAAAATTTATTTTTAAGCGAACGGCTACCTATTCGGTACGTTGCATGAAATACAATTGCGGTAACGGCAGGTTTAATCCCATAAAAAATTCCCGCAATAACCGGAACATCTCCAAATTTTATGTAAACCCAAGACAGTCCAATTAAAATAAATAAGGAGGGTAATACAAATAGAATACCTGCAACTAATCCTCCAGCAGTTCTGTGCATAAGCCAACCAATGTAGGTTGCTAATTGCTGTGCTTCAGGACCGGGTAACAACATGCAGTAGTTGAGGGCATGCAAAAATCTTTTTTCAGATATCCAGCGCTTTTGTTCAACGAGTTCTTGATGCATGACAGCGATTTGTCCAGCTGGCCCACCAAAACTAATAAAACCCAGCTTGAGCCAAAATAAGAAAGCTTGCCAAAAGCTGACTTGAATAATATTTTCAGGTGAAGGGGATTTTTCGTTTTCCATTTTTATCCCATCAAAAAATTGATTCATAAGGACCAAGAACATCAAAAACTAGTAACTTTTAATCAATTAAATAAGTTAGATGTACTATGCAGTTATAGAATACAGAACAAAAATGACTTTCTTATTATTTTAAAAAGATATTCTTCTAAAAAATCTCTAGAAGAATATCTATCTTTTACTTTTTAATGATCATGTTCTAAATAATCTGGTTTTTTCGGAAGCGCAAGGCTACACAAGAAACAGATAATGAGCATGACAATGACATAAATAAAGAAGGTATTTTCAATTCCAGCAGCTTTGAATTGCAAAGCAACCGAAGGTGCAGAACCACCAAAAATGGCATTACCTACCGCATATGAAAATCCCACCCCGAGTGCACGTACGTGAGGTGGGAACATCTCAGCTTTTACTAGGCCACTAATAGATGTATAGAAACTCAAAATCATCATCATAAAAATGAGTAGCAAGGTAATAATGATTGGAGAATCTATATAGTTAGGCATTCCGATCGCCATCACTGGATAGATAAAAATCGCAGATAATAAGCTAAATGCCAGCATTGAAGAACGTCGCCCAATACGGTCTGAAATTGAACCAAATACTGGTTGAGCACACATATAGACAAATAGAGCGAAGGTCATAATATAACCAACGGTTTTTCCATCCATACCTAAATTAGTTAAATAGGTTTTTGAATAAACAGTTTCTACATAAAACGTTAATGAACCAGCAGAAGTGTATCCGACCACCAATAAAAAAGTTTTCCAATGCTTTTTAAAGAGTTCTCTTAAGCTACCAGACTCTTTGCGTTCACTGTCTTGATGAGAAAGCGTTTCTTCTAAACGACTCCGTGCCAGTAAAGATAGAATGGCAGCAATACCACCAATAACAAATGGAATACGCCACCCGCCATCAAGTAATTGTTGTTCACTTAAAAACGTTAATAATATTACGCCAAGTAGGCTGGCAAGTAACTGGCCACCAGAAAGGGTGACATATTGGAAAGAGGAATAAAAACCACGTTGACCCTTTAAGCCTAATTCACTCATATATGTTGCTACAGCACCATATTCACCACCTACCGATAGACCTTGAAGTAAGCGTACGACTAGTAAAAGGAAAGGGGCAAATAAGCCAACTTGTTCATAAGTGGGTAGGGCTGCAAATAGAAAAGAGCTTAAAGCCATTAAGCAAATTGAGACAATCATTGATTTTTTTCGACCGTGTCGGTCTGCAATACGCCCAAATATCCAGCTACCAATAGGGCGCATAAAAAAGCTTGCTGCAAATACACCCCAAACATAAATCGATTTGGTCGTACTATCCATGTCTGGTGCAGTCAGAGCCTGAGTAAAATAAGCAGCAAATACTGCATAGATATAAAAGTCGAACCATTCGACCAAATTACCTGAAGCTGCGCCTACAATCCCTCGTATTCTGCTGCTCTTTTCTTCCTTAGTATATGTCATAGATATTCCGTCAGTTAGCAGAAAAAAATAGAAATTTTCAGATGTATTGAACAGGAAATAGAATGAATCTTTAGATATCACTCAATCCTGAGTACTTTCTTAGAATTCCTCTCCATTTATTTTTTATAATTTTAAACTCCCATTCTAGTGATTCTATGATCTTTTGTTCGATTTAAAGATATTTTTACCGATTATCGAACAATTCCCTAATTTAGTGAGTTGATCAAGCCACCATAATCTTTATTTAAAATCAAAAATTTAATTTATTAACCATCTTCTCTATTGTATCCCTCCTTGATCTAGACCTATTTCTGAGCTTAGTTTTACTTTGACTATTTGGTAATACTTAAAAAGTTATAGTCCCAATTTCAAAGAAAATAAATGAAATTTATATAATGATGATGCTTTATTACACAAAATTTACTTAATCTAAAAAATATATAATTTGTTGTTTATGGCTATTTGTAGCTGTATTCTTGCGTGGCTAAAAATATGGAATACTTCCGATTTTTAGCACACTTATATTATGCACGGTATGGGCAGGTAGTTATTCAATGGACAGACACACGCTAAATCTTCACTTCATTACATGCTCTAAAACAGCATTGGCTTCATCTATTGCACTAATGACATCTGTGGTCTATGCAAATGAAGCGGAGGTTTCCCAGCTCCCAACCATTACTGTGAACGCCACCCAAAATAATGATGCGCTATACACATCAAAGAAAGTTAATTTATCTGGTTTTCAAACTAGCGATGTAAAGAAAGTTCCTGCATCTATTACCACCATTACTTCTGAACGTATAGCAGATCAACACGCAAAAACCCTAACCGATGTTATTAAAAATGACTCATCATTGGGAGATGGCTACGCTGCTATTGGCTATTATCCAAACTTTGTAGCACGAGGTTTTGCACTCGATTTAGGTTCAAGTTATCTCATTAACGGTCACACCATACGTGGTGAGCAAAATATTGCTTTAGAAAATAAAGAACAAGTTGAAATTTTAAAAGGTATTTCTGCGATTCAAAGTGGAATGTCGACTCCGGGCGGCGTTGTTAACTATGTAACCAAAAGACCTGCCAATATTAAAAATATTACTATAGATGCAAATTCGGAAGGTGGTTATACACTGGCAACGGATGTAGGTGGCTTTTTAAATGATAATTTTGGCTATCGAGTCAATTTAGCGCATGAAAGTATTCATCCTAATGTTGATCATGCAAATGGTAAACGTGAGTTTGGTTCAGTAGCTTTAGACTGGAAAATTAATGATCGCTCTAAACTAATGTTTGATATTGAAGCTCAGCATCAAAGCCAACGCTCAGTACCGGGTTATCAACTGCTTGATGGGCAAGAAGTACCAACAAATGTAGATCAAGACCGTTTATTGGGGTATCAGTCTTGGAGTAAACCAGTTGTAAATAACAGTGTAAATGCAAGTTTAAAATATCAATATGCATTTAACGATCAATGGAATGGCAGCTTAAGTGCATCGCAAAGCCGTGTTGTGATTGATGATAATAGTGCTTTCCCATGGGGATGTTATAACGATAATTGTGAAGTTACTGGTTTAGGCAATACTTTTGATAAACACGGTAATTATGATATTTACGATTTCCGCAGCCCAGATGACACGCGTATTACTAACCAGTTTGCAGCTGGATTAAATGGACAATTCAATACTGGCAACATTCAGCATCAAGTAGCTTTCGAATTACAACGTACTTATAAAACCTTAAAGCACCATACACCACTGAATGTAGCGGTAGGAACAGGAAATATCTATGAAGATACGATTGACTATAGTCCATCATCAGAAAGTCCTGGTGATCGTTACAAAGCTTTAGAAAGTGATCAGACTGCTTTCACCATATCTGACCGAGTTCAATTTAACGATCAATGGTCAACTCAACTCGGTGGAAAACTTATTCACCTTGATGAACAAGCTTATGATCCAGATGGTCAGCAAAGCCGAGATACAGATTTAAATAAGTTTTTACCGCAATTAGCGCTTATGTATAGTCCAACTGCTACGACTAATTTTTATGCTTCATATGCCAAAGGTTTATCGGACGGTGGCGAAGCTCCATGGTATGCAGAAGCGAATGCTTATCAAGTCCTATCACCTAGAAATTCTGAACAATATGAACTTGGTGTTAAGCAACAAATTCGCAACTTCTTGGTAACAGCAGCTATTTTTGATTTAAAACAAGACAATCAATATACGACTACAAATTCTGCAGGAGAATTAGAATTTGTTGAGCAAGGTGAACAGCACAATCAAGGTATTGAGTTAGGTTTAACTGGTGCCCTAACCGATACAGTTGACGTAAGCTCCGGCATTACCTATACGAAATCACGTCTTGTTGATATTGAGAGTGACAGCTACAAAGGTCATCAAACTCAAAATGTACCAAAAGTCCGCGCAACTGCACAGTTATCTTATAAAGTTCCGTCAGTTGAAGGATTAAGATTATTGAGTGGCATGCAATACAGTAGCAGTAAATATGCAAACAAAGAGGGAACTGCAAAAGTAGGTGGCTATAGCGTTTTTAATATTGGTGCTGCCTATAAAACAAATTTTTCTGGGCATGACACAACTTTTAGATTCAATATTGATAACTTATTTAATAAGAAATATTGGCGTGATGTAGGGGCATTTATGGGTGATGACTACCTATTTTTAGGTAACCCACGTACAGCTCAGTTTTCTACAACTTTCAGTTTTTAAAATATAGAACACATAAAAAAAGGAGCTTATAAAAGCTCCTTTTTTATTTCAGGAATTAAGCCGACATTTTTGGTTTAACCATATTATTAATCGACAAGATATCATCAAGCACTTGTGCTGATAATAAGCCTTCATTCTGAACGAGTGCCAATACACTTTGTCCAGTTTCGTTTGCAGTTTTAGCAATACGAGTTGTAGTTTCATAACCCAAATATGGGTTAAGTGCAGTCACAATACCAATTGAGTTTTCAACTAAAGCTTTACAGTGCTCAGGGTTCGCCGTAATCGTATCAATACATTTACTTTGGAACATTGCCATCGCGTTACCAAGCAAATCCATAGATTCAAATAGTTTGAATGCAATAAGTGGTTCCATTGCATTTAACTGTAATTGACCAGCTTCAGCAGCTAAAGTTACAGCCAAATCATTTGCAATAATTTGGAAGCAAGCAAGGTTCATCGCTTCAGGAATGACTGGGTTTACTTTACCCGGCATGATTGAACTACCTGGTTGACGTGCTTCTAGGTTAATTTCATTGATACCAGTACGTGGGCCACTTGAAAGTAAACGCAAGTCATTGGCAATTTTTGAAAGTTTAGTAGCAGTACGTTTTAATAAACCAGATAAAAGAACAAAGTCACCCATATCTGAAGTTGCTTCGATTAAGTCAGGAGCAGACTTAATTTTCTTGCCAGAAATTTTTCCAAGCGCTTGAATCGCAAGTTCACGGTAACTATATTCAGTGGTAATTCCCGTACCAATCGCCGTACCACCAAGGTTCATATAAGCTAAAACATTTGGAATAAGCGTATTAATTTGTTCCAGATCTTTTTGTAGAGTTACTGCAAAAGCACCAAACTCTTGACCTAAGGTCATTGGCACAGCATCTTGTAACTGAGTACGGCCCATTTTTAAGATGTGAGCAAACTCTTGAGATTTATTACGGAAACTTAAAATTAAGTTATTAAAAGGAAGATTTAGTTCATCTAAGCTCAATAACAAACCTAAGCGAATCGCAGTAGGGTACACGTCATTTGTTGACTGTGACATGTTAATGTCGTTATTTGGATGTAGATACTGATATTGACCTTTAGAATGTCCCATATATTCTAAAGCAACATTCGCCAATACTTCATTTGCATTCATATTGGTTGAAGTACCAGCACCGCCTTGCATCATATCAATCGGGAACTGGTCGTGAAAATTACCGCGAATAAGTTGATTACAGCTGTATTCAATCGCTTCAAATTTAGTTTGATCTAAGCTTTTAAGATTATAGTTCGCTTCAGCACAAGCAAGTTTTACCATTGCTAATGCTTTAATTAAATGAGGGAAATTACTCACTTTGCTTTGTGTTAAGTTAAAGTTTTCTAGAGCACGTAATGTTTGAACTCCGTAATAATCATTATTATTGATTTCTCTATAACCAATAAGATCCTTCTCAATACGGGTGGTAATTTCAGCGTTCATCATTAAACTTCGAATTAGTAGAGTAGATAATTCATATTAGATTTCGAAATGCTTCACTTCTAATGCATTTATCAAGTTAATTATGCATTTTTTGCATATCAATTTTTTCCTTTTCTAAACCTAAAAATAGAAAAACTTTTTTCTTCACACATTACATCTAAATTTTATTTTATAAATTAATAGTTTACTTTTTAGATAAATTAAAAATAAAAAGTTCTATGATGAACTAAATGAAGATGTAATTTGAAAAAGAGCTGCATGCAAAATTTTAGACTTGTTAATTTAAGTGAAATATCAACTAAATTAATGAGGATAATTAAACCAGAAATGTAGTTTATCTAACAAATTTATATAAAAATGTGATGCATTTCACATAAAAGGCACTATAATACGAAAAAATCTTAGTTTTTAAGTTTATGTTAAAAGTCACAGCCGCATTAATCATTTTGGGTAGCTTTACATACTATGTACTTTTTCATGGTGAAGAGAAAAGTGAGTCTAAAACTTCCCGTTTACTTAAAGACGCAGAGCAATCAATTGCTTCTGCCGAAAGTTCTGTAAACAAGGCCAATAGTATTGTGCCCCTATCTTACAAGTAGTATCAGTTCTTAGTTTAACCATTTTATATTATCCATCAAAATATTGTTTTATCTAAATTTTATTGAAATTTTGATAAAAGACTGTATGTATAGAGACAAAATTCATGAGAATGAAGTTTATCGCCTATGATCCCAATTCTGGGGAAAAAATAAGCTTAAAAGAGCATATCCATCACATGGATAAATACACCACTTATATCTTTTTTAGTGATGAAAAAGATAATATGGTATTCAATCCGCAGAAAAAGCAAGTTTTTGAAATTACTCAATATACAGCGAATATGATGGTTGAAATTTCAAGAAAGCTATATTATCTAATTGGTGAATATTAAAAATTTGTTTCAGGTCAATCTCAGGTAGATACTTTAGTAGAATAGTCAGGTTTATTTAGTTGAACTATACTGCAAATATATCTTCTGATTTGAACTAGTTGATTAGGTCAGAAAGCTTAAATCCTGAAATAATCAAATTAGCAAAATTTTAGTTTTACAGTCCGTATTCTTCCCCAAGGTGCGGACTTTTTTTATAAAAATTAAGACTTGATAAAACGATGAGGGTATTTTTAGTTTTTATTAAAGCTTAAATGGTTATTTACTTGATTTATATCAACCTTACTTTTTGATTTAAAATAATTTTTAGAATAATAATTTTATATTTGTATGAGTTGTTGCGCTAAATGAAAGTCTTTTATTCTCTTACACTCTTTTCTATGTCAGAATTATTAAATACTTACTTTTATCGTTTGGCTTTGCCATCCTTCCATCGCATTTTTGCAGGTACTCCCATGTTTTATATTTTTCATTCATCTATTCAGCTATTTATTCAGCTTCCCAACCAGACAAATTAAGGACATAACTATAAAAAGGGAATGCAAAAATGAACTTAGAAGTACGTTGGGTAGAAGACCTTTTGACACTTGAACGAGAGCGTTCTATTTCAAAAGCAGCCGAAAAACGATTTATTAGTCAATCTGCTTTTACGCGTAGAATTCAGCAAATAGAAGAGATGATTGGTGCTGAAGTTATTATTCGAAATAATAAAAATAATATTGAATTTACCGACATTGGGCGAATTATGTTGGTCATGTCTAAAAATATTGAGAAGCAGGTAGAAGAAACAGCCAAGCTGATTAAAAATATCAAAAATGAAACCGAATCAACGATTCGTTTCTGTGTTGTCCACTCATTAGCATCAGGTTTTTTGACTACTTTTTTAAAAAAATTCCCAACATTTATGCGTGATTTAAAAATTGAAATTGTCGCGACGAATAGTGGTGAAGGCTTATCTCTTTTAAAAGAAGGCGCCTGTGATTTTATGATTTGTTATGCAGATCGATCTAATATTAATCGGGTTGGTGATGATATTTTAAGTGGCATCAAGATTGCCGAAACAGAGATTGTTCCAGTATCAGCTACCGAGGCCGACCATACGCCTAAGCATACAATTCAGAGTAATTTTTCTTTGCTTGCTTATAGTAAACACGCTTATTTGCGAAAATTGGTAGATCAACTGATCGAAGGTAAACTGATCTATAAAACTTTATATGAGACTGACAATGCCACCAATTTGAAAGAACTTGTGCTACAAGGTCTAGGTGTGGCATGGATTCCAAAAATCAATGTAGAAGAAGATCTCGCTACCGGAAAATTGGTCATGTTGGATCATAATGAGTATTGTCTGCCACAAGATATTTATATTTTTAAAAATAACTTGAGTGATAACAAATCAGTTCAGCAAATCTGGAAGGGCTTCCAAACTCAGCATGATTAAAATTTATAATGATATGTGATGTGTTCAACATATTTACATACAAAGTAATCAATTAAAGAGCTCATACCTTTGTCTTTGTGATGAAAGGCTTTATAAAGCATTGCTCATGGTCTAGATTCTTTGTTAATTTAGACCATATATCAATAATTCAGAAATTTAGTGGGCATTCTTATATATGCTATACCTGATTTCATTCCTTTTGAATGGATTATTTGATCCAGACGGAGACAATTTTGTTTGATCTAGATAGTAGATTACTAAATATTTTTTATCATATTTATCGGTTTAAAAGCGTTTCAATGGCTGCCGATGCTATTGGCCTTACACAACCGAGCGTTAGTAATGGACTGAACAAAATCCGTCAGCATTTTAATGATCCACTTTTTATTCGTGTTGGAAATGAAATGATTCCAACCGAATTGGCTAAAGAAATCTTTCCACTCATTAGTGAAGTGATTGATAAAGTTGAAAGCATTAATAACTTTAGTGTGAACTTTGACCCGCTAACTTCAGATCAGCTTTTTACAATTGCGATGACAGATGTCTCTCATCTGGTTTTATTACCGCAATTAACCAACTATTTGAAAGAGAAAGCGCCTTTAATTCGCTTAAATATTAGGCCGATTACGCCAGAAACCAGCTACCAAATGGCAAATGGTGAAATTGACCTCGCAATTGGCTTTTTACCCCAGTTAGAAGAAGGCTTTTATCAACAAAAGTTTTTTAAACAGCATTATGTGGTGATTAGCTCAAAAAGCCATCCTCGTTTAGACCCAAACAATTTCACTTTAGATGATTATATGCGTGAATATCATATTGATATTGATGCAGGAATCGGGCACTACCATATTAAAAATGAATTACAGAACAAAGGATTGGATCGAAATATTTTAATTCGATTACCAAGTTATTTAGGAGTGGGATTAGTAGTACAAGAAACAGATGCAATCGCAACGGTGCCGTATTATTTAAGCCAAGTTTTATTGGTTAGAGAAAATTTACAGATTTTACCGGCGCCTCTAGACTTCCCAACCTATGATGTTAAACAACATTGGCATATGTCTTGCCATCATAAAAGTAGCCATAAGTGGTTCCGCCAAACCTGTTATGAACTTTTTAAAGTCTAAAAAGAAGGTGTAAGAAAAACGCTTACACCTTCTGTGTGATTTAATTTTTAGATTTCAATTGCGACCGCTGTAGCTTCACCACCACCAATACATAACGCGGCAACACCTTTCTTTTTACCTAGGCGTTTTAAAGCATAGATAAGAGAAAGAATAATTCTTGAGCCAGTTGCTCCAATTGGGTGTCCTAAAGCACAAGCACCACCATGTACGTTGACTTTTGCTTCATCGATACCTAAATCATGAATTGGCGCCATTGCTACCATTGCAAAAGCTTCATTAATTTCCCAAGCATCTACCTCGTCAACAGACCAGCCAGCGCGCTCAAGCACTTTTTGAATCGCACTAATCGGGGCAATGGTAAACTCGCTTGGATGCTGCGAATGAGTTGAAGTTGCAACAATTTTTGCCAAAGTATTTAAGTCATGGCTTTGAGCATATTCTTCAGTCGTAAGTACTAACGCAGCAGCACCGTCAGAAATTGAGCTTGAGTTTGCAGCTGTAATTGTCCCATCTTTACTAAAAGCTGGGCGTAATGTTGGGATCTTCTCAAGATTGGCTTTTAATGGTTGTTCATCTTGATCGATAACTTCAACACCTTTACGTGTTTTGACTTCAACAGGAACAATTTCTTCTTTGAAATAACCTTCGGTAATGGCAGTTTGCGCTTTTTTCAAAGAAGAAATCGCAAAGTTATCCATTTGCTCACGTGTAAAACCTTTGGTGTTTGCCATGTCTTGAGCAAAAGAACCCATTAAGCGGCCTGTTTCTGCATCTTCAAGACCATCTAAAAACATGTGGTCCTTAATTTCGCCGTGGCCCATACGGTAACCACCGCGAGCTTTCGGCAAAATATAAGGGGCATTGGTCATAGATTCCATGCCACCTGCAACAATAATATTGGCACTACCAGCTTTTAAGGTGTCTGAAGCCATTAACACCGCTTTCATAGCAGAACCACACAGTTTATTAATGGTGACTGCACCCACATGATCTGGTACACCAGCTTTACGCATCGCCTGACGAGCAGGGCCTTGACCTATGCCTGCACTCAATACGCAACCAAAAATAACTTCATCTACTTGGTCAGGTGCAACACCTGCACGTTGAATAGATTCACGAATTACAGCCGCGCCAAGTTCTGGTGCAGTTAAAGCGGATAGGCTGCCTTGAAAACCGCCCATTGCAGTGCGGCTACCTGAAACTATAACAATTGAACTCATCTTAATATCTCTTATTGATGTATTTGCTAAATTTGCCTTTAGCCGAAACCAAAGGCTCCAGTAAATTAAAAAGTGGGTGGGGTGTAGCTAAGCGTTCTTCCAAGGAACCACAATAAAAATAAAACTAACGGAAAATGCACAACGAGCTGAGTGACTGTAAAACCAATCACATCTTTTGCTTTTAGTTTTAGAATGCCTAACATCGGTAGCATGAAGAATGGATTGATTAAATTTGGTAAAGCTTCGGCTGCATTATAAATTTGTACAGACCAGCCTAAATGAACTTTTAAATCATTTGCTGCTTGCATGACATATGGCGCTTCGATAATCCATTTTCCACCGCCAGATGGCACGAAGAACCCAAGGATGGCAGAGTAAATTCCCATCACAATTGCAAAGGTTTCTTTTGAAGCAATTGAAACGAAAAATTCGGCAACATAGTGCGACAGCGATAAATCCTGACTGTTTAAAGCTTGCGTCATAATAAAGGCGATGCTTCCGTAAAGTGGAAACTGAATCAAGATTCCTGATACGGCAGGAACTGCTTTTGCAACGGCATTTAAGAAGTTTCGTGGTGTTCCATGCAATGCTAGACCAAGCATTAAGAACACAAAGTTGTATGTGTTTAAGCTTGAAATAGCAATGATTGGATTACTTTTTGAAAATTCAAAAAACATCCAAATTACACCTAAGGCCACCACAATAATCGTTAAAATAGGCGAGTTTTCTAACCAGTCGCCCGGACGCGTTGATTTCTCCTCATGAGGTTTTTCTTCTTCAAATTGCACATCAAAACTATCAATCGTTTTAACATTATTACCTTTTGGAGCTGACCAATACGCGATCGCGATTGAAACAATCACCAAAATAATGGTCATCGCAATTGATTGCCAAAGGAAAATCGTTTCGGTAAATGGAATAACACCGGTCAGATTATAAATTGATTCGGGTAAACTAGTTTTATTTGCTTGAAGCTGGGCTGCTGAAGAACTAATTCCAAGTGCCCAAGTTGCACCCATACCAATAATTGCAGCTGCCGCAGCAGCGCGGTAATCCATGTTCAGCTCTTTACGTTTCGCTAATGCGATCACTAAAAGTGCAGTAAGAATCGTGCTTACTGCCCAATTGACCAGTGAAATTAACAAACTAACTGTTGCAACCAAAACAATAGCACCACGTCCAGAATTTGGAATACGCGCCATTTTTTGAATCAGAAATTTTACGGGCTTAGAAACAGAAACGACATAACCTACAATAATGAGCATAGTCATTTGCAGGGTAAAGGGAATAAGACTCCAGAAACCATTACCAAAAGAAGTCGCGACATCGTGAATTGGCGCACCGATACCTAAAGCGGCAATTGACACGATAATGACGCCGAGTAATGCAAAAATATATGAATCAGGAAACCATTTTTCAGACCAGTCACTAATCCGAAGAGCAAATCTTTCAAAAATTCCTTGCTGTTTTTCCATAGCTGAAAAATCCTTCTCGTTCTTATTTATAGACAGCACATCCGGTGCTTAAAAGGGTTAAGACTTAAGCTCACTTTCTAACTTAAGTCTTATATTTCTTACTAAAAATTTATTTTATGCGACTAAGGTTTTGTAGAATTCGACGCCCGTAACAGCTTGAATCTGTTCAAGCGTGACATCTTTAGCAAGTTCAATCAGCTCTACGCCTTGAGGAGTAATGTCCATTACACCTAGGTCAGTAATTACGCGATGAACCACACCTTTACCTGTTAAAGGCAAACTACAGTTTTTCACAATTTTTGGCGTACCATCTTTTGCGCAGTGTTCCATAAGCACTACAACTTTTTGGACACCAACAACCAAGTCCATTGCGCCGCCCATACCTTTGACTTTCTTACCCGGAATCATCCAGTTAGCCAAGTCACCATTTTCAGAAACTTCCATTGCACCTAAAATGGCAATGTTTACATGGCCACCACGGATCATGGCAAAAGATTCTGAGCTTGAGAAAAAAGCAGCGCCAGGGCGAGCAGTAACTGTTTGTTTACCCGCATTAATCAAATCAGCATCAACCGTTTCTTCAGTTGGAAACTCGCCAATACCTAATAAACCGTTTTCAGATTGAAGCCAAACATTAATATTTTCAGGAATATAGTTGGCAACTAGAGTAGGTAAGCCAATACCTAAATTGACATAAAAACCGTCTTCAAGTTCTTTTGCAGCACGTTGTGCCATTTCATTACGTGACCAAGCCATTTTATACTGCCTCCGTGCGTATGGTTTTTTGTTCAATGCGCTTTTCTGGCGTGGCATTGAGAATGATTCGGTTGACATAAATACCTGGTAGATGAATCTCATCCGGATCCAATTCACCAATTTCAACAACCTGTTCAACTTCTGCGATAGTAATTTTTCCAGCCATCGCACATTCAGGATTAAAATTTTGAGCAGTTTTACGGAATACTAAATTCCCCGCTTTGTCTGCTTTATAGGCCTTAACAAGAGCAACATCTGCTGTTAAAGATTCTTCTAAGATGTAGTTTTTGCCATGAAAAGTACGTTCTTCTTTACCTTCGGCAATCAGTGTACCGACGCCAGTCTGAGTATAAAATGCTGGAATTCCTGCACCGCCAGCACGTAACTTTTCAGCTAAAGTACCTTGTGGTGTAAGTTCTACATCAAGTTCACCATTTAAATATTGGCGCTCAAATTCTTTGTTTTCACCAACATAAGAAGAAATCATTTTTTTGATTTGTTTGGTTTGAAGCAAAATACCTAAACCAAAATCATCTACACCTGCGTTATTCGAAATACAAGTAAGACCAGTCACACCACTTTGCTTAACTGCAACAATCAGTTTTTCAGGAATTCCGCATAAACCAAAACCGCCAACGGCAAGTGTTTGATTATCTGCTATAACGTCTTTCAGTGCTGCCTCTGCATTGGCATAAACTTTATTCATTCTATTGTTATCCTATATCCCTTAGTAATCTTAGTTTTAGCATCTCATTTCGTGTTATAGAAGTTAATTTTTTTAAAGGATTAATAAGTATAATCAATGAATACTATCAAGTTACCTACAAAAGATGAGAAGAACATAAAGCAAAATAATTTAAAAAATCATCCCATGGCATTGAAAATTATAGTAATTAATAAATTTAGCTTAAGCGTCTGCTTAGCTCATCCTAAAATGCAGTCTTTAATTTTTTAAAATTTATATTGAACTAAAGCCTCAATAAATTGAGTCGAAATATTTGAAATTTCAAAGTTCTTTTTATAAACAATTCCTACAGTCTTATGAATAGATTCATCCTTTAATTCAATCAATACGTTATGTTCTTTATCAATGTGTTTAGCAAAGTGCCTTGGAATCGCACTTACTCCAATTCCATAAGCTACAAAACTTGAAAGTGATGAAATTTGATGACATTCAACTTTCAAATCGAGCGTTATATTATTTCGCAAACAATTTTGCTCAACTAAATATCGAACAATTGAAGGTTTTTGTAAGGTCACGAATGGATTTGAACAAAGCTCATGCCATGTAATAGAAGGTAATTGAGCGAGTGAATGAGCCTTAGGTAATAAAGCTAAGAAATCTTCTTCGAATAGTGGCTTGAATTCTAAGCCCTCAGTGAGATCAGGTTCAAAGCAGATACCAAGTTCAAAAATACCGTCTTGTACTTTTTCTATAATGGTCTCATTTGGAATATCGTGAATTGAAAAGTTTAGGTTTGGATGAAGTTCTAAAAATTGATGAATCACCTCAGGTAGAATTGCATGAGTTACAAAGGGCATTGAGGCAATACTTAAGGTTCCACGATTAAGCTTAAAACGTTGTTTGACATCATTTTCCATTTCATCCCAATTGGCGAGTAATTTTTTAGCATAGGGAATGAGAGATTTACCTTCTTGGGTAAGCTCAACACGACGTGTATTACGGTTAAACAATTTACCGCCTAACTCTTCTTCTAAACTTTTGATGGTGAGACTTAAAGCAGATTGGCTGAGATGTAGCTCTAAAGATGCATTGGCATAGTTGAGTGTACGCGCAAGAGCTAAAAAAGCTTTTAATTGTTTAAGCGTCATTTCATTCCTTTAGATTGCTCAGCTCACCTAGAAGGGTAATTTATACGAAAATTTGTCTAATATGATGTTTTTTGACAAAAAATTATGAAAAAGAAAGTAGAGAACAATATGCTGAATTATTTTAGTAAATTTTCCAAGCAGAATTCATCGGTATTATTTGCAAAATATAGAGCCATTCCAACGACATGAAAAAATAAATAACCTAGCCAAATTGCTTGAGGGGCAACTTTTAAGCCTTCTAATAAAATAGTTGTTGAATAAATTGCTACTAAAAAAGTGAAGAAGATAATGTATGTAGTACTCGCTACAAATTTATATTTCGGTGCTAATTGAGGAACTTTATAGCCAATCCAAATTTGCATACCACAATTTATGATCAGGGCTATTATAGCTACAAGTATTTCTGGTGCATTTAAAAATTCTAAAGAAAGCTGTTCGCTGATGAAAATGATTTGCCACAGTACAAACATACCTAAAGGGTATAATATAAATTTAATCCACATCATATTTTGTTTTCTTATCAAGATTTTACATTGGTATTCTATTGAATAATTATGATTAAATAAATGCGGTTTATCAAAAAAAACTATATCTCAATATAAAGACAGTATTAATTCAATTAAAATATTTGTGAATTTTAAATTCTTAAAAACTTAATTTAAAAGATAAATGAAATTGTGTAAGGGTAATATTAATGAATAAAACTATGCTTGGCTTGGTCGTAATACCACTTATATTAAGTGGCTGTGTTAAAAAAGCTGAGGAGAAACCTGTAGAAAAAGCAGAAAAAACGTCCAATATAAAAGCTAATGAAGACTCTCAAAAAGAAGAAAATCAAATTCCTGCAATGATAGCGAGTAGTTTTCTTGTGAAATTTGAACAACCCAAAATTTGTGGACCTAATCCAGATGTTGAGGGTGTTGTATGTACTTCTAAAGAAGCAATTGCACTTAAAAGTAATATTGGTTGGATTGATCAAGTCATTGATAAAGAAATCCGTAAAGATTATGCAGATGCACTTACTCCCGCATCAGAAAAGCAAAAGCAATTAAATCAAACCCAAGCTGAGGGGCTTAATAACTGGTCAGAAAGTGTAGTTTATCGCTTTAATGGACAATTTGGTCAATATGTTCAAATTTCGAAAGTTAGTTCGGAATATTCTGGCGGAGCACATGGTATATCAACTTTTGAAGATTATATCTTTGACTTAAAAAGCAAAAAGCGCATTGGGCTAAAAGATATTGTAGTCAATGGAAAAATGGATGCACTTAAAGATGCTTTATGGAAACAGTACGAATATTGGTGCCAAGAAAATGATATGGAACCCTCTATTAGCAAAGAAGACTTTAAAGTAAGTGAAAATTTCTATATTAATCAATCAGTTGGAGTTACTTTCGATTATCAGCTTTACGAATTGGCTCCATATGCCGCAGGTCCTGTGAGTTTAGAGCTATACGATACAGATCAACTGATAAAATCAGATTTTTTACCGCCAATGCCTACTTTAAAAACTGAAATGTAGGATTAATAAATTACTCAAACCACCTTCAGGTGGTTTTTTATTTTCTGAACTGTTAAATTTTACTCATAATTAAAATGGATAATTTCATGAAAAAGATAGTTGCATTAAGCATAATTTTTTTATTAAGTGGGTGTGTAAGCCCAAATACTCAAATGACTAATAATAATTTTAGCGAACTGCAGCCTTCAACACCTTCAATTTTAAGTGCTTCTAATTCAAATATGATCTACAAAGCTGATAATGATTTAAAGGCAGCTTCATTAGAGTGTGCTAAAGAATTATAGATAACTACCTTTATAAAACCTCAATAGTTTTTTATGGCCATGAGAAAAACAAAGTTGGCATAAAAATCCTGTCTGGTCATTGTTGTTCATTCATCAGTTATCTGACTATTACCAGATTTAGAAAAGGTAATTAACTATTCCAAACAGTTTTTGTAATAATTTGTGGTAGATTGTTAACAATTAAGGTTTTGATAATATTTTCGTGTAGCATTTTGGGATTAAAAAAATAAAATCTCAAGGTAAAATGAAATGAATAAGATAACCCTAGTTTTGCTAGCTGCTCTTCTTTTTTGTATTTTAGCTAACTATGAAAGTTTCAACTTATTAAAACTTCATGAAACTGCCAGTAGTGAAATTAACAAAACTCTTCCTAAAAACTAATCTACCTAAGGATGTTTTTTTTATATCTTAAGCTCTTAAATTTTAATTATTAATAATAAAGGGTAATTTCATGAAGAAAACTTTAATTGGAGCTTTATTCTTGATGTTTGGAGCCTCGGTAAGTGCAGCATCAAAAATTGAAAAAGAGGAAACAAAAAAATTCTCAACTATGAAGCAGTGTATTGAATGGTTAGATTCTAAATATCCAAATAATAAATGGCATAAAGATGAAGGTACCTCTTGGAGTTTAGAAAATGATAATTCAAATTTTTTATCTGGGATTACTCATGTCCCTAGTGAAGAAAATAAAAAACTGACACATCCAATTGCGATTTATTGCAAATTAAAAGAAACAAGTGCAGATGGTGTTTTCTATGAAGGAAAATATATTGTCATAGAGGCTATTTAGTCTCAGAATTTAATTGAAAAAACCACTCAATGAGTGGTTTTTTATAGCTGAACAAATTTAACAAACTCATTGCCAAGAACAATTTCTATATGATTGGCTTGCTACGCCAGTAGTGATTTAAAAACTTTAAGGAATGCCTATTTCCTAAGCTTCTATTTTATTTATACAGCTATATCTTAAGAGGGCCTAACTTTAGTTTTCTTTGTCAAAATCTTGATAATTTTAAAAACTTGATTATCTAGCTTTATCTTTTGATGAACAGTTGCATCGTCGAGCTGATCCCACAACTCAAATGGGAAAAACTCTGAACTATGATCAAATACCCATAACCATTGATAACTATTGTTAAGGGTATTTACATCAAAACGTACATCCTGAACTTTGACAATCTTAAGTTGTTTATGATGTTCGTCTTGAAGAATAATTTCATGGTTCTCCATTAGACATCCACAAATTAAAGATAATTTTTAATTTTACTGAAATTAATACTTTTTAGTGAGTTTGTTAGTTGGCTTTAATTTACAAAAGATTTCGAGTTGTTAAAGTTTGTCATTTTCAAAAAAGATAATATTCTTTACTCTTGAAATACAAGGTTTTAAGTAGGCCACATTGTAAGGATGGTATGTAAGTGTCAGAATGCCTAACTGACATATATCTTCGAGTTATCGCTATGAGTTTAATAGGCTTTATGTATGCAAGTAAAACCAATAGTGAACATAATCAAGTAAAACAAGATTTAATTGATATCCTTACAGAAGCAGTCAAATTCAACTCTTATAATGATATTACAGGAGTGCTTTACTATGGTAATGGGTATTTCTTGCAGTACTTAGAGGGTGACAAAGAACAAGTTGAATCACTATTTTATAATTCAATTTTGAAAGATTCGCGACATCAGAACTGTGAAATTATCTTTTCGGAACCATCCGAGCAGCGATTATTTAAACATTGGAGTATGAAATTTGCTCCTATAAATACGAAAATAAAAGATTTCTTTTTTCATCATCATGTCGATGAGTTTAACCCGTATTTGCTTAACACTACATCAATTCCATCTTTTATTGAATTGCTCGTAGAGCAACCAAATCTTAGAGCTGATCAATATCAAATTTAATCAACGATAGGATCTGAATCAGAGTAGTTTTTTCTACTTAAAAAGCTCTCTAAAGAGGGCTTTTTAAGTTCAGTTTTGTTAGTTCTTCATTAAATTTAGTAAAAAGTTAATTTATAAAATAGTGTTGTTTAATTGTTGAAAAATGAAACATATTCGTTAATATGGATGAATAACTTACATAACAACGATTAGGTAAAATAATGGATAACTTTATAGCAAGTCTTAAAAATCATATCGATCATGTAAAGCGTGTAGGGGAACATTGTGCGACGGAAGAAACAACCAAACAGGCATTAATCTTACCTCTCTTAGATATTTTGGGTTTTAACCCATACGATCCTACAAAAGTTCTGGCGGAGTTTGCTGCTGATTTTCCTGGGGTAAAAGCGACTGAGAGAGTTGACTATGCTTTGTATTGTAATGGGCAGCCAGTCATGTTTATTGAAGCAAAATCCTATTCTGCAAATTTAACTAATCATGCACCACAATTATCTCGCTATTTTAATAGTAGTTTAGGTGTAACTATTGGTGCAATTACAAATGGGCGTGAATGGCGATTCTTTACAGATCTTATCAATACAAATGTAATGGATGAAAAACCATTTTTAATTGTGGATTTTACGAAAAATAAGGCTGAAGAGTTAGTACAGCTTGCAGAATTTAAACATGATAATTTTCATGCTGAAAAGCTACGTTTTTTTGCAGAAGAAAACCAGTATATTCAGCAATTTAAAATAGTTATTAAGAAAAGTATTAACGAGGTCGATATTGATTTTGTTCGTTATGTTGCCCAACAAGCAAATATTCCTCGTCAACTAAATACTAAGTTTTTAGAGTCTATACAACCTTTTGTCAAACAAGCTGTAGAACAGGCTATTAGTGATACTGTAGTCAAAGGTTTATCATCGCCAACCATTATTACTGCTCAGCCAGTAGAACCTAAAATTGTAGAAGAAGAACTAACAAAGATTGTTGAATCAGATTCTATTGTTAATCCGGATAATGAAAAAATTATTACCACCAAGGAAGAGCAAGATCTTTTCCGTATTATTGGTGAATTATTGCCGGAAGTTCATTTGGAAAGCAAAGATACTGAAAGTTACTATTCAGTATTGTACCAAGGGAAGAATAACCGTTGGTTATTTAGATATGATGTGAATCGCAAAAGACCAACTATTCAGTTTATTGTGCCTATGGATGATATTCGTCGAAATGAGTTAGTGAGAGCTGGTTTAGAGGTTCAATCAAATGGACAAGTATTTTTAGAAAAACCTGAATATATTTATAGGGCAGTAGGTATTCTCAAAGATTGTTTAGAGTATTGTATGAATGATGATAATTTTAAAAGATCATCTGCTAATTAAATGTATTAATGAAAAAAGTCTATTTGTATTGCTAAGTACCAATTTAAAGTAATTCGCTGGTATAAAAGCTCATCATCTGATGAGCTTTTTTCGTTGTGTTTTAGTATTATTTAATAGGCTATGTATGAAAAATATATTAAAACTATTTTGCGTGTTATATTGATTTAATTACAGATAAATACTGAATCTTCTTGTGAGTTTTGAAATTATGAAAAATCAAAATAATTCAATTATTAATAATTTTGAGATAACAGAATCAGAAGTTGAACAAAAGCAAGAAAATTCTTTGCTTAACTCTGTTAATCCTGATCCTGTAGAAGTAACTGAGTTAATCGTAGAAATAGGGAGGAGTGTAGTCGATTCTGTGTCATCTATTTTTGATAATGTCGATATAAATTTTTAATTTTAAGGCTCGCCAAACGTTGGGATTTTTTATTTATATAATATTTATGCACTTTAATAATTTGTATTGAGTATACGCATTTTATGGTTAATATATTAATATTTTTTATTAGCTTAGTAGTTGTGAGCTCTGTGTACAGTGCTAATGATTTTTTGAAAAAATAGATGTCTTTAAATGAGGCTTTTTTATTAGTGAAGTATTGACATAGTCGAATGAGATTGATGACTATTTTACTGTATTTCTAAAGGAGCATTTTCTTATAAGCTCCTACATATAATTTTAATCCTTCATAAAGATGTAATTGCACAAAATTTATCCAATACAGTGTTTTTTATAAAAAATTAAGAAGAAAAGAAATTAATCACTTTGGATTAAGAAAATATTTATCAAATTAATTAAAAAAATATATTACTTAATTGTCTTTATTAAATAATATAGAAATATTAATTTAATTTACTCAATAATTAATAAGTTTTATAAAACAATAGGGGCTTTTAGATAATGTTTTTTTACCGATCAAGCAATGCAAATATATGTATTTTATGTGTTTTTTAAAATTTAAATAAATTACATTGTTTTTAAATATTTTAGTGATATTTTATTTTTAAGCTCATTTACCTATTACCAAGCAAAGATATTGTGATTTTTGTCATTTTAGGTTCGGGATAACCTAAATATCTTTTGGTAATTTTATTGAACCTTATATTTATTCTTTAGGGAGAAAGAATATATGTGGGAATTATTTGTAATTCTACTTTCACTTGGGCTGTTGATGTATACAGCTTACAAGGGTTTTTCAGTCATTCTCATGGCACCAATTTGTGCCTTACTTGCAGTTTTACTCATTAACCCAGCCAATGTTTTACCGTTTTATTCGGGCGTCTTTATGCCCAAAATGGTGAACTTTATTAAAGATTACTTTCTTGTATTTTTACTCGGGGCAATTTTTGGTAAAGTCGTTGAAATGTCAGGAATTGCTGAATCTATCGCACGAACCATTGTGAGATGGATTGGAGCAAAAAAAGCAATTTTAACTGTTGTACTACTAGGTGCAATTTTAACCTATAGCGGTGTAAGTTTATTTGTTGCTGTATTTGCGATTTATCCATTTGCCAACCAACTATTTAGACAAGCTAATATTCCAAAACGTTTAATTCCGGGAACCATTGCGCTTGGTGCATTTACATTTACCATGGATGCATTGCCGGGTACGCCACAAATTCAAAACGTAATTCCAACTACATTCTTTGGCACCAATATTTATGCCGCACCATTTCTAGGAATTATCGGTGCAATTTTTGTTCTATGCATGGGTTTGGCTTACTTAGAATGGCGTCGCCGCGCTGCTGCGAAAGCAGGTGAAGGCTATTCTGGCTTTGGAGTAGACAATACCTCGTCTCAAGAAATTGAAGCCGATATGAACTTGCAAAATAATGGAAGTACGGCGCGTCAGTTCTTAGCTTTTGTACCGCTTATTCTTGTTGCTGTAATGAACAAATATTTGTCTAAAGCAATCAAAGAGTGGTATCCAAATGGTTTTGATTTTGCTGCCGTTGGTTTAGCTGACTACACCGTAGATGTAGCAAAAACTGGTGCGATCTGGGCGGTTGGTCTTGCACTTATTGTCGGGATTATTTCTGCAATTTTATTTGATTATCAGCGTGTAGTGACGAATTTCAAAGAGGGCATTAATGCCAGTATTGGCGGCTCACTTTTAGCAGTGATGAATACAGCTTCTGAGTATGGTTTCGGGGCAATTATTGCGTCATTACCAGGCTTTGCTCTGATTAGCCATGCAATGAGCAGTACCTTCACAAATCCTTTAGTGAATGGGGCGGTGACCACAACCGTTTTAGCTGGTATTACCGGTTCAGCTTCTGGTGGTATGAGTATCGCTTTAAGTGCGATGGCTGAACATTATAACGCCGCGATTTTAGCCGCCGGTATTCCACCAGAAGTTATGCATCGTGTCGTTGCGATGGCATCGGGTGGTATGGATACGCTTCCGCATAATGGTGCTGTTATTACTTTACTCGCTGTTACAGGTTTAACCCATAAACAATCGTATAAAGATATTTTTGCAGTCACGGTAATTAAAACGTTAGCGGTATTTGTGGTCATTACGGTTTTTACCGTAACGGGTATTGTTTAAATCAGCGCGTTATAAGTATTAAGGAGTAAATAAATGACAAAACTTTTAGACGGTAAGGTCGCTTTTATTACAGGTTCTGCAAGTGGTATCGGTCTAGAGATTGCTAAGAAATTTGCTCAAGAAGGTGCCAAAGTTGTTATTTCTGATATGAATGCGGAAAAGTGTCAAGAAACGGCGAACTCACTTAAAGAGCAAGGTTTTGAGGCATTATCTGCACCATGTGATGTGACCGATGAAGATGCTTATAAACAAGCGATTGAGCTGACTCAAAAGACCTTTGGTACAGTTGATATCTTAATTAACAATGCTGGTTTCCAACATGTTTCTTCAATTGAAGAGTTTCCAACGGCTGTTTTTCAAAAGTTAGTTCAGGTCATGTTAACAGGGGCATTTATTGGTATTAAACACGTTTTTCCACTCATGAAAGCTCAAAAATATGGCCGTATTATTAATATGGCCTCAATTAATGGCTTGATTGGTTTTGCTGGAAAGGCAGGTTATAACAGTGCTAAACATGGCGTGATTGGCCTAACAAAAGTTGCGGCATTAGAATGTGCACGTGACGGTATTACGGTAAATGCTTTATGTCCAGGTTATGTAGATACACCATTGGTTCGTGGTCAAATTGCAGATTTGGCTAAAACGCGTAATGTGAGTTTAGACAGCGCACTTGAAGACGTAATTTTGGCCATGGTTCCTCAAAAGCGTTTGCTATCTGTTGAAGAAATTGCTGACTATGCAATTTTCCTTGCAAGTGGTAAAGCTGGTGGAGTAACAGGTCAAGCTGTGGTTATGGATGGTGGTTATACTGCCCAATAATTTAAGTATTTTACAAAGCCGCTTATTTTAAATAGGCGGTTTTTTTATTTGTTGAAATTTACGATAGTCTACTGTTCAAAATAATGATTTATCTCTACTGTATTTGTTTATAAAAAATCTAATAAAATAAGTTTGTTAAAGTATGAAATTATACTTTAAAGGTATTTAACTTATTTCCATTTTTAAAATCTAATAGAGTATGAGAAAGTAATCTTTACTCTCTTTCTTGATTCGATATTTTTCAGGAAAATGCGTCAATTAAAGGATATTAATTGGCATACAAGTTGCTTTTTAAGCAATAAGTTATTTAGCTAGGTGAAAAGGATATGATATCACTCAGCCAACAGACGGAACTCAATCATTATTCTCGCAAAGCTGAATTTGCGCAGAATTTGATGTCCACAATTTGTGGTGAACACCGTCTAGACACAATTTACAAAGACACTCTCGATTTTCACTATGACGGAATGCGTTTGCCTAATAAAAAAATGGCAATCGGTACAATTAGTTATGGTGCAAATGTTGCCATTAATATCTCAAATTTAAAGGCGTATAGCATTAGTTTACCTATACAAGGAAAACAAGCTCTCAACATTCGTGGCGCTCATTATCAATCTGATGAAAATAGAGGCCTTATTGTTTCAAATAACGATCAGCAAGATCTGATTATCGATAAAGATTGCAGAAAATTTCAGGTGGTTATTCCTGAGCGAAGTATGCAAATTGTCCTTGCAGATCTACTCAATAAACCAATTGAAACTCCCATTATTTTTAACCCTGAGATGCATCTGGACTCGGAGCAATTGATTGGTGCATGGTGGAAGAATATTCAAAATTTTGTACAGTTAAAATCGCAATATAGCAATTTCTATGGTTTGCAGATGTTATCTGAAGACTATGAAAATTTTGTAATTAAAGCGTTATTGTTGTCTCAAGAAAACAACTACTCTGAAGCCTTAAAGTCACTTTCACATCAGGATGAGCCAGCTTATATACGTAAGGTTCGTAATTTTATTATTGAACATGCGCACGAAGAAATCTGTGCAGAAGATTTGCAACGTCTGGCTGGGGTTTCAAAATCAAAATTGTATGACGAATTTCAACAGTACTACGGCACCAGTCCAATGTCGTATTTAAAAAAATATCGCCTTCAACAAATTTATAAAATCTTGAGCACCACAGGAGCAGATAGAAAGGTTTCTATTTCAAAGCTTGCCTATGACTGGGGCTTTAACCATTTAAGTCGTTTTTCTCAAGAATATCGTGAAGAGTTCGGCGAAAATCCAAGCGAGACCAAAGGCAAAATTTTCTGATATTTAATTTTTCCATTAAAAAACTGATTTAGGCAACTAAATCAGTTTTTTATTTATCGATTAATGTCTATAGACTTTCTTCAAGTTTTAATACTTGTTTGTTTTTAGATTTCTCATAAATTACTTTCAAGCTAAGTGCAATAAATGAGATGAAGGTTGGCAATGCAAGAATAAAGAAAATACCGCTTAAGCTTAAGTTAAAAGTGAAAATGAGCGAGCCAAAGAAAGCACCTAAAATTGCACCGATACGACCAATACCATGCATCCATGAAACGCCAACCGCGCGGCACACTGCTGGATAGAACATAGCTGCAAGTGGTAGTAATGAAGATTGAGCACCTGCGAGTAAGGCACCAATTAAGAAAATAGTAAGCCCTAATAAGAAAATATTTGAGCTCACCAGACCTGCAACAATGAATAGCCCGAAAGCGATGAGATATGAATATTTAATGACTGTAGTTGGATTCAATTTATCCATGTACCATCCCATAATGGTTGCGCCAATTACACCACCGAAAGGAAAAATCGCGGCAATTAAACTAAACTGTTGAGTACTAAAACCTGCTGTTTTTAAAATTGTTGGCATCCAGCTTGTTAAAAGATAAAACACCAATAGACTGGTAAAGCAGCAGAGCCAAAGCATGCTTGAACCCCAAAGGTATTTACCTAGAACCACCTTAACTGGATTTTCATCTGATGCAGTTTCTGATTGAGTTAAAACAAGTTTTACTGGCTCTTGAAAAGAATGGCCTTGAATATTTTCTAAAATACGCTGAGCTTTGTCTTGTTGATGGCGTGTAATTAAGTATTGAGTTGATTCTGGTAATTTAAGTAATAAAGCAACTACTAAAATTAGGGGAATACTTCCGCCAATAATAATCACTTTTGCCCAGCCATAACTTTCTAATAGATAAGCTGATAGCACACCGCCGCAAGAAATACCGAGCATAAAACCACAGCCAGCAAGACCTGTAAGGAATGCTTTACGTTTTACAGGCATATATTCCGAGACAATGGTACTGATGTTTGGCATGGCTGCGCCTAAACCAACACCTGTAATAAAGCGATAAATCATTAAGTCTTGAGTTGAATTAGCAAAGCCACACAAAATCGTAAATATTGAAAATAAAAGGCTTGTAAAAACAATGACACCTTTACGCCCAAACTTATCGGACAGAGGGCCAGAAATGATTGCACCAATTGACATGCCGACTAAGGCAGCACTTAAAACAGGAGCGAGTTGAGGCTTGGTAACTCCCCAATCATCTAATAATGCAGGAGCAATAAAACCAATAATCCCTGTGTCTAGACCATCGCAGAAGAAGACAAAAAAGCCTAGGATAAAAACCATCCACTGTAGTGGAGACAGTTTCTCTCGGTTGATAATCGTGTTTGCATCTATCGTTTTCATATGTATTCCTTATTCATTAAAATTTTTTGCTGTAATTAACGAAGAAACGGTTTTCAGAGAAATCGTTTCCATGCTTAACGTCGTAATTGATGAAGATGTACTGAAGAGCTAAACCTTTGAGGAATGGCTGTTGAAGGGCATAATTGACAATAACGTTTGCTTCACTTTCTTTATTTTTTAAGCCATCTACTGTCTTAAAGTGATCGCCATATACATATTTAAAAGTCGTATTTAAACCAGGCACATAATCTTTAAAGTCATAGCCATAGATGAAGTGATAAGACTTTTCATCTTGTTTGAAGAAACCAGTGGTGTTCCAGTTAATGAAATAAGTTTCAGGCAAAAAACCATCTGGTAACGGGTAAGCAGACTCACCAATAATTTGTTGATAACCCAAACCAAAGCTATGATTTTTTACTTTAAGCGTTTCTAGTAACCCTACATTTTGTGCATCGATGTCAAAAATATTTCCATTATCTTTGGCATTGAAATATTTGAATTTTGAATTAACTGAAAAATTAGAGTTTTTCCATAGGTGGTCAACGCCGACATAATGTTTGTTATATAAATCCTCCATATTTCCAAAGTAATATTCACCCTTCAAGGTAGGCGTAAATTGATAGCGAAGATCTATGTAGTTAAGGCCATCGGAATAGGCAGTCACACCTTTTGAAGTAAAAGAAAATCGATGAAAATCTTCTTCATTTCGCGGTGATACTTTTTCAATACGGCCAATTTCAGCAAAAAGCTTATCGTTTAGCTGACTTTTAAGATTAGTTCCCCAATAAGACGTCAGGAGTTGTCGGCTTGCATCTACAGTGGTTACGGGTAAATCCAGCCATAATTCACCAATGCTTAGTAGGGTCTTGTTATAGCCTAACTTTAAAGTCGCACCATATTTTAGATAATCGGGTGCTTGAGACTGCGTCGCTTTATCAAAAGGCAATACCGTATCTGCAACATGTTTATCTTGGCTTAAACGAACCGCATATTGTGCTGAAGCATTTGCGCCAATTTGAATCGGGGTTCCACTAATTTCTAACGGCGTATCATGCATATTTGAGTTGTAAAATAGAGAAACGGATTGTGACCAGCTACCTGTGTCTTTTACATCTGGATTGTCATAGTTTCTGTCTATATATGCATTTTTTAATGTAAATTTCCATTCTTCATCCGCTGAATAAGCCTGAGTAGAAAATGCACTACAACATAAAATATTGATGAGCATTAACGTTTTTTGTTGTCCATAAAGTGGCCATGGTCGATGCATAAATAAAACGCCTTAATTTAGAAAATGACTGGGCTTTTTTTATGTAATCAAACGAATTACATGACTTGATTGAACTATTTTTAGCCAATAGCCACTATCCAATAAGTCCTAATCTTCATCCATTTTTTCCAAATTAGATAAAAAGTATTAATTTTATTTTTAATTTAAAGTTATGAAATTTATTAGTTTTCTAATTTTTAGTGTTTTATCCATTTTTATTGATTTTGATAATTGCGCAGAGATTGGATAGTGCTTGCAGCTTTTGGACAGTCTAAAAAAACATTCAGATAGAAGATAAAGCCATAACAATGTCAGGAGTTGACACTATGGCTGGTCAAACCGTTCAAATTAAAACAGCATCTGGAAAGCAGTTCAGTGCATATCTAACAACACCAGAAACAGGAAAAGGACCTGGAGTGGTGCTTTGTCAGGAAATCTTTGGGGTGAATGCAGCCATGCGAGAAAAAGCAGAATTTCTTGCAGAAGAAGGCTATACCGTTTTAGTTCCTGATCTATTTTGGCGTGTAGCACCTAATATCGAACTGGGTTACACACCAGAAGATTTTCAAAAGGCTTTCGAGCTTTATCAGCAATATGATGAAAATCTTGGGGTTGAAGATATTCAGGACAGCTTAGGTTTTTTAAAAACACGACCAGAATGTGACACCTCTACAGGCCTCGGTGTGGTGGGTTACTGTTTGGGTGGAAAGCTTGCGTATCTTGCGGGCTGTCGACTTTCGGAAGTGGCATGCGCAGTTGGGTATTACGGTGTAGGCATTGAAAAAGCGATAGATGAGTTAGCCAACGTAAAAGGGCGCTTGGTTTTACATATTGCAGAACTGGACCAATTTACACCGCCAGATGCGAGACAAGCGATTGTTGATGCAGCCAACCAATATTCAAATATACAAGCCTATGTATATGAAGGTGTTGATCATGCCTTTGCACGACCAAAAAGCAACCATTACCACAAACCTTCAGCACGTTTTGCCCACGAGCGTACAGTAACAGCTCTACATGACACGATTGGACCGAAATATGACCTAGTCGCGCTATGGGAAGAGCATATTCGTCATGAGTTCGATACGCGTGACGTGCCAGCAACCATGGCAACAATGGTTGCTGAACCCTATGTCAACCATATTCCAACCTTAACCGGCGGTGTAGGCCAAAGCCAGCTTGCTCGTTTTTATCAATATCACTTTGTTCATCAAAACCCAAAAGATATGAAGATCACTTCGATCTCTCGTACGGTTGGCTCAACGCAAGTGGTAGACGAATTCATTATGAGCTTTACCCACGACGCTGAAATTGACTGGTTATTACCGGGTGTAAAACCAACTGGTAAATACGTCGAAATTCCAATGTTAGGTGTAATTCAGTTCAGAGGTTCAAAGCTATGCCATGAGCATATTTACTGGGACCAAGCATCGGTACTGGTTCAAATTGGTTTATTAGACCCAACAGGCTTACCAGTTGCAGGTGTCGAGACCGCACGAAAACTTCTTGATGAAGATCTTCCTTCAAATACGTTGATGCCATCTTGGTCAAGTAGTGAAGGCAAGCCAGTCAATTAAGGAGGATCTGCAATGGATATAGATTTAAAAGGAAAAGTCGCTGTGGTGAGCGGCGGCGCAACGCTGATTGGTAAAGCAGTTGTGCAAGCCTTAGTTAGTTCAGGTGCTCATGTCGCTATTTTAGATATTGATGCCAAAGGAAAGGCGATTGCCGAAAGCTTTAATCATGACGTGATGTTTATTCAAACCGATTTAACCAGCGATGCAGCTATTCAACAAGCTGTGGCGGATATTCACCAACATTTAGGTGAAGTGAGTTACTTGGTCAATCTGGCATGTACCTACTTAGACGATGGCTTTAAGTCCTCACGGCAGGATTGGTTACAAGCACTCGATATTAATTTGGTCTCCACAGTTGAGTTGAGCCGTGCTTTTTACAATGACTTAAAAAAGCAGCAAGGTTCAATCGTTAATTTTACTTCAATCTCGGCCAAAGTGGCGCAAACAGGGCGCTGGTTATATCCAGTGTCTAAAGCCGCGATACGTCAACTCACACAAAGCATGGCAATGGATTTTTCTGCCGATGGTATTCGCGTCAACTCAGTTTCACCGGGTTGGACATGGTCTCGTGTCATTGCAGAAGTCAGCGGTAATAACCGCGAAAAGGCCGATAGCGTGGCAGCCGATTATCACTTGCTAGGCCGATTGGGTCATCCCGAAGAAGTCGCCAACGTGGTTTTGTTTTTATTGTCGCCCGCTGCGAGTTTTGTCACCGGAGCAGATTATGCAGTCGATGGTGGCTATTCAGTAATGGGCCCTGAAGGATCACAGCCCGCTATTCCACGTTTAGCCGAATAGCACAGCGTTTTTAAAAGCACATTTAGAAAATTATGGAGAATATTATGCGCCGTATTGCAATTGTTGGAGCTGGACAGTCTGGTTTACAGCTTGGTTTGGGGTTATTAGATACCGGCTATGACGTAACCATGATCACCAACCGAACTGCCGATGAAATCCGTCAAGGTAAAGTCATGTCAAGCCAGTGTATGTTTCATACCGCTTTACAAACTGAACGTGACTTGGAACTAAATTTCTGGGAAGAACAATGTCCAGCGGTAGAAGGCATTGGGCTGGCTTTAGTCAATCCTGAAAATGGTGGTAAAGCATTTGAATGGAGTGCTCGTCTTGAGCGCTACGCACAATCGGTCGATCAACGCGTCAAAATGCCACATTGGATGGAAGAATTTGAACGTCGTGGTGGTCGATTAGTGATTCAGGATGTGGGTATGGAAGAGTTAGAACAACTCGCAAACGACTATGAGCTTGTATTACTCGCGGCTGGTAAAGGTGAAGTCGTCAAACAGTTTGAGCGTGATGAAGCGCGTAGTGTTTTTGATAAACCACAGCGCGCTTTGGCATTGACCTATGTCAAAAACATGAAGCCAATTTCACCTTATTCACGTGTGACTTTTAATATTATTCCAGAAGTTGGTGAATACTTTTCTTTTCCGGCACTTACTGTTAATGGTCCTTGCGACATTATGGTGTTTGAAGGTATTCCAAATGGGCCAATGGACTGCTGGCAAGATGTCAAAACACCAGAACAGCATTTGCAGTGCAGTTTGGACTTACTCAAGAAATTTGTGCCTTGGGAATATGAACGCTGCACAAATGTTGAGTTGACCGATGCAGGCGGATATTTGGCTGGACGTTTCCCACCGACCGTACGCAAACCAATTTTGACATTACCCTCTGGCAAGCAAATTTTTGGTATGGCCGATGCCTTAGTAGTCAATGACCCAATTACTGGTCAGGGCTCAAACAACGCTGCTAAGTGTAGCAAAATCTATTTCGATGCCATTTTAGCCAATGATAATCAAAGTTTTAGCGAACAATGGATGGTTCAAACCTTTGAGCGTTATTGGGCCTATGCAGAAAAAGTCGTGGCTTGGACCAATAGCCTATTAGTGCCACCAAAGCCTCATGTTGTTGAACTATTAGCAGCCGCAAGCCAAAACCAGAGCATTGCTTCCATTATGGCCAATAACTTTGATGACCCGCGCGCTTTTGCTCCTTGGTGGTTTGATGCAAATCAGGCTCAAGCATTCTTGGCTTCAAAAACCGCAGCAAAAGTAGCCTAGGTCATAGTCAAAGGGAGATATGAAAAATGGATACAATTGAAACTCAAGGTTTACAAATCATTAATGCTCAAAACCCAAGAGAAATCCGTAATTTGCTTGGACAGTTTGCAACTGGCGTTACCGTGATTACAACCCGTGGTAAAGACGGTCGGAAAATAGGAATGACTGCCAACTCATTTTCATCACTGTCTTTAGATCCGCCATTAATTTTGTGGAGTCTTTCAAAAACAGCGCCAAGTTTGTCTGATTTTGTAGAAGCTGAATATTTTGCCATACATATGTTGGCGCAAGAGCATCATCAGCTTTCGGGGCATTTTGCACGAGGTGCTGAAGACAAATTTGCAGGCATTGCTCATCAACAATGCAATGCAGGCGTTCCAATTTTATCCGATGCACTCGCAACCTTGGTTTGCCGCAATGTAAATCAGTATGAAGGGGGAGATCACCTGATTTTTATTGGTCAAATTGAACAATACCAACAACGCCAAGGTGAACCATTGGTATTCCACGCAGGAAAGTATCGGATTGCCGCAGAGCATCCAGAATTAGCACATTAATTCACCACAATCACGATCAATCCGGTCGTGATTTTTTTATAGGAAATAAGAAGATGAAAAGCACTTTAATTAAACATGGTTTTTTAGCAGGGACATTGTTGGGTTTGCCATTGGTTACACATGCCTATGATTTACCGACCGTAAACTTAGGTATGACCAGCTTTCTCGATGGCGGCTTACCCGCAGGGCCCGGTTGGTATGCTCAAACCTATTTTCAAAATTATGATAGCAATAAATTGGTCGATGCCAATGGACAAAAACTCGGTTTACCTAAAACTGATTTAAATTATCAAGTACTGGTTGAACAGATTAGTTATTTATCGAATGTCCGAGTAAAAGATAAAGCCAGCCTAGGTATGAATTTTTTAATTCCTTTTGTCAGCAAAATGGACATGGATGATGGCTTGAATAATGCTGCTATTAAGGCCCAAAGTGGCTTTGGGGACATTATGATTGGACCTTTTATTCAGTTCGATCCAGTTATGGGGGCACAAGGGCCGAAGTTTGTACATCGTTTTGAGTTTCAGGTGAATTTACCTACTGGCGAATATGATCAACAAAAAGATATTAACCCAAGTAATAACGCTGTTTCATTTGATCCTTATTGGGCTGCAACGTATTGGTTTAATCCCAAGTGGACAGCTTCAACGCGTATCCATTATCTCTATAACTTTAAAAATGATGACCCAAGCTATGCGTTTGCTGGAGCAAATGATATGCAAGCTGGGCAAGCAATTCATGCAAACTTTGCAACAGACTATGCCATTACTGAACAGTTCCGTTTAGGACTAAATGGTTATTGGCTAAAACAAGTCACTGACACTGAAGTTGATGGTGAGAAAGTCAAAGGTCGACGTGAACAAGTTTGGGCTATTGGTCCGGGTGCGATGTATAGTTTTTCTAAAAATGATCACTTGGTTGCAAATGCTTATTTTGAGCAAGGTGCTGAAAACCGCCCAGAGGGAACACGACTACAAGTTCGCTATGTTCATCATTTCTAAGTCATAAAAAAAGCCTTTTATATTTATTGATATAAAAGGCTTTTCTTTATTTGTTTTAAGAAAAAATTGAAGTAATTAAGCCTGAGCCTTCACTTTGACCAGAACGGCGGGTAGAAGAAGGTAATTCACCATAACGGCGTTTATATTCTTGAGAAAAACGGCCTAAGTGAGTAAATCCCCACTTAAATGCAACATCTGTGACCGATAGATTTTCATTATGCATCAGCTCTAAATGGGCTTGTTCAAAACGTAACTCTTTTAGGTAAGACATTGGGGTAGTTCCCAAATAATTTTTAAAGCCAGTAAATAACGTTCTCACACTCACGCCAGCATGTTCAGCCAAAATTTCTACATTAAGTGGCTCATGTAAATGTTCTTTAATATAGGCTTCTATACGCTTCACGAAATAAGGAGAGACTGTTTTTTCTTTATGCTGATCTATTTTATGTAACGCATTATTGGGTTGACCATAAATAAGTGCATTAAAGAGATTTGACTCAAATTGTTTAAAGGCTAAAGGATGATGAAGCGGGTGTTGCTCGCATGCCAAAGCATCTATCAAGGTTCTAACCAGCTGTAAAAAATAGGCTCCACTTTGTGTAGAAAAGTCTAATTTGGGGTCGAAAACGAGTAAGTTATTTTCTGAATCAGCAATATGCTGACGGCAATGATACGTAAAATCATCCTTTGAAACTTTTAGAATGAGCTGTGGTGAGTTCGCATGCCAGCGCATACGTAAAGATTGCTGAGGAGAAATAAGCGAAGCAACTTGAGAATAAGAAATAAACTTTTGCGAACCAAACTCGATTTCTGCGTAGCCTTGAGTTGGAATTTGAATTAAGTAAAAGTTATCAAGATGATCTGGTTCAATAATGACATCCGCGCCATATTCCAAGCGGCTAATAGATAATGCACCTGTTTTAACATGGTGCATGGTTGCACTGAAATCTCGCTTCTGCTGAGAGATTTTAAGATCATGCGGTTTAAAAATTTGCCCGACATTTCGGCAAGTTTCATTTAAATCGTGATGATCAAACACCAAATTACCAGTGGTAAAGATAGACTCATTTTGAAAATGACGTCCACTGAGTTCGGGGGAGTTGGCTTGGTTCATATTTATCCCTTTTGGCTCACTCCTGTATTTACTGTGCAAAATGTGTGAATCTTAACTTTACAACACGTAAATACGGCACTTAAAAAAAATAAGTTACTCGCAAATTACAATGAGATATAAGCAAGATATAGACCAATTTAATCGTTAACCATTGTGATTTTTGAAAATATTAATCTGGGAATTTATTTACCGAATTAATAAATGGAATAGGAGGATATAAACGGTGCTATAAGTTAATCTCATCATGATCTTATTCCTTAAGATCTATCAAAATTTATAGCAAATCCGAGTAAAACGGTCAATTTATTTTGTCGGAATTTATTATTTTATATTATTGAATATAAAGGTTTTTTAAAAATAAAAAACAAAAATTCAATATACCCTTTATAAGAGTATATTGAATCATTTCAGGTTTTAGCGGTTTTTAATTTATTTGTACTAAAGCTATTTTACTTTCAACGTGAGGTATTGCTTTGTAAAAACTTCTCACTGTAAATGCGATAGTTTTGCAGAGATTGTTCATCTAACCAATTTTTAACAGCTTCAATCATTGGTGGTGGGCCACATAAATACATATCAAAAGCTTGTTCAGCCAGTTGATCTTTATTTAAGTGCTCATGAATATAACCCGCTTTACCTTGCCAAGCTTCGGTTGCCTTAGTCACAATCGGGTGATAACTAAAGTTTGGAAGTTGTTCTGCATAGGCATGTAAACGCTGCTGTTCACATAAATCGGTTTCACTATTTACGCCGTAATATAACTGAACCGCAGGTGAGTTCGGTTGATCCACCAAGTTATCAAGCATTCCCAAGAAAGCAGATAACCCTGTTCCACCAGCTACAAAAACCAGTGGTCGCTGTACTTCGCGTAAATAGAAACTACCCAGAGGTGCTTCAATGAGCAGGGTTTGTCCAACTTTACATCGATCACGCAAGTAATTGCTCATCACACCGTCTGGCAAAAGACGAATTAGAAATTGCAATTGATTGGTTGCATTTGGTCTATTTGCAAAAGAATAAGAACGCCAGTCGTCAGTATCTGGAATTTGCAAACGAGCATATTGACCCGGTAAAAACTGAAGTTGTTCAGTATGACTGCTCGCATCAAGATGCAAAATTGCTGTTGTTTCAGAAACCAACTCAACCGCAGTCACTTTGGTTTCAATTTTTAAAGTATCACCAGCGTTACAAATAGCAGAATCATGATCGAAATAAAAAGCTGCATCTGATTTCACACGCGTCTGGCAAGCTAACATTTTCCGCTCGGCCAAATCACGCTCACTTAATGCATCTTCATCAACATATTCTTGTTCATAAAGACCAGTTTCACACTGTCCCTGACAGGTACCACAAACACCTTCACGGCAGTCTAGCGGCAGGTTAATTCCTTGGCGAACTGCTGCATCAAGCAGTAATTCGTCGTTATTTACCGAAATGAAAAAGGTTTTGCCATCGGCAAAGTTAAGTGCAACTGAATGTCCCATTTTCATTTCCCTTAAACGTGATAGAAGTCTAAAACGGAATCAATTTTGTCATTGAGCAAAATGCTGTGTTGACGACGAATACGGAAACCATCTGCTGTTTGGCGTAAAAGATAAGTAGCGTGTCCGTAAAAACAGCCTTCTAAGCCTTGACGGTTATAAAGCGTTTGCCAAGCAACTTTTGCTTCAATAAGACCGTCATCCAACGTTTTAACCCGAATGTTATTCATGCTGTGTAACGTACGGGGTAACGGCGTTGCAGATGCAGCTTTACCTGTACGAATACGGAATACACGGTCTTCAAGTCCAGTACGGTCCGCATAATAAATATAAGACAAACCCTGATTTGGATCTTGAACATAGTTATGGTCATCAATCCACTGTGGAATATGATATTCACTATCTTCATCGTAAAGGTCTAGATAGGCATCCCAGTCATAAGCATCACAAAGTTCTGCTTTTTTGTACAAAAACTGAGATACAGCAAAATGTAGTTCTTGTGACATGGTTACACCTCATCCATTAGGGCATTGTTTTCAAAAGTAATATCTTGCATTTTCAATGCTTTCTTGTTTAATCCGTCGAGCATTAGGCGTTGCCAATGTCCATGCTGGTTTACATAGAGTCCTTCGTGGGTAAACTCACGGCCAGTAATGACAGGTTGAATGCCTAAATCTTGTGAGTTTTTGGTCGCACCATATTCCCAAGACTGACAGCCACGAGAAATATCGCTCCAACGTTCAAGTCGTGCCTGAAAACCTTTTTGCTGTTCACGGAATTCAACTAAATCGTCTGGTGTACCAAGACCCGACACATTAAAGAAATCTTCGAACTGGCGAATACGGTTACGGCGTGCTTCAGCAGATTCACCTTTAACCCCAATACATTGACTAATGACTTCAGTTTTATTCCAAGCCACAGGGCGAACAATACGAAGCTGTGAGCTAATCTGGTCCATAAAAAATAGGCTAGGGTACAAGTTCAAGTTTCTTAAACGGTGCATTGCCCACTCAGCATATTTGTCGCCGTATTTTTCAACCATATATGGCATAACTGTGCTGTAACCCGGACGAACTGTGGGATTCGGCATATCACTGAATAAAACACTATGGCCATTTTTGAAGCTGAACCAGCCATCGTCAGTTTCTGAGTCACCCGCACCTAACTTGCTATAGTCAAGCGTATCGAGTTCTTCACCTTTTGATGCATTGACTTGTTGGCGGTGTTGGACTGTAGAGACATAGTTATAGTGAACAGTGCTGACATGGTAGCCATCTAAGCCATTTTCATTTTGTAGCTTCCAGTTGCCTGCAAAGGTATAAGATGATTTGCCTTGAAGCACTTCAAGTTCACCCGTTGGCGACTGGTTAACCATTAAATCAAGGAACAGTTTTGCATCGCCCAAAAAGTCTTCTAGTGAATCTGTTGCTTGAGTATCAAGACTTACAAATACGAAACCACGATAGCTGGCAATACGGCCTTGTTTTAAGCCACGGCTTGATTTATCAAAATCTTCACAATATTCGCCAGGTGCTTTGACTTTAACTAAACGACCATCTGACTTATAGCACCATGCGTGGAATGGACAAGTAAATGTAGATTGGTTGCCTTTAGCAACGCGTGTTAAGGTTGCGCCACGATGTTCACAAGCATTCACCATGGCATGTAGTTCGCCTTTACCATCACGGCTCACAATAATCGGTTGACGACCAATTTGAATGGTTAGGAAATCATGATTGTTTGGAATCTCACTTTCGTGACATGCATAAATCCAAACCTTTTCAAAAATAAGTTCCATTTCCAAGTCAAATAGTTCAGGCTCAGTGAACATATTACGTGCAATACGAAACACGCCATCGTTAGGACGGAAGTCGATACATCCATCTACAAAATCATTCCATTGTTTTAAATTAGATGAGGTCATTTGCTCAATCCTATTCATTCAGCTTTTAACTGATTGAACCGCGATTAGGCTTTGGCCTCTATCCGTTTTTTCCAGATCTTTATCCACTTTGTGCAGTTTTGATTTTTTAATAAGACTATCTTTAAGATGTAATCGCATTTTAAAAATGTATATGTCCTATCTTTTTAAATTTCCATATAATCTTAACCAGAATAAAATCAAATCTTGTGAATTAAGCTGATGAAAGAACAAAACTTAAAATTACAGATTAGAATTCTTTTAGAGCAAAACATTGCGTTTGGCCCTGGAAAAGCAGACTTACTTGAAGCAATTGAAAAAACTGGTTCGATCTCACAAGCTGCAAAATCTATGAATATGAGCTATCGCCGTGCATGGCAGTTGGTAGACACCATGAATCAATGCTTCGAAACAGCTCTAGTAGAAACTCAAACAGGTGGAACACATGGTGGTGGGGCAGCCGTTACAGCTTTGGGCCAGAAAGTATTACAACACTATCGTCAAATGGAAGTTAATGCTCGACAAGCCTTAGAACATGATTATCAAATTATGAGTAGCTATTTAAAAAACTAAATTAAAAGATTTTATAGAGACTGAATCTTTTAATTTGGTATAGCTTTTGCTTAATACAAAGTGCACGCTGAAAAAGCACTGCTGCAATTTTCAGTTACACAGACAATGGCGTCTATTCTGCACTATCGAAAAAGATAGTCTGGGGTAGGCGTTTTTTTGCGTATCTAAAAAAGTGGCTGGCATAAACGACTGATCTTTCTATAGATCTTTATGGTTATCTCTATGTGATTTTTGGCATAGGGATGACCATAAAACCAATTAAATTAGACACTAAAGTTTAAAAGAAAATAAGTTTTATATAGTGCTCTTAAATGGTTAGCCTCACTACCGAGTGCACCAAAATGAAGTTTTAAATACAAATTGCGCTATTTACCTTCATTCCAGTCATCTATATTTGACGAATTATGCTTTTCATAATCTTTGTGTAGCGCTATATTCTTGGGTATATATCGCTGCAAAAAAAGACAAAAAAAGGTAAAACATAATGGTAAGTAATGCGAAGATAAAAAAGTTGGCTTTAGCCTGTTCGGTGCTCAGCATAGGATTGGTCTTTAATATTCCAGCCAAGGCTGAATCGGTTACTGTTTATGCAGCAGCCAGCTTAACCAATGCTATTAATGATTTAGAAAAAATTTATGAAAAACAAAATAATATAGAAGTTAAAACTTCATATGCTGGTTCATCAACCTTAGCGAAACAAATTGAAGCTGGGGCACCTGCAGATATTTTTATTTCAGCAGATATACAGTGGATGGATTATCTGCAAAACAAAAAACGAGTAGCTGCTAATGACCGTGTGAATTTATTAGGCAACCGTTTGGTTCTAATTACTCCAAAAGGGCAGTCACTAAACGTAAAACTAGATAAAACAACCGATCTAAATAAAGTGTTTACAGGAAAGATTTGTACAGGGGATACTAAAAGTGTGCCTGTAGGCAAATATGCTAAACAAGCTTTTACCAATTTAGGTTGGTGGAGTCGTATTGAGCCAAAGTTAGTTGAAACAGAAGATGTTCGAGCGGCATTAAATTTTGTTGCGCGTGGTGAATGTCAGGTTGGCATTGTCTATGCAACTGATGCAGCCATTAGCAAAGACGTGAATGTAGCTGGTGTATTTCCGATAAATACACATTCGCCAATTATTTATCCTGTAGGGTTGATTAAAAAGAACTCAAACTCAGCAAAGTTCTATCAGTTTTTACAAAGCAATCAAGCCAAAGCTGTTTTTAAAAAATATGGCTTTAGCGTGTTGGCTCCAGTCAAGCCATGATGTTTTCATTAACCCCCGAAGAACTCAGCGTGCTGCAACTTTCTTGTAAGGTAGCGGCAAGTTGTCTTGTCGTCAGTATTATTCCTGCAATTTGTGTGGGGTGGTTTTTGGCACGTAAAGAGTTCTGGGGTAAGTCATTCATTGAAACATTGGTGTTTTTACCTTTGGTGTTACCACCAGTGGTTCCTGGTTATTTGCTTTTACAAGTTTTTGGGAGCCGCGGCGTTGTTGGGCAATATTTGGCGCCACTCGGAATTGATTTTGCATTTAACTGGAAAGGCGCAGTTCTTGCCTCGGCAGTGATGGGTTTCCCGCTATTGGTGCAATCGATTCGACTAGCAATTGAACTGGTCGATCAGCGCTTAGAAAAGGCAGCAAAGACATTAGGTGCCTCATCTTTAGGGGCATTTTTTCATGTCACTTTACCTCTTGCCAGCAGTGGTATTTTAATTGGTGCTATTTTATGTTTTTGCCGCAGTTTAGGTGAGTTTGGTGCAACCATTACCTTTGTGGGTAATATTTCAAATGAAACACGCACTTTGCCTCTAGCCATGTATAGCTTAATGCAACAGCCCGATACAGAGGCCGCTATTCAACGGCTTATTGTTTTATCGTTAAGCGTGGCTTTTTTAGCCTTATGGTTTGCACAGTGGTTTCATCGTTATCAAAAGAAACGTTTAGGACGGTAAGGTTATGTTGATTGATTGCCGTTTTCACCTACAGATGGGTCAATTTCATATTGAGCCTAGTTTCCAGTCAGATGCTTCTGTTATTGGGCTATTTGGTGCCTCTGGGTCAGGTAAAACATCGATTTTACATGCCATTGCAGGGCTGAACACACCGCATAGTGGACTCATTAAAATACAGGATCAAACATGGTTTGATTCAGATCAAAACATTAATTTGAGCACCCAAAAGCGGCATGTTGGATTAGTTTTTCAAGATGCTCAGCTTTTTCCGCATAAAACGGTAAAGCAAAATTTATTATTTGGTCTTAAGCACCTGCCCCAACAAGAGCGTCACTTTGAAGCAGATTATATTATTGAGTTATTAAAGTTAGGCCACTTATTACAACGTATGCCCATCAAACTCTCAGGAGGGGAAAAACAGCGCGTAGCACTGGGTCGAGCATTATTATATTCACCTAAGCTGTTACTCCTTGATGAGCCATTATCAGCACTAGATGCGAATCATAAAGCTGAAATTATTCCTTTTTTCCAGAAGGTAAAAGAGGAAATAAAAATTCCAATAATTTATGTGAGTCATGATATTCAAGAAATTAAACAACTGACCGAAACAATGTGGGTTTTATAATTTTTCATATTTCACACATTATTTCAGTCATGTTGATTCATGGTTGTTAGCTAGCCCATAAACTGCCCGTTGGAGCAGATTTTCGGCGATCTTGGGCTTGTTGATAAAAACGCCAGAAAGCAAAAGCAAAAATTATAGCTAAGAAATCAACCACTAAGATTTCTCCGCCATGTACCCATAAGCCACTTTGAGGAATGAAGTAGGCTAAAAGGGATGTAAGCGGAATTGCAAATAACACCAAAACCAAGGTTAATAGCAGTTGTGGTAAAGCTTTTGCATAGCCAATCACAAAGGTATAAATCAAACTCAGTAGGAAAATCGCATAATAACCATATATAAAGAGGTGATTCATGCTTTCAATATTGAGTGTAGCGAAAAGCCAACGACTGGCCAACATTGTACCTACGACAGCTAAAACACACCCTAAACATGCACCTATCGTTAAGTTCGCAAGAAACACCACATCTTTACGTTGAACAGGAACAGGGTCTTCTGCACGCTTCTGTTTACGTGCGCGAGTTTCAACCCAAAGGATGTTGCCCGTATAAAATAAGAAGGCACCACCAACACCTAACACAAAATAAATCCAACGTACGCCCGTACCACCAAAACTTCCAAAATGTAGACTAAACATGGCGTTGATTAACTTATTTCCAGCATCAGTCTGTGTGTTAATACCTTTATGATTAAAGTGCTCAACTGCATATGGATTCATACGCATAAAGTCATGATTTGCACCGCGCAACATCTGATCTGAACTATACAGAGCAATACGTGCATTGGCTTTTTCAGGTTTGTCTAGGCCACTGAACTGGATATAGTCAACAGAATATTCAGGCGCTACTTTTTTAGCTTGGGCTAATATTTGCTGTACATCAATCTGTGTTTGTTTAGGTTGAATAAGCGCTGGGGGAGAACGCTGAAAAACTGGCTGTCCTTTGAGGGCAAGCTGTCCAATCGCATCATAAAAAAAGTCATGAAAAGCAAAGACAATAACGCTAATACTAATAATGATGTGGAAAGGTAAGCTCGTAATTCCAATCACGTTATGCGCATCTAGCCAAAATCGCTTTTTATTTTTACCAGGGCGAATAACAAAATAATCCTTTACCAAGGTTGGTAAAAGTATGATCACTCCTGAAAGCAGGGCAAGAAAATATAAAATTGAAACCACGCCCATCACATACAGGCCTAATCCGTGATGGCCTGCCATGCCCGGTATGCCTGCTGTTTCATGCAATTGTTCGATCAGCCAGCCAGCTTTAGATAGGTTTTCTTGGGCAACGATTAACTGACCTTTATCATCTAAGCTTGCCATCCACGTAGACTGCGCCGCATTAAAGCCATCTCCACGTTCATGTTCACTCCACGTAATAGGTGCATAGTGAAATTCATTAGACGATAAATTTAGTGTGAAGTTCTTTTGCGCAGCTGGATAGGCAGTCTGTACTTTTTGAATGAGTTCATTATATTGGTCGGGTGAGACTTTTGGTAAAACTTGCTGTGTTGGCGTAGCCCACTTACTAATATGGTGCTGAAACATGCTGAGCCCACCAGCAAAGAAACAGATAAAAAGCAAAATCCCAGCACATACACCCACCCAAGTATGCATACTTTTTGCTAATTTCATGATGTCTGAACGTACTTTCATGTTTAACCCCGTAATACAAAAATACAGCTATACGCTAGGGCATTGGCAGTCAATAAATAGATAAGCGCTTTTCGCCCAGTCGTAAAAAAATAACTGCCAAACATAATAGGCATCCAACACCATGGAACGCTCCACATCCCCACTTGCATTAATAAATCCATGGCAACATAAGGTTGGCCTAATAAAACAATCAAATTACCAATAGCGATAGAAAGACTTAGACCAAAAACACCACCAGCAAAAGTTTTACTCCACCAGTCTGGCTGGATCGGAGACTGAATTTTAGCTTTCATGAAATCAGTTTCCGTTTAAAAAGCGCCATAAAAGGGAGGAAAGACCAAGCAAAAATGATGAGCATAAACCAACAAAAAGCGGCAACAACTTTTGGTAAGCTTGCAAAGAGCACAATAAATCCAATGCTTAATAGCACTAGACCCAAATACTTAAAAAAAGTAGGAAGATGCTGAGACAACAGATTTTGGTTGCTATGACTACAATAGATACTGACCGCTCCCAACAGGGTCAAAAAAAGTCCTATAAGTTTCATAATCAATGTTTATAAGTAAATTAAAGTCAAAATTTACCCAATAGTATAAGTAAATAATAATTATTATCAAATGATAAATATAATTATTTATATATTTGCGTTGAGTAAGTTAAGATAGGAGATAACTCATTAAAAATATTTATTTTGAAGTCGAATACAGTGAGTCATTATCTATATATTCCTGAACAAATCAGTACATCAATTTATGAAATTTCGAGTCCTATTTTTCTTACATCAGAGCTATTTTGTTATTGTCTAGATTTATCACAAACAACGCATTTGCATCTAGACCAACAATTAGAGCATCCATTAAAAATTGCTCAAGCACATCCAAAACGTCAACAAGAATACCTTTGTGGGAGAGTATTGGCTCAGGCTGTTTTAAGTCATCATTTTGGTTTAGATCAGTCAATAACCTCAATGCACGAACATTTACCCATCTGGCCATCCCATGTTTTGGGGAGTATTAGTCATTCACAAAATAAGTTAATTGTTACGCTATCTAATAATGCGATTTATTTGGGAATTGATATTGAACACTGGGTGACCTCAGAATTTGCTCAAGAAAGTGCACCTCTTGTTTTAACACCATCTGAGTTTGATTTATGGAAAAGTAAAGCGGCTGAGTTTTTTGATTTTGCCCGCTATGTGAGCTTAATTTTCTCTGTAAAAGAAAGCCTATATAAAGCGATTTATCCCACTGCAAAGCAATATATCGATTTCTTAGAAGCATCTATCGTTGATATTAATTTTGAAAATCAAACATTAACGCTAACTTTTTTGCCAGAAATTCAACAGCGCTATCAACTCTTAGAACGCTATGATGGTGGCTGGACCATAGAACAAGACCATATTATGACTTGGGTTTTTCAGGCACGTCATTCTGCTTAATGCAAAAGAAGGCAACGAATTGCCTTCTTTTTTATTTAGAGATTAATTTTCTTGTAACTTAGGATCTTGGAATCCTGTTTCCCGCATATCTTGAGAGTTGAATAAGAACATAAAACCGACTGCAAAGCTTAATATGCCAAAGAAGAGGATACTTCCGGATATTGGTAAGAACCGAGTTAAAAGACCTAAAGTTGTGGTGGCAATCGAATCGCCTAATGCATCTTGTGCAAGCCAGATTGAATTAATACGCCCTAAATATTCATCAGGTGTATGTCCTTGCACAATGCTGTATTGAAGCAAGTTGGCAATCGACATCAAATATCCAAATACACATAAAATGGGCAAAGTCACGATGAGCCACGGTGAAAGTCCAATCATAATCATGCAGCTAAAAACCCCTAAACACGTATAGAGCATGACCAAGCCGGGTCTGAGTAAACGTGTTGTCCAGCCACTGAGTAAAGCTCCTAAAGTCGAGCCTAAAGGCACTGCCGTATACATAAGCCCGAGTTCGAATGCACCGCCGTGAAAAATTTCATCTGCCATTTGCGGAAAAATAATACGAATAGCACTGCTAAAACTGAGCAATGTGCCAATTAAAATCGTGCTACCGACTATTTTATTTTTAAAGACGAATTTAAAACCTTGGACTAATTGGCGAAGAGGGCTCTCGCCATTTGACACATGTTGCGGTTTAAGCGCAGGTAGTCCCATCAATAAAAACACAGTGAGTAAAGTACCTACTGTTGAGACCCAATACACGGTCGCAACACCGCTAGCAGCAATTAAAATACCGCCGATTGCAGGTGAAATAACGGTTGCAAGACGTACGGATACCATGCTGATTGCACGGGCTTGTACAATATTTTCGCGCCCTACAATCACAGGCATGATCGCCATCATTGCCGTTACACCGAGTGCCCCAAAGAAACCATCCCATGCTGAAAGAAAGTAAATGGCATAGAGCGAGGGATGCTCAAACATGGCATTAATGGCGAGGCCAGCAAAGCCTAAGCCACATACACCACGTGCCAATAAAATTAGCCATTTTCGGTCTTTGCGATCTGACAGCAAACCACCAAGCAATAAACCAATAAACATGGCAATGCCTTCAAAAGCCATTGCAACGGCAACATTTAACGAACTACCCGTAATGTCATAGACTTGTTTTGGAATAGCCACGACTAACATACCAATCGTTAACAATGACAATGTGCGGGCAATAAATACATGTCGGAAATGAGCATTGCGTTTTAAAAGACTAAAGTCGGTCAATATAGATTTGAAGCTCATGGCGTGTTCTCCTCTAAACCGCGCGCCTGACAAATCATGCGGTTTAAAATCGGGCCAAGTGTTTCAAGCTGCTGCGGAGACAATATATTGGTATGGTCCGCCTCGCTTAGTCGAACAATATTGAGTTTTTTGACTAAAGGTGACCATTGTTGTTCTGGTTGAATATACGGCAGCAAGTCTTTTTCAGCGACAACTAAGTGTAGTTCACCATCAAAGTTTGGCATTTTATAAGGTTTTAATAAACGGACCGCATCGCGATAGTTTGCGAAAATATCCTCTTGTAAACGGCGGGTTTCTTTACTTAAAGCCGTATCTGCATCGGCTAAAATATCATTGAAGAATTGAAGCTGTTCTTGTTCAGCTTCAGCATTCATTTTCTCTACAGATAAATCTAACCACTGATGAATTTCAGCAGGGTAAGTGTCTAATAAGCCGAGATAATCAACTTTTTCACCTTGTTCAGTTAACTTCGCTGCAACTGCATAAGCCACAGTGCCACCAAGTGAATAACCTAATAAAGTATAAGGTCCGGTTGGTTGTTGCTTGCGCATAATCTCAAGTTGTTTTTCAACCAATTCGTCCATATCAGTACTATTTGCCAATAGGCCATCTGGTCGAGGTGACTGCAATCCAATAATAGGTAAATCAGAATGCAAATAACGATTCAAAACCGTATATTGCCATGCCGAACCAGAACCCGGGTAGAAACAGAACAATGGATGCCCTGAACCAGAACGGATTGGTAAAATAGGTTGCATGCCAGTTTGTTCAACTTCTGCTAAACGTTCTTGTGTAAGCAGTAAAGCTGCTAAACGTTGAATCGTGACATGACTCATCAATTGGCCAATTGGAATGGTCCGCTTAAATACTTTTCGGATTTCAATTGCAAGCTTCATCACCAAAATGGAATGTCCACCAATGGCAAAGAAATCTTCGTTCACACCAATATTTTGATCTGTATTTAAAACTTGCTGGAATATACGTGTCAGCTCATGTTCAAAAGCAGTGGTAGCGTACTGTTTTTCTGTATTTGAAGACTCTAGCTGCGGTTGTGGCAGTGCTTTACGGTCCAGCTTCCCATTATGACTTAATGGGAATTTCTCAACTAGCATATAGTGTGTAGGCACCATATAAGTTGGAAGCTGTTTCGCCAATTGTTTCTTTAACTGGTCGATGTCCACAGGTGCAGTTGTTTGCAAGTAAGCGACCAATTGAACATCTGCTTTATTTTGCTCAGAAGAGATAGGATGTACAACCACATCAAGACCACTGAGTAAGCGTAATTGCTGTTCAATTTCACCCAGTTCAATACGTTGACCCCGTATCTTTAACTGGTCATCAGCACGGCCCACATATTGAATACTGCCGTCTGCATGCCAACGGGCAATATCACCAGTACGGTACATGCGTTGACCTGCTGTAAATGGATTTGCCACAAAACGTGATGCGGTTAAGTCCGGCCGATGCAAATAACCCATGGCAAGTTGATGACCAGCTAAATAAAGCTCACCGTCCACTCCAATAGGAACAGGGCGTAAGTATTGATCTAAAATATAAAGCTGGGTATTCCAGACTGGATAACCAATTGCGACGCTACTTTCTTCAGGGTGTAAACCTAGTGTTGCATCCATATAACTCACATCTACGGCCGCTTCTGTTGGGCCATATAAGTTATGTAGCTCACAACTAAAATGCTCGGTAAATGATTTTGCTAGAGCTGTTGGTAATGCCTCACCACTACAGAACACTCGGCGAATTGGTAAACTTTGACGCTGAGCAGATGACAAAATTTCGGTAGCGGCATTTTCAAAAACGGCCAACATCGATGGTACAAAATGTAGTGTTGTTACTTGATATTTTTGAATGAGGTTTAATAATACCAATGGGTCACGGTGTGCATCCACAGGAGCCATAACCAATCTTGCACCTACTAAATATGACCAGAAAAACTCCCATACCGAAACATCAAAAGTACATGGCGTTTTTTGCAAAATCGTATCTGTTGCTGAAAGCGGATACTCTGATTGCATCCATAAAATACGGTTTACAATGGCTTGGTGAGAAACCATAACACCTTTCGGCTGGCCTGTTGTACCTGAGGTATAGATTAAATATGCCGGATGCTGTGGGGTAATAACTGTCGTTTTATAGCTACTTAAATCAACCTTTGTTTCATCAAATAATTCATTAAAAGCAAAGGTAGCTATTGATGGGTGAACAATAGCTGCTAAATCTTTTTGTTCACCAATCACAAGTTTAGATTTGGCATCCTGCCACATAAATTTGATGCGTTCAGTCGGATGCTGTAAATCAAGAGGTAGATAAGCTGCACCTGCTTCAATTACCGCTAAAACAGCAATACTTAGTTTGACTGATCTTGGTAGGGCAACAGCAACAATATCTCCAGCTTGTATGCCCGCATTTTGTAATTGCTGTGCTAACGCACAAACTTGCAAACGCACTTCACTGAAACTGAGCTGATGATTTTCATCAGATAACGCCGTTTGTTCAGGCGTAATTCGAGCTTGTTCTCTGAGTAATTGCTGTAACGTGCTCTGGCGAACATAGTATTGGGTTTGATTCGTTTTCTGGATTAAATCGCGTTCTTCGGCCAGTTGTAAGCGATAGTGAGCTAGAGAAGTCTCTGGTTCATTTAATGCAATTTCAATCAATTGAACCATTCGCTCAAGGAAGTGTTCAGGCTGATCAATTACACCACGCTGTTCAAGTAATAGTTCAATTTGATGATCAGGGATAACTAACAAAGCAAGCGGGTAATGGCTATAACCACGATTTGTGAGTTTTGAAATCGCAGCATCACCCAGTTTTTGCTGTAAATACTGGTTATCAGGATAGTTTTCTACGACTAACAAACTATCGAAAAGATTGCCTTGTCCCACTAATTGCTGAATTGTACCCAGACCCAAACCATCATGCTCTAAATGTTCAACATGCAATTGCTGTAACTGAGTCAATTGCTCCCAAAGTGTTTGCTGCATGTTGAGCTTTACACGTACTGGAATCGTATTTAAAAACAATCCAATCTGTTGCTCTAAGCCATTGATAGGTGCTGAGCGTCCAGAAACAGGTGTACCAAACACAATATCTTCACGGTGAGCATAAATATTTAAAGTCATTGCCCAAATCATTTGCATGAAGACATTAAGCGTGATGCCTTGCTGACGTAATTTGTGTTGAAGTTTCGCGCCCAACTCAGCACTTAAACGATATGAAGTTTCCTGTACAGCTTGCTGAGCTTGATTAAATAAAATAAGTGGCTGTAAATCTGCTAAATCACGTTGCCATATTACTTTTGATGTTTCATGGTCACGTCCAGATAAAGCTTTAATCACTATTTCATAACTATGTTCAAGCACAGGCAATTGTTGGTTAGTTTGCTGATAGGCTTTAATAAAGTCTTGTAAAAACAGCGGAGTTGACCAACCATCTGTCAACAGATGATGCACCATAATCAATAATTCTGACTGTTCTGGAGCATGTTGAATTAAGGTTGCCCGAATTAAGCCATAGGGTTGGTCGAGGTGAATCGGTTGCTGCAATGCTTCTTGAATGGTTTGTTCAAGCAAATCGGGAGTGACCGAACAAAACTGAACTGGCCAAGCTTGATTAGGATGTAATGAATAGATAAAAACAGGTTCTTCAGCTAATTCGCTATCAAAATGCCCACCTAGTTGCGGGTGACGTTTTAATACGGTAATCAAAGCTTGCTGCAAACGTACCGGATCAATTTCTCCATTTAAACTAAGACGAGTAAAGGCATTATAGTTCGATTGATTTTCTACTTGAGATAAGAACAGCATGCCTTTTTGCAAAGGAAGCAAAGGTAAAATAGTGCTGTTTTTTCCATATTTTTCTTGAACTTTTTGCTCTAGGTCTGCTGAAAATAACGGTTTTGAAACGGCTGCTTGTTGTTCATCTAAACGGGTGAGTTGCGGTGCCATAGCGGCGACTGTTTTAAATTGAAATACATCACTTGGTCTTAAACCATAACCACGTTGGCGTAGTTGAGTACAAAGCATAATGGCCGAAATACTATCGCCACCTGTCATAAAGAAGTCATCATCAATTCCAATTGCGTCAAGCTTAAGAACAGATGCAGTAATTTGACATAAAAGTTGTTGTTCAGGCGTTTCGGCCATTCGGCTATGGGTACGAATTTGAGGCTTTGGCAGTGCCTTTTTATCGACTTTGCCACTTACATTTCGTGGAAATTCGGACATAACAGTCAGGGCAGATGGCACCATATATTCAGGCAGGTTTTGACGTAACTGGCTTAAATATTGTTGACTTAATTGCTCACTGGTTTTTTCATCAAGTTCAATGTCTTTGACCACACAGTAACCAAGTAAACGATGACTGTTATTGATCGGTTCTGCAATCACGACTGCGCTTTCAACATTGGCTAAAATCGAAAGTGCATTTTCAACTTCACCGATCTCAACTCGATAACCACGAATTTTAATCTGGTCATCACAGCGTCCCATAAATTCAAGTTTACCAGAACTATTCCAGCGGACTAAATCACCCGTACGGTACATGCGCTGTCCATGTTCAAATGGATTCGCTACAAAACGGGCAGCACTTAAATCAGCTCGACCTAAATAACCATTGGCAATGCCAAAGCCAGAAATATACAGCTCACCAATAACCCCAGTCGGGCATCGTTGTAAATGGCGATCTAATACATAGGCCTGTGTATTACCAATAGGGTTACCAATGACAGGGCGAGCGGTCTGTTTTAATTCTGCCCGGAAAGTATCAACCGTATATTCTGTTGGGCCATATAAGTTATGAGCAAAAAGCGCTGGCTGAGCATTGAGCTGTTGCCATAAGGCTAGAGGTGCAGCTTCACCACCAATCAAAATAAGACTTGGGTGATGCTGATTTTCAGCAAATAAACCATTCGTCATCATTTGCGCACAAAAAGATGGCGGTAAATCCAGTGTATCGATTTGTCGTTGCTGAATTTCTTGCACTAAACCAAATGCATCTCGACGCATGTTTTCATCAAAAATATGTAGCTCTTGGCCCCATAACATCCAGAAAACTTGCAACCAAGATGAATCAAAAGAGAAAGAGTGTGTATGCGCTGCACGTAACGGACGCTCAGGGAAACGCTGATTTACAGCTTCTAATACTGGCCAGTAAATGGTTGGTTTATGCGACAAAATGAGGTTGAGTAAAGAACCATGTGTATTCATTACCCCTTTAGGACGACCCGTACTTCCTGAGGTAAAAATTACATAAGCAACATCTTGGAAATCAAATTTGCGATTTTCAGCGGGAATATCACTCGCATCTTGCTTTCGAATTTGCGTTTGAACATCTTCATGATCAAGATATAACTGCTGAATATTTTGTGGTAGTTGCTGTGCGAGTGCTTGTGTGGTTAATACAAATAATGGATTTGCATCTTCACACATCATTTGCATACGATCGATTGGATAATCTAAATCGAGAGGCAAGAAACTTGCACCAGAGTTTAATACGGATAACATCACCACAACTGAGTCAATCGAACGAGGAATAGCTCCAGCAATGACAGTTTGCTTTTTGGCTCCATTTTCTTGTAAAAAACGAGTCAGTTGATTCACTTGTACTGCAAGCTCAGCAAAACTGAGATGCTGAAGGTCTAGACGTTCACCACTCACAATTGCGGTACGTTCGGGATACTTTTTAATTTGCTCATAAAAAATATCTAGAACATTATTATATTGTTCAGGATGGCTAACACGTGGACCAATGCCACTTTGAGTTAGGGCAGCAAGTTCTTGTTGTGTCGTAATATTAAAATTGCTACATGCCTGTTCTGGACGAATTAGAGCTTGTTCAAGTAATAAAGTTAAGCGTTGACCATGGTTAAATAGTTCATCTTGTGTATAACGCTGCGAATCTGCACGTAGTTCGATAATCAGCTCATGATCTTGAACAATAAAAGAAAACTCAAAATCATCAATTGGTCCTGTAGAAATATGGTGTGTTTTGACCTTTTCACCATCTAACATCAAGTCTTGATCAAAAGCTTTATAGTTTAAAATAGGACCGTACATTCGTTCATGAATATCGATACTATTTAAATCTCTTAAAATTTGTTCAGCATCATATTTTTGATGTGGACGAATTTGTCGTAATTTCTCTTGTACATGTTGAGCCAAGCTTACCCAACTGTCTTTTTCAGCAACTTTAAACTTCACAGGCAAGACATTTACCGTCGGTAAGGTTGAGCGAATCGCTTTTGAACCTAAACGGCGCATAAATGGAATACCGTTAACCAACTCAGCTTTATCGGTCATTTTGTAAATATAATGTAATGACAATGACATCATAATGTCATTTAAAGCCAACTTGGTTTGTGCAGCTAAAGCCTGAATTTGCTCTAAAATTCCTGTCGAAAAACGCAGCTGATGCTTAACAAATGTTGCTGTAGTTTTTGCCGCTAAATGATGAGTACTTAAACTAATTGGACTCGGTAAATCCTCACAGTAAGCTTTCCAGAAAGCTTGGTCTATTTTAAATTGATGGCTATTTTCATAAGCCTGACGTTCTGAAATAACTTCATTCACGCCAATGAACGGGGAAACCGAAAGATCTTTTCCTTCTTGTAATTGTTGATATAGCTCAACAATACGTTTGGTTAGGTTAATCATGCTAAAGCCATCAAGCATGATGTGGTGATAACGTTGATACCAATACACTTTGTCATGTGTCGTAAATAGCACCTGACGGAACAGTTGAGATTCACCAGCTTTAAGTGATTTAGCACATTGACGATCTGATGGCATCCAGTCCCATAAGCGTTGTTGAGCTTTTTTAGGCGTTAAATGACAAAAATCAAATTCTTCGATTTGAAACTGAACTTGATTATTAAGCTCAATAAAGGGTTGAGACGGGTCAGATGAATATGAAGCAATGACCGTGTCGGCTTCATTTAAGCCGATTTGAATTGCTTTTCTAAATGTGGGGATGTCGACAGTTTTTGGTAGTTCCAAACAATGCGCAATGGTATATAAATCTTCAATTGAACTTAAATGATCGGCAAGGAAAATGCCGAGCTGAGTAGAGGTTAATTCAAAACGAGCGGGTTGTGAAAGGTCTGGAGTAAATTCATTGTTTAATGCCTGATTCATGACAATACTCCTTTATGCTTGTTGAAAGGGGTTAATCGCAACCCAGTGCTTTTCCACATATGCAATACACGAAGCCCGTGTATCCGGTCCATGCTGAACATCCCACCCCGATGGCACCTGATGTTGAGCAGGCCATAAACTGAACTCACCTTGTTGATTTTTTAAAACCTGAAAAGACAAACTTTCGTTATCGAAAGGATTAATATAGTTTTCCTGTAAGTTGCTCATGATATTGTTATCCTTGATGAAACAAATGGTTATAGTGAAAGAGTTTTTTGCAATGCCTTAAGCAAGTCGGTACGCCAGTTCACGGCATCATGTCCGCCTGAAAAACTGTGAAAGCTCACTTGATTGAATGATTGCAATTGTTGATAAAGCTGTAGAGCATCGTCCCGCATATCGGTTTCATACGTGCCGGCACTGATATAAATTTGAGTTGTTTTTGATAATAGATGAGATAGGTTTTGAAGCAGTTCTAAAATATTCCCTTTATATTTTTGACCTAATGTACTGTTCGAAAAATCTGACCACCAATAAGATCCAGACTGTAAAATCAGAGAAGTAAAAATGGTCGGGAACAACAAGGCGCTATGTAAAGCGCATAATCCACCTAAACTTTGACCACATAAGGTAATGTCTGTTTTAGAAATAAAGGAATATTCTTTTAGAAGCGTTTCAATAAGTTCATAAACCAACGCCTGACTAAACGCATCATGACAACCATAATCTCGTTGGCGTTGTTGACTATTTAAACTATGAACAAAAATATAAACTGCTGGGCGAATCTTATCTGCAACAGTTAAATGCTGAAGATCGGGAATAATCGAAAGCTCTCGGCTCCAGATTTGGCCATCAAGCAAAATGATGAGTGGCAAGTCTTCTTGAGTTGATTGATGACTAATAAAAACGTCGACTAAATAGTCCTGTTGGCATAAGCGACTTAACCATTGAAATGTGTTTGTAATCGGGCAATCGGCTATTAAAGATTTTGTGTTTTCAAGTTGAATTTGATTGATATATCGAGCCAGATGTCCCGTGTAAAATCGATGTTGATTGAATGGATCAATTTGAGCATTCTGTTTAAGCTGGGTTTGCCACCATGCGCGTCGTGTTGCTGCACAATCTGTTTCTGGGGCCTCCTCACTAGATGTCACGACCACATAACTACCAGCCCAAGCTAGAGGCAACTCTATTTCAAAAAAGTACACATCTGTCCCAGCTACGCGGCTAAAATGATTCCACTTTTGATAGATAGAAGGGCTTTGTGAATAGATATCGATATAAACAAAAAGGCTTTCTTTGAGTTCAGAACTACGCCAAATAAAGGTACATAGCGCTTTATTTTTTTGTAGGTTGACCAGCGGGCTACCTAGTTTTTTTACGGTATTCCACCAGACTTCACTCCCAACATTGAGTTGTTGAAATAGGGGATGTAAGGGTTGAGAAAATGGCTTCATTTTGAGTCCATCTCGACAAGAAAGCGCGGTAAAATTATCAGAATGATTCTCATTAGTAAATGAAAACAATTATCATTATAATCAATAAAAAAAGATGCGTTTTACTAATGTTAATTAAAAACAATAATTTAAGTTAGATTTATGGTTAATAAGTAACTTGATTTAGATTGTAATCTTATGTTTGATATTTATCGCACTTGATAATAATGATAATTATTTGCAATTATGTGACGCTATTTAATATTCGAGTCAAACTGGAGTAAAACATGAGCTCTACCATCGTAGTCACAGGTGCTGCAAGAGGTATTGGAGCTGCTATTGCAAAAAAATTATTGCAGCAAGGGTATCAAGTAATCGGCATCGACCGACAGGAAAACCCAGAACAATGGGAAATCACTCAAAAGCTAGAAGAACGTGAAATCTCACGTTGGCAAGGCTTTCAGCAAGATATTACTGATCAAGAAACAACAGCAAAACTCATTAACAATATTTTAAACAAATATAGCGTGACGGGTTTAGTGAATGCGGCGGGCATTTTGATTATGCGTTCTATGCTTGAAGCAAAAACAGAAGACTGGCAAACACTTTTCGCAGTAAATGTCATGGCACCTATTGCGATTAGTCAACAACTGGCCAAGCATTTTTGTGAAAAAAAGCATGGAAGTATTGTCACGATTAGCTCAAATAGTTCACGGATGCCACGTATACAACTTGGCATGTATGCAACTACAAAAGCTGCATTGAGCCATTACTGCCGTAATCTTGCGCTTGAAATTGCACCTCATCAAGTCCGGCTTAATATTGTTTCACCAGGCTCTACGCTAACTCAAATGCAGCAGCAGCTTTGGACAGATAATTCGCCTCCGCCTGCGGTAATCGATGGAGATTTAAGCCAATACCGTACAGGCATTCCCTTAAGGAAATTAGCCCAACCTGAAGATATTGCCAATACGGTGAGTTTTTTACTTTCTGATCAGGCCGCACAAATTACCATGCAAGAAATTGTGGTTGATGGAGGAGCCACTTTAGGCGTTTAAACATCCATTCATTACAACAAAATAATTGATAAGGAGTTGCGAGATGTCGGCACAGCATCCGTATTTTATCCAACGAGAAAATTTTACTGAAAGCCGCGTTGCACTAGCGCAAGAAATTTTAAATTGTGGAAATGACGCAGGTTTTATTTTTACCACGCCAGAATACACCATCAATAGTCATCAAAAATTACGAGATATTCAAGTCGCTAAAAATAGCCTTTTAAAAGATTGGTTAGATGAAGCGCGAACTCAATTACAGCTTGCAATAAATAAAGGTTATAAAGACGTCAAAATTATGGGTGGACTACCATTTTGCTCGACAGCCGATGTCAATTTAATGCTCATGCAAAATGCAAAAATCTATCAGAAAGTACTCTATGCACAATCTGATATTGATTTTGGTTTTTTATCTTTAGAAAAGGCGGATTATTTCCCTTTAGGTGAACATTACCAACAGCAAGTTGAGTATTTAGTTCAACAAATGCAAGCAAAAAAACTCGATAAAGCCGTACTTGCTCGTATTTTACAACTTGAATTTGAACAAAATATTCCTGTCTCGGACTTATTTTATAACTTAGCTAAGCATAATCCCGAAGGCTATAACTATGCAGTTGCGAGGCATCCTCAAAGTGAAGGGTGGTTTGTCGGTGCAAGCCCCGAACTCTTAATTGCAAAGCAAAATACAAAAATCTGGAGTAAACCGGTTGCCGGTACATTGGCTCGTGATGATGACCCAACCGTAGACCAAAACAATGCCAGAGCATTACTGGCTTCACAAAAAGATCAACGTGAACATGCACTCGTCATCGAAATGATTGCCGATGAGCTCACACCTTTTTGTAAGCAATTACAAGTACCAAAACAACCATCCCTCATTCGTACCAAACGCCTCTGGCACTTGGCATCCCATATCACCGGCGAACTTAAGAAAGCCGATACTCATGTTTTTGACTTAATTGAACGCTTACACCCAACACCCGCAATATGTGGGGAGCCTAGTCCAATTGCTAAAGAATTAATTCAACAACTTGAACCATTTAACCGTGAATTATTTGCAGGAACTATGGGCTGGGCAGATGAACAAGGTAATGGTGAATGGTCGGTGACTGTTCGCTGTGCCCGAATTTATCAAAATATTGCCCGTTTATTTGCTGGTGCAGGGATTGTAGAAGCATCTCGTCCGCAAGCTGAACATGCTGAAACTGCCGCTAAATTTCGTACTGTACTGGATGGATTCCAGATTTCACCCAATCAATTGCCAATACAAGGACCAAACACATGACAATACAGGTTTATCTGGATGGCGCCGTGCCATATCCAGCAGAGTTTGCTGAGATTTACCGTAAAAAAGGTTATTGGCTTGGGCAAAACTTGAGTGATTTCTTGCGTGAAAGTGCTCAAAAATACCCAGAAAATATTGCGGTATATGATGGGGATAAAGCCGTCAGTTACGCTCAGTTTGATCATTTAGTTGATTACTGCACAAGCCACTTATATCAACATGGACTAAGAGCGGGTGATAAAGCGGTTGTACAAATGCCGAATCACTATCAGTTCTATGTTTTATTTTTTGCACTGATTCGGCTGGGTGCTTTACCTGTGATGTCTTTACCTGCACATCGCTATGCAGAACTCAGTAGTTTTTTTAAACAAACTCAAGCAAAAGCTTATTTCTGTGCTGATTTTGGTGCACAAAAATTTGACTACCGAGAGCTTGCCGAAAAGCTTCAGCAAACTGCTCCTTGCTTACAACATGTATTTGTCCTTGGAAATGCTGGTAAATTTATAGCAATTCAAGACCTATTAAAAGAAACCCATATTTCAGATGAGGCGATCTCGCCAACTACGGCAGATCAGGTTGCTTTCTTACAACTTTCAGGTGGAAGTACTGGTGTTCCTAAACTGATTCCACGTACCCATGACGACTACTTATATAGCGTACGCGAAAGCGCAAAAATCTGCCGTCTCAATCAGTCATCACGCTTACTCATGGTTTTACCCGCGGCACATAACTTTTCAATGAGTTCGGCTGGTTCTTTAGGCATTTTTTATTCGGGTGGGGCTGTGGTTTTAGGAACTGATCCAAGCCCTGAAACTGCTTTTTCATTAATCAAAAAACACGGTGTGACTGATGCTTGCTTGGTTCCTGCTTTAGTCCGACCATGGATGGATAAAGCGGCAAAAGATCAAGATTCAATATTATCGACTTTACATTGCTTGCAAGTCGGTGGAGCACGTTTGCCCGATGCGGTCGCCTCACGCCTAATTGATGAATTTCAAGTCAATCTACAACAAGTCTTTGGTATGGCTGAAGGACTGGTGAACTACACCCGTTTTGACATGACGAAAGAGCAAATCGTTCATACCCAAGGTTTAAAAATCTCACAAGATGATGAAATCTTGGTGCTAGATGATAACGATCAGCCAGTAGACGCTGGAGAAGTAGGGCATTTGCTGACTCGTGGGCCTTATACCATTCGCGGCTATTATCAAGCACCAGAGCACAATGAACGTTCTTTTACACCAGATGGTTTTTATCGAACAGGCGATTTAGTGCGTATCCGCGAAGATGGCTGCATTGTGGTAGAAGGGCGTTCAAAAGAACAAATCAATCGCGCTGGTGAAAAAATTGCGACTGAAGAGGTTGAACAAGCTTTATTAACTCACCAACAAATCCGTTTGGCTGCACTAATTGCTATGCCTGATGAGATTATGGGGGAAAAAAGCTGTGCATTTATTGCATGGCAAGCACAAAGTGATGACCCAAGCCAAATTCGCCTTGCAATGTCAGTTCGTCAACATCTGAAAGACTATGGACTTGCTACCTACAAAATTCCCGATCGGGTCGAATTTATCGAGCAATTTCCATATACAGCCTTTGGAAAAATCGACAAAAAAAGATTACGTCAACAACTTGAAACTAACACCAATGTTCTTGCTTAAAGATAAAAAAGGAAAAATTTGATGAGTATTCCTAAAATTGCTAGTTACAGCATGCCACAAGCGCACGAATTTACGGCGAATAAAACACATTGGCAGTTGCATACCGATCGCGCTGTTTTATTAGTACATGATATGCAGCAATATTTTTTAGATTTTTATGATCAAACTCAAGCGCCTATTCCAGAGCTTATTAAAAATACCAAAGAACTAATTGAAACTGCGCGTAAGTTTAATATCCCTGTGGTCTATACGGCACAGCCCGGTAACCAAACACCGGAACATCGCCAGTTATTAACTGACTTTTGGGGAACTGGCCTAAAAGATGATCCGAAAATCACTCAAATTTTGCCGGAAATTTCTCCTCAAAAAAATGATACTGTCTTAACAAAATGGCGTTATAGCGCATTTAAGTTTTCTCCACTTGAACAACTCATGCGTGAGTCAAACCGCGACCAGCTCATCATTTGTGGTATTTATGCTCATATCGGCTGTCTTATGAGTGCAGCGGAAGCCTTTATGCTAAATATCCAGCCATTTTTATGTGGAGATGCGCTCGCTGATTTTAGCCGTGAAGAACACGATATGGCTTTAAAATACGCAAGTACTCGTTGTGGGCAAGTCATGACAACTCAGCAAGTCACACGAGCTTGGGCGCTTGAACAAGCGGCATCACCACTCACTGAAGAAGGTATTGTTTTGGCGGTGAGCGAACAGCTTCAGATTCCTGCATCAGACATTCAGTTAAATGATGATTTGCTCATGCTTGGGCTTGATTCGGTACGACTCATGACATTAGTGGGTAAATGGCAAGCTTACGGCGCACAGGTGAGTTTTGAAGATTTGGCTGAACAACCAACCTTAGAAGTTTGGATTGATAAGCTAGTCGCTTAAATTTAAAGAATAAAAAATGGCAGATTTAATATCTGCCATTTTTTATTTTAATCTTTAAAAGGAGGTATTATTCTTTTTTATACGGCTGTTAAATCTCAAAGTTCGGCTCAACCATAGTTTGCTCATTGACCACTGAAAACTCGGTAAACTATGAACCACAACAAAGAAGAACACAGTAAATAGCGGTACCAGTAATGTACCAAACACAACACTACCGAATACGCTCATTCCAATTTCATATCTACTCGCAGCGCCTGCACCAGTTGCAAAAATCAAAGGAACCACACCAGCACCAAAGGCAAGAGATGTCATCAAAATCGGACGTAAACGCAGTTTCAAAGCCTCACTTGCCGCATCGATTTTACTTTTTCCTTGTTTGAGTGCTTGAGTCGCAAACTCAACAATGAGAATCGCATTTTTACAAGATAAACCAATACCTGTTAATAGGGCAATTTGAAAGTAAACATCGTTAGGTAACTTAAAAATCCAAGCAAAAATAATAGTGCCTGTAATACCTAAGGGAAGCCCTAATAAAATAATAAAAGGAACTTTCCAGCTTTCATACAAGGCAGCCAAACATAAGAAAATAAACAAAATAGAAATAAGATATAAATAAATTGCTTGGCGGCTAGATTGTTGCTCTTGTAATGAAAGACCGCTCCATGCGACATCTATACCAGATTGTTTACTGACCATATCACTTAACTGTTGCATTGCCTGACCTGAGCTAAAGCCTGGACTTACATTGGCTTCGAGTTGAATGGCAGTTAGTCCCATAAATCGGGTAAGTGCTTCTGGGCCACCTTTCCACTGACTTTGCGCAAAATGGGCGAGAGAAAGCATGCCACCTGAGTTATTTCGCACATGCCAATATGCTAAATCTTCGGGTTTAGAACGGAATTCTGCATCGCCTTGCATAATGATTCTCTTAATTCGACCTCGTTCAACAAAATCGCCCACATAGTTTCCACCCCAAGCCGTCGATAGGGTTGAACGAATTGCTTGTTGGTCAATTCCTAACATTTTGGCTTTATTTTGGTCGAGTTGAATAAATACTTCGGCTTTATCTTCACTCACAAGAGGGCTTAGATTTTCAAAGGCCGAATAATTTTGAGATTCTTTTTCTAAGGCTTTATATTGTTTAATTAATTCATCGCGCCCTTGACCATTTACATCTCTAAGCCAAAGTTCTAAAGCATCAGACTGACCTAAACCAGATACACTTGGCGGCATTCCTACCATGACTTTAGCGGGTAAGTTCTTTTGTAAATATGCTTGGGCACGTTCACGAATAGCACTTGCCGTATTAGTTTCTCCTTTACGCTCATTCCAATGTTTAAGCGAAACAAACGCCATACCCAAATTTGGACCGTTCCCTGAAAAGTTTTGTCCATTCACGACCAGTACGGTATTAATATTTTTGGCTTCATGTTCAAAAAAATAATTATTGACGAGTCTTCCAACTTCTTCCGTCTGGCTCATTGAAGCACTGTTATGCAAACTATAAGGCACAGCCAGCAGTCCTTGATCTTCATTTGGAATAAAGCTTGTAGGCAAGCTGCGGTAAATCATAAATAAAATAACCGCTATGCCCACAACCAATAGACTGGAAAATACTTTAAATTGAGTTAAGCGAACCGATAAAAAACTAAAAGCTGATCTGACTTTTTGAAGAGCAAGCTCAAGCATTTGTCCCCATTTTGGTTTTTTATGCTGTTTTTTTAATAGAACTGCGCACATTGCTGGCGTAATGGTCATGGCTACAAATAGCGATAACAACATAGCTGCCGCTAATGTAATAGAAAACTGACGGTAAATCATACCCGTCGAACCACTAAAAAAGGCCATTGGAATAAATACCGCGGTTAAGACCAGCGTAATACCCACCAATGCACCGCTAATCTCTTGCATCGACATTAAACAAGCTTCACGTACACTTAGCTGTTGTTCGTGCATAAGCCGTTCAACATTTTCCACGACTACAATCGTGTCATCAACCAATAACCCAATCGCTAAAACTAGAGCAAATAGCGTAAGTGTGTTAATGCTCATTCCAAACAAATACAACACCACAAATGTGCCACTAATGACGATGGGAACTGTAATGGTTGGAATAAGAGTTGCACGCCAATTTTGTAAAAAGAGATACATCACAATAACAACTAGCACGATTGCTTCAAGCAAAGTGATCATAACCTGCTTAATTGACTCTTCAATAAATGGTGTATTGTCTCGTGGATAAACGACTTTATATCCAGCTGGTAAATGCTGGCTAAGCTGAGCCATTTTTTCTTTAATAAGAGCAGAAGTCTCGATTGCATTGGCATCAGGGCTTAGCGAAATCCCTAAACCTGCCGATGGATAGCCATTAAGTGTGTTAATACTTTCGTAATTTTCTGCACCTAATTCGACTCTCGCGACATCTTTTAAATAAACAAGACTACCGTCAACATTTGCTTTAACGACTACCGATTTAAAGTCATCTATTGTTTTTAAACGTGAACCTGCTTTTACTTTTGCATAAATATTTTGGTCAGAAGCAGAGGGCATTGCACCAATCGAACCCGCAGCAATCTGAGTATTATAATCTTCGAGGGCCTTTTCAATATCACTCGGCACAAGTTGGTAATTTCTAAGCTGATTTGGATTTAACCAAATGCGCATAGCATAGCTTGAACCAAAAACATTCACCTCACCAATGCCTTGCAGCTGACTTAAAGGTTGTTCAAAGTGATTCACCATATAATCAGACAAATCAATATTGCTGGTTTTACCAGTTTCATCATATAGCCCCACAATAAGTAGCATATCGCCCGTGGTTTTCCATATGTTTACGCCTTGTCTTTGAACTTCCTCAGGTAAACGGTTTAATGCACCATTAATTCGGTTTTGTACTTGGAGCTGTGCTTTATCAATATCTGTGCCAATTTTAAAATGAATATCAATGCTACTCGTTCCTGATGATTCACTATAGGACGTAAAGTAAAGCAAATTATCCAGACCTTTTATTTGTTGTTCTAAAATTTGGGTCACACTTTCTTCTACTGTATCAGCAGCTGCACCACGGTAGTTCGCGACAACAGTGACACCGGGTGGTGCAAGGTTTGGATAGCGTTCGACCGGCATGGCTAAAGTGGCAAAAAAACCAAAAATAAGAATAGTGATTGCAATGACAGAAACAAAGATAGGGTGGTAGATAAAAAATCGAGAGAGCATTGTTATGTCTACTTTAAGATTGTTTTAAATAGGTTTTTAGGCACACGAAAGTGTCATGTTAACGCTTTTTTAAACCACAAACAATAATGATTATCATTATATAACTAATAATTATTTTTATCTTGAACAGTAAAAGTCATAAGTATATGATGCTCGGCACATCATAAATGATAACAATTATCATATGGTAATTATTATCCAGAATAAGGGCCGAGAAATGACGTTAACTAAAAAGGCGCTGGTGGTCGCCATCTCAACACTGCTTCCGTTTGCAGTTCAAGCAAATACAGATAGTGAACAGCAGAGTAATAATGAATCAGTTCAAAAACTTAAAACGATTGTGGTTTCCGCTGCATTAAAAGAACAAGATGTAGATAAAGCACCTGCATCCATTAGTGTGATCACGAGTGAAGAGATTGAACGTAGTGCGGCGCTCAGTCTTGCTGATGTTTTACAAAAACAAGCTGGGGTTTATAACTATAACAGCGGTCAAGATAAAATCGTTATACGGGGAATGCTAAATACATCAGGTAACTACACACTCATTCTACTTAATGGAAAACGCATGTCATCTAATGGTGCCATGTGGCGAGGTAATGACTTTGACTGGAGTGCAATTCCTTTAAATAGTATTGAACGAGTAGAAGTGATTCGAGGACCAATGTCATCGCTCTATGGAGCAGATGCCATGGGCGGAGTCATCAATATTATTACCAAGAAAGCCGAGGATGGGCAGCTGCATGGTTCGGTCTTTGGCCAATATAATCGAGCAGACCGCGGAAATGGAAAAGATCAATTCCGTTACGGATTTAACTTATACGGCGGTTTAACCGACAATCTAAGTTTTACTTTAGCAGGAGATGCCTATAACCGTGATGCATGGTACCGAAATGGCAAACCAGATCCAGATGGAGCTTACTTTGTAGAAAAAGATACTAAAAACGTAAACGGTACATTAAGTTGGAATATTAATGACCAACAAACTTTAGACCTAGATTTGGGTTATAACAACGATAAACGCCCACTGACCCAAGATGCGGCAACTTCAATTCAAGAATCAGAAATGAAACGAACCAATGTGGGAATTGCTCACCGTGGAAAATGGGGTTGGGGTAAAACAGAAGCTTACATTGGTAAAGAAACAGCTAAAATTTCTGACTACGATAGCGAATATGACGCGCCACAAAACCGTCAATATAAGCAAGAAAATTTAATTGGTCGTGCCTTCGCTAACTTTGATTGGCTGATGAATAACACTACAGCAGGTTTTGATTATAAAGACCAAAAAATTACAGACGTTGTGAGTTATATCGGTACAGGGAAAAACCAGCAAAAAAGTTACGGTGTATTTGTTCAAAATGATACCCATATTAATGATGCACTGACCTTAACTCTAGGTGGCCGTTACGACGACTTTGATGACTTTGATGGTAAATCGACCGGTAAAGCCTATTTGTCCTATGAACTTGCTGAAGGTGTTGTCTTAAAAGGTGGTGTTGGTCAAGCTTATAAAGTTCCGTCTCCAGCACAGTTAGATATCAATTACTCAATGATTTCATGTGGTGGTAGTTGTCACATTCGAGGTAATCCTGACTTAGAGCCAGAAGAAAGCACCAACTATGAAGCATCCTTAATTGTAACCCGTCCAAACTGGAATGCTGGTGTTACCGTTTTCCAAAATGATGTGAAGAACCTGATCGAAGCCATTACCTTAAGTAATGGAGACCCGCGTTTAGTGGGTGATTTTAGAAAAATCTGGACTAATGTAAGTCGTGCAGAGCTTAAAGGTGTTGAACTTACAGGTGGTTATGATTTCACAGATAATTTAGGTGTTAAGGCAAATGCCACTTATCTTGATGCAAAAAATAAAACGACAGGTCAAGATTTAACTGAACGACCAGAATGGCTGGCTAATGGTTCAATTTCTTGGGCACCCGTTGAAGACTTCCGTGTAAATGCAGGGGTAAGCTACGTTGGTAAGCAAATGTACTCCGCAACTAAAGAGTTACCAGCTTATACCACTTATGACGTGACATTTACTTCACCACTTTCACCACGCTTAACATTGGACTATGGTGTAAAAAACCTGACCGATGTTGATCTGGAAGATAAAAATAAAACCTTTAATACCAAACTTTATGGCCGTAATTATTTTGTAAAAGCGACTTATAGTTTCTAAGGTAAAACGAAGGGCAAAGCCTATTCATAGGGGAATAGGCTTTGCTTTTTAGCATACAAATATCCATAATTTTCAAGTAAGTATAGACAAAATAATTTTAAAAATTTCTATACTTCTCAACATTAAGGCTAATTAATCATGACGGCAACTTCAAAATCATTATTAAATGGACTACCAATAAAAAAATCGAGAATACAGGTTTTTGAAATTTTAAATCAAAATCCACAAGGCTTAAGCGCGGTAAGTATTTATGCGCAAATTAAAAATGAACATAAAATCACGCTTGGAACAATTTATCGAATCTTGTCTGAATTTGAAAATCGCAAACTCATCAAAAGAGTGTTCTTAGGAAAAAGTAAGAGTATCTATAAGCTTAGAAAAGATAAGATGAGCTGTAACTTGATTTGTCTAAAAACGGCAGAAGCAACCAGTTATGAACATGAAAAAGTAAAAGAGCTACTGCATGAAGTTATAGATGTTATTTTTGCGAATACAGGAACCAATATCAGTAGTATTGAACTTAATCTCTATACAGAATAAAAAGTTTAGATAGAAAAAAGGACAGCCTAAGCTGTCCTTTTTTATTAAATTTACTATTTGATGACTTTAATTCGAGTAGTCGCTGGAATAATTAAAGGTGAATTCTTAGCGACATAGCTTTCAAGGGCATCAATATCTTGACCACCACCTACACGGTTTTGACCTTCTTTTAATACGGTGAAGTTATCACCACCATCTGCCAAGAAACTATTGACTGTTACTCGGTATACTTTACTGTCAACCAATGGTGAACCAGCAACCATGATGTTACTTGCTCTTGGTGAAACAGCCGCATTTGCCGCATATTGATAAGTTAATTCTTTAGACGGCTGTAAAATTCTAGCTGAATTTGTATTTGCACCAGACCATTGCTGTTCAATTACATCTCTAATTTGTTTGCCAGTTAAGCTCAAAGTCACAATAGAGTTACCAAAAGGTTGCACCGCAAAAACATCGCCAAAGGTAATCTGGTTACTGCTATTGATGAGTAAATCGGCACGGACACCACCTGGGTTCATTAAGGTAAAATCAGAGCCTTGGTTACTTGCTTTTAAGGCAGCCGCTTGTTGAGCATCAGCAATCATAATACCGAGCGGACTTTCACCACTTTCAACTTGAGTACGACTTACTACTGCTGTTGCAGTTCCAACCACACGGCTTGAAATGGTGGTCACAGCTTGGCGGTACTTATCTAAAATGGCTTCAATGCTTGGTGTTTTACTAAATTTTTGATAGAGATCGGTAAGGCTTACCGTGGTTGTGCCAGACGTATAGGCTTCGCTTTGTATAGGAACTTGTTTAGCATCCTTCTTAATCACATCACCAGTTTTACCATCAAGTTCAACTTTGATGTCAGTAATGAGTGTGCCATATTGTCCAGCTGAGGTAAGTAAGAATGGTTTTGCCGGGTTTTTGGTTGCATAGTCACAAATATAAGATTGATGCGTGTGACCTGAAACAACAATATCAACTGCTGGATTAAGCTTATCCAAAATTCCTAAAATAGGGCCGCTTAAGCCATCACATGTTTTTTCATTAAACTTCGTACTTGGTGCTGCACCTTCATGTACAACCACTACAATCGCTTCAATTCCTTGTTTTTGTAATTCAGGAATCAAGGCGTTTACCGTATCGGCTTCATCACGAAACTCAACGTCTTTAATGCCGGCAGCAGAAACAATACTTGGCGTTGCTTTAAGGGTTAAACCAATAAATGCGACTGGAATTCCACCATAGGTTTTGACTTTATATGCAGGAAAGATCGTTTTACTGGCATCATTTTTCATTGCTACGTTAGCAGCAAGGAAATCAAATTTTGCACCACTAAAGTTTTTATTTATTTGGCAAGGTGCAGTGCTGGTATATTGCTGACATCCACCGTTCTTTAAACGGCGTAATTCATCTGTACCACGGTCAAATTCATGGTTACCGACAGCATTAAAGTCAATTTGAATATCATTCATGACTTCAATGGTCGGTTCATCTAAAAATAAAGAAGATGTTAGAGGAGAGGCGCTAATTAAGTCGCCCGCCGAAACCACAGCATTATTTGGATTTTCTGCTTTAAGTTTTTTAATTGCATCGGCGAAGTAACTCACCCCACCCACAGGAATACGAACAGATTGAGCAGCATCATTTGGATTAGGTGCTTCGACGTAACGCTTAGGTGGCTCAAGATTTCCGTGAAAGTCATTAAAAGCTAAAATATTTACGGTTTGATTGCTTTTTTGAGCAGGTGGTGCGGTGTCGTTATTATCATCGTCATTACATCCAGCCAATAACGTTACTGCCAGAGAAAGTGTTGTTACTTTAAAAAGTGTTGTTAAATTTTTCATTTTTTTATCATTTGATCAATTAAGACGGATAAAAAGTACGCTTTTAGTATGAATGTTTGATGAAACCTTCAATCAGCAAATAAGTTCGAAATATTAAAATTTGGACAAAAAACACAATTATCGAACAATATCTTGGCTAGGGGTGGTCTACAAACCCAAATTTTTTATTTAGAATAAATTTTTAATGACCTTATAAGATTTAATCAAGTGATTCATTTCACAAGATTAATATGAACCGGAGATAATTTATGCAATGGACTAAACCAGCTTTTACTGATTTACGCATTGGTTTTGAAGTTACTATGTACTTCGAAGCACGTTAATTCAGTTTCATCCAAATATGTCATAAGCCCTAGTCTTGTTCTAGGGCTTATCTCTTTTTAATAAGATATTAATTTTATGTATATTTATGTTTTAGGTTCAGCTGCCGGAGGCGGGTTCCCGCAGTGGAATTGTAATTGCCCGAATTGTCATGGTGTACGCACAGGTTCAATCCAAGCCAAAGCTCGTACTCAATCATCAATTGCTGTATCTGAAAATGGAACAGACTGGGTTTTATTAAACGCATCACCTGATATCCGCCAGCAACTTTTCGAATTTAAAGCAGCACAACCCGCGCGTAAATTGCGTGATACAGGAATAACAAGCGTTATTTTAATGGACAGTCAGCTAGACCATACCACTGGGCTTTTAACCTTACGTGAAGGTTGTCCAATGAATGTATGGTGTACAGAAATGGTCCACCAAGATTTAACAAGCGGCTTTCCAGTATTTAATATGCTCAAACACTGGAATGGCGGTCTTCAATACAATGAGATCAATCCTAAACAAGCCTTTAAAATTGATGGTTTCGAAAATTTAGAATTTTTGCCCTTAATTATTAAAAGTGCTGCGCCACCATATTCACCGCATCGAAATGACCCACATGACGGCGACAATATCGCTTTAATTATCAAAGACCATAAAACACAAAAGCAGCTATTCTATGCACCGGGTCTTGGAAAAATTGATGATCAAATCATGCAGATTATGCAGAGTTCAGACTGCGTCATGATTGATGGTACGCTTTGGACAGACGATGAAATGCAACAAACAGGGGTTGGAACTAAAACTGGCCGTGAAATGGGGCATTTATATATTAGTGGTGAAGGTGGTTCACTGTGTTATTTAAATCAGCTGAGTACACCTAAAAAAGTGCTGATTCATATTAACAATACCAATCCAATTTTAAATGAAAACTCTAGCCAGTTTGCTGAGCTTAAAGCAAATGGTGTAGAAGTTGCCTATGACGGCATGCAGATTGAACTCTAAGGTGAAACATGACTCAAACACCTGAAGCTTTAACGACCGAACAATTCCAACAAGCCATTATCGATAAAGGCCAGTATTATCATATCTATCATCCATTTCACGTGATGATGTATGAAGGTAAAGCCACCCAGCAACAAATTCAGGCTTGGGTTGCAAACCGCTATTACTATCAAATTAATATTCCGCTTAAAGATGCGGCCATTATGGCGAATTGCCCAGATCAGCGAGTCCGTCAAGAATGGATTCAACGCATGATCGATCAAGATGGTGAATATCCAGATGGTGGTGGCCGAGAAGCATGGTTACGCTTAGCTGAAGCTGTAGGCTTGAGTCGCGAGCAAGTGATTTCTGAAGAACTGGTATTACCGGGCGTTCGTTTTGCTGTAGATGCCTATGTGAACTTTGCACGCCGTGCTTCATGGCGGGAAGCAGCAAGCAGTTCTTTAACTGAACTTTTTGCTCCACAAATTCATCAATCAAGACTTGATTCATGGCCGCAGCACTATCCATGGATTGATGATAAAGGCTATGAATATTTCCGTTCTCGTTTAAGTCAGGCACGCCGTGACGTTGAACATGGTTTAACGATTACGCTTGATTCATTTACGACTCATGAACAACAAGAACGAATGCTTGAAATATTGCAGTTTAAACTAGATATTTTATGGAGCATTCTAGATGCTTTAACACTGGCACATGTTCACAATGAAGCGCCATATCACACTGTGACGAGCAAACGAGTTTGGCACAAAGGACTATTTAAATGAATAAAGAACAGTTTGATTTAAACCTTGTGCCGACATGGCGACAAGGTTACCGTTTTCAGTTCGAGCCAGCTCAAAATGGTTTTGTGATTTTGTATCCTGAAGGCATGATCAAGTTAAATGAAAGTGCAGGGGCAATTGGGCAATATATTGATGGGCAGCAAAATGTGTCCGCTATTATTGCCCAGTTAAAGCAAAAATTTGGTGATATTGCTGAGATTGATCAGGATGTAGTGGATTACATGCTAGTCGCAAAGCAGCAACACTGGATCGACCTGGTATGACAGAAGGTGTTGGCCTACCTTTATGGTTATTAGCGGAGTTAACTTATCGTTGTCCGCTACAATGCCCATATTGCTCAAACCCCTTGGACTATGCTCAGCATAAAAATGAGCTGACCACTCAAGAGTGGTTTGATGTTTTTGATCAAGCACGTCAGATGGGTGCTGTTCAACTCGGTTTCTCTGGTGGTGAACCACTGGTACGTCAAGATTTAGAACTACTCGTTGCACATGCTCATCAGCAAGGGTTTTATACCAACTTAATTACCTCAGGCATGGGTCTTACCGAACAACGTATTGCTGATCTAAAACAAGCGGGTTTAGACCACATTCAAGTGAGCTTCCAAGCTAGCGACCCTATGGTGAATGATGCCTTGGCAGGTTCAAAACATGCTTTCGAACAAAAGTATGAAATGTGCCGACTGGTTAAGAAATACGATTACCCAATGGTTCTTAACTTTGTTATTCATCGACATAACATTGACCAGATTGAACAAATCATTGAACTTTGCCTTGAGCTTAATGCAGATACAGTCGAGCTAGCAATTTGTCAGTTTTATGGTTGGGCTTTTTTAAACCGCCAAGGTTTATTACCCACCCAAGAGCAACTGATACGTGCAGAACGGATTACCAATGAATATCGAGAAAAATTAAAAGCGCAAAATCATCCTTGCAAACTCATTTTTGTAGTACCTGATTATTATGAAGAACGACCAAAAGCTTGTATGAATGGTTGGGGTAAAATCTTCTTTACAGTTGCTCCAGATGGTATGGCGCTACCTTGCCACGCAGCACGACAATTGCCAATTTCATTTCCAAACGTCCGCGAACATAAATTGTCAGATATTTGGTACAAATCAACTGGATTTAATCATTTCCGTGGTGATGCATGGATGCCAGAAGGTTGCCGTAGTTGCCCAGATAAAGATCGAGACTTTGGCGGATGTCGGTGTCAGGCCTATATGTTGACTGGAGATGCGGCTAATGCCGATCCTGTATGTGGGAAATCGCCGTATCATCAAATGATTGAACAAGCACGTACAGAAAGTCAGTTGGCTGCACCACTGCAAAACTTAGTATTCCGTAATAGTAGAAACTCTAAATCTTTAAGCGCTACGCAAAATATTCCAGTCCACACAATTACAGACATATAGCAAGTAATAGGAATGCTCATGAAGCCTAGCCATATTCCAGTTTTTGATGGGCATAATGATGCTTTAACACGCTTATGGCTAAGTGATCATCCAGATCCTGTACATACTTTTATTCATGAACGCTTAGCGGGCCATCTTGACCTAAAACGCTGTCAACAAGCTGGTTTTATGGGAGGAATGTTTGCGATTTTTTTACCTCCGTATGGCTATGTCCAACAGCATCATCCCAATAAGTTATTTGATCAAAATGCTTCTGATTTTACCCAACAGCAAGTTGAACAAATTTGCTTGGAACAACTCGATTTAGCTCATCAACTCGCTCAGCGCTCTGAAAATATTAAAATTTGCACATCAGTTCAAAATATTCAGAATTGTTTAGCAGAACAAAAGCTAGCAATTGTATTGCATATGGAAGGTGCAGAGGCTTTACAACATAACCCTGATTTACTCGATGTATTTTATGAAAGAGGCCTGTGTAGTATTGGCCCACTTTGGAATAGACCTAGCCGCTTTGGACATGGTTTAAATGCTAAGTTTCCGCATTCGCCTGACACTGGAGCAGGTCTTACCAGCGATGGCAAAAACTTTATAAAACGCTGTGCTGATAAAAAGATGGTGATTGATGTTTCACACATGAATGAACAAGCTTTTTGGAATACGGTAGAAATATTGCAACAGCCTATTGTAGCAACGCACTCTAATTCACATGCTTTATGTGCTCAAGCACGCAACTTAACTGACTCGCAGCTTAAAGCAATCGGAGAGAGTAAAGGTATGGTGGGCGTAAATTTTGATGTCGCGTTTTTACGATCGGATGGACAACGCAATGCAGATACATCCATCGATGTAATTTTAGAACATTTAGAATATTTAATGGATCATTTGGGCGAAGAACATGTAGGTTTTGGTTCCGACTTTGACGGCGCCCTCATTGGCACTGAGCTTGAAGATGTAACGGGCCTACATCGCTTAATTGAGCGTATGCAACAGCGTGGTTACTCTAAAGTACTGATTGAAAATATATGTATGAATAATTGGATGAGAGTGCTTGATAGAATTTTTGGTCAATAATGAATGACTAAACAGAATTAATCTACAGAATCATAACTGTTTTTTTATTGGCCGAAATGACTAAAAAAAATACAAATAGTTTAATTGTCAACCATTCGGTATATTCACTACACTCAACCTTACTGAATGTAAGAACATTTGGTATTTCAGGTCTTTTGTGGTTTTCACATTACCCATTTCTTCATGAGAAGTAGAAATGGGTTTTTTCTTATCTCAATAAAATAAATGTGACAGTCATCACAATAATCACTAATTATTAGTAAAACTACTCAATCCTATCTTGACTAAAAGTTCAGCATTAAATACATTTGTAGTGTATTCAAAGATAATAAGATTGCTTAAAGCAATTCATAATACTGCTTAATCCTGAAATACAGTAAAAAGCCTATTCAAAATATAGAATAGGCTTTTTGCTTTGTATCAAAATTTATTTTTTAACTATTACACTATTCAATTAACATAAAAATTAAATACCTTACAAAAGCGGAGCAAATGAAAGCCGTTAAATAACAAATTATGTGCTATTAATTAAAGCTGATTTTTCAAAAGTTACTCCGTCAATCGAAGAGGTGCAAAATGTTAAAGTCAATTTTAGTGATAGGAACAGGTATTGCGATTGGGATGTGTGTCTACAAGAAGAAGCAAAAGAACAGTAAGAGTTTTAATACAGATCACGATAGCGACTCAGTGACTAGTAAAGACAGGGTCCAAAACCAAGATGACGGCTCAATTGATAACGCTGTACAAGTTTAAAATTAAATAAAGAAGGGGTTCAGATAATGAACCCTTTAATTTTATTAAAACTCATAATTATTTTAAACAGCTTAATTTAAAGATAATATTTAAATTAAATAATTACTCAACTATTCATTTAATTATTACAAAAGTATGATTAAAACAAAAAAAACACTTTCATTATTAAAATTTACATATTGTATCAGTGGAGTCTTTATTATTAGCGATGCGGATAATAAAAAAGGAGACTAGAATGTCAAAGCGCCATATTTTAAAAGAAGTAAATGCCAAAAGTATGTGTGGTATGGAAATTGTAGTTGAACAAATTTATGAAAATATTTATGAAAAAAACTTTGTCCAAGCTGAACAAGAGCAAAGCTGGTTGCCACTTTCTAAAATTGTGATTTCGGATAAAGTCATTAATTTAGATCCGGATAACAGTTTTGCTCATCCAAGAACAGGTAAGGTTTTTAAAGTCTTGAACTCTTAATAAGCTTGAGTTCACCAGATCACTTAACGTTATAAATTATTGAGGTGATTCCTACAGAGTTGTCACCTCAATGTTTTTCAGTGAGAGCTGATTTTTCCCATTAACGCTTTAATTAAGAGAAATTGCATTTCATGACTCGTGATTAACTAAAAAATAGGTTAATTTGTTTATAAAGTTTTTAAGTAAACACTGATTTTTTATGATAATTGAGATAGAAACACATCCACTAGAACCCTTTTTACCTGAAAATGCGCGTTTACTCATGTTAGGTAGCTTTCCACCACCGCGTAATAAATGGAAGATGGATTTTTACTATCCAAATTTCCAAAATGATATGTGGCGAATTTTTGGTTTAATTTTTTTCCAAGACAAAACTTACTTTTTAAGTGAAAACCAAAAAAAATTTAATGAAGAACGTATCCGAAATTTCTTAATTGAAACAGGTATTGCAATCTTTGACACCGCTTATCAAATTAAGCGGTTGAAAGGGAATGCCGCAGATAAATTTCTTGAAATCGTAACGCCCACCGATCTTGCTGTTTTGCTTCAGCAGATTCCTCTATGTCAGACCATCATGACCACTGGCGATAAAGCGACTGATACCTTAATTTCAATTTTACCCGAGAACACTGAAAAACCCCTTATAGGGACATCTACATCGACTTACTTTGCAGGAAGAGAGATCAATTTATATCGCTTACCATCTTCGTCTCGAGCTTATCCATTGGCGCTAGAGAAAAAAGCTGAGGCTTATCAAAAATTCTTTCAAGAGATTGAGATTTTATAAGTCAAGTTGAAGTCTTCTTACATCATCCACTCAACCGGTAAATATGAAACGGCTTTAATCATTGTACGTTGGAAAAGGCTCGTATCTGGGTCTTTTTCATATTCTACAACTTGTCCATTCGACTGATAATCTAACCAAACAATTTTGCCTTCACTGTTTAACTTAAGCTGATAAGCGACTTGAGGTAAATGCTGATCGAGCATGACCGAAATTTGTGCTTGTAATTGACTTGACTCAATAACAAGACCAACCTCAGTATTTAAGTAAGTCGAACGTGGATCAAAGTTAAATGAACCAATAAATACTTTACCGTCTACATCAAAAAATTTAGCATGTAAACTCGATTTATTTTTACCTTTTGCTGGAATCACACTTCCAGTTACCACTTCATACCATGTTCTACGTCTGCGTTCTAAAAATGGCTTAAACTCAAATAGCTCCACACCGCTTTTAAGCATTTCGACCCGATATTGACTATAAAAAGCATGCACAATTGCCACATCATTTGCAGCAAAAGAATTGGTTAAAACCCTAACTTTAACGCCTTGTACTTTTAACTGTTTTAAATAGTAAGCGCCTTGTTGTGTAGGAACAAAATAAGCCGAAGCCAATTCGATGTGCTGCTTTGGTTCACCCATAATCTTTAGGACTTGTCCATAAAGCATCTCTTCTTTAGAAGCTGTTCCTAAGATTTTTTTTGGTGAATCTGCAACGAAATATGCTTTTGACCATTGAATAGGATAGTGTTCTAAAAGCTCTTTCAAATAACTTTGAGCATCATAAAGTTTATCTTCGGTTTGACTATGATTTTCACTTTCATGAAGTAGATCATGATAATGCTGCCTTAATGATTGTAAGTGATGGACAGCACATGTACCTATGAGCTCGGTAGCATTTTGACTTAGTTCACTTTGCCAAAAGTCATTAAATACTTCTTGAGCATGCTGTACCGTATGCCCATAAAATAAAATATCTAGATCGGTAAATTGGAACTTGCTACTCGCATCAAAGTATTCACTACTAATATTTCTACCACCTGTTACTGCAATCACGCCATCTGCAATAATTAATTTATTATGCATGCGATGGTTTACTTTCTTAAACCGAAAAATATAGTCTAAGATTCTTAAATATCTAAATTTATAAGGATTGAATAATCGAATTTCAAAATTAGGGTGGTGTAGAAGGCTTCTTAGAACGCCATCAAGCTTTACTCCATTTTGATCATCAATGAGTAAGCGGATTTTTACACCACGATCTGCCGCCGTTAACAACTCATGCAGCATCAAATTCCCAATGAAATCATTGGTCCAAATATAATATTGTAAATCTATTTTTTCTTTTGCATTTCTAATCAAATACATACGTGAAGCGATACTAATAAAAGCATCATCTAATGCCACAAAAGCGGTTAATCCTTGTTTCGTTTTCTCTATAGCTTGCTCATCATTTAACCAATTCACTCTATTAATCACTGTATCATTCTCATCAGGGTCGTATGTATCTCTATACGAAGGTGTATTTATGAATCCCCAGGCATTTAATGCCATACTACTGTAGTGCTGATAGAGCTGATTAATCATGTAAGCTTTTAAAGTCGCATCCAAGATAAGCACATCACAGCATTTTTATATTCAATTTATATGTCAAAATTCATATTAAACGGTATAAATGCATTCTGCCAAGCCTCAACTCTAGCAATTCCTTATATTTATAGGCACTTCTAAGAGAGCATATCCATTTAAACATATAAAGTTAAATTTAATCGGCTAATGCTATATTCAATATTATTTTCTAAGGATGCTCGAGATGAGTCATGTGGGTTCTTGTCTATGCAGTGAAGTCAAATTTTCTATCATTAACGAAATCAAGACTGTGTACCATTGCTACTGTAGTCTCTGTCGTAAACAAACCGGAACAGGAGCCAATGCAGCGACTTTAGTGAGTCGAGATAAATTTGAATGGTTGTCAGGTTTCGAGTTTATCCGTACCTATAAAAAAGAAACGGGCTTCACCTCTTCGTTTTGTAGTAAATGTGGATCGCCTGTACCTAATTTGGTAGGAGCTACTCATTTTATGTGGATTCCATTAGGTCTCTTAGATAAAGACATTCAGGTTCTAAAGAAGCTTAATTTTTGTATATTTTCGAAGACAAACTGGGCAAATACCGTAATTGCAGATCAATCTTATAATCAGCTTCCAACTTTAGATGAGCTAAAAATAATTTTTGATTAAAATAAATGCTTAGTAAAAAAAAGAGACTCAGTTTGCATTAACTTTAATTTTTTCGGATGGTTATGCTTGCAAGTTTCACAAAAACACACTAATTACAATTGGCAGCACAACAATTACATTAGAAAACATGATATCTATCATACTTCCTTAAAAGGCTGAGTGAGTAGCCTGATAATAAAAGGGAGAAAATAAAATGCCACAATATTTAATCATTGCTGAGAATGTGTATAAAAAAATTGAGGACAAAAATTTATTTTCTGAAAGCTCAGCAGAGAACTTAAATCAGTTGGTTAGCGTAATCCGCAAAGAAATTAAAGGAACCAAGTTTAAACTTAAATATAATTTTATAGATTTTGAAGAGTGCTTAACCAAGCCATTAGAAGAGTGTGCGATTAAGTTGGATATGAGCCTCATGCCCAACCATAAAAATAAAGATGAATATATACTTTGGCTCGCGGGTTTTATCGAAAGAATTACAACGGGAGGAGAGGCCAAGCTTCCACCAATCTCGAAATTTATTCCTCCAGACTTTAAATTTAACTATGACGAGCCTCCTAAAGTGTCATCATCGACAAGTGATGATGGAGAGATGATTATTAATTATTTCAAATCAGATGCCTTTACTAAAATTATAAAAGAAGAAAAATAAGTTCAAAAAATATAGAAGTGATCGTCCACTACACTTCTATATGTCGCTGTAAATTCAGCAACCGCCTTCTGGGGCGATTTTTTAATTTAGCTCTCCTTATTCTTATAAAATATATTGTTATAACTTTTCACAAAAGTTTGCATAACGCACAGAATCAGCTCCATTGGCCTAAAAACAGATACAACCTTCAATGTTAATTTTTAATTTACTTAATTATCTTTTGGAGATACCAATGTTCAAAGCTATGTTTTTCTTTAGTGCTGGTGCTGTTTTCGGTTATTGCTGTAAACACAAAGAGGATAAAGCTAAAAAGGAAAATTCTTCTAAATAAGCTAAATATATTCTTAAAAAAACTTACTGCCTAGTCAGTTTTTTATAAGGAGGTGTCTATGCTCCACAACCTTAGACAAATTTTCTGTATTCATGTCTGGGAATATGATTTTGATATAACTCACGACGAAATTAAAGAGTGCAGAAAATGTGGGAAAGTTCATAGTGTGAAGAACTTCCGCAAACTTACTTAAGATTTAACGAAGTGCTTTTCTTCTTTAGTAAATATTAAAAATTAAATAGGCTTAATCGTTTAAATATGTTGAGCCTATTTAATATAATTTTCAAAACCGAGTGTTTTAGTCGATATTAATACCTACTAATTTAATCAGAATAAAAAGTCAAAATAAATCACATTTTTAAACAATATGTTGTTATTATCAGCACAACTAATCAATTAAAATTAAAAATACAGAAACAATTTAATAAAAATTAAAAACTTATTTTTATAACTTTGAAATTATACTTATATTTTATAAATAATTAAAAAGGAGATAGAAATGCCAAAATACTTACTATTAGCAGAAAAAATTAATAAAAATATTAAATATAAATACTCTAACAATCATTTTAAAAACTTAAATACTCTCATCATAGAAATCAAAAAAGCCATTGCAGGGACAGAATTAAAATTTTTATATAACTTTGTGAATTTCGAGGGTGCAGTTGTTAGCTTTAAAAATGAACTACCGATTACATTAGATATGAGTTTGATTCCAAAGCATAAAAGTGAAGATGACTTTGTTTTATGGTTAGCAGATTTTATTGATCGTATTACTATAGATACAAGCAAAGGAATTGACTAAAGGTAGTTAGCTTAGACAAACCATCAGGGATAAAATATTTAAGGTTCCTGTCTAGGGGCTGAATTTATGTCATGTCGAACTCTGCTTATATTTTCATAAATGACCTTACGCATTCTGTTTACTGCACCTAATGGCTTATGTTCAGGTAAGGCATGCCACGGCGTAAAAGAAAGATTTTCACAGAACTGGTTTTGTTCAGGTGTATCAAAGTTTTGCTTTGGAATATGGATAGTCGCCACTTGATAAAAGGGAGCCGCTTTCTCATTCCATTCTGTCATTGAATCTTCTACCAACATTTGGCTTGAGGTCCTTGGCTGAATAAGAAATTCCATACAAGCATCTGTACTTTGCAAAGTGTTCTTTAAAGCTTCTCTTAAAAAATCATGGCTAGGGTTTTTAGGTAGATTATTTGGTGTTACCGAACAAGAACGAACTGAATATTTAACTGCTTGTCGATCATTACCTAATCCTAGCTGATAGGGCACCATAGACCAGTACCGTGCATATAAAGGGTTTGCGATTTGCGAATTACGTGCTCCGAGTGCATTCATTGTTCCTTTAAAACCCAAAGCAATCGGAATATGAAGTTTTCTGATCATATTGTGACTATTCACATCATTCATGAAAGAAAGATATCGTTTAGCATCGTTGGCAAAAAAGACAGGGTGATTAATCATAATAAAATCTTGAGTGGTTGCTTGTTTTTCACTTTCTAAAATTTTGTCTCCAGATACACCTAAAAGTTTTATGGCTATGCCACGCGCGTCTTTATTAATGTCCGCATTCGATGCATCATTTGAGGCGTTTGAAAAGCGAATCCATGCTTGATAACTTTGATCTGGGATAAAAACTCCTTTAGCAAACTGAGCAGGTATATTTTTTGAGACATGAAACTCGGCTCGAACACATCCATGTGCTTTAGGATGTGCATCACGCAAAGCATTTCCCGCCGTGTATTGTTCGCGAATTGACTTTTCAATGATTTGAGCTATGTTCTGAGCTAGCACTTCCTCATTAGGCTGTAACTTTTCTCCTAAAAATGGATCGATCTTTGGATATATAATATTTTCCGAAGAAGTCTTTACTGATGTGGTTTTTTGAGAATATAAAGCGTCACTACAACCTGTTAGTGCAAAAACAAGAGGAGTAAATACAAACAACACCCTAAAATGTATAGGCTGCATTAAATTTGACATTGATTATCTCCTCAGTGCAAAAATATTTTAGGATAATATTAAGTTTAATGGTTTATCTATATTTTGAGCTTTATAAAAAATATTAACTGTAAATAATTTAAACGTCATTGTTACTTATCTGAACAATAAAATAAAAATTATTATTTAAGATAAAACCTCTTAATACATTAAGAGAATGTAGACATGATAACTAACTCACAAAATGTACAAAATAATTCTAATTCATCACCACATCCAATCACTCAAAATACACTTATTGATCGGTTTAGTCCTATCTATTGGAGAATAGACGGTCCACAAACGATGTCTTTTGCTATTACGAATTATGGAAATGGTTTTGAAGCATCTTTTAGAGCACGAATGGCAAATGATCTAGTAGGAATTAGTTGGGATTCTTCTGACACTAAAGATCATAAATTTTTAGCGTATCAAACCAAATATAGTTATGCAGGGGTGGTTTGGGACTTCGATATTGAGTTATCTGCCACGATGCCAGTGCTTAACAATCCAAGTTTAACGCCCACTTTAACGGTGTACTATAATGAAAATGGTGTAGATAAAGTTGCCTATGTTGTCTTATTTAATTACGCAAATAATCCTTCATCACGAACGGCACATATTCATATTAACTGGGATACAGTAAAAGCTGGTTTTTCTGCTACAGATAGCTTCCCGGTAACGAACATTCAACGGATTTCATTTTCAGGTTTCACGAGCCATTATAATAGCCAATCAGCCTTACCTTTAAGCCAGCCTGAAGATGGCTACATTCGTCTGACCAATTCAGTCGTAACTGGTACAAATGCAAAGTTAAATTTGAGCCGTGTGGTTGTCCCTCAGCACAATTATGGTATCTGTACCAGCTATGACGACCACTATGATTTAAACCCTCAGCGCTTAGTCAACAATATGGTGACTTTGGGATATAACGGTTTGGTTAACCACTATTGTGGAATGTCGCATTATCCTGAAATGACATGGAAAAGTGATATTAATAAATGGCAAATACCAGATACGTTGGTAACAGGTGAAGCAGTCGTTAACTCATGTACGCGTAAATGGCATGAGAAATATGCTCAAGCTTTACATAGCGCCAGTCTGCAACCCATTTTTGGGGTAAGCTTTGAAATGTATTCCTTGGGGGCCAATGAATATTGGGCTCAACGTGACTGGAACAGTAATTTGGGTAAAACAGGCTACCAACCACCGAGCTATTTTTTTAGTTTAAGTCATCAGAATGCTTTGGCATATTTACGTAAAGTCTTTATTGAATTTGCAGATGCAATGGTAGTAGGGGGATGTGATGTAAACATGCAGATTGGTGAACCTTGGTGGTGGTATAACACTGATACAAATCTACCTTGTGTATATGACTATCCAACAAAACTAGCCTTTAATGCAGATACAGGTCTATATGCACCAGATTTGGGTACAATTTATGAAGCAATGAATAAAACAGGAACGCCATATGATGAGTTTAAAACATGGCTCAGAAATAAATTAGGTCAAACCTGTCAAGACATTCGCACCGTTATCAAAGCGAAATACTCCGCTGCTAAAGTTAGCCCACTTATTTTCTTTCCTTCTATTCAATCTCCGATTCAGACTTTAGCCACTTATATTAACTATCCAAGCCAACATTATTCATATCCTAATTTTGATTACATGATGACAGAAGCTTATGACTGGCTATTGGAAGCTCGTTTAGACTTGGCACATCAGGCAGTTTCACAAATACCAATACAAGGACTAGGCTATCCTGCCAATAAAGTCATCTATCTCTCCGGATTCGTTCCTGATGCATCTATTGCCTATATTTATGGATTTGATAAGACCAAACCTTATCGAACACCTATTTGGCAACGAATTTTTGGTGACATGAAAAACAATGTTTCTTTAGGTTTAATGAAGCAATTTATTTGGGCCTATCCACAAGTTATGTTTGATTCAATTACGATCGATACCACTCAGGCACCCAATGGCTTCTTTGTTGAAAATACGCTGTATTCTCCAATTAGCGATAACACACCATATCCACCAGATATTTACCTCTAAGTAAACATAAGCCATTTATAAGATAAGTAATTTGATATGAAACCTCTTCAAGTAAGAGGTTTTCTTCTTTTTGAAACTGAAGCTTGCTTAGACGTACTTGACTGGCTATGCTGTGATGGATTGTCATGAAAGCCAATTTTAATTTAAGCAAAATTAAGCTCTTGTATTACTGTTACATAATCTATTTTGCTCGACTATAAATACCGAATGATTTAAAGGAAACCCAAAGATGAAATCTCGTGCAGCTGTCGCCTTTGCCCCAGGAAAACCTTTAGAGATTGTTGAAGTTGATGTTGCACCACCTCAAGCGGGTGAAGTTTTAATAAAAATTACCCATACAGGCGTTTGTCATACCGATGCCTTTACATTATCTGGTGATGATCCAGAAGGTGTTTTCCCTGCAATTTTAGGTCATGAAGGTGCAGGTGTGGTGGTTGAAGTGGGTGAGGGCGTAACAAGCGTTCAACCAGGTGATCACGTGATTCCGCTTTATACGGCTGAATGTAAAGAATGCTTATTCTGTAAATCTGGAAAAACAAACTTGTGTGTTGCAGTACGTGCGACTCAAGGTAAAGGTGTAATGCCAGATGGAACTACACGTTTTTCTTATAATGGTGAACCGATTTACCATTACATGGGATGTTCAACCTTTAGTGAATATACAGTAGTTGCAGAAGTATCTTTAGCTAAAATCAATCCTGAAGCGAATCACGAACAAGTTTGTTTACTTGGGTGTGGTGTGACGACTGGTATTGGCGCCGTGCATAACACAGCTAAAGTACAAGAAGGTGATTCGGTTGCCGTATTTGGTTTAGGTGGTATTGGTTTAGCTGTTGTACAAGGTGCGCGTCAAGCGAAAGCAGGACGCATTATTGTCGTAGATACAAACCCAGATAAATTTGAACTTGCTAAACAGTTTGGCGCTACAGATTTCTTAAATCCAAAAGATTATGACCAACCTATTCAGCAAGTGATTGTAGAAATGACAGGCTGGGGTGTAGATCATTCATTTGAATGTATTGGTAACGTTAATGTTATGCGCTCGGCTCTAGAGTGTGCACATCGTGGTTGGGGACAATCCGTTATTATTGGTGTTGCTGGTGCAGGTCAAGAAATTTCGACTCGTCCATTCCAGTTAGTTACAGGGCGTAAATGGTTAGGTACTGCTTTTGGCGGAGTAAAAGGGCGATCACAACTTCCTAAAATGGTCGAAGATGCTATGAAAGGTGAGATTCAACTTGAACCTTTTGTGACTCATACTATGCCTCTACAAGACATTAATACCGCTTTTGATTTAATGCATGAAGGTAAATCAATCCGCACAGTCATTCATTTTTAAAAAAAGAAAAAAGGGCTGTGATTCAGCCCTTTTTTACCACTTATAGTTTTATATCTTAAATGGCATTACCGCACATGTCAGTTGTACCCTGAGGATAGTTAAACTGTAGCGCATTACGGTCAGTAATGAGTTCGTTCGACAACTCTTGTCCAAATAATTGTTCAGCATATATTGATATATCACTTGAAACAAAAAAGCGTATATTCTCAAGTGGAGCAGGCAAAGTAGATTTATACCCCTGATCAACACCATTTATAATAAAGCCAACTTGCTTAGTGTTCTGATTAATATAAATACCTAATCTTTGGTATCCATTTGCATTATTTGTCATGTTTTGACCTTTAGAATATCGACTGTCAGGGCCAGTCTCATCACTAAGTCGGTAAGCTACAGAATAGCTTAATCTAGCAGGATTCTCACCAAAATCTGGATCATAAGTACCCATATCAAACCTAAAATTAGATCTGACTGTATAGCCATTATTTGTTACACCATTAAAACCAATGCCAGAGGAGTAATAAGCAGAATTACCAAGTGATGAGCTCCCAAGAGCTGAGGTTGGGATCTTAAGCTCTATTTCAAATGCAATAATACCTGTGTGAGGTATTATTAAATCACTAATGTCATTAGTAGAATTAAGACTAGCTTTACTTCTAGCTACATACTCTACAGTACCATACTCATTTTCTGGCATAGGCTCTACTTTAAGACTAAATTTTTGGCCAATTATTAATGGGAATATTTTAATTGGCCAATAGTCAATATGTTCATTGTTCCAAAGATCGTAATCTTCTTGAGTCGCATCAAAATTATATTGGCAGACTGGAGCAGAGGAATTAAGGTAGGTAGTTTGAGCCAAAAGCATTTGAGGTGCTAATTTTTCATTCTTTGTAGTTGATGAACTGCTTTTAGATGCTATTTTTTGACTAGTTTCTTTACCCAGTGCTGTATTTGCATTGTCAGAAGATACTTCATACATTGCCCAACATAATGTCACTGCACTAACAGCAATTATGCCTATTTTTTTCATAAATGTTCCTATCGAGTTAAGTAGTAAATTTTTAGAAAGTATTGATAAATTAAAATTTATTATTAATTTTTAAGCATTTGAAATTATTAGGTTTATAAACTATTGAATATGATTAATCATATTCAATAGTTACAGTAGCCATTGCACGTACTTTACCAGCCGTCACATTTGCGGCTGTTTGATAGTAGCGAGCAGTCATTGGTACGTTATATTGAAGTGTCTGGTTAGAAGACAATGTACCTAGGGCTAGTTTATCGCCTTTTTTGATGACTTGATTTTTATTTTGATAGTTCCAGAGTAACTGCACGCCTACGCCGTTTGCTTTCTCAGATGTTGGAGCAGTATTCGCTAAAACCTGATTGTTTGTTCCGTCTTGGGTAAAGTCGTAAGTTAAGCTAATGAGATTTTTCTCTTCGTAACCCGTTGGGTTGATACCACCATTACATAAGATGTTCATATCGAAGGTTTGTTCGCCTTGAGTGGAACCAACACCTTTGAAACCAGCCTTTGTAACTGTAGGCAACTGTACAACTTTATTAATATTACCTTGAATTTCACATGAAGAAGAAGCGATGGTAATTGCATCACCGTTAACTGTACTGGTTAAAAAAGGGCGGTTTATATAACCACTTACATAATATCGACTATATAAACCAGGCACTAATGCACCCGAACCAGTCTGCGCAGCAGTTTTCACAATTTCGACAACAAAATATCCCGAAGCAAGATTATAAGTTGTTCCTGGTGTTAAACTACGGGTATACGGGTAATAACCAGAAAAGTTAGTTGCATTTTCTGCTTCACGGTATAACCGAATACCAATTCCAGGAATATTCGTTGAATAGATATTATTCCCTAGTGGACTTAATGCATAGCCTTGGGTAAGTGCAGCAGTAATAGTATCGCTATAAGAGGTACATGTTGCTATTGAACCATTGTCGGTAATTGGAAAAGTTGCTTTTCTCAAAACCATTCCAACAGGATCACTTGGTCGGATCACAACGCGACCTACGGCCATGGAAATGTCAACCGTGCTAAATGAGCCTCCTTTTTTGTTACTGGCTAAAGTACAGTAAGCATTAGCTTCACCATATACACCAAGACCAGCCGTAAATAAGAAACCTGTTAATAATATTCTTTTCATTTGCAGACAGCCTCAGTCATTACCATGCTTTGTTGCTTATTTTGCAACTGATTACTGATGTTGTACTCAACCGAACAACGTTCATTGCTTTCATCGCCCCATTTCACATAAAGACGATCTTGAGCAAGTGGAGTACGTAAGTAAATCATACTACCTTGTGCAACAATACCAACAGCTTCATCCTTCTGATTAAAGACTTGAGCTGCAAATGGTAAACTGTTGCCATCTACAGTTTTACTATTAATATAAACTGCATAACCCGTTTTAGTTGCAAAGTCTACTTTAGCAATTGCACCAGCAAAAGGTGCAATTCGTTGACTTGTTTCTTCAAGTTCTACTTCGCTTGACATTTCTTGTGGATCAAGCGTAATGTCATTAAGACGGTAAGGAGTTACATAAGGAACTACCGCATAACCGGCCTTATTCACGCTTAAACCAACGGCATTATTAACTTTTGCTCCGGCAGCATCTGGCGCATGCACAAGTACCATTGTTTGACCTTGTTCAGGTCCAAATAAAATACCTTTTGAATGTGCAACTACACTACCAGTTAAGCTAACCATCGCCTGTTGGTAAGAATCAGCCACACTATAAGAACCACCAACAGTTGTATAGTTAGTACGATAACGACCATTTACGTTAAATGATGGATTCGCATAGTCCTGATGTGACATTGAAGCGCCATAACTAAAGCGATCTCCAACCATTCCACTTGCACCAACAGTACGGCTGTCTTCAGAGGCAGTAACGTTGACGTTAACTGAATTCTTTTTGAAATCAATCGGGAACGATAATGTCATTAAATATTCAGTATCGTGCGTTTGATTTGTTGAGCCATATTCAACTTTACGGTTAATTGCAGATAAACCATAAGTTAAACCATGGAAATTATTACTATAACCAAGCTGATATTGTTTAGTACTTTCGCTACGGTTCCAATAGTCAACCCACGAACCCACTACATAGAAGTTACCCCAACCTTCAGGTAAACCTTGGTTCAAGGTAATTTGGAATTCACTACGTTGGCGACCAGCAGAGTAAGTATTAATACCTTTTTCTTCAAAATCGCGAATCTGTAGAGCATCACGTAATTTGTAGAAGTTTTCTGTTGAGTAACGATAAGCTGCTAGTGTTAAGTTTGTGTTGGTTGGGGTAATCAACTTACTATAGCTTAAACGGAAACTTTGACCTGACTGTGATGACTGCTTTTCAAAGTCAGCTTGAGAGTGGGTAACATCTAACGCAACAGCACCAATTGGCGTAGCAAAAGCAGCACCCAACAATACAGCAGCATAGTTTTCAGTTGCTTGTATACCCGTATAACCTGTTAGGTAGTTGTTAATCCCTTGCTGATATTTACCTTGAACAACCCAAGGATCGAGATCAATATCTGGATCGCGGAACTGACCTACAGTTAAAGAATAACGGTTCATACCAGGGCGTAGCATCTGCACAACAGATGCGTAAGGCACAGCAAACTTTTGTATTTCACCATTCGCTTCAATAACAGAAACTTCAATCTCGCCACCAAAACCAGTAGGGTAAAGGTCATTAATTTCAAAGTTACCTGGTGCTACTGTAGTTTGATAGATAAGTTGGCCTTGTTGACGAACTTCAATTTTTGCATTGGTTTTAGCATTACCACGAATACGCGGAGCATAACCAAGCATACTATTTGGTAGCATTCGATCATCACTTGAGAAATCGATACCACGATAACCATATGAGTCAAATACTTCGCCGTTTGTAAAACTATCCCCAAGTGTTAAAACACCACGGTATTTAGGGAATGCTCGCTGTAAGTAAGTACTTGTTTCTTCGTAACTTGATTTAGATTGATTTTCGGCAGGGGTATCTTGCCATTGCCATTGACCATTATGACGTAATTGCCAACCACCTAAATTTAATCCAGCAGTCACGCCCATAAAAGCATTTGACGTTTCGCTTTGATCATTAGACTGAGTAAATGTTTTGTAGGCACTGCCGTTATAAGATAAAAAAGCTGCATTAATCCCACGATCCCATAAACTTGGGTCGACATAGCCTTGCGCATTTTTTTGCAAAGCAACTTGTGGAATCGAGATATCTACACGTAAGCGAGAGTTATCAAACTCATAAAATGCATTTTCAACCCACTCTTCAATTTTATAACAACTATTTTCTTTTTGAAGAGCAGAGCGCTGCGCTAAAATCTCTTGTTTTACACCATATTCAGCAAGAGTATTTCCTGTAAAACAGGTTACAGCATTTTTATTTGATTCTAATGCTTTAAAGAACATACGACGTTTGCCAAACCATTGGCCATTTACATAAACGTCAACATTATATTCGCCTGGTAAAACAGGGTTACCGTATTTAAAACGAGAAATATCAACTTTTTGAGCATCGCCAATTAAAAAAGCAGAATCAAATTCAGCTTCTACTGGAGCACTCGCGACTGTTTCTTCAGCGTGCACGAATACAGGCATTGTCATTGTGACAACACCAGAAGCCAAGTAGTAACAAATATGGCGTTTTAATAATTTATAAGATTCTTGCCTTTTTTTTGGCATAACTAAGTCCGCCTACTCACATAATAGGTGCTTAAATTTATTAAAAAGATAAATCTGATTACTGAAGTTTTATTTGGTGTTCGACTCGACCACCATAGTCATTGACATTCATAAAACTCATATCTTGAAGATTGCCATTCTTAAGCTGAACAGACTCTTCAGAAAAAGGTTTAATCATTAAACCTTGAGGTAATAAATCAACTTTTTTATCACCTGCCTTTTGGTAAACAGAAGTCATCGTGATATGAAAAGGAGTTGGGTTTTTTACCGTTAAGTTTTGACCAGATTTAACCCATTGAAGCTTATCAGCTGCTAAATTCGCATCGTCTTTAATCGAAGCTGGTCGATAAAAGAATTTAATACGTGAGCGAATTGCTAATTGCAGGAAATTATCAGGCGTCGTATTTTCAGTTTTTGAAGTTGGTCTTGGAGGAATATCCAAAACGTTTAACCACAAAACTGTTTCTTGCTTCTGATTTAGCTGAGAAGCTGTTGGCAGAGCAGTAATACGAAGAGTCTGACTTTTTGTAGCCTCAACACGAGAAATAGGAGGAGCAATCATAAAAGGTACTTTTGATTGGTCCGGAGTGCTTTTTGAGTCGCCTTCATCAAGCCATGCTTGGACAAGTGCTGGTTTTGAACCGTTATTACTAACTTGTAGTGTAACTTCACGAGCATCCGAAGGATAAATCACACGAGTGCCATGAATTACAATTTCTGCTTGAGTAGCAGGTGCAACAACTGCTGAAGCAAATGCCAAACCTAACAAAAAATTATAACTGTTCAATTTCATTTCAGAATTCTCAACCAACAAAGATTCGGGAAAGCATCACAAAAAGAGGGCTTCTATGCGAACACAGAAACCCTCTCATCCATCAATTATTGATAGATAATTGTGTATTGAACAGAAGTGTTTACTTTACCAGCAGTAGAAGCGCCAGTTGCATAGTATTCAGCATAGTAGTTAAGGTCTGCGCTACCAGCTGCAGCTACGTCAACCCATTGAGAGTTAGCTTGAGCACCGTTTGCACCAGCAGCAAGAACTGGGATGAAGTTGTTGTTGCTACCTAAAAGTTGAACGTTAACGTTTTTAGCACCAGTAGCGTCTTTGTTAAGTAAACGACCAGTATTAAAGTCAACGTTAGCACCTGGTTCGAAGTAAGTAGCTACTTTACCTTCAGAACAGTTAGCTAATTTAATTTGGAAAGGAGTACGACCAGCAACATCCCCAGCAACAGCTAAAGTTTGCTTAGAAACAGTTGGAAGAGTAACTGTGAAGTCTTTACCAGCTGGAGTAACGATGTCACAAGTTTTGTCTGTAACTAAACCATTAATTGTAATTGTACCATCAGCAGCTTGAGCATTCGCAATCCCTACAACCGAAAGAGCAGCGATCAAAGCAAGTTTTTTCATAGTGTTTTCTCAAAAGTCTGGATAAAAGTTTATTTCCTTACTTTTCCAGTGTTTGACATCTTGAAAAGTAATGCGGCGATATTAACACTTCTTAAACAAAATGCAAACTAGATCACATTATTTTTTAATAATTTTAATTAAATCACATTTTGTGATTTGGAATGCAGGGCTGGTTACTACAGCTTATATAGCTGTTTATAAAAGTTTTTTTGTTTTATGAAAAAGAGGGACTGCCGAAAAAGCAAGTTACATAAGAACACTATGTAAATAAAAAAGAATTGAACAAATTATGTGAAAAAGAAGCTTAAATTCTTACAATACAATTATATAGAATAATTTATGCATATGTATATAGAAAAAATATACAAATAGCCATTTTTTATAAAAAAAGAGCGACTTATCATTTAATTCATCGAAATGTGCGATGAATTCGACAAATCACTCTTAATTCATACTTATTATAGGAATAGCCTCAAAAGCTACGCCTTAGTAAGTTAGTGATAATTGATAACCACCACTTTGCGATTAGAGCCTATACTTTCAATGCTAGTGTCCATTTTCTCAGTATGTTGAGCTAAGTTAGAAAGGCTATTTTTATTTAAATATTCACTATCAAGTTTAACATTTAAATTGTTTACCTCAACACATTCTATCTCGCTATGTTGTGTTGAGCATGTATCTTCAACAATATTTCCTCTTATCATTATTGTGTTATTTGCATAACAAAATAATGGGGAAGTGGAAAGCACCATCAGAATAAGAAGTTTAAAAATATTATTTTTCATTTTATATACCTATTTATAAAATAGTTTATATATATTTGATACAATATTTTTAATTCAAAAACAATCATTAAGTTTAAATCAAGAAAAATTATTAATTTTCATGTGATATAAATCACATTAACTATTTTAAATAATGTAATAGTTAGAATTCTTCAACTATATTAATCCATGTAATTATTTAAAAATAAAATAATTAATTTAACTTATTGATATTTATATGATTTTAAAAATTAAAGATTAATAAACAAACAGAGCGATATAAAAACATCATATGATATATGATTAAATATTTAATAAATATGTAATTTATTATTTTACCTCTAATATTTATATTGCAAAATTACTACAGAGTAATAAGATACCAATTTTATTTAAAATGTGACCAATTTAACTTTATTAGAAATTAATTAAAAATTAATTTCACTTTATTTATTAAAAATTATTACGCACCAAAAATACATTGAAACTCATCACACTTTTTCAATGTATTGAGGCGTAAAATATAGTTTTCTGACTACAATTTAAATATGTACGATTTTTTAAGAATGAACAATATCAATTAGAAATATGAACTAGAGAAAAGCATAGCAGTATTCAGACGCAACATCTTTAAAAATTATTTAAAGAAACACATGTATTTGAGATAAAACCATAATGAATATTCATTTAGCTTTTTAGAGTTAAAGAAGTTTGGTCGTGGACTTAAGCAAATGGTGCTATATGCGTGGGCAGCTAAAATTGATGAAAAGCGTCATCAATTAATTTAGTTTTATAAATATTATCTGAGTAAAGAAATCCCTTGAGGTTATCATTAAGCACGGCAATATTTATCGTAATGGTGTGATGGTAAGGCGTTACACTTAGAAGAAAGTGCTAGGGCTAAAAATTCAATAGCATCAGAGACTTAATAGTAAATTATATAATTGTTCGCATAATGTATATTATGTTAAATAGAAGATTTGGAAACCTACAATAGATAAGGCTCTGGCTACTCTGCATTGTTACTTCGCCGTTTACGCTTCACTACACTGAATTATTAAAAGCTTCTTCAACTGTATCTGCTGCTCAAGCAACTTACTAGCCGTGGCACTCTTAACAACTTAAATTGACTAACCCTATTTCTAATCTTAGCCAGAAAAACACTCTAGGCAGCCTTCTACAAAATGTCATTATTTTTAATTTGCCCTAGCTAGAACGCGTAAGCTACTTACCACCTTTACGGGCTTCATTTTTGGCTATTGGCTACTGCGGTACAGATTTCTTTCTCTAAATCGCCTTTTGAGCATTAAAGTTATTAATTTGCTTAGGCTAAATTTTAATACACAAAGTATTTATATCTTATTGAAATTTATAAATATATTTTAAAAACACCCTTTACAGGCTTAGAAAAACTGATATAGTACGTGCGTACAGCTATTCTTTAGATTTCTATCACATTAGCCAGTTTTGATAATTAATTACAGCCGAATACGCTTTGGGATGTGTTTTCGCAATTCTTCTCATTTTCCAACTAGCTCAGGTTATAATAAGGGACTCTCAAAATATTGTTGATCTATTATGAATGCTTCCAATGACCCTTTACACGGCAAAAAACTTGCTGACATATTGGATGAATTATTGGAATACTACGGTGGATTTGAAGGCTTAAGTCGTAAAATTGAAATTAGATGTTTTTGCATAGATCCAAGTGTTAAATCATCCTTACGATTCTTACGTACCACACCATGGGCACGTGAAAAAGTAGAAAGCTTATATTTGTATGTCTTACGCCAAAAAGCAAAACAGAAATCGTAGCGATCAAAACTCTAACTTCAGCATTTTAATTAGTGGTGGTTTGCCACCACTCTTCTTTAGTAGGAAAATATGTAATAGCTTCCTAACAATTAAGCCCTATAAGTTGAATATTTAAACAATTCATTTAAGAAACATCTACACGCTTTTCAGAAATTTTATTTTACTTTTACTATAAATCCCTAAGTTCAAGTGATCACACATGACTAAAAGAACAATAAATATTTATGGAGCCAGACACAATAACCTTAAAAATATTTCATTAAAAATCCCAAAACATGAAATTGTTGTCTTTACTGGTGTCTCTGGCTCGGGTAAATCTTCTTTAGTTTTTGAAACCATTGGCGCAGAAGCACAAAGACAAATTAATGAAACTCAAGATAGTTTTGTCCGCAATCGTTTACAGCATTTTGGTGTGGCTGATGTTGATAAAATTGAGAATTTAAATGTACCTGTCATTATTAATCAAAAGCGTTTAACGGGTAACATCCGCTCAACCGTTGCAACAATTACAGATATTTATGCCAATCTTCGCTTATTATTTTCACGTATGGGTGAACCATTTGTTGGATATTCGAATGTTTTTTCTTTTAATCATCCCAATGGCATGTGTCCACAATGCGAAGGTATTGGTTTAGAGCAAACAATTGATATTTATAAAATATTAGATTTAGATAAATCCTTAAATGAAGAAGGTGCTATCAATTTTCCTACCTATCAACCTACAGCATGGCGTTGGACTCGATATGCAGATTCAGGTTATTTCGATTTAGATAAAAAATTAGAAGATTATAGTGAAAAAGAATGGGACTTGTTGTTGTATGCCCCTCAACACAAACCGTTGAATCCAACAAGTAAATGGAGAAAAACTGCACTTTACGAAGGATTGGTGACCAGATTTGAACGTAACTTTCTAAAAGGAGAAACACGGGAAAGAAATCGTTATGGGCATAAGCTTGAGCAAATTATTACAACCAAAGAATGTTCTTTGTGTAAAGGCCAACGACTTAATCAAAAATCTTTATCTTGTAAGATTAACGGTAAAAATATTGCTGAATGTACAGCTCTATCTGTATCAATGCTTTTAGAGTTTATAGAGTCCATAAAAAGTGAGAAATTTGAAACCGTTTTACATGAGCTCATTAATAAGCTGAGCAACTTAAACTTAGTTGGTCTCAGTTATTTAAATCTTAATCGTGTAAGCAATACATTATCGGGCGGTGAATCACAACGAATTAAGATGGTTAAACATTTGGGTAATAGTCTAGTTGATCTACTCTACATTTTTGACGAGCCAAGTATTGGGCTGCATCCAAAAGATTTAGATAATATTATTAAAATCATTCAAAAGATTAGAGATAAAGGAAATAGTGTTTTACTGGTTGAACATGACCCTGATCTTATTAGAACAGCTGATCATGTCATTGATATGGGTCCTCTTTCTGGTGTCAATGGTGGTGAAATCATTTACCAAGGAACTTTCGAAGAATTAAAGAACTCATCAGGTTTAACAGGCCAGTTTTTTAAAAGACCAAATACATATAAGAAAACACCACGTATGAGTAATGAATGGATTTCGATTAAAAATGCCCATTTATTTAATCTAAAAAATATTGATGTCGATATTCCAAAAAATTGTCTAAGCGTTATTACAGGTGTTGCGGGCTCTGGAAAAAGTACGTTAATCAGTAAAGTCTTGCCGCAACAATATCCTGAAACAAAAGTGATTGATCAATCTGCAATTACTGCAAGCATTCGGTCAAATTTACTGACCTATCTAGATCTCCTTGATCCGATTCGTCAGCTATTTGCAAAAGCAAATAAAGTGAGTGCTAAGTTGTTTAGTTTTAACAGTGAAGGTGCCTGTCCTCAATGTAAAGGATCAGGTATCGAGAAAATTGAACTCGCATTTTTAGATGATGTTGAAATGACATGCGACCTTTGTCACGGCTCAGGATACGCCCCAGAGGTATTAAAGTATCACTATAAAGATAAAAACATTGCTGAAATCTTGAAAATGACAGTTACAGAAGCCAGCCACTTTTTTGAAGATCGTAATTTACAGCAGCAATTTAATTCATTGGTAAGCTTGGGCTTAGACTATATTGCAATTGGCCAACGCTTAAATACTTTCTCAGGTGGCGAGCGCCAAAGATTAAAACTCTCAAAAGAGCTCAATGAAACAGATAATATTTTTGTATTAGATGAGCCGAGTACAGGCTTACATCCTTCTGATACTGAAAAATTGATTAGTTTATTAAATAGCTTAGTTGAAAAAGGTAATACGATCATCGTTATTGAACATAATCTAGACATTATTAGCCAAGCAGATTGGATTATTGATATTGGTCCATTAGCTGGTGACAAAGGTGGTGAATTGGTGTTCTCAGGAACTGTTACTAGTTTGCTCTTCTCAGAAAAATCATTCACAGGTCACTATTTGAAAAAATATCTAGAGCTGTAAAGATTTGATTAACTAGCTTGGCACAATCAAGTTTAAATGTGAGAGCCCTCTCGACTCTCACATATCTAATTGCAGGAAGAAATACTCAAGCAACCTCTCCCACTCATTCTCTTGTAGCGCTATGACCGATACTTCGCCTGAATCATCAGCATGATAATAACGAACAACGAAGGTATTGCAGCAATTACAAATAAATGGGTAATGACCAGAAATTGAGAAAGATAGCCACCAAATAACGGCCCAATGACCGAACCCAAACGGGCAATCCCAATACTCCAGCCCACCCCAGTGGTACGAAGTGAAACCGGGTAATAACTTGCAGACAGCGCATTAATGGCAGGTTGCCCACCAACAATCGCAAAGCCAGCAATAAAAATGATGAAAAATAATAAAACGATATGGCTAACAGCATAGCCAATTAAAGCAACACTAATCACTGCAACCAAAAAAACAGGAATTAATACTTTATAAAATCCGGTCTTATCGATTTTAAGGCCCATTACAATGCTACCAATCGTACCGCCTAATTGTAGAGTGGAGCCGATCATCAATGCCTGATTTAATGAAAGCCCTGACTCTTTAGACAAAGTCGGTAGCCAGTTCGCCAGAAAATAGAGACTGATCATGTTTAAAATACTGATGATCCAGATGGAATAGGTAAAAAACGCACGCTTATTTTTAAATAACTCAAGCGGTGACTTCTTAACCTGAACTTCAGTCCTATTAATGATTTTCATCTCTGAATTAAATGTTAATGCAGGATAAAATTTCTTTAACCAAAACAAAATTTTGGGCGTGTTTTTACTATTTTCACTTAAAAAATATAAAGACTCTGGCAGCTTAAACAACGTGATAAAGAAAATAATTAAAGGAACAATACCACCAAAATAGAAAATCGCCTGCCATCCTCCCCAAGGAACCAATAAGGCGGATATGCCTCCTCCCAACATTGCCCCGACCGTATAGCCACAAGAAATGACCATCATGGTGAAAATACGAGATTTATATGGAACAATTTCGGAGCTATAAGCCATAACATTTGGCATGATGCCTCCTAAAAAAATTCCTGTAACAAAGCGGATTGCAGTCAATTGCTCAATATTGCCGACATGTGGTGTGACCAGCATCAATATGGAGAACATAAAGGTTGAGATCAGTAATATGGGGCGACGGCCAAATCGATCGGAAAGTGAACTTAATAAAAATGATCCGACAAACAAACCAAATAAGCTGGCGCTAAACACAACGCCTAACATGGTTTTATGAACGCCCCATTCTTCTATAATCATTGGAGCTGCGTAAGCCATAGACTGAATGTCATATCCATCCATAATCATCAGCAATAAACAGGTAAACAAAATAAATTTCTGATAGCGTCCAACTTTCTGCTGATTGATCAAATCACTTAATGCAACTTCTTTCATGGTCATCCCTTCTCCATGTTGCGCTTTCAATTATTTTCATTTTAATTACGTTATTCGTAATTAATTTATGAATAACGTAAAAAATAAAATAACAATATTCTCCCCAAAAAGTCAAAACATTAATTTTTTAGGCTGATCGCACGGCACTTCTGGTTTACTCGTCACAGCATCTTTTTAAATTATTTTTTATATTCAAGGGCTTGTTTTGAAAAATAGCTCTAGCATGACATCTCTTTCTTCCAAACTATTGGAACTTAGAAATTGCATCATCAAGCCATCGATTAGGTTTAACACCATGTTGACATCGGGTTTTATTGCACAAGTTTCTAGACTAAAAATCAGATCAAAAATCTCATGAAGTAGCCATTTTCGATATTCAATCGCCATACGGTAACCTTGCGAATAAACGAGTTTAATTTCAAATATGGCTTTGAGTAATAAGTGGTACAGGCTATTAAAGCAGACATGTAAACGCACAATTTCTTTGAGTTTATCGCTTGAAGTGTAGTATCGGTTTGAATAAATAATTGACAGCACTTGTTCTTTAAGGAGTCTCTTTTGAAAGGCGATACACATTTCAATCAGGTGCTCTTTGGACTGAAAATAATGATAAAAAGTGCTTTTGGTTATTTCGGACTCTTTCACAATCAGGTCTATTCCCGCTGTCTGAAAACCATAGGTGGTAAATAAGCGTATCGCGGTACGAATAACCTGTAATTTTTTGGAAGAGATTTCTAAATCTGACATAGTTTTACCGTTATAAATTCTTGTTGTTTCTTAAAGAGATACTTTTCTGGGAGAAAAAAGGCATAGCAAAGCCGTAAGACTGTGCTTGGCACATCTCAAGTTTTATTGTTGATGCAAGTTTTTTGAGCCGTAATGACTTAAAGCCTGAAAACCTTTGGGTAATCAAGCTGCTTTAAATTTTTAAGTTGTGTCGTTATAGCTTTTGGCAAGGACTGCCAAGAAATAATGAATGTGCAAAGCCAACTCCTTCTATGGGGAGTTCTGCCAGACATTTTAAATTATGGTGGCAGAACGGAAGAGGGTTAGCAGACTAGTAATAACTCAAACTAGCACACCCGAAGGTGTCCCTCTCCCGTCCTACCGCTACGGGAGGGAACGAGTAGTTCACCACACAAGGCTATTCCTCAGAAGGAATGGCTCTGATGCGGGAGTTATTATGCGGTCTGCTAAAACCGACTGGCAATGTGGCCAGCAGGCAAATGGTAATCTTCAAAAATTAAGGTGTCAATGTGAAATTGGCTAGAAATTATTTAATTAATTATTGTTTTTCATTTAATTACATAATTAAGGATATTCTTAAGTAAAGATTAATTAAAGCTTTAGAATAAGAGTAGTTAAATTTAACTACTCTTCCCAATTTAAAACCGATATCCAAATTTTAACGCATATGCAATTGCGTGATTATTTTTAAACTCAGCCTGCTCTGAAAACTCTTTTATACCTTCGATTGGTAAATAATAGCCACCACCTTCAGCTTTAGTATTTCCTAACCAGAAATATTTTACGCCAGCAGCAATAAAATAGTTAGGCGTTGGGTTAAATTGAGCACCAAGACCAAAAGACCAGTAGCCTTTCATTGGTCCAAGCGTTGAAGCAGGATTACCCGTACCTGAGTCCCACCCCATATCAGATGCAATGCTCCAACGTTCAGTTAACTGACGTCCCAGTCCCAGAGTCACTGTATATTGATCTTTCTGGTAAGAATCCAAATCAATGCCTTGTTTGTATGCTCCTCCAGTTAATGTATCCATATAGTTTGCAGTAAGAGCATCGTATTGCACTGGACGAATATTAAATTTTTTCCAATTCACCCATCTCAGACTCATATAAGCAAGCGTCTTTTCAGCAATACCTGTTTGAAAATCTATATTTACTGATTGAGGCGTTTCGACTTTTGTCTTTGCTGGCGCAGTATATTTTAATGGCTCACCAAAGATGTTTTCATCTACTTGAAAATCATATTTAATTTTTGAACGGTAAGTTACAGCCGCTTTAAGTGCAATTTCCGGAATTTGATAACTTCCTCCTACGAGCCAACCCAATTCTCCCTTTTCTTTAAATTTAGCATTGTATCCATTAAAAGCTTCGGTATATGCCATTCCTCTGAAAGAGACATCACCTTCTACAGTTTGATAGACAGGTCCGCCATAAACTTGAAAGTTTTTAATAGGTGAATAACCCAAAATAAAACTTAAATTTTGGCTTTTTACATTTACAGAAGTACCTTCACGGCTGGCATCATCTGAATAACTATTATTAGGAAGAAGTGGATAAGCTGTTTTTGCAGCAAAAGGCTGATCGTAAAGTAAACCAAAACTGAATTGGTCTGTAAGTTGTAGCTTTAATGCAGCAGTATAAAATTGATTGTCTTGCCCAATATCTCCTGTATTACGACTCTGGTTATGTCGAACAAGATCTGGACGATCATGAACTACGCCAGAAACAGAAGGATCAACAGCGAAAGCATTTGCTTCTACATAATTACCAGCCTCTAAAAATGGCAGTATTGACTGCCCTGACTGGTCAAGTGCTGAAGCGTGACTATAACTACTAAAACAAATACCAATTACGCTAAATATCATTAACCCAGATTTCACCTGAAATTTTCGGCTAAAGAAATATTTATTTGGGTCGTTTCCGAAAGTATTTTTTACGATTTCCAAGTGCAATCTTAACTCAGCACAATCCTTGTTTAGAGATTTTTCCATTATTTATCCTTAAATTATAATTTTTTTAAATCGCTCATTACCTAGCAATTTATTCATTCACTTCAATTATTGTGACTAACTTTGGTGAACAAAATACAAGCTACAAAATTAATTACATCATGTCAATGACTCTGTGTAATTAATAGGAAATCTGTTAGCTTGGTTTATAATTTTCAATATAATCAACTGATAAGTAAAATATTTTTAAATCTAAAATCGATTAAACTTATAGGTGGAATTTTTATTTGTTCACGTAAAGTGTTGAAGTCCAAATATTTCGAAGTACACGGATAACGACTTCAGGTTCTACAGGAGATGAGCGCCCGAATGCTTCTGAAAGATAACGCTCTTCCAACCAGATCAGCGCTTTCGCTGTTTCGTCGACATCTAAATCTTGTTTAATATTTCCTGCTTGCTGTTCTGCTCTTATATGTTGAGCAGCGGCCTTGATAAAGTCTTGAATTATAGTTCGATAGACGCTATCAACACGTTCATCTCCACTTGCCGCTTCGACAAAGGCCCTTAATAAACGACCATGTTCTATATAGACATTTATAGAGTCGACTAAGGCACGCTCCAGATCGTCTTGAAGATTATTTCCTGCCAACCACCGTTCTGTGATATTGAACAATTCTCTAGCGATATTTTCAACAAGACGAAGCGTGAGATCGTGTTTATCACGGAAATGGACATAAAAAGCCGGACGTTTTAAACCTGTACGTCGCATGACCTCATCAATATTGAGGTCACGAAAATGATGCTCATTTAAAAACTGTTCAGCAGCTTCTAATATTTCTCGCTCAGATTCTTTTGGATCATGTTTAGGTCTACGGCGAGAGGTTGTCATATTGTCCTATTTCCTTTTAGCATGGCGTCATTGTAGGTATTAAAAAATCTTTCGACAAGTCTTTATCCCCTCTTATCACATATCCTAATGACGTAATACAAGAAGAAATCACTTAATTAAAAACAAAATATAATTTATAAAAATCAAAACCTTAAATTAAAAAATTTTTCCTCCACAAGACGGTAATAATTAGTCTATCTATGTTGCAAGCAATAATTACACGTAGTCATTGACAGTGTGTAATTATTAGCTTAATAATATTCACACATACCTAAACCTCACTTAGATTTAAATCGAAGTGAAAGTGGATTGGATCAAGGACTTTGTTCATCAGGGAAGATGAAGATTATAAAAATCATCATCTTAGATAATCTAACTGATGCTCAATTTATTAAAATTGTGTGAAGAGGAAAAAGATATGAGTACATCAGATCAAATTGATATTACTGATGTTTTAATTATCGGTGCAGGGATCTCAGGTATTAGTGCAGCCTACCATTTAAAAAAATATAGACCGAATACAACATTCACTATGCTAGAGGGTCGTGACGAAATTGGAGGCACATGGAGCCTGTTCCGTTATCCAGGCATTCGCTCAGATTCAGACATGCAATCTTTTGCATTTGGCTTTAAGCCTTGGACCAATAAAAGGGTTTTTGGCAGTGCTCAAATGATCTGTAATTATTTAAAAGAAACGATCACAGAGAACGAAATTGAATCTCATATTCGATTTGGCCATTATATGACAAGTGCCGAATTCTCATCTACTGAAGGTCTTTGGACAGTTAAGGTGAAGCGTAAAGATCAAAAAACTTTAACCACTTTCCGCTCCCGCTTCTTACTGATGAGTACAGGTTATTATGACTATGATAACGGGTATACACCTGAGTTTAAGGGGGCCGAGGAATTTGAAGGACAAATCATCCATCCTCAACATTGGCCAGAGAACCTAGATTATTCTGGCAAAAAAGTTGTAGTCATTGGTAGTGGCGCTACAGCCGTTACCTTAATTCCTGCGATGGCTCAAAAGGTGGGGCATATTACCATGCTTCAGAGATCACCAAGTTATGTCATGGCAGCGCCAAGTACAGATGCAATCGCGAACGCACTCAATCGTGTTCTTTCACCACAACGTGCTTTCGATCTTATCCGCCGTAAAAATATTGCCTTGACTCGAGGAGTCTACAATTTAAGTCGTCGCTTTCCGAAGCTGATGCGTCGCTTTTTAATCTCAGATGTACAACGAAATTTACCAAAAGACTTTGATGTCGCCACTCATTTTTCACCGAAATACAATCCATGGGATGAACGTTTATGTGTTGTACCTGATGGAGATATGTTCAAAGCCATTTCTGCTGGGAAAGCTTCTGTAGTAACCGATCATATTGAGCGTTTTACCAAAGATGGCATTTTACTTAAATCAGGTAAAACATTAGAAGCCGATATTATTGTGACCGCAACAGGTCTAAATGCAGTTGTATTTAGCAAAACCCTATTAGCTGTTGATGGTAAAAAAATAGATTATCCAGATACCACGATTTTCAAATCGATGATGTTATCCAATATTCCCAATTTTGCCTTCGCATTCGGATACACCAATCTTGCATGGACCTTAAAAGTTGATTTGGTATGGAAACACTTTTGTAGATTACTGGATTACATGGATGAAAATAAGTATGGAACATTCACACCTGTAATTAGTAATAAAAACATGAAACGTGTTCCATTTGTAGATTTGAACTCAGGCTACATTCAACGAAGCATTGCACAATTTCCAATGGCAGGTACAGAAGGTCCATGGATTGTAAAACAAGATTATAAATTCGATGTTGAACGACTTCGTAAAGGTCCAGTTTTTGATAAAGAACTATGTTTTACAAATATTAAGCCTAAGAAAAAACCCAGCGTTGTTACCACAGAAACGATACCAGAACAGATCAAAATCCAAGCTTAATATCACGAACAAATATGCATTTTTGTTTCTAAACCGAAAAGCAAAGACAAAAATCAATTAGGGAAAAATATGATGGAAAATATTAAATTTACAAGTAAAGGAATTACTTGTTCTGCATGGTATATCCCTGCAACTTCAGAAGAGTTTATGACATCTCGAGGACGACCTTGCATTGTTATGGCAACAGGCTTTGGTGGTACAAAAGATACAGGATTATTAGATTTTGCCGAGCCGTTCAGCCAAGCAGGTTTTGATACATTCGTATTTGATTATCGTGGATTTGGCGAATCAGCGGGCTTACCTAGACAACATGTATCCTATATTAACCAACGTGAGGATTACCATGCAGCGATTGCAGCTGCACGAAGTTTGCCACTCGTTGATCGCAATCGGATTGTACTATGGGGTACTTCGTATTCGGGTGGTCATGTTGTTGTCGTTGCTGCACAAGACCCTAAAATATCAGCTGTCATATCAATGAACCCTGCTACAGATGGTTTAGCTGCTTTAAAACAGGTATTCCAATATGGAGGAATAAAACAGATAACGACTGCAATAGGTCATGGCATAAAAGATTTAATGCATGCCATAGCTCAACGCCCTCCGCATCTCATTCCAATTGTTGGGCAGCCTGGTACAGCAGCGATGATTAGTACACCTGGTGCTGAAGAAAGTTATACCGCAATGGCTGGTCCAACTTGGCGTAATGAAGTCTGCGCTCGTGCAGCTCTGGAAGTCTCATACAACCGCCCCATTACTTTTGCAAAAAACGTTAAGTGCCCTGCTTTGATACAAGTTGGTTCGAATGACCAGATTGCACCACCTGACCCTGCCCGAAAAACTGCAAATCTGATTCAAGGCCCCGCTGAATTATTGGAATATCCAATTGATCATTTTGATTTCTACACTGAATCATGGCATGGGACTGTACTCAACGATCAGATTAGTTTCTTGAAGAAAGCTCTTGCTTCACAAACGAATAGAAATGAAAGTTTATAAATTTTCATTATAGAAAAGCATTTAATTCAAATACATACATAAGCTCATAGCATTCTACGACAGTCTCAAAATTTAGTGGGCTGTAACAATGAATACGAAATTTGAAGAGATATGTATAAAAACCAATCGCACAACAAAGCAGTTCATTTAAATGCTTTGGAATATTCTCAATCAGGATGGATAAGGAAATCTTATGTCACTCGTCAAATTAAGCAAAGATACACAAATCGATGAAATTGTTTCGATTATTAAAAGAGATGGTGGTGTCATCATTGAAAATTTTTTAAATGATGAAAGTACCCAAGATATTTATCAAACATTATCTAAGCAATTAGAGCTGATTCCAGACGGAGAAGATGAATATTTTGCGGGTACGAAGACCCGCCGAATGAGCCGTTTATTTGCACGCTTGCCACAAATGCCATTGGTGGCAATGAATCCAGTATTTTTAGATACAGCAAAAGCGATTCTCCAAACCCCACTACAAGCTTGGAGTGGTGAAAATAGAATTGAGTTATATCCAGACATTCAGGTTGGTGTGACTCAAGCGATTCAGATTTGGCCCGGTCAAAAAGCACAACCTTTACATCGTGACGATACGGTATGGATGTGGCAACATCCAGGTTATGGTCGTGAAGCTAGGGTACAAATCATGTTTGCCGTCACTGATTTTACTGAAGAAAATGGTGCTACACGCGTCATCCCTGCCAGCCATTTGTGGGATGATCAAAGAGTACCTAAAGAAGACGAAACGATCGCGGCTGAAATGAAAGCTGGAGATGCTTTAATATGGATTGGCTCTACCTATCATGGCGGCGGAGCTAATGTAAGCCATGCGCCTCGCATAGGATTAACCATGTCTTATGATCTCGGCTTTCTACGACAGGAAGAAAACCATTATTTATCTCTATCGACAGAAACAATTAAAAGCTTTCCAGATGAGCTAAGAGGATTGCTCGGCTGGAACATGAGCACAACCTTTGTTGGGTTTGTCGAACATGAAGGTAAAATGATGAGTCCAATCGATATGTTAAATGTTCAGGATTTTAAAACGACAGGAATCATATAAAGCTTAAGAACTAAAATATCAAAAAGAAAGAAATTTCTATTCATAGAAGTTTCTTTCTTTTATTGAAAGTTATAAATATTTTATATTAAATTATTGTTTTTTAATTGAATAGTAAAAGCACTATTTGGATTCTGATTTTCATATCGAATGGTGCCTGAGTGAGCTAAAACAATGGCTTGGACAACTGCCAAACCTAACCCTGTTCCTCCTAAAGCTTTATTTCTGGACTGCTCCACTCTATAAAAAGGATTGAATAATTCTTTTTGATATTCAACTGGAATCCCCGGACCTTCATCGACTATTTCTAAAATCCATTGTCCTTGTTCAACTGAAGACTTAATTTTTAAAACTCCAGGATTAGAGTATCTAATTGCATTATCAATCAACGCGATTAAAACTTGCTCCATACGTCTTGCATCGCAAGATACCAGCTCATTAGAAATATCATAAGTTATATTAAAATTTGATTGTCTAAGTTTTTCATCAAACATCCGTATTACTTTTTCAACGCATCTCAAAAAATCAACTGACTCAATATTTAACTTAAGCTGTTTATTTTCAAATAAGCTCAATGTTCTCAAGTCTTCTACAAGATGCGATAGTCCCTCTACTTGATTCAACAAACTTCGGATGAGTTCAGGCTCAGCTTTAAAAACTCCATCTACAATCCCTTGTAATCTACCTTGCAGAATTGTGATTGGTGTTCTTAATTCATGGGCAATAGCAGCATTCCATACTTGTGCATTGTGTACAGAACTTTCAAGTTTTTGAGCCATATCATTAAAATTTAAAATTAATGTATAAATCTCTGTGGAGTGGACTTTTTGATCATTTGCTCGGGCAGACAAATCACCCTCACTAATTTTATTCGCGGCATCTGCCAATGAATTAATGGGCACAATAAATCTTTTTGCTAACTGCATCCCAATAATTAAAGAAATAATTGAACCACATAAAATGACTGTACCTAGCCAAATCCAGTCAACCAGATGGAAATCTGTAAAGTCTCCTTGCAGGGAACTTAATGAAATCCAGCCATGATCAATTGCATAGTTATAAACAACATAGCCTAGAAATACAGACAATAAAGTGATACTTAAATTCACCATACTAAAAGCAATAAAAAATTGCTTATTAATTCCTAATTTATTTTTCATTGTCGTATCTCAAATTGCATCATGTCAGCCTATTTATATCCAATTATTATTCTTGTGGATGATCTAACCTATATCCCACACCACGGACATTAATTAACATCTGTTCAAGCCCGTGCTCTTCTAGTTTTTTTCTTAGTTTACTGACATGGCTATCAACCGTTCTTTCTAAAGCATCACTGTCCGGTAAACATTGATTCATTAATTCACCGCGTGTAAATACCCTATGTGGCTGATTAATCATTAAGAGTAGTATTTTATATTCCGTTAACGTCAGGTTGAGTAAGATTTTCTTATCTACCTGATTGATATAGACACTATGAATCTCTGTATTGATTTCAATATTTTTATAAAACAGATTTTTGACAGCAGCTTGTTGGTTTTGATGGGTTCTTCTTAAAACAGCCTGCACACGTGCAACCACTTCATTCGGATTGAAAGGTTTAACCACAAAATCATCCGCACCGATTCTTAAGGCCATCACCTTATCAATATCCTGATCTAATGCAGTCAGCATAATGACGGGCGTTTGTGCTTTTTGTCGAATTTTACTGAGTACTTCCCAACCATTAAGTTCAGGTAATTTAATATCAAGTAGGATCAAATCAATCGGTTGTGATGCGTGAATTTCGATTGCCTGCTTACCATTCATTGCCCGAATAACTCGCATGCCTTCACGTTTTAAATATTGTTCAATAATGTCCCCAATATCGTATTCATCTTCTACAACAAGAATTTGTTTATCACGGCAATCAAAAGAAAATGAAGCTTCGAACATAGATAAATCATCGAAAAATTTCAGACAAACGTCATAATACGCTTATTTATGTGCTGATCTCCACACTTTTTCCACATTTCAAAGATCTTGATTACACACTTACCCAAAATAATAACAACATCAAAAACTCCATAGGTTTGGACAGTATGCAAAAGCATCTTTTACTTCCATTATTTTTATCTATTGGGCTAGTCATCCAAGGTTGTAGTTCCGAAGAGGCTAAACAACCAGAAGTAGCACCTGCGAAAGTGAGTGTATTAAGTCTCCAGCCACAATCCGTTAATTTTAGTGAGAATCTCCCAGCTCGTGTTCAAGCTTTCCGTACAGCTGAAATACGCCCTCAGGTGGGTGGTATTATCGAAAAAGTATTATTTACTCAAGGTAGTGAAGTTAAAGCTGGGCAAGCCTTATACAAAATTAACGCTGAAACTTTTCAGGCTGATGTAAACAGCAACAAAGCTTCACTCAATAAAGCCGAAGCTGAAGTCACACGTTTAAAGGTCCAGTTGGAACGCTATGAACAACTTTTACCAAGTAATGCGATTAGTAAACAAGAAGTCAGTAATGCTCAGGCTGAATATCGCCAAGCTTTAGCTGATGTTGCACAAATGAAAGCTCTACTCAGCCGTCAAAACCTGAATCTGCAATACGCAACAGTACGCGCGCCAATCTCTGGTCGTATTGGGCAATCATTTGTGACTGAAGGTGCTTTAGTCAGCCAAGGTGATACGAAGAATTTGGCGACCATACAACAGATTGACAAAGTTTATGTTGATGTAAAGCAATCTATTGGTGAATACGAGCGCTTACAAACTGCATTACAAAACGGCGAATTATCTGCCAATAGCGATAAAACCGTTCGTATTGCTAATAGCCATGGCCAATTCTACAACGTCAGCGCAAAAATGCTGTTTGAAGATATTAATGTAGATCCGGAAACAGGCGATGTCACCATTCGTATTGTTGTGAACAACCCTGAACGCAAACTACTTCCTGGAATGTATGTACGTGTCAATATTGACCGAGCATCCGTCCCTCAAGCCCTTCTTGTGCCTTCTCAAGCAATCCAGCGTAATAACAATGGTGACCCACAGGTTTATGTCATTAATGCTAAAGGTTTGGCAGACATCCGTCCGATCGAACTTGGACAGCAATATGAGCAGTTCTACTTAGTAAATAAAGGACTCAAAGTAGGTGACAAAGTCATCGTTGAAGGAATTGATCGAATTCAACCGAATCAAAAGCTTGAAATAAGTAAGTGGAAAGCACCCATTACTCAAGGAGCTCAATGATGATGTCACAATTTTTCATTCGTCGCCCCGTATTTGCATGGGTAATTGCAATTTTCATTATTTTGTTTGGATTACTCAGTATTCCCAAACTCCCTATAGCACGCTTCCCTAGTGTTGCACCTCCACAAGTCACCATTAGTGCTGTCTACCCAGGTGCGACACCTAAAACAATTAACGATAGTGTTGTGACTCTGATTGAAAGAGAGCTATCCGGCGTTAAAAATTTACTTTATTACAGCGCAACAACAGACACCTCTGGTATGGCTCAAATATCGGCTACCTTTAAACCGGGTACAGATGTCGATATGGCTCAAGTTGATGTGCAGAATAAAATTAAAGCTGTTGAAGCCCGTCTTCCACAAATTGTTCGTCAACAAGGTTTACAAGTGGAGGCTTCGTCTTCAGGTTTCTTAATGTTGGTCGGAATCAACTCACCGAATGGACAATATACGGAAGTTGATCTGAGCGATTACCTTGTCCGAAATGTAGTTGAAGAATTAAAACGTGTTGAAGGCGTTGGTAAAGTCCAATCATTTGGCGCCGAAAAGGCCATGCGTATTTGGGTAGATCCAAACAAGTTAGTTTCATATGGTCTTTCAATTAGTGACGTAAATGCGGCAATTCGTGAAAATAATGTCGAAATCGCTCCAGGCCGTTTAGGTGACTTACCTGCTGAGAAAGGACAGCTCATCACGGTTCCTTTGTCTGCGCAAGGACAATTAAATGACGTTGAACAATTCAGAAATATCAGCTTAAAAAGTAAGATCAACGGTAGTGTCATTAGACTTTCTGATGTAGCTAATGTTGAAATTGGTTCACAAGCATATAACTTCGCTATTTTAGAAAATGGTAAACCGGCAACGGCGGCAGCAATCCAGCTTAGCCCTGGCGCAAATGCTGTAAAAACGGCTGAAGGTGTCAGAGCCAAAATTGAGGAGTTAAAAGTCAATTTACCGGAAGGTATGCAATTTAGTATTCCTTACGATACTGCTCCATTTGTCAAAATTTCTATTGAAAAGGTAATTCACACGCTAATTGAAGCCATGGTTTTGGTTTTCATTGTGATGTATCTGTTTCTTCATAATTTTCGTTATACGCTCATTCCAGCAATCGTTGCCCCTATTGCATTGCTAGGAACATTCTCTGTGATGTTGCTTGCAGGGTTCTCCATTAACGTACTCACCATGTTTGGTATGGTGCTCGCGATCGGTATTATCGTCGACGATGCCATTGTCGTCGTAGAGAATGTCGAACGGATTATGGCGACTGAAGGCTTACCACCTAAAGAAGCGACTTCTAAAGCAATGAAGGAAATCACCAGTCCAATTATTGGGATTACCTTGGTACTTGCAGCCGTATTTTTACCAATGGCTTTTGCCAGTGGCTCAGTCGGGATCATTTACAAACAATTTACGCTGACCATGTCGGTGTCAATCCTATTCTCTGCGCTATTAGCATTGATTTTAACCCCTGCACTCTGCGCGACAATTCTTAAGCCCATTGATGAACATCATCAGAAAAAAGGATTTTTTGCATGGTTTGACCGTACCTTTGATAACCTTACTAAAAAGTATGAAATCATTCTCTTTAAGGTCATCAAACATACCATTCCAATGATGGTGCTGTTTATCATTATTACAGTTGCGACTTTTGCCGGAATGAAATTTTGGCCAACCGCATTTATGCCTGAAGAAGATCAAGGTTGGTTTTTAACAACCTTCCAACTTCCATCTGATGCTTCTACTGAGCGAACTAAAAGTGTCGTGAAAGAGTTTGAAGCAAGCATACAAGACAATCCGGATGTTAAAAGTAATACGTCAATTTTAGGTTGGGGTTTCGGTGGTTCAGGTCAGAATGTTGCCGTTGCCTTTACAACACTCAAAGATTTCAAAGAAAGAAAATCGTCAGCATCTGAGATGACTAACTCAATTAATGAAACAATGGCTCATAGTAAAGAAGGTTCATCTATGGCCGTTCTACCTCCAGCCATTGATGAGTTAGGCACGTTCTCTGGCTTTAGTCTTCGATTACAAGATCGGGCGAACTTAGGTATGCCTGCATTACTTGCTGCCCAAGATCAATTAATGGCAATGGCAGCCAAAAACAAGAAATTTTATATGGTTTGGAATGAGGGCTTACCTCAAGGAGACAATATTTCTTTAAAAATTGACCGAGATAAATTAAATGCATTCGGCGTTAAATTCGCCGACGTGTCAGACATTATCTCAACGTCAATGGGTTCAATGTATATCAATGACTTTCCAAACCAAGGTCGTATGCAGCAAGTGATTGTGCAAGTTGAAGCAAAATCACGTATGAAATTGCAAGATATTTTGAACCTTAAAGTGATGGGTGCAAGTGGTCAGTTGGTTTCTTTATCGGAAGTTGTGACGCCTCAATGGAACAAAGCGCCACAACAATACAACCGCTATAACGGACGTCCATCTTTGAGTATTGCGGGTATTCCTAACTTCGATACTTCATCTGGTGATGCAATGCGTGAAATGGAACAACTCATCGCAAAATTACCAAAAGGGATTGGCTATGAATGGACTGGTATTTCTCTTCAAGAGAAACAATCAGAATCACAAATGGCATTCTTGCTTGGTTTGTCGATGTTAGTTGTGTTCCTTGTACTTGCAGCCCTTTATGAAAGCTGGTCAATTCCGCTATCGGTTATGCTGGTTGTGCCATTAGGTATTTTTGGAGCGATCATTGCCATTATGACCAAAGGGCTGATGAACGATGTGTTTTTCAAAATTGGCCTAATTACGATTATCGGTCTTTCCGCCAAGAATGCGATTTTGATTGTTGAATTCGCTAAGATGCTCAAAGAAGAAGGAATGAGTTTAGTTGAAGCTACTGTTGCCGCAGCCAAACTCCGCTTACGCCCTATTCTGATGACTTCTCTTGCCTTTACTTGTGGTGTGGTGCCTTTAGTTATTGCATCAGGAGCTAGTTCTGAAACACAACATGCGCTCGGAACTGGTGTGTTTGGCGGTATGATTTCAGCAACCATTCTAGCAATTTTCTTTGTACCGGTATTCTTCATCTTTGTACTAGGTGCAGCCGAAAAACTGTTTTCTTCCAAACAGAAAATTAAATCTTAAATGAAATAAAGCAAGGGAAATTAACCTATTTCCCTTGCTCCTCTTATGCCTAAATTTATTCTATTATTTGGAGAAAAGCATGTCTAAGTCGGCTGTTTTATCTCGTGGATTTATGATTTCCACCCTCTCAATTACTTTAACTGCATGTATAAGCATGCAATCACCTCAACCTACTGTTAAGTCTAATATTCCACAAAATTTCACTGAAATCTATGCAGGCCCTTCAATTGCTGAACAAGGATATAAAGCCTTTTTCTCCGATCCTCATTTATTAGAAGTTATTGAAATAAGCTTGAATAATAATCGGGATTTACGTACAGCAGCTTTAAATATTGAGCGTGCCCAGCAGCAATACCAAATTACTAAATACGACCAACTTCCAACCATTGGTGCGACAGCAAATGCCATTAGGCAAGTTAACCCTTCAGTAAACCCTAACAACCCTTACTCTACGTTTCAGGTTGGTTTAGGTGTAACGGCATATGAACTGGATTTTTGGGGACGTGTTCAAAGCCTTAAAGATGCAGCATTAAATAATTACCTTGCAACACAGAGTGCTAAAGACTCAACTCAAATTAGTTTGGTGAGCCAAGTTGCTCAAGCGTGGTTAAATTATTCTTTTGCTACAGCAAACTTAAATCTTGCGCAGCAAACTTTAAAAGCTCAACTTGATTCGTACAATCTGAATCAAAAGCGTTTTAATGTCGGGATTGATAGCGAAATACCTTTACGCCAAGCCCAAATTTCTGTCGAAACCGCACGTAATGATGTCGCAAACTACAGAACTCAAGTTTCACAAGCGCAGAACTTATTAAATCTTTTGGCTGGACAAGCGGTTCCATCAAACCTGCTTCCAACTCAGTCGGTTAAAACAATTACTCAAGAAAAGAATTTTTCAACAGGTTTAAGTAGCGATTTACTACAAAACCGTCCAGACCTGAAAGTCGCTGAATATCAACTTCGTGCAGCTGGTGCCAACATTGGCGCAGCAAAGGCCCGCATGTTTCCGACCATCACACTTACGGGTTCAGCTGGATATGCATCGACTGAACTCAAAGATTTATTTAAATCTGGCGGGTTTGCATGGTCAGTTGGCCCTAGCATAGACCTGCCTATTTTTGATTGGGGAACGCGTAAAGCTAATATTAAGGTTTCAGAGATCGACCAAAAAATTGCGCTTTCTGAATATGAAAAAGCGATTCAGTCTTCTTTCCGTGAAGTCAACGATGCCTTAGCGGCCCATGCTCATATCGAAGAGCGTTTAAATGCCCAGCGCCGTTTAGTGTCTGCAACCGATACCACTTATAAACTTTCTACAGCCCGTTTTAGAACTGGAATTGATAGTTATTTGACTGTTTTAGATGCTCAGCGTTCTGCATATGCAGCTCAACAAGGTCTATTGGTTCTCGAACAAACCAAATTAAATAATCAAATTGAACTCTATAAAGCCTTGGGTGGCGGGTTAAATAAATAACCCATCTTTCAGAAATATTTTAAAGGCTAATGTGCATCGACATTAGCCTTTAAATTTTATGTTTTTCTAAAAGATAAGAAATAGGTACTGTGAATTGGATAATTAGCTTAGCCCATTTAAAATCATTAATACCGTTTGCTCCATTTGCTTTTGTCTCTGTTGATCAGTGACACCTTGAATACTAAACGCCCAATAGGCTTCAAACAAACAAACTAGTACATATGCAGCCGAGCTAATCGCTTCTGGAGTCGCTTTTGGATATTCTTGTGCCAATTGATTTTCAAAATCCGGAAGCCAGTGCTTTGTCCAAAGTGTATGGAGCATCTGCTGAATAAATGGATTTCTCGCACTTTGAGCCACCAACTCAAACCAAACTATTAAATCATCTTGAGTCCGATACACTTCGGGTGTGAACATCATGATGATTCGCTCGCTCAATGGTTTCCCACTAAAACGATGAATAATTTCAGTACCCATTTTCGAAATGTAATGTTCAATAAAAGCGTTCATTAAATCTGAACGTGACGAAAAATAATGATGTACGAGAGTACGTTGCATGCCTGAAGCTTCCGCTACTTTGGCAAAAGTAATTCCTTCTAACCCTTCTCTCGCCACAACTGAAACAGCAGCTTGAAGAATTTCATAAGACCTTTCTTGGGCTTTACTCGGCCTTCCTATTTTATTTTCCATCATCGTCATAAATAAAAATTGTTTACTAATTCATCATAGCATATTATTTTACTGACATGACAGTCAATTAATTACAAGGAAGTCATATTATGAAAATTCTTGGCCTTGATGCAGGTAGCCAAACGGAAGCTACTACATCAAAAATCTTAACGAATAGTGAAATGACACATGCTGCCATTTTGGAAATTGTAAATATCTTTGGACTGGTTGCCTGTATTGTATTAGCCCTTATTGGCTGGATATACGGCGCTAAATTCCTAAAGAAAAAGAATATTCTGCTCGGTTTAGAGTGTTGGATCGTTGCGTTCTCTGCGACAAACTTTGTCTCTTATATGCTGACAAGTTCGAATATTAATTTTTCAATTACCATGTTTCTCGATTCATTCTCGCGTAGTTTCGGCATGCCGATTATTGCTGTACTTGGTCTAATGGCACTGACCCATAATTACAAACCGTCCGCTTTTAAGGAAGTCATGCTGTTCGCATTTTCATTTGCCGGCACTTTTGTAGTCTTTCTGGCAGATTTTTTTCAAGAAATACGTCCGTATTTTTACGTCACGATGTGGGTCTTCCTTGTGATTTATCTGTTCTATTTCATTATTTGCTTAGCACGTGCCGGAGAGATTTTTCATGCATTGGCCACCACAATAACCGCTGTCGTTAGTTTGGCAGTAGCAGTCGTATATGACTTTTTCCCGATCCCTGGCGACGATACGCATATGATTTTCATGACTTGGGCTTTCGTAACATGGGGCTATGCCATCATTCAGTTGTATTACGCCTATGCGGCTCTAGAGCGCTCGCAGAAAGTTTCCATTCAATCTTTTATTCCAGTCCGCCAGTAAAACGTACTAAGAGCATTGTTTTTAAAAAAGATTAAAGCTTGTGCTCTACCACTGAGAAGTTATACAGAAGGATAGCGAATGAATTATTCAAATGAACAAGTATTGAGTGGCCACACTGAATCTATGCCATTTCGTCTTTTAGGTGGCTGGATAGAACAGCCTAGCGACCTTCAACCTGAGTTAGTTGGTTCGGTCAGCGCAGATGTCATTGTGGTTGGTGCTGGTTTTGCCGGGTTGTCGACAGCTCTTGAACTCACGGCTCGTGGTGCAAAAGTCATTGTAATTGAGCAAGAGTTTGGTGGTTTCGGTGCCAGCGGTCGTAATGCTGGCTATCTGCTCGGTAGTATGGGAATTGAATTCGAAGTATTCGCCAAGCGCCTCGGCGTTGAACGTGCAAAACAGTTTGTCAATTTCTATGATGAGGGCGTGACCTATGTTGAAAAACGTCTGGCCGAGTTAGGCATCGATTGTGATTACAATCCTTCTGGCATTATACGGGCTGTCATAGATCCTTCGCAGGAAAAATGGCTACGCCGTAGTATGAGAGTTGGTGAGGAACTAGGATCCCATACTCGCTTTGTAGATCAAGCCGAAATGCGTGCTCGTGGAATTCCACCAGCTTTTCTGTTTGGTAGCGAACAGCGCGGCGGCACGCTAAATCCCGGTAAATACGTGAGTGGTTTACGCCGTGCAGCTATTCACGCAGGTGTTAAGATTTATGAAAAAACACCATTGCTCTCTTATAGCGAAGGACCAATCATTACTTGCAAAGCCGCTCGCGGTAGTGCCAGCGCACCCATCATGGTGTTAACCACAAATGCTTTCACCCCTCAGTTGGGACTGCTACGTGATAAGGTTGCGCCAATACGAGTTTCGGCAATTGAAACCCAAAAATTAACTCCGAAACAATTAGAATCGCTGGGTTGGCCTAGCCGAGAAGGTATTATTACACCGCATCTCATGATGGAAAGTCATCGTCTGACTGCTCACAACACAATGGTGTTGACCGTTAAGAAGTTGAATTATGTTTACGGTTCAAAAACTCCGAACATACCAGATCACGACGCCTATGCGGCACTCGCACAGACATTACGTGAACGTCACCCAACCTTGAAAGGTCTTGGTATTAAGCACTGCTGGAGTGGTTACGTTAGTGTGGCTTATGACTTTTTGCCTGTGGTTGGATCGACTGGGCCACATCAAAATATTATCTATGCAGCGGGCTGTACGGGACATGGGCTTGCGACTCAGTCGCTCATGGGACAACTTCTTGCCGAGAAAATTAAAGGATTAGAAAATCCTATTCTGAAAAACTTATACCACAAGACCCCTTCTACACTACCTGAACCACTCCAGTGGTGCGTATTTAAAACAGGTTTCAAGGCAGCAGCATTCTATGATCGTCTAACTGACCGCAAAGCGCTTGCTGCTAAAAATGATTTATAGAACTAAGCATTTTTTAGTGCGGTAAATCATAAATGGAGTACAGAAATGTATTCCATTTTTAGTTTTATCTTGAGACCTCTAAAGATTGTGCTACAAAACTTCTGGGATAATGTAGACACCCTAGCAATTGAAGATCCTTTTAAAATCAAATGATTGAAAACTGATTTTGAGTGTAGTAATTGAACTCGCTAAGAAATTGGCTAGTTCAATCATGATCTTTTTATAATTTTTACTTCTAACAAGCACGAAGATGAACTGCCTTTCAAATTTAGAATGATAGATAGAAATAATTTATGTGTTCTGTTTCATACGTTGAATATCACGCTGTGGAGATTCTCCAAATAAGCGAGAGTATTCACGGCTAAATTGCGATGCACTTTCATAGCCCACTAAACTAGCCGCCCTTCCTGCATCTAGATTTTGATTAAGCATTAAATGACGAGCCTCTTGTAGACGAAGTTGCTTTTGATATTGCAACGGGCTCATTCCTGTTACTTCACGAAAATGCTGTCGGAAAGTTGATGGACTCATAAAAGCTTTTTCAGCTAAATCATCCATGCGAATGGGTTGAGCAAAATTGTTTTTTAGCCAGCTCACGATTTGATGAATTTTTTGATTGACTGAGCCAGATTTCACCAGTTGACGTAAATAAATACCTTGCGAGCTATTTAAAAGTCTTATAACAATTTCTTTTTTAATTAAATCAGCTAGATGTGGAATCATTATTGGTTCATCTATCAACTTGACCAATCTGAATACAGCATCCATAAGCGGTATATCTGCTAACTCAACTGTAAAAGATTCATGTGTATCATCAGAATAAGTTGGTAATTCTTTTACAGACAAATCTGCAATAACCTCATTTACCATTTTAAGATCTAATAGCAGTAAAAGAGCTAAAAACGGTTTTTTTAAAGATGCTTCTACAACATGAGATGTGACAGGTAAATCAATAGTGGTCAACATACTGTGACCTTCATGACATTGATAAACCTTATCTCCAATAGTAACTTCTTTTTGTCCTTGTAAAACAAGTCCTAGTCCTAGGCTATAAATACAATGTGTACTCTCAGTTGGACTTATTCGACTATGAAAAGAAAGCCCCGAAATAATAGACTCATGCTCACCTTCAACTTCGGCAAAATCTGAAACCTTTTGAATAAGTTGATCTATATTTTTGCTTCTTTGGGCAAAGGAGGCAGACATAAAAAAATTTAAATCCAATCAAAAACTACAATAATTTTTATCATCTGTAATGAATGCAGTAAATAATTGTTTAGTTAAAATAATTAAAAAATCAAACTATTAGAATTATTGAGTAGCCATATTGATAAAAGAATATCTTGTGTATGTTTATAGCCATTCCATAACACTTAAACTTAGAGCAGGATTAAACCTGCTCTAGTTGACGTATGGGGAACCAACCCTTTCTGATCTTGATTTCATGCCATAAATGATCTGGAATGTGTAATTCAGGGTCCTTTTCAAGCTCTAATTCTGTGGAAATCTGATCGGCCTGATCATTAGCGGTCAATTCAACCCAGTCTGGATTCATTACAAGTGCTTTACCAATTGCGACTAAAGGTAGTCCAAGTGATAATGCTTGTAGCGCTTGATGCGGTGTTCGAATTTTTCCAGCCGAGATTAAAGGAATTCTATAATTCACATGTTCTATGATGCTTTGAATAGTCAGTTTTTCATCAACACCATCGACAGGTTTGCTATTTAAAATATCAGTCAATGAAACATGTAAATAACTGATATCTGTGTCAATTAAACGATCAATAAGCTGCAAACTGTCGCTAATTCGCAATCCATTTTCATCGTATTCTTCAACAGAGATGCGATAACCCAAAGCAAATGGCCTTTTGGCATATTGTTTAATTACACGTTTTACTTCTTTTACAATTTCTAAAGGAAAACGCATACGCTTCTCTAAAGAATCACCCCATTCATCTTCACGTTGATTAAATAACGGCGAGAAGAAATTTTGAATTAAGAATCCATGCGCGCCATGTAGTTCTACGCCATCAAACCCAGCTTCTATCGCTCTACGCGTTGTTTCACCAAAAGCATGAATAACCTCTAAAATTTCTTCATGTGATAAAGCACGGGTCGTCATCTGGCTATCGACAAAAGAGCCTGTAGGTGTCTTTAAAGCACTTGCGCTAACCACATCTGCATTTGGAATTAAATCAGGTATCGCTTTATTGCCCGCATGGAAAATTTGCAATATTGCTGGCGCTCCGCCGCTTTTTGCAGCTTGAGCTAATTTTGTTAGACTCGGTATAAAACGATCATCAAATGCAGCAAATTCATTGGTAAAGCCAATCCCATTTTCTTGTACATGGGTACAGCCTGTAATGATCAAACCAACACCCTTCACTCGCTGACGGATGTGGTTCAACTCTTGCTCTGATACAGTTCCATCAGGATTGGCTGACCATGTTGTCATAGGCGCCATAATGATTCGGTTACGCAATTCAATATCTGGCGTTAAAGCAAAAGACTCAAATAATTTAGAATATTCCATTGTCATGAATTCATCTCATAAAAATATTTTCTAAGAAAAAGTATAAATTGAGAGGATTAATGCAATTTGCCTAAACTGAAAAGTTGTTTGCCTATTTTGCTGAGATACATCTTAATTAAGAGACGTTTAATTAATTAACGGCGTAAAAAAATCGGGACTATTGCCCCGATTTTTTAATTCAATTAAAGATTATTTTGATAAAAAGGAATGAGCTTATCTAAAGCAACTTTTACTGGCTCTGGTTTGTCATATAAGTCGTAATGTGACCAACCCTCGACAACAACTAATTCTTTATTTTTAGAAGCTGCACGGTTAATAATTTCAAAACCATCACGATAAGCACCGAAACCACCCGGTTTACTGCCGACAATAATCATTAAAGGTTGAGTCAATAACACTTCAGCTAAATGGAACGCATCCCAACCCACAGCAACAGCGTTTCGAGAAAATAATGTTTTATTTACACCATTTGGTTTTTCACCACGCGCTGTACGGTAGTATTCAGTCGCTTCTAATGGATCAATATCCGCATTATCTGCTTTTGCAGCTTCGACAGTAGGATATAAACCTTGATCTACACGAAGTTCTGCACCGCGAGCTTCTGCTGTTCTTTGGGCCGCGATTGCTTCTAAAAATGCAATTGGATTACCTGCGCTTGCTTCACGCATAACGCGACCGTAGTTTGCACCAGTAATTGTACCGACCGCTTTAATACGTCTTTCAGTCATTGCAGCATTAATTGAGTAGCCTCCACCGCCACAAATACCAAGTACCCCAATGCGATTTTCATCAACATAATTCAAAGTCACCAGATAATCGACCACTACACTAAAATCTGCAACACGTAATGTTGGATCTTCAATATAACGCGGTTCACCGCCGCTCTCACCTTGGAAGCTTGCATCAAAAGCAATGACTACAAATCCAGCTTTTGCCAAAGCTTGACCGTATACATTGCCAGAAGTTTGTTCTTTACAGCTTCCGATTGGGTGTGCACTAATAATTGCTGGATATTTTTTTGTTGAATCAAAATCTGGTGGGAAATACAAATCGGCAGCAATATCCCAATAGGTATTTTTTATTTTTACTGATTCCATCTTTTCACCTCATCAATATCGGTAATAAATAAGTACACTTGCTTGATGAATTCAGTCTACGGTGAAGTCGTTTATTCAATTTGCCTAATTTTAAATATTGTTTGCCTATTTCGAGCTTTAATTATCAAAATATGGTTTTTTGAACCTACTTTTTACTTGGTAGTATTTTCTTTTAGATCTTTTTGTGGCGTGATCCCAAATAGACGTACATATTCTCTTGTGAACTGAGACTGACTTTCATAACCAACTGACTCAGCAACTCTTCTTATCTCAATAGATTGCATTAACATCAACTTGCGAGCCTCCTGTAACCTTAACTGCTTTTGATATTGCAACGGCGTCATTCTTGTGATTTCTCGAAAATGGTTCCTAAACGTTGCAGGTGTCATGTTTGCTTGATCAGCTATTTCATCAACACTGATATCATTTAGAAAATTATTTCTTAACCATGAAATGACTTTAAAAATATTCTTTTCATTACCACTTACTTTGATTAGGTTTCTTAGGTAGTCACCATGTTTACCTAATAATAATCGAACAATAATTTCATGTTTTATAAGTGGAGCTATTTGAGAAATCATTGAAGGGTCTTCTACTAAATCGACTAAACGATCTAAAGCCTCAATCAGTCCTATATCCATTTCCTCAATCGAAAAAGATGGAATATTTGAAGTAACATGAATATTTTCCATGCTACTAGCTATTTCTGTGATCATTCCGATATCTAATTTAAGCATCATTCCAAGAAAAGGTTTTGAATATGATGCCTGTGTTACTCGACTTACTGCTGGCAAATCAATGGTCGTTAACATGGTTTGGCCACGGCTATAACTAAAAATCTCATTTCCAATCAGAACTTGCTTTTCTCCTTGTAAAATGACCCCAAGACCTAAATCATAAATGCAATGTATGGACTGTTTGTTCGTCCGTCTATGTAAAGAAAAACCTGAGATCTCTGTTTGAAAATCTTCATCTTGAACAAGACCATCAACTTTTCGCGCTAAGAGTTTTGTCTTCTCTATGACTGGGCTCAGATCATTCATTACAGCCATCTTATTTAAAACCCAATTATCCCAACTATTGTTTAAAACTATAGATCTCTCTAATGATTAGTCAATGTTAAAATTTTTATGACTACCGCTATACCCCAAGCTGTTGATAGACTTTTCATTAATGACCTAGTTTCGATATTCAAAGCTTACTCTTCTGAATACTCACAAAGTTATTTACTTACTCGCTTGGCTTTATAATTTTCCCAACAATATGTTCTGTTCATGTGTAGGGACAAGACCCGCTTTTAAACCCAGCGGCTTAAATGCCTTATCTGACACAGTCTGATTCAGTTTACCTTTATCTTGCTCAATGTTAGCTAAAGTCCTACGGCTTATACCCACCAAAGTAGCGTAACTTCTGTATAAAACGATCCAGCGAGTGAGCTGATTTTTCTTCAGCTCACCTTAAAGCCTAAACAGCCAGATTACTTTTGATAAACTTTCTTTCCATTAAAAATGGTCCACACCACTTTTGTTTCAGCCAACTGTTCAGGTGAAACGTTAAAAATGTCTCTATCCACTAAAATCATATCGGCTTTTTTGCCCGGTTCGAGCGTGCCGATACTTTTATCTAAATAAAGCGCTTTTGCTGAATTAATCGTATAGGCTTTAAAGACTGTATCTCGATCAATGGCTTCTGCCGGGTTTAAAACTTCGCCTTCACTTCCTTTTCGTGTAATTGCAGTAGCCATGGCAACAAAAGGATTGGCTGTTGAAACTGGAGCATCACTTGCACCTGCAATGGTTGCGCCGTTAACTAACAACGAATGTGCAGGATACATGCCCTTATAAGAAGTAGCATCGATATAAGGTTTTACCAGTTCTTTGTTAAAGCTGTCCTCATAGGCCCATGCCAATTGCATCGATGCAATCACATTATTTTGTTTAAAGCGCTGATAGTCGTTAGGGTCTACAAGCTGAAGATGGGTAATACTATGAGGGACGTTGCTTTGACGCTTTGAGCGAGCGTATTCAAAGGCGTTTAAAGATTCTTGTACAGCTCTATCCCCAACAGCGTGAATATGAACAATCATATTTCGCTTATCTGCTTCATCAACAACTAACTTAAAAGTATTTGGGTCAAATAACAAAGTCCCTTGCTTTTTACTATTAGAGTACCGACCAAGTAATGCAGCCGATTGGGCTGGAATCTCTAATACGCCATCAGCGAATACTTTCACACCCACTAAATTAAAGTTATCTATATTTTTATATTTGCTATTGATTGACTCAATGATGTTAAAAACTTGCGGCGTACTTCTTGAGTTAATGACATGTAACCCAGAAACTCGTGCGGTTAACTCGCCTTTTTGAGATAATTCTTTATACATTGGAATCATCCCTAGGGTTTCCTCTGTATTTTTAATATTGGTAATTCCCTTATTTGGACTGGCATTTGCAGCGATATCCATCCACGCCGTGAGGCCCAAACTATTATAGTATTTGACTGCTTCTTTCGAGCCTTTATAAAGTAGTTCATGTGACACAGATGGAATTTTATCACTCACCATGTCCCAGCCAGAGTCGATTACAAATCCAGTTGGTTCAAAGTTTTCATTATGTGCAACATTTTGCTGGTCATCTGGGCTTAATTGCTGAATGAAGTTTGCATCTATACCAGCTTTCTTTAGGAGTGCTTGATTTGCCCAAGCTGTATGATGGTCACTACCCACTAAAGCAATAGGACGATCTTTCCATTCATTATTATTAAATACATTTGAGAGTTGGTCGGCCAATTCCCAATATTCTGACGACAAACCATTTAAAAATAGAACATCTCCAGCAACTCCCGTACCATCGAGACTGGCTTGTTTAAGTTTTGCTTCAACTTTAGAAATATCTATGGTGGTATCACCGCTATCCATAGTGGCTAATATCGCCTCTACACCAGAAGCTAAGGCATGAATATGGCTATCGATTAAACCTGGCATTAGAACTTTATTTTCAAGATCGATAACTTGTGTATTGTTGTCTGCAATTTTTTTGATTTCTTCGTTACTGCCTACTTTTATGATGGTTCCGTCATGGGCAATTGCGATGGCTTGTTGAAGGGAATCTTTATCTTTGGCAGTATAAATTTTTCCATTAATATAAATACTTGCAGCAGCATTATTGTCATCACTATCATTGTTTGCACATCCTAAGTTTATAAAGAGCAAACCTAGGCTAAGTGCTAAAAATCCTTTTTTAAATCTCATTGTTAACTCCAAAAAACATTTAAATTCTAATAATCGTTTTCTAATCTTCTTGTTGATTTATTTGCATCAAGTCTTTGAGTACTCAGGTCTATCCATTGACTACAGTTTTCTTGCTCTTGATACACTTAGATGATTCATTGCGATGCTTTGCACTACTCGCAAAAATCTCTATTTCACTGTTGGGTAAGTTCGTTAGCACTGAGTCCATAATTGCAATTTTTGTTTTTAAGATTTCCATAAATTAATCTCCATGAGGAGTGGATAAACTAATTTTTAAGTTTATTTAAGGATATAAAAAGAATAGAGAAAATACCGATTTATGAGATTTTTGTCCGCAAATCGGACAATAAATATTCTAAAAAATCATTAAATGACCTCCTGAACCAAAGCTGTCTTTTGACTTTTTCCCTTAAAATTTTTATTGAAATGTCATATCTAATCTAACCAAGATTTATAAAAATAATTTTTATAACTTAAATAATGGATAATTAAATATGGATCGTTTTAAAACTATTTTATTTATTGCAAGCACATGTTTAACAACAACTATTTATGCCAAACAACAAGAAGTCTGTGTGTTTGACCCAATTGGTAAATCGGGAGACGCTTTCGCTTTAGCCAAAGACTATGCACTTGAAGCCAAAAATTGGGGAGCTGATATATCCTTAAAAGCATATGTTGATGAACGTGTTGCGGCTGAAGACTTAAAAGTCGGCAAATGTGATGGTGCTATTATTAGTGGCTTACGTGGCCGTCAATTTAATAAATACACAGGCTCTTTAGATGCGGTTGGCGCATTAACAAATATGAAAACGGCAATTAATGCCTATAAGCTGTTGTCCTCACCTATGGCCGCAAAAAACATGGTGGTAGGTCCTTACGAAATTGCAGGTTTAGGGACGATTGGTCCTGCCTATCTATTTGTAAATGATAGAAGTATCAATACACTTGCTAAGGCTGCTGGTAAAAAAATTGGGGTATTTAAATACGATGAAGCACAGCCAAAGCTTGTGCAACATGTTGGAGGTCAAGCTGTATCTGTAGACGTCACCAATGCCGGTGCGAAATTTAACAACCATGAAATTGATATTGTGCCTGCTCCTATTGTTGCATTTAAACCTTTTGAACTACACAAAGGTTTAGGTGAGAAAGGAGCAATCATTCGTTTTCCTTTAACTCAAATTTCAGCAAACTTCATTATTCGTAAAGACCAGTTTCCAACAGGTTTTGGGCAAAAGTCGCGAACTTGGGTAGCCAGCCAACTAAATAGAACGTTTGGCATTATTGCTAAATATGAAAGTGATATTCCTTCAAAATATTGGATGGATATTCCTAAAAATGAACAATTAAATTATATGAAAATGATGCGTGAAGCACGTATACAGCTAACCAAAGCTGATATTTACGACTCTAAAATGATGAGTTTTTTGAAAAAAGTAAGATGTAAAGAAAACCCAACTAATTTTGAATGTGCATTAAATGATGAATGAATAAAATTGCCCAATTTATACTTTTGAATTGGGCAATTTTTATAATGTAATGCTTTTTTCATCCTATGTAGGCTTATTCATCTTGATAAAGTCTTGTTCCCCATTAAGCCATCTCAACTTAGAAAATAGTGATAAAGAATCTGGGTCACGTTCTAACAATTTATCTAACAAGCCATCTTCTGCTAAAGCCCAATGAAGCATCATAAAATGACTACGACCATCATTACCAAAATAGACCATCTCATACGGTACTTTAGGATCTTTTATTTCGATTTCTCTCTGCTTAAATGCAATTAATTCATTACTCTGTTCCCCGAAAATTCCATAAAACAATACATCGTTATTACCGTGGTATATGCCATATATATAAATAGTGTCACCACTCCACTCTTCACTTAAAGATATACCTAACACATTTTAGTTTTAAAATTTTAATTGTTTTCCAAACCATACATAAGAATAAATGCAAACTCTAAATTCCAAGAATTTGCATAAGTAAATGGCCGAGTTGTGAGTCAATAATATTTATCTTGGAGACACTAGTAAAACATTCAAACCAATAAAGTTTACAACTTAGGCAAAGCTTGTAAAGTAGATACTACTGTTCCTTTTGGCAAAATAATTTCAGAATAGCTTTTTTCATAATCAAAAGTATAAAACAATCTTTCGCTTTCCTTGTTAAAACCTAAAACCATACCAAAGCCAAATTGGAATAATTCGCCAGTATCTAACCATATTAAATCCTGACTATCAAAAGAACAAAAATCTATTCTCTCAATTGGTATATTACCTATATCACTATTAAGTTCTTTAATCTCTTCAATATTACTACTTAAAATATTAAAAAGAGAATTTAATGTAATATTTATCCCTTTTACTGGATAACATGTATCATTAATCCAAAAATTAAACACTCCAAGATTTAAATCATTTTTTAATGGATAAACAACATCCCACTGTATAAAAAAATCATCACTATATTTAACTATCATTTCGATGCTTTCGATGTGTAACTTATTCTTCGCAGCTCTCTAATTTACTATTCAGTAAAGATTAGAGAGCCCGCACATTTCTTCTAATTAAAATCTGCATGCTCAATTTCACAAACTATCTTTTCTAGTTCATTTTTCTTAATAAAGCACTCATTTATTTCATACTGTTTTAAATCTTTTAGAGAGAAATATGTATTAGCAATTTTATAAGAAATTAACCTTACCTCATCTTTATATCCAATACAAAATAAATCATATCTATCCTCCCCAAACAAACTACTTTCTAAATTAGCGCTATAAACAAATTCATTATAATCATAATTAATCCAATCCTTATCATTGTATTCACTCTCACTTTCAGCAACAAAATTTAAATAACGATATGAAAGCATAGATTTAAAACATTCATCCAAATTCATATAGTAATAGTCACTATTATCAATAATATGATTTAAAGCTCCTTCTATAATAGATTGCCTTTGTACATTAAACATTACAGATACATCAGAAATATAATCATTATCATTTATAAAAAAGCCACAAAGACAATCATAATCATTCATTCCATTTATATTACCAATTGGATTCATGACTAGAGCTAATTTTTCTTTATTACCAAAAATCATTATTTATTTACCTTCTTAGGATTAATGCCAAAATGTTTAAATACTTCATTAGGGATCGTATTTACTTTCATTATCTGCTGAGGGTTTTGATCTATCCCTGTTCGTCCTGCCCAATGGTAAGTATTTGAACCTGCCCCCTCATAGGTAAATTGATGTATATTCCCTTTCGAATCAACCGAATAGCGTTTACTAGAATCCCCCGAAATTGAAATAGACTTTTCAAATAGTTCTAATGAGTTTTTCGGCTCAATTCCCGCATTCGGTCTATTCCCCTCACCACCTGGAGTATGTTTAGGATTAGATTTATAGAGTAAACCATTCTGGGCTACGGTAGGTGTGGAAACAGGTAGTCTTTTATCAATATTGGCTGATGATTTTTCTTTTACACCTTTAGCTCCAATACCTCCTGTTACTGCAGCCATTACAACAGAAGCTGTTAACTTGGCAGTTTGATCATCCATTCCATATTTTTTTTGCAATTCTTTTGCAAAAACAGTATTCGAAACTGCTCCTTCTGCTTGTATTTGCTGATATAGCAATACTCCTTGATCAAAACTAGGAATATTCTGTGCTTGTATAATAGTATTTTTTATAGAATTTCTTTCTAATAAAATATTACCGTACAATTGTTTGCATAATGTGGCATTCACAGAACATATGGCAACCAACTTATCATCTTGACTATTAGCTATATTTCTATATTTTTCAATAATACTATCGCAATTCCCACCATTAGTTTTACATTGCTTCATTTCAGCATTATATTGACTAATTTGCTTACTAGTTAAATAGTTATTCTCAACCGCATTCTGTCCAATCACACCTGCTAACTGTGCATTCGATGCCGAATCTCCAACTGTGCCCCCTACAACTGCACCAATCGCTGCCGTTAAGTCTCGTATACTCGATTTCACATTTTCTGGTAATAGATTCGCATCAAACTTACCTGTTTCAGGGTTAATAGCGGTTTTGCCATCGTTGTATTGATTCGCAAAATAATCTGCCGCTGCCTCACTCGCAACTGCGGCACTGCCTCCTGCTGCTGGATTGCCTCCATTTAAGTAAGCTAAAGTTGCACCCAGAATTGCATGTGATGCTAATTGTGCAGCCTTGTTCTTGTCTTCTCCATGTCCAAACTTCTCACCAATTATATTGGCTGCATAAGGTGCAAGTGTATTGGCTGCAACCTGAATATCAGTTTGTCCACCAAGTGCGCCAGTAATCACTGTTGTAACAGCATTCAAGGCACGTCCTTTATTACCTCCCAGCCCCCATTGCTGGGTTACTGCTTTTTCATTTGCGAGCGCAGCATCATAAATACCATATTGTGCTAAGTATTGATCCTTCTCTGCCGCAGACATTTTTTTAATTTCTGCTTGTTGTTCAGGACTTAATTGACTGGCAATCTGCTTTCCAATCGTTTCTTTTTCTGCTGCTGCATTCTTGATCTGGTCTTGCGCATAGGTACGTGATGCCGCTGCAATCGTAGAAGTCGCATCTGCTACTGTCTTTTGCTTATCTAAAATAGTTTGTAAATTCGGTAAAGACTCAACCACTCTGTTGGCTGTTGCTGCATCGCCATGAATGCCCAATTGCTCAACCGTAGTCGACTGACCACCAACTTTAATATTCCCCTCACTTAAAGTGGCATAAGTCGTACTGCTGTCTTTATCAGACTCATGTTGCGGTAAGCTTGGACTAAAGCTGGTTGCATTACGCCAGTTATCATTATTGGTTGGTGTTGGTGCTTTGCTATCTCCAGTTTTACCTTTACCTAAACTTGTGCCTCCAGATAGGCTGACTGTAGTCACATCGTACTGGCTTTGATTTTCGATATTGCTAAAGGTTAAACGGTTCGTAGTCAGGTCATTTTTATCTTTAGTTGCAGTCGAAACAATTGCACCACCTTTTAAGTCAACACTATCCGCTTTTACATGGTAACCACCATCTCCAGCAAATAAACCAGACTGTTGATTAACGCTATTGGAATCACCCGAAGCCTTGCTACTACTAAAATTACCAGATGCCTGCCAAGCTGTACCAAACGAAGCTTGCAAGCGACCTCCTGCTCCAGTTTGTTTGGTATTTTGCTCAACAGTGTCTTGTAAACTTTCAACTTTGAGCTGACCACCTACATTTGCATCAATACGATCTGCTTTTGCCTGTGCTCCACGTAGTGTGGTGTCACCTTTACTGGTTAAGCTAATATTTTTTGCATCCAAAGTCGTTTGGCTATGTGTATTACTGTCTAAATGATTGCTGCCTTTACCAAAACCAGCCTCACCATAAATGTAAGCACCTGTTTGCGCACCGACAGAAACACCAACACCAACACTTAAGCCTGCATTACTGTTTTTACCATCGGCTTTATTTTGGCTTTGACCAGATTCCAGAATAATATTTTTTGAAGAATCTAGATTAATTTTATCTTCTGCTTTGACCTGCGTATTTTGAAGATGAATATCACCATTAGTACTGGTTAAGTTGACATTGCCGCCAGCTTTTAAGTTGTTTTGTTGAGAAGTGGCATAGCTACTATTTTGCTGATTTTTGCTGGTGCTAAAGCCAATACCAGATTCAGCTTTAAATAGTGCGCCACCTTTTATATCACTATAGGTTTGGTAACCCTGAGCACCTGCTGCAACAGCTTGTAATGCTTGGGTACGGTCATCTGCTTTACTGTTTTTCGCTTTATCTGCTGCATTCAACAAATCAATGAGTGGTGAACTTACACGACTGAATTGTCCAATTTTTAGGTCTTTGCTATTTTCAGATGAGCTACCTGTGTCATGGCCTTCTAAAACCTGAATATCTTGTGCCTTAATATTTAAATCTTTCGCAGCTACAACATCAGCGACTTGTTGAGTATATTGACGGCCTGCCTGAATATTGACATTGCCTTCTAAACTGCCCACTTGACTGCGTTGCTGTTCAACACCTTTACTATTGCTTTGGTTCTGACCATTCATATAACCATAGAACTGCTCAGTATCTGAAATCTGCGCGCTACCAATACCTTTGTTTGAACTCTGCTCACTTTGGCTTTGGCTGTTCTGGCTCGATTTGATATTGATATCACGAGCAGCATTAAGGTTCACATCACCTTTTGAGGCAACTGAACTACCTATAATATTAATATCGCCTTGCCCAGTTTGTAGCGTTGTTTTTCCACCCACCGAAAGCTGAGTTCCTGTCATTTGAGTACTACGACCATCACCTTGGTTTTTGTTTTTGAATGTTCCAGCAGGTGCAGCCCAATCACGGTTATCAATACTAAAACCACTTTGTTTACGGTCAGCAGTTTGCTCTGAATGACTCTCTGCAATACCCAGATTAATATTTTCCTTAGCATGCAATAATGCATCGCCTTCTGCAGAAAGCTCGGCACCTTGGCTATTAATACTTCCTTCTGTTGCAATAATATTTAAATTGCCTTTAGCGGTAGCTTGAGTGACTACAGCTTGAGTGCTGGATGTATTACTGACCTGATTTGTTTTATTGCTACCAGCTTGGATAGTAACTGGTGTCATTGCTGCCATAGACGCTTTTCGTACAGCTTCACCTTGAGCCATCACCTGACCAACGGCGCTATCCGAGAATTGACCATTGTTCATACTGTTTTTGTAAGCAGATGCGGCAGCCATAGCTGGAGAATAGGTCACACCAACCGAAACGCCAGATTGTTTGCTATGAACTTCTGAATGTTGCTCATCGGTTGCATATGCTGCATTTAAATTAACATTTGCACCTTTTAGATTAAGGTCTTTACCTGCATCTAAAATAGCTGCTTCAGTGGTCAAATCTTTACCAGCAATAATGGTCGTATCACCTTTTTTGCTACGAACTACACTTTGAGTTAAGGTTGTAGATTTTCCATCCTCTTTTGTATTTAAGCTCGATTTTCCATAACCTACACTTGCCACTCCATCAGAGAGGCTCGCTTTAAATCCTGTTTTTTTAACAGTCTGCTCTTGTTGATTTGAATATTGATTTTGTGCAGCAGTAATGTTCACATTTTCTTTGGCCTGAATTTGAGTCAATTCATTCGAAACTACCTGACTACCACGAATATTGACATTCTTGGCATCTAGAATGACTTTGTTACCTTCGACCGTACTTGCTATTGATTCATCACGTTGATCATGGATAGACTCACTTGTAGTTTTACTACTTAACGTACCTTTATGTTTATTATAAGACTGATAATCATACTGGCTTGCTTTACGGCCTTCTTCAATATCTAACTGATTAACTGCAGAAAGTTGAGTTGTACCTTGTTCGCTATTTAAACCAGAACCTTGTACTTTTATATTTTGTCCATTTAACAATAATGAGCCATTGCTATTCAGCTGACTACCGACATCTTGAGTTTTCTGGCTAGTCGCATGATTTTGTGCATCACGGTAAGTTGTAAGTTTATAACCCGTTTGTACTGTGCCAATGTCAACATTACCTAACGTATTGATCACCGCTGCACCATTGCTGTTGTTGAGTTCCGCAGCTTTAAGAACCGTATTTCCGGCAACATCAACAACTAGAGTTGCCTTATTCGGTTGAATCTTATTACCACTACCTACATAAAGCCCAGCAACACGATCCACTCCTGTTGTACTTGAACCAAAACCACCTACCTGAGTTGTCGATGTTCTTGTCGTAGTCTCAATTTTGAGATTACCGCCGACTTTAACAGCCATCGCATCTTTGGCACTGATTTGACCACCAATGTTATCGAGGTCTTTTTTCGTAGTGATATCAACGGTATTGCCCTGAATACGGCCCATCAGGTTATTAATATTATTTGCAGTAATCTGAACAGCTTCTCGTCCAGCAATGGTTGAACCATTTAGTAAGTCACCATTTAATTTAAAGTTAACACTATTACCCGTAAGTAGAGAACCGTCTCCTTTTAAGTCTCCTACACGTGCTTTTACATAAACTTGCGGAACAAGCGCTTTTGTTTTCGTTCCATCCTGTAGAGTCACGTCTTTTTCAACTAGCCAGACAATATCACTGGTCAATTGCGCAATTTGTGCAGCACTTAAAGCAATACCCGGACGTAAACCATATTGTTTGGCAAAAGTCACCCCGTTATTCATTAAGGCTTTATATTGTTCCTCATCAGATGCATAACCTTCCAAGAAACGATAACCAGTTAAGTTAGCTATCTGGTCTTGCACCATATGCTGCTCATAAAAACCATCTCCTAAACGTTTTTGTTGCAGTGCAGGATCAAGTCCTAAAGCATTCAACATATAGTCTGAAGACAACCATTGGTTGTAATTGGTAAAGTTCGGGTCAGTCTCAATGAGATAACCTGCTTTACTATCCGCCCCTGTTCTATACAAGGCGTTATTTGCAACTTTAATATTGTTGTTATTAATGGTACGAATTTCGAGTTGCTCTCCCGTACCAGCTTGATCAGGTGCAGTGGCCTGATCCGAAGCCGAGGCACCTGAAACTTGAGAAGCTTTTTGACCTTGTAATTGGTCCAAAACAGAGATTTGAGTAATATTATCTTTCAGTTGAACGCTAGATGAGTTTCCATTTAGCCCTGAAGTTTGAACATCTGTTTTTACAGAAGTTTGACCTGCTGCTTGTAAATCTTTGTTTTGTGCTACAGCTGCTTGCTCAACAACAGTTGTATTAGATGTAGCTGTTAAATCATTAACCTGAGTTGTTTTGGTCTGTGCATTAGTAATTGGGCCACTTGCACTCTTAGAAACAGCCGTAATATCTTGATTCGTTTGGTTCAGCTCATAATGATCGGCAACTTGACCTATTGGCACATCAATTGTTGTTTCAGTTGAAACTTCAAAAGGCCCTTCCCAATCACCCTCATGTTCCCAATGTTTATATACTGTTCCCTGATCTACAACCTTTCTGGTCCCGTTTATACCATTAGCTGAAACAATGGTGCCTCCCAAATTTATAAGCTCGCCTCCAGCTAAAATTTGGCTCTTATCATTAAATACCTGTGCACCGCTTAAATCCAAATTACCGCCAGCTTTAATTTGCCCCGGTGCAGACTCAACCATTTTAGTTTCATAGGTAATTTCACTATAGGTGTATTTCATCCAGTCTTCAAACCAGTTGCCATCATCATACTGGCCATCAAAGGTACACCAAGCATTACAGAATTTTTCTAGGCCATCTATACGTGATACTTCAACATTATCATCGGTTATAAAATGCTTATTAATATTATTAATCTGGGCGGCAGATAAGCGCATATTGCCTAAAGATTCAATGGTCGCGCTTTCATTGTTAACCGCACTGGCTTGACCAGTCGCTTTACGGTTCTCATCTAAAGCACCACCTAAATATAAGTTTCCGGCACTAAATATAAGCGCCTGACTTGCATAATCTTGCGTATTCGCCAGATTATTCAACACACCTACACCAAGGTTCATATCACCTCGTGAAGCAATAACAGGAGCCTTACCTTGAGCATCTGGCAAGTTATTTAAAGTGTTAGCACTAATCGCAAGATCTGTACCATAGATACGGCCCGTACCTTGGTTATTTACAGTATTTGCTTTTAGTGTGGTGTAATCACCATTAATTAGCCCAGTGTTATTAATCTGCTCTTGTGCTTCAATTTGTGTATCGTGACTTTCAATCTGAGCATTGCTATTGTTGGTTATATTGGCTGCATTTAATTTTAAGATATTGCCAGCATTAATTTTTCCATCGTTGGTAATATCCGAAGCAGTACTTAAACTAAGATTTTTATTCGCTTGTAGTTGTCCGTCTTGAGTCTGCTTAAAACTTTCTTTCAGTGTAATATTCGCATCACCCAAACTGGCAATCTGACCATCACCCGTAAGCGATTGAGCTGTAATATTTAAATTTTCACCTGATAGTAATTTGCCTTTTTGGTTATTAATAACAAGCTGATCGCCTTGTAAATTAAGCTGTTTAACGGCGCTGATTTCACCAGATTGGTTATTCAACTGTCCATTAACATTAAGTACAGCATTTTGGTTACTACGGATTGCACCAGACTTGTTATTCAAAGTTTGGGTGCTCAAATTTAGATTTCCAGCATCAATACCTTGAACAAACGCGCTATCCGTAGTTAATGTATTTTGGTTATCTAACTGCTGAGTTACAAGATCTAGCTGCCCCGTGGCCATAATATGGCTATCTGGGTCTGTTGCCACCAATTTACCTTGGTTGTTGATCTGTTCAATGGTCAACTGCATATCACCCATCGACAAAATCTGGCCAGATTGGTTATTTAGCAGTTGTTTTTGACCCGTCCCTTGTAATTTCAGGTTTTGGGTTGCAAGCAATGTTCCTTTGTTATTAATAACCTGATTCGCACTTAAATCTAAATTTTGCCCACTTGCAATGTAACCTTGCGTATTATCGAGAGCAGTAAGATTTTTTAAAGTGAGATTACCTTGGCTAAGTAATCCACCTTGTGTACCGCTATTGGTATTCACCAGATTCTGCCCGTTGGTATCAAGCACAAGTGATGTTTTCGCTTGTACAAGGCCCTGATTATTATTAAATAGACCAGATGAAATCGAAACCAGATCTGAGCTAATTGTACCTTGTTGGTTATTGAATGCTTGTTGTTGGCTATCTATATTTATCGCTTTTAATGATGTAATTTTGCCTAATTTGTTATTTACACCACCTGCTTTAACATCAATTACGCCAGTCGACTGTAATGATCCTGATTGATTATTTAAAAGTGAAGAACCTGCATTAATATTTAATGCACCATTCACACTTCCAATTTTACCTTTTGTGTTATTTAAACCATTAATGTTAAGCGTAAGATCCTGTCCTGCTGCCAAAACACCTGTTTCATTATTCAAAAGACCTGTGCTTTGTAGAGTAGCTCTACCTTGTGCATTAATCTGTCCTGATAATGAGTTATCAATTGAGCCAGCTATCACGGACATATCTTGTCCAGATTGAATAATACCAGCTTGGTTTTGTAACGCTTGCGTACCCGCTTGAAGCGTCAAATTATCTTTGGTTGCCAGCTTCCCTTGATTGTTAATCAAACCTTGACTATGGATATTGAGGTTTTGATCTGCAACAATTGAACCTTGAGTATTATTAATAGTTTTCTGGCTATTTAAATCGATTGTACCCTGAGCACTGAAGTGTCCAGCTGTATTATCTACAGATAAGGCTTTTGCCGTTAAATCAGTTTTTGCCTGTAATACGCCAGACTGATTGGTGAGAGCCTGATCGCCAGCATCAATAACTAATCCGCCTTGGATACTGCCAATCTGGCCCTGATTATTATTTAAACCTTTACTGCTCAAAGTTACATTTTGGTTTGCAACCAAAGTACCTGCTTGGTTATTAATAAGGCCTGCACTAATGATATTTAGTGCATCTTGTGCACTGATTTGCCCTTGCTGACTATTATCTAAAGAATTTACTTGTAGGTTCAAGCCAGCACCACTTAGTAATTGGCCTGCTTGACTATTATCTAATGCCCCATTGATCACCAAATCTAAAGCTGAACCACTACCTGACTGAATGGTTCCAGCCTGATTAGTTAAATTCTGAGTTGTAATTGTGGTATGAGCATTCGATGCAATTTTCCCTGCTTTATTGCTGATGTCACCCGTGCTTGTAATTGTACTATCGGTAAGCGCAAGAATAGTGCCCGAATCGTTATTCAAGCCACCACTCGTGATTTTCAGACTCGTTCCTGCTTGAAGTGAACCCGAAGTATTTAATAATTTTTCTTTTTGAGCATCAATGGTTAATGAACCTTGAACACTACCAATTTGCCCACCTGTATTATCCAAGCCCTGACTTTGAATAGAAACGTTCTGATTAGCGGCCATTACGCCATTTTGGTTGTTAATCCCTTGTTGCGATAAAACAGTTAGAGCATCTGTAGCATTAATTTGACCTTTATTACTGTTATTTATCGAGCCTGCTGTAATTTTTGTAGTATTGCCCGTCAATTTTCCTGATTGACTGTTATCTAATGCACCACTGATATTTAAAGTAAGATCAGCATTTGTCTCAATTGAACCACCTTGGTTATTCAGACTCTGCCCCGTAATTTCTATCGCATCGCCACTTTGAATTTGCCCTTTAAGGTTATTTAATTTTTGAACTTTTAAGGTCAAATGTTTTTGAGCAGAGATAAGACCAGACTGATTATCTAAATTTTGAGCGCTTAAAGTCAGATCTTGAGCAGCAAGTATTTTGCCTGCTTGATTATTTAAATCGCCTAAACCTGCATCTAATGAAACATTGCCCTGAACGCTACCAATCTGTCCTGAATTATTGGTCAAACCTTGACTGTGTGTAGTCACATCTTGTTTAGCAATGATTTGTCCAGATGTATTATTAACATCTTTACGACTACTTAAACTAAGTGAGCTTTGGCTATTCATAAGACCAGATTGGTTATTAATCTGATCAGCAGTTACAGTTAAATCTTTTTCAGCTTGTAGAGTTCCAGAAGTATTATTAACTACACCAGATCCTGCATTAATCGCTACAATGCCTTGGCTACTACCAATTTGGCCACTGCTATTGTCTAGGCCATTAGAAGTAAGAGTGACATCTTGATTCGCTACAATTTTACCAGACTGGTTATTAATGATTCCTAAGCTGGTCAGAGTTAATGCATTTTGTGCAGAAATGAGTCCACTTAAACTATTATTAATAGAACCAGCTTGAATAACGCCATTCTGACCTGCATAAATTTTGCCTGATTGACTATTATCGAGTAAGCCTGCCACATCAAGTTGTACATCATAATTAAGAGCAGAACTTAACTGACCACCCTGATTATGAAGAGTAGTCGTTTTTAGTTGTAAACCCGATTGGCTCTGAATAAAACCTAATTGGTTATTCAGTTGATCTTTAATCGCTAAGGTGAGCGGTTTCAATGTTCCGCGCTGAACCATTTGACCTTTTTGATGACTCAAACTATCCGAAGAGATATTGATCTGATTCGCCGAAGTAATTGCACCATCTAATACAACTTGTCCACCTTTGAATAATAACTGTCCATTACTGAGAATCTGGCCTTGTGCGCCTTGCAATTGATCGGCAGTGATATTCAGTTGCTGATTCCCTGCATGGATAATCTTTCCAGCTTCATTATTCAGAGCAGACGTGTTCAGGTTAATTGAAGATGCATTACTGCTAATTTCACCTGATTTGTTATTTAAACCGTTTATAAAATTTAGGGTAAATTCATTGTTCCCAGTATGCTGAATTTTACCTTGACTGTTATCAAGTTGTTTGGTGTTCAGCACTATATTTTGAGCACTCAATTGTCCTTGTTGATTATTAATGAGGTTCTGGCTAACTAGGTTGAGTTGATCTTTGGCAACTACGCTTCCAGCCTGTGTAGATATATTGCCTGTCACACTACCTAGCTCAATATTTTGTGCCTGCAATTGACCTTTTGCTGCATCAATATTGCTTTGCGCTTGTACTTTTAAATTACCGCCAGCTAAAGTTTGTCCATGTAAACCGATTTGATCAGAACTAATCGAAACATCACCAGCATTAGCTAATTTGCCTTCACGATCTAGGCCCGCTGCAATCAATCCACCTACACTATGTTCTAAAGTTGAACTGGTAATCTGGACATTTTTTCCAGCCGCCAAAGTACCAGCATTCTGAGTATTTTGTCCTGTAATCGTTAAATCTTGATCTGCATAAATACTACCCGTGTTTTTAAGTTGATCATGCTGTAACTTTATTGATTTAGCTTGAATCTGACCTTGAGTATTATCAAACTGCTGAGCAGTACTGTTTAAATTTTGCTGAGCCGCAATAGATCCTTGATTGTTATTAACCATCACATGTTTCTGATTAATTTGATTTGCAACAATTTGTCCAGCAGTATTATTAAGAGATTGGCTATTCAGATTTAAATTAGTTTTAGCCTGAATGAGCCCCTCAGTATTATCAATTGCTTTGTTTGCTTTGATATCTACAGCTTGGTTTTCTGAATAAACAACACCTGACTGGTTCTTCAAATCACTTGCAGTAACATTGACAGTTGCTCCACTTGCAATTTGTCCATCAACATTATTCAACTCACCAGTTACATCTAAATCAAGCTGTCCAATCGACTGGATTTTTCCACCTTTATTGTTGGCAGACTGACTTTGAATATTGAGACTACTATTAGAAGCAAGCTGGCCTTGTTGGTTAGTAAAACTTGAGGTTTGGATATTGGCACTTTTAACAGTAAGCTGACCTTGGTTATTATTAAAGCTATTTCCTTTAATATTGATAGCACCTAAATTAAGTTGGCCGCCTTGGTTATCTAAACCATTTTGGCTGTCTAAATCTACACCACCATTGGCAACAATTGCACCTTGATCATTATTCAGTACATCTGACACATGGATAAAACCAGTATCGTAAGTTTTTGGAGTTGTATCTACTGGAGTTACAACACCTAAACTTCCACCATCTTTAGATGGATCTGTTGGGACCGTCGGAACACTTCCACCTGTAGATCCCCCCGTACCGCCACCAGTATTACTCTTAGCAATTCCGATTTTACCGCCAAGGTTTGTCATTGAGCCTGATTTTAAATCAAGCCCTTGTAAACCAGTCTGTTCGATAGAACCGCTATTTTTTAATTTTGTAGAGTTAATTGCTATTCGGGCAGCATTTAACGTACCACTATTAGTAATTGTATTCTGATTTTGAAGATGTAACTCATCGGCACTACTGATTAGACCAGAGTTATTTAGATTTTGGCTCTCAACTGAAATTTGTGAAGTTGCGCTACTGATATTACCTGTATTCTGAATGTTTTGAGCTTTAAGTTGCACCTGATCTTTATTTGCAATCAAATTTCCACTATTGACCAGATCACCTTTTGCATTCAGGGTAAGGGTGCTTTGAGTACTGTTAATCGAGCCAGCATTACGAACACCTAACCCTTGCTCTGTCCCCACCAAAAAGATTTTACCAGCATACATTCCACCAAGCTGGCCCACATCTAAGGCAAAGTTCGGCTTAGGTGTAGATGTAGCCCCTGTAGTTGCTGTAATTTTAGGAGTAACTTGGTCTCTAACTTGAATATCATTTTGTCCAAGTACCGTGTTAAGTTCATTGGCATATAGCCCCGCGTTGACCTTTAAGGCACGCGTATAAATATCGGTATATGGTGTTAAGCTTCCATTTAAGCCTTTACCTTCAATCGTAACTTGCCCTTCACGAACGCGGAATGATTCAAGATAACCTTGATTCATTACTGCTTGGCCTGTAGTTAAAGTAAAACGGTCTGCGTTAATCACACCACAGCCATCACAAATTAGACCTGAAGGGTTTGCAATTACGACTTGAGCTTGTTTTCCGGCAACTTCGATATAACCTTTAAGCTGACTTGGGTTACTGCTATTAACCTCGTTCAAAATAACTTTGGCTTCACCTGTGGCAAGCCAAGGGTTGCCTTGTACCCATCCACCAATCTGGGTTTGAGTATTATTACGCGAATTATTTAAAATCGCGCCTTCTTGCCCAACATCAAACTGCGTATAGGTATTCCGCGAAACCCCACCCGCACTAGGTGTCTGAATATTGACTTGAGTTGTTCCATTGGCACTATTTAAAATAGTTGGCTGCTGTGATGTCGGAGCACCTTTGTCTGCAACGATTTGAGTTCCAGCAACACTACTCATTGGCAAGCTGATTACCAATGCCCCTAAACAACCAATAACTGCAAAGTTAAGTGGATTTAATTTTTTATAATGAATAGGTGGAACAGAAGACTCCACAGCACCTGTTTCCATTGTTCCCTGACTTTGCCCTGCTTGCTTAGTTTTACTTTTTACAATCTCGGCAACAGCAATAAACATACCGCGAGCATGACTAAAAATAATACGGTAACGGTTCTTATTCATTTTAAAATCTCACTAAATCTTTTTTTAATACAATTGATTGCGTTCAGGACCTTTGAACTTAAATTAATAGGTCCAGTTCACGCTAAATCCAGTCGTGTAATCATCCGTTTCAAAGTGATCTGGCTTTTTCAACGGTGCTCCGACAAAAACGTCATAATTCAAACGCAGAGGGGCAATTTGTCCACGCAAACCGACAACTGCACCTAACAAACTAGTACCTGGTAAAGGGTTCGGATAATGCGCGGTTTTTCCACCTACTTCACCATAATCAATACCTGCATACCATGAATATGGTTTATTCATGATTGAGCCACTCAGTTCATTGCGAACTAAAAAGCCATTATCTGCCAACAAAGTTTGCTCACCGTCAAAGCCTCTTACGGTATAACGGTTTCCAATCGAGAAACGGTCTTGTGGTGTTAGAGGTTTATTACTGTGCTGGGTACGCCATTCTGTAAGATATTGCAGGTTCTGTTGCCCTACTTTAAAAGGAACTTGTAAACTGGCATTGGCCTGTAAAATCCCGACATGTGTATAAGCTTCACCAAAATCTTCTTCTGGTGCTCTCATTGCATTAAGCCAGCCTGTACCACGCTTATAAGTCACATTACCGCTTAAAGTGGCATTAGAAAAATATTCAGTATGATCAAGACTTGCTTTCCAGCCCGCAGTTTTTCGGCGTTGTACTTCTACTTCGACATCATTGATATAGTTTTGTGATTCACGGTACCAACCACCAAAACCTACGGCAGTTTTACGGTGCGCATCGCGATAAATAATTCGGGACAAATCTGCATTAATGAGTTCGCTTTTACCGCTATATTGATAGGTCTCACTACTTCCAGCAACTGTTTGTAAATAGTTAGAGCGGCTATAACTGGTTGAAAATAACCAATAATCAAATGGAATGGTATAACTTGCATAAAGGCCATCTGTACCATGCTTACCAGAGCCGCTACCACCTAAATCATGGTTATAACTAACGTAAAATAAATCATTTAAAATCAACACATGATCAAGTGACAAAGTCGCTGTACCTTGATATTTTCCTGTAGCATCAGAACCTGAATCATCAATTCCCACATGTAAGCGATAAGGTTTAGCCTGTTGCCATGCAAGAATCACATCACTATAGCCTGGCTCATTTTTTTGTTCTGCTGGTTGGATTTTAAAATCAGCCTCAACCGTAGGTACTCTTTTAAAGTTTTCTAAGCCTTGCTCCATATCACGAATATTTAAAAGCTCACCCGACTTCATCGGTAAAGCGTTCCATAAATGAGCACGTTTAGAAGTACCTTCCGCAAACTTAATCTGATCAACTCGGCCTGGAATAACACGAACGCGTACTGTGCCAGATGCGATATTTTGCTGAGGAAGCAAAACTCGTGTTGTGACATAACCATCTGCAATAATTTTGTTTTGAACAAGATCAAGTGCCTGATTTAGGCCATTTACCCCCAAGCAACGTCCAATAATATTGTTCTTACCAGTCGTAATCACATTAAAATCTGATATGAATTGATGAGCTAAATCACCTTCTAAAAGTATTTTTTTAATTTCAAAACAAGGAGTTTCACTATTAGAGCGTAAATATTGTAATTGTTGAGCTAAATTTTTATTTTGTTCTTGCCCCAGATTGACATTCACATTGGGCTGGATTTGTTTTTCTAGTGCCGTATCACGTTGTTGTTGGCGAGTAGACTGATCAGCCTGAATTCGCTGTCGAATCGGGTCATCAGGATCTGCAGCGTAACTTAATCCCCCCATAATCGATAAACAGATAAATAAGGCACTTTTATTAAATTTGTTATAGTTCACCATAAACTAGGCAATCCGTGATAAATATCAACTTAATTTTATTTTAACAAAACCTTAACAAAGTGGAAGCATTTTTTATACAGATTTGTCTGTATATAAATCAAAATTCAATGATTTTCGTCGGAAAATATTTAATAAACTAATAAATTAAACGTTTGATGCATCTTATCAATTCGATGCATTTCATTTGACAGAACACTTACTCACTCCCCCCTTACAAATTGTAATTGATGATATAGCTGGTATATTCGGTTCTTATCGTGACGGTTATGATATATAGCAAAGCTGCTTTTAAAGATAAAAACCTTTTTATGGTTAAAGGTGCGAGCCATTATGACTTATATGATCAACCTGAACCTGTTGCTCAAGCTTTAGAAAAAATTATTCCGTTTTTTTAAAAACATCTTTAAGTGAAATATTGGAAAGTTTCTCAATCGGGGAACTTTGCAACCTTCATCGTGTGCATCTAATTTAGTAAAAACAATTAAGAAAATAATATATTGATTTCCAATTTCAATAGTTAGAGAATCACTCGCAATCATAAATAACTACAATAGAGTTTTATATGCTTTCTAAGCAGAAAAAGAATATAGCCCTTTACTATATTCTTTCTTTAATTTTAGTGATTGGCTTCTATGCCTTTTTTCGTGTATCTATTCTTCCTTATATTTATACCAAGATGGATAGATGGAGGACAAGTCGTACCAAATCCATCCTATACCAATCATGAATTTACAATCACATCTGCGACAAGACGTAAAAAATGAAACAGCAATTAGCACTATTTATTATTGGTTCAGCACTTCTAAGCGGCTGCAGCAACGCCTCTGAAAGCACGAAACAAACCGAAGTAAAAACTGAAACTCAGGCACCTAAAAAGCTGTCTGCTAAGGATCAGCAAATTTTAGATAAACACAATGATTATGTTCAAAAGTATTCTCTTGAAAGTCCAGAAGTTTTAAAAAAACGTATGAAGGAACTATTGCCTGAAATTAATGCAATGGAAGACCAGGGCAAAAGAGAAATGCTTCAAATGAATGTGTACTTAGCTGCACAGATGTACGATGAAGCCTTAGCTTTAACTGATAAACAAATAGCAAGAAAGCCTGAAAATCCTGCTCTATATATCGCTAAATGCCAGATATTAAATATCCAGCAGAAAGATAAGCATTTGATTACTCAATGCTTTGATGATGCAGCATACATTTTAAAAGCAGAGCTAGATAAGCCAGAAAATAAGACAGATCCTGATTATAAGCAAGGTGAATTTACCTATTTACTAGCCAAGTACAAAGGCGGACACCCAGAGTACAAAGAGAAAATGCAAAAGTACATTGATGGAACTCAAGATGAAAAACTAAAGACTTCGTTTAAAACTATTTACGAAGTTGAAGTAGGTAATTAATTAAAAAGCCCTGATTCCTCGGGGCTTTTTTTTAAAGTGCTCTAACGTAAATAGAAGCATCTGACTTAAGCACTCTAAGCTAGCTATATATTTCGTTAGTAAGGCTATGTTCTATATTTCACTATAGTTGTATATGCATTTGAATAGTTACTTCTAGTTTCAAACAAGCCTCTTATAATAAATAGCTGTGCCGTCGTAGTTCCCATTTGAGCTTAATGCAAAATCTGGAATTACACCCACACGGACAAATCCAATTTTACTATATAAAAGTTCGGACACATCGCCTTCACGTGTATCTAAGACAAGTAAGCGCAGACCATTTTCTCTTGAAAATTTTTCTAGTTCATTCATTAGTAACGTGGCTATTCCTTGTTTTCTTGAAGATGTCAGAACCATGAGTTTTTCAACTTCTGCTCTATGAACGCCGTTCTTTTTACTCACCAAAGATAATTGAACACTACCTACAATTTTTCCTTGTTGAATGGCAATCCATAGACGGCTATTACCTTGTGCTAATTTATGGTTGACCTCACGCCAATAATTTAAGACATCATTCTTTTCTAGAGGAGCTAAGAAGCCTATTGAAGCTCCGTTATTTACAGAATCTTCTAATAATAACGTTAAGCCTTCTTCATAATTGCCAATTTCTTTTATTTCTAAAATTTCAATGTCTTTCATATTTTTTCTCAAAGTTATTTGAATGAAATTCAATCTAGCCATTTATAAAATGATTATCAGGTAAATGATAAAATTATTTAATTAATTGAAAAATTATTTTAATATAAATTTTTGTATATACAAAATCGAGGTAATTTAGTTGAAAGATAATTACATTAATTCTCTCACTCAGAAGAAAGCTTTTGATTATTCAAAAGCTTTTATTTAATCCTAAACTTAGATATGAATTAAAATAAATTAACTAATTATTTAAAATTTAAAGCAATCCTATCAAGAGGGTATTAAAGTCAATATTTAGAGAGTTAAGAATTTTTAACTAAAGCATCGATTCTAATCTTAAATAACGATCTATCTCTAAAATTTCATTTTCAATTCCATCAATTAAATTTAATTTTTCTTTACTTTTATCAGTGAGTAAATTCAGAATATACCAATTACGCTTACCTTCAAATGTAAGAATACTAGCATTTGAAAAATCTCCTCCTAAAAAAGTTACTAATGCTGATTTATCATCTAATATTTTCTGCATCCATTTTTTTGCATAAGGGTCATCTTTTTTTACATTTTTATAAGCAAAGTTAAATATACCTGCTATTGCATCTGCCAATTGAATCCCATGTGCAATTTTAGAATCAATCATTGAAATTGGTTGTTTTAAATTAAATGTTATTGGTTGTTCAATTTCTAACTTTTCATGAATTTGACTTTTCTTTTCAATTCTACCAATCATTGCATTAAATATATCTTGATTAGCATTTAATGGTTTTGAATCATCACAATAAACATCAAGACTATTAATTTTTTCACCCCATTGAGCTAGTGATGAAAATAGACACGTTGTTGTTAAATCTAATAACCACTTTCCAGAACCATTACCTAAGTATCCATCCATTTCATTAATGAAACTATTTTTATGATAATAAGAAAAAGTTTTTATTTGATCCAAAAGTGGATGGGTGCTATTTGAAAGTGGTTGGAATAAATCCATTGTAGGTGTTTCTACACCTTCTTTAACAATAGTATAGAACTCATCAAACAAATCTTCAGCAGGTTTATCTTCTAAAGTCAATGCCAAATGTAAACCATCAGTTATAAATCTATGAAAATCAAGATTATAAAAAATAGAGTTTTTATTAGCTAAGGAGGGCTCAAAAATATATTCAAAAAATTTTCCAGCTATCGAATATTTTTTATCACAAATACATATTTTAAAACGACCATCTTTTAAATATTCAAAAATTTCGTCTAAGGCTTTTTTTCCATTTTCATATTGCAATAATTTATTAGATTTAATTTCACCATTTTGAATATTATACTTATCAATAATATAATTTACAAAATTTTTAGCATCTTCATCTGTTGACAATACTGATGCATAAGTGAAAATAGGTTGTTCTTTATCTAACAATCTATTTCCAGTAAATCCTGATTCATCACAAAATATTTTTAATTCCATATCAAACTCTATTATAGGTAACTAGAAAATTACATGAGTTTATTATATATAAACAATTAATAAAATAAGAGCATATACCCAGTACTGTGAACTCTTTTACTTATAACCAATAAGCTTTAATTTCAGTATAATTAATCGCTAAATTCAAAGCCCCAAAGTTCCCAGGATTTCCTAAATTTCCTATATTTCCAAAATCACCTAAAGATCCAAAATTCTGTAATTTATAGGGAGAATTAGTATCGTAAACCAAACGTTCATCAAAAATAATTTCCCCTAAATAGTTACCCTTCATATCAATAAAAATTTCCAAATCAGGTAAATAATGTCCAATATTTTCACCAGTCGGAGCATATAATTGTTCATCAACCCAATTAGCAATATGTTTACCTGTTAAGTCAAAAATAAAATCAGGTTGCTTTTTATTAGTCATAATTTCCTCAAGTATTAGTTTGCTTTTAAATTCAACAACATCATTCTATATGAAAAAATATATAAAAACTGCACTACATATCAAATTTTACTTATTTGTTGATACGCTATTTCGATCAAAATTATCCCTCACCCAAACCCCAACAAAAAATACTCAAGCAATCTCTTCCGTTCATCTGGTTTGTTTGGGTCTAAAAGCTGAACCATTGCCCCATCAATCACAAACAAAAACATGTGTGCATCTTGTTTTGAAGCATTTTCATTGCTTTTTAAAAGCAAATTATAAATTTCATTAATAAACCAGTTTCGATAGTCAACCACGGTCTGATAAGCCTTAGGATGTGTTTTAGCAATTTCAAAAATCGCTTTAAACGGCAAATGGTAAAGCCCATCTAAATCGGCGTGTAAGTAATAAATTTTGCGGAGTTTTTCAACTAAGGTTAATTCTTTTTGAACATTGATAATCGACATGACCTCATGTTTAAGCCCATCTTTTTGAAAGGTTAGGCTCATTTCAATGAGACGTTCTTTAGAGTGAAAGTAGTTATAAAAAGTCGCTTTTGGAATTTCAGACTCTTTAACAATTCTATCGATGCCGACCAGATGAAACCCGTTGTAGTGAAATAACTCAATTGATTTATTTACGACTTTTAATGCACGTGTTGGGAGAACTAAATGCTGCATATTTTTACCGTTATAAAATTATTTTTGTATATAAATGAGATATAAAAACCGCTGCCTTTTGGGAGAAAAAAGGCATAGCAAAGCCGTAAAGACTATGCGCAGCACATCTCAAGTTTTAATTGTCTAAGTTTTAAGTAATAACGAGCTAAAGCCTGAAAAAGCCTTACGGCGATCAAGCTGCGTTAAATGTTTTAAGCTGTGTTGTTATAGCTTTTGGCAATGGTTGCCAAGAAATAATGGATGTGCAAAGCCAACTCCTTATATATGGAGTTCTGCCAAGACATTAGAATTATGGTGGCAGAACGAAAGAGGGTTCGCAGACTGGTTTGGACTCCAGCACACCCGAAGGTGTCCCTCTCCCGTCCTACCGCTACGGGAGGGAACGAGATTTACATGCAAAACTATTCCTCAGAAGAAATAGCTCTGATGTAGTCCAAAAAAACGGTCTGCGAGAACCGACTGGCAATGTAGGCCAGCCCGCAAATGGTAATCTCCAATATTTGAAGTGTCAATGTGAAATTGGCTAGAAATTATTTAAATAGTTATTGTTTTTCATTTAATTAGATAATTAAGGAAATTCTTAATTAATATTTAACATCTACTTTTATATCATTAAGTTAAAGTTCAAAATTTTAGAAAGTTAAGTTTTAAATTGGCTCCTCTTAACTAAGAATGAATATATAAAAATGAGTGACTAATCTTATTAATAGATATTTTTTATGAGTGGCTATTCAGTATAAAATTGTGTTTAAGCTTCCAATCTCACCAATTAGACCGCGTCATATACTAAAACTGATAAGAGCAAAAAATGACTCAAAATAAAGTTGAATTAGCAGAGAAATTATCAAAAGAATCGCATCAAGGTCAAAAGTATGGTCCTCATGATTACTTTGAGTACCATATTAAAGGTGTGGTTAATTCATTAATTGAGCACCGATTTTCACAAGTCTATATTATTACCGCCCTTCTACACGATAGCGTTGAAGACACACCTCTTACGCTAGACAAAATCGAAAGTTTGTTCGGAAAAGAAGTCCGTGATGCCGTTGATGCATTAACTAAACGAGAAACTGAAACACGCGAAGAATATTTAATTCGTTGTAGTTTGAATCCGATCGCTCGAGTTGTGAAACTTCATGATGCAGCTTTTAATGCGCATAACTCTCATAAGGACAATAATCACTCACGTGTAGATTATTACCTTCAAACGATGCTAATTGTTTCAACGGCGCAAGATAGATTGGAGTAAAAAGACAACGAAATGAATCCGTTGCCTTTTTATTTTTTACGATTGTGCAAATGCCCAAATGTCTTTTGATGCAACTGTGTCAGATACGAGTCTAAAACTCATAGGTTCTAAGTCTTCATCTACCACAACATAACCTTTTAAGTTGTTTTTTAGCGCATCACACTTATTATCGGTAAGTTGATAATTTGCAGTGTCCGCTAATGCACTTTCAGTAATAACACCTGTAAACACACAATTTGGGTCTTTTGAGACAATCTGTCCTTGTGCATTGACCTCGGCATTGACCGTTGTTCCATCTGGAAACGATAAATCATAGGTGCCGACCAATTGATTCAGAGAAATTTTCTGATCATCAATTTTTTCATAATGTGCTAATTCAACGGTCATTGCTTGGTTAGACTGATTGCTCTGCCAAGCTTTGGTTTTTGCATCATAGCTCATCACAATCTTGGCGCGATTTTCGTCATCATCTAAAACCAATAATTTAGAACCATCTGCACCAGAGTAATATTTACCCGCCATAGGTAACTCTTCATCAGTTTCGGTACTAATAATATAAGTACCGACATCTAAGCTCGGAGCTAGTACAGGTTTTTCAGTCGAAACTTGGTCATCATGATCATTGTCATTACAAGCCGCCAAGCCAAGCCCAAGAAGTAAAACCAACAAACAACGTTTCATGGTCTTTCCCCTTACTTGTTAAATAGGCTTTTTAAACGAATTTTGAGCCATTCTTGAGCTGCTGGTCGCTGGTCGTAAGCAACTTGCATTGCAGTTACAGCAATTTTGCTTTGCATTACGGCGCTTTCATCCGACATTTGCGCGGCGGTTGGAGCAGATGGTGCCGCATCAATTCCTAGGCCAAATTGATTGTTGCCTTTATTGTCTTTAGTCACTTGGAATTTCAGCTTATATAAGTCATACGTCCCAATTTTTGAAAAAGCAAAAGGTGTGCTGGTTGTTAAATTTTTAGGAAAATTAACATTTAAGGTAATGCCTTTTGGCAACAATTGGCCCTTACCTGCCTTAGCTTGTAATTCTTTTAATAACACTACAGTTTGTTTTGCCACAATCGCAGAGTTAGGGTTGTTTAGAGTTTTATCATCTACCGTGTTTGTATCTGCGCTTAAGGCAATAGATGGAATGCCACGCCCTGCTGAAAACTGTACATTGCCAATCGTGCCAGAGTGCACAACGACTTTTCCGACATTTTGTCCTTCATTCGGGCCAGATAGAACTAAGTCTGGCGCTTTACCCCAACGCTTTGGCGCAACCACATCCAGTCCATAAACTGTTGCCATCACTGGTGTGCCATGCGTGTAGTTCCAGTCACCATTGGTATAACCCGCTTTGGTAAAAATTCCAGCAGCAGGTGCGCCGATTGGTGCTGCGCCATTGTGACAACCATTTTCAGTCGCAATTTGCTTATCATTATCTGCCGAAATAGTCGTTGAGCTGTACATGACAATTGCGCCACCACGACCACTTTGTGGTGAACACGGTACAGACACAAGCACGTTATGACCATTTGCTTTTAATTCATCATAAAGCGCTTTGACATTGCTGGTTAGACCGTCATCGTTAACCAATAAAATATTTAGTGCAAAAGCTGGAGTTGTACACAAAGATAGAATCAGACCGCCCAATAAACTTTTTTTCATCACTTAACTACCATGTTCTTAAATTTCGATTTGTATAGTAGTTGCGCTATATGTACGTTTAGTGACTACGCATCAATAAAAATTAAAATAATTTTCCATTAAAAATTAAATAATTATATTATAAGTTATTGCTATATTTTCTTTTATAAACTGATCTTCAACTTCAGTGCTCATATTCAAAATGACAAAACCCACATTCGTGGGCTTCATTCAAAGTATCACTTCAAGCTTTAAATCAAATACGTCCAACCTCTAAGTACGGAATCAGGTTTTTATCAAAATGTGGTCGTGGGTCGCCTTCATAACTAATAAAACCATGCATACCCGTTAGGCGTTCACCTTTATAAAACTGGTTTAACTGATGGCGCGGATCTTTATGGGAAAGCGTAAAGCTCACTACACCAACGCCCTGCTGTTTTGACTGGTTATAGGCATCTTCAAGCATTTTATGATGCAAAGCTAAATCTTCTGGATGGCACATAAGCGTATGTAGCACATGGTATTGAATAGAGTCACCGAGTTTAGGCAAACGCATACCCTTAGTTAACGGAGTCAATAAGTTATAAACGGGTCTAAAAATTCCAATGACTGAACTGTAATGCAAAATTTTAGTTTGCTTAATACTATGCTGATCCCATAAACCAAACATGCCCACTAGTTTTTCACCCTTAAAATAAAGTGAAAAGTCTGAGAGTTTTATTCCTGAAAAGTACCGATGCCCTTGGGCCAGTTCTTCAAAGTTATAGGCGGGAATAAAGTTATAAAACTCTGCCATGTTGGCAATAAACTGATTCATGGCTTCCACGTGCTGAGCTTCTGCAACACAGCTACGAATCTCTTGAAGATCAATCTGTTTATCAACTTGCTTTAAAAAAGCCGTGATTTTTCTTTTTGCGCCTAAGTCAGTCAGGCTTAATGTCTCAATGAGCCCTTCGTCATAATAATCAGGCATTCCCGTTTTGCCTGTTTGGATGGCAGCGCGCGCGGCGTGGTTATCATCAAAAATAATCATTTGGCTATAGTTCGGTTCATGCATGGTTTGTTTTACATGCTTTGCTAAAACCTTAACCAGTGATTTGCCACGATAGTTGTGATCTACCCGTAAGTCACCCGCGTACCGTAAGTTTTGAATGTTCCGATCGACATAACATGGGCGGTAACCGTTGCTATAACAAGCGAGCTTCTTTTGACTCTCGGTGTCTTCAATCACCACATGTAATTTATGTCGATACACAATGTCGGACGCTTGAAAATAACTCGGTTCACGCTGAAAGCTAATTTGTATGCCTTTGGTCGTCATCGGCACGGCAACTAAATCTCTTAATGCCTGATCATCTGCCAAATTTGCTTCTCGGGTAATCAGCGTATTATCAGCAAGTGGTGGATTTGTTTTATTCATTATTCACCTGTTGCACGGTCTGTACAGGAACTAAGTTATTTAAACGCCCCATTTGGTCGAGTAGCTGATAGACAAACACCACTTCGTCTTGGTCATTCACGGTTTTCTGAGTTTCTGCATCGAGTAACTTTTGCTCGGTATTGAGCAAATCAAACGTGGTTTTGGTGCCGACATCAAACTCTTTACGCGTGTAGACAAAGGCAATAGACGCAGCCTCTATGGCATTTGCCAGTGCTTCTTTATTTTGTCGAATGGTTTGCAGCTGTGCATAGGTCGTGCGTGTACGCTTATTCAAATCCAGTTCAAGACTTCGCGTTTTTTGGTTAGCCAAATCTATATCGGCCTGTGCTTTTTTAACGTTGGCGCGATTTAAACCATCGTCATAGAGCGGTATATTGAGCTGCACCCCAACCATATAGTTATTACTTTCAGAACCAATATAGCTTGCTTCATCTTGCTTTCCGGCACGGCTAGTCAGCATGACCGTTGGCCAGAGTTCCCGTTTAGTTAAAGCATATTGTTTCTCGGCGGCCTGCTTTTCGTATTTGCTACGCATTAAAGCGGGATGGTTTTTGGTTTGCGCCAAAATTTCATCTAAGTTAGCTGGAATAACTGGCAGTTGTTTAATCGCAACAAGGTTATCAGGCGTTACACCTGTCACTTGGTAAAACTGTGCTTCGCTTACGGTCAAGTTAGATTGGGCCTGTGTAATATCGGCTTGGCCTTGTGCGACTTGTGCCAAAACCTGAGCCAAGTCCGCACGGGTAATCATGCCCACATCAAAACGGCGCTTTGACTCATATAAAGACCTTTGCAGATTTGCCATGGTTTTTTGTCTGAGTTCTAAAATGGCTTTCTTCTTTAATACATCGGTATAGACCATCACGGTATTTAAAATGGTTTCCGATCTCTGATCTGACAAACCTTGGTTTTGTGCAGAGAGCTGACTTTCGGCAACATCAATTCCTAAACGGTGTCGTCCAGACGTATAGATCGGATAATCAGCCTGCAATTGTAAGCTTCGGCCTTTACGGTTTCCTTCGGTTGGAAACAGGACGTGTGAAGGTGTTTCTATTTTTTCATAGTCAAGTTGCCCCACTAAATTGACTTTGAGTCCATCACGCTGTTTGGCTTGTTCAAGCATAGCGGTGGACTGGTTCACGCTTAAACGACTGACTTCAAGCTGACTTTCATGTCTTAAACTGGCTGACAAAGCCTCGTCTAAAGTCATAGCATGTGTATTCGACACAACCAACACGCCTAAATATAAGGCGTGTCGAAGTGTTAAAAACCGAGTATTAAATGGCTTCATCCCTTTCATAGTTGTTCCAAACTATTGAGGGTGACTTTTTTGAGTGGCTCAGGTTTGATATTGCCTTCAATAATGCCATCAAACATGACAAGTTTTTTATAGGCATTCCAACCATTATTGGCTTGGCGAATTTGAGGCTGGTCAAGCTGTCCCAAATTTCGAGCAAGTTCGTAATGGAAGTTTTGACGCAAAATACTGTCGATATATTCATTGTTAATGCTGTGATGAATTTCGCCTTCAAAAAGCACACAATAAAATGGTTTAACCTGCTGTTGGGTATCAATCGCGAGTAAAGAAATCGCTTTCGATTCTGTTTCATTTAACTGCGACAATAACTGATGAGCTGTTTCAGGCGCGAGTTTTTCACCGACCAGATCTACCCCAAAACGGCGGCCTTGGAACTCAAAACACGGGATTTGCTCTATAAAGCCCGTGACCCGCAAGCAATCATCCAGACAGTAGCGAAGTAAACCATTACCCGAGGTAATCAGCGGGCTCACCACATCGCCTTGTTTAAGCTGCCACGACGGAATGATTTGTCCTTGTTTATCGCCTTCTAAATATTCAAATTCATAGAAATGACTTTGGTATGCGAGTGGATATTGGTCGTTATAGGGAATCGTTATTACGCCTTCGGTTGCCCATAGGCCTTTGCCTTCAAACTGAACACTGGGCAATTTTTCTTTTAATTTTTCAGCCCAAGCTTTTGAACCTGCTGTATCCCAACTCGACACTAAACTTAATTTAGGCCATAGCTGTTTGAAGTCAATCTGTTCGCCATTTGAACTGTCAATTAAGGCTTGAGCGCTTTCAGGACTATGCGGTGCAGTCACTTCTTTTAATGAAGCCTGACGATTGCCCCATGAACCACTTTGTAAAACTTCAATCACGTCTTGTTGTAGTAACTCTAAACGTTCAAGCAATTGCAGCGCAAAAGTTGGACTCCACACCGAAATCATGGCTAAGTTACGGTTTGCCACCAAATAACAAATGGTGGCAAAGAGTGCATCATCGGCATTGGCTGCAAAAGCAACACTACTTGGAACCGCTTGAGTAAACTTAGATAAAATTCGCTTACCTACGCCCAGTAGCGCACTATCATCATTTAGGTTTTTATCTTTTAAAACTTCACGCTGGCTTTCAGGTAACCATGACACCGACCAGTAATGCGTTCCCGAACTAAGCTGCGGACATTTACGGTATAGACTTGCCATCCACGGCGCAATCGCATGATCAAGCTCATCTAAAAACAGTTTCGTATATGGAATAAACTTGATCTGTTCACTCGACCCACTGGTCGGCTGGAAACGAACCAGTTTACTGCTAGATAGTGAAAGCTTTTGTTCACGGTAACGTTGAATGTCTTCTCGCCATGCACCATAACGTGTCGCAGGAAATGATTTTACAAATTGCTCATAGTTTTGAACTTTTTTGTCTTTAGCAAACGTAGAGGTCTGTAAAATCGAATGCAGGATTTGACGTTGTGTCGCTTCTAAGGCATTAAACTGTTTTTGAAAATTACGATCGGATGCATCACACCATTTTTTTAAAATCAGATGCGAACCCAAAGTTAGCCATTCATTAGATTTCATTGGATGGCCTCTCTACGTTTTGTTTTATGTGTTACACAGGCTTCAAATTTTCCCTTACTCGTGGGTTTTGTGATGAGCTTTACTGGGAAACGCGCAAGATCTTTCCAGCCTAATCGACCAATACACGGTAATTCTGTACCCGCACTCCATGTTGGATTCATTTGCTCAAAGAAATGAATATTTGGGTTCTTCTGTCTCATTTCGGCAGTAATCGGTGCAACTTCACCTTTTAATGGTTGATAGTCATCACCAAAGTTGAGTAAGCCAGCTTCACGGTCGTAGTATTCCCCAAAGAATTTCTCACAGTAGTGCTCAACCACTTCTGAGAGATGCTGATTTTCATCTTTAATATTTGGGTAGTAGACATAGTAGTTATTGGCGAGTAATAAGTAGGTCTTATAGCCTTTAGAAATGAGTAGCCAATAGAGTTCGTTAAATGGATATTTGATTCGAAGCTTGATCATGAGTTTGAGCATGGTACTTTGCAGACTACGCGTGCCCCAAAACTTCTTCAAAATGACCGTATCACCGCTAAATAACACGGTGTAGTCTTTACCGTTTAAGTAAAAGTGCTGCACAACAACGGTTGAGAACCCCACAATCTCATCTGTTTCCGAGTCAAAAATTAAGATCGCACCACTTTTATTTTTAAAATCATCTACGAAAATAGAAAATCTCGTATTTTCATAATACTGTTCGTAAATGGAATACATCACTTTTAATCGCTCTGTATCGATTTGCTCTTTTTCAAAATATTGACCATAAGTCGTGTTTTTCAGGTTCAATTTTGAAATCAATTTATACGTTGTATTAATCATAATCCTTTAACCTTCCACCTCTAATTTGCGAGTTTCCCGATCTCATCTACCGATATAAGAAAACTCATAAAAATGTTCTTTTTCTATGAAGGGATACGTTTTGATATGCCCTATTGTTTTTCATTCTTTGAAAGCCGCTCTTTATTTCTAAATAGCTACATATTCATTTTCTTCCCCCGATCCATAAAGATGGTTAAAAAGGCGGTCACAAACATGATGATTGCGAGCATGCGTAATAAATCATTAAAACTAGATGTAAGCGCTTGAAAATGAATGTCACGATAGATCACGCTGAGCGCAATTTGCTGTGCATTTGAGCCGACTTCCTGATATTGCGCCGTGAGCTGATCGAGTCTTTCTGTAAAAATCCAGTTCTGCGGGGTCATCGACTGATTAATCTGGGTAACATGTAGCGCAGTCAGCCAATCTAAAGATGAGTTAATCAGCGCTAGTCCAACCGCTCCACCAATATTGCGCATCAGGTTATAAATACCGCTGGCATCGGCCACTTTACTCAGTGGCAAAGTGCTCATTGCTAAATGTGAAACCACAATCAGACAGATCATGAGACCAATACCACGGTAAATTTGCGGCCAGAACATAAAGTCATAATCGCTGTGAATGCTGAGGTGAGAATTGAGCCATACACCAAAACCAGCCAGAATCATTCCGACAAATACAGTTTTGCGGGTATCAAAATTGGGAATGAGCCACGCAAGAAACGGCGCAAAGCAGAACATGACAATGCCTGTCACCATCATGACGTGACCAATTTGGCTACTGTTCATTTCACGCACTTGACCCAGAAATACTGGAATCATGTAACCCAAGCCATAGAGCGCCATACCAATCACAAAAGTTGTGATGGCACTTAAGGTAAAGTTTTTGTTTTTAAATACGGATAAATCGAGCAATGGCTTAGGCTGGGTAAAACTTCTAGAGAAGAAAATCATGCCGCCCACAACACAGACCATAAAAGCAATCCGAACGCCTGTGTCGGCAAGCCAGTCGTGCCGTGCACCTTCATCAAGGAAATATTCAAGCCCACCCAAAAACATCGCCATGCCAACGAGGCTAAACCAGTCCATGCTTTTGATGAGTGAATGATTCGCACGGTCAATATTTGGACCTGAATAGATGACCGTAGCAATGATAATGCCCGGAATGATATTGATCAGGAACATCCAGTGCCATGAAAAATTATTGGTTAACCAGCCGCCAATGGTTGGGCCGATGGCTGGACCTAAGGTACTGATCATTCCAAACATGACTAAAGGCAATGAGCGTTTTGCTTCAGGGAAAAGTAAGTACAACGCAGTCATGGAGGTCGGAATCATGCCACCGCCCATAAAACCTTGAATGCCACGAAAAACCAATAAACTTTCTAAGTTCCATGCCAACGCACAAAGTAAAGAACTGACCGTAAAACCAATTGCACAGATGGTGTAATACACCCGTGTTGAAAGCACCCGCGAGACAATACTCGACATTGGAATTGCGATAATCTCGGCAATTAAATAAACCGTTTGCACCCAAGTCACTTCGTAACGACTTGCACTCATTCCAGCTTGAACTTCGTTTAAAGAACTCGCCACAATCTGAATATCAAGAATCGCCATAAAGTTGCCAAAAATCATGGCAGCAAAAATTGCCCATGCCGTCTTTGCGGGAAACATCCACTCGGCGTCAACGTGCTTATTCATGTCTTATTACCTAAATTTTTATTATTAAGTTCTTAGGTCAACGGTGGCACTGACCGACATACCAGGTTTTATCAAATCGATATGCGGGCTTGAATCTATGGCAATACGTACAGGAATACGTTGAACAACTTTGTTAAAGTTTCCTGTGGCATTGTCTGGTGGCATGAGTGAGAAAGTTGCGCCTGATGCTGGTGAAAAACTCTCAATTTTTCCGCTATAGGTTAGGCTTGGATAGGCATCAAGTTTGAGTTCAACTTTCTGACCAATATGCATTTTTTCAATTTGGGTTTCTTTGAAATTCGCTTGTACATACAAACTATTTTCAGGAATGATCGCCATTAAGCGCGTTTGCGGAGAAACACGTGAGCCTTTTTGAATTGCAAGGCTACCGATTTTGCCGTCTACAGGACTGACCACTTTTGAGGAAGCCAGATCAACCTGATATAAATTTAAGTTTGCATGAGCACTTTGAATATCAGCTAGAAGCTGCGCTCGACTGGCTTTTAAGCTCCCCAACTGAGCTTCTGCTGCATTGACGGCTGCTTGTGCCTTGCTGAGTTGTGCCTGAGCTGTTAAATATTGAGACTGAATGCCTTCAAAGTTTTGACGGGTAATCACGCCATCTTTTAGTAAATCTTGATAACGTTCAAAATCTTTTCTTAAACGAGTTAAATCTGCTTGCGCTGCCACTACACCACTATTTGCTTCAGCAATGGAAGACTTAGCAGACTTTTCATTTTGCTGTTGTACACCAAGGGCCGCTTCTTTTAAGCTGACGACAGAACTCGCCTGATCATAACGAGCTTGGTAATCGCGGTGGTCTAATACCGCCAAAGTTTCCCCTTTCTTTACAAACTGATTATCGTTAATTAATAACTCAATCACTTCGCCTGAAATCTTTGGCATGACCCAAGTAACATCAGCTTGTACATAAGCATTATCAGTAGATTGATAAAATCGGTATACAAAAAAATAATATATAATGCCTGCGATTAAAAATAACAGCAGGACACTAAAAACACCCCAAGTTATTTTCTTTCGACTTTGGAAATTAGTGTCAGTTTCTAGCTGAGCTACGTTATCCATATTCATTCCGTTTATTTGTAATATTCGATTTTTTATTTACACCAATAAACTATTAGCGTCTTTTTTACGTAACTTTTCACTTGGTTTATTCAATGAATCGTGACAGCGTAAAATTTGGTGCAAATTATGGTTCTTAAATCGATTAAATATCATTGACCCTTTTGACATATATTTTTTCTATTTACGCCAATACCCTGCATGCTATAAAAAATATGTTTAAAAATTATGTAATTTTATATTTTCTAAAAAATTTAATTATAAAAACTTTCTTTAATAATTAATTTAAATAAACAAAATCAGTAACTTGTAAATATAATTATTTATGTAAAAGTGATTAATTGGTAGAAAAATTTATTGCATTAACATTAAAAATTGGCGTTTACTTTGTATAGATTATGTTGATTAAATTAAAGCAATATGTAATTTAAAGAAATTCTTCGAGAATTTTTATAATATTTATAGAAGCATAAAATATAAAAATTATGGTTTATCAACAATAGTAAAGCACAGCTTATTAAAGATGTATCTATGATTAACAATATTAAATAATATAATATAAAAACTTTCCGACCAAATCCAAATTATTTTTAAGAAACCAAGTATTATTCAAAAACAAAATTAATCTAAAAAAGAGTTACTTTTAACTCTTTTTTATTTAGAAAATAGAGAATTATCGGTTTATTTTTTTACTTATTTAAAACCTTAAATATTTCTTCTAAAGTCATCCCAATCGCAAGTATTTCACTATCATGATGAGGTAAACCATCAATTTCTAATCCAACGGGTAGTTTCGATTTCGCTCCCTTTCCAATCGGCAAACTCAGCCCTGGTAATCCGATATTACTGCCGGGGTCCGTATTTCGAATGAGTGTCTGGAAATTTTCAATTGAATTGGATTCTTCATTTGCGAGTGGTGCAACAATCGGTGATGTCGGAAATAATAAAGCATGTAAGTTATGCGCTTTAAATGTGTTTTGGTAGAGTTCAAGTAGTTGAGGCCGAGCTTCACTAATGGCTTTTTCATAGAAAGGTAAAACAGGAACAAGTTGCCCCGTCTGATCTTGAATTAATTGAGGAAGGATATTCTGTTTAAAAATTGCCTGTACATCTGGGCTTAAAATTTGATCAACTACAGTCTCAATGGTCAAATTTACATCATGATCTTTCAAATATTGAATAAGGTCATATTTGCCTTCATAGACAACCACTGGAAATGAAATCGCATGATTGAGTTGTTCTAAATTCGGCATATCGACATTAATAATTTCGACTCCTGCCTGTTTTAAAAGCCCAAGTGCAATATGTGCCTGCTCACGAACATCTTCATCTAAATGATTCCAAAAATATGTATTGATACCGAGCCTAATTTGATGAGGCTGTAATGGTCCTTTTTTTGGCTCTTGAGTAATAAGCTGATCAATTAAAATAATGTCAGATACGGTGTGTGCAATCGGGCCAGCAGTATCCCGCGTATGTGAAATTGGGGTAATACTGTCTCGTGAGTATCTTCCTACCGTTGGACGAAAGCCGACACAACCATTTAAGGCACTTGGCAAACGAATCGAAGCACCCGTATCTGTACCAATCGCAATTGGAACCATTCCAGCGGCAACAGCCACAGCACTACCTGAAGAAGACCCACCAGCAATGTGCAATGGGTTTACAGCATTTCGTGTACCCACAACGCCTTCAATGTGCATTGCAGTATTATAACCGGTTACCCCAAAGGCCAATTCATGCATATTGGTTTTACCAACAATGATTGCGCCGTGCTCAATAAGTTTTTGAATAATCGGTGCGGAGCTTTTAGGCTTAAAATCAGCTAAAGCTGGTGTGCCTGCACTATTTGAGAAACCAGCAACATGAATATTATCTTTAACCGCAATTAAAATACCCATTAAAGCTGGACATGGTTTTCCACTCAGTAGATATTCATCCCAATATTGAGCTTGTTGAATTGCTGAAGCTTTATCTATGCTAATAAATGCATTTAAAGACTGTTGTTTTTCAATAGTGTCGAAGTAATGATGCACAAGTTCTTCACAAGATACTTTTCTCTCATGAATCAATTGAGTGATGACATCTATTGAAGCATTTGCTAAACCCTGTAACTCAATCCAATTATTTTTTTCAACTGCATTTGACATGGTGACTTAAAATCCATTTAAGTTGTGATCTTAAGAACTTAGTACAAATTGCTCGATAATTCGTATCCTCAAAATTGAGGATTGCTTTGCTTTAATGTTGAATGAGTAAAGCCATTTCAGTGCGATTATTGCAGCCTATCTTTCTCATAGAATTATTCAGATGGGTTCTTAATGTGGTAAAGCCAATACCAAGTAAATTTGCCACCTCTTTATCACTTAAACCTTTAGAGACCAAATGAACCACTTCTTGTTCACGTGGAGTCAAACTATATTGTGTTGATAAATCTAGTGGTAAGGCTTGGGTAAAATAAGGTTCAAGTAGATTTAATATTCTTTTTTCACGCTCACCAAACATTTCAGCGTCTTGCGCACGCCAAATGCGTAAATCACCAATATCCATACCATTTCGGACAAAATAAATATTTATACCGTGATACAAACCATAGGTTTTTAAAAACTCATTGTAATAGCCTGTTTTTTTCAGGTCTGCGAGAGGCATGACTTCGTTTACAAATGTTGGTTTCTGGAGCTTATGAAGCTGTGCAGTAATGGGGTCATCAAATTGCCAAATACACTCATAATCCTCCATCGCTTTGGGATCGATTTTCCATATCAAGCCTTCTTTTGATAAGTTATGTGTTGAATCCCAAATATAAGACGCGGCAAAATCAGCTCGCAACAAGATGGCAATATCTGCAATGATATTTTCACGTAAATTATATTTCCCTTTTCCTGAGCCAAGTTTCCATAATATTTCAGAAAACAATGTAAACTCAGAGGGGCTGAAATCCTTTTCTAAAAGTGCGGTCATCGTCTACCTATTTAACGAAATCCATCGAATTTTAAGAAGATCGGTTAAGTGCTTCCTTTGAACTTAATACCAATCCCATCCTTTTCTATAACATATCTATTTTTTGATTTGGTAGGTAATAGCTATATTTTGTTCGTAAAAATATTAATTTTCTAGTTTGATATGTTCATTATATAAAAAGCCCACCGAAGTGAGCCTATTCTTTAACAATCAATTTCAACAGAGTAGTTCATTGATTTAAAAAATTATATCCTCTAAGATTTCTTATTTCTCATCTTGAAATATCTTAAAATCCGCAGCTCTTATTGATTTTAAAATTTTTTAATCTTGCTCCGGATCACCACTGCTCTTTGTAAGAACTACCACGAGCGAAACATTTTTATATAATTTTATACGTGCCTCTGCTGTTAGATCTTTTGCTCCTAGTTTTGCGGTTTGAGAAATTAGATTTTCCTCATTTGCATGGATATTCATGCTGAGACTTATAGCAAATAGTCCACTTACTAAATATCTTTTTATCATTATTTATCCATAAAATTTTTAATTATTTAAAGACTAAAGGTCCCAGCTTTAGCTCCCGACAGACATTCAGCTAATTTTACTGTGCTGCTTAATCCATAATATAATTTTACCTCTGAAGGACTTATAGTCTTACCTAAAAAGGTATAGCAATTATCAAAATTATTTTCTAATTTACTTTCTTCTAAATATTGAAAGTACTTATCTGATAAAATTTCTATTGCTTGATTTGACCAATGAAGTTTATTTGCCTTCAACATGGTTTCCTTTGAAAATTAAAGATATGCTAAATTTTATAGGCTAATCTATTCAATTAGAAGTAAAACACGCAAGTTTACTTATTACTTATTACTTATTACTTATTACTTATTACTTATTACTTATTACTTATTACTTATTACTTATAATGATATTCTCTGCTCAAGACTATATAATAAGCAATAATTTTCAAATACTTGATTTTATCAAAAATGAAAAAACATTTCTTAAATGTTCTTGATCATTATTTATATGCAAAACAACAGCCATATAATACCAACAAGTTACAGGGGCATTATCAAGCCCTGTCTAAGGACATCACAAGTACAGTTAAAACCTGGCTTAATAAGTATTCTGACTCCTCTATTAGCTATGACGTCAGCTGGTCACATGGAAAAGGTAATTGGGCAGAGATACCTTGGGTTTTATGTACAAATACAGATATAACTAACTCGGCGCAACGTGGTTATTACCTGGGTATATTGTTTGCAGCTGATATGAGCTCATGCTTCATGGGACTATTGCAAGGAGTGACAGATGCAAATCAAGATGATTTAGTAGATTTCGCTTCTCTTGCATTAGAATATGTAGGCTCAAACTCTCCTTACTCAAATCTAAAATTAGGTAGTATTGACTTAAAAGCGACTAAAACCTTAGGTAAAAAATATCAAAAATACGCTATTAAAAATTTTGAATACAAAAAAGATTTATTAAAAACTATAGATGACCAAATTATCGAAGATCAATTCAAAATTCTAATCAAAGATTATGAAACACTATATGCGAATGCAAATAAAAATCTTGCTAATTTAGTTCCAGTATCAGATCACTCATACCAGGCTTTATTACAAAGTCATGAAGAGCAAGTTGATATCACACAGCTTATTGAAGTTAAAGAGACTGTACCTAGTACTTTATCGATACAACAGAATAAGTTTAAACGTTCAAAAGATAAAAGTAGAAAGGCTTTAAAACTTGCTAACTTTCAATGCGAAATTGATCCATCTCATATGACATTTATAACTAAAAATAAGAAGTTTTATGTTGAAGGACATCATCTAGTACCTATGAGTCAGCAGCCAAATTACAACGTCTCTCTCGATGTTACTTCAAACATCGTTTGCTTATGCCCAAACTGTCATAGAGCCCTACATTACGGCGATAAAGGGGTTATTAAAGACAAGCTTCAAATTTTATTTGAATTACGCAATTCACGTCTCATGGAGCAAGGGATTTCTCTATCTCTTAAAGAATTGCAGAAAATTTATCTTAAGACTGGACTAGATCAACAATACGATTAACTGAAGACACATATGAAAAAAGTTAAATTTGAAAATATAATTTCTTTAATAGCCATTTCAACTCCTATCTTCTTAGGATATTTTTATGTTTGCGGCCAGGCATTTTTAGAAGGAATTACATTAAATACAGGGTTTGATGCTAGTTTTTTAGAGTTAGAATTTAATCAATACTTCTATTATGGTTTTTTATATAGTTATCATTACTTTATTTTAATACCCATAGCAATATCTTTGATTTGGTTTACAAATTCATTCTATAAGAGTTTTCCTAAGAAAATATATAAATCTCCATTTCCAAGTAATACAAAAAATATTTTAACTTCAAAATTAAAAAGGATTAAAAATCAAGAAAATAATTTAAAAAATGACTTTGGTTCAGAATTCGTTATAATAATTACATTTTTAGTTGTTTCTATAATTGTGCTTCTAATTCTCCCATTAAAACATTGGTTAAACCTTTCAGATATGGGAGTAGATAAAAAATACAAAAATATACTTGGATCAACTACTTATACCATTCAGAACAATAAAAAATATTATCCATTAATCTGCGGCAAAAATAGATGTATATATTCCAACAAAAGTCTTAATAATTTTATATCTATTAAAGATGGGAATTATGATCATTTAAAGTTAGAATCTTTTCCTGTCGTAAATTATTTTAACCGCTCTTCAAGCATATATGCATTTAAAATTGAAGAGGAAAAAAAAGGAAATTTTAAGATATTAACTATACAGATACCAACTAACAGCAAGTTTAAGGCTTCTCTTTATCTTTTTAATATAAAGCTGAGAACAACAAATGGCAGGCACTATGTTCCTACTCAAACTTCTCTTTCAACCCAATTAAATGAGATAGCTGATCTAGAGGGGACTCCTATATTTGTGTCTTTTAAAGTTTGTAAAAATGAGAATATTGATTATCTATATTTACATAATAGCTTTTTAACTAATTAAATATCTTTAATTTAACTAAACTCAGAGAAGGTGTGGTTGACGCTTTCTCTTTTAACTTTTTTCAGATAGAAAAGTCCTAACTATCTTGATCCGATGATAATTCTTGAAAATTATCAACATAAAAGAAAAATAAAATCTTTAGTTTTATAAATGAATGAAAAATCTTTCTTGAATTCAAATTCACTTATCTTTTTCAAGTTGTTCCAACTGTTGATCTATTTTTGAAATCTCTTTTTGGTACTCCTCAGAAATTCTTTTCAACTCATCAATTCTTTTTGCCAAACTTTCTGCATAAGCTTGATAAGCATCTAATTGATTTTTAGTACGTGTAAATTCAACTTTTTTACTTCTTAATTTATCGGCTTCCTTTCTTCCTCTGCCATATCCATAATTAAATTCACGACTTTTCATAAATTCAATTACTTCGTTATATTCCCCCCAAGTATTTACAAACTGTATTCCACTTGAATAGTCACCTAGCTTATCCTGAATATGCCCTTTTTCATTCTCAGGACAGCATATAATTTCAATATCTTCATATGAAAATTCAAAACCTGTATTATTTTTTTCATAATATCGCCACTCTCTTTCCCAAGTATATCCTTGCCTATCTTCATCTTGAAAAACTGGAGTGATGAATGGGATTAGTCTATCCAAAAGCTTTTTTAGTTTTAAATTCTCACGACTATATTCTTCAACAGATTCTGGTAAGGAATCTTCTAAAGTTTTTAATGAACCAATCGTTCTAGTATCTATATATAGGGCTGGTCTAACATTCTCATCTAACGCCAATTTTTTCTTTGAGAACCCGATACCATAAAAAAGATTGGATTTAAAACGATTAAAAGCAATATATCTAAATGAATCAATAGAATGTAATACTGATTCGGTAAAACATACTATCTTTTTTGTATACCATTGTGATCGGGATTGAGATGGGATCTCCGCTCTAATTAATCCATGATCATCACTGTCACTAGAGCTTAGTATTTGTAAAATTTGATCTTTTCCAGTCATATGGATTAAAAAAGGTGACATATCCGGTTTTTCGATTGGAGATAAATTTAAAGCTTTTTTAGTAACTTTATAATCATTCCAGATGTGGGTATTAAAACCATCAAATTCAGGTAGACGATTCACTATTAGTTCCTAAAATTATTTGTGCTGCTTATCTTGGTCTTTTACGAATGCATGAAGCATGTGCGGGCCTGAGAATCGCTTTACTTTTGTGATAATTGACCCAGCCATTATGCAACTCCTCATCATCAAAATATCGATATGCATATTCACCATCTTTTATAACTATATTTTTAATTTGCTCATCCTCACCAAAAAAGCTTTGAAGTAATTGATCAAATTTTGGTTCAAAATGACAAGCTTCTATTGTTTCTTCTATGTATCTATTACATAGACAACATGTTCTATCTGTATTGCTATCTTTAAAAGCAATTATCTGATCATTAACAGCTTGTACAGCCGCATTTCGTATGTTTTCTTTTTGAGAAGATGCACCACCCGGACCAAGAGCTTTACGCCAACTGATATCTATTTCGGTTTTATCTTTTCTAATAATCCATAGTTCTTTATTTGATGCTTTTACTTTTGAACGTCTCACCTGTATTTCAAAATCTGCAGAGTAGTTAGTTTTTTCATCGTATTCATGATGGTGTGATAATACCCATATCACGATTTCTTTAGACTCACTATTTTCTACATAATGATTATCTGGTATATCCTTAATGATCGCTTGCATGACTTCTGTTAGTTCTTTTTGGGTTTTATAGCCTCTCTCACGCCACCATTTCTCTGTTGCCATATTATTTACCCTTTAAGTGATATTTAATTTTTTTAACATACACTTGGTGCAAGCCAAAGTAAAAAACAATCTTAAGAAAAATATTCTGTTAATTATTTACTCTTTCTTTTTAAGAATTCTTTTAGATATGTCATCAGTCAACTTTTCATATTCAATTACAGATGAAGTATCAAATTCAAAATCTGCCAAATGTGCTGCACGATTTCTTAAAGTTCTCAGCTTAAAAATCAAATAATACTCATCTTTTGTTAGTAATTTTTTATCCAATAACAGCTCCGTAAGATATTCAACTTTCCTTTCTTCATGATCAATTTCTGTTCTTGATGCAGCAAGAGCTCTGATTGAATCTTCCAACTTAATCCAAGTACCAAGTACAAACTCTCTAGGATGCTCCAATATTTTTGATAATTTTTCTTCGTCTAAATTCTTATTTTCCAAATCTTCAGCTATTTTTTGTAATTCTTGGACTCCATCATTAAAACTTAGTTCAACTTCACCTGCCTTTATAGTTTTTAAAGACCTTATTAAATTCAAAATCTCTGAATGATATCTTATAAAAACAATAGCTAAAATTCCCGGCCAAGCCAATGAACTTATTACAGATGCTATAAATGTTTTCCAATCCATATTTACCAACTTCTAAATTTTTATAAAGTCATAATCTTTAAGTATAAATAACAAACCCATACCGACAATGCAACAACGCTAACCCACACTTCACATCACTAAGTACATCTGACCGTGAACGATCTTGTCTAACCATCTCAGGCCATGACTTCGCTCTGCCCCATTAAATCTAAAACCAAACGCTGTACAGCACGTGCTTCATTGTTATCAATCTGGTACTTGGTTTTAAATTTAGAGTTCCGAAACGGCTTTGATTCAATCACAAAGTAATTAGCGATAATTTCCCGTTGTTTTTTCTTGCCCAACCGCTTTAAACGTCGCTGCTTTTCCACCTGTACCATCGCTCAGGCAATTGTGCGTTGCAACTCAGGATGTTGTGAGAGTTTTTGTATGAAGATATGAATCTGTTTGTGACTCAAATGGCGCAGTGCGCTTTTTAAAAACTAAAACCCACTCATTGAGTGGGTTTTTTATTGCTAACCGTTTTGCCTGAGGTGATCTTGGAACTCTTGGTCGTGTATTTTGTTGTAATTAACAGGGTCGTAGACACATCCAGTTAAAACAACAATTACAGTAAGTACAGCAACCAACTTTTTCATTGAGACAGCCTTTCTTTTAACGCAAAAGATTTGCTTTAAGTATACTCCTAGGTGATCACTTTGATTGGACATAATTAAGGCAAACGATTGTTATTTTTAAATTATCGCGACGCTTTAGCATCCCATTTGATTTTTTGAACAAAATCAAATCAAGGATTAATACCAAACTTAAGCCTCAGTCGCTAAATACCAATTTTTCCAAGAACTGGTTCCTCTGGTTTCAATTGGTACAGTTGGAATGAGTTTCTCTTTTAATATTTCAGTTTGTGCAACAGCTTTAGCAAGTCTTGCTTTGACTGAATGAATACACTCACGGTCACCAAATTCACAGCGGTCTAAAGTTGTACCGCCACAAGGCCCATTGGCTAAACCTTTTGGACACGTTTCCGGGCAAATATATAAAGTATCGCTTAGACGACATTGACCACAGCTTTCGCAACCGACTAGGCTGTGTTTACTTAGTACTTCTGTTTTAAGTAGTACTTTGGCGACCAAAGCATTTTCCCAAAAAGATGCTTTGAAAATAAACCGTCCTACACCTTTGGCAATTTTTGATTCAAACATTGCTTCATGCATAACATGCAATTGGCGATATTTGATTAATTGTTTAGAAGTCGGCTGACGCGAAAAACGAGCAATGTCAGGTGAAAACTCTTTGCCGGACGTGACTTGCCAAAGTGAATTCCAAAGCTCTTCTAAAGCTTTAAGCTCCAAATGTCTGTATTGCTCGACGTAGCTTTCAAGCAGCATTTGTTCTTCTGGCTTATGGCAAGCAGATAAGTGAATTCCTGCAAACCCTAAATGTTTACATATCAAAATCTGTAAAGCGCAGCGTAAATAAACTCGGTCTGTATGTCCTGCCTGTTTTTCATCTGCCAAGACTTTTAACATGTGCGGAGTAATGACAATACCTGCCACTTTATGCTTCACCATAAAATTGGCACGCCCCAAAGTTAGTGGCATGACACAAGCCAGTATTTGCTGTGAATAATGATGTTTGGTCAAAAATGATTTGGCTTGCTTTAAGGCTTCAATATCATAGCCCAATTGGGTAATGATAAAGTCAGCACCTGCTTTAATTTTCTTATGTAGTTTTAAGTACTGTGCATCACGCTCAGCTTCAACATATTTAAATGGGTTAAAAGCAACCCCAATACGAAACCCGCCGTGTTGCTTGGCAGCCATTACGGCGTTTACCGACTCTAAGTAACGACTACGAGGTTGTCCATCTCGACCATTATGGTGTTCTTTGAGTTTATCGCCTGTAAGTAATAACAAGTTTTGAATATTGGCTGCTTGAGCTTGTTCTAAAAATTGCTCAAAGTCTTGTATGTCTCGGGCCTTACCTGAAAAGTGTAAGACTTTATCGATTGAGTCTGGGTAACTTTTACTGGCTTCAAGCGGTGCAATATCATGATCGGAATGTACACGATCTGCCAATGTCATTGCAGCCGGATATCCTGCAAACTCATGTTTCACAGGATAAATCTCATGCAGTGAAGTGAGATATTCCACCAACACAAAAAACTGATTTTGCTGGAAGCAGGGAGAAACGTGTGACATAGGCAAAGTGCTGATCAAAACATGACATCAATCATAAGCGCGGCATTATAAATCAAAGTGCATCAATATGCGCTAGTCAGAAAGCTCATTGTTTTGCTTATCTTCACCCTCTTTATTTCTAGGTAATTCGAGTGAGCGAGGAAATATAAAATCGAAAGAATCGAGTGCATAGCGATAAAGCTGAGCTGGTCGTTTGCCCACAATTTTACTGTGGTTGGTTTCTTCAACTGCACCCGCTTCTATCATACGGCGTCTAAATGCTTTTTTATCTAACGATTGCCCAAGAATAATTTCATAAATGGTTTGTAGCTCAGTCAGCGTAAATAATTCAGGCATGAGACTGGCTGGTAATGCAGTATAGCGAGTTTTATTGGTTAAACGCTCTAATGCCAAGTTAAGCAACTCATTATGATCAAACGCCAATACTAAATCTTGTGCTTTTGTCACTGGCACCCATTCACTGTATTCAGCTAATGCTTGATGTTGATAGGCATTAAAATCAATTAAAGCAAAATATAAAATCGTCACAGCCCAGCCACGTGGGTCACGTTTAGCATTGCCGACAGAGGCAACTTGTTCCAAGTAAGGTGAAGCAATCCCTGTTTTTTCGACCAGCTTACGATAAGCCGTGGCCATCAAATCTTGGTCATGAGTTAAATCGGCAAAACCGCCCGGTAAAGCCCATTGATCTTTGGCTGGAAAGTTGGGTCGCTTAATGAGTAGTACCTGCAACTGACCATTAAATACCGAGAAAATAGCCATATCGACCGTGAGTAAGGGTGCGTCATAATCTCGGCGATCATAACTGGCAAGGAATTCTTGTTCAGTTTGAATAGTCACGTTCAGCCTCTCAATAAAAATGATGAGCCGATACACACGCAACGGCTCATCTAAACTCAGTTATACGATAGATAAACGCTCACGAATTTGATCTAGAGTACACTCATATTGAAGTTTACCATTTTCAAAGACTGTTTTTAGTACTCCGCCTTGTTCTTGTTCGGCTGTTTGCTCATCAAACAAGGTAAAATCATTTTCACTTTCTTCGATGCGTAAAAGACCTTTCGCAGATTTTTTCACACCTGAGTCAGTAATTGGGTCTTTAAACAACTCACGGCCTACCCCATTCACTTGTCCCCAAGTCGCTTTTACAGCAAACCCAAAGGTGTCGCGAGTTAAGTAATTATAGGTAAAGCTGCCGATACCAAACACCAAGTTGTTTGATGCAAAACCTTTGGCTTCTAGCCCTTCTAAAATACGCTGTGCGCGATCTAGGGTAATTGAGTCACCGTAAATTAAACCGACACGCTCATTCAATACTTTATAGCCTTGGTCTGTGGTTGTACCGCCAAACACTTCCCATAAACATTCAACCGCGCCTTTATAAGCTGGGCTGCCGACTTCGGCGTCTGGGTCACCACAAATAATTTTAACAGGGTCGCCAGAGTCTGGACGGAAAACCAATTTAGCCAAGCCTAAAGCATTAGGTTGTCTTGCCAGAATTTCAGGTTTTAAAGCCACCGTAAACTCGGTAATCACTCGCCAAAAATCCCATGTATCAGATACAACACTAACCACACCAGACGGATAAAGCTCGCAGATTAAACGCTTAAATGTTTCTAGCTCACTATTTTCTGTGCCCATACACATCACACTATGTTCGGTCGCTGGTACAGATACACCAATCACACCTGTTGCATTGTAATATTCTTCAGCGTAGTCGATTGAAGCAACTGAGTCTGTTCCAATAAAACTGGTTAAGTGACCCACACCAGATTGCGCCGCATCATAAATTCCGCTCATACCACGGCTACTAAAATCGTGTCCTTGCACAGGTACAAAATCAAGCGGTGCGCCAGTTTTTACAGCATATTGAGTTAATAAGCGTTTGTACTCATAGGCAATCGTTGCAGTAGTACAGCTTTTCCAAAGCTCAGCACTTAACACCGTTTCAATATAGTTAGTTAGCCAAAAGAAACGCGGATCGGTATTAATTACAGTAAGCACGGGTACACGCATATTGACGCGGCTACCTTCTGGCAATGCTTTAATGCGTAATGGTAAATAGCCCAAGTCGTGTAATGCTTCAATGTGATCAACCGGTACAGCACCTTCACCTAGTGAACTATCCATACGGCGTTTATAGGTAGCCACCACTTTATCTTTAGGTTGCTTGAAAAAGCCTTCATTCCACGTATCGATTAAAAAGTGTTTAATAAAACCCTGAAGCCCAAAGAATACAACTTTATCGTCGAAGTCAGGCAACATTTTAGCGAGTCGAGATGAACGCGGCGTAAAGTTTGCGTACACGTATTCTGTACCTGCTGGATACTGACGTCTGTGATCAGCTTTATAAAAATCGATAGCGTTTAATGGATTAAGTTTAATAGTCATCTTTATTATCTTTATTTTGCTGCAAAAGCAATTACTGAAATTTTGTCTGATGGTTGTTGTGGAAAGCTGTCCGAGGTAAATAGCTGGTCAAGCAGTCCATCAAAAACCTCTATTCCTTTACTAAAAATACCGTGGGTCACATATAGAACGACCTTATGGCAATTGAGGTGACGGAGTTCTTTGGCAATACCAATAAAGGTTGCACCGCCGTCACAAATATCATCGGTAATGACCGCTGTTAGGCCTGATAAATCAGTCGCATGTACATGCGTACCTAAAATTTTGCCAGTTACTGGGTCACGTTTTTTATCACACTGAACAACAGTGATGGGTTGTTTGCGCTCCAGATTAAAAGCGTCTGCAACCATTTTTGTGCGTGCTTTTGCGCCTTTGTCTGGGCAAATCAGTACTGTTTTTTCATCTTTTAATAATGTGCTTAGCGCTTCACTCTTTGCGATAATGTCGACTGAACTAACATTTACAACTTCGTTAAAAGAAGTATTTGCAGCAAGCAAGGCTGTTGTTACTTCACTATGGCAATCCCAAACAGTGATTTTGCCTTGTTTGCCCGCTTTTTTGTCTGCGTTAATGTTAAGTAGCTTGGTCATCACATCAAGTGAGAACGCTTGGCCGACTGCACAAATACGGTCCTGACGCGCATATGGAAAATACGGAATTTCTAGGTCAACGGTTAAACCCAGATTTAGCAATATATTTTCAAGTAGTAAATAGTCCATCACATCGTGACTTGAGGCCATCTGTGCACGAACCAATACCTTGCCAGATAGTGAACCTAATGTTTTTTCATCAATTTGAACATGACGCTCTCCGCCAGAAAACTGCGTGAATTTCACTGGAATTTCATTTCTTGCCGCATCTAAAAGCTGGATAGCCATATCATCCTCTTTTTGTCTGATGACCTTCGATGAATATATAGTGGCATAAAGCCACTATATATTTCAAGTCTATATTTCAAACTTTTTTCAAAGCCATTTAAGACATAAAAATTTGGGGTTTTAGAGCATTTAGAGATTCAATTTTTAAGAGATATTATTCTTCAATTAATTGAAATAAAAAGTTAATTTACAAAAATCATGATGAGTAGAACTATTATTAAAAGTAGCGGATACAACTTTGCCCGCCATAAATCTGGCAGTTTTGAAATAAATTTTTCTGAAAAATATAGCCCAATCCATGTTCCAGCAACCAAGAATAAAGCAGCTTCAAACCAGATTAGACCGATAAATCCACTAGGTGTCCATGTAGATTGCCAAAGTGATAACACACAATAGGTTAGCGTTGCAGTTAAAGACAAAGGCAGCGTGAGAATGTTTGCGATAGCCGCGGCCTCTGCCATAGAACTACCCCGACGCCGTAATAACGGAACCGTCATTACACTGCCACCCACACCTAAAAGCGCTGCAACCCAGCCGATAACTCCGCCTTTAATGAGTTCGCTGTTCTGCCCATAATTTTGCTGTTGCCTTGATGTCTCCATAAACCCAGATCGGTAATAACAATCAATAATCGTTACGAACACATAACCCATAAATATCCAGCGAAGCCAACTGCCATTAAACAATGAGGCCATTACTGCACCGACAATTCCACCAAGTGCAATACCACCCCATAAAAAGCGGATCTTTTGCCAATCTATATGTCCAGACCGATAGTGCCGAAAGGTTGCAAAACTTGCCGAGCAGAGCATGACAAAAGCTGATGTAGCTACGGCGATTTGCATCGCATGTATGCCGACACTACTTTCATTGCTCCACTTTTGAATAATGACTGTATAAAGCAAAGGTACAGCAACAAAACCGCCGCCAAAACCAAATAACCAAGTGGTTATGCCTGACAGTAGTCCAAATAAAAATAGCTCATATAGCATGATTATCTTCCTCATATTTATAGAGGCATGATATAAAATAGCTCTATGGCAAACTAACGTAGAAAAGCCATCTTTTTATTTGTTTCAGCCAAAAATATATGCGTAATATTCCAATTAACGATGTAGACCATCTACCGCAAGCGGTTCTAGCGTTAGGGTCAGACTATCCTGCTGATACCTTGTTAGATACGCATAGTCATCGCCGTGCACAGTTCTTATATGCACCCGAAGGTCTTATGAAAGTTGAAACTGAAGATGGACAATGGCTTGTGTTACCTTACAGTGGTGTATGGATACCCGCAGGCAAACCACATCAGGTATGGCTATCTAAAGTCAGTACTTATAGTTTGTATATAGAAGCGAGCCATGCGCCAAGACAGGCAACATATTGCGAGGTTATCCAAGTCTCGCCTTTGTTACATCAACTGCTCATTCAGGCAAATCAACTGCCTGTTGACTACCAGCGTGCAGGTCGTGACGGCGCTCTTATCGATTTATTGTTATATGAATTAGAAGCTGCACCAGCACTACCTCTGTTTATTCCTATGCCTCACAACACATTGTTATCTAAACAGTGTGCTGAGTTTATGCAGCATCCTGACATTCATAGCAGCCCTAAAGATTGGGCACATGACCACAATAAAAGTGAGCGGACTTTTCATCGTTGGTTTAAGTCTGAAACTGGCATGTCCTTTCAAGCTTGGCGTAATCGAGTCTGCATTATTTATGCTTTAAATGCGTTAAAAGAAAATATCTCAATTACGGAAATTGCCTTTAGTTTGGGCTATGAACACTCGGCAGCTTTTAGCGCAATGTTCAGTAAAATTATGGGTTATCCGCCTACCCATTTTCAAAAAAGATTTCATACGCATGATAAAGCGCTATAAAGATTTACTCATGTGAATAGTGTCATAGGTCTCGATCCATTCCCGTTTGATAACGTCAAAGCCTTGTAGAGTCCAAAACTCTTCAGCCGCCAGTAAAAAAGGATGTGTGTGCAAATACAAGCGAGTAATCCCATTGTTTTTTGCATAGCTAAACAACATGTCACATAGCTTGGTTGCGATGCCCTTACGGCGGTATTCAGGTAATACAAATAACTTAACCACTTCTACCGTATTGGACGGCAAATTTAAATCAAAACGATGGTCATATACCCGATATGCAATGGTGCCAATAATACGGTTTTGATCTTTTACGGTAATGAAGCAGCCCAATGGATCCTGAACATAATATTGCTCAAAATTTTGTAAATCTTTGGGAACCTGCCCATGATAGATTTCTGGGAATAAAAGCTGTCTTGTATAAAGCGTAAACTCTACCGCAGATACATAGTCCGGTTTTTCAACCAACTGATAATCAAACATATTTATAGCCAAGAGTGGTCAGGTATCACAATGGTTTTGTCTTGAATCATGGCTTCATGGAATTCAACATCATAGACACTTTTTAAAAACTTAGGATCGGTGACTCGAGTTTTTGACTCAGGCTTAACCACCTCATGTTGACGCATAAAAAACAGATGATCTGCAAATAAAAAAGCCAAGTTAGGATCATGCATAATTGCAATCACGGTAAAATTTTGCCGCGATAACTGACGCAATTTTTTCATTAAATAAGATTGATAATAAACATCTAGATGATTGGTTGGCTCATCAAGCAAAATGACTTTCGGTGCTTGTACTAAAATACGCGCAATCATAACCAATTGCCTTTCACCGCCCGATAGCTCGGTATAAGGACGGTCACGCAAATGCTCGATGTCTAAATCAAGCAAGGCTTGGTCTACGCGTTCCCAGTCTGATTTTGAAGGTCTATATCTGCTAAAAGCGGCACGTCCCGTAATCACCACATCTTTAACCAAAAATGGAAATACGGTTTTATGAAACTGCGGTAAAAAACCGAGTAAGGCTGCCCGATCTTTCCCTTTAAAATCCGATAGTGGTTTTCCAGAGTAGCGAATCAAGCCATCTTTTACAGGTTCTAGGCCCGCCATCAATTTAAAAAGTGTCGATTTTCCGCAACCATTACGCCCTAAAATGACGGAAAATTGATTTTCGGGAAACTCTAAATGAATATTTTTAAGGACGTGTTTGTGCCCATAGGCATAATTTAACTGATCAATTTGAATCATGCCCAATGAGTCCTCTGTGTTTTCATTAATAATAAGAAAAATGGCGCGCCAAGTAGCATAGTAAAAATACCAATCGGTATTTCAAACGTCAGTAAAACCCGAGAAAAGTTATCAATTATTAGTAGAAAACTACCACCCAAAATCATATTGGCAGGAATACTATAGCGATGATCTGGCCCAACCAACATTCTCACAATGTGTGGCATAAACAGCCCATATAGACTAATAATGCCGGCCGCAGCCACAGAAGTTGATGTACATACAGTCACCAGCGCAATTAAAAGAAGCTGTTCCCACCTTGGGTTAACACCAACCGCCTGCGCTTCTTCAGCACCAAGTGCCATTAAGTTTAGACGCCAACGCATCGCAAATAATCCAGCAAGACCAATACAAATCGGTAGCACGGCGTATTGAACTTTTTGCCAAGAAGCCTGATGTAAGTTGCCCATCGTCCATTGCACAATGGCTTGCAGTTTAAATGGATCACTTAAGTATTGAATAACTGTAAGTCCTGCCAAAAACAGCCCCGAAACAATCATGCCCGATAAAATTACCATGACTAAAGACGTCTGGCTTTCATGTTTCTGATGTGCAAATAAATAGGTTAAGGCAACGGCACAAACACCAAAAATAAAGGCTGATAGATTTGGCGAAAGCCAACTTAAAGAAAGTGCTAAAGCTGCCCCGAATGCTGCACCAGATGAAATACCGAGTACATAAGAATCAACTAAAGGATTACGAAACAACGCCTGCAAGCCATTCCCCGCGGTTGCTAATGCAGCCCCCACCATAAAGGTGAGTAAGATTCTGGGCAATCTGACATTGACCAGAATGTTTTGCATCAGCCTAAATTGTTGCGAGTCAAAATATGGCGTACCAAAGACTGCTTGTACACCCCACCGCATATAGTCCCATTCACTCAAGGTCTGAGTTGGCCCCATAAGCAACGAGATAAAAATCATGAGGAACGGTAACGGGTAAAACCAATAATATTTGAGTTTTTCCATATTCATTGCCCAAACGCTTTAGCAAGGTGCTCACCATACAACTTAGTTAAAATACGCTGTTGTAAAGCACTTACAGGTAAATCAGACTGTTCAGGATAAATACTATGATTCAAATAAATCGCCGTAATAATGATTTTGATGGTATGTGGGTTATATATAAATGCAGGACTCAAATTAAATACCTTACGGTTTTGTACAGCGCTTAAACCTTGTAATTCTTTTCGTTCATAAATCAGTTTTGGGTTTGTATTCCAAAGCACAATATTATCGGGGTTCCATTCAATTAAAGTCTCGGGGTTTACATTGGGCTGGTTAGCATCGGTCTGAACAATGTTATAAGCACCTGCCAGCTCAATAAAATCATTGGTAATCGACTGACGTCCAGAGGTAGAAAAAATACGCCCTCCTGACCATGCATAATAAATCGATTGTTTATTTGGCTGACGTGCAGTTTTGGCTGCGACCTCCGCCACAATTTCATCTGAGAAATTTAAAATTTCCTGAGCTCGCTTTTGGGCGCCGCTCAGAACAGCAATTTCAGATAACTCTTCTTTTACTTGCTGGTAAGTACCTGACTCCATGACATATACAGCAATGCCAAACTGCCGTAACAGGTCAATCGTTTGGGTTTGCCCGCTCCCCAAAATCACCAGATCAGGTTTTAACAACACAAGACTTTCAATATTGGTTGCATTTGCCCCTTGTGAAGGCGTCGCAAGCTGCTTATTGGCAATACGCTTATCTATTTTTGAATAAGCATTGAATAATAAAGGCTGGATGTATACTTCGGCTGGTATGCCAATCACTTTATGACCTTGACCTAGCATATATAAGCCATCTAAACCCGATTCAAATAGAGAAACTATTCTTTGCGCTGGTTCGGCTACACAGACTTTTGTATTTGTACTATCAAAAACACATATCGAATGGGGTGCTAAGTTTTCTTTAGTTTTTCTACTTTGTTCAGATGAAGAGCATCCACATAGAATGAGTAAAGTGAGTATTGAAACCAATGACTTCATTACAGCATCCAACGCACAAATACAGTGCAAAATAAAAAGACGTGTCTATTTGGTGCATTTTTCATATGAAAAAGACACCATAAGAGAGCAAGACGGTTTGAATCATCATTTATAAGTTAGTAAATCAAATGTTGTACTAAAGATAAGAGTAATTAAGCAATAAAAATGCCAAAATTACAAAATAAACTTAATAATCATGCAATTGTAATTTTTATTTTAAAAGTCAAAATATAGATAGCCCTATACAAAACCTTTAGAGCATGCATGCTAACCATTCAAATAAAATAATTTTTAATATTTAATTTTAATCAAAAATCTTCACATCTAACATTTCATTTAATAATGAGACTTTAAACCCATAAATTTTAAAGAACAAAACAAATTAAGCAAAAATATAATTATTTTTATTTTAAAAACCTTTTGATTATTAATAAAAAACTATTATAAATAATATACCAAATATTTAAGTTTTTCTAAAAAATTACAGGATTTAAAATTAAATTTTTTCATTATTAATATTAAATATAAACCTTTAATAAAAACTTCTTTATATGCTAGATTAGATTAAGATTTACCCAAACCAAGGGTAAATTCATACATTACTAATAATCAAATATAAGAATATTAAACATGACAAGGATTTAAAATCATGAAGAGAAATTATTATATTTTAGGAACTCTATTGTGTGGTATGAGCTTAACGACTCATGCTGACTCACTACGAATGAGTGCCACGGAGTTTGCAAAAGATCCAGCCAAAGTAAGCGCATTACAAAAGGGTTTGGAAAAAATGCGAGCAAATAATAATGCTCCCCCTTTATCACCGGAGTTTCGTACAAGCTTTAATTACTGGGCCAATACACATGGCTATTTTGGTACAGGTAAACATGCAACAGACAAAGATTATTATGTTAATCAATACCGTATGCCACAGTGTTTAGAGATATATAGTAAAGCAGTATGTGACAGTTACTATAAGCATATTCAAAATTCACCAGTCCCAAATGATGGCTTTACCGATGACGTTTGGGGTACATGCCAACATGGCAATTTAAATTTCTTACCTTGGCACCGTATGATGCTTTATTTTTATGAGCGGACAGTACGTAAATATGTTGGGCAAGATTACTCTCTTCCTTATTGGGATTATTACCAAGAAAAAGCTGCTAATGGTAAAGGCTTAGCACTCCCTCAATTGGTCCGGGGTAAACAGGCTGGGACTTTATATGATCAGTACCGTACACCGGGTTTAAATGCAAATATCAGCGCCATCGATCCAGACAATGCCAGCGCTGCTCAAGCATTTAAATGGGATAACTTCACAGACTTCTCTAACCAATTACAGTCTCAACCCCATGGTGTCATGCACTGTGCAGTCGGTAAAAACTGTGTGCTACCAGATATGGGATTTGTACCTATTGCAGGCTTAGACCCCGTATTTTATATGCACCATGCAAATATCGACCGCTTATGGCAATGCTGGTTAAATAAAAAAGCAAATGGGCAACCAATTACGCTTGAATGGGCCAAGAAAAATTTAGGTATGCCAGATAGTTGGTATGACACCCGATATACTTTTGCAGATGAAAACGGCAACAAAGTCACCATGAGCATTGCTGATGTATTTACCCCCGGTAAAATCCCAGTGCGATATACCAATGAAAATGCTTGTAAAGTTGAAGCTACTGTCATGAGTAGTAAAGGTGCTGAAAAAGCAAACCTATTTAAAATGAATCATAAACCAGTTAGCAGTAATAAAAGCATTAAGCTTATGGGTGTAACTCAAAAAGTAGCTTTAGCTCCTCAAACTGCAAGTTTCCTAGAAAACTCAAGTCAACTTACTCAAACAAAGCTCTCATCAGGACAAACTTATTTAATATTAGATAATGTCCAAATGATTGGTAATCCAAATCTAACCTATAAGATTTATCTATCTCCAAAAAATAAACCTGACCAAAAAATTTATGTTGCCACAATTAACTACTTCGGTGTGTTAGATCATGACCACGGCGGACACCCAGGTCATATTGGCCAATTGGTCTATCAAGTCAGTGATCAAGTTAAGCAATTAGGCATGGCTGCTGAAGACTTAGAAGTTCAGTTTGTTGCGACTGATTTAACACTTGATCAAGTGAAAGAAAAAGTAAGCTCTCAAGGCTTGAGTATTTCTCAGGTTCGCTTAGAAACGTCAAAATAATAATTAAGGGAGAGGCCTGATTTTTTCAGGCCTATATTCATTATGAAAATAGTTCATTTAATATTATGCACGCCTCTAACTTTAGTAAGTTGGTGTGTATCAGCAAATGATTCTTCTGACCGTATATTAGAAGACCCACCCGATATGACTGTTGCACGTAAACATGTTGCATTACTTGCTGCACCCAACCCGAAAGTTTCATCAACAAATACGCCGCAAATGCAATCTTCTAATGAAGCATTATTTACATGGGAGGTTAAAAAAACGAGGAACAAACTATGGAACCCAGCGACAAATCGTTATGACGAAGTTTTTTTACGTAGTTATCAAGGTACAGATACGCAGCCCAATACACCTTATATTGCTCCGACGATTGAAGTATTTCCGGGAGAAACTGTACGAGCAAACTTAGATAATCAACTTGATATAGACCCGATTACTCACAAAAAATTTCCTAAAGACCCAAGTTGTACTGGCGATCATTTTGATGTGAATAAACCCCATTGTTTTGATGGCACTAACATGCACACTCACGGTTTATGGATTAACCCAGCAGGAAATAGTGATAACGTTTTAATTTCGATTAATCCGGGTGTTAATTTCCAATATGAATACAACATACCACCCGATCATCCAGCCGGAACATTTTGGTATCACCCGCATCGACATGGTTCAACCGCTATTCAAGTTGCAAGTGGTATGGCAGGTGCTTTAATTATTCGTGGATATCGTCAACCTACCCCCAATAAGACAGGTGATTTAGATTTACTCACTTATGGTTTTAAGGAAAGAACGCTAGTTTTTCAGCAAATCCAATATGCTTGCTATGATGCTAACGGAAATATCGAAACCGATAGTAATGGCAACTATATTTGCCAAAACAATCAAATTGGTGAAATTAGAGATTATCAAGGGTTTGGCCCGGGTGATTGGGGGAAATCAGGCCGATATACGAGTATTAATGGCGAAATACAACCTTTCATTACTCAAGCGGTTGCAGGACAAGTTGAGCGTTGGCGAATGGTACATGCTGGTGTGCGCGACAGTATCAACTTAAGCGTTCGTCAAATGCAAAATATTCCTTCCAAACTCGATTTGACCCCAATGGGTGAAAAGAGATTATTAAGTGAGAGCTGTACAGGGCCTATTGTGAACCAACACCTGATTGCAGCCGATGGTCTAACCTTTAAACAGGTTATGGATAAAACAGTTACCGTTTTTCAACCGGGTTACCGTTATGATGCATTGATGCAATTCCCGCAAGAAGGCCGTTATTGTCTAATTGATGAAGCTGCATCAGCTTCGGCGAACGTAGACCGTACATTTTCGCAAAGACGCTTACTAGGTATCATTCAAGTTAATAAAGCCACTTCAACACCTCAGTCTTTAACAACGGTATTAAGCAATAATGCAGCACGCAATATTGCCCCAGATATGCGTCCCGCTGTGCTTCAAGATTTACAACAAAATTTGAAATTTAGTCACTTTGTTCCTCATCAGGACTTACCCGCTACACCGTATAAACAATTTTTAGAATTTAATATTGATACAAATGCTGATCCAGTTCAGTTCCAGGTGAATGGAAAACCGTATCAACCAGATCGAATTGACCGTACGCTCGAGTTAGGCAAAACCGATGAATGGATACTCACCTCTAAATTAGCCAGCCATCCTTTTCATATTCATGTAAACCCATTTCAAGTCGTGGCAGTGTATGACCCTAACGGTAAAGATGTCAGTGATATAAACGCCGTAGATGACTATGACAAAACAGCGGCCCCTGACCCACAATATCGCGGTCTAAAAGGAACATGGAAAGATACAATCTGGGTTAAAAACGTACAAGGAGCCAGTTATAAAGTGATTGTTAGAACCAAGTACGAACGCTACATCGGTGACTTTGTATTGCACTGCCATATTTTAGATCATGAAGATCAAGGCATGATGCAAAATATTCGAATTAGTCTTTCAGATGGAAATGGTGGTATTTCCCAAGGCCATCATTAATTGGGGATTGTATACAATTTTATTCTAATAAAACCGCTTATCCTAAAATAAGCGGTTTTTTAAATATTAATTCTGATATTTAGATATCTTCAGTTCTTGTAGAAAAATTTACGATAAAAAATCCAGATTATTTAAATAATAAGTTGTTTCATTATTAAATATGTCATGTAAATAAGATCTTAAGGCGTAAGTAAAAAATATATAATTTACCAAGTAATAAAAACCATTTAATTATCAAACCAGACAATATGCCTAAGAGCTACTCAAATAATTTAATACTGGTTACAGCTCAATCAGCATCAAGATAAATAAGTCGTTATAATCCGCCCACCACCTGACAAACATTCTTTTCTGATGCTGACTCAATCATCCTTCTGGCGTAGTCTTTACCGTTTAATTCATATTTATGCTGGTATTTTTATTGCGCCATTTATCTTGTTCGCAGCAATCACTGGTTTACTCTATGCAATTACGCCTCAAATAGAGCAAGCGATTTATAAAGATGTTCTATATGTTGAGCCACTGAAGCAACCGCCACATAAGCTGAGCCAGCAAATTGAAGCCGCAAAGCAAGTAATGCCTAAGTCTGCACAGGTGATTGAAGTTAGACCAGCGCCAAGCTCTGACCAGACAACCCGTGTAATTTTCTCAGATCCTATATATGATTTTACGAGTGAAGCCGTTTTTATTGATCCTTTTACACTTCAAGCCAAAGGCCATCTAGCGGTTTATGGTACCAGTGGGGTTCTGCCGTTTCGAACTACACTCGACCAGCTACATAGTAATTTATTACTAGGAAAATGGGGTCGCTTTTATAGTGAACTGGCAGCAAGCTGGTTAGCCATTTTGACTTTAACTGGACTCTATAATTGGTGGAAACGTCGTCAAAATCTTAAAATTAGACAAACACAAAAAAATAGATTACTGAAATGGCATAGCACGTTGGGTTTAGCATTATTCCCTCTCTTATTAATAATCGCCATTACGGGTCTTACATGGTCTGAGTGGGCTGGAGATAATATTCGGGTTGCTCGTCAATGGCTTAATTGGCAAACCCCGACATTGGCAACTTCTCTTCAAGAAGATAATTTACCTACAGTGATGCACCATGAGCATCACGACATGCCGCACAGTGAAAACGTTAACTTAAATATTATTTCAAGTGAATACGATAGCGCTCTTTCAATAGCCAGAGCACATGGCATTGATGCAGCACAAATACAAATCAAGCCACCAACCAGTGGAAATCAAGCTTGGACCGTAGCCGAGATTCAGCGCAAATGGCCAACTCAAGCAGACAGTATCGCCATTGATATGGAACAACATAAAGTCATCGATCAACTTGCTTTTAAAGATTATTCACTGATGGCAAAGCTCACTCGTTGGGGAGTAGATGCGCATATTGGTGTTTTATTTGGCTGGATAAATCAATTAGTACTGGCGCTTTATGCTTTCGTGCTGTGCATTATGATTATTTATGCATACAGGGCTGCGTTTAAAAACTCGAATTTAAAACTCATGACGAGCCACTTTGTTGGGCAAAGCTTATTAGTTTGGAACCATGCAACTGGCTCACAAAAAATAGGATTAATATTGGTGGGTCTCGTGTTAGGGCTAAGCTTACCTGTTTTTGGTTTTAGTATTTTATTTACGCTATTTATCTTTGCTATGCGTAAATACATTCCTTCTAAATCATAACACTCACATTGGTATTAAACTTTTGAGCTGTGCATACTATGCATAGTATGCACAGCCGAAAATGACGACTAAATTAATCTTCAGATAGTGTTTTCATATCAATCACAAAACGATACTTCACATCGCTCTTTAGCATACGTTCAAAAGCGTCATTAATGTTTTGCATATCAATCATCTCTACTTCAGACACAATATTATGCTCACCACAAAAATCGAGTAGCTCTTGTGTTTCCTTAATTCCGCCAATCACCGACCCTGCAATTGATTTTCTTCCTAAAATCATAGGTACTGAATTTGCGCTAATTTCACCTAAATATCCGACCAGCACAATTGTTCCATTTAAAGCTAGTGTTGGAATATAAGGCTTCAAGTCATGGTTATAAGGCACCGTATCAATAATCAAATCAAATTGATTTAACACTGATTTCATTTGAGCTTCATCTGTTGATAACACAACATGATGCGCTCCGAGTTGTTTTGCATCCTGTTCTTTGTTTGCTGAACGAGTGAATAATGTCACTTCTGCACCTAGAGCATTGGCAAGTTTAATCGCCATGTGTCCTAAACCACCTAAACCGACTACAGCGACTTTACTGCCCTTTCCAACATTCCAGTGACGCAACGGCGACCAAGTGGTAATACCCGCACACAGTAGAGGTGGTACAGCTTGAGCATCCAGATTTTCAGGTACTTTTAATACAAAATCTTGGCTACACGTAATACTTTGTGAATATCCACCATAAGTTGGGCGTCGGTCGTGGCGATCTACGCCGCCATAAGTCTGGATGTTACCTTCTTCACAATATTGCTCTAGCCCTGAATGACAAGCCGAACAAGTACGACATGAATCGACCATACAGCCAATACCTACTAAATCACCAACTTTATACTTTGTGACCTTAGGACCAATTGAGCTGACACGACCTACAATTTCATGGCCCGGAACGATTGGATAAGCACTAAATCCCCAATCGTTTTTAGCTTGATGTAAATCGGAATGGCAAACACCACAATATTCAATTTGAATGACAACATCATCTTCACGTGGGGTTCTACGTTCAAACTTAAACGGAACTAAAGGAGTTTCTGATGACAGCGCGGCATAACCTAAAACTTCAATTGTCATATTTTTTCTCTCATGTTTAATGTTTAAATAAAGACGATTTCTTCGCTGGACATTCATTGATGGCTATAGATTTTGAAAATCCATAAATAGGTTTTAGAACGTTTTGGTTCACTAAGTTCCAACTCATCGACTTTGTGCCATGTTGATCAGTATAAAAATGAAAATCGTAAGCTGTTGTTCTATTCCTCTCACAGATTTGCCTAATCCTCCGAATTGTTGCACTTCTCACTATTTTTCTGATTTGAAATGCCTACAATAAAAACACAGAGGGTAATCGGTGGAATCTGAATGGCGAATAGGTCTCTAAACCATAATCAAGAATTAGCTCAACTTATCGATCAATGGACACGTGAGAAAGGTACATTCGAAACGCCTATTATGGGACTGACTTTATTTCGTGCAGAAAAATTGACCCAACCAAGTAGCAGCATGATGGATGCAAGTCTATGTATGATTGCTCAAGGGAGGAAACAGGTAACTCTTAGCGAAGAAACCTATACGTACGACTCTAACCATTTCCTTTTTACGGCAATTGACCTACCTGTAATTGCTCAAGTTCTTGAAGCTTCAGTTGAACGCCCCTATCTTTCAATAGTTCTACGCCTAGACCCGTATGTACTCGCCCAAATCATGCTTGAAGCCCACATACCTTTTAAAGATGTAAATACTGAGAAAAAAGGAATGGCTGTTGGAGTAGTCAATTCAGAGCTGAATGATGCTTTTATACGGTTAATAAAACTACTCGATACACCACAAGACATCCCCATCTTGTCTCCCCTGATTATTAAGGAAATTTTTTATCGTTTATTGATGAGCCCACAAGGCGATCGACTTAAACGCATTGTGGCGGCCGGAACGACTGGCCATCGAATTGTGAAAGCGATTGAGTGGCTGAAAACAAATTTTGCAAAATCCTTTAGCGTTGAAGAACTGGCAAGCACAATGGGTATGAGTGCTTCTAGTTTTCATCAACATTTTAGGGATATCACTTCAATGAGTCCCTTACAGTATCAAAAGAGAATGAAGTTAACCGAAGCACGGCGTTTATTAATGACCGAAGAATATGATATTTCATCTACCAGTATTCAAGTCGGATATGAAAGTTTGTCTCAATTTTCCAGAGAATATAAACGCTTTTTTGGGGTTTCTCCGTCAGTAGATATTAAGAATATATAAAAGCAATAAATGCTGACCTTCAAAAATTAATACCAAAAGAAAGCGGCACTTGATTATGTCTATTCATCAAGTACCGCTAAATTTAAATCAAAGCAAAATCACACTGGATTCATTCGCTCAAGTTCACGAATTAAACCAGAATGGTCCAACTCACCGTCTCCGGCAGCAAGCATATTTTCAAATAACTGACTCACTTGTTGGGCGACGGGTAAATTCAATTCAAGTGATTTGGCATAGCTAACGGCTGTATGAATATCTTTATGCTGGTTTCGAGCAGTGCCTCCCGGTTTAAAATCTCGATTTAGCATACGTTCACCATGCTGCTGTAAAATTGGAGAATCGGCAAAGCCTCCTGTGAGTGCTTGTTTTAGCTTAATAGGATCGGCTCCGGCTTTACTAGCAAGCAATAAACCTTCACTCACTGTTGCAATGGTGGTTGCTACAATCATTTGATTCACAAGTTTTGCGAGCATTCCGCAGCTAGCCCCGCCCACTAAAATTGGTCGACCCATTGCAGTTAAAATAGTTTCAGCTTGTGAAAATGTTTCAGCTTCACCACCAACCATAATGGCAAGACTTGCATTTTGGGCACCTTTTTCTCCACCGGACACAGGAGCATCTAAGTATCTAAGTCCTCTTTCTTTACACTTTTCACTTTGTGCTTTTGCAACCTCAACCGCTATCGAACTCATGACAATAACCGTGCTTTCAGGTTTTAGCTGTGAAATTGCACCATGCTGCTTAAACAGAATCTCATCACAAGTTTTTCCATCGCTGAGCATACAAATCAGAAACTCTACATCTTTCCCTACTTGTTCAAGTTCAGAGCAAACATGAGCACCCGCCTCTTTTAAGCTATCTGCTTTAGAGGAGGTTCTATTCCAGACTTTTAGCTGATGACCTGCCTTGAGTAAATTCATAGCCATCGGCATTCCCATAATACCTGTACCCACAAACCCGATGGTCGCCATTATTTTATCTCCGCAGCTGTTCGAACTTTAAGTTGCTGTTTTTCTACTTTTAAGCTATTCGATTTTAACTTTGCTAATAGCAGCAGTCCTAAGCCACCCATCGCTACAAAGCCTGCAATGGCAAGGAAAGCTACTGTATAGGTTCCTGTGGTCGTATATAAATATCCAGTTAAATATGGGCCAGTAAAACCACTTAAATTACCCACCGAGTTAATTAATCCAATTCCGGCTGCGGCCCCCACTCCCGTGAGAGTTTGCCCAGGAATGGTCCAGAAAATGTTAATTGCGCTAAACACACCAATTGCAAGAAAGATAAAGCCCACAATAATGGCCCACGGTTGATTTACAAGTAGTGCAATCGCAATTGCTAATGCAGCCATAAGTGCAGCACACGCGCCGTGTTTATAACGCTCTTGTTTACGGTCAGAACGGCGGCTCCATAAAACCATTCCGACGGCTGCAAATGCATATGGAATTGCAGTAAGTAAACCATTTTGAATCAGGCTAATTTCCATACCAAATGTGTTTCTAAATGACTCTAAAACACTTGGTAAGAAGAAGAACATTGCATTTGAACCAGAAGTAATTCCAAAGTAAACAATTGCCATAATCCAAACTAAAGGATTTTTAAACACTTGTTTAATGAGTTCACCTTTAGTTAAAGCAGCATCGGCAGATTGCTCTTTTTCTCTTTCTTCACGTTCTAGTGTAGACATTAACCATTGACGCTGCTCAGCCGTTAACCACTGTGCTTCTTTTGGGTTATTGGTTAAATATTTTAGACAGATTAATCCCAAAATAATGGATGGAATACCTTCTAAGATATACATCAAACGCCAACCTTCATAACCAATAGTATTGCCCCATTGCATGAGACCAACTGAAATTGGCGCCCCAATAATTTGAGCAATTGGTAATCCAAGATAGAACGTGGCAAAAACACGAGCACGATATTTTGCGGGAAACCACAAGGTTAAATAAAAGATCACACCCGGAAAGAAACCCGCTTCTGCAATACCAAGTAAAAACCGTAAAACAATAAACTGCGTGCCGCTATGAATAAAACCCATGAGTCCGGCAATAATTCCCCAAGTAATCATGATTCGGGCAATCCAGATTCGCGCTCCAAAACGATGAAGCAAAATATTGCTCGGTACTTCTGCAATAAAATAACCTAGAAAAAAAACACCCGCACCTAGACCAAAAATCGTTTGAGTAATTCCAAGTGCATCATTCATGTGTAGCGCAGCAAAACCAATATTGGTCCTGTCTAGAAATGCCATAATGAACAGAATAATAAGAAACGGGATAATTCGATTCGAAATACGCTTGATTGTCTGCTCTTCGAGAGCAGTTACATTTTTGATATCTTCCATAATAACTCTCACATCAATTGGCGATCACTGCCATTAATTTTGGGTATCTTCTATATGTGCCTGAATCACGCTTTCAAAATTTTCGTCTGCTTGGAAACCTAAAGATTCGGCATATTCAGCTTTCACTTGAACAGGCCAACTTTGAACAATACGTTGAATGGTTTTGTCTTCTTGCCATTGCACCAAATCAGTTGCTTGTTTGCCTGCAACTTGTTCAAGCGCCTCAAGCATTTCTTTAACCGTAACTGTTAATCCTGGTAGAGGAATAATTCGGTTATCTTGAAGTACATCTGAAGAAATTGATGCAGCTTTAATCATTGATTCAACACAACGTCGCGGTGAAGTAACAAAAACTGGAGTATCTGAAGGTACGGGGCAAACAGCCGGTTCGCCTTTTAACGGTTCACGGATGATTGAACTAAAAAATGTTGATGCTGCTTTATTTGGTTTGCCTGGACGAACCACAATAGTCGGTAGTCTTAAAACACGACCATCAATAAAGCCTTTACGTGAATAATCTGAAACAAGCAATTCTCCTACTGCTTTTTGCATGCCGTAAGAAGACTTTGGTGTAACTACTGTCTCGTCTGTCACCACCTCTGGCAACTGTCCACCAAATACAGCACAGCCACTGGCAAAAATAACCCGAGGCGTGGTTTGTTTCTTTCTTAATTCTTCTAATAAATTTAAGAGTCCGTAGAGGTTAACGTCCATACCTAAATCAAAATCGGCCTCTGCTGCTGAACTCACCACAGCAGCCAGATGCCAAACAACATCAATATTTTCTGTAATATTTGCCACAGTGGTTTTATCGGTAATATCGCCTACCACCACTTCAATTCTTGGATCTTGTGGCAAATCATCGCCAGCAAATGCATCAAATAGAATAATTTTATCGATGGACTGAGGTTTATTGTCATCTAAAGTCAAGCTGCCAGCTTTTAAGATCTCTTTGGCAATTTGCTTTCCAATAAAACCTGTTCCACCAGTGATTAGCACATTCATACAGAGGTCCTTTCCTAGTTTTTATTCACTTAAAAACTTTTGTAATTGTCGTGAATTAAACGATAAGGAGTCCTTGCAATAATTTCCAATGAATAATTTCTAAATATTGATAACTTTTTAATATCAGTTTTATGTTTATAAATTTACTAAACAGAGCAGGTTTTTCTTTTTAATTTTAAAGCCTCAAACCTAACTATGGCTTGAGGCCGAATAGATTATTTACGTTTTGCATTTTTAAGTAAAATGTTAATAAATGCTGCTGCAATATCAGAAACTGGCTCATCTTTGCGCGTTAAAATTCCATAATCCTGCGCATCTAAAATTAGATCTGTTTCTAAAATCTGTAATTGCCCTTCTTTTACCTGATCAATCACCATGGCTTCGGGCAACATCCCCACCATGGGCGCGCCTTTTAAGATCTGCAAAAAGGTCTGCATCGACATGGTATTAACCGTATTTAAAGGAATTTTGACTTTTGCTCTGGCAAATGCGCCTTCCATACGCTGTCGAATTGGCGTGCCTTTAGGATAGAGTACCCATGGCCAATTTAGTAATTCTTCTAATGTACAAAACTTTTTCTTGGCACATGGATGGGCATTATTAACAACAATACAAAACGGCTCTGGGCCTAAAGGTTGAAAATCAAAAAACTGGCTTTGTGTAACATCGGTAAAGCGGCCTATGGCTAAATCTAAAGTATGTTCGCTTAGCATTTCCATTAAATGGTCACTGGTTTGTTCAACAACATCAATAGAAAGTAATGGCCATTCTTTCTTAATCTCAATAATGGAGTTTGGAATCACAACTGCTGTTGCGGCAAAGATACCACCTACTTTTAAAAAACCATGTCCACCTAATCTTAAAATTTCTATGTCTTCGACAAAATGCTTTGCATCGTTTAATACACGCTGGGCATATCGAATTACATGTTCACCTAAAGCCGTTACTGGCATATTTCGAGGCAGTCGCTCAAAAACAGGAAAGCCCAATAAACCTTCTATTTCTTTTAGCATTTTACTCACCGCGGGCTGACTTAGGTTCATCTGCTCGGCAGCCAAATGCATATTATTGGTCCTTGCTAAAGTTTCCAATAACACCAAATGTTTGAATTTCAACCAATTATTCAGGCTTGCGTAAGTCAAATCCGCCATTTTCAAAAATCCTTTTCGATAACTTTTCGTTATTAATAATTAAATTATTACGATTGGTGTTTATTAAATAAGAAACATATCATGATTTCAAATAAAAGAAGGATGCTTTAAATGAACTTTACGTTAAATTCCCAGAACTCATTACCAGATGATGCTACTCAAGGATGTTTAATTGGTCGTGCGTGGATTCCAAATCAAATTTCCGGTCCCTCTCCGATTCTTTTAAAAGGCAATCAGGTTTTTGATATTTCTGAAAAGTTTCACACGATTTCCCAGTTGCTTGAAAGTTCGGATCCTTTAAAAGCTTTATCTGAAATTGAAGGAAAATTAGTGGGGTCAATTGATGAGTTATTTGCCAATACTGTCGCTGAGCCAGATACAAACAAAGCATATTTTTTAGCCCCTATTGATTTACAAGTAATTAAAGCAGCTGGTGTGACCTTTGCAGCAAGCATGTTAGAGCGCGTAATTGAAGAACAAGCAGGTGGCGATGCACAAAAAGCTCAATCGATCCGTGCAGTTGTACAAGGGGTAATCGGTGATAATTTAAAAACAATCGAACCCGGCTCGGAAAAAGCCCTTCAACTCAAAGAATATTTAATTGAACAAAAAATGTGGTCTCAATATCTTGAGGTAGGCATTGGTACTGACGCTGAAATTTTTACTAAAGCACCCGTTTTAGCGGCTGTGGGAACTGGTCAAAATATTGGTATTCATCCAAAGTCTGAGTGGAATAATCCAGAACCAGAAGTTGTATTGGTTGCAAATAGCCACGGTAAAATTTTAGGTGCGACTTTAGGTAATGATGTGAATTTACGGGACTTTGAAGGTCGTAGCGCCTTACTGTTGAGTAAAGCCAAAGATAACAACGCATCTTGTGCAATTGGACCGTTTATTCGCCTTTTTGATCATACTTTTACTTTAAATGACATTCGTGCTTGTGATGTTGAACTGAAAATTGAGGGGACAGATAACTTTGTGCTCAATGGCGTGAGTTCCATGTCTCAAATTAGCCGTGACCCCGAAGATTTAATCCAACAAACCCTGAATGAAAATCACCAATATCCAGATGGTTTTGTTCTATTTTTGGGAACTTTATTTGCGCCTACTCAAGATCGTGAACAAGCTGGGGCTGGCTTTACCCATAAAGTCGGAGATGTCGTCCGTATTCATTCACCTAAACTTGGTACTTTATACAACACGGTTATGACCAGCGACAAAGCAACGCCGTGGAATTTTGGAATAAATGCTTTGATGCGTAATTTAAAGCAACGTGAATTACTGTAATTTTCACGTATTATCGATCGGCTGAATTGTAAGATTCATCTCGTGAATAAACTAAATTTCAAAAAGTATGAGTGAAAGGATCAAAAAATGAATGATCAAAATAAACGGATTTTTTTACGTAGCCAAGAATGGTTTGATGATCCTGAACATGCTGACATGACAGCACTTTATGTTGAGCGTTATATGAATTATGGCCTGACCCGTGCCGAACTACAATCAGGTCGCCCGATTATTGGTATTGCACAAACTGGCAGTGATTTAACTCCATGTAACCGTCACCACAAAGAACTTGCTGAACGGGTTAAAGCAGGTATTCGAGATGCGGGTGGTATTCCCATGGAATTCCCCGTTCACCCGATTGCAGAACAAACCCGTCGCCCTACTGCCGCACTTGATAGAAATTTAGCTTACTTAGGCTTAGTTGAAATATTACATGGTTATCCGCTTGATGGTGTGGTGCTAACCACAGGTTGTGACAAAACTACACCTGCTTGTTTGATGGCTGCCGCAACGACAGATATACCAGCCATTGTGTTGTCTGGTGGACCAATGCTAGATGGCCATTTTAAAGGTGAGTTAATTGGTTCTGGGACTGTGCTTTGGCATGCAAGAAATTTACTTGCCACAGGTGAAATTGACTATGAAGGATTCATGGAAATGACCACTTCAGCATCGCCTTCGGTCGGACATTGCAATACAATGGGTACTGCACTTTCAATGAATGCATTAGCAGAAACTCTGGGCATGTCTTTACCTACATGTGCAAGCATTCCCGCGCCGTATCGCGAACGTGGGCAAATGGCCTATATGACAGGCAAAAGAATTTGTGAAATGGTTCTAGAAGATTTACGCCCTTCTAAAATCATGAACAAACAATCATTTGAAAATGCCATTGCAGTAGCCTCAGCATTAGGTGCATCAAGTAACTGCCCTCCTCATTTAATTGCAATTGCTCGTCATATGGGGATTGAGCTGAGTTTAGAAGACTGGCAACGCGTTGGGGAAAGCATTCCACTCATTGTGAACTGCATGCCTGCGGGTAAATATTTGGGTGAAGGTTTTCACCGTGCTGGCGGTGTTCCTGCTGTTTTGCATGAATTACAAAAGGCCGGCGTTTTACATGAAGGCTGTGCATCAGTCAGCGGTAAAACGATGGGAGAAATTGCTAAAAATGCAAAAACCTCCAATGCAGATGTCATTTTTCCATATGAACAACCATTGAAACATGGCGCAGGTTTTATCGTACTTAGCGGCAATTTCTTTGACAGCGCCATTATGAAAATGTCTGTCGTCGGTGAAGCATTTAAGAAAACCTATTTATCTGACCCAAATAGTGAAAATAGCTTTGAAGCACGTGCAATCGTTTTTGAAGGTCCCGAAGACTACCATGCACGAATTAATGATCCAGCCTTAGACATTGATGAACATTGTATTTTGGTCATTCGTGGCGCTGGAACAGTGGGCTATCCAGGTAGTGCAGAAGTTGTAAATATGGCTCCACCCGCAGAGTTAATTAAAAAAGGCATCGATTCACTGCCTTGCTTAGGAGATGGCCGCCAAAGTGGTACGTCTGCCAGCCCTTCTATTTTAAATATGTCACCCGAAGCGGCGGTAGGCGGTGGAATTGCATTATTAAAGACCAATGACCGTTTACGCATTGATCTCAATAAACGCTCCGTCAACGTACTCATTTCTGACGAAGAGTTAGAACAACGCCGCCGTGAGTGGAAACCGACGGTCTCTGCCTCTCAAACACCTTGGCAAGAAATGTATCGCAACATGGTGGGTCAATTATCTACTGGCGGTTGTTTGGAACCTGCAACTTTATATATGCGAGTCATAAATCAAGACAACCTTCCAAGACACTCTCATTAATTTCAGGATATTTGTTATGACCATTATCGGACACAACTTTATTGGCGGTTCACGTAGCGCACAAAGTACAACTTTATTGAAAAGTGTGAATGCAACAACTGGTGAGGCTTTGCCTTATGAGTTTCACCATGCAACCGAACAGGAAATTAATCAGGCCTGTGAAGCGGCTAGTCAAGCCTTTAAAACTTACCGTCATACTTCACCTGAACAGCGTGCTACTTTTTTAGAAAACATTGCCGATGAACTCGATGCCTTGGGCACCGATTTTCTAGAGACTATTTCGCAAGAAACCGCTTTGCCACTTGCCCGTTTGCAAGGTGAACGAGGCCGTACCAGTGGACAAATGCGTCTGTTCGCTAAAGTGTTGCGTCGCGGTGACTTTTTAGGTGCACGTATTGATACAGCTTTGCCTGAGCGTCAGCCTTTACCACGACCAGACCTGCGCCAGATTAAAATCGGTGTTGGACCAGTTGCTGTATTTGGTGCAAGTAACTTTCCACTCGCTTTTTCAACTGCGGGTGGCGACACCGCTTCGGCACTAGCTGCGGGCTGCTCTGTAGTGGTGAAAGCGCATAGCGGACATATGGCGACAGCAGGCTTTGTGGCTCAGGCAATCGAACGTGCCGTAGAAAAATCAAATATGCCTAAAGGCGTATTTAACATGATCTATGGTAATGGTGTGGGTGAACCACTGGTGAAGCATCCTTTAATACAAGCAGTGGGTTTTACTGGTTCACTACGTGGTGGCCGTGCTTTATGTGATATGGCCGCAGCCCGTCCACAACCCATTCCAGTGTTTGCGGAAATGAGCAGTATTAACCCGATGCTGATGTTACCCGAAGCCTTAAAAAACCGTGGTGATAAAATTGCACAGGACTTGGCCGACTCAGTTGTTTTAGGCTGTGGTCAGTTCTGTACCAATCCGGGTTTAATTTTAGGCATTAAATCAGCTGAGTTTAGCCAGCTCATTAACAACCTAACTGAAATTATGGGTGGCAAACCTGCACAGACTATGCTGAATGCCGGAACCTTAAAAAGCTATACCGCGGGTCTTGAGCATTTAACCCAGCATCAAGGCATTGAACATTTGGCAGGTCAAACCCAGCAAGGCAATCAGGCACAGCCACAACTATTTAAAGCTGATGTGGAGCTGTTATTGGCAGGTGATCAGCTTTTACAAGAAGAAATCTTTGGTCCCACAACAGTGGTGATTGAGGTTGAAGATAAAGCCCAACTCATTCAGGCGCTACAAAGCATGAATGGTCAGTTGACTGCAACTTTAATTGCCGATGAAGCAGACTTAACTGAATTTGCAGATGTGGTTCCTGTGCTAGAGGAAAAAGCAGGCCGATTACTCATAAACGGGTATCCAACGGGTGTTGAAGTATGTGATGCCATGGTACACGGCGGACCATACCCAGCGACTTCAGATGCGCGAGGCACCTCTGTTGGAACTTTAGCAATTGACCGTTATTTACGCCCAGTCTGTTACCAAAACTATCCGGAAAGTTTATTGCCGGAAGCCTTAAAAGACAGCAACCCATTGCAGATTTTAAGACTTGTGAATGGTGAGATGACTAAAGCAGCTATCTAATCAATTAAAAAAAGAGACCATTAGTTGGTCTCTTTTTTACTTCTACATTTAAGGTTTTATAGAGAGCAAATTCCCCAAATTAATCTAGTTTATAATTGATATTTTTTAAAAATAAATCGACAGCATATTCAACCCAAATACTAATTTCACTATCAGAAATTGCATAATTAGGATGTGTCAGACACTTTAGATGGGCATCACTTCGTAATAATGCCAAGAATATATTTGCTGCAATATCAGCAGAAGAATTTAACTCAATCTCTTTATTTTTTTGAGATTTTTCAAGATACCCCGCAATAATATTTGCAAGCTTTTGCGGGCCTACTTCAAAGAATTTTTCAGATAACTCGGGAAATCTAACTGCTTCTGCGATACAAACTCTAAAAAATGCCAATCCTGAATGCGACAATATAAAACAAAGATAGGTTTTCCCAATCTCGGTTAAAGCTGAGCGTAAATTTTCAGCTTTTGTCTCGACTAAAATGATTTGCTCTTGCATGTTCCTGCATTGACGTTCAATCACAGCTGCAAACATCGCTTCTTTATTTTTATAGCACCCATACATCGTTGCTTTTGAAACACCCGCTTCCTTTTGAATCATGTCTGTCGTTGTTCCACTAAAACCGTGAATCAAAAAAAACTTGGTTGCTGCATCCAGAATTTTTTGATCTTTTTCATGAGCTTTAGTTGAAACTGACATACTGACCTTATAAAAATTTTAGCGATTTCGTACTAAGTGTAACTCATCGAAAACTTCAAAATCGAGAATTGACGGAAATTTAATTAGAGAGTAGAGTACCGATCGGTACAGTACAGTAAATATCTGCTCCTTGCAATGAATGGATGTTTAAGATTTAAGGTAAAAAATGAATACAAAGCCACTCATCGGTTTAGCAGGTGCAATATTTGCTGCAATGACTGTTGAATTTAACAACCGAATCACCAGCATTACCTTAGTCGACATTCGTGGCGCGATGGGAATTAGTGTTGACTCTGGTTATTGGATCAACAGTATTTACGCAAGTGCCATGATTATTGGCATGATTCTGTCCACCAGTTGGGCAGTTATTTTTTCTATGCGCAGAGTTCTTCTTTTTGCGATAGGACTTTGTCTCTTTTCTAGCGTTTTAATTCCTTTTAGCCCCAATATCGAAATATTTTATTTATTGCGTGGCTTACAAGGGCTCGCTAATGGTCTAACCATTCCTTTGCTCATGGCCTGTGCGCTTAGATTTTTAGGACCTGACATTCGGCTATGGGGTCTCGCCTGTTATGCATTAACTGCAACATTCTTTCCCAACTTAAGTGCCGCACTCTCTGCATTTTATTTAGATGTGATTGGCTGGAAAATGATATTTTTCCAAACTATTCCTTTTTGTGCGCTAAGTGCTGCACTGGTTTATTTTGGTATTCCCCAAGATCCACCAAATTATTCAAGAATAAAAACTTACGATTGGATGGGCGCCATTTTAGCGATTATTAGCTTAGCCAGCCTGAGCACACTGTTATTGCATGGCAACCATTTAGACTGGTTCCATTCTCAATTAATTTGTGTACTGGCTTTAATTAGTGCCATTAGCTTACCTTGGTTTTTCATACATGAATGGCGTTATCCATCGCCATTAATTAAGCCGCAAATGCTCGAAATCCGAAATTTTGCTTACGCTGTTTTCGCTCTCTTTTGCTTTGTCATTATTGGTATGTCCACCAGCACATTACCACTGAATTACCTTAGTGCTGTACATGGCTATAAACCCACTCAGACCATGTGGATTGGCTTACAAATTGCGGCATTGCAATTTATCTATATTCCTATTGTTGTAAAGCTTTTAAACCAAGCTTGGGTGGATAGCCGATATGTACACGGTTTTGGTTTACTTCTAGTCATTGCTGGTTGCCTAGGTGCAAGTCAACTTGATACTACATGGAATCAAGATCAGTTTTATTTTTGGCATGCAATCTCATGTTTGGGACAAACCTGTGTCGTGCTCTCGCTCTTAATGATGGGTACAAATAGTGTTCATCCAACCATGGCAATTTATGCATCACCGATGATTAACACCCCGCGTGCGATTAGCGGTGTACTGGGTGTATGTATTTTAGACTGGATCAATCGAGTACGTGGTGAATACCATTCAACACGGCTGATTGAAAATACCGCCCAACATGTTTTCCAAAATATTCAAGGCCCTGTCATTAATCCACTTACTCCACCTGTGCTTAACGCAAATGGTGCAGATCGTGTTTCAGGTGGTCTATCTGCTCTAAATTCTGCGATTCAGGCGCAACAATCTGTCTTAGTTATTAGCGATCAATATCTTATCTTAGCTGGCCTTACCGCTATTTTATTCATTGTGATGTTGATTTTGCCAGTTCGAACTTACCCGCCACGTATTGCTCTCATTAAGTTAATGAATAGTCATAACTCAGGAAAATCTTTATGAGTACTCTCGAAGCTCAAGATACTACCCACACCGAACCACCTAAGTTAACCAAGGTGCAATATCTCAAAAAGCATTGGGTTATGGTTATTGCATTCATTATTGTCTTAGCATCTATTTTATGGGTTTTAAAACTTATATTTTTACCATCTTCGGTTATTGAAACAGACGATGCACGTGTGGATGTAGAGTACTCAACCATTGCCCCTAAAGTATCTGGCAATATTGAAGAAATTTATATTAAAGACCATCAGACCGTAAAAAAAGGCCAACTTTTAGCCCGTATTGATGCGCGCGATTATCAAGCTGCTTTGGCTGAGGCTGAATCTAATTATGCAAAAGCACAAGCTGACGTAAGTGAAGCAATGCTCGCAGTTGATAGACAACCCACTGTTATTCGAGAAACTGAAGCACAGCTGAGAAAAGTAGAAGCTGGAATTAAACTCACAAAAGATAATACGGCGCGTTATGAGCAACTACAGGCACTTGGAGCGGAGTCTAGATTAATTACACAGCAATCTAAGACTACATTGACTGAACAATATGCTGACTTAGACAGCAGTAAAGAAAAAGTGATTGATGCACAGTATCAGCTCAACCAATACAAGATTCAGGTACAAGCCAAACAAGCTGCTCTTAAACAAGCACAAGCAGCGCTTGATAAAGCAAAACTGAATTTGAGTTATACAGAAGTTCGAGCACCTATTGATGGCATGATTGGTCAAAAATCTGCAAACGTGGGCAACTTTGTGAACGCTGGTAATCCACTCATGGTGGTTGTGCCTTTAGACCAAGTCTATGTAGAAGCAAACTTACGTGAAATTGAGCTAAAACAAATTAAGCTCGGACAACCTGTTAATGTCTATGTAGATGCTTATAACGTTGAGCTAAAAGGTGTGGTAGACAGCTTCTCTCCATCTACTGGCGCATTTTTCTCTCCGATCTCTGCGACCAATGCAACTGGTAACTTTACCAAGATTGTTCAGCGTCTACCTTTACGAATCAAGCTTATTGAAAATCAAAAAGACGTTAAATTATTGCGTCCCGGCTTATCGGTTTTGGTCTCTATTGATACCAATAAGTAGATAGTCTAGATTTCAAAATATGAGAGAAAAAGAGACCGTAAATGGTCTCTTTTTTAATGATGAGTTTTAAAAGTCTTTAAAACTTTTTGGTGTAGTTTACAAACAGCCGATCTTCACCAAAGTCATTACCATGTTTTACGTTGTAATCAATGCGAATATATTGCAGGGCAACACCTTTTAAGAATGGCTGCTGAAACGCATAATTTAAAATCACATTAGACTCGGTTTCATGGTTGTTCTCGCCATTGGCTGCTTTAAAGTCATGGCCGTAAACATATTTCACCATCGCATTTAGGCCTGGTACATAGTCTTTAAAGTCATAGCCGTACATCACATGGTAAGACTTTTCATCTTCTTTAAAAAATCCAGTAGCATTCCAGTTAATAAAGTACGTTTCTGGTAAGAAACCATCTGGTAATGGATAAGCAGACTCACCCATAATCTGTTGGTACCCCAAACCAAAGGTATGGTTTTTTACTTTAAGAGTCTGTAGCACTCCAATATTTTGCGCATTAATATCAAAAGTATTGCCGTCATCTTTTGCATTGAAATATTTAAACTTAGACGTAAGAGCAAAATTAGGTTGTTTCCAGTTATGCTCAAGCCCTACATAGTGTTTGTTGTAGAGGTCTTCTAAATTACCAAAGTAATATTCGCCCTTGAGTGAAGGTGTAAATTGATAGCGCAGGTCAATATAATTTAAGCCATCAGATTCTTTAGTGATTCCATTTGCCGTAAATGAAAACTTTTTAAAGTCTTCTTCATTTCGTGGCGAGACTTTTTCAACTCGACCAATTTCAGCATAGAGCTGATCTGAAAGTTGCGACTTAAGATTGGTTCCCCAATAAGAGGCAAGCAATTGTCGGCTTGCATCCACAGCTGTTACGGGCAGGTCTAACCAGAGTTCACCGACACTTAAAAGTGTTTTGTCATAACCCAGTTTTAAAGTGGCGCCGTATTTTAAAAAGTCCGATGCTTGAGATTGTGTTTCCTTATTAAAAGGCAAAACTGTGTCAGCAACATGTTTGTCTGAACTCAAGCGCACGGCATATTGAACAGAAGCATCAGCACCAATGGTAATCGGCTTGTCGGCAATTTGCAGTGGAGTATCATGCATTTTCGATTTATAAAACAATGATGCGGCTTGAGACCAGCTGCCTGTGTCTTGGAGTGCATCATTGTCAAAATTGCGGTTGATATAGGCATTCTTTAGCGTGAATTTCCATTCATCTGCGCTTTGTTGAGTGGTATCTGCTGCCCACAATAATGAATGACCACTACAAATAAATAAAAGAGTAGAAAACTTTAAATATGGTGTTTTTAAATATTTCATGAAATAAATCATCCTTTAATTATTGTCTGCGCCATCCTGGCACAGACATATATTTGTTCAGTGGAATCGCCTTATCTCAATTTGAAGCAACTAAAACTTGAGACTGATTTTTCTTTAAACGTTTAATGAGTAACAACGAAACCGCGGCACAAAATGCAGGTATCGCTAAAATGCTTAAAATTTCAAAACTGGAGAGATTTAATGACATTAACCAGCCGCCCATAATTGATCCCACAATTGATCCTGAGCGCCCTACTGCATTGGCCCAACTTACCCCTGTTGCACGGCAATGTGTTGGATAAAAACTAGATGCAAAAGCATTTGCTCCCACTTGCGAACCACTAATTCCTGCACCTACCCCAAACATAGCAAACATCAATAAAATCGTATTTGCCTGTTCAATTCCAAACCCTAAACAAATCAGGAAAAAACCACCAAAAACATAAGCCGTACTTAAAATTTTGGTTGCATCCATCTTATCCATTAGCAGTCCTAGAACAATGGCACCAATAGTTCCCCCTATTTGGAAAATTGAAGTCAGCCATGACGCATTGGATAAATTAAAGCCTTCATTGGTTAATAAAGTAGGCATCCAACTTGAAATCATATAAATAATGAGAAGGCTCATAAAAAAGGTAAACCAAATCAAAAAAGTGCCCAAAGCAAAGCCTTTATTAAATAAATCTTTCAGACTTGATTTTTCAACTTCATTGACTGTTGGAACCAATGTAGGAGCACTGTTTAAATGCGGTGCGATACGGTGAATAATCTTTTCAATTTTTTCGGTGCTCTTCTTTTTAAGCACTAAAAATCGAATAGATTCAGGTAATAAAAAATATAAGAAAGGTACGGTCGCTAAAGGCAACACTCCTCCAATGAGCAAAATACCGTGCCAACCAATATGAGGAAGTAGCTGAGCCGAAAAAATACCACCAAGAGCGGAACCCACAGTAAAGCCACAGAACATCATGGTTACAAGATTAGAGCGACGAGATGTAGGCGCATATTCAGAAGTTAAAGTAATTGCATTGGGTAAAGCCCCACCTAAACCCAAACCAGTGAGAAATCTCCAAATAATTAGGGTTTGTAAATCCGCTGAAAAAGAGGCAAAAACACTGGCAATTCCAAACATAATGACCGAACCAATCAAAATCGGTTTACGGCCTAATTTATCGGATAACGGTCCGAAAATGAGTGCACCAGCCATCAGTCCAAATAAGCCAGCGCCAAATAAAGGTGCCAAATCGGTTGCTTGCAACCCCCATTCTGCCTTTAAAGCAGGTGCAATAAACCCAACTGCCGCCGTATCAAACCCATCAATCGCAACAATCAAAAAACACAACCACATGATTAATTTTTGCAAAGACGATAGCGGTATTTCATCAATGAAACTTTGTACGTCTATAGAATTTTGAGACATGAGAGCTCCTTTCGCCAATACATTGGCGTATATGCAATCCTTAGCAAAGGTGCCCAACTGTATTTTTTATTTAGGTTGAGCACCTATTTCAATAAATCAGATCAATTTGATTTATTTCACATTCACTGTAATTCCAGTCAGTCCAGTAATGTCTGCACGCATAACATCACCTTTCACTACAGCACCCACGCCTTCTGGAGTTCCTGTAAAAATCAAATCACCTGCTTTTAATTCAAATAACGTAGATAAATTGGCAATCGTTTCGGCCACAGACCAAATTAGGTGACTGACATCGCTGTGCTGTTCGGTTTTACCATTTACCGTTAAATGAATATCGGCACTATTGATTTCACCTGTTTGAGTAATCGGATGAATTGGGCCAACTGGTGCAGAAAAATCAAAAGCCTTACCGATTTCCCATGGGCGACCTTTTTCACGCATTGCCATCTGTAAATCACGGCGGGTCATATCTAAACCGACGGCATAGCCATAGATATAGTTCACTGCCTCCTCAACCGAGACATTTTTGGCATCTTTACCAATTGCAACGACCAACTCGATTTCATAATGAAAATTTGAAGTTTCAGATGGATATGGAATATCAACCGCATCTGTATTTACCGGAACAACCGACTCAAGGTCATTTGGCTTACAAAAGAAAAATGGTGGTTCACGGTCTGGGTCAAAACCCATTTCACGTGCATGAGCAGCATAGTTACGGCCGACACAGTACACACGGCGTACCGGAAATTTATGCGCTGAGCCGTGAATAAATAGACCCGCAGTGGTCATTGGTTCAAAAATAAATGACATATCTAAATTCCTTCTACTAAGTTAATCACGACTCAAAATGCATCGGCCTGTTGTTCAGGTGCTGCTTTTTGAAATGCTTCTAAGGTCATGCAGTGTTGGTAAATTTCATTAATGTTTGGATAAGCCGATAAATCGACTTTAAAACGCTCGGCAGAAACTACTTGTGGAACTAAATAGGCATCTGCAATGGTCGGTTGCTTGCCATAGCAGAACTTTTCGCGATTCTGGTCTTGTTCCAAAATATGCTCTAAAGCAGCAAATCCATCCTGAATCCACTTGGCACACCATGCATTGATTTGTGCATCATCCAGCCCTAAGTTCTGGCGTAAATATTCAAGAACACGCTTGTTGTTTAAGGGGTGAACATCGCATCCAACTAATGCAGCAATGGCACGGACTTTTTCTCGACCTAGTAAATCTGTAGGTAATAAAGCGGGCTTTGGATATTGTTCTTCTAGCCATTCGATAATGGCTGGACTTTGCAACAAGTTTCCCGATTCAGTTTCTAGTACGGGTACAAATCCTTGCGGATTTAAAGCTTTAAAAGCAGCTTGATGGTGTTCATTTTTAGCGAGCGAGATATAAGTTGCTTCGTAAGCTAAACCCTTTAGGTTCAACACAATGCGAGTTCGGTGTGAGGTACCGCTACGGAAAAAGCTATAAAGTTTCATGCCACATTCCCTTGATAGTTTTTCACTGCATCAAGGCAGTTATTGACATTCCAGCCATATAACCATTCCATTGCATCATAAAAGCGTTCAGTAGGACGTCCACGCCACAAGTCGTTGCGAACCAAGCGTTGCACACCTTTTGCATGGTAAATTTTGCCCATTTCACGTGAAGACAAAACAATGCGTGCTGTACGTGCCACACGTGCTTTTTGATAAATATCAAAAGCTTTTAAAATGTCATGGTCGGTAACACGTAACGCTTCACCTAAAGTTACGGCGTCTTCCATCGCCATACATGCACCTTGCGCCATATATTGCGTGGTTGGATGTGCTGCATCACCAAGTAATGTCACACGTCCAAAAGTCCATGTTTCAATCGGTTCACGGTCTGCGGTTGCCCAGCGGCGCCAGCTTTTAGGTAACTCGATCAATTGACGGGCTTTCGGGCAAATTCCTTGAAAATAAGACAGCACTTCTTCTTTAGAGCCATCGGTTACGCCCCACTGCTCTTGATCACGACTATGGAACGTCACCACAACGTTATATTCCTTTCCACCGCGCAGTGGATAATGCACAAGGTGGCAATTTGGCCCTACCCAAATACTGGCTGCATTCCATTTCAAGTCTTCAGGAAACTCGCTTTCAGGTACTACAGCACGGTAAACCACATGACCTGTAACCAATGCAGGGTCACCAACATAGGTGTCACGCACAACAGATTTAACCCCATCTGCACCAATAAGTGCCTGACCATGATATTGTTTGCCATTTTGATCGGTAATGGTTACGCCAGTATCATCTTGGTCAACTTTTTGAATATGACAATTAGTGATAATTTCCAAGTTGCCGTATTGTTTAGCACCTTCGACCAATGAACCATGAATATCAGCACGGTGAATCACCGCATATGGGTTACCGAAACGTTCACGGAATTTTTCATCAGTTGGAATTTTACCGACCTGATATTCATCAATCGCATCATGCATAACCATATAGTCGGTATAGACCGCCTTACTGCGAGCAATTTCACCAATTCCTAGCGCATCAAAAGCATGAAATGCATTCGGGCCTAATTGAATACCTGCACCAATCTCACCAATTTCAGGGGCTTGTTCAAAAACCTGTATCTTAAAGCCTTGTTTTGCCAAAGCGAGTGCAGCTGCAAATCCGCCAATGCCGCCACCAGCAATTAATATCGGTTGTTGAGTATTTGACATGATTTATATCCTTATAAAATATTCTATTTACTGGCGCTCACGCACAGAGTACAAACCCAGTTTCCGTTGTAAGGGTGCTTCATCTGCAATAAACAAATAACATGGTTGATCTAAGGTATTGATTAAATCAATATGAGAAAAACATGGTGCACATGCTGTATCAGCTTTATCTAAATTGAAATCTTTCTGATCAATTTTGACTTGGAGCTGACCGTCAATCACATGAAAAATTTGGGCAGTAGAACGCGGTTGGAGCTGTAAAGTTTCATTTGGTCTGAGCATTAAAGCTGAGTAACCAATAATATTTTGGCAGTCATCACCAGTTTCAGGATTGATGTAAGTCACCTGAATTGGAGCTTGATGGTTTTTATCATCTGCAAGCGCATGCAAAACTTTTTTGGTTTCTTTCCAAGAGTAGCGCATGATCGGATACGAGGCATTTTCACGGATAAAATGTGCAGTTGGTACAATGCCCGTTCCATAATGATGAGCATTTCCGGCACTGGTCACTTTTTGGATTTCACCCGGTTGTACATAAGAAGCTTCCATGTAATAAACCAAAGGTAAATCCAGTACATCTAACCAGATCACAGGCTCATCGCCATCATGTCCATGTTCATGCCAAAGCCCAGATGGCGTAAGGATTAAATCTCCATGCTCCATCATGCATTTTTGACCTTCAACTGTCGTATACGCGCCTTCACCTTCAACAATCAGACGCACTGCATTTGGGGTATGTCGATGTGATGGCGCCCACTCTTTTGGTAACAAAAGCTGCATGCCAAGATACATGACCGAACTGGCTTTCATATTTTCCAGACCATGTCCGGGATTTGCTAAAACCAATACACGGCGTTCAGCTTTTTCAATTGGTGTTAACTCACCTGCTTCGAGCAATAAAGGTTTAATATTCTGAAAATACCAAGCGGTTGCTACTGTCTGCGGCATCGGTTTATGCGGAGGCAATACATTGCGTAAACTTGGCCATAAAGGGACTAAATTTGATTCTTCAAGTTGACCAAGATAACGTTTCGGCAAGTCATCTAACGTTGCTAACTGTTCCATTTCAGATCCTCTATTTAAGGCCAATTTGTACAAGAATGCTTTGTACTTTTACGGCCTATTCTTCCTTGATCATCAATGTAACAATCGAAAATTGTTGAATCCATGCACAAAAAACAATAGTCTGTATTGATAAAATCAATACAAGGAAATTAAAGTGTTTGATCTTGATACTCGGCTTTTACAAATTTTCTTTGAAATTTATAAACATAGCAGTGTGTCTAAAGCTGCCGAACAGCTTGAAATTGGACAACCGACTTTAAGTATTGCGTTAAATAAATTACGTGAGCATTTTCAGGACCCACTTTTTGTCCGTATTGAAAATAAAATGCAACCTACTGAGTTATCTAAACAAATATATCCGCTGGTTGTAGAAATTCTGAACCGCCTGAAATTGGTTCAAAACTACAATATTGAATTTGATCCACAGACTTCAAATTATCAATTTAAAATCAGCATGACTGATATTAGCCATCTGGTTTTATTACCTAAACTGATTAATTATTTACGTGCCCATGCCCCCAATATTCGCCTAGAAATTGTCCCCATTGATGCCAATACACCTATCATGATGTCAAATGGTGATATTGATTTAGCCATTGGTTTTTTGCCTCAGCTCGAAGCTGGTTTTTATCAGCAAACACTTTTCCAGCAACGTTATATTTGTATTGCTAGTAAAGAACATCCGAGGCTTACAGGCACAACGCTTTCAGACCAAGAATTTCGCCAAGAACTACATGTCGATATTTTTGCAACGGGTGGACACTACGTGCTGGAGCATGAGTTACAAAAACTGGGAGTAAACCGAAATATTCTGGTTCGTTTGCCAAGCTATTTAGGGGTTGGCTTGGTTGTTCAAGACACAGACGCGATTGCGACCATTCCTCATTATTTAAGTCAGGTGCTTTTAGTTAGAGGTGGCTTAAAAGTTTTAGAACCGCCTTATCATTTTCCGACTTATAGCGTAAAGCAGCATTGGCATGCACGAGTTCATCAAACACCAAGCAACCAATGGTTAAGAAGAGTATGTTTTGAACTTTTTTCTGAATAGAATATTTAAACAGACACCATTAAAAATCCAATAAAAATAAAAGACTTTGCATAGATAATAAAATCTCACTACACAAAGTCTTTATAAACTCTTTTTTAATTAATCTAAATTCATGGCAACCGATCTGGTTGCTTTACGCTTTCGCGTGACAAACAACCCGCAAATGACCACCAATAAAGTTACGCCTAAAGATAAAGTAGTTTCATAACTATAGGTTGGTGATAAGAACATATAACCTAAAACAGTCATAATCACTAAAATTACAAACCACGTTAACCAAGGGAACATCCACATTTTAAAAGATATAGCTGCGCCCTCTTTTTCCAATTTATGTCTTAACCGTAGTTGTGAAAATGCAATTACTAAGTAAACCAGTAAAGCAATTGAGCCTGTGGTGGATAGCAAGAATCCAAAGACTTGCCCAGGAAACATATAGTTCACCGCGCAGCAAATCACACCAACTAAAGTCGATAAAAATACGGCGGAAGTCGGTACACCTGCCCTATTAATTTTTGTCACAATACTCGGTGCTTCGTGGCGTGTACCTAAAGCAAATAACATTCGAGATGAGGTATAAACCGCGGCATTCATACAGCTTGCAACCGCAATAAAAACGACGGCGTCCATAATCAGTTTAGTCTCAGGTACATTTAAACTCATTAACACAAACTGAAAGGTCCCGAACTTTTGTAAATCTGGCGAACGCCAATCGACCAAAGCAACTGCAAGAAAAATTGAAACAACAAAGAATAAAATAATTCGATAAAGCACCAAATTCGTTGCACGTTTAATTTTTTCTTCTGGATTTTTAGATTCTGCCGCTGCAATAGAAAGAATTTCTATTCCAAAAAATGAAAATGCCGAGATTAAAATGGCTGACAAAACACCGCCCATTCCGTGTGGCATAAAACCACCATTTGAAAATAGGTTGCCAACACCACTGACATTTGTTGCTAAAGGCCACATTCCAAATACAGCTATTGCTCCAATAATAATAAACACTACAATCGCAATGACTTTAATAAGTGCAAACCAAAACTCAAATTCACCAAAGCTTTTGGTACTAAAAAAGTTAGCTAGACTGAGTAAAATAATAAAGGCAAATGCATAAACGGCACTAGAAATTTGCGGGAACCATGCGTGTAAAATTTCAGCTCCAGCAATGGCTTCAATAGGAATCACTAGTACCCAAAACCACCAATACAACCATCCAATGGTAAACCCTGCCCAAGGACCAATTGCTTTACGGGCATATGTAGAAAAAGAACCTGTATCGGGTTGTGCGACCGCCATTTCACCCAGCATGCGCATAACCAGAAAAACTAAAATACTTGTAATTATATAAGCGAGTACGGCAGCAGGCCCTGCTTTTGCAATTGCCGCAGAAGAGCCTACAAATAAACCTGCACCAATAACACCACCAATACTAATCATGGTGACATGTCGATTAGAAAGTCCTTCACTTAATTTTATTGTTTTATCATTGTTCATATTCGATTCCTTCAAATTGACAAACTGATTTTAAAATCGTCTTAAAAATGTACTTCTCCAACTTGTACGAAACAAAAAAGGGAAAATCAGAGTTTTCCCTTTTATTGATTAATTTAATGTAGGCATAGCAAATTGTTTGGCTTCACGAAGCTGAGTTGAAGGCCAACGTTGGGTAATGGTTTTACGGCGTGTATAAAAACGCACACCATCTGGGCCATATGCATATAAATCACCGAACAATGAACGCTTCCAACCACCAAAGCTATGATATGCAACTGGTACAGGTAATGGCACATTAACCCCAACCATACCAACTTGAATATTGCTGGTAAAATAACGTGCAGCCTCACCGTCACGAGTGTAAATACACGTTCCATTACCATATTCATGGTCGTTAATCAGTTGCATTGCATCTTGCATGGTTTGTACACGAATGACCTGTAAAACAGGACCAAATATTTCTTGCTGGTAACTTGTCATATCTGGTGAAACTTGGTCAATTAAAGTCGGCCCAACAAAAAAACCGTTTTCATAACCTGCCGGTTTTGCATCACGACCATCCACAACAATTTTAGCACCTTGTTGCTCTGCACTTTGAATAAAAGCTTGTACTTTGTCTTTATGTGCTTGCGTAATGAGCGGTCCGAAGTCATTACGCTCATCTGCATAGTGCCCAAACTTCAATTGCTTCATTTCTTGTTTTAATTTTTCGATCACAACATCGGCAATTTCATCTCCAATAGCAACTGCGACTGATAACGCCATACAACGTTCGCCAGATGAACCAAATGCTGCACCTAACAAAGAAGTCACGACATTATCAATATCGGCATCAGGCATAATAATCGCATGATTTTTTGCTCCGCCTAAAGCTTGGCAGCGCTTACCACTCGCCGTTGCCGTACGGTATATGTACTCTGCAATAGGCGTTGACCCGACAAAGCTAACTGCCTGAATTTTAGGATGATGTAGCAACGTATCAACTGCTTCTTTATCGCCATTTACAACGCTAAAAACACCATCAGGTAATCCAGCTTGTTTTAAAAGCTCCGCTAAAAATAAAGCAGCAGAAGGCGCTTTTTCGGAAGGTTTTAAAATAAAACAGTTACCGCAAACAATCGCCATTGGGAACATCCACAATGGAACCATTGCAGGAAAGTTAAAAGGCGTAATCCCCGCCACTACACCTAGCGGTTGAAATTCGCTCCACGAATCAATATCTGGACCCACATTTTTTGAATATTCGCCTTTTAAAAACTCAGGCGCACCACATGCATACTCAACATTTTCAATCCCACGTTGTAATTCACCTTTGGCATCATGGCAAATTTTTCCGTGTTCCTCACCAATCAGCTGACAAAGCTTGTCAGCATTTTCTTCAAGTAGTTGCTTAAATTTAAACATGACACGCGCACGTTTAATCACTGGTGTATCACGCCATGCTGGAAAAGCTTGCTCTGCAATTTTAATGACTTGATTGACCAGCTCTGCATCTGCAAGTGCAACTTCTTTTGTACTCTCACCTGTCGCTGGGTTATAAACAGGCTGTTTCTTGGTGGTTTTAGTGACGAGTCCACCATCAATAAAATGCCCTACCACTTTAACGGTTTGCTGGCTTGAATCGGTGTCTGTGTTGGCAATTGTGTTGCTGTCAAAATTCTCTAAAGTGTTCATCTTTATTCCTTGTGTATTTTCATCTTTTCCAATTAAGTTTTAAATCGATCAATGTTATTTCACTTGATAAATTGCTTCACCAACGGCATTCATGAGTCGTTGTAACTCTGCCTCAGTGCTATTAAACATTGGGCCAAACTGAAGCGTATCTCCACCAAAACGGACATAGAAACCTGCTTTCCAAAGTTGCATACCAATTTCAAAACCACGAATCGTCGCATCGCCATCACGCGGTGCCAATTGCACAGCACCAATCAGCCCGCAGTTGCGTATATCAATAATGTTTGGAGCACCTTTTAATTCATGTAAAAGCTTTTCAAAGCTTGGAGCCAAAGCAGCCGATTGATGAATTAAGTTTTTCTTCTCTAAAACATCAAGTGTTGCTAAAGCCGCGGCACAGGCCACTGGATGCGCCGAATAGGTATAGCCATGGGTAAATTCAACTGCATGTTCAGGTAAATCTTGCTGCATAAAGGCATCATAAATTTCATGGCTTGCCACTACGCCACCCAGTGGAATAGCGCCGTTGGTAATTTGTTTGGCAAAATTTAAAATATCTGGTGTAACGTCAAAATATTCTGAAGCCGTCCAAGTCCCCATTCGCCCAAAACCAGTAATGACTTCATCAAAAATAAGTAAGATATCGTGTTGATCGCAGATTTCTCTCAAGCGTTTTAAATAACCAGTCGGCGGCACAATACATCCTGCCGAACCTGACACTGGCTCTACAATAACCGCAGCAATATTCGAAGCATCATGTAGCTCAATTAACTTAAGCATCTCATTGGCAAGCTCTACCCCACCTGTTTCTGCACAGCCTTTGGTAAAACTTAAATCGGGCTGCAAGGTATGCGGTAAGTGGTCTACATCCATAAGCTGACCAAACATTTTTCGGTTGCCACCGATACCACCAAGACTTGTCCCCGCAACGTTTACACCATGGTAGCCACGTGCACGTCCAATCAGTTTGGTTTTACTTGGTTTGCCTTTAATTCGCCAATAGGCACGCGCCATTTTAATTGCGGTGTCGGCAGACTCTGAACCCGAGTCGGTAAAGAACACATGCTGCAATTTTTTAGGCATATGCTGAATAATTCGTTCAGCCAATTGAAACGACAATGGATGACCAAACTGAAATGCCGGTGAGTAATCCAACTTTGACAACTGAGTACTTACGGCTTGCTGAATTTCAGGAAGCGTATGCCCAGCACCACATGTCCACAGTCCAGATAATGAGTCGTAGACTTCACGGCCAGTACTATCAATTAAATATGATCCTTTAGCGCCAACAATCATGCGCGGATCTTTATGGAAATTGCGATTTGCAGAAAATGGCATCCAATGCGCTTGATAATTTAAGCTCATCTGAGCATTTGATTGAACGGTTTCCGATGCAGAATCACTATCAGTTAATTTGTCGATATCAAACATAATCACTCTTCTTGTTTTGAGGCTATTTTTTGAGTGTACATAGCACTATAGTTTTGATAAATTCAAATTATCTTGAGTTTAGATTTAAAAAAACAAAACTAAATGAAACCTAAAAAATTAAATCAAGTCACTGATTTTGATATTAAATTACTTAAAGTATTTAAAACGGTTTGTGACTGTCACAGCTTTACGTCTGCCGAAAGTATTCTTGGCATTAGCCGCTCTGCAATTAGTTTGCATATGAGTGACTTAGAAAATCGTCTGGGTATTCGGCTATGTCAGCGTGGTCGTGCAGGGTTTGCACTGACAGATGAAGGACGGGAAATTTTAGAATATATAGAAGTGCTCACCGCATCTATCGAAGACTTTCGCTCCAAAGTCAATCAAATGCATAACCGTCTAAAAGGCGAATTTAATATAGGTATTATTAATAACCTTGTGACCATGCCAAGTGGCTACATTACCAATACGCTGGCACAACTTGCCGAAGAACATTCGGAAGTGATCATTAACATTAGCATGAGCACACTTTCAGATATTGAATGCCGCGTGCTCGATAACCGTTTACATGCTGGAGCTATTCCCCTCGTTACTCCACTGTCTGGTCTAGACTATTTTGATTTATATAGCGAAAGTTCATTTTTATATTGTGGCAAAAATCACCCGTTGTTTGGCAAATGTAGCAAGTTGAATTTAGATGAATTAAAAAAATGGCAAGCGGTGCTTCCCAATTATGCAATCACACCAGAAGCGGCAAAATTACACCAGTTTTTAGACTGTAAAGCGACAGCGAGTGACCGTGAAGGAATTGCCTTTTTAATTTTAACGGGAAAATTTTTAGGTTTTTTACCCGACCACTATGCAAAAAAATGGGTTGAAGATGGTTTTATGCAAGCCGTTTCAAAGGAAAAAATGCATTACAGCACACCCATTTGCTTAATTACTCACAAAGGCAAAAACCACAATATTATTTTAAAAACTTTTATGGAAATGCTCGAGAAGCGGGTGCTGAATCATTAGGGAGGTAGTTTCTACCTCCGCCAGATCGTAAAAAAATCCACTACAAACCAAAATTAAAGATTATAAAAAGAATTAGTTAATTGCTATTTCATAATGAAAATTATGAGCCAAGCCAAACGACTCACGGTATTCAACTGCAACCCCTTCAAGATTTTTTGCAATACGGCATACCTTAACTAAAGGATCTTCAAGCTTATTATTTAAATAGCTATCTTTGATATTTTTCTCAAAAGTTAACCGTTCTGTTGCAGAAGAAATAAATTGGCCACAGTGCTGATAATAAAAAGGATAAAGTAAATTACCAAACTCAGCGATCGGAATTTCTTCCAGATTTTTAAATAAATGTTCAGGCAACCAAATTCTTTCGCTTAACACAACGACTTCTTCATGCTTACGCACACGCTCGATATAAAGCAACTTTTCGGTAAGGCCAAGCCCTAGTTCTGCATTTACTTCCGATATTGCATCACACACTTCTACTTTTTTAATTTGACCTAGTGGCTGAATGAACTCGCCTTTTTTATTACGAAGTCTAAAAAAACGAATAAGTGAGTTTTCAAAATTAGGTTGTTTTAAAAAAGTGCCTTTTCCTTGCAACTTAACCAACAAGCCGTCCTCAACCAATCCTTCAACCGCCTTTCTAACGGTTCCTACCGATACGCTATACATTTGCGCAAGTTCTTGTTCACTTGGAATAGGCTCTTCAACTGTCCATTTTGACTGAATCAGGAGTTTTTGAAGTTCCCAACGGACCTTTTCATATCTTGGCAATTTAAAATTTTTAAATGCAGTCTCATCAAGCATTTGCGTTAAACATTATGAAATCGATTTGACAATATTAGCATAGTTCTGTGTAATACAAAAAACCAAACATATATATGTTTAGATGTTTATATATTTATCAAGGAAGATAATATGACTGCATTGATGCTGATGGCTTTAGCCGTATCAATAGGTTTAGGTTATAAAACGAAAATTAATATTGGATTTTTTACAATAGCGTTTGCCTACCTGATTGGTTGCTTTGGCATGGGTCTTAAGCCTTCTGAAGTTATTGAATTATGGCCTGTCAAAATTTTCTTTATCATTTTATCTGTTACTCTGTTTTATAACTTTGCTCTGGCAAATGGCGCATTAGAAAAGCTCGCCAGTCATCTTTTATATAAGTGCCGTAAGTTTCCTCAGTTTTTACCTTTAGCGATTTTTTTCGCCGCGACCATTATTGCCGGCCTAGGCGCAGGTTTTTATACGGTGCTTGCTTTTATGGCACCGATTACCCTGCTGCTGTGTAAAAAAACCAATATGAATATGATTATTGGTGGGATGGCTGCAAATTACGGCGCTTTAGCTGGCGCAAATTTTATGACATCACAAAGTGGCATTATTTTCCGAAGCTTAATGGAAAATACAGGCATTAGCTCTCAAACCGCTTTTTCATATAGTAGCGGAATTTTTGTCTTAACTTTAATTATTCCAATTGCAGTATTGGGAATTTATACCCTCTGGAATAGAAAAAGTAATTCAATTGTCATTGAAGATCAAAAGCCTGAGCCATTCGACAAAAAGCAGAAACAATCAATTTTTCTCATTATTTTAATGATGTCGATTGTTTTGGTTTTTCCCATATTGCACCTTGTTTTTCCAGATGCAAAAACCATCAGTTTTTTAAATTCCAAAATTGATATTGCTTTCCTTGCCATTACCTTTTCACTCATCAGTTTACTCATGAAACTTGCCGATGAGAAAAAGGTCGTTGCACTTGTGCCTTGGGGAACGCTTATCATGATTTGTGGTGTCGGTATGCTCATCGCATTAGGCGTGAAACTCGGCATTATTACGACACTTTCAGAATGGTTAGCACACAACGTTCCAGTTTGGGTTATTCCAGTACTGCTATGCCTGATTAGTGCCATCATGTCTGTCTTTTCAAGCACGCTTGGTGTTGTTGCCCCAACCCTATTTCCAATTGTTCCAGCGCTTGCAATTACGTCTGGATTAAATCCACTTGTGCTCTTCATTTGTATTGTTGTGGGGGCACAAGCTACAGCTATTTCTCCTTTCTCATCTGGCGGTAGCCTCATTATGGCTTCAGCACCAGCAGATATCGATAAAACCAAATTCTTTAATCAACTGTTATTTAAAGCCATTCCTGTAGGACTAATCGCAGCTTTAATCGCTATTTTCGCTTTAAAATTTGTAATGTGAGATGGAAATGAACTGTATAGATACACATGCACATGTTTTTTCGACTCAGGACCACAGTATCGAAACAGCACGATACGCACCTGATTACGATGCAACTGTACAAAGTTTTGTCTCTCATCTTGATCAACACAATTTTACGCATGGCGTTTTAGTTCAACCCAGCTTTTTGGGTACAAATAATCAAGCGATGTTAAATGCAATTCAGCAATCCCCTGACCGTTTAAAAGGAATCGCCGTTGTTCAACATACGACGGCTTTTGATGAGCTATTGCAACTTAAAGAACAAGGCATCGTCGGTATTCGCTTAAATCTATTCGGTCTTAACCCACCTTCGCTAAATACGCCTGAATGGCAAAAGTTTTTACGAAATGTGGAAAGTCTCAACTGGCAAGTTGAATTGCACGCTCCACCAAAATATCTGGTCCAGCTTTTACCACAACTGGGTGACTATAGTTTTAATGTCGTGATTGACCATTTTGGCCGAGTTGACCCAGTTAAAGGGATTGAAGATCCAGATTATCAGAAGTTTCTAAGCTTACTTAACGTAAAACAGCACTGGATTAAAGTGTCCGGTTTCTACCGTTTAGGTACTACGCCTAACAATATAAATATGGCACGACAGGCCTATAACATTCTTAAAGAAAAAGGCTTTTTACACAAACTCATTTGGGGAAGCGATTGGCCGCATACCCAACATGAATCTTCAATAACTTATGATGACGCATTTAAAACTTTTAAACACATCGTGTTTGATAAACACGAGCAATGTTTAATTTTAAATCAGAACCCGACCGAGCTGTTTGATTTCTCACGTACATAAGGAGTATGTATGAAAAATGATATATCTATATCGGAAGTAGAAAAGTCAACGATCCGTAAACTTTCTTTTCGTATTCTTCCTTTCCTCATTCTTTGTTATTTCATCGCTTATATTGATCGGGTGAATATTGGTTTCGCCGCTTTAACCATGAACCAAGAAATTGGTTTAACTGCTACCGCCTTTGGTTTCGGTGCGACATTATTCTTTATTGCCTACGTTATATTTGAAATTCCCAGCAACATGGCAATGGAAAAGCTGGGGGCACGTATCTGGATTGCAAGAATCATGATTACTTGGGGAATTGTGGGTTGCTGTACCGCCTTCATTACCGGCCCCATTTCTTATTCGATTTCAAGATTTTTACTCGGCGCTGCCGAAGCTGGTTTTTTCCCGGGCGTACTACTGTATTTAACGCTCTGGTTCCCAAAACGATATATGGCTCGAATTGTTGCTGTATTTATGGTTGCCATTCCTTTATCTAACTTTATCGGTTCACCGTTATCTGCTTTATTATTAGGTTTACATGGTTTACTGGGTTTAAGTGGATGGCAAGTGCTTTTAATTTTAGAAGCCTTACCCGCGATTCTTCTTGGTTTATTTTGTCTTGTATGGCTGCCTAACACTGCAAATAATGTTAAATGGTTAAATCAAGAAGAAAAGGAATGGCTCTCAAACACCTTAACTTTTGAAAAAAACCAATTGTTAAATTCTGAAAAACAAGACAGTGCTGAGCAGAAAAAGAGTAAGTTTAAACTTCTTATTACCAATAAATATTTATGGTTCTTCGCAATTATCTATGCAGGAAGTTCAGCAACCAGCAATATTTTATCGTTATGGATGCCTCAAATTTTAAAAGCCTTTCATTTAACTGCTATGCAAACCGGTCTGTTAAATATGATTCCGTTTGGTTTAGCCGCTGTGTTTATGATTGTTTGGGGCATACATGCTGATAAAAGTGGTAATAAGAGTTTGAACACAGCTATTCCGCTATTTGTGACGAGTCTTGGTTTGCTTCTTACGATTTTTACTTCATCTTTAACATTAAGCTTGCTTTTATTCTCGTTAGTTTTGATGGGTAACTATGCCATTAAAGGTCCTTTCTGGGCTTTGGTTTCTGAACGTTTACCACCTACTTTAGTTGCTGTGGGCATTGCGGCGGTCAATACTATCGCGCATATTGGTACTGGCCTTATGAACTCTATCATGGGCATAGTCAAAGACTACTCGGGTAGTTTCCCTATTTCTCTTTTACCGCTATGTATGCTTACATTTACGGGTGCAATGATTGCGTTATATTTGGGAAGGAAACCAACTTTGCCGAAGGCGCAAAAGGTTCAAAAAGTGGTTTAAGCAATGATATTTAATTTGCTCTCATAATTTAAGAAAGCCCTACTAAAAACAATATTTAGCAGGGCTTTCTTTACTGTAGTAAATACGATTCTAATTTAAAGACAAATATTAAAAACGATACCCCACACCTAGATATGTAATTAAGGGATCAATATCAACTTTGGTTGAGGCATGAATTAACTGCTTACCTGTTTTGCTATCAATCACATCAATATTTGCGCGGTTATTTAACTTTGCATAGGACACTGAACCAACGGCATACCAATTTGGTGTGATGTCATAAGTAGCTCCTAGACTCACAATTGGGGCAATCGCATCAGTTGCTTTAACTCGAACATATGGATTTGCACTCGAAGTTTTACCATCTAAAGCTGCACCAGCATTGTTATCTAGAACATTCTGAATCATATGCCCCGCAGCAATTAAGTCAGAATTAATTTGGTCGTTTAACTTAATGTTAGAGAAGCGTGAATACATAATTCCGGCACCAATATATGGTCGAAATTTATTTACTCCTGCCTTACCAAACTGATATTGAGCCTCTAATGCTGGAGTCCAAGCACGTACCGTAGCAGCTTTCGATTTATTACCGAGGTTAGTAATCGGAATGTCTTGTAATAAATCAAGTTTATCCCCTATAACCAAAGCAGCTAACCCTTCAGGATTTGCAAAACCAGATAACGGAGCGTTGATTTCTCCTTTCCCCTTAATATCAACTTTTGGAGGAATCCCACCGATGAGCTGTAATGACACATTTTCGTTAACGTAATAATTAAACATTAATCCCAAAGTATCTATATCATCAGCTTCAAGGCCTGACCCTTGAGCGTCCCATTGTTCAAGTCCTTTAATGGTTGCTGTACCCGTGATATCTGGCGAAACCATGTCATTTTCATCTACAAGCCCTAATAACTGACCAACCGATTGTTGCTGATTGCCGTTTTCATCGACTGGATGACTAAATACCATATCGAGAACTTCTTTGGCATTTTCCCCAGTTGATAATGTTGCATTAGGGTCTATTGATTTCATAAATGCTGAAGTAGAAATAGTTCCGACTTTGGCAGTGGTTCCATTTGCTACAGCAGTATTGATGTTGAATGGATTTGCCTTTCCTTGTGGCATGACATGCAACCACCCAGCAGACACAGAAAACCGTTTAAATTCTGCATGTGCTGTTTGAGTTCCCGTTACAAAAGCCACTGCAAGCAGATTTCCGCCTATTAATTTTAAAATATCCATTTTATTTCCTTTATTTTATTTAAGAGGTTTCCATTAACCTCTTCATTTAAAATAAAGATTTTTTTAACTTTTGGTAAAATTTTCCGATAAAAAGTATTATAAAACAATATATTAATTTTACTTAATTTATTATAATTGATTGAAAAATATACAATACAAGTGAACTTTCTATGGAAATTTATAAATTAAAAAAAGCCCACCTTCCGATGAGCTTATTTTTGCTTAGATTAAAGCCAACTTCTTTTTTTATATTTTACCTATTAAAAAACCCACCGAAGTGAGTCATTTGTACTCTATATAATAGCTGTTGCCATCGGAACTGTAGAAAACAGAATTTGAAGTAGGGTAAATAAATTCACCTTTTAACAAAATATATTCAACTTTAGGTCTCTGAACTCTAGATGAATGCTTGATTTTATTAGTATTTACTTCTGTATAGTTTGCCTGTGCTCTTTTTTCTTTACCTTGGAAATCAATAATTGTAATGTCTTTTAGCATCAATATGCTCCAATTTAATCATGCATATTATGCCTAACGACATTTTTATACTATCAATATTTTGTAGGCAACTCGATTGAATTAATTTTAAAACTGTATTAATCCACTATCTTGGAATCATTTATATATGTGTGCTTTATGTACCCCTACTTGAAATTTGGATAGGGTAATTTCAAAATTTAAAGCATAAGACTCAACAGGTTATATATAATTGATTTTATTTATGAAATAAGTCCTCGAGATAAAGATCTTTTCTAGGACATATCAACACATATGAGTCTTAAAACTACCGCAATGTAAAGACTTTTAAAGCGTACTATGAACTCTCCCTAGTGAAGATAAGAAGATAAAAATGTCAGGTTTTAAAAGTTTTTCACAAAATACAACTAACAACACAAATATCATCAAAGCTCAAATGAACAAGCATTCTGCGGCAACACCACCTACTGAAACTGAACCATCAGAAGTTCCTGGCACTGTAAAAGACCTGCCTGAGAATAATGAACAACCTGATCCAAATAACAAATAATTTCTTATTAACAGTGCCTTGGAAGATGTTTTGAGGCTCTGCTACTATAAAAAATAAATTAGTGCACTGATTTATTATAATATTAACTACTTTTATCAATTTGATTTGTTTAGTTATTTAAGAAATTACAGCCATTCATTCCAGAAAATTGATATGACTAGTCTCTCAGATATGAGGGGCTTTTTTAATTGGTTTTAAACTTAACTGGTATTTATCCGCTCATAAGAAAAAGAGCACTTAAGTGCTCTCTTATCCTTATTGATTTTTATATAAAGCAAAATTTATTGCCCTCTCATATGCTTGTTCTTGTAGCTCCGTATATACGTAGAAATGTTGTTCTGCCTTGGTAACAGGATTAATAAGTTTCATTGGTTCATAACTATGAGTATTTAAATCATTAGGATCAACATCAAAAGCTTCTAATTGCTGCTCTCTCCACTCTCCACTTAGAACACCACCCACACAAAGCCATTTCGTTGTATTGCCCGACATATCTAATCCTTATTTTTGGAGGTGTTCACATACCATATCACGTCGATCTTTATGCCGTATTATCTTTTTTATGACTAAAAAATGTTTATCTAATTTTGGCGAATTCTACTGGCGTTAATTTTTATGTTGTTCAAAATCCTAAATGATTTAGCTCTATTTAAAGCTAAAAAAATTCAACTAAAAAAACCGCCCCAGAGGCGGTCGCTGTAATATTTTCAGCAGTGTAAAGAAGTATGATGCACATACACCTTCATATTCTTCTCACGAAGATATTTTAGTTTTTTTAAAGTAATCCTCAGATTTAAAATAATTTATTATCATTTCAACACTTTCTTCTTTTTGGGGGGTTATTGGTACAGATTTGATATCTTTATTAAATTCAAAACCTTTTGGTATCATCTGAGACGTAGGAGGAAGTTTTGGCTTCCCACCGATTGTTATTCTTTCAATAAAGCCAGCCAACCACAAAATAAATTCATCTTCATTTTGAAACTTAGGCATAAGAGAAAGATCAATTTTGACTTCGCACTCAGCTAATGGCTTTAAGAGACACTCTTCAAAATTGATAAAATTATGTTTAAGTTTAAACTCAGTACCTTTAATAGCTTTACGGATTTCACTGATTAGACAATTTAAGTTCTCAACTGTATTTTCAGTATATAACTTATCATTTTTTATTTTTTCATATATTTTATCTGCGATAGCTAAATACCTTGGCATCTCCATCTCCTTATAGTTATGAGATTCAAAAGTCTTTTTACGCTTCAGTACCTCTTTATGAAATTATGATAAATTTAACGTTAAAAAATGAAATAATAATATAGTTAAATGTAATCACCATAGATTCTATGTAAGTATTAGTTTCTATACCCTTAAAAAAAGTTTTGCTAATTAATTCGCAATATAGTTGTGAAGATTTAATATCAACTCTTCAATGAAGATTCTATTTGAATTTTATATTTAATATCTTTTTCCTCATCAGTATAGGTTAGTGTGCGTTCATCCCTTCTTTTTCTTAATTTTTCAATTTCAGAATCAACTTTCGCCGTAAGCAAAGATTCCTCTTCTTCTTCCTCATTAGGAATGTAGCCAATTCTTGTTTTCATAATTTGACACTCCTGTTATATCGCATTGTTAGGTCAACACACCTAAATAAACAAGAGAGTTTGTGTATTTTTTCTAAAAAATAAAACTGAATTCTATAACAAAAAACAAAAAAGCCCATCTTCCGATGAGCTTTTTATTTAATTAAAATTAATGGTATGTATTAGCCTTTAAATTCTGCTAATACAAAGTTTTTTACTATTTCATCAAAAGTTGGTTTCAGAAGAGCTTGCTCGCTATTTTTTATAGTTTTATAACAATAACTCGCTGCAACTCCCATACTGAACAAAGCTAACAATTTCATTGCTCACCTCACTTATTGGGAAGAGTGAAATTTAAAGTATCATTCACGTTTGTAGCGTTCCAACTCGTTTTAGCGAGGTTTCTGTATATTTTTTAAGCAATGTGTAATAAAAAAGCATATATCTTTGGGATGCTTTCGTTGATTTATTCAACTACAAAAAATTTATCTGTATCGTTTCAAGCAAATTATCACCTATCACTTCAAATTCTGTAATTTGTGCTGAATAGGTTTTCATTAAAGGATGGTTTAAAGATATTTTATCTAATTTATCTAATACACGTAATTTATTAATTACATGAATTTCAAGTGGCAATAAAGTAAACGGAGGATTAATAAATTTTGGAGGATACTTACGTGAATCGCTATCTATTAATTCTTCACAGTGTAAATTTGCTATATCTGTGAGTAATGGTTGTAAAAATACTGAGTCACATGACCAATTATTTATCAAATCTTTAAATTTTCCATCTATTTTTGATTCTAATGTAAATTTTTCATTAATCCATTTGTAATAAGCCCATAATGAAAAATAGTCATAACTTAAAGGAAAATTAGATAGAAATTTTTGTTGTAAGCAAAACTCTACTTGGCGTGCTAATTTCTTTGCTAAATTTTTATTATTTAACAAAATTGCCCAAAAAAGTAATGCAGAAAATTCTGAAAAATACTTCTTTAAATCATGTACATTCATTTTATCTAAAGGTTTTATTTTAAAATCTTTTAATTGTAATTCTCTTCCCACCTCTGCATACATCAAAGCAAGATTTAAATTTTTTAAAGCCTCTATATCTGAATTATTATTTTCAATTTTTAAGAATGCCAATTGGGCATAAGGTATAGACATACCCACTATATGATGAGGGAAAATTATATCTTTCCCATCTAAACTATCTAGTATATGTTTTTGATAAAATTTTAATGAATGAATCAAACTTTCAACACTATATATTTTATAACATTTTAATAATTTATTTAATTCTCTTATTTCTCTCATAAAATAACCTTATTGGCTTTCTATCTATTAAAAATAGTTATAAAGATTTGATACTTTTAACTTTACTTTAAAATTAGCTTTATAAACTATAATTTATCTTTATGGAATTACTTATTTTATTTCCCTCCCAAAAACCTCTCCACCACCACATCCCGATCATCCAAACTGTTGGAGCTTAAAATCTGAAACATCAAGCCATCAATTAAGTTTAAAACCATATTGGCATCAGGCTTTAGCGGGCAGTTTTCTAAACTAAAAACCAGATCAAAAATCTCGTGAAGCAGCCATTTTCTATACTCAATTGCCATACGGTAGGCCTGCGGGTAAATCTGTTTAATTTCAAAAATGGCTTTCAGCAATAGATAGTACAGACTATTAAAATTGACATGTAAAACAATAATCTCTTTGAGTTTATCGCTTGAGGTTCTGTAACGGCTTGGGTAAATAATTGCTAGCATTTCTTCTTTCAATCGGCTTTTTTGAAAAGAGATGCACCTTTCAACAAGACGCTCTTTTGAATGAAAATAGTTGTAAAAAGTGGCTTTAGGAATTCTGGATTTTTTGGCAATTAAATCCACGCCCGCATTGTGAAATCCATAGTTATTAAACAGCTCTATTGCAGTATGAATAACCTGTAATTTTTTGGAAGATGTTTCTAAAGTTGGCATAGTTTTACCTTTATAAATTCTTGTTGTTTCAAAAGAGATAAAAAAGCCTGTGCCTTCTCTGGGAGAAAAAAAGGCACAGCAAAGCCGTAAAGACTGTGCTTGGCACATCTCAAGTTTTATTGTTGCTAAGTTTTAGACGTAATGATTTAAAGCCTGAAAACCTTACGGCGATCGAGCTGCTTTAAAGTGATTTAAGTTGTGTCGAGATAGATTTTGATTTTGACAGTGACTGCCAATAATTTATAAATGTGCATAGCCAACTCCTTCTATTGGGAGTTCTGCCAAAGCATTATAAATTATGGTGGCAGAACGGAAGCAGGTTGACGGACTGGTTTGAACTCCAGCACACTCGAGAGTGTCCCACTCCCGTCCTACCGCTACGGGAGGGAACGAGGTGTGCACACAAAACTATTCCTCAGAAGAAATAATCCTGATGTGGTTCAAATAACGGTCCGTCAAAACCGTCTGGCAATGTAGGCCAGCCCGCAAATGGTAATCTTCAAAAATTAAGGTGTCAATGCGAAATTGGCTAGATAATATTTAATTAATTATTGTTTTTCATTAAATTACACATTTAAGGAATATCTTAAATATTATCTTAATAAAACTCTCCTACTTTATATATGTTAACTATTAGGTTTTGCTTGAGTCGTTTTACTACTCGAATAGATAAAATAAAGGGCAATTGCTAAACAGATGAGTGCGCCTAATCGATAAGCTGAAAATGGTAAAATTTCATTGCCAAACCAACCAAAATTATCAATCAACATACTCATTAAGAGTTGTCCAAATATCACCGCAACCGTAGCAACAGCCGCCCCTATTCTTTGCACAGCTAAGATCATAATCACAATATAGGGAACGCCACACATTGCGCCAAGCAATTGCCATTTAGGTACGTCTAGCAGGGTTAAAGTTTGTTTTGGCTCAAAATAAAAAATAAGCAATGCTGTAATTAAAGCACCGACCGAAAACGTCAAGAATGCACTACGAAATACGCCTACTTTACTGCCGAGCTGACCATTAATTGCAGCTTGAACACTTAAAAGAGCACCACCGATGACTGCCAATAAAATCATGAATATTGTCATATTACCCTCTTATGCTTTTGCAACTAATGAAAGTGCAACCACAATAAAAACAAGCGCAAGCACACGTTTACGATCTACTTTTCTATGCGGAGTTCCGAGTAGTCCATAGTGATCAATAATAAGACTCTTAAAAACTTGACCCGCCAAAATCCCAATCATAGTCATGGCAATGCCAATAATCGGTGCGGTAATAGTGAGAATAATGACGTAGATCGGACCAATGACGCCTCCCAATAACTGCCAAGATGGAAGGGTAAAAAATGAAGGACTGTTACGTGGGCTAAAAAATAACATCAATAAAAAAGTAAGTGCGGCCCCTACGCCAAAAATACTAAAAGTGGCCCACAACTCCCCAACTTCTGTACCTAATGGCCCTAAAAGCCCAGCTTCTACGGATAGCCCCATTCCACCCAAAATGGTAAGGAACAGTAATAGAATTTGCATAAAACATTGCCTCATTTTATTTAGACAACGAATCTTAGAGTAGTCAATTCATTATAAAAACAGCATAATTTATGAATCACTTTTGCAGAAATTGCACAGATGAATTTAACCAATTCGATTAATATTCGTACCCTTCGCTTTTTTATCAGTGTATATAATGCTCAAAATTTCTCTTTGGTGGCGAGAAAAGAAGATGTGTCGGCATCGTTGATTTCTCGAACCATTCAACAGTTAGAAGATGCGTTGGGGCAACAACTTTTCTATCGAAATACACGAGCAATCACTCCGACCGAATCGGGCAAATTATTTTTTGAATATGCCAAAAGAATTACAGAGCAATTTGATGAAGCTCAAAAGGCATTGCAAGATAAAACCATAGAACCCTCTGGACTGGTTCGAATTAATGCACCCGTATTTTTTGGTCAACGGCATATTGCCCCTTGGTTAGCGGGTTTATCAGAACGTTATCCAAGGCTTTTAATAGAACTCATTCAGACAGACGAATTTATAGACCCTCTTCGGGATAGTACCGATTTAATTTTTCGTATTGGAACCCTGACAGATTCATCGTTTCATGCACGTATTTTCGGCACACAAAAATATCATTTGGCGGCCTCGCCTAGCTACATTGCTAAATATGGCGCGCTTGATCATCCTAAACAACTCAATGACCATAAATGCTTAGTCTATAAAGGATTTGAAGGTCCTAACCGTTGGTTAGTGAGAAAACCCAATGAGGAATGGATACATTATCCAATTGTGCCCTTACTTGCTTCAAATAATGCTGAAAGCTTACTGATGGCTGCACTCCATGGGATGGGAATTGTTTTATTTCCAGACTGGTTAATTGGTGAGGCTTTAAAGAATGGTAAATTAATCAAAATTTTACCGCAATATGAATCCTCTATTAAATCGCAGCCTCAACACATCGCCGCAATTTATCCGAATGTGCGTCATCCGCCTTTAAATATTCGGGTAATTATTGATTATTTTGCTGAAGTCTATGGTGAAACACCTTATTGGCAGGATTAAATTTACATTGAAGTACACAGTTTTTTTAACTAAAACTTATCAATCGGCATTACGAGTGTAATGGCTTATTTAGTGGAATTGTGTTAGTATTATTTTAGTAGTTACTATTGGGTTTATAAATTCGATATGAGTAAAAATAGCAATCTTGAAGTCTGCCCAATCGCTAGAAGTCTTTCTGTTCTAGGCGATGCGTGGAGTATGTTGATTTTACGTGATGCTCATGCGGGTTTTACACGTTTTGATCAGTTCCGTAAAAGTTTAGGTATTGCACCAACCATGCTAACTAAACGTTTGTCTGTTTTAGTAGAGGAAGGTTTACTCGAAAAAAGACAATATTCTGAACATCCGCCGCGTGAAGAGTACCTATTAACTGAAGCAGGTAAAGATTTTTTACCAGCTTTATTTGTGATTGGTGCATGGGGCAGAAAACATAAACCCTTTGAACAACCCGAAAAAATGGTGACTTTTCTTGATGCAGAACAAGGCACTGAAATTAAGCCAATTGTGATTGATCAAATCACTGGTGCCGAAATTGGTACGCGCCCTATTCGCCAAAAAACCGAATAAGATTTTAATTAAAAAAGCACTCAATTGGAGTGCTTTTTATTGGGCTCATATAAAGTAAACAGATTATTTTGCCCGTGCCCGTCGGGTTGCATATGTTCCCCAACCACTGCGTAAAATCGATTTAATAAATGCCCATAAACCACTTTCATGCGGTTTTGGCTCTTTACCTTTCCCCATACGTTTTAGTTGTTGGGTGTACCAAAGTACTTCCATAATCCCCAGACTATCGACCTTCTTAATGCCTGTTTTGATTGGATGCACCGACTGAAGACCATTTTTGCCAGCTAGTAAAAGTTTGGGTACATCAGGTTCAATCGCCATAATTCTCGCAATCCCAATAACATCACACGCTTGAGACTGCAAAGCTTGATTCATGCCCTCTACGGTTCGAAAACCACCTGTAACCATTAACGGTGTTTTTACAAGTTTTCTAACTTTTTCTGCGAAATCAATAAAGAAAGCTTCACGGGCAATGGTCGATGCTTTTTGTGGCGCTTTGGCTACACCTGATTCATAGGTGCCGCCTGATATTTCTATAAGGTCAATGCCTGCATCTGCTAAAGCCTGAATGGTTTCTAACGAGTCTTGTTCGGTAAAACCGCCTTTTTGAAAGTCTGCCGAATTAAGCTTAATCGCAATCGGAAACTCTTTACCGACTTGTTTGCGGATTTCTGCATAAACTTCCATTAAGAAACGACGGCGTTTTTCAGGTGTACCACCCCATTCATCATTTCTTAAATTATGTAAGGGCGACAAGAACTGATTAATCAGATAACCATGTGCAGCATGAATCTCAACGCCACTAAATCCAGCCTTTTTACAGATCGCTGCGCTACGACCAAAACGCTGAATAATATCTATAATCTCTGCTTGTGTAGCTTCATCAGGCGTCGCAAATAAAGATTGCATTTCTGGCCCAAACGGCACTGCCGATGCAGAAATAGTACGGACATTTAACCCTTTGGTTGACTGTTTCCCTGGGTGATTTAACTGTGCCCACAACTGAGAACCTTGCTCGGTCACCGATTTTGCCCATTTTTGTAAAATCGCAAAATCACGTTCATCTTCAACAACCACATTACCCGCCTCACCCAAGGCACGTCGGTCAATCATAATGTTGCCACTAATGATCATCCCAATTCCTGATGCAGCCCAGCGCTGATATAACCGCACATGTTTTTCAGTTGGATTATTTGAATAGGTGGCTAAGGTTTCGCTGGTTGAAGCCTTCGCTAGTCGGTTTGGAATGCTAAAGCCATTGGGTAACATTAATGGCTGATTTAAGAGATTAGTTTTTAATTGCGGTTGAGCCATGGTCTTATCTCACACAGTTAAAGATGATTTTGAATGAGGTTGAATAAAGTCCACTAAACTTTGAAACCACATTACATCTACAAAATTTCCACTAATGACGAGGTCTTGTGTTTTTAGTGCAGTTAAAAACGTATTCACGCTGTCTTTAGCAGACAATACGGCGAATCCTTTACTCGCAGTCTTAAATGTAAAGATAAAACTTGGCGACTTGGTTAGCCCTGAGTACGAGATAATCTTGCCATTTTTGACTTCAAAATATCGCCCTTCACCACTTGCCGTCTGAATCTGAAAGGTGACATTTTTATCATTCACAAACGCTGCACATTTCGGATTCTTTTTTACCGCACGCTGCATGAGCTTAGTGAGCATCCACAGCAACAATTTAAATTTCATGATTTTTGCCTTCTTGATTCATCAAATTGATTAGCTCGAACTCATGCATTTATTCATCTAAAAACTGGCTTGCATGCTTTACAAAGCGTTCAGGGTATTGAAATTGAGCGCCATGTCCTGCATCTGGATAGATAAATAGCTGCGCGTTTGGAATGTTAAGTGCCATGTGATAGGCGTTGATGGTCGGAATCATCACATCATCGACACCATTTAAAATGAAAGTAGGTTGTTTAATCTCACGTAAATGCGCAAATGGATCTTGTTCATCAAGTTTAGGTAAGAAATGCATATTGGCTTCTATCTGTGCCTGCATGACTTCAACTGAGCTTGGGGTATCTTGATCTTTGCGTTCATGTCGACGTTGCCAAAAGTCACGGCCCGCTTGAATAGCAGCTTCAGATCGGCCAAAAAATAAAAAGAGAAAGTCTTCTTCAGATGGCACAGCAGTTGTGGCATGTTTCAATACCAATGTCGCCACTTCGGCGTCGTCACCACGTGGTTTACCACCTCGTGGTCCTGTACCTAAAAGCATAAGTCTTCTTACAAGTTCAGGATGACGGCGTACTAAATCTTGTGCCTGAAAGCCACCGAGTGAAAAGCCTAATAAATCAACTTGTTTTAGGCCCAATGCACGAATGACTGCGGCTGCATCATCTGCCATATCTTCAATACGAGTACGAGGCTGACCTGTAGATGAAGCAATGCCTCGACCATTAAACAAAATGACTTCACGCCCTTGTGCCAAACCATTGGTAATGATTGGGTCCCAATTGTCTAAACCGCCTCGAAAGTGCTGAAGAAAAAATAGCGGTGGCTGCCCTGTATTTGAGTTACCCCATCGACGATAGGCAAATTTTGCTCCATCTACTTCAATGAATTGGGTCTCGGCTGTTTGATGTGTAATTGTTGTCATCGTCATTGTCCTAAATTTAAGTTCTTATTTCGCTAAGAATGTAAGTGATTGTTTTACAAAATCTTCATTGAATTGAAAAATTCCACCATGACCAGCATCTGGGTAAATAACGAGAGCGCTATTCGGCAAACGTTTTGCCAAATCATAGGTGTTCACAGTTGGGACCATTCGGTCATGATCACCATTAGCAACTAACACAGGTTGTTGAATCACAGAAAGGTCGGAAGGTTTCTTACTTCCCCATTTTTTGAGTGCTTTAAGCTGGGCACGGTAGGCAGAAATGGTGATTTCTTTATCGCGATTTTCGGTACGTTCGTTAATACGTTGAATAAACTGTTTAGCGGCAGCTTTACCATTTTCTGTACGCGTAAAGAAAAGATAAACTTTAGGGTCTTGGCCGGTAGCCATTCCACGAACTAAATCCCAATTAGAAATTCGTCCAACCGTACTAATGCCTGTACCACCCGCAGGGCCAGTTCCCGACAAAATCATTTTTCGAACTAAATTTGGCTGCTTCAAAACAATCTCTTGTGAAATCATGCCGCCCATCGAGAAGCCAAATAAATCAACTTGCTTAAAGCCTTTTGCTTGAATGAATGCAATCGCATCGTCTGCCATTTGCTCAATCGACTGGGCTGGTTTACCTGTAGAAGCACCAACACCACGATTATCAAACACCACAACATGATGTTTAGCCGCAATTCCATCAATAATTCGTGGGTCCCAGTTATCTAGAACAGCCGCTAAATGATTTAAGAAAATGACAGGCGTTCCACCGTTTTGTTGACCATATTCTCGGTAAGCGAAGTTAATGTCACCTGCACGAATAAATTGAGTTGGTACATTCTTCCAATTTGTATCTTGCTCGGCGTTTTGCCCTGCTTGCAGGTTGCTAACGGCAATTGATGACACTTTATGTGCCTGAATTGACGGTTCATTAAAAGAAACCGATGGCACAACCTCTGCCTGAGTTAAGGGAGCGCTAAAAACAGATAACGCCGTCAAACTCATAGCCACTGTATTTAATAAAAACTTCATTTCTCTGATCCTCAAATTTAATTCATTGATCTGATTTATCTGTTTTTTATGAGTGATCTTTCAAAGGGAGAAAAGATAAAAAACAGAGTAAGTATCGATTTAATACTCACTATACACAGGCAAAAATATATTGTCACTATCTTTTTAGTAGTAACTATTTTATTTTTAGATTATGATGAAAAAATCAAGCCGAAATTGATTTGGTTCAGGCGACAAAATTTAAGTAAGGAACATGATATGACCAGCAAAGTAGTTCTCATTACAGGTGCGTCTTCGGGTATTGGGTTAGCAACCGCAGACCTTTTACATGAGGCAGGATTTATTGTTTATGGCACAAGCCGACAAGCAAAAAAATCATCAAACTATAAATTTCATCTGATTGAGTTAGATGTAAATCAAGATGACTCAGTCACTCAAGCCATTGAAAAAGTAATAGCAAGTGAAGGCCGAATTGATGTCTTAATTAACAATGCTGGGTTTGCAATTTCACCTGCCGGCGCTGAAGAAAGCTCAATGCAACAAGCACAAGCTATTTTTGATACTAACTTTTTTGGTGCAGTTCGAATGACTCGCATAGTTATTCCGCACATGCGTCAGAAAAACTCAGGGCTTATTTTAAATATCAGTTCAATTCTTGGACTTGTACCTATGCCTTTTGGCGCTCTTTATTCTGCGTCTAAACATGCACTTGAAGGTTATTCTGAATCTTTAGACCACGAGCTAAGATCACAAGGAATTCGTGTGTCTCTAATTGAACCTGCTTATACCAATACATCTTTAGGAGTAAACTTACTTGAAGCAGACAATAAAGTTTCTTTTTACGATCAAACGCGTGAAAAGTTACATCGACAAATGATTAGCTCTATAAATAAGTCAGATGACCCAAGTGTGGTTGCCCATACCATTTTAAATGTCATTGAGAGTCAACATGTTTTACCTCGCTATACAGCAGGTAAAACTGCAAGAAACTTAAAAGCTCTTCGTCGCTTTGCTCCTGTCAAAGTCTTTGACAAGCTAGTTCAGCAAAGCATGAAAGTGTAGTGCAGAATCAAAACTAAAACATTAAAAAATTTTAAAAAGAATAGAGGTTTCAAATGAAAGCAGCTTATATAACCCGCTACGGCAATATTAGTGATGTGCAGGTCGATGAACAGCCTAAACCATCTTTGTCAGAAAATGCGGTACTTGTTAAAGTTCATGCAGCCAGTATTAACCCTCTCGACATACGAGTTTTAGATGGTGATTTTAAGGCAATTCTGCCCGTCCCATTTCCTTTCATCTTAGGCAATGATTTTGCAGGTACAGTCGTAGAAGTAGGCTCGAAGGTTTCTCAGTTTAAAGTTGGAGATGAAGTCTATGCCAAGACCGATCTGAATGGTGCTTTTGCAGACTATACGGTCGTTCAAGAGTCTTCACTGGCGCTTAAACCGCAAAATATTTCGATGGAACAGGCAGCGGCTCTACCTTTAGTTGCCTTAACTTCATGGCAAGCGCTGGTTGAAATTGCAAAAGTTAAAGCTGGTCAAAAAGTGCTTATTCATGCAGGCTCAGGTGGTGTAGGTTCAATTGCAATTCAACTTGCCAAGTCTCTTGGCGCTACAGTTGCAACCACAACCAGTGGCAAAAACAGTAGTTGGGTGAAAGAGCTAGGCGCCGACATCATTATTGACTATAAAACAATGGACTTTGAGCAAGAGCTTAAAGACTATGACGTGGTTTTAGATACGCAAGGTGGAAAAACCTTAGAAAAATCGTTGAATGTACTTAAACGCGGTGGACGTCTTATTAGTATTTCAGGGCCACCTGACCATGCTTTTGCAGAGGCAATTAATCCGAACTGGTTCCTAAAATGTGTCATCCCGATGTTAAGCTGGTCAATTCGACATAAAGCAAAAAAACGCGGCATTACTTATACATTTTTATTTATGCAGCCCAATGGTCAACAGCTCTCAAAAATTACTGAACTGGTAGAAGCTAGAAAAATTAAACCTGTGGTTGACCAGACCTATGGCTTTGTTCAAATCAAAGAAGCGCTTCAATATGTGAATACTGGCAGATCAAAAGGGAAAGTCGTTCTACAATTTGACTCGTAATATTTTTTTCATCTTATTGTTAAGCTTTTATGCAAAATATGATTGCTCTCTCATTATCTTCATGTATGATTGAGTAATCACTCAATTAATGTAATTATATATGGCTCGTCCACGTAGTGAAGATAAACGTAATGCAATTTTAAGCGCTGCTATTGAAACATTAGCAGAGCTTGGCGAACGTGCGTCTACCTCAAAAATTGCAAAAGTTGCTGGCGTGGCAGAAGGTACTTTATTTACCTATTTTAGTAATAAAGAAGAACTGCTGAATCAGTTATATCTTTCATTAAAGGCCGAACTGCGTCAGGTCATGATGCTTAGTTACCCGACTAATGCTGACCTACAAACACAAATGTCACATATCTGGCAAAGCTATTTGGACTGGAGTTTAGAAGCTCCCCTTAAGCGTAAAGTGATGGCGCAGCTTTCGACCTCGGAACAAATTACTGAGCAAAGCAAACAAATTGGTATGCAAACCTTTTGTGACCTCACCCAAAACATTCAAGAACGTATTAACGATGGCAAATTAAGAGATTATCCACCGTTATTTATTGCTTCGATTTTAGGTGCGCTTGCCGAAGTTACTCTTAATTTTATTGCCCAAGACCCTTCTCAAGCCGAACGTTATCGTAAATCTGGCTTTGAAGCGTTTTGGCATGCAGTTTCAATATAGATAAAAGTTAAGGATGCGCGGCGTCCTTATTTTTAAAGCAATTAATGAGTGAGTAAATACTCATTTAATTAAATTAAAATAAGTACTTAGCCCCAAGTTCTTATTTGCATATATAGGTTTGTTCCAATAAAGGAAAAACAAGATGACTATTTCAAACACAACAGACTTGCCTTCTCCCTTAATGCCATCTCAGCAGCAAAATGGCAAATTTAGAAATACGCGTCCGAACCAACACAAGCCTTCTTTTGGTAAAACACTTCAACTTATGTGGAAGTTTTTATTTAACAAACCAAAAGACACAGTACCGAATAAAGAGATTCCAGTTTTAAGTTTGTCAAAAGAACAGCTTTTAAGTGCGCCTGACCGCTCTCTATTTCGTTTAGGGCACTCAACCATTTTGTTAAAACTGCAAAATGAGTTTTGGTTAACCGACCCTGTTTTCTCAGATCGTGCTTCACCTTTTCAGTGGATTGGCCCAAAACGTTTCCACCAACCACCGATTAGTATCGCAGACTTACCGCCGATTAAAGGCGTGATTTTGTCGCATAACCACTACGACCACCTCGACTATCATGCTGTCATGCAACTTAACGATAAAGTTGAACATTTCTTAACACCGCTTGGTGTGGGTGATACGCTCATTAAATGGGGAATTCCAGCGGAAAAGGTTCAACAACTTGATTGGTGGGATACTACCCATGTGGATGGACTAAAATTGGTTGCTACCCCTGCCCATCACTTTTCAGGCCGCGGCATGGGCGATAGCAATGCGACGCTTTGGGCTTCATGGGTGATTATTGATAGTGACTTACGTGTATTTTTCAGCGGTGACACAGGCTATTTCGATGGGTTTAAAGAGATTGGACATCGTTATGGTCCGTTTGATTTGACCATGTTAGAAACGGGCGCTTACGACCCTGAATGGCCAGATGTTCACATGCAACCAGAGCAAACCTTACAAGCACATATCGATTTAAAAGGTCGTCATTTGTTGCCTGTACACAACGGTACTTTTGATTTGGCACTTCATGCTTGGGATGATCCGTTTGAACGTATTGTTGGTTTGGCACATGAAAATAATTTAGCCATTAGTACACCGCAAATGGGAGAACTCTTGAATCTTAATGAACCAAATGTCGAAAATTATTGGTGGCGTTCGTAAGTTTGAAGAAATTATTTGGAGAGTAAAAGAATGCTTTTGCTCTCCAATCTTAAAATTTTAACTTGTCTTATGTGCCTTCCAAGGAAACTTAATTGTGCACAAAACAAAAACCAGAAATAAAAATTGGGAAATATACATATAGTTGAGCAAGTCTCGGCCCACTTTTAATGTAATCCAAGTGTTGTGAATGACATCACTAAATATAATGAGAAAAGTTAGAATTAAGCCGATACGGGGTCTATAAAATAGAAGAATTGCTGCAAGTGGATCAATAAACGTCAAAGATGTCCAATAAATACAGGTAAATAATGGTGCATTGTTATAGTCCCAAAACAAACCGTGCACGAGAACTGTTTGTAAATGGTTGAACCCTGCACCGATAAGACAAAGTGCGTAAATACATCTAATAATAAATTCAGTTTTCAAAACAACTCTCTTATTCATTCATCGTGCTATGTAAAAAATATTTTTATTCAGATAAAGCTATACAATATTTTAATTGAAACAATCTACATAAATATAATTTAAAAGACTCTATAAATAAATGATAAATGTCTAGCCCCTTCCTCTATCTTACTTATAAGTTGTGAACTATTTGATTAAACATCTATTAGACATCCGTACGATTAAAAGAAATCAATAAAATATTTTTATTTATTAAAATTTAAATTATTCAATTAGATATATTCATAACCAAAACTTTGACAGCATTTATTTAAAACTAGGACTAACTCTATCTTAGTTTTATTATTGACTTAAAACACAGACTACATTAGTCTGTGTTTGTAATTGATCAATTATGAAATTAAATGGCTTATATCACTAGTAGCGTCGAGTATGCGATTCACTGTCTTCTTTTTCTTGTGAACAATGAAGATAAACCTTTGAGTAGTAAGGATCTTGCTGAATTACAAGGAGTCTCTCCAAGTTTTATGGCCAAGATTTTTCCTAAACTTGAAAAGGCAGGTCTCGTTATTGCTCAAGAAGGTGTTCGTGGTGGGTATTTACTCGCTCGATCCGCTCATGAAATCAGTTTTTTAGATATCGTGAATGCAATCGAAGGTGAAAAACCGCTTTTTGAGTGTCAAGAAGTTCGTGGTAAATGTGCGGTCTTTAATCATGCTCCGCCAGATTGGGCAACCAGTGGTGTGTGTGCAGTGCATGCCGTCATGCTACAGGCCGAAAAAGCCATGCGAGACGCTTTAGGTGCTCATACACTTGGTGATATTGCTGACCGTTTTGGCCGTTATGCACCCGACGTATTTTTTAGTGATGTAAATGGCTGGATTAATGAACGCATCGAAGGAAGAACAGCAAAAATGCGGAAAAACAAAATCTCACGGGATACACCAGACTAAATGAGCTTATAGGGCTTCATGCCCTAATGTAAAACTCCCCTAATCGTTTTAAACGCCTTCTCAGATTTTTCGGACAATCAGAGAAAGGATTCGCTCACCCTAAATTTTGTGATGAGTTGGAATGTGTTGTCCGAAAAATCGATCAAAAGGATAATCAAATGAGTAAGCGTATTATTATTGCAGGTTCTGGCTTTGCTGGTTTATGGGCTGCACTCGCTGCACAAAGAGCAATTCACTTAGCGTCGCAAGAACAAAATATTGAAGTGTTAATGGTTTCCCCTAGCCCGAATGTTGATATTCGTCCTCGTCTTTATGAAGCTGTGCTTGAAAACATGAACCCTGATATTTCAGAGTTATTAAGCGTGGTTGGGGTTAAATTTCTGGCAGGTTGGGTAAATAAAATTGACTCAAATCAACAGACAATTGACGTTTCAACCACCGATGGCAACAAACAAACTTTAAGCTATGACCGTTTTATTCTCGCAACCGGAAGTACGACGTTTATGCCGTCTATATCGGGTCTTACCGAATATGGCTTTAGCGTAAGCACTCTAGAAGATGCCGAAAAACTAGACCAACATCTTAAAAACTTAGCCAGTAAACCTGCAAATGCAGCGCGTAATACGGTGGTCGTTGCAGGTGGTGGTCTTACTGGGTTAGAAACCGTTACTGAAATGCCTGAACGTCTGCGTAGCATTTTAGGTGAAACTAATGTCCGTGTAGTTTTAGTTGATTCCTCAACAGAAATTGGCGCGGCGATGGGTGACCAAGCTGCTACCGTTATTCGAGAAGCTCTTAGCGAGCTTGGTGTGGAAGGTAAAGCTGGGCTACGAGTTACAGCACTAGATGCATCAGGGGTAACACTTTCTAATGGCGAAAGAATTCAAACAAAAACCGTGATCTGGACTGCGGGCATGCGAGCCAACCCACTCACCTCTCAAATTACTGGTGAAAAAGATAATTTAGGACGTATTTTAGGGGATTCTTATTTACATGCACCTGAAGCAAAAAATATTTTTGTGACGGGCGACACTGTAAAAGTTCCAACCGATGATTTAGGTAACTTTAACGTGATGTCTTGCCAACATGCCATGAGTCTAGGTCGTGTAGCGGGTTACAACGCTGCGGCAGAATTGGTTGATTTACCACTTCATTCCTACAGTCAACCGAAGTATGTGACGTGTGTTGATTTAGGTCCGTGGGGCGCACTTTATAGCGAAGGTTGGGATCGCCAGGTTCAATTTGTGCGTGATGAAGCTAAAAAAATTAAACAAGAAATTAATACCGTCTGGATTTATCCACCAGCCGCAGACCGCGAAGCAGTTTTTGCAATAGCTAACCCTGATTTTGTGATTGTTCCTTAATATTAGTTTTCTACAACAACTACTTATTTAGATACCCTAAAAGCAAAGCCGTTGCTGGTTTTGCTTTTAGGTTTTTTTGAGTCATTAAATTATGACTTTTCTAACTCTTCTATTATCGCTAAAGCTGTTTTTTTAGCAGAAAACGGGTTCTGTCCTGTAATTAAATTGCCGTCTTGAACTACATGTGGTGCAAATGGAATAAAGGCCTTATCATAATGTGCCCCATATTCTTTAGCTAACTCTTCAGCATTGTATGGGACTTTTTTTGCAACACCCGCCAAAACTTCCTCACTCCAAGCAAAGCCAGTTAACTTTTTGTCTTTTATCAGTCGTTCGCCATTTGAAAGTCGTACATTGAGCAAGCCGCAATACCCATGGCAAACACTCGAAACAATGCCACCCTTTTCATAAATATTTTTGGTGATTTCTTGCAGTTCAGGATTATCTAAAAAATCCCACATGACACCGTGACCGCCTGTGTAATAAATCACATCATAATCTTGCCAATTAATATCGGAAGGCTTAAAAGTATTGGCTAATAAAGTCATAAAAGCTTGATCATCTTCTCTCGCTTTTACAGACTTGTCAGAAACCAAAGCTCCTAATGATTTTGGTTCAATCGGAGTTTTTCCGCCATTTGGACTGACAATGTCTTGCACATAACCTTGCTTTTCAAATTCATCATAGGCATGAGTGAGCTCGCCTAGCCACAGCCCTGTTGGTTCATCGATATCTTTATAGCGTGAAACATTGGTCACGACATGTAATATACGTTTAGACATTTCATCACCTCATTGTTCATATTTATAATTCTTTCTTTCATCTATCAAAGCATAGAAAGCTGTTACTGAAAGTGTGCGCTTAGTAAAGTTATGAACCTTGCTTTTACATGACTATAAGTCTAAAGTTAACTTGAATGTCAATAGAGTATGTGGCTATGAATATTAGCGAGTTATCTAAACTAAGCGGTTTAAGTACCCCTACAATTCGTTACTACGAGCAAATCAAACTCTTGCCTAAAGCCAAAAGAAAATCGAATGGCTATCGTGAATATACCGACAACGATTTAAAGCAACTTTCTTTAATTCAGCAAGCCCAACAAGTTGGATTTTCTTTAGCAGAAATTAAAGCCTTTTTGCCTTCAAAAGTTGCTACTTGGGACCATGATGCACTCATTCAAACGCTTGAATCCAAAATTCAGGAAATAGAACTTTTAGAACAAAAACTAAAAGTGAGTAAGCAAAATTTACGAACCATGGTTGAAGCTATTAATAACAAACCAGATGAAATTACTTGCGAAGAAAATGCAGAACGACTCATGAACCTCTATTACGACAAAGCAAAGACATCGTAATTTCTTAGAGACCTATTGACCTTAAAGTACACTTTAAACATATGATGGATCACAGGTAATAGATGAGGAGCCTGTGATGTTTAAAGTTTGGGATTTTCAGCGTTGGTTAACCATTATTTTTGCTATTTTTTTGACTGCCAATGTGGCTCATGCCGCAGAGTCAGATAAAGCTCAAAGCCTTAACAAAGCAAAGGGAAAAATTTTAGTCGTGATGACCAATCACTCAGCTTACCCTTTCCGTTCGGATAAAACAGGACTTTGGCTGACTGAACTCACTCATTTTTACGATGTCGCTTTGGCTGCTGGCTATGACATGGATTTTGTAAGTCCTTTAGGCGGTCATGTTCCTCTGGATGAACGTAGCTTAAAGTCTATTTATTTAGACAAATCGGCACAAGATCACTTAGCCGACCCAGCATTTATGCAAAGGTTAAAATCAACATTAGCTCCAAATATGATTAATCCTTCGCAGTACAAAGCCATTTACTATACTGGTGGACACGGCACCATGTGGGATTTCCCAACCAATAAAGCTCTACAAAATATTAGTGAACAGATCTATCGCCAAGGAGGGATCGTTTCAGCAGTATGTCACGGCGTGGGTGGTTTATTACCTTTGCAGGATGAAAATGGCAAACCTTTAATTGCAGATAGAACCGTTACGGGTTTCGCAAATATTGAAGAAACGCTGTCGGGTATTAAGTCTCAAGTTCCTTTTTCACTACAAAATGGGCTCATTGAACGTGGAGCAAAATATAAACAAGCATTTGTTCCATTTACCTCATATGTAGTTTCGGACGATAGAATTATTACGGGACAAAACCCACAGTCGAGTAAGGAAATTGCCGAGGCAGTTGTTAAGCGTTTAAGTAACATTCAATAAATCTAAAAAGACGAATTACAGAATAGGGCTGTAATTCGTCTTTTTCATATAAATACTATAAAAAATCAGCCGATCTTTTGATAGTTAAGACCAATTGCACCTGAAGCAAACGTTTTATTTTCAATAAGTTTAAGATTAGTCTTTTCTTGAATACCTTGGAATAGTAGCAAGCCACTACCAATCAGCACAGGCGAAACCGTAATTTTGTATTCATCAATTAAACCAAGTTGCATCAGATAATGCGCAAAGCGAGGACTCCCCAGAATTACCATATCCTTGCCCTGCTTCTGTTTAAGTTTATTAATTTCTTCTTCGACATGGTCTTTCACCAGTCTAGAGTTATTCCATTCAACTTTATCTAGGGTTGTAGAAAAAACGATTTTCTCTGTTTTTTCAATCCACTCAGCATGATTTCGTTCGTGCTCCGAAGCTTCTGGGTTTGAAAGCATGGTTGGCCAGTAATTATGCATCATTTGGTAAGTTGCACGCCCCCAAATCACAGTATCAGCAGTACTCAAAACTTCTTTGGCATGATTTGCTAAATCGGCGTCGTAAGCAATCCAGCCTATGTCCATTGCCCCATTTGGACCTTACACAAAACTATCTAGCGATGCATGTAGAAATAGTATGAGTTTTCTCACTATTCTCATTCCTTTGTTATGAAAAATATTTATCGCTTTTTAGTATATTCAATTTGAATTATTTCTTATGGAGTGTTTTGTTTGCTGTTTTTCTTTCATCTATATAAAGCTGTATTTACTTGAAATATTTAAAAATAACCCGAACATGAATGACTCCTTGTTCGGGACTATTTATAAACATGCTGTTTTAATAAAGGCTTTATTAAGTAATGACCAGCGGACCAGAACCCGGCAGCTCGGTCACTAGCTTATAACCTATTAGTTTTGCAGGTGTATATGTACCGCCTTTAACGGTATTTTTGAGTAAATAATTCACCACAGTCAGAGAGCCATTTACGGTAAGGCTATACGCATTTTCTGTTTGGATACGGGCAGTTTTTATTTCCCCACGCATATTTCTTGCCTCACCCCAAACATAGGTAGGTACTTTCGCGCGAAGTTCCTCATTTGGTCCCACAACCGTTTTTTCAATACGCGACTTAATAAACTTCTGCACAGCATTGATTTTTAATACTGGGCGTAAATAGTTCATCATTTTCGCACCAAAAATCATTTTGGGAAATGCGGGTACAAACACTTCAATGTTTGGAATACCTGTTGTATAGAAAGCTGTAGATACGTCACCCCACGGAACACTCATGGCACTTTTTTTACCGTCCCCAAAATCAATAGTTCGGACGTAGTGCGCCAATGGAACTGTAGTAATTTTTCCGTTTTTACGAATTTTTCCACCCTCTGCCATACCTTCTGTACTGGTTTTGGCAGTACCCGGTGAAAGTCCTGTTCTTGAGTCGAAACCAAGTGCTAAATGAGTCGCATCTGGCAGTGCTTCTTTCAAGGCAGCTGCCACACAGTCTGTCGGTATCACATCGAAACCAACACCCGGACAAAGCACGATATCGGCTTTTTCGGCTTGGCTGTTAAGTGACTGCGCTAATTCAAATACCGCAATTTCACCAGTAATATCGAGATAGTGAGCACCTGCTTTTATACAAGCTTCCATCATGGGTTTCGAGGTCGCTGAAAATGGTCCTGCGCAGTGCATGACCAATTTAAAGCCTTGGATTTGCTCACTTACTGCATCTACGCTATCAAGTCCAAAAGCTTTATAGTTGAGTCCCAACTCTTGAGCGAGTGTTTCAACCTTGGCTTTGTTACGACCAGCCAAAGTTGGTTTTAGACCTTGGCGTACAGCTTCACGAGCGATTAACTCGCCCGTGTAGCCATTTGCTCCATAAATTATCCAGTTTGAATCATTCGGATTTGTCATAACACAACTCACTTATTAAGAAGCAAATGTATAGTCACGCATGCCTTTTTTGTATTGGCGGGTACGGCATGACATCGCTGATTGTTGCAAAATTAAAGCCCAAGCTGGTGAAACATTTGGTTTTGTTTTTTTGCCAGAACTTAAATTACGTAACTGGAATTTGACCACAGCCATATTCGCAAGTGAAGCTAGTGTTTTATTCTTCCAAGTAATTGGTTTTAGCTCTGGTGTGACATTGTGGCCTTGTTTCCAAGCATTTGGCAAATTAGGTTCAATTGCTAGTGCTGTGGCAATACCGACCATATCTACACCACTTTCAACCACTTGCTCTGCTACCTGCTTACGACGTATGCCACCTGTTACCATAACAGGCATTTTGGCAACTTTACGAATCTCTTGTGCAAACTCTAAAAAGTAAGCTTCACGGGCAAGTGTTCGGCCATCACGTGCTTGACCCTGCATTGCTGGCGCTTCGTAACTACCGCCTGAAAGCTCTACCAAATCGACTGCATGCTCATTTAACATTTTAACCACTTGTTGAGCGTCTTCAGCACTAAACCCGCCACGCTGGAAATCGGCTGAATTTAGTTTTACCGCCACAGTAAATTCAGGTGAAACCACTTTACGAACTGCATCCACAATTTCAATTAAGATACGAGCGCGATTTTCTAAGGAACCACCCCATTGATCTTGGCGTTTATTACTCAGTGGAGAAAGAAACTGGCTTAATAAATAACCATGTGCTGCATGAATTTCTACGCCAGTAAATCCTGCTTTTTCACCTAACCTCGCAGTGTTTGCAAAACGCTGAATCACCTCTGCAATCATAGATTCAGTCATTTCGATTGGTATATTAAAACGATCTGACATTTTTCCTAAATCTAAAGCAACAGCAGAAGGTGCCCATGTTTGTTGCCCTAAATTTGACTGCATTTGACGACCAGGATGGTTGATTTGAAGCCAAACCTGAGCGCCTTTTGAACGGCCAATTTGTGCCCATTTTTTGAAAGTATCTAGATGCTTTTCATCTTCCAGCACGACACCGCCCGGTCCAGTCATTGCGCGGCGATCTACCATTACATTTCCGGTAATGATTAAACCTACGCCACCATTTGCCCAAGCTTGATATAAACGCATTAATTCTTCTGATGGTGCATGGTTTAAATCAGCCATGTTTTCTTCCATTGCAGCTTTAGCAATACGGTTAGGAACATTTGAGCCATTTGGAAATACTAATTTTTCGAACACTTTCATTGGAATGACCTCATTCAATATGGCTTTACTTTAAGATTAAAGCTAACTTTAATGTCAATACCTTTTAGTATTTCTATATTTAATATTTTGAATTTATTAATTTTTTATATAAAAAAAGAGGCACTCATTAGGCCTCTTTTTTAAAGTTTAAAGCTTTAAATTATTCGCGAATAAATGCCAATAAGTCAGCGTTAATCACATCATGGTTAACGGTTAACATGCCATGAGAAAAACCTGGATAGATTTTGAGTTGGCTATTTTGAAGTAACTCAGCAGATTTCACGCCAGAAGTTTTATAAGGCACGATCTGATCATCGTCACCATGCAACACCAAAACAGGAACCGTGATTTTCTTTAAATCTTCAGTAAAGTCAGTTTGTGAGAATGCCACAATACCGTCGTAATGTGCTTTTGCACTGCCTGTCATGCCTTGGCGCCACCAGTTAGAAATGATGCCTTCAGATGGCTTCGCATCAGGTCGGTTAAAACCATAAAACGGACCTGATGGAAGGTCACGGAAAAATTGCGCGCGGTTTGTAAGAACTTGATTTTGCAGGTCATCAAAAACTTCTTTTGGTAACCCTTCTGGATTATTTTCAGTTTTAACCATAAGCGGCGGTACTGCGCTGACAAGCACAGCCTTTTTAACGTTTTCTTGGCCATGACGCGCAATGTAGTGAGCTACTTCACCACCACCCGTTGAGTGACCAATATGAATTGCATTTTTAATGTTCAGATGTTTAACCACTTCTGCGACATCATCTGCATAGTGGTCCATATCATGACCATCCCACACTTGACTTGAACGCCCATGCCCACGTCTGTCATGAGCAACTACACGAAAACCTTCTTTAAGGAAAAAAAGCAACTGTGTATCCCAATCATCTGAACTTAAAGGCCAACCATGATGAAAAAATAAAACTTGGGCATCGCGTGGTCCCCAGTCCTTATAAAAAATTTCTACACCGTCTTTTGTTGTTACATATCCCATCTTTGTTCTCCTGCTGAAAACTGTTTATAGATTCGTTATAAAAGTTTGAATATTTATACTAAGCTTGAAGTTAACTTTAAGGTCAATCATCTTAAATCATATTTTAAGAATAAAATTTATATGAAGACTCTACTCAACTTTGTATCTTTTTAATCTTGAATTGTTTTTATTTTATTTCTTCTAAATGTCAAAGATTTGACATATCAAAATTAAAGCCTTGACCTTAAAGCTAGCTTTAATCTTATAGTGCCCACATTGGCTATTAATTAACATGCTGGATATGGACAACAGTAGCTACTCGGTCATTAAATATTAAAGGTGAACTCTCATGAATATAAAACAACAGTTTACTGAGGTTGAGTTTGGGCAACAAAAAGTCAAAGTACCCAAAGATGGTTATTACGACCGTTTTAGAATGAACCCTGATCTAAACGAAGTCGCTCAAGACCCTGCTGCGGGCAACATCGATTTTTTCCGCCATATTCCTAAAAAAATTGTAGAGTCACGTGTAGGTCCTGTCTGGGCACCTAACTTTTATTATCGTAGTGCAAATGTACAGCTTTTAATGCTTGCTCCAATTAAGCTCATTAAGGCAAAACTTCCTGCGGCTTTAACTCCATTACAACCATTTCCGGGTTATGGGTTGGTCGCTGTTACGTTCTTTACCTATTCAGTTTGTGATAACGACCCTTATAACGAAGTGTCGATTGCGATTGTTGTACGTCAACCTAATGCTCGTGGACCACATATTGCAGAGTTGATGAAATCGATGCGTCAACGTCATTTTTATGCGCATGTTTTAGCTTTACCTGTCGATACGGAAATTGCCAGAGTTCGTGGTGTATATGGTTACCAACTTCCAAAATGGCTGACTAAAATTGATGTCAACATTAGTTCAAAAGAAGTTCAAGCGAAAATTTTCGATGTTAATGGAAAATTAGATTTAAGCTTGAAAACCTTAGTACCGACTTTAAAACATGTCGCTTCTGAAACACATATCAACAAAGCCACTATGTTACATGTTGTTGATGGGAAATGGCATCAAACAGAAGTTCAGTCCAACATTCTTTCTTTCGCGCAAAAGCTTTTTCCAAAGAATGTTCAACTCGAGAAAAATGAAGGGCCTTTAACTACATTGCTAAATGAGCTAGGTGCCTCAAGAATTCTCCGCTTAGATGTTATTGAAGATGCTCAAGTCGTGCTTAATTTGCCTACTCCGCTATAGATTTATTTTTAGGATATGAAAAGAGACCAACTAGTGGTCTCTTTTTTATTTTATTAGATCGCTTCTTTGGTCATCTCACCATTGACCAGTCTTAAAATCTGCAATGGGTTGCTGTCTTTTAAGGCTTCCGGCAATAAACTTTGCGGGTAGTTTTGGTAACAGACTGGGCGTAAATAACGGTCAATTGCTAAAGTTCCAACAGAGGTGCCTCTTGCATCAGAAGTCGCTGGGTATGGTCCGCCGTGTACCATCGCATCACACACTTCAACACCCGTTGGGTAGCCATTGATGAGTAATCGGCCTGCTTTTTCCTCTAGCACAGGAACCACATCTGCAAACTCGGTTAAGTCTGCTTCATCGGCAATTAAAGTTGCAGTGAGCTGACCATTCATGCTTTGTAAAGCTTGAAGAAGTTGGGCTTTATCTTCAACTTCAATTACCACTGTCGCTGGCCCAAAGATTTCTTCTTGCAGAAGCTGATCACCTGCAAGTAATAGCTCCACATCAGCTTTAAATAGTTGTGGCTGTGCCTGATTGCCTTGCTGGGTTTGACCTGCCAAGTGTTTAATACCTTGATGCTGGGTTAAATGCTCAAGACCTGCTGCATAGCTGGTTAAAGTACCTGCATTCAACATGGTTTGTGCAGGTTTACCACCCATAATTTCGGTTAGGTTACTAATGAGCTGGCTAAATTCAGCTGATTTAATACCTAAAATTAAACCCGGGTTGGTACAGAACTGACCACAGCCTAAAACAACTGAGTCGGCCAAGTCCTGCGCAATTTTATCGCCACGGTTTTTCAAGGCTTCGGGCAGCATCAGCATCGGGTTGATACTGCTCATTTCAGCAAACACTGGAATCGGTTGTGGACGGGCTGCGGCCATGTCACATAAAGCTCTGCCACCGCGAAGAGAACCAGTAAAACCCACAGCCTGAATTAAAGGATGCTTAACCAGTGGTTCACCCACACCATTACCATAGATCATGTTAAATACACCTTTAGGCATATTTGATTTTTCTACGGCACGTTCAATTGCCTGAGCCACAAAGTCTGCTGTCGCCATGTGACCACTATGCGCTTTCACCACTACAGAGCAGCCTGCGGCGAGTGCCGAAGCAGTATCGCCACCCGCAGTTGAAAAAGCGAGTGGAAAGTTACTTGCCCCAAAGACTGCCACAGGGCCAACACCGATTTTAATCTGGCGTAGGTCTGGACGAGGTAAAGGCTGGCGCTCAGGCAAAGCTGTATCAATACGTGCACTTAAAAAGTCACCACGGCGCAACACTTTAGCAAACAGGCGCATTTGCCCACTGGTACGGCCCCGTTCACCTTGCAAGCGTGCAAGTGGCAAAGCGGTTTCTTGCGAAATAGTCTCTAGAAAATCGGTGCCCAAGGCATCGAGCTCATCGGCAATATTTTCTAAAAAAACAGCACGCTGTTCAGGAGACGTATGGCGGTAAGTCTTAAACGCTTGACTTGCAGCTTCACAGGCTTGATTCACCTCTTGCTCAGTTGCATGGTGAAACTCATAAGGCAAAGCCTCGCCAGTTGTTGCATTCACACTTTTTAATAAAGTTGTACTTTGTGCACTACGTGAACCGCCAATAAAGTTGTGTCCAATGACCATTTTTATATTCCTTAGAGAGTAATAACTGAACCGATTGATAGCTCTGCTTGTGTATGAGCAAGTTTGTTTTTAAGAGGGAGACCGAACTCTTTCATCTCTATTTCAAACTCATCGTTGACTTGCGCTTGAATACCATCAGCAAAAGATAGAGTCGCTGTACCGAAATAATGGATATGAACATCCCCTGCTTTTAAGAATTGTTGATACTTAAAGTGGTGATATTCCAGATTTGCCAAGCTATGGCACATATTATCCTCACCCGACAAAAACTCTTTTTCCCAAATAATTTGTCCATCACGGCGCAAGCGGCTGGTTCCCACTAAATGTTTCGGTAATTCGCCTGTTCGTAAAGCTGGACCAAAACTACAAAAACGTAATTTTGAATGGGCCAGATATAAATAATTACGATGCTCCATTACATGGTCAGAATATTCATTACCCAATGCAAACCCGATTCGGTAAGGCTTTAAGTCTTCTCCAATCACATATAGGCCTGCGATTTCAGGTTCTTCGCCACCGTCTTCAGCAAATGGAGGTAAAGGTAATTCCGCTCCCGGTCTCACCACAATTGAACCGTCACCTTTATAGAACCATTCTGGCTGCGCACCGACCTGACCTTCTGGTGGACGACCCTTTTGTAGTCCCCATTGAAATATCCGCATAGTGTCAGTCACTGAGCTGTCATCGCTTAAATTTTGCTGATGCATTTTGTCGCGTGCTGATGCAGAACCTAAGTGTGTTAAGCCTGTGCCGGAAATTAAACAATGTGTTGGATCTGGATGGTCTAAAGGCGGCAGTACCTTTAAATCTGCTAATAAAGATGAATAATCATAGGTCTCTGATTCAAACCCTAATGTCTCAACTTGTTGCTCAAGTGAAACTTTATTGCGGATTGTCAAAAGTGCTAAATCACGAACCGATTGAATATTTTTAACCGGATATGCCATGTTGCCTTCTACTTTGGCAACGGCACGTTGATTTGCACGATTTTCAAATTGAATAATTTGCATGTTTTATTCCTTACAAAGGCTTTTGAATATTCACTGTTTGAGTTTTTTGACGTTCGAGCTTGGCATAGACGATGTAAGTCAAAATCAGACCAAAAAGCATGACGATAGATAAGAAATACAAGCCTGCAGCCATATTTCCTGTGTATTCTTTTAAAAGTCCGATGCCAAATGGCCCAACATAGCCACCTAAATTTCCGACAGAATTGATTAAGGCAATGCCAGCCGCTGCACTTGCGCCTGTTAGGAAACGGCCCGGTAATGTCCAAAACACAGCAGTTGATGAAAATAGGCAGAACGCAACCACAGCCAAAGCAGCCAACTGCATGACTGGAGAATTGAGCCAAGCACTTAAAAACATTGCACAAGCGCCCAGTGCGTAGAGAAAACTTAAATGTCCATAGCGATCATTTAGACGATCGGTACTACGTGGAATAATTAATAATCCAATAATTCCAAAAACGTAGGGAATGCTAGATAAGAACCCAATTTGAAGATCAGTACCGCCTCCAAACTGCTTGATAATAGAAGGCAACCAGAGATTTAAACCGTAAATACTTAAAGTCACTGGTAGGTAATACAATGCTAATAAAAGCACACGTTTGTCTTTTAAAGCATGAAGTGGATTGGCATGTCGAGTTTGATCGTATTCGGCCTCATCTTTAATAAGTTCATTTTTAAGCCATTGTTTTTGTTCAATGCTTAACCATTTCACTTTATCAATATTATCTGGTAACCAAAGAAAGGTAGGTAAAGCCAATAAAACCGCAGGTAATCCAACTGCCATAAATAACCATTGCCAACCATGTAAGTTTGCAATGCCATCCATTCCAAGTAATAGACCAGCTAAAGGCCCCGCAATCATCATGGCAATGGGTTGTGAAAGCACAAACATTCCCATAATTTTTCCGCGATGACGCACGGGATACCACTGAGTAATCAGGTATAAGACACCCGGAAAAAAGCCCGCCTCGGCTACACCGAGTAAAAACCGTAAGAGATAAAAGCTTTTTGGTCCCTCAATGAGCGCCATTGCCATGGTGATTAAACCCCATGTCAATAAAATGCGGGTAAACCATTTACGTGCACCAAATTTGTCTAAAAGCAAATTACTTGGAACTTCAAACAGAAAATATCCAATGAAAAATAAACCTGCTCCTAGACCATAGGCTGCATCACCAATTCCGACATCTGCACCCATGTGCAAATGGGCAAAACCAACGGCGGCACGATCAATGTAGGCCACTAGATATAGTATGACTAATGCAGGTATCAGCTTAAACGTGACCGTCCGTATTACATCCTTTTCGAAATCCATGTTCGACTCCATTTCCTATTATTTACTTATAGAGCATCTTGCTCGTAAATTATCCTTTCAATTTAAAATATAGTAATACTATTTAAATTTCAAACCTTTTAAAAATAAAATTTATGGTGTATTTTTGGTTTAATTAATTTAAATAGTAATACTATATAGGGAAATTTGTATGAATAACAAACAAGCTCTTCGTTCAGCTGCCTGGTTTGGTACAACGGATAAAAATGGCTTTATGTATCGTAGTTGGATGAAGAACCAAGGAATTCCAGATCATGAGTTTCAAGGTAAACCGATTATTGGGATTTGTAATACGTGGTCTGAACTCACACCATGTAATGCCCATTTTCGAAAAATTGCCGAACATGTAAAAAAAGGGATTTTAGAAGCTGGCGGCTACCCTGTTGAGTTTCCTGTGTTTTCAAATGGTGAGTCGAATTTACGACCTACCGCCATGTTTACCCGTAACTTAGCCAGTATGGATGTAGAAGAAGCTATCCGAGGTAACCCTATTGACGGTGTGGTGTTGCTAACAGGTTGTGACAAAACCACACCTGCATTATTAATGGGGGCCGCAAGCTGTGATATTCCTGCCATTGTAGTAACTGGTGGGCCAATGCTGAATGGTAAGCACAAAGGTAAAGATATTGGTGCTGGTACCATCGTTTGGCAAATGCATGAAGAGTTAAAAGCAGGCAAAATCGATTTAAATGAATTTCTTTCTGCCGAATCTGGTATGTCACGCTCGGCTGGTACATGTAATACCATGGGCACCGCTTCTACAATGGCGTGTATGGCAGAAGCTCTAGGTACTTCTTTACCACATAATGCGGCTATACCAGCGGTAGATTCTCGCCGTTATGTCTTAGCTCATCTTTCTGGCATGCGTATTGTTGATATGGTTCATGAAGATTTACGTCTGTCTAAAATCTTAACCAAAGAAGCTTTTGAAAATGCCATTAAAGTCAATGCAGCTATTGGTGGTTCAACCAACGCCGTGATTCACTTAAAGGCAATTGCTGGACGTATTGGGGTTGATTTACAACTTGATGATTGGAACCGTGTCGGCCGTGGCATGCCAACTATTGTTGACTTGCAGCCTTCGGGCCGTTTTCTCATGGAAGAGTTCTATTATAGCGGTGGCTTACCAGCCGTAATCCGTCGTATGGGCGAAGCCAATCTCTTACCACATCCACAAGCTTTAACCGTAAATGGTCAAGGCATTTGGGAAAATTGCCAGCAGTCACCTATTTATAACGATGAAGTGATTCGAAAAATAGACAACCCAATTCGCCACGATGGCGGCATGTGCATTTTACGCGGTAATTTAGCCCCTAAAGGTGCAGTGCTTAAACCGTCTGCTGCAACACCAGAACTAATGAAACATCGTGGTCGTGCAGTCGTATTTGAAAACTTTGATGATTATAAAACCCGCATTAATGATCCAGATCTAGATGTCGATGAAACTTGTATTTTAGTCATGAAAAATGCTGGTCCTAAAGGCTACCCGGGCATGGCTGAGGTTGGAAATATGGGACTACCTCCAAAAATTTTAGCCAAAGGCATTACCGACATGGTTCGTATTTCCGATGCACGTATGAGCGGTACAGCTTATGGCACGGTAGTGTTACATGTTGCCCCTGAAGCTATGGCTGGTGGGCCTTTAGCCGTAGTTCAAAATGGTGACTTTATCGAACTTGATGCTTATGAAGGGAAACTTCACTTAGAAGTCAGTGATGAAGAACTTAAGCAACGTCTTGAAACCTTAGCACCTCCAGCTCCACCAAGTTTTATTGGCGGCTACCGTAAACTCTATGTAGAACACGTTTTACAAGCAGACGAAGGTTGTGATTTTGATTTCTTGGTCGGCTGCCGTGGCTCTGAAGTTCCGCGTCATTCTCATTAATATTTGTTCTTGAAAAAGATGATCTTGTTAAAAGACAAGGTCATCTATACCATAGGATATTCAACGTGTCGTAATAGTAAAATATGAGTAAAGCTGACTATAAAAATCCTATTCCAAGCAAAAGCCAACATGCATTAATTGTTCAACAATTGGGATTAAAAATTGTTTCTGGAGAAATCTCGGAAAATGAAAAGCTCCCGAGTGAAGTTGATTTATGTGAGGAATATAAAGTCAGCCGCCCTGTCTTTCGCGAAGCAATTCGTGTTTTAAACGCTAAAGGCTTAACTTACTCAAGACCAAAAATTGGAACTGTAGTAAGGCCTAAAGAAGAATGGCATTTGCTCGATCCGGATGTATTGTTTTGGTTGATTCAAACGACGCCTGAACATGAGTTTTTTAAAACCCTTTCTACCGTACGACGCGTTTTGGAACCTGAGCTTGCTTATATTGCGGCAAGTACGGCAAACGAAGAAGATATTGAACGCATTAAACATGCCTATGATGGGATGGAAAAAGCGACAACAGTTGAAGAATTTATAGAGCCAGATATTCAATTTCACTTAGCAATTGCTAAAGCAACCCATAATGATTTGCTGGCTTATATGTCGAAAATGCTAGTTTTACCTTTACAACAATCAATTCAAGTCACCAGTCTACGCCCAAATTTACAAGGCCATTCGTTACCTAGACATAAAGCGATTTTAACCGCAATTGAAAATAAAGATCCGCTTTCTGCTCGCCATGCTTCACTTGTTCAGCTGGACGACACCAAAATGGCTTACGATTTAATTAAAAAATAATTTTTATATATTCATTACTTAAAGCCTGATAATTCAAAATAAAGCTATCAGGCTTTTTTATTTATAAATTAGAACACTTTTTTAACTGAGACAGTAAATGTCGAATCAATCGGGTTTGAAATGGGTGCATCGGGTTCACCATTACTATACTTCTTATAGAACCCATCTTTATCCCAAGCTTTGGTATAGGCTAAACTAGTAGTCCAGCCATCACCTAAATCTTTAATCAGCTCGACTTTCATATCCTGAAAATTAGCTTCCGAGAAATTTTTAATTCTTTCATAGCCATAATGAGCACCAAAAATCCAAGTCTCATTGATAGGCTGAGTAAAAGTTAGATCTAAATAAGTTGTTCCTCGTGAACGTTTACCTGCTGGGCCACCCATCGTATCGGAGTTATAGCCTGCATAATCTGGGGTATAGGTAATATAATATTTAAATGTCAAAGGTCCATAACCAATTTGAGGTACAATTTCGCCATAGTTATAACTGGTACTCCCCGTTTCAGGCGTGCTTTCAGCTCCCGGATAGTAGTAATAAAAAACCGTCATTCCGGCCGAAAACTTATCGAAAGTTTTGATATAACCTGTATAAAAATCCCACTCAACTGAAGCATCTCTAAGATAGTTAGAACTTACATTCGATGCCCAAGTTCCCACAAATAATCCATTTGGATTGGTATAATCGAAACCTATTTGTAATGCCGGCTTGCCCCAAGTTTGTTGAAAACCACGTGATATATATTGACTTGCGAAGGTGACATTAGCACTGTATGGAGAAATTTTTTCTTGTTCATTTAATTGTTCAGCATGTACAACACCAGTAGATATAATGAGAGAAGCTATCCCTAAAATTTTTCTCATTCAATAATTCCTTTTAAATATTACCTATAATCTTAAAGTTTTAAAATAACATGATAATTCAATTTAAAACGTATTAAAAAGTTATAAATTTAGATTTCTCGACACTTCTTCTTGGCTATAGATCTCTTCAATACAATCTAAAATTTTAGGAATATAAGAACTTTGGTCCATGTTGCGCATGGATAGAGAAATAGGACTATAAGCTTCTAAGTCCAAGATATTTAAATAAGTTAAATTCTTCATTCCAATGTCACAGGCGCTTTCAGGAATAATACAAATACCCTCTCCAGATGCCACTAAGCCAAGTGCCATATGAATTTCGCGGACTTCAGTCAGTTTGGCAGGAACAAGACCTAATTTGGTAAATAAAGCTTGAATAGTGGTCGAAAAATTCGGCTTAGGTGTGGTTGGATAAGAAAAAATTGTCTCATTAATAATTTGAGATAAATAAATTCCTGACTCTTGCAACTCACTTAAAGGATGTTTTTTATGAATCGCCAGTTTTAATTTTTCTTTTCGAAGTAAAAGTCTCTTAATGGCAGGATCACTAATTGGCAATCGGCCAAAACCTAAATCAATTTTTCCTAACTTTAAAGCCTCGACCTGATCTCGTGTACCACATTCAATAAGCTCGACATGAATATCAGGGTTTTTTTGTCTAAATAGATAAATGACCTGCGGTAATCGCCCATAAAGAAGCGAACTCACATAACCTACTTTAACGACGTTCTCGACTAACTTCATTTTTTTAGCCATCGAAGCAGCTTGAGCCGTATGCGTTAAAATCTGAACAGCATGTTGGTAAAAAAACAGCCCTGCCTCTGTCACTTTTAATGGACGTGAGCCTTTCACAAACAAATCAATACCCAATTCTTCTTCTAGTTTTTTGATTTGTCGCGTGAGAGGTGGCTGGGCAATAAAAAGCTTCTCAGCCGCTTTTGTGAGACTTTGTTCTTCCACAACGGTAACAAAATAACGTAGATGTCTTAATTCCATTAATATACCTTTTTAGTATCTTAAAATACCGTTCTATATCTATTTTAGGCTATTACATTCTTCTATGGTATGTAAACAAGTTTGAAATAGTTGAAACTTCATGTATAGAACCATAGAAACCATACTTGTGGATATTCCAACTATCCGTCCTCACCAGTTGTCTGTGACCACCATGCGCACTCAGACTTTAGTGCTCGTTAAAATTACGACCATGGATGGTATTGTCGGTTGGGGTGAAGCGACCACCATTGGTGGACTGAACTATGGTGAAGAAAGTCCTGAAAGTGTCAAAGCCAATATTGATACTTACTTTGCACCATTACTCGCATCAGTTAAAGATTTAAATGTGGCTCAAACACTAAAACTGATTCGTAAGAATATTAATGGTAACCGTTTCGCGAAATGTGCCATTCAGACCGCCCTACTTGATATTCAGGCAAAACGACTAGGCGTGCCATTAAGTGAAGTTTTAGGTGGCCGTCTGCGTAATAGTTTACCTGTACTTTGGACGCTCGCGTCTGGCGACACAGAAAAAGATATTGCTGAAGCTCGCAAAATGATTGAGCTAAAACGTCATAACACGTTCAAACTCAAAATCGGTGCACGACCTTTGCAACACGATGTTGATCATGTGATTGCAATTAAAAAAGCATTAGGTGCAGATATTAGTGTACGTGTCGATGTAAATCGTGCATGGTCAGAGCTGGAATGTATTCAAGGTATTCAGCAACTCCAAGATGGCGGGATTGATTTAATTGAACAACCTTGCGCTATTCAAAATACTGAAGCGCTTGCTCGTTTAACACGCCGTTTTGATGTCGCAATCATGGCTGATGAAGCTTTAACTGGTCCTGACAGTGCGTACCGTATTGCAAAAAGTCATGGTGCAGATGTATTTGCGGTGAAGATTGAACAATCAGGTGGTCTGATCGAAGCATGTGAAGTTGCCAAGATTGCAGGTTTGGCTGGAATCGATCTTTATGGCGGCACCATGCTTGAAGGTCCTGTAGGTAGCATTGCTTCTGCTCATGCGTTTGCAACCTTTGAAACATTAGCGTTTGGTACTGAATTATTTGGTCCATTATTGCTTACCGAAGAAATTTTGAAAGAACCGCTACGCTACGAAAACTTTGAATTGCACTTGCCAACGGCTCCAGGCTTAGGTATTGAAATTGATGAAGATAAAGTCGAGAAGTTACGTCGTTAAGGCAACAGGATAAGGAGTTTCCCATGTTATTTCATGTACGTATGGATGTGCATATTCCACTTGATATGCCAGCCGACAAAGCAAATGAAATTAAGGCCGTTGAAAAGGCTTATTCGCAAGATTTGCAACGCCAAGGTAAATGGCGTCACATCTGGCGAGTTACAGGCCAGTATTCAAACATCAGTATTTTTGATGTCGAGAGCAATGAAGAATTGCACAACATTTTACAGGGATTACCACTTTATCCTTACATGAACATCGAAGTGATGGCACTCAATCGCCACCCTTCTTCCGTTCGTGATGATGATTCGTAATCCAAAAGATTTTTTTAAATGTGATCCCTGAAGTCCATTTAAAAACCAAGCAGATTATTCAGAAGGTAACAAGGAATGTGGCGGCACTTATTCGCTAGCAAAACAAAATGCCCGCAACGCTGCCACCCAAAACCGTATTGCATACTTAAGGAGCTTTAGTATGAACCGTCAACAAATTGATGCGCTTGTAAAACAAATGAATGTCGACACTGCAAAAGGCGAAGTCGATGCACGTGTTCAACAAATTGTAGTGCGCCTTCTCGGGGATTTATTTCAAGCCATCGAAGATTTAGACATCCAACCTTCAGAAGTATGGAAAGGTCTGGAATATTTTACCGATGCTGGTCAAGCAAACGAACTTGGACTTTTGGCAGCTGGCTTAGGTTTAGAGCACTATCTTGATTTACGTGCAGATGAAGCGGATGCAAAAGCTGGTGTTACAGGTGGCACACCTCGTACCATCGAAGGCCCACTTTACGTAGCGGGTGCGCCTGAATCGGTTGGTTTTGCACGTATGGATGATGGTACTGAAACAGGCAAAATCGATACCTTAATTATTGAAGGTACTGTGACTGATACTGATGGCAATATCATTGAAAATGCTAAAGTTGAAGTATGGCATGCCAACAGTTTGGGTAACTACTCATTCTTTGATAAGTCACAATCTGACTTCAACTTACGCCGTAGTATTTTGACTGATGCTGATGGTAAGTATGTGGCATTAACCACAATGCCAGTAGGTTATGGTTGCCCTCCAGAAGGTACAACTCAGGCCCTTCTTAACAAGTTAGGCCGTCATGGTAACCGTCCATCTCACGTTCACTACTTCGTTTCTGCACCAGGTTACCGCAAGCTTACAACTCAATTCAACATTGAGGGTGATGAGTACTTGTGGGATGACTTTGCCTTCGCAACTCGTGATGGCTTAGTTGCAACAGCAGTTGATGTAACTGACCCAGCTGAAATCCAACGCCGTGGTTTAGATCACGCTTTCAAACACATCACATTTAACATCGAACTTGTTAAAGATGCTGCTGCCGCTCCTTCAACTGAAGTTGAACGTCGTCGTGCTAGCGCTTAATTGAAAGTATATGTGAGTTGAAAGTTCGCTTTTGACTCACAAAATTTATTCCATTTATTACTACCCTTAAGAATTTAAATAAATTTTTAGCGGTAGTAATACATCACGTTACCTCATGCTCTAAGGTTTCTCACATGATTGACAAAAGTAAGTCCTCACTAAGCGAGGCACTATCGCAGATTAAAGATGGTGCAACCATTCTGATTGGTGGTTTTGGTACCGCAGGACAACCCGCTGAACTCATTGACGGACTCATTGAACTGGGTATTAAAGATTTAACAATTGTCAGCAATAACGCCGGTAATGGCGATTATGGTCTGGCTAAACTGCTTAAAGCCGGTTCGGTTAAAAAAGTAATCTGTTCTTTCCCGCGTCAGTCAGACTCTTATGTGTTTGATGAACTGTACCGTGCCGGAAAGGTCGAGCTTGAAGTGGTACCACAAGGTAATCTGGCTTGTCGTATTCAGGCAGCCGGTATGGGATTAGGTGCTGTGTTTACCCCAACAGGTTTTGGAACACTTTTAGCTGAAGGCAAAGAAACCCGTGAGATTGATGGGAAAGATTACGTACTTGAATATCCGATTAAGGCTGACTTTGCCTTAATTAAGGCTTACAAGGGCGACCGCTGGGGCAATCTGGTTTACCGTAAATCTGCACGTAACTTTGGCCCGATTATGGCGATGGCTGCGGATGTCACGATTGTTCAGGTGTCTGAAGTGGTTGAACTCGGTGGCTTAGATCCAGAACATATCATCACCCCAGGTATTTTTGTACAGCATGTTGTACAAGTAGCGCCCGCACAATAAGCAATAAGGAGAAATAACATGAGCTACCAGAAACTCAGCCGTGACCAGATTGCAAAACGTGTGGCACAAGATATTCCAGATGGTGCCTATGTGAACTTGGGTATTGGTTTACCAACCAAGATTGCAAGCTACTTACCTAACGACAAAGATATTTTTCTTCATTCTGAAAATGGTTTGTTGGCTTTTGGTCCACCGCCAGCGGCAGGTGAAGAAGACCCTGAACTCATTAATGCGGGTAAAGAGTTTGTGACCATGCTTGAAGGCGGCAGCTTTTTCCACCATGGCGACTCATTTGCCATGATGCGTGGTGGTCACCTTGATATTGCCGTGCTTGGCGCCTTTCAGGTGGCAGCAAATGGTGACTTGGCCAACTGGCACACAGGTGCACCGGATGCAATTCCTGCGGTAGGTGGTGCGATGGATTTAGCTGTAGGTGCTAAAAAAGTATTTATCACTACTGACCATGTGACCAAGCAAGGTGAGCCAAAGATTGTGGCTGAGCTGAGCTATCCAGTTACGGGTAAACACTGCGTTGACCGTATTTACACCGACCTGTGTGTGATTGATGTGACCAAAGATGGTTTAAAGGTGATTGAGAAAGTGGAAGGTCTTAGCTTTGATGAGTTACAGGCTTTAACTGGTGCAACTTTGATTGATGCCACTCAAGGGTAAGGTTTGCATAGCCAAAAACTATTACACAGTATTCACTATGGTGACAGGCGACATGGATGTCGCCCGTTGGACAGGGAGGCAAGGAAGCCTCCTCTGTTCAACAAAGGTTTTTGTTACTTTTGACCTTTCAAAAGTAAGGTATCGCTTATGCAACAGACTTACGGATATCACAGTAGATTACAGCCGTGATGCTATTCGTTGATATGAAAACTTATAAATCATCACAACAGGGTCTTATCTGTTTAAGCCAGATGCCACCAGCTAATTCGTGTCACTTTTTTAAAAAAGTAACCAAAAACCTTTGTTACTCAGACACAACCTCCCTGTTGTGCTGAGCAACACGGCGACATCCATGTCGCCACCACGAAATACTTACGGAGAATGGCTAAAAAGGCCTGAAGTAAAGGACAAAAGTTAGAATGAAAAACGCTTATATCATCGATGCCATCCGTACTCCATTCGGCCGTTATGCCGGTGGTCTTGCTCCTGTCCGTGCCGATGACCTTGGCGCTGTACCGATTAAAGCTTTAATCCAGCGTAACCCGAATGTAGATTGGGAACAGGTCGATGATGTGATCTATGGCTGTGCTAACCAAGCCGGTGAAGACAACCGTAACGTGGGCCGTATGTCAGCACTGCTTGCAGGTTTACCGTATCAAGTACCAGCAACCACCATTAACCGTTTGTGTGGTTCTTCACTCGATGCAATTGCCATTGCTGCCCGTGCCATTAAAGCCGGTGAAGCAAACTTGGTGATTGCAGGTGGTGTAGAAAGCATGAGCCGCGCACCCTATGTGATGGGTAAGTCCGACAGTGCTTTTGGCCGTAGCCAGAAGATTGAAGATACCACCATGGGTTGGCGTTTCATTAATCCTAAACTTAAAGAATTGTATGGTGTAGACACCATGCCCCAGACTGCCGAAAACGTCGCTGAACAGTTCAACGTTAATCGTGCAGATCAGGATCAGTTTGCCTTGGTGAGCCAACAACGCACCGCAAGCGCGCAAGCCAAAGGCTTTTTTTCTAAAGAAATCGTGGCAGTTGAAATCCCTCAGCGTAAGGGCGATGCTGTTGTGATTGATACCGATGAACATCCGCGTGCATCAACCACGCTAGAAGCTTTAAGCAAACTTAAACCTGTTGTCAAAGCAGATGGTTCTGTGACTGCGGGCAATGCTTCAGGCATTAACGATGGTGCAGCAGCTCTGCTGATCGCTTCTGATGAGGCAGTTCAAGCTTACAACTTAAAACCGCGTGCCAAGATCGTTGCTTCAACAGCAGTAGGTGTAGAACCACGCATTATGGGTTTTGCTCCGGCACCAGCCATTAAAAAATTACTTAAACAAGCCAACCTGACTTTAGAGCAGATGGATGTGATTGAGCTGAATGAAGCCTTTGCTGCACAGGCTTTGGCAGTTACTCGTGATTTAGGTTTACCAGATGATTCTGACAAGGTAAATCCAAACGGTGGTGCAATTGCTTTGGGTCATCCACTTGGTGCATCAGGTGCACGCTTAGTCACTACAGCCCTAAACCAGCTTGAGCAAACAGATGGCCGTTACGCCTTGTGTTCAATGTGTATTGGTGTAGGTCAAGGTATCGCATTGATTATTGAACGTGTTGAAGCACTTTAAGGAGAAATAAATGCCATCTTTTCAATCTGCCGATGCACAAATTAACTATCAAACCTTTGGCGAACCGTCTTCCCCTGCTCTGGTGTTTTCCAATTCTTTGGGCACCAATTATGGTATGTGGCAAAAACAGTTTAATGAGTTAAAAGATCAATTTTTTGTGATCTGTTATGACACACGTGGTCACGGTTCATCATCTACACCTGACGGCCCATACACTGTAGAGCAATTAGGTGAAGATGTTGTCCGTTTACTTGATCATCTAAATATTACTAAAGCTGCTTTTTGTGGTATTTCAATGGGCGGTTTAACTGGGCAATGGCTTGCAATTCACTACCCTGACCGCTTTAGTCATGTCATTGTGGCAAATACTGCCGCTAAAATTGGGCAAGAACAGGCATGGCTTGATCGTGCAAAATTAGTGCGTGAGCAAGGTTTACAACCGATCGCAGCTACAGCAGCTTCGCGATGGTTTACAGATCCCTTTATCCAAAGTCATGCTTCAATTGTCAACAACCTGTGTAACGACTTAAGTGCTGGCAGCGCAATCGGTTATGCCAATTGTTGTGAGGCTTTGGCTAAAGCGGATGTCCGTGAGCAGTTAAAAGACATTAAAATTCCAGTACTGGTGATTGCTGGAACCCAAGACCCTGTAACAACCGTTGCAGATGGTCAATTTATGCAGCAACGCATTCCACAATCAAAACTTGCAGAAATAGATGCTTCTCATATTTCAAATGTAGAACAGCCCGAAGCTTTTAATAAAATCCTAAAGGATTTTTTATTAGGTTAATTTAATGATTCAAAAAATGGCCTATAAAGGCCATTTTTTATATCTGCATTTACTTCTTTAAATTAATACCGAATCATAACCGATTTTAATTCGGTGTAATCTTCAATAAATGCATCAGAAAACTCTCTGCCAATTCCTGAAGCTTTTACCCCGCCAAATGGAACAGATGGATCTAAGAACGTATGCATATTGACCCACAAGGTTCCTGCTTCAATCTTAGGAATTAAACGCAAAGCTTTAGATAAGTCATTTGTCCAGATACTAGCGGTTAAACCAAAGCGCGACTGATTCATCAGTTGAACGAGTTCTTCATCAGTTTCGAATGACATTACCCCAACTACTGGACCAAAAGTTTCCTCTGAAAATAAAGGATCATCCGTATTTTTAAAGGATATTAAAGTCGGCTGTACAAAATACCCTGTCTGATCTAAAGCCTCACCTCCAGCAATAATCTGGTTGTTGGCTTTAGCTATCTCTAAATAATGTTTCACTTTATTAAAATGTGGCTGATTAGAGAGTGGACCAAACATACTTTCCTCATCCATAGCCGAGCCAATTTTGAAACTAGAGAGTGCTTTAGAGAGTTTCTCGACAAGTTCATCATATTTTGTACGGTGTACAAAAAAACGCTCTGGGGATGCACAAACTTGGCCTTGATGTACAAAAGTTGCTTGCAATAAAGTCGGTAAAATCTCATCAATATTTGCATCGGCTAAGATAGCTATGGCATTTTTACCGCCCAACTCTAGACTAACACGGGTTAAATCGCTGCTCATCGCGAGTTTACCAATGGCAATGCCTGTTGGTACTGAACCTGTAAATGAGACTTTCTTAACGAGTGGCGACTCAATTAAATATTGTCCTGTATCGCCCTTACCTGTTACTACATTAATCACACCCGCTGGAATACCTGCTTCAATGGCAAGTTCAGCTAAACGTAATAAAGATAAGCTGGCAAACTCACTCGGTTTAAGCACAATGGTGCAGCCAGTTGTTAAAGCTGAACCAATTTTCCATACACCAATCATCAGTGAAAAATTCCAAGGCACAATCCCTGCAACCACGCCAATTGGTTGTCTTAAAGTAAAGGCTGTATATTTCTCACCTTGCATAGAAGGAATAGAAGGTTGCATGGTTTGACCATTAATTTTAGTTGCCCAACCAGCAAAATATCTTAAGAAAATAACAGATTGTGCAACTTCAAGATGACGGGAAATATTGATAAGTTTTCCTGTAGACAACGTTTCGAGCTGTGCAAGTTCTTCACCATGTTGCTCAATTAAATCTGCCAACTTATTTAGTTTAACGCCACGTTCATACGGCGTAGTTTCAGCCCACGCATTTTGAAAAGCATGTTCAGCACTTTTCACGGCATTTTCGACATCTTGTTGACTACCAATACTAATTTGAGCAACAACTTGTTCAGTCGATGGATTTACAATATCCACTTTATCTAAATGCTCGGCAGCAACTAATTTTCCATCAATAAAATGTCCATGTTGACGTGCCATAAATTGCTGCACATTTTGTAAAATCTGAACTTCACTCATTTTTATTTCTCTCAATTCATTTAAAAGGATCTATTAATAGATGTATTGCAGAATTAACTGTGCATACACATTAGTTTTGTCATCGTAGTTTTGAGTACCGCCACTATGGATATCGTGTTTCGGTTTATAGAGTCCTACTAAAGGAATAACATTGAATTTTTTATTAACAGACCAAACCGAAAACACATCTAGTTCATGTCCATCTACATTAGTTAAAGATTCATTAACTGTTTTGAACTTATAGGCCAAAGCACCTAACATAAAGTTTTCTTTTAGATTCATACTGTAAGAAACTTGATGAATATCTGCATTTTTATTGAATGGACTAGCATAGTTTCCGGCAACTTCGCCCTGAAACCATGTACCGAAGCCGACTGTATTTCCATAAAACATAGGGTCGTATTGGTCTGAAAAATGGCTAAAACGATAGCCTAATGAGGGGGTATATTTTGAAGATAAAAAGTTATAGTTCAGTGCTAAGTAACCAGCATTTTCTTGGCTATCTTTTTTGTCTTGAACCACAAACTCAGTTTTAACTTGTAGCTCTGGTAAAGGCTGATAATTAAAACGTAAAGCATAGTTTTTGAGATCTTGTCGCCCTGAAACGTGTTCAGCATCTTTAAGGTCTAATACGTTTAAGTAAGTGAACCCAACGCCCTTATCTTTAAGTTGATACATCAAATCAGTTACAAACAGTTCTGGTGAAAATTGTGCTTTGTTGTTTGATTTTAAATAAGCCAACTTTAGCGTTGTATTCTCTTGCGGTTTGTATTGAAGCAAAGTCGTAAAATCAAAGCTTCGACGAGCTGCTAGATAATATGCACCGCCCCGATCGAGTGTGCCATCCGCAGGCACTTTACCGAGGTTTAACGCATCACCCGCAATAAAGAACCCATCACCAATCATGATATTTTGCCGACCAATACTTAAATCATAGGTCGTTAACTCATCTTTATTGGTGCCGTCTTTAAAACCAATGATCCATTCATTCACATCTGTTTTACGTTCTTTGCCATTACTATTTTGGCCTGCGTCGCCATCACCAAATGTTGCCGAACTAATACCACTCAAACTTGCATAGAGCTGATTGTTTTTAAAGGTGTATTGTCCTTTAGCACCATATTTAAGATGACCTTCTTGCCAATTGACTCTTTCATCATCTAGGTTTTCGCCGTTATAGCTTTTACCGCTACTAAAGACCCCAAAAGTTGCTTCAAAAGTTGGTTTAATTTCAAACTCGCCAGCATGCACAGTTGAAAAAAATGAGACAAAGAGAGTCCCTCTCATAACTTGAGAAAGTAGAGTTTTCATACAAAATTCCTTTTTTGTGAATGGTCTACCAGACGCTAAGAGTGGGTAACCAATTCGTTACCCATCTCGCGTGATACACGTCTTTAGTGATGGTCGTGCTGCGTGTTTTGCTCTTCTTCACCCAAGTTCAAAGTCGGCGTATTGTCAAAAAAGTTCCACGGTTTGATCAGTGTATTCACCCACTCTGTCGGCATGATTGGCCATTCTTCTGCACGTGCCACATGGGTTGTGCCTGTTGTCATCCACACCACAAGATCTTTATTTTCAATATTTTCATTGTTGCCAATGAACTGACCTAAACCTGTGTCATGAGTCGAACGGTTTGAATATTTCCCTTCAGGGTAGCGTTCGTCTGGATTGTACTGAGTCACCCAAATTTGCTTATCCATAAAGTTCAAACGTTTAAATAACCATTCATCTTTAGAAAAATTAGCACCCTTCGCCACAGGGTGTGTTCCACCTGCAAAAGGAATGAGCTGGTAAGAAACCGGATTACCTAATTTATTTTCCTTGTTGAAATTCGTGAGTAAGCGAATGGTAGACGGATCAAATTTTTCAGCCGCATTCTGCTCATTGGTAATAACTTTACTGTCAATTTGCATTGTACTTGTACGCACACCGCCTCGATCATTGGTCTTCACCACAGGGTCCATATGCATGAAACTATTATTTTCGCCATCTACATCCATATCTAAGCGGAAGTTATAGATATGTTGATGTGTTGTACCCACAATATTATGGTCAATTAAGGTGCCATATTTGGTGTCTTCTTTCGCAGTACTGTCATGCATGGTTCGTGCTTTAACGCCTTTAACCGCTTCAATACCTGTAGCACCCGCATTAATGCCAATCACGCCATTTTGAGCAAATACCCAGTCAAACATGTAATCGTAGTTACCCACTGTACTAATCCAGCGCACTACAAGTTCACGGCGTGCTTCACTTGCATCTTGATCACCAAATATTTCTTGGTGTTTATATTCAGGGCCAGCATAGCGCTCAAAAATTGCAATCGCATTTGGAATAACTTGTGGCTGGCCTTTATAGTCTGCAATCACCGCATCAAGTAACACCGCATTTTCTGGTGCATCGGTCCCAAGTTGAATGGCTGATGTGAGTGTTCCCATTCCGTACTCACCAGAGTCCAGATAAGACTTAAAGTACCATCCCATGTCAGGGTCACCATATGGAACCACCATTCCACCAAGGTTACCTTCATACATGACTTTACGTTTTACACCTTTATCTTTATACGTCACGGTTGAAAGTTGCAGGCCAACACGTGAATCTAATGCAACATGGAAACACCAATTACCCCAATGTACTGTTTGTCCTGTAATAGAAAAGTTCTTGCCTTCGGGTTCACTAATATTCAACGGTTTGATTTTCGGTGGTTTGGTATTTTTAGTGGCATAAGGTCGATCCGTCATGGGAACTGGAATCATGGCTCCTTCTTCGATTTTAATAATTTTTTCTTTATCTAAATCAACCACAGCCACCAAGTTTTCAATTGGATGTGCCCAATAGTTACCATCACCAGTATCTAGATACGACACAACTTTTAAAACATTAAGTTGTTTATCCAAGCCATCTTTACCACCGAAATATCCCACGGTTAATGGATTGGTAATGACTTTCTTAACATCGGTTACACCACGTTTGCGTAAAGCATCCTGATATTCTTTACTCGCTTCAATCACACGCTGTACTGTTTCAAAGTTATCAAGCAAAACCATTCCATGAGTGTCTTTAAGTACATTCCATTTTGTGACTTGCTGAGTATTAAGATTAACTTCACCTTCAATCGCTTGTTTGCCTTTTAACAAAATGAAAGATGCAATTCGAGCGTCTTTATATTCTTTGTGATTAATAAAGTAATCCCAAACTTTTGCTTTTTCTGGCTCTTTTAGCTTTAACTCGGCAAAACGCATATTTTTATAGGCGTATTTTGAGCGGTTAATCACATCAAATGTCTTTTTAATTTCGTCAGAATTTAAACTATTGAGCGGATGAAACGTATTTTCAACTTTAAAAGTTTGATCTAAACCAGACTGAAATACTTCATTAAAGAAGTCTTTTCCGATCACAGGTTTATTATCTTTAATTAATAGTGGGACGCTTAATTTTAGAGGTTTTCCATTCACTAAAACCTGATTTGAATTTGGCTTAGCTCGAACCACCATAGAGCCTTTGGTAATCATATAAGTATTGGTAAAATCGTCTTTGACAACTTTAGCGCCTTGCTCACTCATGTTTTGATAAAGTGAGACCATTTCGGCATGTCCACCATGAGCAAACGCTTGAGTATTGAGTCCCCAAAAGCTTGCAGCGATTGATAAGTTAAGTGCCAATATTTTTTGTATATCATTCAATAATCGTTGTTTACGCATTGGTTTCATCCTTTTCATCTATCCCTGAACTATCTGAATCAGACAGTTAAAATGCACTTTCCTGTGAGTGAAATTCGTTAGACCAACTTAATAGTTTTATAGTTATTAAGCTTATCTAACCTGCTCTAATGAATTTAATTTCAACACAGTTACATAGGGCTAGCTTGTTCAAGAATGACGTCGAATTTGTCTAAAAATGACATTGAGAGATGAAAATTTTAAACCGACATACCCTCTCTAAATTCTTTAGGAGAAATACCATAAGTCTTTTTAAAAATTTTTGAGAAATGAGCGCCATCCCAAAAACCCCATTTCAAGGCAACTTGGGTAATTGAGCTTTGTTTATTTCTTTTATCAAGCAAATCTGCTTTGACTTTTTCTAGGCGTTTGAGCTGTATATATTTGTTAATAGATAAATTTTCTTGAAGAAATAGACGGTAAAGATGACGTAGTGATACACCGATATGCTCTGCAATTAATTTAGGGGTTAGATCGGGTTTTGCTAAGTTCTCAATAATATAACGCTCGGCTTTTTCCATCAGGTTATTGGAGCTATTAATATTTTTATAATTAATTGTGGGTTTGATTAAGGCAATTAGCGCATCTTCAAAAGCGTTACCATCTTCGGTTGCATACCAAAGTTTGATATTTTCAGGAGACATATTTTTCAAAATATTCTTGAGTAAAAAACCACTCATATTTTGCGTAATCAGTTTTCCAAAATATTCGGTACTAATATTTTCTTTAAGTAATTTTTCACGCGACAGGTGTACTGAAATCTGACTCACCAAGCCTTGCGGATACATCGAAATTGTTTCGACTGGGTCGACCAAGACAATATCGCCTTCATTCAGGCTTAGCGTTTCATTTTTATACTCGAGCAGCATTTTTCCCGAATACTGCAAAATCAAAAAACAAAAACGATTATTCACTCGATCGATTTCATCGGCTTTTCGGACAATTTTATTTGCATTGTTTTTGATAAAAGCAATTTCGGTATCACCCAATAAAAAGCATTGAACTTCACCAATGAATAAATTACGGGTTCCGTCAAAATCGGTTTCAAAATTGCCGCACACACTTTTAATATGGTGCGTCCATGTGAGTAATGCATCGCTTACATATTGGTTCATCCCTTACCTCTCTATACATGTGCAACCGCTCAAAATTTTGCGTTTGTGGTTGTGCACTGTCTTGGCTTATTTGCAATCATGTTTTATTGATAAACAAATTGTGTGCCAAAAATTCCTTATCCTTGGAATTGTTTTGATGATAGTCAGCTAGATGTGAAGAAGCTGATAAATCAATTCAATTTATCAGCTTAATGGGACTTATGCTACTCCTGCAAAATCTCGCAGCATGGTAATAAAAATATCCTTTTGTTCCTCAGAATACTTTTTAAACACCTCATTTTGGTGGCTATCGGCAATATCAAACAAATATTGTGCCGTTTGTTTACCTTTCTCGGTCAGTGCGTATAAATTATCGTGATCAACCAATAATCCTTCAAATTTTAGAATTTCAGCCGATCTTTCAACTTCTTGCATTGGCATAGCAATATCTCGCGGTAAATCTTCCTTACTTGAAGCAGTACCACTGGCTAAAACGAGTAAAAGACGTGATTCACTGGTACGAAAACCAGAAGCCATTTGCTTAGGGATATAGTCGGTTTGATACGCTTTAAAAGCACGACTCATCAAATAGCAGACATTATTATATAAGTGCCCATAATGTGTTTGGTCTACGCCGTTCTCTTCAGTTTGCTTAACTTGAAGGCTTGGATGCGGCATAACACAAGAATATGCACCTTGATGGTATACCAACGGGCTTCGGCCTTGGTCATGGAAACGAACCACTTTACCAACAATAATCCAGTGGTCACCACCTTCAATAACCTGATAACGTTCGCACTCAAACACTGCTGAACAATTTTCTAAAATTGGTGTATTTCCGGCACCTAGTTGAAAGTTTGTGTCTGCAAATTTATCAATATTGCGTCTCGAAAACTTATTAGACAGCTCAATTTGCGTACCCGATAAAATATTGACTGCAAAATGTGTTGCTTCTTCAAATACTGAAAAACTTGAAGATTTTTTATCAATGCTCCATAAAATAAGTGGGGGATCGAGTGATACCGAGTTAAAACTATTTGCGGTTACACCGACTTTCTCACCTTGTGCATTTTGTGCGGTAATAATGGTAACGCCTGTTGCAAAATTTCCTAATGCCCGTCGGAACTGTAGCGGATCGACCGTAAACTCATCTATTTGTTGTAATACATTCATCATCTTTCTCCTAAACCTTCTCTTACATCCATATAAATCGCGAGAGCATTAGATATCTAAAACTAGTCTCGGTGTTTTAGAGCGCGAACAGCACACCAATATTTGTTCATTGCTGGCTTTTTCTTCATCAGTAAAATAAACATCTCGATGGTCAGGTTCGCCTTCAATCACATCGCACATACAGGTTCCGCATACGCCTTGCTCACAAGACATTTCAATCTCGATGCCTTCTTTAGCCAAAGCCTGCAAAATGGTTTCACCTGCTTCAACCATAATGATTTTTCCACTACGCTCAGCCACCACCTCAAATGAATCTCCAGATGTGTCGGTTTCGACTTGGAAATATTCTTTGTGGATTTGCTGCTCAGGAAAATTGTGAGTCGTAGCAAGGTTAATCACCCAGTCCATAAAACCGACTGGACCACAGGTGTAAATATGGCTCTCAAGATCAATATCTTTAATGGCAGATTCAAAAAATGCTCTATGGCTTGCGCCTTCGGATTTAAAATGGAAAGTTGTGTATTTTGCTAACTCACCATTTTTAATTTCATCAACAAAAGCACAGTGTTCAGGGCTAGCACCACAGTAGTGAAGCTCAAATGATTCGCCTTCGTGTGCAAGTTGATATGCCATCGTAATTAATGGCGTAATCCCGATACCACCGCCAATCAATACACTATGTTTGGCTTTTAAAAGTGGAAATAAATTTTTTGGCTCACTCACCTGAATTTGCATGCCATCTTTAATTTCATCAAAAGCCGACACCGATCCACCACGAGATTCAGGGTCACGTAAAATTCCAAGGCGGAACTTACCTTCGTCATTTGGATTTTGGCAAAGTGAATATTGGCGCACCATGCCATTCGGTAAGTGCACATCAATATGCGCACCCGCTTCAACTTTTGGCAATGTGGTAGAAGTTGCAGATTCAAATTCCATAACTGCAATATTTCCACCTTCAACATGGCGATTTTTAACGACAACATCATAAAGTGTAGTCATGATTTAACTCCCTTTTCATGGTTAAGCTCGTGGCTTAACGCATGAATAAACCACCGTTAATATCCCATGTTGCACCAGTCACAAACCCAGCATTTGGACTCGCGAGCAAGCCACAAGTTTCAGCAATAAAATGCATACTTCCTAAGGCTTTAACCGGAATATTCTGGATGAACTGTTCCATTTTTTCGTCTGACACCACGCTATGAACAATCGGTGATTCCATTGGTCCCGGTGCAACCGCATTAACCGTTACCCCTTTTGCCGCAAACTCTTTGGCAAAGATTTTGGTTAAAGTCACAATGGCACCCTTGGTTGCCGCATAATGTGCACCCGTTGCAGTACCGCCATTTTGCCCCGCCAAAGACGCCAGATTAATGATGCGTCCATAGCCTTTTTGAGCCATATATTGGCCAATAATTTGACAAGCCTGAAAGGTGCCGCGTTGGTTCACTTGGGTCACCCAATCAAAGTCCGCTGCGGTAATTTCTAATACTGGCGTTGCTTTGGTGACGGTGGCATTGTTAATCAACACATCAAGTTTAGAAAATTTCTCTTCAATCCATTGCACCGCTGCGTGAAAATCTGTTTCGACCGAAATATCTAATTTCAAGGGAAACATATTTTGTGCATATTGACTTTGTGCCTTGGCGTTTTCGGCTTTTTCAAGCGTACTCGCTGACAAAACCACTTGATGGCCTTGGCTCGCAAAATATTCTGCAATGACATTACCGAGTCCAGAAGCAGCACCTGTCACTAAAACAACTTGTTTCATGTTACTGCTCCTAAAGAATGTAGCTAATACCGGCTAAGGTATCTGTTGAGTTAACCAAGTTAATGATTTTACGGTTAATCTTAAACCCAGTGGCAGCATCACGACTCAAATGGTAAGTAATATCTGCTGTGTAATGCTTGAGGTTTTCTTTACGGAACTCACGTAAATTTTGAGCACAGCGTAAAACGATTTCATTGTCTTGCTCTTGAATCACACGTACGCGTGAAATGCTGCGTACGGTATTTGCCTTAGGCGCTGTAGAAATTGCTTCACCATTTTCTAGACGCTCTACACGTAAAGTACGCATATGATTATCGTCATAGGCATAATTTAAGTTGTTTTCGTAGTCGGTTAGGTTTGGATCAATCGGAATGATATAAACGCCTTTTTCATTCCATAAGTTAAGCCATTCACGGTATTCACTGTGATCTAACATGTCAGCTTCAGCCCAAATGAAAGCAGTGACTTCATTTAATAATTGCAGATTCATATTCATTGCTCTCTCCTTAAGCCGTCATCATCTTTTTCCACTGCTGATAGGCTGCACGCATACCTGTTTCAGCACTGACATCACTTTTTAAGCCATCTTCGGTTTTGACTTCGCCCGGTAAACCACGGTTCAACATGATCCATAAATCATTACCTGCATTGGCGCCGTGTTGTACGCGTTCCCAAGCTTCAGAGTCATCTGGTGTACCAAAACCAAACGGACCTTGGAAATGTTCATGCAAACGTAGGCGGTATTGATTGGCAATTTGTGGTCCACCATCCATGGTAATCACCGAGTGATGAATTTCTGTTTCAGCAACTGAAATTGGCTGTAACACACGGAAGAACGCCATTGAACATGCAATATTCGGGAATAAATTTAAGTTAAAGCCAGAACCACCAACTGCACGAACAATACGGCGTACTTCTAATTCTTCATGACCTTCGTCACGCAAAGCTTGAGCCAAGTCTTCAAAACGCTCTTGAATTGGTCGTTCCATGAGTTCTTCGTCTAAATCGACCAGTTCAGGAATCATCACCATCACACTGTGGCCATTACCTAAGTCTTCAACAAAACCCGGTTGGTTTTCAAAGTTAAAGAGTTCTCCGGTTTTTTCATCGACAGAACTTAAGAATGACTTGTGTACCAACGGGAAATGATAGGCATCGGTCGTATTTTCAAGCTGGATTTTCCAGTTACCCGGGAAACGGAAACGGTGTTCACCCAACACTTTAATTGGATAACCCGCACCTTGTTTCATAAACAGGTCAATCCATTTTTTTGCTGGCCCAAGAAACTCTTCAAGCGGCTGAATGTCTTCTTTAAATGAAGCGAAGATCATGCCGTTATATTCTTCTACACGTAGGCTCACCAACGGTAATTCTGATTTATCTAAACAATCGCCGTAGCTTTCCGGTGATGGTACACCGCGTAAACTACCGTCAAGTGCATAACTCCAACCGTGGTACGGACATACAAAACTGTTGGTTTTACCTTTTTTATGTTCGCATACGGTTGCTGCACGGTGACGGCAACGGTTTAAAAGTACATGGACTTTCTTTTTACGGTCACGTACCGCAACAACAGGCTGTTTACCGATGTTGATGGTTTTATAGCTTCCACCTTCTGGAATTTCGCTGGCATGAGCAACCCAAACCCAAGTGCTATAAAAGATTTTTTCCATTTCTTCATCAAAAATGCGTTCATCTTTATAAAGAGAGGTATGGGCACGGTCACTTTGAACCAAAGCATCGTAATCAATGCCAATGTTATGCGTTGGGATAATACTGTTCATATCAATAGTCCTTTTAAATATGTCCTGGGTCATTCCTGGGAAGGTACCGGTAATTCAGCTTCACTGTGCCAATGCGATACGGGACGACTGAAAATATTCTGTGTCTGGAAATGTTTAATTTTCCATGTTGCATCTGCTTGCTTTTGAAACTTCACATTGAGCTTTGCTGCATTCAGATGACTACGGCCATCTTTAAACGTTGAAGTTTGCAACATGAGCCAAGAAGCATTTGCATAGTCTTGATTTACATAAATTTGTTCTGAATTTACAAAGTGTGCATTCATAACAAAGTGAGATTCTTTTTGGGTATAGCTTTTAAACATGTCGTAAATCGACTGCCAAGAATCATAACGGCCAAAAGATTTGGCATATTTCTCACCAATACCTTCCCAAATACAGTCTTGATCAAAAAGATTCATTAACTCATCAAGATCTGTATTTGCGTTTAGCTCGTCACAGATTTCCATATAACGGTTTAGACAGTTACGGATCGCGTTGTGCGCTTCTAACTGTTCTAGTCGCTCTAAGATTTCTACCATATTCACTTTGTCAGTCATTGCGGTCGCCTTAACGTTGGATAATCAATTCGCGTCCAACACGAGCTTCAACTTTGCAATATTTCCAAAGTTTGTATGGCCCTTCACCCACCACCGTCGTTCTAAACAAGTTACAAGCCGCGTGTACGGTTTCAATATCCGGAACATCTGCAAGCAAGTAGGTTGTCCAAGGCCAGCCCGCACTTGGGCCAACCATGCTTTGGTCATCATCAAGATTTCCAAAAACATGTACGCCCGGTAAGTCATGAATGCCATTCCACATTTCACCAAAAGCGGCCCAAACTGCTTTTGCTTCAGCTGGCTCTGCGTCAAAAAAGTTTTGGTTAATACCCATGCAGAACAAAACGCGTAATAATTTTTTAGCTTCCATCTCAATATCCTTTTAAAAATTAAACTTATAAATAACCTGGGGTTGGCTTTAACCCGAAACTGATTGAGCCTGCATTTTGTAAAGTCGCATCGCCCATAAAGGCATGCTGAGTCACCACGTTGGTGTCATTTACAAAACGGCTAAACGGATTGTTGGTATAGATTGCTGTCATACCCGCGAGCATTTGCATTTTTCGGGTCACTTTGGCGCAAACTCGAGCTGCATGGGTACATGCCAGACGCATATCGCTAATTTGTTCAGCAGTGGCTTCACGCCCAGCAATAATTTCATTCCAGACAATATCCATGGTTTGATAAAACCAAGATTTTGCAGCCTGAAACTCTGCATCAGCTTGAGCAAACTCATATTGAGTCACTGGGCGGTTTGCAATTTCTGACCCACCTGTAATAGATGCTTTGCCCGGCGCTAATTTTTCAAATTCTTCTAATGCAGCAGCAGCAACACCAATACCTACCACAGTTAATACTTGAGTCGCTAAAGACAGTGACGGATATTTAAAAAATGGCTCGCTGAGTTTTGAAGGTTCACCACGGACAAAGGTCCATTTCTTTTCGACCAATACATCTTCGACGACTAAGTCATGGCTTCCCGTACCTTTTAGGCCAACGGTGTCCCAAGTCATTTCAATTTTAGCTTTTTTCGCAGGCATCACTGCCATGCGTGGTAAGCCCTGCATTTCATTGTTTTTAAGTGGTGAAATCCCCACACCAACAATGTCGGCCCCCATGCAGCCACTTGAGAATTTCCAACGTCCACGAACCACAACACCTTCATCAGTAATTTCAGCAGGTTGTGGTGGAAAAATACCTCCAGCAAATACCACATCTGGTCCGTTTTGGTACAATTCTTTAAGCGTTTCTTCTGACAAACTTCCTAAATAAGCAGGGCTCATGCCGAAACTTGCTACCCAGCCCACCGAACCATCAGCTTTAGATAAAGTTTCGATCAATTCGCAAAACTGCCGTGGTGACCATTCTTCACCACCAAAACGTTTAGGCACCAAGGCACGGTAAACACCAATTTGTTTAAGTTTTTCGATAATATCTTGGCTCACGTAGGCCTGATTATCGAATTCACCTGTACAGGCACGCTCACGTATTTCTTGGCACAAAGCATCTAAGTCAACTGCTTTGTCTTGAGAAGCAAACTCCATTTTAGACAACTTATTCATCATCTAACTCCTTGTAATTTATTGCATTGCATCAACACAAAATTTAGCTATAGCGCATAATTGCTCATCTTTTTGATGCTTTGATACGATCTGTAGGCCCACAGGTAACCCTTCACTGGTTTCAAGTGGCACTGAAATAGCTGGATGTCCTGATAAATTAAATGGTCGAACTAAACCCGTAAGATTTAAAAAAGCGACTGTGTTTTCAGCTTCAGAAACTTTCGGTGGAATTTGTGGAAGTGTCGGTAAAACCAATGCATCATATTTTTCTAGTAGTGCATCAAGTTCTTGGATCAGCTGCGTTTTCACAACTTCTGCTTGTTTCACTTGCTCTAAAGTTGTTGCGGCAGCTTTTAATAAACGACCATTTACATCAGAACCAACTAACCCTGTTTGAGTTAACTCACCAAAAGCTTGCCAATTTTCATAATTAATAATCTGCATGCCTGCATCAAAAGCAGCTTCAAAATGTTCAACTTTTTCTAAAGTGGTCTGTAAATTGGCTTTTTGAAGTGCTTGATAAATACAGTTCCAAACAACCTCATCTGCTTGTACATCCAGCACAGCGAGTTTCGGTGTGCTAATACATGGGGTAGGGTTAAAAGTTGGATCAATAATTTGCATGGCTTTTTCAATCATCTCGACTGAATTTGCAAAAGGGCCAACACAATCTAAAGAACTTGACGGTGGATAGACGCCTTTTCTGCTCACGCGACCGAAAGTCGGCTTTAAACCAAAAACTCCACAACACGCAGCGGGCATACGGATAGAGCCGCCCGTGTCTGTTCCTAAAGTAAAGTCAGCTTGCTTTGCAGCAACTGCTGCGGCCGAACCACTCGAAGATCCACCAGGAATAAGTTCAGGATATTTAGGATTAACAGGTGTACCAAAAGCGTGGTTAATACCTGTAATACCAAAAGCCAATTCGTGCAAATTTGTTTTCGCAATAATTTCACAGTCAGCTTTTAAAATGTTTTTAACCACCTCAGCATCATCTTGAGCAGGTTCAACATTTAGTAAAGCTCGACTACCAGCAATGGTTTTTAGACCTTGAATATCAATTGTGTCCTTGACCATCACCTTGAGCTTGCCACTTCCTTTATGCACGCTTTGGCTAATAATATTCATTCACTTTTCCATGTATTTTTATATATTAATTAAAATATGAGAAAATTTAATGGAATTGTCAAGTATTTTTTATAATTTGTTCTCAAGGAAATATGCAAAATTTTGTTTATAATAGGATTACCCTTTTTTCACTAAGTTATTGCTTAGCTATGCTTGATCATTTAGAACAATTTCTTCCTAATAAAGAACCGTCGAGTATTCAAAACTTCCCTTTTTTTTGGGTTTCCCAAGTGAATGGAAAATATTCACAACTCATTGAAAAATCAATAAAAAAACTAGGTATTGATAATACACGCCGTAAAATCATTTTAAGTACTAATGCTTTGGGTGAAGCCAGTATTACCGATATCGCTAATCTTTCTACCTTAAAGTTAACGACAGCAACAAAAGCTGTATATCGATTAGTAGAAGATGGAATTGTCGAGGTCTACTCTTCTACCACCGATGAACGAATTTCGATGGTGAAATTAACGGCCAAAGGTGTTGAGCTGGTTGAACAGATTAATCAAATTAGTGTGGTCACCTTAGCAGGCATCCTGAATGCCTTTTCAGAAGATGAACTTCACAATTTAAATCACCAGTTAAAAAAATTATTTGACCTCATGCCATCAAGTTAATTATTTGACTTGATATCGGGTTAGATACGCTCAAGAGCAGCATGAAAATAGTTCTTCTTTTCTCGCTGCTCTTTATTAAAAATAAGTTTTAATATTAAAAAATAAATAAAAATCAGTCTCTTAATTTAATAAATTATTACTATCTGTTTACTTAACATACTTTTTAGGTATTCTAACATACTTAATAAGTAATGGAATTTTACATATAAAAAGAAAATAATAATTCCATGATCTTTAAAATCCCATTAACTCCTAATTGGGTTTAGACGCACTCTTCCGGTCTGAACGAGACCAAATTACTCATTTCTAGCCTATTTATTATTCTTATCTAAAAGGGGGAAATATCGAAAACTTCAGAGGAATAATAAAAGTTAGATATCAATTTTTTTAAGCGTTTTATACATAAGGATTAAGTGTATGAACCAAAGTAATATCGCTGTTGAAAGGACACAAAAGAAAAGCAATGCGTATGCATGGTATGTCGTCACACTTTGTATGTTGGCATATATATTTTCATTTATTGACCGCCAAATTCTGGCGCTGATGATTGAACCCATTAAAGCAGATCTCCAACTTTCAGATACACAATTTAGCCTGTTACATGGCCTTGCCTTCTCACTGTTTTACGCTGTTATGGGTTTACCCTTAGCTTATATTGCCGATCGTTTTTCACGACCAAAATTGATTTCAATCGGGATTATTGTTTGGAGCCTAGCAACGGCAACTTGTGGTTTAAGTAAAAACTTTATTCAACTGTTCTTGAGCCGTATGGCGGTCGGTGTGGGTGAAGCTGCGTTATCTCCAGCTGCTTATTCAATGTTCAGCGACATGTTTAGTAAGGACAAACTAGGCCGCGCGGTCGGGATCTATTCAATTGGCGCTTTTTTAGGGGGCGGTATCGCCTTTTTAGTTGGTGGTTATGTCATTAACTTGCTTAAAGGCGTGACACTCATTGAAGTTCCATTATTAGGGGCACTCAAGGCATGGCAAATTGCCTTTTTTGTAGTAGGTTTACCCGGCATCATTATTGGTCTGCTATTTATTCTGACCGTTAAAGACCCAGCACGTAAAGGCCAACAGCTCAACCAAAATGGACAAGTTGACCAAGTCAAATTTTCACAATGTCTTCAGTTTATTAAAAAACATTCGAAAACATTTGCTTGTCATTATTTAGGTTTTACCTTTTATGCGATGGCGCTATACAGCCTGACTAGCTGGACACCTGCATTTTATATTCGAAAGTTTCAACTTGCACCGACAGAAACAGGTTATATGCTCGGCACAATTCTGTTAATTGCAAATACCTTAGGTGTGTTTTGTGCAGGTTGGCTAAACGACTGGTTTATTAAAAAAGGGCGTCAAGATGCACCGATGTTCACAGGTGTGATTGGTATTGTTGGCCTGATTATTCCAATTGCATTTTTTACCCAAACAGATCAACTTTGGCTTTCAGTCAGCTTATTGATTCCTGCAATGTTCTTTGCGTCTTTCCCTTTAGTGATTTCAGCAACTGCTTTGCAAATGTTAGCCCCAAACCAATTTAGAGCACGCCTTTCTGCCCTCTTCCTTTTGGTGAGTAACTTAATTGGACTCGGTATTGGTACAACATTGGTAGCCATTATTACAGATAAAGTTTTTGGTAGTCCGTTAATGGTGGGTTCTTCTTTGTCTATTGTGGGTGGTCTGTCGTGTGTACTGGCTTTAATTCTGCTTTTTAAAGGCTGCAAATTTTTTAGTGAAAGTATGAAACTTGAAAAATTAAATTAATAGGTCTCACAAATTGCAAAATGTACTCTCTAACTAAACGCTTAGAGAGTACCGAAATATTCAAAATTACGTAGTGCCGAGGACTGGCATACATCTGGGAAATGGATTATGGAATTATTTCACCGTTTTAAACCACACACTTTAGCTGTTGCTACTTTATTACTTATGTGCAGCAGCTCATGGGCTGCAAATCCGAATCAGCAAACCGAAGATGAATGGAAATTCACTTTAAAAAATGCATATATCAATCGTGATTTTGATAATGATGCCTTAAAAGATACTGGCAGCTGGTCTCAGGCAGCATCTTTATTTTATAAATCAAAAATGCATGACACTCCGTTAATCATAGCAGATAAGCCAATCACGATTGGGGCCGATGCTTCTGTCCAATACGCCGTGCGCTTAAGTTCAGACAAACATGTAGCCGACACAGTTTTGCCTTTTAATAAAGAAACGCAATCTCAGGCATCGGACTATTTAAAATACGGTGCGACTTTAAAGCTGGGTTACGACAGAACTCTTTTAAGTATCGGTGAACTCTGGCTAGATTTACCTGTAACGGCAGTAGATGCCAGTCGTCAGTTACTCACTTCATATTGGGGAACTAATCTTAAATCGCAAATTTCAGACCAGCTTTACGCAGAAATTGGCCGAGTGGAAAAAGTATCTCCACGTAATGAAGAAGACTTTAAAAAGTTTTCATTTACTGCAAATGGAATTACCAAAGAATCTGATGGCCTTAACTACATTGACCTGCGATATCAATTCACGCCGTCTTTAAAGGGTGAATATTACTTCGGTAATTTGGAAGATCTGTATAACAAGCATTATGTTGGACTTGAACATACGTGGAAGCAGCCAACTTTTGCCCTCACCTCTAAGTTTAAGTACTTTAATGCAAAAGATGACGGCAATACCTTTGATATTGATGCGCAGAACATTGGATTACTTGAAACCGTTAAAGTAAAAAACCATACCTTTGGTTTAGGTTACCAACAAATTATTGGTGAATCGGCTTACCCCCTACCAGATGGTTTCTTGCCAGAAACCTATTTCATTAACTGGAATACAACCGGATTCTTTAAAGAAGATGAAAAGTCTTACCATGTGATGTACGGTTATGACTTTAAAGATTATGTACCGGGCTTAAATGCGATGGTTAAATATGTGTACGGACATGACTTCAAAGCAGCCAACGGTGAAAAGAACCATGAAACTGAATCGAATGTGATTTTAAACTATGCGTTCCAGCAACCTTTCTTAAAAGGCGTTGCTCTGCAATACATTCGTATTGATTACAACGTTAAACACGGCAATGACTTTGGTGAAGACCGCTTTTTTGTCAATTACACCAAAAAATTCTAAATAAAAATTACCCCCTAAAGTTTAGGGGGTAATTTTTTAACCTAATTTATTGACCAACTTTAGAGGTAAAACTTTCATAGCAATACTCATAGGTAACCATGGCCACTGCGGTACATACGCTTTCACTGGTTGTTTTTCAATGGCTTTGACCAAAGCTTTACATCCAGTTTTGGTATCGACTTCAAAAGGTAGATGTTTAGCACCCTCATTCATTTCGGTACGGATGTAACCCGGAAAAATTGTAGAAACTTTAATTGGTGTATCCAATAATTCAGCACGAATACCTTCGGCCAAGTGAGCAACCGCGGCCTTACTGGCTGCATAAGTCGATAAGTGTTTTGGTAATCCGCGCATAGCACTCATGGATGACATCACCACCAAATGACCGGCGTTTTGTGCTCTAAAAATTTCAACCGCTGCTTCACATTGCGCTAAAGCAGAAATAAAGTTCGTTTCAGCAGTTGCCTTATTAATTTCAAAATTACCTTTACCAATGCGGCGGCCATTTCCGACTCCAGCATTTACAATAATACGGTCCAAATAGCCAAATTCTTGTTTAAAGGCGCGAAATACTTCAAAAACCTGATCGTAATTGGTGACATCGAGACTTTTTGCAATGACTTTAATACCGTACTCATTTTCAAGTTCAGTTTTTAAATCTTCCAATCTGTCTAAACGGCGTGCACAAATTGCTAAGTTATAGCCTTTGGCTGCAAATTCATGAGCCATACCCGCACCCAAACCTGAACTTGCACCTGTAATTAAAATTGTCTTTGCCATGCTTTTATCCTTATTTTAAATCCATGTCAGTAAATCTGGACGCTCAGCTTTTATAAAATGATGTTCATTTAAACTTAAAACCTGAGCTTCATTTCCAACCAAACGCAAAGTGGTGAGGCTTGTATTAGCAATTGCCCAATTCAAAGCAAAAGTTCGATTGGGGCTAAGTTCAAGCAGTTTTCCAATTGCTACAGAAATCACACCACCAGAAGTAAAAACAACTGCATAGCGAGGCTTGGTTTTTGCCAATTCATCACAAAGTTGCTGTAATGCTGTTTCAACTCTTTCTTTAAAGTGCGGCCAAGACTCATCATACTCATGATGAAAATCACCATCTGTCCATCGTCCAATGGCACCTTCAAATATTTTGGCAAGATAAGCACGTGGGTTTTGTTCTTGTGCAACATCAGCTTTTAAAAGTTCAGGCTGTTCAAAACGCGGTTCATAGCGGGCAAAAACCTGCTGATGATTAAACTCATTCCATAAATTATTATGATGAATTACCGCATCTGGAAAGCATTCATTGAGTGCGAGCTTTGCAGTTTGTTCATGGCGCTGCATAGTTCCCGCAACTACATACGGTTGTTCTTTCAATATTTGCTTAAAATAACGACCTAACAAAGTTGTTTGAGCTTCACCATTTTCAGACAGTTCATCGTAGTTACTTTTACCAAATGATGCCTGTCCATGTCTTACCAGATAAATTGTGGTCATCTTCTTAAAATACCCTGTATTTTCTGTAGAGATTGCTGAGCAAATTCTGATTCTTGCAATTTTTGCTGCGCGATAAGTTTTAAAGCTCGGATATGTAGTGCATGAATGACAATCCAGAAATCTTTAAAAGCAGGATTTCGGGTTTGTTTATGGTAATAACGGTAATAGATTTGCTGAGCAATCACGGCTAAACGGAATACACCAAACACTTCATAAAAAGCCCAGTTTTGAGGCTCCAATCCTGTTTTTTGCAAATAATAGTCAACCACTTCTTTTCGAGAGAACATTCCCTTTAAGTGAGTCGGCTGACGGCGTGTTGATCTAAAAATCATGTTATCCGTAGGCTCAACCCAGTAAGCCAAAGCGCTGCCTAAATCCATTAATGGATCACCCAAGGTCGCCATTTCCCAATCGAGCACACCAATCACTTCTGTTGGATGCTCTAGATCTAAAATCACATTATCAAATCGCCAATCGTTATGAATAATACAAGTCGTAGAGTCTTGAGGGATATTATCGTTTAGCCATTTTCGAACATATTTAAATGAAGGAACGTTGATTGTGCGGACTTTCTCGTAACGTTTATCCCATCCTTCAACTTGTCTACGGCAATATCCTGTACCTTTGCCAAGTTCAGCTAAAGGCGTGTTCTCATAAGGAACTTGATGTAGCTCAATCAACTTATCAATGACATTTACACAAAGCTCATGAACATCTTCTTCATTAAAACCAAGTTCAGGCGGCAGTTTTGCACGAGGAATAATGCCTTCAATGCGTTCCATAACATAAAAATCACAGCCAATGACCGATTCATCCTGACAAAGTGCCACCATTTTAGGAAGCACTGGATAATAAGGCGCAAGATTTTTCTGCACCATATATTCACGGGCCATATCATGAGCTGACTTCGCTTTTGTTCCTTTTGGGGGACGCCGTAAAATTAAATCGGTATTTTCATACTTTAAACGATAAGTCCAATTCGACGCTCCACCTGTATATTGAGTAACAACTGCTGGACCAACCAACTCAACACCTTGGCTTTTTAACCAGTTTTCAACTGCCCCAATATCAAGCTCTTCACCTTCACGCACTTCACCGCCTATATCAATTACCGACATATTCACTTCCTTTAAACTTATACTTTCTTATGACGACCGAAATAACCACGTTTGGCCAACTCTAATTTGGCAATCATGCCTTTATGTACTTCATCTGGACCATCAGCTAAACGTAAACTGCGTGCTTGGGCAAAGAAACCTGTTAATGGTGTATCTCTTGAAACGCCTGCACCGCCATGTAGCTGAATTGCCATGTCGACTACTTTTTCTAAAACGCTCGGAGCGACCACTTTAATTGCAGATATTTCTGTTAAAGCAGCCATATTTCCTAAAGTATCCATTTTATAAGCAGCATACAAGGTTAAAAGTCTAGCTTGATCTATGGCGACTCGCGCATCGGCTACACGTTCGAGGTTTCCACCAAGTTTTAAAATTTCTTTGCCAAACGCCGTTCTAGACATGCCTCGATCAATCATGAGTTCTAGAGCTTTTTCAGCAGCTCCAATACAGCGCATGCAATGGTGAATACGTCCTGGTCCTAAACGACCTTGGGCAATTTCAAAACCTTGGCCCGCACCACCAATAAAGTTTTCGATAGGCACTCGAACATTATTAAAATGAACTTCACCATGTCCATGCGGTGCATCGTAGTCACCAAACACAGGTAACATCCGCTGAATTTCAACACCTGCCGTATCAATCGGTACTAAAACCATAGAGTGTTGATGATGACGGTCTTTGGTTTCATCTGGAGTATGCGCCATAAAAATAATGACTTTGGCATTTGGATCACCTAAGCCAGACGACCACCACTTTTTGCCATTTAAAACAATTTCATTACCGTCAATGAGTGCAGTCGCTTGCATATTGGTTGCATCGCTTGACGCAACATCTGGTTCAGTCATGCAAAAAACCGAACGAATTTTTCCGTCCAATAAAGGTTCTAACCATTGCTTTTTTTGCTGCTCACTGCCATAGCGCCATAACAATTCCATATTTCCCGTATCTGGTGCATTACAGTTAAAAACAGTGGGTGCCAATAAGCTGCGGCCTGTTAATTCAGCTATGTGCGCATATTCTTGAACAGTTAACCCTGCACCCAGCTTTTCATCGGGTAAAAACATATTCCAAAGACCAGCTTGCTTTGCTTTAGATTTCAAATTTTCTAAAAGCTCAGGCCATTGCCATTTTTTCCAGTTTCCATCTGGATTTAACTCGTGAACTTCTTCCCAAAATTTTGCTTCGATAGGTTCTATTTCTTCTAAAATAAATTTTCTTGTTCGCTCAGTAAAATCCTGAGCTTTCTTGGAGAGTTCAAACATTCTTTTTCCTTTACATCATTATTTGGTCTTTACATCAACATAACTTGAAATTTAATATGAATGAAATGATTTTATTAAATAACACCTCATGAATAATATTCATAACCTGCATGGCCTAGACTTAAGTTTTTTTCACCGGATTGATATCAATTTATATCCGCTATTTATCGCAATTTATGAGCAAAAAAGTATTTCAAATGCGGCAAGCAGTCTCAATATTACGCAGTCAGCAGCAAGTCATGCTTTACAACGACTACGCCAACAACTTGAAGATGATGTATTTATACGTGTAGGCAATAAAATGTCTGCAACGCCTTTTGCAGAACAGATTTATCCAACTGTTAAGCAAGCACTTTTAACGATTCAAAATATTAGCCAACAGAAACATGTCTTTGATCCAACCAGTTTAAAAAGCTTAAAAATCGCCGTTCATGATGAGATTGAACCGATTATTCTTCCAAGGCTTGCTCAACATTTTCAAAATCTTAATTTAGATTTGCAGTTTGTCAGTATGAAGCTAGATCGAAAACATATTATGGCTGACTTGGCAACGCAGCAGCTCGATTTCGTGATTGACCTAGAACAATATTTATCTCCAAAAATTACCTTTGATCATTTGGTAACAGATGAGTTCGTCATTTGCAGTCAACTTAAAGAAGTCGATTTATCGAGTTATATCAGTGGTCGACACATTGGGGTTTCGTCACGCCGTACGGGCGCTTTGCTTGAAGATATTTATTTAAATCAACACCAAAAAATTTCAAGAAATGTATTTATGCGCTGTCAAAATTACTCAACGGCACTACAAGTTTTGGGAGCTCAAGCCAACGCAATATTGACCATGCCTCGTATGATTTTGCAGCATTTATCCTATAGTCCTGAAATTTGCTTACATTCTCTGCCTTTTGAGATAACCAATATTAAAATGGGTATGTTTTGGCACGAAGATTTAAGGGATAATTTAAGACATCAATTTTTGCGACATGAAATTATTAAACTTTTTCAGTAAAGCAAATTGATTGACTAAGCTTCTATCGTACAAGGACCAGTAATGAGTAAAGATGAACGGATAATCCAGAATCAGGACAACAAAAAAACGATTCGTCATGAAGATTACATTGCTGGCATCGGTAAAGGCATGTCAATCTTAGATAGCTTTAGCAGTAATCAACATCGCCTAAATATTTCTATGGCTGCTGAAAAAACTGGACTTACCCGAGCGGCAGCAAGACGTCATTTATTAACTTTAGAATATTTAGGTTATCTTGAGTCAGATGGGCACTATTACTATTTAACCCCGAAAGTTCTTAAATTTTCAGGAGCTTATTTAGGTGCAGCTCAACTTCCAAAAGTGTCTCAGCCTTTATTAAATCTGTTAACTAACCAAACTTCACTTATTTATTCGGTGATGGTACTTGATGGTTATGAAGCCATTACCATTGCCCGTAGTGCTGCCCACCAACAAACTGACCGTGTAAATCCATATGGTTTGCACTTAGGTAACCGCCTGCCTGCTCATGCGACATCTGCGGGTAAAATTTTATTGGCACATTTAAGCCAACAAGAACAATTGGACTGGCTTCAAAAATATCCTCTCCAACGTTTAACTAAATATACGCATGTCGAAAATGATAAGTTTTTAGAGTTACTACAAGAGATTCGAGAACAAGATTGGTGTTACTCACGTGAAGAACACGAATTAGGTGTTCATGCGCTCGCTGTACCAATTTATGGACAAGACTTTAAAGTTGTTGCAGCTTTAAATATTGTCTCTCCGACCATGAAAACAACTGAAGAATATTTAGTTCAACATATTTTGCCGCTATTGCAAGAGACTTCGCGGGACTTAAGACAAGTTCTTTAAATTTTACTTAGGCTATTTTGATAGGATAAATTTCATTATTCGCTTAGGCTATTTAGAGCATGAATACGATTCAAAATAAATGCTTAGGCTATTTCTAGAAGTAGTTGAAAGGAATTTTCAAATAACGAATGCCGTTTGATTCTGACTCCGGAAAATTTCCACCGTTCATATTAATTTGAATTGAAGGCAGAATTAATTTTGGCATTGCCAAAGTTGCATCTCGTTCTTGACGCATTTTTATGAATGAGTCTTTGGAAACACGTCGGTTTAAATGAATATTGCTTTGCTTTTGAGTTTTAATATCTGTTTGACAGACATATTCATCACGGCCTTCGGGTTTATAGTCATGGCATAAGAACATACGCATGTTATCAGGAAGTGTATAAAGCTTTTGTACAGAATCATAAAGTGCAGCCGCACTTCCTTTCGGAAAGTCGCATCTCGCTGAGCCATAATCGGGCATAAATAGAGTATCACCCACAAAAACAGCATCATCAATTACATAGCTGAGACAAGCTGGTGTATGTCCTGGTGTAGGAATGTTATATGCTTCTATATTCCCTATTTTAAAGTGCTCATTATCTTCAAATAGATAGTCAAAAGGCTGATTTGCATTGATTTGTTTAAAGTCAAAATTATAGATAGCCGAAAATGTTTCCTGTACAACAGAAATTTTCTTGCTAATTGCAACTGTACCGCCCAATTTAGATTTTAAATATTGGGCTGCGGTCATATGGTCGGCATGGACATGAGTTTCTAAAATCCATTGCACTTTAAAGTTTTGAGCCAAGACATAATCGACAATCAGATCAGCATTAGTTGTTTTTGTAGTTGCTGAAGCTGCATCGTAGTCAAGCACACTATCAATAATAGCGCATTGACGAATCGCTAAATCTGCAACAACATAGCTAAAAGTATTGGTGTTTTCATCAAAAAAATCTTTTACTAGAGGTTGTTGCATAGGTTTAATTTCCTTTATTTAAGACTCGGTAAATAAACATTCCCGATAACATGGCCACAATAAAATAAAGCGCTTCAAAATGTCCTAATCCAACAAGCGTTAAAGCGGGCGCTGGACATATCCCTGCTATTCCCCAGCCTATACCGAAAATAAAAGCACCAACAATTAACCTTTGGTCAATCTGTGTATTCATTGGTAATTGAATTTTCTCATTAAAAAGCGTTTTAGGGCTTTTCATCGCCTTTTGAAATGGAATAAATGCCACAGCAATCGCGCCTAACATCACAAACATTAAGCTAATATCCCACTGCCCAAAGATATCTAAAAAACCTAATACCTTTTCAGGATTAGACATGCCAGAAATCATTAAGCCTAATGAAAACAAACCACCAAATATAAAAGCTAAAATGTTTTTCATAGGATTACCCCAGCACATGACGAATAATATAAACGGTTAACATGCCAGCAAACATAAAAACTGCTGTAGCTATCATGGAGCGTTTTGATAGCCTGCTCATCCCACAAATACCATGACCACTTGTACAGCCTGATCCTAGTCGTGTCCCAAAGCCAACAAGTACACCTGCTAAAATAAGTGCAAATGTATTGGCTTTAATTTCAATTTCAGGCTGATAAAAATAGCCATATATGAAAGGTGTAATGACGAGTCCGGCAATAAACCAGAATGCAGAATTTTTAAAAGTATCTTTAGTAGGATTAATGACTTGAGCAAGCAATCCACTAATTCCAGCGATACGGCCATTTATATATAAATAGCCAACTGTTGCGATTCCGAGTAACAAACCACCTAAAAAGGCATAGACAATATTTGACATATAACACTCTTAACAATATATGTTTTTATAATGTGTATTATACGCTTATTCCTTTAGAAATACTTAAAATAAAACTTTTGAGTTTATAATTCTTCTTAACAAGAAAAAGCCCCAAGGTTTTGGGGCTTTTGTCATTAAATTAGATCTTTAATGCCTAATTGTTCTGGCAGTTTTTCCATGACTTTATTTAATCTATTATTTGCAGGAGACATACAACCTGTGTAATGGCTTAATTTTGTTTCCGTGCCATTTGGTTGAATCCATGAAATGTAATAGCTAGACATATCAGTTGCTGTTTGCTGACAACCCGCAGTTTTAGATTGTGTGCCTGTTTCAGGACGATAAGCTTTTAGATCATCTGCAAGTTTTTTATAGTCTTTTACGCTACCTTGAATTTCTTTAACACCAATAGCTTTAGTGTATTGCTTGCCTTCAAAACGAATTAAACCTGTAGGTGTTACTTCTACAGAATAGATTGGGCATGCACCAAAGCATGGGCTAGAAGCATAACGAATTGTTTCTTGTGTATTCGGTGCTTGCTGAACAGAAGCACAACCCATCAAAGCTAAACCAGATAAAGTTGCAAGAACCAAAAATCTCATTACATCACCTATTATTATCAAGTAGGTTTAATTTAACAAATCATACACTTCTTGTCATTAAAGACTATTTTATGTGATTGTTTTCATAAATTTATATGTCTTAATGCTTAGACTATTTTTATAATAATCAAATATTACGATTTCAATCACATAAAAAAAGGCCCATCTTGCGATGAGCCTTAAGCCAATAAAAGCTTAAATTCCTGAAATACAAATTATTACTGGGTAGTAATAACCTGCGATGACTATTCTAACGTAATGCTATAAATTATATAAATATAATATAAATATATATTTACGCTTGTTTTTTCAGCAAAAAAATCCTACTTTTCAGGACTAAAAAGTCAATAATGTTTATTTCTAATTAAAATTCACAACTTTAAGTTAAACAAAACTTAACAAACAAAGAAGATTTATTTATAGGTAAAACATTGTGAAAAAACATCTAATCGTTCGGCTACATCTAGTGTTCAAGCATTATCAATCTGAGGAATATTTTAGGTTTTGCAATGAGTTAAAACACTTTTTTACTATTTGGTAAAGCTATCTAGTTAAAACAATAGAATTTACTCAATCATTTTAATATAAAAAATATATTAAAGTTAAAGGCAAAAGAAGAATGCTCTTCTTTTGCCCATTAAGTTACTTATCTAAACTATAAGCGATTACATAATCACCATGATCAGGAGACTGGCGAGCTCCGCCTGCCGTAACAACAACATATTGTTTACCTGTTTTTGGTGAAACATAGCTTATTGGGGTGCCTTGGCTACCTACTGGCATACGTGATTTCCACAGTTCATTACCTGTAGATGAATCAAACGCACGTAAGTAGTAATCTTGTGTTGCAGCAAAGAAAACCAAACCACCTTGAGTTGCCATCGGCCCACCAATTGTTGGCATACCGATCGGTGCTTTTAAGCCCATTTTGATGCCCATAGGTCCTGTGTCTTCAACCGTACCCAGTGGGACTTGCCATACGACTTGACGTGTTTTTAAGTCAATCGCAGTCATCGTACCAAATGGTGGTTTTTGACAAGGAATGCTTAAAGCAGACATAAAGCGGTTTTTATTTACTTTATATGGTGTGCCTTTCATTGGTACAGCACCCATACCTGTGTTTACTTTCTCTCCACCATTCGCCTGAATCTTAATATCTTCAGGAGTTTGTTCCATGAGTTGCACCCATAATCCAAGACGCATATCGTTTACGAACATGTAACGATGAGTTGGATCAAATGCAATACTTCCCCAGTTCATGCCACCTAAAGAGCCTGGGAAACTTAATGAAACGTCAGTACCAGGTGCAGTAAATAAACCTTCGTAACGCATTGACTTAAAGTTAATACGGCACATAAGTTGGTCAAACGGTGTAGCGCCCCACATATCTGACTCAGTCAAGGTTTGATTACCAATTTGAGGCATTTCAACTGAACGCGGTTGAGTTGCGCTGTATTGCTCATCCGGAATATTGGCAGGCTTAACTGGCTGCTCAATCACTTTAGTCAGCGGTTTACCAGTTACGCGGTCAAGCACAAAGAATTGACCTGATTTGGTTCCAATGACAACAGCAGGTTTAGTTGTCCCATCTTTTAACGGGAAGTCGACTAGACTCGGTTGCATTGGTAAGTCAAAGTCCCATAAATCGTTATGAACAGTTTGATATACCCACTTTTCTTTACCGGTTGTCGCATCAAGTGCCAAAACAGAAGTATTGTATTTATGATCTAACGGATTACGGTTACCACCCCAAATGTCAACAGATGAACTACCCATAGGTAAGAACACCGTATTCATTTGCGGGTCATATGACATTGCAGCCCAAGAGTTTGCCGAACTACGTTTATAGGTTTCACCCGGTTTAAGAACATAGTTAGGATCTGGATTACGTGCATCAAACGCCCAGCGAAGTTTACCCGTAATAACGTCATAACCACGGATAACACCACCCGGCATATCTGCTGCTACGTTATCGGCAATACGGCTACCCACCACAATGGTTGTCCCAGCAATAGTCGGTGCAGAAGTCACTTCAAAACGTGGAGCTTTAGTTCCAGCTCCCAGACCTTCTAACAGATCAACCGTTCCATTTACACCAAAATCAGCACAGCGCTGACCGTTATCTGCATTGACTGCAATTAAACGACCATCAGGTGTATTGGTATATAAACGGCGTGGACATGCTGTATTGGTTGCAACTGTGGTTACTGCATTTGCACCAGCCAAAGTTGGTTGTACAAGTGGCTTGGTCGAATCAAAGTATGCGACCCCACGGCAACGCTCCCAAGCATCGGCTTTAGAGTTCACTTCAGCTTTCCAGAGTTGTTTACCCGAGTCAGCATCTATCGCAAAAATGTTGTTATGTGGTGTACATAAAAAAACTTTATTTCCAACTTGTAGCGGGGTCATTTGGTCTTCTGCACCATTACCACTACCTGTTGTAAAATCACCTGTTCTAAAACGCCAAGCTTCTTTTAATTTATGAACGTTATCTCGGTTAATTTGATCGAGAGCAACAAAGCGACTACCACCTGCATCATTTCCATAATTTTCCCAATTCACCTGCTTTTTAGCAGGGTCAACTGGTACTAAAGGCAGCTTTTCACCTGAACTTGCTACTGTTGGATGCGGTTGGAACATTTGATAGAACGCAATCAACATACCGACAACAACTAACCCACCCACTGCATAAGATGAGGAGGCCAAACTAGTTTGAAATTGGTAACGTCGAATTGAAGGCAAGGTAAATAACAATGCGGCAAAAAGACCCGCAGGAAACATTAACCGCGAAAATAACGGCCAAAATTCCCATCCAGCATCAACAAATGACCAAATGACTGTGCCAACAAAAACAGCCGCAAAAATCCAGACACCAAGTGCCTTTTTACGAAAAATACTAAACGCAGAAATGGTAATTAACAGTCCTGCGACTAGGAAATACCAAGATCCACCTAATGAAACTAGCTTGCCACCGCCTACGATGTAAAAAACACCAGTAGCCAATAAAACTAGGCCTAATAGAAAACACCATATTTTGAATAAGATATGAAACTTAGAATCTGACTCAGACATAGATCCTACTCCACATATACTGAACACAATAGTTCAAGCATTTGGGCCAGTTAAACCATGTCTAACCAGCCATCAATATTGTTAAAAATTGACTTTGACACTTAAGCCCGCGACCCAAGCATCATCGACTGCTTTTACACCAGCAGGTTGATGGATATATTGAATGTTTGGACGTAACATAACGGCCGGAGACCATTGATAGGTATAGTTCAACTCAACATTTAGTTCGTCGTCTTGAATTGGAATATAGTCAGATGCAAGTGCATCGTAGTTATAATATCCACGACTTTCGTTTGTTGCGATCTGCTTATCTTTAGCGCGATCATTGACCACATAATTGGCAATACCAAAACCAATCGAGTCATTTGGACGGCTATCAAATGGCCCCTTATACCAAAGAGCAAGTTGTTGCGTACTTTGGACAAAGGTGGTCGCTTTATCGTTCACCACACCGTTCACACTGATATATAAACCACGCTTAGGGTCTTCGCCTTTATGCGTAAGTTGTTGTTGTGCATTAATCCAGAAACTTTGTTTCCCGTCATGAACTTTATCCGCAGTTTTAATATCATTCGCTTCTGCGGTTGAGTACAGCGCACCTACTTTATATTCACCCGGTAAGCCATTAAATGCAGCAAGTTTTGGTTTCCATGCAAGCTCAACGGGTATGGTTGCACCCTTCACGTTGTTCATATCCAGATTAAAACCATCACTATTTGATTCGGTTTTAATGTTATCTGGGTTTACTTCATACACACCAACACCCAGAGTCCACTCAGGGGCAAATTGATATTTAACGTTTGTCGCCCAAACACCGACTGGCGAGTTGTACCAAATTGAACCGATTGATTTTCCTAACTGCCCACCGCAAAGCAATAAATTCTGGAACTCGCATTGAGAACTATTAAAGTCTTCTGACATACCCATACGACCAAATTTGACCTGTACAGTATTATCAGCAAAGCCTTTTTTCACCCATGCTTGAGATAAACGCCAGATTTTACCTCGACCATAAATTTCTTGAGCATTGCCTAACTGGCTAGAACGTGGGTCTTTAATACGTTCTAGCGTAAGTGCATTACCGTCACGTTTAGTCACGACTAGGCTCGCTGTTGTATCTTTCCATCCAGCAATCTTTTCTAAATCGAAGTTTGCACCTAAAGAAAGCTGCGCAGCATTTTCAAAAGTATTACTGTCGTTGTATCCACCATCTAAATTTGTGGCGGCTTGGCTCATGATAGAAGCTGTAAATTTATAACCCTGTTGTTCTAACTGTTGGCGTTCACCATTCCAATCACCTAGCAACCATTGTCTGTCTTGTGACCATGGTTCATTCGCAAGCGCAAATTGGCTACCTATTACAGCGATTGTTAACACACTCAGTTTCATTACATTTGGCATTTCAAGTCCCTTTTATCATTTCTATATTTCTATGCTGCGCCTCGGTTTGAGGCGCTTCCCTTATTGTTGTTATTTAATTTGTACGGCCGAACTAAGTTCAGACGTCGCTCCAAAGCGATCAGTTACATTTGCTGTAATTGAGGCAACTTTTACAGTTGGCTTCCAATTCGCTTTTGCATTGCCTTCGGCATCTGTAGCAACGGTAACAGCTCCTAAATATTGCTCAGCTTCTTTTGATGCCGCATTTTGATTTCCAAAGAACTCCACTTGATAGCGTTGGTTTGGTAAACCATTAATTTCTACAGCCACTGAACCTTTATTAGCGGTTAACTTAGGTGTTTTAATACCCTGATTCGGCTGAGCATTACAGTTTTGTTGGTTTGGCTGCGTACATGTTTTTTGTTGTTTAGATGGATCAACAACTACACCACCACCACGAGAACCGACAAAACCTTCGTGTTCAAGTGCAGGCACACCAAATACAATGGCTCCTAAACGCTGATTAGGTACACATGAACCGCCAGCTTCACAGCGTTTAATATCTTTACCATTGTCCCAAATCAGGTTTTTAGTCAAAGTAATTTTTGCGTTTGCATCTTTTTCAGACCTGATCGCAACACCAATACGGTTACCATGCACTTTATTGCTATCGAGAATGTTTCCATCACCCGTCATGTTAAAACCAATCGAATTATTGGTCAGTTCGTTATAGGCAATATAGTTACGCTTACCCCAGTTAATCTGTAAGCCATCTGAATAGTTTTCAAATTTATTACCCACTACGGCATTGTCATTGCCCCACAAAATTTCAATACCTTGTGATGGCTCTGGGTTTGCTTTCGTTGAAACAAAATGGTTATTCGCAATTAAGTTAAACGCAGCACCACGTGTCATCTCTAGACCATCACCATTGTCTTGGAAGATGTTGTCTAGAACTTTGTTGTTATTGGTCGTGGTTGCAGTTGGGTTACCTTGCCCATCATCGCCAGTAAGCATGACACCAGCACCGCCATAGTTATTACTAATACGGTTATGTTGAATAAGGTTATTGCTTGAACGGTTAACCAAAACACCAATACAGAAACGATGAATGTCTAAACCTTTTAAAGTGACATTGTTAACGTCACGTAGTACCAACCCCGGTAAAGTCATGGTACGTACATTAGTTCCGTACTGTTCAGGGTTTGCACCTGGGCAAGCTTTTGCCCCTTCGCCTTTAATATAGTTTGAACCATCAATTGCGATATATTCACCAGTTTTATCCCATACGGTACCAATGATTTTGACGGGTGCTTTAATTTCAGGAAGTGCACTATTTAATTTAATCGCATAAGGTGCTTTGCCTACCGCCTGAATCAAGATCTCGCTTGCTTCGCTTGAATTTGCATTAGCTTGTTCAATTGCCCAGCGTAAAGAACCTTTATTGCTATCATCCTGATAACGGTCAACAACATAAGTTTGTGCCGCAGCCATTCCTGAAACCATCAAACCTAATGCAAGAGTAGTTAAACGTAATGTATTCATTTCATCATGTCCTTATGATTTATGGGTTTGTTGGTTGAACGGTTTTTAAAATCTGTTTGAGCTTAGTTACATCAATTTGACCCGGTGCAGATGCTTCACCAATCATGCCAAAACTATAACTTCCACCCATATTGGCAGTCGCAACACGAGAAATCGTACCAAGTTGTCCCATCGACATCGTTAACAATGGTTTAGTGGTTTGCTGACTTACTTTTAAAGTTGCGTTCATTAAAGTGAAAACGTCTTGTTTAGATTTTGGCATTACTGCTATTTTGAGAATATCTGCGCCCATTTGGTCTTGTTTTAACAAGCGTTTTTCAATTTCATCTTGGCTTGGTGTTTTTTGAAAGTCATGATTAGACATCACCACTAACACTTTCTTTTGATGTGCTTTTTGAACAATCTCTGAAACTACTTTTTGATCACGGAACATTTCTACATCCAACCAGTCCATGAACGGACTTTTTAAATAAGCCTGATAAGTCTTGCCATAATCAGCATCACTAATTTCAAGCTGTCCACCTTCGTTTTTAGTGCGAATTGTGGCAATCATCGGCTTATTGCCTAATATCTTTTTCAATTCATGACCCAAAGCAATCACTTGTTTTGTATCACTCGCAAAACTGAGTAAATCGATACGGAACTCTGCCAAATCAGCATCTGCTGTATTTGCAATGACTTGAGCTTGCGCTAAAGCTTGTTCTTTAGTTTTTGCTGTAATCGGAACAATCGTTTTAACAGCTGTAGTTGCAGGTTGTGTTTGAGTAGCTAAAGCAACAGGTTCAGCATTTGCCTGTGCTGTAAAAAATGGGAGTGCAAGCAAACTTAAGCTTAATAATGTTTTCATGTTCATATCATTCATCCTTAAAAAGGCTACACGCATCCATGGCCGATCATGTGTAGCCTTAGGTGCTTCTTAAATATCAAAAAATACTGTTTCGTTATCGCCTTGAATACGAATATCAAAGCGGTAAACAATTTCACCATTTTCTTCAAAGCGTTTTGCAATAAGCGTCTGACGACGCGGTGCCCACTCAATGCTATTTAGAATTGCATCATTGCCATTTGCTTTGGCTTCATCTTCAAAATAAACACGTGTGTGAAGACCTAAGTTAATACCGCGAGCGAAAATCACTAATGCAATATGAGGTGCCTGAGTTGAACCTTTGCGACCTGCTGTAGCACCCGGCTTAATTGTATTAAAGCTCCAGATACCTGTTTCAAAGTCAGCACCTGTACGGCCCCAACCCTGAAATGCAGGATCAGCTTTTTGCTCACGCGTATCTGCCTGACTTGGGTAAATACCATTCGCATCAGCTTGCCAAATTTCGATCAGCACGTCGCGCAGCGGTAAACCTAATCCGTCAAATACCTGACCTTCAAGACGAATACGCTCGCCTTTGGTTTGGTCTTGTACTAACTGGTTATTAAAGTTGTTTTCAAACACTTCAATATTTGCTTGTTGTGGCAACAAACCAATGTGAACGTAAGGACCACCTGTTTGAGATGGAGTTTCTTTTAATTCCTGAAAATTCCAGTTATTCATGCTCGTGCTCCCGATTAAGTCAAATCATTTTCGAAGTAAGTCGCTCGACGTCCACGTAAAGTGATGTCAAAACGGTAACAACGGCTATCTGCTTCGATAAAGTTGTTTTTATCTTCTAGTGCAATCAATGCACGACGTTGATCTTCAGAAGGAATCGTTTTTAAAATCGGGCAAGTGTCAATGAGCGTATCGCCTTCAAAATAAAACTGCGAAATTAGGCGCTGAGCCCAACCATCAGCAATTAAAGAGAAGTGAATATGAGCTGGGCGCCATTCATTAATACGGTTACGCCACGGATATGGGCCTGGTTTAATGGTACGGAAGATATAAAAACCATTTTCGTCAGTTAATGTACGACCACAACCACCGAAGTTAGGGTCCATTGCACCAATAAATTTGTCGTTTGGATGGCGATAACGACCAGAAGCATTGGCTTGCCATACTTCTAAAAGTGCATTTTTTACAGGACGACCAAACTGGTCACGGACATAACCATGAACAATGACACGCTCACCAATTGGTAAACCATCTTTGGCATAGTTCAAAATCAAATCATTATCTTTTGGGCCAAACAAATTTGAAGAAAAATGCGGTGAAGTAACTTCAGTTAAAGTCTCATTAATAGAAATCAATGCATTTTTTGGCGAACGTAAAACACTTGTCTTATAACCTTCCGCATATGCAGGTGGATGGTCTTCTGTATTACGTTGGGCGTAAGCACCCCAGCTATGTTGTGACATCTTTATCTCCTTAATCCTGTTCTTTTGCTGCAACTGAGTTGACTTCTATTCCCAACTCTTTAAAGACTTCTTCGGCCATATGCATTGCAGCATTTGCAGCAGGTAAACCTGCATAGAGTGAGCTATGTAAGATCAACTCTTTTAAATCTTCTTTGGTTACACCATTGTTGAAGCAAGCACGTAAATGCATGCGCAGTTCATCTTCACGGCCAAGTGCCAATAAAATTGCGATCGTCACTAAACTACGTGTATGACGCGGTAGGCCCGGACGAGACCACACCTCGCCCCATGCGTAACGGCTAATAAAGTTTTGAAAATCTTGGTTAAAGTCATTTAAGTTTTGCAAAGACCGACCAACATGCTTTTCACCTAAAACTTCAGTCCGAACTTCAATGCCTTGTTTATAGCGTTGTTCATCATTCATTGTGATAGACCTCTATTAAGTTGCATCGGTATGCGCAACAAGTGATTTAACAAATACAGCAACAGCCGCAGCAGTTGCTGGAATTAGTAATAAACTGAGAATGGCAGTAAAGGACCAATCATTGCCGAGTAATACAGCCCCAATCCAAGCACCAAATACCGCACCGAAACGTCCAATACCTGTCATCCAAGAAACACCCGTTGCACGGCACTGCGTTGGATAGAAACGAGCACTTAAAGCTGGCATTGAAGATTGCGCACCATTAATCGCGATACCTGCGCAAAGAACGAGTACAGCAAGCAATGTTGAGTTTCCTAAGCTTTGACCCACAGCAATCGCAAATAGACCCGCAGCAAAGTAGAAAATGGCAATGACTCGGTTCGGGTTAAATTTGTCCATCGCCCAACCAATAAATAGCGCACTTACCACACCACCGAACTGGAACAATCCACCAATAAATGCAGCACGCTCCATTGAAGCACCTGTTTCACGCATGAGTGTCGGTAACCAGCTTGTAAGCAAGTAAACAACCACTAAGCCCATGAAATAGGTCAACCAAAGTAAAAGTGTTCCTTTTGCATATGGTTTAGAAAACATAATTCCAAAGACATTTTTCTTTTGAGCTGTTTCAGTTTTCTCTTCAGGTACGTGAAATGCAGTCGCATTTTGAACTTGAGTTGGCGCGATATGATTTAAGATCTTGCGTACTTTTTCAGGGTTCTTACCTTTAACAATTAAAAAGCGGTAAGACTCAGGTAAGACAAAAATCACTAAAACCATTAAGATCAAAGGTGACCAGCCGCCAAGTAAAAATAGACTGTGCCAACCGTAGGTCGGGATGAGCCAGCTACTAATAAAGCCACCTGTTGCCATACCTAAGTTGTAACCACAGAACATACATGTCACGAGCAGTGAACGGATGCGTGTTGGACAGTATTCAGAGAATAATGTGGTGGCATTTGGCATCGCTGCACCCAAACCAATACCTGTCAAAAAGCGTAAAACGACAAGACTATCTAAGTTGGTTGAATAAGCAGACGCCAAAGTAAAACCGCCAAACACAAGCATCGAAAAAGCTAAAACGATTTTTCGTCCAAAACGGTCAGCTGTTGGGCCAGAAACCAAAGCTCCAATAATCATTCCACCAAGTGCAGCACTCATCACTGGGCCTAACTGAGAGCGATCAACACCCCAGTCTTGAGCCAAAGCTGGAGCGATAAAACCCATTGCAGCAGTATCGATACCATCAGTAAAAATAATTAAGAAACAGATGATTGCGATCATCCATTGATACTTACTGAGTGGAGCATCATTAATTAATGCTTGAGCATCGATACTTTTATTTGGTGCAGCGTAATCCTGAGACGCCATATTTGCCTCCTTAAGGCCAATTCCTTTTAAACGACTAAGCTATTAGATTTGCTGAATAAACCTAGTCAATTCCTGAGTAAATCTTTGCGGTTGCTCAATATTAGAAAGATGAGATGCTTCCAATTTAGCAATTTGACTGTTCTTAATAGCATTCTGCATAAACTCAGCATCTGCCACTGTTGTCACTGGATCTGCCGTTCCTGCAATGAGCAATACCGGCACTTGGATTTGTGTAATTTCATCTCGTAAATCAGCATGTGCTAAAGCACGACACGCATTGGCATAACCTTGTGCTGGTGTGTTTGCTAGACTTTGAATGGTCGTTTGTGCAACCACATTATGTTGATAGTCAAATTTTTCACTAAACCAACGTGTATGCGTGGTTTTAACCAATTCAGCCAGTCCATTTTGTTCTACTGATTCTGCGCGACTCAACCATGCCTCAGCCTGTCCAATTTTTGCCGCTGAATTTGCGACAGTAATGCTTAGAAAGCGCTCTGGGTAATGGATAGCTAACCAAAGCCCTGTAATTCCACCCATTGAAATGCCACAAAAATGAGCTTTTTCAATATCTAAGGCATCTAAAATATCAGCAACATCTTCACCTAAATTTTGTAAAGATGATTCAGCAATCACATCACTTTCGCCATGACCACGTGTGTCGTATGTAATGACATTAAAATGACTTTTAAGCTCATCTACTTGTGGCTGCCACATTCCATGATCTGTTCCTAACGAGTTAGATAACACAAGTGCTGGAGCATCTTTTAATCCGTCGGTATATACAGCGAGCTGTTTACCTTGTCGATTGGTTATAAGCTGTTTCACTTTATGTCTCCTCCTTGTGCTTCTTGCAGAACAGCATCAATTTGAGCTTGAATGTTGCCCAAATAGTTTTCTGCTTTAAATATTTCCAAAATTTCTGTTTGACTAAAATGTTCTTTTACTTCATCTAACTGATTAACAACCTCAGATAAATGCTGCTTTTGAGCCACGGCTGTTTTACAAGCTGCTTCAACAAGATGATGTGCATTTAAACGTCCAATTTTTGGAGCAAGTGCCATCATCACAGCTTCTGCCATAATCAACCCGTTGGTACAGTCAAGGTTCTGCTGCATATGCTCAGCATTAACTTCGAAACCTTGTAAAACTTCACCAGTGCGACTTAAAGCACCCGCACAAAGCTGAAAAATTTCAGGGATTGCCAGCCATTCTGCATGCCATGCGCCTAAGCTACGCTCATGTTCCTGCACCATGCTTTGATAGATACTAGACATAAGTGCTGGCACACGATTTGCTGCTGCAAGTACTGAAGCTGCTGCAACTGGATTACGTTTATGTGGCATGGTTGATGAACCACCACGACCCTTTGCAGTTGGTTCAAACAATTCTGCAATTTCAGTTTGCATCATGAGTGACCAATCACGTGCCATCTTGCCTGTATTCCCAACAATCATGCCAAGCACACTGGCGATTTCTACAATACGGTCGCGCTCACCATGCCATGTGCTTGTCGGTACAGTCAGATTCAATTGCTGAGCAAATGCATTTACCACAAGTGAACCTTGATCTTGCAAAGAAGCCAGTGAACCCACAGCTCCACCTAACTGAGCAGTAAGTACACGTGATTTCATTGCTTGGATACGGTCTAAATCACGTTTAAAAGCAGAAGCCCAACGAGCAAGCTTATGTCCTAAAGTAATTGGCAAAGCCTGCTGCAACCATGTACGCCCAATCATGACTTGATGACGATATTGCTTAGCTTGTTCTAACGCACTCGCATAGCATTGTTTAAGTTGTGCTTCCACAATATTCAACGCATCACGGCATTGCAAAATACAAGCTGTATCTAAAATATCCTGACTGGTTGCACCCCAATGCACATAACGAGAAGCATCTTCATCAACATCTTTAACAATTGCTGTAAGTTGTTTTACAAATGGAATTGCAATATTTCCAGCTAAGCCAGTTGCTACAGCCAAAGCTGAAAAATCAAACTTATCTAATGCCTGCTCAGCTACTTGGGCAATGGTATTAGCTGCATTTTGAGGAATCACGCCAACTTTTGCCTGTGCTTGCGCTAACGCAACTTCAACCTGAATCATGTATGTGATTAAAGATGAGTCACTAAAAATGTCAGTGACGTCTTTTTGATAAAACAAGCTGGCATATAACTGGCTCATAATTAGACTCTCTCAATAATCAAAGCAATCCCTTGGCCTACACCAATACACATTGAACACAAGGCATAACGACCACCTGTTTGTTCAAGCTGGTTTAAGGCTGTAGTCACGAGGCGTGCGCCTGATGCACCAAGCGGATGACCCAAAGCAATGGCACCACCGTTTGGATTTACCTTGTTGCTGTCGTCTAGCAAGCCTAAATGACGGGTGACTGCCAAAGCCTGTGCAGCAAAGGCTTCATTCAGCTCAATTACATCCATCTGCTCTAAAGTCAGGTTGACTTGTTTAAGTAGTTTTTTAATGGCTGGCGCTGGAGCAAAACCCATAATACGTGGTTCTACACCCACTGCTGTTGAAGCAATGATCTTGGCACGTGGTTTTAGGTTGTAGGCCTGAACTGCATCATCAGAAGCAATCAGCAGAGCGGCTGCACCATCGTTAATACCTGAAGCATTCCCCGCAGTCACAGAACCATCTGCTTTGACAACAGGTTTAAGTTTGCTTAAAGCTTCAAGCGTGGTTGATGCACGTGGATGCTCATCAGTATCAATCACAACAGCATCACCCTTACGCTGAGGGATTTCAACTGCCACGATTTCTTTAGAAAAAAAGCCTTTGGCTTGCGCGCTTGCGGTGCGTTGTTGGCTCACCAAGGCAAACTGGTCCTGATCTACACGATTAACGTTGAACTGTTCAGCCACGTTTTCGGCAGTCTGGGGCATGGTATCTACACCATATAATTCTTTAAGTTTAGGGTTAATGAAACGCCAACCCATGGTGGTGTCTTCAATCTTCTGGCTACGGCCAAAAGCACTGTCGGACTTACCCATCACATAAGGTGCACGGCTCATGCTTTCTACACCACCGGCAATCACCAAATTCGCTTCACCAGCTTTAATAGCACGGGCAGCAATAGCAATGGCATCGAGTGAAGAACCACACAAACGGTTAATGGTGGTTGCCGGTACTTGATACGGTAAACCTGCAAGCAGTGCTGACATACGGCCGACATTACGATTATCTTCACCAGCCTGATTGGCACAGCCATAGATCACATCATCGACCTGTTCCCAATCTACATTCGGGTTACGCTGCATGAGGGCTTTAATTGGAACAGCGCCAAGGTCATCGGCACGGACGGGTGCAAGGCCACCGGCATAACGGCCGAATGGAGTACGGATGGCATCGATGATATAAGCGTTTTTTAATGTCATTTCCCTACTTCCTTACCTTGAGTCGCATCAATCAAAGTTGCACCCGTTAAAGCCTGTAACTCATCAAAGCTAAGACCGTCTACTTTCTCAAGTACCTTTAAACCATCTTGGGTCACATCAATCACACACAGGTCTGTGTAAATACGGTCAACGCAGTTTTTTCCAGTTACTGGATAGCTCAGCTCAGCCACAATCTTCGGTTCACCTTGTTTGGTCACATGGTCTGTGGTGATAAATACTTTTTTAGCACCAACCGCTAAATCCATCGCACCGCCTACAGCAGGAATCGCATCTGGTGCACCTGTGTGCCAGTTCGCCAAGTCACCATTGGCTGCAACCTGAAAGGCGCCAAGCACGGCAATATCAAGGTGACCTCCACGCATCATCGCAAATGAGTCGCCATGGTGGAAAAAGCTGCCGCCTTCAAGCATGGTTACAAACTCTTTACCCGCATTAATCAGTTCAGGGTCTTCTTCACCCGCCGCTGGCGGTGGACCAAAAGCCAACAAACCATTTTCAGAATGAAGGAAAATGTCTTTGTCGTTCGGTAAGTAGCTTGCAATCTTGGTTGGTAAACCAATACCCAAGTTCACATAGGCACCATCTGGAATATCTTGTGCCACACGCTTTGCAATCTGGTCACGGCTGAGTTTCTGGTAGCTCATGTTATTTCTCCTTATTGCTTACTGTGCGGGTGCGACTTGTACAACATGCTGTACAAAGATACCTGGGGTGATGATGTGTTCCGGGTCTAATCCACCTAGCTCAACCACTTCAGACACCTGAGCAATGGTGACATCAGCAGCCATCGCCATGATCGGGCCAAAGTTACGTGCAGATTTACGGTAAATCAGATTGCCCCAGCGGTCGCCCTTGTAGGCTTTAATCAAGGCAAAGTCCGCCTTGATCGGATATTCAAGCACATAATCTTTCCCATCAATCTCTCGGGTTTCTTTGCCTTCAGCTAAAAGTGTTCCAAAGCCTGTTGGGGTAAACACAGCGCCAAGTCCCATTCCTGCTGCCTGAATACGGCAAGCCAGATTGCCTTGTGGCACTACTTCAAGCTCGACCTTTCCGGCACGGTACAGTTCATCAAACACATAAGAGTCAGACTGACGTGGGAAAGAGCAAATCACTTTTTTAACCGAACCAGCTTTAAGCAGTTTCGCCAGACCGTAATCACCGTTACCGGCATTGTTGCTGACAATGGTTAAATCTTTAATACCTAGTTCAATTAGTCCGTCAATGAGTTCAGCGGGTTGTCCTGCGGTACCAAAACCACCAATCAGAATGGTCGCGCCATCTTTAATCTGCGATAGTACCTCGCTAAGAGAGGACTTACTTTTGTCAATCATTAGACAACTCCATTGTGCTCATTCAGGAAGGAATAGATAAGAGATTTAGGCACACAGAGGCAGAATGAACAGATCGATATTTCACTCAATCCCGAGTGTTTCCCTTAGATTTCCTTTTAAACATTCTTGATAATTTTTGTAATTTGATCTAGTTATCAAATCATGGTTTTGTTCGGTATAAATATTTTTTGTTCGATGATCGAACATTATCTAGTATATTTGTACGATCTTGATAAATCCTAAAACTTATCAATGTAAAAGAATATGAGTGGTTATAAATAGATATGTAGAAAACTTGCTTAGATGAGCAAATCATTTAAGCAAGTTAAAAATAATAGAATTAAGACTGAGATTGCAGAATCAAACGTGCAAGTTCTAAATCATCGGGATAGGTAATTTTTATATTATCTGAACGCCCCATTACGACCTGTACAGTTTCACCCATATACTCGAGTGCGCTTGCCTCATCGGTAATAGTGACGTTATTTTCTAAAGCATATTCAATTGCTTTTTTAAGTTTACCGATTTTCGCAATTTGAGGGGTTTGTGCTTGCCATAAGAAATCACGGCTTACCGTTTTGTTAATATGATTATTTACTTCGACCTGCTTTAACGTGTCACGAACGGGAATCGCTAAAATAGCACTATGATTTGACTCAACTGCTGTTTGAACAAGGGTATTTAAACAGTCAATTGTTACACAAGGTCGTGCAGCATCATGAACAAGTACCCAATCATTTTCATCGGCAAAAGTTAAAAGATGATTTAACGCATTTAAAACCGAATGGACTCTCTCAGCTCCACCAATGCAAAAATGCGCTTTATCTATATTTTGAAATGCTAGAGTCTGGGCAAAGGTATCTTGTGTACCAATTGCCAAAACATAACCATTTAATGGAAGTTGGCTTATACGGCCAATCGTATGTTCTAAAACAGTTCTATTCTGAATATATTGATACTGCTTCAATTCAGTTTTAGAAAAACGACTTCCTGATCCTGCAGCTGGAATCACTGCCCACAATTTAGTCTGGGATATCTGGGGATGCAGGTGTCTCATTCGTTTCCAAATCAACTTTAGCGTTCGGGTCAATATAAATAGGTTTGTAATGGGTACTGATCGTACTCATTTGAACAAATGTCTCGTGAGGTTTAACCAAACCAAGATCAAGGCGGGCATGTTCTTCTATTGCTTCTGTACCATTTTTCAGGTCAAAAACCTCTGCTGCCAAAATACGGTTTCGTTCTTTAAGCTCTTCATTTACCTCAGCTTGTTGCTGAATTTGTTGCATGAGAGCTTGATGAGGGATATAGCCACCCTCACCTAACCAAAATTGATATTGCAGGATAGCTACTAAAACAATAACAAGTAGCAATATCAGTTTGCTTGAAGTGGATCGAAATACTTCTAACATATCATTAAGATTTTTAATTAAAAACTTTGATTAAGCTTTTGTATTGTATAACAATTTAAAAAGAGCATGCAAAATTCCTGCAAAATCAGTGCAAAACTATTAATGCGCATGTTACTTTAAATTGACCATTGTGACATGTTTCATTTTGTCAAAAATGAATGGAATTTGAAAGGGAAATCATATTTATAAGTACAACTGCTTATAAATCACTCTATGTATATAAAAGCTATTCTGCGTATCAAGAAATTATATTGAATAAATAGAAAAAAGTCCTCACAAGAGGACTTTTCGATAGAGACTTAAATGAGCCAATAATTAGAAATTATAACGAACACTCACCGTTGCATTTCTTGGTGTGCCCCAATTCATTGAGTTAGCACCAATACCTTCATAATATTTTTCATCAAAAATATTATCGATATTTAATTGAAGTTTGATATTTTTATCCACTTGATAGCCAAGCATCGCACTTGCTAAAACATACGCATCTTGCTCAATACGAGAGCTTCCACTTCCCGTATAGTATTTACTCTTATAATTTAAACCAAGCCCTGCACTCCATTGATCAAGTTTGTACTTAACAAATAGATTCGAGGTTGTTCGAGAGTTTGTCGTATTAACCTTTGTGCCTTGTGCATCTTTTGCTTCAAAATTAGCAATACCAAAGTTAATACCCCAATTGTCATTAATCTCGCCATCAGCTTCAAACTCAAAACCTTTACTTTTAACCCCATCTACAGCGCGATAGGCCTGCTCTGTAGTTTGTGTACCATTACGAACAATAAATACTCCCGGTATCGATTCAGCAAAATTAGATTGTTCTATTCGGAATATTGACAATGCTGTATTTAACCGCCCTCCAAACCATTCGCTCTTTAAGCCAGCCTCATAACTCTTACCTGTAATCGGATCTATATATTGATCATTTATATCTTTACGTTCTTGAGGTTTAAAAATTTCTGTATAACTCGCATACACAGAATGATCTTGGGCAAAATCATAAATAGCGCCAACATATGGTGCTAATTCATTGTTAAATTCACGGTTACCTTTATCATTTTCAGACTTATATTCCCAGTTAGATAAACGTGCCCCAGCAATAATTTTCAAAGGATCCAGAATCTGAAATTTACCAGCAACATAAGCAGCAGTTTGTGTGGTTTCATTCAGCGCATTTTTACCGTTTAAAACAACAGGCTGAAGCAACTCTTGAGCCATATCATTATAGTTAAGTGGTCCACCTAAATACTTTTCAATGTCTTGGTTTGTGTTAGATCCACCAAAAATATCTTTTGTCTTTTCATTCTTATTCCACGATCCACCAATAATGATTTCTTGCGGACGATTAAAAAGCGTAAATGGAGCATTGATAAAAACATCAATATTGTTTTCTTCATTTGCAGCTTTTGCGCCATATACAGAAACATAATCAGTTTTATTCAGCTGATTATCATTTGGATTTTCTAATGGACTTGTATTGGTTGCCTTGTCTACTTTTCCAGCTGTATATAACAACATAGAAGCTGTATCTTCTTTACGGAAGGTATAAGCAACATTTAAATTAACGTCATTAAATAAATTCTGCTTTAAGTTTGCAAATACTGCTGTTGTATTTACATCCCAATAAGTCCAAGGTGCACTTACTGTTAAACTTCTAGAGAAATTGGTACGAGTCCCATCAGTATAAAAAGCAGGTGTACCACCCCAACGGATACCATCACGATGTAACTCTTGATAAGTTGCACCAAGCGACATGCTTGTTTTATCACTCAAATCATAATCAACCGCACCATAAAATACATTGCGTTCTTTCTCATAGAAATCCATAAATGATTTTTCATCAGAATGTTTTACAAACATGCGTCCACGCAATGATCCATCTGCATTAAGTGGCGTGGAAACATCTGCTGAGCTACTCCAAGAGTTCCATGAGCCTAATGATGTACTGACATTGCCAGTAAGTTCTTTAGCATTAGCATGCTTACGAATCATATTGAGAGCCATTGCGGGGTTTCCCGCACCTGTAGTTAAGCCACTAGCCCCCTTAACGACTTCGACACGATCATAAATATCTAGATCAAGATCACCTATACTTAAGTTGGTTGTACTCGGCATTCCATCCAGCAAATAATAATCTACCTCAAAACCACGTGCATAAGCTTTTTGGCGCTCATCGGTACGTGAAGTTGAAACACCCGTAATATTGTTCATTAAATCTTGAAAAGAATCGATTTTTCGATCATCTAAATATTCACGAGTTAAAACTTTGACCGATTGAGGTGTTTCACGAAGTGATAAATTTAATTTTGTTGAAGTATTTGTGCTTTTTGCTGTATAGCTCCCTGAACCTTCAGTAACGGCCGGATTTTCTTGTTCTGCTTGTACTTTTATCGTTGCTAAAGTGGTTGTTTCGGTTTGTTCTGCATAAACAAATGAAGGTACCGTTAAAGCCATAGAAAGTGCTAAAGGGTGAACTCTAAATGCTTTTCTAAAGAGCGGATTGTACATAAGAAAATTCCATAATAACCAATGTGCTGAACCATATTTTTAGCCTTCCACTACCTTGTTCCTTGTTACACAGTAGTAAAAGTTCGGCACAAAAATTAACACGAATGATAATTGTTATCAACTTTAAGTTAATAATTATTATTATTTGTTTAGAACGAATTATCAATAGTTCTAATTATTTATATCCCTTATTCCCTAACAATCTTGCTTAATTACAAGATCTTTTAAATTTATTACCCCTCAAATTAATGAATACAATGTTAAGAACAGTCTTTGGACTAACTCAAAAATAACAAACTAAACAGTATTTTTTTTATATTTTATTATTCTTCTCAAATCTCATAAAAGAGAATAAAGGTATAAGTTGTAGTGTATAAAATTTTAGTATTTTCTTTAGTAAGCATAGGTTTAAGCGCTTGTAATAATCCTACAGATGATAGTCCATCAAAAATAATTTATATGGAGGATATTCAAAAACAATATAAACCAATTAACTCTTATATATATGAATATAATGATATTATTTATAAACTAGGTACTAATCAAGACCAAACCACAGCTCATTTAAAATTAAAAAATTTATTAAAAAAAATGCCATCTAGTGATGACAACTTAAATATTTTAAAAACTAAACGTAAAATACTTGTACATTTAGGTTGTCTAAATGAGGCTTATATCGTCACAGAAAAAATACTCGCTAAAACAGAAAGTTCAAAGCTACAAGAGATGCAATGTATTTTCTTGAGTAAAATGAAAAAAGATGCACATGAAATAAAAGCATGTTATGAAAAAACCGCTAATAATTACTTAAATGAGATAAATTTAATCCCCAAAGCTGCTTTGAGATATCAATATGCTTTATGGGGTCACTACGCAGCAATGTTCCATGCTGGGCATATAGAATATAAAGATAAACTCCAAGAAATTATCGATTATCACAACATAGAAGATCACAAAAAAACATATCAGCAAATGTATGAAAACGTTATGAACTCTTCTATTTTTCAGACACGTTTAGACGCGATCCCTTATACCTCTGATTGTCATTAATCTATCTTCTTATTCTTATGATCTACCATATTTATAGCTTGCACCGTTATTCCGCTTAATTTATTTAACAATAAGTAAGCACGCTTTGGAATATAGTTTCTAATGCGTCTCCCACTCTCTTGCAACTATTATCTCGCACAACTTTACAGCCTCCTTCATAAATCTTTTTTTAAACGTGAGATTCATACAAAATCACATATATTTCTAATTTTTAACTAATAACTACTTAAAATGTATATTTTTTTATTTTTTACTTTGGTAAAAATTTTACAAGGATTTCTTCTAACTATTTTAATAAGGAGAAAAAAATGGATTTTTTTAATATTTTCATCGGCGATACGACTTGGAAGTTTGTTTTAGAAATTTTAGTTCGCTGTTTCGTCATGTTTATCATTATTATTAGTTTCTTAAGACTATCAGGTAAACGTGGTATTCGGCAGCTTTCACTTTTTGAACTTGCCATTATTTTATGTTTAGGTTCAGCCGCTGGTGACCCGATGTTCACTAAGGACTTACCTATTGCCCATGCTTTAGTGGCTTTTACGGCTATTCTTTTTCTTTACCGACTTGTAACCTGGGCCATGGTGAAGAATAAAAAAATTGAAGACCTGTTGGAAGGAAGAGCTCTCTGTGTAGTCAAAGATGGACTTTTAGTTTACAAAGATTTCCAGAAACAATCATATTCACATGATGAGTTTTTCTCAGAGATGCGCCAACAAAATGTTGAACATCTTGGGCAAGTGAGAACAGCTTTATTGGAGTCTGACGGTATCCTGAGTTTACTTTACTATGAAGATGAAGAGGTAAAATGGGGACTCCCCCTATTCCCAGATGCTTATTGCAAAGCTGACGTACTTAAAATCAATACTTTTTATTCATGCATGAAATGTGGTGAAACTAAAATTCTAAATACACTCGATCAAGAATGTTCTCGTTGCAAACACCATAGTTGGGCTAAGTCATTAAAAACCCGTCGCCTAGGTTAATAAAAAAGGTGCTATTTTCTATTAAAAATAGCACCTTAAAATGTTAAAAAACTAATTTTAACTTTTTATTTAAAGATTAGTTTAAACCTTTAAACTCAGCTTTACCGCGGTAAGCAGCTTTAGTCAATTCTTCAATACGAAGTAATTGGTTGTACTTAGAAACACGGTCAGAACGGCAAAGTGAACCAGTCTTAATCTGGCCAGCTGCTGTACCTACTGCCAAGTCAGCAATAGTTGAATCTTCGGTTTCGCCAGAACGGTGAGAAATTACAGTCGTGTAACCATTTTCTTTAGCAAGGTAAATTGCATCAAGAGTTTCAGTCAACGTACCAATTTGGTTGTATTTGATTAAGATAGAGTTACCTACTTTCTCATTAATACCACGTTGTAAAATCTTAGGGTTTGTAACGAACAAGTCATCACCTACCAATTGGATTTTATCGCCAAGGATAGATGTCAAGTAAGACCAACCTTCCCAATCAGATTCATCTAAACCATCTTCAATTGAGATAATTGGATATTGGTTTACAAGACCTGCTAAATAGTCAGAGAACTGGTTGCTTGTGAATGCTTTATTGCCTTCACCCGCAAGAACATATTGACCATTTTTGTAGAATTCTGAAGATGCACAGTCAAGCGCCAACATAATATCAGAACCAGCTTTGTAACCAGTTTGACCGATAGCTTCAAGAATAACAGTGATTGCTTCTTCGTTTGAACGCAAGTTTGGTGCAAAACCACCTTCATCACCTACAGCAGTGTTTAAACCTTTTTTGTTTAAAACTGATTTTAGTGAATGGAAGATTTCAGCACCAGCACGTAATGCTTCAGCAAATGAAGTGAAGCCAACTGGCTCAATCATAAACTCTTGAATATCAACGTTGTTGTCTGCATGTGAACCACCATTGATGATGTTCATCATTGGTACAGGCATAGTTAAAATCGTTTGACCACGTAAGTCAGCGATGTATTGGAAAAGAGGAATTTTCTTTTCATCAGCAGCAGCGCGTGCAACAGCTAGTGACACAGCCAAAGTTGCATTTGCACCCAATTTTTCTTTGTTTTCAGTACCATCAAGTTCGATCATCGTATTATCGATGTCTTTTTGTTCAAATACTGATTTGCCCACTAAAGCGTCACGGATAATCGTGTTTACGTTGTTAACCGCAGTTTTAACGCCTTTACCTAAGTAACGTGATTTATCACCGTCACGTAGTTCTAAAGCTTCACGAGAACCAGTTGAAGCACCAGATGGTGCACATGCACGACCAACAACCCCAGATTCTAAAATTACGTCTGCTTCGATGGTTGGGTTACCACGAGAGTCCAAAATTTCACGTGCACGGATGTCAACGATTTGGCTCATGAACAATTCCTCTGTTGAATGAATATGAGCTGCGATTAAAGCAGCGTAAATGAGTAAAAACTCAATGGGTGTCTAACTTTTTGAATCCTTTAACCAAAGTATCCAATTCTTTTATTTGTGCCAAGAATGGTTCAAGCTGCGACATGCGTAATGCACAAGGTCCATCGCATTTTGCATGTTCTGGGTCTGGATGACCTTCCAAGAACAATCCAGCCAAGCCTGTTGCCATTCCAGCGCGTGCTAAAGTTGTAATTTGAGCACGACGACCACCTGCCGAGTCAGCACGACCACCAGGAGTTTGCAACGCATGTGTTACATCGAAGAAAACAGGAACATTCATTTCTTTCATGATGTCAAAGCCAAGCATGTCTACAACAAGGTTGTTATAGCCAAATGCTGAACCGCGCTCACAAAGAATTAGTTTATCGTTTCCTGCTTCTAAACATTTATTCAGGATATGACGCATTTCATGAGGTGCTAAAAACTGAGCTTTCTTAATGTTAATAATAGCCTGTGTTTTTGCCATCGCTTCAACAAGATCAGTTTGGCGACTTAAGAAAGCCGGTAACTGAATAATATCCGCTACTTCTGCAACTGCTTCAGCTTGGTGTGGCTCATGAACATCGGTAATGATAGGAACATTAAAATGTTTTTTAATATCGCCTAACCATTCAATACCTTTTTCAAGTCCAGGACCACGGAACGAATGCAGACTAGAACGATTTGCTTTATCGAAACTCGCTTTAAATACATAAGGAATGTCTAAGCGTTTGCAAATATCAACATAAGTTTCCGCAATTTCGAAAGCTAAGTCTTTTGATTCAAGTACGTTCATTCCGCCAAATAATACAAATGGCAAATGATTTGCCATTTGTATATCGCCTAAACGTACAACTTCTTGTGGTTTTAATTGTGACATTTAAACTTTCCCAGTTTATTTAAAATCGCATTATTTACTTTTTTGATGCTGTGTTTTCGCAGCGTCAATAAAACTAGCAAATAACGGATGTCCATCACGTGGTGAACTTGTAAATTCCGGGTGGAATTGTACAGCAATAAACCAAGGATGTTCAGGAATTTCTACAGTTTCAACCAAATGTTGTGCCGAAGAGTAACCAGAAATCTTCATACCAGCTTGTTCAATCGCCTCAATGAAACGATTATTCATTTCATAACGGTGACGATGACGCTCAGTAATTTCTGCTTTACCATAGACTTCACGTGTTTTAGTGCCTTCAACCAATTCAGATTTTTGTGCACCCAAACGCATAGTGCCGCCTAAATCAGACTCAACGCTACGTTGTTGTAACTCGCCACGCTCATCTAACCATTCAGTAATTAAACCAATCAATGGATACTTGGTAGAACGGTTAAACTCTGTAGAAGATGCTTCTGGCATTGCTGCAACATGACGTGCATATTCGATTACAGCCAATTGCATGCCTAAACAAATACCTAAGAATGGAACTTTGTTTTCACGTGCATATTGAATAGCTTTCATTTTGCCTTCAGTACCACGCTCACCAAAGCCACCTGGGACTAAGATTGCGTCAGCAGTTTGCAAAATAGAAACGTCTTGGCTTTCAAGCTCTTCAGCATTGACATAGTCAATCTGTACTTTTACACGGTTTTTGATGCCTGCATGTAACAATGCTTCATTAACAGATTTATAAGCATCTGGTAATTCAACATATTTACCAACCATAGCTACACGCAAAGTGTATTCAGGATTGAGTAATGCTTCAACTACATTGTCCCAATCTTCTAGGTTTGCTTCTGGAAGATCATTAAATCCAAAGCGCTCACAGATCAAGTCATCAACATTTTGTTCATAGAACGTACGTGGAATTTGATAAATCGTTTTCGCATCTTTACATACCACAACGGCACGTGCTTCCACGTTAGTGAACAATGCAATTTTGCGTTTAGTATCAACATCTACATCATATTCAGTACGGCAGATTAAGATATCTGGCTGAATACCAATTGAAAGTAATTCTTTTACAGAATGCTGAGTTGGCTTCGTCTTAAGCTCTGCTGCCGATTTAATATATGGCAACAAAGTTAAATGCATAAGCATGGTACGTTTATGACCAAGCTCAACCATTAACTGACGAACTGACTCCATAAATGGAAGTGATTCGATATCACCAACCGTACCACCAATCTCAACGATTGCAACGTCGTAACCTTCACCAGCGCGAAGTACGCGTTCTTTAATGTTATCTGTAATATGTGGAATAACTTGAACCGTACCGCCTAAGTAGTCACCACGACGTTCTTTATTTAAAACATCTTGATAAACACGGCCACTAGTAAAGTTATTCAATTTGGTCATTTTCGCACGACGTAAGAAACGTTCGTAATAACCCAAGTCTAGATCAGTTTCGGCACCATCCTCTGTGACAAAAACTTCACCATGTTGGAAAGGACTCATTGTCCCCGGATCGACATTAATGTAAGGATCCATTTTAACCATTGTGACTTTTAAGCCACGGGCTTCCAAAAGTGCAGCAACTGAAGCAGCAGAAATACCTTTACCTAGCGATGAAACCACACCACCAGTAACAAAAATAAAATGGGTCATTAAGTTTCTCGTACAATCAAGCCGAAATCGGCCTACAATGTTGGGCAATTTTACTGTACTCTGCCCCTATAAAGCAAAGTCAAACCGCACCAATTCAAAGATCATTAAACAACTGGCTATTCTATCAGCATTTTTAATAAAAAATTAGGTCAATCTCACATGATTTTTTCATTCTCTTTTGCTGTTATAATGCGAGCTCCTCAATTAAATGTTGTTTAGGACAATGGTAAATAAAAAACTTTTAATCTGTGCTGCTATTGCGGCTGGACTATTGTTAACCGCATGCGTCAAAAAAGAAACACCAGAAGAAGAGCAAGAAAAGGTTGAAACTGCTGTTTCAGAACCTAAACCTGCTGAACCTGCAAAATTTGAGTCTTTAGAAAGTGTTAAAACTGAAGAAACTCAAACTCAGGAACCAACGCAAGTCGAAGTTCATCACGAAGAAACAGCGAATACTACAACTGAAATTCGCCGTGAAACTCGTCCTGCCAATTCTGAGCAAAATTCACAAACCACTATTTCTGAACAACCTAAAGCAGAGCCGAAGCCTAAGCCAGAACCTAAACCTGAGCCAAAAGCAGAGCCAAAGCCTGAGAAAGCTCAGTCAAAACCTGCTAAGCCAGCAGAACCATCTCAAACTGAAGATGATGCTGTTGCCGCTGCAATTGCTGCTGCTACGCCAGCGCTTAAAAACTAAGTTCTCGTATGAATATGCCCAAATTAAACACTTGATTTGGGCTTTTTAAATATTATTAAAATTATCAATTCACTCATCAGTTTTACTTTTTCATTCCAATTTGTCTTTAAAGTTTTCCTAGATATCAATTTAGGACAACCTACCTCTTTCACTTGAAAAAGCATTGACGTTCCCTATTCTGATATGTAATTTTTAATCAAGTTCCTTTTTGGAACTTCAATTAAAAGAAGATTGGAGCTTAAAATGAATACCGTATCAAATCGCGTGCCTGCCTCATTTCCAGTCCGTCGTATGGACTATAATTTTGAAAATGTACCTCGCTATTGGTGTAATAACGAACCCACTTTTACACATTATTTTACGGGTTTATCTACATTGTTCCCCGAGGGTGAATCATATTTTGTTCGTTCAGTTCGAGCATTACGTGCAAAAGCAAAGTCGAATGAACTTCTAGATCGTGAAATTAGTGCTTTTATTGGTCAAGAAGCAATGCACTCTAAAGAACATCATGCTTTTCATGTGAGTGCACAGCAACATGGTTTAGATCCAGAATCTTTAGAAAAAGTAACGGGTCTTGTTTTAAAGAGTATTGAAAAAGTTTTTAGTAAAAAATGGAACCTACTTGTGACGGTAGGCCTTGAACACTACACCGCTGTACTTGTAGTAAGCATGATGCAGTCTGTTAATGAACTGATGACTGACTCAACTATTCGTAACTTATGGTTATGGCATAGTATTGAAGAAACTGAGCATAAAGCTGTGGCCTTTGACCTTTATGAACACTTGTATGGAAGTGGGCTAAGTGCATATCTCCCACGTATCACCGTCTTTACTTTAAGTTTATTTTTAATTACTGGCTTCTCAACAATCTATCAATTCGTTCTTATGAAACGTGATCGTCAACTACTTAATTTTAAATCTTGGCGTAAGTTTCTTGGTTTTATGACAACACAATATAAAGTTTTAACTCCGAAATTTTTTGACTATTATCGCTTTGATTTTCATCCTAACCAAACTGACGAAAAAGATCTGGTTGCCAGCACTAAAATCAAAATTGGACTAAAAAATTCAAAATTACTTTTATCCTGAACCAATAAAATCATAAAGCCCATCTATTGAATGGGCTTTATTTAATCAATTACGGCAACACGATCACTGTTTATGGTCAACCATAAAATAATTCGATATTAATTTGGCTGCCCATGAAGTACTTTTCCAACCTTCGTAAAAACCACAATGACTTCCCTTTTTAGTGGTTACCACTGCAATATTACTCATTTGCTGAATAGTTTCTTTATACGGCTCTAAATTTTTAATAGAACATACTGGATCATCTTCAGCATTAAGAATCATTAATGGAATTTTGACATTTTCAAATACATAAATTGGATTAATTGCCTGACAATAACTTTGATAGTCCTGAAAGCCTGCCATTTCAAAGTATTCTTTTTCAAACTCTTCGAGACTAGTCGTTGCAAGAACTTTTTCTAAAGAAGTAACCTGGTTCCAAGTACTTTGATAAGGATGAATAAAATATTTGAACAACTTTTTGGTCATCATTTTGCTATAAAACGGGTGAACATTTTTAAAGCCAATCTCAGTATTGTAGCCTGGACACATTGCAAAAGCAGCTTTAAATGGTGTGTCAGAGCCTTGCTCACCCAAATAACGAACTAACAATCCTGTGCCAGCAGAAGACCCGACTGCGTACAAATCAGATTCAGGAAACAAATTTTGAATATGCGTAAGCTGCTCTTTAAGATCACTGGTTGATCCGAAAAGAGAAATCTGTGGTACAGGCATAGGTAAACCCGCATGCCCACGGCGTAAGCATAGTGCTATTCTCCATCCCGTATATTGATGAATATCTCTCACTAATTCACGCATACTTTCAGGTGTCCCTGTAATGGTGTGCATGATAACCACTGTGGGAGTATCTGCAGGGAGATCATACCCATACCACGCGATGGCAGTTACGCCACCATCTTTCATGGTGAGCTGATCAATTCGATCATATTCAAGTTTAATGGTTTTTTTTCTAATAATATCAAAGTACAAAAGATGGACATGATTGTTAGTTAACCATGGTGTAGGACGATATTTCTGCTTAAGTTGGGGTAACTTATCCAAAACATCTTTAATTTTCCCTTGTGGGTCATAATAGATTTTTGGCTGTTCAGCACCGAGTACTGAGTCAAACAATTCTGAACCGAAAGCTTTAATTTTATTTAAAGTAGATATGCCCATATCCAATCACGACCTCTGATTATGAGTTAAATGATTGCCGCACTAATGCCGCAACCTGCTGTCCCCAAATTGCATAAATTTCTTTGCTTGGATGAAAGCCATCACTTGCCATAGGCAGATTCAAAGCTTGAAAACTTTCAATATCATATTGAATGAATTTAAATTGGTTTTGTGCTTCTACCCATTTATATAATACTTGATTCATTTGCTCCGCATATTTTCCAAACAACCAAGCCAATGGATTGGGTAAAGCTGGAAAATGTTGCATGGGCGGAACGCCTGAAACAATGATGAGTTTAGGCTGAAAACGTGCTTGTATATATTCAAATAATTGCTTTTGTTGTTTTATCCATGAATTTGCTGACGTTAATTTTGTCACATCATTAACGCCAATAGATGTAACAACAACATCATAATTTTGCGGCTCTAAATATTGTAAAGCTTGAAAAACCTGCTTAGTAGTATCACCTGTTTTTGCATGAAGCTTCCAACTTAGCAAATATTGATCTTGTAACTCAGAAATAATTGCGCCAGATAAAGCATTTTGTTGTGTTTCAACACCAACTCCCGCTGCGGCAGAGTCTCCTAAAATAAGCAGAGATAATGGTCTGCCCTTGCCAACCATGCCTTCTCTTTCACCACTGGCTTCTAGCAAGCGTGGTGTATTCTTACGAACCTTTGTTCCCTGCACAAACAGTACAGGTAACAATGCTAAAGTTGAAAGTTTTAACCACATTATATTAACCTCTATCGTACTTAGGCTATTTACTAAAATTATTGTGGTTGAAACTTGGCAATTCTTATACCCATTTGTTCAGCCAGCGCAGCTAAGCCACTCATTGGACGAATCATTACTTCAAAATCAACAATTTTGCCTTGTTCATTAAAACGAATCATATCAATACCTTTTAATGACTTGCCACTAACATTGGCACTAAATTCAAGCACTACATTCTCGCCATCTTCAGTATAAAACTCACGATGATAAGTAAAGTTTTCGAACACTTGGATGACATTGGTAAGAATGAAGAAAACGACCTGCTTTCCTTCATAAGGTTTATAGGCAACTGGTGAACGAAAAACTACGTCATCTGCCAGCAAATCATTTAGATCTGACAAATTACCGGCCTGAACCATTTGATGCCATTTTTCTAAAGACTGTTTTATAGTTTCAAGTGTCATTGTTTTTTTATCCTATAATTTGACGAGTGAATTAATGGACATTTCTCTTTAAAAGAAATGCCCATTTAAAATTTAGAGTACTGCTGCTAATTCAGCGCCTTGGCGTATTGCACGTTTTGCATCTAGCTCTCCTGCCTCTTTAGCACCACCAATTAAATGAACATTTTTTCCATCTGTTTTTAATTGATCATACATTGCAGTAAATGACTCTTGCCCCGCACAAATCACAACATGATCAACCTCAAGCACACTCGGTTGCCCATCTATAGTGATATGTAAGCCCTGATCATCCACTTTGTCGTATTGAACCCCTGCAAGCATTTTAACTTGGCGATTTTTAAGGCCCGCACGATGAATCCATCCTGTAGTTTTACCTAAACCTGCACCCACAACAGCAGTCTTACGTTGCAGTAAATAGATTTCTCGTTCAGAAGTCTCAACTTTTGGCTGTTTTAAACCACCTACATGCTCATATTGAGTGTCAATTCCCCACTCTTCGTAGAATTTTTCTGGATTTAAACTGCCACTTTCGCCTTCGTGAGTGAGATATTCAGCCGTATCAAAACCAATACCTCCCGCCCCAATAATGGCTACACGCTGTCCCACTGGCACACGTTCTTTTAAAACTTGTAAATAGCTAAGTACTTTAGGATGATCAATACCTTCAAATTGTAATTGACGAGGTGTTACACCAGTTGCAACCACAATTTCATCAAAATTTGCTTGGCTCAACTCTTCATAAGTTGCTTTATGGTTCAAAATTAATTCAATGTTTGGTCGTAACTCAATTTGGCGAGCAAAGTAGCGTAAGGTTTCATAGAACTCTTCTTTTCCAGGAACAGTCTTTGCAATATTAAATTGGCCACCAATTTGATGACTAGCCTCAAAAATTTTAACTTGATGACCACGGTCAGCTGCATATACAGCAAAACTTAAACCCGCAGGTCCTGCACCAATAACAGCAATATTCTTTTGAACTTGTGCATCTTTAAAAATAAGCTCAGTTTCATAACATGCACGCGGGTTCACTAAACAAGTTGCAATTTTCATTGAGAAAATGTGATCTAAACAAGCTTGGTTACAGCCAATACATGTATTAATTTCATCACTACGGCCTTCACTTGCTTTCAAAACAAACTCAGCATCAGCTAGCATTGGTCGTGCCATAGACACCATATCAGCATGACCCGATGCCAATACATGCTCAGCCATTTCAGGCGTATTGATTCGGTTAGAGGTAATTAAAGGAATAGAAACTTCACCTTTAAGCTTTTCTGTCACCCAAGTAAATGCAGCACGAGGAACTTTGGTCGCAATTGTTGGGATGCGAGCTTCATGCCAGCCAATCCCTGTATTAATAATAGTTGCACCTGCTTTTTCAATTTCTTTTGCAAGCTGAATCACTTCTTCAATACTTGAACCACCTTCAACTAAATCAAGCATCGATAGGCGATAAATAATGATAAAGTTTTCACCCACTAAAGCACGTGTACGCTTTACAATTTCAATAGGAAAACGAATACGGTTTTCGTAACTACCACCCCATTCATCATCACGATGATTCGTACGCGCGGCAATGAACTCATTAATTAAATAACCTTCAGAACCCATGATTTCCACACCATCATAACCTGCATACTGAGCAAGTTTGGCGCAGTTTGCAAAGTCATCAATGGTCTGCTGCACTTCGGCAGAACTTAAAGCTTTGGGCTTAATTGGGTTAATCGGTGCTTGAATTGCTGAAGGAGCAACGTTATTTGCCTGATAAGAATAACGCCCAGTATGTAAAATCTGCATTGCAATTTTACCGCCAGCTTCATGAACAGCTTGGGTAATCACTTTATGTTTTTCAGCTTCTTCAACTGTATCCAATTTCGTACCATGGCTAAATACAACACCATCATCATTCGGAGAAACACCGCCAGTTACAATCAACCCCACATCACCTTTTGCACGCTCAGCATAAAACGCAGCCATGCGCTCATATCCCTGCGGTGCTTCTTCTAACCCAATATGCATAGACCCCATAAGCACACGGTTTTTTAAAGTAGTAAAGCCTAAATCAAGTGGCTTTAATAAATGCGGATAAGCTGACATATTTTCTCCTTTGGCTAGCAATAAGCTTGCTAATGCAACTTGTTGCATAAATTTATAATCAAATTTTGACTTTTATGCAACATGTTGCATAATCTCATGAGTCACACTTTACTTTTGCTTACAAACTGGATTGCCATGTCACTTCCTCATGTTTTATTGACCAGCTTGCTTGAACGTCCAAGTACAGGGTTTGAACTCGCCCGCCGCTTTGACCGCTCAATGGGCTTTTTCTGGAATGCCACTCACCAGCAAATTTATCGTGAACTCAATAACATGCTTAAAAAAGATTGGGTTTCCACTTTAGAAAATGAAATGGATAATGGTCGAAAAAAAACCTATCAGGTTGAACAACTGGGACGTATCGAACTCGCTTCATGGATGACTCAACAAAGTGAACCTGCCCAGCTTCGTGATGATTTAATGGTTAGATTGCGTGCTGAAGCACAATTGAGCAATAATCAGATATTACCTGAACTTTTAAGGCATCTTGGTCTACATCAAGAGAAGCTCAAACTTTATCAAAGTATTTATGATAAAGACTTTAAAGACAGCAATGATCTAAATGACCGTGTGTTATACATCCATAAAATGATCTTAGAACTTGGAATTACAATGGAAAGTGAATGGATCAAATGGTTGGAACAAGTCATCCCTCAATTAAAACGCTTTGCTCAAGATAGCTTAGCCGGAGAATAGTCATGCCATATTACACCATGCCCGATCGGGAAAATTTATTTGTTCGTCGTGTTGGTCGTGGTGAACCAGTTTTGGTTTTATCTGGTCTTGGCATGCAAAGCTGGCAATGGCTCCCTTTTATTTATGCAAACCGTAAAGAATATGAATTTATCATTCCAGATTGGCGTGGTTTTGGGGGTTCAAAGAACTGTGCAATCCCTGAACAAGATGCAATTTCTAGTCACTGGCAGGATGTCGCCCATTTAATAGAACAATTAAAACTGGATAACTTTATCTTGATGGGTTATTCAATGGGTGCTACAACGGCCATGCATGGTATGAAGCATGCTCATCTGGCGCAGCAATTAAAAGCCTATTTGCATATCGATCAAACACCAAAAATATCTGTGGATTCAACATGGGAATATGGTCTATTCGGCCCTCTACATCCCCAGTTCAAACAATTATTAAATGATATCTATCAATTATTATCAAAGCATAAAAATGCCAAATATCTTTATGAATTATCGCTTCCAGATCGACAAGAACTGGTTCGTCTCTGGGTAGATTTTATTGAGTTACAAAGTAGCAATCCATTTAGCCCTTTAGTTTTTAAAACAGCACTCAAACAGCCATTTCTACAAAAATACTTATTACCAATTCAGCGTCTAGATTATTTATTTTGGTATGTCGAAAATTATCTTTATCACAATGAAGATTATCGTGAGGCCATTCAACAGTTACAATGCCCAACAACCTTCTTTATTGGTCGCAACTCGACGCTTTATCCAGAAACCGGACAGACACTTATTGCCCATAGTGTTGAACACGCAAAAGCAATATATTTTGAGCGCTCAGGCCATACACCTTTATTAACCGAGCCGAAAAAATTTGGGCATGAAATTACTACATTCTTATCAGAACTAAAACATGCTTCTTAAAAAATAAAGGGATCTATGAATAGATCCCTTTTTAAATCGACAAATGATTAAGCAGAATGAGCTAACTCTTTCACTTTTAATTGCTCAGAAACACTTAACAAAAGTTGCTCAGTTTTTTCCCAACCTAAACAACCATCAGTTACTGACTGCCCATAAGTCATATCACAAGAAATCTTTTGGCTACCATCAACCAAATGACTTTCAATCATGACACCCTTTACTTGGGTTTTTAAACGTTCAGCAACGATTTGCTGTAAAACTTCTGGCTGACGCAACGGATCTTTACTGCTGTTACCATGACTACAGTCAATAACTAATGCAGGAAGATTTTGTTTGTGTTTTTCTCGTATTGCTTGAATTGAAGCTAAATCGTAATTTGGCCCATGATTTGCTCCGCGCAAAATCAAGTGTGGTAATGGATTGCCAGCGCTCTGAATTACTGAAGGTAAGCCTTGTTGATTCATTCCTAAAAATTGATGCTCATTTTGTGCTGACTGAATTGCATCTAATGCAATCTGAATTGAACCATCCGTACCATTCTTGAAACCAATGCTGTATGGCATGTGGCTTGATATTTCACGGTGAATCTGAGACTCGCTGGTACGAGCACCAATTGCGCCCCAAGCCAATAAATCATCAAAATAACCTGTTGCCATTGGACTTAAAATTTCACTCGCAATGGGCAAACCCTTTTCAATAATTTGAAGGTAAAGTTCACGAGACTTTTCTAAACCAAGTTGTAAATTTGATGAACCATCTAAATTTGGATCATACATGAAACCCTTCCAACCTACAGTTGTACGAGGTTTTTCAATGTATGCACGCATTACGATAAAAATCTGATCTTTTACTTTTTCTTGTAATTTTTGCAATCTTTCAGCGTATTCAAGTACTGCAACCGGATCATGAATTGAACAAGGCCCTGTAATTACCATTAACCGAGGATCGTTGCCGTTAAGAATATTTTGAATAGTTTGGCGATGTTCGGCAATTTGACGCACGAAAGAATGTGCAAGCGGATATTTTGCTTTTAACTGGACAGGTAAACTAACTGGTGTTTCTTTTGTATTGCTTTGTGTCAATAAAGTATTTAGGGCATTCATTGGTTTTTCCTTGGGACTGCAATCTATTCAGTCCGATCATTTATTTGAGCGTTTTGGATCTATTCGTTGGTAAAGGTAAGCAAAAGTAAAACCAATAAAAGTTGCTAAAGTATGAATAAGTCATGTTGTTCATTTTAAGTTCCTCGATTCAAAAAAGATAAAGCATAAAAAAACCTGATCGGGGTTGCCGATCAGGTATTAACTGTGATGGGCAACTTTCTCATGCCCGAATACGCTCAGGCAACTATCTAAATTGCCAAAAGTAATAGTAAGCGTTAGTGTTCACAGATAGATTTAACATCTTTATCTCAAATATTAAAAAATGTTCCTTAAATCTAAAATACGCATTGTTGAGAGCTTTGACAAGTCTTTTTTAGAAAAAACTTCTTATTTTCACGCTTAAGATTTGATTCATTTATTGTGTTAACGAATCAGCCCTTGTGGTTGTAAAATAATTAAGCCAGCTCCACACAGCACGATTAGACCACCCAATATATCCCATCTTGTTAATCCAACCTGGTCCACAAAACGCAACCACATGAGAGCAGTAAAAATATAAATACCGCCATATGCAGCATAAATGCGCCCAGAAGCTGCTGGATGTAGAGTCAGCAGCCAGACAAAGACAGCCAAGCTCAAAGCTGTAGGTAGCCATAGCCAAGCAGACTTGCCTTCTCTTAAAATCAGATAAGGGAAATAACAACCAAGAATTTCAGCAATTGCTGTGATAATAAATAACCCGAATACACTCAGTATTCGGGTTATAGCAAGACTATCAATTAACATAAGTTACGCTGGTTCTGCCGTATGATGATCTTCAAAAACTTCAAGTTTTAAGCCTACAGCTTTGCCATCTTCATTTTTCACTGATACAGCCACATTACCACCATGATCTGCAAGTTCGCCAAACAGAATCATTTCAGCTAGTGGTTTCTTCAAGTGTTCTTGAATGAGACGTTGCATTGGACGTGCGCCCATCAAGCGGTCATAACCATTTGTTGCCAACCAATCACGAGCACTTTGATCCACATCAAGTACAACTTGTTTGTCATCTAGTTGTGCTTGCAATTCTGTTAAGAATTTATCAACCACAGACTCAATCACAGTTGTTGGTAATGACTTGAATTGGATAACACTATCTAGACGGTTACGGAACTCTGGTGAGAAAGCACGTTTCATTGCTTCTTGGTTATCAGAACTATGATCTTGTTCAGTAAAACCAATACTCGCACGAGAAATACTTTCTGCTCCAATATTCGTAGTCAGGACAATAATAACGTTTCTAAAGTCTGACTTACGTCCGTTGTTATCCGTTAAAGCACCATGATCCATGATTTGTAGCAACAGATTAAACACATCTGGATGTGCTTTCTCAATTTCATCTAACAATAAAACACAGTGTGGGTTCTTATGAATCGCATCAGTTAATAGCCCACCTTGGTCATAACCCACATAACCCGGAGGTGCACCAATCAAACGTGAAACTGCATGACGCTCCATATATTCAGACATATCGAAACGAACGAGCTCTACACCTAACAATTTTGCTAGCTGTTTAGTCACTTCAGTTTTACCAACCCCTGTTGGGCCAGCAAAAACAAAACTACCTACTGGCTTATCTGGTGATTTCAACCCAGCACGAGACAACTTGATCGCTGAGCCTAAAGCGGTAATCGCCTCGTCTTGACCAAACACAACGCGTTTTAAATCACGCTCAAGATTTTCAAGCACTGACTTATCGTCTTTAGAAACAGTTTTAGGCGGAATACGAGCAATCTTAGAAACGATATCTTCGATATTCTCTACCGTAATCAAACTATCATCGCTTTCAGCTTTCAAACGACGCTGAGCACCAGCTTCGTCAATCACATCAATTGCTTTATCTGGCAAGAAACGATCATTAATGAATTTAGCAGAAAGCTCTACCGCTGATACCAATGCCTTATCGTCATATTGTACGTGGTGGAAATCTTCAAATTTAGATTTCAAGCCACGCAAAATATCAATTGTTTCAGCAATACTTGGCTCATTGACATCAATTTTCTGGAAACGACGTGATAACGCATGGTCTTTTTCAAAAACCTGACGATATTCTTGGAACGTCGTTGAACCGATACAACGTAAAGTACCATTAGCCAAAGCCGGTTTGATCAAATTCGAAGCATCCATTGTGCTACCCATACTTGAGCCTGCGCCAATGATCATATGAATTTCATCAATGAATAAAATCGCATTTGGATTTTTCTTCAAAGCATTAAGCAATTGTTTTAAACGTTTTTCAAAGTCACCGCGATATTTGGTCCCAGCAACTAATGCACCAATATCTAAGCTATAGACTTCAGCCTGACTTAAAGGTTTAGGTGCCTTACCATTCACAATTAACCATGCCAAACCTTCAGCAATCGAGGTTTTACCAACGCCCGGATCACCGACAAGTAATGGATTATTTTTGCGACGGCGGCACAGAATTTGCGCTGTACGCTCAATTTCTTTTTCACGGCCAATAAGTGGATCAGTTTTGCCTTTTTGGGCTTCAACATTTAAGTTCAGCGTATAAAGCTCTAATGGTCCTGCATTGCCCGCGCTAGTTTCACCCTCAATATCTTCAACTTCTTCTTCAACTTGCACTTCATCTTTACGTGTCCCATGAGACAAGTATTGAGTCAATGTTAATCGATTGATTTGATGACGTTTAAGCAAATACACAGCAAAAGAATCACGCTCTGAATACATTGCGACCAAAACATCAGCGCCTTCAACAGTACGATCACCGCCACTTGATTGCACGTGGAAAATAGCACGTTGCAAAATGCGGTCGAAACTTTCTGTTGGATGAGGCGCTTGCTCGCTATTTTCGCCAAGCTTAGGAGTATGTTGTTCTACATATTCTTCTAATTCTTTACGTAAAGAAACGATATCAGCCCCACATGCTTTTAAAGCATTCACGGCCGAATCGTTATCGAGTAGTGCTAATAATAAATGTTCAACTGTAAGAAACTCATGTCTCTTTTGACGAGCCATGCTAACAGCCAAACGTAATGATACTTCTAATTGACGACTGAGCATGTAACCCCCTTATGCTTTAGGCTCAATCTGGCAAAGTAATGGATGACCTTGCGATCGAGCGTAATTATTAACAAGGTTTGCTTTGGTCTCCGCGATGTCTCTTGGATATACCCCAGCAATACCTTTACCTTCATAGTGTACTGTTAGCATTACTTGAGTTGCTTGGTCAAGATTCATTGCAAAGTATTGTTGTAAAATTTCAATTACAAAGTCCATTGGCGTGTAATCGTCATTCATTAATACGACTGCATACAATGGCGGACGCTTGAGTTCAGGAGGTGCTGTTTGTACAACAACCTCTCCGTCATGATCTTCGTTTTGCGAATCACTTAAGCGTGGATGGAAGTGCCAATCGACATAACCAGACTGCTGAAAAGAAGCCTTAATATCTTTTAAGTTTGTTTGACGCTTATTTGTTCGCATAGGATGTTACTATTGTGAATTTGCTTCAGCTTGAGGAATTTCTGCCACGAAAGCAGAAGATGTTTCGACAGGTTTACCACGCTGCCAACTAAAACGTTTAATAACTGGTGTATCAGAACCGCCTGTTAAACGTACCTCAATAAATTGAGGTGTAAAACCTTTAGGCATCGTCCAACGACCTGTTAAGCGCTCGAAGTCAGTAAAGTTAAAGCTTTTAGCTTCAAGTGGTACAACTAAAACTTCTGTATCTTTAATGAGTCTTATCTCAATTGATCCTGAAGCACGGCGCTTACTTGGGCTTACCTGTACTAGATCCAACTGATATTCATAAGCATTTTCAGGCAGAGGTTTGATTGCCAAATTTTGAATGGTCAAGCTTAAACCACCGCGCTGCCTCAAGATCTCACGGTAGATATTACTCATACCTTCTTGCTGCGTTTTATCAGCATTGGCCTGATTAAGAGCTTCAAACAGATCATTTGCATTTGTTACAGCAACATCACGCTCTTGTACCGCAGCGTTCAGACTTTTATTAACCGCATCTAAAGCTGTTTTCTGCTTTTGCACCACTTCAACCAATTGCTCTGCATCTGCATCGTAACCTACAACAGTTAAACCTTGACGGTGTCCAATTGTATAGCCGAGTGCAAGACAACCACTCATTAAAATAGCCGCACCAATAAACAAAGGTTTATTAGTATTTAAAAAATTTTTCTTTTGCAACGAACTTTCTGCCGAAGTCGTCTGTCCAGAGTTTTGCATCGTCATCTCAGTGTTTAAGATCAGAGTCAAGACACACATTTAAATCGAAATTTAAATGTGTGTGAAGCAAAAAAGAGTTTTTTATGGTAATAAACCAATCCCTTGTAAGCCTTCATCTTCATCAAAGCCGAACATAAGGTTCATATTTTGTACAGCTTGACCAGATGCACCCTTCACAAGGTTATCTTGTACCGCAAGAATAATAAGTTTATTCGGCTGCGGCTTATATAAAGCAATACGAAGCTCATTCGCACCGCGCACACTACGTGTTTCAGGCGAACTGTTAGCAGGCATCACATCAACAAATTTTTCATTTGCGTAAAATTGCTCATACAATGCCTGAATATCAGTTTGTTTTCCAGTTTCTGTCAAATCGACATAAATTGTGCTGAGCATACCGCGAATCATTGGAACTAAATGAGGAACAAATAAGAGCCCTTCGAAGCCACCTTTTTGTCCAGAAATATTTTCTAATGCTTCAACAATTTCCGGATGGTGACGGTGACCCGCAACACCATAAGCCTTGAAGTTATCAGCATTTTCACTATAGATCATGCCTAAGCTTGCTTTACGGCCAGCTCCTGAAACACCTGACTTCGCATCAATAATAATATTTTTTGTTTCAATCAATGCTTGCGCTGATTTCAAAAGTGGCGCCAAACCCAATTGAACGGTAGTCGGGTAACAACCAGGGTTACCAATAACTTGCGCCTGTTTAATTTTTTCGCGGTTTAATTCAGCCAAACCATATACTGAGTTTTCTAAAACGTCTGGGCAAGCATGCTCCATGCCATACCATTTCTCAAACTGCTCAAGATTTTGCAAACGAAAATCAGCTGCCAAATCAATTACTTTAGTGCCAGCCGCAATCAATTCTTTTGCATGTTGCATCGCAACACCATGCGGTGTAGCAAAAAATACAACATCACATTTTTTTAAATCATCAATATTTAAATCAGAAAATTGAAGATCAGTATGTCCACGTAAATTAGGGAACATATCTGCAACTGGTTTGCCCGCTTCTGTACGTGAAGTAAGAACTCGAACCTGCGCTTTAGGATGTCGTAATAAAATACGTAATAGTTCAACGCCTGTATAACCCGTTCCACCAACAATTCCGACAGAAATCACGTGCATTACCTCAATTTTTGAATCTATACTTGTGCTGTAGTATGACAGGATGTCCAAACTTACAAAACCATTTCATGCTTGGTAATTTTAATTTTTTTAATTTTAGCGACAATTAGATAGCACTTATTCAACTGTCAGAACTAAACAAATATCAGCAAATAAATATCAGATTTAATTTTGGAGAGCTAGGATGCTTCATCAATCAAAAGAAACAAAATTACGCACTTACCTTGGTTTAAGCACATTAATTTTAAGTGCTGCACTTGTAGGTTGCGGAGGTGGAGGCAGTAGTAGTGGTAGTTCATCAAGCACTCCAACACCTGTTGATCCTACTCCCGAGGCAACAACGGATGTTACTGTTAAATCCCCTGTAGAAATTCGTAATATCCAATTCAAAGTATATGACAACACCACCAACTCTGTTTTAGTAGATACTTCAATTGCGAGTTTAAACAGTTTTAATGTCAAAATTCCTACTGCTAAGTTAAGTCGTTTATATCGTGTAGAAATTACGACTCAAAATTCATCTCAAGTATTTGATCCGATTACTTCAACATACCAAAATTTCTCTGGTGTTTATCATGCTTTTATTACACCAAACAGTGTAAGTGGTAGAACCCTATTCATCAGCCCAAGCAGTGAAGCGGTTTACCAACGAGCTGTGATACGCTCAGGACAACTTCCTCAAGAAACGATTGACCCAACCCGCATTGAGCAATTGCATGTAGATTTAGCTTCTCAAGATGTTTATAGATCTCTTCTTAATGCATTCAAAGATGCCGATATTCCAAGTTTAAGTCCAGCCAACCCTCTTACAGTTTTAAATTTATTGCAGTATTCAACTAAAAAACCTAGTACATATGTGGATAGCTATCTTAGTTTCGGCTACTTACAATATTGGTCAACTTTTCACGCTGGAACAACCACATACCAAGAGCTCATTAAAAGTTTGGCAACCGATTTAAAAGATGGCTTTTTAGATGGAAAAAAACTTCAAGGTGATCAAACAACATTTACCCCTATTTTCGCATCTGCTCCAGATAATATTGATCCAGTCAAAAATACACTGTTAGATATCGCAGCTAATCAAAAAGCTACACGCGATAATTTCGCAACCAATTTAAAAGCAGCTACTTTTAAATTAGCAGATGCTCAAAGCCAATCCACTATAGATCAAACAGGTTATGACCTTCTGCAAAAGAAACTATATTCAGGGGTCGTACCTGTCGGAAATACGACTGACTATTTCCGCATAGATGGTGCTGGTGATTATCGTCGTGCTGTAGGTTTTAGCGGCATTACAGCCACCTGCAACGGTTCTGCATATCCTTGCAAACAAGGTTTGACCAGTATTAATCTTTCCGACCCTAAACTACCTGCTACAGACTATCTAGTGGGTCACTACGAAGACACCGCAACAGGTTGTCAACTTAATTTCCGTGCGAATGGTCAAATCGAACTTATTAAAGGATCACAGACTTATCGCTCTGCTTTAAGTGCGGACAGTACAGATAATTTATTGCAAACAGATGCTGCAAGCTCAAGTTATTTACTCAATTCAAGTTCCGCCGAACCCAATAACTCAACACAGCAATACAACTTTATACAATTATCGATTAAAGCAAATAAAATCGTGAGTGCTAAAGCAGGTTTAGACAGCCGAAAAGCACCAGATAACTTACAAACACCACAACTAGAATGTAGTTTTAGTTAATTTGAGACATACCACCATGCAGGCAACGGATTTGATTTAAGTTGTCTGCGGTGTTTTTGAAAATATGGATCGTATTTTTCAACTTCTGCCCAAAAAGCTGGGCTATGGTCAAAATGTTTAGTATGAGCTAATTCATGAATAGCCACATAACGAGCAATCTCGTGTGGCATCAACACTAATCCTGCATGTAGCATAATATTATGCTGACTACTACAACTTCCCCACCGTGTTTTCGGACGGCGAATTGTACATTCCCTATAAGCCAAATGAGTGTGTTCACTTAATTCGTTTAAAAGTTTTGGCAATTCTTGTTTTGCAAACGCAATCACTGCACTTTGTAATGCCAAATATGGCTGTGTGTCCTTAAGAAATAAATAACTACTTTCCCAATCGAATTGAAAAACTCGATGCTGCTTTTGAACAATGACCTGAAATGGTTGCTCTTTATTAAAAAAGTAAATCTCGGAAGGAATATCAATCGAAGCTGATTGGACGTTTTGTTGTTTATCCCACGTCTCGGTCAACCATTGTTCAGATTGAGCCAAAAATTGCTGAATTTGTTTTTTACTACAAAACAGAGGAACCGTGAGAAGGATTGAAGCAGGCTCAACACGTAAGCGCAATTTTCTTGCTCTTACGTGTCGAACGATTTTAATTTCTGGCATTTCCACCGGCATTACTGTGCAGTACGCTCTTCAATACCATTATTTGTTGCAACAATTGCAATCGTTGCTGGGTTTAAAGCAAAAATACCATTAGTCACAACACCCGGAATATTGTTAATGGTTTTTTCCAGATCAATTGCATTTAAAATATTAAGATTAAATACATCTAAAATTACATTACCGTTATCTGTTACTACACCTTCACGATAAACTGGGTCACCACCTAAACTCACCAACTTACGAGCTACAGCAGAACGAGCCATTGGAATAACTTCTACTGGAAGTGGAAAATCACGTCCGAGTTGATCAACCCATTTTGAATCGTCAACAATACAAACAAATTTCTTAGCAATTGAAGCTACAATTTTTTCACGTGTTAATGCAGCACCGCCGCCTTTAATCATATGCATATGACGATCAATTTCATCTGCACCATCAACATAGGCATCTAAACCACCCACATGGTTCATATCGACAACTTCGATGCCTAATTTTTTAAGGCGATCAGCAGTTGCTTGAGAACTTGCCACAGCAGCTTCTAATTGTAATTCAGGTAATAAATCAATTAGAAAGTTTACTGTACTTCCAGTCCCAACCCCTAAAATGCCACCTTTGGGTAAGTGTTTTAAAGCAGCTTTCGCAGCTGCTTGTTTCTTTTCATCTTGGGTTGCATATAGACTCATGACATCACTCAACTATTTTTTGACATTTATGCACCAATAATCGGCGCAAATGCACAAGGGTTTGCTACAATAATTTCCTATTTTAAACTGTTATAGGGAAGATGAACATGCTGTCTCGTGTGGTACGACAAATTTTACAAGCAACGGTTTATGATGTTGCAATTGAAACGCCTCTCGAAGCAGCTCCACGAATTAGTCAAAAATTAAATAATACAATTCGTTTTAAGCGCGAAGATTTACAGCCTGTTTTCTCTTTTAAATTACGTGGTGCCTATAACCGTATTAGCCAGTTACCTAAAGAACAACTCGAACGCGGGGTAATTTGCGCCTCTGCTGGTAACCACGCTCAAGGTGTAGCATTGTCAGGTCAACGCTTAGGAATTCCAGCAATTATTGTTATGCCAAGTACCACTCCTGACATTAAAGTTCAAGCAGTTAAACGCTTGGGCGGACAAGTTGTGTTACATGGTGATAGTTTTGATGTAGCAAATAAATATGCACAACAACGTGCCGAAGTTGAAGGCCTTGTATTCATTCCACCCTATGACGATGAACTTGTTATTGCTGGTCAAGGCACAATTGCAAATGAAATCTTACGTCAATGGCGTGATGTAGAATATGTGTTTGTTGCTGTAGGTGGTGGTGGCCTAATTTCAGGCGTAGCAGCTTACCTTGGTGAAGTAGCACCCCATGTGAAAATTATTGGTGTTGAATATGAAGAGTCTGCATGTTTAAAAGCAGCTTTAGAAGCCAATGAGCGCGTAATCTTGCCGCATGTAGGCTTGTTTGCAGATGGTACAGCTGTTGCACAAATTGGTGCTTTACCATTTGACATTATTCGTCTGCGCAAATCTGATAACTCAGGCCCAATTGTTGATCCAGATATTGTGACGGTAAATACAGATGAAATCTGTGCTGCCATTAAAGATACGTTTGATGAAAACCGCAGCATTGTTGAGCCATCTGGTGCAATGGCCCTTGCTGGGATCAAGAAATATATTACCGAACATAAAATCAGCAATAAAAATATTGTATCGATTGTATGCGGCGCCAATATGAATTTTGACCGCCTACGTTATATTGCTGAGCGTACCGAGCTAGGTGAACAACGTGAAGCCATTTATGCAGTGACCCTACCCGAAGAAAAAGGTGCATTCTTAGGCTTCTGCCGTGCTTTACATGGACGCAACATTACTGAGTTTAACTACCGCGCAAACAATACAGATGAAGCGCAAGTATTCGTCGGTATTAGCTTAAAAGGTGGTGATGCAGAACGTCATGAAATTTTAGAACAATTAAAGCAACAAAATTATGTAGTAGATGACCTCTCTGATGATGAGGTTGCCAAACTACATATTCGTTATTTAATTGGTGGTCATGCAAATATAGATGATGAAAGATTGTTCCGTGTTGAGTTCCCAGAACGTCCAGGCGCCCTTTTAACCTTCTTAACTCGTTTAGGCCCAACCCATAATATTACGTTGTTCCACTACCGTAATCATGGCGCAGCAGAAGGACGTGTTTTAGTAGGTTTACAAGCAACCGATGCGAAACAGAACCCTGATGGTCTAATTGAAACTCTTGAGCAGATTAGTTATCCGTATGCAGAAATTACGAATAATGTCGGCTACAAACGTTTCTTGAAATAATTTTCAATTTTGATGAATAAGCCGACAAATTTGTCGGCTTATTCATCTAATTCTTTTAATATTCCTCTCATATTTACATTGCCTCTCTTTATCTCAAAGAAAATTTCCTTAAAAATAAACGTCTAATCAGGAAACAAGGATCAATATGGCACAGTTTGCAGTCATTGGCTTAGGAAGTTTCGGAGCAACTGTTGCTCAAGAGCTCACAAAATTAAATCATGATGTTATTGGCATTGATACGGTAAAAAAGAATGTTGAAAATCTTGCCGACGTTTTAACTCATGCCGTCATTGCCGATGCGACTGACGAACACGTGCTTGACGAACTTAACATTCAAAATTGTGATGCAGTTGTGGTCGCAATTGGTGAAGATATTGAAGCAAGTATTTTGTGTGTACTGAATTTAAAAAATTTAGGTATGGATAAGATTTGGGTAAAGGCAAAAACCAAAGCACATCACACCATTTTGTCTCACCTCAATATCAATAAAATTATTCACCCTGAAGAAGATATGGGTGTACGAGTTGCTCAAGCACTGAACTATCCAATGGTTAGTCGCTATATGTCTTTAGAAGACGATCACTACATTATAAAAATTGAAATACCTGAGAAACTTAATGGCATTAACTTATATGGCATTATGCAGCAAGCATCACAAGTTAAAACATTGCTCGTAAAAAGACAGCAGCAAATTTTGTTTGAGACCGAAGAAAATTTCACCTTGCAAACGAATGATATTCTTATTTTAGAAGGTCATTTACCGCAGTTAAAGAAACTTTCTAATTGCTTCATATAAGAGGCGAAATCTAGAATATGTCTATATATCCCAAGCCCCATAAAACATTAAATTTAAGCCCTCCTTCACTCTTGGCCCTGGGGTTTCTAGGCTTTATTATTTTTGGTACTTTACTGCTTAAATTGCCATTTGCGAATACAGGCAATGTCAGCTGGATGGATGCACTTTTTACAGCCACCTCAGCAGTTACAATTACTGGCCTATCTGTTTTAAATATTCATGAGTCTTTTACCCTCTTTGGGCAAACCATTATTTTATTGTTGATCCAGTCTGGCGGTTTGGGTTTTATGACCTTTGCCATCTTAGCTGCATTAAGTTTGTCACCCAAAGTTGGTCTTAAACAACAAATGATGGCTCAAGATAGTCTAGGTCAAACGAGCCTATCAAAAGTTACTTTTGTTGCTAAAGGAGTTGTCACTTACACCCTTATTTTTGAGCTTATTGGTGCAATTATTCTCACTACTGCTTTTACACCAACAAATGGGTTTGCACGTGGTCTTTACTATGCAGTTTTCTATAGTATATCCTCGTTCAATAATGCTGGTTTTTCACTATTTTCCAATAGTTTAATAAGTTTCCAAAGCAATTATATGATTTGTATAACTGTTAGTGTACTTTACACTTTGGGTGGTCTTGGCTTTTTAGTTCTCATGGACATTAAGCAAAATAAAAAATGGAAAAAACTCACCCCGAATAGCAAGCTGATTCTTACAACCATTACAGTGATTAATCTAGTTGCCTTTATTTTAATATGGGCTTTAGAGGCTCAAAATCCTCATACACTAGGAATGCTCAGTGTAGGTGATCAAGCATTAAATGCTTGGTTTCAAGCCACTGTTCCGCGCTCATCAGGGTTTAATACTATTGATACAGGCGCAATGACCAATAGCAGTTCTTTACTCATGATGTTACTGATGTTTATTGGTGGCGGTTCACTGAGTACAGCAGGTGGAATCAAAGTTGGAACCTTTGTCATTTTAGTGCTGAGTGTAATTTCATTTTTACGCCGTACAGATGAAATTAGAATATTTAATTATTCAGTCGCACACGAAACGACTTACAAAGCATTAGCAGTGACTGCTATTACGAGCATACTCATCTTCATGGGCTTCTTTATTCTTTTACTTTTAGAGCCTAAAGCAGATTTTATGAATTTGCTTTTTGAAGTTGTTTCAGCAGCATGTACCGTGGGTCTCTCGCGCGGAATAACACCAGATTTACATAATGGTAGTTTATTTATTTTAAGCCTCCTCATGTTTGCTGGACGGCTTGGTCCTTTAACACTGGCTTATTTAATCGCTACTCCTAAAAAAAGTCGACTCAAACACCCTCAAGCCAACATTCAAATTGGATAATAAAAAAGCCGCTTCAAAAGCGGCTTTTTTATAGCTGTTTAGTACCAATTCAATAGTGATACACCCAAACCAGCATAAGTTGCTCGATGGTTATAATCAATTAAGCTTTCCCCATAACCATTAAACAATTGGAAGTGTCCACGTAGTTTGCCACTGATTGGAAAAGCCCAATCAAATTGAACAGCACCATGAGAGTCATCACCACCTTTCAATGAATGACGCAGCATTAAAGAGAAGTCATTTTCCTTCCACTTATAAAATGCTGTTAAATCACCACGTCCGATGTAATCTTCAATATCTGGATTATTGTCATCTTTGCTGTCTTCTTCGAGACGAATCCAGGGACGTAACATTAAAGCAAAGTTACCGCGCTCTAATCCGACATTAAAAATTACCCGGTTCCAGCTACGCGATAAAGGATCTGAGCGCCCATTTGACTGGTGGTTTAAAGTAACCCCAAGCAAACGACCATCTAAACCAAACAATTCATAGTTCGTTCTAAACATTAAACTTGCTTCAGGCTCATAATTCGTTTCACGGAAAGGACGAGACTCTTCTGCATTGAATGTTTGCCAACGTGAAGATTGTGTATACCCTAGCCACAAATCGCCATTATTGCCAAAAATATTTTCCCAAGCTTTGGTTTTCAAAGAAATCTGAAATTTACTTTCTGTTGATTTCAGATTTTGATCTTCTGTCACCGTATTATTTGGGTTAGGACTATGTGGAAATTCATTTTTGTCACTGGTCCAGAATACAGGGAGCAAATAGACTGGCTGATAAGCACGAATGTTCCATACACCTAGTTTACTTTTTTCAGACAACTCCCAACGTTGATCTAACAAAGAAGTAGTAGGTTCAATTTTTGGTGCTTTACCAATGATTTTGATATTACTCACCGTATCTACCACCTTTTCTTTAAAGGTTTCAGGTGGCACAGCAGGTGTATCAATTTTTTTAGCAGGCTCAGTTACAACCGCAGCTTGAATAACTGGTAAAGCTGACGGTTTAAATACAGAGTCATAACAAGCCAGACGATCGGCATTCGAAGCAAGAGCAACACATGCATCTACTGTCGCGGGGGTTACAGGTGCCAAGGTGTCAGCATATGTCACAGACGCACACAAACAGCTAAGCACGATTCCCATGCTTAGCTGTAAAGATGTGCGTTCAAATTGTCTGAACGCCATGTTCATCTCCAATTTTTATTTTAATTAACTTGTTGAATGGTAAAACCTAATTGCTGCAATTCATCACGTTTGGCAAATGGCGCAACTACAGCTTTTACAGGAGTTTGCTCAACCAAATATTGACGAGCAACACGTTGTAAATCATCTAAAGTTACATGCAACAATCTCTCACGCAAGAGACGGCGGAAAGCTGGTGTTCTTGCATGCAATAATGCATAACACGCAGTAATCGCCTCGCCCGCTGGTGAACCTGGCTTATCCATACTTGCAACTAATCCAAGAATCGCTTCTTCAAGCTGATGAGGCTGTTGTTCCGCATTTAATAGCCATTGCACACTTGCTTCAAAGTCTTTAAAAGTTTCTGCTAAACGTGGGTCACGGTAACTATAGAAACGGAATGAACATGCATTCCCATCATAACTTGCTCCACCACCGTACGCACCGCCTTTCTCACGAATGGCGCTGTGTAAGAAACCATTACGTAAATAAGCTGCCAATACCATTAACGAAGCTGCATCTGGATGGGATACATCCACCGCCTGATAGGCTGAAGCACAGAACTGAACATTTGCCTGAATTAACCATGCTTCATGATTATTGTCATTTGCCTGTTCTACGTGAGTTAATTCTGTTGCAGTTGCATCAACGTTTAGTTTATCCCAAACATTTTGGATTTCTTCAACCAAACGTTCAGACTGATGTTCTTCACATACAAGCAAGAACTGTTTAGGTGCTTGCAATAATTTACGATGAATACGCTTTAATTCTGCAATCAAATCATCATATGCAGCAGAGTCTTGAGTAATCTTAGTAACAAGCTCGCCTAACCAGTTTAATGCACCTAAACCAGTGTTTTGATAGTCGCGTTGAGCCAATGCACTCATATTACGTGATGCGATTTGCATTGCGTAACTATGGCCCGCTCCAGACAAGCGCGATTGCCAACGTGTTTTACGTTGTTGCAATAACTCAATAATTCGCTCTTTCTCATCAAATCGAAGCTGTTCAAATGCTAATTTTAATAAATGAATTGCATCAAACTTCTGAGTTAACGATTTAGTCGTTAAGGTTAACCAAGCACTAATTTTATCTTTGTCGTCAACTTTACTACGCAATGAAGCGCCCATTCCTAAACCACCACTTACAGCTGTTTGTAAGTTTTGTAGTTCAAGATAGTCATATTCACCTGCACCTACTTCACCCATTAAGATAGAAAGCAAATTGAAATAAGGTGACTTCACAATATCATCAGGAATCTGAATGAGTACTTGTTGATAGTAAATACCGTTCGTACCAGCATGGTACAGATTCAACGGCGTATCCATACGATTACAAAGAATTTCGCGTAACTGACCCTGCACAATATGTAAGTCAGCAGGTACATCTTCCAAACCTACTTTTGGTAATAGTTCAAGGTTGTCTGGAGTATCCTGACGTTCCTCTAGCGCCTTGGTATTAGCAACAATTTCAGCCTTATCAGCATCTGTTAACTTTTCACCAATAGCAGCTAAACGTGCTTTTTCTGCTTCTTGCTCTTTTACAGACTTAGTTGGGTCTGGAACTAGAGTCATTTGCACACGATGTGGGTTGTCAAGCAAATGTGTTTGAATCAGATTTGATAACCACATTGGGTCTTTCAACTCCTCTTTAACTTGTGCAATTGCGCTATCAACATCCCAAATTTGAATTGGGTCGTTGTGGTGAATCGCACCACTTAAGCCATTTAAAATTAAACTTAAGCCATAAGGTGTACCGTCACCATTAATTTCACGCTGATGCAACTCAATCTGATGCAAGATTGCATCGACTAAATTACTATCAATTGGTTTTGCAGCAACATCACGCAGAATATTTAAAACACCCTCTCTAAAGCTTTGTGCATGTTCAGGATTTGAACCTTGGACACCACAGTAGAAAGTCATTTCAAAATTACTGTCGTCTACGCCCATTAATGGACCTGTGGATTGAGCATAACCACAAGTTTCTAGGTAATGACGCAGTGGTGAAGCTGAATTCTCTAACAAAATTCCTTCAACCAAACGCATTCCCAAACGCAATTTCACATCATTTGCTTCTGGTAATAACCAAGATAGAACATGATAAGTTTTATCTTTTAAATCATCACTATCAACACCATAGTTTTCTGTTACTTCAATTGGTGCTGCTAAACGTTTTTCCGGCTTAGAATATAGAGTTGTTCCAGCAGAAAATTTATGCAGAGCTAGTTTTTCAAATTGCTCTTGCAGCTCATATGCAGTTTGATTACCAAAGGTCATGAAAACAGCATTACTTGGATGGTAATGTACTTTATAAAAATCGACTAACTGCTCATACGTTAAATCAGGAATATCTTTAGGGTCACCGCCTGAGTTGTAATGGTAGGTCGTTTCAGGAAATAAATGATGAGCCAACTGATGATAAAGTTGGTCAGACGGTGCACTCATCGCACCTTTCATTTCATTAAAAACAACACCTTTATAAACAGGTTGCCCATTTTCTAGTTCGATACGAATACCTTCTTGAGCAAAATCAAGCGGATTCAAATTAGCAGCAAATGCTGCATCAAGATAAACAGAGAGTAAGTTTTGGAAATCTTTTTTGTTTTGAGTAGCAAATGGATACGCAGTCCAATCTGCTGCTGTAAATGCGTTCATGAACGTATTTAAAGAACGGCGAATCATCAAAAAGAACGGATCACGTACCGGAAACTTTTCAGATCCACACAAAGCGGTATGTTCTAAAATATGTGCCGTGCCTTTAGAATCCATAGGCTGTGTTCTAAAAGCAACAAGAAATACATTTTCATCATAGTCAGTTGCCAAGTGATAATGCACCGCGCCTGTGACTTTATGCTTATATTCAGACACTAAAATATCTAGTGCTTCTACATGGTGCTGACGTAGCAACTGAAACGCAGGGTGAACAGTTTGAGAAATGGTTTCAGTGACATCTACAGTCATGTGATCTCCTAACATATCGGATAAGTGAATAAGTCTCATTATAGCCTGAGTCAGCTTGAGATTGGCGAACAAAAGCCAAGTAAAATACTATGTTTTTGTTGAGTATTAGTTTTCATTGGCACGGCTTTGATATCAAGCACATAGCCATGAACGTTTTATCCTACCAGAACAAAAGCTTTTAATTCTATTTATATATTAACCAATAAATAAAAAAGCCCATCAAGTCGATGAGCTTTTAGAAAAACTTTTACTTAAAAACGATAACGAAGCGCAATTTGAGCATTCAGTGGATCGCCCATCATATTTGAATCATTAGCTCCACTATGTCCTGAAACAAAGTAATCACGATCAAACAGGTTATTTAAGTTGAAGTTCACATCGTAACGTTCACTTTGATAACCTAGCGCAGCATTTACAACAGCATAGCCTGGTAACACGTTTTTGTTGTCTGGCGCACTAAAACGTGATGATTCACCACGACCACCTACAGCAGCATACCAATGATCATTAATTTGATATTTTAACCATAGGTTAGCAGTATTGTTTGGCGTAAGGGCAGAACGATTGCCTGTCAGTCCAATAGCAGATTTTTCAATCTTACCATCCATATACGAATAGCCTGCCAATACCGATAATTGATCAGTTAATTGACCTGTTAATGAAAGCTCAACACCCTTGGTTTTTTGCTCACCTGCTAATACTGCTAGTGTTGAATCTGTAGGGTCTTGATTTTGAATATTTGTTTGGCTCATTTCAAACAAAGCCAGTGTCACATTCAATTGATCATTCACATCCCACTTCGCACCGACCTCAATATTTTCGGTTTTTGTTGGGCTCAAATCATCACTATTTTTATATAAAACAAATGAGTCAGCTAATGGCTGGAAAGATCGATTATAAGAAGTATAGAGTGAAATATTGCTTACTGGCTGATAAACCACCCCGATACGTGGAGAATAGGTGTTATCAGTTCTATTTAATATTTGAGACTTCACTTTATCATTGCGATCTTGTGACAAATTATCATAGCGCATACCAACTAAAACTTTCAGCTGATCTGTAACTGTCATTAAGTCTTGTAAATAGATACCGTAGTTTTCAAAGGTATTACTATTATTATTACGTGCAGTTGTTGAGCCTGTATTAATCGGAGCCCAATACTCTAATTCAGGATTATACAAATCAGTTGTGGTTTTAGCTCCTTGCCAAAGTATTTCATCTTTGTGCTGCTTACTATACTCCGCGCCAATCAAAGTATTGTGCTTTAAGAAACCAGTATTAAATAAACTACTTAATTCTTGCTGAACATATACGCCATCTTCATTACGCAAACGCTTATTTTGAGTCAAAGTAATTTGTAACTTATCAGCGGGATGTGAATCAACACTATACTGGCGGTCTAATGAATAGTTATAGTGACGAACTGCGCCATGATATTTTAGATTATCGTTAAACTCATGATCTAAGCTTATGGTTTGGCTTGAAATTTCAGTATCAACATCACCAACCTCTTTACCGTTTAACGCACCATAAAAAGTTTTAGGGTTTGTTTTAACTGGTTTACCTGTAATTGGATCTGTCGTCGGAAAACCTTGATCTGCTAAACGGTCATCATGCAAATAGTCAGCCTGAATTAAAAGCTTCGTCTTATCTGAAATATCCCATTGTAAAGATGGAGCAACCGCTTGGCGTTTTAAAAAGGCCTGATCACGATAGCCATCTGAATCTTCAACTGCACCAGTTAAACGAACCTTAACATTCTCTGCTACTTTTTCATTCACATCGACTTCTGCACGGCGTTGCCCTGTTGTGCCGCCAATAAGACTGACTTCACGCAAAGATTCATCCATTGGTTTCTTATTAATTTTATTAACTAATCCACCCGCAGAACCACGTCCATATAATACAGAAGCAGGCCCTTTTAATACTTCAATACGCTCAACATTCGACATGTCGCGAAAATACAATGCATCGTCACGAATACCATCTACATAGTTATCTGTGATTGCAGAGAAACCACGAATCATGACCTGATCACGTTGCCCATCACCCACACTAAAGCTTAGACCAGCAACGTTTTGCAAAGCACCTTGCATAGAGGTCACAGTCTGCTCTCTTAAAACTTGTTTAGGCACCACATTTACGATTTGAGGAACATCTTTTAATTGCACAAGTCCTTTCGTTGCAGTTGATGCTTGTCCCACTTCTTGTTTTAAGCTTTGTTCCTTTTCAGCTTTTACTGAAATTGTTGGAAGATTGGTTACAGCCTGTTGCTCTGCCTCGACGGCATATACATGGCTCGTCATAACCCCAACTGATGAAATAAATAAAATAGAACGCTTCATGTAAGTTCGCTACGAAAAATTTCATTCGAAGTTTCAATGAAATACACTGTATTTGTAAATATTAGCAAGAATCATTATTAATTGATAATATTTATTAGAAGTAGCTTTTCAATAGCTTAGTCAAACAATAATTTTCCATTAATCGCTGAATTAACTGAATTTTATTCAACAAACTACAGCAAATCCAAGCAATGGTGTAAACTTAGCAACCTGATTTTTTTATTTGTGACAACACATATGGCAACTGTAGATCTTTTTGCAATTGGTAATGCATTAATCGACCAAGAATTTAAAGTGTCTGATGATTTTCTAAATCAACAAGGCTTGCAAAAAGGCACAATGCAGTTGTCCGATGGTGACACTCAATCCGCTCTTTATGCAGAGTTAAGACAGCACCAAGACTACAAAGGTCAAGCGAGTGGCGGTTCAGCAGCAAATACGACCGTGGCCTTTAGTGCATTAGGCGGAACTGCTTTTTATGGTTGCCGTGTGGGTAACGATGATTTAGGTTCAATTTATCTGCAAGGTCTAAATGAAGCTGGCATTAAGACTACTCCAAAATCGATCAGTGAAGGTGTGACAGGTACTTGCATGGTACTCATTAGCCCTGACTCTGAACGTACAATGCACACCTATTTAGGTATCACTGCTGAACTCTCTCAAGATCAAATTGATTTTGAACCATTAAAAACAGCGAAATGGCTTTATATTGAAGGTTATCTTTCTACAAGTGAAACAGCGCGTAAAGCTGTAAAACAAGCAAGAGAAATTGCAAAAGCAAATGGTGTTAAAATTGCCCTATCTCTTTCAGATCCTGCAATGGTGCAATACGCTCGCGAAGGCTTGGAAGAACTTATGGATGATGGCGTAGATTTACTATTTTGTAATGAACAAGAAGCCTTAATGTATACAAATACAACATCTGTAGAAGATGCTCTTGCCCAATTACGTTTTAAAAATCATACAGTAGTCATTACACAAAGTGCTAAAGGTGCTCTAGTTTCTAACCCTACCCAATATTTCCATGTGGCAGGCCGTCATGTAGAAGCCGTTGATACAAATGGTGCAGGAGATGCATTTGCAGGCGCATTCCTTTATGCCCTCAACCATCATCAAGATTTAAATGCTGCTGCACAGTTAGCTGTCTTAATTTCGAGTGAAGTTGTTTCTCAATTTGGTCCACGTTTAGCAATTAATGACTATGCTAAACTTCTTGAAAATTTTCAGAAGGAATGTGCTTGAAATGGAAAGGATCTGTATGACGGAAGAAGTTCCTGAGCGTGAAGCTAGAGCTTTTGACACTTTACAAGGAACAACTATTTTCGTTACGCAACGTGACGGCGCATTCTATGCTTATCAGAATTTATGCCCTCATTTGCAAACTGAGCTTGAATATTTAGAAAATCAATTTCTTGATCAAGATCAAGAATACATCCAATGCTCTACTCATGGTGCTTTATTTACCGTGGAAACAGGTGAATGTATTTCTGGACCATGTTTAGGCGATTTTTTAAATAAAGTTGAGCTTAAAGTACATTCAGATGGCGGTATCTATATCGTAGACTGAAGCTATAAACATTAGAGTTTCTGCCATGGCTGATTTCTTTTTCAATTATTATCTTATGCCATTTCACTTAAGTGTAGTGGCTTTGATATTGCTCAGCGTGGTAGAAACCATTGGTATGTATATTGGACTCCGTCCAAGTCAATTACTCAAAAAAATTGCGCCCCATTGGCTTTCTAATTCACCGCTACTTAATGTTAAATTTTCTAAAGCTCTAATTTTCGTTTTTTTACTCATCAATTTCAGTTATGCAGGCTACTTTTTACAACTCTCTTTCTTCGCAATACAGCATTATTTTATTTCCCCATTTTATTTAATCGTCCCTGCACTTGTGATCGCAATCTTTTTTACTGTGTTCATGATCCACTGCCTTGACCAAGTGATTAAGCCCAAGCTCACTCATACCAACTATAACCTTTTAGGGCGATTAGCGACGATTTCCAGTGGTAATGCCAGACCTGGATTTTCTGCCCAAGCCCGCGTGCGTGATGAATTTGGTCAACTCCACTACGTTCAAGTAGAACCAGAATACGGCGAACTCGAATTATACTCCCAAGTTATTCTTGTCAGAGTACATAAAAGCCATTATGTAGCTAAGAAAATTTCTGTATCCAACGATCTTTTTGCACCCGATTAACTCTTAATTATTCTCGTAGTTTCCTATCACTTTTGCGGGCTTCATTACGCCCTGATTTTATTATTCTCTTTTTAATTAATCATTTATTATTCCGACTAATTTAGTTAGAGATAAGATTACTAAATATTATACTCAACCATTTTAGTTGGTATTTAATTAAAACAAACTATTTTAATAAACTTTAGAATTTTATTTACAAGTGTTTTAGTAGGAATTAATAATCAATTCAAACTATTTTAGTATGTTATTTATTTTAAATTAATAAGTAATTGTTTTATAAAGGTTAATAATTTAAATATTCATTTTAAATATATTTAATGTTTATTTTTATTATATTTTGATTAATAATAAAATTAATATCAAATGAGGTTTAATTAATGAGCCTTAATTTTCAAAATCTTAATAGTCGCTTAATTAAAGAAATCACTATTATTCTAATAATAAAAATAGTGCTTCTTTTAACGATTAAACATATTTGGTTTGATGCTCCCACCATCCCCAAAAATTTCGACAATCAGGTCGCCGAGCATATTGCTGGCGATAACATTTCCAACATTAAGGAGACACGTTGATGATTTCTGAAAGCGTGGTTGATCTTTCGCGGTTTCAATTTGCAATGACCGCAATGTATCACTTTCTTTTCGTCCCTTTAACTTTAGGTTTGGCATTTATCCTTGCCATCATGGAAACCACCTATGTCATTTCTGGTAAAGAAATTTACAAAGATATGACTAAATTTTGGGGAAAATTATTTGGTATTAACTTTGCTTTAGGGGTTACGACTGGCTTAACAATGGAGTTCCAGTTTGGAACAAACTGGGCTTATTACTCACACTATGTAGGTGATATTTTCGGTGCACCATTAGCAATTGAAGGCCTTATGGCGTTCTTCCTTGAGTCGACATTTATTGGTCTATTTTTCTTTGGATGGGACCGGTTAACTAAAGTTCAGCATCTAGGTGTAACATGGTTAGTCGCTCTAGGTTCCAACATGTCAGCGCTCTGGATTTTAGTGGCGAATGGTTGGATGCAAAACCCAGTAGGTGCCGCATTTAACTTTGAAACGATGCGTATGGAATTAGTTGATTTCGGCGCGCTTATCTTTAACCCTGTAGCTCAGGTTAAATTCGTCCACACTGTATCTGCGGGTTATGTAACTGGTGCAATTTTTGTACTTGCTATCTCAAGCTACTACTTGCTTAAAAAACGTGATCTACCTTTCGCACGTCGTTCATTTGCAATTGCTGCAATTTTCGGTCTTGCATCTACACTTTCAGTGATTTTGTTAGGTGATGAATCTGGCTATGAGCTAGGTGATGTTCAAAAAACTAAACTCGCTGCGATTGAAGCCGAATGGGATACTCACCCTGCTCCTGCTCCATTTACCTTGTTTGGCGTACCAAATCATGAAGAAATGCGGACAGATTACGCAGTTAAAATTCCATATGCATTAGGTTTAATTGCAACTCGCTCAACAACCAAAGAAGTTACTGGTCTTAAAGACCTCATGCAGCAGCACGAAGTTCGTATTCGTAACGGTATGCTTGCCTATGCTGAACTTGAAAAATTACGTGCAGGCGATCGCTCACCAGAATTATTGGCTTCTTTTGAGAAAAATCAAAAAGATCTAGGTTATGGCCTACTTCTTAAGAAATATGCACCAAATGTAGTTGATGCAAGCGAGCAAAATATTAAAGCTGCTGTAAAAGATACGGTTCCAAATGTTACAGCGCTATTTTTCTCTTTCCGCGCAATGGTTGCCTCTGGCTTCTTAATGCTATTGCTTTTCATTTTAGCGACTTGGGCGGTAGCAAAAAGAAATGCTGAAAACAAACCTTGGTTACTTAAATATGCATTGTTTGCACTGCCACTTCCTTGGATTGCTGCACAAACTGGTTGGTATGTAGCTGAAGGCGGTCGTCAACCATGGTCAATTGGTGAAATCTTACCAACCCACCTATCTACTTCTAGTTTAAGTACTGGTGATGTATGGGGTTCGATTCTTGCCTTAGCAGCGTTCTATACAGCTCTTTTAATTATTGAAATGTATTTAATGATCAAGTTTGCTCGTTTAGGGCCAAGTTCTCTGCACACTGGCAAATATCATTTTGAAAAGCAAGAACCAAAAGCAGCTGTTAATGGGGAGGCCTTATCATGATTGAATATGAATTATTAAAAATCATTTGGTGGGTGTTAGTTGGTGTACTACTGATCGGCTTCGCTCTGACCGATGGTTTCGATATGGGTTCTATGGCTCTCATGCCTTTCGTTGGAAAAACCGATAGCGAACGCCGTGCTGCAATCAACACGATTGCACCACACTGGGATGGGAATCAGGTCTGGTTTATTACGGCGGGCGGTGCACTATTTGCCGCTTGGCCAATGGTCTATTCAGTTGCCTTTTCTGGCATGTACTGGGCACTATTGTTGGTTTTATTCGCACTCTTCCTAAGACCGGTCGGTTTCGATTATCGCTCTAAACTAGATAATACAAAATGGCGTAATTCTTGGGATTGGGGCCTTTGCATTGGCGGTGCCGTTCCAGCACTTGTATTTGGTGTGGCATTTGGCAATTTATTCTTAGGCATTCCTTTTAGTTTAGATGACACATTACGCTCTGAATATTCAGGTAGCTTTTTTGCCCTTCTCAATCCATTTGCTCTAGTTTGCGGTGTTGTGAGTCTATCTATGCTTTGTGCGCATGGTGGTGCATGGCTCATGTTGCGCACAGATGAAGCTTTAAAACAACGCTCTGCCAAAGCTACTCAAATTATGGCAATTGTATTTTTAATTTGCTTCCTTGTGATTGGAGCATGGCTCTATTTCGGACAAGTGCCAGGTTATAGCTATGCTGTTGCCATAGATCCAAATGCTGCGCTTAATCCTTTAGCTAAAGAAGTGGTGACTAATAGCAATCCAGGTTGGATGAATAATTACAGCACTTATCCAATTACTAAAGTTGCCCCAGTTCTGGCAATTTTAGGTGCAATCATCGCAATTTTCTCATCTTCAAAAGCAAAAGCGGGCTTAAGTTTTACTGGCACAAGTTTAATGATTGTAGGGGCAATTTTAACTGCTGGTTTTGCCCTATTCCCGTTCCTACTTCCATCTAGTATTAATCCTAACTCTAGTTTGACGATGTGGGATGCTGTATCAAGTCACCTTACTTTAGGCGTTATGACTGTCGCAGCCTGCATATTTGTTCCTCTTATTTTGATCTATACCAGTTGGTCTTATTACAAAATGTGGGGAGTCATCACTAACAAACATATCGAGTCAAACTCGCATAGCTTGTATTAAGGAGAAGTCAATGTGGTATTTCGCATGGATCCTAGGCATTTTGATGGCATGTTTTGCGGGCGTACTCAGCGCGCTTTATATCGAACATCATCAAGATTTAGATGAGGAATAAATGATGGCAAAAGCAATGACAGCATCAAATCATCGAAAAGCTCAAGCACTTGCAATGGCCCTTTCTTTTCTGTTGGCATTGCCTCTTGCTGCAATTTTGTTGGTTTACCCTTCGCTCATGCTAGATGCTAACGGACACTACAATCACAGTCAGCTTATGTTGGTAATGATTGGTATTTCTGGTGGCTTTATTTATGGAGTGGGTTTCGTACCCAACTTCTGGCTATGGAAATGGCTATTTAGCCCCTGGGTGGCTTGGCCTCTCATGCTTTTAGGCTATTACATCTGGTTTCTAACATAAATCAAAAAGACCTCAAATGAGGTCTTTTTTCATTTCAACCAGCTTAATAGGCACCCTTGGCACACCTACATTTGCCTCAACTGAATATGGCTGTTCATTACCCGTTTTCACATATCCACGTCTTTCATAATAAGCGATCAATTCAGAACGGACATCTAGTACATGCATTACGGCGTTAGTCAGATGTGGACCTTCTTTCAATGCATATTGCTCTGCATATTCTAAAACAGACCGACCCACTCGCATATTTTGAACTTGAGGATCCGTACAGAATGTTCCAATCTCAACCTGACTATTTTCAAATGTAAGCCCTACACACGCAATAATTTTAGAAAATTCAGTTTCTGCTACCAATAATTTTGAATTCCTAAGTTGCAGTTGTTCTTCTAATTGATGCTCTGTAATACGTAGTCCTTTTACCCACTCGAGCTCTGTTGTCCAACTTCGACCCAGCTGTTCCCGATAAGACTTATTAATTAAATCTACAAGTTGTAGAATGTCGGCAAATGAAGATAAACGAAATTTTAAATTATTCATAAAGTATACTTAGGCTATTTATAAAAATTCTAAAAATAAAGCCGATATTAAATCGGCTTTATTTTAAATAGCAATTAATTTAATTCGTTTGTTCAGCTAACCATGCCATGAATTTTTGACGCTCAGCTTTAGAAGCCTTCTGCCAAGTTTCAACTAAACGTTGATCATTCGTTTGTGCTCCACCTGTTACTGCCATAGATGTTGCAGTTGGCACAACAATTTGAGCGGAAGTAGGTTTAGCCGATGCATACACTGCTTCAGGCTGTGGTTTAGTTGATTTAGTTGTAAAGTCGGTTACTTTACCCAACAAGCCAGTTGCAAACCATGGTTTTGCTTCATTGTTTGCACCAGTTTGTTTTACGATTAATTCATTATTTGCACTATACAAAGCCACTGTTGGCTGCTCCGCATATTTCTTAGCTTGTTCAAATTGTTTTGGTGCATCTACCATTGCGAGCTTATAAGTTTTCCCATCTTGCAATGCAGGCGTTTGAATTGTGACTACACCAGACTTAACAATGTCATGCTCACCATTTAAATGTTCAAAATATTCTTGATAGCGCACGCTTAAGCTAGTTTCACCCGCATCAACTTTATAATTATTTTTAGATGAACGAAATAACCCAGAATTGACTTCTTGACCATTCACCGCAAGGATTACAATTTCCTCTGGCGCTGTAATTGTAACTGCTGAAAATACCGAACTACTGAGTAATAAACCTATTGCAGCAACACCTAATCTTAAAGTCATCTGTCTCTTTCTCTATATTTGATAAGCTATGAAATCATGAGCAATATGCAATATGATTGTGACTATTTTATGACAATGCAGTGATCCGCTAATTTTTCGATTTATTATTATTAAATATACATTTGAATTTTATCAATTTCCGTTGGTTTAACCTTTTTATTAATTCAAAAAACACATAAAAAAAAGAGTACCTAAATAGGTACTCTTTTTTAACTTTCAATTAGTTGAAAGTTTTGAAACGATCAGCATCATTAATAAATGCTTTTTCGCCTGCTGGCGCTTCCACTGAACCAAATACCAATTGAGCACGTAATTTCCAATTTGCTGGCACATCAAATGCTTCAGCAGCATCAGCATCAACAATCGGGTTATAGTGCTGTAAAGAAGCACCTAAACCAAGCTCTGAAAGTGCTGTCCAAGTCGCAAACTGTGCAATTGCAGTTGAATGCTCAGACCAAACTGGGAAGTTGTCTGCATATAATTCAAATTGCTCTTGTAAGCTTTTAATAACAGCTTGGTCTTCATAAAATAAAACCGTACCAACGCCAGCAACAAAGCTATCAATTTTTGCATTTGTACCAGCAAAAGAATCTGCAGGAACAATTTTACGTAATGCTTCACGAACTAAATTCCAGAATTTAGCATGTGATTCACCGTATAGTGTCACCACACGTGAAGATTGTGAGTTGAATGATGATGGACTATGTTTAACCGCTTCACGAATTGTTTCTTCAATTTTAGTGCGATCTAATGCAACATTTTTACCAATTGCATAAATAGTACGACGATTTTTAATTTTATCTAAGAAAGTAGACATTTTGTTATTTCCTACCTATTGATTGACCAAGGGCCGTTGTTTGGGAATGAATACAGTGTATTAAAGTCATTTTTCATAATCAGCATTAAAAATATGACAGTTCGTTTTATTTTCGCAACAATAAAAAAAGATATACATATAAAAAAAGCTTCACGTTTTAGTGAAGCTTTTGGATACTAAGAACCGCTTTACTTATCAGTTTCAAACAGTGCAGCAACAAATGATTTCGCCGAGAAAGGTCTTAAATCATCAATTTTTTCACCAACACCAATAAAACGAATTGGCACATGGGTACGACTTGCAATATTAAAGAGCACACCGCCTTTCGCAGTTCCATCCAGTTTGGTAATTGTAATACCAGTTAAACCTACAGCTTGGTCAAACTCTTGCACTTGGTTAATCGCATTTTGCCCTGTACCCGCATCTACTACCAACATAATTTCATGAGGTGCAGTTGCATCAATTTTTTGCATCACACGTTTAACTTTTTTGAGTTCTTCCATCAAGTTACTCTTATTATGTAAACGACCTGCCGTATCTGCGATTAATACGTCAATTCCTTTAGCACGAGCACTTTCAAAAGCATCAAAAATAACAGAAGCACTATCAGCTCCGTGACCTTGAGCTACCACAGAGATATCGTTACGCTCACCCCAGATCTGTAATTGTTCTGTCGCTGCGGCACGGAATGTATCTCCAGCAGCCAACATCACTTTTTTACCTTCACCCTGTAAACGTTTCGCTAATTTACCAATAGTTGTGGTTTTACCAACACCATTTACCCCAACCATTAAAATCACATAAGGCGATTTGTTAGGATCAATATGCAAAGGTTTAACACGTGGGGCCAACAAAGCAACCAACTCTTCTTGTAACGCTTTATATAAAGAGTGGGAATAGATCAAATCACCACGAGCTGTACGCTCTGTTAAATTGGTAATGATCGTTTTAGTAGCTTCAACACCAATATCTGCAACTAATAATTGCTCTTCGACTTCTTCGAGTAACTCATCGTCAATTTCTTTTCCGCCAATCAAGATATTGACCATACCATCAGCGAAATTACGACGAGTTTTGGTTAAACCCTCTTTCATCCGGCCAAAAAAACCGGTTTTTGGTTGTTCAACCGCAACTTCTGTAGAAGCTAATTCAACTTTGGCTACTTCAATATTTTCTTGCGATTTAACAGGAGATTCAACGATGGGAACATCGATAGCAGGTAAATTAGGTAATGTGACATCGTCATCACCGATCTCAGCATCTATCAAGAATTTATTTTGCATATTCGATTGTTGCTCCATGCGGATTCCTTGAAAAGCAGCGCGTTTAAAAAGATAAAGTTTAGCATAAATTCAAAATTTTGCCTGCCACAATAGTACTCAAAAAGCTTTGGAAACCAAGATTTAGCCTGATTAATCCAATTACTGGGTATCTTCCTGAGCGAGTGCCGGATATTGCTTAATATGAGCACCCTCAAATTGGTAAGCATGCATCAACTTTAAATAATCTGCCCGATGAATTTCTGACTGAGCTATAAGCAACTCAGCCATGTCTTGAGTTCTTGGATAAGTAGCCTGATGAGAAAGTTGTATAATTCGTTGATATTGATCCGGACTAATAGGCCGAAGTAATGCTAAATATGACAGCACAAAAATACAGCCAATGACAATAACCACAAACAGGTTAAAACATTGATCAACTTTTAACTCAGACTTTAATTTAAGAAAATTTTGTTTGAATATGAGCATGACCTACCTCGAATTAGTGTAGTGTAGGGTTCAATACTCATAAGTACAAGATCAAACATCCAGTAAGGTTAATAATCATACCTTACTGGATAGTATGAGTATGCTTAACTTATTAGTGAACGAATGACGGAAAAGTATAAAATTGCCGCAATAATCACCAAGACTAGAAACATAGCAAAAATACTTAATCCTTCTTCTGCATCTGCTGGATGCAATTCATCTTCATCAGCAATTTTTCGAAGTTCCCCATCATAAACTTGATAAAACCAGTTTTTTTGGGCCGGTTCCAAATGACCAGCAAAATCAAAAACCCTTTTACGCTGTGCTAGACAGTAATCCCCTAAATGGATTTCCTCATGAAAGATAGCTTCATCTAATAATTTACGGTGATAATGGGCTAGTTCTATGATTTGTTCCTCTTTAGGAGGCGTGTCAAAAACAAAGCCGTCGATTGTATTTGTCATATTTTATTCTCCTTGTCTTTTATTCTCATATTGATTTTAATCAAAATTATTTGTGAATAATGTTTAATCATGTATCCTAACAGTGAACTAAATGAAATGACAAATAGTTGACAAATCCATCAATTTGTAATATTAGTTTAATAATTCTAAGTTAAATTAATTTAAAGGCATTAGCCTTTAGAAAAAAGTAATCATAATTACAATAAGGAGTTTTATATGATTCAACGTATCTCTCATCATGATTTAGAACATGTATATGCAACTGCAGTAAACACAATTCATTCTCAAATGAACTTTCAAGATGCAGTTACACAGTTAGAAGAAGTTGCTCGCGCTGGGCATGGTAAAGCCGCTCTATTCTTAGCAGAATTGTATTATCAAGGTTTCCGTGTTGAACGTGACTCACTTAAAGCACAATATTGGCAAAAGTTAGCCACAATGCAAGCATAAAGAGACGTCACCTAGGTGGCGTTTTTTTATGTCTGTAAAAATTTGATATAAACCAATTCATCCCTTATCTCTTCTTGCGCTTCACCAAAGCTTTAATCGCTTTGTTTTGCTCAGGTGGCTTTTTTTAGGGCTGTAAAAACATTCTATAAATATAATTCGGTACGCACTTCGTTTGTATTAAGCGACTGTCAAAGTCCTAATCATATTGACGTTCTCATGTGACATTTTTTATAGCTGGGAATATTTGTTTACGATTTGATACCTGTTTAAACTGAAATGTCATCTGATTTTTCTATAATAAGCAAGATAAGTTAAGAACCATTAAATTGACAATGAATAGTTTAAGCAATCTGCAACCGGTTTCAAAAGACTTGATGATTAAAATTTATATTTTAAGAACGATGATGTATTGCGGAGTTCTCTGGGGATTATTTCATCAGGGCTGGGCAATTAAATCAGATCAAGAAGACTTTATTTTTCCCTTCTGGCTCAATGGATTGCAAGCTCATCGCTACGCTAAAGAACATTGGCCACATTACAAACCAAGAAGAATTACTCCTAAAGATTTTCACGAGTCTTTATTACCAACCTTAACTCGACTCAACGTTACACCAGCTTTGTTTAATTCTTCTCATCGCAAGTTGAAATTATCTACCCAACAAATGCAACATTTCTTTTTTAAACATCCGCACTGGCAAGGAGCCTAAAGTTTCTTTAGGTTCTTAACCTCTATTAGAATGCTTTTTGAACGCTTGAGTGTAAAACTTGTATTTGAATGACTACCAAGTCTTTGCATTTTTATAAAATCAGGCTAATTTAAAACAAAATGATAAAACACAGGACAGAAGAAATGACAATCGTTGCACAAGTAATCAAAAACAAATCAGAGCAAGATATTTTTACAATTTCTCCTGAAGCCACTGTCCTTGAAGCGATTAAGATCATGGCTGATAAAGGAATTGGTGCGTTAGTGGTAGCCGAAGGTGAAAAAGTTGTCGGAATTTTATCTGAACGTGACTACACACGAAAAGTGACACTGATGGAACGTTCTTCATATAGCACTACAGTTGCTGAAATTATGACATCTAAGGTGCTTACCGTAAGCCTAAACAACACAGTTGAAGAGTGTTTACAGCTTATGACAGATCGCCACTTACGTCACTTACCTGTATTAGATAATGAAAAATTAGTTGGTTTTATCTCTATTGGTGACTTAGTAAAAGCAGCAATGGAAGACCAGAAAAATTTAATTGAACAGTTAAAGCAGTATATTTCTGGTTAATCATTCGGAATAAAAAATGGGCATATAAATGCCCATTTTTAATACCAAAACTTAAAGATAATTATTAATCAAAGCGACTAAACGCTCTAATAAGTCATCAGCCTGTGCTTGAGTCATATTAATAGGCGGTAAAAGACGAACCACTGAACCTGCTGTAACGTTGATAATAAGCTTGTGTTGATCACGAGCAATCGCAACGAGTTCAGCACAGTCTTTAGGTAATTGAATACCTATCATCATCCCAAAACCACGCACCTGAACATTCTTGTCAGCTAACTGTGTACGAAGTTGATCAACAATATAGCGTCCTACTACCGCCGCATTTTCTACAGCATTCTCTTTTTGAATTGTATCAATGACTGTGTAAACCACACGAGAACCTAATACAGTACCGCCATAGGTGGAACCATGACTACCAGGTCCTAATAAACCAACAGCTTTACCTTGTGTCATTACTGCTCCCACTGGAAAGCCATTTCCAAGTCCTTTCGCAGTCGTCAAGACATCAGGCACAATGTTGGTATGCTGATATGCAAAATATTTACCTGTACGGCCATTACCTGTTTGAATTTCATCCAACATCATTAGCCAGTTGTGCTGATTACAAATATTACGGACTTCTTCAAGATAGCTAAAGCCTTGAGGAGCAGTATTAATACCACCCTCACCTTGAATTGGTTCAATCAAAATTGCAACAATATCTGGATGCTGCAATGCAGCTTCTTGAATTGCTTCTACATCACCAAATGGCACACGAATAAAATCATTGGTTAAAGGAGCAAAGCCATCTTGTACTTTCTTATTACCAGTTGCTGAAAGTGTTGCTAAAGTACGACCATGAAAAGATTGTTCTGCCACAATAATCTTTGGTAAACGTATGCCTTGTTGAGTACCAAATTTACGAGCAATCTTAATCGCACCTTCATTTGACTCAGCACCACTATTTGAAAAGAAGATTTCCTCCATACCAGAAACTTCTGCAAGCTTCTGGGCAGCAGCAGTTTGCCAAGGAATTTCAAATAAATTACTTGTGTGCACAAGTGTTGCAGCTTGTTCTGCAATTGCTTCTGCAATAACTGGGTGTGCATGACCTAAACCACATACAGCAATACCCGTTAAAGCATCTAGATATTCTGTACCATCTTCAGTATATAGATATGCCCCTCGGCCTCGTACAAAACTGATCGCTTGGCGACCATAAGTAGCCATTAAGTGTGATGGTTGATCAGGTTGTATTGGAGCTAGGGTAATATCAGTCATAACGAACTCTGTCTGTATGAGGTTTTTAGAAGGGTTTATATAAACAAAAACTGGCTCTGATGAAAAGTCTCATCAATCATTTATCTAAAATTTCGTCTGCTTTTCGCTATCACTTCGGTTTATACAATAAAATATTGAATATTCAATGCAACTTTAAGCATTAAGGTGGTTTGCAAAGCAACATAAACACCCCCTATAATGCTGCTAGATTAGTTGAGGATCTATTTATGACTGAACAAGCACGTGATACTGAAGCGTTAATCCGCGATCAAATTGCGAAGCATCCCGTTTTACTTTACATGAAAGGCACTCCACAGTTTCCACAATGTGGTTTCTCTGCACGTGCTGTAGAGGCGCTCAGTCAAATTGGTCGTCCATTTGCATATGTAAATATTCTGGAAAATCCTGATATTCGTGCAATCTTACCAGCAATTGCGAATTGGCCTACATTCCCGCAACTTTGGGTAAATGGCGAACTTATTGGCGGTAGCGATATTATGCTAGAGATGTTCCAAAATGGTGAATTAAAACCATTAGTTGAACAATATAGCGCTGCACCAGAAGCGTAAATAATAAAAAAGCCAATCAATAGATTGGCTTTTTTATGCTCTTAATTTTAAAGATCGCTTACCCCAACATAGCGAAACAAACCTTCCACACCTAAATCAGATTTTAAAACAATCAAATTTTCATAAGCTGTTGTCGTTAGAGCTTCAAAAATATTCATGTTTGGATCTTCGTGTAACTCATCCACGCTCTGGTTCATGCACTCTTCAAATCGATCTGCAACAAATTCAAAGCCCAAGTCCATCGCAATAAATAAAGTATGTTCACATGGCTGAACATACTGTTCTTGTGCCCAGTCAATTATCCCTTGTTTGCAAAATGGACACTCAATATTTGCAGAGGCATCGTTAAGTTCTATCAGTTGATAAGGCATTAGATTTGAAAAGTAGAGAAAAATATAGTGTAGAAGAAAATGATGAACACTTCTATAGACAATCTCTAAAGCTACTTGAAATGCATACGTTAAAATTACAACGTAATTACAATATAATTTCAAAAAGCCATTTCTACCAATGAGTAATGAATTTATCCCCCACTTACAAAAAATTTAGTATAAGAATTATCGTTGCAAAAATAATAATGTAAAATCATGGTTGTTGCAGAAATAGGATATTTTAATGCTCACCGATCTTGATGATTTTTATTGTTTTGCTCTTGTTGTTGAGCATGGTGGCTTTAGTGCTGCTGAGCGTGTAACGGATATTCCAAAATCAAAATTAAGTCGTCGCGTTTACAGCTTAGAAGAAAACTTAGGGGTTCGCTTAATCCAGCGCAGTTCTCGTCATTTTGCTGTTACAGATATTGGGATGGATATTTACAGACATGCTCAAGTCATGATGAATGCTGCTCAAGCTGCCCATGACTTAGTTGATCACTTAAGTATTCAACCTAGAGGTGTTGTTAAAGTTAGTGTTCCTGTTGATGTTGCTCAAAATCAACTTCCAAAAATCCTACCTGCTTTCTTAAAAAAATATCCAGAAATTCGTTTGCAACTGATGGTTAGTAACCGTCGAGTAGATGTGATTAATGAAGGGATTGATATCGCATTACGAGTTCGCTCAAAACTAGATGATGACCCGAGTTTAGTACTTAGACAATTTGCTGTTATAGAACAGAGCCTATTTGCAAGTCAGGCTTATTTAAATGAGTTTGGTGATATAAAAACTCCTGAACAGCTAAGCGAACATCGTATTTTAAGCCTTTCTGAAGAGCACCTTGATCAGCAATTCCTTTTGCATGGACCAGACAATGAGCAGAAGAAAATCAAAGTTAGCCCTATTGTGATGGGTACAAACATACATATGTTGGCGCAATTGGCGAGTCAAAATTGTGGTATCGCTTTACTACCAGAGAGTGCAGCAGAAGATTTTCTGAAGTCTGGACAACTTTTACAAATCTTACCTGAATGGAAAGCTCCTCATGGAATATTACATGCCGTATATCCATCACGCCGAGGTTTGCTACCCGCTGTTCGAGTATTCATTGATTACTTAGTTGAACATCTTTCTGAGCGTTAAAATAAAAAAGTTCGATAATTTATCGAACTTTTTTTATATTTTTCAAATTGCAGGATAGTTCCCCACACCTTCAGGCCATGGGGTCAATAGTTCAAAACCAGTATCTGTTACTGCAACCATATGTTCCCATTGAGCAGATAATGAATGATCTTGAGTAATGACGGTCCACCCATCATTTAACTCTTTCACTTGCGGTCTACCTGCATTTACCATTGGCTCAATGGTAAAAACCATTCCTTTCTTTAAGACCAAGCCTTGCCCGCGCTGCCCATAGTGCAAAACATTAGGTTGTTCATGATAGATCTTACCAATCCCATGTCCACAATATTCTCGAACAATACTATAGCCTTCTCGATGAGCAACCGACTGAATAGCATAACCAATATCACCTAATGTAGCTCCTGGCTTAACAGTGTGAATACCAGCAACCATCGCTTCATAAGTTGTATCAACTAATTTTTTTGCTTGTGGATTTACATTACCCACAAAATACATGCGGCTCGTATCACCAAAATAACCATCTTTAATAATTGCAACATCAATATTAATAATATCGCCATCTTTTAAAATTTTATTCGGCGATGGTATGCCATGGCAAACAACTTCATTGACTGAAGTACATATCGTTTTTGTAAAACCGTGATATCCCACATTAGCAGGAATAACTTTTAAATTATTTACAATATAGTCATTACAGAGGTGATCTAAATACTCAGTAGATACGCCCGGTTTAATATAGGCCTCTATCATTTCTAAAACTTGTGCAGCCAAGCGTCCAGAAACTCTTAACTTTTCCAGATCTTGTTCAGTTTTAATGGTAACAGTAGAAGCTCTCATTCAATTCTATCCTCGCAGACAAGAAACATGCCCTTCCCTACAAAAACCTAAGGTAATTCAAAATATTTTAGGATGAATATAAGTCAGACCAAAAGCCTAAAATGCTTAAATATTCGGCATTCACAATAAAAATTTATGTTTTTATTCTTACATATTTTTTATAAAAAGTCAGAATTTAAAAAGAAGTTCTTTTCTCCTTTTTATGGGTTTTCAAGTACATACTTTAACCAAACAAACGCTTATAACACTATATATAGTTTTAACCACCTGAAAAAAAGCTTTTTCACATAAATTAGCGCTTGATCATGATTACTTTTGCTCTAAAATTCCTTCTTTTTTTATTATCTTTAATTTATGCAACATCTTCGTACTGGAGATATTATTGCCTTAGGTTTTATGACCTTTGCCCTTTTTATTGGGGCTGGCAATATTATCTTTCCTCCCATCGTTGCTCAACAAGCTGGTGAGCACGTATGGTTAGCTGCACTAGGCTTTTTAATTACGGCTGTCGGCTTACCTGTAATTACCATCATGGCACTCTCTCGTATGCAGGGTTCCATTGAAATTATTAGCTCTCCCTTAGGTCGAGTAGCAAGTCTGATTTTAACTGTTGTTTGTTATTTATCAGTCGGCCCTCTATTTGCTACCCCACGTACAGCTACTGTTTCTTATGAAATTGGTTTTTCCTCTTATTTTGGAACCTCAAGTAGTAGTCTTTTAATCTATAGCGCAATTTATTTTTCATTTGTAACTGTAGTTTCACTTTATCCAAACAAGTTATTGGATACTGTAGGACATGTACTTGCCCCACTAAAAATTATTGCTTTAGCAATTTTAGGTATTGCAGCAGTGATGATTCCTGCGGGTTACGTACCAGCTCCGATCAACCATTACGTCACATCTCCGGTTTCAGAGGGCTTCGTAAACGGTTATCTCACTATGGATACGTTAGGTGCACTAGTATTTGGTATCGTTATTATTCAAGCGATTTACTCTCGCGGCGTTACTGATAAAAAGTTAGTCACCAAATATGCAATTATTGCCAGTCTCATTTCAGGTGTTGGCCTTACTTTAGTTTATTTAAGCTTATTCAAATTAGGTTTAGGTAGCCATGAAGTAGCACCAAATGCAGCAAATGGCGCAGTAATTTTACATGCATATGTACAACATGCTTTTGGAAATATGGGTTCATTATTCTTAACTGGACTAATCTTTTTAGCATGTATGGTTACAGCAATTGGCTTAACTTGTGCGTGTGGTGAGTACTTTGCTCAGTTAACGAAATTACCATATAAGCTTTTAGTATTTATTTTAGTTGGTTTCTCTTTCGTTATTTCGAATCTTGGCCTAACTAAACTGATTGCTATTTCAGTACCTGTCTTAAGTGCAATCTACCCACCAGCAATTGTGGTGATTATGCTGAGCTTCTTCTGGAAATTTTGGCATAAACCTTCTTTCATTGTCGGTTCAGTAACAAGTATTGCTTTAATTTTCGGTATTATCGATGGCCTTAAAGTTGCAGGCTTCAGCAATTATTTACCTGAATTCCTTCAGCATTTACCATTAAATGAACAAAACTTAGCTTGGTTGATCCCATCTTTAGTTGTTCTTGCAGTTACCGTAATTATCGACAAAGTTAAATTCAAAAGCATTTAATCTAGTGACTTTTTTGAAATCGAGTTTTATCCAAACATGATTTTATATATTGAATAAAATGCTGTGTTTACCCAACCAGCATTTTATTTCCCCACTAGTTTTTAATGACAAATCAACTATAGATATAATTAATTTTTACTGTAAAATTACACTAAAATAATTTTTAGCTACTCAGGAAAGAAGAGCAACAATGAAAACTAAATATTACCTAACATTAGCAGATGCAGAGTTTTTAATGGAAGAAGCTCAAAAATATGCAATTGAACACAACTTTAAAGTCAGCATTGCAATTGTTGACGAAACAAGCTCTCTATTATTCATGAAACGATTAGATGGTGCTTCTCCTCTAACTACACATCTATGCCTAGAAAAAGCAAAATGCGCTTCAATATCAGGTAGACCGTCAAAATTTTACGAAGAACTTCTAAAAAGTGGGCGTCTTGGTTTCTTAAGTATGCCTAGTGCTCAAGGGATGTTAGAAGGTGGAATACCGATTATTTATGAAGGTGAAATTTTAGGTGCTATTGGTGTATCGGGTGTTCAATCTTTTGAAGATGCAGAAATTGCTCAACATGCGATCGATAGTTTTTTTAAAAAAATATAATAGCTAAAGCAAAATCCCAGGAAAGAGAAATTAATGCACTTTTCATTTAAATAATTTCTCTTTTCTAAAAGAATAAGTATTTCATACAAAAATATTAAACATTTACTTTTTTGATACGTTAAACCTTTATAAATATAGAGGTTTTTATAAAACTGCTCAAAAAATTTTCTATTTGCTATTGAACTGAATCAAAAATAGCAGTACAACATTAAACTTAAAACTTATTCTTGACTAAAACATTAGGTTTTAGCGCAACCACAAGGAGGGATGGAGATGTTATCATTACATTTCAACAAACAAGTCTTCATTAACACTCTGAACAGCAAAGATTCAGTTGTTTATGGAGTAACACCGCTTGCTCTTATGCTGACTTTACTGTTTCAAGGTATGATTAAAGGAAATCTGAAACCCGAATACTTTATGTATGCGATGGTCGTTTCTTTCATATTTTGTGTGTGGGCCTTTGTCGATCATAAGATGCGAAAACTAGCTAAAAGACGTCTTAGTCAACAAAATTTGAATTCTTAAAAAATGGATGAGCAATCATCCATTTTTATACACCTACAAATAAAAAAATTGTTCCAATAACTAAAATAGCTGTAGCCAATAGTTCAGTCACAATTAATCCCACCATCATAAAAGACATCATCCACGAAGGTAAATTAAATCTGCCCAAACGATGGGGAGTTTTAAATTGATTTGTCGTGTCCTGTAAACATCCATGTATGATATAAACCAATATTGAAAAGCTAAAAAAGAAAATATTAGCTAACACACACCACAAAGCAACATTTTCATTTAAAACAGTAAAATAGCTTAATACAGCAAGAATGAGACTAGCAGCCGCATATAGCAAGCTACTGCGATGAGCAATGTCAACATAATAGTGGGCACGATGTAACTCTGAACGGCGTATTTGCCAATACTTCCACACCCCTGTGAACATTCCTACCCATAAAAATATGCCACTAAACACAATTGCTAACTGTACAGCTTTCGGTAAATCCATCTTTTTTCCAATTATTCGTTTTATTAAAATTTGATGAGTTGTATAGCACAAATCTTGACTTTATAGTCACATTTTAATCAAGTATCGTTTTGGAACTCATGTAAATTAAAGTCATTAATAAGCCAATCATTACGCAATATTATGGATAACACTTTTGAATCATTTTGGATGACCTGCGAAGATGGTTATCAACTTGCAGCACAATTTTATCCAACTCAATCAAAGAAATCGGTACATCCTGTTTTGATTTGTCCAGCAACAGGTATTACAAAAAACTTTTACCATTCTTTTGCTACATGGTTAAGTCAGCAAGGCTATGATGTATTAAGCTTTGATTTCCGTGGAATTGGAGATTCATTGCATGGGCCATTAAAGCAAAGTACAGCGAGTATTAATGATTGGGGAACGCTTGATATCCCTTGTGCAATTGAAACTTTATTAGAAAAAACTCAAGCAGAAAAAGTTACTCTTCTTGGCCATAGTGCGGGTGGGCAACTGCTAGGGATTGTGCCAAATTTTCATAAAGTAGCAAAAGTTGTTGCAGTAGCAGGTTCTACAGGCCATGTAAAAGGACTAAAAGGTAAAACAAAATTTCTAGCCCCTGTCATGTTTAACGTTATCTTTCCAATTTCAAGTAGTTTAAAAGGCTATGGTGCTACTCAATTTATTGGAATGGGTGAAAACTTGCCTAAAAAAGTCGCACAACAGTGGCGAGAGTTTTGTAGTCACCCGGGCTATGTGAAAAATGCTATTGGTAAAACTATCTTTCATGACTTTCATACTGAAATTATTTGCCCTATTACTTCAATTTGGGCAAGTGATGATGAAATTGCTACTCAACACAACGTTGCAGATTTATTAAGTTTATATCCGAATGCGTCTACTAAAATGCTAGAACTGAACCCAACAAAACTCGGCTATAAATCAATTGGGCACATGTTAATGTTTAAAAAATCACATCAAAAGCTATGGTCAGTCTTAGAGCAAGAAATTCAATAGTAATTTAAATTCTATCATTTAGTTTTTGCCTCTATGCCCGTAATCCGGTGTAGAGGTTTTTTTATTATTAGCAGTCCCCCATTTTATAAAATAACTTTATTAAATTTATAGTTACCATAAAAAACTAAAATATATTAAGTCATGATTCCTTTGTATTTTTAATAAGCATTATTTACGTAAATACGTCGATATAAACTTAAAGTTCTGCTATGGTAATTTGTCTGAAGCTGTTGTTTAAAAACAGGTAAACCAACCTATTTTAATACAAACAGCTTCTTTTTTTCTGTTTTAGTTAAAACCTAAGAAATTGTTCAAGGATAAGTATGCTAGCACTCGAGCCTCGACATATTCATATGAATCAACATGCTGTTGATAAAAAGCATGCATTACAGTGTCTAGTAGATATATTAGTAAAAGATGGGTTAGTTACACCTGAATATATGACAGGACTCATCAATCGTGAACAACAAAGCGCTACCTATTTAGGCCAAGGTATTGCTATTCCGCATGGTACTCCACAATCCCGTGAATTTATTTTACAAACAGGTATTCGATTAGCTCACTTCCCTGAAGGAATAATATGGGATGGGGAAAACACGATTTATTTAGCTGTTGTTATTGCAGCAAAATCTGATGAGCATTTACAAGTACTACAAATATTAACTAGAGCGTTAATGCAGGATGTAAGTGAACAAGTAAAAAATGCGACGCAACCTGAGCAAATTATTGAACTATTACAAGCTCAACCCCTATCCTTAACTCTGCACGAAAATTTAATTCAAACTGAAATTGAATCTCAAGATATCGAAGACTTATTGTGGTCAGCCTCTCAAATTCTCAAAAAACATAATTTCGTAAAATGTGGTTTTTTAAGCTCACTTGAGCCAGATCAAGTTATCCAGTTACAAGACCAGATCTGGTCTATTTCAAGTAGTAAGTTTGTTCAACAGCCAGCAATCAGTATTGTAAAGCCACGCCATGCTTTAGATGTAAATGGACAAAAACTGAATACACTCGTCTGTATTGCTGCCAATGAGCAGTTAGATAGCCAAAGATTCAACCGACTGATTGATATTTTATTTAATCCAGAACAAGTCGCACAGCTAGATCAAACACAAGCACCAAATGAGATTGCTAAAATTATTGGTGCTGATGTTATTCCAGATTGGCCTCATCGTTCAGTTGTATTAGCCAATGCCCATGGCTTACATGCTCGACCAGCGACTCATTTGGTAAACTTAACTAAAAGTTTTCAAGGTGATATTCAAATCGCAGTAGACGATGGTAATTTTGTTTCGGCCAAAAGTTTGACGCGCCTCTTAGCTTTAGGGTGTAAACGTGGCCAGACTTTACGTTTTATTGCTGAACCGGAAACAGATGCTGTAGACGCTTTAGATAAAGTTATTCAGGCCGTGCAACAAGGCTTAGGAGAAGAGGTTGAACCAATTCAATCTTCAGATAGCCAAGAAGCTCAATCGCCTCAAACAGTAAAATCATTGCCGAAAACATTGAGTACAAATACAGGTATTCCAGCTTCTAGTGGTCTAGCTTTTGGCCCCGTACATGTCATCAAACCTAAGGTTTATCAATACGAACGTATGGGTTTAAGCGTTAAAGCAGAAAAAGAGAAAATTGATATTGCTCTTCACGCAGTTAAAAACAATATTCACCAAGTTATTGCAAAATCTGAAGTAGCTGAAATTAAGCAAATTTTCCAAGCACATTTGGAAATGCTAGACGACCCAGATCTTATTAATGGTGTTTATCAAAAGATTAACTTAAACCTTTCTGCTCCTGCTGCTTGGCATGAACATATTGAAGCAGCAGCTAAAGAGCAAGCAGCTTTACCAGACCGCTTACTGGCTGAGCGTGCTACAGACTTACGTGATATTGGCGATCGGGTTTTAGCACAGCTCTGTGGTGAGGTTATCATCGAGGAACCTAAAGAGCCTTATATTTTGATCATGTATGATGTGGGCCCAAGTGATGTGGCGCGCCTTAATAAAGATCGAGTAGCGGGTATTTTGACAGCTGTAGGTGGTGCAAGTGCACATAGCGCTATTGTTGCTCGTGCTTTAGGTATTCCTGCAATTGTTGGTGCTGGTGATCAAATACTAGAGATTGAACAAAAAAGTTCTCTTTTAATTAATGGAGATACAGGAACTTTTGTATTAAACCCGAATACTCAGCAAATCGAACAAGCAAAACAAGAACGAGAGCTTCAACAAAAAATTCGTGAAGAGGCTGAACGTCACAGCCAAGAACCTGCGATTACCCTAGATCAACATCAAATTGAAGTTGCTGCCAATTTAGGAAAAGTTCAAGCTACAGCTCATGCAGTAGAATGTGGTGCTGAAGCAATTGGCTTACTTAGAACAGAGCTTGTTTTTATGGCTCATAGCAGTGCTCCAAGTGAAGCTACTCAAGAAGCAGATTACCGTGTTGTGCTAGATGCCCTCGCTGGTCGCCCACTTGTAGTACGTACTCTTGATGTAGGTGGTGACAAACCACTTCCTTACCTTCCAATTGCTGAAGAAGAAAATCCATTTTTAGGCTTAAGAGGTATCCGTTTGACACTAAGACAGCCAGAGCTGTTACGTCAACAACTTATCGCTTTGCTTAAAGCCGCAGATGATCGTCCTTTACGAATCATGTTTCCAATGATTGGCCGTGTGGAAGAATGGCGTGCTGCCAAAGCTATTCTTGATGAAGTTAAAACTGTACATCCATGCGCCAACTTACAAGTTGGTATTATGATAGAAGTTCCTTCTGCTGCCTTACTTGCGCCTATTCTTGCTCAAGAAGTGGACTTTTTCAGTATAGGAACAAATGACTTAACCCAATATACTTTAGCTATTGACCGTGGTCACCCTATCCTCTCGGCTGAAGCAGATGGCCTCCACCCAAGTATTTTGCAATTGATTGATCACACTGTAAAAGCTGCGCACAAGCATGGCAAATGGGTGGGTATATGCGGAGAACTCGCAGCTGATCCAAAAGCTGTACCGATTCTTATGGGATTAGGCGTAGATGAGCTCAGCATGTCTCCAAATAGTATTCCTTTAGTAAAAGCCCAAATTCGTACACTTAACTACAGCCAAGCTCAAGCGCTTGCAAAAAGCGCACTACAATGTGAGAGCGCTACTGCTGTACGTCAGTTATCCGAACAAGAAATCTAAAGATTAGGAACAGTAATGGCTAAAGTTTTAACAATTACTTTAAATCCTGCAATTGATGTAACGATACAACTCAATGAGTTACAGGTTGGCGAGGTAAATCGCCAAGAATCTGTAGAAATACATGCAGCAGGCAAAGGATTAAATATTGCACAAGTTTTAAAAGATTTGGGGCATGAAGTTATTGTTTCTGGCTTTCTAGGAACAACGAACAGACAAATTTTTGATGATCATTTTAAAGAAGCTCAATTCCAATCTGAGTTTATTTATATTGAAGGTGAGACTCGTCAAAATATAAAAATTGCTGAACATTCTGGGCGTATGACCGATTTAAATGGAAAAGGTTTCTTGGTTTCTGAACTAGATAAAAAGAACCTCTTTCAAAAAATCCAAATGATTTTGCCACAAGTAGATGTAGTTGCCATTGCCGGGAGCCTTCCACAAGGTTTTAGTATTGATGAATTACAGCAACTTATTAAGCTCATTCAACAGCAAGGGAAAAAAGTTGCACTTGATACAAGTGGTAAAGCATTGGTCGCTGCAATTGAATGTCAACCATGGATGATTAAACCAAATACAGATGAGTTAGTAGAAAGTTATCAGCTTCCTGCTACGACTTATTCTGAACAAAAAAAGCTTTTTGAAAACTTAGCTAAAATTGAGCATGTCGTTATTTCGATGGGCGAAGACGGTGTAAACTGGCTACACGACACTCACCCACTTCATGCCAAAACCCCTAAAGTGATCGTTAAAAGTACCGTTGGTGCAGGTGACTCTCTTTTAGCAGGCATGATTCATGGCCTAATAAATGGCTTCTCTGACGAAGAAACATTAAAAACGGCTACGGCAATTGCGAGCCATGCTGTAACTCAAATTGGCTTTCGGATTCCAAATGCCGAAACGCTAAACCAGTTAAAAGCCCAAACTACAATCAATTCATTGAGTGAATCTGATGCCAACTGCTAAACATTTATTATTTGTCATTAATAGTCCGCAACAGCAAGTCAATGCTTTGATTTTAGCTCGTAAACTTGCACAAGTCGCATCCCAACAGGGTTATCCAAATAACATTATTTCGCTTGATGAATTCGAAATAAGTGAAAATTTTGATCAAGTCATTGTTGTTGGACAACGCCCGAAAAATCTTAATAGTTTTGGTACACATCCATTATCTTTTATTAGCATTGAAGAGATAAAAAATGATGCTCACACAGCTTTCCAAACTGCCTTAGATCATTTTAAGCCAGCTCAAGATTGGCTAAGTGATAATAGCTTAGTAGTAACTACTACTAAAAAGTTTGTAGCAATCACTGCGTGTCCTACGGGTGTTGCCCATACTTTTATGGCTGCGGAAGCTTTACAACAAGGTGCAGAAAAGCTTGGATATGAGATTGAAGTAGAAACACAAGGTTCTGTTGGTGCAAAAAATATTTTATCAGCTCAAGCTATTGCTGAAGCGGACATTGTGATTCTTGCCACTGACATTGAAGTTAACACAGACCGTTTTGTAGGTAAGCGTGTTTATCGGTGTGGTACAGGATTTGCTCTAAAGCAAACAGATAAAGCCTTTGCTGAAGCAATCAGCAATGCACAAGTTTTAGAACAAGGTAAGCAACAAGCTTCGACAGAAAATAAAGATAAAACCGAAAAAGTTGGCGTATATAAACATCTCTTAACTGGTGTTTCTTTTATGTTGCCTATGGTGGTCGCTGGAGGTCTGTTAATTGCTCTCTCCTTATGCTTTGGTCTAAATGCTGCTGAACAAGCAGGTAGCTTACCCGCCATATTAAAACAAATCGGTGCTGCTGCATTTATGCTCATGGTCCCGATGTTATCGGGTTATATTGCCTATTCAATCGCTGATCGCCCTGGTCTTGCACCTGGTCTAATTGGAGGATTACTCGCCTCTCAACTACAAGCAGGTTTTTTAGGGGGTATTGTTTCAGGTTTTCTTGCGGGTTATATCGCGCTATTTATTGCTAAAAAACTTAAACTTCCTACAAGTTTAGAAGCACTTAAACCGATTTTAATTATTCCATTATTAGGTACATTATTTGTTGGTCTGATTATGTTCTACGTGGTTGGACAACCTGTAGCACATATTTTCGAGTTAATGAAAGACTTCTTAAATAACATGGGTACAACAAATGCTGTGTTAATGGGAATTATATTAGCAAGCATGATGTGTATCGATTTAGGCGGTCCAATCAATAAGGCAGCCTACGCTTTTACTGTGGGATTATTGACAACAAATACCTATATGCCAATGGCAGCAACAATGGCGGGTGGTATGGTCCCTGCTATTGGTATGGCTATTGCGACTTTCATTGCTAAAAATAAATTTAGTACCGGAGAGAAAGATGCAGGTAAGGCTGCTTTCGTATTAGGTTTATGTTTTATTTCCGAGGGTGCAATTCCCTTTGCAGCTAAAGACCCAATGCGCGTTATTCCAACTTGCATTTTAGGGGGGGCTGTAACTGGAGCTCTTGTTGCATTATTCCATTGCGAATTAGTTACTCCTCACGGCGGCGTATTTGTTCTTTTAATTCCAAATGCAATTAACCATGCTTGGCTATATCTCGCTGCTATTGCAGCAGGTAGTATCGTTACAGGCATAAGCTATGCGATTGTTAAGAAAAAAATAGAAGAAAAAATTGTGACCACTGCATAATTAAAAAAGGGAGAATATAAATTCTCCCTTTTTTACATTTCATATGTTTTAACAAATAAAATTCTTCAATTACCCGCTTTACGCTACTCGCATAATTTAATCTGAATAACTGTCGCTATAAGCTGCGCTAGCACTCCCTCCTCCAACTTTATTGTTAAAGTGAACCTATCTGAGATTTAGATGATGAGTAGCATAAACATGAGCAAAAACTCTTAAAAATTTAATTTATAGACAAAAAAACTAAATATATAAGGTTAACCACTCCATCAGATATTTAATTTTATATATAATAATCAATAAGTTAATAAATAAATCAAATTTATTTCACTAAATAATAGATGATTCATGTTAAATGTATGGTAAATTTCACAACCCACAAAATTAAACAAATAATTGATATTTATAAATATTTATTATTTAAATGTCTTAATTTTTCATAATTATGACTTTAGAGACAAAAACTATCTCGTTCAATGCCACGTTCAAATCATCATTTTTTTTCTACGATGCGCTTGTAAGCCAATATCGTTCAATTAACGATCAAGCAAGCCTAGATGCAATCTTGTATATCTGTTCAAAGATTTTAAGGAATTAATGGCTATGACTCATCAAATCACATTAACTTTCAACAAACTTTGACCATAGTAGAAGAGTATTTTTAGTTTGTGCAAAGTATAGGAAAACTTATCAAGACAAGGTCCTTTAAACCATGTCATTGTTAAATTTAGCTATATAAATTTTGCTCACCAAGTAAAGTCCTGATATAACTTGCTTGATGAAACTATATTTTTCAACTATTAAAGATAGTTCACCAGAAATGCGATCCACCAAGGTATGGGGAAAAGTCAATGACAAAGAAGTATGCGCGTTTTTTACCTACAACAGAATCTTTTACTCTTGAAGATTTTCCATATTATTGGATTACTCAAGTACATGCTCAGTATGTACAAAATATTGATAATGCTTTAAAAAAATATGGTTTAGATAACTCACGTCGACGCATTATGTTGGCTTTAAGTAGTAAGCCCCATGCGAGTGTTTCTGAACTTTCAGATATGATTATTTCAAAAATGTCGACGACTACCAAGATTGTTTATCGTTTAAAAGATGAAGGTTTGGTGGAAACCTATTCTTGCCAGACCGATGGTCGAATCACCCGCGTAGTACTTACAGACAAAGGTATTGAAATGATCAATAAGATTAATGATCTAACCAGCGTAGTACTCGAACAATCTTTCGAAGGTATCACCCCTTTGCAATTAGAAAAAATGATGGAAAGTTTAAAATTACTTTTAAAGAATCTTTCTCGTTAAAAATAAGATAGACATCTTATTAAGCTCTCTTAGGAGAGCTTTTCTATTTTAATGCCTTGTCTAGCTATTGATAGAAACAACACCTCACATAAAATAAGCAATTAACTTCTCATCTGTTGACTTGAGTCCTTAACTCCAGTAGAAATTCTCTTTCAACAACTGCATAGCAAATTTTTGAAAATGGCTAAAAGAAAATACAAAAGTGACAAGTTTCAAGTGCGTCGTATTAACCGTCAATGGTGGGTACTTGAAAAAGACCTTGAATCAAACTGTTATTTAAAACATGAACAAGTGGCAACAAAAACCTTAGCAAACAACTATGCCGATGATTATATTGAACAATATTATATGAATCTTTATATTCAACAAGAGTTGAAAAAGCCTGAAACTGTATAAAAAAGCCATTTGGCTTTTTTTATTTTTAATATTTAAAGATTATAAAGTCAAAAATTAAGGATAAAAAAAACCTACATCTTGGGGAAAATGTAGGCTATAAAATGCACAAAAAGGAAATATATATCCTTCTTGATGGAAAGAATTTTACGATAATATAAGCCTTTATTTTATATTACTTTTGTAAACTTAATGGTGGTTATTGTATTTTTTAGACTTTTTAAAATCTCCGCTCTTATATATATTATGGTTAAATTTTGGCTTATTAAGATTTTAATCCTCGCAATTTAATCCTTCTCATTTTTTATAATTTATTTTCATGGCTTTTATTAAGATAGTCCTGCAAAGACCAATATAAGTTTCTGTTTTAATAAGTTTTTTACAAAAATAAGCATAAATCTTTTTTTAACTTAAGACAGATAAAAATTAATAAATAACAAAAACATAAATTAAATATTAAGTATATAATTTATTTAAGATCTCAATTTTAGTTCAAAAAAAAGACGATTGAAATTTATTTATTACTGTTTTGATTACTACAGAAAGATTACAATAACGACTAATAATTAGATTACCCGCCCATACAATCTTTCTAGGCATGTTATGACTTCAATGTCGAACAACACCCAAAAGCATTTTATTGTTGAGCAGATTCCACTACCGACTTGGGTCAGTGATGAAAATGGCTTGATATTATATTGCAATGTAGAGTGTACAGAATATTGGCAGGATACTTTTTCTCCATTACCTCAGCAATGGTTAGATTTTATATCTCCTGTCGATTTAGACGAAGTCAAAAATAGATGGCTCGAAGCAATTCGCCTGCGAAAAAGAATAGAATTAAAATGCCGACTTTTACAAAGTGGCAATCAATATAGATGGTGCAAACTTTCCATTCAAGCATCTAAATATCGCGGCTCTTCTCTAACTAGCGAATGGTATGTCAGCTTTTTAGATATTGATCACGATATTCAAGAGCAACAAAACTTGCAAAAGAATATTGAAATACAAAATCAAATGTTAGACATCAGTGTAGATTGCATTAAAGTATTAAATGTAGACGGCACAGTTTCTCATATGAATAAATCAGGATGCCTCGCTTTAGGTGTTCCTGTTGATGAAACAAAATTTGGGATGAAATGGCTTGAGCTATTGCCACCTCATATTCGTAAACGTGGACGTGTCGCTTTAAAAAAAGCCCTTCAAGGCAAAGTTGCCAGATTCGCTGGAATGAGTTGTTTACCAGATCAGGACCCCGAATATTGGGATAATATGTTGACCCCGATTCATCGGGAAAATGGGGAAATCATACAAATACTGTGTGTATCTCGTAACGTCACTCAACAGCATCTGACAGAAAATCAACTTAGAAATATGAGTGAACGAGATGAGCTGACCGGATTATGTAATCGGCGTTCATTTAAATTTCAGCTTAAACGAACCCTCGCATATTCAAAAGACAGCCAAACAAGTGTGGGTTTACTATTAATTGACCTTGATCATTTTAAGCATATTAATGACACATTAGGGCATAGCGCAGGCGACCATCTTTTAAAAGTTTTATCCAAACGTTTTAATCATTGTGTTGATGATGAAAGATGCTTTGTCGCAAGACTGGGTGGAGATGAATTTGCGGTTATTATTAATAACCTTAAATCTGAAAGTGATGTGCGTGACCTAGCCGCAATTTTACTTCAGCAGCTGAATCAACCTATTACCTATTTAGGCAATGTTCTAAATGGCGGTATGAGTATTGGTTGTGCGATTTATCCTCAAGATGCCGTCGATCAATCAGGTTTACTCAGTTGTGCAGATATGGCATTGCATGATTTAAAAGCACGTGGCCGTGGTGGTATTCGCATGTATGACCCATGCATGATGCAGATGACCGAAACAGTCGCTTCTCAGCTTAATTTAGCACGTCAGCTTATTCGTCATCATACCATCCAGCCCTACTATCAACCTAAAGTCGATTTAAAAACTCATCGTGTTGTAGGTTTTGAAGCTTTATTGCGATGGCATACAACTTCCGCTCAAAGAGGCTATCCTTCTCAAATTGCAGAGGCTTTTAAAGATTATAATTTAGCGAGTAAAATCGGTGAAACGATGCAACATCAAGTTTTACGTGACATCGCAAAATGGATAGATCTTGGTATTAAACCCCTTCCTGTTTCACTCAATGCTGCTCCAGTTGAGTTTCTAAGAGACAACTATGCTGAACGGCTTTTGAAAAAAATCAATCAATTTCAAATTCCAACACATTATATTGAAGTAGAAGTCACTGAACATATGTTGGGCGATCGAGGTTCAGAGTATGTGATCCGTGCACTTAATAAATTAAAACAACATGGCGTACATATTGCTCTAGATGACTTTGGTACAGGTTTTTCATCACTTACCCATATCCGTGACTATCCAATTGATAGTTTAAAAGTAGACTGTAGTTTTATACAAAAGATGCAACATGACCCATCAATTTATGCGATTGTTCAAGCAATTGGATTACTTGCTCCAAATTTATCACTGGGGCTTATTGCAGAAGGAATTGAAACCCCTGAACAAGAAGAACTACTTCGACAATTTGGATATAGTATAGGCCAAGGATTTTTGTTTGAATCTGCTATAGATGCCAATCAAGTCATTTCAATACTTAAACAGAATCAACTTACTTAAAAAGTCACTATCACACTTTAAGATAAAATTTATAATAAAATCTCTCACTTTTTTTCATACTAAAAATAAACAATAATCTTTCAAAAATTGTTCATAATATAAGCATAAAGATAATAAATCGGTGTTTTGGCACCATACATTGTCACAGGACAATAAGGAGCAATATATGAGTTATCACCATATCTTGGTTCCAGTCGATGGTTCTCCTACTTCACTCATTGCTGTCAATCATGCAGCAACACTTGCTAAGGCCTTTGGTAGTAAAGTGACTCTAGTATATGCGCTTACTATAGATCCTTTTATTTCTGTAGAATTCATTGATAGTACAGAATTGGCACAGGATTACTTTAATAAAGCTAGAGCATCTATTCAGGGTATTTTAGACCAAGCGAAAGAACAATTTAGCCAACACGGAATTTCTGTTGAAACAAAAATTGTTGAGGGTCAAACAATTCATACAGAAATTATTAAAGCCGCTACTGAACTCAAAGCAGACCTATTAGTGATTGGTTCTCATGGTCGAAAAGGGTTTAAAAAGTTCTTCTTAGGAAGTGTGACTCAAGCTCTTTTAGGAGAAATTCATTTACCGGTATTAGTCGTAACTGAGTAGTTTTTCTTAATCTAAAAAAACCGATCTTATGTAGATCGGTTTTTTAATGGCCTGTGTTACTGAGCTTTATATGTAAATTTAATTAGAGATCCTGGATTTTCTAATGTATTCGTTACAGAACCATCATCTTTTTGGACATTTCCAGCAGTATCAGTCAACACGTATAAAACATTCCCATCTGGACTTGCAATCACGTCACGATAGCGGTTGTTGCTTTTAAACATCGGCACAGCGTCATCATAAGTAGCACTGTAAGTTGGATCTAACTTAATACGGAAAATAACTCCGCGTTTTAAAGATGGAACTAATAATGTATTTTCCCAACCCGCAATTGCTTTTTTGCCGCCCTTATAGACATAAGCAGATGACGGTGCAACGGTTGGCCAGCAAATGTAGGTCATATCCCCACACGTTGGGTCATTATAGTTATAGGTATCCTGCACGGTATATAAAGTTTTTAACGGCGGTACAAAGTTTTTACCAGTCCATTCAGACTCTTTCGTCACAGGTACACCTGCTGCTACTTTTAAACCATTTTGCCCTAAATCTTTAATTTGTGCTTTATTGGTTGCTGCTGAATAATTTGCATAGGCATAACCACTGTCATCTTTATAACCTGCTACATTTGGCCAACCATAGTTCCCCCCTTTAACAATGAGATTAATTTCATCGTCAGAGTTTGGGCCCTGTTCAGATTGCAATAGTTTTCCATTCGGAGTAAATGCTAAGCCCTGTGGATTACGGTGTCCGAGCGTATAAATATGGCTAACGACTCCGTTAAAACTTGGGTTATCTTTTGGAATACTTCCATCAAGATTTAAGCGTAGTACTTTACCCATATAGGTATGATAGTTTTTGCCATTCAACTCTTGTTGAGTCGGCGTATGTTGTGCTTGATTTGGCAAGAATAAATAAGCAAGCTGGTTACGTCCTTGATCACCAATCGTATAGTAAATCTTTTGGTCTGGACCAATGACAAGACGACCGGATTGATGGTCTTTCGATGAAGGTAATCCTGCTAATAAATCGACTGGCTTCTCAAGCGTATCAGTTGACTTGTTATAAGTATATCGACGAATAATTGTTTGATTCGGTAGTTCTTTATCTGTAGATTTCGGATTTTTAAATGTACCTGAAATATAGATATAAGGATTATTTTTAAAATCAGGATGGAAAGCAAAGCCTAACAAACCATTTTGTCCATCAGCATCATTTACAATCTCAGGCACCTGAAAAACTGTTTTTACGCTACCTGTCTCTGGATTCACTCTTAGAATCTTGCCTGTTGCCCGCTCTGTTAACCAAATTTGATTATCAGGTCCCCACAACAAAGCATGTGGCTTATTTAAATTAGATAGAATAACTTTCTTGTCAAAGTTTTCTGATTTTGCTTTAGCAAATTGAGAGGGAGTTAGAGGAACATCAGCAAATGTTGAGAGTGTAACTAGCTGAGCAGCGCCTAATAAAGCAATTTTAACCAATAAATGTTTATTCATGTGTCCACCTTATAAATTGTCAAAATTTTCCGAGAATTTTTAAACCTCTAATAAAGGGTTTGTACGAGTTCTCTATATAATTTGTATTATGATGAATAACGAATCTATTAAAATCTAAATTTCTGAAAGGCTCTGTTGCATAAAAGTAGCTATTAAAACTGAATAAACTCTCTTTAAGATGAGTAACTTAACTATATGATTTATCTCTTCTATTCATTTTATATCTGAAACTTTTTTGAAATAGCTATCAGTTAAATAAATATTTATTAACGAAGTAATTGATAGTTAAAAATTAATACTCAAAGAGACAATTCTAATTATAAAAATATACATCACTAAAGACTAAAAGTTAGAAGCTGTAATTGAGAGCTATTTTTACAACGAAGGTGTCTTATGTGTGCAAACTTTAAACCTATTAAGAAAATACATGCCAATCAATTAGACTTATTTGAACCCACTTTTGAATATAAGATGGATATTTTCCCAAGTGATGATTGTCCCCTCCTTTTATTGAATCAAAATGAGCTTGTGTGGCGAAAAGCTAAATTTGGAATGCTCCCTCCCTATGCCAAAGAAATCGCATTCAAATATGCAACTTATAATGCCAGAACAGAAACTGTAGAACAAAAGCGCACCTTTAAACATGCATGGTTAAATAACCAATTTGCGCTTGTCCCTGTCGAAGCCATTTATGAACCTAAATATATCAATGGAAAAGCACATTGGTATGGTATTTTCCGGCAAGATGGACAACCTTTTACACTTGCTGCGATCTTTGAGGAAACACTTATTGATGAACAGAAAGTGAGATTAATGTCGCTATTAACAATCAATGCTGATCATCACCCTTTTATGAAACAATTTCATAAACCAGATGATGAAAAACGTTCGATTATTGTGATACCGGATCATCTCAGAAATGATTGGCTCAACTGCACTCATTCTGAAGCAAAAGACTTTTTCTTAGATATGCCTTCGAATGAGTTTACTTCAATGCCGAAAGCTGAAATGAAAAATTATGATTAAGTCAGTTTAGTCGACTTAGGTTAGTCAACCTTAAAAACTTATGCTATTCTTCGGGCACTTTTAAATGCCTCAAACTCTCTATACCTATGACACTTACGCCACCTTAAGTTTATTTACGCTTATCTCCTGTAAATAACTCATCACTGTTTAGTGATGTGGTGTAGTCGCTTGTGTTGGTATATCACATCACTAGCCTTTCAAAATTTAGAACTTAGGCTATTTCTCATGTTATCGAATGTCCGAGAACAATGGTTCTCTAATGTCCGCGCAGATATTCTTTCCGGTCTTGTTGTGGGTCTTGCTTTAATTCCAGAAGCAATTGCATTTTCAATTATTGCGGGTGTAGATCCCAAAGTCGGTTTATATGCATCCTTTTGTATTGCCGTTATTATTTCTTTCGTAGGCGGTCGTCCCGCTATGATTTCGGCGGCTACAGGCGCAATGGCTTTGGTTATGACAACGCTCGTAAAGGATCATGGACTTCAATACTTATTTGCAGCAACGGTATTGACTGGCGTCATACAAATTTTAGCTGGATATTTCAAACTCGCTAAACTCATGCGTTTTGTTTCTAAATCGGTGGTTATTGGATTCGTTAATGCCCTCGCCATACTCATCTTTATGGCTCAATTACCAGAATTGGTAAATGTGACATGGCATGTCTACTTACTAGTAGCAATTGGTTTAGGAATTATTTACCTTTTCCCCTATATTCCAAAAATTGGAAAGTTCTTTCCCTCACCTCTTATTTGTATTGTAGTAGTCACATTACTCGCTATTTTTTTAGGTTTTGACGTTCGAACAGTGGGTGATATGGGATCATTACCAGATACGTTACCTATATTTCTAATCCCGAATATTCCGTTAAATTTAGAAACCCTTCTTATTATTCTTCCATATTCTTTAGCCCTTGCCGCGGTTGGCTTACTTGAATCGATGATGACTGCAACAATCGTTGATGAAATGACAGATACATCTAGTGATAAATTTCAAGAATGTAGAGGTCAAGGTATCGCAAATATTGCTTCAGGTTTTATGGGCGGCATGGCTGGTTGCGCCATGATTGGTCAATCAATGATTAATGTAAAATCGGGTGGTCGTACACGTTTATCCACTTTCTGCGCAGGCATATTCTTACTTATTTTAGTTGTATTTTTAAGTGATTGGTTAAAGGTGATTCCTATGGCAGCTCTGGTTGCTGTCATGATTATGGTATCGATCAGTACTTTTGAGTGGAACTCTCTGACTCAATTTAAAAATAATCCTAAAAGTAGTAATGTCGTTATGATCGCTACCGTTATTGTAGTGGTGGCTACCCATAACTTGGCGCTAGGTGTATTAACTGGCGTATTACTTTCAGCACTTTTCTTAGCAAATAAACTTGAAAACGATATTCGTATAGAAACTTCATTCGAGAATCAAGCTCGTCTATATGAATTAAGAGGTCAAATATTTTTCAGTTCATCTGAAAAATTTATGCAAAGTTTTAACTTTAAAGAAGCAGTTAAAGAAGTCATTATTGATCTCACCCATTCTCATATTTGGGATGTGACTTCAGTTGCTATGCTAGATTCAGTAGTAAATAAATTTCAAAAGAACGGTATTAAGGTAACGGTTCGCGGCTTAAATGAAGCCAGTTCAATCATGATTGATAAATACGGTACTCATGCAAAAATCTAAAAAAGGTCCTTCGGGACCTTTTCCAATTTTAAAACTTCCTTTATTAAGGTGATTTATATAATAGCCGATTTGGGCTACCAGAAGGATTTTTTACCACATTACTACTTGCTTGATTTAAAAGATTGGTCGAGATGGTCTGAGGTGTTGCTGTAGGTGTACTTTGCAACATTTCAGCTACAACACCAACAACATGTGGAGTAGCCATTGAAGTTCCATTTAAAACTTTAGTTGCTGTATTACTTCCAATCCATGAAGAATTGATCTGGCTTCCCGGCGCAAAAATATCAACGCAGCTTCCATAATTAGAATAACTCGCTCGTGTATCAGTATTATCTGTAGCAGCGACAGTAATTGCTTTACTCACTCTTGCTGGAGAAGAGCTACAGGCATCTGCATTAGAATTTCCTGCAGCGACAACCATCACATAACCGTTATTAAATAAGTTTTCTACTGCGCTATCTAAGGATGTGTTCGCATCACCGCCTAAAGACATATTCACCACAGCTGGCTTTTTACCATTTTTTAATATCCAATCTAACCCTGCAATCACGTTACTCGAAGCACCAGACCCATCACATCCTAAAATTCGTATTGGTACTAAACTTACGTTTTTAGCAACACCATACGTACTCCCACCAACTGTTCCTGCTACATGAGTACCATGTCCATTACAATCTGTTGTACCATTTCCGTCAGATATCGCGGTATAGCCACTTAATACACGCCCAGAGAACTGTTGATGTGTAGATAATATTCCCGTATCAACAATATAAGCTGTTGTGCCCGAGCCTGTTTGCAAATATGAATAAGCTGAATCTAAAGGTAAAGTTTTCTGATCAATACGGTCTAAGCCCCAATCTGGATTGCTTTGTGTAGTTGCATCAATTTTCATGACTGTGTCATTTTCTACTAAAAGAACTTTGGGATTTTTTTTCATGGCTTCAACAAAAGCAGTACCCGCAACATCGGGTAAATAAATTGCAAATCCCTTAAGTACAGTATCGTAAGTCTGTAATATTTTTCCCCCATGTTCTTTAGCAATACTTTGTGCAAAATCATTAGAAGGGCCAACATCCTTATTGAGAATAACAATATATTGGTTTTTAATAATTCCTTTTGCTTCAGAGGAGCTTAATACAGAATTTGTTGTAGCAGGTGCTGCATGGACATGGACTAGATTGACGGCGGCCATTGATAAGAAAGCAGCCGATATTTGGCAAAATTTCATAAAGAATCTCCATATTTTTTACTTCAGACATCGTTGTTATGATCAATACAGTCTTTATATTTAGAGGTTAAAATTTTTTAGAAAGGAATTTTTATTATATTCTCCATGTATTATAACCAAGTTATATTTTCATAAAACTTGGGTCTATACAATACTCTTATCTTTTTCAATTAAAAGTGAGAACCAGTTCAAATAAATTAAAAAATCGAAGATTATTTTAGTCTATTGATAATTTAGATTAATTGGGATGTATAATGTAAAAATATATAATCATTAAAAACAATATAAATGTAGAAATAATGAGATATGTTCCAATGGTGTTAAAACTTCTTAAAAATTTCCAGATATCCATAAATAAAATATAAAACAGTGAATTATATAAATTTTTGCAAATTTCAATCCTAGCTTCAACCAAAATAAATTTACAATTTCTTTAACTATACGTATTTAGTATTAAACATGTAAAGATATACTAAAAAAGTCTTTATTACTTACCGATTATAAAAATTTTAAATAATTTTAAATATATAATACAAATACCAAAATTAATAAAACCTATAATTTTTTAATTTTAGTTCTGGCAACTCAACCGTACATCCTGCTAAATGATGTCTACAGTTAACACTATATTCAATAAAACCACCTTTAATAAAGTAATTACAATGCCCATACATAATTATGAGCTGATCAAAAGTTGGTTTTTCCAAATCATGATTAAAAGTCCACTGGTTACCATTAGAAAAAGGATAATGTACAGGAATATAGTGAAGATACCCGCAACCTGGACACATATGTTTATACATGTCACCTTCAAAATATTGTACTTTCATAAAGGCTCCTTTATAAATAAAAAAACCCACTCATGAGAACCGACTAAATTAATTACTTTCAAATGCTATATATATTATTTAATTATTTTTATAATTTTTATTTTCTTATATTTTATCGAGCCTATATGACAAACTCATGAATGATTAGTAAGCTTATATTTTAATTAATCTATTTATTAAATGATAATTCAAGTTAAATCATGAAAAGAAAATCCTAATTTATTTCTTATTTATCACAGGTATATCTTATTCATTCATATTAATCTTTGGATAGATATTATAGCTACATCACCCTTTATCTTATTGTTTTTAAAAGTAAAATAAAAAAGTCCGCATCTTGGGAAGCTACGGACTTAAAAACTCAACTAAACAACAGCTAAACAATTTATTGTCTAGTGAGAAAGCACTATCTTTTTAATCTAATTAAGTTCCACTGTTAGGTCAACAACAATAAATAATTTCTACAAAAAAATAGGTTGAGATGTGATTCATCTCACACTTTATCTTTCTATAAAATTAATTACTCATACAATCACATTGCATATATTGTAATTCGACTGCTTAAACTAATATAGACTTAAAATAGTGTTCCAAAATAGAGTAATGATTAACTTTAGGAATAAGCTTAAAAGAAACAAAATTCTGATCTTGCTCTTTTTTAATTTCAAAATAATTTTGGCTTTGCCATTTCAACTCTTCGAGCTCAAGCTCACCACAGAAAATTGAACATGGAATAGTAATTTGATCACTGTGATGAATAGGACTATATTTTAAGATATCTTCGCTTGAAAGATTGAGAGCATGATTTAAATGAGTGCTTTGTATAGGCCTTAAGTCATAAATTCCACTTAGCAACACCATCTCAGATATGAATGGATGTCCTAATGACAAAGCAACCAGATGCGCCCCTGCTGAATGCCCAACCAGAACCATCTCATCGGTTCGCCAGTTTTGCTCTCGAATAAAATCGAGAGCTTGATTAACTTGAGAAGCAATATCTGAAATTTTGCTTTGTGGTGCCAGATCATATTCTAAAAGAACACACTGGGCTCCTTTTGCTAGAACATACGGTACGATGAATCCAAACTCTGATTTATCACACCATTGCCAATAGCCGCCATGAATAAAAATAACAGTCTTTTTAGCTTGCTCTAATGGGAATAAATCTAAGGTTGACCTTGGGTGCGTCCCATATTGAATATCTGCAATATGAATAAATTCTTGGTAGCTCTGTAAACTTGTTCGTTGAAATTCTGCCAATATCTCATGTTCATTGGCCACAGTTCTAGCATTGTCATAGAGTCTCATAGGTCTCTCACTTCAACGATTCTTCATGAGCATTTAAAGCAAGCTTGGCTGACGAGCGTTTTAAATAGTAGAAAACCGTAAGCACAACAACTAATGGGACTCCAAATTGTAAAGTTGACTTGAACTCATTGGTAAACCATGTGGTGACTGTGATACTTAAAATTGCGATTAATCCTAAGAATGAAATTAACTGACTTGCTGGAACCTTAAACTTTAATTGCTGGCCTTGTTGTGCCATTTTCCGTCTAAAAAACATATGGGTAATAAAAATACTGCCCCAAGTGAACAATGCACCAAACATAGATAAAGCAATCATGATCGGAAAAGCAGAAGCTGGGGTAATCGTATAAACAATACTCGCAATACCAATACCCACTGCTGACAACAGCAATGCGTTAATTGGTACGCCATTATGACTAATGCGACCAAATAATTTCGGTGCATCACCTGCGCGTGACAAACTAAATAGCATACGTGTCGAGATATACAACATACTATTCATGGCTGATAAGGCCGCGACAATTACAATAAAATTTAAAATACTGTCCGCATATGGAATACCTACAATTTTCATTACCATCACAAAAGGGCTGGTCGCCTCGGCTCCAATTAAAGTTGTCCAAGGAACAAGTGCCACAATGAGAAATAAAGACAGTAAATAAAATAGAATTAAGCGAATTGCAGTACTTTTAAAAGCTTTCTTAACTGCTCTTTCCGGATCTTTAGCCTCACCAGCCGCAACAGCGATCATTTCAATACTTAAATAACTAAATATTGAAATGATTACTCCAATCCAGACCCCACTAAAACCATGAGGAAAAAAGCCCCCATGCTCGGTTAGATTAGAAACAACCTGAACTGCTCCTCCATGACTTTGAGTCAAAATACCAATTGCTAAAAGAATAAATACAATAATTGCAAAGACTTTTATTGTCGAAAACCAATATTCAACCAATCCAAAAGCTTTAACGCTATATGCATTAACCACAAGCAAAGTCAGAGAGAAAAAAGCGATCCAGACCCAAGAGCCTACACTTGGAAACCATAATTTCATATAGTCAGCAACTGCTGTAATTTCTGTACCGACCGCTAATACAATACATGCCCAATAACAATAACGGACTAAAAACCCAGCAAGAGGACTTACATAATGCTCAGCATATGCTCCAAATGAGCCTGACGTAGGATGCTGAACTGTCATCTCAGCCAAACAAGCCATAATAGCAAATGCGATTAAGCCACCAATGGCATAACTCACGATGACAGCGGGACCAGCAAAGCTAATTGCAAACTTGCTTCCCATGAACAGCCCTGTACCAATCGCTCCACCAATTGCAATCATTCCCATCTGTTTTGCGGATAATTTCTTATGTAAACCCGCTTCTCGATTTTGTATTTCATCAAAACTGCTCATAGGCCCTCCTAGCCATTATTCTGATATTAACCTTTAACGATCAGGTCACTTCGCTACGTACCAGATAACGCTCATTTTTCCATTCATTATTCAGCATAATTTGCTTAAGTTGCTGTACAGCATTCCAGATATCTTCAAAACCTAGATATAAAGGTGTAATTCCAAAACGTAATACTTCCGGCTCTCGATAATCCCCAATCACACCACGAGCAATAAGCGCCTGAATAATTTCATAACCAAACTCATGTCTATAACTGACATGACTGCCACGATATTGATGGTTTAAAGGTGTAATCAGCTCAAAACCAAACTGAGGACATTCTTGTTGAACAAGTTGAATAAACAAATCAGTTAATTTGAGGGATTTCTCGCGTATTTGTTGCATATCAGCTTGTAAGAAAATATCGACACCACATTCGATTAGACTCATCGAAATGATAGGTTGTGTTCCACACAAATAACGACGAATACTGTTAGCTGGTTCATAGTGCTGAGCCATATCAAATGGTTTTTTGTGCCCCCACCAGCCTGATAAAGGTTGCCAGAACTGATCACGATGCTTTCGATTTACCCATAACAATGCTGGAGAACCTGGGCCACCGTTTAAGTATTTGTAAGTACAACCAATCGCAAAATCACTATTGCTTTGATTAAGATCCATAGGCACCGCACCAACCGAGTGACATAAATCCCAAATAATCAAAGCATCTTTAGCGTGAATTTGTTGATTAATAGATTCCATATCATAGAAATATCCAGTCCGATAATTCACATGAGAAAGAACAACGACAGCCACATCTTTTGCCAAAACACGAGATAGATCATCTGCACCATCAATCAACTCAACTTGATAACCTTGATTAATCAAGTCGATAAAGCCTTCAATAATATAAATATCTGTTGGGAAGGCATCTTTTTCTGCAACAATAATTTTACGTTCCGGAAATTTTTCAGCTTGAATTTTTACCGCTGCTGATAAAACTTTAAATAAATTTAAGGTCGTTGAGTCTGAAATAACCACTTCCCCTTTTTCGGCACCGATAAGCTGCGCAACTTTATCTCCGAGTCTAGTCGGTAAGCCCCACCAATCTGCTTTATTCCAACTATTAATAAGGTCCTCGCCCCACTCTTTGGCAATAATATGCTGAGCAACCTCTAATGATTTCTTTGGTCTTGCACCTAAAGAATTCCCATCTAAATAAATGACGTTTTTTGGCAGTGCAAATTCATCTTTAAACTTTTTGAGTTCATCTTCCTGATCCCAATAGAGGCATTGTTCGTGAGTAATCATTTGTTATTTCACCTATTTTCAACATTTCCTTTGTTTTTGAATTTTATCATGCTCATTCTTTCGATTTATTCGATAATATTTGATTAAAATTAGATATTTTCGTATAAAATTCGAATTAAAATTAAAAAACTTGGATGATATTCGAAAATGAATGTAGATGCAATCGATCTAAAAATTTTGAAGTATTTACAAGATAATGGTCGGTTAAGTAACCAAGAACTGGCCGATCTCGTTAACCTTTCGGCTTCAGCTTGTCATCGGCGAGTTAAAATTCTAGAAAGCAATGGTGTAATTGAAAAATATCAAGCGAAAGTTAATTATGAAAAACTAGGCATAAAAATTGAGGCAATCGTCGAAATAAAACTTGCTCAGCTAACAGAAAATGATCACAACTTCTTTTTAAGTCAGATCAAAAATTTTGATGAAGTCATTAATGCATATATTATTACTGGCGAATCTAATTATGTTTTACACGTTGCGACCAAAGATTTGAGTTCTTTTTCTCATTTCGTTATTAATACCTTAAATAAAATAAAAGGTGTAGTCAGCATTAATTCCAAGATCATTTTACAGAAGATTGTGCAAAAACCACTTTGACCCCTCATTTTCAATTAAAGAGCCATCTCATGATCGAAACAAAACGTTTAATTTTAAGACAGTGGAAAGAAAGTGATTTTGAGCCATTTATAACAATGGGCTTAGATCAAGATGTTATGCAATTTTTCCCAAATCTTTTAACACCCCAAGAAAGCCTTAATTTAATCCAAAAAATTTCATCTCTCATTCAAGAAAAAGGTTGGGGCTTTTGGGCAGTAGAATTAAAAGAAACCCATCAATTTATCGGGTTCATTGGTCTACACAGCCAACCTGAACAATTTGACTTTTCTCCATGTGTGGAAATTGGGTGGCGGCTTACAAAAGAATTTTGGAAACGAGGTTATGCAACAGAAGGTGCAAAAGCAGTTTTAGATTATGGTTTTAATATACTGAATTTAGATAAAATCGTTTCATTCACCGCTACGATTAATACCCCCTCTCAAGCTGTCATGAAAAGACTTGGAATGCACAAAGTTAAAAACTTCGAACATCCTAAAGTTCCTCTTCATCACGAATTAAGAGAACATGTGCTATATGAAATCACGAATGCTTACTCATCAAAATCATAGCCGACGGAGGTCGAACATTCCCAATATTCATTAAGTTTATCTGCTATTTCTTCTTTTTCCATGGTGGTAAGTACGTAAAAAAGTTTAGCCTCTTTATTCTTTCTTAGAATTAATAAATTGTAATAATCATACTCAGGTCCATTCAGCCCTAAGGTAAGTTGTGACTCACAATGTTTTTCTGCTTTGTAGTGCCACTCAAGTTTATAAGTATCAAGGCCATCGGCAGCATTGATTACGATACCGTCATTGGTTCCACCAATAAATCCAATTTTCATTGCTTTCTCTAAGTTCTTATAGGAATAATTTTAAATATAACTTTAAATAAGTATCCTTCAATTTATAAAATGTTTGTCAATACGTATCCTATGTAAGCAAATTTAATCTTAGGAGCTAAAAACCTTAAATAAATTTTAAATATTTTTAATTTAAGGAAGGAGTTTTCTACTAAAACTGTCTCATTATTATTTTTTGTTTTACCAGATTCCGCGTTATAATTTCAAACCATTTATCTCTCCTATCCATCCTATGAAGCTATGTAAATTTTAGAAAATTATGGGATGTAGCTTTAAATTAGTTTGAGTATTTATAAGTTTATTTAATTTATGATTTTAAAAGGATATATGGTAAATGTGTCTTAAAAATTTTGCTATAAATGATTTTGGAGATATTTAAAAAAATGTCTAAAATCATAATGTTTGACATGGACGGAACACTCTTAGATCTCGCTTTTGATGATTTCATATGGAATGAATGTCTTCCTGAACGACATGCAAAAACACATCAACTTTCTCTCTCCAAGAGCAAAGAAAAGCTATATCAATTTTATCAATCACATCGCCATACGCTTGTTTGGTATTCATCAACCTATTGGACTAAAACTGTAGGCGTTGATGTACTCAAATTACAACAAGAATTTCAATCTAAGATTCAAGCTCGTTCTGGCTGCATTGAGCTTTTGCAACAACTTAAAGAGCAAGGATACATGTGTTGGCTCGTGACTAATGCAGACCGCGCGAGCTTACGCTTAAAACTCGATAATATTGCGATTGAACATTTCTTTGATGTCATCATATCAAGTGAACAAGTAGGTTATGCCAAAGAGGACGTCAATTTTTGGCAAGAACTCCAAAGATTACATCCATTCAATCCAGATGAAACGATTTTTATTGACGATACGGCTCCCGTATTAAAAACGGCAGAAAAATTTGGTATTCAACACTTGTTTACTATCTCACAGCCCTCAAGTCTAAAGGATATAAAACAGCATCAAGATTTAGAATTTAAAGCACTAGATCGGCTTACAGAATTGCTGTCTATATTGAATGAAATTGATAGAAAGGATAATGATGTCAAAATTGCCTGAAAACGATGCTGTAGAGACCATGCGTGTCGACAAATGGTTATGGGTTGCTCGTTTTTTTAAAACTCGTTCAATTGCTAAAGGAGCGATTGAAGGAGGTAAAGTACATCACAATAATGAGCGTGTAAAAGTTTCCAAAGAAATTCGAGTTGGAATGGAACTTGTTATTCAGCAAGGGTTTGATAAGAAAACTGTTGTGATAAAAGCTCTTTCGAACACACGTGGTCCAGCTCCCATCGCACAGCAACTTTATGAAGAAACCGAAGTAAGTATTGCTAGACGGGAGTTGATTGCATCCCAACGAAAATTGCATAATCTAGCTCGACCTGACCATAGACCGGGTAAAAAGGATCGTCGTCAAATTATTCGGTTTAAACAGGAGAATGATCAAAATTGGTCATACGGTGATGAATAAAAACGTCGAGTTGTGTCGCACACACACATACAACACATAGAAGCTATAGAAAAAATCTGTCACTATTACCCTAGTGAAACAAGTTGAGATTCAATGCATCCACTTGGGTTAAACGTGATGAACATAGAGTATTGAGGTTTTTGAGATGGATGAGAATAAAAGCAAAGCATTACAAGCCGCGCTAAGTCAAATTGAGAAACAATTTGGCAAAAATACGGTGATGCGTCTCGGTGACAACACTGTTCAAGCTGTTGAAGCTGTATCTACAGGCTCTTTGACTTTAGATATTGCATTGGGGATTGGCGGTTTACCAAAAGGTCGTATTGTCGAGATTTATGGTCCAGAATCTTCTGGTAAAACCACAATGACTCTACAAGCAATTGCACAATGTCAAAAAACTGGTGGTACGTGTGCCTTTATCGATGCAGAGCACGCATTAGATCCACAATATGCACGTAAGCTTGGTGTAGACATTGATAACCTGCTTGTATCGCAACCTGATAACGGTGAACAAGCACTCGAAATTGCAGATATGCTCGTTCGTTCTGGTGCAATTGACTTAATCGTTGTCGACTCAGTCGCTGCACTTACTCCTAAAGCAGAAATTGAAGGTGAGATGGGTGACTCTCATATGGGCTTGCAAGCTCGTTTAATGAGTCAGGCACTTCGTAAAATTACGGGTAATGCTAAACGTTCAAACTGTATGGTTATCTTCATTAACCAGATCCGTATGAAGATTGGGGTAATGTTTGGTAGTCCAGAAACTACAACTGGTGGTAACGCATTGAAGTTCTACGCTTCTGTACGTTTAGATATCCGTCGTATTGGTCAAGTAAAAGAAGGCGATGAAATCGTTGGCTCTGAAACCCGAGTTAAAGTGGTTAAAAACAAAATGGCTCCTCCTTTCAGAGAGGCTATTTTCCAAATCCTATATGGTAAAGGCACAAACCAGCTAGGCGAACTTGTAGATTTAGCTGTACAACAAGATATCGTACAAAAAGCAGGTGCTTGGTATTCATATCAAGGTAATAAAATTGGTCAAGGTAAGAACAATGTTATTCGCCACTTTGAAGAAAACCCTCAGATGGCTGGAGAAATTGAACGTAACATCCGTGAACAGTTGTTAACAACAGGTACTAATACTGCTCAAGTTGAAGATGAAGAAGAAGCTGATCTTCTACTAGAATCTTAATTATTCATGAGCCTTAAAACGCCCTTCGGGGCGTTTTTTTACAAGGGAACCCTAATACTATGTTCAAAAGAACTGAAGAACAGTCTCAACAAAGAGCTTTGCTTACAGGTCAACGTTTACGCTCTTATGCTTTTGCTTTATTGACTCGTCGAGATTACTCCAAAGCAGAGCTTACCGAAAAACTAACTCGTTATGCACAAAACCCTGAAGAGGTTAAGCAGCTTGTTGAAGAATTATCTGAGCAAAACTATCAAAGTGATCAACGCGTTGCGGAATTAACATTGGCTAGCCAGATACGTAAAGGCAAAGGTCCAAAACGTATTAAACAAGCTTTAAAAACAAAACAAATAGAAAATGATTTAATTGCTGATGAAATTCATAATATTGATTGGGTAGAACAGGCTTATCAACTGAAAGTGAAGAAATTTGGTGAAGAAGTAGAAAAAGATCCTAAACTTAAAGCAAAACAGATGAGGTTCTTACAATATAGAGGATTTGATTTAGATGTAATTATGAAGGCAATCCAACGGAGAGTGGATTAAAAGAATGGTGGCAGCCCCACTAGCAAAACTTCGGCACATCATAGATCTGCTACCGTTGCTACCTTCCGGTCCTGGCGGGGTTCACAGAGTACAATTGCGAAGCCACCAGCGGGGCTACCATTGCAAAACAGAGTATAGAGATTTTTAAAATAGTTGCAAGCCTTCTTCACAGTTTTAAGCAAGTTTATGTTTCAATTGATTAATTCATCAGCAAAAAGCCTTAAATTCCTATACTTCTCTCCCCTATATTCTTTCTTGTATCTAATTTTGGATAAAATATGCTTGAAGATTGTAAACTATTCTTGCATTTATATTGTTAGCTGTTTTAATTGCATTGACCAATTAAAATCTTAGATAGTTAAGTGAATAGTTTATATATTCCTTTTTTAAGTTGGCTTTTACATAAAATTATGGACCTATACTCATGCGATTGATGAAGCATTCTTTCTTATTTATTGCCTTAATGAGCACTACCTCTCTCTATGCCAACATTCCAATTGAGTCTCGCGGTTTAAGCCAAAGCGGTGGTAGCGCAACTAATTCTTCTTCTAATAATGTTTCGGTACCTAGTAATTTAAACTGGGAATTAATGCAAAAAAATCAACAATTAGAAAATGATATACGTACCCTACGTGGGCAGTTAGAAGAACAATCAAATGATATTGAACAATTGAAAAAAGATCTATCTAATCGCTACACAGACCTAGATCAACGCCTAGAACTCCTTAATCAGAAAGTTGATCCTGAAAGTGCACAATCAGATAATCCAGCGAACAGTGATACGCCTGCTACGGCAAGCACAGAAACTCCTGCAGTTGAAAATAAAGTAGTGAACGCTGCTCCAACAAGTACCCCTTCCACTACTCCTCCACCACAACCAGAAGCCTCTCAACCACCTTCACAAAACCAATCAAACCCTATAGAGCTTGAAAAGGCAGCTTACACTGTCGCTTTAGATGCCTATAAGCAAGGTGGCGCAAAAAAAGCGATTGCTCCAATGCAGAACTTTATCAAAAATCATCCTAATAGCGTCTATACTGGGAATGCCTATTTTTGGTTAGCTGAGTTTAATTTAGCAACTGATCCGGTGAATTATAATGAAGCTAAAAAGAACTACAATGTAGTAGCAACTCGATATCCAAATTCGAGTAAAGCTCCTCGCGCCCTTTATCAACTCTATAGCATTGCTAAAGATGTCGATAAAAATACAGCTTCAGCAAACCAATATAAAACTAAAATTTTAAGTCAGTATCCAAAATCTGAAGAAGCCAAATTTTTTAATAAATAATAATTTTAAGAAAAAAAAGACACTGCAAAATGCAGTGTCTTTTTTTTAATATATTTTCTTAACGCACAATACCACGTTCTGACTGTTCAACAGAGTCAATTAGTAATTGAGCTTCAGGAACATTCGGAAGAATATCATTTTTAATCTGCTCAACAGCTTGAACAGAAGTAAGACCTGATTTAAAAATTAATTTATAAGCCTCTCTGAGACCTTGAATTGTATTCTTGGACCAACCCTTTCTACGCATTCCTTCGATATTAATACCGAATGCATGAGCCGGGTTACCAGAAGCCATAACGTAAGCTGGCACATCTTTTAAAATTAGTGATGCTCCACCCACCATACTGTAAGAATCAATTTTACAGAATTGATGAATACCAGAATTACCACCAATAATGATGTGATCACCTATGTGTACGTGCCCAGCAACACCAACGTTATTCGCGAAGATATTGTGATCACCAACAATACAATCATGTGCAATATGTGTATTAACCATCAATAGGTTATGACTTCCTATTTTAGTTAAAGCATTATCTTGCACAGTTCCTCTATGTAAACTGCAATGTTCACGAATTAAATTATGATCACCAATCTCTAACCAGGTTTCTTCACCTTGATATTTCAAATCTTGGCAAACCTCACCAACACTTGCGAACTGGAAAATCTCATTATTTTGACCAATTTTGGTAAAACCACCCACTACTACATGAGAATGAAGTTTAGTACCCGCACCAATCGTCACATTTGGACCGATAACGCAATAAGGTCCTATCTGGACATCTGGAGCAATCACTGCAGATGGATCAATAATGGCCGTAGAATGAATTAAGTCGTGATTGCTCATGCCTGCTCTGTTTTTTGGTGTGAAATCATAATTTCAGCGGTTGTTGCTACAATACCATCCACGGTAGCCGTACAATTATATTTGTAGATACCGCGTTTTTGCATTACTAATTCAGATTTTAATACAAGTTGGTCACCAGCAACTACTTGTTTTTTAAATCTAACTCTTTCCGCACCAGCAAAAAGGAATAAAGAACCAGGTTTTGGCGTTTCATTGTTCATAATAAACCCTAGAACACCTGAAACTTGAGCTAATGCTTCAACAATTAGAACACCAGGCATAATTGGATATTCTGGGAAATGTCCCTGTAGGAACTCTTCATTGATAGAAACATTTTTATAACCAACAATACTATTGTCAGTAACTTCAGTCACACGATCAACCAATAAGAAAGGATAACGATGCGGCAAATATTGACGAATCGTTTGAATCTGCATTGGTAATTCAGGGATGGCAAATTTAGGTGTAGTTGACTCGGTCATAATATTCTATTTACGCAAATTAAAGGTTGATTCAAGAGACTCTATTTGAGCTTGTATATGATCAAGTCGTTTAGTGATTTGGGTCAATGGCACATCTGCTAATTGTCGCAAGCGTACAATTGTCTTTTTCCAATGGCTATTTTCAAATAATCCAATTCCCGAAGAGTAAGTACCAGGTTCAGAAATATTTTTTGTGACCATTGACATTCCGGTCAAAGTCACATTATCGGTAATAGAAAGGTGGCCTGATACACCGCAAGCCCCAGCTAGAATACAGTTTTTGCCAATTTTAACACTACCAGCAATTCCGCATTTAGCAGCGATAGCTGTATTTGAACCAATATGAACGTTATGTGCGATTTGCACAAGGTTATCAATAATTACCCCATCTTCCAAAATGGTGTTGTCGAGTGCACCTCGATCAATACTACAATTTGAACCAATGCGAACATCATTACCAATAACAACTGAACCCAATTGAGCAATACGATGCCACTTTCCTTGATATGGCGCAAAGCCGAAACCTTCACTACCAATTACAGTGCTTGCATGAACTCGCACACGATCAAATAATTTAGACCCACCAGTAATAGTGACATGAGCATCAATAAAACAATCTTTTCCAACTTCCACATTATCATCCAGTCGAGTATGAGACTGAATAATTGTGTTATCACCAACTACACAATTTTCGCCAATGACGACGTAATGACCAATATATGCTGTTTCAGAAATGATCGCAGAAGGATGAATTTGAGCAGTACTTTCTATACCCACCGATGTGATTTTTTTATCGAAAACATGCGTAAGTATGGCAAATGCTAAATATGGATTATCAACAATAATAAAATTTTGTTTGTCAGGAAGTTGTTCTTTAATAAGGCTTGTAACAATGTACGCACCCGCACGGCTAGCCTTTGCTTGATCAATATACTTTTCGCCATTCACGAAAGCAATTTGATGAGTTTCAGCATTTTCTAAACTTGCTAAGTTTATAAATTGAAGACTACCCGTACCTACTAACTCACCATTTACTAGGTGAGCTAGTTCATCTAAACGATAATGTTGCACTTTCATTAATTTATTTCATTGAATTAACCTTTTGTATCATTTTATCAGTTAAATCATATTTAGCGTCATAGGCAACAGTTGAATTTTTATTCAAAATGAAGTCAAGATTATTTTCTTTTCGTAATTGTTCAGCTGCTTGCTTCACACGAGTCTCAAAAGTTGAGTTCATTCCTTGCAAACTAGTTTGAACTTTAGACTGCAAACCTTGTTGAGTAGAATTAAATTCATTGAGTTTTGTTTGATATTGCGCCTGAAGCTTTTTAATGTCATCTTCTTTCATTTTTTGCCCTTGAGTTTGGGCTTGACGTTGAAGACCTTCTAATTCTTTACCCAACTGCTCAAGACGAGTTGTAGTTGGCTTAACCGATTGATTTAAACTTGCGTTTTGTTGTTTCAAATAAGCACTACTTTCAACAACTTTAGCAAGATCAATAACACCATAACCAGCAGCATTAGTCATAGCAGAAACTGTCAGACCTAGTCCTAACATTAATATATTTAATTTTTTCATTTAAGTTTGTGTCCTTATTTCATGTTTAGTCAAGTCGTACTTAGAAAGTACGACCGATTTCGAACTGAATCTCTTTGGTTTCATCACCAGGCTTATCATTTAGAGGGAATGCATAGCTAAGAGATAATGGTCCAATCATGGTAATCCATGTGAAGCCAACACCTACGCTATAACGCATATTGCCTAAGTCGAAACCATAGTTATCTTCACAGTATTTTTTAGCATCCGCAATTTGCTGACCATTCATAATCATAGAATAAGAACCAGTGTCACACTTGGTATCAAATACTTGACCGCCTTCAGCAAATAAAACTGGACGTACTTGACGGGTCCAATCTCCTTTGAAAGGTAATGGTAAAGCTAGCTCAGTACCAAATTGTACAAGAGCGTTACCACCTACTTCCTCTGGAGAAGAGTCATTTTTACCTTCTTCTTGTAAATTTACACTTGAATATTTCGGACCCAAGGTACTGTTATCATAGCCACGCACAGAACCATAACCACCTGCATAGAAGTTTTTATAGAACGGCAAATCATTACCATAGCCCAACTTACCATAGCCACGAAGTACAAAGCCTGTAGTACCAATAGGGAAAAATGCCTGAGCATCATAAGTTGCTTTTTGGTATTCAACATCACTACCCGGCAAACCAATTTCAAGGCCAACACGATGTGACATACCTGAAGTTGGGAAAATTGGTCTATTTAATGTGTTATATGACCAACCTAAATTCAGGTTATAGGTAAAGAACTCACCTTCAAACGCATTATCATAAGTTACTTCTGTAACCTTACATTTACCTGCCTCAGTATCATACTGTGAATTACCAGCAGCATCTGTTGGGCAATATGACCCCTTACCTGTTGCCTTACCACCGTTTGCCTTCAAGTAGTCACGAACATAGGTAGAAACAAAGGCACCTGTGGTTACTTTAGTATTATCAATACCGACTGAAGCACTTAAACTTTGATTTTCATCAATTGGATAACCAAAACTTAAACTACCACCGAAACTATCGGTAACGTAGTTATTAACGTTATAATCATCATTTAGCTTTGTTTTACGATAGTAAACGTTATAACCTCGGCTCACCCCATCAATTGTAAAGTAAGGGTCGGTAACACTTAAGTTATAGTAATCTTGAGTTTCAGAACGAGATAAATCGATCGCAACACGGTTACCCGTTCCCATAAAGTTAGTTTGGCTCAAACCTGCCTGGAATGTGATACCACCACTTTGTGAGTAACCTACCGCTAATGTTGTAGTTCCCGAGTGCTGTTCTTCAACATTTACGTTTAAATCCACCTGATCTGGTGAGTTTGGAATACGAGCTGGTTTAATATCAACAGTCTTGAAGAATCCTGTACGCTCTAAACGAACCTTCGATAAATCGATTTTTTCATTACTCGCCAAAGCGCCTTCCATTTGACGCATTTCACGACGTAATACTTCATCGGCAGTTTTACTGTTACCTGTAAAATTAATACGACGCACAGTAACTTGCTGACCTGGATTTACATAGTAATTTAAGTCAACAACACCTGTATCATTATTAATTTGTGGAACAATATTCACATCTGCAAAGTAATAACCAGCATTACCGTATTTACGCAATAATAATTGCTTAACGGCATTTACTTTTTCTTGCGAATAAGTGTCACCATCTTTATAGATTTTTAAAGCTTGTAACTCTTCAGGTTTATAAAGTGCATCACCTAAAAATTTGGTTTGTCCAAATTTAAATTGACTACCTTCCTCTACAGCAACTTCAATAAAGATGTTCTTCTTATCTTCACTAATATTAAGCTGTGAGTTATTGATATGAAAATTGATATAACCCTTATTCAGATACATCGCACGCAAAGCTTCAAGGCTCGCCGCCATTTTCTCTCTAGCATAACGGTCATTCCGAGTTACGATTGAAGCCCAACCGCTTTCTTTAACTGCAAAGGCTTGTTTAATTTCACTGTCTTTAAAAACAGTATTACCAATAATATTGATATTAAAAACTTTAGCCGCAGTACCTTCATTAAAATTTAATTTAAGTTCAACACGATTATTTGGACGAGCTATAGTATCAACAGTTACATCAGCATCATAACGGCCTTGCTGGGTATATTGCTGCTCTAATTCAGTTTCAATTGTTTGTAAAGCTGACTTCTTAAAAACTTCGCCTTCAGCAATGCCCATTTTTTTGAGACCTTGCTCTAAAGCCTCCTTAGGAATAAGTTTGTTACCCTTAAATTCAAGTTTTGAAATAATTGGGCGCTCTACGACATTAAAAACTAAAGTATCGTTGTCTCTTGATGCTTTAATATCGTCAAAAAGTCCAGTGGCATACAATGTTCGAATTGCTTCTGCGATCATCGGTTCATTAACGCGATCGCCACTGTTGATTGGCAACATGGTAGAAACATTTGCAGGAGTAAGACGGACCAAACCATCTACACGAATATCTCGAACGACGAAATCATCAGCTGCATATGCTTGTTGTACCGCTGCCATAGCGCTAACAAGTGCCAAAGGCATTAAAAAATGTGTGTGCCGCATGCCAGTTTTTCCAGTAAGTTATAAATCCATATACGTTTACAAACGCATAAAATCGTTAAATAAAGCTAAAAGCATCATACTACCGAGCAGTACCATACCAATTTTTAGACCAAACATTTGTATTTGTTCAGAAACAGGCTTACCACGAATAGCTTCAATAATGTAATAAACGAGATGTCCACCATCTAGCATTGGAATTGGCAATAAATTTAAAATTCCAAGACTTACACTCATTAAAGCCATAAATGAGATAAAAGTCTGCCATCCCATTTCTGCACTTTGTCCCGCTACTTTCGCGATTGTAATTGGTCCAGAAAGATTCTCTAAACCAATTAATCCCTTAACCATTTTTACTATTGAACTCAATATCATGCTAGAGATTTGACCAGTTTTATCTAGTGACATCTCGAAAGCTTGTATTGGAGTATATTGAATTGTTTGCTTATATTCGTCAGGAATTGTAATTTTTCCTGCATCACTTTTCACACCCAAAACACCACTCACTTGCCCCATGTTATCTCGTTTCCCTTGAGGCATAACTTGCAAATGGACTAATTGACTATTACGCAACACATCAATATTGAGTAATTTTTCTGGAGAATGTTGTACGACCTCGACAACATCAAACCAGTCTTTCATTGCTTGACCATTAATTGAAACAATACGATCACCTACTTTCATTCCTTGACGAATTGCAGCTCCATCTTGAGTCAATTCAGTAACAACAGCAGGAATAACAGGACGATATGGTAAAAAACCTAACACATCTAGGGCTGATTCATTCTGGTTTTTTAAGAAGTCCTTAATTGGTAAAACAATATTTTTTTCAGTACCTGCACGGTCTACATCAACATTTACACTACCAGTTTCACCTACACGATCAATCAAAGCAAAATTAAGTTTTTCCCAAGTTTGCGTTTCTTTTCCATCAACAGCAATAATCTTGTCACCGACTTGCATTTGTGCAGTTGCTGCTGGTGAGTTTGGTATAACTTTACCGACTCTAGTGTTCAGTTGTTCTTGTGCTGGTAAAAACAAGATCCAGAAAAGTAAGACAGCAAAAATCAGATTAATTAATGGACCAGCTGCAACAATTGCTATACGTTTCCATGGCTTTTGGCGGTTAAATGCATAAGGTAAATCTTGCTCTGCAACATTACCTTCACGCTCATCGAGCATTTTTACATAGCCGCCTAATGGTAAAGCTGAAAGTTGATATTTGATACCAGATTTTTTTGATGTCCACTTGAGTAATGTAGGCCCAAAACCAATCGAATACACTAAAACTTTAACACCTAGTTTTCGTGCTACCCAATAATGACCAAACTCATGAATTGCAATTAAAGGACCAAGTAAAAGAGCCGCTGCTGCAATCATAAATAATGCACTCATTTCAGCCTCCTATACTTGATATATATTGCTGTGCTACATGTCGTGCTATTTCATCTTTAGCTAAAATACACTCAATATTTTCAGCAACTGAATTTTCCAATTTTTGCAAAGTATGCTCTACCACTTGTGGGATATTTGTAAATCCAATCTGTTCCTTTAAAAATGCAGCAACAGCAACTTCATTTGCAGCATTTAAAATAGTAGGTGCCAAACCTCCCGCACGCATTGCATGACGAGCCAAATCAAGTGCTGGGAATTTCTGAATATCTGGCGCTTGGAAATTAAGTTGAGAATATTCAAACAAATCTAAAGCAGGAACACTCGTCTGTAAACGCTCAGGCCATGCTAAAGCATGTGCAATTGGCGTACACATATCTGGGTTACCCATTTGCGCCAACGTTGAACCATCCACATATTGCACCATAGAATGAATAATACTTTGTGGATGAACAACAACTGTAACAAAATGTTCAGATATTGAAAACAAATGACATGCCTCAATTAACTCTAATCCTTTGTTCATCAAAGTAGCTGAGTCAACTGAGATTTTCTGCCCCATAGACCAGTTGGGATGCTTACAAGCCTGTGCAGGAGTAACTTTTTCTAATTGTTCTAACGAATGGTTTAAAAATGGTCCACCTGAAGCGGTCAATAAGATTCTTGATACACCCTGTTGCGGTTGTCCATTTCTTTCAGCTTCTAAATAGTTATGAGGCAATGACTGAAAAATAGCGTTGTGTTCTGAATCTACCGGTAATAATAATGCCTGATGATCACGTGCTGCTTGCATCATGATTTCACCAGACATAACCAAAGCTTCTTTATTAGCAAGCAATACGCGTTTACCAGCTTTCACCGCAGCTAGAGTTGGCAACAAACCTGCAGCACCAACAATTGCAGCCATAACAATATCAACTTCTGGATGTGAAGCAATGCTTATCAGGCCTTCCTCACCAACCAAAATTTCAATATTTTGTAATTTATTATATGAAAATAGAGCTGTTAATTCGGCAACTTTCTGCTCAGGAACGACCACAACTTTTGGTTGGAAATGTTTGCAAATTTCAACCAACTCAGAAATTCGACTATGAGCTGAAACCGCAAACACTGAATACTTATCAGGATGTTGATTTAAAATTTTTAAGGTACTTTGACCAATGGAACCGGTTACACCTAATATGCAAACAGATTGTGTCATCTATAAATCTACACCAATAAGTTTTAATATATACATTCCCGTTGCAAAAATCGGGGCTGCAGCAAGTAAAGAATCAATACGATCTAACACACCACCATGACCTGGTAAAACACGACCAGAATCTTTAATACCGGCACGACGTTTAATCATTGATTCAAATAAGTCACCTAAAACTGAACCAAATACCGTAATTAACGACAATATAAGAAACAGAATTTGCTGAATTAAAGTTAAATTTAGATAATGATATTGCACAACCACCATTATTACTACGGTCGTAATAATACCACCATACAAACCTTCCACTGATTTATTAGGGCTTACAGTTGGAGCTAATTTTCTTTTTCCAAATTTACGACCAACAAAGTAAGCACCACTATCCGCGCCCCATACGAGCAAGAACAGATACATTAACCACCATGGTGAACTTTGCCATACTACAAAAATTGATGTTACTGCAGCACAGACTAAAATTATGCCAATCACATACAAGGTTGCATTATACCAGCCATCAAATTCAGGAAATGACTTAACCCAATATACACTGACAATCCAAGTTAAAATTGAAGCAGACCACAAAAGTAATGCAATATCGTGGAAAAATAGGGCGACACCTGAAACAAATGCAACAAGCAGACCGTAACACCAAGCTTTAGGTTTTACAGCATTTGCAGTTTCGCGAGGCATTAATTTATACCACTCATACCCCGCTACCCCTGCTGCAACAATCATAAGAACCAACATTGGATAATGTGATTGCGTAGCAAACATACAGCCTAAAACAACTGCAACAAGTACCAATGCGGTAACAATCCGCTCTAACATTATAAATTCTCTATTTTCTCTTGCTGAATTTGTTCAGATGTTTTGCCAAAACGACGTTCACGCCCTGAAAAAACATTCAATGCATGATCGAACTCTTTTACTGTAAATTCTGGCCATAACGCTTCGGTAAAATACAGTTCCGCATAAGCTGCTTGCCACAACAAGAAATTAGATATGCGATAATCTCCACCTGTGCGGATTAACAAGTCCACAGCTGGCAGATCGTTTAGACTGACATATTTTTCGAACAAATCAACATTTATTTGATCAGCACTAAATTCACCACGGGAAACGGCCTCTGCAACCTGTTTTGCTGCATTAGCAATGTCCCACATCCCACCATAGCTTATTGCAATGGTTAAGGTCATAGTGTCATGGTGTGCTGTTTGTTGCTCTGCATCTTCCATTAAGGCAACTAAGTGTGAGGATAATCGAGAACGATCACCGATAAAACGCAAAGCAATATTAAATTTCTTCATGCGAGGTATTTGCTCATGAATACTTTCTTCCAGAAGCTTCATAAGCAGATCGACTTCATACTGCGGTCGATTCCAATTTTCACTTGAAAATGCAAAAACAGTTAAAGCACGAATACCAGTTTTTTTACAATGTTCAACGATAGGATCAAGAACATTTTTACCTTCCCGATGCCCATCACCTTTTTGCATTTGATTTTTTTTTGCAAAGCGGTTGTTGCCATCCATAATGATGGCAACATGCTTGGGAAGATGATACTCTTCAGAATCGGTCATAAAAATTAGACCTTCATCAATTCTGCTTCTTTCGCTGCAAGACGCTTGTCTACTTCTGCAACATATTTGTCAGTAATTTTCTGAATATCATCACCTGCACGGCGCTCATCATCTTCAGAAATTTCTTTTTCCTTCAATAATGCTTTGATATCACCTAAAACATCACGACGAATATTACGAATTGCAACTTTTGCATTTTCAGCTTCATTACGTGCAACTTTTTGCATATCACGACGTGTTTCTTCAGTTAATGCTGGTAAAGGCACACGAATTGCATCTGCTGTAATCGGGTTTAAACCAAGATCACTTTCACGGATTGCCTTATCAATAGCTGAAACCATTGTACGCTCAAATGGCTGAACAATAAGTGTACGAGAGTCTTCAATACCCACGTTTGCTACTTGATTTAATGGCACATCAGAACCGTAGTAAGGAACCATCACACCATTTAAGATTGATGGGTGCGCACGGCCGGTACGAACTTTAGCAAACCCGAGTTCTAAAGACTCTAGAGTTTTTAACATACGCTGTTCGCTGTCTTTTTTCAGATCGTTAATCATATGATCTACCTTACTTATTTATTCAAAGATATATTTAACAAATTTAATTTAGCGCTAGTATAAAGAGCTTTCGGTAACACGTACATTACTTAGTAACGCGCGTTCCTTCTTTTTCACCCATCACTACCGACAATAATGCACCTGATTTATTCATATCAAAAACTTGCAATGGCACATTATGGTCACGACATAAGCAAATAGCAGTCAAATCCATAACACCAAGTTTTTCATCTAACACCTGATCAAAAGTTAAATGATCGTATTTAACAGCATCATCATATTTACTTGGATCTTTATTATAAACGCCATCAACTTTAGTCGCTTTTAAAATCAAATTCGCTTCAATTTCAATACCGCGTAAACATGCTGCTGTATCTGTTGTGAAAAATGGATTTCCTGTACCCGCAACGAAAACACAAACTTCACCTTGACTCAAATGACGAATCGCATCACGACTTGAGTAAGACTCTACCACTGTGCCAATTGGCAATGCAGACATAAGACGAGTTCTGATGTTACGGCGAACTAGAGCATCACGCATAGCTAAGCCATTCATTACAGTTGCAAGCATACCCATTTGATCGCCTGTTACACGACCAACCAAGCCATCTTTTTGCAACTGACTACCGCGGTACAAATTACCGCCACCCACAACGATACCCACTTGCACACCCAAACCAACCAAGTGCGCAATTGAAAGTGACATATGATCTAAAACTTGGGCATCAATACCCATATCTTTATTACCTGACAATGCCTCACCAGATAATTTTAATAGAATACGTGAATAACGTGGGCTAATTGTTTCCGCCATGACTTTGCTCCAAAACCTCTTAAACTGAATGCTCTTTAAATATATTTCGATTAAACCGATTTAATTTTAATTAACTTTGCAAATAAATCGTATTCATCTGCATCGGTAATTTCGACTTCCAATATATCGCCCGGTTGAATAGTGCTCTTATCGATATCTTCTACAAACACATTACCGTCAATTTCCGGAGCATCGGCATAAGAACGTGCAACGGCAACAGGATATTCGTCTTCTAAACCATCGACTAATACAGTCATCGTTTGACCAATACGTTTTTGTAATTTGGCAGCAGATATTTGCTGCTGCACTTGCATAAAGCGCTCGTAACGCTCTTGCTTAATTTCTTCTGGCACATGATCGGGTAAATCATTTGCCGTAGCGCCTTCTACTGGTGAATAGGTAAAGCAGCCTACGCGATCAAGTTGAGCTTCAACTAACCAATCTAACAAAATCTGGAAGTCTTCTTCAGTTTCGCCTGGAAAACCAACCACAAAAGTAGAACGGATCACAAGATCAGGGCATTTTTCACGCCACAACTTAATTTTTTCTAGTGTATTTTCACTATGTGCCGGACGCTTCATTAATTTAAGAACGCGTGGACTTGCATGTTGGAAAGGAATATCAAGATATGGCAAGATTTTACCTTGAGCCATTAAATCTATAACTGCATCAACATGTGGATATGGGTATACATAATGTAGACGCACCCAAATACCCAATTGGCCGAGTGCTTCACACATATCGAAGAATTTTGTCTTAACAGGCTGACCATTCCAGAAGTCAAGTTTGTACTTGGTGTCTACGCCATAAGCCGATGTATCTTGCGAAATAACCAAGATTTCTTTAACACCCGCTCTTTTAAGTGCCGCAGCTTCTTCCAATACACTACCAACTGGACGAGAAACCAAGTCACCACGCATGCTTGGGATAATACAGAAGGTACAACGATGGTTACATCCTTCAGATATTTTTAAGTAGGCATAATGCTTTGGTGTTAAGCGAATTCCTTGTTCAGGAACCAAATCAATAAACGGATTGTGTTTAGGTGGTGCTGGTACATATTCATGTACAGCTTCCATCACATCTTGATAAGCTGCTGCACCAGTAACCTTTAAAACGTTCGGATGCATTTGACGAATTTTATCTTCGTCTTTACCTAAGCATCCTGTAACGATTACTCGACCATTTTCACTCATGGCCTCGCCAATTGCATCTAGCGACTCTTGTACCGCAGATTCAATAAAACCACAGGTATTAACAACTACTAAATCAGCACCATCATAATCTGATGCAACTTGATAACCTTCAGTCTTTAACTGAGTTAAAATTCGTTCAGAATCTACCAATGCCTTAGGACAACCTAAAGAAACAAAACCGACTTTGGGGGTCTTCATGAATCTGCGCTCCACTTGAATGCGCGTATTGTATGTCTTTTCTTGTCTCAAGCATAGGTGGAAAGGCTACTCTTTGTGTAATGCACCAAAATACAACCAACATTTGCACCAAAACTCACCTTTGCACCAATTTAGATCATGTTATTATCTAGACTAAAGCTATTTGTTTTGATCAAAAGATATAAAGAACGATTTCAGCGCGTTTTTAAGTACCTTAAAACTTTAAAATAACCCATAAACAAAGTTGGCGTATATTTTGCATCGTTCATGTTCTATAACGGTGAAAATCCGATAACCAATGAAGATGCCATTGCGCTATTTTAAGACAGGAACGATTCGCTAATGGATCAACACAACCCTATCGACTATCGCCTATTGGTAGACAATTTAACTACTGCGATTTTATTAATCGATAGTAACTTGAATATTTTTTATTTAAATTCAGCCTGCGAAGCATTATTTGACATTAGTTTGCTTCGTGCTTCAGGACAGCCTGTTTTAAATTTACTTCATGCGCCAGATGATACTTTTAATACACATGAAGCTTTATTAAACACCATAAAAACCGGACAGCCTTATACGCGTCGAGAAGCTGTCATTAATGTCAACTTTAAAGACCTACATGTTGATTACACAGTTTCTCAATTAAATGCAGGTAAAAGCTATCATCCATTATTGTTGATTGAGCTCAACCCAATTGACCGCATGTTAAAGATTTCAAAGGAAGAAAATCTTGTTCAACAACATCAGGTTGCTAGACAGCTTGTCCGTGGCGTTGCTCATGAAATTAAAAACCCACTTGCAGGTATTCGGGGAGCAACCCAGTTACTCGCTCGCAGTTTAAATGATAAGACTTATGCTGAATTCACCGATGTCATCATTAATGAAGTAGATCGTTTAACCAACTTGGCTGACACCATGTTAGGTTCTAGACAATTACCAAGCTATGAAAATGTTAACGTACACGAACCTTTAGAACGTGTACGCTCGCTCATTGCGAACCAGACAAAGAAAAAAATTAAAATTATACGTGACTATGATTTGTCTTTACCTGATGTGAATGCCGATCGTGATCAGTTAATCCAAGTCATGCTCAACATTAGTGTAAATGCAATTCAAGCCATAACAGAGAATAAAGCATTCTTTATCGATCATGAACCAGAGCTAATTCTACGTACTCGCATTCAACGACTTGTCACAATTAATGGTGTGCTGAATCGATCTACCGTGCGGGTTGATATTGAAGACAATGGGCCAGGTATACCTGAGAGTATTTTAGAGTCCGTATTTTACCCATTGGTTACCGGACGAGCAAAAGGTACTGGGCTTGGCCTGAGTATTGCACAGAATATTATGCATCAACATAACGGAATGATTGAATGCCAATCTGTTCCTGGAAAAACTATTTTTAGCTTATATTTACCTTGGGAGTCAGACCGTGTCGCGAAATAAAATATGGGTTATTGATGATGATCGCGCCATGCGATGGGTATTGGAAAAGACCTTTAAAGAAGAAGGCTTTGACGTTACCAATTTTGAAGAAGCTCAAACTGCACTTGAACGTTTGCATCATGATGCTCCCGATGTCATCTTAACTGACATTCGAATGCCTGGAATTGATGGTTTAACTTTTTTATCTAAAGTCAAAAACACTCATCCTGATTTACCTGTCATTATTATGACAGCACATTCTGACTTAGAGTCTGCTGTATCAAGTTATCAAACAGGTGCATTTGAGTATTTACCAAAGCCATTTGATATTGATGAAGCTTTAGCTTTAGTCAATCGTGCAATTCTGCATATCAATAAACTACAACAACAAGAAGCTACAAAAACAGCTTCACCACTTCAATCAACAGAAATTATTGGTGAATCTCCTGCCATGCAAGAGGTTTTCCGTGCTATTGGTCGTTTATCTCAATCTCATATTACTGTTTTAATTAATGGTGAATCTGGTACAGGTAAAGAATTAGTTGCACATGCTTTACACAAGCACTCACCACGCCGTGCGAAGCCTTTTATTGCATTAAATATGGCAGCAATTCCAAAAGACTTGATTGAAACCGAGTTATTTGGTCATGAGAAAGGTGCATTTACAGGTGCAAACACTCAACATCAAGGTCGCTTTGAGCAAGCAAATGGTGGAACACTATTCCTCGATGAAATTGGCGACATGCCATTTGAAACACAGACTCGACTACTTCGTGTGCTCGCCGACGGTGAATTTTATCGTGTAGGCGGACATATTCCAGTTAAAGTTGATGTTCGAATTGTGGCAGCAACGCATCAGGACTTAGAAAAACTGGTGAATGAAGGCCGATTCCGTGAAGACTTATATCACCGTTTAAATGTAATTCGTATTCACATTCCTAAACTTGCTCATCGTAGCGAAGATATACCAATGCTGGCACAGCATTTTCTCGCACGTGCCGGTAAAGAACTTGGCGTGAGTCCAAAAATCTTACGCACTGAAACAACGGACTATATGCAACAGTTACCGTGGCCCGGCAATGTTCGACAACTTGAAAACACATGTCGCTGGTTAACTGTGATGATCACTGGACGTGAAGTTTATCCAGAAGATTTACCTTCTGAACTTAAACAAGTTCCACTGCAAAAGAACAGTGATGCTGGGCAACCTACCCCTTCATTTGAACGCATTTCTCTACACCATTGGGATGAGTTACTAAATCAATGGGCAATTCAAAAGCTTAAGAATGGTGAAATGAAGATTTTGGATATTGCTACACCAATGTTTGAACGCACCTTAATTAACGCTGCTTTACAACAAACACGTGGACGCAAACGTCACGCAGCAGAATTATTAGGCTGGGGCCGCAACACCTTAACTCGCAAGTTAAAAGAACTTGGAATGGATTCTGCAGACGATGATGAAGAAGATGAACATAAGGTTAGCCAAACCGAGGCCTAAAAAACTTAGTGCCTAAAATAAAGCGGCTAAGACATTCTTAGCCGCTTTATTTTTTATTAAATTCAAAATTGAACATCAGGTTACATCATTAGATCATTTCAAAATTCACTCTAAGTTTATATTTTCTATTCTTTTATTTTTTTAAATTTCTACTTACTGTTCAGCAGATGATCTAAAAAAATAGCGATGACCATCCTTAAAGATAGTTTTGCTATACTAAACAAGCAAAGTTAACTGTTGTTATGAAATTTTATGCATGATTCCGTCCTTGAGTCACATCATTCAGTATGTGAGAAGCCCCAAACACGCAGAGGTATAGAACGTCGCCTAGCTCTTTTGCTAAGCGCAACCGAGCTGTTTCTGGATAAAGGATATGAAGCCGTTTCTCTTGATGACATTGTTAATCATGCCGGTGGTTCAAAAGCGTCTATTTATAAATATTTTGGCAATAAAGATGGTTTATTTACCGCAATTTGCGATTATCGCCGTGAAATGTTTTTTAAAGATATTTGTGTACCATTTCAACCCTCCCAAACATCTTTACGCAACTATTTAATTCAAACACTCATTCGCTTTTATACTCATATTATTCAACCCGAACATATCGCTTTTTTACGGTTGGTTATCGAACAAACACAATGCAATGCAACTTTGAGCAAATACTTATATGAAAAATGTGCTCAAGATGTGCAAAACACAATTGCTCAGGCACTTCTAATTTCCCATCAAACTGAAGAAATTCTTTGCACATCTCCAGATTATTCCTCACTCATGTATTTTGGAATTTTACGTGACATAGAATGGCGCATGATTATGGGAATGCCCCTACCACCCACTGAGGAAGAAGTAATTGATTATATTAACTATTGTGTTGATGTTTTCTTAAAGGGTCATCATAAAGTCTAATTCTTTTGCATTTTAAAATGCTTATAGTATAGTAGACTTCTTTTTTCCCACATCCACCCAGCCAACAACAGATAATTGTTGTTTTTCATAACAATTATTATGGAGTAGCTACATGGCTCTAAGACATTTCCTGACTTTACGTGATCTATCCACTCTAGAACTTAATCGCATTTTAGAACGCGCAAGCGAACTTAAAAAAATGCAGCATGACAATCAGGTCTACCAACCTTTTGTCGGTAAAGTATTGGGAATGATTTTTGAGAAATCAAGCACGCGTACACGTATCTCTTTTGAAGCAGGCATTAATCAATTTGGTGGTAGCGCGATTTTCCTATCACCTCGCGACACACAATTAGGCCGCGGCGAACCAATTGAAGATTCAGCACGTGTAATTTCTAGTATGCTTGATATTGTGATGATTCGTACTTTCGGTCATGACATTGTTGAACGTTTTGCATCGTATTCAAAAGTTCCTGTGATTAACGGTTTGACAGATGACCATCATCCTTGCCAGTTACTTGCAGATTTACAGACTTATAATGAACATCGCGGTAGCATTAAAGGTAAAACCGTTGCTTGGATTGGTGATGGCAATAATATGTGTAACTCATATATTGAAGCTGCACACATGATGGGCTTTAAACTTAAGATTGCATCTCCGAAAGGATATGAGCCTAAACCTGAATTTTTAGCAGAGTTTGGTCATTGTGTTGAAGTTTTTGACAACGCAGAAGATGCTGCTGTAAATGCTGACCTGATTGTGACAGATGTATGGGCAAGCATGGGACAAGAAGAAGAACAAAAGCTTCGTGAAAGAGCTTTTGCTGCTTTTCAAGTCAATGAAAAATTAATGGGACTTGCTCATCCTGAATGTTTATTTATGCACTGCTTACCTGCTCATCGTGGCGAAGAAATTTCTGAAACTATGCTTGATCATAAAAATGCAGTGGTATGGGATGAAGCAGAAAATCGTCTTCATGCTCAGAAAGCTTTAGTAGAATTTTTATTGAATGAAAATCTAAAACCATAATTATTTAGACAAAAAAACAGCATCTTTATGATGCTGTTTTTTTATTTTATAAAACTTGTACTTTTCCAGTTAATTATTTTTAAAGTTTTGATAACATTGTCGAATATATAAGCAGGCTGTATTTCAACTATTCCCTAGAATCGTGTATAACATTCTACACAATAAGCTAAGCCTACTCTCGTAGAGTGCGATCATGACTACCCTTGAACAATCATTATCTCAAATTCCCGCATTTTCAATTATTCATGAACATTTATTTAGTTCAGCACAGCCTTCTGCTGAACAACTGAAACTAATTAAAGAATATGGTTGTAGTACAGTCATTAATCTCGCTTTAAGTAACGCACCAAATCATATTGAAAATGAAGATCGTATTTGTTTAGACCTCGGTTTAAATTACATCCATATTCCAATTGACTGGGAAACTCCATCGGCCGAGCAATGTTTATTGGTACTCGACCTTATTGATCATTTAGTCCAGAATGAAATTGTCTGGATTCACTGTTCTAAAAACGATCGCTCTAGTTGCCTAATGTATGTCTATAGACAGTTTTATATGAATATGGACATGCCTACTTCTCAAGATTTACTTCATGAAATTTGGGAACCCAATGAAACTTGGACAGGACTTATTCATAGTATTACCTTACAGCTACAAGGCCGTAAGGCAACTCTTGAGCTTCAGCAGTCTTTGCAACAAGCCGATCACTTGGTGTGATGAGAGACTAAAACAGTTGCTGTAGCTAAAATCCCTTCTTGACGACCGGTAAACCCAAGTTTTTCGGTTGTCGTTGCTTTAATACTGATTTGATTAACATCTACATTTAAAACATCAGCAATACTTTGACGCATTTCCAAATTATGTTTAGCTAATTTTGGACGCTCACAAGCCACCGTAATATCAGCATTATTTAACTGATAACCGCGATCTAAGATTAACTGGTAAACATGTTTTAATAGTACTCGACTGTCAGCACCCTTAAATTCTGGGTCAGTGTCAGGAAAATGTTGCCCTATATCTCCAAGTGCCAAAGTACCTAACAAAGCATCACATAAAGCATGGAGTACAACATCACCATCAGAGTGTGCTTTCAAGCCATGCGTATGTGGAATTTGAATGCCAGCCAATGTAACGAAGTTCCCCTCTTCAAAGGCATGCACATCCATTCCTTGTCCAATACGAATTTGAGCAACCATATAACTATTACCTTCCATAAAAACTTAAGAAATCTTGTATTCAGCCTTTCTGTTTCGCTATAGTACACCTAGCAAAGTAGACTGAAAGTATAAGCGATCATGCTGTCTAATACTGATATGAATCAATTGAAAAGATTAAGTTTTGCCGTGACACTGAGTTGTTTATGTTCATCTCATGTTTTTGCAGAACCAATAGACTGTTCCAATCGTGGAGCTGAGCTTAAAATCTGTTCAAAAACATTTAGTGAATCGAGAAAGCAACTCAATAATAAATATCTTTCTGCATATTTAGTTACTGATGCTCCCTTACAGCTTTTGCAGGATACACAAAAGTTATGGTCTAAACATACTCAGCAATGCAAGAGTAATTCATGTTTTCAACAACAGTTTGATTTACGAACTGACGACCTAAATTTTTATGCATCACTTAAGCAAACGCTTACCCAACATTATCTTAAGTTTGAGAATGGACATCTAGCAGCACAGCCTGTTCACATTCAGGTCCATCAGCTCGCAAAGGATAAAATCAAAATTGAAGGAATAGCATACCGAAATCCAAATAACCGTAAAGAAACTCAAACAATTTCTTTGATGGCCTATAGTTCACCTGAACAAAAAAATGAAATTTTAGACAATGAGCACAACTGCAAATATCAGTTTAATTTTCAAAAAGCTTTACTGAATGTGAAAACCCAGCAAAAAGGCTGTGAGCGTTTTAGCGGAATCTACCGATTATATGATTAGTGCGTTAAATAAAAGCCAGTGTTTAAACACTGGCTTTTTACTTTCTAGATCGGATATTTTTGAGCAATATCCTGACCAACTAAAACAGCAGTTGCCGCAGACAAAGTCCACCCTAAGTGCCCATGTCCTGTATTATAAAAAATACGAGGCTGTCTAGATTGCTTCACCACTGGCAGCATATTAGGCATCATGGGTCTTAACCCAGCCCAAGGTACGACATGCTCAGTTGAAATATCAAAGTTACGGTTTACCCAATTTACCAAAGGTTGAATACGATCAGCCCGTATATCGCGGTTGTAACCATTAAATTCAGCTGTTCCCGCCACGCGCAACCGATCTTTACCTAAACGAGAAGTCACAATTTTAGCGCTCTCATCTAGTAAACTAACCCACGGTGCATTCTTTACACTTTGCTCATCTTTTAATTGCACGGTAATTGAATACCCTTTTACTGGGTAGACATTTACTCGCTCCCCAATCATATCGGCGAGTTGATAACTTCCTACCCCACCGCAAACTACAAGCACATCCCCCTCGATCTGAATACTATCGGATTCAACAAGATAAGGATGCTCTGCACTTGGCTGACAACTTACGATCACTTTGTCTGGATGACACTTAATATCTGTAACTTCCAGACCGAATTTATACTCAACACCGTATTGTTTAGTCTTTTCAGCCAAAGAGGTTGAATATTTATGAATATCCCCCGTTGCATCACTTGGTGTGTAATAACCACCAAAATATTCACCTGTTAATGATGGTTCTATGGTTTTCATCTCATCAGGTGAAACTGAATAGCGCTCTAATGTACCTTTATTCAATACATTGTTTACTTGTTTAGCAATCTCGTAGTCAGCCTTACTATGATACATATGGAGAATTCCACGTTTCTCCAAATCAAACTCGAGCTGCTCTTTTTCAGCAACCTCAAATAAACGCTTACGAGCAAGTAATGCCAAACGGACCGTCTCAATCGTGTTTGCTTCATAGTTTTTAATATGGGATAAAAACTCAACTAGCCAGCTATATTTATGCAAACTAAATGAAGGATTCAGCAGTAGCGGTGCGTCTTTTTGTCTCATCCACTTAAAGCCTTTAACTACAGTGGCTTTTTGGTTCCATACTTCGGCATTACAAGCCGATAATTGCCCTCCATTGGCAAATGATGTTTCCATTGCAGGATATAGATGTCGATCAATCACTGTGACTTGATAACCCAGTTGCGATAATTCATAAGCAGAGGTAACCCCTGTGATTCCCGCACCTATCACAATAACATGTGGCATAACAGACTCCTCAGAAATGCAAAACATTTCATCAGTACAGCCCATCTGTCATTGGTACCTGAGAGTTTCGACCCCAACGTTACCTTTTAACGTTTAGATCTTCCCCTTCGGTGAGTTTATAATTTATAAGTTATTATTTTCAATTCTTATAAATCTAAGCTTCTCTCCAGATTTTTTAATTATTACAGTCCTTCTGCCTGAGAGTTTCCGGGCTTGTTGCTCCTTCGGCGGGTTCTTTCGAACCTCTCTCCCGCAATAATTTTGTATTTATATAAGCAATGTATCTGCCACTTTAGAAAAAACGCATTCTTTTCTTGTAAACTTTTGTACCAGCAATTATCAAGTTATAAGCCATTAATTTAATTATAAAAATAAAAAAGGTGAATTTTTATAAATTCACCTTTTGTGTTTAATTAGAATTTTCCATTGAGCACTGGGTCTGAAACTGTACCCTTCCATTGCTCACGCAGGGTTGGTAAATAAAATTTCTCACCAATAGTGACCAATTCTGCATCAATTAATGCGTGAACTTCGTGCATAAAAATATAATCAAGAGCAACCAAAGAGAGCTGATGATTTTTTTGTGCTGTTTTCTTACGTTTCGCTTGAGCTTGTTTCACTAACTCATTCGCAAAGTTTTTATCTTTATAAGCCGTAATTGCATTTAAACGGAGTTCAATAACACCCCATCCAGCCAATAGCTTTTTAAAGACATCAAAATCTTCTGAAGTTGATTCCCATGTTACATTTTCTAAATCATTATCGTCAGGTAAAACTGGCAATAACAGGTCACCTGTACTTGGGAAAATCTTTTTAAGATTTAACAGAAACTTAACAGGCTGATCACCGGGATAATCATTAAATTGCACATGTTGTTGAGTATCTGTCAAATAAATAGAGAGCATTCAAAAATCCTTAGCTAAGCTTCTGTTTTCAATCACTTTATCTTCAGTTTTGCAAAATAAATGCAAAACAAAAACAATATAAAAACAGGACAAGGTGGGCATTTTAACAATTATGACAGCTTATTCAACGCTAATTCGCCATTAATTAGTGAAACTTATACCCTCTTGATAAAAAGCCCTCCGAAAAGAGCTCTTTGTTGATACAAGTTCAATTCTTGCTATCACTAAAAACCGACCAACCTAGTCATCAAAAGATTTTCTTATACTTTATTGATACAGCTAATAAGACTTTTTGAATAAAGTTGTCGGTTCATTTCTAAATTAAATTTGAGAAATGAGCTCTTCCGTCGTTTTTAACTTAGCAAAAGCATTACTTAAAATTTGGTTATGATGATCAATTGCTTGCTGAGCATTTAAAGCTGCTGAATCAGTTGTGGTGTGGCCATCTGAAATTAATATCAATTTATATCCGTACTCAGAAGCAGCCCTAACAGTAGTATCAATGCAATACTCAGTTTTCATGCCAGTAATGATGAGTTCATCAACACCCAGTTTCTCTAACACTTCTTTTAAAACAGTATTTTTAAAACCACTCGGGTACATTTTTTCAATGACTATATCTTTATGTGGATTAAAAGCTAACTCTGTGATTAGCTGAGTGTTCGGTCCACTTGGATCTAATGGTGTGCCTATCTCACCAACATGCCGAATAAAGATAATTGGTCTATCATTTAAGCGGTAATATTCAATAAGACTAAGAATATTTGAAAGTACGAGTTGAGCATTATGTGGCTTAGATTGGCTGTTAAATAGGCCATTTTGCATATCAATGACCAGTAAAGCCGATTTTGAATTGCTATTGAGTTTTTCCATCATTTCTCTCTGTAAGAACCAATAATGAACAGAGAAAAATTAACCCAGCCATTATTGGCCGGGTTTAGTCATCTTATTAAGTCACTTTAATAAAAATCACACACAGCCTTCTTTAGAGGTCGTGGTGGTGGTGATTTTATTCAATAAACAGTTCATTTGTTTTAACTGCCCAAAATTAAAGCTTAAATAACCATACCATAGCTTTTTCAATAAAAACAAAACTTTTTAGCTTTTATTGTATGAAATATCTTTTAAGCATACCTAGTTCTTAAAGAAATACTTCATCATAAAAACTAATTTATTTAACTGAAAGTAAGTATTCGTATGCAGTTTTTTCATTACTCTCTAATTTAATGACTGCATCAGTTTCATCATTCAAAGTAAGGTTAAATACCTTCTCACCATCATAAGAAATTTGATGACCCATACGAAATTCTGAATCAATTGACTCAAGAATAATAAAATTTCCTTCTATATTCGAAGCGATATAGTAAGTATTGTTCCGATGAACATATCTAATTGTATACATCACTGTTTAAATTCCATCTAAAAAATTATGTTTTTTCTTAATTAATGAAAAAGCCTGCTTTCTCTTTTCACCTAAAAATAAGCCTAACGAAAAAGTTGCTTAAAACTAGAATTGGAAAGATACATACAGTCATTTTCCAATTTGATAACACCTAAACTCCATCAATATAAATCGAATTAAAAATAAAATAATTCAAATATTTAAAACCAAAAAACATATAAATTTATGCTGATTTGAAAAGATCCCCCCTTCTTTTGATTTCTAACACCAATCATTTAGCGCTAAACTTATATACAGATATTACAGAAATACTTAACAATAAAAAACCCCGCCATTAGTCGATATCTAATCAGTTTTTTATACTGCCATATGTCCAATAAAATTAACTCTCGAATGAATTAACTAGTATTTAAATTAATCTTTACACTTAACTTTTAAAACAGCTGCTTTGGTATTCACTGGAATAAGCATCCTCGAATTATAAACACTATTATGATTTACGATTTTGTTATTAATATCCAACTCATCAAAACCCTTATCTTTACATATTTCTTCTGCTTTACTGATTAACTTTGCCCTCAAGGCTTCTCTTGAACCAAATGCATTACTTTGAGCCTGAAGTTGATAAACCCCAGGATTTACCTCAGCGACAGTAGGTGGAAACATTTGTAGACAACCCGACAAGGTACAAGTTATTACTGCTAAAACAAATATTGATTTAGTCTTTTTCATTTATTTAAACTTAAAATAAAATAACGTAGCAAAAATAAAGTCTAGATATGACATTTATATTTCAAGATATAAAAAAAGCCTACTTTTTCAAGTAGGCCTTCCCCTTATGATTTTTTGCGCTGATCATTCAGGACTTTTGTTGTACTTAGCAACTCGCGGATATTACAGAAGTATTTAAGAATAAAAAAGCCCATTCGGAGAGATTATTTACTATTTGGTGAAACCATTTTTTCAGGTTTAACCACTTCATCAAATTGCTCTGCTGTAACTAAACCAAGCTCAACAGCAACCTGCTTCAAAGTTTTATTTTCCTTATAGGCAGTCTTGGCAACTTTTGCAGAATTTTCATATCCAATCACTGGGTTTAAAGCAGTAACCAACATGAGAGAGTTGTGCAAGAAGTGATCAATTTTATCCTGATTAGGCTCAATTCCTACCGCACAGTGATCATTAAAACTATTACAAGCATCACCAAGCAATTGAATAGACTGCAATAAGTTATAAGCAATCACAGGCATAAATACGTTTAATTCAAAGTTACCTGAAGCACCAGCCACATTAATGGTCGTATCATTTCCCAGCACTTGCGCAACAACCATGGTCATTGCTTCACTTTGTGTTGGGTTTACTTTACCCGGCATAATGCTTGAGCCAGGTTCATTTTCTGGAATACGGATTTCACCGAAACCACAACGTGGACCACTGGCCAACCAACGAATATCATTCGCAATTTTATTTAAACTAACTGCAAGCGTTTTTAATGCACCAGAAGCAAAAACAGCAGCATCACGTCCTGCAAGCGCTTCAAATTTGTTTGGAGCAGTCACAAATGGTAAACCTGTAAGCAAAGCAAGTTGAGCAGCTGCCTTCACTGCATAGTCAGGATGTGCATTTAGCCCTGTTCCTACCGCTGTACCACCCAATGGTAATTCATATAAACCTGTCAACGCCTGTTGTAAACGAACTAATCCATGCTCAAGCTGAGACACATACCCACTAAATTCTTGACCTAGTGTTAATGGAGTTGCGTCTTGTAAATGGGTACGACCAATTTTAACAATGGACTGAAACTCATCTGATTTTTTTTGCAAAGTCGCTTTAAGCTGTTCTACAGCAGGAATAAGCAATTCATTAATTTGCAAACTTGCAGCAACATGGATTGCTGTTGGAAATGAATCGTTCGTTGATTGAGCACGGTTGACATGATCATTTGGATGCACAGGTTTTTGTGCACCCAACGCTTGACCTAATTTTTGGTTGGCAATATTAGCAATCACTTCATTACAGTTCATGTTACTTTGCGTACCAGAACCCGTCTGCCAGACCACTAAAGGAAACTGTGAATCCCATTTACCATCGATGACTTCTTCAGCCGCACCCACAATATATTGGCTCAAATCTTGTGGTAACTGTTCAAGTTCAGCATTAGTTATTGCAGCAGCCTTTTTCACCAGCCCCATTGCTCGAATCATGGCACGGGGTAATCGTTCTTGCCCGATTTTAAAGTTCTGTAAGCTGCGTTGAGTCTGTGCCCCCCACAATGCTTCATTTGGAACTTCAATCTCACCCATAGTGTCATGTTCAATTCGTGTTTGCATAGAAACCTCAGTTGTCTGGTTAAAGAACTTACGGGCTGAAGCAATTATTTGCTCTGGCTAGTTAATTTTCAGTATCGTACTCAAGCATTTCATTATTGTAAATAAGAATCATTATCCTATCTTCCATTTAATGTATTTTGATAAAAGCGCCATTCATCTTCAATCATTTGTTTTAACGGACGTTTAGGTGTCCAATTCAATAATGTTTTTGCTTTGGATATGTCTGCCGCAACTTGGCTTAATTCAACATGTTTGTAAATCGCAGGTTGAGTCGGAATTTCAGATTGAGTTACCTGTGAAATTTCATCTAGTAATTGACGAATAGAATGAACTTGGTCATGGGCAATATTAAATGCTTCACAACAATGTGTTTGATCACGTAGCCAATGTAAGCTGGCAGTTACAGCTTCACACACATCTAAAACGTGTAGAAAACTGCGTTCAGTCGTATGATCTGATGTGTCAGCTTGATCTTGTAATTCAATCAAATCACGTTGCATTGCAGCAACTTGCATGGCAAGCGGTACAATATTTTTAGGGAGCTGCGCGACATACTCTCCGAGCACCCCATGTTCAAATGCACCTACGATATTAGATAAGCGCAAGATCGCAATTTTCCACTCATGATCAATTTTATAAGTATCACGGATAATTTCTTCAATCATCTGTTGAGACTTAATATAAGGGTTAGGATAAGCATAATTGAATTCGTCTGTTTCGCTTAATTGCAGACCGGATTTTCCATATGCTGCAAGGCTAGACAAATGAATAAAGTGACGAACACCTGTGCGTTGCATGGCACGTAGTAAACTCATGATGCAACTTACATTATCATTATAATATTCAAGAGGTTTAAGATTAGATTCTTCAATTGATTTAAACCCAGCAGTGTGAATAACCGCATCAATTGAATATTGCTCGAAGACCTTATTCAATGCTGGTGTATTACGTACATCAAGTTTAACAAATGGAACGTACATGCCAGAAATAAACTCTAGGCGTTCCAGCGTTTGCAAGGTTGAATTAGCCAAATTATCGACAATTACCACTTCTTGCCCCTGAGCCATGAGACTCAACGCAATATGTGAACCGATAAAGCCTAAACCACCTGTCACTAAAATCATTGTATACTTACCTTTCTCTTAATGCATCTACGCCCATTTAGACGTATGACCATAGTGAATTCTCAATGAGTACATTACTACTAATTACCTCTGCCCCTACTTCCATTCATGCTTGGCATGCGTTAGGACTTGCTCAGGCACTCAAAAGTAAAAATGAAGACTTTCGTGTATTCTTTTACCAAGATGGCGTGCAGGTTGCTAATGATTTTCAATGGGTTCCTGACGACCAGCGTAATTTAACGCATGAATGGCAAAAGCTTGCGATTCGACTTCCTGTATGTGTGAGTGCTGCTCTCGCTCGTGGTATTACCGATGCAGAAAATGCCAGTCGCCATCACCTTACTCATCATAACCTTGCCAAAGACTTTCAACTGGTCGGGTTAGGTGAACTTGCTGATGCGGTACAGTCAGCATCTCGTCTTATTCAATTTTAAGTTACTTTGTTTGCTTAGATTGTTGCTTTTAAAAGGTATATTGTGTGAAATCTGTACTTGTCATTTTAAGCCAAGCCAACTTAACCAGTCTGCAAATCAATGAAAGCCTTTCTGCTACTATGGTTTTAGCAACCTTTGGCTCACCAGTCAAAGTATTATTGAAAGATGCTGCGCTTAGCCTTTTACAAAATGACTTAGGCTTTAGCCAACTTCATCATGCTTTCAAAGTCGCATCAAATATGGTCGAAAGCTTTGAATTTTATGATTTAAGCCCAATTTTGATCGAAAGCAAAAATCAGCAAAATCCTTTTGTTCAGCAAACAGAACAAGAGCTCGAATTCATTGAGTTAAATAATGAGTTCATTCAGTCTTTTGACCATGTCTTATATTGGTAGATGAAGGTGTAATTTTAATGAATCCATCAACACTTTATCTCGTGCAATCTACTTATCACAATACACCGAATGTTATTGATGAATTAGGTAACCTTTATCAGAAAGGTGACCAGATTATTTTTATGGGTGATTCTGTTGCACGACTTTCGGCTGAAGTGATTCAACAGTTTGAAAGTGTTTCATGCTTAAGCATCGAAAAAGATTTAATCGATACGGATACTTTAACTCAGATAAATGTATTGGACTATGATCAATTTGCAGATCTTGTTTTAACATTTAATCGTTGTATTTCTTTTAAATAATATATTTAGGCTGGTTTCATGAATTTAGAATTAGACCAAGATGGTCATTTGGTTGATTATACAATCTGGAATCCTGAGGTTGCACAAGAGCTTGCGAAGTCACTTGATATTGAATTGACCGAGTGGCATTTCAAAGTTTTAACTGCTGTACGTCAGTTTTATCAACAGTTTGGACATTCTCCAGCAACTCGCCCGCTCATTAAATTTTTAATGAAAACGGTAAGTTCAGAGATTAATAATGCTGTTTTACAGCAACAATTTAATACTGGTTTAGTTGCCCGTCATTTGAGTCGTTTGGCAGGTGTTCCTAAACCAGCAAATTGTTTATAAAGTTAAGTAAACTTTTTGGCAGCAGCGACACATAAAATAGTTGCTGCTGTGACCACTAACATTGACCAGCTCACATGTTCGTGTAATAAAACCGCTGCAATACCAAGCCCCATTAAAGGCTGTAAAAGTTGTAGTTGGCTTATGGCAGCAATACCGCCTTGTGCCAGTCCTTTGTACCAAAAGAAAAAGCCAATGAGCATACTAAACAAAGACACATAAATAAGACCAACTAAAGCTGATGGAGACACACTTTGGAATGAAGCTGGCATATAGAAAATAGTAAGCAACAACATAAAAGGTAAAGACAAAATCAGCGCCCAACAAATGACCTGCCATCCACCTATTTTTCTTGAAAGTACACCGCCTTCTGCATAGCCAAAGCCACAGAAAATAATCGCCATTAACATATAAAAGTCCCCTATTCCAAGTGATGTATCACCAGAAAGGAAGAACATATAGGTGAAAACAACCGCACTCCCTAATACTGCAAATATCCAGAAAAAATGATTAGGTTTTTCTCCGCCTCTGAGTACAGCAAATATTGCCGTTGCAAGCGGTAAAAGACTAACGAATACAATTGAATGGGCTGCATTCATGTGCTGTAGAGCAAGTGCTGTAAACAACGGAAAACCAATCACCACCCCCACAGCAACAATGGCAAGAGGCCACCAATCTTGCTTGGCTGGTTTCTTTTGTTTTAAAACCAATATAAGAATAAGCCCTAAAATACCAGCAATTGCCGCACGTGCCGCGGTTAGAAAGCCCGGTTCGAACCCCATTACAGCTACACGTGTTGCTGGTAATGACCCCGCAAAAATAGCTACGCCAATAAAACCATTTACCCAGCCATTCATAAACCTATTCATAATTTTCTCCGTCACTATACGAAGAATTTAAGCTGTGCTAAGGTGATTAAACCAGATACAGAGCAGTACAATTTAAAAGAACTGTTATGCACTAACAACCAGTACAGTTGAGATTTTAAGCGCGTGAACCAGAGCAAAACAAAAATTGAAATTGTCATTTCAGAAATTGAGCAACAAATAAAAAATCGATCTTTATTGCCGGGAGCACGCTTGCCTTCTGTTCGTAAGTTAGCAAATGATCTGGGATTTTCAGTATCAACAGTTGTAGAAGCGTATGAAAGATTAATTGCTTTAGGCAAAATCGAATCAAGAACCGGATCTGGTTTTTATATCGTTGGTCCGCTCGCACCTTTAGCTTTAAGTGAATTAGGCCCTAAATTAGATCGTTCAGTTGATCCATTATGGATTTCACGTCAATCTTTAGAAGCGAAAGCAGATGTTTTTAAGCCCGGCTGCGGTTGGCTACCTGATGACTGGATGCCACTAGACAGTATTCGTAAAGCTTTAAGGATGGCTGCAAGGAGTTCAGACGCTTGTTTAATGGGTTATTCAACCCCGTTAGGATTACCACCTTTACGGGATTTATTAGCAAGGCGTGCACAATCAAAAGGAATAGATGCAAATCTGAATCAAGTACTTTTAACAGATTCTGGTACTCAATCGATCGATTTAGTTTTCCGGTTTTTACTAAAGCCCGATGACGTCGTTCTGATTGATGATCCTTGTTATTTTAACTTTCATGCATTGCTTAAAGTTCATCAAGTCAAGGTCATTGGTATCCCGTACACACCAACAGGTCCCGACTTAGAAGCATTTAAAGAAGCAATTGATACTTATAACCCACGTCTTTATATCACCAACTCAGGAATTCACAATCCAACTGGAGCAACGCTTTCTCTTTCTACGGCACACCAACTCTTAAAATTGATTGAGCAATCTAACTTAATTGTAGTTGAAGACGATATTTTCTCAGATTTTGAATATACACCAGCACCTAGACTCGCGGCTTTAGATAATCTTTCACGCGTCATCTTTATTGGAAGCTTTTCTAAAACCTTATCTGCTTCTATTCGTTGTGGCTATATTATTGCCAAACCTGAATGGATGGATCAGCTCACCGACCTAAAAATTGCCACAAGTTTTTCTCACAATGGTGTTTCTGCTGAAGTTTTGCTTACCGCTTTAACAGATGGTTCTTACCGTAAACATATAGAATTATTAAAAGTTCGTTTAGCAAAAGCGATGCACGATACCATTACAAAACTTGAACCTCTGGGTATAAAGCCATGGATTAAGCCTCAAGCGGGAATTTTTGTTTGGTGCCATTTGCCAGAGGGTATTGAAGCTTCAAAAATTGCGAAATATTGCATTAATCATAATGTTATTCTTGCGCCAGGCAATGCTTTTAGCCAAGCTCCTAATGCTGGTCAATTCATACGTTTTAATGTAACACAGTCAAATCATGACCACATTTATAAGACTCTAGCTGATGCTATTCAACAAGAGTCTTCATAATTTATAGAGAGAAAAATTAAGCTTGTTTCTGTTTTTGTTCAATATATGCAAAATAACCTGGCCCAGCTGAAACTTGCACTTGTTTTGCATGTAAAGGTTCATGGCAAACCGAACATACCATGACTGGTTCAAACTTATGGCCACAAGTTTTATGACGATACTCTAAAGGTTTACCTAAACCTTGATCCATCCATTTATCTGCCCAATTCGCCATCGATAAAATAATTGGATAAAGTTCAAAACCCTTATCAGTGAGGCGATATTCAAAGCGTTCTTGACGATCAAAATAAGGAGCTTTGGCTAAAATTTCATATTCAACCAAACGCTTTAAACGATCTGAAAGGACATGACGAGTTACACCTAATGATTTTTGAAAATCGTCAAAACGGCGTATTCCCATAAAAGCATTACGTAATATTAGCATCGTCCATCGATCGCCAATCACTGATAGCATACGAGCAACCGAACAAGGTTGATCACCGATGTCATCCCATTTCATCTTTATGCGTTCCTCGATATTTCCTAGCCTAACGGCCCTATTGTTTATACCCTAAACCACTTAACACGATTTATGCAAGATTCATTATAAAAATAACTTCTTATCAACTTTATAAAAGAATTTTTATTATAAAAAATAGAAAGCTATTATATAAAATTCGGTTAACAAATATAACTCACCTAATTGTATAGGGAGCTATATCTATTATTACTCATCATTAATTTGAGATGAATACACCCTTCAAAATATAACCTGCTTCTAGTTTCACACTTGCTGGAATTCGCACCAGACAATTGGCCTGCATTAAATTACTGAGCATGTGTGATTGCTGTTTTGCCAGACTTTTAACTTTAAGTTGTCCATTGTCAAAATAAGCATGCATTCTTAGAAAACGTTCACGCGCATCTTCTTTTAAATCATGATCTAAAATTGCACTAAACCACTCCGGCCCTGTTTGATTTCCCTGTAAAGTATCAAACAATGCTTTACCGTAAATTTGCATTGATACATAGACCGCAGCCGGATTACCCGGTAATCCCAGCAAATAACAACGGTGATCTTTTTCAGGTTGAGAATATTCAGCAAAAAAGAGTGGCTTACCTGGCTTTTGTTTTACTTTCCAGAAGATCTGTTCAAAGCCAGTCTCAAAAGCACATGGCCGAACAAAATCATAATCACCTACTGACACTCCGCCTGTGGTTATGATGACATCATGACTATCTTTTAATCGGTCGAAATATTGTGTGACCTGTGCTGCCTCATCTGCCACATGAATAATTTCAACATCTAAGCCATAATCTTTAAACCAAGCTTTTAGTAATGGACCATTTGCATCAAAGATTTTACCTTCAGCAAGATCTTCTGCTTTTTCGGCAACTTCATCACCAGTGACTAAAACAGCGACTTTCGGTGCACGATAAACGTCAACCGTTTGTACACCCGCCATACTTAAGGCAGCCAAGCTTCCAATATTTAAAAACTGTCCAACTTCAGCAAGCAACTGCCCGTTTTTGATTTCTTCACCTGTAAAACGAATATCAGCTTGAGGACGAATATGTTCAGTTAACGAAATTTCTTGTGCTGAAACGACCTCTACTATTTCCTGCCTAGCAACATGCGTTGTGCCTTCAGGAATTTTGCCACCTGTAAATATACGAATTGCTTGACCTTCGCTTAGGATGTCATGACTTTCGCTTCCAGCACGAATCTCACCCGTAACCTGAAACTTTTGATTATTTAAATCTTCTACATGGCTACAAAGCGCATAACCATCTACAGCACTTTGAGAAAAGCTTGGCAAATTAATTTCTGAGTAGATTTCTTTAGCAAGATACCTACTTAGGCTATTTTGAAGTGCTTGCTGAATTGAGCCTAATTTTTTAGGACGATTACTCATTAGCTCAATTGCTTCATCTACGCTAATCAACCCACGCTCTGTACCACAACCTGACATTATTCATAGCCTCCCGGATGGGGTAAATCACGGCAAACATCAAAAATATGAACTAATGCGGGCAGGATAGCAGCCATTGATTCGCTTGCTCCACCACGGCTTCCCGGTAAAGTCACCACCAATGAACGGTCAATAAAACCGGCTACTCCACGTGACATTGCAGCATATGGCGTGCGTTTTTGTCCAAATGAACGCGCAGCTTCCATTAAGCCATCTAGCTTACGCTCTAAAAGGGGTTCTAACGTATCAACCGTAATATCACGCTTACCAATTCCAGTGCCACCAACGGTCATAATGCAAGCATATGATTTGCTCAACTCAAGCACTAAGTTTTTTAAAGTATCTGCTTCATCTGGCAAAATTTGGTAATGAATTGGATCGAATCCTGCCTCAGTTAAAGTTTCAACCACAGATTTCCCGGCAGTATCGGGTTTTCTACCTGCTGCTACGGTGTCTGACAATACAATAACCGCAGCCGAAACAGGCTGACGAAGAACTCGCTTAAAGTGTGATTTGCCACCTTTTTTCTTAAGCAATTTACATTGATCCATCCAGAGCTCTTCTGGCTCACAATGCGGTTTTAACATGTCGTAAATAGTTAACCCTGCAAGACTTGCAGCCGTTAAGGCTTCCATTTCTACGCCAGTTGGACCAATGGTTTCAACCACAGCAATAATCTTTACAAAATCATGTTCTAATTCATATTCAACATCTGCACGATAAATCGGCAGTGGATGACACAAAGGAATCAGCTCATCAGTTCGTTTTGCTGCCAAAATCCCTGCAACACGTGCGGTTTTTAATGCATCCCCTTTTTCAGTATTTCCTTGTCTTAATAATTCAATACAGTGCGGTGGTGCATATAAAATTGCTTGTGCTTCAGCAACACGATAACTTTCCGGCTTCATTCCTACGTTTTTCATTATTTATCCTAGTTTTGCTTATTTCAGTGTGAGTGTTCATGGCCGGCATGATGGTGATGTTTGTGTTCGTGCGGTGCATCCTTACGAATACAGCAGCCTTCTACATAGTGGCTTGTACCATCTGTAAAGAACTCCTCTTTGAACACAGGCACTTCATGTTTTACCCGCTCAACCGCTTCTTCGCATGCTTGAAAAGCTTCACGGCGATGGGCTGCATAAGCAATTGCAATAATTGCTGTTTCACCCACATCTAGATATCCAATCCGATGAACCACTCGCACATAAGATACCTGATACTTTTTCTCAATTTCCAGTTCAATTTCACGTATCATTTTTTCAGAAAGCGGTTTATACGAGGTATATTTCAAGGCTTTAACAGCTTTACCTTCATGATGATTACGAACCGTACCCATAAAAATATCAATTCCACCGCATTCAGGAAATGATTCAATAGGATCAAAGGTATCAAGGCTTAAAGCCTGCTCTTGTATACGTGCAAAATCTCGCATGACTTACCCTCCTGCAACTGGTGATAATAAAACCAAAGTACACGGCTCACTTAAGGCAGATTGTCTGGTTATAACGTTATCCTCTATCGCACATGCACATTTTTCCATGGCCTGTGTACATTCCGGATGTAAAGTCACAATTTGATCTAAGACATCTTTCACTAAAATATTGGTAGGACAAACGATCGAAAGATTTTGAGGAAGCAATTTTTCAATTGCACCGAATGATTCGATTTTAATTTGGATAGATTGCTGCATTTATCCCCCAAGCATATGCATACTGATTTTACGGGTTTGTTGATGTTGTAAGGCATGAAAGCCTTTGGCTTTATTCCAGATATACGGCATAACTTTCTCTTTTAACTGCTGACTATGCAGCAGATAATCGGTTGAGTTCTGTGCGCGTAATAGCGCTTGAAGCTGTGGCTTAATATTTAAACCCTGCTGCGCAAAGAGACAGTTATATAGCTCACCTTGCGCCGTTAGTCGTATGCGGTCACATTGGTGGCAAAATGAATGAGTAATGGTAGAAATGATGCCTAGAGCGTAGCTATTATTAAGCAGATATTGACGAGCTGGCTCATGTTGTTGCTGGATGACGTGTACCAAATAATGCGGTTGCAACTCCTGTAAAATTTCAGCTTCACTCACCACATCTTTATTTGACCAGAGTGCATCACCATCGAGAGGCATGAATTCAATGAAACGTAGTGGAATATGATTGGCAATCGACCATCTCACCATAGGTAAGATCTGATCATCATTTTTATTTTTCATTAACACACAGTTAATTTTAAAGGGTAGACCTGCATCTTTTGCAGCTTGAATACCCTCAAGAACTGGTTCTAATTTCTTCTTGGTGAGTTCTTTAAATTGGATCGGATCAAGACTATCTAAACTAATATTTAAGTCATCTAAACCAGCATCTTTTAACTGCTGAGCGTATTTAGCAAGATAATGTCCATTGGTGGTCATTGAAATACGTTTTAAACCTATCACTTTTAAGGCTTGTAAATCACGAACGAAATGAACAATGCCTTGACGCATTAATGGTTCACCGCCTGTAATACGGATACTTTCAATACCTTGTTGCACCATAAAACGACAAAACTCAAAGAGTGCCTCAAAACCAAGCAAGTCTTGTTTGTTTAACCATTCAGGATGTTCAGGCATGCAATATACACACTTAAAATTACAGCGATCGGTTACCGAAATACGTAATTTTCGCTTGATACGCCCATATTGGTCTTGTAGAACAGATGGCGTATTTTCAGAGTGATATTGTTTCATCATTTGCACTCATGTCGAGAACAGTCCAAATATTGCTGGCACTTTTTATGGGCAATTAAAATAGAAAATTGCGCTTCTATAGTGCTCTGATGTTTATGCAAAATTTGTTCCAATTCTATTTATCATCCATAACTCTTTGGGTTTTAATTAAAATATTGGCCTACTGTTTTAGCTCAGATTTAAAAAGTCTTGCACAATCAGCGCGGCCTCAACTTGTTATATTGCCCTACTTTATTTCTAGCACTTTTCTAAGCGAATGGGTACATATTTATGGTACGGCGTTTTAGATAATGGATCACAATGTTCAGCGGAAATCAGTCGATTTAATTGTGGTCCAATTGGTTCACTACCCTGAAAGCGCATGCCATAGCCATGTGGAAGTGAAACTACCCCTTTTCGCATTCCTTCATCAAAATCTACAGTAACCTGAATTTCTCCATGTTGAGAAATACATTTAAGCTGACCGCCTGCATCTACATTTAGGTGCTTTGCATCTTCAGGATGAATGCGTAAAGCACCTTCAGCATCTACTTTTCGCCAAGCTGGATCACGGTAAATTTGATTGGCGTTATAGCTACGTCGCTCACCCGATAAAAGTATGAAGGGAAATTCTTCTACATTAACCTGATGATTTTTTAAATTTGCAAGCTCGTTTAACATCTCTGGAATAGCAAGACGTATTTTCTTATCCTTATAAGCCATTAGTTTCCAGACTTCATCATATTCATGTTGTGACAACACCACACCTGAACGTTGCTTTAAAATTTGCTCGAATAAACGGACGCCTAAAGTTAAAGGATTACCTTTATAACCTGCACGGCGTACCGCTTTGGTGTGTAACACAGCATATTGAATTGACAGTGGCAGTAAAAAAGCAACTGAACCAGCTGATTTTTCTAACTGTTTTCCTAAAGTGCGATAGAGAATTGAAGCGGCAAAAGGAATATATTTTTTATGTCGGGCAAAAGTTAAACCTAAAGCGGTTAGATAAGGTAAATAGGCTGTTTTTTTCGAGTCAACCGCAGCAATTTTTTCTAAAAGCGAAAAGCGTTTTGGAATCACCTGCATAGCTTCAAGTAATCGTGTATAAATTTCTGCCTCTGGCAAAGTATTCGCTTGAGCGGTCAATACTGGATGTCTTAGGTGAAAACCATTTTTAGGAAATTCCAAATTAAAACCAGTAAATTCCCATTTCTCAAACTGAGTATGTGCAGGCAAAATATAGTCAGCGAGTCTAGCAGTTTCTGTCATGGCCACATCGACTACAACCAACAAATCTAATGCTTTAAAGGCTTCCTCAAAAGCAGGTGTATCGGGATAAGTTAATAACGGGTTACAGCTATCTACAAAAACTGCGCGAATTCGCTTTTCCCCTGCTTTCAAGATTTCATCGGGTAAAATGTTAGGTGGAAAAAACCCTGATATTGGGAACATTTTATGGTAAACACTACGTCGATATTTTGGCTTTCTTTCATCCGTATCGCTTAAGATTGGAATAAACATAGTATGCAAATTATTGGTACCTTGCTTTCCAAAATTCCCTGTTAATAAATATAAAAGCTTTTCTAAATAACCATTTAAAGTCGTATTCAAAGTATGTTGAATACCTAAATCGATACGTACACAGCCTCTTTTTGCCTTGGCAAAATCTCGAACAACCTGATAAATCAAATCGACTGGAACATCTGCTTTGGCAATATAGTCTTCAATCGGCACTCTGCTAAAGGCTGCTTTCACCTCTTGAAACCCTTGTGTGTGCTGCTCAATAAACGCTGCATCATAAAGCTTTTCTTTAATAATGATTGCAATCATCGCCGACATTAAAAAAGCATCTGTTCCCGGTTTTAGCTGCACATGAATATCAGCTTGTTTGGCTGTCTCGGTAACACGCGGGTCAAACACCACCATGGTTCGGTTCGGATCTTTCTTAATATGTTTTAGCGTATCTCGTGCGTTGGGAATGCCATGGGCCTGAAAAGGATTTGTTCCAATAAAAAGAACGTAGTCGGCGTGTTCAACATCTTCTGTGGTATGGCAAGCCTGACTCCCAAATAACCGCCCATTGAGCCAGAAATCACCTGTTTTTTCTTGTGCAAGAGAGTTGTAAGCATAATAACTTTTCATGGCCAGCAAAAGTTGGCGACCATACGCGGCACCCAGATGATTGCCTTGACCGCCGCCCCCAACAGAAGCAAAAGCAGTTCCACCAAAATCATCTCTAATCTGCACTAATCGATCAGCAATTTCTTGTATAGCAGCATCCCAACTCACTTCTTGAAATGAGCCATCTGGTTGGCGCTTTAAAGGTGCAGTCAAACGGTCTGCATGTTGCTGATAGTGCTGTAATCTAGCAGCTTTTTGGCAAATGTAGCCTTGAGAAAATGGATGTTCAGGATTACCTTTAATTTTGACAAACTGATTATCTTTAACTTCAACAGTTAAACCGCAGTTTCTAGAACACAAAATACATGCGGTCACATCTGTTTTATTTTGCTGAACTGCATCGATCATTTTTCTGGCTCCATTTATTTTTATACATCTGGCTAGAATGAAAACAACAAGTTCCAAAATAGAACTTAAATAATAAATAGTCAACAGTACAAAGATTAAAAACGTGTTTCACTCCACTAATATAAGTTTTAAAGCACTCATATACGAAGTTAATTTGCTGTAAAAATTTCTTTAAATGCTTTGATTTGTTTATATTGCTGAAGCTCATCCAATGAATTAATACTATGAAAAAACAGGTTTTGTTTTTGAAATATAGCCACTTGAGCATGTAAAAGCTTAAAGCACTCTTTCAAACTTAACCGCTGCTTTTCAATTTGCTCTGTTATGGTATTTAGGCTTTCACGTTTTAATAAGCAAAATGGGTATAAGGCATCTCCATTAATTGAAACATAAGCTGCCTGAGCCTGTTTATTTTTCCGAAGTGCGCCATGTAATTTGGCAACGACTTGCGTAGGTATATAGGTCACATCACAAGGGATAAATAAAACATAGTCCGCGCTTACATTTGACCATGCACTTTTCATTCCCATGAGTGGCCCGTAAAAGCCTGCTGCATCATCTTGATAACATTGAATGTCCGGCACAATACTTTGATAAATTGAATAATCGCGATGGCTATTCACCCAAATTTCAGACACTGATGACCTTAATTTCTGATGAATTTTAATTAGTTGAGTTTCACCATCAAATTGCTGTAACAACTTATTTAAACCATTCATACGGCGGGCTTGTCCGCCTGCCAGAATGACCAAATCAGTTACGGGATACCCCTTATTCACACTTCCACCTCCTGTTGGCAAGCTTTAATCAAGCCTCGGATTTCAGGTAAACATGAACCACAATTACCACCTGCTTTTAAACAAGCTGTCACTTGCTTTTCATGAGTAATATTTTGAGTTTTGATTGCGTCTATAATTTTGTTCTTACCTACTTTAAAACAACTACAGACTAAAGGTCCGTCATTATTTGTAGCAGACATTGGCATGCCAGCCAGTAACGCTTTTCGGTGTAACGCACTTAAACGCTCACGTTTAAACAGACTTGCGACCCAATCACGATCCGGCAACAAATCTGGTGGGGCGATATATAAGCTTGCGATCACCACGCCGTCTTTCAAAATAATGCTATGACTGAGTTGTGAAGAAATATCTTCGATACTCAACCATTCAAAAGTTTCATCGGCAAAGGGTAAGAAGCTTTTTAGGTTTTTTTGAGTGTCATGAAAAGTTTGACGATCTGCGAGTTCGTAACGGTTGGTTTTCACCATTTTGACCTTAGTCCACCATGCACAGTGATGTAGCGATTCTTGAATATGTGAATCATATCCTTCACGTACATAAAGCACTCCCTGCCAAGTGGTATAGAACGGTTGAATAGTGACAGGTGTATGTTTGAACTCAGGTTCACCTGAAATAGCATCGACTTCGGGGTTAACGACTTTACCAATGCGAGCATCGGAAGCAACTTGTTCAGTCCAGTGAATTGGGGCAAAAATTTGCCCACGACGTACTCCCGACGAGAACGTTACACGTAGTACACAACTGCCCCATTTTGAACGGACTTCGACCAAGCCTTGATCACGCACACCAAACTTCAAGGCATCACTCGGATGAATCTCGCAAAATGGCTCAGCACGGTGACTGGTCAAATTTGGTGACAAACCTGTACGCGTCATGGTGTGCCATTGGTCACGAATACGTCCAGTATTCAAAATAAGTGGATAGTCTTCTGAAACCGCATGAACTGGGTCAATTGCAACAGTTGGAATCAATTTCGCCTTAGCGTTTTTATGACTAAACTGACCCTTGCCAAATAGCTGTTGAACGGCTTTAGTGTCTTGGTTTTTACTCCAGACTGGCCATTGAATGGGTTGCAATGCATCGTACTCAGCAGTACTCAGATTCATTAACCCTTTCAGATTGAAATAACGAAAATTATTACTTTGTTCACGAGCATCTATGTCTGCATTGTCTTGTGCAGATAAAGCTGCATGCTCATTAAAGATGTCACTTGCACTCGCAAAGTCAAAACCATTAAAGCCTAATTTTTTCGCGACTTGGCTAACAGACCACCAGTCTGCTTTTGCTTCACCTGGCGCAGGTAAAAACGCGCGTTGACGTGAAATACGACGCTCAGAGTTCGTCACAGTTCCATCTTTTTCGCCCCAACCTAAAGCTGGAAGTAAAACATCGGCATAAGCAGTAGTATCCGTATCTGCACAGATATCTGACACAACAACCAATTCACATTTCTCTAAAGCACGTTTAACTTGATCGGCATCTGGCAGGCTCACGACTGGATTTGTCGCCATAATCCAGATGGCTTTAATTTTTCCAGCTTCAACGGCACGGAATAAATCCACTGCTTTTAAGCCAGCTTGATTTGCAATGAATGGACTGTCCCAGAAAGTTTGAACAACTTTTTGATGTAGTGGATTATCTAAATCCATGTGCGCAGCCAACATATTGGCTAAGCCACCGACTTCACGGCCACCCATCGCATTGGGCTGACCTGTCATTGAAAATGGAGCAGCGCCGAGCTTACCAATTTTTCCAGTCAATAAATGACAGTTAATAATGCTATTGGCTTTATTTACACCCTGACTTGATTGATTCACACCCATTGAAAATAAGGTAATGACTTTTTCAGTTTGAGCAAATTTTTCAAAGAAATGCTTCAATTTATCTAAAGAAATACCACTACGTTTTGCCACATATTCGATATCAGCTTCTGGCTGACTACTTGCCAAAACATCTTGCAGACCTTCGGTATAAGCATCTACAAAGGCCTGATCGGCATGACCATTTCCATATAAATATTGAAATAAGCCATTAAACAATGCGACATCTTGACCCGGCAAAATCGGTAAATGTAAATCCGCTTGTTCACAAGTACTGGTAAAACGTGGGTCAATTACCACCACAAACATATCCGGATTTTGGCTTTTAGCCTGCATGATCCGTTGATAAAGCACAGGATGGCACCATGCGGTATTAGAGCCGACTAAAACCACCATGTCGGCATGTTCAAAATCTTCATAGCTTGCAGGGACAATATCTTCACCAAAGCTGCGTTTATGCCCAGCAACCGCAGATGACATGCAAAGGCGCGAGTTGGTGTCGATATTTGCAGTACCCAAATAGCCTTTTACAAACTTGTTCACCACATAATAGTCTTCAGTCAAAAGCTGACCTGAAACATAAAATGCAATGCTGTCACGGCCATATTGGTCGATACAAGATCGGAATTTATCGGCAATTTTATTGATTGCCGCATCCCATGTCGTTACTACCCGATCGGCTTTTCGTCCCATCATCGGTTGTAAAACACGTGTTTCTAACCCCAAAGTATCCGCCAAGCGGCTGCCCTTAATACATAAGCGTCCAAAGTTGGAAGGATGCTCAGCATCCCCCTCAACTTGTACCAGAGGTCCTTGAGGTTTTTGCTGGACGTTTACGCTAACACCGCAACCCACCCCACAATATGGACATGTTGTTTTGGTTATAGTTGTTGCAACATGGTCGGAGCTATCGATTTCAACGCTTGGAATACTATTCATAACTGCTCCTTTCCCTATTTAGCCTGCATTTTTTAATGCAAAATCTCGACCAAATAGCAGTTTATTTCTAAATGATGAGACTGGGGTTTGATCTGCAATTAACTCTGCATACCACATGCCATCTTCAGTATCGCCAAATAAAACTGCGCCAATCACTCTATCATCTTGAATAATAATGCGTTTATAGATGTGACGTTTTTCATCATTCAAAATAATGTCTTCATAATCATCTTTAGGCTCAAAGTTACCCGCCGAGAATACATCGACACCGCTCACCTTTAACTGAGTCGGTACGGTCGGTGCTTTAAAAGTTAAGCTGCCGTGCTCTGCTAAGTGTGTCGCGCAGATAAATGCTTGGCCCCATAATGGTTCAACCAAACCAAAAGTTTGTCCACGGTGTTCAATACACTCACCCACTGCATAAATACTTGGGTCAAACGTTTGCATGGTGTCATTCACCAACACACCGCGGTTACAACGTAAACCGGCACTTTGCGCCAAGCTAATATTTGGACGAATACCGACTGCAAATACCACAAGATCGGCTTCTAAAACCGTGCCATCTTTCAAACGGATTTGCTTCACATGACCGTCTTCATCACCAATTAACGCTTCAGTATTCGCTTCGGTAATAATATGAATGCCTTTTTGCTCAATACTATGACGCAGTAACTGACTCGCACGGCTGTCGAGTTGACGCTCCATAATGCGGTCCATTAAATGCAGCACAGTTACATTCATACCGCGTTGTTTTAAACCGTACGCTGCTTCTAAACCAAGTAAACCACCGCCAATCACCACTGCATTGGTTTTTGAACCGCAGTATTCAATCATGGTGTTAACGTCATAAATATCGCGGAAAGTTAACACGCCTTTTAAGTCAACACCTTGAACTGGCGGAATAAACGGAGCCGAACCTGTTGCCAAGATCAAACGGTCATAATCAACAGTTTGCCCTTTTTCGGTGTAAACCACTTTACGTGGACGATCAATTTTTACAGCCTTGTCACCCGCAATAAACTTGATGCCTTTATCGTCATACCACTTTGGTGGGTGCAGCATGATGTCTTCAATGGTTTTTTCGCCTGATAAAACCGGAGATAGCATAATGCGGTTATAGTTTCCCCATGGTTCTTCACCAATCACCGTGACCTCATAACGGTCTGGTGCCATATCAAGTAAATCTTCTAGACAACGCATCCCTGCTAAACCATTACCAATCAATACCAGTTTAAGTTTGTCTTGAGACACACCTGTATTGGTAATATAGGTTTTTTGCGGCACAGGGTTGATCAAAACACGACCATCAACAATTTTGCTCGGATAAACTGAGAGTTTTTGATCTTTATCTTCTAAACAACGACCCGTTGCCAAACTAAAGTGTTGTTTATAGATTGGCGATGCAATGACCCGCTCACCTTGCAAATCGCCAATAATGCCGCGGCTCATGACGTTGGCTTGGCTAAACGGATCTTTATTGCTCAGCACGTAAACACGTTTTTCATGCCCCACACGGAAGATTGCAACCGCTTGACCGCCCACTAGCGCACCTGCGCCAGTATTTGGGGTTAAATCATTGAGTGCACATACATCAATCCATTGATCATCAGGAAGCATATTTTTGTCTTGTACAATATTCATAGAGATTCTCCTTGTTATGCTTCAACCATTGGAATGCGGTCTTCTGAACGTTCAGCATCAGTTAATGGGCGGATCTGACCACGTTCAGTCGTAAATTGAATGTGTGGATCGGCCTGTTCACTTACATCTGCATTGATATAGGTCTGGAAGCGTTTACGTACTTCAGGATTTTCTACCGCAGTACGCCATTCGTCTTGATATGTGCCAATAATGTGTTCCATACGGCGCTCAAGCTCGGCAGCCAAACCAAGAGAATCATCAACAACTACAGATTTAAGGTAATCTAAGCCACCTTCCATGTTGTCGCGCCATACACTGGTACGTTGTAAACGGTCTGCGGTTTGAATGTAGAACATATAGAAACGGTCGATGTAACGGATGAGCGTTGCTTTATCGAGGTCAGATGCGAGTAATTCAGCATGACGTGGTTTCATACCACCGTTACCACAAACATAAAGGTTCCAACCTTTTTCAGTCGCGATAATACCGACATCTTTACCTTGTGCTTCCGCACATTCACGTGTACATCCAGACACAGCCATTTTTAATTTATGGGGTGAACGTAAACCTTTGTAGCGGTTTTCAAGTTCGATCGCTAAACCAACCGAGTTGTCTACACCGTAACGGCACCAAGTACTTCCCACACATGATTTCACGGTACGCAATGATTTACCGTAAGCATGACCAGACTCGAAACCAGCAGTATTTAACTCTTCCCAAATGAATGGAAGTTCGTGAACTTGCGCACCAAACATGTCTACACGTTGACCGCCAGTAATTTTGGTGTACAGGTTATATTTCTTCGCGATTTGACCAATGGCAATCAAACCATCTGGAGTAACTTCACCGCCAGCCATACGTGGTACAACCGAGTAAGAACCATCTTTTTGGATATTCCCCAAGTAATAGTCGTTACTGTCTTGTAAGCCTGCATGGCTTGGCTCAAGTACGAAATCATTCCAACAAGAAGCCAAAATATTTGCGGCAGTCGGTTTACAGATGTCACAACCCAAACCATGGCCATGTTGGTGAATCAAGTCATCAAAAGTTTTGATTTCATTGACACGTACCAAGTGATGTAGCTCTTGACGCGAGTACGGAAAGTGTTCACAGATATGGTTATTTACAGTCACACCTTGACGTTGTAATTCTGACTTTAAAACTTGCGTCACTAATGGTGCACAACCACCACATGCAGTTGCTGCTTTGGTGCATTTCTTTAATGCACCTAAAGAGGTCGAACCATCACTAATCGCTTGGCAGATGTCCGCTTTTGATACGTTGTTACACGAACAGATTGTTGCGCTGTCAGGTAACAAATCTACACCGCTACCACCAGATTTTCCTGCGGACTGCTCAAAGCCCGGCATGATCAAGCTTTCAGGCACTTCCGGTAAAGCCAGACCGTTTAACATCATTTGTAAAAGATCGTTGTATTCTTTGGCGTCGCCTACCAAAACTGCACCAAGCAATTTGGTTTTGTCGGCATTTACAACGATCTTTTTATAAACCAGTGCATGCTCATCTGCATAGAAATAGCTTAATGCACCCGGTGTCATGGCATGAGCATCACCAACAGAAGCAACGTCCACCCCCATTAATTTCAGTTTGGTACTCATGTCTGCGCCAGCAAAGCAGTTACACTGTTCATCAGAAATGTGTTTTGCTGCAATACGCGCCATGTCATAGCCCGGTGCAACCAAACCATAAATCTTGTTTTGCCAAAGCGCACATTCACCAATGGCATAAATGTTCTTGTCTGAGGTTTGGCAATAGTCATTAATGACAATACCGCCACGCTCACCAATCGCGAGACCACTATTGCGAGCAAGCTCATCACGCGGACGAATACCTGCAGAGAATAGAATCACATCTGCTTCAAGCTCGCTACCATCTGCAAATTTCATTACATGCGTAGTGCTGTTGCCCGATTCAATAGATTGAGTCGCTTTTTGTGTATGAACTTTTACACCAAGATCTTCGATTTTGCGGCGTAAAACTTTACCCCCTAAGTCATCAATTTGAACTGCCATTAAACGTGGCGCAAACTCAACAACATGGGTTTCTAGATCTAAATCACGCAACGCTTTGGCTGCCTCAAGACCAAGTAAACCACCACCAATGACTACACCTGTTTTTGCATTAAGACTTGCTGCACGAATCGCGTCTAAGTCTTCAATCGTACGGTAAACAAAACAGTTTTCACGGTCATTACCCGGAATTGGTGGAACAAATGCATAAGAACCCGTTGCCAACACCAATTTGTCATAGCTAATCACATCGCCATGGTTGGTTGTGACTGTTTGTGCAGCTGTATCAATTGCAGTTGCTTTTGTATTAAGACGTAAGTCAATGCCATGCGCATCGGCAAAGTCAAAACGAGCTAAAGATAAATCTTTTGCCGATTTCCCCGAAAAATATTCTGTCAAATGTACGCGGTCATACGCGATACGAGGCTCTTCCGCGAGAATCGTGATTTCCAGTTCATCATCTGCTTTTTCTAAAATGGCTTCGATGAATTTGTGGCCCACCATACCATGACCAATCATTACCAATTTCATAGTGTTTCTCCTCAAATCACGTTGCTTTTAAGCTGCGTTATTGCGATCTAAAATAGCTTGCTCAAATAGACGTTGTTCTTTTGCCTTGTGCTCTACCGAGAAGCGAATCAACATCACGAAGCATCCAGCGACAATGACAAATCCACCTAATGCCATCAGGCAAGATTGAATATCTGTCATACCTTTTAATAAAAAACCTGCAACGACCGCGCCTGCATTGCCTCCGGCACCGATAATGCCAGACACACCACCCAGTGCTTCACGGTCGATAAATGGAACCATGGCATAGGTCGCACCGCATGCCATGTTGATGAAGAGTGCAAAGACCACCATGCTCATGATGGCCAAATGCGCGACATTCATTTGTGAAAATAAGATCAGGAATAGCCCTTCGCCCAAAATCATGACAAAGAGTAGTTTTGTACGGCCATCCAAGCCTTTTTTGATTGCTACTTTGTCAGAGAGAAAACCTCCCAAAGAGCGAGCAAAGATGGCAAGTAGACCTAAAATTCCGGCAGTTAAGCCTGCCTCTTTTAAGCCAAAGTGAAATTTTTCGACGTAGTACATGGCCAAGATGTTGTGCATAAAAATCTCAACACCAAAACATGCGCCGTATGTCCCAAATAAAATCCAGACGCGGTAATTACCAGCTGCTTGTTTCATTACAGCCCAGCCGCCTTTTTTACCGCTATCTGTTGCAATGCCTTGAGCGCGCAGCTCATCGAAGTTGCCTTGTGGACAGTCTTGGGTAAATTTCCAATACATGAATGCCACTACAAGCATCATTATGCCGGGCATTAAAAGTGCAATACGCCAGCCCATAGATTGCTCAACGCCAAACATCACAATTGCGGAGAGAATCAAAGGCATGACTGCTTGTGTGGTACCACCGCCGGCATTACCCCAACCTACGGCGGTTGCATTGGCTGTGCCCACTACATTGGGAGCAAACATGACGCTGGTGTGATATTGAGTGATGACAAAGCTTGCGCCAATGGCACCAATCAAAAAGCGGAAAAAGAGAAAGGATTCGTAACTTCTAACAGCAGTGATCCCAATGACCGGGATACTGCCAACAAGTAAAAGTGTGATGTATGCTTTACGTGGGCCATATTTGTCACACAAAGGCCCGACAACCAAACGTACGACAATCGTGACAGCAACGGCCGCAATGCTAATGTTAGCAATTTGGTCTTTTGTTAAATGGAACTCACCTGCAATGACTGGCATGAGAGGTGCACAGGCAAACCACGCAAAAAAGCAAGCAAAAAAAGCGAGCCAACTCATGTGGAAGGCCCGCATCGCTGGAACTGTAAAATTAAACAGCTTAATAGATGTTGCTTTTGTGGCTGACAAATTCAAAGACATTGCCTTCACTCCGACTGAACGTAACTTCTTTGTGCACACCTAGGTATTCACAAACTCGATCAGAACGGACATCATTGGCCGTCTTTAAAACTCATGGTCGTCTTCGACCTGTTATAAGTAAGCATTTTGCATGCCAGCTTTTTAAAAAATTAAATTAATTATTTTTTATTATTATTTTTCATATAGATAAAGTTTTAAAAATTATAAAAATGAATATTCTTATATTTTGGACTGCTCTAACCTTGCACAGTTATAGTGTTCAGGTAAAAATACGCTCTGCTACAAAATGAATCGTACTTTTGCACCAAGATTGATCAATAGTGCCATTAAGCATGCTAATTTAGCCTTAAAGCTCGTTTTTTTCTTTAGTTTGCTATGGCATTAATCTTGCTTAAATAATTGATAACAAAAACGCGTCGAATTGGCGCATTTTCTTAGCCTGATTTTCTGAACTTATGCCAAAACTCAAAATAGCCCTTATTGATGATGATCATGCGCGAGCCGACTATATAAGAAAAAGTTTGCTTGAAAATGATTTTGAAGTAGTCGCATGCCTTACTTTGGATCATTTGAATATCTTTCGTCTGGAACATTTGCAAGCTGATGTCATCTTGCTTGATATGGATCATCCCCATCGTGACATTATTGAAAGTTGTGTCAGTAGTTATGACCTACCTACAGTTCTATTCACCAAAAATTCTGATAAAGACACCATTAAACAAGCCATCGATGCGGGAGTAACTGCGTATATTGTCGATGGCATCGACCCTTCCCGCTTACATACCATTTTAGAAATCTCAATTGAGCAATATAAAAAGCACAAAAAACTCGAAGGTGATTTAAAAGAGGCTCAAACCAAACTTGCCGACCGTAAGGATGTTGAAAAAGCCAAAGTACTACTGATGCAACTGCATGGCCTACCTGAAGAAACTGCATTTCAGCTTCTTAGAAAAAATGCGATGAGCCATCGGATTACAATTGGAGAAATGGCACGGCGTTTACTTGACGCTCAAAAATTACTAGGCAATCAACTAAAGGATGAATAAATGAGCACATTAGAAAAGACTCAATTACAACTTGGCTATATTCCTTTGCTTGATTGTCTTGCGTTGCTTTGGGCAAAACAAAGAGGTTTCTTTGAAGAAGTAGGTTTAGAGGTTACTTTAGTTAAAGAAGCATCGTGGGCGAGTCTGCGCGACCGTCTTGCTTTTGGATTATTAGACGCGGCCCATTGCTTATCGGCAATGTTACCTGCGGCGGCTGTAGGCGCAGATCAAATTGGTACACCTTTACAAACGTCACTGGTTTTAAGTGAAAACCGTGCTTATATCAGCTTAAGTCAAAAGCTTACTCATCAACTTGCAATTCAAGAAAATGACACCGCACAAGTAACGGCACAAAAAGTGGCGAGCTATCTTGAACAAGGTCATCCTCTTTCTTTAGCGCATGTGTTTAAGCATTCTATTCACCATTACTGTTTAAGAGAATGGCTGGCTTTATCAAACCCAAAACTTGCGCAGTCTATTCAGCTCAAAACATTACCACCACCTTATATGGTCGAAGCACTCGACAAACATGTGATTGATGGTTTCTGTGTAGGTGAACCTTGGAATACCCAAGGTGAGCTTCTTGGTTTAAGTAAAATGATTTGCTCAAGCCAAAACGTTATTCCTCCTGTCGCTGATAAGGTTTTAGCCGTAACGCAAGAATGGGCGGAGCAGCATCCACAAACGCTCGTCGCGCTCACCGCCGCAATCATGAAAGCCCAACAAGAGTTGAGTGAGTTACAAGACTTTGCGCCAATTTTAAAATTATTGGTTGAGTCTGGAATCGTTCGTTTTCATTGTTCTGAAGAAGTACATGTCGATAAATATTTTAAGATTCAGGACATTGTTCGTCATTTAGTAAAAGAAAGTGCGCTTCCAAAAGTAGAAGACTTTTATTGGCTACTTGAGCAAATGCAAAAGTGGGATGAACTACAAATCAACCAAGCACAAATTACAAGCTTGGGAGCTCAATGCATTAATCTTGAGGCTTATGAACAAGCCAAACAGCGATATTCTTCATAAGTCATCTAAGAATCAAATCAGCATAAAAAAAGCTGTCTTTTATAAAAAAGACAGCTTGAAAGACCCATAAGACAAAATGCGAAACACGCATTACTATATTTTTTGGACTCAACTGATCCATTGAAAATATAGCGCTTATGCAAATGATCATATGTATCTAAACATATCATTTTCAGACATTTTCATATCAATAACTGCCACATCATCAATTTCGTTAATCATTCTCAACCTTTTAAGAGAGTACCCAAATAGTCCTCTCTTTTTATGCATAAAACTTATCTATGATCTCTACAAAATAGTGATACACAAATTATGTGGGTCAGGTCATAAATTTTATTGCTTCAAAGTAATTTCAAACATCCGTCTTAATTAGATTATTTTTTTTAGCTAAAAAGTAATTTATTGCCTATCTAGTTATATTTAAAACATTTATTAATTTTTCTCTTTATAAAATATAAATATTACGATTCAAATAATTACACAAAAAAAATTAGTGAAAAATCCTATAAGTGCTCCCTATTTTGAGTTACAAACCGCAACAATCATGGCACAAATGGTAATAATAATTAAATTAATAATCATTATCATTCACAACACATAAAAACCTGAGAAGATCTACCATGATCCATGAAAATATTCTCGACTGCATAGGTAAAACGCCACTATTACAACTATCAAGGCTATTCACGCATCAATCAGTCTCAGTGATTGCGAAAATGGAATTGTTAAACCCAGGAGGAAGTATTAAAGACCGTCCAGCATTATTCATGCTACAGGAAGGATTGAAATCTGGAGTCATCAATAAAGATAGTCATATTGTTGAAAGCTCATCAGGGAACTTAGCTATTGCGCTTGCAATGGCATGCAAAATATATGGATTAAAATTTACTGCCGTTATTGACCCCAAAATTGCCTCAGCAAACCTACAAATGCTGAAGCTTTACAAAGCCAACATCGAAATGGTCTCTGAAAAAGACCAAAACGGCGGTTACTTAAAAACCAGAATTGACACTGTAAAACGACTCTGCCAACAACTGCCGAATGCTGTCTGGATTAATCAGTATGCAAATCCAAACAACTGGAAAAGCCACTATTTTGGTGAAGCAGAAGAAATCCTAAATCAAATTGATCGCAAGATTGATTACCTCGTGATTGGAGCAAGTACCTCCGGCACGATTATGGGCGTGTCTCGTCGCCTTAAAGAAAAGTTTCCCGAATTAAAAGTGATCGCTGTCGATATCGTCGGCTCTGTGTTGTTCGGTGGCACATCTGGTCCACGCGAAATTCCTGGCATTGGTGCAAGTACTGTCCCTCCACTACTCTCCCCCGATGAAATTGATGATGTCATTTATGTAGATGACTATGAGTCGGCACTCGGTTGCAGAGAGCTTCTTGAACATGAAGGAATTTTTGCAGGCGGTTCGAGTGGCTCATCTATTTCAGCCATCAAAAAACTGATTCCAACCATTCCTGCTGGGTCATGCGTTTTAACACTGTTGCCTGATCGTGGCGACCGTTATTTAGATCTGGTTTATGAAGATGAATGGTTCGAAATGATTAAGAAACGTCACTTCAATCGAAATGTACGACGCCAAGAAAACCTTACTTTACAAAATGTTGTTTAACCTTCTCCTTAGGACATATTCATGAGCAATTTGGCTACCCTTCGCTACTTAAGTCAATCAGATTTATTAAATCTTGGCGCAAATCATAGTAATTCATTTATTGAAGCGATTACTGAAGGTTTAACCCTGCATGCAAATAAACAGTTTGTACAACCCTTAAAACCTTATCTTCGCTGGCAAGGTGCCGACCATATTGCTGACCGTATTATTGCCATGCCTTGCTATTTAGGTGGCAATGACCCGATTGCCGGAATTAAATGGATTGGCTCAAGACAACATAACCCTAAAAAATTCAATATTCCACGTGCTAGCGCACTGATTGTTTTAAATGACTCAGAAACAAATTATCCAGTTGCAGTGATGGAAGGCAGCTTAATTAGTGCCATGCGAACTGCTGCAATTACCGGTGTTTCGATTAAATATCTAGCGAAAAAAGACTTTTCAGACATTACCGTGATTGGCTGCGGGCCAATTGCTCAAATGCAGATTAAAACTGTGCTTGAACAATATGCTCAAGTGAAAAAAATCCATTTATTTGATGTAAATCCAGAAGCAGCTGAAAAACTCAAAACATTGTTCCTTTCCGAATATCCACATTTAGAAATTGAAATTCATGACAGCGCCAAGTCTGCGATTCAGCAAGCTGATGTCCTCATTACCTGCACAGTTTCAGATAAACCTTACATTCCGTTTGAGTGGCTTAAAAAAGGCTGCTTTGTTTCAAATATTTCAATTATGGACATCGAGCCTGAAGTCTTCTTAAAAGTGGACAAAGTGATTGTAGATGACTGGGACCAATCAAACCGCGAAAAGAAAGTCATCAACGTACTCGTTGAAGATGGCTTATTCAGCCGTGAAAAACTACATGCTGAACTTGGTGACATCATTATTGGTCATAAAAACGGTCGCGAACACGAAGATGAAATTATTTTGCTCAACCCAATGGGCATGGCGATTGATGACATTGTCTGCGCTAAGTGGTTCTTCAATGCCGCACAAGAACAAAACGTTGGTACGGTTCTACCGCTTTTATAAGAATAGGAATAAATAAAATGTTAGATCGGATTTACACAGCACAACTACAAAAAACGATAGATGCACTCTACATGGAGAATTATGGAGATTTTAAAGATCATATTTCCTATAAAAAGCCTTATCTGGCAATTACTCTCAATGATGAGTTGGAACTCTATTTCAATTGTTTAAAAGTAGATGGTGTAAATCCTTTCTATGTTACCCAACCCGAAGTTTTGCTTCATAACCTGTTGAGCAATACCACATCTAAAATTTCGATTTCTGAAGTTTTTAGCTATTTAACCCAAGCAAATTGGTGGCCGTCACCACACCATCAAAAAGCGATTGATTATTGGCTCGACAACTTAGTAACGGCTGAAAAAATCCCTCAAATTTTACAGTCAGCACTTTCATTTTCATCGCCTTTAGTTACTAGTGAATTGCTCTCGCTAGTAGCTGATCGTCCATTTCATCCGTTCGCTCACTCAAAAGGTGAACTTGCACCACTCACAACTCAAAAAGAAATTGAGGTGTATTGGTGGGCTTTTAAGAAAGATGACGTGATCAATAATATGGAGTCGATTCCTCATAAAGAGCTTCTGTTATCCGAAGCTGAGAACAAGCATATTACTGAAAAAATAGCGAAGCTTTCAGATGATTACTTAGCCCTGCCTTTGTTAGAGACTCAACATCGCTATTTAAAGTTTGATGAAAATAAGTACGGCGCTATTGACCTAAACCATGTCACCACAATTGGTTTACCGACTTCTTCTTTAAGAACGCTTATTCACAACGCAAACCCTACTCTGCATTTAAAACTCTCAACCAATGCCAAAACATTAGGTGCAATCCGCTCTATGCCAGGTCGTTATTTAATGAATGGACATACGGCTTATGATTTTTTAAATGAAGTCATTAATGAAACTTCTTTATTAAAAAATCGCCTCTTTTTGAGTAATGAAACGCATTGGTGGGTACTCGGTAAACAAGAGCCGATTGTAAAAAATTTAGGTGTAATCGGTTGCCAAGTCAGACATTTACCCGATTTTTGCCAAGACAAAAACGTTACACCTATTACCATGTCAGCTTTAAGCTGTACTTATGTTGACCCTTGGGAAACATTAGGCATTGAAGGCGACAAATGGACATTATTAAAAGACTTAAGTGTTCATTTTATTCAAACATTCTTAACGCTTTGGGCAAAAGGAATCATGCCGGAATGCCACGGGCAAAACACGATGGTGTGTTATGAAAATAATAAGTTTAAATGCTTTATTTTACGTGACCACGATACCTTAAGAATATGTACCACAGCCATTGAAGAAAGCGGTTTTACACCTCCGATCTATACCATTGATACCAGTACACCGAACAATCTTATCTTTACTAAAAATGAGGACTTATTTAACTACTTCATTACCTTAGGGATTCAAATTAACCTCTACCCGATTGCTCTAGCTACTCTGAAATATACAGATCGTACAGAAAGCGATTTTTGGGAAATGGTTCAAGACATTATTCAAGATTTTGTAGAAACCCAACCGATTTCAGAGCAAACAAAATCACAAATTCAAACTTATCTTTTTGACAATAAGACTTGGCCATTCAAACAGCTACTTACCCCTTTACTCGCGCAAGAAAGTGACTCAACAGGCATGCCAAGTAAAATCGGGACCACACCCAACCCTTATCAGAGCTTGTCTGTTTCTAGCTATGAGACCATGGATATTTAAATCATGCGCTCATCTCGCCTAGATCATTTCATTATTTTGCTCTGTCAGTTTTTTTCCACTTTCGGGCTCATGGTGCTTATTCCGATCATGCCGCTTTATATGGAAAAACTGACGGCGCATATGAGTGCTCCCACTATCTGGGCAGGTTTAGCACTCGCGGCTCCCGCCATTGGCAGTTTATTTACCGCACCGATTGTGGGACACCTATCCGACACATTCGGCCATAAAAAAGCCTTGTTACTTTCTTTGGCTGGCTTCTGTATTTCAATACTGCTCATGGCGAGCGCCCAGCATTTATACCTATTTATTTTCGCGCGAATTTTACTTGGTTTTTGTGGTCTTTCCGTGATTTTAAATGCCTATGTTTCATATCTTTCCAATGAGCAACAACGAGGCGCCGCTTTTGGACAACTGCAAAGTAGTGTCGCGCTAGCTTGCTTATGTGGTCCCGTACTCGGCGGGATATTTATGGATCAATGGCGGGTTGAAGTATTACTCAACGCGACAGCTTTTGTTGTGATGACACTCATTGTGATCGCGTCATTTGTACTAACCAAGCCCGTTAAAACCGAGGCGCCAAAAACCAAAGAGAAATCTAAGCTTCCAGCTTTATTTGATAGAACAATTTTTTCATGGTTAAGCGCGGGCATTTTGGTTCAAGCCGGTGGCTTTGGTTTGGTGTCTTGCTTCGTTTTATACATTAGCGAAATAAGCCAAAGCACTCATTCATCATTATCCGCTGCAAGTTTAACTGGAACAATTCATGCGCTTTCATGGGGAGCAGCCTTTATTGCTGCAACCTATTGGGGAAAAAGAAATGATGATAAAGGAGATTCTTTTAATAACTTCATTTACGCATCTTTAATTTGCGGTATCACGATTTTCGCATTGATCTGGGTTTCGAATATTTGGCTAGTTCTTGTATTACGACTCATACAAGGCTTTTGCTTTGCAGCCCTTATTCCTTCGATCTTGCACACAATTTCTCTAAAAGCCGGCGCTCAAAGCCAAGGAAAAGTGATTGGTATTTCTAACAGTGCCTTTGTCTTAGGACAACTTATTGGCCCAATCACCATCACGCTCACCTACTCATTTTTCAATATCACCGCTGCATTAATCTGCACTTCACTATTTTTTATCGGTGCGGGATTAGTAGTGATTTTAAACAGATTCTTAATGGATACAATTTTAGAAGAGGCACAAGAATGAACTCAATTATTACAACAGATGCATGGTCTTATAAACTTTTCGAACAGTACCTGAATACTTTCTTTCGTGAACTTAAAGTGAATCTTGAAGAACGCATTATCCCAGCTCAAGACTCTCCTTTATTCACACTGTATGCGGAGCAACCAGATACCCTGTATTTTGCTTATACGTTTAATGCATCTAACACGACTGTTTATGGCGCAGTTCAGCATCTATCCACCACTGGTTATCATAGATATCAACGTGGTTTTAGCCTACAAAACTTAAGCAACAATACATTTGACTCGCTTACCGACCCTAAAAATTTAGTGAAGCTGATTACAGATGAGCTGAATAGCTTATTTAAAGATAAAAATCAAAATAAGAACCTGTATTTTGATATTGCTAATAGTATCGAGAATACAAAATTCTTTTTAGAAAATAAGCCTTCCCAATCAGCAACTAAAGCGTTAAGCGGTTTTCAAGCAACTGAACAAGGCATGTTATATGGGCATCCTTTTCATGTGACTTCTAAAGCCAACTTAGGTTTTTCTAAAGAAGACATGAAAAAATATAGCCCTGAGCTAGGCGCCAGTTTCCAACTTCACTACTTCGCGGTTCATTCTTCTCTAATTCAAAAGCTGGTAAGTGAAGAACAGCCTTCTTACCATATTGAAGATGAAGTTTTAGAAACCGCAAAAGAGCGTTTGCAAGAAAACTTCGCAAACTATGAGCTTATGCCAACCCATCCTTGGCAAGCCAATTTCTTACTTCAACATCCATCGTTAAAGAAACATTTAGACAGCCAAGATGTAATCTATCTAGGTGCATTAGGCCAAACCGTATGGCCAACTTCATCCGTTCGTACAGTGTGGTTACCTCAATTGAACCTATTCTTAAAACTCTCTATTGATGTACGTATTACCAGTTTCATTCGTAATAACCCAATGGATGAGATGGAACGCGCGATTGATGCGAGCAAAATTATTATCAATCACAAGATTAATGAGCAATATCCAGACCTTGTGATTCTGCCAGAGTTAGAGGCGAAAACAGTCAAAATACCTGAGCTTGAAAGTTCATTTGGCATTATTTATAGAGCGGGACTTCCGCCAGAGGTATTAGAAAATACCCGAATGCTCGGCGGCTTGGTTGAAGAAAACGAAAACCATGAAATCCCACTTTTAAGCTTTATTCAGCAAGCGGCACCGAATCAAAATTTGCAATCGAACGATGCGAAAGACTTCATTACTTTTTGGTGGAAACAGTACGTTAAAGTTTCACTTATTCCATTAGTTGAGCTGTTTGCAAACAAAGGCATTAGCGTAGAAGCGCACATGCAAAATAGCTTAATGGAATTTAAAAATGGCTATCCACACCGTCTTATTCTTCGAGACATGGAAGGCATTAGTATTGTTCCAGAAATGATAGAAGACGACTCATCTATTTCTGAAGATAGTACCGTTTGGTTCTCTCAAAAAGATGCATGGACGTTTTTAAAATATTATCTCGTGATCAATCACATTGCTCACCTCATCAGTGCAATTGCACGAGTTACGGTCATTGAAGAATCTGAACTTTGGCAAGCCACCCGTCTTACGCTCACACAAGAAAACTTTAGCGCCAAAGGTCAGCAGTACCGCGATTTATTAATTAATTCACTCACATTACCAATCAAGGCAAATATGTTAAATACGCTCTACCACAGTGGTGGCAATCCAATCTGGATTGAAGTTGAAAACCCTATTTATAAATATCGCGGCGCAGAGGCACTTTGCTCTCTTCAACCAACACAACAAACCAATTATAAAACCCACGCGGAAAATCGCGTGATGGGCCAATTATTAGAAGCGCTTATTTTTGAAAATACCTTTAAATACGAGTTTTCTAAAGGTCAAATCAAGTTTTATATTTCCGATACTATTTTTTATACCTGCGCGGCCAAACGACATTTTAGTTTTAAACGAATTAAGTTAGATCCTTCAAGCTTAGTTCGTTCTGATATTACTTTAGACACTGAAACTCGCCCTAACTTAAAAACGCTACTTGCCGATCTAAAAAATATTATTGAAGCAGACCCAGTTAAATGGCAAAACTTTAATGATGAACTCAATTTAACTTACGTTAAACATGCGCAAACTTTAAGCCAAGCGCCTGCTCAACCATTAAGAACTTTGCCTTACCTAGAACAAGAAGCGCGAATTACCAATGCGCATTTATATCACCCAAGTTTTAAGTCTCGTATTGGCTTCGATTTAAAAGAAAACCAGAAATATGCACCAGAGCTTTCTGAAGGTTTTACGGTTCAATGGGTCGCGACTCATAACAGTTTATGCAAACTGGTTTTAAGTGAAACCATTAATTTAGAGCAGCTTTATAAACAGCATTTTTCAGAAAAAGATTTACAAACTATTAATGATCAATTGAAAGAGCAAAATGTAGATTTTAAAGATTATATTCTCACCCCAATTCACCCGTGGCAGTGGGATAAAATTATTGAATTATATTATCAAGATGCAATTAGCAACCAACTGATCATTCCGTTAGATATTGAAGGCCCAACTTATTTACCACAGCAGTCAATTCGAACCTTATCAAATATTAGTGATATCTCGGCGCTTTCTCTCAAATTGGCAATGAACTTGGTCAATACTTCTACCTCTCGTGTATTGGCACCGCATACCGTTCAAAATGCTGCAAAAATGAGTGACTGGCTTTATAACATTGTTGAGCAAGACCATATTTTAGAAAAACAACGTAAGCCTGTTATTTTAAGAGAGATTGGCGGTCTTTCAGTTAACCAGTCGATTGCTCTTCCAGTTCAATACGGCGCACTCGCCTGCATTTGGCGCGAAAGTATTTACAGTTACTTAAAAGAAGGTGAATCAGCAACGCCAGTAACCGGTCTAATGCAACTCGATACAGACCAAAAACCTTTAATTGATGAGTGGATTCAAGAGTACGGGATTGAGTTCTGGTTAGAAAAGTTACTCACCAATGCTTATTTACCGATCATGCATATTTTATGGTGCCACGGCCTTGCTTTAGAGTCACATGCACAAAACATGGTGCTCATTCATAAAAATGGCTTACCCGTTAAAGCTGCTTTGAAAGATTTCCATGATGGCATTCGTTTTAGCCGCCATCTGTTGCGCGAGCCCGACCTTTTACCTAACTTGCAAGATGCGCCGAAAGAACATGCCAAAATTAATCCGAACTCTTTCTTGGAAACCCATTCTCCAAATGAGTTAAGAGACTTTACTCAAGATGCGCTGTGGTTTGTAAATCTGGCTGAGTTAGCGATTTTCTTAAATGAACATTATGACTTCGATGAAATCAAATTCTGGACTATGTTAAGAACCATCATCAATCAACATAAAGAAGCTCACCCAGAATTTAGCGAACGATATGAATTATTTAACTTTACAGATGACACTATCGACATTGAACAGCTTGCAAGCCGCCGTTTCCTTCCAGAAATTCGCCTAAGAGTACAAACCACACCAAACCCGCTTAGTCTTATTAAGGAAATTGAATATGAATAAATATTCGATTTCTTTTAAGAAACGAATAGCACACGGCGAGACGCTCTACGGAATATTTTGTTCCGTAGCTTCTCCGATTAATGTTGAACAACTGGCACTTGCGGGCTATGACTTTATTATTATCGACTTGGAACATACTTTATTTAGTACGTCTCAAGTCGAGACCATGATTTTAGCCGCTAGAGCTATGAGCCTTGATGTGTTTGTAAGAGTGCCTTTAAACGCGAACCACCTCGTACTACCTCTGCTCGATGCAGGGGTAACGGGCATTGTGTTTCCACGTATTGAAAATGCGAAGCAGGCACAAGAGGCGGTGAACTATTGTCACTATATGCCGCTTGGACAAAGAGGGCTGAATTCGACAAGGTTAAATCGATACGGTATTGATGATTTAGCGAGTTTTGTTCAACAGGCAGCAAACGAGACTGTTGTCATTGCTATGATTGAAAGCTTAGAAGGACTAGAACAACTTGATGAAATTTTAAAAGTTGAAGGCATCGATATTATTCTTGAAGGCGCTGCTGATCTTTCCCAATCGATGGGAATACCTTGGCAAACCAGCCATCCAAAACTGAAAGAAAAGGTTCAAGAGATGTATATAAAGACTAAAAATAGTCAAAAGCATTTCTGTGCTATTCCCCGCCAACCTGAAGATATTGCTGCATGGAAACAACAATCCGTTCAGCTTTTTGTACTCGGTGATGACCGCAGCATTATTCGCCGTGCCCATCAAAACCATCTAAATACCTTTAAGGACAACTCATAACTGTTCACACCTTTTTAGGGGAATAAATTCCCATTCCCCTAATTCATTGAATAAATTTCAAATATATTATTTTAAAGCAATTAATAATATTGTTAATTACAATGATTCTCATTTATAATTCGCTCAATTTAAAATCACTCTCAGGGCGAGATAATGGGAAATAACATAAAAAGTAATAAACTTTTTACAAGAAAGTCTGAAGTTAAAAATATCATTCCACTTCTTTCACTTGGTGGAGCTATTTTCCTTTCAAACTCAGCATTTGCAGCTTCACCTGCTGAAACCACAGAAACAGAAAAGAAACCTGAATCACTTCCTACAATTACGATCACTGCTTCACGGGCAGATGAACTCTCTACCTCTGCCAAACAAGTCACCAAGTTAGATGAAAAACAAATTGAACTTTTAAGAAATGGTTCATCTGGCAGTATTGCAACCGTTTTAGCGAAAGCCGTACCAGGCCTATCGGACTCAAGCCGAACCATTACCGATTATGGTCAAACCTTACGTGGTCGTAATGCCCTGATCTTGGTCGATGGCGTGCCGATGAACCTTACACGCGATACATCACGTGGACTTTCAGCAATTGATCCTGAAAGTATTGCGAATATTGAAGTGATTCGCGGCAGTAATGCTATTTATGGCGGTGGTGCTGCGGGTGGAATTATTTCAATTACGACAAAAGCTGCGGGTGGTGAACCTACCGCAAAAACCGTGGTTGGACTTCAAACACCTTTAACGAATTTCCGTTCTGATGCTTTGGGTGGAGATATTCACCAATATTTCACAGGCAGCTTTAATGCATTTGATTATGCGCTCGACTTTGGTTATCAACGTATTGGTAGCCCATACGATGCAAGTGGTGACCGTGTTGCACCGGAACCAAGTCAGGGTGATTTATATGATGCTGATGCTTACAGCGTAGGTGGTAAACTGGGTTACCATATTGATGACAACCAATACCTACAGTTTGCTGCAAACTACTATAATGCCGAGCAAGACTCAGATTATGCATCTGACACAAGCGTTAAGAATGCCCCTGCTGGAACTGTACCGGCAAAAGCAATTAAAGGCTTAAAGCTCAAAGATCAGACGAAAAACGAAAACCAAATCTACAATTTGACTTATAACCATAAAGACTTTTTTGGTAATAAGGTTGATGCCCAAATTTATTACCGCGACTTCTTTACTCGTTTTTCACCATTTGACGCACGTGTTGCCCCAGATAAAGTCAGCCCACGTGGTGGACAAGTGGATCAGGTATCTCAAGAAAATAACGTACTCGGTAGCCGTTTAACTGTTACTACACCACTTGAATTTTTAGGCGACACATCATTGGTTTGGGGTGGTGACTTCAGCCGTGAAAAAAGCGAAATGCCTCTAGATATTTTCGATCCTGATATTTATGATCAATCTGGTGGCTTAGAGTTTGTAAAAACTGGCAAGCTTATTTATTTACCTGAACTTACCACACAAAGTGTGGGTGGCTTTGTACAGTTAAAGCACCGCTTTAATGATCAATGGTCAGCAGAAGCTGGTACACGCTATGAAGATAGCTACGCCCAAATTGATAGTTTTGTTCCATTATCACAATTAGGTAAACCCGACCCTTACACAGTTCAGGGTGGAAAAGTGAAAGCTGATGCATGGTTGTACAATGCTAACGTGACTTTCTCTCCAAATGACCAACACTCGATTTATGCATCGTTTAATCAAGGTTTTCAATTACCTGATGTTGGTGTAGTCATTCGTAATGCCAGCACAGGTTTTAATCTTGGCTCATCATTTTTAGAACCTGTAAAAGTTGATAACTATGAGTTGGGTTGGAAAGGAAACTTTAATAACTTCTCTTCAAGTTTAGCTGTATTCCACTCTACTTCTGACCTTGGTGCAGTGCAACCAGTAAGTAATAGTTTGGATATGACTAGAACCAAAGAAAAAGTTACTGGTGTGGAAGCAACTGTTGACTATCTTGACGATGCTAATGTTTGGGGAACGGGTGGTAGCGTTACGTGGATGAAAGGTCGTGAAAAACCGCAAAACGGTACTGAACAAGACATGACAGGCTTCCGTATTCCACCATTAAAACTCACAGCTTACGTTTCTTATAGTCCAACTGAAACTTGGACCAACCGTCTGCAAGCTACTTACTTCGGTTCAGAAGATTATCGCTTGAACGGTGTAAATAGTTTTGGACGCTACGATGTAAAAACTTATACAACAGCAGATTTAATCAGTAGCTTTGCGCTTAACAAAAAAGATACTGTCACAATTGGTTTAGAGAACATGTTTAACCGCAAGTACTATCCTCTTTATAGCCAATTATTAAGATCGGGTAATAATACTAGCCATTTAGTGGCAAATGGTGCAACGCTGAAGGTTTCTTATAGCCATAAGTGGTAATCAAAACTAACTTAGACTGTTTCACAAAAAGGAGATCCATGGGATCTCCTTTTTTTATTAAAAATATTAAAGCCTTATTTATTTTTTCCATGGTTAACCTAAGTTAAACCCACAGAACCATCCTAGTATTCTGCTAAAAATTTTGTTAACTTGATTTTGTTACACATTCAAAATGCAAATTTTTTCACCTAACACTCCACATCAACGTGTTTATGAAAATAATATCAATATGTCGTTTTACCAATATTTTTAATGGGGTAAGTCACAATGGAAATCTCACACCGAGAAATTTACGCGCTTGTAGACATTAATAACTGTTATGTCAGTTGTGAGCGCTTATTTAACCCCAAACTTATTGGTCTGCCTGTTGTAGTACTTTCTAATAACGATGGATGTGTTGTATCACGTAGTGAAGAAGCAAAAAATATGGGTATCAAAATGGGTATTCCATGGTATCAAATTGAAAAAGAAGCTCTCCAAGCAGGTGTACACGTCTATTCAAGTAACTACACTTTATATGCTGAGATGTCTCGTCGCTTTTTTTCGGTTTTAGGTGAATTCTTCTCATCCGATGATTTAGAAGCTTATTCGATTGACGAATGCTTTATTCGCCTTACCCCTTACCTTCAATCTATAGATATTCATTCTTATTGTGTCAAAGTCGTAGAAACCTTAGAAAAATGGTTAAGCTTACCTTGTTGTATTGGCATCGGATATTCAAAAACTCAAGCTAAATTAGCCAATCACTATGCTAAAAAGATTCCAAGCTTTAATAAAATTTGTAATTTCACTACTTTAGATCCCCTACTGCTTGAAGACCTCATGCAACAAACTTCCGTCAAAGAAGTGTGGGGAATTGGCTATCAATTGGTCAAACAATTACGAAGCTATGAGATTTATTCATGCTTAGACTTAACTTTTGCCAATGAACACCATCTCGCAAAAGCTTTTTCTGTAGTTATGGCACGTACCATTCGTGAGCTAAAAGGCCAATCCTGTATTCAACTCGATGATCCTGCCATCGTCACAAAACGAATTTTAGCTTCACGTAGTTTTGCTCAAGCTTTATCCAGCATTGAGATTATTAAACAAGCGCTTATCTTTCATCTCAATCGTGCTCATCGGCGCTTAATGAAACAAGAACAGCTGTGTGCCTGTATTCAGGTCATGCTTTATGAAAAAATAGATAAACCACCTTATAAAAAAGCATCTTCTCAAGCGATAGGTTTAACGTATGCAACAGATGACCTATGCATATTAACTAAAGCAGCCATGCAACAAATTGATGTTTTATATAAAGAAAATAAAAAGTACATTAAGATTGGAGTATTATTTTGTGGTTTGCACGCCCGTCAACATCACATTGATGACTTATGGCAACCTCTTGAGTTAATTCAGCAAAGACAACAACTCATGAAAACACTAAGTACAGTTCGTAATCGATTCGGCAGTCACTATCTACAAGTCGGTTATCATTCCAGTAGTCCATCTTGGCATATGAAACAATGTCACCGTTCAAAAAACTATCTAACTCGATGGAATGAGCTACTTGTAATTGGAGAGAATTCTACAGCCGTTACACAAAATACATGAACTGTTTTTGTCAATTCAGTTTAAAATGAGCTTCATTAAATTACTTGAAATTTTGTCATTTTTTAACATTGCTAAATCATCGCAAAATTTACAATATATAAGCCGAATTTGGTATACCCTTTCTGCGACAATTAAAACAAATTATAAAAAAATTGTAGAAACATATGCCATAATAAGCAAACTTTGCAGACATCTTGCAAAGAATATTTGCAACTTTAGAGCTGGAGCAATCTGAATGAGTTCGACCATTTTGGTGATTCATGGACCGAATTTGAATTTGCTGGGAAAACGCGAACCAGAAGTATATGGTCATCTTACCCTAGGTGATATTAACCAACAACTCGTTATCCAAGCTCAAAACGCATCAATTACATTAGATACTTTTCAAAGCAATTGGGAAGGTGCCATTGTTGACCGTATTCATCAGGCACAAACCGAAGGCGTAAAACTTATTATTATTAATCCTGCGGCCCTCACCCATACTTCCGTTGCTCTACGCGATGCCCTACTCGGCGTTGCCATTCCATTTATTGAAGTACATTTGTCGAATGTCCATGCAAGAGAAGCATTTAGACATCATTCATATTTATCCGATAAAGCAATTGGCGTGATCTGTGGTCTTGGTGCAAAAGGTTATAGTTTTGCACTCGATTACGCTATTGAAAAAATTCAACCATCTAACCCAAACTAGTTTAGGAATAGTCGCCCATGGATATCCGCAAAATTAAGAAACTCATCGATTTAATGATTGAGTCTGACTTGCAAGCGATTGAAGTTAAAGAAGGTGATCAATCAATCGCTTTAACTCGCCGTAGTCCAGTCGTTGCTGCGGCTGGTGTAGCACTTCCGGCAGCTCCTGTTGCAGCAGCACCAGTTGCAAAAACACCACGCGGAGCAGTTGAAACTTCTCCAATGGTTGGTGTGTTCTACGCTGCTCCAAGCCCAGGCGAAGCACCATTTGTTAAAGTAGGTCAAACTGTATCTGCTGGTGAAACTTTGGGTATTATTGAAGCAATGAAAATCATGAACCCAATTGAAGCAACTCAAAGTGGCGTGGTTGAAGAAATTTTAGTGAAAAATGGCGATGTAATCCAATTCGGTCAACCTTTATTCCGTTATCGCGCGTAATTACCTCGGGGACGTCTATGTTGCAAAAAGTTTTAATTGCAAACCGTGGTGAAATCGCTTTACGAATTACCCGGGCTTGCAAAACATTAGGAATCAAGACTGTTGGTATCTATTCAGATGCTGATAAAGATTTGATGCATTTACGTTTTGTTGATGAAGCAGTATGTATTGGTCCCGGTGCAAGTAGTGATAGCTATTTAAATATCCCGGCAATTATTACTGCTGCAGAAATTACCGGTGCCGATGCTATTCATCCCGGCTACGGTTTTCTTTCAGAAAATGCTGAATTTGCTGAAATTGTAGAAAGTTCAGGTTTTACTTTTATTGGTCCACGTCCAGAACACATTCGCCTTATGGGGAACAAAGTTTCTGCGATTGTTGCCATGAAAAAAGCTGGTGTACCTACTGTACCTGGTTGTGACCATGCTGTAACCATCCACAATGCCCTTACAGAAGCTAAAGAAATCGGCTTCCCGCTTATTGTTAAAGCGGCATCTGGTGGCGGTGGACGTGGTATGCGTATTGTTGAGCGTGTAGATACACTACTTGAATCAGTTCAAGCAGCTCAGCGCGATGCAGAAATGTGGTTTGGTGACGATACCGTTTACATGGAACGCTTCTTACAAAAACCTCGCCATGTTGAAGTGCAAGTTCTTGGTGATGGTAATGGCCATGCGATTCATTTATATGACCGCGACTGTTCATTACAACGTCGTCACCAAAAAGTGTTAGAAGAAGCACCTGCTCCAAATCTACCAGAGCAAGCTCGAGCTGATATCTTAGAAGCATGTGTTCATGCATGTCAGTTAATGCAATATCGTGGCGCTGGTACGTTTGAATTTCTATTTGAAGATGGTGAATTCTTCTTTATCGAAATGAACACTCGTGTTCAGGTAGAGCACCCTGTTACTGAAATGGTTACTGGTGTTGATATTATTGAACAACAGTTGCGTATTGCAGGCGGCCTAGGACTAGAGCTTCAACAAGAAGATATCAAAGTTAATGGTCATGCAATCGAATGTCGTATCAATGCTGAAGATCCAACAACTTTCTTACCTTCACCAGGTAAAATTGAAAGTTTCTATGCGCCAGGCGGTGCTGGTATTCGTTTAGATTCTCATATCTACCCAGAATATAGCATTCCACCTTACTATGACTCTATGATTGCTAAATTGATTTCTCATGGTAAAGACCGTGAAACTTCACTTGCTCGTATGCGTCAAGCGTTAGATGAAATGATCCTTACAGGAATTAAAACTAACATTCCTCTGCATAAAGATCTCATTTTGCAAGATAAGAGCTTCTGTTCTCAAGCAATGGACATCCATTACCTTGAAAAGCACTTGTTAAAGCAATTGGAAGAAAAGAAGAAAGCTGAAACTGCATAATAAAAAAAGCCTCTTATACGTAAGAGGCTTTTTTTATATCCATTAGTTTATGGTAGGACTCTACGTAAAGTCGCAAAACACTGCTCACCCTTAGCGGTTGAACAGAAGTTGATAGTATGGTCATTTTTCCACTGTACAAAATACTGAGAAACATCACCTGTTTGATCTTGTTTCTGACCCGAACAATCTACTTTATTATTATCAAATTTAATTTGCATCACTAAAGCAGCTAACTGCTCTTTAGGGTCATCAGATGGTTGATATTCATATAAACCGTATGACCACTCTTGACCACTTTTGATCACTACATCATTACTACTACGGAAGTTATAATATTCCACACATTTCTTATTATTTGGAATTTCCATTCCCCATAATCCCATAATTTCAGGACGCGTAACAATACGTATAGCATTAGGATTACTTGCAGTCCGAACGGGTTGTTCGGCTGGCTGTTGAGTAGCCGTTTCTGCCACAGCTAAACCAGAACAAGCCCACAATAATCCAATAATATAAATATTTTTCATAGATTTATTAATCATTAAACGCATGAAGTTAAGTTAGCATATTTTTTGACAAAATCACTGTTCCATAACCATATAAAAACAATATTTTTCAACTGTAACGTGCCACAACAAGTCATCAAACAATTTAATATTTACTTGCTTTTTTCAATATAAACTCTTTGTTTTAAATTATCTCAAGCTTAAGCAGCTGAAGAATCGACTTGTTTCGGAAGCCACATTACAAAGCACAAACCTAACAGTACAACCACGCTGGCACACATAAAAATGAGTTCACCAGAAAGAATTTTCCAGAAATGCCCAGCCAGCACACTACCAAAAGCTACACCGAGTCCCCACATGGTACTGTAAAGAGCTTGTCCACGCCCTTGCTGTCCAGCAGAGAAGTTTTGAAAAATAACTCTCATTGCAATTAAGTGAAATAAACCAAAACTAAAAGCGTGCAAACATTGTGCAAAAAGCTGACCAACAAAGTAATGTGAAAATAGTGCAACAAGCATCCAACGTATGCTCGTCACTAGCAAACACACAACGACTAAACTGCGCCACGAAAAACGTTGAAAAATCTTTGAGGCAATTGAAAACATAAAAATTTCAGCAAAAACCCCCATTGCCCATAAAAATCCAATTTCAGTCGTACTGAAATTCAAAGATTTTAGAAAGTTACTATAAAAACTATAAAAAGGTGCATGTGAAAAAAGTAAAATAAATTCAATTGTGAAAAATGCAGCTACTGTCGGGCGCTTTAGTACAGGAAGTAAAGACTCTAACTTTTTCTGTGAGGTAGGTGCACCATCTGGTTCTCGAATGGTAAAAGACCAAATAAATGCCAATGAAGCAATAATTAATAATAAAATTGGAAGCATCGAAATAGGTACTATTTCCAGAAGCGCACCAATAACAAAAACACCGACAATAAATCCAATAGATCCCCACTTACGAATTTTGCCATAAAGTTTAGCTTTTTGATCACCCAACCAAAATAAAGTAACCCCTTCAAATTGAGCTAAAATAGCATTTTGGAAGAAGCTAAAAATAAGCATGAGTAAAGCTATGGATTGAAACGTATTTGGCACTATAAAAATAGCCAACCATATACATGATTCCATCCAAGTTGCTAGCCGCACTAACAGCATTCGCTTACCAGATTTGTCGGCAACCCATCCCCATACTAAAGGCGCAAAAAAACGAGTTACAATCGCAATTGATGATAAGACACCTATTTCTTGATAATTAAACCCTTGATCTTGAAGATATAAATTCCAATAAGGCATGAACGTACCAACAATGGAATAGTAAAAAAAGTAGAATCCTGATAGTTTGGTTGTGATTGTTAAGGGTTGCATTGGTTTGCTTTATCTTGCATTTTCAAATGGTTATACATAATTAAGGTTGCATCCGCTTGTACTGATATGTCGCATATTGCATTTCATTAGTCTACAAATCAGTCTACAAATTAAATTTTCAAATAAACTAAGAAAATTTGTAGACTGGCTGTTTTCTGTGCGGAAATCACACAGCAACTTACTGAAAGTCGCAATTCTATCATTTTGAATAAATCAAATTTGATTTATTGTTAACTAAAATAATAAACATGGAATTGTGTAATGTGCTCAAACTACGAACCAATCGCAAAAGATAGAATTCATCTGTTGGATCTATTTGAGCCAACATTTGAATATAAAGATCACATTTACCCAAATTATGAAGCCCCTCTCTTATTCTCAAAAAAAGAGCAAATGGAATGGCGCTTAGCAAGATTTGGATTGGTAGCACCTTGGGTAGAAGATTTAAAGAAAGTTAGGAATACATACAATGCCAGAACTGAGACTGTGGCAACTAAACCAAGTTTTAGGAATGCATGGAAGAGAAATCAGTTTTGCTTAATACCGGCTGATGTAATCTTTGAGCCAAAGTATATAAATGATAAGCCAGAATGGTGGGGAATTTATCGCAAAGATGAAATGCCTTTTACAATTGCTGGGATTTATGAGTATGCAGAGTTAAATGGTGAAGCAATCAGATCAATGAGCATGCTCACAATCAATTCTGATCATCACCCTTTCATGAAGCAATTTCACGCACCCAATGATGAAAAGCGCTCAATTATTGTTATTCCACCAGATTTACGGGATGACTGGCTGCATTGTAAACATGAAGAAGCTAGTGAGTTTTTTCTTGATATACCAGCCGATGAGTTCACAGCTCAACCAAAAAACAAATTAAAATATACTGACTAAATACTTATAAAAAAATAACTGCCATTTTCGACAGTTATTTTAAATATTATTAATCATCATTATCAAATAACTGTTGAATTATTATTGCGACTAATGAAAATATTATAGTTATTCCGAATTTACCATAATTTTTCCCATACCACCTTTGTTCATTTTCTTCATTACTAACACTTCTCTCTCTAATCCCTAGCCAATCCAACCAATCATAACTTATTGGTTTTAATGAATAAAAACCCAAAATAGGATAAAAACAGAAACTTAATAAAATACCAAAAAATAGATAAAACCAGATTTTTGGATATCCCATATCATCGTAAAATTTGTATAAAAAATAACAGCATAGTGTCCACATCACTAATAAAAATAAAGTATAAAAGGCTGTTTTTAAATCAAATCCAAACTTTATACTAAAATAAAAAATTATTGCTGCTGTAATGACTAATAAATATGAAAAAATTCTCATTAAAATAAATTCCATGTAAGAATTAAAATATACAAATCAATACTACCCAACTTTTTTATAATGATAAAACCACGCATTTGTAACTAAATATTTCGTAATAAAATCCCATTTTTTCAAACATTATCGGTCTATACACGAAAGACTAATCTGTCTAGAATTATAATAATTATTATCTACAAAAAAATATAATAGATTATAAATATTATTATATAATTCCATTTTATTTTAAATAAAATTTAATAAAAACAAGGTATTAAAAATAAAAATAAAATTATTTGTTGACTATTTTATTAATATTTAGTGTTACAATAATTAAAATTTCAAAATGCTTTAAAGAAAAAACTTATTAATAAAAAATGCACTATATACCGCATATTAACAATAGTATTTTTTATAATAATTTTTTTAGTGATACAAAAGCTAAATAATTTTCAATTTTATATGTTCACTTTCTGACCAACGGTATGATCTACGACGTCAAGTTTTGACTTCCCTTTGTTTATCCACAATTTTTTTAATTTGAATTTAAAGCAAGCTCTAGCATATCATTTGATTTTGTAACGAAATCAAATTAAGGGGAATGCTATGAGCGATATTGTACCGTCCATCATTGAGATAAAGCACTATCTCAATCAACCGATTGTTTTAGCTGATCTTATCTCAATTAAGCTCGTAATCCCCTCGACTCAAATGTTAATCCCCTATGCATTAGAAAAAATCAATGCAGGCTTCCCCTCCCCAGCTCAGGACTACATTGATAAAGCGCTGGATCTGAATGAGCACTTAATAAAAAATGAAACTGCAACATTCATTGTCAAAGTCGCATCACTCTCAATGCTCAACGCTGGCATCGACATTGATGACGAGCTCATTGTCGATCGTAGCTTAGATGCTAAACACGGCGATATTGTCGTGGCACTAATTGATAATGATTTTACGGTTAAGCGCTTAATGATTGAAGAGTCTAGAAAATGGCTCAAAGCCGAAAATCCAGAATATAAAAATATCTATCTACAAGAAGGCCAAGAACTACTTATCTGGGGCGTTGTCACCTGTATCATCAAAATGATAAGAAATTAGTCATGAAACATGAGAACAAAGTCTTCTTTCTCATCGATGTAAATAACATGTACGTTTCATGTGAGAGAGTCTTTGACCCAAGTTTGAACAATAAACCTGTGATTGTGCTCAGTAACAACGATGGGTGCGCCGTGGCACGCAGCAATGAGTCGAAATCCCTAAATATAAAAATGGGTGTGCCGTTATTCCAAATTAAAGATATTGTTCAGCAACATAACGTAATCGTACTTTCAAGCAACTATGCAATGTATGCAGAAATGTCGAGGCGTTTTCATAAGATTCTGAGTTCGTACGTAACTGATGAAGAAGTTGAACCATACTCAATCGATGAATGCTTCGTTGACTTCTCTGCTTATGAAAAAAACTTTGATTTAGAAAAAGTCGGTCAGCAAATGCGACAACAAATATGGAAATGGCTTGGTTTACCAGTTTGCGTCGGTATCGGTAGAAGCAAAACAGAATCGAAGATTGCTAATCACATTGCTAAAAAGAATGCTGGCTTTAACAGTGTGTGCGATCTCGTAAATATGGATCCGTGCAACAAAGAATATTACTTCGCGCATATTGATGTAAGTGAGGTCTGGGGGGTTGGCCGTAAACACTCAAAGAAATTGCAATCAATAGGCATTAATACTGTTTTAGATCTGGCCTGTGCAGAACCTCGAGAGATGCAGAAAATGTTTTCAATTGTGATGGCAAGAACCATTTACGAATTGCAAGGCATCTCATGCATTGAGATCGAGCACACTCCTCCGTCAAAAAAGCAGATTGTTGCCTCTAGGTCTTTCAGTGGTCGCGTTACTGAATTAACGGATCTAAAAGAAGCTATCTCGATGTATGCGCAAGATGCTTGTAAGAGATTGCGTGATGAAGGTCTACTATGCGGTTGTATGATTGCTTTTGTACAGTCAAACCCTTTTGATCCAAATGTGCCGTTTTACAATAAATCTATTACAGGCTCTTTTTCAGAACCGACTGACTGCGCTGTAGATTTTGTTAGAGCGGCAACAAGGATGTTGAATGATATCTACAAAGCAGGTATTAAATATAAAAAATGCGGAGTTGTGCTGACAGGTCTTGAGCCAAAATCTGGCCATACATATGACCTCTTAACTGACTTTGCACACATAGAGAAAAAGGAATGTTTAATGCAGGCTATGGATAGTATCCATAGTAAGTTTGGAAAGAAAAAAATTAGTGTCGGACCTTGTTTTGTTCCTAGTCGAAACTGGTCGATGTCGAGAGATAAATTGAGTAGAAATCCATTTCGGTGGGATGAGTTATTGACTATTGAAAAATAAATGTTTTTAATCAGATTAAATAATCAAGACTAAATAAAATGGACTCTAGAGCAGAAATAAAAGCATCATTATCTTCAATTGAATTTCACTTAGATGAAGTTAAGATATTTGACTATTTTGTATCGAAAGGAATCATAACAGATAGACCTTATGATGCAGCACTAAAATTTCGTGAATTTAAAACTCAATTTGAAAAATATAGTATCTTCTTTGATGAAGATTTATTAAATATATTAAATCTCAAATTAAAAGAAGCTATGAGTCCTTTAATCACTTTAGATATAAGGGATTTTTGGTTTCACGACACCACTTTAGATAAATTAAATAAAACAATTGATTATTTAGAAAAACTACCAAATTTAAAACTAGAAAAATTTAATTTTAGCCCTGAGATAACAATTAACGACTTAAAAAATTTATTGTCCGATATAAGTGAAAAAATTAATATCGTTGATGACTTAGATCTCACAAATTTTTTAAAAAAAATTCCCTCAGAAAATTTAGAAGAATGTGCACGGAATTTAATTCAAGTGCATAATACTCTTTATGCTAGTTCCACCCAAGACCCTGACATAATTAATGATTGTTATCAATACTTTAAAGAATTAAAGAAAAATATTGAATTGGAACAATTAAATGAAAAAATTTCAACAGCTCAAGATAAATTAATTGAGGTAAGAGCTGAAACAGGTAAAAATAGCAATAAAAAATTGGGGGAAATATTTAAAACTGAGTCTGAAGCATTAAAATGTATGATTCGTATATATACTGTTGTTATCATTTCTACTTTTCTAACACTTATTTGTTTTTTAATCTATTTTATCTATAATTCTGCCGTATTAGATAAATATAAATTTCCTAGTGATAACCACTTTTATTATTTTTATATTTCCTTAATACTAATCATAACCGGCTTCCTTACCTTTATAATTAAGGAAAGGACTCGATTAGTAAACCATGCTCACTACTGTAAAATTTCTTATTTAGAAATACATGCCCTTTCAGATTATTGTTCTGAATTAGAAGAAAAAAGTAAAATTGATGAATTGAAAATTAAATTAGCAGATAGGTATTTTAGGGGACCAAACCCAATTGGTGAAGTTCCTTCAGATATAAACAATGTTAGTTTAATTACTTCTAAGTTATCTGAGATTTCTAAAGCTGTTCAAGAAGTGAAATCAGCAATTAAGTAAAATAAATTCTCAATATGGTTTGTTTTAAAGAAATTAAAAATCAAATTTATAGTGAAATATCAATATTAATGGTATGAGATGGAGCATCTTATTTTTCAAGATGCTCCACAAAACAAGAATAGTCAAAACGAAATCCGGTTCGCAATCCAGCCATAGAAAAACTGTTTTTGCGAAGGATTGCGTTCACAGATTTCAATGTAACGTTGGCCTTGCATGATATTAAGAACTCGCACCAACACTTTCTCCCCATCTTTACCACGCTTGGCCAAATAAGTTTTAAGTGCATTTAATGTCGCTGGGCCATAAATCCCATCTACTGATAGATCTGGCCATCCTGCTTTGCCTTGGTTGTTGAGCAAATTCAAAGCACGTTGTAAAAGTGGCTTTGCAAAGCCGGTACCACAGTTAACACCTGTATCTAAGAGCTCTTCAGCTACTGCTGAGCTGATTGTATTCACTTGATCAAAACGCGGAGCTGTCCAGTATTGTTTGCGATAAATTGACTTGGCCACTTCAAGAGGTAAGTCTTTCATGTTGCCCTTAAAACCGTTAGTACGTGCTACTGCCTCAGTAATACCGTATTTGGTTGCCCCCCCTCGATCTGCTGGATTATTTACATACCCACCTTCACGCTTAATCAAATCATTAAGATATTGTTCAATATTCATTTCAATTTCCTTTAGATGTAAAAAACCGCCCGAAGGCGGCATTAACTGTTTTCTATGTCTTTTTTGGCTTTCTTTACTTCTTGGATAACTTCGATAATGGTCTTACCTTCCTGTTTATCAATGAAGTTAAAGATCCATCGGACTAGAGCCCATCCGGGCAATCCACAAACAAAGAAAAATCCACCTAATGCAGTCATTCCCCATATATCTGTAACCCACTCATGAAGCCCCCACTTCACAATTATGAATGAGCCACCCGCCAAACTCGATACAACCGTACAAATCATACCAACAGCCCACTCTCTAGGTGAACGTGGCATCCGTGTCATCATCACAACCATTGCAACCAGTGCGATTGCAAGTGTAATCATAATTGCTGTCCCATAAAATTTTAAAAGTGCTGTTAAACCGCTTGTGGAAACTGGTTCCATTAATAATCTCTCCAGAGTTTAGATAATAAAAAAGCCCTAGCTTTTAGGCTTAAGGCTTAAGTTGTTCAATTAAAATTTATTGTGAAGTACCTATCTCGAATGCTTCTTCTTCGGAATCTGCGAAACCTATAATTTCACGTTCATACTCTGGTGCTTGCAACCCTTCCCAACGAAGTACATTATTAGCTTCGTCATAAAGATAATTTTCTTCGCCAACAAGAAGCCCATCCAAACATTTATAGATAATAAATGCTCTTCCTTCCTGCTCATCCTTTAATTTTCCAATATAAATTGGAAAGCCCGCTGTTTTATATGATGTGTAGTACATCTGATTCTCCATTATGTTAGGTGACGACCAATTGCGGTTACATCAATAACTACACCAGCACTTGCAAATGATTGTGCAGCGAAGCCAAATAGTGTTGCTGATGATGAGGTAGGATTTAAAACTTTAATTGAAGCGCATGCATTATCAAGCGAAGTGGCAATGATAGTTGGCACCCCAACAAATGATTTAGGATAAGTCCAAGTGATATCTGTCGACTTATAACCTCCTGCATAGGTGGTATTGATCGGAACAGTAACATTAATGCGTTGGCGACAAATCATAGAACCATCAGACTGCTTAATCCACGAACCGTTATTATTAACCGTGTCAGTACCTGATTGGCTAAATACACTTTTAGCCACATTAGGCAAAACAACATCACCTTGCAGCAAGACTACTGTTTCGCTTAACTGAGTTTTTGGGCGAGTAATTTGAATAAATACAGGCTTTATTGCAGATGTACCTGTGGTATAGCTAATTAATCGATTGAATGTTGAAACATCGCCATTAATAGCAAAACCATCTAAAACATACTTACATGGCTGGTTAGTATTAAGAATTGACATAAGCCCAATAAGTGAAGCATTAGCTTCAACTATCGGATCTACTATAGAAAAAGTAGCTGGCTTACTTAATTTTTCAAGAAATGTAGATGTTTGCCACATCATCAATGTTGTGGCAATGCCCGTGGAAAGAAAAGTATCTCCAAAACTTCCAATATCACCACCAATAACCTCTGTTAAATGAATAGGCGATCGAATCTCACCTGCAGGAGATGTAATCCGATTTCCAATCGATTTACAGCTGTCACCTGCTAAAGAAACTCGGCCTTTAATCTCACAGTTTTTATAATAACAAGCGATTGCATTCCCGTGAAAATCAGCAGCATGTAAAGTTGTGGTAGGATCATTTTCAATTACGATTTTTTCAAAGTAAATTCTGCGACATGGTACCGCCATATCATTATTGTCACCTCCCACTGCAGTACCATGTCGCCCGCCGTACGCATAATCAGCTTCAATGAGAATATCTTGGCTATTACTGACAAGAATGCCGTAATCTGTTCCTGTGCCCGATACACCTTTCTTAATGTATCTACCACCCTTCACATGACAATCAAAGCAACGATCGATATAAAATGCATTTTGTGAACCAACATTATTTTGCAGATTATTTGCATTAAAATTAAAGGAGCTTTTTACAGCAAGACTTACTTTTACTGCACTAATTCCATTACCAGTAAAGGTTATTCCATTAATTTCAAGGGTTATCGGTTCAATTTTCCATACCTTATCCTCAACACCACTTGGATAGCTAGATTCAAGTTGTGCTTTCAAAGTTATGATATTGTCTAAAACCGACTCAACCTCTCTTATTTCCCCATCATAATAATAGCTTCGATGTGTCGACAATGAAGACACGCGACTATTGTGAATAGCGATCAAGTCATTTTGGTTTAAAGAGACATTCTGATTGAGTGTAATCGTTTTGCTATTTTTCGAAGCTACTGCTGAAATATACCCAATTTGTGTTTTTGTACCTGCGAAAGTTATATAGTTGCCATCACTAATAAATTCGCAATTTCCGTTGAAAATGAGCTTTTGATTGGGAGCAGTGAAAGTAATATTTCTGGTGTGTCGATATTTGCTATCAGAAAAATCATTAAATGTTGCAGCATTGGCAATCATATAATTTCGGCATGATTCAACAGCATTTGAATCATCAGCAACCCCATCACCGATTGCGCCCCACATCTTAGGATTTACATAGTTAATAATTGTCAGGTTTAGATTATTTTGCGAATCGTTAAACTGCTTTTGGGTACCACCTGCGTAAGCTACTAAATCAGCAGTCCAACCATTTGCCCCTGCACCAGCAGCTGCGGCAGCTTCAATAGCTTCATTAAAAGCAGAAGTTCGCTCTTCAATTTTCTGATCAAGAAAGGTTAGAGTTTCAATAGCTTCATCTAGAGTAATTTGTCCATCTTCAGCAATTTTATTAAGTTGAGCTAATACTTCATCAACTGTTGTTTCATCAACTTTTAACTCAAGCAAAGAAAGTACTTTTCGTAAAATAGCTAGAATATCTGCTGAATTATTAACGTTTGCTAATACCGCATTCCAGTTTGTTGCCATATCAGAAGTCTCCACGCAACAAAAAACCGCCGGAAGGCGGTTAGTAAAATTAATAAATAAGGTTAGTAAAGGACTACTACTGTACAAAGCTGAGGTGTATACGGACCTTGAGTGTTATCCCCGCCATAAGCCCCCATAAGGCGGAACTTAGTTTTAGTACGAACAAAATCGGCACGCTCCTGAAGGCTTACCGCATCCGAATTGTTGCTGGATCCTGTACAAAGTATCCCAAAGTCAGTATCTGGTGCAGCAGTAGAGAGCGTAAATTCAATTTGACCTCCACCAATATTTGAAACGGAGGAAAAACCAGAGTTCTTGACGATTTGATAAGACGAACCATTGAGGCGAATTACAGCGATTGCTTTAACGCCAAGTGCAGCTTCAAAAGTAGTATCGATACTTATATTTTGTGAACCATCAAATGTACTTTCTCCTTTTACTACGCCTGTAAAAGTAATTTTTCTAGCGGTTTTTAATTTATCTGCAGAAACAGCAGATGCATCTTTATCCAATTTATCATCAATGATTTCATTGATTTTCTTGGTAAGAGAATTGAATAACCAATTGAACCACTGACGAGCAGGTTTTTGATTAGATGGAAATCCACTTAATAAAGTTAGTCCATCGGTATTTTTCGGCCCGTTCCGGCTAAATTCTTCTAACTTATCCATCAATTAATTCATCCGAAAAAATTAACTCAACTCCGCTTGGTAAAGGAAACAACAAGCGAACTAGTTCTTTATCTATGGGTTGAAAAGTTGCAAGAAATTCAAAGGTTACTGTCATGTCTCTATTGTCCTTTAGCTTAAAAGGTACATCAGTTAATAACTTGCAAATTTCAAATGCGTCATCCAGGGTGCAATCACAATTGTTAAGTAGGATCTTAGCTTTAACTACATTGGGTAACTTTTGAGGTGAGATAGTTTCACCTCGGAAACTATTCATGCCTGATTCACGGAAAAAACCACCAATTTCAGAATTATCAGTCTCGCCAAATGTTAATGATTCAGGTTGATCAGAGAACCCAAAGAAAGGCAGCGGGACCGTGTTTGGAACGACTGTAGGTGCTCCTACCCACTCGGCCAATATTGTTAGCTGGTCACCTGATGCTGTATCTAAATCAAATTTTTCATGAAGTGTTTTAAGAGCATTCATACAATCAAGTATTGGCTCCATTGACACTTGTACTGTGTTCTTAAACTTGGGTTTAGTTCTGTGTTGGTTGATAATTAAATTTAGGTAATCCTCTGTCTGCATCAAGCACCTCCGGTTACACTAATTTCAATATCATCAGAATCACAAAAAGCGACTTCATTAAATGCCAATGTGTAATCACCTATTATTGGGGATCCATTAATAATTAATTGAATGCTGTCTAGTTCATATGTTCTTGCCTCTAAAGCACCATACAAACCAGCTGGCACATAAAGCTTATTAAGACTTATTCGGTCGCCAATATCGAGTTGGTTTACATAATCAGCGATCGCAAATTTGATCTGTTCGCCAATATCAACTGTGTAATCTGTTGTTGTTCTTAAATCTAACTTCAAACCAACTACTACTTGATTTGGACGCCAGTATTCAATTGATACAGGATCACCATAAACCGTTGGACGAATCACAGTTGTATTTCCATATAGATCACAACCGGGTGCCTTCTTTACTCGAATCGTCTCAGCAATCAGTTGATCATCACCACCAGCTACCACAACGGCTAAAGAATTTGGCGGCAAGCCCAGTGGGTCTACGAAAGGCTTTTTATTTTCATATACCTTGCATCGGCTTACGCCATCAAGGCTAAAAAGCGCTCCTAAAATCCCCTCCGTGTATGACCGTGAAGGAATAGCTGTTGATAATGCTTGCCGTTGACGTAATTTAGTATTGCTTTCGACTGGTGCACCAAGAGTAGAAGCCTGAGGATTATTAACTGAGTGCCAACCACGCATAGGCTTAGAAATGGTTGTAACTGAGTATGGTAAAGCTAAAATCGCACCAGGCTTTTCAGCTGTAGCCGTAGTAACTATTTCGCCTGCAGATGGAATAATAATTTGAGCCGGCAATAACCAACGATTATTATTTTTGTCGCTCACAATACCATTATTAATAATTGTGCCAGCAACACCGACTAACACCACTGAAACACTTGATTGTGTAGCCACTGCACGACGAATACCGTTAATTTTTACATTCCGGGATAGCGCATCAGTATCGGCTGTACTCGGCGACATGGAGTTATAAGCATTAATAACTTCAGCATTACAGTCAGCAATTGCACGTGCGATAACACCAATCCACTGACCGTCTTGACTATCATTTTCCAAATAAACATCTTGGCCATAAATCTCTCGGTACTTTTCCTTGAGATACTCAACTACTTCACTATAAGTTGCCGCTGTAGCACCATACTGATTAATTACAGGGGCTATGCTAGTTAATGCCATCTTTAAATCTCCCCTTGTAAATTGGCTGAACCGTAAATTGTGGTGATACTCGATTGAATGGATAACTTACGTGTATCGCCATCAAATTGACTATTAAATGAATCAATTCTGAGTACACCTGGTGTGCCTAAAATGCGCTGGCGAATCATGAGCTCAAATAGGTGGTCGGTAAATTTTCCTAAAACGTCTGTTGTCCACCCCGTACCATCTGAGGTATCAGCAAACCATTCACTCACCCAAAACTTAAGACGCGTCATAACTGCCTGCGCTACACCCTCAGGTGTATTTATATGGAAATTATTTTGACCTTGGCCAAAGCTATAATCCCCATCTTCATCTAGCTTTCTATAGCGCATAAAAAAAGCCGCCTTTCAGCGACCCCTCATTCTTTTATGGTTTCGGTGGACCAGACTCACCATTACCCGGCTGTACTTTCGTATGGCCATGTGTTGAGCCTACATCCACATTATTGTTTTTAAGCGAACCTAGGACACCTAAACCGTCTTTCATTTCTACAGGACAATTAAAAGAAGCCTTAGTGCCAAAAAACTCCAACTCTCCAGCATCATTAATCCGGATCTTGGCATTACCGGCATCATTTCTTAATTCTGCTGCATCGGTGGCCACATTCTTTAAACGTTTAGGTTGAGATTGTGGCGCAAAGGTAGCAAAGCCATCAGATAGGTCATGTTTACGGTTTTCAAAAGGTGGTTGAATACCACCGTTTTGCCACCAAAGATCTATGCAGCGTGAAGAAAAATGAACCAGACACTCATCACCCTGCTTAACTGGAAATGTAAGTGCAAAACCACCAGCTTTAGGCCAACATACAGGTACATCGGGAATTTTTGTTATTTCCTCATGTTTCATAGAACCATCTTCCAGCATTACTGGAATTTTGATTGCAGATGTAACTGATACTGTTTGCTTGTCACTGTCATATTCTTCAACAATACAAGGTAGATTGGTCCAAAGTACTGCCAAGGCCGATTTAATCGCGTCATTGACCGTATTAAGCAAATGAGGCGATCTTTCGTTATTACTTAAAGCCATAATTAATCCACCGCCGTAATTGTGATACCAGATTTAGGAACTACTGCACCTTGTCCAATGGCAACAAGACTTGTATACCAATCATCACCGCGCGTATCTCCGTAATGCTCAACTGCCTTAATGATATAAATACCGTTTATGCCGCCAGCCGTTTTAAGATCTTTTTGAGCCTGATCTTGACCTTGTGTCTGGTAATCAATATCAAATGCCTGAGTTTGAATGCTTGTAGTATCAACATGAATCCGCCCACCACGCCGCAACTGAGGATTAAGCAAACAATTGACCATTAGCCCCTCAGTGGTGAGCTGAGGCATTCCAATCATTCCCGAATTTGCATCCATTTCATAAACAGAATCTAACAAGTAACTACTGATACCAACCATGAATAAATATTCATCGTCAATGAAGTACTCGGTGTTTGTGTCTTTGCAAAACTGGCGGATCTGATCGTCTAATGAACCAAACATGACTTTGCCACGAACATATTTCTGATCACTAAGCTGTGGCAGTTCACCAGTATCCACCCCATTCGCTTGATACTCTTTTGCGAGCTCATTCTTGACTTGATCGACTGATGTACCCGCTGCAATGGTTTTATTAACCAATGCATAGTTTTTAGCTTTATCACCAGACTGAGCCAGAATGCATAAAAAGGTATCTGTCGGGCTTTCACGTCCACGGCGATATTGGAATGTTGAACCTTTAAAAATTGTGGCCAACTCATCACCATAGCCGGCTTCAAAAGTTACCATGGCTCCAACATTTGAATTGTTCTCACCGGCAAGCCGATTCATAGTATCGACCGACAAGTTATAGATATAAAACTCTGCTGCCTTAGGAGTTTCGGCAGTAGGTTGATTAATACGAAAAACAATCCGCATTTCTGATAAATCTAATGCCTCTGGCTCCCCATATTTAAGCTGGACGGTTAGCCGGCAATTTCGCTTCCATTGTTCAGTCATTTAAGGATCCTGCCAAAAAAGCTTTATGTTGGTACCTAAATCATTAAATGTTTGGCTCTCATCTTCATTGAGGTTTTGAACGTACATAGAACCGTTCATTACATGACTAAACGGGCTTAAAATATCGATACCTGATACTAAGGGAATACCTAAGGCAACAGGATCAGAATTAGTTTGAAAAATATCTAGGTACCATCGTTTTCGATAAACAAGTTTGAGCTGGTAATTCACCTTGTTCAGTTTGATAAAAAACTTTTGATTGCGATCGAGCAAAGGGATTTCATACAAAGCCATATTAAAGCCCTACCGTATAAGCACCGCCAACCTGCCCCAAACCAGTGATTTGAGACAACATAGACTGTTCAACTTGTTTAGGCTGTTTAGATCCCGAGTCAACCACATCAGAGGTAACTTCTGGATTCTTCTGATCAGCAATCGATACCAATGTTTCTTTTGTCGAAACAATAAAAACCTTCTTAAAAACAATATCGATCATCAATGCATTTTCTGAAGTCTCATCTGTGACATTCTTTAAAGACTTGATGAGCATGTCTGTATAGAGGCGCTTTCCTGTTGAGATGATGAGCCGCTTGCCTTGTAATGCCTGCAAGCCTTGGTAAATCCCTAAAAGAGACAAATCAGAACCGATAAACGTATTACCAATAAGGCCGTTCATTCTCCCAGCACTTTCAGACCAACCAATTTTCATAGTGACTTCTGGTGGTGCTTTATAGCAGTGATCAGATATCGGTGAGCCCTTTTCTACTGGATGCTCGGTAATAACGAGCTCATCAGAATGATTTTCCTCAATTACCACATCAGCAAATAAACCCATAATGGAACGGTGACCACCTAACAAGAGTGAGCCAACTGTTTCAGTGATAGCCATACTTTTCTCCGGGCATTAAAAAACCCACAAGAATGTGGGTAATAAAATTAATCAAAAACTTTAAGAACGTGGATCAAGCTTTAACAAAAGTGATTTTTTGTGTAAATCCTCTAAATCATCATCCCATACCCCATTATTTATTAGACAAGTTTTAATTGTCAGATAATGACGGTTCGAATGTAAAGTTGAGGTCAAAAAAGCTGAATATGCCTTATTTGATTGACACGATTGCAGAAGGAAAGTTAAAGAATCTTTTGTCGAATCAATATCTGATAAATTATTAACTATTAATTCCAGTTGCCTATTAATTTCATTGCAAGCTAAAAACCTAGGATAAATAACACGTTCATCATCATTCAAATAAAGTTTTTTAATTGTCATTTTTCCCTTTTCATCTTTTGCATAAAGTCTAAATGCTTCATGGCTAAGGTGATTTCTAGGGTCATCCTCATATGGATTAACAATTGGGTGAGTGATTACGTCTAAAGTCCATTTCTTTCTATTGCATCGTGCACACGAAGGTAATAAGTTTTCCCAGTTGACTACATCGTCAGGATAAGTGTCTTTATCTTTAAAATGCTCTACTTGCATATAGGAATCTTTAATCTGAAGTTCACACTCACAGTATGCACATTTATTAAAACTACTCTTTAATAGCCCGTCTCCAATTTTGTCATGCTTCCAAACAGTTGATTTTGGATTTTTCTTAAATTGAGTAGTTAATTGGGAAACTTTTTCATCCGTTAAAAATAGTGGTCTATCACCACGGTTCAATTTAATCATGGATTACTCTCCAAGACTATCTAACTGAATCTTAAAAACAGGACGTAGCGGGTAATTGGGATGTAAAAGTTTATCTAACTCTTTATATGCTTCTAATGCTTTTTCTTTATCCTTTTTATCTAAGGCATTATCAAATCTTTTTTTTACATCATTATATTTTTTTGTCCTTAAATCGGGCATCCCCATAATATCTTCTAAAATTTCTTCGATAGTCCACCCTAAATAACCAAATTCTTGATCAACTAAGTCTCTTTGTTTAACATCATTTCCATCTCTTTCTAGAGCAATAACTTCACCTTTTAATGCAGTTTGAATTACATGAGGGCTATGTGTTGTTAGAATAAACTGGGCATTAGGGAAGGATTTTTTTAAAACCTTACAAATTTCACCCTGCCACTCCGGATGAAGGTGTAATTCAATTTCATCTATAACAATTATTCCATCAAATTCACTTGCATTTATTGGTAACTCTTTAAACCTGTATTCTAACTCTTTAATAATCCCCCAAATTATGCAAATAATAGATTTAAAACCAGAGGATAAATACTCATAAATAATTATTCCATTTGGAGTATTTATTAAAATCTCCATACTTTTGGAATCAACTGCATGAAAAGTATATTTTTTATTTAGAAAAGAAAAACAATCTGTTGCTAATTTATAATTATGAATTTCCTCAGGTGTTAACTCATCAGGTTTGTATGATCTAAGATTTTGAAATATAAACCAATTTTTAGTTTCCTGACTATCAATACCTGAAATAGATTTGTGAGATGCCTGTCGATCATTTATCTCCTCACCTTTGCCAAGATGAGATAAGTAAGTATAAGTAAATTCTCTATTTGTCTTTAAAAAAAGAAACTTTTTTGCTTGTCGCATAAGTCCTTGTAAATATGTAGATTCATGTGGTTTATATACATCAACTTTAAATAAATTTTCATAAATATTTTCTTCATCAATTTCGATTTTATATTTTATCTCTCCTGAATCAGCATTTACATTTCGCTTTAAAAATGTACTCGATGACTCAACAAAAATATGGGCAATAGAATCAATAATAGTTGTTTTTCCAATTCCATTAGGTCCACATATTATATTCATTTGAGGGTCAAAATTATCTAATGTTAATTTTTCAATCCCCCCAATATTTACAATTTCAAGTTTTTGAATTTTCATAAATATCATACCTTTTTTAAATAACTTCTTGATTTTAACGCGTTCTATAGCAAGCATCCATCTTACCATTTAGTTGCTTATAGCAAAGCCAAGCATCTTCTTTGTAAGCTTTAAGCTCTTTCTTCGTTTTCTTGTCCCGGTAGTACTCTTTAGCTTCCAATAATTCATCGGAGTCGCCACCCATAGCTATCGATCGTTCTTCACTATCAGGATTCATGGTTGATTCTTCAATTAAGTATTCCTTGTCTCCAATTGAAAGAACTGTGTACATTCCACCAGCACCTCCCCCAGAGGAGACGATGCAACCTTTAGAAATATTCTTCCCATCTACTACAAAGCACTTTCCGATACGATCCGGGTTTTCATGTGCGATTGCTGAGGCTGAAATTAAAATAGAACATATTAAACAAATAATAGTTTTCATGGAAAATAATCCGTTTCTTATTTAAGATTAATTAACTTTTAAAAACTGATTATATCCATGAAAAGATTACTTTTAATAACATTAACTTCATTATTTAGTATTAGTGTTTTTGCCGATTGCTCAAAGACTAAAACATCATTTGAAGCACAGAAATGCTTAAATCAAGAAGTTAAAGCATTAAAAACCCAACTCAATGCAACCTATAAAAAAGCGTATGAGATAACTTCAGCAAAAGAAGAGTTAGATAGTGCTCAAAAACAATGGTTAAGCTTTAAAGAAAAACAATGCGGTGATTTTGTTGTTGCAGACACTCAAGGAAGCCCAGCAACAGTTGAATATGATTTAACTTGCCAATCTATTCTTTATAAACAACGCATTGCATTCTTAAAAGAATTGTTTAACCAATAAGTTCAATCCGCTCACCTATCTATCTTGGACTAAATCAATGAATAAACTACTTTCGCTAATATTCACTTCAACGATGAGTATGAGCGTTCTAGCAAACTGTGAGATTTACTTTAATGACCCTACTGATGTAGCGAAATGTTATGAAGATGAATCATATGCAAAAGTTACTTCTAATCTTAAAAAATTAAAAGAAATTTCCAAGGAACAGTTAACTTACAATCCTAATGTCATAAATGATTTGAATAAATCACAAAAAGCATGGTTACTTTACCGTGACAGCTATTGCACAACATATAGCTTCTATCACGGGGAAAGAAACGCACATGCGAACTGTATCGTCCAGTTAAATAATGATCGTGCAAAACAGCTAAAAATAGATATTGATGCCAATTAACCAATTAAACTCTTAGTGTTGCGAGCCATTAGAATCATCGTATTTTCTTGCTGTTTTTTTACAGCGTTAGCAGATTCTATTGGCTCTCTTGCTCCATTGATTACCATATCTGTTTTATAGCTTTGATATATTACTACTGATTTAGCAGACATATTTGAAGAATTATTAACTTGTGCTTTGTCTGGATTGCCATTAGGTGGACCAAAATTATTAATCTTAGTCTCACCATTATTAATGATCTTTTCACCAACATTTGCTGAGTTAAAATGCTTGTTAAACCGGCCTTTTTGATATTGAACAAACTGTACAGGAGTTTGACCTTTAATAGGCGTATTTACTCTTATTGCTTCAAGAGTTTTAGCAGACACCTTATTAGAACCCTTTAATGCGGGAATAATTCCCGGTCCAATATTATGGAGTAGATAAAGATTCTCCCCCGTAACTGCCAATCCATTTTTAGTAAGAATATCTGCATTCTGTTTAGCCAAAAGACCTGTTGCTAAAGTATTAATATGCTTGTCATAACGAGGATCGTTTTTAGTCCGAAATCGTTTGCCAATTTTAGTCATACCAATTTCTTTTCCTTCGGCAGTTTTTGCCAAACCATCCCAAGTCGATTGAATAAACTGTCCAGTACCGATTGCTCCAGTAGGTGACATTTTCCCAGTCCAACCATCCTCCATTTTAACGAAGCCACGTAAAACCCTCTCATCAAGACCATACTTTGTAGCAGCCTCATGAATGTATCGATCAACATCTTTACCAAAGCTAAAACCATAACTCTTAGAAACGCTTTTCTTAATAGTACTTACGGTTGACTTAGCTACATTCGCAACTACTGCTGCACCCGTTTTAGCAGCTTGAGTAGCTGCCTCGGCTGTCTCTTTCGCGGTAACTGCTGGATCATCAATTGCCTTAGTAACAAACTCTACAGTTTTATCTTTTAGGTTTTTGATTAGCTCGGCTAATTCTTTAATACGTTTAATAGCGGTCTCTATGCCGCCTTCCCACTTAGACCAATCGATAAGGCTTTCACCACCATTTTTCCAAGTTTGGTAGTCATCCCACAAAGCAGCAATTGCAGCAGCTAAAGCCAAGACAATACCTATTGGTGATGCTAAGAAGGCTAAACGTAAAGACTTGATCAGGAATAAAAGGCCTTTAAGCATTGGTAACACTGAGGCTAATTTAGCGATCGTGCCAATAAAGCCACCAAAGATAATCGCGAGTAAAGCAAACTTTAGACCCGTGGCCAGAATTGCTTTAAACCTTGGATCTAGTTCAGCGAACCAAGCAATAGCGCTTCGTAAGAAATTGTTGATCATCTTAAGAATCGGAATTAGTGCTTGCCCTGCGGTCATTACAACAACTTCAGTAATTGCCTTAGTCGTCATCGTAATGTCACGGAACTGGACCATGAACTCTGTACCAGATTTAGTTAGGTCATCAGTTAAACCAACGTCTTGCCGTAACTTCTGGTACTTCTCCATGTTGCTAATGAACTTATCATCACGCATGGCCATAAGAGTATTTTCATCAATACCCAAAGAACTTGCATAAGCATTGGCTTGGTAGTAATCCATACCTTTCATTGTTTTAGAAAGGTCTTTCATGACCTCCACACGATCACGTAACTGGCCATTACCGTCACGGGTAGCAACGCCCATTCCTGTAAGCATGCCTTCATAACCAGGTGAATTACGCATCTTCTGCGCTACATTCTCAAGCGACTGTAAAGCATTTTGAGCATTACCACCCATTTGAGAAATAGCATCACCATACGCACGGATGTTTGAAGCAGATGCGCCTATACGTTGAGATGAGTAATACAGCTTATCTAATTCACTAGCTGTCTTAGCTACAGCAACAACGGCACCGGTTGCAAGAAGCAATAATGTTTTATGCAGTAATTTAGCTTTGAGCTCTACCCCTTTAAGGGCATCACCCATTTTTCTAGCGCCTTCGTTATCTGTAGAAAAACCTAAGGACACTAAGAAATCACGAATAACTGTATCACTCATGTCTATCTCAACTTTTTTTCTGTTCGTTATATTGCTCGAGTAAAAGCTGGTTATCTGCCTGCACATCTAATGCATCATTCATCAATGCAATATCGGCCAGATCTACTGTTCCATCTTTTAAGGACTCAAAACGACAAAGACCACGAATCACAGGCCGTAAAAGCCAGTCCTCGTGGTCTGGTAAATGCTTAAATTTTATGTGGGCTGTTTCTTGCTCAATGCCTTCGTAAGCAGCCCTTGAATAAAATTTCCCAAGTTAATACGAATCGCTGCAATTGTTAGCGGAAGGATGTGCTCGATACCCAAGTCGTCAAACATCAATGCATCTTTAACTACTAATCTTGCACCATCGCGTGTAACGACTGATAAGCACTTTTTCATAACGTAGTTAGCATCTTCTTCAGGCATCTCTGCAAATGCATCGATAAAAGGCTGAATTGCCGCGCCAAAACTATTTAGGTCAAAATCTTCTAAAGCGCTTAGATCTGGGTTATCTGGATCATCACCGAATTTATCCAATAGGTCCATAATGTTGCTTTTCAGAATTTCAGTCATGAAAGGAACAATCGTAGGAACAATTGGTGCAATTTTGCGAGATACGTGAAATTGATCAAAAGCATCCAATCGGCCAATTTCGTAATTATGATTACCAATTTGCATTAGTCATAAGCTCCTAACTTCTGGTCAATCTTGATTGCATCAAAAGCCCACTCATTAAAGTCACCGACTGACTTATAAGCTAAATCCGCATGTTTCTTAAAAGCACATTTTGTGGCGGTAGCGTTGTCACCAGATCCGGTATGGTTCAATGTGATTGTGTTCTTACCCCACTTCTTAGTGCTTGAACGCTGGATGTGGTAAAGATTGGATAGCTTGGCATTAACCGGAGATGTTTTTAATAATCGTACAGTCACAGTACCAGACTTATTAGCACTTAATGAATGCATCCCTTCACCGTCTGCGCCAATAGTCATTTGGTTAGCATCAGCAGCCATAGCAATGGTAATACCTTCATCTGCCACGCCAGCACCATAACCTAGGTCAATTACCCCATCATCACTGGCGAGCGTGCATTGAGTATCCATAAATGAATATGTAGACATATTTTCTTGTCCTTGTTAGCGATTTACTGAGACAAGCACATCAGAGAAATGTGTTGCACCAGCCAATTTGATTGCGATCTGGAAAACTGGAGATTTACGAGCCTCACGCTCTGATTGAGCTTGATCATCCAGACTATTGGCAAACACGTAATATCCTTTTGGAAGGTAGTCACCAGTTTCTAGAGCCCCAAAAGAATCACCATTCCATTGACCAGGACCAATAAGACCATTAGTTACAGCTTGTTCTAATGCTCGTTCAAGCACCGTACATTGGCGATTTACGCCACTCTCCAGCTGCGGAACTTTAGTTGGTGTGGTGTAAAAAAGATTCCACAGTGCCGTTTCTAAATGGTTTTGCAACCAATCAAGACCATGACGCTCATCAATGAATGAGCCATCACACATAACGCCTTCTTGCAAAATGGCTGTGTCGTTGTTGTATCCAGCAAAGACATTACAGTTTTTAGCGTTTAAAGCTTTTGCTTGAGAGACTTGTAAGTCTTCAGCTTCTACACCCGGTAGCTGTTTAAACTTCAATGTAATGGTTGTGTTTGTGCCATTAAAGTTGACGCTAAATGCTCGTCCAAACACCGAAGCGGCTGCATGAGGGGTATCACCTGAAAAGATCGTGAATACTCGGCCATTGTTCGCTTTGCTGAGCTTATATGCCAGATCAGTTGTGCTGGTACTATCCAAAGCCAAAGCGTTCGTGATTGTCTGGCCATATATACGAGGTGGATTTGCAGCAAGAATAAAATCTCCCACTGCCTCAACATCAGCGTCCGAAATTGGCTCAGCGATATCTAATCCATACCATTTAAGGGATTTATCCGCCAAATGTGTAATTGCATCCATCAAAGGTTCAGATGCATAACCATTGACTGGTACCGAAGCATGACCAACTGTTAAGCCCATTAGAGAAGAAACATCAGTGCCAGTTGCATTTGCTATCGCATATGAAATGGTTGAAGTGGTACCAGTTGTTAATGATGTAATTTCAAAGCGGTTATATACATCATTCCACGTTACAGAAGCGGTACCGAGCTTTGTGGTTAATGCCGAAGCCACACCATTTAAATTAGTCACAGCTGATAGATTTAATGCAGTGACAATTTTTTCAACACCATCAATGGTGATTTTCATCGAACCATCAGAAATAGCAGTAAAGTTCGCAATATCTCGCTGAGCTGTAGATAACACAGCACCTTTTAAAACTGCTGAACTAGCCGATTTAACCCAACGGCCAATGTATAAAACTCGAGGTTTTGGCACTTGCCCAAAGTATTTTTGAGCAGCTTTGTATTCTGGCGCATCAGTGCCAAAATCTAATGATACTGGCGTTGGATCTGAATATTCACGTAAACGCTCAACTGGATCTACTACGCCATCGGTAGCCCCCAATACAAGCAAAGAGCCAAAGCTACGCGGCCCTGCTGCTAAAGCCGCCAAACTAATGGAGACATTAACAACATCAGAGGTGGACAATGTCATGGATTACTCCTAGGAAATTCTATAGGTCCAGCATCTACAAATGACTTAACAGCAAACGTGCGGAATGTTTTCCGCTTGAATACCGCGGTTAGGTCATATCGATGTACATACTGATTATTGAGAAAGTCAGGCGCGGTGATGATCTCACCAACCTTGATAAATTTGATTTTTTGCGCTTTGAGCTGCGCAATGTTTTGCGGAATTGCTAGACCATCCTTAAGGACGTTTGCGATCGACTGGCCGTGGTCACCATAGAACGATAAAAATAGCGTCAATTCTTCATGTCGAATCGAATCCATTGATTCGTCTTTCTGGTCGAAGTAAGGCCCATCATCGGGAATTATTGACTTAACAGCGAAGGCACACCAATCCTCACCAATTTCAGGAAATGGCGGCGGATCCTTCTGGAAGCGTGGACGTACCATTGCACCAGGTAAAGTAGTAATCCCGACAATGAAAGCTTGAAAGATGTCCTCAAGTGCTTGGTCATAAGCAGATCCGCCACTAGGGGTGATATATCCCCCAGAAGCAGAGTCACCCATGATTTACCCCAGCGGCTTGAGCTCGCAAATTGCTTTTATGAAACCTTGCCCGTAGTGCAAATTGTCCAGCACTTGAGAAACAATGTAGGTCTTACCCTTCCATACAATCTCATCAGCTTTGGTGTTTTTATCACCGGCAATTAAAGCAAATTGCGTGTGAATGTTGATTGCACCCTTAATCAAGGTGCCATCTGCACGGCGGTCCATCTTGATACCGTTGTTAGTTGTAACTACGCCATTAAATGGTGTTGAGATGGTCGTCTCTTGCGGCCGTCCATTATTTCCTACGATGACTTCTGTACGCTTGCAAATAATGCCCGTGTACATAAAGTCAGGATCTAAGAGAACATCTGAGACATCAAGTTGAGGCACGTTTAATCTCCTTGTCCTTTTTCATAATGATGTAAGTTACCGACTTTCTGAGCTCACCTGTATCGATCAACGGCCGAACAAGACCAGACTCAGCAGATCCCGATTCAAGCTGCTTAAGATACTTCTTAGCGCCTTTACGTCCACGCCGTGATCGAGCACGGATAGTGGCTAGAGATAAGGGGGCAAATTCACCATTGACGAAATATGCGCGAACCGAATTCATTGCAATCATTCCAGCAGATTCAAGCAACATAATCATTCTTTGACTATTGCCGGCTAAACCAGCATCAACGGCTTTAACCAGTTTATCGCCTACCTTTTCTTGCACTTCCTCAACACCTGGCACAAGGAAAGGCCGTTCAGGAATATTCATGGCTGGTGAGCCATTTTCCTGAAGGTAGCCAATTTGAGCATTAGTGAGGCCATCACCATCAGTTCTGGCTTCACCGTGAGGAATGCCAACTAACACATCCATTTGCGACAATTCAGTGAAAGCTTGAAAGATATCCGCTAGCCCCTTGCCAGATGATTTAACACCGCTGCTCATAGCTGAATACCTCCAGCGCCCACTATCCTTATCAACATGAAGAATTGAATGCCGTAACTAGTCTGGTTCCAATAACCTGCATCAGGATAGAGAATCCCCGAAACATCCATTGATTTAGATACACCATCTACAGCCTTAGCAGTTTCATTCCCTACAACCTTGCCAGCCGCTCCAACTGAAGCTAATGCAGCGTTACGGGCAAATAAAGCCAAGTAGTGAGCAACAAAAAAGGTCAAGCCTTCATCGTAGAAATCAACCCAACGATCTTCAGGCAAGAGCTTTTTTCCCAATTTCAAATAAAAATTGAATTGGCTAGACGGATACCGACCAGTATCCGCAAACTCCGGCATGTTCTGCCGAAAGGTTGATTCATCCAACATGGTTACTTAGCCTTAGCTGCAGGTTCTTTTACTTTGTCGTCTGGTGTTGACTCTGGTTGTTGAGCTTTAGCCAAAAGAATTTGCAGATCATTAATCTGTTTATCCTTTTCCTTGATCTCACCAGCATGTGTATTGATTTGGTCTGTTGCCTTATCAAGCTGGATTTGCATCGCTGCAATAGCATCATCCTTTTCCTTGATTAAGCCTTCGAGCTCATTTGTATATGCAGAATTTGAAGGAATTTCCTGAGAGTGGGCTTTTACAAACCAATGCTCAGCAATTTCTTGATCAACCTCTTGCAAACCAGCTTCTAGCTTTAGAGTTCGTGGATTACCGTTTTCATCTTTACCCAGATTAACGGTCAATTGTTTTGGAAGGAGAATTTGTGCTTTCTTACTCATTGTGTAAATCCTTATAGCCCATCGCCGTAATACGCTGTTTCTGGGTAAACCCATTCAACAACACCAAGACGACCAAAATAGGTAGTCAATTGACGTAAATCGCGATATTCAATTGGGGTACGTTGCAAAGGCACCATTGGGAAACGAACACGATGTTGTGCTTGTGTATAAGCAAGCATACGGTCAGTACCGCCAGCACCACGGCCCACACACCATTTAGAAGGCTGAATATCCAAAGGACGGCCATTTTTGGCATTACAAAGAGAGTTGACCTTTAAGTACTCAAGAATAGAGATATTCCCCGCTTCAGAAACAATACGAGAAACAAGGTAACCAAATTGAACAGGTGGTAATAACAACTTATCTGGCACTACAGCAAATGCGGATGCAATCCAAGCATTGTTCAAGATGAGGTTTACATCATCTAAGATTTCTTGCACGGTTGCGGTTGCCCAAGAAGTGCCTACGTTAGTAGCACCTACTTTTGATGAGTTAAGCAAGCCTTCAACTCCAAGCATGCTATCACCGATATAAACTTGCTCGTCCACGTCCATGTTGTGCTTTAACAAGAGACCTGAGTATTTTTGGGTATCTATGGGGCGACCAACTTTAATTGCTGATTCTAGCTCTGGAATTGTCCAGCCAATCTGCATAGCCCAGAGTGTTAAGGGCTGTGCAGTTTTCCCGATATCCAAAGCAATACCTTGAATAGCATCCGCATCTTTACCTACCCAAGCTTTACCACCAGAGGAAGGACCGCCAGCAGCTGCAAAAGCACTATTGGAAAATGACGAGGTTTCATCGGCAATTGACACATCAGAACGCAAATCAATATCGCGTGACCAAGTGACATCTGCTAATGGATCATGAATCGTTTGATCTAAACGCTCCAGCTCACCTACTAAAAAAGCACCCGTGCTATCTTTAGTCTGCGAGTCAAAGGTCATCATCTGGTCACGTGTACGCGCACGAACTGGCGTTGCTGCTGTTCCCATTGCTACAGCTGCTGCCATGTTTGTAGCTATGAATAATTTTCTCATATTGTATTTTCTCCAGACACAAAAAAACCCGCATATAGCGAGCCGTGCCTTCAAATTGTGTTTTTAGATGTTGTATGAAATTTCTACATTGCCTTGAGCATCTGCGGCATGCATAAACATTGCACTAGGAACTACAATTGTATTTGCACCATCTGCCACTGCTTCAATACCACCCGCTGGTTTCGCCTCAGTGCCTGCCCCTACACGGACGTAAACAACTCCACCTTTTGCCGCTGTGCCTGCATTACATTTAACAGTCATGTAACCACGGCGCATAACATCAGTAATACCCGTTGCCAACGGTACAGCTTTACCCAATTCATTTTGTGCTGTTTGAGTTGGATAAGCGCGAACTAAAAGGCCATAGATTTTATCTACGGTATCAGCAGCAACTAATGTGACAAATTTACCCGTAGCTGTATCGATTTTTCCAAACAAACCGAATGCGGCGAATTGAGAGCCGATCGGATGTGATTCAATGGTTGAATGTGATTTTCGAGATACATCACCAGGAATGCCAGAAGGCATACGATATAGATATGCATTACCCATAATTTAGTAATCCTTATTTTTTATTCCAGTAAGCGCGGTTACGCTCATTGATCTGGTCGATGGTTAAAGGTTGACGGCCAAAGTCTTTTGTAGAAACACCTGAACGGAATCCCTTGGCATTGTTTTGCGATTTGATTAACTCTGCTGCTCCAGTAAAAGCTGCATCGATAGTGGCTTGTGGCATTGCATCAAAATCAGATTTACCACTGGTGAAGAGATCAATAGTCTGCTTAACATTTGGATCCTGATAAGCTTGCTTAAGTGCCGATCGTTTAACACCTAAAGCAACCTTGCCGACATCCGCTGCTTTTGCATCCATGGTCGGCAGACTAATACCTGGTACAAGAATTTCAGCACGAGAACGAATTTCTTGAAGAGAGTCGCCTGTATAGGTCTGCACACCTTTATCAGATAACTTTGCAGCTTCTTCAGCTTCTAAAACGTCATCCTTAGTTTCGGTCTCTTCCTCTTCATCCGTGTCATCGTCTTCGGTTTCTTCTTTTTCCGAATCTTTGGTTTTTTTCTTTTCCAAAGCGTCTAATCGAGCATCCATCGTATTTAGCTTTTTAAGAATTTGAAGGTTAATAGCATCACCAGTTTTACCTTCTTCGTCGTCGTTCTCCTCATCCTCTGTAGGAATTTCGAGCTCTTCGTCTTCCACAGCTTTAGCAATTTTTTCTGCTTCGTCTGCATCACCTGTTTTCACCAAATTACGAATACGGTCAGCAAAGCTGAGTTTCTTCTTTTTGACCTTGGTCGGCATAAAACTATCTCCAATCGAGCAGCGTGAACCGCATCGCCCTTTATCAACTAATGCAATATGGTTAACTACAATATTGCTCTGTACCCCTTTGCCCGGACTGATCTGTGTATATTCAGCATCGTAACCTAGGGAAATTTCTACTTTTCCTTTTTGCACAGCTTCTATGGCCGACTCATCCATAATTAACAAATCGCCCATTAAATACTCTGCGTCTTCACCCTCGCCCTGGTGAACGTTGTGGCCAGATCCTTTTGATAACTTCTGCCAATTTTTAGGTGTAACCCAATCGTCTGGATGATCGTCAACTACTGGTTTACCTTCTGTACTAGCTATGGTTGTTGGCGCAAATAAAACATCATCTCCACGGTAAACCTGAATCAAGCCCGTGTTGTCTGGTTTTACTGGCACCTCACCATCTCCATAAATCAAAATTCCAGTTCTGGCCAAGCGGACATCACGGCAAAGTAAATAGCCTTCTGGTGTAATTTCACGGGTACGGCCAATTTGCCCAGATGTGTAAATATTCGACCGATCAACCGTTTTTTGATCTTTCGTCTTTTTGTTTTTAAACATGGATCACCTTTTTGTAGTTATTAAAAAACCACTCTTAAAGAGTGGTTTAATAAAGTTTCTAATCATTTCAATGAATCGTGTCTAAATTCTGACAATCTCTTTAAAAGAGTGTCTCTTTCATTACCACTTTCAGTGTAATACTTTAAAATTACAGTGTTGAGTTCTTCATTGCTCTGACATTTTCTAACCTTTTCTATCCAATCATTAGTAAGTTTCTTGAAACCAACAATGTCAAATCTCAAAGATGAAGGATATTTAATACCATACCGCTCTAAAGTGAATAAGCAAAAGCCATATTTATCTTCAAATTCAACTTGCTTATCGTAAATTCTAATTAATATATTTGTGTATCTTTCTATTTCTTCTTCAGTCAAATCTCGAATAAACTCTATTTGAGCCATCTCAATCATTTGCTTCATTACATTACCTTGATAATGATAAAGAGCAATAATGTTGTTTTCATTATCAATTAATTTTTCACGATGCAACGCATATGTTTGCTGAATTTTCCAGGTTTTCCACATTCTCCAAGCAATAAATAAAGCAAAAAGAGTAGCTATAGCAGCTACAATTGTGAAAATTCCCGCGACAAATGTTATTAAGTCTAACGTTTCTTTTGATATCTGCATTCAAAAATCTCAATTATTATAAGCCACTAACATACCTTAGATTTATCTAATTAATCATCTGGGATTACTGGTTCAGCATAACATCTGCAATTAGGTAAACAACCAGCATGTCCTTTTAAGTTGTCCAAACTTGGCGGACTATCCCAAGCAACAAATTTGCCATTCATCACCTTATGGCTTGGCCGTACATCACCATCCTCACTTGTGCGCCAGATATATCCCTCAGAACCTAGATTCTCGGCTCTGGCTTGAGTGAATACACAAGATGCTCGGCTAACCTCAGTACGTGCAATTGTATTAGCTCTGGATCGAGTCACACGCCCCGTGGCCATGATCAATCCAGCTATCTCACTTGAACGGTTGCCCTCAATTAGCGATCGTGTGGATAGGTCATGTATGCGTTGAGCAGCATCAAGTGGCAAAGACTTAATAAGTCGCACTTGATCATTTAAGAGTTGTTGATATATGGCACCGGTATCAGTATTGCGGATCTGCTCTCTAACTCCTCGTGAAAGATCATTTGCATAGATGAGCCAAGTTTTCTCATCACGTAGTGCAACATCGGTAATGATTCTCCCTGCTGCATTTTGTGCCCAATGGTGGAGGGTATTGGCATAATCATTTAATGAAGCAACCATCAAAGGGTATTTTCGCGGGTCATTTACATCGAAACCCTTAACAATGGTATCGACATAGCCAGCAATTTTTCTAAGCTGCTGGCTGTACCGTATCTCGGTCTTTCTCGCCAGGTTCGGTGTTATTCGAGTTATTTGGCTCTTCATCGTCTACCTCACCTGGTGGCGGCGGATCTTCATCCTTAGCATCATTAATTTCATCATCACTGATATTTGAATAAATACCAGTAGTTTCACTGCTTTGACGAAGCTCTTTCATTGCAGTTTGACGAGAAATTAAACCTTGTTCCTCCGCCTTACACACCGCACTAGTAACCTTATCCGCAATTTCTGCTTTAGTAGAATCATCGATCTGCCATAGAGATTTAAAATCGAACTCAAACCCTTCTGGTACATCCCTACCTAAAGTTGATAACGAAATGATTCTAATCAGCTTATGGAGTGGTGTGCGTAAACGGCGCTCTTGCTGCTGGTTGATGTTGTCGTAATAGTTGGAAAGATCAGATTCACCTGTGGCATTTAAACCTGCTGGCGACTGACCAAATAAGCGGACTAACGGGATTTGAGAAGCACCTGAGAGCTGCTGCCCAAATTGAAGTAAAACAGCATCTAATCCTGAGAAAGAGTATTGATGTGTCTCAAATTCATCCTCAGCATCCATGAGTGTCATACCTTCATTGGACTGCCATAAGCGAATATGTTCAATCTGTTTTACCAGTGCTTCAAATGCTTTACCGCCAGCAGCAATGATTGATCTAAGCCCTTTTACCTTATAGGTCCTTAAATGGGCCTTATAGACTAATTGGGCCACACCCATAGAGGTACTATCAAATGCAGTAAGACGATCAAATAAACGTTCAATTACTGAGATGCCCCAAAGGTTCTCAGAGATACGTTGCCAATAAGGTAAGTTCACACCATCGAGACGGATAACACGGCTATGGTGAATACGCATACCACTTAAGCCAAAGGAATCGGCAACCACGTCATAGTATTTAGGTTTGCCAAAATCAACGCCAAAATCGGTGACTAAATCAGTAAGAGTTGGTGTAACAAGCCATCGATCCAGAACCAACAAGCCCTTAAACTGGCCCTTGCCGATAGTGTCGATATTTAACGGCGTACCAACGTTCTGACCATCTATAAGCATGACTGCAATAGCACCGCCATATAAGCGGCCCCATTTGATCGTATCGCTCAATCTGTCCCAAATTTCTAATTGGTCCATAACAGAATTGATTTTAATAGCATCGCTTGGATCTTCTAGGCCGCGTATATTTACGCCTTCACGCGTCATATCCTCAGCGACCACATCAACAACTTGACCGACTACCCAAGATGATCGATACATTGCTTCCAGTTTTACCCGGTCACGACTTAAAAAATCGAAACCATATGTTGACTGGTCATGTTGGCTTCCCGCGCCCAAGCCTAGGCGTGCTGCAAAGTTTTGAAAACTATCAGCAGTATATTTTAATAATCCCATAGATAGACTCTTTACAGCTTATTCCAGATGTTGATATCTGAAGTGGTAAGGTTAAAGCAGATCATGACAGAGTCGGCGCTGTTAGGTGACACAGTTCCATCTGGCTGCTTATTTACAAGAATTTTACCAACGGCGTTTTTTGTATAAGTTGGCTGTGATAGCTCCATGATGAGCTTAGTACGCTCTTTTTCTTCGATATCACTAGATATGGAAATAAGCATGTCAGGGTCATACTCCATACCATTTAAGGCGCGATATGTGTTTTGGAAAAGAAGGCGCAACCACCACCAAGACTGGGCTTTCAAATTGGCGAAGAAGTCTTTGTTTAAACGCTTCTCTACTATTTCACCTTCAGGATCATGAACAGCCCCAGAACCTCGGAACGGTTCTACATTTACCTCGTCCCAGCCTTTTTCTCGTTGCTGCTCGTTGATAACTCTAGCATCACCACGGACACCAGCGCCTAGTCCATCTGCGTCATAGAACATGGTTAAGTATTTACGCTCAAGGCAAATATCCATGCTCTTTTGAGTGGTATAGAAAATATCATCCCCTTTACCAGACCATGACTGGATATACTCCAAAACGATGCCATGACGACCAGCCAGTGAGTTTTTATCTCGTCCCTCATCAGCAACGTCTAAGCCGCCAATACGATCACCAGTAGGCTCAATTTTGAGCGTAACGTGCGCATCTACAGCAGCTTGTACCCAAGCACTAGGAATCAATACACCCTCTACAGAAGCGGCATAGTTAATATCGACCTCTTGCGCTAAAACGACATCGTCCAGTGTTGCAAGCTGCTTTTCATACCACGGGTAAATAACTTTGCCGTTATAGGTAACTGTCCAGTTCTTATCTGGATTAGCTCGCCAAGGCATAGTAAAGACGGAGTAACGGCCGCTGAATCGATCTTGGTGGAATCGGTCGCCAATACCGTTCGGTGTGGATCCTTTGATATGAACGTTCGTGTTTTGGGAAATTGCTGCATCTACAGCTTCTTGCCGTTCAACGAAGGCCCATTCATCCAAAAAGTACATCGTAGTACGACCACCACGGCCGATATTGTCGCCAGCTTCACCAGTAATGGTTGCGCCGTTATCCGGGTTGATGATGCGCATATAGTTATCATGAACTTTCTCGACAAAGCCCTTAGGTTTTAACCAATTGGGCATTTTGCTGAACATATCGCGGAATTTGTGGAATAGGGTTTTAGGGTCGCCCTTCTTATCTACAAGCTCTTCCTTACGGCTACCCACACCACCAGCAAAACCCTCAACGAATAACCAACGATGCAAGAAAAATCCAAGTACAACGTAGCTCATCCCTTCGTCACGAGACTTTTCAATCAAGCCATGTGTTTGTGTGCTCTCGCGCTCAATCAACCAATCGACAAGCTCGACTTGCTTAGGTCGCAACACAAAGGGAATATTTGCGGGTAATCCAAATGACATACCGCGCGGATCATATGTCCAGATCCAATTGTTAAACCAATGTGCTGGTTCTGTGCGGCACTTATATAACTCTGCCTGAATACTAAGTTCGTTTTGCTCAATGGCTGCCTTGTAGTAATAACGCCGTGTCATCTCAGTCATTACTTCAGGCAAGCGTACGTTAATAGTCCACTCTTTAATTAAAGGGGCTATTTCATCTAATGCGTATGTCATAGCTTTCCATTAATTGCTAAACGGGATAACTCTTGAGGGGTTAAATCTTTTAATTGGTCTGGTGTAAAAACTGGCTTGGCCTCTGGTGGCTTATCAGTATTTTCTGTTTTAACTGGCCCACCGCCAGCCCCTGTTATTTCCTTGCGATTGGTATAAAGCCCGCCGACCTCTTTAGCTGCCTGCTCCAATAAGCTTGGAACGATGACGGGGTTCTCCTTGAATTGCTCAAGGTCAATGAATCGCTGTAAGCGTCTTAAGCGGTAGGCAATATTAGCGATAGGAATAGATTCGAGATTTTGATTCATCTCTCTACGAATGCGGTAAAACTCAGTTTTAAATTCTTCGCTTAGGTCCTGCCCTGTCTTCTTTGTCGGGTCGTAGGCTTCACACTGCTGCTTAGTAACTTCGATACCAAATTCTTCTTGGACGCCCTTCGCTGTTTCTGTGGGTGTCTCATAGGTAGCAAGTGACCGTACTATATAGAGTTTTACCCGTTTATTTAGCCTTGCCATTTCTCTCTATCCGTCCAAGTACGTCCAAGTAGAGTGGCAAAAAAATTTAAACCACCTTCAAATTACAAGTGCCACAAGCGTAATGAACATCAGCACGTGACAACTGAGGTCTTTTATTAGCTGCTTCCACCATTCGTTTAACATCCTCTGTTGCTCCATATCGACGAACAACGCCCACAAACTCTTCAACATCATGTCCCTGAATAGCTAACTTAGGCATACCAGTTTCTCTGTTATAAGCTGGTGTTCCGTACTGGTCTTTCTTGTGTGCAATGTGGTAAAGCTCATGTTCTACCAATGCACAAAAGTCCACATCGTTCGCAATCATTGAATAAGAAGCGTCAAACGTAATTAAATATTCAGGTAGATATTCAAACTATTGGATGAATTGTTCTTCTTGTCGTTCTTTCTTCCAGCCACCAGCATTGATCATGACTTTTTCAGTTGTACCAATGACCTGACGCCCTTGCTTTTTAAAGCCAGATCTAGCCCACATCACAGCAATATTGGGATATCGAAATGACCGTAAATGCATGTGGTCAACGTTAAATAATTTTGATTTTGGATCTAGAAATACTTTGCCTATCCATTCCCACATTTCTGGTGCAGGTGCAAAGTTTGGCGTACCCATTTCGAAAATCCATTCTGGAGGCATTGGATGTACAGGAACATGAAAGCCGATTTCATTTTTCATAAATTCAATCCAATAAAAAACCACCCGAAGGTGGCTAAATAATTACGCAGGACAGTAACTTCTCCATTCCTTTTCTAAAACCTCCCTCTCTTGTGTGTTGAGAGCTCTTAAAGGGTAAATGTGGAAAATACAATCATGATATTCAATTATGATGGGATCAGTAATATGTCTATTTTTATCAATTTCAAAATATGAAATTTGATCGAACTTATAAGTAACTTCAGTTAAATCATCAAAAACAATTGCTTCAAAGTATCTAATTAACTTGTTAGACATAAATAAAATCCAAATATTTAAATTAAATCAATGTTATCAAAACAGTTCTTCATCCGCCAATTGCATTATGCGATATAATTTATCGAATATTTAATTGTTACTTTTAAATACTTAAAAGTAAAAAGCCCCGCCAATAATCGATATTTAGCGGGGCCATTTTGCGCCGTAATACGTCCGGCAAACGATAAAACTAACTTTTAGATGCGCGAAGAATCTCTAATACTTTGTTTGTTAGATCGTGAAGATCAACGCCGTGAGGATGCCAAAACTTATAAAACACATTGTCGCGATTATAGATTTGAAGGTAATAAGTTGTTGATGTGTAGCTTGGGTCAATTTCTGAAGCTTTAAATATCTTCACATCTTTTTCAATTTCTTGACCATCTAATTCACCGCCAACACAGAGTGTCATAAAATTTACCAGCTTTTAATTAGAATGGACTATAGCACAAAAGAAAACCTCCCTAAGGATGTAAAATTCAGCTAGGTAAATTTATGTTTTCGCGACCTAACCTAATATGATTCACAAACCATTTTATATATTGTTCACGTTCTTCAAATTCTGGACATTGTAATAAGTTTATTTCAGCAAAATTCTTATGCTGAAAGTAATAAGAATAAACCAATCCATAGCCAGAACGACTATAGTTAACCCTAAAAAATGTTTCAGCTTTAGTTAAAAACATAGCTGCTATTTTTCCTGTATTATCACTTAATAATTTAAAATCTTCTAAAGCAATAATTTCCTCATATAGGCTATTTAATTCTCGCTCTAATTTTTCTAATGACCAAGTCAGTGCCATCTTCTATCCCCTTTTTAATAGAGATAAATTTATAACACAGAAAAGCAAAAAGCCCATCGTTTGATGAGCTTTTGAATTTCAATGATTTGCATACAATTAGATCACTGTAATACAAATATGCCATACCCCGTGCGCACACTCAAGTGGTTTTTTCGAAAGTTTCAAATGCAAAGTTTGGATTACGGCTTTTGATATAAGCAAGTCCGCACTTTAAGTCTTGTCTAATTTGATTAACTGAAGTGTCATTACTTTGAGCTATATCTCTTAATGAATTACCCATTACGTGATGCGACCAAATTGCAGAGATCCATTCTTGTAAAATATAGTCTTCTATTAACTGCATATCTATAAACAATCTATGTACACCACGTGCTTCATTATCATTTAACTGGCAGCAAGTACCCTTACGACGAATACACAAGCGATCTTTCAAAGTTTCATCACTCATGTACATTGCCATAAGCTTTTCACGTTGTTTTTGAGTTATGCGTTTCGTCGGCATAGTCTTTACAATTCTAATCATGGTTTCAGTATCGCCATTTAGCCAAGCTCCAAGCTGGCGACACCATTCTTCAAAACTATACTTAGACCAATCGACCGCTTGTAAAATGTGTTGTACTGGCATATTCATATTCATCCCACCAATTGCTCAATTTGTTTAATCGCAACGCCTGCTTTCACTTGCTCTGTACTGAACCGTAAAACTGTAAAACCCATCATTGCTGCCGAGTTATATTTCTCCATATCCCCTATATAACCTTTGCCCCTTGTGTGACGACCACCGCTCCAGATCCCGCCTTCCACCTCTACTAAAATCTTTGTACCCGTAATTAAAAAATCCGACCGCCACTTTCGTTTCGGGTGGAATTTGTATTCCTGCTCAAAATTAATCTTGCAGGCTTTAAGATGTGTTGCTAATAAAACCTCCCCTACACTTTGTTCACGTGTTTGCTTTGCTGAACGGCGTTTTTTATTTTTCTGAATTGGAAATAATTCACGGTATTCAGCAAGGCTCATTGAAGTCATGCAGCCCCCTTTCCATTGAAACCAACCTGAATGAGATAAGGCATCAATTTTTGTTGTTGCTCAGGATCAGCAAGCTTAACTGCGATACGAGCTGCCAGTTGTTCATAGCTCTCGCTACCTTCTGCGTGTTTACTTGCGAACTCTGGATGAACAGAAAGTTTTTGAGCGAAAGAATAAATTTGTTTTGAACTAAGTGTGTTTGATTCACCCTGCGGGACTCGAACCTGTGTTCCATTGTTTTTAGCTTGTTCACGAGATTTGTATTTTCCACATGCGTTGATTAACCAGTCTGCAAAGTGGTAATTCATGAGTTCATCACAAAGATTCTTCTCTGAGTTGTAGAGTTCAAATGCTCGTAATTCACGATCAAACCAAGTCGCATTTTTGATCTGCTCGTAAATTTCCTGATCAGTTGCCAAAAGAATTTCTTCACCAAGTTTTTTTAAACTCATCCATGTTTTTTTATTTATAGATTCATCTGATAGATTCATTGATAGGTTCTGTGTCCCAATATTGGTACTGGTCTCGGTACCGTTTTTGGGACTGGTTACGGTCCCATTATTGGTACTAGTACCGCTTTTGGAACCAGTACCGAAATTGGAACTAGTTCCGTTTTTGGTACTAGTCCCCTTTTTGGGATTGGTTAAATCATTTTCTTCACGGCCCATCACACCAATTAACTGGTAAACCTTCACGCCATTTCCAGTTATTTCACCCGTGAACTTAATGAATGAACCAGCTTCAAGTTCATCTAAAACTTTGATAATCGTTTTACGGTTGAGAAGAGTATCTTTAACCATGCGCTTAATGCTTGGATAACACTTGTGGGACTCACCCGCTCTATCAGCTAAAGCCAATAAGACAAGTCTTTGACTAGAGGTTTTAACCTCAGCTTTAAAGGCCCAAATTGATGCGTCTAAGCTCATACAATCACCCATCTATCCGGCATAAGAAAAAAATCGCTAGCCCCCCCCATAAAGGGGTATCAAAAGCTTTCAATTCCTTTCTGAGTTGTTTCTCAATGTCGGCTTTAGCCAGACGCTTGTATTTCATTGGGCTTTTAAATATCTTTTTCCCATTTTTTAGCGCCTCAACATTTACTGTACGAGTAGCAAAATCCACTGAAGTAACATTTACTTGAACACTCATGAAACTTCTCCTTTCGCAATTAAAGCGTTGGCTGGGTATTTTGCTAAATCATCTAAAACGCGTTTTTTAATTTGAAGCTCTAGTGGAGTCGCTGGGCGAATATTTGTACCGTCAGCAAGACGCCCGTCCTCATCAGCAATTAAAATTCTTTCTTCCGAAACATAAACAACTGTTCGCAACTCGTTTGTCATTAGAGAGCTTTTATAGACAACAACATCACCCACCAAAAAATCCTGTGAGTTGCCTTCAGCCGTTTGATTTGATAAATTAGTTTGCATATTCATTGACCTCAAAATTAATGAATCCGAAACCACTCCTGTTCGCGCAGGTAGTGGTTTTTTATTTGAATAAAATTCGCATGTACTCAGGTGATGTAAATGCATGTGCCAAATACACTCTTGTTGCCTCAGCAATTGCAGGTGAACAATACACATCACTTTCTGGTACAACCTTCAAGCCAATGGCTGTCAACAAAGAGCTAATAAACTCAACTTCAGTCAATCCATTTGATTTCTTGTCAGTTTTCATTCGAGAAAGGATGCTTGCATCCACTCTTACCTTCTCTGCTACTTGTCTTTGGTTACTTGAATTTAATGCTTGCAATATGAGCGATTCGTTATTGCTGGCGCTTGCAGGCAATTCATTTAATAATTTGCTCATGGTTCAATTCCTAAGCGGTTAATACTTCTAGGTCTGCTTTAAGCTTCCCATCTGATTTGATTTGTAAAACTGCTTGAGTTGTCGCTGGTATTCCATTGTTCTCCCACTTCCATAGGGTCACAGTCGAATAACCAGTTTTTTTAGATAACTCTCTTTTATTTTTACAACCGTGATAATTCATTAAGTCACTAAGATTCATGGTCACACCAAGTTAACTATAGTTAATAGTTGGAATTTACCACTTGTTAACCATAGTTTCAATACGGTGTATTAACATTAGTTAATGTTTTTGGAAATTTTGTTATGTCTTTACACCAACGCATTAAACAAAAAATGGATGAAAAAAAGCTCAAAGCTGCTGATCTTGCAAGAGCAACCAAGAAGTCCCCAGTCGCAGCTAAAAAATGGCTGGATGGTGTAAGTGTTCCAACCGCAGATAATTTAAAAGTTATTGCAAAGTTTTTAGAAGTTTCTGATGATTGGTTATTATATGGTGGTAAAGAAGAACCAAAAATCGATAATAATATCTCAAAGAAAATAGCTACATTAGCTCCTGTACTTTCATGGGTTCAAGCAGGGCTTTTTACGAATGTTCAATCTGTGGACCTATCCCAAGTTGAAGAGTGGCTTCCCCTTCCTGATGAATGTACTAATTGTTTTTATCTAAAAGTTCAAGGTGTTAGTAATCAACCAGACTTTTTGGAAGGCGATTACATTCTTGTTGATCCAGATGTTTATTACAGTGATATGCAGTCTGGTGATATGGTTGTAGTGCGAAGATTTGAAGATGCAACTTTTAAAAAGCTTGTTATCGAGACAGATGGATCTCGCTTTCTACAGGCTCTAAATCCTAAATTTGAGCCGAATATCATTCCTTTGGATGAGCATTGTCATTTTGTAGGCCAAGTTGTTGACTGTATGCGATATACATACAGAGCAAAAAGAAGATCAAGACCCAAACATTCTTAAAACTGTGAACCTGGCGCAACATATTGATCTGCATGCCAGTTTTAGCGAGTTAAGTTATTAAAATTTTTAAAAAAGAGAACATAATGATCGCAACACTTAATAAATCAAAAACTGCGCTAACTATCAATCGTCAAGAATTTAAATTGGCATTGGAAAAAATTGGTGCAGGAATTGATAAACAAATAACCTCACTTAAAAAAGCCAAGCAGAGCTATGACGCTGCTGAAATGGCACGCGAGGTTATTAGCGAAGCCAATATTTTTGAAGCTATTATTGAAGGATTTAATGAAGTAGAAGAAACTAATCTAAAGTTAGCCGATATAACCAATCTTGAAGTAGCTCAAGAATGGATTGATGAGTTTTTGGAAAAGTATTCTGGGTTATGATGCGATTGAGGTAGTGATGCAATGAAAGAAATGATCTTCAAAACACATACCAAAATTCTTTTACTATTATTTGTATTTATTAGATTTGATCACCACCCTTATTTTAATAAATAACAGTAATTTATACCGATAAATCACCACTTTAGTCACCACCTTAACTAGCATAATTATTGATCTAAATATGAAAAAAATTGAAGTTAATTCCCGAAATATCAGCCATGTTCTTTACCAACACTTCTTATTGACAGTAGTGCTTAGAACTGGTGAAAGGTTTATTTATAGACTTCTTGAAGCAAGCACATTTAAAGAATTTATTGATTCAGAAGACAAAGATAAATTTTATAGAAGCCATATTGAGGCTAATAAGAAATTTAAGCGGATTCAGCTTTTTGTGTAATTGAAACCACGACTAGACACAGTCTTTTTCAACCCACCACCACGGTGGGTTTTCTTTTAGCTAATAAAAAATAAATTAAAGTTAATAATAAATATTAACCAATGTTAACTTTACTATTGACTATAAAATTAACCATAGTTAATATTTATCTCGTAGACAACAAAAAAGCACATCGACTCTTCTACCTTCCGATGTGCTTTGCAAACTGCGAGATAAGTATGAAACAAAACACTATCCCTAGTCAAACGACTGCACGCTTATATCAACACCCTACTGTTGAAGAACAGCGCCCTTCTCGTTTTGCCACTTACAAAGCTAATTCAATCGACTTTCTAAAGTTTATTGCCCTTTCAGTATTCCTTTGGGTAGTCATCTCATCTTTTATCACATGGATGTTTGGTGGCTAATCATGACTAATTTCAAAAAACACCCTGATGGTTACAAGTCTTACTTAGGCCGAGATAACACAGGCATTTATTCGGTGCGTATTGGCTGGACTGTTTATGCATCTAATGCAAATGGCACCGTTCTTTACAAAGTTAAAGATAACGTTAAGACGCCTTTAGACGTAGCTAAGTTCCAATCTGAATATCCGAAAGTTTGGGAAGTACTTACCCAAGAGATCAGCTTTCAACGTAAGAAAAAGCTGGCTATGGATCTTGGTAACTCGCACATCTCATCAATTGACCGCAAAGCTTATAAAACTAAGCGCGGCTTTACTGGCTCAAGATAAGGATAATAAAAATGGCTCTACCTATTATTACTGCTGACCAAACTTTATTGGTTCAAGCAATCATTGTGTACTTATATGCGGATCCAGGTTTAGGTAAATCATCAATGGGCTTTACCACAGAAAAGGCGATTTCATTCGACTTTGACCGTGGTGCTCACCGTACTGGTGAATTACGGCGTGGTGCTGTAGTACAGGTTCAACAATGGAAAGACATTACAAATTTAACTCCACAGGACTTAGCACCTTATAAAACTGTAGTGATTGATACGGTTGGTGCAATGCTCGAATGCATTAAATCCCACCTATTAGGTATTTCTGAAAACCGCCAAAAAGATGGAACCCTTAAATTAAAGGCTCAAGGCCTAGCAAACAATATGTTTAAAAGCTATGTACATATGCTCATAGCTCTGGGCAAGGATGTTGTTTTTATTGCCCATGCTGTTGAAAGTGAAAGTGGTGATCAAACAATTTATCGACCAGATCTTGGTGGTAAAAATCGTAATGAACTTTACCGAATTGCTGATGTCATGGGGTATCTAACTACTGTTCGTACTCAAGAGGGTAAATCAGCTCGGGTCATTAGTTTTAATCCATCCAATAGTCATCATGCGAAGAACGCTGGGGCTCTTGGTAATGAGGCTGGTGAAGTTTGGGTACCAGATCTAAAAGCTAACCCTACTTTCTTGGCTGACCTTATCACTCAAGCAAAGGACCACATCAACACTTTAACCCCTGCACAACTTGCAGCAGCTAAAGCTCAAGAAGAGTTAGAAAACTGGAAACAAAGCTGTGAAGAAGCTGAGCATGCCGGTGATCTAAATCAATTAACTGAATCGCTCGATAAAGAGCACATGTACTACCAGAACATGCGCCAAGCAATGTTAATGCGTTCAAAAGCCTTGAACTGCACGTTTGATAAAGAACGTGGTGTATGGATTAGTCCACCAGAGTTTAACGGTATTTCGGATGAGCAAAGAGACGAGCTTCAGAACTTTATCTCTGAGCGTGGTCTTGATGTGAAAACAGTTTGTGAGCACTTAGGTATAGATGCCCTAACCCAAATTGAAACGGCAAAACTGACGGCAGTTAAACAAGATATTGAATCTTTGGCTAAAACGGGGATGACAGCATGAAACTACTTAATAAAATTGAAGCAAAACTTGCTTGGGCCAATGGTGAATTACTTTTAGTAAATAATACTGAACGTAATGGCTGGGAACCATTTAATCCTTATGATTTTGGTTTTGACGTATTTGATAAATTTGAATTTCAACTTAAGCCTAGAACAATATTTATTGGCGAGTATGAAGTACCAGAGCCCTTAAAAGAAGCTCCTGATAAAGGCTTTACCTGCTCTTACCCTAGCCCAAATGCTGAATTAGGTGTACAGCAATTTAAGTGGAATGGCTCTAAAGGACAAGTACGCTTACTCCAACATGGCCAAGTTCATTCAAGCTTCGATAATGCCTTTGCCCATTGTTGTGCAATTATTAAAATCAGTAGCGGCGAATTTGCTGAAGATATTCTAAAACTTCTTAATAAGCCATCTGAAGAAGATCAAGATGAACTATTGAGCGATGAAGAAAATCAAAGCGAAAATACTGCTGAGATTGTCAATGTCCAAAAAACAACATCAAATGATGTTGAAAAAAAGCCCTTGCCTGAATCAGTTGCAGATACTGGAAACGGTAATGATGAATATCAAAAAACACTTGATACCCTTCTAAAGAGAGTATCGGAGTCAAAAACTCCTGCCGAAGTAAATGCTGTTTATCGATATACCCGCACCTGGTCTGATAAACAAATGGATCCCCTTCTAATTGCTACTCACAAACGACTTGAAGAGTTGGAAAATGAAAAGACTCCTTCAAGTGAACCACCTTCGTTAATGGTTCAGATCCAGAATGCACCAGATCTTACTACCTTGGATACACTTGAAATTGATGTGTCTGCACGCGATCCACAGATTCAGCCAAGACTGATGGACTTCGTTAAAAAGCGCCGTTTTGAATTAGAAACTGCAATTCAAAAATCTGAACCTGATTATTTACTAGGGGAACCATTCTAATGTCGAAAGAGAATATTCCTGAGTTCCTTTACGAGCCAAAGCTGCTACCCATGCAGCTTTTCGAGAAGTTCATTGTCTTCAATGTGAATGCTGGTTACCGCGGTAGAGGTACACCACACGGAGTGAACCTTATTAAAGGTAATAAAGCCACCCTCACCCTGACCAATGAAGGTGTGATGAACAAAGCAGCTCAAGAGCGATATAAATTAATGCTTTTGAAGTATTTCAAAGAAGGTCGGTCAGCAATGGATGAGCTAGATCATGAAGTTAAACGTATATATAAAATGGTGGCGTGAATGCTAAAAGATTTGAGAAATCTACCTGATGATGAACAACAAGAATATTTAGATCGCTTTATCATGGCAAATGAAGAACAGAAATTCCCACAAGAAGTGGTAGCTCTTTACTTAGATTGTTCGCCATGGACTTTAGCTAGAATGCGCTGCGATCAAACATCTATGCCATTCTCTAAAATTGGAAGACGTGTTTCTTATAAGAAGAAAGACGTATTAAAGTATGAACAAAGCAAGACTGTGCTGAACACAGCACAACTTGCTACGATATAAGGCGGTTATACCGCCTTTATTTCTTTTAATCTTTCCGCCCAAACTGATTGATAGTTAAAGCAATCAATTTTCCCTTGGTAAACTGCCTCAATCATATTCATTGATGCTTTTAATTCCTCATCAGGAATTTGAACATATCCACCTGTAACGTCAACCCTTGGACGAGCAGTATGATTCAGAAGTCTTTTTGTCACATAGATATTAAATCTTAATAGATTGCATATAGAGGCAAATGTACGACGGAAATCATGCATTGAAACGTAATAGTCAACTTCTTTGCCAACCCTATTAAGTAATGTATCCACTTTTGTAGCATGCATATTCCAAGAGGTAGGCATCTTTGTTGCGGGGAACACCCAATCGTTTTCTCTTAATAACCAGCGTTCTCGCAAAAGACTATGTAAATGTTCACCTATTGGAAAAGTATGATCTGTACCATTTTTGGTATCTCTAAAAGTTAAGGTACCATTTTTAATATTTACATCAGTCCACTTTAAAGTACATGCCTCCTGTTTTCGACAACCTGTATACATACACATTAATACTATATCTCGATGTGTATTTGACCTTGCTGTATTTTCAAGATTCACCTCATCTTCATAGTTAAGTACTGCTTTGTAATATTTGTGAATAATGTCTTTATGGAGATGCCTATCTCTACTCGCTATCTTGTTCCAACCTCTAGTTACAGAAATGATATCAACAGGATTGGTTTTAAGAATCGGATCTTCATCTGTTGAATAAAGAACATGGATGTACTTCCACAAAGTACCTAAAAGAGATACTGCTCCATTTGCTGATGATTCACTTATGTTTGATACTTCAATAAAACGATCTAAGACTTCCTGCTTCGTGATTTGAAAAAGCTTTCTATTACCCCACCCTAAATAAAGATTAAAGTATGTGTTGTATTGCTTTATGGTTTTTGGTCTAAAGTCATTTTTATCAATATAAATTTGAAGCGCTTCATTTACTGTAATGTCTAAAGGATTACTAACACTTTTTAATCTTGTTGGTTTTTCATATTCGTTGTTTGAAATTTTCGCAAGAATCATCTGAGCTTTTGCTCGGGCATTAGTCGCAGGAATATCTGTGGTCTTCCCAATCGTTACCCGAAATAACTCGCCTTCATGTCGACGCTCAACGATATATGTTTTACTTTTATTGGTTACCCGAACAGCAAAACCAATGAGCTCTGAGTCTCGATATATTTTTTGACCTTTATCTGTTAATGGAATAGCATCAACATTAGATTTGTTGAGTTTCATGTCTTAAACCAGTTTTAGCGAACTTTGATTTAAGCATGTTTCTCTACAGTCTACAAATAGTCTACAAGCGCTTTTTAGTCTCAATAAAATACGCACTTTTTCTAATTTAAGCTATTATTTTTTATAGAATTTATAAAACAACACAACCCACAAGCACACTATAAAAAAAGTAGAATCCGCCGAGTCTGGTTTGGATTGTAAGTGGTTGGAACAAGTTGTAAACCTTAGTAGTTTCAATAGGTTAAAATTAGAGATAATTGTATATTCAAAGCATCCCAACCCCACAATTTTAACACTTTGTTTTCCCATACAAATAACTAAATTATTAATAGCTTACTTCGCCTTTAAAAGCTTTTTTTATTGATAAGAAAGACTAAATGAATATAAGACAACTGTAATTTAATTTGTACAATCTGTTAACTTGTGTAAAAATACATTTAATATTCATAAGGTATTTATTCATCAGATGTTTTTTCTTATTTTTTTAATTTGCCTTTTTCTATTTTTACTTATTCTAAAACAACATTACCGTTGATTACCTTTTTACATCTATCTTTTCTTTAAAAGCTTTTACACCATCTTCAAATTAGAACAATTAAAAAATCAAATCTAAACCTCATGACTATTCGCATGAGCAACTCAATATAAAAACAGACTCAACTTCAAATTCTAACAGATTATTAATAAGTTACTGTAACAACTATCGTATCTGAGTACTTACCAGGTGTCGTTGAAATAGTTGTACCCTGCGGAATTTTCCCATAAACGTTTGTACTTTGGGCACTGCCTGAGCCTGTTTTAGAAACACCTCCAGAACCTCCCACCGTGTTTACACCACCAGTAGTGTCCCATACCGTACTATTGTTAGAATCTTTATATAATTGATAAGGAATATACTCACTACTGCCATTTGTCATACGTCTAAAACCACCAACAATACGGTTATTTCCATCGCCCAAATAAATACTGTATGGCGTACTATTATTACAAGTCGTGTTCACTACTCCTTGAGCTGTGTAATCACGACTCGTCGTACCAATATCATTAATATTGCCAAAATCCACATTTGATGTGGAATCTAATTGGCACAAACTCGGTACAATATAATTAGCAGTGATAGTGGTATTACCTGAATCCCAGCCCCCCCCACTATTTCCCTCACAAACACTGCTCGAATTTGCTTGCATGTCCCAGAATAGTTGAATGGAGCCTGTATAAGTTCCTATTGGATAGGTGGTTAAGGAACCCGATCTCGCTGGAACTTTAATACTTACTGAGTAACTAATAATATTACTTGGTGCAACCGTTGTAACTGGACCGTACCAAACATTTGAAGTTTGATTCGTAGTAGAAGAGCCAGCCCCACCTACAGTTGCCGTAACCGTATAAGGTAAGGTCACACTATTATTCGCAGTGGTTGCCCCTGTAAATACAGTCTTCATACACATGTATTGTGATATTTGAGCATTACTTCCCACATTCGTACAGCGAATGGTTCCCGTATAGGTAATAGTAGCATCACTATTAATAGTGGCAGCCGTATAGGTATACGTACCATTAGTGGTTCCAGTTACCGCACAAGCAGCATGTGCAGAGCTAAAAAATGCATATAATATAAAAAACAAAACAGGTGCTAAAATATACTTTATGGCCAATGAAAACTTTTCATTCTTCATCCAAAAACTATGACTCGCAGTAGTTATCGACATACATAAGGCCCCAATTTTTTAGCACTGTATTGCTTATTTTCATACGCAAAATTAACTTGGCATGAGCCATGATCCAGTAGATCGACTTCAAGCTTGTTTTGCTTTAAGAGGTTTGGAATAAATACTTCACCGTCATAGCCAACTACACCATTTTGTTGCCCATTAATGCGAACTGTATATCCCGGTAATAAAGGTGAATTATTTTGGTCAACAAGCTTCACTAATCCAGAAATAACCTGATGAGCATCAAAGTCAATCAAAGCTCCTTGGCGATAACCTACGAATGCTGTTTGGTTAGTGGATTTAACATCCCACTCTAAAGGTAAATATGATGGATCTAGATAGATATGATGAAGCTGATAGGGTCTTAAATTTGCAATTAAGAATCGACCAGTTCCATCAGTTGCTCCTAAATTTACCCCGCCATTTAAAATTTGGCTTTGTGGCCCAGCATTGGTCACGACTGCGTAACCATCACCAATTTCATGGGCTGCAAAAATTCGCCCTGCTGCCGCAACCAATGATCCTGTGGCTGAAAGTGCAACTTGGTCGTTATCCCCAATTCGGTTGTATCGACCAGTTAGGTAAGCTGCGCGAGCACGGTAAGAGGCATAGAACGATGCATTGTTTTGATTCGCATCCTGATCACGCTCAACATAAGCTCCCCATCCAAATGCACCGATTTGTGGATCGCTAAATCCATTTATTTCTTGTCTATACGTTGTTTTACCACTTTCATTAGAAATACTTGTAATCGCATTGATTCGGGTAGAGGGTGTGTAACGCAGCGCAAAGTAAATGCCATAGTCTTTTTGGTGTTCATAATCTTTATACGCTGACGCATAAAAGCCCCAGTTTTTGTTCAGGCTTCCGCTTAAATTGGCAGACACTAATTTATTAGAGTTGTCGCTATATTTGATCTGATTATAGCCCAGATAAGCACCATAGCCTGCGTAAAAATTATAGTTCATGCCTGCCCTAAAAATCTCATCTGCCAGCGCACTGTAGCTCAGATAGTTCTGTGGTTCAGGAGTCATCTGGTTATCTTTTAAATATCGAACTTGAGACACACGGGCAAGGTCAAAGTAATTATCAAACACTTTGCGGTAGCTAGTATTAAACGAAATATTCTTACTAATGCGTCCTTCTAAACCCACTAGAGCAGAATAACCGTTTTCATCTTTATACTGACTCGCTGCAATATCAGCATTAATCACCCCAAAACCAAAAAGATTCTTGGCAAAACCAGTGCCTAGATTTGATAGGCCATCTGTTGAAGCCTCTACCCCACCACTTAAGGTCAGCGAATTGCTGTAGCCATATCGAATCGCACCCGAAGCAAAAGTGGCATCATCATAATCGTTGGAAAACAGTCCGTAGTTATAGCGTGGAACACCGACATCTACTGAGAATTCGTTAATACCTTTTGCCAAAATTTTGGATGAAAAATAGTAAGCCTGTTTGGTAATGCTCTGCTGACCCGTTGCATCGGTGGTCACAAGAGTGACTTCATTGCCTGAAATAAACGGGAGCTGTTTAATGTCAAATGGACCTGATGGCACAAGCCCTGAATAAATCTTTTGCTGGTTAACGTATAAATCTAAAGTCGAAGGCAATGCAGCCGAACCGGAAAATTGTGGCAGTGCCGAGGTGACAAGATCACCTCGTTGAGTATAAGCACTCGACCATTGGAAACCAGTCAAACGTACACTGCTACCCCAGTCAGAACTATTGGAAATAAAATCCCCTAAGGTATATATCCTAACTTTTTCAGGATCTACATATTGCCACTTACTTTCTAAGCGCACCCATTTTTCATGGCTATAACTATTTTCATTACTACCGTTGTATAAAACACCTGAAGAAAAGTTACCAATTGCGCTGTTAAAGATCCCTTCTGCCGAACCTGAGAAAACATTCTCGTCATTGGTTATGGTGTTATACAGACTATAGTTCAGAATAGCCGCATTTAAGGGCTTCATTTTCAGCAAATGTGGGTTGGTACTCTGCTGACCATTTAAATCAACTGAATAATCCGTCAGCATGTTCGACGAAACTTGTAAATTTAGAGCCTGTTCGTTCTCTAGATACTTAAACTGAATTCCTTTTAGTTCATTAATACACACCCATTGATTATCCGGGATATGTTCATCCATTTTTATTCTTAAAACTTTCAAATCACGAGTACGGATATACAGCTTTCTATCTTGATCTTGGCGTACCGAAATCAAATCTGTTGAAATACTCGAATTAATAGAAATCTTTAAGAAAAGCTGTGTATACGCCTTATCAGAAATGAAGACCTGATGAGAAGAACTTGTAACTTCCGGAATACTTGGTAAAGCAGCATTGGTGCTATCTTGCAATGATTCAGCAAAAGCATGGATCGGCAAGTACATAACACATAAGGCACTTACGAGATATTTCATGTGTGCCTCTTTAAAGAGATGTTTGCTTACCGTTAATATTCAATGAAATATTATATTTATGATCCGTTTGAAATTTAAAATCAGGACTGATATTAAAATTTCTTGCTTTGCCAGCAAGAATATAACCATTCACTGTATTTACTTTAATTGCATAACTTTTATTTGCTGTTGTATCAACAATAGTTAGATTGCTTAAAAGTGCATGTCGATTTCCAATATTATTAATTATAAGAGAGGAATTATTTTGCTCTTGCTGAATTGACCAAGTAAGTTTAGTCATTGCGTCCTTATTGACTACAAATAGGGGCAATGAAGAACGTAGTAGTACGTTAACCCCCTGATCTACTTTACGGTTATCAATCGGTTTTGGTAACTCATCAATAATTATACGATAGGTTTGTTCACCAGAAACTGGTACTGGATTAATTCTAACTACACGTAAGTTATAAGAATCATTAGGTTGTAATTTTAAAAATGGTGGACTAATCGCGATCTCATCTGTAGGTATTAATTGATCTTGCCCAGCATTTTGGCGCCATTCAAATACACGTACCTGCAAATCACTACTTTCATTTGACTGATTATACAAACTAATTGAGGACGCAGCTTGATCACTTAATATTTCAACACTTACAGGCGAAAGACGAATTGATGCAGCATTCAGCATACTAGGCAAAAATAATAATAAACTTGTAGTAACAAAGATATTTTTTCTCATGATTTGCCCAGAACGACTTTTCTCAAATTAGGCTAGCTCTCTAAATCAAGAGCTAGCAATGACACAATAAAACTTATTAAAAATTAATAAGTTACTGTTACAGTCACAGTATCAACATAGCTACCAGCACTTGGTAAAGTTGAGCCAGCTGGAATACGACCATAGACGTTAACTGTTTGTGGTGCACCAGTACCAGTACCGCTATAAGCAGTAGTTGCAATACCAATCGCTGTTGCACGGTTAGTGTCAGAGAAAAGGTTGTAAGGAATATATTCGTTGCTAGTTGCACCACCAATCATACGACGTTGAGTCGTTTGAGCATTTTTGCCAGCATCGAAAGCCAAAGTCCATGGCACAGTGTTGTTACATAAAACTTTAATTGCAGTACCACCTGTCGTTGTGGTGTCTGCGTCTACATTGCTTGCAAGAGAACTTAAAGTACCAAAATCTAAAACTGCGTTAGCTGTTGTACCTGTAGCTGAAGTATTCAATACACAGCTATTTGTAATTGTTGCTTTAACGGTCAAAGTACCTGTTGCAGTTGCAGCATTTGCGGCATTGATAGACATTAAACCCAAAGTAATTACTGATAAAATGAGAGAATTTTTCATGGTTAAAAACCTTTTTACATTACGCCAATAAAATTAATAGATGTAAAAACTAGCCTTCCCCATCACAATCACTAGCTTTTCTGATTGTTTTTTCAAAGCGTTATTTTTTTACTCTACTTACGGCGCATAATACAAAAAAACAACAAAAACACTAATATAAGTTTCATTCTAAATATCAATTAACAATTCAACTTCTGATGAATTTCTCAATTATAAAAATTTTTAGGGTTTAGCGCGCTTTTTATGTCGATTTTCGATAATTTCATCTAGCTTTTGTTAGTTTTACTAAAAAAATTATAGATTTTCATTAGTTAAAGTTTACCATCACTTTTAGTATTTTATATTTTTTTAATTTTTGGTAAAAAAATTATGGACAAAAAGTAAGCTACTGATTGTTCTATATATTTTAAATGAATAACAAAAGAATATTTTATGAATAAGAAGTCTAAGTAACTTATAGATATTTTTAGGATTTTTCAATAATTTTCAGCAATTGCACACTATTTCCTTCTACGAGAAGGAGGGCGTGTTAGCTTAACTATTTCTAAAAATTAAATGAAAAATCAAACCAAGAAATCCACCGACCATAGCAAAACCTAACTGTATATAGGCTTTACCATACCAAGCTAATTCCCTAAATTGATAATCTGCACTTTGCGACCCCATTACTAAAATATTTTTAATATCCCAGCTATGGAATCCTTTAGGTCTTTCTGCAAAAAAATCTAGAATAGGTGTAAACCCAAAAACAAATAAAATACCCAATAAAGGATAAACAATAGATCCAGGAAATATAGGATTATTCTTTCTTTCCATAGAGTCAAATATTATAGTTGCAGCAACTAATATACTTTGTACTAGAGCGACTTTTTTGAAAGTATCTAGATCAAAACCTAGATAGAACATTAAGGTTAAGAAAAAAACTTCTGTGAGAAAAACGGAGCAGATTAATAGTTTCCAATTCATTTCAGTCCTTAAATGATTTTTTAGAATCTTATATAGTTGTAGTAATGTGTATTAAAAAAATATTTCAATTTATTTATATTAGCAAAAAATAATTAATTAGGACAACATCAATTAAATCAAAAAATATACAAATAAAAAAGTTATTATTAATTAAATCTAAAGTTAAATCTAATTAATCCATATCCCTTTTAATGAAAATACTTAATGGAAATATTCTTTATTACAGCTAAAAATTTATAAAATATATCAATTTAATAATTAAGTATTTGATAATTTATTCAATCTCCTAAACCTCCAAATTAGATAATAATAATCGCTTAAATACTTTTTTAAAAATCTATTTCTAAATTGAGTGAACCACAGCTGTACTGTTTATTTTCTCTTGAGACTAACAATTCCACACTTGTAGTTTCACTTACTTATTGGCAAGGTATGTACCAGTAAAACATTAGGAATTTGTTCCAATATGGCGAGTCCAGCACAAATCATTCGACATAAATTTCTCAATACATTCTTTTCGCGCCATTCTCTCTGGTTCTTATGTATTTTTACTGCACTGAGCATTACATGGTTTCGAACCGTATACACCCCTCATAGTATCTATTATTTTATTTCAGATACTCTCCTTAACGGGTTATGGGTGCTCACGGGTGCGCTAAGTTTATTAGGCCTTTATGATGTTTTGCAGAATAAACATTCAATTCTAAGAAACTACCCAATTATGGGGCATTTCCGTTTTTTATTTGAAGATATACGCCCAGAAATTCGCCAATACTTTATTGAAGCGGACCAAGATGCTCTACCTTTTTCTCGTATGCAAAGAAGTCTAGTTTATCAACGTGCTAAAAATGAAAATGCAGATAAACCATTTGGTTCAATCATTGACGTTTATCAAGAGAATTATCGATTTATTGTCCATTCAATAAGTCCTTGCCCACCAGCAGATCCAAAGAGCTTTCGTATTCAGGTGGGTAATGCACAATGCCTTCAACCGTATAGTGCATCAATTATGAACATCTCTGCCATGAGTTTTGGTAGTTTAAGTGCCAACGCCATTCGTGCGTTAAATAAAGGTGCACAGTTAGGTGGTTTCTATCATGATACTGGCGAAGGTAGTTTAAGCCCTTATCATCTGGAAAATGGCGGTGATATTGTTTGGCAAATTGCCAGCGGTTATTTTGGCTGCCGTACCTTAGATGGGAAATTTGACGAACAAAAGTTTGCCAAGCAATCTCAATTACCACAAATCAAGATGATCGAGCTGAAGCTTTCCCAAGGCGCAAAACCAGGTCATGGTGGTATTTTACCTAAACATAAAATTACTGCAGAAATTGCGCAAATCCGTGGTGTTTCTCGTGATCATGACTGTATTTCTCCTGCAAAGCATTCTAGTTTTTCTACCCCTATTGAAATGATGTATTTCTTGCAGAAATTGCGCACATTATCTGGTGGTAAACCAGTTGGTTTTAAACTTTGTATTGGTCAACCTTGGCAATTCATGAGTATTGTTAAAGCAATGCTAGAAACAAAAATTGTTCCTGATTTTATTGTGGTTGATGGTTCTGAAGGTGGTACAGGGGCAGCGCCAATCGAGTTTAGCGACAATATTGGTACTCCATTACGTGAAGGCCTACGTTTTGTTCATAACACCCTTGTGGGTGCAGGACTCCGAGATCAAGTTAAGATTGGTGCGAGTGGTAAAATCATTAGTGCCTTCGATATTGCCAGTACTTTTGCGCTAGGTGCAGATTGGGTTAATTCAGCACGTGGTTTCATGTTTGCTGTTGGATGTATTCAGGCACAAAGCTGTCACACTAACCAGTGTCCTGTAGGTGTTGCAACCCAAGATAAAGACCGTCAAAAAGCAATTGATGTACCCACTAAATCAGAACGTGTATTTAATTTTCATAAAAATACATTGCATGCCTTATCAGAAATGATTGCTGCAGCCGGTTTACGTCATCCTTCGGATATTAAAGCCCACCATTTGGCTCAGCGAGTAAATGACCGTGAAATTAAGAACTATGCTCAATTGCATTTTTTCTTAAAAGAAGGCGAACTTTTACAGTCTGAACTTAATAATGACGATGATAATTTTTATTATCGTATGTGGAATATGGCAGATGCTAATCACTTTTAATTTATATTAATTTGATATGTTGAGCATTACATTCATAGTGTGATGCTCTTCCACATTTAAAACAAATATGTGATTTTCTTAAATTTCATTCCCCTTTTAATTTGTCTTTAATAGATTTTTCACCTAATATAAAAGTATAAATAACGTACACACTTTAATTTTATTTAATAAAAATTTTTTAATGTTTATAACAAAAAGGTATCTCATCATGTTGAAAAAAACATTCATCTCTTCTTTTGTCGCACTAGCAGTAGGTTTAAGTAGCTATGCTGTTGCTTGTACACGTGCCGTATATTTAGGCAATAACCAACATATTATTACTGCTCGCTCAATGGACTGGAAAGTTGATACGGGTACAAATTTATGGATTATGCCAAGCGGGGTTAGTCGTGATGGTAGTGCTGGCTCCAATTCAATAAAATGGACGTCTAAATATGGAAGTGTAATTGCCACAGGCTATGAAGTTTCCACAACAGATGGAATGAATGAAGCTGGCTTGGTTGCTAATATTTTATGGTTAGTGGAGTCTCAATACCCAGATGTGAAAAAAACGGATAAGCCTTTACTTAGTATTGCGGCATGGGCTCAATATGTACTTGATAATTTCGCAACTGTCGATGAAGCCGTTAAAGCATTAGAAAAAGAACCTTACACGATTGTGACCGATAATGTTCCAGGCGAAACACGCCTCACTACCCTACATTTATCTATTTCTGACAAAACAGGTGATAGCGCAATTATTGAATATATTGGTGGAAAACAAGTGATTCACCATAGCCGCAGCTATCAAGTCATGACTAACTCACCTACTTTCGATAAACAACTTGCACTTGCCGAATATTGGAAACAAATTGGTGGAACAATCATGCTCCCCGGTACAAATCGAGCATCTGATCGCTTTGCACGTGCATCTTTTTACATTAATGCAATTCCTAAAAATGATGATAGTAAACAGGCTCAAGCCTCTGTATTTAGTGTCATTCGAAATGCGTCTGTTCCCTATGGACTCAATACGCAAGAAGAACCGAATATCTCTTCAACTCGCTGGCGAACTGTGGCCGATCATAAACAGATGCTTTACTTTTTCGAGTCAGCACTATCACCAAATGTATTTTGGGTTGATTTGAAAAAGATTAATTTTAAAGATGGTAAAACGCGTAGACTAGATTTAGGCCCTGATCAAAGCCATATATATGCAGGTGATGCCACGTCTTCTTTTAAAATTGCAAAACCATTTGTATTTTTAAGCCCATCTATGCGTTAATTTATGTCAAAATTTATACACTTAACATAAATAATATTAAGCATACTCTCTTGGAATTTATATGATGAAGAAATCTCTACTCTTATTGGGTTCATGTCTACTTACAGCGGCTTGTAGCACCACACAGGTTAGTACAACCGCTCCTAAAGAGGTAAAGACAGCGGGTCAGCTAAACTGCTCCCCAACTGAACTATGCCCAAGCTTGCTCGTGAAATGGAACGAGAATCAAAAAGATCAGCTTCGTGTAGATGTTCATTTAAGTAGTAGTTATAACTTTTATGATATTAACGAGTTAACATTTGATATTGATGGGAAACGATTTAACTATCAACCTGCTCAATCAACTGAAAAAACGAATGTGAGCCGATTAGTTCCTAAACATTCTACCACTTTCTTTATTATTCCAAGTAAATTCTTGCAAGAGTTTAAAAGTGCTCAAAATGTAAACGTTTTGATAAAAACGGATAAGGGAACAATCGAACGCAATATGTATAGTCCACAAAAGCAGTCTTCGGTTTATAAAAACTTTATGCAGCTTTATCAAAATTCAAAATAAAGTACAAAGATTAAATAATGCATCTATCCAATTTTTTTGGATAGATGCATTATTTTTTAATAATAAAAATGTTTTGGCTTCGCATGTAAAAATGCTGGAATCAATCCCGTTAAAGCTGCACGTATATCCGCACGCTCATTAATTAATTGATGAGACCCTTCTTCTAGCATTAATAACGTTTGTAGTCTAAATTTACGACGAATAAATTCAATGTTGTAACGCCAATCAACTGTCTGATCGAGAGCACCTTGTGCAAGCCAGACAGGAATACGACAAGCTGGCCGCTCTTCCATTTCTTGCATCCATTTAGACATTGCCAAAATCCAGTCCATGCCCATCATTCGAGGTTGCAAAGGATCTTTTAAACGAATGAAACGTAAAAATTCAGGATTATGATTATTACGTCTAAAGTGTCTTGGTACTTGGCGCTTAATACGGCGAATAATACCCAATCCAACTGGGTTATGCCACCATGCTGTTTTTGCAGGACGAATCAAAGGAGAAAGTAGCAAAACTCTATCTACAATCGGATCTTGGCGTTTTTCAGCATATTCCAATAAGTGATGCATCCAGATTGCGCCACCCGTACTTTGACCAATTCCTACCCAAGGTTTTGGTAACTGATCTGCATGTTTTACATATTGATAAACAGCCATTAAAACTTGTTGATAGTGATCAAAATTTTGAATACTTGCTGGTGAGCCATTGCTTAAACCATGCCCTGGTAAGTCATAGGTAATGACACTAAAGCCTTGTTCAAGAATTTCACGAATAATGGGCTGATAAATACCACTATGCTCAAGATAGCCATGTAATAAGCAGACAGTACCTTGTATTTTTTCTACTTTAGGCTTGAAAACTTGCACATGTAATCGGAACAAAGGCATTTGAACATAGCCCTGCCAATGATCACATTCAAGTAAATGCAAACCATATAACTTACGGTAAGCTAGTAAATCTCGAGACGGTTCTTCTAAGGTATTTAAATTAAGTGGACTTAAAACCTGTGGCGTAAGATCACGGTTAGGAACCGGCAAATCTAATTGTTTTAATACGGCAGGATTGAGAAATGGGATATCTGACATTAAGGTACCTCTCGACAATCGCTTGAGCCAAACAACATGTCGCGAATTGTCGCAAGTAATTCATAATTTGCACGACGGCTATGATCGTAATTTTGCACACTTGGTTGCCAGCGTGTCAGTGGTGTTGGCATTGGAGCCACCACAGGTATTGTTTCTATACCATTTAAAGCAAATAATCGGCGAGTACGTGGCATATGGTATTCATCTGTAACCAACATGACCGTCGGTGCTCCACCCTTTTTCTGAAGCAATAGAGAACTAAATCTTGTATTCTCACAAGTATTCATACTACGTTTTTCTAGTAACTTTGCATCAACGCCGCGCTCTTTTAACCAAGCTTGCATATAAGGTGCTTCAACACCGCTCAGTACAATAGGAAGCTGATTTTGTTTTTCAACTTCTAAAGTTTTTTCCAGTCTCAAGCGTGTATAACCATTAACTACAATATCTTTTCCATTTTTATCAAGCGTCAAACCACCACCTAATACAACAATTGCATAAGGTTGTGTTAACTTTTTAGATGAGGCTGGTAAAGGGTTTTTACGAACATACTCGATTTTCTGTTCAGGCTCGCTAACAGCTTTCTGGTGTTCTGGCACTACAGGTTTTCTTGCTAAAAACTCGGTATATTGCTCTGTAAGGGCCTTATTTTCTGAACTATTAATAAAGAGTGCCTCATCAATAGGGCTACTTGCTTCATCAGCAGCATCAATTTCTGAGTTTTTCACGACTAAAGGAACAGTTACAGAAGCGGCCGCCTCTGAATCTTGTTCCTTTTCTTCTAAAAGAATAATTTGCTGCAAAGCCTTATAGTTTTCTTGAAGATAAGTCAGATCTGTTGTCTTTTTTTCACGTAAAGCTTTTTCGGTCAGCTTTAAATACGCTTGACGAGCAATCCATAGATTTGAACCCGGCTCTAAATTATCATGTTCACTTAATGCAGCCTGTCTCTGACTTTCAGCGGCAACTTGATTCACATCGACCGGTACAAAATAATTAAGTCCAGCTACAATTAATTTTGAATAAAACGGCGAATATAAAAAAACCACGAAACAGCCTAATAGTACAAATAGCACGGTGACTACTTGTACTAAACGTACCATTAAGTGTACTTTTGGCATAAAACTATTCCGTATGATTTTCAATTAAACCTAAACTGTTATAAAGCACAGGCTCTGGTTCTAACATAATATGGAAATGCTGATCAACATCATGTTGTACAGCTTGATAAGTTTTCTTTACATCAGTAAGAGATGCATTGGCATAATTCACCAAAACTAATGCCTGTTTATGAAACATCCCTACCATATCGAGTTGCTTCCCTTTCCAACCCGCCTGATCAATTAACCATCCTGCTGCAATTTTAACGTTTCCACTGGCTTGAGGATAATGTGGAATTGTTGAGAATTGTGTGATTAGACGTTCAAATTCTTGAGGATTAACAATCGGATTTTTAAAGAAACTACCTACGTTTGGATACTCTTTTGGATCGGGGAGTTTACTTTGGCGAATATGGATCACTTGATTTTGTAAGTTCTCAGCAGTCTGATTGTCTCCCACTGCTTGCTTCAAATCACCATAGTTAAGTTTTAAATTTGGCTGTTTAAGTAATTTAAAAGTGACATGTGTGATGATGTAACGGTTCGGATCATCTTTAAAAATACTATGGCGGTAAGCGAAATGGCAGTCAGCCGCTAAAATTGTCTGAGTTTCTTTTAATTTACGGTCATACACTTGTACCGATTCAATAAACTCACCAACCTCTACTCCATAAGCACCAATGTTTTGTACGGGTGAAGCACCCACTAACCCTGGAATAAGTGCTAAATTCTGCAAACCAAACCAATTTTGCTGAGTGCTATATAAAACAAAATCGTGCCAAACCTGCCCTGCACCTACTTTGACTTGAACAAAATCATGATCTTCAGATAAAACTTCAATTCCTTGAATATCAAGATGAATCACTAAGGCATTGATCTGCTGCGGCAACAACATGTTACTACCGCCCGATAACACAAGTACATTTAAATGATGCTGCTTAGCAAAATCCAAAGCTTCTTCAATATCCTGAATATTACCGACTTTTGTGTAATGTGAAGCTGTTGCATCTAAACTTAATGTATTGAATGGCTTAAGCTGTACCTGATTCTGAATTTGCATTGTGTTGAAAAACCTATTCTTAAACATTCAATTGTTTTTTTAAAATATTAATCCACGCCAAACTACTAGACTCGCATTGGTCAAGTACGCGCTCGAAGCCATCAGCACCACCATAATATGGATCAGGTAAGGCTTGTTGTGGATATTCAGGATCATGCTCACTCATTAAAGCTACTTTTGCACGAATTTTATGAGTACCAAACTGAGAAACCGCGCTTTGTAGCATGTCATGAATATCATCAAAGTTTTGGTGATCCATTGCTAAAATCAAATCAAACTCTAAAAAGTCTTGAGTTGAAAGCTGCCTTGCACGTAAAGACGATAAGTCATACCCTCTTTTTTTAGCGTGCAACTGACTACGCTGATCAGGTGCTTTATTTGGATGATAATTACTCGTTCCAGCTGAATCGACAATGACATTAAGTTGATGTGCATCACAATAATGTCTGAAAACCACTTCAGCCGTGGGAGAACGGCAAATGTTTCCTAAACAGACACATAACACCTTATATTGTGTTTCCATTAGAAACTACTTCCAAGCATTTGAATTAAATAGAAATTAATATGGAGCATGTAAAATCCTGACAAAACTACCAATGATTGTCAGAATCGAATTGACCATTGTGACGTGTTGCATTTTGTCAAAACTCACATGGCTTGAAAAGGAAAATAATGTTTATCAATAGATTAAAAGTTGATAAATCAGTCGACAAAGTAGCTGACCTTCTAATTTTGAATAAAATAATAAAGCCCTCCGAAGAGAGCTTTTACATCTTAAAACAGGTTAGCAACTACTTAATGTACAACTTATGATTTTCTAATACAACTTTAGTAAAAGACCTAAAATAATCATTTAACGTTGCTAATCAACTCAATCATTTCCTTCGTTGGCCTTAAGCTACCTAATTGCCACTGTTCAGGCGGATATTCATCAATTCGTATCCAGACATGTTCTTGAAAAGCTGGATTTCCCTTTCCTTCTATCTCTACAAATAAATTTGTTATTCGTTTGAAAAGCTCGGCTTTACTATCTTTATCTAGTAAACCCTCTATAGTTTGTATATTTATAAATGGCATAATGCTACCTGAATTAAGTCTAGGTCTAAATTATAGACTCATGTTAATTGGAGCTCCCTAGAATGTCAAATATTATTCCAGATCATAGATTTTCAGTAGATGTATGTGGAATCTTCAAAATTGCTGAGATATTGAACGATAGCTGGACAATCCTATTGTTAAGAGAAGCTTTTTACGGCGTAACAAAATTCAATGATTTTCTGGAAAATACAGGTATATCGAAGCAAATTTTATCTAATCGTCTAAAACACCTCATCCAATTAGAAATATTTGAACTATCAATTTATAAAGAAGTGGGTGTACGAGAGCGCAAAGAATACTTACTCACCAAAAAAGGTAAAAGCTTAAATATTGTTTTGCTTGCCATGCTTGAGTCCGGTAGTAATTTTATTGAAGCAGATAAAGATGTTGTGAAAATTTTTAAGAAGAATTCAGAAGATCAACTCAAATTAAAGCTTGTTGATTCATCTAATCAAATCATAGATCTTAATAATCTGGAACTGAAACTCACTCCTCACAGAAATAAGGAATAACTTTTTATTTAGATATAAAAAAAGCCCAAGTATTATGGGCTTTCAAGCAACATGAAGACAAAAATCATTTATTTTTAAATAATTTATCAGTCATATTTCTATCAATCTTACTGCGATGCCCATTCTCAAAATATCGATCAACATGGCATAGTTTTGTGTTGGTATCACAGAACACACCATTTGAGAGTGTAAATGCTGAAGTATCAAAATCGCCTTGAGAGAATGCTCTGTTGGCTTTGGGAGTTCCTAAGTATTTGGCTGTAAGTTTTTTAGATACACCCTTCTTGTCAGCACAAATATATTTATCACAAATTACACCTTTTTTAGGTGAATAGACGCTAGAGCTTGTTTTCGCCATTGCTACGGAGCTCAGCATGAAGCAAGTGCATCCAATAACACTAAGTAAAGTTTTAGAAATTTTCACTTTTTGAACCGAATAAAATTATAAATTGTTAAGACATTATATGAATTAGCAGCCTTCAGGAAAATCTACTGAACAGTATAAATAACAAAAAGCCCACCTTTCGATGATCTTTTAAATTACTTGCATGATCTCCGTTTATCGTCTGAATCTAACCACATGAAAGTAGTGACTATCTCATATAACACTCAACATAATCGCCTCAGAACTACTTTATTTTAAGGTGTCTTATGCTAAGTTATTTGAAGATTGAATCTTATAGAACCATTCGACAATAATTTTCAAAAATAAGGAAATAATGTATATGAGCCATTTTCAATTTCAAACCGTTCCAAATATCATCTCTGGCTTAGGCTCTATACAAGAATTACAAAATGTTTTGTCTTCAAAAGCTTACCGTAAGCTATTGCTAGTCACAGATGCAGGCATGGTCAAAAATCAATTACACCTGCCCATTCTTCAAATTTTAAATACGCTCAATATTGAATATGTTATTTATGCAGATGTTCAGGCTGACCCACCAGAACAAGTGGTCTTAGATGCAGCCAATTATGCAAAACAGCAAAATGTAGATGCCATTATTGGTTTTGGTGGGGGCAGTTCTTTAGATGTTGCAAAAGTAATCGCTTTACTCGCCCACCCCAACCAAACACAAAGTTTGCAAGAGATGTATGGTGTAAATCAGGTCACTACAACTCGCCTTCCGCTTATTTTGATTCCTACTACGGCTGGTACTGGCTCAGAAGTAACGCCAATCTCAATTGTGACTACGGGTGAAACGACAAAAATGGGGATTGTCTCTCCAGTACTGTATGCCGACACAGCAATTCTTGATGCCACCTTTACTCAAAACCTTCCAGTCCATATTACTGCTGCGACAGGTATTGATGCGATGGTGCATGCCATTGAGGCATATACTTCTAAGCACAAAAAAAATATATATACCGATATTTTAGCCAAACATGCACTCAAGCTACTAAATCATAACTTACCGAAAGTTCTTAAAGATGGTAAAGATTTAGAAGCACGTCAAAATATGCTTTTCGGTTCAATGCTTGCAGGTCAAGCGTTTGCAAACTCGCCTGTTGCTGCTGTGCATGCTTTAGCTTACCCACTGGGCGGTCATTTTCATTTGTCGCATGGACATACCAATGCTTTAGTACTGGTTGAAGTATTAAAATTTAATGCACCTAATGCAAAAAAATACTATGCAGAACTTATGCAATGGCTCGATCCATATAGTAATGGCAGCACTGATGGCTTGTGTGATCTGTTTATTGATCATATGCAAAACCACTTAGACCGTAGTGGCTTGACCTTAAAACTTAGAGATTTGGGTATAGATGAGTCGAGCTTACCTCGGCTTGCACAAGATGCCATGTTACAAACTCGCTTGCTACAAAATAATCCACGAGACATGACAGAAGCCGCTGCTTTGGCAATTTATCAGGCGATTCATTAATGACTAAACCAGTTTTAAAAAACCGAGATCAATTTAAGTTCTTTTTAGATATTCAAACGCGTTGGGCAGATAACGATATTTATGGTCATGTGAATAATGTGACTTACTATAGCTATTTTGATACAGCAGCCAATGCGTTACTGATTCAAAAAACAGGTTTTGATATTCATGAAGCAAAATCAATTGGGTTAGTGGTTGATTCAGCTTGTAGCTTTAATCAGAAATTGTCATTTCCAGAAATTATTCAAGTGGGTGTTGCGATTGGGAAAATCGGCACCACATCTTTACGCTATGAATTGGCAATCTTTAAACAAGGTCAAGACCAAGCCTCAGCTCAGGGACATTTTGTTCATGTGTTTGTTGATCGCGAAACGCGTAAAACTGTACCTATTTCTGAGACAGTTCGTGAGGTTTTAAAGAGTTATTTATTATAAAAAACGGGGCAAAAAGAAAATAAACTACTCTTTTTGCCCCCTCTCTACTTATATCATTGCAGGATCACTAAAGGAGTCTTCACCCGTCTCAACTCGACCAGCAAAACGTCGGTAATAATACGGATCACTTTGACTGGTGATTTCAAAATCATACCAATGTCCCACGTCAGCCAAAGCCCAATGTTGCTTAACAACCTGTCCCGCTTTTACGGTAAGTTGTAAAGGCGCATCTTGTCGATATGCACAAGGTTTTACCGTCAATATTGCATCCTTGGTACCATCATTCATGAGCTCTACGTATACATCACCGTTGGCAATGTCATAGCACACTCGAATTTCAGGTTTAATGCCCCTATCGATAATACGTTGAGTATCGCCTTTAAAATGACGATGATAACCATTTGGACCAAGTACCCATAGGTCGTAACGACCTAAATTATCTTTTAAAGCGTCCCATTCATCATCTAGAGTTTTATTCGGCTCGACAATATAACGCTTTGGAATACGGTCCAAGTTGAGCTTGTCATATACATGGAAAACCGCTGCCTGTTTCCCCGTATTAGAGAAAATCAATTGCACTTTACCATCGGCTTTACAGCGCGCGCTGGTATGCAACTCGTAAGGTAGCGCACGTGACAGGCGTATGCCACTTTGCTGAATCGGCAACTTAATATCCGTTGGTACAGGCACAGCTGGTAAGGCTTCTTGATTTTCTCTTAGCTCATCTGCCTGCAAACGTGTTTGCTTACCATTCAGCTGCGGTAAAATATCTGCATTTGGTGTTTTAAAGTTAAATGCACTGGTTAAATCACCACACACTGCACGGCGATATGGACTGATATTCGGCTCTTTTACACCAAAACGTTTTTCTAAAAACATGAGCACGGAAGTATGGTCAAAAACTTGCGAGTTGACCCAACCACCACGGCTCCATGGGGAAATCACATATAACGGAACACGAGGACCCGGACCATAAACTCGTCCATCAGGTGTAGGCTGAGAATGGCTTCCTTCAGGCGCAGCATGGTCAAAATATTCATCCTGCATATCGGCACTACTTAATGTCGATTTACCTGCATACTGGCCATTTTTGAAACGAGATGGCGCTGATGGTGACGGTACGTGGTCAAAGTAACCATCATTTTCATCGAAATTGATAATGAGTGCTGTTTTACTCCAAACCTCTGGCACAGCAGTTAATGCATCAATAATTTCTTGAATAAACCAAGCCCCTTGAACTGGGCTTGAAGGGTCTGGATGTTCGCAGTAAATCGATGGCGCATTAATCCAAGACACTTGCGGTAATTTCCCTTCACGGATGTCGCGTTTAAAAGCGTCAAGATATTCTTCTGGTTTATTACCCGGCAACGTATTTGCAATGCCTTTGTACAATGGGTTTTTGGCATTATCGGTCGCAGCATCATAAGCTTTATACGGTAGCTTTTGACCTGTATCGGCATATGGTTTATTCGGCTCACCACCACTTGAAACTGGATAACCAGATGCAATGTTCGCCTTTCTAAACGTACGAAATGCACCAAGCATGTTATCACCCCATTCATCTGGCATATTTTGATAACAAATCCAGTTTACACCTGCTTCTTCTAAACGTTCGGCATAGGTCTTCCACGTATAACCGCGATCTGCCGTCGCTGGGTTACCATCAATCCAGTCCCACTCATTGTTTACAAATGAACGCTTGGTCGGTGTCGCCCCATTTGTACCTGTTAAATGATAAGAGCGGTTTGCATCTGTTCCAGTGTGCATAGAGCAATGGTAGGCATCACAAATCGTAAAGGCATTCGCAAGTGCAAACTGATATGGAATTTCTTTTTCTTTAAAATAACCCATGGATATATCAGTTTTATGGGTTGGCCAATTCGCCATACGCCCATTGTCCCAAGCCAACTGACTATCGTTCCACGTATGCGGAGTACCATCTGCACGCTGCGCATTATTGGCTGTACCATCTAAATGAAAAGGCGTTAAAACTTGCCCATTACTTCTAAGCTGCTCCCAAACACGGCGGCCACTTGGCAGAGGAATTGTAAAACGATCGGCAAACCCTCGGACGCCTTTTAACGTTCCAAAGTAATGATCAAAAGATCGATTTTCCTGCATTAAAATAATAACGTGTTCGACATCCTGGATGGTGCCAGTTTTATTGTTTGCAGGAATTGCTAAAGCTTTTTGAATACTAGATGGGAAAGCTGCCAATGCCGCAGCACCAAAACCCATATTTAAAGAATAATTTAAAAATTTACGACGTGTAATCATGATCAGGTTCTTTTTATTATTGAAGTTTATGGTGCACAGCGCATTACAGGCTTTTTACCTGTTTCTGGTGTATTTGAATTATCATTTGATGAGTCGTTACAACCACTCAGCAGAATCGCGCCGATTAATAAAAAATATGAATATTTAAAATAATTTATTCCAGTGCATTGCCTTTTCATTGCTATGTACAATCCATTTAAAATCTAAAATGGCTAACATAGAAAAGTACAATGACAGTGACATGACCCAAATATTTCAATCCAGTGAAAAATATGAAAATTCTATTATTTTCATATTCTGCACCAGATCAAAACTCAGTTAAATTTAAGGCTTTAATTGAATATTTTGTAATTCGCCATCAAAAGTTTCTATGAGACTCTTAATGATAGGTTGTTGCTGTAACAGCTCGGCTGCTCGGTGAAAGGCTTTTTCTTTACGCGCACTTTGAATGGTATATGGTGTAGATGTATTCAAAGCACCATATTCAACTGTAAATTGAGTATTCGGCCATTGCTCATTTAATGCATCAATAAGGCCTTGCTGTAACTGGGTCAGCATATTTTCGTATTCCTGAGGAATATGGAAAATAGTATTGCCACCAATTTCACCCGTCATCACACCATGCTGCGCAAGTTCTTGAACAGCTGGAGAAAGCTGACTGTTTCTAAACCAATATTCCCATTTTTCAAGTGTCCAATCACCTTCTAAAACTTGAGGAGCCAGCTTCAAGATATCTTGAGGCATCAGCTGTACGTTATCAGTTTCGCCAGGCTCTTTCACAACTGCAACTGTTTCTGTTTGAACCATTACTTCGGCTTGCACAAATGACTGTTGTTCAATAACAGGTTCAGAGACAAGATCAGGCGCATCTTGGGCCAACGAAAATTCAGTGTTAGGCGTTTCAAATAAACCCATAGGTTCAGCAGTGAAAGCTGGTTCAGGTTCAATATTTTTAGTTTGTGTTTCTGCCTGAACTTGTACTAACTTTTGTTCTGGTACCGGAATGAAATCTTCCTCTAGAACACTAACAGTCTCGTGAACAACTGCTGACTCAAGCCCAATCAACTCATGATGATTTGGGTCAAATACCATTAAATCCTGATTAGACTGAGGTTCAGGTTCAGGTTCAGGTTCAGGTTCAGGTTCAGGTTCAGGTTCAGGTTCAGGTTCAGGTTCAGGTTCAGGTTCAGGTTCAGGTTCAGGTTCAGGTTCAGGTTCAGGTTCAGGTTCAGGTTCAGGTTCAGGTTCAGGTTCAGGTTCAGGTTCAGGTTCAACCATAGCCGGTTGACTAATAACTTCAACAGGCTGAACAGCACTTACAGGAGCAATATCTTGAACTTGTTGCTGTACTTGGTGATTTAGCCCTACTACTGCTTGCTCATTTTGTTGAACAGGCTCTGATACTAAAATTTCATTTGGCGCTAAAGGACGGAATGCCAATAAGCGTAAAACGCACATTTCAAAACCTTGCTCTTGCGTCACAGCAAGTTGCAAGTCTGAACGACCTTTACATGCGATTTGGTAATAAAGCTGCAAATCTTGAGCAGAAATCAGCTTAGACAGCTGCATGATTTTGCGATTGATTTCATCGCTATATTTCAAACTCAAATCAGGTAGATATTGCAAAATTGCCAATTCATGCAATGTCGAAATCAACTGATCAAGCACAAGTGAAACATCTAGCGCTTGATGTCTAAATTGCAATAAAAGCTGACTAACTTTCTCACGTTGGTTCTGATGAATCGCTAAAATCAAATCATAAATAATCGTACGGTCAATCAAGCCAAGCATTTCTTTAACATCTTGATGATGTACAGAACCTTGACCATAAGCAATCGCTTGGTCAGTTAAAGATAATGCATCACGTAATGAACCTTGAGCAGATTCAGCAATCTGCCAAATTGCATCTTGATCGGCATTAATTTGTTCTTTTTCAAGAATAGCACCAAGGTGCTTGGTAATTTCATCAACAGCTAAAGGGCGTAATGTAAATTGCAAACAACGTGAAATAACCGTAATTGGTAGCTTTTGCGGATCAGTCGTTGCAAATAAAAACTTAACGTGTTCCGGTGGTTCTTCTAATGTTTTTAATAACGCATTAAAGGAATGCGTCGATAACATATGTACTTCGTCAATCAGGTAAACTTTAAAACGACCTTGCGTTGGCGCATAAGGAACGTTGTCTAAAAGTTCACGTGTATCTTCTACTTTTGTTCTTGAAGCAGCATCGATTTCGATCAGGTCAATAAAACGCCCTTCGTTAACTGCTTTACAGGTTGCACAGACTTCACATGGTGTAGAAGTCACACCCGTTTCGCAGTTCAAACACTTGGCTAAAATACGTGCAATTGTAGTTTTACCTACACCACGCGTTCCTGTAAATAAATAAGCATGGTGTAGACGACCGCGTTCCAATGCACTACTTAATGCACGAGAAACATGGTTTTGCCCCACTAACTCATTGAAATTACGTGGACGGTATTTTCTAGCAAGTACTTGATACATGTATGCTCCTTTTTACAGGCATAAGCATACTTTGTTTTTAAAAGAGTGTGAACGCATAAAGCTCATATCCGTACAGATAAACTGCGAACTGGCTACTTTTCTCTACCAGAACCCTTTATTTGTCTAAGGATGATCATGATGTAGCTCTTGATCAGTTACACCCTCATCCATCGTTTGGACCAACCCAACACCATCCTTAATTTCAGCCGAATAATTTCCCTTCTCGGTAAAAATCTGCATGATCGTATAGTGATCTTTTTGACTTTGAGTAATCGTAAAGAAATTTTGGTTTGGATCGCCCTGATCAAATTTTCCAGTCCATCGAACAATATCTTGGTCAACAGGTTCAATCTCTACAATTTTGCCCGTGCGATTAATGCCATATTCCAACATTTGAAATTTAACAGTGTCGCCCACTTTTTTAAGTTCAATCACATTTGGGTCATATTTAATGACCATACCTTTAGCATTTTTAAGCAGCGGAAAATTAACATTCGAAGGTAATTGATCCTTTTCTATTTCATTAAAAACAATCTGTTGCCTAGACAACTTTTCCTTTTCTGACGGACTCAAATTCAGCATATTTTGACGAGCAAATTCATTTTGGCGATCTGCGACTTTTGTCCCAGACTCTTGCCGACTTTCTAAAGGCGACGTTAAAGCAGAAGAGCTTTGCTGTGAAAAAGCAAACCAGATTAAAACTGCTAACGCCATGCAAGCGATAGCAGTTCCTATTAATAATTTATTTTTCTTCATTATTTACAGCTAAAATAGAAATTAGTTATATAGAGAAATTTTCTGCGCATTCAAGTTAATGACACTGACAGCATCGATCTTCCCTTCTTCACCTAAACGTACACCATATTTAGGGTTATACAGATACGGACTCGAATAGAAATTAATATTATTACCACCCATTGCAGTACTTCCTAACGGATGGGCAAAACCTGAACCAATGTTGGTTGAACCATTATGGTACAGACCAAGATTATGCCCGACTTCATGACGCATGGCCGCGAAAGAACAACCTGCAATATCATTTGCACCAATCATGTTATATGCAGAAGCATTAATCCAAGCCCAACCACAGCCACCGTCGCCCGGTTCATTACCTTGATAATAAACACCGTCTGCCAATACACGTTTACGCTCATTTTGTACCGTCGTGTCATCTCGTCCAGTCGAGATCGCCTCTTTTAAAGTGGTAGCAGGGATTTTATAAGTTAAATAGCCAACATCTCTTAAGTAAAAACGTGCATTTGAATTTTCAGCGGTTAAGTTTGTTAGATTTACGCCTTCAATCATTCTAAGTTTTGCAGCGCTCTCTCCTAAAATTGAATTTACTTCTGGGCTAGAAACCAACAACATATCAATTGTATAACTATCTACTGTCCAGCCTTGAGCGGTGTAAATAAAACGGCGATTTTCACCATTTTTAATTGCAGTAGACAAGCCATTAGCTGCATTAATATATGTGTCTGTCGATGCATTCGACACAATAACGACCTTATCCCCGACTTGAGCTTTAGCGGGTAGTTGCAAGGTCGGCTGCCAATTTGATGTAGACAATTTCACCTTTAAAGTGGGCTGAGTCATATTCGGTAAAGTTGCAGGGATTGTTGCCGTTGAATCAATTATCTTTGTAGGTGAAGAGATCAGCTGCCAATATCCTTTGTCGCTTACATACATAAACTCATATTGATCGCCTGTTTTAAGCGTTAAAGTCGCTTGGCTATTAATATTGGTGTTATTAATTTTTGCAGACCAAGTCGCTGTAGACTTAATAATAATTCTATCCCGATCACTTGCAGTGGTAGGCAAAGTGAAATTGGAAACCCAGTTCCCATCTCCAAATGCAATTTCGGTAAGCGGACTACTTACCACGGCTAAAGATGTTCCAATTTGCTGAACATTTAGCTTCTGAGGTTTTATATATTCTGGAACCCATTTTCCTAAAGCAGAATAATATTTAAACCAATATTCAGATCCATTTTTTAGTGTAAAACTGCTCGGGAATAGTAAATTTGTTTTATCAATCTCCGAGCTTGCACTTGCCGTAGAAACAATTTGTACGGTTGTTCCGTCACGTACATCACTCGGTAATGCAATGGTTTGTGCCCATTTGTCATTTTGAATAAGTACTTTTTGCATGGATGCAGTTGTTAATGGAACAACTTCATAGATTGCACCATTGGTAGGACTCACTGTTGCTAACTGAGCAATCCATTTATTTTGACTGCTATTAAAGATGAATTGATAAACATCTCCACTATTTATTTTCAACACTTCTAATGGAATATTCGTATTAGAAGTATCTAAATAACTACTATAGGCGGCACTAGAACGAACTGTAATTTTGTCCGAATTATTAGCGCTTGCCGGTAAAGAGAGATTTTTGACCCAATTTCCATTTGCTAAAGAAAATTCTAAATCTGAATAACCAGATGGTATTGATCCACTATTATTATTCTGATTTGGTGAAAGTACAGTTGCAGCATATACAAGTGAAGACGCAACAATTGCTCCAATAATAAGTGATGTTTTTAATTTAAAATTCACAGCGGCCTCTTTTATTTGTTTTTAGATTTTCGCATAGCAGGTTAACAAACCATTTTTTTACAGTCAATTTTCGATCAATTCATTTTTCATTAAATTTCAATAACATGAATATTGAATCATTTTGAAATAAAAACATGAAACCTATTAAAGAATAGTTTGTTTATGAGAATTAAATAACCAATTTTCGATATGAAGAAAATATTAAAAAAGATATTTAAGGATAAAAAGAAAGATAGTCTCTCTTTTTATCCTTTAGTTTTAATTTACTTTCTTAGGAAAACTAAACCAGACAAATACAGTTAGCAGGAAGAAACAAATGGCGGAGATTGTAAGCACCCAACTATGCGCATAGCTAAAAGCTTGCTGCGCAACCGCAACTAACTGCTCGCCCAAAGGTTTTTCGAGGCTAGCTGCTAACTGCATGGTTTCACCAATCGAGATACTGGCTTTCTCAATTAAGTTCGACGGAAGCTCTGCTGGCAAAATAATTGAGCGACTATAAAACCAAGACAACATTAACCCGAAAATAGCGACACCTAAACCAGCTCCAAGTTCATAGGCCATACCTTCAATCGCCCCTGCTGCACTTGCCTTTTGAGGTGGGACGGATGACATAATGGCGGCAGTTGAAGCCAGTAAGGCAATTTCAATGCTAAAGCCTAAAAAGACCATACACGTCCACGCTAAAAAATGATCGGTCGAAAAGTTAAGCTGGGCAAGCCCCCATAGACTAAATCCACTTATTAAAATACCAACAGTAGATACAAGTCTAAGCCCCCATTTATTTAAACAGATTCCGGCTAATGGACCACCTAAACTAATCGCGATCATGAATGGAATAATAAACATGGCTGCCTGTAATGGTGAAAACCCATGTACAAACTGCAACTCTTGAGACAAGAGTAATTCAAAGCCAACCAAAGCAATCATGGAAACAACAGCCATAACAATGCTGGTAGAAATCACTGGATGTTTAAATAACTCCAAATCAATCATTGGCGTGGTCGTTCTTTTTTGGCTTCGAATGAAGTGGATTAAAGTACTTATTCCAACCACAAACATCACAACCGTAAGCATCGAGAAGTTGTACATCGCCGATTTGATTGAATAGATGAGGCTTAAAATGGCTACAACTAAAATTAAAGCTTGCCCTAAATTAATTGGCTGATCAGTTTTCTCTTGTTGTTTAGGAATGATCATCGCGATCATGACCAAAACCACTAAAATAATCGGTATATTAATGAGGAACACGGCTCCCCAATGAAAATGTTCTAGTACAAAACCACCAACCAATGGACCAAAAGCTGCTCCACCACCACCCACTGTAGACCAAAGACCAAGTGCAAAATTTCTCTGCTTCTCTTCGGTAAAAGCATTACGAATGCCTGATAAAGTGGCAGGAATAAGCATCGCTGCCCCTAACCCCAAAACAGCACGTGAAGCAATTAAGGCATAAGCGGTTGGAGAAAAAGCCGCAGCTAAGGAACCAACTCCAAAAATTGCAGTTCCAATAAATAATAATTTTTTAAAGCCAATACGATCACCAAGTGCACCCATCGGCAAAATCAAACCCGCCATAATCAGTGAATAAATATCAATGACCCATAAAAGCTGATTGGCAGTTAAATTCAATGCTGCACTTAAAGATGGTGTTGCAACATGCATCACCGTTGCATCAATCGTAACGGGTAAATATATAAGGACGATAATTGTCAGGATTAACCATTTTTTTTGCATAACGCTCTTCAATATCCAAAACTTGGACATGTGTTCAAATTGTGGTTATTATATACACAATTGGACACTTGTCCAACTTTTAAATTTAATGTAATTTGTGTCGAATTCAGTCAGGTGAAACAAACATGGCCTATCTTAATCGCGATCAACGCAGAGAAATGATTCTGCAAGCCGCCATGCAAGTTGCTTTGGCTGAAGGTTTTGCAGCCATGACAGTACGTCGAATCGCAACAGAAGCACAAACCTCTACCGGACAAGTTCACCACCACTTTTCTTCAGCATCTCATTTAAAAGCTGAAGCCTTTTTAAAGCTGATGGAACAGCTTGATGAAATTGAACAAACTCTCCAAACAACCAGCCAATTTCAAAGAATCTTCATTTTATTGGGTGCAGAAAACATCGATAGACTTCAGCCTTATTTACGATTATGGAATGAAGCTGAACTCTTAATTGAACAAGATATTGAAATACGAAAAGCTTATAACCTTGCTATGCAGAGTTGGCATGAAACGATTGTGCAGGCCATTGAATATGGCAAACAAGAAGGTGAATTTAAAAACATATCCAACTCAACAGACATTGCGTGGCGACTCATTGCGTTTGTCTGCGGATTAGAAGGTATTTATCAACTTGGATTACAAGGTTTAGCTGAGGAAGACTTCAAGCGCCATACCGAAGCGATTATTCGCTTAGAATTATTATAAGTATTGGGCTGGTATTGCTTAAAAATACCAGCTTTAAAATACTAAAATTAGAACCAACCTTTACGGCCTTTTAAAATTTGGTCGGTACACCGTAAGGCTTCTTGAGTCAGCCCCCACAAACGGTAATCGCCCGTGATTGAACCAATTTGAAAGTTATGAGTATAGGCAAAACTCAGGTCGCGCTCAGGATCGCACCACGCTCCTGAACCATTGTAACCAATATGTCCAAAGCCATTTTTAGCGCGTTTACCCATGGTAATAATGCGGTGATATCCTAAGCGCCAATTCATCGGAATTGGCATGACACGATCACGTGCATAACTTTGAATGGTACTGAGCTCTTTAAATATTTCTGGGCGAATAACTTGCTGTCCATCCCATTCACCGTGATTTGCCAGCATCGCATAAATTTTAGCAAGACTATTTGCAGTAAACGTGCCGTTCGCCGCTGGAATGACTGCTTGTAACCCTTCATCACTAAAGAAACTAAAATGCTTCATTCCTTTTGGAATCATGGCATCCTGAAAATCTTGCGGATCTTGCCCCGTCCACGTAATCATTTTTTCAGAGAGTGAACTCTTGCGTGCTTGAGGCTTTTTAGGTTTTTCAACTTGGGGAGCCGCTGGTTTTTCAGGTTTGGGTTGAATAATTAAACGTGCTACACGGTCTAGCTCACTTGCAGGTGTACCAAAATAAGCGCCGTCTAACTGCAAAGGCTCAACGAGATATTTTTGCATGAGCTGATCTAAAGATTGACCAGTTGCTTTTTCAAGTACTCCACCGACAAGCCAGCCAAATGTTAAAGCTTGATAAGCATTGCCCTCTCCTGCAAGGAATCTAGGCTTAGTCGCTGCAATCACAGTTAACATATGAGACCAGTCGAGCATTTCTCTTGCACTTTCGATAATATTTCGAACATCAAACATACCGCTTTGATGACTTAGCACATGACGTAAAGTCATTTGCTCTTTACCATTTTGAGCAAACTCAGGCCAATAAGTCGCAATCGGTTTGTCGTATTCTAAAAAACCTTCACTTACTAAAATATGCGCTAAAGTTGCGAGTACGCCTTTACCTGTAGAGTAGCAAACTGCCAAAGTTTCAGGTTGCCAAGCTTCATTTTGTGATTTTAGACCGGTGTAGATATCTACAACTTTCTGGCCTCTAAAATAAACCGCTAATGCAGCTCCACCTTGTCCGGTTCTAGCATCTTGAAGACGGCTGAACTGGTGAGCTAAATCAATAAAACGTTCATCTAAAATACCGTGATAGTTATGGGTATCGGCCAGTAAAATTTGTTTAATCACATGAAGTTCCTTGCATTTTTTGTTATTTTGCTCAAAAGCAGCCCAAACATCTGTTCAGGCTGCTGATATTTTTATAATGCTTTTACAGTTCCTGCAACATGCGGTTTTTGTGATTTGGCATTACGAATCAAGAAATCAGTCTTTTTATCTGCATTTGCAGTTAAGAACTCAACTTTTGACGGTAAGAACATTGGTAGCTTAAACCATACATCTGCTTCATAAGCATTTGGTAATTCAAGGTTCGCTAGTGCTTTAGCTTTGCTCCACATGCCATGTGCAATTGCTTGCTTAAAGCCAAATGCTTTTGCTGTAATAGCATGAATATGAATTAAGTTAAAATCACCAGACACTTTCGCATAACGGCGGCCTGTGTTTTCTAAAATATTCCACTCAGCCTTTGGAACATAAGCTGGTGCTTGTTCTTCTTTGGCTTTCTCACCCACTCTTTTCTCAACTTTTTGGCGAGATAAATAAGTCGTTAAGCCTTCCATTACCACTTCATTGCCAACTTTAGCCGTGGTAATAAAGTCAAACTGAACACCTTTATCATGCGGTTTTAGTTCCCCAAATTTACATGACAGAGTGAGTTTTTCAGTCACACCAATCGGTCTAGTTTGTTTAATCTGGTTACGGATATGAACTAAACCTAAAATTGGAAATGGGAATGCTTCTGCTGTCATCATGTGCATTTGCAAGCTTTGAGAAAGCACAGCCAAATAAATTGCGGGTACAAAGCCATTGTTTTTAAAGCCACATACTTCGTTATAAGCTTTGAGATGACTCTGATCAATTTCTAGACTATCAACCACATATTCAACTTGCGGTAAGATTTTTGGCCCTTTAGGCTTTTTAAAAATTAAACCTTGTACCACTTTTGGATAAGCCAATGCCGCTTTTGGTAGCTGGCTAAAATGACGAGTATTCATACCTAACCTTTTATAATTTATAGATTTTTGAATAAAAAAGGGATGCACAAGCACCCCTTTTTAGCTAAAAGTGCTTAAGCGCCCAACAAGCTTTGACCACACACACGTACAACGTTGCCATTTACGCCTGTAGAAGCAGTTGATGCAAACCATGCAATCGTTTCTGCTACATCAACAGGTAAACCACCTTGTTGCATTGAGTTCATACGGCGACCAGCTTCACGAATTGCAAATGGAATCGCAGCAGTCATTTGAGTTTCAATAAAGCCAGGTGCTACTGCGTTAATGGTAATACCATCTTTTAATATAGGTGCAGTAAATTTCACCAGACCAATCACACCAGCTTTAGATGCAGCGTAGTTGGTTTGACCAAGGTTACCAGCAATACCACTAATTGATGATACACAAACAATGCGACCATTTGCATTTAGACCATCGTTTTCTAACAAGTAGTCATTTACACGTTCAGCAGCAGACAAGTTAATGTTAATTACTAAGTCCCAAAGCTCTGGCTTCATGTTTGCCAAAGTTTTGTCACGAGTAATACCTGCGTTATGAACGATAATATCTAAACCGCCTTGTTTTGCCGCAGCAGTTTTAATTTTTTCGCCAGCATCAGCAGCAGTAATGTCAATTGCCAATGTAGAACCACCAATGTCAGCAGCTACACGGTCAAGGTCAGCTTGTTGTTGTGGTACGTCTAAACAGATAACGTGAGCGCCATCACGTGCAAGCACATGTGCAATTGCCTCACCAATACCACGGCTCGCACCAGTTACTAATGCAGTTTTACCAGCAAGCGGTTTTGCCCAATCAACATCAACCACATCTGCTTTAGACACACGAACAACTTGACCAGACACATAAGCTGAACGTGGAGAAAGTAAGAAACGTAAAGTTGATTCAAGGTTTGCAGCAGCGCCTTCATCAGCATAGACAACTTGAGCAGTAATACCCTTTTTAAATTCTTTACCTACAGATTTGATAAAGCCTTCAAGTGCACGCTGAGCAATCGCTTGTTTTACAGTTTTTGCAGTTTCAGGAGTTGTACCAATGACAATAACACGACCAGAAGTCGCAACTTGACGTGCAATCGGGTTAAAGAATTTATAAAGTTCGTTTAACTGTTCTGAGTTTTGAATACCAGAAGCATCAAATACGACTGCTTTGAATTTTGATTCTTTGTCGCCTGCATTAAATGGGCGTAAATTTAAACCAACTTTTGCAGCTTCTTGTTGTAATGCAACATTATTGCCTACATAGCTGTCAGCATGAATATTGCTAAGTACTTGTGCAATCGCACCAGACAATACACTTGACGGCGCTGCGCCAACCAATACTGCACCATTCACTACTGGCTGAGCACTTTCAAAACGCTCTAATGCAACTGGTGATGGTAAACCCAGATTTTTAACAACGAATTTACCAATAGGAGATTGTGTAAATGCTTGGTATTGATCAGTCATGATTATTATCTCTCAAAGAAATGAATTTTCTACGACAGGCTTCATTATGTTATGAGATGAATAGCAACAATATGAAATCAGTCGTTCATTAGAGTTACTCCAAATCATACTTGAGTTCATCTTTGGATGTCTTGACCTGAATGCTATCTACAATGTCATTCTAGTCAATACAGGTCTATTTGAATTGTGTTAATGTAGCTTATAAGAATATCGTTAATATGCTTGGAAAAGCCTTATGAGCAAGACAACTCAAGAAAATCCAGCAGTCGAGAATTCTGCTGAGGAAAAAGTGTCAAATACATCAAAGCCGGCTTTTAACACGGCTAAGCGTAACAGCACAACTCCTAAAGCAGCAACTAATACTCCAAAAACGACACGTACTCGTTCAACGACTGCACCTGCACGTAGCCCTCGTAATAAGAGCGCTGCTACAGCAACCTCATCTACATCTTCTAATAATGTAGTTGCAGCACCAAAAGCAACAAAAACCAAAACTTCTGTTCAACAGGATAAAACCATGAGCCAAAACACTGTTCGCCGCGTTGCAATTATTGGTGGCAACCGTATTCCATTTGCACGTTCAAATACTGCTTATTTTAAAGCGTCTAATTCTGACATGCTGACAGCAGCATTGAATGGTTTGGTTGAGCGCTTTAACTTACAAGGTAAGCGTATTGGTGAAGTCGTTGCGGGTGCTGTTTTAAAACATAGCCGTGACTTCAATATGACTCGTGAAGTTGTATTGAGCACAGATCTTGCTCCTGAAACTCCTGCTTATGACATTCAAATTGCTTGTGGTACAGGTTTACAAGCTGCTTTTGTTGTTGCAAACAAAATTGCACTTGGTCAAATCGATGTAGGTATTGCAGGTGGTGTAGACACAACTTCTGACGCGCCGATTGCTGTAGGTGATGGTTTACGTAAAGTTTTACTTGAGCTCAATGTTGCTAAGACTGGTAAAGATCGTCTTAAAGCATTAACAAAAATTGATTTTAAAAAACTACTTGATGCACCAAGCAATGGTGAACCACGTACTGGCCTTTCAATGGGTGAGCATCAAGCAATCACTGCATTAGAATGGGGTATTACTCGCGAAGCGCAAGACGAATTAGCTGCAAGCAGCCATCAAAAACTTGCTGCTGCTTATGAACGTGGTTTCTTTGATGACTTAATCACTCCATTCTTAGGTCTTAACCGTGACAACAACTTACGTGCAGACAGCACAATTGAAAAACTTGCTAAATTGAAACCAGTTTTCGGTAAAGGCGAAACTGCGACAATGACAGCAGGTAACTCAACTCCGTTAACTGATGGTGCTTCTGTTGTCTTGCTTGCTTCTGAAGAATGGGCAAAAGAAAATGGCCATGAAGTTTTAGCTTACCTTTCTTTCTCTGAAACAGCAGCTGTTGACTTCATTGGTAAAAATGGTCCTAAAGAAGGCTTATTGATGGCTCCTGCTTATGCAGTACCTCGTATGCTTAAGCGTGCAAACCTTAAACTTCAAGATTTTGATTTCTACGAAATTCATGAAGCATTCGCATCTCAAGTGTTGTCTACATTGAAAGCTTGGGAAGATGAAAAATTCTGTAAAGAACGTCTTGGTTTAGATGCACCTTTAGGTTCAATTGATCGCTCTAAACTGAACGTAAATGGTTCATCTTTAGGTGCAGGCCATCCATTTGCTGCAACTGGTGGCCGTATTTTAGCAACTGCTGCTAAATTGATTAATCAAAAAGGTTCAGGCCGTGCATTAATCTCGATCTGTACAGCAGGTGGTGAAGGCGTTGTAGCAATCGTAGAGAAATAATTTTACGATTCACCTTTAAAAAAAAGCACCCTGATGGGTGCTTTTTTAGTTTAACAACTTAATTTTTAATGCAGTGATGCTGCTTTAGCATCTGGGAAAAACTTATCTTCGATATGGTCATAACACCACTGGAAAATAAAGGTATAAACCAAAATACATAAGGTTAAACCAATATCTAAAATAAGTGCATCAATGACACTCATCTGAAGCATATATGCAATCATCGGTACTGTTGCAATCAACAAGCCGCCTTCAAAACCAATGGCATGTAAAATCCGAACAGGGATCGTTCTTTCCCAATTATATTTATGCTCTACTTTTTCGAAATAGTGGTTAAAAATCATATTCCAGAAAACTGAAACAACTGCCATAAACACACCGAGTGTTCCGGTTACATCCATTGGCATATCAAAAATAAAACTTAATGCAATCGCAATGATGACCAATAAAATTCCTTCATAACTGATTGCATGAATGAGCCTTCTCTTGGAAATCAACATTTTTAAATACTCAATAATAACTTGGATAATGTGCATTTTATTTTTATAATATTGATTAATCCAATCAGGTTCTTTCAGTTTTTTTGACAGATGAATATTAATCAAGAACAACTACTCATGTTTCAGGCCGTGATTGAAACAGGCTCTTTTTCAGCAGCAGCGCGAAAACTGGGTAAAGTCCCCTCTGCTGTAAGCATGTCTATTGCCAACTTAGAAATTGATCTAAACCTGACTTTATTTGACCGTAAAGGCCGTGAACCCGTCCCTACTGACGAAGCACGGGTATTATACGAAAAGACATCTCAACTTTTAATTGAGATGAATCAATGGAAACAACACGCTCACGCGTTAAGTACAGGGTTAGAAGCCAATTTAACTCTTGTGATTGTCTCTGAACTTTTACACACCAATTGGACCGACTATATTTGTCTTTTAGAGAGCCGCTTTCCAGACCTACAAATTAATATTGTGTCTGCCCCTCAAGAAGATGCACTTCAAATGCTATTAGATGGCTCTGCCCAACTTGCACTGATGTTTGAACGCGAACACCTAGATAACAGAGAACAATTTGTAGAACTTAAACGTGAAGCTTTAATTCCGGTAATTTCAAATAGCCATCCCCTCGCAAGCCAAAATCAGGTTTCTTATGAACAAATCCTTACTACACGACAAATTGTAGTTGCAAGCCGAGATGAGACTTTAAAACCTGAATTGCTATTTTCGAAACATTACTGGCGTACAGACAACCACCACTCTGCTTGTTTAATGATTTTACGCAATCTAGGTTGGGGTGTTCTTCCTCAAGAAATGTTTAAAGAAAACCCTGAATTAAAAAACAAGCTTAAAGTATTGGATTTATTAGATTTCACTCCAAGATTTGAATATTACGTCGACTTAGTATGGAGCCGTGAAAGTGAACTCGGTGCGGCTGCTAGATTTCTGATTGAATATATCCGTAAGCAACGAATGCAACAGACACCTTAAAATTATTTCAATTGAGATGCAGAACCTAAACGTTTTTCTTTGAAATATAACAATTGATATATCGACAGCATGAATAGACTTTGTGCTATAAAAGAAAACATAAGATTTATTACTGAAGATGTTGAATATCAATGACTCATACAGCACTTGACCAATTAAAAACATTAACGACCGTTGTTGCCGATAGTAGTGACCTTGATGCAATTCGTAAATTTCGTCCATTAGACGCGACGACAAACCCTTCGTTGATTACGGCAGCAGCAGAACAACCTGAAAGTAAAGAGCTGATTGAAGATGCTTATTATCAAGCCAAAGAAGAAGGCTATAGCAACGATGAGTTAATCGAAAGAACGATTGATATTTTGACTGTAAAATTTGGCGTAGAAATTTTAAAACTCATTGAAGGTCGTGTTTCTACAGAAGTTGATGCTTCACTTTCATACAACACTGAAGCAACCATTAAAAAAGCACATGAATTATGTGAACTTTACAAAGGTTATGGTATTGATCAGTCACGTATTCTGATTAAAATCGCGTCAACTTGGGAAGGTATTCAAGCTGCTAAAGTACTCGAAGCTGAAGGAATTGCTTGCAACCTCACTCTCCTTTTCGGTTTACATCAAGCTCAAGCTTGTGCAGATGCTAAAGTAACTTTAATTTCACCATTTGTAGGCCGTATTTTAGACTGGTACAAAAAGGCCGAAGGTGTAGACGCTTACCCAATCGAAAAAGACCCAGGTGTGGTTTCAGTTAAGAAAATCTACACTTACTACAAACAGCAAAATATTCCTACTCAAGTGATGGGTGCGAGCTTCCGTAGCATTGATCAAGTGCTTGGTCTTGCAGGATGCGATTTGCTAACGATCTCTCCTGGTCTACTTACTCAGCTTGAACAAGATACGCGTACAGTTGATGCGGCACTTGATGCCTCTGAAGCAAAACAAGCAGAAGCGATTGTTCGACCAGCGCAAGATGAACAAAGCTTTAAAGATGAACTTAATCATGACTTAATGGCATTCCAACTTTTACAAGGTGGTGTTGATGGCTTTATTAAAGCTCGTGACCAATTAAGTTTTTTATTACGTCAATCTTTCGGAATTGATGCGGAAATTAAACCTTAAAAAACTGCACTTTTCATACAAAATCACCGATTTTTGTTATCATGGCAAAAATCGGTTTTTTATTGGGTTTCTCGTGTTCGGCATAACAGATCTAACAACATATATTATTGGTACATTCCTAATTGTGTTATTGCCAGGGCCCAACTCTCTTTATGTGATGTCAATTGCTTCACGTTACGGCATTAAAACCGGATATATGGGCGCATTGGGTATTTTTACCGGCGATCTCATTTTAATGTTGTGTACCGTACTAGGAGCTGCATCTCTACTTAAAGCATTTCCATGGGTATTTGTTATTCTTAAATTAACAGGTGCACTTTACCTATCTTATTTAGGCTTTAAACTCTTACAAGGTAGTATTCAAAGGTGGAAACAACGTAATCAACCACAACCAGAAATGGCTGATTTACCCGCTTTAGATAAAATTCATCCTTATAAAACCGCCTTAAGTATTAGTTTACTTAACCCTAAAGCAATTTTATTTTTCCTATCTTTCTTTGTTCAATTTGTTGAACCCGACTATGCCTATCCTGCTCTAAGCTTTTTAATTTTAGCGGTTATTTTACAGGTGATTAGTTTTAGCTATTTAACGGCATTAATCTTCTCTGGAATTAAACTTTCAGCATTTTTTAAACAAAACCATAAAATTGCTGCGAGTAGTATTTTTTTAGTCGGAATTCTATTCTTCGGATTTGGTCTAAAACTAGCAACCTCAACAATCTAATCATCGTTACCTATCCGTTTATGCACTATAAAGTTAAAACATGATGAGCTGTTAAAATGCCAGCATGCCATCTGTTTTAACCTCATTGAGCACAAAAAATGTTCTGACTTGTCTTACTCCAGGTAAGGCAATAATCTTTTCACTATGGAATCGGTTAAACGCAGCTAAATCTTTAACACGAATTTTTAGAAAATAATCGACCTCTCCCGCCACCAGATAACACTCTAGAACATTTTCCAAATCACCTGATGCTTGTTCAAATGCCTGAAAGCTATCAGGCGTTGAGCGATCTAAAACCACACCAACGAGTACTACCGTATCACGTTGCACCATGCTCGGATTGATCCGAGCACGCACATCTAGAATTGCTCCAATCTTAAAAAGACGCTGAGTATGATTCCAACAAGATGAAGTACTTATGCCTACGAGCTTAGCCAATTCGGCATTACTTAAGCGTCCATTTTCTTGTAATGCACGCATAATTTTCAATTCGAGTGGTGATAAATTCTCAGCTTGCTCTTCCATAAAACAATATTCCAAATTTAGTGTTATTTATGGAAGGAATAATATCATTATTCGACATTTTAAAAATATTATTTCCATTTTAGGTTAAAAATAGAAAGCACCTTTTTTAAAAAAATTGTTAGATTTAGCGAGCTGAAAGTAAAGGCAGAAACATATTAATTTTTCAGGGATTTAGAACATTTAGCTATGCAAAAGATTCTTCAAGATTTTTCTATTCCAGCCGTATTCGCGGGTTTCATTACCTTTCTTATTGGTATTAGTGTTTCGGCTATTTTAGTGATACAGGCTGCCCAAGCTTTAGGTGCTTCACCTGAACAAATTACCTCATGGTTTTGGGCTTTAGGTTTGGGTCTTGGTTTATCAGGACTTATTCTTTCATGGAAATTTAAATACCCTGTAGCAACTGCATGGTCAACCGCTGGTCTCGCTTTAATTATTGCAACTGGCGGTGGATATAGCATAAATGAAGCAATTGGTGCTTTTTTAGTGGTTGGTTTACTGACTGCGATTTTAGGTTTTTCAGGAATTTTCCAAAAAGCGCTTTCCTATATTCCGCAAAGCTTAACTAGTGCCATGCTTGCAGGCGTTTTACTCAAATTTGGTATTTCACTTTTCGCCAGTTTACAAAATGATTGGGCATTCGTTTTATCTTTGCTCGTCATTTATATCATTACAAAAAGATTATGGCCGCGTTATAGCATCGTGTTCACAGCACTTGCTGGTGTTGTGCTCTGCCCTGTATTTTTAGAATTTCATATGCCTACGCTTCACTGGTCTTTGGCTAAACCTGTTTGGATTAGTCCTGTCTTTAGCTGGTCGGCTCTTTTGGGCTTAGCCTTACCTCTTTTTGTGATTAGTATGGCTTCGCAGTATTTACCCGGAATTGCCATGATCAAAAGTTACGGCTATAAACCACATGTTAACCAACTGATTGGCTGGACTGGTTTAACCCAAGTTTTGCTTGCACCTTTTGGTTGCTATAGCGTCAATATTGCTGCGATTAGTGCAGCTGTATGCCTTGACGATCAAGTTCATCCTGACCCAAGTAAACGTTATATTGCTGGCATGAGCTCTGGTTTTTTCTATGCATTGATGGGACTATTTGCAGCAACACTCACAAGCTTACTCATGTCTTTCCCTCATATTTTTATTGTAGCTTTAGCTGGCATCGCATTACTTGGTACCATTAGCCATAACATTGCGCTTGCCTTTGGCCCTGTTGAAGACCGTGAAGCCGCATTATTTACCTTCTTATGCAGTGCTTCGGGCATTCAATTTTTTGGTATTGGTTCAGCATTTTGGGGTCTGATTGTCGGTCTGATTGTATTTGTAGTACTTAAATTTAAGGTTAAAAAAAGTTAATAAAAAAGCGTTCATAGCCCCATTTTTAATGCTATGAACGCTTTTGAATCTTATTTTTATAACTCTCTTACTACCACTGATTTTGCCATTTTGTCATGCCAGCCTTGTTTTTTAGCATCAAATGCCACCCAAAAAAGACCAATACCAAACACTAAAATTGACGGAATATAGCCAACATATCGAATAATACTCTGCGTAACTGTTAGCTTATTACCTGTTTTTTCATCTAAAACTTTTAATCGCATCAAACGCTTACCTGGAGTACCTGCAAAATACAGCCAACATGAAACTGAATACAATAAAGGAAATGCATAGTTCACAATCAAATCGAACCAATAATTTTGTGGCTTAGCACTTAAACCTGTTGCAAAGACTAAGTCGTAATCCCCTTGATAAAAAATCCATGCTGCAGGAATAATAGCCAAAAAAAGAATAAGAGTATCAATGATCATTGCACCAAATCTTAACCAGAACCCTGCATACTCATACTTATAAGTCATGCTCACCTCGCTTTGTTATTGTTTAATAGCTAAAAACGCTTTTACAATTTTACTTTTATCCTAAATGAAACTTTTTTATTTTTAAATACTTAAATAAATTTAAAATATTCTACTTTTATATTTTATTGTAATAATGCTGATCAAAAAAACGTTATTGCATCAATATTCATCAAAAAACTAATATTTTTAGAACTGAATTTTTTCATTTCAGTTCTATTGGAACAATATTACAGGAAATTAAAATATAAAATCATATTATATTTATTTCCAAAATAGAATATCTAATTTAAATTCTTTTTTTAATAATAATGCTGCAAATAATAGAGCTAATCCAATAACAATTAAAAAAACACTTAAAGTGACTAATCCATAAACAATAGCTACACTGCCTAATATAGTTAAAACATAAAATATAATTACACTGAATGTTGGCATTTCAATTTATTCCACTACTTAAAATAAAAGCAATTTATTCTATCGAGTTTATAAACGATTGCTGTTTTCAAATGTTGGCTACACTATTAATTTGTATCATCATACAATAATCATGTTATTAAATATATTTAGTGTTACTTTGCTTTAATAACAAGTGATGAAGTTCACATAATTTTTATTTAATTTCAAAATAATGTTTTTCAGTGACAAGTTTAATTTTTAGATTTTTATATAAGCGTTCTTTTGAATCTTCAAGTGAAGGAACAACTTTTTCTGCAAATTTATCTTCGGTCATCAATCTGGCATAAGTTTTATAACCGATAACTAACTTTTCGGGTTCTTTGCCTGTTTGACGGAACTCTTCAATAAGTTTATTAACTTTCTTTGCTGTTAAATCAGCCATCTTCCTCACTCTCCCCTTAATTCACTATTTTGTTATACGTTTTCTATATGACAGAAAGATGAACAGTAATTTTTTGTAATTTTCATGTAAATATTATCGATTCTTTAGCAATGCCACCTAAACACCATCTCAACCAATAAAAAAATAAACACAAATATATGATTTAAAATAAATTTATTTAATTTCTCTTTCCAATGACTGAATAGATGTTTACCGTGAATGAAATATGTTAATCTTTAATTAATAAATGCTTCATACATATAACAACTGTAAATAAGAGGAATAACATTATGAATTACCAACATATTATTGTACCAGTCGATGGTTCGGAAATTTCTTTAGCGGCAGCAAGACAAGCAGCTCATATTGCAAAAGCATTTGGGAGCAAATTGACCGCTATTAGCTTAGTTGCGGTAGATCCTTTTAGCGGGGTAGATTTTTATTACATCTCACCTGTTGTAAAAGATTATTTTGTTGAAGCACGAGCAAATGCAGAAAAAACACTCGCAACTGTAAAAGCTTTATGTGCCGAAGAAGGTATTGATGCCGAAACTCAAATCATCCAAGGTGAAATTTCTTCAGATGGTATTTTAAAAGCTGTAGAAGACTTAGGTTCCGATTTGATTGTGATTGGTTCTCATGGTCGCAAAGGCTTCCAAAAACTTATTTTGGGTAGCTTTGCTCAAGATGTTTTAAACAGTACCAAAATTCAGGTATTGGTTGTAAAAGAATAAACTTTTTAGATGTAAAAAAACCCAATCCAACGATTGGGTTTTTTAATAAAATAAATTGCATAAATTTTACACTAATCAAAAATCCAGCTAGAATAGTTTCTTATTCTTCCAATTTCGTGAGTCACGCCAATGAAGTAAGTCTTTTTTCTCATCAATTTTTCTTTTTTTGATGTGCAAAATAGACTATTTTTTGTGATTTAACGTCTCTGCTTAAAACTACTTTCCTATTTTGTACATCCTGTATTTATGAGGTTTTTTTATGACTCAGCAGGCATGTGTAATATCACAACTCTCTTTAGAATTTCCATCTAAAGTCATGTTTCAACAACTAAATTTTAATCTTGAACCGCATCAAGTATCTGCTTTAATTGGCCGTAATGGTCAAGGCAAATCTTTGCTTATGCAAATGTTAAATCAGACGCTTAAATCAGATTTAGTTCTGACATCTGGGCAAATATCTTGGCATGTAAAGCATGCATATTTACCTCAATTGCATCGTTTGACAGCACTGACCATTGCCGAAGCATTAGATATCTTAGATATTTATCACGCTTATAAAAGAGTTGAACAAGGTGTTGCCAACTTCGATGATTATGATTTGTTAGACGGTAAATGGGATCTGCCAACCTTATGGAATAATTTATTGGAGTCTACGGGTTTACCAACAGATTTAGACTTTCCAGTGAAAAATCTAAGCGAAGGTCAAAAAACCAAATTGGCATTAAGCTGTTTATTTCTAAAATCAGATCACTACTTGCTACTTGATGAACCTAGTAATCATCTAGATCAGCAATCTAGAAAATGGTTAATTGATCATTTGAGGAAACACCCAGCAGGTGCGCTTATCATTAGTCATGATCGTAGTTTACTGAATGAAGTAGACCATATTTATCATTTGAATGAACATGGGTTACATCACACAGCGGGAAACTATGAAAAATTTTATGGCCAGTACCAAATTCATGTTGCAGCTTTAGAGCAATCTGTTCAACAAGGCCAACGCGACGTTAAACACATGAAGCAAAAGCAGCATGAAGTATTAATGAAAGCTCAAAAACGTGAACGTGCTGGCAATAAGTTAAGAGAATCAAATTCTCAAGCCAAAATTTTGCTCGACTTTAAAAAGGAACAAGCAGGCCAAAGTATTGCTGCTATACAGTCTCAGCACCAACGACAAATTTCGAACAGTCAAAATGATTTAACAGACAAAAAAATGCGTCTTGAAACCGTCAAGCCACAACAGTTTGTCTTCCCCACTTTTCACAAGAAATCTGGAGAAATTCTTCGCATTAAAAAACTTAAACTGAAATATGGAACGCAAAAACCCATAGATTTAGCGGTACAGGCAGCCGAAAAAATTCACGTAACCGGTCAAAATGGTATTGGTAAATCGACACTACTCAAAGCAATTCAAGCTCAAAACAAACAGCCATGTGACAGCATTCACTTATTTGTAGAGTGCTTTTATCTGGACCAAAACTTTAGCTTTTTATGTGATGAAATGACGGTGATTGAAAATCTAACCCACCTGAATAGTGAGCTTTCAGAACTAGAATGGCGAAATCTATTAGGTCAACTTCGAATTCGAGGTGATAAAGGTACACAACTTTTATCTCAGCTCAGTGGTGGTGAAAAACTCAAAGTAGCCTTATTGGCGCTTAGCCAGATACATCCTACCCCTGAACTCTTGTTATTAGATGAACCAGAAAATCATTTAGATATTGAATCTAGAGAACTATTAGCTACCGCTATTCAAAGCTATGAAGGCGCTGTATTACTCATTTCACATGATCAAACTTTTGTTGAAAGTTGTGCTATTCATGAGTCTTTTTCTTTAGCCGATTAATCTTTATTGATGTCTTTTTCAAATTTACTAGTTCTCTTTTGAGAACTAGTAAATTCTAGCAACCATTATTTTTTTACTTTATTTAATATTTCAATTTCTAAATTATATGTCACAGTTTTATTTTTACGAGCACTATTTCGCATTTGATAAACTTGAACAATATAATCTCCATCAACTGGTAAAGTAAGTTCACCTTTAGATCCTACAGTTGAACCAATTAATAATGCCTTATCCTTGCCGGGCTTTTTACCTGGGGCAAAAATATTAACATAGGCTAAATTACCAAGACTATTAATATTGAATTTCAATATTTGACCATTCTTTGCATAAACTCTATATCTCACATCATCATAACTATGAAATTTTCCAGTTAATGTGGTATGAGTAGAACCTTGTAAAAAATTAACTTTTTGCTCAACATTTTTAGCTAAAACTGTGAATGATGCAGTTGAAATTAGCGTAGATAACAATAAAGTTTTAATGATTTTTTTCAATTTATAATCCTCAAAAATATTTTTAAATTATTATATTAAAATATTTTTTATAGAGTTTTACTTTATGTATGAGTTTAACAAGTAGTAGTTATTTTTTATAATTAGTAACAAATAAGGTATCTCAAAGTTTAAATATGATTAACTCCGAGATACCCTTTTTTAAAAAATATTAGAATCGATAACCTACCCCTAAATAGGTAATCAGTGGGTCAATATCAACTTTTGTTGTGGCATGTATTAAGCGAGTCCCCGTATTTTGATTGATGACATCAATTTGGGCATTGTTACTTAACTTTGCATAAGACACAGAAGCTACCGTATACCATGAATCATTAAAATCATAGGTAAAACCAGCGGTAAAAATAGGCGCTATCGAATCATCTGCATCGACATTAACGACCATTTTTCCACTCGATTCTTTTCGGTCTAAAGCCGCTCCAGCTTTGCCATCCAACACGTTTTGGATCATATGGCCTGCAGACACTAAATCAGAACGAATTCCATCGTTGAGTTTAATATCATTAAAATGAGCATACATTAAACCCACTCCAACATACGGTCTAAACTTATTTACCCCACTTTTACCAAACTGATATTGTGCTTCTATGGTTGGCGTCCATGCTCGAATAGTTGCAGCTTTAGATTTATTGCCTAGGTTGGTAATAGGAATCGCCTGACCTAAAGTAAAGCCATCAGGGAAAAGGTATTTCACTAAGTCATTAGGAGACATTGCGATTCCACTTAACGGTGCTAGGATCTCTCCTTTTCCTTTAACATCAACTTTAGGTGGAATTCCGCCAATAAATTGTAAAGACACATTGTCATTCAGATAATAGTTAAATGTTAAACCTAATGTGTCTACATCATCGACTTCTAGTCCCGCATCTTGCTGTTGCCAGTTTTCCAATCCCTCAATTCGTGCTGTACCAGCAACTTCAGCTAGAATATTACCCTTACCATCGGTAAGTTGCTCTTGGATTTCGGGTTGGGCTAGAAACTCTGTAAGGGTTTCTTTTAAATTCCAAACCTCTCCACCCATATCAGTCATAGTGGCATTGGGATCAATAGAGTTTAAAAAACTTGTTGTTGAAATAGTGCCGACTTTAGCTTCTGTTCCATTTTTAACTGCGGTATTAATATTAAATGGATTAGCTTTACCCTGTGGCATTACATGTAGCCAACCAGCAGAGACAGAGAATCTTTTAAATTCCTGCGCATAACTCATGCTTGTGATTACAGATAATGAACTCAATATTGCTATTTTTATTACTCTTTTTTTCATTTTTATTCCATCCTAGAAATATATTGCTGATTTTGCAATATAGATATGGAATATAGCCAAGTTGCCTTTTTTATCAATCAGTATAATTTTTAAACCAAATTGATTTAGATAAATTTATCAATTTATCTCTTTAATTACATGAAATAGTTATCCAATTTTTCTGACGAATGACATAATTAAAATTAAAAACAATTTAACGAACGGTAAAATAACTAAATAGAATTAGTCTTATTTGACTAGCTGTTATGCTTGAGTTATTTAAATTAGAATCTAACTAGACTTTTAATTTTCGTTTATAGACATTTCAATAAAAACCTACGAAGAGAGCTTATCTAAAGAAGTTACCTCGTATAGCTAATCAATAAATCTGGAAGAATTTTTAATGAATATTATTATTCGTGATGAACAAAATGAGGATATCGAAGCGATCGAAAACCTAACTAAAGCAGCTTTTCAAAATGCTGAGCACACGAGTCATACCGAACATTTTATTGTTAATAGTTTAAGAAACCACGGTCAACTCACTATTTCTCTGGTGGCAGTTGAAGACGGTTCTATTATCGGGCATGTTGCTATTTCTCCAGTTCAAATAAGTTCAGGGGAAATAGGTTGGTATGGTTTAGGCCCTATTTCAGTTCATCCAGATAAACAAGGGCTGGGTATTGGTTCCCTTCTGATGAATAAATCACTAGAAAAATTAAAAAACTTAGGTGCAAAAGGATGTGTTTTATTAGGTGATCCCAACTATTACAGCCGCTTTGGTTTTAAAAACTATCCTGAGCTAATTTTACCTGATGTACCGAGTGAGTATTTCCAAGCCTTAAGCTTCTCAGGTCATTTTGCTAAAGGCTATGTAAACTATCATGAGGCATTTAATGCAACGCAATAATAAAAATTATTATCTTTCAAAAGAAAACTCCTAAAATAGGAGTTTTCTTTTTTTACTTTGAACACTATTGATATAAATAATCTAGTTTTATTTAATACGCTCAATCTTAAAAACTTCAATATCGGTAGGCTTAACTCGATGTGTATCTACCTCTCCTACAATACGCACTTTATCCCCAGCTTTTAGTTGTAGAGGCTTCCACAAGTCATCATCAATATCAATTACAATCGAACCGGTAGCATCTTTAAACTCGAAATGATCACCAGCAATATGCTTTACGATCGTACCCGTCAAAGTTACTCCAGATTCATCAGCCAAAGTTTTTGCTTTAGATACTGTGACTACATTTTTTGTCGCTTCTTTTATTAATGTAGCATCGGGTTTAGCTAATACCGCATTACTGCCCAATAAAGCCAACCCAGTGAAAGTTGCTAAGAATATTTTTTTCATTACCATGACCTAATTTTTAATGTTCTTAGTTATATAAACAAATTCTTTTAAAGTTATAGATTTAGCTTTTGTGGCTTTTTGTATCTTATAAGAGAGTTTCTTTAATCATGTCATGTAGAAGCACCAAATAATTTACGGCAAAAATTTAGAAAGACTCCATAAGGTCTTCCAGAAACGCTAACAATTAAAAGAATAGAACTGACAGCCGTAACTATCTGCACTAAAGTTGCTCCATTAAAAGCAAGTATCAAAATATAAAGTGGAATCTGGAATGTTAAATTAGCGAATGTGTCTAGCAAAAAGCTTTGTACAGCTGTTTTATGTCTTGCCCATATTTTTTTAAAAATCCAATCGCGATAAAACCCATATGGTCGACCAATCAGTAGAGAAACAGGTATTGCGGTAGCACGTATTTTAAATGTTTGTTCAAGTGTCAGACCCATAATTACTAGTTCAACAAAAGTACCTATGGCTAACGAAAATAGAACCATTGCAAATGTATCTGCAAAGAATTTCTTTAGGTTCTCTTTTGCAACAACCATTTATAGCCTTTAGTTTTGTCATGAATTTACTTAAGAAAGCATGTTTCTTAAGTAAATTAAACCCAGCATTAAAATATAACTTAATTGTTAAGCTACAAGTTGGCCTAAATTCAATAAAATATTTATGGCTTCTGTCTCATCCTCTGTTTGCCCAACAATCATTCTGTCATATGAAATTCCACCAATCTCAATATAAATTTTTGGATGAGGAAGCTGAGGGATATAAACTTTGAGCGGTTGATAAAGAGCAAGAAGATAACCAAATGAATCATAAGGATAATGATCATCTTTTAATGTCTTCTTTATCACCATATAAGTGTTCAGAATATCTAGAATAAAACCATATTCATTTTCAGAATGAAATTTAGCGTCCATACCTACCTCCTTGATTAATTAATATTTTTATAATCAAATTTAAAGGTTAAATTTCTGATCTGATGGTGTTTAAACCAACACACTTTAAATATAGAGTTATATTTAAAGTGATTCATGTTGAATTAAATATATTTAAAACCAAGTATATTAGTCAACATATTTTTGAACAGTGCCATTAAAAATAAATATTTCGAGTTGCAAATCACACTTTAAGATTAAAATAAAAAGATATAAAAAAACCCATCTTACGATGGGTTTCGAAATTCACTTGGATTATGAATCTTTGTCCATTGAATGAGGAGTAGTCGTTTTATCTTGCTGCTTTGTGTCATTTTCACCTTGGCAAGCACTCACACTTAAAGAAATAATGGTAGCTAAACCTAAGGTAGCCATAATTTTTGTCATGTTTCACCTCATGAATTATTCAGATAGTGAGTTAATAAATACTTTTTATTAGTTTTACGATCAGCATAGGTTTCTAGGCTTTTTTGTAGATTTAACGCAAAAATGTAAAGCGCTTTACTTTCACCTTTCAATATTGACTTAAAATTGACTATTAAACATTAACTGAGTGTCTGAGCGTTTTAATGAGTAATTCATATAGGTGGTCTACAGCTTTTGACTCTAAAGAAGACCTACTCCGATAAACAGCAGCCTCCATCGGCTCTAATGGCCCAAGTCCATGATCTGCACCTAATATAGTTAAATGCTCAGGTGCACTGCATTGTGTAAACACAGCAATTGCTAAACCACTTTCAACTGCTGCAATTTGACCAGCCAAACTTGAACTGTTGTATACCACACGGTAACGGCGCCCTTGTAATGCCAAAGAATGAATAGCACTCTTTTTAGCTTGGCTGGTACTTTCGTAAACTGCAATTGGAAGCGGATCTTCTCGCCAGAGTTCAAATTGTGGAGAACCAACCCATACCATTGGTTCATGAAATAACAGTGTTCCTTGACGAGCGTTATCTCTTGAAATTAATGCCAAGTCTATATCACCACTTTCTACTCGTGGAATTAAAGAAGTCGACTGCTCGCAGATCAATTCAATTTCAACACCTCCGTAACGTGGTGCAAAACGTTTAAGTACGGGCGTTAAATATTTAGCAGCATAGTCATCAGGTACTCCAAGGCGTATACGGCCCTTTAATTCATCTCCATGAAATGCCATTTGAGCTTCTGCATGTAAGTCAAGAATTCGGCGCGCATAACCTAAGAGTAGCTGTCCTTGCGACGTTAATTCAATTTGTCGATGTGTTCGTATTAAAAGTTGGCAATGCAGCGCGTCTTCTAGTTTTTTCAGTTGCATGCTAACCGCAGACTGAGAGCGATATAACTCAGGTGCTGCATTCGACAATGAGCCTGTATCTACGACTGTGACAAAACACTTTAACCAATCAATCTGTAAGTTTTTTATATTCATTACGATTTATCTATTCGATTTTCAAATAGTATATAAAAGAATTATGCGCTTTTCTTTATCTATTCTCTCTCCCATACTGAAATTAGAAGAAGTTAAAACAATTCATTTTTCTAAAAGAAGCTATCCGTGAATTGATTAATGTCTGAATAACACGTTAATAGCGACACCTACTAACAATTTCATCACTTCGTATTTCTTAGGTATTACGCACTAGGAGGAGGTTTTATGCGCCTAAATAAACAGATGCTTGCATCACAAAGTGCGACATCTATTTTCGTTTTACTTTGGGGAAGTGCCGCAATTTTTACTCGTTGGGGACTCGATAATGCCTCACCCATAGCCTTATTAATTCTGCGCTTTTCAACTGCTTTAATTGCTCTGTCGGTATTGGCTATTTTTAGAAAACGATTCTTACCCAAGCATGGAACCCGAAAGCAAGTTTTACTAACGGGATTACTCATGATTGCAGGTTATTCAATCTGCTATTTTAAAGCGATGGCTCATGGGGTCACTCCTGGCTTAATGGCCACAATCATGGGAATACAACCCATTTTAACGCTTTGCCTTCTAGAAAAGAGATTACAAAAAGAAAGGCTTTTCGGTTTACTCATTGCTTTAGCTGGACTCATTCTTTTAGTCTGGAAAAGCCTAACAATGTCGTTTATTGCGCCAATCGGCATATTCTTTGCCTTGGCTGCCCTCATCTGTATAACCTTTGGGGCTATCATGCAAAAGAACATTCAACAGGCTCCGACAGATGTCTTACCGCTACAATATATAGTTAGCCTTGTGGTTTGCTTATTTATAGTTCCCTTTGAACATTTTGAAATAACGTGGAATTCGCAACTGATTATTTCAGTCTTATTTCTTGGAATTTTAATTTCTGTAGTTGCGCAGCTTTTACTTTATCGACTTTTAAGTCAGGGCAATATTGTCAACGTGACAAGCCTGTTCTATTTAGTTCCCATTGTTACTGCGCTCTTAGATTTTCTAATTTTAAAAAATACATTACCTCTGGCAGGTTTAATTGGAATGATTGCAATTTTACTAGGCTTATTGCTTGTATTTAAAAAGAAATAACTCATACAAATAATATAGAACCCTCAACTGAGGGTCTTATTCTGAGTAAAAAATTAATCTAAATTTTTCCAGTCTGTACCAATTTGGGCTAATGCTGGAAGCTCATCACTATTAAAAACATTAGAATTACGGTCAATAGCAAATCGATAAATGGGCATAGAATCAGCTTCAGTTTTCTTAAAGAAACTGAAGTTTTCATTAAGATGATAATTCCCCCCTTCTATTGATTTTGTTGCTGTTCCTGAGGGTATATGAGTATAACTTTCACACTCTACTTCAACATTATTTCCGGCAAGATCTTGGTAGGAAAATTTCATGTGTTAATCCTTTCTAAATTTTTATGATTGAGAAAAACTTAACATGCTATCTGGCTAGATTATTGAAACTTTTTTAACTAATTGTTTAAGTGTGTATCTTTGGTTAAAACTAAAAATGTTATTTAAGATAAAAATCCTATTTCAAATGCTTCTGCTCTCACTCATAAATCTAAAAATTTTAAAGCCCGCTCATCAAGTTCTTTAAGTTCCTCAAGGGTATATAACCGCCCCTCTGGATCAAAAAACTTATCAAAATCGAATTGCCCTTCTTTATATAATTTATATCGTTTAGGTCCTAACCATTCTTTTTGAAAGAAATCATCTGTCAGTTTAAAAAACTCTTTAAAAGAAGTATTTGCATCTAGCTGACCAGTTAATTGTTCGCGCTCATCTTTAGGAATATCTTTAAATTTTCTTTCATCCATAATGAAAGCTCGACTACCCACTAGCTGACCATCCTCAAGTGTTGGAACTAAAATGCTGCGGCAATGAGGATGTAAAGGAGGAACTTTTTTTGCCGGATCGTTAAGCTGCCATACTGAACCATCAAGTGAAGCACATGTTTTCGATGTCCTTCCATCAAGAACGCTTACAAATCGGACATATTCAAACTTTAATTGTTTATAGCTATTTAAATATGCCTGATTGGATATATGGCTTCGGATAGTACGTACGGTTCGTTCAATATCTGTTTTAATACTATTGAGTAGCCCATCTTCATATTTAAGACGTTTAGTTCCATGAATACGCTGAATAATTTGGAGGGTTGTAGCGCCAATATTAAGCCCATCTCGAATCGCATATTCAACTCTTTGACGAGCTAGCTCAGCAATTTTAGAGAGTAGTTCATCTACTAATGCTCCACCCGCTAAAGGAACGCGTTTAGCAGCTTTATAGAGTTGCTCGCCTTTTAACTCTTTATGTTGACCACCAAAAATTTTTGACATATATCTGGCTTCATAGAAAGCCAATGCCACAGCAGATATTGTAAAAGTGTCAATGAGAGCTTCATTAATCAAATTAAACCACTGAGAAATTAACGCACGTATCTCTCTTAAATTAGCTGTTGAATAAATTCCACCAGCCAATGCTGCTTTTTCCTTTTCATTTAGCCCATCTAATAAGTTAGCCAACTTAGCAAGCATGGTAACCGTTTCAGAATTAAATAAATTAATAAGTTCGTTGACCGATCTTGATGATGCTCTATATAGATAGGCCTGATGCTGAGTCAGAATATCAAAAAGTGTTTTTTGATGAAGATTAGCCATAAAAATTTACCTCTACAGAAGTGCTTTTTTATTGTTTTGCTATTTATATTTCCAGTATCACTAGATTAAGTTATGACTAACAAGCACACCTACGTAAAGTTATTTAGCTAAATGCTCATCCTTGTAATGCGTTTTTTATAAACGTACCTTAAACCTCATCTAAATAGGATCTTTCTTGCTGAGTAAAACAGCATTACTCGGAATACTTTTAAGTATTTTCTTTTGTTGTTTCAGCCATTCTTTATAAAATTTTTTATCAGATTGTTCCGAAAAGTTATCTTTAGGCTTGTTATAGGAAGCATCACGCATATTTTCAGATCGTACACACGGCCAATTGTTTAATTGGGGTGTCAACACAGCATTACTTACCAATGAAAGCTCTTCTAATCTAATCAAATTCATCTCTACTTCCTTACTTCCCTCTAGCGTCCTCACTCTTCAATTAATTCATACAAAGCTTTATTTTGAATAATCTATAGACGGCTATTGTTTATTCCCTAAACCGATCCAATTAGGGCTACACACAAATAACATGCCTTCAAAAATGCAAAGTGCAAATTTTGTGTATTGATTTATCAAACATGTAAGTTGCTATAGGAATGAATAAATTGAGTTTAAATAGAGTGATGAAGATATTTAGAATGTTTTCTTCTTTGTTGCTTCAATTTCAGATATACTGAACTTAGTATGAGATGAGCCTTATATAGTTCATTGCTAGATCAATGAACGACTAAGCCCTTCGCTTTCGAGCAAGGGCTTTTTTAATGCCTAAAATTTGAGAAAACTTATACTTATATGAACTGTCTGGTCGGCCATCGGTTTGCCTTTATAGATCAGGTCTGTTAGATTGGTCTTGTTCATCAACTCCTATTGTCGATGAATACTGAAGCCTGATTCGTAGCATCAGGCTTTTTTAATGCCTAAAATTTGTATAAATGATCTTGTCTTATCTTACTTTTAGCCAAGTGCCGACTTCTTTTAATACATCAACTAAACCATTTAATTTCTTGCCATCTTCCGTTAATGAGTACTCAACTTTAACAGGAACCTCTGCAAAAACCTCTCTGTTAATAAACCCTTCTTCTTCAAGAAAACGCAATTCTAAAGTTAACATTCTTTGTGAAATATTAGGTATTGCGCGTCTGAGTTCATTAAAGCGCATAGGTCTTTCGATGAGAAATGAAATAATTAACATTCTCCAGCGGCCACCCAATACTGTCATTGCCTCTTCTACAGAACAGCCAGAAATATTATCTTTCATTGCTTAATTAGGTATAAAAAATATACCTATATAACAAAATAGTGCCTAATTTACAATCTATACCTAGTGGTAAATAATAGTTTTTTATCACGAAAAGACTGACCAATATTATGGAATATAAAGAAGTTGCTAAAAAAACGATTAATCATTTGTACTCAGCACATGCATCTATTCGTACCTCAGGCATCGACCCTCAAATCATTGCTTTAGCTGAGTTGTATGTGTCACAAATTAACGGCTGTGCTTACTGCTGCGCTTTTCATGCTCAGGAATTAAGAGATATGGGAGTAAGCCAAGAAGTCATTGATAAAATTCCGGGCTATAAACATTCGAATGCCTTTTCAAAAAAGCAGCTTCTTGCTCTTGAACTTGCGGAGGCAGTCACTTTTCTATCTGACAAAATTGAAACTGTAAAAGCTCATTTAGCTGAATATTTTAGTGAAAGAGAGATTGTAGAGTTAACGACTAGCATTTCACTTATGGGAGCATTAAACCGACTCAGAATCACTTTAGGTGATAAAAGTTAATTTATTCACTTCCTATATGAAAAAGCCCTGATTATTTGGGGCTTTTAATGAATTTTTGACAAAGTTTAATAAAAATTGAAAGTACTATTTTGACGATAAAAATAATTTCTTTTCCATTGCACGGCGATTCACCAGCCCTTGCAAACGCTTACCACCAGCATTTACCCATACATCAAACTGATTTGCAGCCTCTTGGTAATCACCTAAATTTAACTTTTTGAGTAAGGTCGAGTTTTTAAAAGCGCGTACTCCAATATTATACGTTAGAGAGACTAATGCATCGAATTGATTCTGTTTTAAAGGAACTGTTACCGAACTATTTATTGCATGTTCAAATATTTTTAAATCATGCCTCATATAGGTTTTTGCCTGTTCAAGTGTGCATCGGTCTCCTTCACTTACACGCTTACCATTAGGATATCGCGTTGTGCCATATCCAATAGTCCATACCCCATTACCATCATCATAAGCACTGAATTTCAACCCTTCAAAATTACAGATTTGGTTTACACCCTCCAAACTAAGAGACATCTCATCAATAGCGATACCTACTAATTCATCACCATTATCAGTTGCCGTAGCAATGAAGCTATCTGTGGCATCATTTGGCCGAGACTTGATCGTAAAAATCTTACGGAGATAATCCAATATTTTTTGCATTTAATGCCCTGTCATCTTACTTTTTCTCTGTCACCCAAAGCGTAATATATCCTTTAACTACAGGCTGTCCATCTGCTCTATATGCATCAATTTTTACTTGCATATCTCCAACTTTCCACGCTTCCTCAATTGTTGCCACTAATTTAATATCAGAATCTGCCTTAGCTACATAATTTACGCTCATGCCTTTAGGTAACCATCTTAAATGCTGAGGCACAGATGCTTCAGCTAACACGCCCATGACAAACTCCAATCCATTACATATAGCAATAACGTGTACAGTCCCTATATGATTTTCGATTGATTTATTTTTTTTGATTGAGGCTTCACACACATTTAAATCTAATTTTTGAATCATTGGATTTACAGTCTGAAAATATGGAGCCACTCGACTAACAACTTTTGATAATAGTTTTAATCCGCCCGGTACATTTTTCAAAGTCTTAAATGCGAGCAGAATATCATTGACCGGTGGAACTGCTTTATTTTTGATTTTGTTGGTAAATGTAGAAATATAAATACTCATAGTTTTACTTCAATTCGAGAATTAATCATTCAATAAATATATATGTACCTACTTCTACACTCATTGCTTAGTTCTCAATTTTTTGAGTCATTAATGATAATGATTAAATAACCTCGAACGTAGCGTACTGTTTGACTAGAAATCCCAAATATTAAAAATGCCCAATATTGAATTGGGCTTTAAATTATTCTTCAATTTCGATGGGATCACCATCTTCAGGGCGAATGTGACGCTCACCATCATCGGCCGGATCTACACTCGAGCCATCTTTGGTGATGCTGTTATATAACTCATCCTCTTTTTTATCATCGATAAATTCTTCATCGGCAAAATCGAGAGGCTCTTCATCATCGTCAAAATTTAAGGGTTTTTCTTCATCTATCATGAGATTCATCCTCTACTTAACTTGTGTCTTTCCATGCTTAAATAATTAATGGCTACATTCAACCCTAAACAATCATCATTTGTGTAACTGACACTTTCGGATACGTTTTAGTTTTTGTTATTTTCAAGATGGTTCAAAATACTACTAATTTTTAAAAGCAAGTAACCAAACAGTAGTCCATTAAATATAATAAAAAGACCGACTGTAACCATCTCTTTAGACCAGACTTGAATAATGTCTAAATTATCATTTCTTGTTTCAACTTGCCCATATGACAAAATAAAGGCTATTCCCAAAACAATTCCAAATAAAATTATGCCCCACGCGACAATTGAGGTAGCCTTACTTTCACTATGGGGTTTGCTTACTTGACTCATACTTTTTCATGTCACATTTTAGGACTCATATCAATTTTTTATATTAATTTAAGGCCTATTTAAAGTTTTGTTTATGTTATGTTTTGATAGCAATGTAAGTAATCTTTATATTTTGTTTACCTATACATGAACTGTCTTATTTTCAATTTAAGATAATATGTTGCTTTTAATTTTGAAAGAAATTTATATACAATTTTAACTAACTACCTCCGCTATTTATAAAATAAGAGAGCAAATTTATATACATTAATAGTTTTAAATTTGCCCCCACGCTGAAGAAGAACTTGCTTATTTAGCCTGAAATTTCATATTGAATTTTCTTGCTTGCTTTCTTACTTCAGGATTTGAAGGCAAAGCAAATGGGCTTGCACGCCAGATCGCTTTTTCAATACTTGTTTTAAATTTTTGTTCTTCTTTATCTAAAAAGATGATTTGCTCAATTTCTCCACTGTCAGTTAAAAATACTTTAACGCTTGCACTCATACCAGCTGAAGACATTGGAATATCCCATATTTTATAAATTTTCTTTTGATATTGCTTTTTATATTTTTCAGCTTCTGAAGTAATTTTATTATCGGTAACTTGAACAGATGTAACCTGTTTATGGCCAGTCGCACACCCAACTAATAAAAATAAAGAAGCAATAATAGTGAAGTTTTTCATTTAAAATACCTTTTTTCAATAATTAAAATTTAACAGTTTAAATTTAAAAAAACCACCCGAAGGCGGTATTAATCACTGATTATCCCTAGCCAGTAAAGGTAGTAGGTCATCCCGATCTATCTTTGTTTAAATTAATTTTTTATTTTTCTTTAAAAGGGAACTTCATAGCGAAAATTCATATTTGAGTTTTCTGGCATATTATAGACGTCTTGATTGGTAACAATTCCGTGTTCAGGTGTTTTAAAACTATTAAATGCTTTATTTTCTGGAGCAATTGGAGCGTTATTTAAATCATTTTCTTGAGAATTATATGGAGATGAAGCACAACCAATCAGCCCAAAACCCAATAAAGATATAAGTAGAAATGTCTTCATAAATTTTGACTACCGTTAAAAAACTACACAACTTAACAAATTGAACAGCTATTGTCACACCAAAACTATTTAGCAATACTTAACAATAAATTTATAAAGCCGGCATTAATAAAATGAGTAACTCTATTTAAATCATATAAAAACCCATAAATCTGGACCATATAACTTTTAAAAACTGGATGTATTAGATAAAGCCTACAGCTCTTAATCTATCCTCGATTTATAACGAATGATCCATCAATTAACGCTTAGATTTTGAGGACTAACATGCGCCTACATTTTATTGTTCATGAAGATTTTGAAGCACCCGGAGCGTATGAAATATGGGCTCAAAATAATGACTTCAAAATTACATATTCAAGAGTATATTTAAATGAAGCTTTGCCATCTTCAGCTGAAGATATAGATTTTCTTATTGTAATGGGTGGCCCACAAGATCCAGATACGACACTAGAGATGTGCCCTCACTTTAATTCATTAGCTGAACAATCAATCATTAGAAAAGCCATTGAAGCAAATAAAGTAGTTATCGGGGTATGTTTAGGGTCTCAATTGATAGGTCAAGCTTTAGGGGCCAACTTTGAGCATAGCCCTGAAAGAGAAATTGGCAAATTTCCAATTATGCTTACAGAATATGGCATAACAAACTCTAAGTTTTCACACTTAGGAAAAATGACCGAAGTTGGGCATTGGCATAATGATATGCCGGGTTTAACTCCCAACGCAAAAATCATCGCTTTTAGTGCAGGTTGTCCAAGACAAATTATTGAATATTCAAAATTAGTGTATGGATTGCAATGTCACATGGAATTAACTTCAGAAGTCGTTGAATTGCTGATTCAACACTCAGAAACCGAGTTAAATCAGGCTCAACATTATAAATTCGTGAATAGTCGTGAAGAATTACGGAATCACAATTACCAAGAGATGAATCAAAACCTCTTTATTTTTCTGGATAAACTGAAAGAAGAATACTCAAAACAACATTAAAAAAATGAGTGTAAAAAGCCTTTTCAATTTGGCTTTTACACTCGCCTATAGATCTTATTATTTACTAGATGATCAAATTCACTCAAAATTTAATCTCCAAAAAAATCAACTTTAATGTTACAATACAGTGATTTACTCAATTTCAATTGGACTTCAAAAGAAATGAATAGATTGTTATTAATTTTTTTATCTTTAAATATTAGTCTTTTTTCTCCCGTAGCTTTTTCTGCAACAAACACATTTCAAATGAAACAAGAATATACCCCACCTAACTTTAATCAGCATAAGAGCATGCTTGCAGTAAACGCAAATTCTCAAGAACATAAATTTAATGGGCAACCAAAAGAGTTTTCTAATTCTGGCACTAATCATCAAAATGTAGATTTTTTTGAAATTGCAAAACAATATCAAGAAAAGGAAACTAAGCCGTCTTACTCTGCTGAAGAAACAGTCAATATGAGTGATCATGAGCGTAGTCTTTACTACATTAGAAACCATGATAATGTTGGCATTCAAAGAGAAATTAATGGTCAGCAGTTTAAATCGCTAAAACAACAGCGCGATAAAGGCGTGATTTCAAATGATGTATATAAAGAAAAAGTCTACAAAATCTTAAGTCAGCCTTCTATTAGATAAGTTAAAAGCCCTCGCGAGAGGGCTTTTGAATATTACTTAGCAGCTTGTGGAGTATTTCTAAAACTAATTGCCATACGGTTATATGCGTTCATCAAGCTAATGGCTATCGTCAAATCAACTAGTTCTTTTTCATCAAATACAGAATGAGCAAGTTGGTAAACATCATCAGGTACTCCTGTAGTAGAGACTTTGGTTACTGACTCAGCCCAAGCTAAAGCTGCTCGCTCCCGTTCATCAAATAGATGATCACCTTCTTGCCAAGCCTGAACTAAAGCTAGTTTCTCGATGGCAACACCTTTCTTGATTAAGTCTCTCGTATGCATGTCCAAACAATATGCGCAATTATTAATTTGCGATATACGTAGATAAACCAATTCTACTAACTCTGTTGGTAAACCGCTTTGCACTACATAGCTATAGACACCACCTAGAGCTTTAACGCCTGCTGGAGCGACCTGATTATAATCAATACGTTGGGCCATAATAAACACCTATTTACTTTCAATTATTTTACTGGGGTAACTAATTCTTTATCATCAGTATCTACAACAAATACTGCCAATAACTTTGCTGGTTTGGTCTTACTCACATTACGACTAATAGAATGAACTGCTCCTGGCTCTTCAAACCAGCTTTGACCTACCTGATAAATTTTTGACTTCTCATTATTCACTTTAGACTCAATACTTCCCTCAACTACATAGGCATATATAAAAGATGATTTCGCATGGGTATGAGGAATAGAAGCACCACCAGGTGGATAATCGACTTCTAATGCAATAAGCGACTTACCCGGTATATTCGGAATTGCGTGTTCAAAATTAGGTTTAACTTTTTCCACTGGCTCATGTGCCATAGAGGGTGCAATACATGCAAACATTAGACCTAAACCTAAAAAGAATCTTTTTTTGATCATTTCCATTCAAATTAAACCTACATAAAGATAGGGAGTTGTTTTTATTTTATAGATCCGTAGTATAAATTCATGAACCAAAAATGCATTAAAAGGCTGTACCACGAATGTACCAGCAGCTCAAAATTAATTTAGATCGCAAATTAAAAATACCATTAGCAGAACAAATACGCCTTGAAATTGAACAAGCCATTATTTCTGGAACGCTACAACTCGGTGATCGTTTACCCTCATGGATCGTTTTAGCCAGTCAACTCGGTGTTTCTAGAGGTACTGTAAAAGTTGCATATGAAAGGCTTGCCGATGCTCAATTTATCATTGCGTCTAGATCGCAAGGTACACGGGTTGCCTACCAAGCAGTTAAACCAATCTCTACTCAAGAAGGTCATAAAAATAGTTCGTTTACACAGATGTATTTAGATATGACATCTATACATGGCATTTTCCAATTAGGTGTTCCCTCAAAAGAAATCTTTCCTGCAAAGTTATTTTCAAAAATTAGATCAAGTTCTGTACGTAATGAGTCAAGTGGGTGGCCAAGTTACCCTGACCCTCGGGGTGAATATAGTCTTCGCCGAGAAATTGCTGCTTATTTAGCCTTATCAAGAGGAATTCAATGTACTCCTGACCAAGTATTTATTACTTCTGGTTTCTCTGGTGGGCTAGGTCTTACACTACATGTTTTAGGATTAGGTGGGAAAAAGGCATGGGTTGAAGATCCGGGTTTCCCTTTTTCTAAACATGCGCTTGAAGTTGGAAGAATGCAAATATGTCCAATCCCTGTTGATAAAGATGGGATAGATGTAGAGTTTGCAATGAAAAATGTACCCGATGCTTCCCTTGCATTAGTCACGCCAGGACAGCAAGCACCTTTAGGAATGTCTCTTTCTTTGGCTAAACGATTAAAGTTACTTGATTGGGCTAACCAGAATGAAAGCTGGATTATTGAAGATGATTATTTAGGAGAATTACAATTAGATGGTCGAGCAGCACCTGCCCTATTTTCATTAGATACTGCTGGAAGAGTGATTCATTTGGGAAGCTTTAGCAAAACGATCAGCCCCAAATTGCGAATCGGATTTGCAGTAGTGCCTTTTCACATGATTAATCATTTTGCAGAAACGACAGCAACATTAGCACCAGCTCCGTCTCCATCATTACAACATTCAATTCAAGAGTTTATGCATGAGGGACATTTTTTAAGACATTTAAGACGAACAAAGAGAACTTATAACGCTCAGCGTGATGAATTAATAAAGTGCTTAAAAAGCTTTAATCTTCAAACATATACGGCGGGCTTATCAGTTCTTATTAATTTACCGTCCTCGTTATCTGATCAAAAAATTGCTAATGAAGCATTAGCTTTCAATCTGGCTCCCTCTCCATTATCGCTTTGGTATCAAGACGCTCAAAATGCTGTTTCAGGTTTAATGCTAGGGGTTGCAACATCGCCCATATCAAAGGTAAATCAGTCCTGTGAAAAGTTAGTTGAAATCATCGAACAACATAAAGTTCAGGTTTAGGAGCTTTATTCTATACTTCTGCTCTTAACACCAATTTATTTTAGAAATTGTTTAAAATTCTGAGAAAAAAACATAAACCAATTTATAAAATTTTGTTACTTTTTCGCTATAATGATTATAATTATCGTTTAGGATTTCGATACATCAACATGGAACGCTCATCTTCTCTTTCACTCCCAAATTTTAAGTTCAAAGTTTCTACACTGAGCTATGCAATCGGACTGGCTTGTACTTATTTAGCACTTCCTGCACATGCTGAAGATACAGCTACTAGTGCATTACCGACCATTACCATTAAGGCACAAGGTAACTGGTTAGAAGAAGCAAATGCTGAAACTGTTCACAAGCATGCTGGCGCTCGAACTATTGTTGACCGCAAACGTTTAGATGAAACTGCTGCAACCTCAATTCGAGAAGCTCTAAAACAAATTCCTGGAGTTCAAGCTCAAGATAGTAGTGGAACAGGTGGTAGTGATGTGTCTCTCAATATTGGGGTTCGTGGTTTAGCATCTCGCCTATCACCTCGCTCAACTGTTCTTGTTGATGGTGTTCCACTTTCATTTGCACCTTATGGTCAACCACAGTTATCTTTAGCACCTGTTTCAATTGGTAATATTGAGTCAGTCGACGTAGTGCGTGGTGCTGGATCTGTTCGTTTTGGGCCTCAAAACGTCGGCGGAATTATTAACTTTGCGACCCGATCAATTCCTCAAGATTTTAGTGGAACTGTTAGCCTAACTTCAGAATATGCATCTGGCACGGACCAAGTAAAACTGAGCCCTAATCTATTTGTAGGGGGAACTTTAGACAACGGATTAGGCCTTGCCCTGTTATATTCAGGGACTAAAGGAAACAATTATCGAGAAGCAAATAATAAGATTGATATCGATGATGTAATGTTAAAGTCTGCTTATCAATTTAATGATAAAGACTCGGTCGCTTTAAATCTTCATCATTATGAAGGTCGAGGCGAAATGCCAGAGGGTTTAACTCAAGCCCAATACGCGGAAAAACCTTATCAATCTTCTGGTGAAAAAAACTATTTTGCAGGTCGACGTACTGATGTCTCTTTACGTTACAACCATAAAGATGAAAAAAATAACTTCGAAGTTCTGAGTTACTACATCGACTCTTTCCGCACAAGTAATCTTGAGACCGTGTTAGCGAGTGGTGACAAGCGCCTCGACTCTGCTCCACGCGATTACAAAGTCTATGCGATTGAACCGCGTTACTCTCGTATTTATGAACTTGGTAATACTCAAAATGAATTGACAGTTGGCTACCGCTATTTAAAAGAAGAAAGTTCTGAGTTTGCTGGCCGTACTGCATCTTATGCAGCAGATTCATCAGCTCCAGATTTTGCTCCACGTAGTAGCAGCGAAGGTGGTACTAAAGCGCATGCAGTATATATCGACAACCGTATGGAACTCGGCCGCTGGACAATCACACCGGGCGTACGATTCGAATCAATTGAAACCCATAATAGCTTTACTGGCTATGACAAAAATGGGATAGCGAATACAGTTCATCCAAAAATTGATTCAGACGAATTTTTGCCAAGTTTATCTGTGATGTACTCGGCAAATGAAAATTGGAATATATTTGCAAACGCTGGTGTATCTTTTGGTCCACAGCAATACAGCCAATTAGCACGTCTTGAAGGAACAACCGCAACGGCTACAACCGAAGGTTTACACCCTGAAAAATCGAATAACTATGAAATCGGCACCAAATATCTAGGTAATGGTTTAAATGCCGAATTTACTGTGTTCTATCTAGACTTTGATAAAGAGCTTTCTCTGGTACGTGATGCTGGTAATAACGGAATCTGGACAGACTTAGGGGCAACCAGCCATAAAGGTATTGAAACTGGTATTAGTTATGATTTTGGTCAATTAACAGATGCATTAGAAGGCTTAAAAGTATATGGGAACTATACTTTCACCAAAGCAGTCGCCGAAGCAGGTCAATTTAAAGATAAAGATCTACCGTTTTACTCGCGCCATGTCGGTAATGTTGGCTTAGGTTATACCGTGGATAAATGGTCGTTAAATGCTGACATGTTTGCACAATCTAAGCAGCATTCACCAGATCTTCCTGATAGTAATGTCTATCAAACAGAAGAAACTGCTGATGGTAAATATGGAGATATTCCGGGTTATACCACTTTTGCATTACGTACCTCTTATGACTTAAGTTCACAAGTTAAAGGTTTAAAAATTGCTGGCGGAATCAAAAACGTTTTTGATAAGCAATATTTTACGCGCTCAACAGACTCTACTGGAGGTAAGTATGTTGGACTGCCACGTACTTTCTATCTACAAACCTCTTTTGACTTTTAAAGCCCAATTAAATTGAACAAAAAGCCCTCACCAGAGGGCTTTTCTTTAAGCATTAAAGTTTTCGCCAATTTAAGCAAGCATCGACATAAAATATTCTAATAACTTATCTCTTTCATCGATCTTATCTTCACTTAAAAGTTGAACCATTGCCCCATCAATCACAAATAAAAACATGTAGGCGTCTTCAAGTGTAGCGGTAACTTTTATAGTTAAAATCAGCTTATAAATTTCTTTAATGAACCAATTTCGATAATCAATCACGAGTTTATAAGCCGTTGGATAAACCTTTTCAATTTCAAAAATGGCTTTAAATGGCAACCTATAAAAGCCATCTAAGTTCGCATGTAAGGAATAGATTTTCTTTAGTTTATCGAACACCATAAGTTCTTGGTACGAATGAACAATTGAAAACACCTCGTCTTTTAATGCATCTATTTGAAAAGTTAAGCTCATCTGAATGAGCCTTTCTTTGGAGTGAAAGTAATTATAAAAAGTGGCTTTGGGAATTTTGGCTTCCTCAACAATTTGGTCAATTCCGATGTAAAACCCATGTTGATTAAATAAATCTTTTGCAGCGTGGAGCACGCGCAATGCTCTAAATGAAGATTCTAAATTTGGCATATTTGTACTATTTAAAATAATTTTTTGTTGTTTATAAAAAGAGATAACAATGCCGTCACTCTTAAAATGAGTGCTAAATACAGGCATGCAAAAACGGCACAAAAAAGGTGTGCTCGCCTATCTCAGGTTTATTGTTGCTATGATTTTTAGTCGTAATTGATTTAAAGGTTAAAACCTATAGTCGATTAAACCTTTTTTAAAGACCGTTTAAATGATATGAATAAAGAAATTTTGGCAAAGACCAATAAAGAAGAAATAGTACGCATGAGCGAACTCCTTTGGGTAATAAAGAAGCTTCACCACACTACTGTCAAATAATGGTGGCGAAACGAGAGAGGGTTGACAGACTGATACCCAAAAGATCAGCACACCCGAGGGTGTCCCCCTCCCGTTCCGCCGCAGAGGGGGCACGCAGGGATGCCCACAAAAAAGAAAGACTTTTTCGTGTGCTTTGGGTATACAGCCTGTCAAAGCCGACTGGCAATGTGGCCAGCAGGCAAAGAATAATCGGAGCGGTTTTGGGTGTCAATGTGATATTGGCTAGAAAACGGTTAAATAATTATTGTTTTTCATTAGATTAGAGTATTTAATTATTTATTAAAAAACTCATTATTAGCTCATCTTTAGTTAATATGAACCACTACTTAATAATATATTTCATCAACTACTTTAAAATAAGGATAATTATGTTAGACCTAGACGAAATGAATGGGAATTTTTTTAATTTTGATCATGTAGATACATTCAAGCTAGAACATGATCCTATAATGAATTGCTACAACCTTGTTTTGATTCTATCTAAAGATCTACATGATCCTTCAGCCCCAAAATTCACTGTATGCTTTAACCATATTTCAGATTTAAGTCTCAATGATAGTTTTAGAAATAATTCTCAACAATTCCCTTCTTTAATTATCGAAAAGCATAAAAATCAGTGGGATAATGTTAATTATGAAATCAGACAAGTGGAAGATGAAGACTTAAGTTTCAAATGCAAGAGTTTTACTGCTTTCTTAACTTAATCTCTTATTGGTTCCGCAAAGAACACTGTTTAAGCATACTTACTAAAACAGTGCTCTTCACTCTTTTATTTATTCGACATGTTCATCATTTTAGAATGATCCATTTCGCCCATTTTAGAGTGATCCATTTGAGACATATCTGCCATGTTGCCATGCTCATGCTGCATCTGGTCTTGTTGCCCTTTTTCATCATTGTTCATGCTACAAGGTTTTGAGCATTTTTCTTGAACTTTAGCGTTTGCCTTAATTTCCGCATTCGCAGCCACTGTTTGCTTAGTATCACCTGCCCAAGACTGAGTTCCAGCGATTAAAGTGCCAACACACATAAGCGTTGTTAAACTACGACGAAATAGAGCTTTCATTTCTGGGTCCAAAATTAACTTTATATAAATACCATATAGGCTTCAAACGAACATCTACGTGACCTGAAAATGACATTTTTGTAATCTACACCGAATCATGTCTTTATAACGTTATTATGTTCTAAATGAATGATATGAGATTTTTTATAAATGAGAATCTTATTGGTTGAAGATGAAATAAAAACAGGTGATTACCTTAAACAAGGCCTATCTGAAGCTGGATATATTACCGATTGGGTTACTGATGGATTAACAGGTAAACATCAAGCCCTTTCCGAAGAATATGACTTGATTATTTTGGATGTGATGTTACCGAAGTTAGATGGTTGGACGATCATTAGCGACATCAGAAAAAGTGGCAAAACCATGCCGATTCTTTTTCTCTCAGCGCGTGACCAAATTGAAGATAGAGTAAAAGGTTTAGAACTAGGGGCCGATGATTATCTAGTAAAACCTTTTGCTTTTGCTGAACTGTTAGCCAGAGTAAAAAGCCTACTCCGCCGTGGGCAGCAAAAAGAAGACAGCAATATTATTAGCATTGCTGATCTTGAGCTTGATTTACGTAAACGTCGTGTCACTCGAGCTGGTCAACGTATTGACTTAACAGCCAAAGAGTTTGCACTGATGGAATTATTTATGCGTAGACGTGGTGAAATTTTACCTCGTGCCCTTATTGCATCTCAAATATGGGATATGAATTTTGATAGTGACACCAATGTTGTAGAAGTCGCTATTAAACGCTTAAGAAATAAAATAGATACTAACTTCAGTCCTAAGCTAATCCAGAACATACGTGGAATGGGCTATGTTTTAGAGGTTGAAGATGCCGAATAAACTGTTTAATGCGATCAGTTTTCGTATAGCAATTATTTTCTCTTTCTCTACTGTTCTTATCTTAATGATTATGGGATTGGTCATTCACCAACTCGTCATGCATCATTTTGAAACTCAAGATAGAACTCAATTAGAAGGAAAAATTCAACTTGTAGAAAACTTGCTTGAACAGAATTATCAAAACCCATCTGAATTAAACGTATATTTAAAAGATGCCTTAGTGGGACATCATGATTTAATCGTGCAAATAGAGCGGCCAACTGGTCAAATTATTTTTAGCTCATCGCCTACCGTGCTTAACAGCAAAACATTAGTAAAATCTAAGCATGGCCCGTGGCTTGAGTGGAAAGTTCAAAATAAAATATATCATGGCTTAGTTTATAAAAAGTCTTTTGATCAAAACACTGCTATTCCATCAGCTCAAATTATTGTCGGTATTGATACATCGGAACACCTACATTTTTTAAACGATTTTAGACGTCAGCTCTTATATATCGGGGTTATCGGTACAATTTGTTTAATGCTGTTGGGTTGGGTTGCTGCTTGGCGAGGGCTCCGTCCAGTTCAAAAAATGGCAAAGGTTGCAGAAGGCATTTCAGCTCAACATCTTTCCGAGCGGTTAGAAGTCGACAACACACCAACTGAACTAAGATCACTAGCTATCGCATTTAATGACATGTTAGATCGGCTAGAAACCGCTGTAGGCAAACTCTCAGATTTTTCATCTGATCTAGCTCACGAAATTAGAACGCCGATTAACAACTTGATGACTCAGACTCAAGTTTGTCTATCTCGTAGTCGAGATATCAACACCTATCAGGAAGTTTTATTTTCAAACTTGGAAGAATTCGAACGTTTAGCCCGAATGGTGTCTGATATGCTCTTTCTTGCCAAAGCAGAGCATGGTTTGCATAGAGCGAACCTACAAAAAGTAAATTTAGTTAAAGAAGTCACGGTATTATTTGACTTTTATGATGCGATTGCTGCTGAAAAAGGAATGACACTACAACAAACTGGCCTAGGTTACGTCGAAGGTGACCCTTCGATGTTACGCCGAGCACTTAGCAATCTTTTATCAAATGCAATTAAATATGGAAAATCAGATTCGGTCATCAAAATTAAATGCCAACAGAACATTGATACAACTGTACTCACAATTCAAAATGAAAGCTCGCCCCTATCACAAGAGCAACTCTCTCGGTTGTTTGATCGTTTTTACCGTACCGATGCATCCAGACAGCGAGTTGAAGAAGGCACAGGTTTGGGCCTAGCAATTACCAAATCTATTCTTGATGTACATGGCGCTACAATTCAAGCTAGCTACGCTGAGGGACAAATAATTTTTAAAATTATATTTAAAAAATAACTCTATTTCTGATTTCGCGTATTCATTCAAATATTGAATTGAAGTATGTAAGTGGTCTAACTAGAAAATATTGCCAAAACAGAAAAAGCTTTTAGGGCTAATGCATGCTGAAATTCTAAAAATGACAAAAATGTAATTTTGAAGTCATCCCCCCGTTTCTCTCTATCTTGAATAATAGGTCTACAAAGCGTGTGACCAATAAAGCACGTTCTTTATTTTAATTTGGTCATGACTGAATCAAATATTCGTTTTACGAGGATAACAACATGAAGTTTTTTCACAATAAGATGACTGCTCTACGAAACGTTTTAGTAGGAGCGACTCTAGTTGTTGCTGCTTCAAATGTATTCGCACATGTCAGCCTTGAAAGCGCAAGCCCCAGCATTAATGCTGTAGTCGTAAGCCAACCTAAAAATATAACGCTTAATTTTGGTGGCGAAGTTATGTTAATGAACGTCAAGTTACTTGATGCTCAACGTACAGATATCCCTTTAAATTACCAAGTCAGTCATGATTTAAAAAAATCATTTAAATTCGCTGTACCTAACCTGAAGAAAGGAAAATATACCGTAGTCTGGACCACAATGGGAGCCGATGGTCATAACATGAGTGGCGAATACAACTTCACGATTAAATAAACCAGAAAAATAAAAAATCATGATCAACATGCTATTTGCTTTATTGCATGTTGACCTAACCAGAGAAAAAATATGATTTCTGAAATTTGGATATATGCCACATGGTTAATTAAAGTCTTTTTATATCTAGGCGTCTCTTTTGTTATTGGGGGTGCTTTCTGCTATTTCTTGCTTGGACACTATGTAGAAATTAAAAGAATTATTATCAAATACATCACTATCGGTGCAGGGTTAGGATTTGTCTCAAGTACGCTTGGTTTCTTCATTCTCATAGGAAGTTTTGCCAATACTGGCCTTTCAGGTATGTGGGATAGTAACTACATAAACATATTGATAAATACCCCTACAGGGCATGCCCATATCATTCGATCAATCGGTTTTCTGCTTTTATTGTTCTTGATGCTCATAAAATTAAGCAGTGGAACTAGCCAGATTTCTAAAATTGAAGGAACAATTTTCGCGCTACTATTAACGTCGATTGTTTTCAGTTTTTCTCAATTAGGTCATGTCACCAATTTACCCTTATTTGCCCAAATTTTACTGTCAACACATGTATTGGCAATGTCTTTATGGATGGGGTCGCTCTACCCGCTATGGAAAACAAGCAAAATAATTAAGGGTTTACCTTTAAAAGAGCGTATGCATCTTTTTGGAAAGATTGCAGCCGTTATTGTCGGAATCTTACTTGCCTGCGGTGCCAGTATTGCCCTGCTTTTGCTTAAAGATTTCAATACGTTGCTCAATACTCCGTATGGTCATGCGTTCATTATAAAACTACTTTTTGTTCTAGGTATTTTGCTGCTAGCTGCCTTTAACAAATGGTATTTCACCCCTCGCTTACAATATTCAAAATTTGCAAATCAGTTGGGTTATGCCATTTTATTTGAAATGTCTTTAGGCCTAGCTATTCTTTTAACCACTAGCTACATCACAACTGTCGTTGGTATTGAATAAAGAGGAAATCTATAACAGATCAGCCTCTATTTAGGATAGTTTGAATTTTAATCATTATAGAGTGAAATCAATAATGATTAAAATTCAAACTACAATTTAGTAATTCAACTTTATTAGATAATATTATTATTTATATAATGTATGTAATTCGAACCATCAAACAATTAAATTTTTCATTAGCCTATTAAACATACAGAGTAAAATCTGTAATATAATGCTAATAAGAAAAAATCGGTAAAATTTAAATAATAATAATTAGTAACTATATATATTAAAAACCAGTTATTTTTGAGTATATCTAACGAATCCAAAAAGAATATTTTAAAGGCCGAGCCTAAATATTTTGATAAATTATGCAATATACAGATCTGTCTGTATAAACACATACCCTTCTTAAATATATTATACTTTAGTCTAATGTTTTTGTGACGAAATAAAAATAAGATGTCGGCTGGGTAACGAGTGAATAAATAATTACACCCAAAATATCATTAATAAATCAGGAACATAACAATGACTTCGCCTTTAATGAATAATTACCTTAACTTTGCTTCTGGGATTGCCCATCAGCAGTATTTGCCAGCTGAAGAAGGTATTCTTAGAGCATTTAACGATGGTTGCACCCATTGGTATGTGGATGGAAGTTTGCATGGGGAAATGGTTCCAGACTGGTCTTCTGAACGAATCGAAAATCTAAATAGCTTAATCAAAAAATATAATATTCAACCGATTTTCCATGGTAACTTCAAAGCACCATTAGGTAGCGATGTTGATTATTTACGAGAAGCAGCCGTTGTATATGTTAAAAAAGAAATTGATATTGCCGCAAAAATTGGGGCACCTTTAGTTATTCACGGTGGTGGTATTGTAGAACCAAAGAAAATTGTATTGGCTAAACAAAAAGCTCTCGATAACTATATTTTATCTGTTAAAGAATTAGCTGAATATGCGGCTGAAAAATCAGTTGATATTTATTTAGAGAATTTATCAAATTATAAAAACTATCGTCCTTTCCATTATGTGTTTACCCATATGGAAGAATACGATTATGTTTTTAATAAAATTGACCACAAAAATGTCTATTTCTTCTTAGATGCAGGACACGCAAATGTGGGTGAAGGTGACCCAGTTGCTGTGGTAGACAAATACCATGACAAAATTAAAGGTATTTCTTTTAGCAATAATAATGGTGAACAAGATCAACACTTTAGTATTGGTCGAGGTACTGTAAATTATTCTGACTTTATCGAAACAATTAACCGCCACAATTGGAAAGGTCTTGTTGCCTTTGAGGTGAGAGACAAAACCACTTTAGATTCAGTTAAAGAATTGGCAAGCGCATAAAACTAAAAGCCTTCTGAGGAACATCAGAAGGCTTTTTTTAACTTAAGTAATTCATTTTTAAAAGGATATATGTAGTGAGTGGTTTACTAGTTTTCATAACAATTGCCTTTCTTACGCTGTCTAGTCCAGGCCCTGGCGTTTTATTTACAGTTACAAACTCAATCAATTACGGCGTCCGTACAGCCCTATTTGGAATTATTGGGTTAATTATTGGCATGTTTGTCATTGCAGTCATTTCGGCAAGTGGAGTGGGTTTAATCATTACCAGTAATCCCACTATTTTTACTGTATTGAAATTTGTTGGTGCATTTTATTTAATGTATCTAGGTTATAAAAACTTTGTAAAAACATCACCTTCTCAAGATTTATTAGACACTGAAACAAGTGAAAAAGCGGTAAGTAAATCTAAATTATTCTATCAAGGATTATTCGCATCACTTCTCAATCCGAAAACGATTGTTTTCTTTATTGCCTTATTTCCACAATTTATTGATATAAAAGAAAAAATAATAAACCAATTTTTAATACTTTCTTTAACTTTTTGCCTAATTGGTTTCTTAATTCATTTGGTATACGCTAATTTTTCTTCAATTTTTAAAGAAAAAATGCTGTCTGGAAATAACTTCGCCAGATTAAACAAAATCAGTGGTTGTATCTTTTTTATTCTCGCTGTTTTACTGATTACTCAATAAATGAAAAAACAGTTATAAACGCTTTTAAGCTAAAAGCGTTTATCCTTTAAAGTATTTCCGCACTCATCCGACGTCTGTTCTACAAATTTAAGCTTGAAGAGATTGCTGATTTAATCTGGATTGAATCAGCAATCTATATGCCCTGCTTTATAAACCTATTGTTTTAACTTAACTTAATTTTATTTAATGTCATACATAAAGCTTTTTTATCGGCCTCTTTAAGTTGAGGATGCTGTACAGACCACATATAGCTACAGCTATGAGGTGCTTTGTTATTACTTTTCTTGAGCTCATAGGCAATATTTTTTAAAAGCTCAGTATTTAGCGTACTAATTTTTAAACGTACTTCGGCTAAATCTTGCGGTTTCCAATTGGTTTCTGGACTCGACAACCAGTCTGCGCGATATCGGTACTGAATTGCTTTGGCAACATTCATTTGAGTCACAATAAATGGCTTAACTGTTTCACTATTTAGGCCAAAAGAATCAGCTTCAGAAAGTGATTGATCAAGAACTTTCTTTTCTTGAGTTAAATCTTCAATCGGCAAATGCTGTTCTGCTTTATAACCCGCGACATCTTTCATATAAGATAAACGCTCGTTAATTAAACGAGCAGTTTGATCATATTGATATGCTTGCGCTAAAGAAGTAACACACATGAAAACTGCCAACGTACAAACCACTTTAACAGCTGGCTGAGCACTCTTAATTTTTGTCATGTAAATACCTATCGAAATTATTGTTCTGTCGTCATTCCAGATCAGTACTGTATTTTAACAACATGCGAAAGTAAAATTTCAAGATAGGCTGAGTTCTTGGCTCCATGCCGAATTAGGCTGCTGATAGATATGTTGGCACACTTGCTTAACAGATGAAATGAAATGCTGGTTCTGTCCATCCCATTTTTCAATCATGCAATAGCTAATATGAATGCCTTTAGGATGAAACTCTCTTGCTAATGACTGCGCTAAAGCACGAATACCCGCAAACATGCTTTGGCTTAACACATCATAATAAGTCGAGTTGTTAAATAGTGCGCCAAGAAAAATAACAGTGCCCCGCTGCTGCTTTAACATCGGCTTAATCACAGCTTGCGCCACACTCACCGCACTTAAACCTGTGGTCTGCCAATTGTGTTCAATCTCTTCTAAAGATAAAGCCTCAATATTGGGCGAAGATGAAAAATTCGGCTGAAACACACAGAGTTCAATTGTATGTCTTTGATTGGAAATATAACGCACCAAGCTTTTTAAATGATCTGCATTTACTAAGTTCAAATGAACTGCTGTTACGCCATCGTTGATGGAGTGAACTTGGATTTTTTGCACAGCTGAATCATGCACAACTTGATAAAGGTGTAATGGAAATTGTGCGTTTTTATCTAGAACTACAAAATCACGCTCGATTAGATGTAAATCATGACCAGCAACGACAACACAGCCCTGCTTTTTTTGAAATCTCTGACATATTTTTTTTAGCATTTTCGTCTCTCTCAAAATTTTTCTTGGTAAGGGCGTAAATCGAGTTCATGTGTCCAAAGCTTCGGCGTTTGTTGGTAAAGCATCCAATAGTTTTCTGCAATGGCATCAATATTGAGGCCACCTGTGCCACGTGTAAGTCGGGCTAACCGCCCCAGACCAAATAATGCTTTATTTACCCTATCGCCATCGACCATTCCATCAATAATCACATGAGCAATATGTATGCCTTGTGATTTATAAATTTGAGCTAGATTGAGTGCATAAGCCCGCAAAGCTGATTTACCCATGGTAAAAGCTGCGAAAAAAGGTTTCCCTCGCAAAGAAGCGCTCGCACCTGTAAAAATAAGCGTACCGTGGTTTTGATCTTTAAAGATTTTCAGACAGCTTTGAGAAACTAAATAAGCTGATAAAAAAGTGGATTGCCACATTTGCGTAAAAAATGACAGTGGACTTCTTAAAAAGATTGAGGGAATATTTCCCCCCACATTATGAATGACAGCAGTAATACGCTCATTTTGACTAGTGATTGTGTCAAACAAAGCTTGTACTTGTTTTATATCCTCTGCATCTAGGCGAAATGCAACTGCGTCTCCACCTTTCGAATGAATTTCGGCAGCCACTGCTTCAATTTTCTGGAAAGTACGCCCAGCGACATAAACTTTTAAACCTTCTTTTGCAAAGCGATGGCAGACTGCTGCGCCAATACCTTGTAATGCCCCAACGCCAATGACAACTGCACAATCTAATTTTTTATCTGGTGTTGCTAATGTCATGGTCATTTCACCCTGTTTGTTTTTTATACCATAAAGCAATAAACGGACGATCCAAAATTTCTTTACTAAATTTTTTGCTTGTGCGTACCACTTCACCAAGTTGAGCGACCACAGCAATGTCGGCAATGGTCTGAGAGTCTCCAACTAGCCATTCACTTTGCGATAAAACTTGTTCGATACGGTCGAGGTGTCTTCTAAACTCTGCTTCAACATTTTCAGCTTTCATTCGACCTAGACCTTGAAAGAAAAGCTGTGTTTTTAACTCGGCTAAAATAAATCCTTTTACCATTGGTCTTTCATACGCTGGGCGGCCTACGCTGCTAATACGAATGGCTTCTTTTAGAGCTTCTGGGTCATTTACGCGTAAATAGACTTCAAAGAAATAAAGAGATTCATCTGCCCAGTCTTCCCACAGCTCTGCAAGTGCTTTTTGGCTTGGATCTTCTGGATAAAGCCGTGGTGTATCTGGATAAGTTTCTTCTAGATAGCGGGCAATTCGAGTACTGTCTTGAATCCGCTGTCCATTATGGTCAATTACAGGTACCTTGCCCACTTTACTGAGTAAAGGAACTTTAGCCCCCAGAATGCCGTTATAGTTCACTGTTTCAAATGAGATTCCTTTAAATTTCAAAATTCTTGAAACTTTCTGACAAAATGGGGAAATTTCCCATTGATGCAAAATAATATCCGACATTAGTTCACCTTTATTTTAATTGCCTATTTAGCCAACTAGTTCTTTTTTAGAACTAATCAATAAATATACAGAATGTATTTTTAAATCAAACCATTTTTAATGACGAATAAGTTTTAAAATGCCAAAATTAATTGATTTATATCATTTTATGTTTAGCCATTTTTAATGAATATAATTGAAATTACGCGGAACCATGCGACTAAAATAGAACCGCGTATATTTGATAAATTAATAAGTCACCGTAACAACAACACTATCAGAATAAGTGCCTGGTGTACTTGCAATGGAAGTACCTTGCGGAATTTTTCCATAGACTGGCGTAGTTTGAGCGCTACCTGTTCCTGTGCCAGACACTCCACCCGCCCCTCCAACATTAGTCACGCCTCCTGTAGCATCCCAAACCGTACTATAGTTGGAGTCTTTATATAACTGGTAGGGAATAAATTCATTATTGCTATTAATCATACGTCTAAATCCACCCGCTATACGATTGTTTCCATCTCCTAAATAAATGCTATATGGCGTTCCATAATTACAAGTCGAATTTACAGCTCCTTGTGCTGTGTAATCACGCTTGGTTAGGCTAATATCATTTATATTGCCGAAATCTACAGTCGAGGTCGAGTTTAATTGGCACAGACTTGGAACCACAAAATTTGCTGTTAGCAGTGTATCGCCTGAATCCCAGCCACCAAGTAAATCACCACATGACAAACCCAAAAGATCCATATCCCAATACAACCGAACCGAAGCCGTATATGTTCCTTTAGGATAGGCAATGAGTGATCCCGTTCGAGCTGGTACTTTCACATTTACTGAGTAACTCACAATATTATTTGATGCGATTGTTGCTACTGGTCCATACCACACATTAGAGGTTAGATTATTGGTAGAAGACCCCGCTCCACCTACAATTCCGGTTACCGTGTAAGGTAATGAAACATTGTTAATTGCATTTGTGGTTCCCGTAAATACGGTTTTCATACACATGAAATTAGAAATCTGGGGAAGTCCTAAATTCGTGCAAGTAATTGTGCCTGAAAGGTTTACAGTTGCATCACTATTAATATTTGCTGCAGTGTAGGTAAAAGTACTATTAGTAGTTCCGCTTACTGTACAAGCAGCATGTGCTGGACTAAAAAAAGCATAAACGAGATAAAATAAGCAAATGCCTATAAAGTATTTTAAAGACAATGAAAATTTCTTATAGCTCTCTATTTGAGCCTTATTCATAATATTTAATGACATATATAAGGTCCCAATTTCTTAGTTGAGTACTGATTACTGTTATATGTGAAGTCAACTTGGCATGAGCCATGATCCAAAAGATCGACTTCAAGTTTATTTTGCTTTAATAGGTTTGGAATAAATACTTCACCGTCGTAGCCAACTACACCATCTTGCTGACCATTAATATGAACCGTATAACCTGGTAATAACGGTGAATTGTTTGCATCAACAAGTTTGACTAATCCAGAAATGACCTGATGAGCACCAAAGTCAATAAGACCACCTTGGCGATAACCCACTACTGTTTTCTGATCTGTAGACTTCACGCTCCAATTCAAAGGTAGATACGATGGATCTAAATAAATATGGTTTTCCTTATATGGCATGAGGCTTGGAATCAGAAATCTTCCAGAATTATCGGTTACGCCTAAATTTACCCCGCCATTTATAATCTGACTCTTCGGCCCAGCATTGGTCACAACTGCATAGCCATCACCAATTTCATTAGCCGCAAAAATTCGCCCTGCTGCCGCAACCAATGATCCTGTCGCTGAAAGTGCAACTTGGTCGTTATCCCCAATTCGGTTGTATCGACCAGTTAGGTAAGCTGCACGAGCACGGTAAGAAGCATAGACCGATGCATTGTTTTGATTCGCATCCTGATCGCGCTCAACATAACCTCCCCATCCAAATGAACCGATTTGTGGTTCTGATAAGCCGAATATTTCTTGACGGTAACTCAGCCTGCCACCATCATTAGATACACTTGTAATCGCATTGATTCGGGTAGATGGTGTGTAACGCAGCGCAAAGTAAATGCCATAGTCTTTTTGGTGTTCATAATCTTTATACGCTGACGCATAAAAGCCCCAGTTTTTGTTCAGGCTTCCGCTTAAATTGGCAGACACTAATTTATTAGAGTTGTCACTATATTTGATCTGGTTATAGCCCAGATAAGCACCATAGCCTGCGTAAAAATTATAGTTAATGCCTGCCCTAAAAATCTCATCTGCCAATGCACTGTAGCTTAAATAATTTTTTGGTTCATCATCGGATTGGTTATCTTTTAAATATCGAATTTGAGACACACGGGCAAGGTCAAAGTAATTATCAAACACTTTGCGGTAGCTGGTATTAAACGAAATGTTCTTGCTAATACGTCCTTCTAAACCCACTAGAGCAGAATAACCGTTTTCATCTTTATACTGACTCGCTGCAATATCAGCATTAATCACCCCAAAACCAAACAGATTCTTGGCAAAACCAGTGCCTAGATTTGATAGCCCATCTGTTGAAGCCTCTGCACCACCGCTTAAGGTCAGCGAATTGCTGTAGCCATATCGAATCGCACCCGAAGCAAAAGTGGCATCATCATAATCGTTGGAAAACAATCCGTAGTTATAGCGTGGAACACCGACATCTACTGAGAATTCGTTAATACCTTTTACCAAAATTTTGGATGAAAAATAGTAAGCCTGTTTGGTAATGCTCTGCTGACCCGTTGCATCGGTAGTCACAAGTGTGACTTCATTACCTGAAATAAACGGGAGCTGTTTAATGTCAAATGGACCTGATGGCACAAGGCCTGAATAAATCTTTTGTTGGTTAACGTATAAATCTAGTGTTGAAGGAAGTGCTGCTGAGCCAGAAAATTGTGGGAATGCTGAAGTGACAATATCACCTCGTTGAGTATAAGCACTCGACCACTGGAAACCGGCCAAACGTACACTGCTACCCCAGTCAGAACTATTGGAAATAAAGTCTCCTAAGGTATATATCCTGACTTTTTCAGGATCTACATATTGCCACTTACTTTCTAGTCGCACCCATTTTTCATGGCTATAACTATTTTCATTACTACCGTTGTATAAAACACCTGAAGAAAAGTTACCAATTGCGCTGTTAAAGATCCCTTCTGCCGAACCTGAGAAAACATTCTCATCATTGGTTACGGTGTTATATAAACTATAGTTCAGAATAGCCGCGTTTAAGGGCTTCATTTTCAGCAAATGTGGGCTAGTAGCCTGCTGGCCGCTTAAATCGACTGAGTAACCCGTCAACATGTTGGAAGGAACTTGTAAATTGAGAGCCTGTTCATTCTCTAAATATTTAAATCTGATTCCTTTTAGTTCATCAATACATACCCATTGGCTATCAGGAATGTACTCATCCATTTTCACTCTTAAAGTTTTTAAGGCACCTGAACGAATATATAGTTTTCCATCCTTAGATTGCTTCGCAGCAACTAAGTCTTCAGAGGCATTAGAATTAATAGAAACATTTAAAAATAATTTAATGAAATTAACATCTTGACCCTGCTCATTCGTCTCTAATTGTGTATATTTATTATTACTACCAACAGATTTAGGAACACTGGGAACTGCAGTATTCGTATGATCTTGTAACTGTTCGGCAAAAGAATATGCAGGAAAATACGTAACACATAAGACACCTATAATGTATTTCATATAAGCCTCTTAAAGTGTGGTTTTCTTACCATTAACTGTTAGAGATACGCTGTATTTATGATTTGGTTGATAGGTAAAGTTACTAATCGAGTAACTTCGCGATTGCTCCGCAAGGATATAACCATTTACGGTATTTACTTTAATGGGGTAACTTTTATTCGCTGTTGTATCAACAAGCATTAAATTATTTAAAAGTGCATGCCGGTTTCCAATATTACTAATATTTAAGGAAGGTGCTTCCTGATTTGTATCAATCTTCCAATTCAATTTGGTAATGGCATCTTTATTGACTACAAATACGGGTAATGATGAGCGAAGTAATACATTTACGCCCTGAGCGGCTTTACGGCTATCAACTGGTTTTGGTAGCTCATCGATAATAATACGATAAGTTTTTTCACCAGAAACAGGTGCTGGATTAATTCTGACTACACGTAAGTTATAAGAATCATTAGACTGTAATTTTAAAAATGGTGGACTAATGGCAATCTCATCTGTAGGTGTTAACTGATCTTGTCCATTTTTTTGAGTCCATTCAAATACGCGAATCTGCAAATCAGTACTTTCATTTGACTGGTTATATAAACTAATTGAAGCTGCATTTTGATTACTTAATATTTCTACATTCACAGGCGAAAGACGGATTGTCGCGGCGTTAATAGAGCTAGATAAAGATAAGAATAATCCCGTAATAATAAAAATATTTTTTTTCATAATTTGCTCAAATATGACTTTTTAATGTATTAGCCCTTTTAAAAGGGCTAATGTATTTTTAATTCATACAAATTAATAAGTTACTGTTACAGTTACACTATCAACATAACTACCTGCGCTTGGCAAAGTTGTACCAGCAGGAATACGGCCATAGACGTTCACTGTCTGAACATTACCAGTCGCAGTCCCACTGTAGGCAGTGGTTGCAATACCTATTGCAGTGGCACGTCCTGTGTCTGAGAAAAGGTTGTAAGGAATATATTCATCGCTAGTGGCTCCACCGATCATACGTCGTTGGGTTGATAAAACATTTTGACCACCATCAAATGACAGAGTCCATGGCACAGTATTATTACAAAGGACTTTAATTGAGGTACCACCTGTCGTGGTGGTATCAGCATCGACATTACTAGCCAGTGAACTTAAAGTACCGAAGTCTAAAACTGCATTTGTTGTCGTTCCGGTTGCAGAGGTATTTAAGACACAACTATTCGTTACGGTTGCCTTAACAGTTAATGTACCTGTTGCTGTAGCTGCATGTGCTGCATTGAGAGAAAATACTCCCGCAACAACTGCTGATAAATAAAAAAAAGTCTTTTTCATGGCCAAAACCTTTTAAACTAAATTGTCGAATTAATAGATATAAAAAATTTAACCCTTATTCTTACAATCATTTTTATTTGACTGCTTTTTTAAAGCTTATTTTTTTATCTACTTTTCATCATAATACATAAAAATAAATAAAATGCATGTTCACGTTATTATTTTTATTTCCAATCGATAAAACAAAGTTACCTAAACTTGCCCTATGGATACAAAAAACAATATTTACAAAACCTAAATATATGATTCAACTTGTTTTAATAAAATTATTAGAAAAAAATATTAAGTTAAATTTAAATAAATATTACAGGATTCAGCTCATCTTAAAAAATTAGATACTATTTCTTAATTTATTTATTTTTATATTATTTATCTCTTTAATTTTCATTTTATATTATTTCTTAAAGGTACATCTTCAAAAACTATTAAATATTATAATTTATACAACAATAAAATGATAAAATTTAGAGCTACACATGAACTATAACAACGATAGTTTTGTTTATTTTAAGCGTTAACTAGCTATTAAATATATAAAAAACAAAGGCCTCTTAAGAAGCCTTTATTTAGTAAATTTAAATAATTAAACGCTTAACATACTATTTAAAGTTTCAGAAACGTTTTTCGATTTCACTTTAGGTTGCAATGCTTGTAAAGCCTGTTGCACTTGAGTACGTTGTGGTTCAGCAAGTGTATACCAACGTGACAATACCTGTAACAGACGTGAACCTAAAATTGGGTTCTTTTCATCAAGGTATTGTGCAAGGTTAATAAAGTGAGCTACACCAAAGCCCCAAGTGTTTTCAGGGTTATTTGACAACCCTCCACTTACCGCACGAATACGGTTTGGAGTTGTTAAATCATAGTCAGGATGTTGAGTCAGGTACTCGATTGTTTCTGCTGTCGCATTTGGGTTTGCTGCCTGAATCATGAACCATTGATCTAAAGATAAAGCTTCATCTTTAAAACGGTCATAGAAATCAGCAAGTGCATCTTGAGCTTGAGGTGCATTTTGCCAAACCAACACACGTAATGCCCCTAAGCGTTCAGACATATTACCTGTGTTTTGATATTGCACGTGTGCAAGTTCAAATGCAGTTTGATCGCCCTGTCGAGCCATCATCATCAGCATAATGTTCTTTAATGCACGCACCCCCATTGCCAAAGAAAATTCTTTTTGCAGATCTGGGTCAAGTGTAAGGTAAGTATCTTTCCAGAATGAACCTAACTCTTGTGCCAAACGATTCAGCAAGGCTTCACGTTTGACATGAATATCAGATGGTGCATAGTTCTGATCAATACGACTACCCAAATAACCTTCACTTGGTACATCAAACAAACGCGATGCTAAAAGCGGGTCACGACCCACTAACTCAGGTAAAGTGCTTTGAATCGCTTGAATGTAAGCATCTGCTGAATGGTCTTCTAGCAAGATACGTTCAAGCAAGGTTTGGGTGGCTTGCCACTGGTTAAAACCATTCGTTTCGTGCTGAATTAAGAATGCTAATTCTTCATCGGTATAATCAAACACAAGATTTACAGGCGCAGAGAAATTACGAAGTAGAGACACCACTGGTTGCTCAGTCACGCCAGTAAATTCAATGCTTGCCTCATCTTGATCGAACAAGTAAACGCCATCTTTAACATCGTTTACGAATAGGCTCTCACTGTGCAATGTATATTGCTCACCTGTTTTCGCATTAAATAAAGCTAAAGCCACAGGAATTGGAACAGCTTTTAAATTTGGGTATTTAGGATGTGCTTTCAGGCTTTGTTTAAAGCTTAAACGGTAAGTTTGTGCTGCTGCATCATATTCACCTTTTGCTTCAAGCTTTGGTGTACCTGGTTGGTTATACCAAGTTAAGAATGCAGATAAATCTACGCCAGAACCCGCTGTTAAAGCAGCAACCCAGTCTTCTACAGTCACGGCTTGGCCATCATGACGGCGGAAATATTCGTCGGTTCCTTGACGGTATTTTTCTTTACCCAACAAAGTCGACATCATGCGGTTAATTTCCGCACCTTTTTCATAGACTGTCGCTGTATAGAAGTTATTAATTTCTACAAAGTGGTCTGGACGTGGCGGATGCGACAATGGACCTGCATCTTCGGGGAACTGATGAGATTTAAGCACAGCGACATCATCAATACGTTGAACCGCAGCAGATTGTAAATCTTCTGAGAAAGATTGATCACGGAATACCGTTAAACCTTCTTTTAAGCAAAGTTGGAACCAGTCACGGCAAGTAATACGGTTCCCTGTCCAGTTATGGAAATATTCATGGGCAATCACAGACTGAACACGCATAATTGCTGCGTCAGTTGTGTATTCTTCATCAGCAAGTACACATGACGTATTAAAGATATTTAAACCTTTATTTTCCATTGCACCCATGTTGAATTGGCTTACCGCAACAATCATATAATTGTCGAGGTCATAGGCACGGCCATAGTGTTCTTCATCCCAACGCATAGAATGCTTTAATGCTTCCATTGCGATATGGCATTTTGGAATGTCTTTCTCAATCGCATAGATTTCTAAAGCAACATCACGCCCTTCAGACGTCGTATAACGATCTTTAAGAACAGCTAAATCACCAATGACACAAGCAAATAAATAGCTTGGTTTTTTAGTCGGGTCTTGCCAGATCGCAAAGTGACGGTTTTCACCTACCTCACCTGTTTCAAGCAAATTACCATTGGCAAGTAACACTGGATATTTTTTGTCTGCTTCTACGCGTGTCGTAAAGACTGAAAGTACATCTGGACGGTCTGGATAGAACGTGATTTTGCGGAAACCTTCAGGTTCATTCTGGGTTACAAACAACTCATCTGCTTTATATAAACCTTCAAGCTGAGTGTTGGTTTCCGGATGAATAATCACTTGAGTCTGTAAAATGACTTCATCTGGTGCATCAGTGATCACCAATTGTTCACTATCGAGTGAATATTGTGCAGGAGTAATATCTTGACCATTGAGCTGAATAGATTGCAACTCAAGATCACGGCCCAATAACACCAAGTCTCCAGCAGTTTGGCGCTTCATCACCAATGTTGAATCAACAATTGTTTTATCGTCATATACTTGAATATCAAGATTAATTGATTCAACTAAAAACGCAGGTTTTTGATAATCTTTTAAATAAACTGTTTGATCTGCCTGAACTGGAGGCTGCGCCGCAATATTCATCTTTATTCCTTATATACTCGTCTAAAACGGCAGTATGAGTCGCCATGAAATATCATACGCCAAGTCATACATACTGTATTTGCTTACCTTTATAAAATTAATGGGACTTCATTGATACATTTCAAATTAGAATCTGGTTTTATTAGCACAGATTAGACCAAATTTACGATAATCGTTGTTTATATAAGCAATCTATACAATAAAAATAAAACACCTTTAGCTTTTAACATTTTTTAGAGTCAGCTTACATTTTGGGCATGGTTCTTGCCTATTTAAATAGACCAATATGGGTATTTCAATAAGAGCAAGAGGTGTCAATATGGAATTAAAAGCACATTTTCATCGTTTAGAAAATATTAAAGCGATTCATGATTTACACGCAGCAGGACTCGATCACCATGTGATTGCAGTGTTCTTAACTGCGGAAGGTATCTCTATGACGACTCAGGAGGTTAGCTCCATTGTGAATACTTACGATGCACTAGGCAAAGTAAAATTACCAAGTAAAAAAGTACAGGCACTTATTAATGCCAAAAAACTTGGACAGAATGATGAGAATTTGCCGTGCCCTGTTTAATCAACAATTTAACTCGAGATGAAGACCTAAAATTCTCACATAGATTTTAGGTCTTTTTATTTTAACAACAAACGGAACTCGCAATCTCAGCCATACACAGTACGGCTGTGTATAATAGCCCCATCATTTTTCATTTTATGTTCGGAGCAAAATGGCCTTACAAATTCTACAGAAACAACTGGATGAAAGTAGCCATTGTCCTCTCTGCCAAGCTTCAATGTACTGGGTAGATGCCGAGCAATTTGAACAAGACGTTCAATTTCATGAATGCAGTCATTGTCAGCATCGCGTATTTAAAGATGAAAGAATGACTTGCCACTGTGATCAGTGTACAAAACAACGTAAAAAGCTTGTACAACAAACCCGCTTACAAGAACAACGCCAATTTAAGTCAAAAGAGCAGCCACAACGCAGTCTGGAACAGCTTAGCTTCTTACATAAACTTTTCTTGCTGAGTCTTTTAGATGAATATGCGCGTGAAGAGATTACTCATGATGAATATATTCATTGGGACAAAGTTAAATACCATCACATCACCCCTAACTGGATGTTTCAGAGCTATTTAATTAAACAGTTGCATAAAGATGGAATTTTGAATGCAAATGATCAAACTGATGATCCACAGTGTTTTCACTTAAATATTCGTTTAGATGGTTATAGCGATCCAAGTTTATTTAGTGTGGCTCAACAGCTACGCAACTGGTTTTATGAAAATTTAAGTGCAGGAATTCCTTTTCGCAGTGCAGACGAAGTGAAAGACGTACTTTTTCAAGTGCTCTATCAAGAAATTATCCAGTTTATGCAGTTCTATTGTCGAACTTGGGGAATCCAAATTGCGGGCAATACAAATTTTCAAAGCTTTTGTTATCGTTTAATGGATTCACTCGCAATTGGACAGATTTATTATCTAGTACAGACTGCGCTCGAATATCTTTATAAGCAAAAAGCCTTACAGCCCCGTAATGATAAATTTATTAACACCAATTTGTTAAAGAAAACTTTAGAACAATATCGCGAGAGAGCGTTAATTGAGAAGTGGGAAACTTCTATGCTACCTCGTCCCCACAATATTCCTTATAGTAAAATGAGCTACATTCTATTGAACCGTTTCTTAGGTTATGACGAACAGATATTTGTGCAGCCTGTATGGAAAGCATGGCGAAAAATTGAACCACGTTTAAATTTTTATTCTGTGAAACGTTGTATGTATTGTGGCTCAAATGATTTAAGCGTTGACTATGATGCCGCAGATTATGTGTCTTTGATTTGCCAAAAATGTAAGCATCAAGACCACTATTTTACCCACTAAAACTTTAATCACTCTGGCTTAATAAGGATAGATAATAAGATGACATCGACATCTAGTTTGATTGAACAGGTCATTGAAGCTTGGCAAAGCATGCAGGCAAAAACGCCTCTTGTGCAATGTATTACCAATAGCGTTGCAGCTAACTATACAGCCAATGTATTACTCGCTTCTGGTGCTTCCCCTGCCATGATTGATAATCCTTATGAAGCAGAAAGTTTTACTAAAATTTCATCAGCTTTAAGTATTAATTTAGGTACTCCCACCTCAGAGCAAATGCAAGCTATGCAAATTTCTGCAAAAACGGCGCAAATGAGTAATATTCCCTGGGTGCTTGATCCTGTGGGCTATGGGCCAGTTTTAGCTTGGCGCAGTCAAATGACAGATGAACTTTTACAGTTTAAGCCGAGCGTTATTCGTGGTAATGCTTCAGAAATCAGTACACTTGCAGGTAATCAAGTTCAATCTAAAGGTGTTGATAGTACCTTAAGCAGTGATGATGCCTATCGACAAGCTTACGCGCTATTAGTACATACCGACTGTATCGCAATTTCAGGTGAATCAGATTACATTTTATCTAAAGAACTAGATGTCGTTATCCAAGTTAACGGTGGAAGTCCCTTACAACCTAAAATTACAGCAACTGGTTGTGCTTTAGGTGCATTAATCGCTGCATATAGTGCGGTAACGACTCCAACCCTTGCAGCGCTTTCAGCCCATGTACATTTTGCAATTGCGGGTAAACTTGCTGCCAATCAGGCACAAACCATGGGAAGTTTTAGTACCATTTTTATGGACTATATCCATATGTTAGATGATAACCTGATTGAGCAATATGCAAATATAAAGCTATTAGGTTTAAAGGCATAACCGCAAGTTATGCCTTTATCCCCACTACTCTTATTTTAAAAGTAAGTAGATATCTGTAATAAGATCACATTCTTTCACATCATGCACAAAGTTATGATAGTGAAAGAAAACTGGATATTCCCCTGCTTCTTCGGTTTGCTCAGGTAACCAGTTTCTAAAGATGTAATAAACACTATCTTTAATCTGGTCGTGGCTACCCAAATGTCTTACGGTCGCATAACGACCCGCAGGAATTTCACCTGTTTGTACGCCGTAATTATTTTCAGGTACAGCCTTTTCAATTGAACCAGCAATGTCAAATCTAAATTCGTCAGATGGAGTCTGCTCAGGGTCAGCAAATGGAATACCATAAGTTCTAGACTTGGTCACAGGCGACAAACCTGTTTCTTTGCGCCAAGCAATAAAACGCGCAGCGGTTTCAAAGACTTTATCTGGACTGCCTAAATGAGACAGATAGGCAATCTTTTCAGCAGGACGCTCAACAATATTTACATTCATTTTTAGCTCACTTTTTGGAAGTGTAAAAACAAACTTCTGGTGCCAAGATTCCCAGTCTGGTTTATCTCTAAAAGCCCGAGGAGTTTGATCAAATGAACGCTTAAATGCACGAGTAAATGCCTCGGGACTATCAAACCCTGCTTGCAATGCTATCTCAATAATTTTGAGGTCAGGTTCAAAAGCCAATTGAAAAGAGGCCCGCTTTAAACGAGATAGTTGAATAAACTTCATCACATTTAGGCCAATATGAATGGCAAAAATTCGATGAAAATGAAACTTAGATAAGGCCGCAATCTGGCTCAATCGGTCAACATCTAAATCTTCATCTAAATGTCTTTGAATATAATCGCAAACCAGTTGCAGCTTTTGTATATATACAGCCATACATTTATGTCTGTTCATTCGATAGCACTACTTTTACATAGTGCTGATCTCTATTCTTGATCGAAATTGCGCTTTTAAGTGTTATACAACTTGCTTGAAATAGTCTTCTCTTGGCATATCGACAAGCTCAACGCACAATTGAATTTCTTTATTAAACTCTTGTTGTAAATAATTTTTATTGCTGAGTGCCGTTAATAGCTGATCGCCAATGAGCTGTTTTTGTTCAGCAGTTCTTCCAGACAAAATATAAACTTTTACATGAATATAAGCTTGATCAACTCCTAAGCCAATCAGGAAAACCTCGTCTTTACGCGCACGGCTTTTAATGTCTTCTGGACTAAATAGCTCTGTCTCAATCAGTGTGGTATTAATTTCTTCAAGTAATTGTTTTGCGTTTAATCCAGTTAAATTATCTGAATAATCAACTACAACGTGCGGCATAGCCACCTCAATTTATGTAATAAGTCATTAAGCCAATTAAACTTTACTCAATAAATAATAAAGCTAATCGAACCTGATCATATCCCATTCGTGGACTAGTTGCTTCAACGATTGGTCTTAGTTTGATCGAACCGTCATCAGAAAAATGATCTGGATTTTGACGTTTTTTCAGCTTCTTATAAATTTTACGAATTTCTTCGACCACTTCTTCACCCGGATGAGCAACCGAAATATCTAGCTTTTGTTCTTTATGAAGTCGAGCCAAATGATTAATGATGGTTGCTGGTGTCAGACCACGCTCATGCGCGATGTCTTCAATTTCATAGCCTTCTTCAAACAACGCACGTGTCTCGTCTAACGTTGCCGTAGCGTAATTTTGCTTTCCACCTTTTGCGAGTTTCTTCTCATTACGAGAAATCTCATTTTCATTTAAGGTGCCACCACAGTGACGAATAAAGGCTTTGTGCTGAGCAGTTAAATCTACATCTGCAAAGTTGTCTTCAGCTTCTTTAGAAAGTTCTTGGAAACGACGATCCGCTTTTACAGCCAGACTGTCTAACTCTAAAGCTTGCTCGTTAATTCCTAATAACTTAAGACCAGTTAAAGATTTTAAACGCGACAATGCTACATAACCCTGACCTTTTTCGAAGGTATTCGTGAGGTTAATTTCAGCAGCTTCTAAAGTCATGCCTTGGCTTTTATGAATGGTAATTGCCCACGCTAAACGAAGTGGAATTTGCTGAAAACTTGCAATCACTTTACCGGCTTCGTTTTCAACTGACCATGTTTCAGGAGCAACCAGCAAAGTCGTGCCATCAGTTAGTTTTACCTTTGGCAGTAACCCGTTTTCATCATCTTCCTCAAAGCCAATAACTTCGCCTAAACTCCCGTTGATATAACCCATATCAAAGTTGTTTTTAACAAACATAACTTTTGCATGTTTCTTCAAGGTGAGTTCTTCTGGAGCACGAACTGAAGATTTCAAAGTTTCTAATAATTTTTCATTACCATCTAAAACGGCATTGAATTGATGTCCGTCATTATCAATTTCATTTAAGTGCTGATAATTGATATTGTCGACATCCATATTGTGCGTATAAAGACGAGTAAAGGTCTCACCAATATCATGCGAGCGTGATTGACGCAGTGCTTGTAAATGATCTGATTGAATATTCTGCGCACGAATGGCATTTAAAATCTGATTAAGAATTTCATCATCTTGCCGGTGTTGTTCCGTTAAATAACATACGCGAAATTTGGCTTCGACCCATGCATCAGACATAAAACAGAACTTGTCACGGTTGGCTTCACTATTACGTCCAACGGGTGGCAACTGAAAGAAATCTCCAGCCACAATGACTTGAATACCGCCAAAAGCTTCATCACTTTCTTTAAAATACTTTAAAACCTGATTGACCAGATTAAGCTGCTTAGCATGCAACATCGAAATTTCATCGATGACGAGAACTTGAGCATTTTCAAGGTGTTCCTTGAGATATTTACGCTCTTTCATACGTTTTAGGTCATCGTCAGTTAACTGATCTTTAATGCCAATGCCCGCCCATGTATGAATGGTCATGCCGTTCATATGTGTTGCAGCAATACCTGTAGATGCCGTAATTGCCACAGGCACTTTACGTGCTTTTAGGTATTGGATGTACTGATTAAGTGTATAGGTTTTCCCTGCACCAGCCGAACCGGTTAAAAAGACATTTTCACCTGCTTTAAGCAGTTTAAGCGCAGTTTCCTGTTTCATAATCTCATAAGTACATCTTCAACAGCCCATAGCTTAACGACTTTCCCGAAAAAATTAAATGAATGCGCCAGAATTTCTGTAAAATCATTATAAATCAATAACTAATAATAAAATAATATTTGGTAGGTTTTTGGTAGGTAGGAAAATAATCTTCACATCACAATACTAAGCCCATGGTGAGGCTCACCTGTAATAACAAACAATGGATTTATGGAAGAAGGAATCACTCCATGGCTTTTAAAAATATTGCAGATCAAACAAACGGTTTTTATATTCCATGCGTATCACTCTTTGGACCAGGATGTGCTAAAGAAATTGGTACAAAGGCACAAAACCTCGGCGCAAAAAAAGCATTAATTGTGACCGATGAAGGCTTATTTAAATTTGGTGTCGCAGATCTTATCGCAAACTATTTAACTGAAGCAGGCGTTGCGAGCCATATTTTCCCAGGTGCAGAACCTAACCCAACCGATATTAATGTTCATAACGGTGTAAATGCCTATAACGAAAATGGCTGTGACTTTATTGTCTCTCTAGGTGGTGGTTCATCTCATGACTGCGCAAAAGGGATTGGTTTAGTCACTGCTGGTGGTGGTCATATTCGTGACTATGAAGGCATCGATAAAAGTAAGGTTCCGATGACTCCTCTGATTGCAGTGAATACAACGGCTGGTACTGCTTCTGAAATGACTCGTTTTTGTATTATTACCAATACAGACACTCACGTAAAAATGGCAATTGTTGACTGGCGCTGTACCCCTCTCATTGCAATTGACGACCCGAAACTCATGATTGCAAAACCAGCTGGTTTAACCGCTGCAACAGGTATGGATGCATTAACCCATGCAGTTGAAGCGTATGTTTCTACAGCGGCAAACCCAATTACTGATGCGTGTGCAGAAAAAGCGATTACGATGATTAGCCAATGGTTACAACCTGCTGTCGCAAATGGTGAAAACATCGAAGCGCGTGATGCAATGAGCTATGCACAGTACTTAGCTGGTATGGCATTTAACAACGCATCTTTAGGTTATGTTCACGCAATGGCTCACCAGTTGGGCGGTTTTTATAACCTACCGCACGGTGTATGTAACGCAATATTGTTACCGCATGTCTGCGAATTTAACTTAATTGCTTGCCCAGATCGTTACGCAAAAATCGCCGAGTTAATGGGTGTAAGAACTCACGGGTTAACAGTGATGGAAGCTGCATATGCTGCAATTGATGCCATTCGTAAACTATCTTCATCGATTGGTATTCCATCTGGTTTAACAGAGCTTGGTGTGAAAACCGAAGACCTTGCAGTGATGGCAGATAATGCTCAAAAAGATGCATGTATGTTGACCAACCCTCGTAAAGCAAACCATGCTCAAGTTGTGGAGATTTTTAAAGCAGCACTTTAATCCTGATGTAATAGTTTGTCCCTCTAGTAAGTCAAATCCCTCCGACCGGTGACTTACTTTTTTAGGGAATACTTAGCTCCAGCGGTATTCCCTTTTTTTAAGAACGATACTTCAACCTTCTCTAAACCTGATTGACAATTCGCCCATTTCATTGAAGGATACTCTGCATGTCTTAATTACAATAGCTCGATAAAAATGAATACATCTTCAGCTAATCAAACTTATGTTCCAGATATTTTAGGTACTGGCTACGAACAGGTAACACTCAACTTTCCTAATGATTACGAAGGAAAAGTTGTAGCTACCTTAGTGCGTAAAAAGGCCGCTCAATCGACTCAAAAAGCCGTGCTGTATATTCATGGTTTTTTAGATTATTTCTTTCAAACCGAAATGGCTGAGCAATTCAATGCACATGGTTATGACTTCTACGCACTCGACTTAAGAAAATATGGTCGCTCAAAGCTGCCTCATCAAATTTTTTATAATGTGCTTGATTTAAATGAATACGATGCCGAAATTACACAAGCATTAGAGATTATTGGCAAAGAACAGCACACTCAAGTCTTGCTTGCAGGGCATTCGACTGGCGGTTTGACAGCAACACTTTATGCTGCCCATAACCCAAACCATCCTCTGATTAAAGCGCTTTGGGCAAATAGTCCGTTTTACGATTTTAATTTAAGTTTGGTCGAGAAAAAATTGGGTATCCCTGTACTCAGTCGAGTAGGAAAATATCTGCCAAAAGTTAAATTCCCAAGTCAATTAAACAAATGGTACACCGCGAGCCTTCACAAACAGCTCAAGGGCGAATGGGACTTTAATCTGGACTGGAAACCGACCTCTGCCCCTACTGTTCAACTCAGCTTTCTACATGCGATTCATACAGCACAAAAAGAAATACATCGCGGGGTTAAACTCAATGTTCCCGCACTCATCATGCATTCCCACCAAACTAAAAACCCTAAAAAATGGGGAACAGATGCGACTCAAAGCGATGTAATTTTAGACGTTAAAGACATTGAAAAATTTGGTAAAAAAATCAAAGGCGATGTCTCTGTTGTCTCTATTCACAATGGGTTGCATGATTTAGTCCTTTCGGCCCAGCCAGTACGAGAACAAGTCTATCAACAATTGTTTCAATGGCTGGATCAAAAAATTACTTAACTAAGCTTAGGTGAGTCAAGGTATTTCATCAGCAATTGATGCGCGGGATGTTCGCTCGGAACTAACTCCATAAGACGTTCTACCGCATCGATTGCTTCAGGGAAATGAGCTAAATGCTTGAGTAATAAATCCGTTTCTTGAGTTTTAAAAATCGCATCACTTAAACGTGATTCAAGGCAGTCACGCCATGCGCACAAAAACGGACTTTCAGTTTTTGCCAGAAATACACCTGTGTAAAGCTGCAAAGCCGAGGCTGCATATCCTGCATCGAGTGCTTGTTCAGCTTGTAAAAAATCAGCTTCAACATGCACCAGCAAACGATATGGACGTGAACCAAGTAAACCACCCAAAATATCTCGTAGTTGAGACATTTCAGCTTTAAGCGTACCCATACTGACTTTACGTTCGCCATAGAGCGCCTGATAAAGATGCTCTAAAGTTAAGCCATGAGGACATAACGCCAATATGGTTAAAATTTCAATTTGACGCGGTGTTAATAACAAACTTTTGCCATTAAATTTAACTTGTGGCGTCGAAAATGCACGAATATGTAATTGTTGGCGCTGCTGCTCTAACAAAGCAGACTGAATAATGGATGCACAACGTTCAGCAGCCAATATTCCTAAACTATTATGGTTCTTCCAAGTGGTTGATAAATCAACGACACCTAGGGTTTGTTTTGAGTATGGATCGATAATCGGTGCGGCATAACACACCCAATCATGAACCGATTCCATATAGTGTTCATTTGAAAAAACACAGCTTGATTGTTGAGTTTTTAAAGATAAAGCCAAGGCATTTGTGCCTACAAATTCTTCACGCCACTGACCACCCTGCACAAAATGTACACGTTCAGCAGCACTTTGCATTTGAGCACTTGGTGCCGTCCAAATGATCGTACTACCAATGTCACCGACAGCAATTACCATTGAAGATTGCTCTGCAATATGACGTAAATCGTCGGCACACTGACTTAAAGCCATATCTAAAGCATTTTGTGAAGCAGATTTTTTTTCGACTAAAGGAGCCGCAAAACGCTCTTTAGGAATCGCAGCAGAAGCTGATCGTTCCCACGAGCTTGCAATACTTTGGCCGAGTTTGGCAGCATTCTGAGGAGAGAGACTATTTTGCGTGCGCAGTTGATCAATCAACGTCCGTTGCTGCAATAAATCCTTTTTTGTGAACATTTGTAAATTCCTTATATATCCACATTTCTATTCCAACCTTTCTCCAACCTTCTTCTTTATATCCTAATTATACAAAGTACGAAAGTACCTACTGACAGGGTTCTTGTTAGTCTTTAGTCCTAAAAAGCAAAGGAATATTTATATGCGCTATATCGATCCAAATCAACCAGGCTCAAAAGTTCAATTTAAATCACAATACGAAAATTTTATTGGCGGTGAATGGGTAGCACCTGTAAAGGGTGCGTATTTTGACAATGTATCTCCTGTTGACGGAAAAGCTTTTACACGTATTCCACGCTCTAGTGCCGAAGATATTGAACTCGCTCTAGATGCAGCGCACAAAGCGAAAGCAACATGGAATAAAGCATCACCAACAGTACGCTCGAATATCCTTTTAAAAATTGCTGATCGTTTAGAAGCAAATCTTGAAATGCTTGCTGTTGCAGAAACTTGGGATAACGGTAAAGCAGTCCGTGAAACTTTAGCAGCTGACCTTCCGCTTGCGATTGACCATTTCCGTTATTTCGCTGGATGTATTCGTGCTCAAGAAGGTGGCATCTCTGAAATTGATGAAGATACCATTGCGTATCATTTCCACGAACCACTAGGTGTAGTTGGTCAAATCATTCCATGGAACTTCCCGATTTTGATGGCAGCATGGAAACTTGCACCTGCTTTAGCAGCTGGTAACTGTGTTGTGATTAAGCCAGCTGAGCAAACGCCAGTGGGTATTTTGTTGGTGGCGGAACTCATCCAAGATATTTTACCGCCGGGTGTCCTTAATATTGTTAATGGTTTCGGTTCAGAAGTCGGCCGTCCTTTAGCGACAAACCCACGTATTGCAAAAATCGCATTCACAGGTTCAACTCAAACTGGACAAATGGTGATGCAATATGCGACTGAAAATATTATTCCAGTTACCTTAGAACTTGGCGGTAAGTCACCGAACCTTTTCTTTGAAGATATCATGGATAAAGAAGATGACTTCTTAGAAAAAACGCTTGAAGGTTTCGCCATGTTTGCCTTAAACCAAGGTGAAGTATGTACTTGCCCTTCTCGTGCTTTAGTACAAGAAAGCATTGCTGATCAGTTCTTAGAGATGGCTGTTGAACGCGTAAAACGTATTAAAACTGGTCATCCACTTGATACTGAAACGATGATTGGTGCTCAAGCATCTCTACAACAACAAGAGAAAATCTTACGTTGTATTAACACTGGTCGTGAAGAAGGTGCAGAGCTCTTACTTGGCGGTAGCGGCCGTAAAGAAGTAGGCGATGGTTACTATGTTGATCCAACTATTTTTAAAGGTCACAACGGCATGCAAGTTTTCCAAGAAGAAATTTTTGGACCTGTACTTGCTGTAACAACGTTCAAAAACTTTGACGATGCAATTAAAATTGCCAATGACACTATGTATGGTTTAGGTGCAGGTGTTTGGTCACGTTCAGCTCACATTTCTTATCGTGCTGGTCGTGCTATTGAAGCTGGCCGTGTTTGGACAAACTGCTACAACATCTACCCTGCACATGCTGCATTTGGTGGCTACAAGAAGTCTGGTATTGGCCGTGAAAACCATAAGATGATGCTAGATCATTATCAACAAACTAAAAACTTGTTGGTGAGTTATTCAACTAAACCAATGGGCTTCTTCTAAGTTTCGCACCAAGTTGATACCAAACTATCAACACTAGAAAGAAGTAAGATGACTAATTATATAAGAAGCCAGTAATTTAGATTGCTGGCTTCTTTGTATGGTGCCAATAAGCTTGCATTTTTATCATTTGGAATAAAAAAGCTCCATCTACTCACTGAAGTTCTTCATTTAGGCACTGCTTTTGCATTGATAAATACAAACCCACTCGCAGGAGTATTGTATGAATCAACCAGAAACAGCTTCCGTCATTTCTTCAAGCACAGAAGTCTCATCAGCAGAATATTTTGCTCAGCGTCAACTCAAACAAGGTACGGTTGGTTGGTTACTCCTGATTGGTTTAGGCGTTGCTTATGTGATATCGGGTGATTTTGCTGGCTGGAACTTCGGCATAGCCCAAGGTGGTTGGGGTGGCATGTTTATTGCCACTGCACTCGCTGCAATCATGTATCTATGCCTATGTCTTTCTATGTCAGAAATGTCTACCATGATGCCAACAGCAGGTGGCGGTTATAGTTTTGCCCGTGCTGCCTTTGGACCTTTTGGGGGCTATTTAACAGGAACAGCCATTTTAATTGAATACGCAATTGCCCCTGCGGCGATTGCCGTATTTATTGGCGGTTATTGCGAATCTTTATTTGGCATTAATGGCTGGATGATTTACCTCGCCTGCTACGCCATTTTTATGGGCATACATCTAAAAGGTGCCGGCGAAGCCTTAAAAATTATGTTCGCAATTACACTTGTCGCAGCTGTTGCTTTGGTTGTGTTTATTGTGGCAATGATTCCACATTTTAATACACAAAACCTGTTAGATATTCCTGTTGGCACAGCAGCTGGTGCAAGTCGTTTTCTACCTCATGGCTATTTAGGCATCTGGGCCGCAGTTCCCTTTGCAATCTGGTTTTTCCTTGCAGTTGAAGGTGTGCCATTAGCCGCCGAAGAAGCAAAAGATCCAGCAAAATCTCTCCCACGCGGTTTAATCGGTGCAATGCTCATCTTAACGGCGTTTGCCATGCTCATTTTATTCTTGGGTGCAGGCGCAGCAGGTGCAAGTACTTTGCAAAACTCAGGCGCTCCCCTCGTCGATGCTCTGGTTAAAGTTTATGGTACCAATACTTGGCTTGCGACTTTTGTTAACTTTGTTGGTTTAGCAGGTTTAATCGCGAGTTTCTTTTCAATTATCTATGCCTATTCACGTCAAATTTTTGCACTCTCTCGTGCTGGCTACTTACCTACTTCACTCTCTTTAACCAATAAAAATAAAGCCCCTTATCTTGCGATTATTATTCCGGGCATTATTGGCTTCTTGCTTTCACTGACCAAAGAAGGCGATTCACTCATTTTAATCGCGGTTTTTGGTGCCACTATTTCCTATGTGTTGATTCTTTTATCCCACATCAAACTACGCCTATCTAAACCCGACATGCCTCGTCCTTATAAAACTCCTGGAGGAATCGTTACTTCAAGTATTGCCTTAGTTCTAGCAGTCGCTGCTGTGGTCGCAGGCTTTGTTGTTAATCCAAAAGTTTGGTTTATTGCTGCCGCTATTTATGTCGTATTTATTGCTTACTTTTTACTCTATAGCCGTTATCATTTAGTGAAAGGTACACCAGAAGAAGAGTTTGCAAATATTAAAGCCGCAGAACAAGAACTATAAAAAAGGATGCAACTATGAGTTATCGCAATATTGTCGCCAATCAACAGTATCACTTTGCTGACTTGAAGGCCTTGATGGCAAAAGCAACGCCGTTACGTTCTGGCGATGAATTAGCAGGTGTAGCGGCCAGAGACGCAACCGAACATGTTGCGGCACAAATGACTTTGGCCGATGTACCGCTTAAAACCTTTTTGAACGAAGTTGTGGTCGATTACGAAACTGATGAAATTACACGACTAATTATTGATGAACATGATCTGGCAGCTTTTGCCCCTATTTCACACTTTACAGTTGGCGATTTTCGAAATTGGTTACTTGGAGACGAAGCAACTGCCCAAAGCTTAAAAGCATTAGCATCGGGTTTAACTCCAGAAATGGTGGCTGCTGTCAGCAAAATTATGCGCAATCAAGATTTGATTTATGTCGCCAGCAAATGTGAGGTAATTACCCAGTTTCGCAACACGATTGGTTTAAAAGGCCATCTTTCTACCCGTTTACAACCGAACCACCCCACCGATGATGTGCTTGGTATTTCTGCGAGTATTTTAGATGGTTTAATGTATGGCAATGGTGATGCTGTGATTGGCATTAACCCTGCAACAGATAACCTGCATAATTTGTCAGAGCTACTGAAACTACTTGATCATGTCATTCAGGAATATCAAATTCCAACACAATCTTGTGTACTTACCCATATCAGCTCAGGCATTCAACTTGCTGAAAAAAATGTGCCAATTGATTTAATGTTTCAGTCAATCGCTGGCACCCAACTGGCTAATGAAGGTTTTGGAATTTCACTCGATTTACTACAAGAAGGATATGAAGCCACGCTCGCACTTAAACGCGGAACCATTGGACAAAATGTTATGTACTTTGAAACGGGTCAAGGCAGTGCATTATCCAGCAATGCACATCACGGCGTTGATCAGCAAACATTAGAAACACGTGCTTATGCAGTGGCCCGTAAATACAATCCGCTTTTAGTGAATACAGTCGTTGGCTTTATTGGTCCCGAATATCTTTTTAACGGTAAACAAATTATACGTGCAGGACTAGAAGACCACTTCTGTGGCAAGCTACTCGGAGTACCAATGGGCTGCGACATTTGTTACACCAACCATGCCGATGCGGACCAAAATGATATGGATGTTCTCCTCACTTTATTTGGCGCCGCGGGCATTAATTTTATTATGGGAATTCCAGGTTCAGATGATGTCATGCTCAATTATCAAACGACCTCGTTCCATGATGCCCTCTATTTAAGACAACTCCTCGGTTTAAAACCCGCTCCTGAGTTTTCAGCTTGGCTTGAACAGCAAGGTATTTTTAAACAACAAAACTCTCAAATCTGTTGGGCAGACCACATGCCCGACCAATTCTCTCGTCTGCTCATGAACTAGGGAGAACACCATGAAACTGAACCGTGATATTCAATATCCATCTTCTACTCATCAAGACCAGTGGGAAAAACTTAAACAGTTTACTGATGCCCGTATTGCTCTGGGCCGTGCAGGTTGTAGTATCCCAACACGAGCCTTACTTGAGTTTCAGTTGTCGCATGCACAAGCAAAAGATGCGGTTTATCAAGACATGGATGTTACCTATTTATCTGAACAATTAGCGCAAAGACAGCTGCAAAGTCTTCATGTCCAAAGTAATGCTCCTAATAAGGAAATTTATCTTAAACGTCCTGATTTAGGACGTCAGCTTTCAGATCAATCAAAAGATGTCTTAATTAAGAAGTATGCAGAAGACATTCAACAATACGATGTTTGTATTGTGGTCGGTGATGGACTCTCTGCAAGAGCTATTGAAGCGAATGCTATTCCATTCATTACCGCGCTAACTGAGCAAGTTCAGCAAGAAAACTGGACTCTTGCGCCTATTGCACTGGCAACAGGCAGTCGGGTTGCTTTAGGTGATGAGGTTGCTGAGATCTTTAAGGCACCCATGCTAGTGATGCTCATCGGTGAGCGCCCTGGTCTAAGCTCTCCTGACAGTATGGGAATTTACTACACATGGAATGCATATTCAGGCTGCCTTGATGCTAAACGTAATTGTATTTCTAATGTCCGCTCTGCAGGCTTAAGTATTCCAGTTGCGGTACAACGCTTAATGACATTAATGAAAAAATCAAAACAGCTCGGCTTTTCAGGCGTTAATTTAAAAGATGAACATCAACTTTCAGATTTAGGTCTTGAGGGAACTCAAAAGCTATTATTTTAAACAGTAGAATATGTTTAGGGATTTATTGATAAATAGATAATCCTTTGCATAACAACATCATTTTAACGAAAAATATCAATTTTCAGGTATTGACGATTTATACAGATATTTTCTTCTTTATATTTATCGCTATACTCCACCTATTGATCTTCTATGAATCATTTGTATGAGCACAACAAACGCCTTCCCAAAAACTATTTATGCCATTCAGCATCTTGCTTTCGAAGACTTAGGTTCATTAGAAGATGTCTTTTATCAACTCGGATTTCGCGTCCGTTATTTTGAGGCAGGTGTTGATGATTTAACCCCTGCTTTTTCACATGAAGGTTTAACTATTATTTTAGGCGGTCCAATCGGAGTTTATGAAACTGACGATTATCCATTCTTAAAAGATGAAATCGCTTTACTCAAACAACGTTTAGCGGCTGACAAGCCTACACTTGGTATTTGCCTAGGTGCACAGCTTATTGCTTATGCACTTGGCGCAAAAGTATATGCAGGACATCAAAAAGAAATTGGCTGGGGTCCACTCAGCTTAAGCTTACGTGCTAATCAGGTTTTATCTGGTTTGCTTAACAATGTTCATGTTCTACATTGGCACGGTGACACTTTCGATCTTCCTGAAAATGCGGTGCTATTAGCCAGTTCCGATGTTTATACCAATCAGGCATTTGAAGTCGGTAATAATATTCTTGCCTTGCAGTTCCACATTGAAACGACTGAAGAACATTTTGAAAAATGGCTCATTGGCCATACATGTGAACTTCGCCATGCAAATATTTCAATTCCAAAACTTCGCGAAGAAAATCAGCAATATGCTCAAAATCTCGAACATGCTGCTTTTGATGTTATTCAAAAATTTCTTAAACGAATTGGATATAGTGGTTAATCTTTAATTCAATATATTAGTTAAATTATACTTAGAAAGCCAAATGCTCATTTTTTACCCAGAGATGGATTATTAATCCGTCTTTGGGAACCTTTATAATTAATTTCCGTGTATTATTAATTTATTAACTTTGTAACATAAAATAAACGCTGATTTACTATGGAAATCCTGAAATTTATTAAAAGCTTTAATACAGTGAACACTTATTTATTGCTAGCATCTATTCTTCTTATCATCATTGTTCTTTATTTCTACGTGGTTAATCCAGCTTAGCTTATTTGCCAAAGCACTATAAAGCATAATATATGTAAGAAAATAGATATAAAAAAGCCCAACTGAGTTGGGCTTTTTTATATCTGCTATTTGATCAAAAACATTTTACGCGTCTTACTTTTTCTCAGGCTTAAAACTATCTTTTAAATCGAGAATACGGTTAAACACTGGTTTTTCAGGAGTGTGATCGTGTTGATCAGCAACAAAATAACCTTCGCGTTCAAACTGGAAACGATCTTCTGGATTCGCTTGTGCCAAAGCAGGTTCAATTACAGCTTCTAACACTTGTAATGAATCCGGATTTAAGTTCGCCAAGAAATCATCACCTGTTTCAGGATCTGCTTCCGTGAACAAACGATCATAAATACGTACTTCAGCAGGAATACCTTTTGTTGCAGATACCCAGTGAATTACGCCTTTCACTTTACGGCCTTCAGGGTTTTTACCTAAGGTTTCTGGGTCAATTGAACATTTAAGCTCAATGACTTCACCATTAGCATCCTTAATAACTTCATCACATTTAATGACATAAGCATGGCGTAAACGCACTTCGCCATCCGGAACTAAACGCTTGAAGCCTTTTGGTGGTACTTCTTCAAAGTCTTTACGATCAATATAGATTTCCTTAGTTAAAGGAATTACACGGTCACCCATATCCACGTTTGGATGGCGAGCATGTGTAAGATCCATATCTTCAGGTAAATTAGTTAAAGTCACTTTAAGTGGACTTAAAACAGCCATTCCACGCGCAGCTGTATTTTCCAAAGATTGACGAATACAGAACTCAAGCATTGCAACATCTACAATACCGTCAGTTTTTGATACACCTACACGCTTACAAAACTCACGTAAGCCTTCTGGTGTGAAACCACGACGACGCATACCTACTACAGTCGGCATACGCGGGTCATCCCAACCATTCACATGGCCACCTTCCACCAATTTACGTAATTTACGTTTTGATGTAATGGTGTAGTCCACATTTAAGCGTGAAGATTCATATTGATGTGGAACCGCTTGAGATTTTACCTTTTCTACAATCCAGTCATAAAACGGACGGTGATCTTGGAACTCTAATGTACAAAGCGAATGAGTAATCCCCTCGATCGCATCAGACAATGGATGAGCATAGTCATACATTGGATAGATTTTCCATTTATCACCTGTTTGGTGATGTTCTGAATGCAATACACGGTATAAAATTGGATCACGCATGTGTACGTTTGGACTTGCCATATCAATTTTGGCACGTAAAACAGCTTCACCCTCTTTAAATTCGCCACTACGCATTTTTTCAAAACGCGCAAGATTCTCTTCAACAGATGCATCACGGTATGGTGAGTTTTTACCCGGTTCAACAAAACTACCGCGGTTTAACTTAATTTCTTCTGGAGATTGTAAATCAACATAAGCATCGCCTTGTTCAATAAGTTGAACAGCCCATGCATATAATTGATCAAAATAACCCGATGCATAACGCGGCTCACCATTCCAGTTAAAACCGAGCCACTTCACATCATTAGCAATACCGTCAACATACTCTTGTTCTTCAGCATCAGGGTTCGTATCGTCAAAACGTAAATTACATAACCCATCAAATTCTTCAGCCACACCAAAGTTTAGGCAAATTGCTTTTACATGACCAATATGTAAATAGCCATTTGGTTCTGGTGGAAAACGCGTTACGATCTGCTTTGCACGCCCAGCAGCCAAGTCTTCTGTAATGACTTGGCGAACGAAATCTAAGCCAGCCTGTTGTTCTTGCTGCGCAGAATCGACAGAGGCATGAGTATTCGGTGTCGGGTTATTTGGCAGGCTCGAGACAACATCATTAGGCTTCATAGTGTATCAATCACTTCTTTGTAGATAAAATTTCGAAAAATTTAAACGCTATCTTCATTTTTCACAAAGATTTTAACGTTTTTTACTTGCCTTGTAGTTTACAGTTTGCTTATGCTTCTCTCAACCAAAAACCCATGGTCATAAGCCCATGTTTAGGAGATTAATGTAATGAGTTTTCCTCAAGTCGAATTAAACACCAATAAAGGTCGTATTGTTCTTGAACTGAATGCTGAAAAAGCACCTAAAACAGTAGCAAACTTTTTAGAATATGTACGTGACGGTTTTTATGACGGCGTTATTTTCCACCGCGTCATTGATGGTTTCATGATCCAAGGTGGCGGTATGGATGAAAACTTCAAAGAAAAAGCGACACGCGATTCAATTGAAAACGAAGCTGATAACGGTTTAAGCAACGACGAAGGTACGATTGCAATGGCGCGTACTCAAGCTCCTCACTCAGCGTCTGCTCAATTCTTCATCAATGTAAAAAATAACTCTTTCTTGAACCATACTTCTAAAACTGCTCAAGGTTGGGGTTATGCTGTATTTGGTAAAGTTGTTGAAGGTTTAGATGTTGTTGAAGCGATCAAAGGTGTTCGCACTGGCAACCGCGGTTATCACGCTGACGTTCCTTTAGAAAATGTAGTAATCGAATCTGCTAAAATTATTTCTGAATAATTTTAGGATAAAGCTGTGACTTATCTGTTTATCTCAGATTTACATTTGTCACCTGAACACCCTCGACTCGTTCGAGGGTTTTTAGACTTATTGGTGCATTACCAACATAAAAATACTCAACTCTACATCTTAGGCGATTGGTTTAATGCCTGGATTGGAGATGACTATTCAGCACCATGGCTTGATGAAATTGTTGAGGCCTTAAAAGATTTTAATCAAAAAGGGAATCGGGTTTACTTTCAAGTCGGTAATCGTGATTTTGCGCTTAATCAAGTTTTCCTCAATAAATTTAATGGCGTCTTACTCCCTGACATTTATTCTCTCAATATCGCAGGACATCAATATCGTCTAGAACACGGCGATGCATTATGTACAGATGATATTTCTTATCAAAGATTTAAAAAGATTATTCGAAATCCGCTCTTAGTTGCTCTTTTACGCCGGACTCCTCTCAGTTTTCGCACTAAACTAGTAAATGGCTTTCGCAAAAGAAGTTCCGCTGATAAACAGCAAAAAAGCTATGAAATTATGGATGTAAATGAACAAGCTGTTATTTCTGCTTTAGAAGATGTAGATATACTGATTCATGGGCATACTCACCGCCCTTCAATTCATCAGGTAAAAGCGAAACAACGAATTGTTCTTGGCGATTGGCGTGAAGATCAGGCTTATATTTTGGAAATTGATCCATCCTCAAATACGCAACAGCTCGAATTGATTGTCTGGAATTATTAACTAGTAATTAGTCATTTTTTATTTCAACTTTCAATTCTTTAATTTTTTTATTTAAATCAGAATCGTAAATCACACACATGCTGGCAATAAATATAAATCTCCAGCTTATTTGTGCATGATCGTGATAATCAATGTATAAAATAAGAAGACTCAATACAAATGCAAAAATTAGAAAGGCTTTAACAATTCTAATTTCTCGTAACTTACTCTTTGCATTTGTTGGCATTAAATCAATCATTTTCAATAAATTACTAAACTTTTATATAAACATTATATTTCTTTATCAAATTACATAGGAAATGTTTTTGAATAAAATAGCGTATGATGGCAAAGATTAAATTCTCTCAATTGCCATAAGATTGATATGGAGCACACCTATGGACCTATTGAATTCTGTTAAAAGTCGCTATACAACAAAAGCGTATGATTCTGAAAAGAAAATTCCTCAAGAAAAATTTAATAAATTATTAGAAATTTTACGTTTTACCCCTTCTTCAGTAAATATTCAGCCTTGGCATTTCGTAGTTGCAGATAATGAGGCAGCTAAAGAACGAATTGCGAAAGCCTTAACAGGTAAATATGCCTACAACGCTCCAAAAGTACTCGAGTCATCACACACACTTATCTTTTGCACAAGAACAGATATTTCAGCTGAATACTTAAATCAATTGCTTGAACAAGATGATTTGAGCGGTCGTTTTAAAGATGAAAAAGCAAAGCTCGGCCAAAAAGATACTCGCCATGGCTATGTTGAATTCTATCGAAATGAGCAGAAAAATTTATTTGGTTGGATGGAAAATCAAACATTCATTGCTTTAGGGCAACTACTTTTTGCTGCGGGTTTAGAAGGAATTGATGCTACGCCAATGGGCGGCTTTGATGAAGATATTTTAAATACTGAGCTTGGGTTAACTGAAAAAGGCCTGCGTAGTTCAGTCATTGTTTCTCTAGGTTATCGCAGTGAAAACGATTTCAATGCAAAACTTCCTAAATCGCGTCTCCCAGATGAAGTTATTTTTACCTATTTATAAAATGAAAATAGTTCAAGAGATTCAACTCTCTTGAACTATAAACTCATTGCCCTAGCTAAACAAAGTACGCCACTGATCCCCAATAAAATACCCAAAGTGGTAGGCCATTTTAATTTTTCTTTATATAAAATAACGCCACTTGCAATTCCTAATAACACAACGAGTATATTCATACTTGCAAAAACAATTGCAGGTGAATCCTTTAAAAAGATATGAGCCTTCACATATAAAGCAATATTTGAAAAATTAAGCACACCTAATACTAATCCAGCTATAGCACTTTTAAGCTGCCATTTTTGGGTTTTCTGCACCAATAAATATGAAATTGATAATATAAAAGATGTAATAAAAATAAGATTCAACGTGAGTGTAAATTGAAGACCTAAACTACTCGTATATTTTAAGAGAATGTCTACCGCGGCATACCCACACCAAACACTTAATAGAGCAACAATTGCTTTTCGAGATTGATGATTCGAAGAAGTATTCATTTGTCCCAATAAGACGAGTAAGACTGCAAAAACTCCTAAACCTATTCCCCACAGCTTTAATGCATTAAATTGCTCATTAAAAATGAAATAAGCTGCGAGTAAAGAAAGTACCACGGAAAGACGTTGTGCAACCTCAGTTTTAACAATTCCTGCATATTCTAATGATTTAGCTAAACATAGAAAAATACTGGGCAAAATCATTCCTAATGCAACAATTAACCACCAAGGCGTCTTTTCTATTGAAATATGTTGAATATCCGGCTGAAACCACCAAAAGCAAAGAAGACTCGCACTCGCATAATTCCATGCAATCATTTGTAGCGGCTGGTAACCTTTTTTCTTTAAGTTTTTTAATAGGATGGACACCAAAACACTGCTTAAAGCAGCAGCTAATATTAATAGCATCGATTAAAACTCTATTTATTTAGATATATCAGCCATAATGATCAAATTACGACTACTGTTGAATCAAATATTTTAAATTAATTTATAAATAAACATAAAAAAAGCCAGTCATTATCTGACTGGCTTCTTTTTAGATTTCAATTAACGATTATTTTCGTCTTCTTGACCATCTTCAAATTTAGTATCGTTGTCAAAACCACCTTGATGACCACCGAAACCGCCTTGACCACCGAAACCGCCTTGACCACCGAAGCCACCTTGACCACCGAAGCCGCCGCCTTGACCACCGAAGCCGCCTTGACCGCCGAAGCCGCCTTGACTACCACCAAAGCCACCGCCTTGACCGCCACCAAAGCCACCGCCTTGACCGCCACCGAAACCACCAGTAGGTTGACCACCGAAGCCGCCTTGTGTACCACCTTGTGCTGGGAAGCCTGTACCTTGCGCGCCTGCTGGGCGTGGGTTACGAGCTGGAACAACAGTTGAAATAGCGTGTTTGTAAACCATTTGACTTACTGTATTTTTTAATAAAACAACATATTGGTCAAAAGATTCAATATGACCCTGTAATTTAATACCGTTCACAAGGAAAATAGAAACAGGGATACGTTCTTTACGGAGAGAATTTAAGAACGGATCTTGTAAAGTTTGACCTTTAGACATTTTTAACTCCAAAAAAAAATTTTTAAATCAGCGCAAAAAAACTATCTTTATTTTTCAACTAAAAATTATAAAAAGACAGTGTGCAAATTTTGCTTTATCCATAAGAGTTTCGCAAGTCTTCTTTCGCCTGCTTTATCGTCAAGTAAGTTTTAAAATCGTGTATTTCTTGCAAAGAACGTAACCACGTATATTGACGTTTGGCAAGTTGTCGTGTTGCAAATAAAGCTTTATCCTCCATTTCACGTTTACTTTTGAGACTTAAGTCACTTTTTAATAGAAATTCTAGTGCTTGTCGATAACCCACTGAACGCATTGAGGGTAAATTTTCATCTAAATCGTATTTTTCAATTAGAGCTTCAACTTCACTCAAAAAACCGATATCCCACATTTTGCTTAATCTTTGCTCAATGCGTTGATGTAATTCTACCCGATCTGGAAGTAAAGCATAATTATGAAATATGTATCGATATGGTACGTTTTTTGGTTGTTCTGCCTGCAATTTAGTAATTGGTTCACCCGTAATCTTATAAACTTCTAATGCTCGAATAATCCTTTGCTTATCAGTCACATTAAATTTTATAGCTGCAGCAGGATCTACAGAAACCAACTCATCATAAACGGCTTGCCAGCCTTCATTTAAACCTTTTTCTTCAATTGCTGCGCGAACTTGAGCATCAGCACTCGGCAAATTACCAGACAACCCTTCTAATAATGCCTTAAAGTACAACATCGTGCCTCCTACCAAAATAGGAGTCTTACCACGTGAATGCATATCATCAATTAACTTACATGCATCTTCAACAAACTGAGCAGCTGAATAAACTTCAAGAGGCGTAATAATATCAATCAGATGATGAGGATAGAGCGCTTGCTCTTCACGCGTTGGTTTAGCGGTGCCAATATCCATATCTTTATAGACGAGTGCAGAATCAACAGAAATTAGTTCAAAATTTCCACGCTCATATAATTCACATGCCAAAGCGGTTTTTCCGCTCGCAGTTGGTCCCATTAAATTGATGACGGGCAATTGATTTGACATGTAAAACTACTCTCCTCGAGCAAATAATTTATCTAATTGAGATAATGGAAATGCACGCCAAGTTGGCCGCCCATGGTTACATTGGCTCGCAAATTCAGTTTGTTCCATTTGACGGAGTAAAGCATTCATTTCTGACAGGCTGAGTTGTCGATGTGCACGCACTGCTCCATGACATGCCATTCCAGCTAATAACTCGTCTCTCTTTTGAAGTAACCCTTGGGCTTCATCATTTGGATCTAAATCATTTAAAAGTTCTGGAATAAGATTTTCAAAATCTGCTTTTTGTAATATGGCAGGCACACCGCGAACAATAACTTGCTCATCACCACATAAATCAATTTCCAAACCTAAGCGCTCAAGTTGAGGTTTTAACTCCTCTACCCTGACGGCCTGCATACGGCTAATAGAAATGACTTTAGGTATAAGTAACTGCTGAGATGTCCAAAATTCAGGTTTATCCCAAGCATTTTTCATTTGTTGTAATAAAATACGCTCATGTGCCGCATGCATATCAACAATAATAAGGCCTTCGGTATTCTGCGCTAGAATATAAATTCCATGAAGTTGAGCAATTGCGATACCTAAAGGAAACTCATCAACTTTAGTTACTGGTTCAATATTTTCATTTACTGAAAAAGTAGCAGGTTGGTCACGTAGAGGCGCCAAGTATGTCTTTAACGCATTATTTAATTGAGCAGAACCATTATATTTTGGTGCTTGATCTGCATAGTGAACAGCTTGCGGACGACTAGCATTAAAATCAGTTAATAATTCAGTGGGTGCATGCTGAGTTCGTACTTCACTATCTGCATTTAAAGTTTCATTTGCTCTGTGCAATGAAAATTGTTCTTGATATTTCGGCTGCGGCTGTACTGAATAATCTGATTGTTCATCTACCTTCATCGCTTGAGCTAAATCAGCACTCGCTGTCTGAAATTGCGATAGAGTTTCTTTTGCATAATGCCTTACAAACTCATGCACTTCTCTTTGATTTAAAAAGCGAATTTCATGTTTTGTAGGATGAACATTGACATCAATATTTTCAGGATCGACTTCTAAGAAAAGTAGATAAGATGAATGTTGATGGCCATGTAAAATACCGTCATATGCCATACGTAATGCATGTGAAATTGTTTTATCTTTGACAATACGTCCATTTACATAGACATATTGCATATCAGCCTGCGCACGTGCATCAGAAGGATGACCAAGCCAACCCGATAAACGCATGCTAATACTTTCAGCATCCATCCAATATGCATTTTGTACGAATTGCGAACCTAATAATTGCTGTACTCGCTGAAAACGCAGCTCGCCGCTATCCGCTATAGGTAGATTAATTCTAATATTATCATTATGCTCAAGCACAAAACGTATATCGAAATGTGTTAGAGCTAGACGGCGAACAATCTCTTCGATATGGCCAAATTCAGTGGTTGGTTTTTTTAAGAATTTACGTCGTGCAGGGACATTAAAAAATAAGTCCTGAACACGTATATGGGTTCCTTTTTGAGCAGCAACAGCTTGTACTTGTTGGTGGTCAAAGGCTGTACCATTCACTTCAACCTGATGACCAATTCCGCTTTCATCTTGGCTACTCGTCAATGTCAATCTTGAAACAGCAGCAATCGAAGCAAGTGCCTCTCCACGAAATCCTAAACTTACAATAGCGTGTAAATCTTCTGCCGTTTTAATTTTACTTGTGGCATGACGCATAACAGCTAATGCTAAATCTTCAGAATGAATGCCATGCCCATTATCAATAATTTCTATTAGGGTCGAACCACCTTGAGCAATTCGCACAATGAGTTCAGTTGCACCGGCATCGATAGAGTTTTCTAATAATTCTTTAACAACAGATGAAGGACGCTCAATCACCTCACCAGCAGCAATCTGGTTGGCTAACGCTGCGTCTAATGTATGGATACGACGTTGTGTTAGCTTTTCATCAGTCATGAAGCTGTTCCTGCAAAGTCTGATACAAATGTTCTGTAGGTAAAGTTAGGGTTACCAAACGGCTCAACTCATCATCTGACTTTTGAATATCAATAATGATATCGGCCTCTGGAATTTCATCGCCACCTTTTGATGGCCATTCAAATAAAAATAATGCGTCTGTGATATCTAAATAATCACGGATTCCCATTAATTCAAGTTCATAAGGGTCATTCAAACGATATAAGTCAAAATGAAAAATTTCTTTATCATTAATTTTATATGGCTCAACGAGTGTATAAGTTGGACTTTTAACAGAGCCTTTGTGGCCCAAAGCCTGTAAGAAATAGCGCGTAAGTGTGGTTTTACCCGCACCTAGATCCCCAATTAAATAAATTACACCCGACTGAACATGCTGCGCCAAAGCTTGAGCTAAACGCTCAGTATCTTCTTCATGATTTAAGACCAATTTCAATGAATACGACATAGCACACATAACATGATTCGAAATAATCGATATGATAACATTGCCCTGCCTTAAAAGCCTACTTAAGCCCTAGAAGTTGGCTTTTTTTATATCAATTTTCTTACATATTTACACTTTTTTATGTCTAGTCCGAACGATTTTTTGCCACCTATGATTGATGGTGTAAGCGCAAGCCAAGTCTATCTTCCTGCACACACAAATACTCAAACTATTTATGAGTATCTATGCCAACATTTCCAACATATTAAAACGCAAGAGTGGCAACAACGATTTCAAGATGGACTTATTTATGCAGCAAATGGACAAAAACTAACATTAGACAGTCCATACCAAAGTAATACCCATATTTTTTATTATCGATTTCTGGCTTATGAAGCCCACGTTCCGTTTGAACATCGGATTTTATTTGAGAATGATGATTTACTGGTTGTCGATAAACCCCATTTTCTAACGATCAGCCCGACTGGACAATATGTTCAAGAAACGCTTTTAGTCCGATTAAAAAAACAAACAGGCAATGAATTTTTAACACCTATTCATCGTCTAGACCGTGAAACTGCTGGTGTTGTTCTATTTTGCAAACGGGTTGAGTCGCGTGGTATTTACCAACAATTATTTGCAGAGCGCCAAGTCAATAAAATTTACTACGCTGTTGCACCTTATAAAAAAGATTTAAATTTTCCTCAAACCTTACATTTGCATTTAGATAAAGGTCATCCTTTTTATACTATGCAGGTTATAGAAAATGCTAAAGCCAATACTCAGACTTATATCGAGCTGATCGAGCACAATCAGATTTGGGCAAAATATCGCTTAACCCCAACAACAGGTAAACAGCACCAGCTTCGCGTGCATCTTAATTACTTAGAAATTCCGATTAAAAATGATCCATTTTATCCATTAGTTCAACACAAGGCTGAAGATGATTTCTCTGAACCATTACAGCTGCTAGCTAAGCACATTTCATTTATAGACCCTCTCACAAAAGAGGGAATGTCTTTTAATTCTGAGTTTGAATTGACATTGTAATGTAACCGTAATTACAAAAAGATTATTTTTTATGCCAAAAAGCATTGAAATTACATTGCGATGGTTTAAAATAAATTCCTAAAAATTAAAATCATTTGGTTTTGTTATTCATGCGAAAAACAGAAGTTTATCAGGTTCGACTTGACTCCCAAGAAAAAAAGCAGGCTTTTGCTGTTTTTAAACAACTGGGAATTACCCCTGCCCAAGCAGTACGACTTTTTTTTAAACAGGTCGTATTAACTAAATCTATTCCTTTTGCTATCGAAAATCAGAATATTAATATGGAACAATTATTAAAGTTAAGAAAAGCCAAAGCATCTTCATTGAACCAAAATCCATCAACTTTAGCTGAAGATGATGACCATGAAGATTTATTTGAAGAACTTAATGCACTTCTTGGTGAAAGCGACAAAACTTAACACTGTTGCATTTATAAACAAGTTTTAACGTCAAAAAGCTCTTTTTTTCGTTATGCTCTCTTTGTAAAAACATAATGATAAGTTACAAGGAGTGCCAAATGATCGTTAGACGAGCGACTTTTGAAGATTTAGAGCAACTCGCCGTTTTATTTGATGAATACCGCCAATTTTATGGGGCCTCTTCTAATTTTAATGAATCCCTTCACTTCCTTAAACAACGTTTTGAGAATAGAGAAAGTGTGTTCTTCATTCATATTAAAGACGATAAAATTACGGGTTTTGTTTTACTCTATTTAGGTTTTTCTTCGGTTGCTTGTTCAACTTACTATATCCTAGATGATGTCTATGTTACACCCGTTTTCCGTCGCCAAGGTTCAGCTAAACAGCTCATCGATACAGCAATCTTATTTGCAAAACAAGAGAATGCTTTGCGGATTAGTTTGGAAACTCAAGGCAACAACCATGAATCTCATCGCTTATATGAAAAAATGGGATTCATTCGAGATAGTGAGTTCCAAACTTTCCATTGCTTTCTTAAGTAAGATTTTGAGCGAGCTGTTTTTGTTGTTCAGATAAATAAACCCACTCACCATCTTCAAGTTCAGGTAAAACCAATTGCCCTACTTGATGGCGATGTAATGCTTCTACCTTATTTCCTACCGCTGCAATCATTCTTTTTACTTGATGATAAACACCTTGATGAATCGTCATAGTTAATTGATGCGTTTCTAATATCTCCACATCTGTTGCAGCAAAAACACCTTTTTCTTGATGCAAACTCACACCTTGGCTCAACATCTCAATTTGCTCAGTTGTAACCGGATCTATAGTCGAAACATGATAAACCTTGGGCACATGTTTACGAGGATGAGTTAAAGCTTGAAGGTATTTACCGTCATCGGTCAGTAAAAGTAAGCCTGTGGTATCTTGATCTAAACGACCAATGGCTTGCACACCCCGTTGAATCAATATTTCCGGTAAAAGACTAAACACGCTTTGATGATGATGAGGCTGATGTGAACACTCAAAACCTTTTGGCTTTTTTAGAGCAAGGTAAACTTTTTCTCGATATTGATAAGTTTCCCCAAAAAGAGAAAACTCTAAATTTTCTGGAGAGAATTGCTTCTTGAGATCATCTGCAACCTCTCCATCAATACTTACAGATCCGTTTTTTATTAACTGCTGACAATATTTACGTGAACCAAACCCTTGTGATTGTAAAATTTTTTCCAGCAGCATGAAGTTTTCTCTTTAGAACTAAGCTGTTATTTTAACGTAGTTTCCACTTTTTACTAAACGCTACGAGCAGCTCTTTACACTTACTTCATTCAACTTACACTTTATTCTTCAACTACTCGATAAATATTTTCGTTCTGTTCACTTTCAAATAATAATTCGGTAGTAGGCAAAATAATTTCATTATCAACAATAATATGTTCAATACGTTGGCTTAGCTTTAATGATTCATTTTCATGTTCAACTAAGTTTTTCTTTAGTTGCGCTTTTGCATCATGAATCTGATCAAACTGATCTTTGATTTTGATATCAATAATGTCCATAAATCTATCCTGTACTCATGAGTAATGACTATTTTTATATCACACCTTTAAGAAACTAAAACTTTTAACTTGTTAATTTATATAACATTGTTTCCAAGCGTAACCAGAAATTAAAAATCTTTATCATTTATAGATATACAATGATTTTTTATCAAAAATTAGTTTTAAAATCGGCTATATCTTTTAAAGCATTCACATTACTACTCTTAAATATTATACAATTCCATTTATTTACTTTCTCCGCACTCCCCATGCTTGCCCAATTTGATGTTAATTTAGTTGTTCTACTCGTTCTGTTGATCTGCGGCTTATTAAGTCAAAATGCAGCTGTAACAATTGCAGCTGGTGTGCTCATTGTCGTTAAAATTACGCCATTAAATGAATTTTTCCCCTATATTCAAGCTCACGGTCTTAATTTAGGAATTCTTATTTTAACGATTGGTGTACTTACTCCAATTGCCAGTGGGAAGCTCAGTGGGGAGAGTATTTTAAAGTCATTTGTTAGTTTTAAATCACTTTTGGCTATTGCAATTGGCTTATTAGTCGCTTGGTTGGGTGGTCGTGGAGTAAAACTAATGTCAAGCCAACCTGACGTGGTTGCGGGTTTACTTATTGGTACGGTTGCTGGTGTTGCTCTACTTCGTGGTGTACCGGTCGGCCCTCTGATTGCAGCAGGCTTACTCTCTTTATTTATTGGTAAATAAGAAGTCGATATTAAAAAAGGTGCAATTAAGCACCTTTTTAACACTTAGGCTAAATTATTTGTTTTAGCCAGAATAATAGGCATTTCGTTTTAAAGAAAACTTTTCTAACTGCTTTAAAAATCCTTCAAAATAACTTTTCTCTTTTTCTTCAGTTCGATAACCCGCATATAAAGTTCGTCTTAAGCCTGTAAGAGAAACACAATCTAAACGGCGGCTTGTGACCCAACCCTTTTGTTCATATTCATTTACCACCCAATCAGGTAAAGCAGCAATACCTCGTCCACTTGCTACAAGCTGAATAAGCATTTGAGTTAAATCAGTTGTTCGTATTTGTTTAGGCTGAATATTCGCAGGGATAAAAAGTTTAGACATGATATCTAAACGGTGCTTATCAACTGGATAAGTAATTAAAACCTCTTCGGCCAACTCTTGAACTGTAATATTCTCAGCCCGCACCAAAGGATGAGTATTTGATAAGACTAAACGTGATTCATATTCAAAAATCGGAAAATACTCAATTCCTTTTAATGCAATTGGGTCTGCTGTAATCAGCAAATCAAATTCAGCATTTTGTAAGAGTTCATGCGGATTGGCTTCAAAACCTGAAGCGAAGTCTAAATCTACATCTGGGTATTGCTGGCGATACTGATTTAATAAAGGCATTAACCAGTCAAAACAACTATGGCATTCCGATGAAAAAATAATTCTGCCGGTCTGTCCATGCACAATACGCGTGATATCACTGTGGGTAATCTGAATTTGTGGCAAAACATCATCAGCTAACTTTAATAAGCGCTGTCCAACATTAGAAAAACTAACAGGTCTACTTCGACGATTAACAACCTCTACCCCATACCAATGATCTAATTCTTTTAATTGATGGGAAATGGCAGATGGCGTTAAACAAAGGTCATTTGCTGCCGAAACTAATGAACCATGCTCGCGTAAAGCAACTAAAGTTTTAAGGTGACGAATTTCTAACATGGGCCAAGCCTAAAAAAGAGATTTATCTACAAATGGATAAAGCTCATCTTTACTTTTCCATAAAACTTTCGATAAATCTGCATTAATGAATTTTATTCACTTTAACACAAAATTAGTTAGTTTGTCTCAACATGAATTTTATTTCACTATTTTTGCTTGGGATGAATTTAGGTATCTTTAAAAATGAAGGGAAATTAAAACGATCTCATAAAGTTTTTAAAGTGATTAAAAAAAGTATGAAAAACAAAAATAGACCTCATAAAGGTCTATTTTTTAAAACATTAAAAATTACTGTGCTAATACATTTAAGCTAATAATCGTATAACTCTGGTTTTTAGGTTTTACTTTCAAGTTTAGGGGAGCTGTTACTTCTACTAAGTACTCTCCAGCTTTTGGAAAGCTAAGCTCAACCTGACCATTCTTTTCTGCCTTAAACTGCTTTACTTGTTTGTCAGTTGCACCCTTTTCTCTTAAATTAACTTCAGCATAAGCTAAAGGCTGGCCCTTTTCAGTTATAGCTAATTTAACTGGTTGAGCAGCTTTAATTTGGTTTGGATGTACGGAGAAACTAACTTTAATCGGTGTATTAGGAAGCTGAATATCTGAAACTTTTCCCTTAGAAAGATAACTCTGCAATATCCACTCACGTGTTACTTGCTCTGGTTTAATTGTTTTTGTTTCAAGGTCAGTCGGAATCAAATATTCACGTTCTGCTTTCGGTGGAGCTTTATCAGCTGGCATATCAACAAATAGATGCCATTCTTTTTGGTCATATACATATTTTAAAGGATAACTCGCCTGAGTTTGAACAATGTATGTGCCTTCTTCAGGTAGGTCTATATCAAAAACAGTTACAGACTTATGTACAGCTTCTGAGTTGATGGTTTTAAGCTCATTTTTAGGTGTAATTACAGTAAGCTTGGCATCCTTTAAAGCATATTCACTATTTAATGCTTCTTCAGCATAACCAGCAATTACAGGTACTTGAGTCTGTTCAGTTTTATAAGCTACAGGTGCTACATAAGGTTCGTGAGCAAAGCCTGTTGTACATATCAATGCAAGTGACGTCATTAGAAATCTATTCATTATTACAAAATCCTGTTGTATGCAAAGTGAAAAAATCAGACAAAATATAAGCGGATACAGTATACACAAATAAAAATAATTCTTATTATCATTCGTTATTTTTTATTATTTATAGATCAAAACGTGAAAATTTAAATTTACCTCATTTAAATATGTAATCATTTTCTCATTAATTTAGTTTTTTATTATTCTGTTCTCTTTTCCCTTATACTTCTCTTTTTTGTGTCTTTCCTCAACTTATTATGGCGTCCCCACAATCTCCTCTTTCTACACATCAACACTATTCACTCTTTTTAGCAATTTTCTCTCTCGCTGTAGGTGGTTTTTGTATTGGAACTACCGAATTCGTCGCAATGGGACTGATTCAAGAAATTGCAAATAACTTAAATATTACTGTACCTGAAGCTGGTCACTTTATTAGTGCTTACGCATTAGGTGTAGTTATTGGCGCTCCTATCATTGCTATTCTTGGAGCCAAAGTTCCGAGAAAAACTTTATTACTTTGCTTAATGCTTTTTTATGGTGTAGCTAATGCCTTTACCGCTTTAGCTCATACCCCCGAAACTGTTTTAATCTCACGTTTCATTGCAGGTTTACCACACGGAGCATATTTTGGAGTTGGTGCATTAGTTGCAGCAGAACTCGCTGGCCCATCAAGAAGAGCTTCTGCAGTTGCCCAAATGATGATGGGTCTTACAGTCGCAACTGTAATTGGCGTTCCTCTCGCGACGTGGTTAGGTCAAAATTTTGGCTGGAGAGCTGGTTTTGAGTTTTCAGCAACCTTTGCTTTCGTCACTTTAATTGCTGTTGGCTTTTTTGTACCCAATATTCCAGTCCAAGCTACTGCCAGTATAAAAACAGAATTAGCTGGTCTTAAAAATATCAACATGTGGTTAACACTAGCAGTAGGTGCTATCGGTTTTGGAGGCATGTTTTCTGTTTATAGCTATGTCTCACCAATTTTGACTGAATATACAAAAGTTAATATCCAAATTGTCCCTATCGCTTTAGCTATCTGGGGTATCGGTATGGTTATTGGTGGCTTAGCAGCGGGATGGCTTGCAGATAAAAACCTAAACAAAACGATTGTAGGTGTATTAATTAGTTCAGCAATCGCTTTTGTTGTTGCCAGTTTCTTAATGAGTAATATCTATAGTGCTATCGCTTCATTATTTTTGATTGGTCTCACCGTAATGGGATTAGGCGGAGCATTACAGACTCGTTTAATGGATGTAGCAGGTGATGCTCAAACACTAGCAGCGTCACTCAACCACTCTGCCTTTAATATGGCCAATGCATTAGGTGCATTTTTAGGTGGATGGGTACTCAGCCACCAAATGGGTTGGATCGCGCCAATCTGGGTAGGCTTTGTTTTGAGTCTCGGTGGTCTTATCATTTTACTTATTGCATTTGCTGTTGAAAAAGCCAGTAAGTAAATTTAATCAAAGAAAATGCTAACTTATTATTTCTAATCAGTTAGCTTTCCACCACAGTGTGGGCAATAACATTTTTTCTCTCTAACAGACTCTTCCTGTTCTAATACTTTTTCTCGCATAATTTGAACAATCAGGTTATGCGCCTGCTCTTTGGGTAGACCAACTTTTTGACGGATTCGTTCTATTTCAACTTCATCATGTAAAATATCAATACCTCGTACTTGAAGTAATTCACGAAATTCTTGCTCTAGCCTTTGATTACGCTGGTTAAGTTCATTTGCAAGCCCCGATGCCAAAATACCAGCTGGTAAAGCCGCAATACCAACACCCAAAATTGTAATGAGTGCCCCCAATAACTTTCCTAAACTTGTCACTGGTGTTACATCGCCATAACCCACTGTGGTTAAAGTCACTACAGCCCACCACATAGATTTAGGTATTGAACTAAAAGCTTCTGGCTGAGCCTTGTTTTCAACCACATAAATTCCAGAAGCGGTCATAATAATCATGATAATTAAAATAAAGATAACTGCTTGAAAAGAACCCTTTTCACGTTTAATCACACATAACAATATCTGTAGTGAGATAAAATACCGTGTTAATTTTAATAGGCGAAGTAAACGTAAGATTCTTAGCATACGAAGATCAATTCGTACAAAGAAATTGAGATAGGCAGGTAAAATTGCCATCAAATCAATAATTGCTTCCCCACTTTTCATCCAATTCAAGCGGGTTTTCCATGCGGATTGTGTCGTATCTCGATCTGCAATACTCCACAATCTTAATAAATATTCAATACTAAAAATTGCAATTGAAATAACTTCAAAATAGTCGAACCAAACACGATAGCTTGTGTACAAATCATTTACTGTTTCTAATAAAACGGCAGCGACATTACCAATAATTAAAACAACTAAAAAATAATTAATACATCTACTTAACGTAGTTTCATAGTCATGATTATGAAGATTATTATAGAAAAACTTACGCAATCCCTTCAACGCTGAATTTTGCATATTGATCTGACCACTTGATATTGAAGATATAGTAAGCTCTCACTGCTTATTCACCAATATAGTCTTTAATAAATTTTCCTTAACACGCTTCGGTAATTAAAATTTTATATTTTTCTACTTCAGCTCGCCGCTACACATCGGAATTCATTTTCTTTCCACCACATCACATCATAGATTCCCGGATGTGATTTTAAGATAATATTTATATAATTTTGCAGCACCATAATATGATGGGTAATATCAATTTTTCGAAATAAAAATTTTCTTAAAATAGGTGTATTGGGTGAAATAAAAATTGCGAATCCATTTCTATATTCTTCATAGACACTTATTCCAAGATACATCGTTATTTCAGGCAATGGAATTTCAATTTGCCATCCCCAATTTTCACTATATAGTTCTACATTTAAATGATATCTATTTCTCAATATACTAAAAATATATTGCGCAATGTCTTCAGTTTTTTGAACTAAAATCCCTCCTTCGTTAGAGTGCATTTTTTGTTCACATAGTTGATAATCATCAAATTTAAATTCAACTATTGTCTTTAGCATTCTCAAATTCCCTATATAAAATACCCATATTTTTTTTAATTATTTTTAAGTTCGTTTAATTATTTTAAAACAAAAAACCAGTTAATTACTACTATTATATTCAATTTTATATACATAAAATTTTAAAATGATATATTTAACATTTTTAAATAAACTCATGACTCATTTCACGCTTTCAATAAAATTAATAATTCAGAAAGACCAATTTTTATCCAATATTATATCTAAGTTATTTTATTTAATAATTTTTTACACCTTTTATACATTAATCTAAATATATAATTTATTTTTTGATCATTAACATTTTCTAAAAATTAGTATTAGAATATATTAATTCAATTAGAAGTCTTTATCGCTTTTTTTAAATTAACCATACTAAGTACTATTTATTAGACTGATATCTATACAGAGAATTTATCAATCTGGCATCCATTTCAGAGTTAAAATTTCAGAAAAACTTAACAAATTAGATTTAAATTAAGAAATATTTAACTTAAAAGAATAACTTTTTCATAGAAATGAAAGTTAGTACTTATTGCTTGTGATTTTTTGAATTCTTGAATCATTTAATCGATAATAGAACTTTAATACTTATGTCTTTAGCGATTTACTCATAAAGAGCTTTAATTTTTAATCATATGAAAACAAGGGGAAATTACATGGGATTTAAAGCCCTCCCTACACTTATTTCTTTATTTATTACATTGTTAATCTGGTTCGTAATTCCTGTACCAAATGGTGTTGATCCTGATGCATGGCATTTGTTAGCGATGTTTGTCGGTGTAATTGCCGCAATCATCGGTAAAGCGATGCCAATTGGTGCCATTGCCGTAATTGCAATAACTTTAGTCGCTATCACTGGGGTGACTAACACAAGCCCAAGCGGTGCAATTCAAGATGCTCTTAGTAGCTTTGCTAACCCACTCATCTGGTTGATTGGTATTTCCATTATGATCTCTAAAGGTTTGCAAAAAACCGGATTGGGTGCACGGTTAGGGTATTTATTTATCGCAGTTTGGGGCAAGAAAACCATTGGGATTGGCTATAGCATGGTACTTTCAGAACTCATTCTCGCCCCTGTAACGCCAAGTAATACGGCTCGTGGTGGCGGAATAATTCATCCGATTGTACTGGCAATTTCTACTAGTTATGATTCTGATCCTGCTAAAGGTACCGAAGGTCGGATGGGAAAATATCTGTCATTGGTTAACTACCAAGCCAACCCGATTACCTCTGCAATGTTTATTACGGCAACTGCCCCTAACCCATTAGTCGTTGATTTAGTGGCAAAGGCGACCAATAGTGAAATTTCTTTAAGTTGGAGTACTTGGGCACTGGCAATGTTACTGCCGGGTTTGATTGCATTAATTATTATGCCTTTGATTATGTATTTGATGTATCCACCCGAAGTCAAAGAAACGCCTAATGCAGCTCAGCTTGCTAAAAGTAAATTAAAAGAAATGGGCCCAGTCAGTAAAAATGAAATTATCATGCTTGGTGTATTCGGTATTTTATTGATGCTATGGGCTGGTATTCCTGCCATGATTTTTGGCTCCGCTTGGGCGGTTGACCCAACGACGACTGCTTTTATTGGTTTAGGATTATTGCTACTTACAGGTGTTTTAACTTGGGATGATATTCTGACGCAAAAGAACGCATGGGATACGATTACTTGGTTCGCAGCTTTAGTCATGATGGCAACTTATTTAAATAAGCTTGGTTTAATCACGTGGTTCTCGAGTGTGTTAGAAACCAGTATTGGTCATTTAGGTCTAAGCTGGATGCCTGCTTGTCTATTATTAATGCTCGCCTATTTGTATGCACATTATATGTTTGCTAGCACTACGGCACATATTACTGCCATGTTTGCAGCCTTTTATACGGCAGGACTTGCACTTGGTGCACCGCCAATGCTCTTTGCTTTAATGATGGCAGCAGCTTCTAGCATTATGATGACATTAACCCATTATGCGACTGGCACTTCCCCTGTAGTGTTCGGTTCGGGTTACACCACACTTGGTGAATGGTGGAAAGCTGGCTTTGTCATGAGCGTGGTTAATATCATTATTTTTGTGGTGATTGGCGGACTTTGGTGGAAAGTGTTGGGTTATTGGTAGAATTTTTTTAGTTTTAAAAAGCCCCCTTATAATGGGGCTTTTTCATATATTTATTTTAAGAAGTACAAAATTATATCTGCTGAATTAATCGGGTTTGATATCATAAACCCAATTTCGTGCTTGTTGGTCTGTTGTAGTTTCACAGACATAGTACTCTTGATCCCACGAATCCTGATGGAAGATTTCCTTTTTGTGATAGGTTACATGTTTGTCATTTTCAACACAAACAAAGCTGTCCCCTTGGTCTTTAACCGCTGAACCGTTAAGGAATCCACCAATACATAAGAAACGTGATTGTTTAGCCATTTAGTTACATCAACGTTTAAATCATTAACTGTGTTTTATAAAGCTTTAATTTCCGGTTTTCCATCTAAATATGACAAATAATATTTATTAGATGTAATTAACTTTAATAAAAACTTATTAAATAATTCTCTTAATACTAGTGTATTTTTCCAAGCTTGATTAACATCAGTTATAGCATTTCCGTGAGCAGCATCATTTCGCTGTTGCCAAGCTGTTTTTTCAATATTAGATAGAGACAATGAGATGTCATTACAAAAAAAATCCATCTTATCTTTTTGAGAATAAGTATTCAAATTCCCTATTTTATCTAAAAAAATTTTCTTTTGCTTAGACGTTAGCTCAAACTCATCTAATTGTTGTTGTAATCGCTCCCGCATTTTTTTAAAAATTGATTTATCTAAAATTTTACTATAACTAACTTCATGAATTTTCATATATGTAGCTTGTAGCTTTTCAATAAGTGCTCCATAGTGGACAGCAGCAGTAATTGAATTAGAATTTACTGCTACCCAATACGTAAAAAATATATTGCTAAGATCATATTCTTCATATTTAACATAGAGTTCTTGCATCAAATTTTCAAAAATATCAACTTCTATGATATTTAAAGCACTTAAACTAAGTGGTGTAGGTACTTGAACATTGATAGCCAATTGTCCTCTCTCATTATCATGAATATTTCTTAAATAGCTATAAGAAGGTGTCATATATTTATTTACAAGAGTATACCCATAAAAAACCAATGGACAACCGAAAATATAGGAGATTATTTTTCTAATTTTATCTCTTTTAAATAATTCTAAATTTTTTCTATATAAAATTAAGCCTCTATTTCCAATACCTAATTTTATTATATATACTTCATCATCTTCAATTTTAATTCTGATACCATTTTTAGTGAAACTGTTTTTATTAATTATTTTCTCTATAAGTTCAAGATTTTCGCCCAATAATTCATATCTTTTTTCATGAGTTTCATTGATTTCCATTGAATGTGGAAAAATATGATCAATCTTTAAGCCATCTAAAAACTCTATTAAATACTCAGCTTCTATCGAACAATCATTATCAGTAAACTCAAACTCATCCACTACATAAATATCAATATAGCTATTTTTTCCATGTATTTGATTTATTTTTCTACTTTCAGGAATAGCAAGCATTAATATCTTTTGTTCAAAATAATGATGTTTAAATTCAAGCTGAAATTCCTCCCTTGGAATTTCGCCTTCTCTATCATTAAAATTAAAATCTTTTACTGTTGCTTCACCTACAACCTTTAATAATAACCGAGATTCTTTATCTCGAAAAAAAGATATTTCACCGTGATTATTTCTCAAAAAACCCTTTTTAATACATTCATATTCCTTGAAGTTTAAATGATCAATATTTTCCCAAATGCTAACTGACATTATAAATCTCCAAAAAATAAGGGCTGATTACTCAGCCCTTATTTTTAGCAAAAACAATCGATTAGGTCAATTGAGCTGCTTGGATTTTCTTAGTATCAACTTGATCAGCTTCTTTAGTATATTCGCTCATCTTGTCGAAGTTTAAGTATTTGTAGATGTCAGCAGAAGCGCTGTCGATTTGCGACGCGTACTGTTGATATTCTTCTGGGCTTGGTAATTTACCAAGAACCGCAGCTACAGATGCAAGCTCAGCAGACGCTAAGTAAACGTTTGCACCTTGACCTAAACGGTTAGGGAAGTTACGAGTAGAAGTAGATACACATGTTGTGTTCGGCGCTACACGTGCTTGGTTACCCATACATAATGAACAGCCTGGCATCTCTGTACGCGCACCAGCACGACCATAGATATTATACAAGCCTTCTTCCATTAATTGGTGCTCGTCCATACGAGTTGGTGGAGCCAACCATAAACGAGTAGACAATGAACCACCAGGTACTTTATCAAGTAACTGACCAGCTGCACGGAAGTGACCAATGTTCGTCATACAAGAACCGATGAATACTTCATCAATTTTGTCGCCTTGAACGTCAGAAAGAAGTTTCGCGTCATCTGGATCGTTCGGGCAGCAAAGAATTGGTTCTTTGATGTCAGCAAGATCGATTTCGTAAACTTTTAAGTATTCTGCATCAGCATCCGCTTTTAACAAGCTTGGGTTGTCTAACCACTTCTGCATGTTTTCAGCACGGCGCGCCATAGTACGAGCATCGCCATAACCTTCTGCGATCATCCACTTCAACATGGTGATGTTAGAACGTAAGTATTCAGCAACTTTCTCTTCAGAAAGTGTGATTGAACAGCCAGCAGCAGAACGTTCAGCAGAAGCATCAGAAAGTTCGAACGCTTGCTCAACAGTCAAGTCATTTTCCATTTCTGATAAATCGATCTCAAGGATACGACCAGAGAAGATGTTTTTCTTACCTTTCTTCTCTACAGTTAAGTCACCCGCTTGAATTGCGTAGTAAGGAATTGCATGTACAAGGTCACGTAAAGTGATACCAGGTTGCATTTTACCTTTGAACTTAACAAGTACAGACTCTGGCATATCAAGTGGCATAACACCAGTTGCAGCTGCGAACGCAACAAGACCAGAACCCGCTGGGAATGAAATACCGATTGGGAAACGAGTATGTGAGTCACCACCAGTACCTACTGTATCTGGAAGTAACATACGGTTTAACCAAGAGTGGATAATACCGTCACCTGGACGTAAAGATACACCACCACGGTTCATGATGAAGTCAGGTAATGTATGGTGAGTTGTTACGTCAACTGGTTTTGGATACGCAGCAGTGTGACAGAAAGACTGCATCACTAAGTCAGCTGAGAAGCCCAAACACGCTAAGTCTTTTAACTCATCACGAGTCATTGGACCTGTTGTATCTTGAGAACCAACAGTTGTCATTTTAGGTTCACAATAAGTACCCGGACGGATACCTTGACCTTCAGCTAAACCACATGCACGACCAACCATTTTCTGAGCTTGCGTGAAGCCTTTGCCAGTGTCAGCAGGTTGTACAGGTGTACGGAACAATGTAGAAGGTGCAAGACCTAATTCTTCACGTGCTTTAGTTGTCAAACCACGACCAATGATCAAGTTAATACGACCACCAGCACGTACTTCGTCTAAAAGTACTGGAGTTTTAAGTTCTGCTTCTGAAATTTGTACGCCATCTTTAAAAGCAGTAACTTTTGCAGCAGCGTGGTCAATTTTCAATACAACTTCGTCGCCCATGTTCATGTTAGCAACGTCGATTTCTACAGGTAATGCACCTGCGTCTTCCATTGTATTAAAGAAAATTGGAGCGATTTTAGAACCTAAACACACACCACCATCTTTTTTGTTTGGAATGTGTGGAAGTTCGTCACCGAAGAACCAAAGTACAGAGTTAGTTGCAGATTTACGAGAAGAACCTGTACCAACAACGTCACCAACATAAGCAACTTGGTTGCCTTTCGCGATGAGTTCTTTGATTTGGCTTAATGGACCAACTTCACCTGGTTTTTCAGGGTTGATACCATCACGCTCATTTTTCAACATTGCATTTGCATGTAATGGGATATCTGGACGGCTCCAAGCATCTTGAGCTGGAGACAAGTCATCAGTATTTGTTTCACCAGTTACTTTGAACACAGTGATTTTGATTTCTTCTGGAACATCAGGACGGCTAGTGAACCATTCTGCTTCTGCCCAAGATTGTAAAACAGCTTTAGCCGCAGCGTTACCAGCTTTAGCTTTATCTGCTACGTCGTGGAATGCATCAAATACAAGAAGTGTTTTCTTTAATGCTTCAGCAGCTAGGTTTGCAAGTTCAGCATCGTCAAGAAGCTCAACAAGTGGTGCTACGTTGTAACCACCAAGCATTGTGCCAAGTAAGTAAACTGCACGTTCTTTAGAAACGAGTGGTGAAGTTGCTTCGCCTTTTGCAATCGCTGCCAAGAACGCTGCCTTTACGTAAGCTGCTTGGTCAACACCTGCAGGAACACGGTTTTCAAGCAAATCAACCAAGAACGCTTCTTCGCCTGCTGGTGGATTTTTTAATAGTTCAACAAGCTGAGCTGTTTGAGCATCATCAAGTGGCTTCGGTGGGACTCCGAGTGCGGCACGTTCTTCAACGTGTTGGCGGTAAGCTTCTAGCACGGTGTTCATTCCTCTTTTTTTGAAAAATTACTTGCAAATTCCAGCTTTCTTTAAAAGCTTCACAAGTAATATGGACTACAAAAGTTTACTAGAGTTCAAGGTAAAAGTTAATGAAAACGGGGTGTTTCTCCGTGATGCCCATTATTTTGTATCTAAATACCTATGTATAAATAACGAACAAATTAGCCAAATTTGGATTATTTTTGAGCAAAAACACCCCTTAAGAGAGGAAATTCAATAACCTTACATAATTAGAACGATTTATATTTTGGCATTTTGTCATGAGGCGTTATCAAACATTCATCCATCGCTTGCTTTCTAACTTTTTCTTGGAGTGCTTGAGAATCTTGAGTTAGTTCTTCTTTTGGAATTGCATAGACTTTGTCAATAATATTAAGAATGAACTTTTTGGTAATGTCATCTTCAATTTTATTTGCATGCTCAACGGCCTGAGTTTTTTCAATTGCTTGCTGACGATCAAAAACAATGCTTCTAGCCGCATTTCCTACGCTAGTACAAAAGCCATGCCATTGCTCTTCAGGTGTTAATGGCTTCTTTTCTGAACAACCAACAAAAAATAAACTCACTGCAATCAATAAAATCTTTTTCATCATTTCACTACACTAATTATTGCTTCCCATATCATACGGAAAATCATCATTTTTGCAAAAACAGTCAAAAAAACCGAGATGATTTCCCCTCGGTCTTTTTATATCAAGCATTAGAAATGCTAGTTTGAGTTAATTAAAAAATTTGATATCAGTCGGTGTTGATATTTTTGCAGCATCACCAACGGGTTTTAAGGTACCTTTATTGGCATCAAAGCGGAACAAGCTAATGTTATTACTATAAACATTGGTTACATACAGATATATACCCGATGCATCGAATGAGAAAGCACGTGGTTCAATTCCATTGGCTTTATAAACTACTGGTTTAGCTAGCAATCCATTCTGCTGAATTTTAAATACCAAAAGTTTATTATCTGCCCCTCTGTTAGCAGCAATCACATATTTACCATTTGGACTGAGGATAATTCCACTCGCGCTTTTAAATTCAGGTGTTTTGTCTTCGTGAATTAGTTTTAGCTCAGCCACTTTTTTCAAATGACCATCTTGCACATTAAATGTCACAATTTCGCTTCGCATTTCTGCGGTAACGTACGCATGTTTGCCATTTGGTGAAAAGACCATATGACGCGGGCCAGAACCATGCCTAAAAGTCACATCTCGGCTATTGTCTGCTTGAAGTGGTTGAGGTTTATTCGGGTTATAGTGAAAAGTATAGACTTTGTCATTTCCAAGATCGCTCGCATATAGATACTTACCATCTGGACTAAATGTGGTCGAATGTGCATGACCACTGTCCTGCCGACCTTTGACGTGACCAGAACCCTCGCTAAAAACAATATTTTGTACTTTTTCACCTAAATGGCCGTTTGGCAAAATTGGAAAAACAGCTACCCCACCACGACCTTTATCAAAAGCCGAATAGTTCGACACAAATAGGAATTTGCCATCTAAACTGATTGATGCGTGTGTTGGATGTCCACCATGGCTATCCACTGTGTTCAATACATTCACCTTTCCATTTTGAATGGATAATGCAGTCACCGCTCCTTCATTTTCTTCATTAGTGGTATAGGCAAAGCGGCCATCTTTCGATTTCACAATCCAAGAAGGACTTTTCATTTTCAAGACATTAACAGGAGTTAAGGTTCCATCGCTATTCACTTTAAGCTGATACAAACCATCACTGGCTTGCTTTGGTTTTTGCGCAAGTGGTGCGTTAGGGATCGATGTCCATGTTCCTACTAAAGCAATTTGTTGTTGTGCAGCATTTACGGTAGAGCCCCATCCAAATGACAAAAGCGTCATCGACAATGTTGCTGTTAGCTTTTGAATTAACCCACGATATTTAGTATTTGTATCGTTTTCCTTGTCATATTTAATTTCAACAGAAGTATCTATTTTCACTGCTATATCCTTGGAAAAAACCACCTTATTTGCACTTATCAACAAGGTATTATCAATTTAGTTTCATTTAATGATTCTGAAAACTAATTTATAAAATAGTAATTTTCAAGTGAGTTTTCTTTAATTAAAAGCCTCTGCAAGCTTTGGTTCTCTTTAAGAGAATTAAGACTCTATATTGATAAATATTCAATTTTTTTAAATCCTATAGAAATACTGAAAATAAAAGCCCACTAAGAAGTGAGCTTTTATTTCGTTATTACTTGAGATTAATCAAATCATTATAGGTACAAAGGTACTTTCTAATGTTTAATTTCCATCTACTAGAAACGCCAGTTATAGAAAAGATCGATCGCTCTTTCTAAAGACTGACTTGCTTCTAAGTATAAACGGCGATTCATTTGATAACGTAAAGTCAGTTTGTTCACTGGGGTGAATACTCCAACACCATAACGAATAAATAGATCAGGTGTGATATAGCCCGTTAAGCTCACCTGCGTATCTTCACCAGTACCTTGTGCATCTAGAGCTAAGCCACTCAGACCGAAAGTACGTCCAATCTGATTCGTTAAAGCACGTGTACCACCCAAGCCCATACTAATCCCTGCGGCAGCAATGGTGTTATTTACATCGGACTTAAATCCTTCTGCATTACTTAAACCACTTGAACCTTCATTAATACGACCTGTAACGAGCGCATTCAATGCTTCTTGCTCAGATAGTCCGGCATCATTGTAAACCTGAATGTTTGGCGATGTTGCAGTACCTGTAACACGTACCCCAACCATACTGCCCTGAACATTTTTGTTGGCATCGATATCTAAAGTAGGATTTGCCAATGGACCATTAAAACGCGCAATTGCTCGATTCAAATCTAGACTTTGTCCGTAGGCTTCGATTTTCACTTTTTGACTGACACCAATTGCCCCATTCGCTCGCATTGCAGTTTCGTAGCCACGTTGGCTTAAATTTAAACGACCAACTAATGGAATATTACTGTTGAAGCCTTGGAATATCACTTGATTTCCAATATTAACAGCAATATCAGCTCGAATATCCCAAGGTTTAGCAGCTCGTAAAATTGCAAGCGGATCTTGGCCTTGTCGAACTATGCGGACATCTGATGAGGTGTTAATGACTGGAGCAGTTGTTTCTGGCATTGAAATACGTGCACGAGGAACATCTACCGATCCTTTTAAGCTTAAACGCTTATCGAAAGGATACATATCAAGTGTAAGGTTTGGATTAGCAATTGCAGTAATTAACGGAGCCTGACGTACAAGTAAATTATCACCTTTGAGGTTTAATTGAAGACGCGGCGAATCTTTCCATTCAAAACTACCTTTTAAAAGTCCTACACCTTGACCACTGTTAAACGCGCCATCAATTGTTGCCATGTCCTGACGAATTGATGAGTAAACTTGAACATTCGTTAAATTAACTGGAAGTGAAATCATACTGATTGCACCATTTTTCAAACGCATTTCACCAGTAAATTGTGGCTGAGTTAATGTACCGTTGACTTTACCAGCCAAGGCTAAGGTCCCGCTCAGTTTACGGACATCTTGAATAAATGGTTTTAATACTTTTAATTGAACATCATTAAAAGCGACTTCACCATGCATTGGCATTGATGGCTGGAATGGATTGATAATGACGTTCGCATAACCCGTACCAATATCAGGTGTTTTCACATCAACACGGAATAACAATCCTTCAGATACACTTTTTGCAATAACACCCAGCTCATCATAAGCCAGAGTGGTTGCAGGGTCTTGTGGATCTTCAGCAGCTAAACCAATTTCACCTTTACGCGTAATTAAACGTGCATCAAGTTTTGGATTACCTCCATTTACCCACGCTGCCTTGGCATAACCATTTAGTTGCCCAGTCATCGCCAAGCCTTCTGGCATAAATGCCGCGAAGTCACTTAAATCCATGTTTTGAGTTACAAACGAAATATTACCGCGAGCCTTACTTACGCGTACTGGCTGATCAAAACAGAGCTGGCTATTCGCACTTTGCCAACAATGTTGACCTACATATAGCTCAGATCTTGCAGAAGAATAAATCACTGGAGCATTTTGATTTTGTGCCAGACGAATACGTCGTGAATCAAAACTTCCTTTTTGGATTTGACCTAACCAATCATTGTTCTGGTTAAACCCACCTGCCAACTGAACATAGAACTTTGAAATACTATTATTGCCAAGTACTTTCAATAAATGCGCTTTTCTCGTTCCTGTCAAATTCACTTCAGCAGACTGAATTTGTCTATTTCCACTACGCAAATTATCTAATTTTGCGGTTAATTGAGTTGGCGTTGTTTCCGATGTTGGAAGTTCACCCTGAATACTCAATCTCTTCACGCTTACTAAAGTATTAAAAGCAAAATCATCTACGGCGATATTTGCTGTTGCTTTTAATCGTGGCTGTGATTGTACATTCAGATCACCATAAGCTCGACCGCGTAATCCTGGGTATAACTCGTAAAGTGCTGGTGCATTGAGCTTAATTTTTAGATTTTGAGCATTACCTGTCGCCTGTAGCTGATTCTGCCCATAGACTAAAAATAAATTATTTGCTTCAAATTGCTGAGGTAAAAAGCCGTTTTGGTTAGAGTCCATCAATAAAGATAGATTACCCTTACCTCGAACAGGTTTATTATTTATAAAACCAGCAAGATTCAATTGTTGAATATTAATTCGTTTTAAATGATCTGACCAAACCCCTTGGGTTTTCAGATTACCTGAAAGTTCACCTTTTACAGCTGAGGTAAAATATTGAGGTTTAAAGCGCACTAATGAACTATTAATATCCCATGCAATGCGATCTTTCAAATTTACAGAACCTGTTGCATAGATTTTCCCAGCGACACCATCATGTTGTAACTGGTTAATTCGAATAAAATCTGGTGTACCCGCTATAGAAAACTTCAATAAACCATTTGCCTGTTTTAGGGCTTTTAAAGATCCATCATAATTAACTGCAAAACCTTTAAAGCCACCACCAGCTTTTACATCATGGAATAATAATGCTGCGGTACTTTTCCCACCTAGACTTACAGTCTCTTGACCAGCTTGAGCTAGTCGACCAGTTAAATCAATTTTCTCAAATTGAATGATTTGTTGATTTGGTTTAGCAAAACCATTCGCTTTAATCGAACCATTTAAAAGATTAACAGGTGCTGCCGCATGAATACTTTGTGGATTAAAATCTTTTGCATTTAATAATGCATTCCAGACCAACTGACGTTTTTCTGTCGGAAGAAATACTTTAGCCTGACCAGTTAAGCTACCTTTTTCAGCAGCAAAACTAAAATTGGGAACATTTAAAACGTTATCTTTAACATTCAGATTGGCTAGATATTGTCCTGCTGGCAATAAAGTTTTTTCATGCTGATATACTTTTGTCGCAACTTTAATATCTTGCTGGCCATCACGTAACGTTAAATCGACCTGACCATTATCACTACTTAACCACCCAATATAAGGCATTGCACGATCTATTTTCGTCCAAGCTACATTCATGAGCATTGGTTGAGGTTTATTATTTTTTTCAGGAGCCTGATTAAACTTAAGCTTCCAAGATTCATAACGGTCAAAATCAACGTTAGCAAATAATTCAGTACCTTTTTCTAAAGAACCGGTTGAGGCAACAGCGGCATCTAAACTTGGTGGTAAAAAGTCTTGTACAACCTGAGGAATGGCTTTGTCTTTAGGGTTAATATGGTCTAAACGGCCTTTAATATTCCAAGTAACATGATCTTTCCAGCTGACTAATCCTTTTAGGTTAACAGCACCTTTCATGACTTGGCCATTAAAATCAGTGATATTCAACTGATGAACCAAATCAGTATTCATTAAAGCGTTGTATTGACCTTCAGGTAAGTTCTCACCTTTTAAATCTGTATCAACGGCTAAATTAAGTTGTTTGATATCACCTTGAAACTTGATTGCACCATTTTTTGCAAATAATTTTTGTTCAACCAATAAAGGTAAGTGATAATTTTTTAGTAGTAACTCACCTTGCATTGGAACTTCATCACGAACAGGATGCAATACCACCCAACCCGTTAACAAATCGGGAGTTGTTGTTGCAACCCCAGCTTTTAAAGTATCTAAACTTCCGCGTGCAACGACTTTAATATTTTGAATATTTAAACTTTTTAAAGATGGGATTCTTAAATCTGCTGTAGCATCTAATGGATATTTACCACTGAAATCCATTTTTCCTGTGGCATTGTGGACTGAAAGATAGCCCATATCCATACTGGATTTTTCAAATTCCAGTTTAGTCTCTGACCAAAGTGCATCTTGCAAATGTACATCATGAAAATTTACATCTGAGGTTGCTAGCTTAATTTCTAAATGATCAACATCAGCTTCATCGACACGTAGAACAAATGGTAATTTAATTGGCTTAAATTCGAATGCCTTACCAGACGGCGGAGTTTTATTAATAATACGTAAATTACGCACATCTGCATGGCTTAAATGCACTTCTTTTTCTAATAATAAAGAGCGCCAACCTAAGCCTACGTCAGCTCTGTCTAATGAAACATCAACTTCCGTTAATTGCACCAAGACATTCTTAAGAATAATTCCGCGCAGTAAGTTTCCGCCTTCGTATTCATATTTAATTATTTTCTGAGCTTCTAAAACCCGATCTAATAAAAAACGACTTCCGCGATCTGTCGACATCATGATGACTAACGAAGACGCTAATAATAAAAATATGATCAATATCGTCAGCAGGAAACTACGCAAAATGCGCCGCTTCTTAGGTGAGCGAGGTGCCGAAGTTGGCTGCTGTTCTACATCCGCCATAAAATAAACCTAATAAAATTTTATTTTTAAAGTTGTGGGCCTATAAAGAAATGTAAACGAATCGGATGGTTTTCATCTGAAATACCCGATGCGACATCTAAACGGATTGGTCCGATTGGAGACTTCCAGCGAATTCCAACTCCAACGCTATAAGCTGCTGGATTATTAAAGTCTTTATCATAGGCATTACCAAAGTCTGAGAAAACAGCAGCACGCCAACCATCCTTAAACTGATAGTTATATTCTAAAGAACCTACAGCCAAAGCTTGTCCCCCAATTTTATATCCATCTACTTCTGGGGAAAGACTCTTATAGTCAAAACCACGAATTGTCTGGTCACCACCAGTAAAGAATCGAAGATTGTACGGAACTTTGTCAAAATCGTCGGTAAAAATGTAGCTAAGGTCAGATCTTCCAACGAATTGATGATCATCATTTTCACCAAGAGAATAAATAAATCTCCAACCTGCACTTGCAATAGCCATATTGGCATCAGACAGTAAGCTCTCGCTACCTAATTCTAGTTTATAGGTTTGTTTAAAAGCTTTCGTTGGGTTTAACCGTGTGTTACTCGAAGTTTTAGAGGTTTCATAACTAAATAATAATGCTTCTTGCTCAGATGCAGCTGTTTTAAACGCATCCGGTAACTCAGAAATATCAACATCCCCTTGTTGAGTTAAACGATCTAAGCGATAGCGCACACCAATAGTATGTTGCCAGTTCCCTAGTGGACGTTTGATTACCCGTTCACCACCTACAACAGCAGATTCGGTTAACAGACTTACATCTGGACCAATATCATCACGAGTTTCACGCTCATATCCACCCACGATGTTAAAATAGTCATTTAACGGATGCTTATAGGGAATACTATATCGGCCATCAATAGATTGACGAATTTGTGAGACTTCTAAGTTGGCATCAAAAGAATGACCGTATTTATTGACAATAGAGCGGCGATACTGACTACGTAAACGTGCACCGGTATCGGTCCCATAACCAATACCCGTTTCTAAACTATTTAGCTTATCTGCATTTAAAGTCACAATGACTGGAATTCTTTTCGTTTCACGGGCTTGAGCTTGTAAACGATCTTGTTCAGCTTCTTTGTCATCCTGCTGACTTGGAGCACTTTGCAACATTGCTGTTTGAGGTTCTCCCTCTTTTACTTTTTGTGTTCCAGCAAACTGTTTTTCATCTACTACATTTTGTGTAACTTCTTTATTAGATGTGGCTAATTGACGTGCTTTAGCAAGTTGTCTTTCTTCAGGTGAAAGTAAATTAGATTCATCCACATCGATATTTTGCTCATCGACTAAAGCTTGCAAATCTGGTGGTAGTTCAAGTGGCTTTTCAATTGGATCGGGTTTGATGCTATCAACTAAGGTGTAGTTAAAATAACGAGAGTTGGTTAGGTTATTTGCTAAAGTATTTACACGCCAAAATGCATAGTCATCACCCTCTTTCCAAGGGGCCATACTTTCTAAAATATTTTGGTTCAAAGGTAAGGGTTTCGATGGATCGCTCATGCGAAACTCAACCTTATCTAATTTATAGCGCTCACCTGTTTCGTAGCGCAAATTGATATCAGCCTTGTTTTCTGGCTGACTCACTTTCACATCGTGCAGTCGCCAATAAGCATCAAAATAACCGTTATCAGTGGCTGCGTTAACAATTCTGGTTTTAGTGGTTTCATATAAACCATGGTTAAAGATATCCCCAACATCCTGATCAGGAATTAAGCGAATAACCTGAAACTGAGGGCGTTTTTCACCAGCACCAGTAAATTCGATATTTTGCTCATTAATTCGTACTGGTTCATTGGGGGTAACCTTAACGCGAACCCGGCTCGGACTTAATTTTTCAAATTTAAACTCAGCATTATAATAACCCACTGCTTGAGCAGCCTGATTACTTAATGTTCTGAGCTGAGGTAAAGCCGCATTAAAATCTTCGAATGATTCTTGGGTGAAGGTTGATAATTTCCCTTTAATATTTTTAGCCAGTGCATCTGAAGCACCGTCCACATCTGCACTAATACGCGGCACTTGTTCCATCGGAATTGCACGTGGTGGGCGGACTTTATTTAAAATACGTTTAAAGAAACCAGCTTGCTCAGGTGGCTGCTCAGCCTCCGGAGTTAACTCAGGTAAAGTTTTTCCCGTTTCATTTGCTTCGACTACAATCTGACTATCAGATTTAATCTCTTGCATAAGCTGATCAATATTTACAGGCGCTTGATTAATCTGATTTAACTCAGACTGAGTTGCATCACTGACTGTAACTTCGGGTAGCTTCTGAGTACCATTTTGGAAGTTTTGCGCCTCACTTTTAGCTTCTTCAGCGACTTTATAAATCTCGTTTGCCATGTTTTGATCAACAGGCATTTCCGGTAAATCATCAAGATTATCAAGCGTAATTGGCTTAAATTCGTCAATTTGATTTGGAAATTGTTCTTGTTGTTGCAATATAGCCAAGCTATCTTGTTGTTGCTGCGCTTGAGTCACAAGTGTAGCAATATCTGTTATAGGAGCAGTTGTTTGCTGATTCATTGGAACTAATTGTTCAGTCGACGCATCAGGCACCGTTTGATTTAAAGTTGAAGTGTTACTCTCAACTGCGGTTTGAGCAAAACTTGGCGTTACACAAACACTTAACAACAAGCTGCTACAAATAAGTTTAGGAATCCCCTGCATTTTTAAAATTAAATGCATAGAATGAGAGAGAGTTGACTGTTTAAACTTAATTTTAGAAGGCATAGAAAACTCTAGACTTATTTTTTAATAAAACGCACCAAGGTAAGTGTAAAACTCACTCAAAACCATTGATTTTTCATTTAATCAAGCGTTAAAAATATCATACATGGTTTTCGATGCAAATTAACACTCGGTCACATTTTTTTATAAAACACAATGAAGTTTGCACATGATGAAACAAGATGAGCACCTGATGACCTCACGTCGGTTTGTACCGATGTTTTTTACCCAGTTTTTTGGCGCATTAAATGATAACGTTTTTAAGCAAGCTTTATTATTGGTGATTACTTATGGATGGATTCAGCAACAATCTGCTCCTGTAAGCACACTTAATAATTTGGCAGCCCTCTTATTTATTTTGCCGTATTTCTTTTTTTCGGCAACTGCTGGGCAAATTGCAGATAAATATGAGCGTTCTCAACTCGTCCGTGGCATTAAAATTTTAGAAATCATCATTATGCTCATCGGTACTGCTGGTTTCATGTTGGGTCACTTATGGCTACTTCTTTTCGCTTTATTTTTAATGGGTACACATTCGACATTCTTCGGTCCCATTAAATACGCAATTTTGCCTGAAATTTTAAAACCACAAGAATTAATGTCTGGTAATGCTCTGTTTCAGTCGGGCACATCAATGGCAATTTTATTCGGGATGATTTTAGGTGGTGCTGTAATTGCATCATCACATGGGAACTTATTGTGGATTAGTCTTACTGTTGTAATTATTGCTTGCATTGGCTATTTATGTAGTCGCTTCATCTTGCCACAGAAAGTTGCCGCGCCTGACTTAGATATTGATTGGAATTTCATTCGTACCAGTTTCCAAACGATCAAATATGCCAAAAGCTTACCGTTAGTATTTACTATTTTGCTAGGCAACTCATGGTACTGGTTTTATGGAGCGACTTATTTAACGCAAATTCCACAGCTGACCCAACAAAATCTGCATGCATCAGAAAATGTCGTTAGCCTCTTACTGACTTTCTTCTCAGTAGGAATTGGTATTGGTTCACTGCTTTGCCGAAAGATTGGCGGTTCGGAAATTAATATTAAAATGGTACCGATCGGTGCAATTGGTCTTACTGTTTTTGCGCTTTACCTTGCCGCCAGTTTAGCTTTTGTACCTGAACGAACTGGCGCATTACTCACATTAAAAGATATTTTTACCCAAGGTTGGGTTTACTATCACGTCATGTTAGCGGTGACTTTACTGGGAATTAGCGGTGGTTTTTATATTGTTCCTTTATATGCCATGATGCAGGCTTATTCACCACGTTCACATCGCGCTCGTGTTGTAGCAGCAAACAACATTTTAAATGCCGTTTTTATGGTTTCATCTGCAATTTTTTCAATCTTAATCTTAAGTGTTTTAAAAATTGATATTAAAATACTATTTATTATTACAGCTGTACTTAGTGCAATCTTTAGTATTTGGCTTCTAGCACGTCTAAAACCAATGCTTGCCACAGCACATCTTTCTTTGGAGGACTAATTTATGCGCCACTATACTGGAATTGATCAACTTATTAACTCCTTTGATCAGGCATTACGTAGTCTTGTTCCGGGTGCAACCGCAGCACAGCGCCAAAATCCGGCCGAATCGGTTGAAGCAAAACTAGGAGTAGAAGATGCTCGCCATGTCGCAGGTTTAATGCGTGTTAACCATAGTGGTGAAGTGTGTGCACAAGCCCTTTATCACGGACAAGCATTAACGGCGAAATTGCCAAATGTACGCAAAGAAATGCAACAAGCAGCAATTGAAGAACAAGATCATTTAGCGTGGTGTGAAGTTCGTTTAAAAGAGCTAAATAGTCATACTAGTTTATTAAACCCAATTTGGTATGGGCTTTCGTATGGCATGGGCGCACTTGCGGGTATTGCTGGTGACAAATATAGCTTAGGTTTTGTGGCCGAAACTGAACGTCAAGTCAGCCTTCATTTACAAGATCATTTAAACCAGTTACCTGCTCAAGATGATCGTTCTCGTAAAATTTTAGAGCAAATGAATGAAGATGAGTTACATCATCGCCATACAGCGCTTGAGGCAGGTGGTGTTGAATTACCATATGCAGTAAAAATTACGATGACTGCTATTTCAAAGCTAATGACAAAAACTAGTTATTATCTTTAAAAAACAAAGGATTGATCTAATTCGGATCAATCCTTTTTAAATATTATTTTAAGCCGTGATCATATTTGAAACGTTCAATATCTCGAATTGAGTTCCAATAGTTTCGATTAATACGGTCACGATCATTTTGTAATTCTCTTAAAAGCTTACGATAACGTTCACGCTCTTCGGGCTTTAATTTTTCGTTATAAGCACTGTCAGAATATTGCTTAAACTTTTCGTCATAACGGTCATATTCATTTTTTGCATTATAGTAGTCGGAAGCTGCCTGATAATACGGTCTTAAACGATTACGCTGCTCAACTGGGCACACATTGATATTACCACTACCCTCTAAAGCGCTATAAAAAATATTTGTTGGCTGGCAATAATACCCTAGCCCTTCTTTATACCCGCGTTCATATGACTTTTGATCTGGAACAATATTGGCTTTTCCACATGCTTTGTAATATTGATCTAAACGTGGTGACGAACCTTTTGAACCATCTTTCTCACCCACTAATGACCAATTCGCAGTCTTACATTCTTCTACGCTCATTGCAGCACAACCTGAAAGGCTGATTGCTAGAATGGCTAAACCGATATTTTTCATATTAAGAGAACTCAAAAATAAATTAAAAAAACGCAAAAATAAAATTCCAGTAAACACCCTAAAAGGTCCTGCTCTATTCAAGACTTCAAAAATAAGTGATTCACTGGATAAGTCTTAAGTTTAAATCAGTTTGACTATCTCACCAAATTGAAAGGTCATAATTCTTAATATTGTTTAATTAAAAAAAGCAAATTCGCAGAAATTTACTCGCTCTTAAACGACCTTTATACACTAATTTTACTTAAAATAATTACCTTAAAAATTAATTGCAAGATTTTGATTATTAAAACAAAAAACCAAAACCATTCATGAATTACGGTTTAATCATTTTACTCTTTTTTTACGCGATTAAATTCAAACGCTACGGTAGGATTTTAGTTAAATAACCACCAAGGTTTTTTATAATGAGTACGCATATTTACCCAAGTTTAAACTTACAAAATCCTTACTTTAAGGCATTTAAAATATCAGATGATTTTATTCCTCCAACACAAACTCACATTTTCAACTCCGAGCTTTTTTTAAAAGAGATTGATGAATATTTAAACTTATATCCTCATACCCAGCACATTGATATTTGTCTGCACGACTTGAACGGACATATTCGTGGCAAACGGATTGATGTTAAAAGTTTAAAGAATCTCTCCAACGGATGTTATTTTCCACTTTCTGTGTACGCTATGAGCCTAGATGGAAAAGTGATTGAAGAGACAGGCTTAGGAAAATATATTGGTGAACCAGACAGGCTTTGCCTACCCATTTTAGGCAGCTTACAACCAAGTGCATTATCTCCTGAATTGAATGCTCAGCTTTACCTATCCATGCAAGAAGAAGATGGTTCAGATTGTCACTATGAACCACGCAACATATTAAAAAAACTATTAAATCAATTACATGCTACCAATTATTTTCCTGTCATGGCTGCCGAACTAGAGTTTTATCTTTTCTCACCTCAGCATCAGTCTGAAACCTGCATAGAAAACCAATGTTTCGATATAGATGCGCCAAATAACTATCAGCAAGTCCTAGATGAAGTTGAGAAAGCAGCCCTACTTCAATCTATTGAAATTACCGCTATTGTTGCGGAGTCATCACCTGGACAATACGAGTTAAACCTCCAACATAGCCATGATATTTTAAAGCTCTGCGATCAAATTAATGCTTTAAAAAGAATTGTAAAGCAAGTCGCAAGAAAGCATGACTTAACTGCTTGTTTCATGGCAAAGCCCAACTTAGCAAAAGCTGGTAGTGGCATGCATTTTCATATGAGCATGCTTAATCAATACCATGAAAATATATTTAGCTCAGAAGAAGAAAAAGATGAGCTTTCCGTCAAATTACTAAACTCACTTAGCGGACTCATTGAGTTAATGCCTGCATCTATGGCGATTTTAGCGCCTAATATTAATTCTTATAGACGTTTTAAAATTGGTCATCATGTGCCATTAGAAGCCAACTGGGATACCAATAATCGTAATGTCGCAATTCGCATTCCATGCTCAGATTTAAAAAATCAACGTTTAGAGTATCGGGTTGCTGGAGCTGACTGTAACCCCTATCTGGTTGCAGCGACTATTTTAGCTGGCGTGTCTTATGGCTTATCTCATAAGTTACCGCTACCAAAACCTGCACATCTTTTAAAATTTCCAGACGAGCACATTTTATTAACCAACAACCAACCAGAAGCGTTAAAAATATTTAAAGGAAGTCTTATTTTAAAAGGATATTTAGGGGCCGACTTTGTAGAGCATTGGTACACAGTTAAGTTGGCTGAATATCAAAATATTTACAGCCAAATGACTGAAGCAGAACAACATTGGGATATTTAAATAAAAAAAGCTAAAAGATAAAAACCACTTTGCAATCCCTTAGGGAGAAATACCCTAAGGTTTTTTTATATCTCATTAATGATTTTTCTGTTGAGCTAAAAAACGTAATCCAACACCAGGTTCAGTAGCAATATAGCGTGGTTGAATCGCGTTATCCCCCAACTTACTACGTAACTTCCCCACTAAAATACGTAAATAGTGAGTATCTTCCTGATGGGTTGGCCCCCAAAGTTCTTTTAAAAGTTGTGGCTGTGTTAAAAGCTGACCTTGGTAGCGCATTAATAACGTCAAAAGTTGAAATTCTTTTCGAGTTAAAGTAATTGGCTGTTGCTCGACCCACACTAAACGTTGTGTGACATCGACTTTAAGATAGCCATCGTCATACACATGTGCTTCTTGTTGGATTGGTTGATTTCTTAAGATGACGCGAATGCGCGCCAAAAGCTCTTGCACACTAAAAGGCTTGGTCATGTAGTCATTTGCACCAGCATCTAGCAAAGCAACTTTTTCGTATTCATCAGCGCGTACAGATAACACAATAACGGGAACATTCGACCAACTACGTAATTCTTGAAGGACTTCTTTACCATCTAAATCGGGTAAGCCTAGGTCAAGAATAACTAAGTCGGCACCTTGGGTCGCCAAAGTTTCTAAGCCTTTGTAACCCGTTTCGCAGAGCGTGGTTTTGTATTTTTGTGTTCTTAAGGCGATGTCTAAAAATTTACGGATTTGAGGCTCATCATCAATAATCACAATACGTGTTTCTACAGGTGATGTTTCTGAAGTTATCATGACTTTACAACTTATTCTTTTACTGGATGAATGGGTAATCTGATTTGAATTAAAGTACCTTTATTTTGGCGCCCTGAAAATGCTTCTATTGTACCCATATGAGCACCAATAATCGCTTTTACGATTGTTAAGCCTAAACCTGTACCAAACTTTCCACGGTCTCCGCGCTCCATGGTGTAAAACATATCAAAAATGCGGTTTCTTTCGTCTTCAGGAATTCCTACACCTCTATCTTCAATTTCTATTTTTACTTCATTCTCTGATGAAAGATGAGCACGAATCATGACTGGTTCATCTGGAGGTGAAAAGTTTGCGGCATTTTCTAAAACATTAAAAATTGCTTGCTCTACCAGTGCTGGGTGTACATATAAACTAATCGCTTGTTCAGGTAATTCAACCGACACTTGAGTATCTGGTTTATAGCGCTTTAAACGGCGAGTTGCAGAACCAATTAATTCATCCACACCAATCCAGTCTCTTTTTAAAGATAGACCTTCATGCCCTAAACGTGTCATATCAAGTAGGTTTTGAATATAACGGTCTAAGCGTTCGCCCTCTAAATGAATGGTTTCGAGTAAATCCTGTTGGTCTTGTTCTGACATATCAGCTTTAAAATGGGCAAGTGTGTCTGCTGCGCCAATAATAGAAGCAAGCGGTGAACGTAAATCATGCGATACCGAAGATAATAAAGCAGAACGTAATCGCTCTGTTTCACTGGTGACTTTTGCTTGTTCTAGCTCATTGACCAATTGGGTTCGAAGTGCTGCCTGTGCAATATACTCAATTACACTTTCCGTCAGTTTCTTTTGCTCAAAATTTAGAGAAGCCACATCATCCTTAAAATAAATTCCCACAATACCTAGGCTATTTTTTTGTTCTAAAAGAGGTAAAAACCACCAGTTTGACTGACTCAGAGTATCGGTAAAACGCCCACATGGCTGCTTGTGTTTCAAACACCATTCTGCGGCTACTTTTTCTTTATCATTTAGCTCAATATCAGATGAAATTACCTTATCTCGAATAGAAATCCACACTTTAGTTTGAAGTTGGGTTTCTAAAGTCATACGTCCTGTTTGCATGACTTCTTCAAGGTTTACTGCACTAGAAAGCTTACGTGCCAAGTCTTGCATTACCGTAGTGTAGGCATTCGCAGCTTTTAAGGATAAAACTTGCTGGCGTAACTGAGAAGCCAAACGCCCGGCAATTAAAGCTGCTGCAAAAAAAGCCACAACGGTGACTACCCCTTGGTGTGCTGAAATCTGAAAGGTATAACGTGGTGCAATAAAGAAAAAATTATAGGCCAAGAAACATATTAAGGCTGCCACTACGGCAGCTAACATTCGAGTCTTAGTTGCAACAATTAAAACAGAAATAATAAAAATGACAGAGAAGTCTTCAATACCAAATAGAACTTCGGCGAAGTGAGCTAGAAAAATGCTACCGCACGTCACAGCTAAAACAAAAATACTTTCTTTTAATGATAAAAATGAAGGTTTTTCGAGCTGATTAATCTTTTTAGTACCCTGTTCTGGGTGCAAAATGGTTAAAGCAATCGAGTTTTCTTGATTTAATAATTGCTGAGCTAAATTTTTCTTAAATAACTTTAACCACCATGGTGAAATACTTTTACCAATGACTAGATTCGAAATTCCTCGGTCAACGGCGGCATCCATTAACACTGACGCAACTCGATGCCCATATAAAACCTCGGTTCGACCACCGAGTTGTCGAGCCAACTCAAAGGCGCGGTCAATCTCAATGTATTCTTTTTTATAAGAACTAACTGAACTCTGTCCAAAGTCCAGACTTTTAGCAACATTCACTACAGTCCATGTAGCACCATTACGTTCTGCTAAACGACAGCCTGCTCGCACTAAATATTCAGAAGAGCCTTGCCCATCTATCGCAATCATCAATTCATTTTGTAAAGATATAGATTTCAAACCCTTTGAGGCATAACTCTCTTTTAAGTCTGAATCGACATGCTCAGCAACGCATTGCATTGCGAGTTCACGTAATGCTGTTAAATTTGAAATGCTAAAAAAGCCTTGTAATGCCAGATTTGCTTGCTCTGGCACATAGACTTTTCCTTGATGGAGCCTTTCAATGAGTTCACTGACGGGTAAATCAATTAAGCGAATGTCTCGAATACGATCAAATACCCGATCTGGTACCGTTTCATTTACTCGAACGCCCGTAATCTGGTACACCACATCATTTAAACTTTCTAAATGCTGAATATTAATAGTCGTAAATACATCTATACCTGCGTCTAGCAATTCATTGACATCTTGCCACCGTCGCTCATGACGACTATTTGGGACGTTACGATGAGCCAACTCATCAACCAACACAATTTCTGGATGCCGAAGCAAAATAGCATCGAGGTCCATTTCTTCTAAAGTATGCCCCTGATATTGCATTTCCTTTCTAGCAATCTGAGGCAACCCTTCCAAAATTTTTAGAGTTTCTGTTCTGCCATGGGTTTCAACAATGCCAACAACAACGTCTGTACCTTGTTGAAATAACTCTTTGGCGCGGGCGAGCATGGCATAGGTTTTTCCCACACCAGGTGCCGCACCGAGAAAGACCGTTAGTCGCCCGGCTTGATATCTGTTGACATGATTTAATAAGGCCTCAGCCTGATTTTCGCGATTGCTTTGCACTTGATATCATCCGGTAAACTAACAACTTTATTTTTAAGTTAATGTGTAGATTGTAATTGATCTAAAGCAATATTGAGCTGTAATACATTAACACGAGCTTGCCCCAAAACCCCAAACTGCATAGGTTCAATATACTTTTGCAAAAGCTCTTCCACAACCTTAGGGTCTAAATGACGAGCTTGAGCCACTCGAGCAACCTGTAACTGAGCAGATTCAGGACTAATATGCGGATCGATACCACTACCAGATTTAGTCACCAAATCACTTGGAATTGGTGTATTACCTGTGTGATCTTGTTTTTTCACCGCAAGAATCTGAGCATCAATTTGTTGCTGTAGCTCAGGATTAGTACGCGCTAAGTTTGTACCTGCCATAGCCATCGGGTCATAAGCGACTGCTGAAGGACGTGGGTGAAAATAAGCCTCTCCAACAAATGGCTGAGCAACTAACTTTGACCCTAAAGTTTTATGGTCTATTTCAATCAAACTACCATTGGCCTGATTATTAAATAAAACCTGTCCCGCGCCTGTAGCGATAGCACTATAAACTGCACCGCAACCCACCAGAGCAAAAATTAATAAACCCAAAGATGCTCTTAAGGTCTGACCCAAATTTGCTTCTGAATTTTGTACATAAGTTTTCATTTCAAACTCCAGATTACAAACCAAATAATTGAACAATCACTACATCAATTGCCTTAATGGCAATGAATGGTAGAACCACACCACCCACCCCATAAATCAACATATTTCGACGTAGTAACTGAGTTGCAGTTGAAGGTTTAAATTTCACGCCTCGAAGTGCAATTGGAATTAATAGCGGAATAATAATCGCGTTAAAAATTAGTGCAGATAAAATCGCGCTGCTTGGACTTGCTAAGTGCATCACATTCAATACTTGCATTTGTGGAATCGCAGCTGCGAACAATGCAGGCAAGATGGCAAAGTATTTAGAGACGTCGTTTGCTAACGAAAATGTTGTTAAAGCACCACGGGTAATCAGCTGCTGTTTCCCAATTTCAACCACAGCGAGTAGTTTGGTTGGGTCAGAGTCTAAATCGACCATATTGCCAGCTTCTTTTGCAGCTTGTGTACCTGAGTTCATGGCTAAGCCAATATCGGCTTGTGCTAGTGCTGGTGCATCGTTGGTTCCGTCACCGACCATCGCAACTAAACGGCCTTGTTGTTGTTCTGTGCGAATACAAGCCAATTTGTCTTCTGGTTTTGCTTCGGCAATATAGTCATCTACACCAGCTTCAGCAGCAATGGCGGCCGCAGTTAATGGGTTATCACCTGTAACCATAACGGTTTTGATGCCCATTTCTCTTAAGCGTGCAAAACGTTCTTTAATGCCGTGTTTAATCACATCGGAAAGTTCAATCACACCCAGTACATGATGTTGATTTGCGACAACCAATGGTGTTGCACCTTTTTTAGCAACTTGTTCAACACGTGCTTTTAACTCTAAATCTTGAGAATAATCTTCATCTACAAACTTTAAGATTGCATCTAAAGCACCTTTACGAATTTGGTCACCATTCGGTAAATTCACACCAGAAATTCGAGTCGAAGCACTAAAAGAGATAAATTCGGCTTGCTCAGGTTCTTGCTGTTTTAAACCTTGCTCTTTTGCTAACTTAACAATCGACTTCCCTTCTGGTGTTGGGTCAGCAAGTGAACTTACCCAAGCAGCAGTTCTCAACTCAGACTCAGTTACCGAAGTTAAAGGATAAAAAGAAGTCGCTTGACGGTCACCATAAGTAATGGTTCCTGTTTTATCGAGTAAAAGCACATCAATGTCACCCGCAACTTCTACCGCTTTACCTGATTTTGCCAAAACATTGGCTTTGAGTGCACGGTTCATCCCCGCAATACCAATCGCAGGTAACAAGCCACCAATCGTTGTAGGAATTAAGCAGACCAATAATGCCACGAGCACAACTGGATCAAGTTCAATATGCAAATACTTGGCAATAAATGGCAAGCTAATCACAACAATTAAAAATGTGATTGTCATCACCATTAACAGGAAGCCAAGCGCGATCTCATTCGGAGTTTTCTGGCGATTTGAGCCTTCCACCAAAGCAATCATACGGTCTAAGAAACTTTGACCAGATTCAGCAGTCACTTGCACAACAATACGATCTGTAAGTACTTTGGTTCCGCCAATAACACCTGAACGGTCTGTTCCAGCTTCACGTAACACAGGTGCTGACTCACCTGTAACAGCCGATTCATTAATGGTGGCAAACCCTTCTACAATTTCACCGTCGGCTGGAACAAGCTCACCTGCATGTACTTCAATAAAATCATTTAAGTGAAGTTCAGTAGCTGCAACTTGAGTCGCTTGACGATCTGTCAAAGAGTTGAGTCTTCGAGCCGTTAAATTTTCTCTTGCTGCACGTAATGAAGATGCCTGTCCACGGCCTCTGGCCTCTGCAACCGCTTCAGCATAGTTAGCAAATAAAATGGTAATAAACAGAATTGCTGTAACCGCGAAACCAAATAACAGCGTGGTGTAACCTAAGACTGTACTCATTGCGGTAACGACTGTTCCAAGCCATACGATTGCCATTACAGGATTTTTAATTGCATGCTGCGGTAGCAGTTTCACAAATGCATTTTTCCAAACTTCAAAATTTGGCACTGCCATGGTTTGTTTATGGCTATTTACATGAGTTTGTGTATTCATTTTCACTCGCCTCCTTAGCCTTTAACCAACAAAAGTTGATCGGCAATAGGCCCAAGGACAAGAACTGGCATAAATTGTAATAAGGTAAGCAACACAACAATCGTAATCAGCGTTAAAGCAAAGGTTGGCGTTTCAACTTGAAGACTACCTGCTGTTTCGGGTGCTTTTCTTTTTGCTGCTAAATGTGTCGCAATCATTAATGGCAAAATTAATGTCGGAAAACGTCCTAATAATAGAGCGATACTACAAGTGACATTCCACCATACAGTGTTGTCTCCAAGACCTTCAAAACCTGAACCATTGTTGGCAAATGCAGAGACATATTCGTAGAACACTTGGCTAATACCATGTGGTCCTGGATTACTAATTCCAGATATGTCTGGAAGGCTAAGACTTAATGCGGTAAATGCAAGAATGACTAAAGGTTGAATCAAGATAATAATCGCGAGCAATTTAATTTCTACCGCTTCAATCTTACGTCCAAACAATTCAGGAGTACGGCCTGTCATTAAACCTGCAATAAATACTGCAAGTAACAGATAAATCATAAACTGTTGCAGACCACAGCCCACACCACCCCAAATCGCATTAATCAACATGTTGATGAGTTCGACTAAACCAGTAAGCGGCGCAGAAGAATCATGCATCATATTGACCGAACCGTTATTCACCTGTGTAGTAAGCGCTGCCCAAACTGCTGATGCAGCTGGTCCAAATCGTTGTTCTTTACCTTCCATTACGGCAAGTTGAGATGCTGTCGATGACATACTCTCAGACCAGACAGCCGCTGCACCTGAAATAATCGACATGAAAAGCATGCTGCCAAACACAAAGTAAGCAAACTTTTTACGCTGGGTAAAATGCCCAACCATAAAAATCACGGTAAGCGGAATGAGTAAGATGGCAATCATTTCTAATAAATTAGAAAGTGGTGTCGGATTTTCTAAAGGCACACTACTATTTGGACCATACCAACCACCACCATTACTACCCAATTGCTTAATCGCTACCATTGGTGCAACTGGCCCTAAAGGAATTTTTTGGGTTTGAACTGTATTGGCTTTATCAATCAGCTGTACTTCTGGCCCACCTTGGAAAGTCGCTGGTACGCCTTGGCTGTTGAGCAATAAAGACCAGACAAAACAGAGAGGAAGCAAGAATCGGACTGTAGGGCGAATTACATCTGCCCAATAGTTCCCAATTAAAATTTGGTCTGGCTGCTCGGCAACATCGGCTGCAATATGGCTTGGGCGCTGATAAAAGAAAGCTCTTAAGGTCGCGACCACCAAAGCCAGCCCCATCATTGGAGTAATGACTTGCAAGCCCACAATACCTGTCATTTGCGACAAATAAGATAATTGAGCTTGCCCAGAATAATGCTGTTGATTGGTATTAGTTAAAAATGAAATAACCGTGTGTAATGCTAAATCCCAACTCATATTTGGTGCATGATTTGGATTTAATGGTAGCCATGCTTGTGTCATAAAAATAGCAAAAACGGCTACAGCTAGAAAAACACAGCTAACAACAAATGCTAGAGAATATTGTTTCCAGTTCATTTGTTGTTGTGGAGATATACCTAACAAGCGATAAACAGGATCTTCAATCCAGTGAAATAATCCATCGCCCACCATCGGCTGATTTGTCATCACTTTGGATAAATATTTACCGAGGCACCATGCTAGAAAAATAGCAATAAATAAAACAAGTATAAGTTCTAACATGGCTATTCTCCTCTATACCCCTTGGCTTGATTTGCCAAACTGGAAATAAGGAGAGATGAAGAAATATCATTTGTTTTAAGTCCGCATAAAACAATGCCAGACTGATGCAAGATGCGCATTTGAGAATTTATAAGCATCTTTATTGTCCTGAAATAACACTAATTTAGTGAATTTCAGTATGGATAAAATGCCCGTAAATTCTCTATTGAGGAAATTAAAGACCGCGTAAAGTTTGCGTAAAATTTAGTTTGAAAGCCTTTAAACTTTAAAATTAACAACTGGATAAAGCATGCTATCAGCCTTTAAGGTTTCACAATGCCAAAGTTCATATAAAGGAATTTTTACATCGAGTGCCAAAGGTAGCTTTTTAGAATTAAATTGCATATGGTCCAGATCACTTCCCCATGCAATCAAATCTACGTCTAAAGAAATATGATGCGACGGACGAACGCGCCCCGAATCTGACTCAAGTTTCTTTAGAAAAGATTCAATTTGGTCACACGATAAAGTGCTTTTTAATAGACATGCTGAATTCCAATAATCATCTCCAATACCATCTCGGCATGGAATTTGATAAACAGATGAAAACTGCACTTTCCCCAAAGTTGCTAATTGCGTATACGCAAAAGTAAAGTGCTGATCTGCGTCTAAATTACTCGCTAGGGCGAGCGCAAAAATTGTTTCTGGTGCGTTCAAGACGAATTCCTACAGCATTAGCTTCTGCAATGATGGCGGGCTTACGGATGGTTATGGTAATTTTTTCAATTGTTGGAAAGGTTTCAAACAAACATTTCAAAACAAGATGTGCTGCATGTTCAATTAATTCAGGTTTAGCTTGTTGAATGGTTTGAGCCGATAACTCACAAATCTGGGCATAGTTGAGTGTGTCCTCAAGTTTGTCAGACTCTGCTGCTCGGCTCAAATCATTATGGATGGTTAAATCCAACATTAAAGGTTGAATAATTTGTCTTTCCCAGTTGAAACAGCCAATCACTGTCTCAACCTTCAAGCCTTCAATAATAATGGCATCCATAAATTTAAACTGACCTTAGTGCTTTAACAACGAAGCAGGTTCCATATTTTGAACCATTTTCAAACGTTGGTCTGCATAAATATCAGTATATGGTGCGAGTACGCGCATAAAACGATCGAAATAAAGCATTTGCTTAAATAACAAGGCAAAATCTCGAGGGAATTTAATGCCGTGGCGCTCACCAACCCCTACCATATCCATCATGATATCGTTTAAATCAGCTGGATTTGAAGCGAGAATTTGTTGAGGGTCAGACATTAATACGCCATTAAATAAGCGCTCTAAATCTTGTGCCAATACATCAACATCAACTTTGTTATGAGTCATACCCATTTTCAGCATATTTTCAGCCATTGCCTGATAATCAGTTTTTTGCAATGCATCCATAAAGGCCATACATGCTGTCCAAACTTCTGGCTTTAACTGCCCCACAATACCGAAATCGATAAAACCAATTCGACCATCTTCAAGCAACATTAGGTTTCCAGCATGTAAATCTGCATGGAAGCTCTTGCATAGCATTAAACTACCAAACCATGTATTCATGGCAGTAATCAGTACTTGCGATGGATCTTTAGCATATTGTTTTACAACACTAAAGTCAGTCAATGACACACCGTATAGGCGTTGCATGGTCAAGACACGGCGCGTAGAAAACTGATGATAAACTTTAGGTGCAGTCGCAGCTTTATTTTGTGAAATGTTCAGATATTCCACAAAATCATCTAAGTTTTGTGCTTCTTCAATGAAATCGACTTCACGCACCATACGGCTTTTAATTTCATCAACAATTTCGGAAAGAGCAGCAAATTTGATTTTTGGTACTGCACGTTCAAGTAGCTTGGCAGCCCAATGCACCACACTTAAATCTGTATATAAAATAGTTTCAACGCCAGGCTTTTGTACTTTAATAACAACATCTTCACCTGTGGTCAGCTTAGCGGCATGAACCTGAGCAATTGAAGCAGAAGCTAATGGCTTTTCATCGATATAGCTAAAAATCTGGCTTAAATCACGCTCTTCAAACTCAGATGCAAGCACACCTTGAATATAACTAAATGGGAGTGTTGGGGTCTGGTCTAAACAACCTTGAAATTCTTCTACATATTCTCGTGGGAAAAGCGATGGAGTACTCGCAATAAACTGACCAAGCTTAATATAAGTTGAACCAAGCGACTCAAAAGTCTCTCGCATGAGTTTGGCATTACTTGGTTTTTCAGTTGCGTATTTAATTCCAGCTTTGGCCGCAACCACTGCTGTTTCACCAATGCGGGCGACGGAACGTAACCCATCAAACAAAATATTTTTTTTCATATTTCTTCAAAACCAAATCATTCAGGTTGAGTGTAGCAAATTTTGTTTCATTTACTGATTAGCTTGCCTGACAAAGTGGGCAATTTACATCTTTATCAAAACTAACAATACGTTGTGTCATATTTAAACCATCCCACAATAATAGTTTCTGTTTTAAAGGTACACGATTTAAACCTAAATACAGCAATGTGTGATGTGCTTGTAATGACGCTATCATTACAGGAGTAGTTGCAAGCACCCCTGACTCTGCACAGCGCAGTCCTTCATTACTATGTTGTTCTTTCGGAAAAAGGCATTCATAACACGCTGAATCTCCTTCAACCATAAACATTTGTGCCTGAAAACCAATTGCTGAAGCACTAATTAAAGCGACCTGATGCTTCTTACAAGCTGCATTTACTAAATAGCGAGTTGTAAAATTATCACATCCATCTAAAACCACATCTTGGTGTTCAACGAGTCTATCAATGTTATGTTCATCTAAACGTTCGTTGTAGTATTCGACACAGATATAAGGGTTAATTTTCTGTAAACGTTTAGCCAAAATTTCTGCTTTATAACGTCCGATATCTTCATGACCAAATGCAATTTGACGCTGTAAATTACTTATCTCAATCGTATCTGCATCAATCAGTGTAATTTTCCCAACTCCTGCTCGCGCAAGTAGCTCTGCACTGCTACAGCCTATTCCACCCGCACCTACAATCAGCACATTAGCAAGTTTGAGTTTTTCCTGAGCTTCAATATCCCATCCATCAAGTAAAATCTGACGGCTATAGAGATGCATTTCTTCATCACTTAACTCTACAAAATCGATATCTTGAAGCTCGGTCACGCGTTAATCCTTTCACTTAGAAGCGAAATGATTTTATGACTAAGTTCGTTATTATGAAAGCTATAAAATAGAAACAAGTTTTTATTCTTATAAAGCTTGTTTAATAACATTGCATCTATAAAGCTTTCTGCAACAATAGAAATATCTATTTTCTTTATTACTTAGGCTAAATATGACGCAATCATATATTGCACCTGTAGAGTTAGAAAAAGCTTATCGTTTATTAAATCATGGCCCAACTGTCCTAGTTTCTGCACAACATGGTGACGATCGCAATGTGATGGCTGCCGCTTGGGCATGTGCCTTAGAGTTCAAACCAGCCAAAGTGTCCGTGGTTCTTGATAAAAGTACTAAAACCCGACAGCTCGTTGAGCAAAGTGGCTATTTCACACTACAAGTTCCCTGCTATGCACAGCTGGATATGACCAAGCAACTTGGAACCATTAGTAAGTTGGATGACGCTGAAAAGCTTGAACATTGTGGTACTGAACTATTTTACCAAGAAGGTCTTACCAGTCCGCTTGTATCAGGATGTATTGCATGGCTCGTATGTAAACTTATTCCAGAACCCCATAATCAGTCAGCACATGATTTATTTATTGGTTCTGTTGTAGGTGCCTGGGCAGATAGTCGCGTTTTTAGAGATGGGCACTGGTATTTTCAAGATGCACCTAAAGAACTTCGAAGTCTGCATTATATTGCAGGAGGAACGTTTTATTTAATTGGTGAAGAAGTCAAAGCTCAGCTTTAATCATCAAAAAGCTAGCTTTAACTTTCTAAATTTCATTGAAATAAGTTAAAACTAAACAGTTTTAATTGCAAAAGACCGCATAACAATTGCGGTCTTTTGCATTCAGTCACTATTTTTTTAAATCTCATATTTAAACTTGAGCAACTTCACGAGCAATCACTAAACGTTGAATGTCAGAAGCGCCTTCATAAATCTGGCTTACACGAACATCCCGATAAATTCTCTCAACAGGGAAATCACTTACGTAGCCATAACCGCCATGAATCTGAATCGCATCCGAACATACTCGTTCAGCCATAGTAGACGCAAATAGCTTTGCCATTGAAGCTTCTTTTAAACAAGGCAATCCCGCATCTTTTAAAGTTGCAGCATGTAAAACGAGCTGATGTGCAGCTTCAATCGGGGTTGCCATATCGGCTAAACGGAAACTCACTGCCTGATGTTGGACTAACTCTACACCAAATGCTTTACGTTCATTTGCGTATTGGACAGCAGCATTAAAAGCCGCTCTTGCCATACCGACAGACTGAGCAGCAATACCAATACGCCCAGCTGCTAAATTAGAAAGTGCAATTTTATAACCTTCACCTTGTTGCCCTACCAAATTTTCTAACGGAATTCGACAGTCCTCAAAAGTAATGGTCGCTGTGTCTGAAGCATGTTGGCCCATTTTGTCTTCAATTCGAGTCACAAAATAACCTTGTGTGTTCGTCGGTACAAGAAAACACGAAATGCCTTTTTTGCCAGCTTGTTTATCTGTGACCGCAAATACCAAAGCCACTTGGGCATTTTTACCGCTGGTAATAAATTGCTTTACGCCATTGAGTACCCAACAGTCACCATCGCGCTCAGCTTTACATAAAATTGAGCTCGCATCGGAACCGACATGAGGCTCAGTTAAACAAAAACATCCTAGCCATTCACCAGATGCAAATTTTGGCAAATAGGTTTGTTTTTGCTGCTCTGAACCGTACGCGAGCGTAATACCGCAAATCAATGAATTTTGAACACTTACGATAGTCGAAATAGCACCATCACCTGCGGCAATTTCTTCGATTGCAAGCACCAAAGATACATAATCCATTCCCGCACCGCCCCATTCATTTGGAACGGTCATCCCCATAGCACCTAGTGCACCTAAATCTTTTAATTCCTGAGCAGGAAACTCATGGGTTTTATCGCGATGTGCGGCTGTTGGTTTTAACTGATTCTGCGAGTAGTTACGCATCATTTCCTGAACCATACTTTGCTCAGCATTTAGAATCATTTCAACATCCTTATTTTTATTATTTTGCTGCCATACGAATTGCACCATCCAAACGAATAACTTCACCATTTAAGTAAGAGTTTTCAGCAATGTGTGCGACCAAACGAGCAAATTCTTCTGGCTTTCCTAACCGCGATGGATATGGCACCATTTGCCCCAAAGCATCTTGTACATTTTGTGGCATACCCTTAAGCATTGGAGTTTCCATAATTCCCGGTGCAATGGTCATAATACGAATGGCATGACGCGCTAACTCACGAGCAATCGGCAATGTCATGGCAACAATAGCGCCTTTAGAGGCTGAATAAGCTGCCTGACCAATTTGACCGTCAAATGCCGCAACGGAAGCGGTGTTTACAATTACACCACGGTCTTCTTCACCTGTTTCAACCGTGTTTTTACTCATTGCATCTGCTGCAAAACGCAGCATATTAAATGTACCTGTGACATTAATATTTAAAGTCTTTGCAAATAACCCCAAATCATGAACACCCTCACGGCCAACCACTTTAGCAGAAGGTCCAATCCCAGCACAGTTCACTAAACCATGCAAATGACCATGTTTGGCCAACACATCTTTAAAGAACTGTTCAGCAGCAACTTCATCTGTTACATCAAGTTTTACGAAGTCCGCTTGTGGCCCTAGTTGTTTCGCCTGCTGCTCGCCTGCTTCTACATTCATGTCAACCAACGTGACTGAGGCCCCTTGTTGAACTAGATATTCAGCTGTAGCAGCACCTAAGCCAGAGCCACCACCAGTAATCACGAAATGTTTTCCTTGAATTTTCATTATTTACGATCCTATAGAAATACTCTTTAAACTTAGTAGTGAGAGTAAAAGTTGTTGTTTTCCGATACAATTTCAAAAAGCCTCAAAATGCTTGCAGCTTTTGATCAATCCAAATTTTAAATATGAAATATTTCACTTGAAATACATGAAGAAAATATGAGTCTTTGACATGGTTGTCCAATCTTCTTTAAGTAAAGGCACAATTTCGATTGCACTAGTACATGAAGCACTGAGTGCGGCTTATGCCAAAGGCCTAAATACACAAATAATTCTCAATAAAGCAGGCATCCCCACTGAATTACTGATGTCTCCCAAGGCTCGTGTGCCTGTTACAACATATGCCCAATTGTGGATAGAGCTTGCCAATGCCATGAATGATGAATTTTTTGGCATGGATAGCCACCCTATGCGTCGTGGCAGCTATAAGTTATTGACTAAACTTGTCAGTACGGCCGAAACTTTAGAAAAGGCACTCCACGATATTTTAAAGTTTTTTAACTTTGTGCTTGATGACATGCATGGAGAACTCATTAGAGAGCAAGAAAAAGCTTATTTGGTGATTCATGATCAAAAACAACCTAAACGCATGTTTACCTATGCAACCTTTTTAATGCTGGTACACGGACTTATGTGCTGGTTAGTAGACCAACGAATTGGTTTAAATAATATTAGAATACGTTGTCTTAAACCGAACGATATTCAGGATTATCTCGTACGTTTCGGTGAAGATATTCAATTTAATGCCGAGATAAATCGAGTTGAATTCGATGCTCATTACTTAGATATTAAAATTAAAAAAGATAAAAAAGCGCTTTATGATTTTTTAGAAAAAACACCGCAAAATCTTTTAGTTCGCTTTAAAAATGAAAATGCCTTGAGCGTTCTTATTCGTCGCCATCTATTGAAACTCCATCCCGCGCAATGGCCCGAACTCAAAGATGTTGCAAAACAACTCAATATTTCAGAAGCCACCATTCAGCGCCGACTGAAACATGAAGGGGGCAGTTATCAACAAATTAAAAATGAAATCCGATGTGATATTGCCGTTGAACGTTTAAGTAAAACGAATGATTCAATTCAAGATATTAGTGAAGATTTAAGTTTCCAAGATCCAAGCGCCTTTCACCGTGCCTTTAAAAAATGGACTGGCGTCAGTCCAGGTGCGTATCGGGAAGCGACCTTTAACTCTATAGATTAAATCGTTCTTATTTTATTGATAATGAAGCCAACGTAACCCGATCATTTTGGCCATAGTCTTGAATGGTTTTAATTTCACTAAAACCATGCTCAGCAAATATATTTCGAACAGCTTGCCCCTGATCATAACCATGCTCTAGTGCAATCCAGCCTTGTGGTTTTAACCAGTTTTTCCCTTCAGCGATAATAATTTCAATATCAGCCAGTCCCTGATGATCTGCAACCAATGCACGGCGTGGTTCTGTTGCCAAAGCTTGCATGTGTTCATCTTCAGGGTCAATGTACGGCGGATTAGAAACAATTAAATCAAATTTTTGTGGCTCAAGTGCTTCAAACCAAGCGCCACAAGCGAATTTTACACGTTGCAAATTATGAGCTAGTGCATTTTCTTTTGCGACTTCTAAAGTAGGCGCATAAATATCAGTTGCTGTGACGGTCCAAGTTGGACGTTCACTCGCTAACGCAAGCGCAATTGCACCTGTCCCCGTTCCCAAATCAACAATATTTGCAGTATTTGGCAAATTTAGATTTAAAACGGTTTCAACTAAAATTTCAGTATCCGGACGTGGCACCAAAGTATCAGATGTTACTTTTAAATCGAGCGTCCAAAATGGCTGTGAACCCGTCACATAAGCTAAAGGTTCACCTTTTTGAATACGTTCAAGACCAGCTACATAGTCTTGCTCTTGTTGGGCGGTTAACTCTTGCTCAAGTCTAAACTTTAATTCAAGCGAATTGATTTTTAGAAAATGCTCAAGTAACCAAGCATTTTCTTGTCGTTCATAACTGTCAGGCTCACCACGAATTGCAAGCGCTTGAGCAATATTCATTAGCCGCCATTTTCCTGTGCAAGCATCGCAAGCTGATCTGCCTGATATTCACGATGTAAGCTGTCAAGCAATTCAGTTAAATCACCTTCCATAATCGCATCTAACTTATATAAAGTTAGGTTAATACGGTGGTCAGTCATACGACCTTGTGGATAGTTATACGTACGGATACGTTCAGAACGGTCACCAGAACCGACTAAATCACGACGCATTTCAGAAGTTGCAGCATCAGCCGCTGCACGTTTGGCATTTTCTAAACGCGATACCAAAAGGGCCATCGCTTTAGCTTTGTTTTTATGCTGTGAACGTTCTTCTTGGCACTCAACTACTGTACCTGTTGGAATGTGGGTAATACGTACCGCCGAGTCGGTTTTGTTAATGTGCTGACCACCTGCACCAGATGCACGGTAAGTATCAATACGTAAATCTGCCGGATTAATTTCAACGTTGGTATCGACATCAATTTCAGGCAAGATCGCAACTGTACATGCTGAAGTATGAACACGACCTTGTGACTCAGTCGCTGGAACACGTTGCACACGATGCGCACCACTTTCAAATTTTAGACGACCATAAACGCCATCGCCATCTACACGGCAAATGACCTCTTTAAAGCCACCATGCTCACCTTCATTTTCAGAAAGTACTTCTATACGCCAATTTTGTGTCTCGGCATATTTACTATACATGCGAAATAAGTCACCAGAGAAAATTGCAGCCTCGTCACCACCCGTTCCAGCGCGAATTTCTAAATAAGCTGCATTAGAGTCATTTGGATCTTTTGGAATCATTAAAATATTGAGCTGGCTTTCTAACTCTACAAGCAAATCTTTATTGGCTTGAATTTCTTCTTCTGCCATATCTTTAAAGTCAGGATCAGACTTCATCATTTCAGCAGTTTCAATATCTTCTTCTGCTTGACGGTATTTGCCCCAAACTTCGGTAATTTCAGATAAATCACTATGTTCGCGAGACAATTTACGGAAACGTTTGTTATCGGAGATGACTTCCACATCTGCAAGCAACGCGGTAAGTTCTTCATGTCGATCACAGAGTTGATCAAGTCGTAAACGGAGTGACGCTTTCATAAGAGGAAATATCTCAAAAGTCCAAAAAGCTTATCGAATGCTATATAAATAGAAGATAAGCAAAATCGTAAAATAGCGCATAGTTTACAGATTATGGCGCTTAAATGACATATATAATCAGCCAATTCATCAACTTTCACCGTAAGTAACGGCTGAACGATATAATGATTTCAGATGAGGTTTATTTACTCGCCTATAATTTAGCTTTCTCTATAAAAAAATAATAAGCCACGTTTTTCACTCAACTGGTAATAGAGGCTTTATTTATAAAACCTCTATTACCTGGTCTATTTATTTTAATTTTTCTAATAATGTTTTACCCACAAGAACAGCCGAGGCCGGATTTTGCCCAGTAATAAGTTCACGGTCTACCACCACGTTTGGAGTCCACACAGTTGTATTACTTTGATATTTACCCCCAATTGACTGTAATGCCGTTTGTGGATAGAACTTCATTTCACCACCTTTTAACAAAGCTTTTGCTTGCTCTTCTTCTTGATTGCTAATCACCGTCATACGATAATTTTTATAAATCCATTCACCAGTTTTGACTGTTTTACCTTGTTCTAGTTGACCAACTACTTCCGAGGCATTAGGTAAAGTTGACATTAAAGCGATAGGACCATGGCAAACCAATGCGGTAGGTTTTCCAGCTTTATGAAAAGCCGTGAGGACTTTGCCGAGCTGTTTATCTTTTAATAAGTCTTGCATGGGCGCATGTCCACCCGGAATATAAATCGCATCAAACTTATCAAACCCAATTTGCTCAATGCGAGACAAACTCAAAACTGGAGAATCTTGAGGAGAGGTTAACTTTAGATCATGCAATAAACCTGCATATTGCTTTAACGCTTTTTCATCTTGGTTAAAATACATTGCAGTATTTGATGACTCATCTAAAGTCGGAGCTTTCCCATGAGGGGTCGCAAAAGTTACTGTGTGACCTGCATCTAAAAGCATTTTTGTAGGCTGCATCAATTCATTAAGATAAAAACCTGTTTTAAAAACCTGATTATTCTTTAGCTCTAATTGGGCTTCATCAGACAACACAACCAATACATGAGCTGCATTTGCACTTAACGCTACTGAAGCGGTAATCATTGCAAACATTATTTTATTTAACATCTTCATTATTCGACCTTCATTCCAAGCATTTGCTGGATTTATAACTGGGATGGCTATATTCTATTTTTACCCCAGAGGTAGAAAAACAACTCCGTTTACAAATCTTTTTTGCGTTTGAGGACAAAATGTCTCGTCAATTTGACTACCTTGCCGATGTTGAAGTGTTTTTAATTGTAGCTGAGAAGCTTTCTATTAGCGCAACTGCAATTCATTTGTCTACGACGCCTTCAGTCATTAGTAGAACAATTACACGGCTGGAGAAAAAATTGGGTATCCAGTTTTTTAGAAGAACGACTCGCCATCTGAGCTTGACGGAAGCAGGCCAACTTTATTACGAAAAAATGCAGCATGCTTTTCAGTTAATTGACCATGCAGAACGTGTAATTCAAGGCGAACAACTGCAAATTTCTGGGAAAATCAAATTAAGTGTTCCTACAACGTATGGTCACTATCGTTTACCACCCTTACTAGAAAAATTTCTTTTGCAATATCCGGACATTCAAATTGAAATCAGTATTTCTAATCGAAACGTTGATTTAATTGCTGAGGGATTTGATTTAGCTATTCGTCAAGGACATCTTCCAAATAGCTCTTTTGTGGCTCGACCTTTAGAACAAGCACCTTTAAAACTTGTTGCCTCACCCACTTATTTAAAGCGTATGGGTATTCCAAAAACGCTAGAAGAATTAAATCATCATCAGTGTATAGCCTTTGAGTTACCCAGTAATGGCAAGGTCACTCCGTGGTTCCTTAAAGATATAGATCAGGAAATTCAGTGGATACCAACAAATCGGATTTTAGTAAAAGAAGATATTTTAGGAGTCGTGTCTCTTGCTGAAAATGGACTAGGGATATGCCAGAGTTACGACTTTATTGTTAATGAAAAAATTCAACAAGGAACGCTACAGCCTTTACTTGAACGATATGCAGGTCACACACGCCCTTTCTCCTTACTATATGCACAACATAAACATATGTCTTCTGCGACAAGAGCTTTGATCAATTTTCTCTGTTCAGATCGTGAGTAATCAACTCATTAAAATTAAATGAGATTCATATTTATTTATATGGGTATTAAATATTCTATTTTAATAGAAAACATACAAACCAGACACTAAACTACAATAATGAATTGATGGTTCTCCATATTTTGAGAAACGTGTTTTGTTACATTTGCCGTAACAAAAGATATAGCGTCCTGCTGCTAAGGACACGGAGTAGAAAATGAAATTAAATGCTTGGTTATGTAGTGCTGTTTTAGCAACTTCTATGGTTACTGTAGCTCATGCTGACAACACAACACATGTAGCGGCTGCTTCTGCTCTAGGTAGTGTCGCTGGTACTGCAATTGGTAAAAGCATGGGCGGTACTTCTGGCGCAACAATTGGTGCTGCTTTAGGTGGTGCTGGTGGTGCAGCTGTTGCAAGTGATCGTCGTCACCGTACCGAATCCGCAATTGGCGGCGGTTTAGGCGGTGGTGCTGGTTATACCGTTGGTAAAAGTATGGGTGGTACAAACGGTGGATACATCGGTGCTGCTTTAGGTGCGGCAGGTGGTGGTGCTTTAGGTAATAAAATTTCTAAAGACCGCGATTATGACCGATCTTCTAAACACTGGAAGAAAAAACACCGTCGTCATCATTAATTAAATTTGATGAAACGACTCTAAGCACCTTCGGGTGCTTTTTTATTAGCATCAACAAATATTCATTACCCCTCCTTTGCTCAGGATTTATCCATAAATTAATAGAAACAATACAAACCGACACAAAACACTCGTATCTCCGTTTGGCTTCTCCATAATTATCACGAAATTTTTTATTACATTTACCTCAAGATAAAAATACTGTCCTTTCAGTAAAAAGGACATGGAGTTCCAAGATGAAAATGAATATTTGGTTAGCTAGTGCAGTACTTGCAACATCGTCTATTGTGACAGTTGCACATGCAGATAATGGTACGCGTGTTGCTGCAACATCTGCTTTAGGTAGTGTAGTTGGTACAGCAATTGGTAAAAGCATGGGTGGCACAACAGGCGCAACCATTGGTGCTGCTTTAGGTGGTGCTGGTGGTGCAGCCGCAGCGAGTGACCGTCGCAATCGTACCGAAGCTGCGATTGGTGGTGCTTTAGGTGGTGGTGCTGGTTATACCGTCGGTAAAAATATGGGCGGTACCAACGGAGGCTATATCGGTGCAGCAGTAGGTGCTGCGGGTGGTTCAGCCCTAGGTCGTAAAGTTTCTGAAGATCGTAACTACGATGATCGCTATGATCGTGGTAGCCGTTACGATCGAGATGATCGTAGATATGATGATGGTGACCGTCGTTATTATAAAGGTGGTCGTCACCGCCACGACAATGGCTTACACCGTGGTTGGTATAAAAATCGCTAATTCACATATGAAACAAAAGAGCACCTTCGGGTGCTTTTTTTATTAAGAGGTAAAATTTAATATCGAAAAAAAACGATATACATTATCCCTTATATATCGTAGTATTTCGATATATCCCTATTCGAGAATATCGCATGCGATCACTTCAAGATACCAAGTTTTCAATTTTAGAACTTGCTCCCATTCGTAATGATAAAACCATCGAATTTTCGTTACGTCACGCATTAGAGTTAGCACAACATGCAGAGAAACTAGGTTTTGAACGTTTCTGGCTTGCAGAACATCACAACATGGATGGAATTGCGAGCTCTGCTACAGCAGTTTTACTCGGTTTTATTGCAGCACATACACAACATATTCGTTTAGGTTCCGGCGGCATTATGCTTCCTAACCATGCTCCTTTAGTTGTCGCAGAACAATTTGGAACACTTGCTACGTTATATCCAAACCGTATTGAACTTGGCTTAGGCCGTGCTCCTGGTACAGATCAACTTACCATGCGAGCTTTACGTCGTGGTCATCAAGAAACAGAAGATCAATTTCCAAAAGATGTTGTCGAAATCTTAAAATATTTTGGTGCCCCTCAGGCAGGGCAAAAGATTATTGCAACGCCAGGGCAAAATACCCATGTTCCTGTTTGGTTACTTGGATCTAGTCTTTTTAGTGCGCAACTGGCGGCAAAACTTGGACTTCCCTACTCATTTGCATCTCATTTTGCACCACGTATGTTAGGTCAAGCGATTCAGCTCTATCGAGAGAACTTTGAGCCTTCTGAGTACTTAGATAAGCCTTATGTTTCAATGGGTGTGCCTGTTGTTGTGGCAGATACAGATGAGGAAGCTCAGTTCTTAGCAACGAGTGCGTACCAACGTGTATTAGGTTTAATTCGTGGCGAAAGTTTAAAGCTTAAACCACCGGTTGAATCAATGCAGGGATTATGGAATACAGCAGAACAGCTTTCTGTTGAAAATTTCTATGCAATAGCTCAAATTGGTTCTGTAGATACAGTTCGCTCTGGTTTACAAAAACTTTTAGCGACATACGATGTTGATGAATTTATTTTCACATGCGATGTATACGATACAGCTAAACGTTTAGAAAGCTTTACACAACTAATGAACGTAAAAACAGAACATTAAACTCTGCTTCGCATTCCCATACTTGAATTGATTTCGAGTATGGAATGACCATCTATCTGAAAAGACTTTACCCCAACTTCCTGCTTGGTTATTTATATTAAAACGATAAAAACATCATGATTTAAAAACCAAAAGGACTTTTGGAAAAATGAGTATTAATATTAAAAATAACACTTCAAAATCAGTAATTTTTCAGAATACTTCTCAAGATTTTGAAGACTTTGCTGGACAAGTGATTTCATCAAGTTCAATTAAAGAATTTGACTTTTCACATTCAACTGTCGCAATTATTGGTACTAATCAAGATACCGTGACCCATCTTGAAAAAATCTGTCAACAAGCAAAATTTGTGACCGTATTTCAAATCACACCTCACTTTATTTTGCCCCACAGTCAAATGGGCACAAATAAGTTAATTACCCATCCTCTCATTATCAAAAACCGGAGATTATTTAACAATCGAGTAAAAAGTCTTTTGGCTTTACGTTTTCTTGATACTCAGGTGAGTGAAACATGGCTTAAGCGCCTTTTAACACCCAATATGGCAACGGCTAAAAAGGTATTTTTTAAATCTGATAGCTATTATGCGGCACTTCAAAAATCCAACTGTAAATTACAAACTTGGCCGATTGTTAAAGTTAACCATAAATCAATTCATAGTATGGACGGCATAGAACAACCTGTTGATATCATCATTAGAACAACCGCATAAAAATAAAAAAAGCATGGTTTTTAAGCCATGCTTTTTTATTTACTCATACTTTTGCAAATTGCCATGATCATCGTAATGCAAAATAACACGTTGTTTCTTTTGCAATTCACTTAACATCCCGGAACTAACCGAAAATTGGGTAGCTAACAGTTCAACAGAACTATTAGGTGCCTTAACTCTTCGGTCCTCACCACTAAATCTAATCCAGTTATAACTCGCCCACAAAATTAAAATGAGTGCACTAATTCCGATGAGCAAAGCTAAATGTAATAAGGTCTTAACTTCTGATATATGGTCAACCCAGACATAATCATAAATTAAGTGTCCTTCAAAAACCCATAAAAACAGTGAAACCAATGGAAACAACAACCACATCAAACAAAACCAACCGATAGTTTGTAATGTATAGTTTGCCGTTTTATTTTTGACGTATTCTGGCTGGTCAATATATTCAGGGATATCTAACGTTTCGATATCCTTATTTTCCTCAGGTTTCATGGGTTATCTCCACGGAAGCCTCGGTCTGGGCTTACCCAGCGGGCACGTTTTTTAGTGTGAAATAAAGTCTTTGGTACCGCAACAACACTTGTGAACAAAGTCAGTAGCCAGAAAAATAACGGATACCAAATGACCCAAAAATAATTTCTAAAGAAGCGGCTACGGTCATAGCGTTGATCAATCCACAGACTCACCAAAAACTGGATTAAACATGTGCCACCGAGTATTACACCGTACCACTGTGGCATAAGCGTTTTGATCTGCCATTGCTGAGGCAACTCAATAAACAATCCCACAAAAAATAGCGTAAAGATCAGAATCATGACATAAGACCAGATAATACTGACTAGCGCCTCAATCATGACTGGCCACATTCTGCGAACACGCAGTTTGAACATTTGTGGAATATATTCTATAAGAACCTCTACCCCACCTTGAGCCCAACGAAGGCGTTGCTTCCATAACCCTTTAAATGTCTCAGGCATATAGATATAACAAAGCGCTTGTGGAATATACTGAATATCCCAATGGTCGAGCTGTAGCTTCCATGAAATATCAATATCTTCGGTAATTTTATCGTCTGACCAAAAACCGACTCGAACGAGTGCTGTTTTACGAAATGCCGCAATCACACCCGATACTGTAAAAATACGACCATATGTACGCTGCGCACGTTTAATCAAACCAATAATCGAAGAAAACTCACCAACCTGTAATTTTCCTAAAATACTAGATCGGTTTAAAATTCGTGGGTTCCCCGTTACAGCACCAATTCGCGGGAAATTAATAAAGGGTTGCATTAACCAAAGTACGGCATGCGGATGTAGTAATGCATCGCCATCAATACAAACAAGATATTCGTATTTACTCACCAATACGCCAGATCTTAAAGCTACAGCTTTACCCTGATTTTCTGCTAAGTGTACAACCCGAAGTCGTGAATCTTGCGCTGACAATTCATCGAGAATTTCGGCTGTCCTGTCACTACTTCCATCATTAACGGCGATTACTTCAAAATTAGGATATTTGGTTTGCAGTGCATAACGAATTGTTTGGCGTACTTGGGCTTCTTCGTTAAAACACGGAATGATGATACTGCATCCTTCGCTGGTCGGTTCAGGAAGTGCTTGTTCACGGTATTCTCTTTTAAAGAAGAACCAAAGTCCTCCTACCATCCATGTCCAAGCCATCAGTAAGGGATATAAAAAGGCAAAAGCAAATAGAATATCGAGTAATACTCTCATTACTTTTTCCCCTCTACCAATTCAGCAAAAGGCTGATACATCACAGGACTAGCATTTAAACTAATCGGATTATACAAATATTGATGAACATCTTTTGATTTTGCAAAGTCATAGCCATCAATACCGAATTTCTGGATTCCTATCCGCTGAATCGAAAAAAGTCCTTGCTGTACTTCTTCCCAAGCCGTTTTTTGCGAGTTTTCTGGTAATTCTAAAGTCAGCATTATTCTTTGCTTATCATTTTCATTAAGTGTATTTAAAAGCATTAGCAACTCATTAAATTGCTTTTTTTTGCCAATCACATCGAACTTCAAATTGACTAAATCATTTTGTAATAAAAGCGTTTTTATAAGCTCAGGTAGCTTTTCCACATGATCTAAATCAGGTTTAAGCAATAAACTAAACTGCGCCTGATTACTCATATTTAAATAAGGTTTTACCGCTTTTTTAGTCATTTGACTCAGTTGTGCGAGCTGTTTTGATTGCTCAATACAACTGTTTTCTTGCACTGTTATTTTTTGCATTGCGCAGTTTAAAGCTGTTCCTGCATTGAGCTGAACACCACTTAAATTACTGTTAAAGCGTGCTATATCTTTAGCCAAATCTACTGTTAAAAATGGCTTATCTTTTTGAGGATAAGCTGGCAACTCTAATATTACCGATTGACCTGCCCGAGTTTGAGCCTGCCATAAACTACGGTTTAAAATATCTTGTTGAACAGGCATTTTATTTGTAGGGAAATAAGCAACATCGTATTGCCCATCTCCATCTTTATCTTCCAAAGGCTTTAAGATTAGAGCATTGTTTTTTAGACTATATAGTTTTGATAACAACTGCCCTAGTTTTTCATCGGTCTGAGCATTTTGTGGAGCTGCTAATTGCTTTAAGTTCATACTCACAAAATGACGTGGTTGTTTAAATAAATCTGACTCTTCGAAATTCAGAATATTTAACATACCTTCGGTGAGCTGTTCAGCTGTAGGGTTACCTATAACTAAGCTTCGCTTAAATGTTGAATCACTCACCCGATTCATACCATCACGGCCCAAACTGAAAGAAAAATCAAAACCTGCTTGCTGCGCTAGTTTTTCCAGTTGCTCATTCACAGCACCATAAGGCCAAATAATCGCTTTCGGGTTAACACCAACTTCTTTTTTAAAAATGGCGTAGGATTTTTTCAAATCCTGCAAAATACGTTGTTGATATTCTGCATCTGTTTCATAACGTGCTTGCGATTTTAAATAGGCATAAGAAGTTGCAGCCGGTTGCTCATTGCCTTGAGGATTGGCCAATACACCATGATGCAAATCATCACTATGGCTTGCAAACTCAGCTAAGCCCGATGCTTGCATTTCACGAACTTGAGTCCAGTTCACCAAGTTACCCAGCCCATACGCTTCATAACCTGCCTGAGTATTGCCATTTAACCAACTGGTTGGAAGAGCAAAAACTGCTGGGATTTTATATTGCTTAAGTAAAGGAAATACTCGGCTATAACTGCTCAATGCACCATCATCGAAGGTAAGTAGAATAGAGTTATGAGGTAATTCTTTACCTTGCTTACGAGCCTCTTCAATGTCTTTCAGACGAATCGGTTTCCAGTCCGACTGACTGAGCCAATCGAGAAACTGCGCCAGATTATTGGTCTGAATCGCATAAACATCGCGGTCACCTTCCTTTAGGACGTCATCTCGTACATCATGAAAAGTTAAAGAAACCGTATGATTTTTGGGTAGTTCAGTTTCAATGCGGGCATGAGAAAACTGTACGGGTAATAATGTTGAAGCAAACACACAGCTCAACATTTTTAACTTCATATTATTCATTAAAAACGCCCTTCAAATCCGAAAATACCATAGGTATGTTGTTCATCATGACCATCGTATGGATGATATTGCCAACCAATGCCATAATTAAGTTGCCAGGTCCGTGAGAGCTGCCATTGATGTTGATATTGCAAAGAATATGTGGGTCGAGCTGAGTAATCTGCTTGTTTATAAAGTCCGACTCCAGCCTCAAAATGCTGTTTAAATGAGCGTTCATATTCTCGCCAAGTGACCCAGTCATGACTTAAATTTAACTCTGCACTGTAATGATTGCTGGGACTAAAATATGCGGTCTGATCTTGACTATTGCTGCCATAAAATCCACGAACGGTTCCGTAGGTGATATGATGCGGCGCATCAAATAATCGTTCGCGCCAAAAAGTCGAAAATTCTTGTTGTTTATTACCATCACTAATATCAGTTAAACCGTAACTTGCCCCAATTTGGCGTGACTCATCTTTTTGCCATGTCAAAGCAGCACGGTAAGCGTGTCCATCCTCACCAGCATCAATTGCTTGCAGAGGAATATTAGCCTGACTGTCATATTGCAATTGATATTGCCAGTGATCATTTAGCCATTGCGACCAATCAACACGAATACCTGCTTGCCCGCCATCTGTACTTTGCGAAAAAATTGCCGACAATGCCTTACGGTTTGCTTGCCACTCAGCACCGACGCCATAACGTTGGTCATGCACATCACCAAAACGATATTCTCCGAAACGATCTTGATGCCAAGCAAATAGACGATAATTATCTTTAATCCACGGGCTATTAAGACGAGTTTCCATTTCACGGTCTTTTAAACCATTTTGCCCACTCACAGAATCGCTATTCTCTGCTTTACTTTGGCCCCAAGTTGTTGAGTGCGAGATGATTGCTCTATCACGATCGTCTAACTCTTTTCGACTTTTAACTACACCGCTATCTTCAGGATAATATTGCAAAAGAGTTTCTGTGCTTTTGCGCCACTCAGGAATATCCCCTAACGCCTGAGCATTTTGCATCTGGTTAATTCGAGTATCTTTAGCAACTGGTGTTAAGCCATTTAAACGATCAATTGTTTGTTTGGACTGTAAAGGTTTATCTCTCCAACGCTCAACACGAGCTAAATTATTAATTAAACCTTCGTTGGCAGGTGCAAGATCTACTTGTTTCTGGAAATGTTTTTCTGATTGATCCAAATGATTTGCATAAGCTAAATGCATACCTTGTAAAGCAATATAATCATCACGATCAGGGTGGCTCGATTTATCCACCCCTTTGGCTTGACTATATTTATACGTAGGGATTAACCGATCAGCATCACTTAAAAGTTGTTCAGCTTGTTTATATTTTTCTTGTTCAATATATGAGTAATACAGTCCGGTATATACCGTCATATCTGAATAGTTTTTTTCAGTCAGTAAGGTTTTAAAAGCAAGCTCAGCTTGTTGCGGCTGTCTTTCAGCCAAATAGCTATCAGCTATTGCATGACGAATATAGGCAGGTAGTTTTTCTAGAGGTACATTTAATTTAGTAAATTGATCTAATACCGTACGGCTACGTCCGCGGAAATCTAATGCATATATATAGTCATAATGGAATCTTAAATAATTAGGATCTGACGGTTGAATCAAAGGCTGCATTTGCTCGCCTTGCTTTAACACAGCATCAAGCTCAGCAAAAGCTTCACTATCTGCCATGCCTTCCCGATTCAAATATTTATAACGAGTAATTGCGTTATTTACACGTTGAGAAAATTCACTGACTTGTAGCCAGTGTTGCAACGATTCTGTTTGTGGATTTTTATCGCTGACAAGCAATAACTGCTGAGCCTTGTTATAAGCCCCCACAGCCGCTAAGTCATAACTATATTCTTGTAAAACTGCAAAAGACTTCGGCTGCTGCTTATATGCTTGTTCAATTACAGATAAAGCATCTACAGGCGAATTGATGAGTCGATATGCATAGGCGATTTGTACAAGTTGATCAGTCTTCAGATTTTTAGTATTAATCTTTGTTAACTGTGCTTTGCCATTTACAACATCTTTAGCTTCAGCATATAAAACTGCCAGCAAAATCTGTCCATCAGGGGTCTTTTGAATATTAAATTTATTTGACCAAGCAATCGCATCTTTAAAGTGTTTAAAATCACGTAAATTACGTATTAAAGGTAGCTGTCCATATTCTGGAAAATTAGCTAAATTAATATTCGCTAAATGCTGAGAAAAAGTTACTAGATCTTTTTTTTCATTTGACATTACAACTAAATAATCAGCTAGCAATTTTTGATCTTGCGGATAGGTTTTTAGCAATTGATCCAGTTGCAATATTGCTTGGTGAGTTTGTCCAGTTTTGTATGTGTGAATAGCTTGCTCTCGCAATTCATCCACTTGAGCGGCATATAAATTAAGTGGCAAGATATATACCAATGAAAAAACACATTTTTTTAGCATTTTGATAATCGGATAGTCCCATATCGAGGTGGGAAAGTATAATTAAAATCAAAAACCAATCACACAATACAAAAATAGTGTGATCTATTTATCATTTTTAAGTATTTAATGTATTTTTACATGATTTTTAAAAATATTTAGAAAAATTAATTAATTAGAATTTTTAAACTTACTCAAATATATACATTTCTTTTCAATACTCTTATTTTATTTCACAATTGGATTATAAAAACCTTACAGGCTGATAACCAATAAAAACGTTTTAATAACTTTTTGTTTTATATTTAAAACTTTTATTTTTCTCATGTTTTATATTTAAAACCATTCAATTTAATCACAAATAAATATATAAATTGAATGGTTAAAATAAAGGTTTGACTAAATTAACCAATACGACGTTTTAATCCTGTCATTTGTAAAACGCGCGTTGAAATTTCTTCAATCGACATTTCCGTCACGTTTAAATATTTAATCCCTTCTGAAATATAGATTCCTTCAATTGCTCTAAGTTCCATTTGGCATTGACTAAAACTTGCATAGCGACTATTTGCCTTACGCTCACTGCGAATCGCAACTAATCGCTCAGCATCAATCATTAAACCAAACAATTTACTGCGATGCGGTCTTAGTACTGCTGGCAAACGGTTATCATCCAAATCTTCTTCTGTTAAAGGATAGTTTGCAACACGGATACCGAATTGAAGAGATAAGTAAATAGAAGTTGGAGTTTTACCCGAACGAGAAACGCCAATTAAGATTAAATCCGCTTTATCATAATGACGAGTACGCGCTCCATCATCATTATCAAGCGCAAAATGAACAGCATCAATACGAGCTTTATAAGATTCAGAATCGGTTACGGCATGTGTCTGCCCAACTAATGTCGTAGGAGGCGTACCTAACTCTTGTTCTAATTTGCTGATTAAACCTTCAAACACATCAAGATTAACTGCTTTAGCGGTATTAATGATTTCTCGTACGTGTGGATCAACTAAAGTGTCAAAGACTAAAGGTAGACAACCATCTTTGGTTTGACATCTATTAATTTCAATCACAACATCCATTGCCGCTTCTTCAGTTGTAATATACGGCATGATATGAATATCAAAATCAACATTGGGAAATTGTGCTAATAACGAATGTCCAAGAGTCTCGGCAGTAATTGCAGTTCCATCAGAAATAAAAAAAACGCTCCGTCTAAACTGTTTACTTTCTGACATTAAAATTCTCCTTAAACATTTGTCTTAGTGCTATATAATCTTTATAGTAAACTGATCTTACATGACTGTCGCTTAGTATAATTCTCAACTAAGCACTTTATTTTTATAATTTCATGCCAAGATAGACATTAATACTGCAAAAGTGGAGTGAAAACTTTGGAAGCGCGCGTAATCGGTCTAGAAAAATTAGGGAAACACGATGTCGAACTCGTAGGTGGGAAAAACTCATCTTTGGGTGAAATGATCAGCCATTTATCAAATGCTGGTGTATCGGTACCTGGCGGTTTTGCAACTACTGCTGATGCCTATCGTGAGTTCTTAGATCAAAGCGGTCTTAACGCTCGAATTCAAGCAGAACTTGCTCAACTCAACGTCGATGACGTAAATGCTCTTGCAGAAACAGGCGCTAAAATTCGTCAATGGATTGTAGAGACTCCACTCACTGCAGCCCTAGAACAAGAAATTCGCGCCGCTTTTACAACTCTTTCTAACGGCAACCCAGAAATCGCGGTTGCCGTTCGTTCATCTGCAACTGCTGAAGATTTACCAGATGCTTCATTCGCAGGTCAGCAAGAAACTTTCTTGAATATTCGCGGTATTGATAACGTTCTTATTGCGATTAAAGAAGTATTTGCTTCTTTATATAATGACCGCGCGATTTCTTACCGTGTACACCAAGGTTTTGACCATGACGTTGTTGCACTTTCTGCAGGTGTTCAGCGTATGGTTCGCTCAGAAACTGGCGCTGCGGGTGTAATGTTTACACTTGATACTGAGTCTGGTTTCCGCGAAGTTGTATTTATTACAGCATCTTATGGTTTAGGTGAAATGGTTGTACAGGGTGCAGTTAACCCAGACGAATTTTACTTATCTAAACCACTATTAAATGCTGGTAGACATTCAGTTTTACGCCGTAACCTTGGTTCAAAACACCAGAAAATGATTTATGGTGAAGAAGGTTCTGCTGGTAAATCAGTTGTTGTTGTTGATGTTGAAAAACAAGAGCGCCAACAATTTGCTTTAAATGATCATGAGTTACAAGAGCTAGCTAAACAAGCGCTTATTATTGAGCAGCATTACGGTGCGCCAATGGATATCGAATGGGCAAAAGATGGCGATGATGGTCAAATTTACATTGTTCAAGCTCGCCCTGAAACAGTAAAAAGCCGTCAAAATGTAGGCACAATGGAGCGCTACCTTCTTAAACAAAGAGGTACTGTTCTTTGTGAAGGCCGTTCAATTGGTCAACGTATTGGTTCTGGTAAAGTCCGTATCATTAATTCAATTAAAGAAATGGACAAAGTTCAAGAAGGCGACGTTCTTGTATCAGATATGACCGATCCTGATTGGGAACCGGTAATGAAGCGTGCGGCGGCAATTATTACTAACCGCGGTGGTCGTACATGTCACGCGGCAATTATTGCACGTGAACTTGGTGTACCTGCTATTGTAGGCTGTGGTAACGCAACAGAAGTATTGACTGATGGTCAAGAAGTAACTGTTTCTTGTGCTGAGGGTGACACTGGCTTCATTTACGAAGGTGCTTTAGATTTTGAAGTTCAACGTAACTCAATTGAATCTATGCCTAAGCTATCGTTCAAAATTATGATGAACGTAGGTAACCCTGACCGCGCGTTTGACTTTGCTCAAATTCCAAATGAAGGTATTGGTCTTGCTCGTCTTGAGTTCATTATTAACCGTATGATCGGCGTGCATCCTAAAGCCCTACTCAACATTGATAGCCTACCGCGTGAAACTCGTGCTGCGGTTCTAACTCGTACTGCGGGTTATGCTTCACCAGTAGATTTCTATGTTGAAAAATTGGTTGAAGGTATTGCGACTCTTGCTGCTGCATTCGGTGACAAGCCTGTTATCGTTCGTATGTCTGACTTCAAATCAAATGAATATGCAAACTTGATTGGCGGTAAGTTATACGAGCCTGAAGAAGAAAACCCGATGCTAGGTTTCCGTGGTGCAAGCCGTTATGTATCTGATAACTTCCGTGACTGTTTCGAATTAGAATGCCGTGCACTTAAAAAAGCTCGTGATGAAATGGGTTTAACCAATATTCAAATCATGATTCCTTTTGTACGTACTGTATCTGAAGCAAAACGCGTTATTGAGTTACTTGCACAAAATGGTTTGAGACGCGGTGAGAATGGCTTAAAAGTAATCATGATGTGTGAATTACCAACTAACGCTTTGTTAGCTGAACAGTTCCTAGAGCATTTTGATGGCTTCTCTATTGGTTCGAATGACTTAACTCAGTTAACCCTAGGTCTTGACCGTGACTCAGGTATTGTTTCACACCTATTTGACGAGCGTGATGCAGCAGTTAAAGCACTTCTTTCAATGGCAATTCATGCGTGCCGTAAAGCGGGCAAATATGTAGGCATCTGTGGTCAAGGTCCTTCAGACCATCCAGATCTTGCAAAATGGTTAATGGAACAAGGTATTGAGTCTGTTTCTCTTAATCCAGACTCAGTTTTAGATACATGGTTCTTCCTTGCTGAAGAAAAAATCAAGCAAATCTAATATGTTATAAAAAAAGGCCCATCCGTGGGTCTTTTTTCATCTTTAGAATAGAGAATTTTTATTTATGCAAATTTACTTGGCACGTAATAATCAACAAGCTGGGCCTTACACCTTAGAACAAGTAAATCAAATGTTGGCTAGCCAACAAATTTTGTTAACTGATTTAGCTTGGCATGAAGGCATGACAGAATGGAAAGCTTTAGGAGAATTAACCCAAGGTAAACTTGTATATCAACCTATCGGTTATTCTGCACCTGTCATAAACACAAACAGCTCACCTAACGAAACTATTCGTCAAATTCGTGTAGAACCTAAAATTCACGAACTTGCCTCTATTCCATCTCGAGCTTTGGCAAAAATTATTGACTTATTGCTTTGGTTACCAATAGCCGCAATTCCGTCTTTTTTCTTTAATGAATCTCAGTATAAGCAATTATTTGAATTGCAAAAACAAATGCAATCAGCTGAAGTTGCTTCAACTAAAGCAGCAGAGCTACAACATCAACTTTTTACTTTAATTCCTATTGAAGCTTGGCATTCTATGCTTGTTTACGTCGTAATCATGCTTGCAATTCAAGCCTTTCTTTTAACAAAATATGGGCAAAGTATAGGTAAGAAAATTGTTGGAATTAAAATTGTAGATGCCGAGAGCAATGGTAAAGTTAATTTAACTCGCATCTTCTTATTAAGAAGTATTGTTTTCATCATACTCAACTTGTTGTTTATGCCTATTAGTACAATTATTGACTACGCTTTTGCATTAGGGCAAAAGAGACAGGCACTACATGACAAAATTGCAAGAACAAAAGTGATCAAATGATAGTGAATGACTCATTCATTTAAGGTCTAAAAAAAAAGGAGGCACCTCGCCTCCTTTTTTCTATAGAGAGTTGATATTTAAATAAAAGCTCCATATAGATTGGATACCCTACAAAAAAAATCGGGTTTTAAAACAATTATTTCAGACTACTTTATGTATAGCTTAGTTTGTCGATATGAGGCATAATGCCCTACAACGTAGCGGTGTCATATAATTGAGAAGTCTAAATTTAAGGATTAGCGTTCTCAATCATGCGACACTTTAATCGCTATCCCATATTTAATTAGGGAATGGGACTCTTCACCGAGGTTGTAAAATGAGACAAACGATTTTAGCTGTATTGTCTTTATCAACGCTTGCCGCACTTTTGACTGGGTGTGGTGGTGATATGGTACTTCTAAACTCTAAAGGTCCAGTTGGTCAAGGTCAAAGTGACCTTATGATGACTGCGATCTATTTAATGTTACTTGTGGTGATTCCTTCAATCATCATGGCATTATGGTTTGGTTGGAAATATCGCGCGTCAAATAAAGATGCAGACTATAAACCTACATGGGCACACTCAACTACAATTGAAGTTGTAGTATGGGGTATCCCTGTCATTATTATTGGTATTCTAGCTTGGTTAACTTGGTGGGGTTCCCACAAGTATGACCCATACCGTCCTTTAGAATCAGATAAAGCTCCTTTAACTATTCAAGTTGTTGCAGAACAGTTTAAGTGGATCTTCATTTATCCTGAACAAAACATTGCAACTGTTAACGAAGTACGTTTCCCTGAAAAAACTCCGTTAAGCTTTAAAATCACCTCTAACTTTACAATGAACTCATTCTTCATTCCACAGTTAGGCGGCCAGATTTATGCAATGGCAGGTATGCAAACTCACCTTCATTTGTTAGCAAATGAAACTGGCGTATATCGTGGTTTCTCTTCTAACTACTCAGGTTACGGTTTCTCTCAAATGCGTTTCAAGGCGCATAGTGTTACAGAGCAACAGTTCAACGAATGGGTAGCAGCTGTAAAAGCGGGTAATGGTTCTACTATTAATCCAGAAGCAGTTCAAAAAACTACGCTTGACCAAGCTGAATTAGCAACCTTACGTGATGGTGACCGTTCTAAGCACCAGATCGAGCATTTAGTAAATCGTGCTAAAGCTGCTGGTGATCAAGAAGCGCTTGCTAAAGCTGAAGCTATGAAACCGTTCCCGACTAAGCCACACCCTGTGACTTATTACTCTTCAGTTGAACCACAATTGTTTGAAACAATTATCAACCATTACATGAGTAATTATCATGGTGTTGACCACTCTGCTGCGCATGCAACAGCTGAACACGCTGCTCAAGGGGAATAAGACATGGATATGATTTTTGGTAAACTGGGTTGGGACTCTATCCCGACAGAGCCAATCGTGCTTGTCACCATGGTCCTTATGGCACTTGGTGCAATTGTTGTGCTTGGCGGTATCACCTATTTCAAAAAATGGGGATACTTGTGGAATGAGTGGTTTATTACGGTAGACCATAAAAAAATTGGTATCATGTACATTCTTGTATCTGTGGTCATGCTTTTGCGTGGTTTCGCCGATGCAATTATGATGCGTCTACAGCTTTTCCTCGCTAAAGGCGGCGGCGAAGGTTATCTACATCCAGACCATTACGACCAGATCTTCACCGCACACGGTGTAATCATGATCTTCTTCGTAGCAATGGGTCTTGTTGTTGGTATGATGAACATCTCTGTACCATTACAGATTGGTGCTCGTGACGTTGCATTCCCATTATTGAACTCTTTAAGCTTCTGGTTATTCGCTGGTGCTGCTGGTTTGATGATGCTTTCACTTGTATTAGGTGAATTTGCTGCGACTGGTTGGATGGCTTACCCTCCTCTGTCTGGCATTCAATATTCTCCTGGTGTAGGTGTTGACTACTATATCTGGGCACTTCAGGTTTCTGGTCTAGGTACGCTTTTATCTGGTGTTAACTTCTTCGTTACCATCATCAAAATGCGCGCACCTGGCATGAAATTAATGGACATGCCTATTTTCACGTGGACTTCACTTTGTACGGCTGTATTAATCATTGCATCGTTCCCTGTATTAACAGGTACACTTGCAATGTTAACTCTAGACCGTTACTTCGGTTTCCATTTCTTCACAAATGAGCTTGGCGGTAGCCCAATGCTTTATGTGAACTTGATCTGGACATGGGGTCACCCTGAAGTATATATCTTAGTATTACCAGCATTTGGTCTATACTCAGAAATCGTTGCAACCTTCTCTCGTAAAGCGTTGTTCGGTTACAAGTCTATGGTGTATGCAACTATCGCGATTACAGTTCTTGCGTTCGTTGTATGGCTTCACCACTTCTTTACCATGGGTGCTGGTGCGAACGTTAACGCGTTCTTCGGTATCATGACCATGGTTATTGCGATTCCTACTGGTGTGAAAATCTTCTCTTGGTTATTCACCATGTATAAAGGTCGCATCACCTTTACTACTCCAATGTTGTGGACGCTTGGCTTCCTTATTACATTTGGTATCGGTGGTTTAACTGGTGTACTTATGGCTGTTCCACCTGCGGACTTCCTTGTACACAACTCATTATTCTTGATCGCTCACTTCCATAACGTAATTATCGGTGGTGTGGTGTTTGGTATGTTTGCCGGCATCATTTACTACTGGCCAAAAATGTTTGGTTGGAAGCTCAATGAAGCATGGGGTAAAGCTGCGTTCTGGTTCTGGTTCTTCGGTTTCTATTTTGCATTCATGCCACTTTATATCCTTGGTTTCATGGGTATGACTCGTCGTTTGAATACATATGACAACCCAGAATGGGATCCTTACCTTGCAATTGCATTATTCGGTGCTGTTCTCGTTGCGATTGGTATTGCATGTTTCTTAATGCAAATCATTGTTGGTTTCTTACAACGCAAAGACAACATGGACCTTACAGGCGATCCATGGGATGCACGTACGCTTGAATGGGCGACTTCTTCCCCTGCTCCGTTCTATAACTTTGCGCATGAACCAGATGCAAGCGGTATTGACCGTTTCTGGACTGACAAAGAAAATGGTGTAGCATACGCACGTAACACTAAATATGAAGACATCCACATGCCGACTGATCGTGCTGCTGGTTTTGTCATTGCAATGTTCATTACTCTTCTTGGCTTTGCACTCATCTGGCATATTTGGTGGCTCGTTGTTGTTTCATTCGTTTCAGCTGTTGTTAGCTTGATCGTAAGCTCATTCACTAAGAATGTTGATTACTACGTTCCTGCTGCTGAAGTTGAGCGTATTGAAAACGAACGCTATGCTTTACTTGAAAAACACTTGAAGAAGGACTAAGGAAATGGCTGAAGTACTTCATCACGACAACCACGGCCACGATGGTCATCATGAGCATGATGATACCGACTTAACGGTCTTTGGTTTCTGGACATACTTGATGAGTGACTTGATTCTTTTCGGATCACTCTTCATTGCGTTCGCTGTATTAAGCAGTCATATTCCACCAGGAACTCCAAGTGCATATGACCTGTTCCATGATTCATTAGGCTACGTTTTAACTGAAACATTTGCCTTATTGATTTCATCGGTAACTTTCGGTTTTGCTGTACTTGCATCTTATAAAAAGAATGTAAATCAAGTTATCACTTGGTTATTTATTACATTCCTTTTTGGTGCAACGTTCATTGGAATGGAGCTTTATGAGTTCCATCACCTTGTAGAAGAAGGTCATGGTCCAACTCACAGTGCATTCTTATCATCGTTCTTTACTTTGGTTGGTACACACGGTATCCACGTAACTTCTGGTTTAGTGTGGATGTTGGTATTAATGTATCAAATCAAAACTAAAGGTTTGACATTACCGAATACACGTCGTCTAGCTTGCTTAAGCTTGTTCTGGCACTTCCTTGACATCGTTTGGATCTGTGTATTCAGCGTCGTTTACTTACTGGGAGTTCTCTAATGAGTAGTCATGACCATAATGCTGCAGGTGCGTCACACGGTAACTTTAAGCAATACACTGTTGGATTTATCCTTTCTGTTATCCTCACCATCATCCCGTTCGGGATGGTGATGGCGGGTGGTTTCAGTCGTGGAATTTTAGTTACAGTAATTGCTATCGCTGCTGTTGCTCAGGTTCTTGTACAACTTGTGTACTTCCTACACATGAATACATCATCTGAACAACGCTGGAATATGATTGCATTCATCTACACAATCTTATGTATCGCTGTGCTTTTAATCGGTTCTGTGTGGATTATGAATTACCTTCACTACAATATGATGATCTAAACTGATTGTCATGTTGAAAAAATATCTATTCCTGACTAAACCAGGAATTCTCTTCGGTAATTTCATTACCACCTTGGGCGGCTTTTTCTTAGCCGCCCAAGGCTCTATAGACATCTTATTATTACTACTCACCTTACTTGGAACAACTTTAGTTGTCGCTTCTGGTTGTGTTGTAAATAATGTGATAGACCAAGACATCGACACAAAAATGCAGCGCACGCAAAACCGTGCATTAGTCAAAAAAACCATCTCTCCTACTGTTGCACTTATATATGCATTTGTTCTTGGACTTATCGGTTTTAGTATTTTGTGGTTCGGTGTAAATGCTTATGCTTTCTTGTTTGCAATGATTGGTTTTGTTGTCTATGTCGGTTTTTATAGTTTGTGGACAAAACGTACCTCAATCCATCAAACCGTCATTGGTAGTATTTCCGGAGCGAGCCCTCCTGTTATTGGTTATACAGCAGTAACTCATCATTTTGATGTAGCCGCTTTACTTTTGTTTTTAGCTTACGCGCTATGGCAAATGCCACATTCATGGGCAATTGCTATTTATCGTTTTGACGATTACAAAAATGCGGGAATCCCCATTCTGCCTGTTGCACGTTCTATTTATCGCACGAAAGTAGAGTGTGTCATTTATATTGTGTTGTTTGCAGCCGTATTGAATGGTTTATATTGTTTTGGCTATACCAATATATTTTTTCTAGTAACCTTTAATGCATTAACAGCATATTGGTTCTATTTATCAATTATTGGCTTTAAAGCTGAAAATGACCAACTTTGGGCTAAACGTTTTTTCCTTTACTCGGTCATATTAATTACCCTGTTAAGTTTGAGCTTTAGCTTTACCTATCAATCCCCTGCTCCAAATCTTCCTCTCTTTTAAATAAGGGAGGATTTCCTCCTCGATAGTAACGAAGTTTTACTTTTCTCATCAAAAGATTTGTTTTTAGTCGAACTTTTACTTATAATTCAGCCTTCGCAAATTTTGCGACATAACTTTTAAGTTATGACTCCTTGCTTCTAATTTTTTATTCATTAGGGGCTGTTTAAACCGTAAGGAGCTGACAATGCGTCATTACGAAATCGTACTTTTAGTACACCCAGATCAAAGCGATCAAGTTGTAGGTATGGTTGAACGCTATATCTCTCAGATCAAAGAAGCTGAAGGTCAAATTCACCGTTTAGAAGATTGGGGCCGCCGTCAATTGGCTTACCCAATTAACAAAATTCACAAAGCACACTACATTCTTATGAATGTTGAGTGTGGTCAAACTACACTTGATGAGTTAGAAGAATTGTTCCGTTATAATGACGCGATCATTCGTAACCTTATCATTCGTCGTGAACACGCAATCACTGAAGAGTCATTGCTTGCTAAAAGTGCTGAAGAAAAGCGTGCGCGTAAAGCTCAACGTGAAGAAGCACAGCAAGTTGCTCAAGACGCTGAATAAGGAGAACATCAATGGCACGTTTTTACCGTCGTCGCAAGTTCTGCCGCTTTACAGCTGAGAATGTTGTGTACATCGACTACAAAGATATCGATACTTTAAAACAGTACATCACTGAAAACGGCAAGATTGTTCCTAGCCGTATCACTGGTACTAAAGCTCGTTATCAACGTCAATTAGCTCTTGCTATCAAGCAAGCTCGCTACTTGTCTTTGATTCCGTACACTGACAACCATAAGTGAGGTGATCTGTGGACGTTATCTTATTACAACGCATTAAAAACCTTGGTAAATTAGGCGATAAAGTATCAGTTAAAGCTGGTTACGGCCGTAACTTCCTTATCCCTCAAGGTAAAGCAGTTGCAGCTACTGAAGCTAACACTGCTGCTTTCGAAGCTCGTCGCGCTGAACTTGAAAAGCAAGAAGCTGAAATTTTAGCTGCTGCTCAAGCACGTGCTGAACAATTGAATGAAGTTAACATCGTTATCACTGCTAAAGCTGGTGACGAAGGTAAACTCTTCGGTTCTATCGGTACTCGTGACATCGCTGACGCTTTAACGAATGCTGGTCTTACAGTTGACCGTGCAGAAGTTCGTTTACCGAATGGTGCGCTTCGTCACACTGGTGAATTCAACATCGCAATCCAATTGCATCATGATGTTGTTGCAGAAGTTCTCGTTACTATCGTATCTGAGTAATTTCTCATCAAAAAAAGAGCATGCTTTTGCATGCTCTTTTTTTATGTGCCCTATTTTTAAAATAAGATATATTAATTCCTGATCAGTTCTTTAGTTTAATTGGTTTTTTAATTAGGTAGTTTATTTCATTTTGTTTTAAGATAGTTCTCGGCCTCACAGGCTATTTGCGTACATCTTTCTTTATCATCAGGTCTAATTATGTCTCAGGCGAATGCCACTTCTTTAACTCTTTCATCTCCAACAGAAAATAAGACGAGTGAATCAGGCCAACTTAAAGAGTTTCGCACTCCCCCACACAATTTAGCCATTGAGCAGGCTGTTCTTGCGGCCTTAATGACAGTTGCTGAATCTTTTGAGCAAGTCAGCGACTTATTAAAAGAAAATGATTTTTATGCAACACGTCACAAATATATCTATCGTGCCATTGAGAAACTAGCACAAGAAAACTCTCCTTATGATGCTGTATTAGTAAGTGACTGGCTATTAAAACAAAATTTACTCGATGCAATTGGTGGCGAAGAGTATTTAATGCAGCTTATGGCTGATTCGCCATCAAGTTTCTATAACTTAGAAACGTATGCCAGTAAAATTAAAGAGTTCTCTACACTTCGCAGCATGATTAAAGTCAGTACTGAAATTTTACAAAATGCTTATGACACAAAAGGTCGTGGCGTTAGTGAAATTCTAGACTTGGCCGAAACGAGTATTTTCTCTTTAGCAGAACAGCACAATAACAATAAAAAGGATGCAGGTCCCAAATCTATTAGCTCTGTTACTGCTGATGTAATTAGTAAACTTGATGAACTCTCAAAACTAGATGGCAATATTACAGGTTTAACCACAGGCTTCTTAGAACTTGATAACAAAACATCAGGTATGCAGCCTGGTGACTTAATTATTGTTGCTGCACGTCCATCGATGGGTAAAACTACTTTTGCCATGAATTTGGTTGAAAGTGTTTTGCAATATAACAAGTTACCCGCTTTAGTATTTTCAATGGAGATGCCAGCAGACTCGATTGCGATGCGTCTTATTTCTGCAATGGGTAAAGTTCACCAAGGACATTTACGCTCGGGTAACTTAGATGCAGATGAATGGACCAAGGTGACTGGTACCATTTTACAACTCCAACAAATGCATTTGTATATTGATGACTCATCTGCCCTGCCTCCAACGGAACTTCGTGCCCGTGCTCGACGCGTTGCCAAAATGCATGATGGAAAAATTGGTTGTATCATGGTCGATTACTTGCAGCTGATGAAAGTTCCTGGCATGGGTGATAACCGTGTAGGTGAGATTTCAGAAATTTCACGTAGTTTGAAAGCATTAGCAAAAGAAATGCAATGCCCAGTTATCGCACTTTCCCAGCTCAACCGAAGTCTGGAAAACCGTCCAAATAAACGCCCAGTAATGTCCGACTTACGTGAATCTGGTGCGATCGAGCAGGATGCCGACTTAATTATGTTTATTTACCGTGATGAGGTTTATAACAAAGAGTCGAAAGAAGCTGGTACCGCAGAAATTATTATTGGTAAGCAGCGTAACGGTCCGATTGGTTCAGTCCGTCTTGCCTTTGAAGGTCAATATACTCGATTTAGTAATCTCTCTCCTGAGTATTACAGCCAATATGATGATGAAGAATAAACTCTATCTCTAGCCCAAAGGAGTAAATGAGGGTGCGCCAAGCAACAGTTTATATTGATCGCAATGCACTTCAATATAATTTAAACCGTGTCAAACAACTCGCAGTAAATTCAAAAATTGTAAGTATGGTGAAAGCCAATGCTTATGGACATGGAATCAAAGACTGTTTAGCAGCCTTAAATGCCTCAGATGCCTTTGGTGTCGCCTGCCTACAAGAAGGTTTAGAAATTCGTGAACTCGGATTTCAACAACCTGTTACTTTAATTGAAGGGGTATTTTCTGAAGATGAAATGCCAATTGCAATTGAACAAAAATTTGAATGTGTGATTCACCATCAACAACAATTTGAATGGTTAATTAAATATAAGCAAAAATACATCGCTCAAGGTTTAAAAGTCTGGGTTAAGCTTAATAGCGGCATGAACCGTCTAGGCTTTAAAGTTACTGAAATTATTGAAGTTATTAAAAAATTAAAAGCCGAAGGATTTACCTGTGTGCTGGCGATGCATTTCGCAAATGCAGATGTAGACCACCCGCTTAACGAACAACAAAAGCAACAATTTTTACAAGTTAAACAAGCTTGTGATCCAGTTTTAGCATCTTGCTGTAACTCTGCTGCTATTTATAAATGGCCAGAATTACATTTTGATTATGTTCGTCCGGGTATTATGCTTTACGGCGCCTCACCTTTTGCTGATAAGACAATTCATGGTCTTGACTTAAAACCAGTCATGACTTTTTCAGCAGAAGTCATTGCACTCAACCATATTCAGACTAATGAGCATGTTGGTTATGGCTCCACTTTTTGTGCAAAGCAAGCAATGGATATCGCGATTGTTTCTATAGGTTATGGTGATGGTTATCCACGAGCTTATATTAAACAGAACTATGTCGCGATTGATAAACAGCTCTGTGCAGTTGTAGGCCGAGTGAGTATGGATATGCTTGCAATCGATGTAACAGGTATGCAAGTAAAATTAGGTACGCCAGTCGAACTTTGGGGTGCACACCGTTTAGTGGATGATGTTGCGGATGCAAACGGAACGATAGGATATGAATTACTCTGTCGCCTAAGCAATCGCCCCACTCGTAAAAGCAGTTAAATAATAAAATTAAAAAAAATCCAAGCATGCTTGGATTTTTTTATATATGTACTCAAAATTTTATCGCCAGTAGTCATCAGTCGGTTTTGGCATTTCCTGTAAGCCACGGCGTAGAGTATCCGACCATTGCCGACTGATTTGTGAAAAATAAGGATCATCTTCTGTAATTCGTTTTCCCATCGGAATTACAAAGCTATCTTTCATATAAATCAATGCATCCAGTGGTAAACCAACAGAAACATTTGAACGTAAAGTTGAATCAAAAGAAATTAAGCTACAACGTAATGCATCATCTAATGGCATTGCATAATATAAAGCTCGGTCCAGAATCGGTTTGCCATATTTACTTTCACCAATTTGAAAATAAGGCGTATCTGTTGTTGCACAAATAAAATTGCCTTGTGGATAGACATTATAAAGTTGCATGTCACCACCTTTAATCTGTCCACCCACCAAAATACTACAGGCATAATTCATTTGTTCTTGGGTGTCCGAACTAATATCCTCTAAAACTGCTTTTAAAGTTTTACCAATCAGTTCTGCTGCCTCAAACATCGTATTAACACTATATAAATTAGGCTCTTGCTGTAAAGTAAGCGCATTTTGCAAATGACCTATAACAGCTTGTGTTGTGGCTAAATTACCGGCTGTTTGCAAAGCAATAAAACGTTCTCCGGTAACGCCGAAAGTATGCAATTTTCGGAACACAGAAATATGGTCAACTCCTGCATTAGTCCTCGTGTCACTAATAAACACTAAACCTTGTTCCAATCTTAGCGCACAACAATAAGTCATTTCATTCTCTTTACATTCAACATGCCAACACTTGAACCACAGACATCATGTTCTCAACCCCACCTTGTTCTCTTACACCACGAATAGGTGCCACATCGAGATAGTCACGGCCAACTGCAAGGTAGATATGATGTTTGGGTGTAAACAACTGATTGCTTACATCAAAACAATACCATTGATTTTCTACAAATACTTCCGCCCAAGCGTGACTGGCAAGGTGCGGATAGTTTTGATCAAATAGATAACCAGAGACATAACGTGCTGGTAATTGTAGCGCACGACACATTGCAATTAAAACATGAGCATGATCTTGGCATACACCTTCTCCCGCATGAAAGGCTTCAGTTGCAGTTGTCTGAACTGAAGTACTTTCAGGCTGATAAAGTATTTTCTGCAAAATATATTCACTTAATAATGCAATATGCTGTCGATCTTTGACTACTACAATATTTCTAGCAAAATCCAACATTTCTGAATCACATCGGGTTGCACCTGTCATCTGCAAAAACAAATTTGTAGGTGTAGATAAATTTACACAACCCAGCTCTAGATCTTGAAGCTCAACAATCCCTTGAGCCATGAATGTAAGATGTTGGTATTGATAGCGCTGACTAGCCGTCATCCAGACATTGTTAAATATGTCCCTTTTAATCGTTTTGTCACCCGGCACGCTAATTGCCCAATTCATAACATGTTGATGCGGCGATGTTTGAGGCATCATTTTAATATACTGAATACTGTTTTGAGCAGTTTCCGTATAGCTATAATGCGTTTGATGATTAACCATCAATTTCATAATCAGACCTCAAACATATTTTCCAACTGCTGCGTAAAAGTATAATAAGCGTCCCACGTAAGTTGCTGCTTCAGCACTTGCCAATTTTGATCTATATTCTCCCACCCTAAATCAGCAAGCCGTTTCACCAAAATATCTAGCTCAGTAATAAGAGCTGATAAATCTTGTCCAAAACGTAACTCAATATCAAATTGCTCTATTTTTTGACCTAAATGCAGAAATAAACAAACATCTTCATTTTCCGCTTCTAGTATTTGAGTACATTGTTCAACAGCTTTTCTCAAGATTTCAGGTTGAGCTTCAAGCGTGTTAATAACATGATTTAATTCTGCATAAGCTTTTGATGACAATATACCTCTTAGTCCCTGAATATTATCTTTAGCAATAATGAACTGGTTCAGTAATGAAAATGTTTGCTTCTTGTCTAACATATAGTGATTTAGTAATTCAGCATTTTCTATAACCAAACCAAATGCTGCTGCAAATTTTGTTGCTTTCTCATCTTGTGTAAAGGGTAAATGAGAGGCTGCGAATTTAACTCGCATTAAATATCGACCCAACCAATATATTTGATGCGCACTCGAATTGAGTAAAACCATAAAGTTCCTCTTTAACCCACAATCAGGAATGTAATGTTTCGACAACCCATGTATCTTTTATACCGCCACCTTGGGACGAATTTACAACTAGAGAGCCAGCCTGCATCGCCACACGTGTTAAGCCACCCGGTACTATTTCTGTACGATAAGGTGAGCTCAATACAAATGGACGTAAGTCGATGTGACGTTCAGCTACCCCTCCTATCGTTAAAGTGGGAGCAACAGATAAAGCTAAGGTAGGTTGTGCAATGTACATATGAGGCGTAGCGATCAATTTTTTTCTAAAGTCATCAATTTCACATGAGCTTGCTTTAGGCCCAATTAACATGCCATAACCACCTGAACCCTGTGCTTCTTTAACAACCAATTGATCTAAATTAGACAACACATAATCTAAATGTTCATCTTTACGGCACTGATAAGTAGGTACATTTTTTAGAATTGGTGTTTCGCCTAAATAGTATTGAATCATTTGGTCTACGTAAGGATAAATAGATTTATCATCAGCTACCCCTGTTCCAGGCGCATTTGCAATCACCACATTTTTTTGCAAATAAGCAGACATAAGACCTGCCACACCTAATGCACTGTCTGGTCTAAATGCCAAAGGATCTAGAAAATCGTCATCTAAACGGCGGTAAATCACATCTACTTTTTGACGCCCACGAATAGTTTTGACAAAAACTTGATCATTTTCTACAAATAAATCCCGATTTGTAACTAGTGGCACATCCATTTCACGTGCCAGAAAAGCATGCTCATAAAAAGCACTGTTAAAACGTCCCGGTGTCAGTACCACCACAAAAGGCTGGTCCGCAGGTGAGTTCTCCTGCAATATTTCTTTTAAAAGTTTTGGATAATGCTCAATTCCCTGTAAATTATTGGCTGCACATAGCTCCGGCATCAATTGTTGGCTAATATTTCGACTTTCGATCATGTAAGACACACCTGAAGGTGTTCTTAAATTATCCTCCAATACAAAAAACTCTCCTTCACCATCACGGATAATATCAATTCCACTAATTTGTGAATAAATTTTACCTTTCAAAGCATGTTTGAGCATGTGGGGTTGGAAAGCCTCATTCCCCATAATTTGATCTTCGGGAATAAGCTGTTCTTTTAAAATATGTTGTCCATGATAAATATCATCTAAGAAATAATTTAATGCTTTAACACGCTGCGCACAGCCCGAAGCTATTTTCTCCCACTGTTTTTTTTCAATTACCCGTGGAATTAAATCAAAAGGAATCGTTCGCTCTGTACCTTCTTTATCACCGTATACGTTAAAAGTAATTCCATGATAAAGAAAATGCTGCTTCGCTTGAGCATTTAATTCTTTTAAATCATCTAAAGTACGAATACTCAACCATTGTTCAATTTTTTTAGAAGCCGCTCCATTCGATGTCACATCATCCAGCATCTCATTAAAAAACTCTGATTTTAGCTGTTCAAATAGATTGGTTTGTACGGAAATATGTTCTAAAAAAGAGGTTTGGTTAATGAGTGCCGTAGTTGTCTGCTCTTGTATAAAAAAATCATTATCTATATGTAATTCATGCTCTTGTTCTGACATAACCACCTCGTCTTATCATTTATCTATATTTCATTTCTAAATAAGCAATTTCAGTGCCACTTATATATGTTTAATATTTTTACGGTGTTTTGTTATAGCTTTCTTCTTCTAAATCTTAACATCGATTGTAAAAGGTTCAGTAAACCGAATCTGACAAACTTGCTAAATCTGTAAAGATTTTTTATTGTGTTGACACCAAAGCAATTGGATATAGATGTATTACGCTTATGTCTGTAATAGAAAAAGAAACTTCGAATAGTTTATATCGCCAATGGCAGATCTTGTCTCGCCTTCCAACCGGTAAATGGATCGGAACACGGGAATTACAAGAAATGCTTGAACGTGAAGGTATTGATATCAGTTTAAGGACTATTCAGCGTGATTTAAATCAAATTGCTCAGCGCTTTCCGATTGAAAGCAATAAGGCCGTACCTCAGGGCTGGCGGTGGCAATCCGATGCGCCTATTCAGAGCTTACCTCACATGACGAGTTCTCAAGCAGTAACCTTTATGATGGTTGAGGAGCATCTTAAACACTTGCTTCCACCTAGTCTTCTTGATGAGATGGGACCGTGGTTTGATTTAGCTAAACGCAGCCTCTCTACACAAAATAATGTGAGACAGTGGATTAACCGAGTACGCATCGTACCAGCAAGCCAACCACTTATCCCACCTGTAGTCGACCGTGCTGCTCAACAAGCAATTTATGAAGGATTGCTACAAGACAAACAAATTGAATGTATTTATCAAGCTCGAGTAAATCAAGGTGAAGATAAAACTTATGTTTTAAACCCTTTGGCTTTGGTACAAAAAGGTGCAGTAATTTATTTGATTTGCACACGACATGACAAAACTGAAGTTCAAACGTTTGCCTTGCACCGTTTTAAATCAGCAAAAGTCTTAGATAGTCGAGCACTGCATCCTGTCAATTTTGATATTGATCATTATATTGATTCAGGTGCTTTAGGCTTCAGAGTGGACTATAAACAGCCAACTGAATCAATCCAGCTCACATTAACTATGACAGAGCAAACTGCTAGAACTTTCTATGAAAGTCAGTTAAGTAAAGACCAAACTATCATTCCACTTGAAGAAAATATTGTAGAAGTTACCGCAACAGTACCTTTTACATCTCAACTAGTATGGTGGCTACGTAGTTTTGGCAAAAAATTACTGCATATCGAACCTATTCAAGTACACAACGCTGTTCGAGAAATTGAATCTGAGAATAAATAGATATAAAAAAGAGAACCATAAGGTTCTCTTTAGATTTTGAATTATAATTTTCTTAATTTTATATTGGCTCTTATATTTATAGTTGTTTCAGATCAGCCTGTTCTCCCCCTACAAAACTGATCTGCTCTTTCTTTTGCGCTATTTTGAACATGAACATTGGCATGCCATTTCATATCCATTGTAGCGAATTGATTTCATTGTCATGGTTAAAGCCCTCTTGTTTGAACGTGAATTTAATATAACTGGCTACCTGAAATATGTGAAATAAGAAAAAAAGGAAGCGAAATCTATTTTCTTCCTTAGGAAGTTTCCATATATTTTTTGAACAGAAAATAAAAAAGCCCAGTCTTAACTGGGCTTTTTGTACACTTAAATGATTAAGCTGTTTTCTTAATCATATTGTTTTTACGAATTGTGATCATTACAAGCTGAACAGCTGCTGGTGTAACACCAGGAATACGGCTTGCTTGAGCTAATGTTTCCGGAAGAACTGTTTTTAATTTCTGGGTAATTTCGCGAGATAAACCAGACACTACGTCATAGTCAAAATCGGTAGGAATTTTAGTTTCTTCAAGACGCTTTAACTGTGCCACATCTTCATGCTGACGGTTAATATAACCTTCGTATTTCACAGCAATCTCGATTTGCTCACCAACCTGCTCAGAAACTTCAGAACCCGTAAGTTCTGCAATTTGACCAAAGCTAATATTAGGGCGTTTAAGCAAATCAATTGCGCTACATTCTTTACTTAAGTCAGCACCCGTCATCTCGACGAATTTTTTACCCATAGGGTTATTTGGTGCTGCCCACAAATGTTGTAAACGAGAGGTTTCACGCTCAACCGCTTCCATTTTTTCACAATAAGCAGCCCAACGAATATCATCAACCAAACCAAGTTCACGACCAACAGTCGTTAAACGCTGATCTGCATTGTCTTCACGTAGCATCAAACGGTATTCCGCACGTGATGTAAACATACGATACGGTTCTTTAGTACCTAAAGTGATGAGGTCATCAACCAATACACCCATATAAGCTTGGTCACGCTTAGGTGTCCACTCTTCTTGCTCCCACGCACGGCGCGCAGCATTTAAACCAGCAAGTAAACCTTGAGCACCTGCTTCTTCATAACCTGTCGTACCATTAATTTGGCCAGCAAAATATAGACCATTAATCGCTTTAGTTTCGAGGGTGAATTTCAAAGCTTGCGGATTGAAATAATCGTATTCAATCGCATAGCCTGGACGCAAAATATGCGCATTTTCCATACCACGAATAGAGCGAACAAGCTCAAACTGCACATCAAATGGAAGCGAAGTCGAAATACCATTTGGATAAAGTTCGTGTGTATCTAAACCTTCTGGTTCCAAAAATACTTGATGCGAGTCTTTATCAGCGAAACGGTGAATTTTATCTTCGATTGATGGGCAGTAACGTGGACCAACACCTTCAATAACACCGGTATACATTGGTGAACGATCTAAACCACCACGAATAATGTCGTGAGTTTTTTCATTTGTATGCGTGATATAACAATTTACTTGTTCTGGGTGCATAGAAGCATCACCCATGAATGACATGACCGGAGACGGGAAATCACCCGGCTGTGGAATCATGACTGAAAAATCAACCGAACGTGCATCAATACGTGGTGGAGTACCAGTTTTTAAACGACCAACAGGTAGTTTTAATTCACGTAAACGTTGAGCAAGTGCAATAGAAGGTGGATCACCCGCACGACCACCGCTTGATTTTTCTAAACCAACGTGGATTACACCACCTAGGAATGTACCTGTAGTCAACACAACAGTTTTTGCATCAAAGCGAATACCCATTTGGGTAACTACACCTTTAACTGTATCACCTTCAACAATCAGGTCATCAGCTGCTTGCTGGAAAATATCAAGATTTGCTTGATTTTCCAAAGTATCGCGGATGGCAGCTTTATAGCGCACACGGTCAGCTTGAGCACGTGTTGCACGCACTGCGGCACCTTTACGCGAGTTTAAAATACGGAACTGAATACCACCTTTATCGGCAGCTAAAGCCATTGCGCCACCAAGTGCATCAATTTCACGTACTAAATGCGACTTACCAATACCACCGATTGCTGGGTTACAACTCATTTGGCCCAAAGTCTCAATGTTATGGGTCAAAAGCAAAGTCTGTCGTCCCATACGCGCAGCAGCAAGGGCCGCTTCCGTACCTGCGTGACCGCCGCCGATAACAATAACATCATAAACTTTAGGGTAGTGCATGAGTACAAAACACCAGAAAAAAAAGACGGAACATTATAGCAAAATTATCTGCTTATTGATGTACATAATTACAAAATTGTCTTTACATGATTTACGGTACTCCACATGTTTTGACATTTTGTTGCATGAATTCAATACAAAGTGAATGTTTTTAAGAATTTTTCATCCTAGAATAAAAAATGTACAGCACTTCTACGACTTTAAAATTAACGCAACGAGAAGGAACACAAAATGAAAACGACTATGTTAAAAATCTTAACCGCATCTCTCCTTTGTTTTTCAGGCGTAACGTTTACCCACGCTGCGACGAATCATACTGCTAAATCGACTCATATGGCTAAATCAAGCAAAACAGCTAGTCATACTGCAGATTCAAGCAAATCAGTGATGCAAAAAGAACTTAGAGCTTGTATGAAAAAACAGCAAGGTGAATGGGTATCTTATAGCCATAATGGTGTAACCTTTAATGGTACTTGCGAACCAAATGAAAACGGTAAACTACAATTTAAAGCCCCTGCCCCTTAATCTGTTTTGACATAAGGTAGAAGAAGTCATTTATTTTCCGCCACATCTCATCAGTATTTTCAACGACGGCTCATTAAAGATGAGCCGCTTTCTTTTTTAAAATGGTCTAGTCCGCTACAATACGCCTTTAAATAAAATTTTTAGGTCCTTTTCGTGAAGTGGTTACAAATACACATTACCGTTGATCAAGAACAAGTTGAGTTCACAGAAACACTTTTAATGTCTCTAGGTGCGGTAAGCGTAACTCTGGATGATGCTGAAGATCAGGCTTTGCTCGAACCATTACCAGGTGAAACACCTTTATGGAACAAAGTAATCGTGACAGGCATCTATCAACAAGACGAACAAGACCCAATTGATGTCGACACTTTAGAAGCTTTCTTAAAAGCACAACTTCCAGATGCTCCTATACGCCACGAAGAACTTGAAGATCAAGTATGGGAACGTGCATGGATGGATTATTACGAACCAATCCAAATTGGGGAAAAGTTCTGGATCGTACCTGAATGGCTAGAGCCACCAGAAGCTGATGCAACCAACATTAAGTTAGATCCAGGTCTTGCGTTTGGTACAGGTAACCATGCAAGTACTTTCTTATGCTTACAATGGCTAGGTAAAACTGACGTTAAAGATAAGATCGTGATTGATTATGGCTGTGGTTCAGGCATTTTAGGGGTAGCCGCTTTATTATTAGGTGCTAAAAAAGTATATGCCACTGATATTGACCCTCAGGCTGTTTTAGCAACAAAACAAAATGCTGAACTTAATGGGGTATTAGATGGACTATATGTAGGCCTTCCTGAAGAATTCGATCAAGAGTTCAAACCTCAGCAAGCAGATGTTCTAGTTGCAAATATTTTGGCTGGTCCATTAATGGCACTTGCGCCAGAGTTTGCAAATTTAATTAAATCTGAGGGTGAGTTCGCACTCGCAGGTGTAATTGAAGAGCAAGTTACTGATGTTTCAGGTGTTTATTCTGAATTTTTTGATATATTAGATGTCGAAAAGCGCGAAGAGAACTGGTGTCGCATTTCAGGAAAACGTAAAACAATAAATTGAGACTTTTAACTCATGAATGAAAAACAAACCCGCTGCCCTAAGTGTTTAACAGTTTATAAAGTATCTCTTACTCAATTGACTGTTGCTCAGGGTATGGTTTGTTGCCCTAAATGTGATTCGAGCTTTAATGCACTCACCCATCTGATTAATATTGAAAATCCTGTCATAGTTAACTCATCTACATTAGCCAATGGTTCAATGCAAACGAGATATATGACACATTCACATGTGTTAGATATCTTTGAGCAAAAAGTTGAAAATTCCAATATTGATCTTTTAACTTATCTCAATAACTTAAATTATTTTCATAACGAACCTATTAATGCTCTGCCAAATCTTAATTTAGCTGAACAAACTTCCTCGCAAGAACAAGACAATAATAAAAAGCATAGTTGGCTGTACTACACGCTCTGGAGTTCTGCTAACCTTATTTTAATTTTAGTTTTTACTTTTCAAATTCTCTGGTTTAATCCTAAGCTCATGCATGCAAGCCCGACCGTTAGCCATGCTTTTAATTATGTTTGCGGAATAATGCATTGCAATAAGTCAGCCGAACAATATCAACTTATTTATATAGAAAAGTTAAAACTCCGCAAAGTTGACACAAGTCATACTCAATTCTCAGGAATATTGCTTAATCAAAATGATAAAAGTATTGAACTTCCAAACCTAAAGTTGAGTTTTGCAACAGAGCCAAACAAAACAGAAGAAATTATATTGACTCCTCAACAATATCTTGTTGAAAACTTACGAGGTATTCAACGCATTCCCTCTGATACTCCTTTCCGATTCCAATTTGAGCTAAACAAAAGCAAAAAAAGCCTATTAAATTATCGATTAGAAATTGTCCACCCCTAAAATGTAAAAAAAGTGAAAAAAAAATAAAAAAAAATGCAGTTAATTTGCTCACTTTTTCCTAGACAATGGTATGATACGCGCCACGAAAGCTTTGACTCATATACTCCTCGCTCTCAATCCAAAAAAAATACTGTTAAGCATGTGTGCTTTTCTACTTTAAGCACATAGCCTAACTTTTTTTGTTTTTGAGGGAGCTGTAACAAATATTTAACTATTGTTACGCTTATTTTTTATTCAATACGAAGAAATATGGCAAGCTAATTGTTCTTATGTTTTAGAGTCACTGTTTTAGGATCTAAAACAGGACTCCGTATTTTTAGACCACATTTATATACTACTTTATCCAAGTTAGTATTTGATTTTCGGATTAACTCGCATGAATAGCAAATCTCCTATTTTTACTGCACAATCTGATGTTGCTCTTCGCATCCACGTGGATCGCGCAGTTCGTCATTATTTTGCACAATTGCAAGGTGAGCAACCATCTCAGGTATATGACATGGTGCTAGCAGAAATGGAGAAACCTCTTTTATCTGTAGTTCTTGAATATACACGTGGTAATCAAACCCGTGCTGCAGAGATTCTTGGACTCAACCGTGGCACTTTACGTAAAAAGTTAAAAGCTCACGGTTTAATGAGTGAATAAATGATAAAATGCTCACGACTTCGTGGGCATTTTTTTATGCTTATTGGTTTTAATCCGTAGACTTGAAATTGTTGAATTAAACATCATGACTATTAAACGTGCTTTGATTTCTGTATCTGATAAGACAGGAATTGTCGAATTTGCTCAAAACCTTGCAGCTTTAGGGGTAGAATTATTATCTACAGGCGGCACATACAAGTTGCTTAAAGATAATAACATCGCAGTTGTTGAAGTATCTGAACATACTGGCTTCCCTGAAATGATGGATGGTCGTGTTAAGACATTACATCCAAAAATTCATGGCGGTATTCTTGCTCGTCGCGGCTTAGACGAAGCAGTAATGGAAGAACACAACATTGATCCGATTGATCTAGTCGTTGTAAACCTTTATCCATTCGCTGCAACAGTTGCAAAACCTGACTGTACTCTTCCTGATGCAATCGAAAATATCGACATCGGTGGTCCTACAATGGTTCGCGCAGCTGCTAAAAACCATGCTTCTGTAGGTATTGTAGTAAATGCTTCAGATTACGACACCGTAATCAATGAATTAAAAACTGCTGGTTCACTTTCTTATGAAACACGTTTTGATTTAGCTGTTAAAGCATTTGAACATACTGCTCAATATGATGGCATGATCGCTTCTTACTTAGGCGCTCGCGTTGGTAAGACCGAAGGTGAAGCTGATTTATTCCCTCGTACGTTCAACACTCAATTGAACAAAGCGCAAGATCTACGTTACGGTGAAAACCCACATCAATCTGCTGCATTTTATGTTGAAGCAAATGCAAAAGAAGCATCAGTTTCTACAGCAAAACAGTTACAAGGCAAAGAATTGTCTTATAACAACATTGCTGACACAGATGCTGCACTTGAATGTGTTAAATCATTTGCAAAACCTGCTTGTGTAATTGTAAAACATGCTAACCCTTGTGGTGTTGCTGTTTCTTTAGACGGCATTAAAGCTGCTTACGATTTAGCTTATGCAACAGATCCAGAATCTGCTTTCGGTGGCATTATTGCATTTAACCGTGAGTTAGATGTTGCAACTGCTCAAGCAATCGTTGACCGTCAATTCGTTGAAGTTATTATTGCTCCAAGTATTGCTGATGGTGTGCTTGAAGTTACTGGTGCTAAGAAAAACGTACGTGTTTTAGTCTGTGGTGAATTACCTGCGATTGATGCACGTGCACCACAACTTGACTACAAACGCGTTAATGGCGGTTTATTAGTTCAAGATCAAGACTTAGGTATGATTACTAAAGATGATCTTAAAGTAGTAACTAAATGCGCACCAACTGAACAAGAAATTGATGACCTGATCTTTGCTTGGAAAGTTGCAAAATATGTAAAATCAAATGCAATTGTTTATGCGAAAAATCGCCAGACTATTGGTGTTGGTGCAGGTCAAATGAGCCGTGTTAACTCAGCTCGTATTGCTGCCATCAAAGCTGAACATGCAGGTTTGGTTGTTGAAGGTGCTGTGATGGCATCTGATGCCTTCTTCCCATTCCGTGACGGGATTGATAATGCAGCTAAAGCTGGCATTAAATGCATTATTCAACCAGGTGGTTCTATGCGTGATGAAGAAGTAATCGCAGCAGCTGACGAAGCTGGTATTGCAATGGTCTTCACTGGCATGCGCCATTTCCGCCACTAATTTAAATTTAGTCCTCCCTAACCCTCCTTTTATTCAGGAGGGTTTTCCACAATAATGGAGCTAACTCTCCAACTTGATGGATAGAGGGAGATGAAAAGGATTAAAGTTAAGGAACAAATTAAAAATGAATATTTTAGTTTTAGGTAGTGGTGGTCGTGAACATGCTTTAGCATGGAAAATTGCGCAAGATACCAATGTTACTCAAGTTTTTGTTGCGCCAGGTAATGCTGGAACTGCAACAGAAGACAAATGTGTTAATGTTCAACTTGATATTTTAGACAACTCAGCAATCATTGCTTTTGCTAAAGAAAATAATGTTGATCTTATTATTGTTGGTCCAGAAGCACCATTAGTTAATGGCGTGGTAGATGCTGCACGTGAAGCAGGTTTAAAAATTTGGGGACCTACTCAATACGCAGCGCAGCTTGAAGGCTCAAAAGCATTTGCTAAGCACTTTTTAAAGCGTCACAACATTCCAACTGCTTTCTATGACGTTTTCACTGAAGTAGATGCAGCTAAAGCGTATGTTGAAAAAAATGGTGCACCAATTGTAATTAAAGCTGATGGTCTTGCTGCCGGTAAAGGCGTAATCGTTGCAATGACCAACGAAGAAGCTTTTGCAGCAATTGATGACATGCTTGCTGGCAACAAATTTGGTGATGCTGGTTCACGTGTTGTAATCGAACAGTTCCTTGCGGGTGAAGAAGCTTCTTTCATTTGTATGATTGATGGTAAAAATATTTTACCAATGGCAACTTCACAAGATCACAAGCGTATTTTTGAAGGCGATCAAGGTCCTAACACCGGCGGTATGGGTGCATACTCTCCTGCTCCGGTTGTAACTTCTGACATTTTCGAACGCGTTATGTCTGAAATCATGCGTCCGACTGTTGACGGTATGGCTGCTGATGGACATGTTTACACTGGTTTCTTATATGCTGGTCTAATGATTGATGAGCAAGGCCAACCACGTGTGATTGAGTTTAACTGTCGTTTTGGCGATCCTGAAACTCAACCGATCATGATGCGTTTAAAATCATCTCTTGTTGAATTGGTAGAAGCTGGTATTGCTGGTAATTTACCAAAAGAAGCTGAATGGGATGAGCGTAAGTCAATCGGTATTGTACTCGCAGCTGAAGGCTATCCTGATAGTGTACGCAAAGGCGATGTAATTTCTGGTATCGGACAATCACCTGAAGATACTAAAATTTTCCATGCAGGTACTGCAACTCGTGAAGATGGTCACATCGTGACTTCTGGTGGTCGAGTTCTTTGCGTAACAGCATTGGGCGACAGCGTTCTTGAAGCACAAATTAATGCGCTAGAAGTATGTGGTCAAGTTACCTTTACTGGTATGCAATATCGTAATGACATTGGCTACCGCGCAATTGCACGTGAAAAAGCTTAAAAAACCTACAAGTTTAAAATGCTAATAAAAAAGCCTCTATATAGAGGCTTTTTTATTATGTCTTACAATATAAGGGAATCGTATAAATCTTTATCATATTCTTAAAGATATCAATAAATAGAAAAAAAGCCCTCTATATCAACTACATTTTTATTGCTATCATTAGCACATAGTTGTAACTGTCATCAGACACTGCTGTTTTAATAATTTCCATAAAGACTTGCTCTACAAATTATGCCTGTAGAGAGTTTTTTAATATTCTAAATTTATGAATGCTCGTTTGGCTACTGTTGGGGATGAACTGTTTGGGGAAACAGTTTTTGTTTATTAAACAATTACCCTCTGTTATAGCCAAAATATGCAAGCAAATTATGGAACCCCAGAAAAAGATCACAGAGTTTAGACTAGTTGTAATTTCAACTCCTCTCTTTTCATATTGATATAGATCAATCGTTATTGTTCTATATCTTAATCAGGACTTTTTTAAATGAAAAAGCTGATCAGCCTTTTTTTAAGCATGTCAGTAGTATTATTGACAGCATGTAGCAAACAAGAAAATGCTCAACAAGCCGAACAAAACAATGATAGTTCCAAAGTACAGAAGGTAGTAATTGCCTCTACAGGTTCGGATGCTGAAATTTGGCGTTATATCGCAACTTTACCTGAAACCCAAGCTGCTGGCTTAAAGTTAGAAGTGAAAAACTTCACAGACTCCGTTTCAATGAATACAGCAATTGCAAATAAAGAAGTAGATTTGAACGCATTCCAAGCTTATTCTTATCTTACTGCATTTAATAATTCAAACCAAGATAAGATTGCAGCGGTTTCTACCACTTATATTGAGCCAATGGGGATTTATTCAAGTAAATACAAAAAAATTGAAGAACTTCCTGAAGGTGCAATTATTTCAATCCCGGATGATGCTGCCAGCGAATCTCGTGCGCTACTCTTGTTACAAACTGCTGGCTTAATCAAGCTTAAAGCGGACTTTAATCCTGTTCAGGGCAGTCCAATTGATGTTATCGAAAATCCCAAAAAGATCAACATCAAACCAATCAAAATGGAAACTGCATTACGTCTTAAAAATGAATTTGATGCAGTTGTATTAAATAATACCATAGCACTCGAGGGAGGTTTAAACGTACTCAAAGATTCTATGTTCTATGAACCTATTGATCAAATCTCAAAAATTAGTGTAAACGTTCTAGCAACTACTGAATCACGTAAAAATGATCCTGTCTTGCAAAAAGTTGCTAAGCTTTACCACAATGCAGCTGTTAAAAAATACATTGAAGAACACTTTGGTGGAACAAAAGTTGACGTAGACAAACCAATCAGCTATCTCTCAGAAGCTAAATAGTAATATAATAGCCCAAACGTGAAACAGGCAAATTCTCTTTGCCTGTTTTTTCTTTCCAGCATAGCTTCTGAAGATATGATTCAATTTAAAAACATTTCAAAGCACTATCAGCTCAAAAATCAAACCATACGCGCACTCGACGAAATCAATTTAGAGATTCCAGAGGGCAGTATTTTTGGCATCATTGGCTATAGTGGTGCAGGTAAAAGTACCTTAATCCGCCTGATCAACCTTCTTGAGCGACCAACTGAAGGTCAAATCATTATTAATCAGAAAGATTTCACTGCTTTGGATGCACGCTCATTACGTCAGGAACGTGCAAACATTGGAATGATTTTCCAGCACTTCAATCTGCTACAAACCAAGACAGTTGCTGAAAATATTGAAATGCCAATGCGCCTACTGAATTACAATAAGGTAGAACGTGAAAAACGCCTGAATGAGTTATTGGAGTTCATTGATCTTAAGCATAAAAAAGATGCTTATCCAGATGAACTTTCTGGCGGACAAAAGCAACGTGTCGGTATTGCCCGTGCTTTGGCAAATCATCCAAAAATTCTTTTGTGTGATGAAGCAACTTCTGCTCTAGATCCGCAAACTACCAAATCAGTTTTAGAACTGCTGAAGAAAATTAATCAAGAGCAAAAAATCACGATTGTTATGGTGACCCATGAAATGGATGTCATCGAAACTATTTGTGATCATGTGGCTGTGATGGAAGCAGGTAAAGTCATTGAACAAGGTTCAACGATTGATATCTTTAGTAAACCTCAACATCCAACGACTAAAAACTTCATTCAAACTGTTTTACATCAACAGTTGCCTGTGAACATTTTAAATCAGCTTGAAAACCAGCATCATCATAGTATTTACTGCTTACAGTTTTTAGGACGTTCTGCTCAAGAACCTGTAATTCAGTCACTAATTAAACAATTCGATATTAGCTTAAATATTTTATTTGCCAACATGACTGAAATTAATGGCACAGTCATTGGTCAAATGTTTGTGCAGCTTTTAGGTGATCCTCAGCTAATTAAGCAGGCTATTGAGTTTTTGGAACAAAATGAAGTAGGTGTAGTTCAATCAGGAGATCAAGTATGAGAGATTTAATCGTACAATGGTTAACTGAACTTACTCAACCTTTCTGGCACAGCTCCCTTTCTATTGATCAATTCGTTACAGCTTTGCAAGAAACCTTTAACATGGTTTTCTTCGCACTTTTGTTTGGCGGCATTTGGGGATTTATTCAGGGAATTATTTTATTAGTTACCCGTCCAGAAGGCATTTTACCGAATAAAGTGATTTATCATTTACTTAATCCAATTGTAAATGCTTTACGCTCCCTTCCTTTTATTATTTTACTTATTGCAGTGATTCCTCTTACTAAGCTATTAGTAGGTACTTCAATTGGTACATGGGCAGCTATTGTTCCATTGACCATTTATGTTGGTCCTTATATGGGACGTCTGATTGAAACTTCATTACTTGAAGTCAATGAAGGAATTATTGAATCTGCTCAAGCAATGGGTGCTACACCTTGGCAAATTATCTATCGCTTTATTTTGCCTGAAGCACGTAGTTCACTGATTTTAAACCTTACCACAGCGACAATTAGTCTTATTGGTGCAACCGCTATGGCTGGCGCAGTTGGTGCAGGTGGTATTGGTGATTTAGCAATTTCTTATGGTTATCAACGTTTTGATACCAGCGTTGTGATTTTAACAGTCATTATCCTATTGCTATTAGTACAGATTGTACAAACGCTAGGAAACTGGCTAGCTAAACTCCGTTAAGTCATCCATATAAAAAAGCTCTCTTCTAGAGGGCTTTTTTTGTTTTATACAACTCTTTTCTTAAAGACAGTTGAGTACATGGCTCAATACCATTTTCTGGTATGATCAGATTTAGTCATTATTATTCATTTACTCTTTGGATTTAGTTTCAGGATAAAACAATGCGTTATAGAATTCATTTTATTGATGTGCAGAATGCCCTCCAAAACTATATCTGGATTTTAGAAGATACTGAAACCCAAGAAGCTGTAGCAGTTGACCCAACAGAAGCAGAATTAGTCACCCAATTTTGTCAAAAGCATCAGTTAAATTTAAAACAAATTTGGCTTACTCATTGGCATAAAGACCATATAGGTGGTGTTGCTGATTTAACGGCTGCCCAAAATATTACTGTGTATGGTCCACGTGATGAGCTCACAAAGATTCCGGGAATTACTCACCCCTTACAACATGATGATCATCTAAAATTTAATGATTTAAAAGTAGAGATTATTGCAACTCCAGGTCATACCCTAGGGCACATTGTATATTTCATTGAGGAATTAGAAGCTGTATTTTGTGGTGATACTTTATTTGCAATGGGATGTGGTCGATTATTTGAAGGCACAGCTGAACAAATGTATCACTCACTGAGCCGTCTAGCAGCATTACCGACTAGCACAAAAGTTTATTGCACACATGAATACACGCTTTCAAATGCCGAATTTGCTTTAACGGTAGAACCGCACAACTATGCCCTATCAGAACGGGCTGAAGAAGTCCGTGAGCTACGTAAACAAGGTTTAATCACACTACCAAGTACGATTGAGCTTGAATTAGCAACCAACCCTTTTCTTCGTGCAGAAAGTGTTGAAGACTTTGCACACTTACGTGCTCTCAAAGATAATTTCTAAAATTAAGCTTTAAAAAAGAAGATATGGTTTTATTTTAAAAACTGTATCTTTTTGCTTATTAGCTGTTGCCTGTAATTATTTTTTACATTTACTCTGTTTTTTATTTGCTCATTATTTTAAAAATATTGTTGAATTTATATTTTTTAAAAACACTCAAAAAAAGCTGATTTTAAATAAAAAGTTATTATTTTTTAGCTATATAGCGCACTTATATTTTTATAAAGATAAAATATTTACTCAATTTTTTACAAGTTGCAAAATAAAAAAAAGTTTTACCCCTTTAAAAAATCTTATTAAAACCCTATTAATAAATAAGATGTAATGCCACGGATAGAAGGAGTTCTCACGTGAAAAAGGTTGTTAAAGCTAAAAATTTGATTGCGTTTCGTATTTGGTTAGAAAAGTTAGGGTATTCAGTTAAAAATCTCGCTGACGGGAAAGGTTTTACTTTTAGTTTTAAAAAAGAATATGGTTTGGTGACCTGTGAGTTAGCAGGTAATTCATTAGCGATGCAATTAGGTGAAGAGTTTGAGGATCATTTAAAAGCATAACTTTTCACGATTTGATTTTAATTACAGTACTGTCTTTTTTAAAGACGAGTAATGTTGCAGAACTTTAGAATGGCTTAATTAAAATATATTTTTTAGTTATTAAATAAAAAATCTGTAGCAGGGCTACTCTCCCAAATTGCCCTTAGCTACAGATTTTTTTGTAAGGTTAATCTGCTTTAGGGTTCTTTAATGCTTTATCAAGAAGATCTTTATCTAAAGCTTTATCCCAACGTGCCACCACAATTGTTGCGCAAGCATTACCAACTAAGTTTGTTAACGCACGGCATTCAGACATAAAACGGTCGATACCAAGAATTAAAGCCATACCCGCGACAGGAACAGCTGGCACAACCGATAGAGTTGCAGCCAGAGTAATGAAGCCTGCACCAGTCACCCCTGCTGCACCTTTAGAACTTACCATTGCAACAAGAAGCAATGCAATTTGTTCACTAATTGATAAATCTACATTACAAGCTTGTGCAATAAATAGAGCAGCCATAGTCATATAGATATTTGTACCATCGAGGTTAAATGAATAACCTGTTGGAATGACTAGACCTACCACCGATTTTTCACAACCTGCTTTTTGCATTTTGTCCATTAAAGATGGCAAAGCTGCTTCTGAAGAACTTGTTCCTAAAACTAACCACAGTTCATCTTTGATATAACGAATTAAATGAATAATTGAAAAACCGTTATAACGAGCTACTGCTCCTAAGACTACTACGACAAATAACACCGCAGTAATATAGAACGTCATAATTAACAGTAATAAATTACCAATTGATTCGATTCCATAAGCACCGATCGTGAAAGCCATTGCACCAAAAGCACCAATTGGAGCAAGCTTCATTAACATACCAACTAAATAGAAAACTGGAGCTGTTAAGTTATTTAAAAAATCGGTAATTGGGCGTGCTCGGTCACCTAAAGCAGCCAACGAAATACCAAATAGCACTGCTACAAATAGCACCTGCAAAATCTCGCCACCAGCCAGAGGGCTGACTAAGGTTTGCGGGATAATATTCATGAAGAAATCGGTAATATTTGTTGCATGTGCCTTCTCAACGTAAGTATTTACTTTGTCGTTGACTAAGGTAGCAGGATCGATATTAAGGCCTTTACCCGGTTGGATAATATTTGCCACAATCATACCAACCACAAGAGCCAAGCTTGAGAAGGTCAGAAAATAAAGCATTGCTTTACCAGTTACACGGCCCACACGGCTCATGTTTGTCATACTGGCAATGCCTGTAACAACTGTTAAAAAGATGACGGGAGCAATAATCATTTTAACGATCTTGATGAATGCATCACCAAGCGGTTTTAAACTTTCGCCAAGTTCTGGGTAAAAATGACCAATTAAAATGCCCAAAATAATTGCAAAAATGACCTGTACATACAAAATTTGGTGAAATTTCTGTTTTTTCTGTACCGTTTCTTGGTCAAGGGTATTGAAATCCATTATCTAAATACCTTTTCGATGGGGATAAAAAAATAAAATATAAAGCTAGCACCACAAGCCGCTTTAACAAGGAAAAGCCATTGTAAAGAATAAAAAACACCCTGTGTTATAAATTTAAAAAATGTCAAATTCAAAAATCATGCATTAATTTATATAGAATACTTTTTATTTTAAGATTTAAAAAATTATAAAATTTATTAAAAATAAGATTAAATTATTGTTTATATTAAAATTAGAACCTATTTAAGTTAATAAAATTGGCTTTAAGAACTTGTTTAACTGATTTAGAACTACCATTTATTAAATAAATGATTTTATTAAATACATGTAAATTATAAATTATGAAAATTTAATTTAAAAATAATAAGAAAAATTGATATATAATTTTTTAACAAGAGAAAATGTCTATTTCCTGTTAAAAAATTACACTAATAAGATGTGATAAATTAATTAAAATTAGGGTGGGCCTTAAATAACCGTTTTAATAAAATATGGACATAGTCTAAGCTTAATGTACGATCAGTGAATAAGATGCGGAATAACATAGGTGCAATCACAGCTTCGATAATTTCTTGATTTTCTATAGTTAATTCACTACGCGCCTTAGCTCTAGCTTGAATAATATCAAGTTGTTGAATGATTAAAGTTTCGCACTTTCGAGCGTTTGAAGATTCAGTTGCATATAGCAAATCTCGTAGTAATGTTTGCCCTACTTCAGAAGAGTACTCTTCGAAATATTGTTCCACCCATGTCGTGATATCAAGTTGAAATGAGCCTAAATCTTTTGGCTCCATATCGGGTTTCAGTTCATTAAGGGCTACATCTGAAAATAACTGATTGATATCTCCCCAACGACGATAAATGGTAGAAGGTGTTACACCTGCTTCATCAGCAATCATGGGTATAGTAATTTGGCTTTGCTCCAAGTTTTTTTGAAGCTCTTTTACTGCTTGATGAACTGCTGTTTGAATTCTTTCACTACGACCACCCGGGCGTAACCCAGTAACAACTTTTGCCATTAATTAGCTCTACTTCAATAAAAACGATTAAAATAATATTTGTATATACAAAATACACTAAAGCTAATGATTTGCTTTAGTGTAAAAATCATGTATAAAAGCTAAATATTCGCTTTTATGTTATTCATCTTATATGAACAATTCAAGTTCAAAACGGTCTGGATCAGTTTTTCAGTTAGATTCAACAGTAGCGTTGACCTTAAACACAATCACGCTGATGACCTTTATGGCGGCGTCTAGTGCCCCTACGCCTTTATATCGTTTGTATCAGCAGATATGGCAATTTTCGCCTGTTATCTTAACTTTAATTTTTGCGACCTACGCGTTTACCTTACTTGCTTCTTTACTCATTATTGGTTCTTTATCTGATTATATCGGACGTCGGCCCGTCATTATTTCAGCAATTTTTTTGCAAATCGCTTCAATGAGCTTTTTTCTTTTTGCCTCAGATGTTTCTATGTTATTTATTGCGCGTGGCCTACAAGGTATCGCAACAGGTCTTGCCGTTTCTGCAATTGGAGCTGCAATTTTAGATTTTAGTAAGCATCATGGTTCCCTAATTAATAGTATTGCTCCCATGGTCGGCATGGCAGTAGGCGTTTTTATTACATGTTTTATTCTGCAATTTTCAGCTCAACCCTTACATTTGGTTTTTGAACTCTTATGTGTTTTGTTTGCATTTGAACTTATTCTAAGTTTCTTTAACCCTGAGACTGTACGTAAAAGATCAGGAGCTCTGGCTTCATTAAAACCCAACATGGCTATTCCTCATCAAGCAAGAGGTGCTCTATTAAGTATTAGCCCTATTAATATTGCGCTTTGGATGGTGAGTGGTTTTTTCTTATCACTTATGCCCTCTTTACTGGCAAAAATTTTTCAGACATCTTCAGCTTGGCTAAACGGCAGTATGTTTATGGCGCTCGCCCTTTCAGGTGCGGCAGGAATTCTGACGCTTAGAAAATCCACCAATTTTCGTATTTTGCTCACGGGCACCTTATCCATCATTATTGGTGCAACCGTTTTATTTTTAGCGATCAATTTTACAAGTGCCGTGGTTCTACTTATTGGTTCTATTATTACCGGAGTGGGTTTTGGTACAGCTTTCATGGGAGCAATTCGTACTGTCATGCCTCTCGCTTTACCAGAAGAACGTGCAGGTTTAATGGCTGCATTCTTTGTTGAAAGCTATTTGGCTTTTAGTGTTCCAGCAATTTTGGCAGGCTACTTTGTGGGTAAAATCGGACTTATGAACAGTGCCAATATTTATATGAGTTTAATTATTGGGCTTGCACTGATTGCCCTTCTAATGATTTTTAAAAATATTAAAAGTAAATAAGGATGTGTTAAAAAGTCAGTTTCAAATGAAGCTGACTTAAATAATTTAAAATAAATGATACTTAAATAAATAATTTAGCTTCCGATTACTACATTGATGTCTGTTGAAATTCGTTAGACTATTTTTAATATCAAAATTCACTCGTAAGATGAGTTTCGATACAAAACAAATAGAATATTCAAAAGGATTTTTTAGTTATCATCATAAAATATAAGGAAATTTATTATGAATAATTTCATTTTGACAACTTTTGACTGGGTTCCAGAATTACCACGAGGTTTTGTAAGAGATATAAGGATAAGATGGGCATTAGAAGAGGCAAAAATGCCCTATAAAATAAATAGCGTATCTTTTTATGAACGAGGAGATGATCATTTTTCTCACCAACCTTTTGGGCAAGTTCCTTGGTTAACAGATGGTGATATTTCAATTTTTGAAAGTGGCGCTATCCTATTTTATTTGGGTGAACGTAGCGATGTACTTTTACCTACCAATCCAAAACAGCGTAATGAAGTTATAGAATGGTTATTTGCAGCGCTTAATTCAGTAGAAATGGCGAGCCTTCCTTGGGCTTTAATAAAATTTTCTAATGCTCAGACAGATACTCCCACCCACGAACAATTTGATGCCTTTCTTCACTCTCGACTCCAACATATGGAGTCAATTCTTGCTGAGCGAGAATGGCTAACGCAGTCATTTTCTATTGCTGACATTGTTATGGCTGACGTATTACGATTGGTAAATAGATTTGATGGATTAACAGAGTTTCCCCATTGTCTCGCATATGTTCAAAGAGCCACTATACGCCCTTCTTTTCAAAAAGCGTATGCTGACCAAATGGCTCATTTTGCAGCGGCAGATGCCAAGAAGAATGCTTAAACATGTTATTTATCCATTCTACATTTATAAGCTAAAAATGAAGCTTTATTGATCACGCCAAGGTTTCAAAAACCGTTTTACGTACTTTTTAAAAGGCCAAGTAAACTGTTTTATAAAACTATTTGGGATTTTATAGCCCACTGTTCCATATACACTCGCCAAATGTTTAGGCATATAGACGGTTTTAAAAATGACATCATAAAATGGAATAAACGCAGCGTAATTTTTATCAATGGCAGGTTTTTCTGAAGAGTGATGCCAATGGTGGAATTCTGGCGTAGCGATAATCCAGCGCAAATAGGGAAAACGAAAACGCACATTGGAATGAATAAAAATAGCGTGAAACGAAATAAAAACTAAATAAGCAAAAACAGCTGAAGTATGAAAGCCCAACAGGAAAATAGGTAATGTCGCAATAAAGCGAGTTATTAGCACTTCAATGATATGCAGACGAGAAGAAGCTAACCAATCCATATATTCAGTTGAATGATGAATTGCGTGAAAGCGCCATAAGAAATTAACTTCATGCATAGCGCGATGCAACCAATACACTGTAAAGTCGACTACAATTAATAGTTCAATAAATTGCAGCCAAATTGGTTGAGCTTGTACATAAGGCACAATTGGATTATCAGGTAGATGCGTAATCCAATATTGAATTGGCATGACGGTTAAAAAGCTAAATAATTGAATGCCAATATGGCTGACCATGAAATATTTCATATCGGTCACCCACCCTACTCTTAATATTTTTTGTTCAGGATTTTTAGCAAAAAAACCTTCAAGTGGAATAAAAATGAACGCTAAAATAAATAAAGTCAGTACAAAATAATCGATACCTGCATAAAACGGCACACTTGGTAAAACGGGTGCTTCAATTACACCACAGCCCAAAACCGCTGCTACAAGTGAAAAACATAGTCCATAAAAGCCATATCTGTTTTGACGCACAATTGCACTAAATGCACCGAAACCAGAGCTAATAATAATGCCTGTGATCAGCCCATAATAAAAAAGATGATAATGTTTTGCGTAAAGAGGACGGAGTTCTGGAGTCGTTAATACACTGGGAAATAAAAAACACAATGCCCCAAATAAACACAACAAGCTTAAAGACATTGAAATGAAAGCACTGATTTTTCCCAAACCAGCGTTCAGTTCTAAATTTTCAAATTTTGTTCTTAATTGATCTGTCATAATTCATATACAGTTCTTATTGTGTATAACGCGAATGCTATCAAAATTTAATAATAAATTGGAAAGAACTTTAAATTCTCAAATATTCCCCATTCCACTGAAAATGAGATTTAAAATAGCGTTAAGTAGTTTTATAAAACCTCAAATATTTGCCCGACAGATTGAATCAGCCATTTTCTGGCAACAATATCATCACTACGATTAAACCAGTTTAAGCTCACTTTAAAAGAATCCATGGCAAAAGGTAATTCAAACATTTGGACATTACCATGAGCTAAATAATGCCGAGCTGCTCGCGATGGTAAGGTCACCAACATATCTGAGCTCTGCAAAACACCTTGTAAAACGCTAAAATGTGGAACCTCTAAACGAATTCGTCGCTTCAAATCCATTGTTTTTAAATATTGCTCAACTTGGATATGCCCTGTTGATGATTTAATCGCAACATGATCTTCTTGCAAATATTGCTCTAATGTCAGTTGCTGTTGTAGCCTTGGATGGTTAGCTCTAGCAATACATACATATCTTTCTTCAAATAAAGTACGTGTTTCTATTTTAGGCATTATGGTCTGCGTACTATTAAATACGGCCAGATCTAAAAAGCCATCAATAAGCCACTGTTCAACCTTAGACGACAGAATCTCTTCAATCTCAATTTGAATATAGGGCGCTGTTTTCTGCAAAAAGGCCATAAGACTAGGCAATAGGCAAATCTCCCCTGCGTCGGACAGTCCGATTCGGAAAGTTTTATTGGAGTTTTGAGGATGAAATTCCTGTGCTTGAGCAATCGCTGACTCAATATTAAAAATTGCTTGATGAAAAATTGGATAAAGCTCATGTGCAACTTTTGTCGGTTCGACGCCACCTCTGCTTCGGGTAAACAACTCGTCATTTAACTGACGGCGTAAACGGTTCAAATTATAAGTCACAGAAGGCTGGCTCAAATTCAATTTATCAGCAGCTTTACTAATATGACGAGACTCATAAATACAAACAAAAACTTTAATCAAACCTAAATCCATGGTTCTGATCCTTTAAATACTCTAAACAAAGACTTTAACTTCTTTGCTTAGAGTTTAGTTCCTTTTTCAGGAATAAAAATGCTTAATTCTTATGGAGATAGACTTGAATTTAGCATTACACGTTTGGTTCGATTACAAATACTTATGGCAATAACACTTAAGGTTGCCAGCACACAAGGAATGGCTAACGCGATAAAATTATATTCAATAGGTAGGTGCAAACTTAAAAGCCAACCACATAAAATCGGACCTAAAATTGCCCCAATACGACCTACCCCTAAAGCCATACCAATGCCAGTACTGCGAATTGGTGAAGGATAAAACTGAGCCATATAAGCCAGCAATAAAATTTGCCCGCCGATAGATGCCGCTCCTGCAACGGCTATACAGAGATATAAAATGACCATGGGTAAAGCATAGCTCAGCAAGTATAGTGAAATTGCACCCGCTAAGAAGAGTGAACAAATGACCTTGCCTAGGTGAAAACGATCAGCAAAGTATCCTCCACCGATTGCACCCAACATCCCGCCCAAGTTTAGTGCCAATAAAAAGACCAGACTGGTTGATAAATCATATCCGGCCTCGACCATGAGTTTTGGTATCCAGTTACCGAGCGCGTACACCATGAGTAAAGCCATAAATACACTCAGCCAGAAAAACACAGTGACTAAAGCACGATTCTCAGTAAATAGAGCAACCAAAGGTCGAGCCGTAGTTTGTTGATTTTCTTGATGTAATACGATGCTCGTATGATCAGTTATGCTTTGTTGTGGTGCTAATTGTTGAAGTAAGTCACGTACCTCATTCCATTTTTTCTGGCGAACCAGATAATCGATTGATTCGGGTAAAAATTTCCAAATAATAGGTAATGAAATGAGTGGAATGCCCGCCAAAATAAACATGATTTGCCAACCAAACTTAGGAACCAGCCACATGCCTAAAAGCGCTGAGCTCATCCCGCCAATCGCATAGCCGCTAAACATGAGTGATACCAAAGTTGATCGTAATTTCTTTGGGGCAAACTCGGTCATTAAAGCAATAACATTCGGCATTACTCCGCCCAAACCAAGACCAGCAATAAAACGGTAAATGGCAAACTCTTTGGGGCTGTTGGCAAAACCACATAACACCGTAAAACCACTAAAAATAAGGACACACAACATAATTAAACGCTTACGGCTAAAGCCATAAGACTCTAATTTATCGGCTAAGCTACCGAAAATCATGGCACCAAACATCATGCCAAATAATGCAACACTGCCCAGCAATCCAGCAGTCATACTATCTAACTGCCAATGTTGCATAAGCTTAGGCAATGCAACACCATAAATGACTAAGTCATAGCCATCAAAAATAATAATGAGCGCACTCAGCAAGATCACCCGCCAATGTAATGGCGTTAATCTTGCATCATCAATCAATTGATTTGCATTTAGTTTTTCCATAATTGCTTTCCTTAGCAAATTGTGTGTAAAACAAAAATTTATTTAAATGGTTGCCATTCCTAGCTGATGTAATTGTTGCTTTGCTTCTGCAACATCCTGTTCTAGGTCGTGCTGCCATAACCAATCAAACCGATGTTCAAGATGTTCACCAATTTCGGCAAATGTTGGGTACTGAGTCGAATAACACTCATAAATTTCGCCAGATTCACGAGAAGTTTGCTGAACACGACAAGCACGTTTTAAACGGAGCTTTTCATAAATTGAAGACACATCGGTTAACTGATCTGCTTGCAAGTTTTTTGTCGACAATAATGCTGCAAGGATTAATGCATCTTCAAGACCTTGTCCTGCTCCTGCACCTTGATGGGGTAACATCGCATGTGCAGCGTCGCCCATGACAATGACATGACCTGAGGCACTTTGATAAGTCGAAAGCTCTTCAATTTCATGTAAAGCCCAAATGGTAGGCTGTTCAATTAAACCGAGTAATGTTTGGCAGCTTTCACTCCAGTCTGAAAAATCGGAAAGCATTTGAGCTTTATCGACAGGCTTAGTCCACGGTGTATCGGCTGGTAGTACTGTATCTTCACGGTTTGAGCAGAAAGCAACGATATTAATTTGCTCACCTTTACGAATGGGAAACGTTAAAATATGTTTATCTTTACCCAATAACATTTGGGGAATATCTGCTAAATCTGTATCGCCATTTATTTGCTGCAAAGCTTCTTTAAATGAAGCGTAAGAAATAATTCCACGATATGCCCAAGTTCCTGAAAAACGTGGATGAACTAGTGGTAAATGATGAGAAGCTAAAACATATTGGCGCGCCACCGAGCGGATACCATCAGCCCCAATCAAATAATCGCACTCATGCTGACTACCATCATTAAAGTGCAAAATTACCTGATCATCTTGTTCTTCAATCGCCTCTAGGCGTTTAGAAAAATGCACATTTTGCGTAGGCATGTGAGGAATAATGGCATCTAGAAAATCAGCACGATGAACAGATGACTGCCCTACATCTGTCGCAATAGATGCAGATAAATATTCATCGGTATAACCATTGCGCCATTGAAACCAAACATCTTGAAATGGTGGTGATACTTTATCTGCAATTGCGTGATATTCGTTGGCTAAACCTAACAGTTCAATGGCTTTGACCGCATTGGCACCAAAAGAAATCCCTGCCCCAATTTCAGAAAACTGAGGTGCAGATTCAAACATTTGCACATCTAAATGGGCATGTTTACTTAAATTACTTGCTAAAGCCAGACCAGCAATACCACCACCGACCACGGCAATTCGAATATGTGTATTCATGTGTTTGTTCCTTAAACATCATTATCGTTTTCACATATTCATTTTTGAGAAGTTGGCTTATAAAGTCCAATTAGTATTTTTTTTGTTCAATTATTTAAAAATTAAATAATAGCCATTTGGGCGAGCCTCTATAAAGCCTAAAGGCCGCCCGTGCTAATCAATTATTTTTGATAGACTTTATGGTGTGCCTGGCGGGGTTCCAATAGCATGTTTCATTGGAACTTCATAAGTTGTCTCGGCAACCGGTGAAACGCGCCAAATCGTATTACCTACATCATCTGCAACTAATACGGCACCTGAAAAATCAATTGCTACCCCCACAGGACGACCATACGCTTTGCCTTTATCACTCAGGAATCCGGTCAAGATATCTTGTGGTGGACCAGAGGGTTGACCACTTCTGAATGGTACAAAAACGACTTTATAACCACTGTGAGGCTTACGGTTCCAAGAACCATGCTGGCCGATCAATGCGCCTCCTCTAAATTGCGGCATGAGTTCAGCTGTGTAAAATGCAAGACCTAAAGAAGCCGTGTGGTTACCTAGTGCATAGTCGGGTTTAATTGCACGAGCAACCATATCCGGATTTTGTGGTTTTACTCGCACATCTACATGTTGACCATAATAGCTATATGGCCAGCCATAAAAAGCTCCATCTTGGACTGACGTCATATAGTCAGGTACTAGGTCACTCCCAATTTCATCGCGCTCATTAACAACCGTCCAAAGTTTTCCACTTTGCGGTTGCCAAGCCATACCATTAGGATTACGCAGTCCTGTTGCAAATGGGCGTGACTGACCACTTGCGATGTCAAACTCTGTAATTTGTGCACGGCCTTTTTCTTGATCTAGACCATTTTCAGCAACATTACTGTTAGAACCAACGGTAATGTAGAGCTTTGTACCAGCTGGATTAATAATTACATTTTTGGTCCAATGGTGGTTTAAAGGACCACCCGGTAAATCCAACACTTTGGTTCCACTGGCTGTAATTTGAGTTTCACCCTCTTGATAAGGAAAACGCACAAGCGAATCCGTATTGGCGATATATAAGTTATTACCAACCAATGCCATACCAAATGGAGAATTTAAGTTTTGAAGAAATACCGTTTTCTGGTCAGCGACGCCATCTCCATTGGTGTCACGAAGTAAGCTAATACGGTTTACACTTGGATGAGATGAGCCTGCCCGCTTCATCACAAAAGACATAATTTTACCTTTAATGCCTTTGCTATCTTCTGGTTTAGGCGGAGCATCTGTTTCCGCAACCAATACGTCACCATTCGGCAATACATAAAGCCAACGTGGATGCTCAAGTCCTTTGGCAAATGCTTTTACCTTTAAACCTTCTGCGGGTTTTGGCATTACCCCACTCGGCCAGCCTTCTGCTGGCGCTATATTAACAGTGGGAAATAAACTTGATTTAGGTTCAGGTAATTTTGGATCTGGACCATAACTCTCAGTAATCGGATATTGCGAGGATGAAGCGCATCCAGCTAATGTAATTAAAACCGTAGTGCCTAAAACTGGCAGTAAAAAACGTGTCGTCATGGGTTATCTCCATTTATTTTTTGTCGTCATGGAAATAGCGTAATTTATGTTTGCAATTAAACAAGCAACTTTAATGGAGTCTTTTGTTTATGGCTTGCAAAAAACGTTCTTTATCTTTTGGTGAAATCATCACTGAAGTAATTTCTCCATTTTTCATATAATAAATTTTAAGCCGATCTAATGAGAGCGCTGGAGATGAAAGTGGATTATGAGTAGGCTCTATTTGGGTAATATCATTAATATTAATTTTCCATCGGAATACCAAACTCTTAATCATTAAAGTGTCGTTCTCTACCAAATAACAAGTATTAAAGATGGGAAGCCAAATAAGAAAAATGATTAAACTATAAATGATGAGATGTGGAAAATTTGAAGCTAAAGAATAATGATGATTTGCTTCATAAATTTTCATAAGGATATTGGCAGTGATAACAACAAATATTAATAAAAGCCACCAATCTATTTTTGATCTAAATTTCAAAAGTTATCCTCCATGTCTAAATCTCATTTATAACGAGTATTTCTATATATTTTTTATAAAATAATTGAACTAAAAATTAGCTTTAAACGTCAATGATACAAAATCTCGATCATCTATCGTGCTAAATTCATTAGAACCAAAAAAGTTATTATAGGCAATCTCTGTTGTATATTTTTGCTGATAAGTCATAGATAACGCCGCACTTACACTCATTTGCCCTTCTTGAAAGTTTTGACTATATCCATAAACATCATGTCTAAAACTAAGACTTGGCGTAATCACTGTAGAGGGTAAAATATCTTGATAATTTAATGCTCCACGTAATCGGTAGCCAAATGACCATTCATTAAAAAATCCGTTTTTATTGCAAAAGCGTTCATTTAAATTGTCTATTTCTGCATTTGTAAGATGGGCTGTACCATACGGCGTACATTTAAACTCGCCTGTTTCAGGATTATAAGCCCCTGTTGAAAGCTCACTACGGCCAAATGCGCCTGTCCGGCCAAACCGATGATTACCAATATCTGCAATATGATTTAAGGCAAACTCTGTAGACCATGTCATCGAATTTGCTCCCAAAATATTGAATATGCTGTCAGTTGCTCCAACCGAAAATTGTGTTACGGGTAAGCGTACATATCCTTGAATATATTGACCTAATTCAACAGTTTTTCCCGGCGGCGCAAATGGTGTTCCTTCCGATAGCACTTGAGCATAGACAATGTCTGTACCGTTTAGTTGCAAAGGTTGATTAGGTTTGTGGGTTAATTCGCTAAAAATGGTTGTTGTTCCAACTTTCCCAGTCAGACTTAATCCAAACATTTTGATATTTTCAGGATAGATAGAAAAATAACTTGCGGTATTAAAATGTTCGGGTCCTGCTGCTGTTACAGCCGTTCCATCAAAGTTTGCATTACGGCTATGGTAGTTCGCATAGTAAATACCTAACTCAGCATTATTTAAACTTGGTAATGTCTGTTTTAAAGCAATGCCATATTGGCCATTGTCCTTTGCTTTTCTACTTTCTGCACGTGGAATATAAGTACGTAAACGAATTGCGGTATCTGATAATTTATCTCCCCCTCCAGCAATCAGAACTGGACCTGCGTTTTCGGGCACAAAGTCTGAAATCTCAAAGAAAGTTCCGTTACCATCAACAACTGAAGGTCTAAATTTAAATTGATAGAACCCTTCTATTTTCAAATTTTTATTAATGCTTGTGTCGAATGAAAACATTTCGGTTGGAATGATTCTTCCTTTTGCATCACCACCCGGTCGGTTAATTGCGGCAAAATCAAATGCACTCACCGAATTTAAACCGTTTTGAAAAAACTGAGATTTGCCCCAAGTTAAAGTCTGTTTGCCTAATTTTAAATTGATGCTTTTTCCATCGTCCAATTCAAAATCTTTCCATATATAGGCATTCCATAAATCGATACCTTTGAACATTGCGAGCCTTGGCCATGCTGAGTCATTAAAGGTTTTAAAGTCTCCTTGTCCTGTCTCATAGGCATGGTCATACCAGTATTTAGTGCTAATAACTGCACCTTGATGTTTTCCATTTAGCTTAACTTCAGTTATACCTCTGATGATCTGTGAAATTGCATCATATTTACTAAAATTCATTCGCCCATCATCACCATTCACATCAATGCTAGCGCCTTGTTTGCCTATTTTGTTTGCGTCAGGCCGATAAAGTAATGAAACGGATGGATCTTGCGTACTCCAACTTGCACCTAGGCTTAATGTCGTTTTTGTCTCGAACTTCCAGTCTTTATCAATATCAAAATTCGCTGCATTTACTTTAGACATGAATAAAATTAGGCTTAATGAAACACCTATTTTTTGAATATATAAAACGTGATTATTTCTTTGATTTAAATAGACGTAATGACCCATCATATTATCTCCCTATAAATATGATTTTTCTTATTTATTGCTTATTACTTAAAGCCATCCATTGGCTTTAAATGGTTTTCATAAGCAGGTATTTTTTGCCCTAGGCTGGTTGTTCAACCTGATCTAATTGTTGAATAAATTGTTCAGCCAAGGGCCAATAGCCAAAGCCAGATGCAGGGTTTAAATGTCCCACTTCACCTAAATTTACGAGTCGACTACCCCACTTTTCTGCCATTTCACCTACAGCTTCATAACGAGCTAAATGGTCATTGGTGCTTGCAACCAAAATGCTGGGAAAAGGTAGTTCTTGATCTGGTAAAGGACTCCATCCTTCTTGATGAAGTACGGTTGGGCTTGGATAATTTTCTGGCCAGCTTTCGTTTAAGTCAGGGGGAGCCACAAGTAAAGCACCCTGAATTGGTCGTTGGTATTTTGCAGCCCAGTGTAGTGCCATCAGCACGCCTGCGCTGTGTGCAACCAAAATGACTGGGCCTTGTATTTGTTCGAGTTGTGCCTGAATAGCAGCAACTCTATTTTCACAATTGAGTTTGTTGGTTTGCACAGGCGGTACAGAGCGAACTTTTGCTAGCTTTGTTTCTAAGATCGTTTGCCAATGCTCGGGAACATGATCGCGTAACCCCGGAATAATTAAAATTGTTGCTTTGGTTTGTATTTTTTCCATTTCAACGCCTGTGAATTTTGCCATCTAGGATGCATAAGAATTTTTATAAAACTCCATTCACAATAAAGGCTCAGTTCAGTTAATGGTGTACATAAGGCGTCACGGACTTTTCATTTGACGACACATCTTTTTAAAATTTCGTAAATTAATTAAAATAGTTTTTGTAATTACAAGTGAGCCAAAAGAATAGTTTTAAAATTAAGTAGACATCACGATTAGGCTCTTAAATAAAAGCTTTTGTAATGTAGATATTTTAGTTATAACTAGATATGAGCTGTAAGGAATATGGCTGATTAAGAACAGGAGATAATAAAATGGTGCCTCTTGCGCATACCGCCTCTTTAAAAAATTATTTGGCAGTTGCTCAGCAATTAGATCTAAATCCCTACCATTTATTATCACGTGTTGGGCTTAGCCAAACTCAATTGAATGATCTTAAACAACGTATTCCTGTAGATAAAGCCATTACCTTGCTTGAAGACTCAGCCCAAATGAGTAATTGTGATGTATTCGGTTTATATATGGCAGAGCAACGTGAAATCGCGGATTTTGGTGAACTGAGCTTATTATTAAGTTACCAATACACTTTGAGAGAAGCGCTACAAACGATTGTTCGTTATAGAAATTTACTCAATAACTCACTTGAAATATATATCGAAGAAATTGACGATACGGTTGTTATTCGAGAGGAAGTAGTGACAACAACTTGCGGGTATAGTCGCCAAGCGACGGAACTTGCTTTAGGAATCACCCATCGTTTTTGTGCAGCACTCATGATGCAAAAATGGCGGCCATTAAGTGTACACTTCACCCATAACCCGCCTAGTGATTTAACTTTGCATCGGCGGATTTTTGGCTGTGCGCTCGAGTTTGGTAGTGACTTTAATGGCATTGTTTGTACGGCGGCCGAACTTGATACAACAAACCCTCAAGCAAATCTGGCTATGGCCAACCATGCACAGCGTTATTTAGATATTTTGCAGAATAGTAATAAATCGACCATGATTTTTGATATTCGTAAAAGTATTTATCTTCTTTTGCCAATGGGTCGCGCTACGATTGATCAAGTCGCTCAAACACACGGTATTCATGTTCGGACCTTGCAGCGTCGTTTAGAAGAAGCTCAAACGAGTTTTAGTGATTTAATGAATGAAGTACGCAAAGACCTCGTATTTCGTTATTTAAAAAATCTAAATTATTCACTTGCTCAAGTGTCTGATATTTTAGGTTACTCAATGCCGAGTTCTTTTACGCGTTGGTTCATTAGCCAATTTGGTATGTCACCAAATATGTGGCGTAGTCACAATAAAGCTCTGCTCAGTTAATTTCTCTTTATTTGACACCAAATCAAGTCATTTAAAATATAAGGAAGCTGGAGAACGACTTCATAGCTTCCTTAAAAATCTAATTTTTAAAATTAAAACCACAAGTGCATAAGCCCAAGAACTAATACCACTAAAAAGATGCTTTCGCCGATCATTAAAAGAATCGGTTTAATTCCAACAGATGCTAATTCTTTTAGCTGAGTTTTCATCCCTAAAGCACTAATTGCGATAACTAAAAACCAGCGTGATAAGTCATTAATTCCATTTTGAACCATTGTTGGCACCCATCCTGTACTGTTAATACAAGCAAGTAGTAGAAAGCCAACAGCAAACCAAGGCAGCAATGGTGGCCGCTCCCCTGTTGAATCTGCACCTTGCATGCGGGTAATCATGGCCGCACAAACAATTACTGGAAGCAGCATTGCCACACGCATAAGTTTAACTACAGTCGCCGTATCACCCGTTTCAGTAGACATGCTATAACCAGCGCCGACCACTTGCGCCACATCGTGAATCGTTGCACCAAGAAACACACCAGCAGCTTGTGGTGATAACTCTAGCCACTTCGCAATCATCGGATAGACAATCATTGCAAATGTTGAAAGTGCCGACACGACAATTACGGTAAACAAAGTCGCTTTTTCTTTTTGCGGATGATTTGGAAAAGCAGCAGATAATGCCAATGCAGCTGAAGCACCACAGATTGCCGTGGATCCACCAGTGAGCATGCCAAATAGTTTTTGGAAGCCTAAGATTTTAGCGGCAATAACAGAAACGGCGATTGTGACAATAACCAGAGTGACGACTAACGCAACAGGCTGCCAACCTAGTGCGGTGATTTGACCCAAAGTGATACGCATACCGAGTAAGGCAATACCCATCCGCAGCACACTCCGTGCGGTAAATTCGATCCCCGCCTTGCATTTACTTTCAGCCGCTAAAAAATTCACACTCATGCCGAGTAATAGTGCAAATAACATGACTGGCGCACCATAGTGCTCTGATAAAAAACAGGCAGCCGCAGCAACGACCGAACTGACCACAAAGCCTGGTGCTAATTCTCTTGTACGCTGGGAAAAATTTTTCAAAACTAAACTACTCATGGTTTTCCCCACAGCCCATCACAATAAATACCTTGTCCTCGATCACTTCTACGGGATAGGTTGCAACTTTGAGATGAGCAGAATTAACTAAACAGCCATTTGTTAAATCAAAACGTAGACCATGGGCACAACACTGAATCACTCGTCCTTCTAGACGTCCACTAAATAACGATGCCCCCTGATGAGGACAACTGTCATCGATTGCATACAACTGAGTCGCAACGTTAAATAGTGCGAGATTTTTATCTCCAATTTTTAAAAAAGCTCGCTCACCTGAATTCGGTATTTTCTCAAAAGGCACTTCAAATCGATTGCTCATATCAACGCTCCTTGTGCCACCATTGCCTCTTGCATCGCTTGATAAAGTACATCTGCTGATTGCGCGCCCACTAAGGCTAAAGCCCGATCAAAAATAAAATAAGGCACGCCATTACCTCCTGTACTTGCAGAGATAAAATCTTGATGATCTTGAATAAGTAAATCTTTGATAAGCTCAGGTGAGAAACCACAACGTTTCGCGATTTTGTATAAAGTAGTGGTATTTCCGATGTCTAACCCATCATAAAAATATGCAGCAAAGAGTTGTTCTAACAATGCATTGCACTGCTCAGGAGTTCCTATCTTTAAAGCTTTATCAAATAAGCGATGAGCTTTGGCCGTATTTGGCATGCGTTTAATTTGCTCAAAATCGATCTTGAGCCCAACTTTATGTGCAGCTTTATTGACCTGTTCTTGTCTCATACGAACTGCTGTTAAGCTACCTAACCGTTTCAAATAAAACGTTTGAAACGGTACACCTTCAACTGCTAAGTCCGGTATGAGCTGAACACCTCGCCAGTGCACGACAACTTTGACTTTGGGGCGAAGCTGATAAAATCTATTTATAGCGATCAGTAACTGACGTTTTCCGATCAAACACCAAGGACAAATAAAGTCAAAAAATACATCAATATGTAATTGCCGAATCATCATTTGTTATTCATCCCGCATTTTTGTATTTGGTTACCTGTATGATTTTTAAGCTCAGTTATTCCTTGCTGCTCAAAACGCGCGATATCTTTGTGATAATGACGTTTGGCATAAAAAAATACGGCTGCGGCTGCAATACTGACCAATGGCATGAGTTGAAATGCACTGTGTAATCCAATCACATCAGATACTTTGCCAACGACTAAAGGACCAAGCGCTAAACCAAGAAAATTGTTAGCTAAGGTGAGTGTTGCAAATGCAGAGCCATGAACTGAGTTATGTGTGAGATTGGCCACCATGGCACTAGATGGCCCATTAGTTCCAAGGGCAATAAACATTCCGAGGCAGATGAGAAGTAACTGGTTACGTCCCGCAGGCACAGCAAAAGCAATGAATAAAAGAACACAACCGACCAAGCAGTACGTAATCGCTAAACTGACCTTACGATCTGGACAGTTACGGCCCAAATAATCACACAACATGCCACATAGAATGGTGCCTACTGCACTACATAGCAAAATGACCGCTGCCATTACGCCTGCCTTGTCGGTACTCATGCCGTAATAGCGATTGAGATAACTCGGCATCCAGACAATCACCGTGCCACCAACAAATAATTGCAGACCACTACCAATGTAAGTGGCAATGACTGAACGACTTGAATATAAAGTTTTTAAAGGGCTTTTAATGTGCTGGGTTTTGCTACGAATTTTATTGTGAGGTGCTGCGTTTATTCTGTTTTCTTTCACTAAAATTGGATATAGAAAAGCCAAAATGAGACCAAATAAAGCAATACCTCCAAAAGCCCAACGCCAACCGAAGTGCTGTGCGAGTACACCACCTAAAGCCACACCCAAAAACGAGCCAAATACACCACCCGCCATAAAAGCACTGGCGAGTGTTGCACGCATTTCCCTTGGAAAAACAGCCACAACCACCGCGATTCCAACGCTGCCATAAGCAGCTTCACCCACACCAACCATAAAACGAGCAATAAACATTTGCTCATAATTTTCAGCCAGTGCACATCCTAGAGTCGCCAAACTCCATAAAGCTGCCATAATCGCCAAGCTTTTCACTCGTCCAAAACGGTCTGCCATTAAAGACAATGGCAGAGTCAATAAACCCACCATTAACGCGACAATGCCACTGAGCAAACCTAACTGGCTATCGCTGAGCAACCACTCATTTTTAAGTAAAGGAAAGACTGCGTTTAAGACTTGTCGGGACATGTAATCTGAAATGAGTAAACCAAATGTCAAAGCAAAAACAAGCCATGCATAACGACGAGGTATACTGATTGACGTATCAACATCGCTCATCTGATCTGAATACTGATGTGCATTCATACGACCTCCTTGTATTTTTTTATAATTTCTATTTAGCTAGTGCAGCAACGCACTTTTAAAAACAAAGCGAATAAGCTGCACTACAATTGAGGTCTAAATTCCGTTAGACCTTGTCACATTAGTTACGCTGCGGTACACCCTTTTGCCCTGCTTTACGATTGGGTGCCATACCATTTGCGATTAGGGTTTCTTCAATACTGTTGTATTGCACCCCAATACGATAAATTTCACGGGCTTCTTTTCCTGAGGCAATTTCACGGCCTAATTCATGGGCAATCCGAACGGTTTGCTTAATTTGCTCTACAGATGAAAAACGGCGTCCGTGATGATCAATGATCGTGTCTTCATTACCTACACGGGCATGTAAACCCATTGCCATCGACATGGTGTTAAAAGGCAATACATTTTTGAGTAGAGATTCTGATGTCAAAGTACATCCATCAGGTACACGATGAATAAAATTAAAGAAATTAAATGGGTTTGGACCATCAAAACCGCCACCGATTCCAATCCAAGTTAAGTTTAACGGCCCCATGTACAACCCTTTACGTACCATACGTTCTAGGGTTTCAAGCCCATGCATACCCGTTAACTGAAAGTGCGGTTGAATATTGTTTTTACATAAGCGCTTAATATGTTCGGCAACCCATGCAGGTCCTGCTGGCACAGTCATCTCTGCATATGCTGCCTGAGTCGCTGGATGTGCCAATGAAGTCCCTTCTAAATATTCAGGATAGAGCAATTCCATAATATTCATTTGTGTGGTGTTAATTGCCACCGTAACCTGATCGGGCTTTGGTGTAAGTTCAGCCAACATATGTCGGGTGTCATCACTTAGCCATAGAGCCGCTTCACCTTCACTCTCTGGTGCAAATGAAATCGAACCGCCTACCTGAATAATCATGTCAGGCACAGCTTCACGAACACCTGCGATAAGCTCGTTAAATTTTGACAAGCGTTTAGAGCCTTTCCCATCAAGCTCACGGACATGTAAATGCAGCACTGTCGCGCCCGCTTCATAGCACTCAACCGCTTTTTGTATTTGCTCATCCATGGTCACTGGAATATCTTCTGGAAAGTCTTCTGGCATCCATTCGGGGCCATACGGCGCAACCGTGATTACCACTTTTTCCATATTTTCCGGGTGCAATGAGTCGTCAAAGAATTGCATGTGCATCTCCTCATATATTTTTAGAATTTTCAAATAGATAAAATTATTAACCTATAGATTTAATAGGTTGCGTCACCAATAATGCCGGCCCGCTCCATTTTTCGGTGGCAAGGTGGGTAATCCATGACTGCATAATGTTGTGTGCTGCGGTTATCCCAGATGGCAATGCTGTTAGGCTTCCAGCGCCAACGCACTTGAAACTCTGGAATATAAGCTTGAGAAATTAAGTAACGCAGTAGTTCAGCTGCGCCTGGATTGGCATCTTGTCCAAATCTGACGCGCTCTTTGGTGTGATAGTTACTGAAGTGGGTTGTGAACGCGTTGACGTATAAAATTTTCTCGCCTGTTTCAGGATGAGTACGTACTACTGGGTGCTCAGCATCGGGAAACTTTGCTTTTAAGTCCAAGCGTTTTTCAAGTGGCATAGCCGCACCAAAACTCGCTTCTATGCTGTGGTAGGCACGTAAGTCTGCAATCGTATCCTTAATATCATTGGGTAACGACTCATAGGCCATCACCATGTTAGTCCACATGGTATCGCCGCCTACAGGTGGGCATTCAACACAGTGCAACACGCATCCCATCGGTGGAACCTTACGCCAGCTTGCATCACTGTGCCAAGCATTTTCATAACGATCGATGGGACTTTCCGGATGTTTATAAATCTGCACCAAACCCGGATGATCAGGATGGCTGCCTACCGCAGGATGATCTTCGAGTTGTCCAAATTTTTCTGCAAATGCGACATGATCCTGACGGGTTAAATGCTGATCTCGTAAAAACAACACACGGTGTTTAAGTAGTTGTGTGCGAATTTCAGCAAATAATCCATCATCATAAATCGCATCAGCAAGTTTGATGCCACTGAGCTCTGCACCAATATTGCAAGTTAACTGTTCAATTTGCATAAGAAATCCCTTCAAATTACAAAGATTGATGAACCTATTGTTTTACGTGCTTCCAAATCACGATGAGCTTGCACGGCATCCTTTAGCTCATAGCGCTGATTAATTTCAATTTTGATTCGTCCATGTCGAACATGATCAAATAATTCATTTGCCAGTTCTTTCTTCTCGGCAGGATCTGCAATGTAATCTGCCAAAGCCGGACGTGTGACAAACAATGATCCTTTCACGGCGAGTAATACCGGATCAAAAGCAGGGATTGGACCAGACGCTGTTCCTACGCAGACTAATAAACCACGGCGTTTGAGAGAGTCTAATGAACTCATAAAAGTCGCTTGACCGACACTATCGAAAACGACATTTACACCAACGCCGCCTGTTAACTCACGTACACGCTCAGCAACATTTTCATGACTGTAGTTAATGACATAATCACAACCATGAGCTCGTGCTACGACAGCTTTTTCTTCTGAAGATGTGGTCCCAATAACAGTCAAGCCAAGTAATTTGGCCCATTGAGAAACAATCAGCCCGACACCGCCTGCGGCTGCATGTAGTAAAATTGAATCGCCCGCTTTAAAGTCATAAATACGGCGCATCAGATAAGCAGCGGTCAGCCCTCGCATGGTCATGGCTGCCGCTGTTTCACAAGAAATTTCTTCGGGTAATTTAATTAAAGCATTTGCTGGAATTAGACGATGGGTGCTATATGCACCTAACGTATTTAAAAAACCTGTATAAGTAACTCGATCACCGACTTTAAGCTGAGTGACTCCTTCGCCTAAAGCTTCAACGACACCTGAAGCTTCGACGCCCATGCCATTAGGCATTGGAATTTGATAGGTTCCATTACGAAAATATGTATCGGCATAATTTAGGCCGACTGCCACATGACGTAGGCGTACTTCTCCAGCTTTTGGATCTCCTACTTCTACATCTTCATAGCGCATTACTTCTGGCGTTCCTGTTCCATAGAAACGTATAGCTTTCGTCAACGTCATGTCCTATTCCATATTTTGGTTTTTTATTGAGTGCCTATAAAAGCAATAACCAAAATTACAACAGTTAGGATATGGGCAACTTTACATTTGACGACACAAGCTTAACGTTTAATGACAAAGGATATTCCAAATATTGCTAAAGAATACTCCCAGCAATTGCAGCAGACTTATGTAGATTGGCGCTATCAGCGTTTTTATTTTCATTTAAGCTAAAACTGACCGCCTCTTTTGCATGAATGGTCGTAGTATCAAATAAAGGGACCGAGAATTTAAGCTCACCAATCAACATACAAATTTCAGTACAACCCAAGATAACGCCTTGGGCGCCTTCAGCTATGAGTCTTTCTACAATAGCGATGTACTTTTGCTGTGAATCTGGGTTGATCACACCTAAACAAAGTTCTTCATAAATGATGCTATGGACTATCTTTCGGTCAGCTTCATTTGGAATAATTACCTCAATTCCATAATCCTGCAATCGAGCTTTATAAAAATCTTGCTCCATTGTAAAAGCTGTCCCTAACAGTGCAACTTTACCAATGTTTTGACTCAAAATTTCTTTTGCCGTTGCATCAGCAATGTGTAAGAAAGGAACGGTAATTGAATCTTCAATCTGTGCAGCAACTTTATGCATGGTGTTAGTACACACCAAAATACAATCTGCTCCTGCCTTTTCTAAATTTTGTGCTTGCTCAGCTAAATATGCGCCAGCTTCTTGCCATAAACCCTTCGCTTGCAAGGCTGCTATTTCTTCAAAATCGACGCTATTAATGATGACTTTAGCAGAATGCAATTTTCCTAATTTATGATGAACCATTTTATTGATTTGCTGATAATAAAGCGCTGTAGATTCCCAACTCATTCCGCCTAGTAAGCCGATTGTTTTCATTATTGAATCCTTCTATTTATGCAAAACTTATCTATATCTCTTATGGGTAAAGCGCAGCTAGAATAAAATTGCTTTCTTAAATTTTTTCTTGCTTATCTTATTTATTAATCTTAAACGCTGTGAAGTCGATAGAAATTTTTAAGTTGATTAGACCTAGTTTATTAAATTTCCAAAACAGAAAACGCTCTCCATTAAACCCAAATCATAAAACATAAGAATTCACGCAAAATTCACGACCAGCTCTTTAATTTAATCTTATAAAGTTGGCTTGGATATCGACATGAAAATTATAACTACAGCCCTAGGGTTGATTACTTTGGTAGGTTTAACGGCGTGTAAAAGTGTGCCTAGTTACTCAGGTGACTATGGCAAAGCTGAACAAAAAATTACTGGTATAGAATTAGATGATCAACAGGCACTAGATATCGGTAATCGTTTTGTTGCCGCATTTAATACGCTTGGCACCCCTTCTTTTGTGAATAACGCGAGTCATCTTTACGCTGATCAACTTTATATCAACGATACACTCTCGCAGTTCTCTCAAAAGCAAGATCTCATTAAGCATTTTGAAGGCATGAATGCCCGAGTGAGTAATGTCACTGTAAAACTCATTAGTGCAACTCATCACCAAGATACAGCCTACATTCATTGGTACATGACCTATGACTTTAAAATGTTAGGTCGCTCAAAAACCATGGCTTCTTATGGAATTAGTCAAATTAAGATTAATGAGCAACAAAAAATTATTTTCCAGCAAGATTATTGGGATCCAGCGAATGGCCTTTACCGTTCTTTACCAATATTTGGAGGAGTATATAAATGGGTATTACCGTTCAAAAAAGTCGAGTCTTGATATTTCTAGGAATCTTAATCGCATCTCAGGCGAATGCGACTGAACTAAAAAAATGCAGTTCAGCACCTTTAATGGTGACGAGTAAGAATGTAGGAAATGTCAGTTACTTTGCTGAAGACTGCCTAAAAAATTGGCAAAGCCAAAGCATCAAACTGGACTTTAGCTATAACCGCGATATTCCCGAGTGGGCATTTAAACGCGCAGCAGCCCATTTTTTGAAGAAAAATGTTAGCGGCTTTGATGCAAAATCTCCGCTTAATCATATTAATGAACTATATAGGCCAATTAAAAGTGGAGATCTCTATAGCCTCTATTACCAACATGAAAATCAAAAACTAGAACTAAAATTAAACCAGAAGCTACTGGGTTCTTTAAACAATCCGAATGCAAATCAATATTTTAAAATCTGGTTTGGTAGCGAACCATTTAATGCTAAATTAAAACAACAACTATTAAATTAATGGCTTAATAAAATCTCATGGGTAATCACTTTATCCTCATGGTTGAGGACCATTTTGAACTCGCAGCAACGGTCTGTGAATTTCTTGAAGTGCATGGTTATGTGATCGATCATGCGCGCAATTTAGATGCTGCACGGACTTTTCTCAAATCGCAGCATTATCATCTTTTGCTGCTCGACATAAATCTGCCCGATGGCTCAGGTTATGATCTATGCAACTGGCTACGCACCGAACAAGGTGTGGATATTCCCGTTCTTATGCTAACAGCAAGAGATACTTTAGATGACAAACTTAAAGGCTTTACTGCTGGCACAGATGATTATTTGGTAAAACCTTTTGATTTTAATGAATTAGTGATGCGGATCCGCGCATTAATAAAAAGAGCAGCTGGTGAAGTTACTCATCATAAAATTCAGATTCACGACTTAGTTCTTGATAGCGCAACTCAAACCGTGGTTCGTGCCGGAAATAATATCGAGTTACCCCCTATTCAATTCAAACTATTAAAAATTTTGATGCGCCAGTCTCCAAAAGTGGTGACCAAACAAGAACTGATGATGGAGCTATGGGGCGATGAAGAACCTGAAAGTGATGCGTTACGCAGTCACATCTACAACTTAAGAAAAATGGTTGATAAACCTTTTGATCCTAAATTATTACACACAGTAGCAGGTGTCGGTTTAAAGATTGCTTTAGACAGTTCAGCAAGTTAACTCAAATAAACCACAACAATTAAGCCCGTGGTCGGTTCCAAATCGAGCTCGGGATGGGTGGTTAAATAATATTGTCGATCAAACAACTCGACTCGCCATCCTAATTGTTTGCAAAGCTTTTGTACCAATTGCAAACCAATTCCATGGCCCTTCGCCTTTAAAGACAGTTGTGAATCGCTGAGCTCTTGCACCTTGACATCGTTAGGTAAAGAAATTCCAATTCCATTATCGGCAATAATTAGGCTGTTTTTTTGTTGAATAATGTCGATTTGTGAACCTTGCGAATAGTTCAGTGCATTACGTAAAATATTGCTTAACACCATTTGTGTCATAGAGGGATATAACCAACGCGGCTGTTCAGAAAGATCAGGTTGAATATGAATATGTATGCCCTTACTCTCACTGACCGCATCTAAACTTTCGACTAATTCATTTACAGTCTTAGATAAAAAATTCTTTTCAGAAGGTAAGCTTTTTACTGTATTACGTGCGATTGCCAGTAAGGTGTCGACTAATAACTGCATGTCCTCAATCGTATTATGAAGTCGAACTAGGGCTTTATCTTCTCCATACTTCGCCTGACAAAGTTGCACATTACCCTTTAAGATTGTGAGCGGAGTGCGTAACTCATGACTCACATCTCCAGTAAATTCTCTTTCGCGTCGAATAAAATCGCTTAAAACCTGATGATATTTTTCCAAGGCTTGTTTGAGATATTCTGCTTCCATATTGCCATTGGTATTAATATCTTTAAAAGGAGAAGCTTGAGTGTCTTGATGTGCCCAATCAATATTTTCTAAAGCATTTGCTAAACGCGTAATTGGGGAAAAATAGCGTCTTGCTCTTCGGTTTGACCACCACAGAAAGCTATATAGAACAGATAAACTGAACATAAGTGGAGCAAGTCCAAATAACCAGATCAGCTTATTGACATTACTTTCGCCAAATACCAATAGAACATGCTGACCGTTATGTTCTCCATATACCGTCATACGTTCTTTACCATCAACAAATATTCGGTGAACCCCACTTTCTAACCGCATATCTTTAAAGGGTTGTGGTGCGACCTGTGTATTCCACCGATATCCATATAAATTTTTGGTATCTGGTAAATCTGCATTTGGATTACGTTCGATGCGTAACCAATAATGTTCCATTTCCTGCTCTAAAGCAGTTTTAAGTAAAGAGCCTTTAATCACCCAAGCACTACAAGCCAACCCGACCACGATCGATAATGCAATCAGACCAATCTGCAACCAATAATATCGATTGAACATTTGGGCTAATGGATGACTAGCTTTGCCATCGTTTCGAGTTCTTATCATATCTTTATCGCCGGGATAGGCTGTAGAAATTACAATGCTCTCTTTTTAAATAAAAAGTGACCAATGACCCATTCTTGTCCTTGCTCAAAACCGAATAGCTCAGCACAAGCCATGAAGAAAATACGCCAGCGTTGCCACCAAATATTGGCATCTTTTCCATAAATTCTTTTAAACAGTGGTTTCAGTTCGACTTCTTGGTTATCCATATTCTCAAGCCAAGCATTTGCCGTTCTCATATAGTGCTCACCCGACCACTGCCACTGTTGAGCCAACTCTAAATGCTCTTGAAAATGCAAAAAAGTTGAAGTCGACGGCATTAAACCGCCAGTAAAGAAATACTTGGACATCCAATCATAATCTGATTTCACTTCAAAAGGATAATGTAAAAAGCGATGACAAAAAATATGGCACCAGAGTAAGCCATCTACTTTTAACCATCCCTGAATTTTTTCAAAAAGACGTTGATAGTTACGAACGTGTTCAAACATTTCAACTGATACAACACGATCAAACTGACCTTTTTCTAGTTCAAGCACATTTACATCACAGGTAAGTACTTCAATATTGTTTAAACCTCTTAACTTTGCTTGCCCAAGAATATGCCTCTTCTGTGTAGCAGAGTTAGAAACTGCCGTAATCTGTGAACGTGGATAGTTTTCTGCCATCCACAAAGTTAAAGAACCCCAGCCACAGCCTAGCTCTAAGATGTGTTGACCATTTTTAAGTTGTGCTCTTTCACAATAAAGCTGAAGTGCGAGTTCCTCTGCCTGATCTAAAGTTGTTGTTTTAGTCGGGAAATAACATGCACTGTATTTGAGTCTTTTTCCAAGCACCGCCTGAAAAAACTCAGTGGGTAATTCATAGTGCTGCTCGTTTGCTTTATCTGTTTCAACGGCGATTTCACTCCGTTTTAACATATTAAGTACATCCATATAGCGCTGTGCCCCTTGTTCAGGGTCATAACGGCCTTCTTGAATTAAGCGTTTTTTGCTTAAAGCACGAATTGCAGCTCGAATGGCATGATCTGGAATCACACCACTTTCAACAATTTTCAAAGACTGATGAACAATAAAATCCATATGCGCACCTATTTTTTGGGTTTTCGCGGAATAAACATTGATGTTTTTTGTTGATAATCAAGATAATTTTGACCGCGACTTTTAATTGCTTGTTTTTCACTAAATGGAATACCCGTGACGTAATATAAAAACAGCCACATCAGTAACGGATAAATCCACAATAAATATTGGCCTGCCGCTAAGCCAATGATTGGATAGGCAAACCAATGTAACCATTCAAAAAAATAATTTGGGTGACGTGAGTAACGCCATAAACCCTGATCCATCGTTTTGCCATGATGTTCTGGATTTAATTTAAATCGATATAACTGCTGATCAGCGAGCTGCTCTCCAATGAAAGCAATCGCCATAATTACAGCTGCAATCACTAAAGTGACTTTATATCCACTACTCCATTCAGTTGCTTCTACATTGAGGAGTGTCCACATTGGTAAAAAGAACAAACACACTAAAAGTGTTTGAAAGATAAAAAATAAAAAGAAGCCAACATGCTGAAACTTTCCCAGGGCTTGACGCATGTTTGCGTAACGACCATCTTCTTTTTGTTCAGATTGATAACGTCTTAACAGATGCCAAAATAATCTTAGAAACCATAAGCCGCTAAAAATACCAATAAACAGACGTACTTCAACAGGAGCAACTGAAATGAGTAAAGAAGACACAATAATGTTTAATGCCAGACAGAAACTCCATGCGGCATCTACAATTCCAGCTCGGCCATTTGCGGTAGCAAGTAACCAACTTATCAACATGATAAATAAGTCTAGAATCAGTAAATTCAAAAACATAAGCAGTCTCCTTACTTGAGCTGTTTGAGTTAGTAACTGCTACTTTCAAACAACAAGTGAACATTGCTTATCACGCCTTCTTTAAAACCACCCTCGCAATAACATAAATAGAAATCCCACATGCGAATGAAGTTTTCATCGAAACCCAGAGCCAATACTTCTTCTCGTGCGGTTAAAAACCGTGCTCGCCAGTGATGAATTGTTTGTGCATAACTTAAACCGATATCATTTAAATGCTTTAGCCTTAAACCACTTTCAGAGGCGGTTTGAGTTAATACACTCACGCTAGGAATAAAGCTACCAGGAAAAATATAGCGCTTAATATAATCAACTGTATTTAATGCTTTTTTATATCGAAAATCTTCAATGGTAATGGCTTGAATAAAGGCTAGACCTTTCGGTTTTAACAGTGTTTTACATTGATCAAAATATGTCGGCAAATATTGCGCTCCAACAGCCTCAACCATTTCAATTGAAACAAGCTTGTCGAACTTTCCTTCAAGTAAGCGGTAGTCTTTGAGTTGCACATCAATTCGATGTGCCAAACCCGCTTCATTTACACGGATAACAGCTTCATCATATTGAGCTTGTGAAATGGTAATGGTGGTCACTCTACAGCCATAATGCTCAGCTGCGTAAATTGCAAAACCTCCCCAACCGCTTCCAATTTCAACCAAATGATCCATTGGTTTTAAATCTAACTTTTTGCAGATGATCTCTTTTTTTAGATCTGATGCTTCTTCGAGTGTCATATTTTCATTTTCAAAAACTGCACTCGAGTACATTAAAGATGGATCTAAAAATAATTTAAAAAAGTCGTTGCTTAAGTCGTAGTGCTCAGCAATATTTTTACGGCTGCCACTTATAGAATTCTTTCGATTTTGATACCAAGCCTTAAGAAAAAACTGGCTCGCTTGAGCAATAACATTTTGATTAAGTTGGTCTAGTACATCTCGATTACGTGCCAAGATCTGAATCAACTCTACAAGTTGCTCGCTGCTCCAGTCACCACGGATATAGCCTTCCGCAGCCCCTAAAACACCATTTTTCAAAATGAGATCCATAAGCAAAGGATTGTGAACTTCAATTACAGCATGCAAGTCTGATACTTCACCAACCGTACCATTCCATGCACCCTGAAAAGTGATCTGTCCATGGCGTAGTTTGAGAAGACTTTTGAGTAGCACTGGTAGTGAGTCATCCTCACCATACAGAAATGTTTTTATCATGTCTTATCTACCTTGATCTTTTTAGGATGACGATAAAATGGAACTTTTTTTCGCCACAACTTAAATGCCTCTAAATATATTGAAAACAGCATTTTAAAAGGCGCTAAGCTGTTCACAAGAGCATATCGATATTGCTGTGAAGGAAATGTGATGGGCACAAGTTCAAAGCGCATAGTGGCATCAAAGAGTTGTTTTTGCTCTTCAAAAAGCTGCATGTGAATGACATTTTGCTGATCTGAAAAACTAAACCGCCAGCGGTAAGTCAACTGCATGGGCATGAACGGCGAAACATGAAATGATTTTTCAAAGTTAAAATCGAAACTCTGATAATCACTCATATTTCTTTGTTGTTTTGAGCAGTCGTGTATATAAACTTTTCGTTCATTCCACGGAGTATTGGTAATTTCACTGACAATAAATACGGGTTTTCCAGTTTTATTTAAAACAAAATAAAATACGACTGAATTAAACCGAAAACCTAAACAACGAGGCAAAGCCAACACTCGGATTTGCCAGTCTGGCCGAAGATGTAAGTGATTATTTTGCAGTATCGCTTTCTCTACTCTGTCTCTTATAGAACCGTGATACATGTTTAAAAAATCATTTTTAGATAGCTTTAATACATTCCAGTGATCGGTCGACCAAAGTGAACAATCTTTTGAAATCTCATCTAATTGATCTGGATCGAACCATAAATAATTTAGGGTCGATGTGAATTGATGCGGTTTCGGGCTATAGCGTCTGTGACGAATAAGTGCAGGAGCGATAGCAAGTTTATTTAATAACATTTGAAAGCTCCTTACTTATTGTTATAACGCTAAAAGTTGTTCTACAGCACGTGCTGCGCTACGGGCGCCATCTTCGTGAAAGCCCCAGCCCCAATACGCTCCACAAAACGAAGTGCGATTTTTACCATTAATTTCTTGCCAGCGAGATTGAGCTTGAATTGCTTTTGCATCAAACACAGGATGACGATATTTACGCTCAACCAAGATGTCTTCAGCTTTAATTTTCATATTTGGATTTAACGTAGAAAAAATCTGAGTAGCACAGGATAAATTCTGTAAATTGTTCATCCAGTAGGTAAAACCATAATGTATGTCGGATACTTCGTTTTGGACTTGAGATGTAGGAGTTACATGGACATGCCAGCTTGCCCACTGCAAACGGCTTTTAGGCATAATTGAAAGATCACGGTGAACCACCATCCGATTATCTTGATAACCAAATTGGCTTAATATTTCCTGTTCAAGTTCTGACGCATCTTTTATTAGGCTTAGGCTATCGTCAGCATGGCTTGCAAAAATCACCCAGTCGTACTGGGCTTGCCCCTCAACGGTTTCAATCAAAACTGTTTCGTGCGAACGGCTTACAGCTTTTACTTCTGCAAATTTCCACTCAATGGATGGACAATCCTTTTGAATAGCACGAATATAACTTGCTGAGCCGTGTTTAACTGTTTGCCACTGCGGGCGCTCTTTTAACTGCAACATGCGGTGATGTTGAAAAAAACTCACCACAAATCGATATGGAATTTGGCCTACCTGCTCAACGGGAGCCGACCATAATGCACCACACATCGGATAAAGGTGCTCATAACGGAACTCATGACTATATTTATGGAGGTCTAAATACTCTTCAATCGATAAATTTGGATCGATATCTGTAACATCTATATCTTTGTTATCATCATAAAAACGTAGCAAATCTGAGAGCATTTGCAGGAATTTACGGTTTAAAAAGTTCTGTGGACGGGCAAAGAGCGACCATTTTTTTGAAGGATTGTATTGAAGTCCACTCACCAGATTATTCACTGAAAAACTCATATCGCTGCTTTGAGTTTCTACACCTAATTTTTTTAGCATGTCGGTAAATAACGGATAGTTGTAGTCATTAAATACGATAAAACCACTATCTACCGCGACTTTAGCGCCTTCTACCTCTAGCTCGTGAGTGTCAGTATGACCGCCAAAATAGTTATTTTTTTCAAATACGGTGACTTGATGTTGTTTTGACAATCTCCAAGCTGCGTAAAGTCCAGATATACCTGAACCAATAATGGCAATTTTCATAACACTTCACCGTTTTCAATTTTTTCTATCGATAGTTTTTTAATCTTTTTATATTGATAAACCTTGTCTGGTACTGGCTTTAGCCCCCACACCAAACCAAATAAAGACATCAGTTTGAGCACATAAAAGGTGATATCAATCTGCCACCAATAAAAACCTTGACGCACACTGCCCGCGTAAAAGTGGTGGTTGTTGTGCCATCCCTCACCTAAGGTAATTAAAGAAAGTAAAAAGTTATTACGGCTGTCATCTGGGGTATTAAACTCTCTTGAACCATAACGATGCGCGAGTGAATTAATACATAACGTTGCATGCGTTAATAGAACTGTTGAAATTACAAAACCCCACACCAAAAGCTGTAAGCCATTAGTACCCAACTCAGGAAAATGTTGTGCAAGCCATGAACCGAAACCATAAATTGCTAAAGCCGTCAAAATCACAATAGGTAAACTAAATCGGTCCAGCCAAATCAGCTCAGGATATTTCAACCAGTCTTTAATGACTTTTTTTCGAGTGGCAAAATTTTGCTCATTTAAAAACCAGCCTACATGGGAATACCAAAAGCCTGCCTTAGCTGAATGCGGGTCCTGATCGGTGTCGGTAAAATGATGGTGATAACGGTGATGTGCTGCCCACCATAATGGTCCGCGCTGTGCACTCATGGTTCCAATGAGTACAAATATGAATTGAACAATACGTGAGGTCTGAAAAGTTTTATGAGAAAGATAGCGATGGAAAAAAGCAGTAATTGCAAACATGCGAAGAAAATAAAAACCCAGCATGAAGACAACTGCAAACCAAGATACGCCCACCCAGAACACAGCTAAACAAGCGATATGCAATAAAATAAAAGGAATTATTCTTAACCATTGAATGTTCTTTTCAATGACATATTCGCTAGAAGTACCCACTTGCGCATTTTCTGAATCTGACCAGCTATCGATCCAGCGCAGAAAAAATTTAGACATTGATTCTTCCTGATCTAAAGCATTTCTTTTGGTTCTAATGTAGAAAATGCGCAATGAATTTTATGTGAAGTTCACTCGATTACGAGATAAATATAAGCATCTACGCAACCAGCACTTCGCTATTTAGACTGGGTTGTTTTAACGAGTTTAGAAACGTCGTAACCATAGCTTTTTGCGGTTTGCAAATAAGACTGATATGTCGCCTCATCAATTTGAGGACTACGAGAAAGAATCCATAAATATTTCTGGCTTGGGCCACCGACTAAAGCGACCTGATAATTCTGATCAACTCTTAAAACCCAGTAATCGCCTTTTGTAAAAGGAAGCCATCTAAGGCCAGATGGTAAAAAGCTTACCTTCAATTTACTGTTGCCTTCATTTTGCGGGTAGGCAACCCCTTCAGATGAGATCATTTCACCTTTTTTAGTCGTACAACTATTTAAAACACCAACGGTTTTGTCCGCGTTAATAGAATAGTTTGCAGTTGTATTGGCTACGCAATTACGCTGAAAAAACATCGGTAAATGCGCAATCTCATACCACTTACCTGCATATTTATTAATATCGATAGATTCAACAGCGACAGGTTTCGTATTTGTGTCGGCGTAAGTGCTCAAAGGAAGCATTAAGCTCACCGCTGCAAGGCTGCTGCTGATGACAAGTGACTTAAATAATAATTTCATGATTGCCCTCTTTTGTTTATTTGATACGTTTAAACATACTTTAGAGGGCTGTGAACAAAGTGTGAATTTTACAAATTAAGGAATATTAATAAAGATTTAATTATATTTCTTTACAGCAGCTGCAACTGGAAAATCAAGCTCAAAACACACACCCTCGACCGTGTTATAAACTCGATAGAGACCATGATGTAGATCCATAATTGAAGCAACAATCGACAAACCTAATCCACCTGTTTGATTGTAATCACTTCGACTTGAGTGACATTGGTAGAATCTTTCAAAAAGATGCTCAAGTTGATGTTCAGCAATTGAAACCCCACCCGTTACCACAGTCAGGCTGACCCATTGCGTATGCTCAATCATCTTATGTTTAGTTACGATATAAATAGTTCGCTTGTCACCACCGTGAACCAACGCATTTAAAATCAGGTTATAAACGGCTCTTTGAAAAAGCTCAGGATCTGCAAATAAATTTTTAGCCTCTAAGTTAAAACTAAAATGACACTCTTGTTCTTCAGCTTGATATTCAAAAATCTGGCATAGGCCATCTATAACGTCTTGAACGTTTATTTCCTGTTTGTTTATAAGAACCATTTTCTGATCGGCTCTTGCCAAGAAAAGCATACTATCAATCATGCGTTTTAATCTGTGGTAATCATCTAAATGAGACACCAGCAAATCTTCATATTGCTCAACCGAGCGTTCGCCAGTTAAAGCAATCTCGGTTTGCCCAATCAGATTATTTAAAGGCGTACGGAACTCATGAGCGATATCTTCAGAAAAACGGTTGAGCTGTGTATAGCCTTTTTCGATACGCTCAAGCATGTGGTTTATATCTTTTGAAAGCAGATCAACTTCTAAAGGAGAATTTGATAGGTTTAATCTTTTCTGGAGCTGATTTGCATTAATAGAATGAGTTTGCTTGCGAAGCTGTTGTAGCGACCGTAAACCTAAATGACAAGCTAAAATACAAAGCACAAAGATCGCAAACACGCCCCCGACCACATACATCAAGAGACTTTCTTGAAAAGGTAAAAGAATATTGATGCGTTCCGACCACTGTTTACCTGCAATGAGCAGATAAGGCTCGTTATTAATTTTTATGGTTTTCCAAGCAATTCGTGTTGGATATGAGTTGTTGGCTAAATCTTGAAATTGAAGACTGTTGCGCTGTGCAAGTTCAGGTAACTGAATATGGAGCGGATTGATATTAATTAAAGCTTTGTCTTTATGGATCAGTAGAAACAAATTATCTTGGTTGCCAAGCATGTTTTGATACAGCTTAGGACGCGCAATGATTTGCTCTACATTTTCGCTATCTTGCAGCAAAATTTCCAAACGGTTAATTCTGTCTGCTAAAGCTTTATCTTGTTGCTTTAATAAAATCTGGTTAATACCTAAATAGGTCATAAAGCCGACTGAACATAAAATCAAGGCAGAACAAAGCGTGACCAGTAATGTAATACGGACTTCAAGAGAACGCAGAAATTTAAAGTTCATAAGCTAACCGAAATTTTATAGCCCAAGCCACGTATGGTATGAATGAGTTTTAACTCATATCCCTCATCAATTTTGCTCCGTAAACGGCGTACTGCGACGTCAATAAAGTTAGTATCGGTGTCAAAGTTAATATTCCAAACTTCGGAGCCAATTTGTCTGCGCGTCACAATTTGCTGTTTGTTAAGCAACATGTAACGCAACAAATTAAATTCGGTTTTGCTTAGCTCAATTAAGTTGCCACTACGCCATACTTTATGGCTGACCACATCCATTTTTAAATCACTAATAGACAGCTCATTTTCTTGTAGATATTGCTGTCTTCTTAACAGACTTTTAATACGTGCCAACAGTTCAATATACGAAAATGGTTTAGCCAAGTAATCGTCTGCACCCAACTCTAACCCTTTCACTCTATCCATCACCTGATCTTTTGCCGTTAAGAAAATCACCGGAATTTTTGAAAACTGGCGTAGGACTTGTAATACACTCCAGCCGTCTATGTCTGGCAGCATGACATCAAGAATAAGCAATTCATATTGATCTCTCTTTAGCAATTCCAACCCTTGCAGCCCTAAGTGAACACACTCTGCTTGATATCCAGACTCTTTTAATCCTTTGACCAAATAAGTGGCGATCTTGATCTCGTCTTCAATAATAAGGATACGCATTTTGTAGAGACTCATTAGAAAGATGACAACTTTGTAATGTGATTGTCATGCTTGAAATTAAGCAATTTGTTTAAGATTTTCAAAGCGACATAGAGGCAATCATTATGAAAAAATTGAACTGGCTGATGTTAGCAGCCGTGCTATTCGGTAATAGTACTTTTGCACAGCCCCCTGCTTTGAATCAAGTTTATTCGTTAGATCTAAAAACTGCGCATCTGCTAGCCGACAGTGCTAAAGAGGCCTGCAAAAAACTAAATCAAAATATTGCGGTCGTTGTTGTAGATCGCGGCGGTAATCCTTTAACTGCCGAACGGCATGAGCTGGTGGGTCCGCATAATTTAATGGCTGCCGAGAAAAAAGCCTATACCGCTTTATCTACCAAAACATCGACCTTGGTTTTAAGCCAAAACAGTAACCAAAACCCTAATGCAAAAAATTTAACCACCTTAGCAAGTTTACTTTTGTTAGGTGGCGGCATACCTGTTCGTTTTGAGAATCAAGTGATCGGAGCAATTGGGGTTGCAGGTGCTGGCGGTGCACAAAATGACAATCAATGCGCAAGCAAAGCCATTGAAACTATTTTTCATTCATAAGGAGCTTTACCATGCCTAAATCATTTATTGCTTTATCTTCATTATTTATTGCTTCAGCTACGTTTGCTCAAACTAATCCGCTAAGTGTGCATGTGTTAAACCTAGAAACGGGTTTGCCCTCTTCTCAGGTTGAAGTGGTTTTAGAAAAAAACACCAATAACCAGTGGGTTAAGCTCAACCAGCAAGTAACCGATTCAAATGGTCGTATCACTGCGCTCTATCCAGAAAACAAAAAACTAGAGCAAGGGGTTTATAAAGTTACCTTTAAAACTGAAGACTGGTTTAAAAAGAACAAACAACAAACTTTTTTTGCTGAAGTACCTGTAATTTTTAAAGTCGATGGAAGCGTAAATCACTACCATATTCCGTTACTACTTAGCCCTTACGGTTATTCAACCTATCGAGGCAACTAAAATAGAAAACCCCTTTATCTGTTGTACACAAATAAAGGGGTTGGTTAAAAGCGATGCGTTTTACGAACAAACGCCATTGCTAATAACTGATTTTTTATTTGAATCCAAAGCTACAATTGAAGAAGAAACCGTATTAATAATTTAAGTCATGGCCTCACTTGAAGCACTCACAATTGCATCCATCTTTTTAGCTTTTTGATCAATCGGCTGCTTAAAAGCAATTCGACAATTGAGCTGGGATCCTGTATTCGTGATGATCTTAGTAGAATGCAGTTTTCCTAATTTACGATGAACCATTAAGAATAAGCGAACGGTGAGCGCTTACCCCTGCCATCATTCCATCTGCAACTGCGAATGGAACCGAACCACCTAAACGTGCAATATCACCGCAAGCAAAAACCCCTTTTACCGTGGTGTCTTTTGTCGCATTTGTTTTGATTATTTGTCCAAACGGCGTGTCTTCGACTTCACATCCAAGCTCGGCCAGCCAAGGTTGAGTAATATATGTACGTGTTGGAATAAACAGTCCATCCAAAGCAATAACCTTTCCATCCGTAAACACAATCTCTGCCTCACTTCTGATTTCATGAATAACACATGGCTCTACAATCACTCCACGTTTTTGTAAGGAAGTATGCCATTCTGTATGAATGAGTTGATCATTTCCATTAAGTAAAAGCGTGGTTGGGCCCCAATCAGGCAGTATCATCGCCAATTGTAAGCTGTGTTCTGACGTGGCCAAAATACCGATTTTTCCTTTTTCTAACTCGTATCCATGGCAATATGGACAATGAAAAACCGTTTTTCCCCATCTTTCAGCCAAACCCGCTATTTCTGGCAACTGATCACTAACTCCTGCCGCAATAATAATTTTTTTAGTTTGAATGGAATACACTCCATCAATACAAATACAAAAACCTTCATCTATTTTTGCAATTTTTTTAACTCTCCCATTTTGCCATTCAACAGTGCTATAAACTTCTAATTGTTTTTTTGCAATTTCAACAATTTCATTAGCTTGAGTTCCATCTTGGGTAAGGAATCCATGAGAATATTCAGCAAAACGATTTCTTCTTTGCCCTGCATCAATTATCGCAATGTTTCTACGTGCACGGGCCAACGGCATTGCTGCTGATAAACCCGCATAACTGCCACCAATAATCGCAACGTCATACAGCATTTTATTCACCCTTAATAAGTAACTTATGAAGTTACATTAATGCCTTTTATTTTAATTTGCAACTTTTCATGTTACATTTTATACATTCTATTGATCGCGCTGTTTTTTGTGCTTATGCGTACAGACAATAAACTTTCCCGAATACTTCATGTGCTTTTACACATGGCGAGGCAAAATCGCAGTTTTACTTCTGAAGAAATTGCCAAAATGTTATCAACTAATCCTGTAGTTATTCGTCGTACCATGATTGGGTTAAAACAGGCTAACTTTGTACAATCAGAGAAAGGGCCGGGCGGTGGTTGGCACTTAATAGGAGATATAGAAAAAATTACGCTTCTTGATATTTATAAGGCTATTGGTGAACCTACAATTTTTGCAATCGGCAATGAAAGAAAAAATCCGGAATGTGCTGTAGAACAAGTCGTCAATGCAGCTCTAGATACAAGTATTCAAGCTGCACAGGCGATTTTGATTCAACATTTAAAAGAAACTACTCTAGCCGATCTTGCAAGATCATTTGATCAAATTTGTATTGAAAAAGGATGGGATTTAAAACACTCACATGAGTAAATTTTTCCTCACAGCTTTTAACTAACAATTAAAGAACCTAAAACCGGATGGAATTATCAAATTTTATCCGGCATTTAACCGGATAAAACGTGTATAGATTTAATATTAAGAACAAACACCATTGCTAATAACCGATTTTTTATTTGAATCTAACGCCACAATTGAAGAAGAAACCGTATTAATAATTTGAGTCATGGCCTCACTTGAAGCACTCACAATTGCATCCATCTTTTTAGCTTTTTGATCAATCGGCTGTTTAAAAGCAATTCGACAATTGAGCTGGGATCCTACATTAGTGATGACTTTTGCATTATTTGACTCTAATTGAGTGGGTGGTATTTGACGCTTCACCACCCAAGATACCGCAATATTAATATAGCTTTTATCTACAATATCAAAATGAGAAAAGTCCGTAGAAACTCGATATAACGGTTGATTGTTTCCAGCCAGCCCACTGCTATAACTGTCAATTGCCCCTAATTTTTGCTGTAAACCCGCCGACAAGGTATCGCGTAATTGCGTACCCATAGTCGATGTCCAGCGTTCATTATTTAATACCGTAGATTTACCACTACTGTCTTGTAGCACCAAAGGCGCACGGTCCAATCGGTCTGGAATCCCGACCGGTAATACTTCAATCACCTGCACAGTTGATTTTGTAGCCGCAGTGATTTTAGGAGACATCGTATAATAGTTTGGTGTCGGTGAACTCGAGCAGGCCGTCATGGCAACTGCTGTTAAAAACAGGCCACTCCCAAGCAGCCATTTGGCTGCTTTAGGATGCTGAAAAGATAGAGTGTTTTTATTTTTCATCATCGGTCTCTGGTGTTTTACCACGAATAATTGATTCAGGGTGTTGTTCAATATAGTCTGCCATTAACTGTAATGAAGCTGCCGCACGTGTCATTTGCTGCAATGCTTTACGTACGTCTTGTTGTAACGGCGCATCACTCGACAAAATAGACTCAGATGATCTTACCGTTTTACGGACATCGTCCAAGGTTGCTTGTAAACCAGGTGCAACTTTTCCATCCAACTGCTTAACCAGTTTGTCGGTAGAGGCAATGGCCGTGTTCATATTGTTGAGCGTTTTACGTACATCCTGCCCAATCTCAACTAACGGGAATTTCGTTAACTTGTCAGCAATCTGAGAAACTTGTGCTTGTAAGCCACTGAGTTCGGTCTGCGTAGTTGGAATCACCACACGGTCATCACTCAAGATTTGTAATTTGGCTGGTTTAGCTTTAGGGAACTTATCTAGGGCAATATAGTTTTGACCCGTGAGTAAGTTGCCTGTTCTCATTTGAGCACGCCATCCATGTTCAACAAAGTCTTTGAAGATTTCACTATTCGGATTAAGTGCCAAACCTTTTTCAACACGTGAAGGATAAAAAACGGCATCAACACGCATACGCATCTGCTTATAGTCGTTAGTAAATTCAGCATTAATCGCTTTAACATTACCAACTTCAATACCCATGAAGTCAATTGGTGCACCGACTGCCAATCCACGCAATGAATGATCAAAATACATAATCACACCACGAGGTTGTCCATCTGGATCTTTCAATGCATCAGATTTTGAATCCCAAAGGTTAAAGCGGCTATGATTTGCTGCTGTGGTCGCATGTGAGTTTTCAGGGTATCCAAAAGCAATACCACCCGCAACAATACTTGCAAGCGACTGGGTATCTAAATTAAAGCCGGAAGCATTTAAAGTTACATCGATTCCGCTCGCCTGCCAAAAACGTGCATCGGTAGTGACAAACTTGTCATACGGTGCACGAATAAAGGTTTGCAGTTCAACATTTTTACCATCATCAGATAATTTATAAGCTGTAATTTGCCCCACATTAATTCGACGATAATAAATCGGAGAACCGATATCTAAAGATCCCAAATCATCTGCATTTAAGAAAAATATTTTTCCGGGCACATCTGAAGATATAACTGGCGGTATCTCTAACCCAGTAAATTCAAGTTTTTTCTCCTCCGATTTACCCCCATCCACTTCAATATATGAACCTGACAATAAAGTATCGATGCCTGAAACCCCACTCGTCCCAATACGTGGTCGCACTACCCAAAATCGTGAATCTTTTGCTGCAAAGTTACTCGCGTCTTTACGCAAATCAATTCTGGCAATCACGTGGGAACGATCTTCCGAAAGATCAATTTGTCGTACTACACCAATATCCACCTGCTTATAACGAACAGTTGTTTTACCTGCAACCAGCCCCTCAGCCGTCCTAAAAGATACGTCAATTGTAGGGCCGTGAGACAAGAGCGCTTTTATCGCTAATGAAAGCGCAATTAAAAGAGCAATCAATGGAATGAGCCAAATTAAAAGAGGTCTCCACCGACTTTTCTTTTCTTGGGGTTCTGGTAAATCATTCATGCTATCCAGTTCAACATCTGTATCACGACGATCTGAGTTACCAGTGGTTAGTTCATTTTCAGACATACTCATTGTTCTTTTATTGACTGGGATTAATGGAATCATTATTCAACGGCGGGTGTTCTGCCTGAATAATCGTTGATTTTTCTGAAGCGAAAGAAGAAGGTTTGTTTGTATTTTGAGATGCGTAGAAGTTATCCCAAATCAGTCGCGGGTCAAAACTTAAAGATGCAAACATGGTCAACACCACAACCGCACCAAAAGCAATCGAACCTGGCCCTGCTAAAATGGTAGCAAGCGATTGAATCTGAATAAGCGCTGTTAAGAGGGCTACCACAAAAACATCAATCATTGACCAGCGCCCGATAAACTCGACAACTCGATATAATTTAACGCACTGCTCAGGTAAAAATTTCCAAGCTGACGATTGTTGAAGATATACCGCTACCAATAAAAAATACAAAATCAGCAGCTTTAACATTGGAATAAAAATACTGGCCATGAAAATAACCACTGAAACCAGATAGTCTCCACTTTGCCAAAAGTAAATGACACCACTCATGATGGTATCTTGCTGACTACCTAAAAGTGAGTCAGTTACCGTCATTGGAAGTACATTGGCTGGAATATACAGAATAGTTGCAGCCACCACTAAAGCAAAAGTTCGATTTAAACTCGCTGGCTTACGTGAATGCAGTACGCTATTACAGCGAATACAACGTAAAACTTGAGCGTTTTGGTTGAGTCGTTTTTTTTCATTTTTAACAGAATTTACGATACCACAGCAGTGACACACAATTAATGAGAGATCTTTGGCTCTTGGATATTGTTGAATCATCGATGCTTGCTGCGAGCTTTTTGTCTGGGTCACGCTTTTTATCGTTTTCATGGCAGTGACCTATCAATTTCGTTCCAAATATCACTCACCTTTATAGAAGTAATATAAACCAACAATACACTCAAGATCGCAAATGCCCATAAAGCAATCTCTGGAATGACTAAGACCATTCCGATTAACTTCACAAGTGTGACCAAAATCCCGATTAAGAACACCTCAACCATTCCCCACACTCTCATAAAATAAAGTGTGCGTAAGGCAAACACCAAAAATGTGGGTCTTCTCTTCAATATACTCACTGTACCTAACACATAGGAAAGTAATAAAAGATAGGAAAGCGGAACAATAAAAGTAGTAATTAAGATCAGTACGCCAACAAAAGCCCGATCATAATGAAACATCACCCAAACCGCACCAAGTAAAGTGGTTTCAGAGATATTTCCCTGCAATTCAATTTTTACAATAGGAAAGCTATTGGCAAGAATAAATACGATTAATGCAGTTAAGATTAAAGCCAGCAATGTCGAAAAAGGCTTGGTGTGCCGATAGAGTTCAGCGCCGCAACATACGCAATAAGCTCTTTTTCCATAAGCAAGCGGGGTTCTACGATAGACTGTATCGCACTCCTCACAACCTGCTAATTCTTTAAGCCGCATAGTTATACTCTGAAATTTATAATTTTTACTTTGTCAGAACTGCTTGCTACAACGCTTGCATAAAATTCTACTTCTAAGCAATGTGCCAAACTAATCTCATTTCTTCAAGAGAAAATTGAATAACGACTCTACCGTTTACTTTATTAAATTATAGAAATAACAGAAAAGGATATAAAAAAGCCCCTTTATAAAAAGGAGCTTCCACTTAGTCTAAACCGAAGAAATCATCAGTAAAAAGTAATCTAAAAGCTTATCTCGTTCATCTATCTGATTCTGCCCTACAAGTTGAACCATTGCTCCATCAATCACAAATAAAAACAGGTGAGCATCTTCCATTGAAGCGGTAGCCTTTAGGGTTAAAAGTAATTTATAAATTTCATTAATGAACCAGTTTCGATAATCAATGACGACTTTATATGCAGCAGGATAAAGCTTCTCAATTTCAAAAATGGCTTTAAATGGCAAGCGGTAAAAGCCTTCTAAATTGGTATGTAAAAAGTAAATTTGCTTGAGTTTATCAAGCACCATGAGTTCTTGGTACGAATAGAGAATTGAAAATACCTTGTCTTTTAACGCGTCTTTTTGAAAAGTCAGACACATCTCGATGAGCCTTTCTTTCGAATGAAAGTCATTATAAAAAGTAGCTTTGGCAACTTTAGCTTCCGCAATAATTCGGTCAACACCGACTTTATGAAAACCATATTGATTAAATAAAACTCTTGCTATGTGGAGCACTCGCAGTGCTCTAAATGAAGCCTCTAAATTTGGCATAAATATTCTGCTCAAAGATAATTTTTTGTTGTATATAAAAGAGATAGAAATGCCGTCACTCTTAAAATGAGTGCTAAAAACAGGCATGGGAAAGCCGCACAATAAGGGTGTGCTCGCCTATCTCTGGTTTATTGTTGCTATGTTTTAGTCGTAACGATTGTTAAGGTGTAGAAACCTTGATTCAATTCAGCTTTTTTGGAGACCAATTAAGTGATGTGGGCAAAGAGGGCTTGGTAAAGACCAATAAAAGAGATGAAATAAAATACATAGAGGACTCCTCATGTCTAAAGAAGTTCTACCGAATTACTGTCAAATAATTATGGTGGCAGAACGAGAGAAGGTTGACAGACTGGTTAGACGCCAGCACACCCAAGGGTGTCCCTCTCCCGTCCTACCGCAACGGGAGGGAACGAGAGGTACACACGCAAAACTATTCCTCAGAAGAAATAATTCTGATGCGGTCTAAAACAGCCTGTCAAAGCCGGCTGGCGATGTAGGCCAGCAAGCAAAGGATAGTGCTCAACCCTATTACAGTCAAGCACACAAAATGACATCTGTTTTAAAATAGATCATTAAAAAGTAAGGATAAATAATTAAAATCTATTGTTAAATTGGGTTTATAAACCAGATATTTTCCCAATTCGCTTAAAGCTATAGATAAAGATTAAGCTTTATAATGATTTTATCTTCGGTCTATATATTCAAGATAACCTCTACCCTCCAATGCCTGATCATGAAATTCACCTTGCCATGCATATGAAGAAACGAAACCGGCAGCCAATCCAAAACAATATGGGGTATCTACATGTGCTGAAATATCTAAAACTTTTTGGTTATTGTGATAAGCAACCCAGCGAAAAGTATTTGGAACATTCATTGAAAAATTATCAGGAGTAATTTGTGGTTCTGGTTGAAGACTAGTTACTTCAAAAAGGATATCGCCGTTATATTGAATTGACGTTCCATCTATATGACGGTAGTAAACAGAAGTCATAATCGGTTGATCTTCATAGCAGATAAAAGCCAACAACAACTGCTGTTCATGATCAATATTGATCACTTGATAGCTAAAGACTTTTACGGGAAGTTGTATATTCTCAACCAACCATTTGTTCTTTAGCATTGAGGTAGCTATGGCTTTCCACGACTCAAGTGTACATAGCCCCTGAACGGTCTCACTATTTCCCTTTTGTTTGATATGACCTTCATATTGCATGAGCACACTAAAGTGCTTATATAGGCCACTATAGGCAAACCATGAAACAGCTTTAGTGGGCTTTAAATAAAGTTCTAGCTCTAAGTCTTCTCTTTTGGTAATGAGTACAAATCCATCGCCTTGCTCATGCATGATAGTTTGATTGTCAAAATTAATCCCAAAAGGATTTTGGCTAAATTTAATATCATTTTTAATTGAATATGTTCTATAAGCTTCAGACGTTGTCGATAATGCGGTTCCATGCACTAACGAAGCGGTATCACCTTTTCCATCCTTAGACATTTGATAGTTGGTATCTGTAATCGTAAATCCTACATAACCTAAAACTGAAGCCCAAGATAAGTATCGAAATGGTTCAGGTAAGTCAGGTACCATAATCCCGTAATGTGTGCTCCTAAAGCGTTTATAAAGCGTGTGTGGACTGAGTTCAAACTCTTTTGGCAATGCCGATTGCCGCTCTGGTGTAACAGCGCCTAACAATAAGCCAGAAATCTTTGCGACTTTTTGATTGACTTTGTCCTTAAGACCCTTTGGTAATCTATGGCTTGAGATTAGCATTGTTTTAAAATCCTTTATTTTAATTTGCTCAACAATAGAGTTCCATATTAGAACTTGATAATTTTCAAATGAATGTTAATAAGGGACATTTTGATTTAGGAAGAAGCCAATCTCTATTGAAAAAAGATTTCACGCTAAAGTACTCATAGACATATTTAGCAAGATATTGATAGTGATGTAATTTATTTCTTATAAAAGAATGATTTCTATATTTAAAAACTGATGTAAATCAATTTTAATTTAAAACAATAAGAGAATTTAAAATCTATAATAATACATATTATATAATCATTTACTTATTACTCCCCCCTCAGAACGAGTAACAACCTTTAAAAAGCTCAGAGTAGTTTTAATGACAAATATTAAAGTTTTCAAATTTATAAACCTTATTCTCGCTCTTTTATGGATTTATCAAGGACTTGTTCCCAAATTTCTATTTCTTAATTCTGATGAAATCTTTGTGTGGCAATCGATAGGATTGTCTTTAGCAAATGCAAAACTTGCAGGCCATGCGAGCGGTATTGCCGAAATTATTTTTGGTTTATGTTTTCTCTTTTCTGCGCATAAATATATTCATTATTTAAGTATTTTGGGTTTACTCGGCCTGCTTGTTTTAATTGGTGTTTTAATTCCATCTACGCTTATTTTGCCTTACAACCCTATCGTAATGAATATTTCGATGATAAGTTTATCAGTTGTCTATCTACTTTTATTAAAAGAGCAAACTACTCAATTGCATAGAGTCGCTCAATAACATTCTAATTTTTATATAGAGATTTCAATGAGTTTATCTAAAAGCGAAGTTTGTTGTGTAGTCATTACAGGTAGTACCAAAGGTATTGGCTTGGCACTCGCCGAAGCTTTTTTAAAGCTGGAATGTTCAGTTGTGATTGCTGGACGAAACTTAGAACACTTAAATCATGCCCTCACCCACTTAGAAACTCAGTTCAATAAAGAAAAATTTATGGGTCTATGCTGTGATGTGACTCAAATTTCCGGTGTACAAACCCTATGGAATGGTGCAATTGAGCATTTTGGACATGTAAATGTTTGGATTAATAATGCTGGAAGCTGCCATCCAACAAAAAACTTTGTTGACCTTCAACCTAACGAATTAAACGCGGCGGTTTCAACCAATATTTTAGGTACGATGCTAGGTTCTCAAGTGGCTTTAAAAGGCATGCTCAAACAAGGTTATGGACAAATCTTTAACATGGAAGGTTGGGGAAGCAACGGCGAATGGAGTGCCGGCATGACTCCCTATGCAACCACCAAACGAGCTGTAAGTTATTTTAGTAAAGCACTTTATAAAGAAACAAAATCGACGCCGATTTTAACAGGCACGCTTAGTCCAGGTATGGTTGCAACTGATCTTTTAGTTTCTTCTTGGACCAATGGAAACATCCAAAACTGGAAAAAGATGAAGCGATTATTTTTCTTTGTGATTGATTCACCAGAAGTGGTTTGTGCCTATTTAGCAAAACAAATGATTCAAAATAAAAAAGCCAACCGACGAATTGCGTGGATCACACCGTGGAAGCTTTTTCTTAGATTTTTGCAGCCCTATTACTGGCGCAGAAACCCAGTTAAAGGAACAGCATTAGAGCATTTATAGTCGGGCTTATAAGAGGTAGGCTGATTTGATTGATAGGTGCATCGGATTTATTGTTTAGCAAAAGTTCTGCTAAAGAGAACTCTTACTAAACTTCACACGCATCAAGACTCGTTGTCTGAGGTGTCTTCTTTATTTAAAATCTGCCCTTCCCGTTTTGGTCGAATTAATGGCGCTGTTGGTCTTGGATGATGAGCATGTGTATATTGCAAACCAACGCCAGCGTATACATCATCTGCTGCAATTTCAGTTTCAAAACGCTCATTATCCAGATCTCGAATTTCCTCGCTAATTCTTATTACTTCGTCTTCATCTACGCCAAGTTCTTGTAAAATAATTTCGCCAAACTTAATCGCAGATTCAAAGGTTTCGCGAATCATAAAGTCCACTTTTTGTTTGACTAAATGCAGGGAGTGCTCACGGTCATACGAACGGACTAATAATTTTGCTAAAGGAAATTCATGGGTAACCAATTCTACAATTCTATTGGTGGTGTCTTTACTGTCGACACACACCACAATTGCCTGTGCAGTTGCAGCACCAGAAGCATGTAAAATATCTAGGCGACAACCATCGCCATAATAAATTTTAAAACCAAATTTTTCGGCGTTTTGAATCATGTCGGTATTATTATCAATAATGGTGACATCGACACCTCGTGCTAACAACAATTGACTGGTGACCTGACCAAAGCGTCCGAATCCAATCATTAAAACACTACCGCTTAAACCCTCGGCAATATTGACGTTTTCTAATGAAACATCTACTTTAGTTTGAGTGAAACGTTTAAAAAGAATACCAACAATTGGGGTTAACACCATTGAAAGTACCACAATAGCAGTAAGATTAGATTTAACGGTACTATCAATAACTTGTGCACTTAGCGCGGCAGAGAAAAGTACAAAAGCAAACTCTCCGCCTTGAGCCATGAGTAAGGCACGATCCAACGCTTCAGTATGAGGACTTTTTGTTAATCGAGCGACAATATAAATCATGAGGGCTTTAGCAAACATGAGGGCCATTACCCCACTCACAATAAGCTGCCAGTTCTGAGCAACCACTGATAAATCCAGTGACATGCCAACACCAAGGAAAAAGAGGCCCAGCAAGATTCCTCGGAATGGTTCAATATCCGCTTCAATTTGATGTCTAAAGGTCGACTCAGATAAAAGCACACCCGCCAAGAAAGCACCCATCGCCATAGACAATCCGCTCACTTGCATAAGTAACGCTGCACCCAACACCACCAGTAGTGCGGCGGCAGTCATGACTTCTCGTGCTTTAGCGGCAGCCAAGAGTCTAAATAATGGATTAAGTAACCAATACCCTGCCGCAATCAGGCCTGCAATTGCGATTAAACCAATTCCTATATTTTCCAAACGTACCGATGTGCTTTCAACTACATGATTCGGTGCCATAAAAGCGACAATAGCCAGTAAAGGTACAATCAATAAATCTTCAAAAAGTAAGATGGCTACAATTTTTTGCCCACGAGGTTGGGTCAAATCACCGCGATCGCCCAATAACTGCATCACAATCGCAGTCGAGGTTAATACAAACCCTGCCGCACCAATAAAAGCCACTTGCCACGTGAAGCCAAATAACAGCCCAACGCCAGTCAAAGCCAACGCACAAATGATGATCTGTAGTGTGCCTAAGCCAAAAATTTCGCGTCGAAGACTCCATAAATGTGAGGGTTGCATTTCCAAACCAATCACAAATAGATACATCACAATTCCCAACTCGGCAATGTGCAAAATCGCGGCAGAATCTTGAAAAAAAGCAAACCCGAATGGGCCAATAATCAGACCCGCAATTAAATAACCTAATACTGAACCCAAGCCAATACGTTTAAAAATAGGGACTGCAATAACAGCTGCTGCCAATAAAACTACGGGGGCAACCAAGCTAATTGAATGTGCTTCTGAGCTCATACATTTCTCATTTTATTTATCAGCAATTTATTCTATGTGAAACTAGATTTGAGGGCGATTATTAGTTTTGAGAAAAAGCATCCTAAAAATACAATGACTTTAATCGTCCGAAAATTAAAATTTAGAGTATCCGTATGAACAAAATATATCTCTATTTTTAAGGTTCATAATTAAGCACTCATAAAAAAAGCCCTTACGGGCTTTTTTTGATTAAACAACGAATTTCAACATGAGCTGAATAACCGTTGCATTAATTAAATCGACAAAGAATGCACCACAAAGCGGAACAATTAAAAATGCCTTATGCGATGGACCATACATGTTGGTAATCGCCTGCATATTTGCAACTGCTGTTGGCGTTGCTCCCATACCAAAACCACAATGGCCTGCTGCTAGTACTGCTGCATCATAGTTTTTGCCCATCACGCGGAAAGTTACAAACGCTGCATATAAAGCCATGGTAAGTGTTTGAGCACCTAAAATAACCACAAGCGGCCCAGCTAAGTCAGCCAGTTGCCAAAGTTTTAAAGAAAGCAATGCCATTGCTAAATAAAGAGACAAAGATGCATTACCAAACACATCAATCGCACGGTCAAAAATATCAATTTTCAACACGCTTTCTAAAATATTTCTTAAGATTACGCCGCCGCCGAGTGCCCAAACAAAAGTTGGTAACTCAAACCAAGTCCCCTTACTAAAACCCGTCATAAATTCAGCAAACGCCAAACATGCTGCAAACATACCTAGTGTAGTAATTGCATTATCGGCAGTAATTAAACGAACTTGATGAGGGTTTTCAAACGGTGCAAGGTCATCCGAATTTTGCTCAACATGCGTGTCTCTATAATGAATTTCATTATTGGTTTTTGGTTGAGCCAGACTGTAACGGTTGATAAGCAGTTTCGCTAACGGTCCACCTATCACACCGCCAATAATTAAACCAAAAGTTGCACTCGCCATTCCTAAAGCTAGAGCACCTTGAATACCATGCTGAGTTTCTAAAATTTCTCCCCAAGCTCCTGCTGTACCATGACCACCTGTTAAGGTAATTGAACCAGCAATTAAGCCAATTAATGGGTCAAGACCAAGCAAAGTCGCAAGACTCATGCCTACCGCGTCTTGTACTACAATAAAAGAAGCTACACAAACTAAGAAAATAACCAAAGCCATACCACCTTCTTTAAGCTTCATAAAATTGGCGCTTAAACCAATTGAAGCAAAGAAGACAAGCATAAAGCTGGTTTGCAACTCACTACTGAAGACAACGCTATATCCCCATAATGTATGGACAAGTAGCGAAATGACCGCAGCCACCAAACCACCTGCTACAGGTTCGGGAATATTATAGCGCTGTAAAAAATTAATCCGATTAACAAGAAAGCGGCCTAACAACAAGACGATAACCGCCGAAATTAGTGTATAAAAACCATTAAAAACAAATTCCATATATGCTACTTTCTAATTAAATTCCTAATCGATTGTAAAATAATTATATTTTATTTTTTCATATGTAAAAAAAACACAAACAAACTTTACAAAATTACTCTACCAATAAACTTTTATTATTCTTAAAAAAAGCTTAATTTCTTAAATATTTTATATAAAAATTTAGATAAAAATAATTTTACTATTAATTTCAAAACCTTAAATAAAGCCATTCTTAAATATAAATAATTAACCTTTGATACCTTAAGCAGAAAATACTGTCTTTTGGGTCACTGAACTTAGAACTCATTCCCTTTAATATCCCTGAAAAGACCAGCTCCTTATCGCTCTGGGCAACATTTTTATAGGTTTTATATTCAATGAGTTTATTGCTTAAAATTCGTCAGAACGTTCCTCAGCTACAGTCTATTAAAAAATCTCTTCAGACACGTGCGGGCCAAAAACTGCCTCACATGCTGATCAATGCATCGGATCTATTTTTTAGAGGTCCTGAAATAGCCTTGTCAGGAAAAACACCTTTTGACGTGATCTATAAGCATGAAATTATTAGCTTACGCCATTATAAAAATGAGATCGATACATCTACACCTAAACATCGCGTACCGTTGGTGATCGTTCCACCGCTAGCAGTAAATATGCTCATTTATGATTTGTTCCCTACACGCAGTTTTATACGTTTCTTCTTAGCACAAGGTTTTGATGTTTATTTAATTGACTGGGGCGTGCCAACTCGCCACCAAGCTAAATACAATTTCGGCACCTACATTAAAGTTTTTATGCCTGAAATGTTAAAGCAGGTTCGAGAACACAGTGGCCAGCAACAGCTTTCTTTACATGGCTGGAGCTTAGGCGGTGCACTTTCGCTCTGCTATACCGCATTATTTAAAGATAAAGATATTAAAAATCTAATTATTCTTGCTTCCCCTATCGATACCCATAAAGCGGGTTATATGGGGAAACTCTATGGCAGTCTGACTAAACCTGCCGAATGGGTTCGTAAACATACGCCATTTCGCATTCGTCACCATGTGCCAAGTGAAGCATTTCATATTCATGGCTGGCAAAACACGCTAGGTTTTAAATTAACGGATCCGATTGGAAATTTGAAAACATATTGGGAACTTTTTAAGAATCTTGATAACCGAGAATTTATTGTCGACCATGCAACCTCAAGTTCATTCATCGATAATATGCTGGCCTATCCGGGTGGTGTCATGCGTGACATTATTCTCCGTTTCTGGATTGATAATGAACTATCCAATGGCGTAGTTAAATTCGGCGAACTTACAGCCTATCTAAAAGATATTGAATGTTCAGTACTCGCAGTGGGTGGTAGCACAGATATTATTGTGACGGCTGATGCTGTTAGGCCACTTATGGATTTAATTAGCAGCCAAGACAAAACCTTTAAAGTTGTTCCAGGTGGTCATATGGGTGTGGTTTCTGGAAGCCAAGCCCCTACTGCGGTTTGGCCAGAAATGAGTAATTGGTTAGCTACACGTTCAGATTAAAAAGAATCTGTGCCTTATACCAACATAGATTGTTGAGCGGAGATACCTGCTATTGCACCTTGTGATGATGCCATGGTGACTGATGCCATGGCAGGGTTAGCGAGATCACCAGCAGCATAGATACCAGGCATAGAGGTTTCGCGACGCTCGTCAACCTTAAGAGCAATACCAAAAGGTGTATCGACTGTAGCAAGGCCTAGTGATTCATGTAACCGTGCGGACGGTTTGGTACTCGGATGAGCGAACAAGATATCAACCGTAACCTTATGATCGTTATCAAGGTATACAGTTACAGTGCGCCCTTCATTACGGGCAATTTGAACGATCCGACCGTCGATGATATTTACATTGCGACGTGCGAGATCGGCACGAATATCAGGTGAGATATCATGACCATCTGGAAAGACTGATAATACACTCGTCCAGTCATGGTACAAACGTACATAATTGTGGGACTTTGGACCAGACCAAATCAGTCCCCAATGCTGTTCAGCGACTTCAAAGCCATCACAATATGGGCAAGGTACGATGGAAGCACCCCAATTTTCTGCAAAACCAGAAACATCAGGCATTTGGTCAACAACACCATAACTTAAGATTAGACGGCGTGCGCCCAAGCTTTTGCCATCGCTAGTATGGACAGAGAAATTATCGATAGAGCCAGAAATGCTGTCGGCCTGAGCCTTGACTAACTTAATAGTTGGATAACGCTCTAACTGCTGACGTGCCTCAGCTAAGATTTCTAGTGGTGGCTTATGATCATGGCCAAGAAGACCATGTGAATGGCCAGCGAAGCGGTTACGCGGCAGACCCGTGTCAAGAACGGTGACCTTGCGACGAGCACGACCAAGTTGCAAAGCGGCGGCAAGACCAGCAAAGCTACCGCCTATAATAATGACGTCATCCATAGTGATAGGCTCCAATGTAAATCAAATAATTAGCTAATGAAAACTCTTGGGAATTGCAGAAAAAATCACCCATCACTGTGTTGTCCACTGGACGATACTGCATTGGCTATTGCAAGACGAACCATACTCGCAGGATATAATGAGTTAATACCTAGCCTATGGTTTGCACATTTTGGATACTTAGTGGTATCCTAATTCATTATTTAAGATACTGTCAAGGACTGTAATTATTGTGAGCGAAGAAAAAAGAAGTCAGCGCGGTCGGCCAGTAAATCAAGCATTAGCCCAAACGATAGTCGATGCTGCGTATGAACTTTTTGTCGAATTGGGTTTTCAAGCAGCAACATTGGACAAAGTCGCCCAAAAAGCAAAGATATCGAAACTCAGTATCTATCGGCACTTTGAGAACAAGGAAGCCCTTTTCAGCTCAGCAATATTAGCCCGATGCCAACAATTTGCACCACAAACTCTTTTTGAAGGAATCCAAGGTTCGGCCGAAGAACAGCTTATGGCTGTGGGATCATCTCTACTGCGTACATTGTTAAGCTCAGATGTTCGCAGTGTCGAGGCTATGATTGTAGCCGACAAAACAAATCAAAAATCATTAAGCAAACTCCATTATGAAGCTGGCCCTACCCATGTCATTGCCCAAATCGAGGCCATGCTGTGTCAATTACATACAAAAGCGCTTCTGAACGTGCCTAATCCTCATCAATCTGCGCGAATGTTTGCCGCGCTTTTTAAAGGATGTGATCTCTTGATGATTGCACGCTTCGATGAAACCAAAGCAAACGACGATAACGAAATCGAATCCTATTGCAAATCAGCCGTCGCCATGTTCATGGCCGCGCATAGGTAATCACTACGTGGTCGTGATTTATGAAGCCTAGTAAAATCTAGGCTGTTTTTTTTAGACTTCAGATATAGAATAAATTAAGACTTTATCTCTGCCGAAGAAGCTAGTAAACCTGTAGCATAATTCATAATTAATAAAACTAAATTATTAGCCTTTTCTTCAGATTCAGCTAAACGCCCTTCCAGTAAAAGATGAGATAGTCCATGTACTAGACTACAACATAACATCGCTAATACTTCAACTTGAGTATCATTTTCGCTTACACCCAAAATTGAAGCCGTTAAGCTTTGCAACCGAGCATATGTACTGTCTGCGGCCTCTTTTAACTCGGGTATTTCATTTTTTTGTAAGTCAGGATTAAACATCAAAGCAAAGAGATTCCGATGATTTTTTGCAAAATCTATATATGTTAAACCAAATATTTTTAATGCTTGAATTTGAGAATCAGCCATTTGTATAGCCTGATTTTGTTCTTCTTGTAAAAGTTGGAATCCTTTTGCTGCTAATGCAGCCAGAAAGCTATCTTTGCTTTCGAAATGTCGATATACCGCGTTAGCACTTACGCCAATTTGCCTTGCCATTTCCCTAAAACTTAGACTTTCTGCATCATTATTTTCTAAATGAACCAGCCCTGCATTTAATAATTCTTCACGTACATTTCCATGATGATAATTTGATTTTTGACTTAAGTTTTCTGATTGCTTTAAAGACATGTTGACACCGCACACATACTGTAAGCATAATGTGGGCACTGAACACATTATGCTTTTGCTTGTAGTTTTATCCTCCAAAGAGAATAAATCCTATTTTGTTCAGTAAAAATGCTTAAACAAAACAATTACCTAAAATTCGCACTTAAACAATAAGGCTGTAAGGCAAAAGAGCTTGGACTCATAAAGTAAATTTTTAGCTTGCTTTTGAGTCTAATCATCTTTAAGCAAAGGAACTGATATGAATAATCTCAGAAGTATAAAACAGGCTTTCTTATTTACAATACCATTAATGTTGGTCAGCTCTCTTGTAAACGCCGAACTCAATGCCTTAAATGATAAAAGTTTAGCTAATGTAACTGGTCAAGCCTTATTTAATCTAACCAATATTGCAGCTAATCAAAATGGTAATCCAAATACAGATGTAGGTTTTTATCGTCTCGGAATGGAAGCACAAGTAGAGTTAAATGCAAATATTAAACGTTTACAGTTAGGTTGCGGTGGAGTTAAAGGAGTGGGTTGTGACATTGATATTGAAGATATTAGCTTAGCAGGTATCCTTCCCGTAAATGGTAGCTATGCAGGATCAGATGCCGTTATTACTAATCCTTTTATCGAGTTTGCTATTAAATCGCCGGACAAGGCTTCTACTCGAGAAATTGTTGGCTTTCGCCTTGGGGCATTAGGCATATTAGGCAAACTTGGATTGGGATCAAATACAGATTTAACAACATTAGCTGATGACACAGGAGGAATTAACTCTTTATCTGGGGATTTGAATTTAACGCTTACGAATACCGTTCTGAAGAATGTAGTGATTGAAAATGGATTGATCTCTACAGAAGCACATATTAATGATTATAACAAACCGCTTATTCTTAACCGTGCTACATCAGCAACGCTAGATAATGTAGTCGCTAAAACTGGTCCACTAAGACTATTAGGTATCTTAGATCTACCTTTAGGTTTAACTCTAAGTAATGCCACATTAAAAGATTATCCTCTTTCTGGTTTTCATGAAATTTTACTCGCCCAGGATACAGCAGGAACAATTCCTACTAGTGACACATCACTGTCTTTACAAAAGCAAGCTATCCAGTGGCAAAAAATAAGTTCTGGTAGCTTCGAAAATACTGTAGCTGCTCAACCTGGATGGTGGCTTTCCTTACCGAAAGTTTTACTCACTGATATCGAAACACAACAGCGAATTGATGTAGGACTTGGGGAAGCACTAGGAGGATTAGTTGGTCGAGAGTTAATTATTAATCCTCTCGACTCTGGACAGGTAGGCATTAAAAACTGCTACGGAAACTTAAAGTTTTGCTAGGTAAAAATGGCATAGAAACATTTATATGATGCTTAAATTAAAAAAACTCATCATTTTTATATCATTATTAGCAGGGCTGAATACAACCCAAGCTACCACAGTCTATAGGTCAATAAATATGTGCTCAGCTACTGTTAAAAATATACCTGACAATATTCACAACCCTGTCTCCAAGCTTAAAGTGGGCTCGATAAAGTCAGATACGACATCAAATATCGCTTTTATTATTGCTTCAGCAATTGCTACAAAACACAATCAACAAATAGATGTAGATCATATTGCCATTTACTTACAAACAATTAAAAGCTCAAAAGATTTTTATTACTCATTACTTGATATCAAAAAAACTTTTGAATATTTTAATGTACCTATTGAGGCGAAAAAAAATGCATCGCCCTTTGATTTTTTAAATTTAAGTAATGAAATACTGATTGGTATTGATCATCAAAACCAGCTTTTTGCACTAGTTGGCTCGTCGCAAGAATATGTATATTTAATTTATGGAATCATGAACCGAAAAGCGCTGATCTGCCCGCTTAAAAAATCTTTATTTATTCAAAATTTCACTACAAATAAGTTTTTAATTCTTAGATAACCTACAATGTGACTTTCATAAAAAATAAATAAAACAATTCTTTGAAATTTAAAAAAATTATAAAGATAGATTCATTTAATATTTTTAAAAGCATTTTTAATTAATAAAAGCTATTCATTAGAATTGAATAAGAGCATATAAAAAAAACCCAAGTGCAAAATTTGCACTTGGGGTTTATGCAAAAATCACTCGTGATTTACTTCAAACCAAAAGTCTTTCTAATACTCTTATCAACTGGTCCACTCGGCATAAATCGGCGCAACTTGCTTAACAAAGATGCTTGTCCAGATGGGGTACGGCGCATTTGCCAATCACTGAGTGCCGCGGTAACAATTGTATCAGCCACACTATCGGGCTGAGGTGCTTGATCAATCTGCTTCAATACTGCACGAGTAGCGAGATCACGCTCATTGTCATATTCAGGAATTTTAGAACTTACTAAAGGGGTATTCTTATCTAAATTGGTTTTAGTAAATGAGGGCTGAACAATGGATACACGAATGCCAAATTGGCGAAGCTCATGATCTAAAGACTCAGACAATCCTTCAACCGCATGTTTACTAGCCGAATATAACCCCATATACGGTGAAGGTAAGAAACCCAATACTGAACTAACATTTATAATTCTTCCATAATGCTGTATTCGCATATAAGGCAATACCGCTTGTGTGGTACGAAGAATGCTAAATACATTGGTGTTAAATAAAAATTCTGCTTCTTTTATCGAGGTCTCCTCTACTGCACCAATTAAGCTTACTCCAGCATTATTAACCAAAATATCAATATGCCCAGCTTTATCAATAATAGAATGAATCCCGAGTTGGACAGAGTCTTCATCTGACACATCCATCTCAACAAGCTCAACGCCTTCTATAGGTTGAGCTTTGACTTTATTTCTGACTGTACCGAAAACTTTATGGCCGAGTTTAGCAAATTTTTCTGCCGTCACTTGCCCAATACCAGATGAAACACCTGTAATTACAACCACTTTTGAGTTTGACATATGAACTCCAATAACTTTTTAATTTTGAAAATTTGATCATTAAACTGCTGGTTTAGTCCCGATCTTGAACCAGATCGAATACATTGCTGGCAGGAAAACCAAAGTCAAAATGGTTCCTGCAAGCGTTCCGCCAATGAGTGTGTAAGCAAGCGTTCCCCAAAACACAGAGTGAGTCAGAGGAATGAAAGCTAAAATAGCTGCTAAAGCTGTCAAAATTACAGGTCTGGCGCGTTGTACTGTGGCCTCAACCACTGCATTCAACGGATCAAGCCCAGCTTCTTTGTTTTGCTGAATCTGACCAATTAAGATGAGCGTGTTACGCATCAAAATTCCAGATAATGCAATCAACCCGACTAATGCATTAATGCCAAAGGGCTGCTGAAATAACAGAAGCGTTGGTACCACACCTATTAATCCCAACGGGCTGGTTAAAAACACCATAATCATTGCAGCAATAGACCTCACTTGAAGAATGATAATGAGTAGAGTCATGGCTAACATGATCGGAAAAATAGGAAGCATGGCTTTAGTGGCTTTACCAGACTCTTCAATGGAACCCGCCTCTACAATCTGATAACCCTTTGGTAAATCTTTGATGACTGGTTGAAGCTGTTTGGTAATTGCAGTTGATACATCTGGTGGTTGTAATCCTTCAGCAATATCTCCACGAACGGTCATTGTTGGCACCCGATCTCGACGGCGGATGACAGGTTCTTCCATCCGTACTTCAATTTTGCCAATTTGTGCTAAAGGAATACGCTGTCCATTTGCTCCCGTGAGTGTGAAATCACCAATTTTTGCAGGGTCTAGTCTTATATCGCCTGCTGAACGAGCAATCACTTGCACTGTACGAATATCTTCGCGTACAGATGTAATTGGAATACCCGTTAACAAAAACTGTAATTGCTGTGCAACTGAACTTGATGTAAGACCAACTGCTTGTAGACGATCTTGTTCCAATGTGAAATGCAAAGCTGGTACACGAGTTCCCCAATCTGTATTTACAGTTCGCATCATTGGGCTAGCATTCATAACTTGCTGAACCTGAGCTGCAATCGCACGTAATTTTTCTGGATCTGGGCCTGAAACTCGGTAAGCCACTGGATATGGCGAATAGGGTCCAAACACAAGTTGTGTTACACGTAGCTGCGCCTCAGTCGCAAGCCCATTTGAAATAGCTTGTCTTAAACGGTGTTTTAACGCTTCACGTTCTTCTTGATTGTCAGTTCGTACCACAATCTTGGCAAAGGCTGGATCTGGTAACTCTGGCCCCATCGAAAAATAAAAACGTGGCGCACCTTGACCAATATACGATGTCACAATTTTTGCTTCATGTTGCTTAGATAACCAAGTTTCAACTTTTGCTGTCGCGGCACTTGTTTGTGTAATCGATGTACCATAAGGCATCTGTACTTCAACAAGCACTTCAGGTCGGTCCGAGATTGGGAAAAATTGTTTTTTCACCAATGCCATTCCGCCTACGGCTAAAACAAATAACCCGATAACACTGCCTGCAACAAGCCATTTACGTGCAATCACACGTTCAAGAATTTGACGGAAATGGTTATATCGTGGTGTGTCATAAATTGCAGTATGGCCGCCTTCAATCTTTTTAAAATCAGGCAACATTTTCACACCCAAGTAAGGAGTGAAAACTACTGCAACAATCCATGAAGCAATCAGTGCAATACCAACAATCCAAAACATATTGCTGGTATATTCACCCGCACTAGATCGAGCAAAACCATTTGGCATAAACCCAACAGCGGTGACTAATGTTCCAGAAAGCATTGGTGCTGCTGTATGACTCCATGCGTAGGCGGAGGCTGCAACACGACTAAAGCCCTCTTCCATTTTTACGACCATCATTTCAATCGCAATAATGGCATCGTCAACTAAAAGCCCTAAAGCAAGAATAAGAGAGCCAAGTGTAATTCGGTCAAAGTTTTTACCCGTTGCTAACATCACTACAAAAACAATAGCTAATGTGAGTGGTACAGCCATAGCAACCACGACACCAACGCGCCATCCCATGCTAATAAAGCTTACAAACATAACCACAAGTAATGCTGCAAAGAACTTAATCATGAACTCATCTACCGATGAGCTAATATTGACCGCTTGATCAGTTACTTTGTTTAAACTGATGCCAAGAGGTAAATCTTCGTTGATGGAACCAACTTCTTTCTCTAATGATTTACCAAGATCTAATCCATTCCATCCTTCGCGCATCACCACGCCCAACAGTAAGGTTGGCTCTCCACCATTACGAATCATGAATGTTGCAGGATCTTCAGTGCCGCGTTTAACCGTCGCAATATCTGACAATTTCAAGGTGCGACCTTGAGCCGTTATCGGGGTGTCACGAATTTTTTGTAACTTGTCAAAAGCACCATCTAATCTGACAAAAACTTGAGGACCTTTGGTTTCAATTGAACCCGCGGGTGTAAGCACATTCTGATTATTCAGCGCAGCAAAGACATCTTGTGGATTTACACCAAGTGTCGCCAAGCGCTCATGCGAAAATTCAATATAGATACGCTCAGATTGTTCACCAATAATGTTGACTTTTTTTACGCCCGGTACATGAAGTAACTGCTGTCGAATTGTTTCTGCATCACGTACTAATAATCTTTGCGCTTCATTTTTTGCCTTTAATGAATATAAAGCAAAAGTTACATCTGCATATTCATCATTAACGAGTGGTCCAATTACACCAGCAGGTAAGTTACCCATCTCGTCATTTACTTTCTTCCTTGCTTGATAAAATTCCTCCTGAACCTGTGATGGTGGCGTACTATCAAGTAAAGTCAGTGTCGTAAAAGCTAAGCCTGGTCTGGTATAGGTTTCTGTTCGATCGTACCAACGTAGCTCTTGCATACGTTTTTCGATTTTTTCAGCAACTTGATCCTGCATCTCTTGAGCAGTTGCCCCTGGCCAAGCCGTCACAATGGTCATCACCTTCACTGTAAAAGCTGGATCTTCGGCTCGACCTAACTTGAAAAAAGCAACGATGCCTGCAATTGAAATCAAAAAAATCAGAAATAACGTGATACCGCGTTCACGTACAGCAAGGGCTGATAAGTTAAAACCTTTCTCACTCATGAGTGGTCTCCTTCATTTCCAACTGAAGGATGACTCGCTTGTGATGCAATACGTACCAATTCACCTTCTCGAAGCAAATGCGCACCTAAAGCAACAATTCGATCTCCACTTTGAATATTGCCAGTGACATAGGCATATTCATCATCAAGCTGTTTAACAACAACGGGACGCCACGTTACTTTCTGAGTTTTTCCATTAATTACCCAGACTCCAGCGCCCTTACCCTTATCAAGTAAGGAACTGACTGGCACTTGTAAAAAATGTTGTGAACTCTGATTTTGATTGGCAATACGTACAGTAACCGTTGAACCTAAAGGAGCATTTGCTAAATCGCCTTCTAAGACGAAGCGTGCCTCAAAAGTACGAGTGAGTTGATCTGCAGTATTCGATAACTGTCTAAGTTTAGCTGGGACACTTATATTTTCTTTACCAAAGAGTGTAGCTTGACCAATAGCCCCTATTGCAGGACGTAATGTCTCTGGAAGCTGAATGATTGCTTCCCTTTGACCAGAATGAGCTAAGCGAATGACTGTTTGACCCGCACTGACAACCTGACCTGGTTCGACCTGTGTTGCCATAATCGTACCATCACCATCCGCAATTAAATCGGCATAGTGACTCGCGTTTAATGCAACCCTAGCTTGAGCTTGAGTCGAACTGAGCTGCGCTCTCGCCGTATCCGCTGCTGCTTTAATCTGATCATAGGCAGAAGCAGAAATAGCCCCGCTTCCACGTAAATCACGATATCGGGCTTCATCTTTCTCTGCTTGTTCAGCTCGGGCTCTGGCTGCACCCACAGCTTCTTGTTGGGCTTTGGCAGCAAGTTCTAAATCGGCCGGATCAATACGCATCAGTAACTGACCGCGCTTTACTGTTTGGCCTGCTTCAACAAATCGTTTGATGACTTTACCAGAAACACGAAAACCCAGATCACTTTCTACCCGTGCCCCTATCGTGCCTGTGAATGCTCTTGAATCGGAAGTGATTTTATCTTGTACAGTTGCGATTCGTACTAACGGCGCCGAAGTACGGGGGTCAGATTGCGTATTTTCAGCACAACCGAGCAAGAAAAAAGGAAATATACATATTGCTGTAAACGGAATAAGGCGACGATAAAGCATATTTGAGCCCCCCTTAAGAAATTAATCAGGAGACTCATTTTTAATCAAGTGACCAATTTAGTCAATAGTCACAAATCTATTATGGCGATAAACTTCTCAGTACAAGACTAGAAAGCAAGACTGGAGCATCGGTGTTATATGAAATACTATGTTGTAAAAGTAGTGGGTGTAGATAAGGTCTCATGACTAAATAAATAGCCTTAACTGCTTCATCAATTGGAGTTTTTCTTTCAAAATCACCTGATTGGCGACCTTCTTGAAGAATGTTCTGTACTACTTTAAGAATTCGATTTTCATAAGCGATTGTAGCATCCCATTTCTCAGAAGCAGCAGAAACGGCAATTTCATAGAGCTTGCGGTCTTGAGAAAATAAACGAAGGCTTGCTTCAACAATTACTTTAAATAACACTCTTAATTTTTCAGCTGGATATTCAGCTTCATTAATAGCTGTATTAACTTCATCTTCAATTTCACGCAAACAATTGGCACATATCATTTCGCCAATTGCCTGTTTAGATTCAAAAAATTTATAAATATAAGCTTTAGAGAAACCTATAGATTTTGCAAGATCAGAAACTGTAGTTTTCTCATACCCATATCGGCTGAAATGCTCTGTAGCGGCACTCAGGATTTGATCTCTTACATCATGATCTTCTGGTCCTCGCCTTGAAACAGGATAACTACTCTTTTCTTTACTCATATTTTCAATTTAAACCTTTATCTGAAAGTGGCAGTTTAACTCTTGCGAAATGATATTGACAACTAGTGACCAATTTGTATTATAGTCACAATTAAACTATTGTTCAAAATCTCGTCACGGGGGAAATATGTTATCTAGATCTATCGTTCTCCTACCCATCATCGTAAGTACTCTTACTTCGTGTACCGTAGGTCCTAATTATAAACGCCCTCATATATTTCTACCCGAGCAATACCTTGGCACACCCTTAAACTCATCAAATGACACTAGCAAAGCAGATATTGCCATATGGTGGCAAAGTTTTAACGATCCTCAACTTACTCGCTATGTCACATTAGCGTTAAAACAAAATCTTGATTTGACCCAAGCATATACTCGAGTGACTCAAGCTCAGGCAGGATTATCGGCAGCTAATGCCTCTTTACAACCAATAGGTACTGTTGGCGCACAAGCAGCTAAAGTTTACCAATCTGTTGAGACACCATTGGGGCAAGTTTTAAATTCAATGCCAGATTTTGACCGACATGGTAGTTCTTATGACGCAAATTTAAGTGCAACTTGGGAGTTAGATATTTTTGGAGGCCTTCGCAGAGATCGTGAAGCTGCTCTTGCAAATTATCAGTCTTCAAAAGCAGGAGCCTCAGCCATCCGTTTAATGGTTGCAGCTCAAACTGCCAATATCTATATTAATATTCGCGGCTTACAATCTCGACTAGATATTGCCCATCAACAATTACAAACCCAACAACAACTTCTTTCAACGATTAATCTTTTATACAGCAAAGGATTAGCTTCCGAATTTCAGGTCAAACAAGCCAAAGCAAATGTCGCTCAAGTTCAAGCTGTTGTTCCTGTTCTTGGAATGAATCTAGACATTGCTATGAATGCCCTCGACGTCATGCTTGGAACCGTACCGGGAACTCACCGAGCAGAACTAGCAGAAGTAAAACCAATTCCCGTTATTCCTCAGATTACAGAAACTGGAACACCTCGTGATCTTTTACGTAGACGACCAGATCTCATCATGGCTGAAAGACAACTGGCAGCTTCAAATGCACGCATTGGCAGTGCGATTGCAGAATATTACCCAAAGGTCTCTCTAGGCGGTTTGATAGGTAGTGCAACCACAGCAAGTGGAAACTTATTTTCAAGTGGTGCAAATCAAGCTGCTGGTTTATTAGGTTTGCGTTGGCGCTTATTTGATTTTGGTCGAATTAATGCAGAAATTCGCTTAGCTAAGGGACAAGAAGCCGAAAAGCTTGCAGCCTACCAATTAGCAGTCTTACATGCAGCGGAAGATGTAGAAAACTCATTATCAACTTTGTCCAAACAACAAGAACAGTTAATGGCTCTTCAAGATGGAGAAAATGCATTAAAGCATGCACAGAAAATCGCTTTAATCGCCTATCAAAAAGGGATTAACAGTCGAATAGAAGTATTACAAGCACATTCAAATGCTTTGCAATTTTCAGATAGAAAACTTCAAGCACAAACTGATTCAGCACTTGCAGCTGTCGCAGTTTACAAATCATTAGGTGGCGGCTGGCAACCTCAAAAGTTTTAAGACAACCCTATTGCAGTGGTAGGCACGTAATTCATAAAACGAGAATCTGTTATGCGAGAACAATCCGTACGCCAGTCTTTAGGTACACCCGATTTAAATCATGCCATCTTAAGCGGCCCAATTATCCAAGTAATGCTGAAACTGGCGTTACCAACCATAGCTGTTCTGCTCGTACAAACATTAATTGGATTACTAGAGACATATTTTGTCAGTTCTCTGGGAACTAATGTAATGGCGGGTGTAGCCGTTGTGTTCCCCATTCTTATGCTCATGCAAATGCTAGCAAATGGCGGATTTGGTGGAGGTTTAGCCTCAGCAATTGCTCGAGCTTCTGGAGCAGGTCAATCAGAAGATGTCCACTCCCTTGTCTGGCATGGTGTCATTCTTGCTGGCCTTTTGGGAGGAATTTTTAGTATTGTTATGCTCAGCGCTGCCCCCATGATCTACCACTTAATGGGGGTTACGGGCTTAGCTTTGAACGCCGCTCTAAAATATTCCAATATTATTTTTATTGGTTCACCTCTCATATGGGCTGTGGCCTTACTCTCAGCAGCTTTACGCGGTGCAGGTGATACAAAAACCCCAGCTCGCATAACACTTCTAGGTGGAGTGCTACTTTTACCTCTATCACCTATTTTCATTTTTGGCTGGGGATTCATTCCTTCATTTGGCGTAGCCGGAGCTGGACTCGCTGTATTAAGTTATTATATTTTTGCCATCATATGCTTAATTAAGCACATGCGAACAACGCATAGTATTATCAAATTATCGATCAAACCCATCAATTTTAAGTTGTTCAAAGATATTCTTGGTATTGGTTCACTATCCGCTATTGGAATAATTCAACTCAATTTAACTGTTGTCCTCATAACTACCTTAGTTGGTCAATTTGGATCTGATGCAATTGCTGGGTACGGTATTGCGTCTCGATTAGACTACATACAAGTTCCACTTATGTTCGGTATCGGTTCAGCAATTATGACCATGGTTGGTATTAATTATGGAGCTGGACAATTTCAAAGAGCACGCCGCATAACATGGATCGGGGTTTTCATTACGTTTCTTATTACTGGTTCAATAGGACTTTTCTTTAGTATTTTTCCCTCCATTTGGCTTGGTTTTTTTAGTCATGATCCATCTGTTCTTCAGACTGGAACAAATTACTTGCAGCATGTTGCACCTTTTTATGGTGCGATAGGTATTGGTATGGCACTTTATTTTGCCGGCCAAGGTTCAAAACGATTATTAGGTCCTCTTTTAGCAGGTACGATCAGAATGATCATTGCTGCTGTTATTGGAAGTATCTCTGTCTTATATTTTAATGCAAGTTTATCAATCTTCTTTCAAATTATTGGAGTCAGTGCTTTGATATTTGGTTTAGTAGCCTGCTTGGCAAATTTTATACATAGATGAAATCGTATTCAGTTTAAAAGAGGATTATTGGATCTTCTTAATTATTAGTTTTTCATATTAATAATTACTTGTTTTTATAATTTCTTAAAATAACTTTTACTGAATATTCATTTAATAACTTAATGACTTTTATTTTTAGAAACATACCTCCCTCACAACACATGTTGCTTTTTGTTATTTATGTAAAGCTTATCTTAACAATAAAATACAATAACTATATGTTAAATATAATTTTTTCAACAATATTGCTTTGTAAATTTCGTCTATTTTTTATACAAATGTAGGCAATTTCTCACAATTATGTAAGTTGAAACGTACAACATAAACAATTGTTTTTCCTATAATTAATTTCAGTACATATAAGCACTCTTTACTATTAAATAGAAAGCTGAGTATTAATGAAGAGATCTGGAGAAACGGCAACGTTATCTTTATTAATATAAATACTCTTAATAATAGAAAAAGAATCTCAAAAAATTAATATGTACTATCTTTCCTCTGGAAACAGAGGAAAGATCTTTTTTAATCATCAGATAGGGTATAGAGAATGTTTATTGCAAAAAATATATTTGTATATTTACTATCAATGTTAGCTTTATGCTTAATGATTATTTTCTTTAACTACCTTGGAATGAACGAGACGATTAATCTTCTGCTCTCTTCAGCACTTTTTGGAATATTTATTACTTGGTATTTCAAAGGTAGCGGACTATGTCTCGCCTTATTTAGCTTTTTTTACTGGGCAATGTTTGTAATTAGTCAAAGTCTAGAGGTAATATGGATGCTCGCAAGTTCAGTCATTGTCTATCTAGTGATGACCAAAATGATTCCTAAATTCAAGACCATCCATTTCGGCGTTATAGCTAAAAAGGGTTCACCCCACGCTTAACCATACCTACTTTTTTAACCACATTAACTTTGCTTTGTTCAGCACTTAATAATTCATTTAAGAAAATTTTTAAATTTTTCTCATCAAGACAAATGGGATTAAAACTAGTTTCTCCCATATTTAAAAAGAAAGATTCAATATTTGTATTACGCTGTACATATTTCATTGACCAACGCTGAAAAAAGTTCTTCTCGATGGAATATGTACACAACCATTTAACATTGTAGTGTCTTTGATCATCTTTAATTTTTTCAAATAATCGCTCCACTAACTCCTGTTCGCCTTCTAAACATTGAAAAAAAGCATTATCAGCATAATAGAGCACACCACAAATTTGATTCAAATCATTAAAATTTCTAGCTTCTGTTAAAATATCACGTAAATCTTGCAATAAATCTTCATTTTTTTCGTTTCGTTGACTGGCATAACACAGGCGAACGTTCATTAACAATTCCGTGAAATATAAAATTTCTTTATCTAAAGATTTTTCAATCTAACATATATTTCTTCCTGATAATTGATATTTCATCCCTACACTTAATATCTATTCCAAACAAACCACCGGTAAGAGAATAACGAAAGTTATCAGACTTACAAATGATTAGATATAAAACAAAAAAAGCCCTCTAGTGAGAGGGCTTTTATAGCCTGTAAAAGAACAATAAAATTTCTTTTATAAGACTAAAATAAAAAAAGCACTAAATAGTGCTTTTTTTCTTACTGAAATATTATTGTGGAATAATATTTACAGCATTTGGGCCTTTTTGACCTTGAGTAACAGTAAACGTTACACGTTGACCTTCGTGCAAAGTTTTAAAACCTGAACCAGAGATCTCTTTGAAGTGTGCAAACACGTCTGGACCATTGTCTTGTTGAATGAAACCGAAACCTTTAGTTTCGTTAAACCATTTTACTGTACCGCTTACTGTATTAGACATGATATATCCTACTGATTTCTAATATTTTAGTATCATTTAATAATGACACTAACATAACTTTGAAAAAAGAATAACAAATTGAGTTAAGATCTTAAAAAACGAAGGATTATGACTAAAACTACGATACTTTAAAGAAGATTTACTAACAAGACTTTTTTCTAGTTAAGAACATGATACATGAAATAAATTTCTATTCAAGCTTTTTATGAGAAAAATTTTATAAATTATAATAAAAAACCCAAAAACAATAACTTAATAGTGCCACTAAAAACTTAGCATATTCCCTACCGAACCAATACCTTACATCCAATTAGATAAAATGTTGAAGAATAGAAAGATCAGCGCTTAGGACGCATGAGATGACTGAATAGAAATATAAAAAAGACTTTAAATAATTTGAATTTTAGAAATTCAGGCAATAAAAAAACTCCTAAACAGGAGCTTCATTTTTAAATCATTGGCAGAGGATCAAGGACTCGAACCTTGACGAACGGTTTTGGAGACCGTCATGCTACCATTACACCAATCCTCTATATTTATGATTAAACAACTAATGATTTAATCATAAAAAAAGCAAGAACATCGTCTTGCTTCTTTTAATGGTGGGGGCGAAGAGACTCGAACTCTTACACCTTGCGGCGCTGGAACCTAAATCCAGTGCGTCTACCAATTTCGCCACGCCCCCATCTGGGACATTTATTTAAAATAAATGTGGCAGAGGATCAAGGACTCGAACCTTGACGAACGGTTTTGGAGACCGTCATGCTACCATTACACCAATCCTCTTCCAAAACATAGATGACTTAACATCTACATTAACTTTAAGTTTTAACTTAAAGTGGTGGGGGCGAAGAGACTCGAACTCTTACACCTTGCGGCGCTGGAACCTAAATCCAGTGCGTCTACCAATTTCGCCACGCCCCCGATGGCTGTGTATATTAGCGATAAGATCTAACAGTGACAAGTGTTTTTTTTCTAAAAAAAACTGACCGTGTAAATTGTATACAGATACTAGATCAATGATTTTTATAAGTTTGAATGGGCTTTTAAACAATTCATCGCTTCAAACACGTTTGCAAACCTATTTTTTTGTTGTTTTTGCAATAAACCCGAAAGTAATGGATAAAAACTCATAAGTTGTGTCGGTAATTGAATGGTTAAATTTTGGCAATGCAATACTGCCCAATCATAGTAACTTCCTGCTTCTAAGCGAGTTTGAGTTAACCATTCATATAGAACGATACCAAATGCGTATAAATCGCTTTGTATATCCTTAAAATCGCCTCTAAACAGCTCTGGAGCCATATATCGTGGTGTAGCATCCATTCTTAAATCTGAGCTCGATATAAGTCGGGCTTTCTCAAAATCAATCAAATAAGCATTTTGCTCAAACTTTCGAAAATGTTCTTTCTTAATATCTCCATGAATCCAACCAAGTTCGTGGAGTTCAGCGAGCTTATCTAGTGCGGACCAAATCGCATGATATACATCAGTTAAATCCGTTTCATGAGACAATGAACCAAACCACAAATCAGTATTGGGTAAAATTAAAACCCTACCTAAAGAATGGTTTAATTGAGAAATAGCACTAACTTCAATTAAGTTATGAGGTAAAAGCCACGCAGGTTTCTTATGAGTAATTTCTTCGTAAAACAATTGCTCATGAATGAAATCTTGCTCACTTTGAACATCTGTTTCAGGTAAATGATATTTTAACCAATAGTCTTTATTATCTATGCTGCATGTCCATAGATACCGCCCTAAAGCGGCACTCACAGGTTTTGTCACACTTTTTAAGCCTTGTATATGCGAAGCAAAATCATGCTTCAGCATAGTAAGAGTCTGGCTGTTGTTGCTTTTCTTCAAAACGTAAAACTTCTAAACAATGTTGAATCGTCTTGCCAATACGAGCATGGGTCTCAATCGAAGAAATTTTTGGCCAAGTCGCACGTTCCCCTTCTCGCTGTAAGCGTTTAAACAAATGTGGACGTGGGTTTTGCAAAGTATAGGTATAGTGACTCAAGCCATATTTAGCAATGATATTCACATCGCCATAATAACGCTGCCCCATTACACCATAGCCATGATCAAGTAATCGTCTAATCGGAGAAATAGAACCAAGTCTTTGACGTGTAAAGTCCATAAGTCCCATGGATAATACTTTACCTTGACGTCTTAAAATCCGTTCAGGCCAACTTAAAACGTCTTTACGAAAGCGGTCTGCATCATTTTGCATAAATGGAACAATATGTGGGTTCACCTGACTGGCGATGGTGTAATTTAAATTATAAAGCCGTGCCATTCTTTCTTGTGGAAAATCATTTCTTACACTGCCATCTACCCATTTTGTGTTTGCCATGTAAGGCGTGTGTTCACCGTCATATCGTTTGCTAGTTAGACGTACGGGTGGAAATAATACAGGTACAGCACAAGAAGCCAACACTGCGCTCCACACTAAAACATTAGGCGTCATAATGGCATTCATGATGCGCGGGTTTTCTGTTGCATCATACGGTGCAACTGCCACATTAATGTTTAAACCAGATTTTTTGAAAGCCTCTTCAAATGTGAGATCCCCCAGATTTTCAACAAGGAATTTTTTCAAATAGTGCACATCGGCAATTCCACCATTTCCTTTAATGAGTTCACGAAGTTTTCTAAAATGAAAAGCATCACTAAAGAATTGTTCTCCATTTAATAAATTTTGAACATCTTCACTGGCTGAAGTTCCGAGCATGCCCGTCATAATTGCCCCAGCACTTGAGCCAGACAACACTTTAGGCATTAAATCTTGTTCAATTAAAGCCTTACATACCCCAGTATGAAAAAGACCTAAAGTTGCTCCACCTGAGAACATAAGGGCTGGTTGGCCATATGCTTTTTCACAATTTTCAAAAAACTCAATTTTTTCTTTTCTTTGGAAAGTAATACATTCACTTGAAGCAATATAGGCCAAGCTTTGGCTCACCTCTTCAATATAATCTTCAATTAACTTTTTCGTTCCCACATGAGTTGCAGCAAACAACATAGGATGGCCAATATTTGCAATATCGTAGGTTAGACCTTCTTTGAGTAAATAAATAAGATCTAGCGTTCGATGTTGCTGGCGATATCTTTTGAGTAAGGTATACCGATAAGAAATGAGCTCGGCATCGAAGTAAGGTGAACTATTATCAAATTTCCACTCTTGCACTCCTGTTTCTTCATCTAGTTTTAATGCAAAAGACTTCCATTCTTCATAAGATTCAGCCATGTCTAATTGACGTTGTAATTTTTTGATACGGTAAGCCTGATGTGGATTCATATCACTTCGTAATTTTTCAAACATATTTCGTCCTCATCTTCACAGATGATTTTACTAAATAGACATGACAACACTATGCTCGGTCTGAACATTTCAATCAATTGCAAAACCGATAAAGTGTATAGGCAATAAGTTTTTTGTCAGCCTGTTAATTTCGGTGTTAGTATCCTAGTAAATTACTGTTTAACATGATTGATTAACCATGGCTACCATTGATTTACCAGAGAATTTAGTTCAAACATTATCACTTGTATTAAATCAGCTACAGCAGGTCTTACCTGAACCTCGAGAAGAGACAGATTTTACTGCACCTGCTTTTAGATGGGAAAATCAACAACTTAAAGCCATCCACACACCGAAAAATATTTATCTTGATGACTTAAAAGGCATTGAACGTCAGAAAGAAAAAATCATTCAAAATACTTTGCAATTTTTAAATGGCTTACCAGCCAATGATGTGCTTTTAACAGGCTCGCGTGGTACAGGAAAGTCATCTATTGTGCGTGCTTTATTGACTGAGTATGCCCCGCAAGGATTACGTTTAATTGAAATTGAGCGTGATGACTTAGCAGATTTACCTAAAATTCAGAAACTCATTCAAAACCGACCTGAAAAATACATCGTGTATTGTGATGACTTAGCGTTTAATGCTGAAGATGAAAATTACCGTAGTTTAAAAAGTGTATTGGATGGTTCATTACAGTCTGGTTCAAGTAATTTTATTATTTATGCAACCAGTAACCGTCGTCATTTGTTACCAGAATTTATGCATGAGAATACGCCTGTAACCAAGGTCGATGTACCACAATATACTGAGTTACACCCACAAGAAGCGATTGAAGAAAAGATCTCTTTATCAGATCGTTTTGGCTTGTGGTTATCTTTTTACCCTATGGACCAGAATTTATATTTAGAAATCGTGGAGCATTACATTCATAAAGCAAACATGGTTTTTAATGATGAAGTTCGTGCTGAAAGTTTACGTTGGTGTCAAATGCGTGGTCAACGTTCAGGACGTGCTGCATATCAGTTTTCTAAGCACTGGATTGGTTTAAATGGCTTAAAAGAACTGTCTAACAATTAAACAAAATGTCCCGCAAAGCCTTAGCTTTGGCCTGAAAACCGCTTAGTTTTGATAGTTGTTTTTCATAACCTAAAACAAAGATAGTCCTATCCTCATTTAGGTTTATATATGAAAAAACAATTGCCCAAAATTTCTATAGGCAGCAAAGTTTTAGGTCAAAGCTTATTGCTCGCGCAAAGTGTTATAGATAAAGCAGAAAAATACTCAACTCTTCCTTTTTCTCAGTCTCATATTATCCAGCCCCGAGTCGATGGAAAATATTATAGCTGGACTCATTACGGTATCTTTTTCCCACTTTTGCCCGAGCCGCATCGCTATTTAAATATTATGATTTTATTAGGCACACCTGGTGCTCTTGCATTTGATCATGATGACATAATTTATGGAAATCCTCGAAAAACTGCGACTTTCTTTTCAAGTACAGCCGCAGTAGAAAAAGCTTTGCTTAAGGCTTATATCATTCCTGAAGATACAAAAATTAATGAAGATGGAAGCTTAATCGAACTAGGTCAAGAAATCTCAATTCAAGGAAAATTCCCAAAAATTCACATTAATGGACATTATGAGGGGCTTGATTTCGACTTTGACATTGATGTTACCTCCCATGTTTCATGGTTTATAAAAACACCGATTTATGATCATTTTAGCTTGTTGGCAAAGTTTAAAGGTTTCCTAACCTATCAAGCAGAACGTATTGAAAGTGAGGGACTCTGCACTTATGAATATGCTCGAGCAGTTGGAGCTCATTCCATCGCAGATAAACTTATTCCTGAAGCCTATAAACTGCCGCTTGATTTTTTTACTTATCAAATTATCAATTTAAATGAGACCACTCAACTTCTTCTTACCAAAGCAGATATTGCCGGTCAGACAGCAGCTTATTCTTTGCATATTAGATATCTTGATCGACCCGCAGAAGTTTATATAGATGTCAGTTTTGATATTATTTCTCACCAAGTTGATGATTACATCTCACCAACTGGGCAAAAGATGCGACTTCCTAAATTCTTTTCGTGGATTGCTCGAAATGAAGCTAAACAAATTATTTTAAATATTCAGGCAGAAATTGACTGCCCACTCCGCTACGGTCATGGGCGAGGTTATGCCAGTGGCTATATATTCACTGGCAATTATTTCGGTAAAGAAGTTCAAGGCCGTGGGTATATCGAATATATAGATATTGAAAACCAACAGGCCTTTGAAGACGAATAGTTTTACTCAGGAATAGACAATTCAGTCATTGGCCAACGTGGTGTTGTGGTTACAGCCAAACCATCATGTTGGCCTGCTTTTAAGCGTTGATAGCCTGCAAAAGCAATCATTGCCCCATTATCAGTACAAAGAGCAGGTTCTGCGTAATAAACTTGTGCCTTAATTTTAGCTAATGAAGTTTCCAACTGTTCACGTAGTCGTAAATTTGCACTTACTCCACCCGCAATAACTAAACGCTTAAGTCCAGTTTGCTTTAAGGCTTTTACTGATTTTTTTACCAAGGTATCTACAATTGCTTCTTGGAATGAAGCTGCAATGTCTGCGTCTCGGTTTTCGCCATTCAACTTTTTCAATTGCACAGAAACAGCTGTTTTTAAACCACTAAAAGAAAAATCTAGACCTTGGTGAAGCATTGGTCGTGGAAATTCAAACGCTAATGGATTACCACTTAAAGCCAATTTCGCAATATTAGGGCCACCTGGGTATGGCAAACTCATCATTTTTGCAACTTTATCAAAGGCTTCCCCAGCTGCATCATCAATAGATTCACCTAAAAGCTCATATTGACCAATACCGTGAGCTGCCATTAATTGTGTATGCCCACCTGAAACCAATAAAGCAACAAATGGAAATTCGGGCGGTTGACTTGAGAGTAAAGGTGCCAACATGTGCCCCTCCATATGGTGAACACCAATGGCAGGTTTATTTAAAGAAAAAGCTAAAGTTCTTCCAAATAAAGCCCCTGTCATTAAGGCTCCCATTAAGCCGGGACCACGCGTATAAGCAACCGCATCAATCTCTTGTTTTGTTACACCACTTTGCTCAAGCAATTGATTCATTAAAGGAATTAATTTTCGAACATGGTCACGAGAAGCAAGTTCAGGTACTACCCCACCATATTCGGCATGAAGTTTAATCTGGCTATAAAGAACCTGTCCCCGCAAGCCGAGTTCGCTATCATAAAGTGCCAACCCTGTTTCATCACAAGAAGTTTCCAAGCCTAAAACAATCATCAAAACTGCCTTTTATATGAGTCAAAATATTGCAATCGCTATTATAGACTTGTGATATGAGTTGTAAATGAGTAAAATACTGACCTTCACTTGTGATCCGGCACAATAGTGTGCTTGATCTTATCCATAATCTAGAGGATTTTACATGCCACAAGTTAAGTTGAAAGAAGGCGAACCAGTTGACGTAGCTATCCGTCGTTTCAAACGTTCATGCGAAAAAGCTGGTGTTTTAGCTGACGTTCGTAAACGTGAATTCTACGAAAAACCAACTCAAGAACGTAAGCGCAAAAAAGCTGCTGCAGTTAAACGCTACCAAAAGAAATTGGCTCGCGAATCTGTACGTACTACTCGCCTTTACTAATTAATTTGTGATTGACTGCTGAATTATGACTACTTTAAAAAACCAAATTACTGATGCATTAAAAACTTCTATGCGTGCCAAAGATATGGCAACAGTGACGGTTTTGCGTAGTCTACAAGCAGCAATTAAGCAAATCGAAGTCGATGAGCGCATAGAGCTTGGCGACGCTCAGGTTCTTGCGGTCATTGAAAAGCAAATTAAACAACGTAAAGAATCGATCAAAGCCTTTGAAGGTGCTGGTCGTGATGATTTAGCTAGTAAAGAACAAGCCGAAGCTGAGATTTTATCTCAGTTTCTACCAGAAGCTATGACTGAGGAAGAGCTTGATTCTCTCATTGAGCAAACGATTTCTGCTCAAGAAGCAACTAGCATGAAAGATATGGGTAAGGTGATGAATTCTCTACGTCCGATCATAGCCGGGCGTGCCGATCCTTCTGTAGTTTCAGCAAAAATTAAAGCTAAATTAGCTTAATCTCTTCTCTTAAAATTTTATATTCTCTCAAACCAAAGTTCCTTTTAGTTTGGGCGTGTTTATATAATTGAATTTTTTGAAAGATATATTTTCAAATTTTCATTCTTCGCTCATCTTGCATTTGTTTCAATCTACTGTCTATTCTAGCTGACATTGCTTGATTGTCTTTTGCTAATCGCTGAGCATGCAACATCGATTTAATTGCATTCTCTTCACTCCCCGACCAATATTCAGCTTCTGCTCGATAGCGTAAAACATTGACTGCTCTCAATGGTCCTGTCTTGTCCAAATTAGCAGCCTGCTGCAAAAATTGCCAACCTTGGATATCTCTTGGGTTTTTATTGATAAACCGTTGAACAAGAGTTTGAACCTGTGAAAATTTTCCTTGGCGCAGCAACACTTCAGCCAACTTATAACTAAAAGCCCTATTTTCAGGCATAGTCATTTGTGTAGAAGCAATTGAAGTATAGGCTTGATCTAACTTGTTTTGCCCCAGATAAATATCGGTCTGCAAGAGTGTAACAAGAGGTTTTCCACTAGATTTGACTTGTTCTAAAGTAGACTGCGCTTGTACATAATCACCTTGTTTTACATAAAAAGCTGCCAAAGCAATAAGACCCGCAATATTTTTTTGTGAGGCTAAACTCTGTAGTTGGTTTTCGGTAGCCTGATTTGAAACTACCATTGTGTACCATTTTAAAATTTCAAAATCAGCATCATATATGCGATTTTTGACTTTAGGCATCTGGTTCGCACGAAGTCGGGCCTCACTCATGCGCTCAGTCGTTAATGGATGGGTCAGCCAGAAATCTGGTAAAAAACTTACCCGACTAGTCGCACGATGCATTGTTTCAAAATAGTCTGCCATACTTTGCGGGTTATAACCCGCTGCATACATATATTGCATACCAATACGGTCAGCTTCACGCTCCTGATTTCGACTGTATGTTAACTGGCTATCCATTAATGCAGCCTGCGTTCCCAACATCACTGCTGCTCCTGCATCTCCACCACCCTGTGCAGCTATGGCCACACCAGCTAAAAGCCCAGCTAAACTTAATAACGTTTGTCCCTTAAAGGCTTCCTCTGAACGACTAAAATGTCTTTGTGATACGTGTGCAATTTCATGCGCCATCACCCCAGCAATTTCATCAATATTGCGAGCTGAAGCAATAAGTCCTGTATTAAGCGCAAATAGACCGCCCGGAACAGCAAATGCATTGATTTGTGGATCTTTAATAACAACTAGACCAATAGGCTGACCAAGTTGAGTCTCACTCAAAATACTTGAAAATACTTGAAAAAATTGGTCTTCGAGCCAGATATCTTGGATAACAGGCATTTGTTTATGAACTTCACGGAAAACTTTTTCACCAATAAATTTTTCTTTTTGTTGATCAAGCAAACCTATTCCACTTCCGATATTCGGAATTTCCACCTGATTCGCAGATGGCTGAGGGTCGAAAGACTGTGCATACGAAGCATTTGCTATAAAAGTCGCACTTAAAAGAACTGGCAAAAATCTCAAAAGTTTTTCTCTATTAAAATTAAACCATAAAAAAAGACTATTGATGTAAACCATAAAAATTGGTTTTCAATCAATAGACTTTTACTATATCACTCGAAATCGACTAGTTTTGCAATGAAGTGTTATTAATCACTTATATAAAGTTTTGGTTTACCAGATATCTAGGTGTTTTATCCTCTAAAGCTTCAACCAAATTTCTATAAGCCAGGTTTGCCATTTTTTTACGGGTTTCAGCAGTAGCCGATCCCACATGAGGCAAAGTCACTACATTCGGCAATTTAAAAAGCCCCGAATCTTGTAAAGGCTCTTTTTCATACACATCTAAACCTGCAGCAAAGATCTGATTTTGCTGTAAAGCTTCAATTAAAGCTTGCTCATCAACCACTGAACCACGAGCAATATTAATAAAAATAGCGTGTTTTTGCATAAGCTCAAACTGAGCTTTGCCCATTAAGGCTTTCGATTCATTATTTAAATCGACTGCAGTTACTACAAAATCAGACTGCTGTAGCAATTGATCCAGACCAAGATATTCTGCATTTAATGGTTCAGCCAATTCAGGCTTTTCACGACGATTATGGTAAACAATATTCATGTTAAATCCATAAAAACCACGACGTGCAATTGCAGCACCAATATTGCCAAGTCCAATGATACCTAATGTCTTTCCAAAAACATCTAAACCAAACTGCTGAGGCCCTACTGTTCTTTTCCATTCACCTTGTTTAGTCCAATGATCAAGGAAAGGTACTTTTCTAGCAGCACTTAGTAATAATGTAAAAGCAAGATCAGCTGTTGTTTCAGTTAAAACATGGGGTGTATTCGCTAACCAGATTTTTCTTTGGTTTAAATAAGCCACATCATAATTGTCATAGCCCACTGTTACAGATGAAATAATTTTTAGTTTTTGGGCAGGTGCAAGGTTATTTTCATTCAGTACCCGTCCTGCACCAATCATCCCATCAGCATCGACAACGTGTTGTCGTATTTGTTCATTAATATCACCCAATTTTGGGTTAAGAACCACAACATGATAATCCTGTTGTAATCGAGACAAAATTTCTTCATCAATTTGGCTAAAAACTACAACTTTTTTCATGTAAATCCCTACTACTCGTTGTTATCTTGCATTAATTTCCATAACCTTTTTTTAAGGAGTGGTTTCTCCAGCATTTCTTTTAAACTTGCCAAATGGATAATATTGGCATGTTGAATATAAGAACATTCACCAAGACATAATATCTTTTTATCCGCTGCAACAGCATCTAAAAAGCCTTGTATATATGAACCAGCGCCCCGCTGATCTTGATACGCAGCTAAAGGAAAAGGCCATTTTAGTTCAGCATACTGCCCTATTTTCGCTTTTTGTATGTTATTCCAGAGCTGTTTTTCTTCTTCAGCTAAATTAGTAACATCTAAAAAAATAACACATTTTTCAAGAGAAAAAGCCTGCAACTCAAATGATGCAATTTTAATGGCAGGTGCTTGCACTTCATTACGAGATTCTATAATGGGTTGAGCCTGTATTGAAACTGGCGCCACAATTTCAGGTTCAATTTTTGGAATATCGTTAATTTTTGGCTTTGCTGGCTGCTGCTCAAGAACTGTGGGTTCTACAGAGGGTAGTATGATCGGTTCTGGTTCTTCTACGACATGATCCCGCCAAAGGCTTTGAGCATTATTTTTTTGGCACACCTGTGTCTTAGGAATCCATACATCAATCCCCAAAGCCGCCAATATATTTCTTTGCTGCCCAATCATGTTTGAATCAATACCTCTACTTAAGCTACATTCTAACGGGCTTGAGTTTTTTTTTCAGTGTTTTATTTCGTTCAGCTGTTTTTATAATCGTAGATGTCTTTTAAATAATCATAACACTATTTCTTTTTTGCATTTGCTCAACAATTTCTTCTGTCTCAAAGCCAAATCGCCAATAAAGTAATTCAAGTACATCTAGTTCGTCTTGTGTGATAATACGATCACTCCACAAGCACATTTCTGCAATCGCAAGAATACTAAGACGGTCACGCAATAATAAACCTGCAATGTCATTTAAAATTTCAGCCAAATCTAAAGGCTCGTCTGAAATCTCATCATAGACATACATTTCATCTGGATTAAGTAGCGAACGCAAAATACGTTCACGTACTTCTAACTGATTTGGACTATTAATTTGCTGGACATGAAGCAAGGCATCAATTAAACGAACAATTTGAGGTTTTACTTCTTCAAATGCTGTTGGCAAATGTAACGGCATTAAATTCAACTCATATTTAACCCGTTCCAGCAAAAGCGCATCTAACAGACCAATCTCGCCATCTTCTTGAATAATAAGCGCTAGTTTTGTTAGAAATTGTCGCGCAATGCTTGCCGGCATATGCCCAATGTTTTTACAAGCATCATGAAATATCTGAATATGGATACGCCCATCAAGATTTAATAAGGCATCAATAATGGCATGACTAACTGGCGCATCTTTTGGGATAAATTCTCGATATTGGCGAATCATCAAAATAGCGACCATTACCTCACGTGAACCCGTAGCAGTTTGTAGTGCGCGCTGAATTAGCTCAGGACGCTTTTTATTACGACGTACATCACTACTAAGAGGCTTAATGGCATCATTTAATGCAAAACTAATGGGTGACAACCTTAATAAAGGCAAAGGTTGTGGAGATGACCAAGGAACATAAATTTCTTTTTCAGACTCTTCTAAAAAATGAAATAAACTAAATAACGGACGATTGCGAAGCTTTTTTAAATTTTCTAATTGTAAATCTTGTAGCAAAGTCGGATTTAACTCGTAAATACGTTCACGAATACTTGGGTGAATATTCATCCAACTTTGCGGACTCAGTGAGTTAGCAAAACACATATGCGCGATTGATTCAGAATAGGCACTATGAATTTGTGAGCCAGAATGGTGAACATAAATACGCAACAAAGTCTGAGTATTAGCACTATTTTTTAATAATCGTACCGTTTTTTGATCATTACGAAATGTGCGTCCACTCAAAGTTAAATATTTAATGAATCGGGTAATTAGTACACCTAGGCTTCCAGCTAGCCAAATAACACCACCCACTGCAACAAATACAGTTTCAAATTTATGTTTATAACCTGGGCTGTAGCGTTTAAAGCCTTGTTTTGCTAATTTACTGCCCCACTGACTAAATGTCGTTAATCCACTATATAAAATCTTTAATTTAGTATTTTCAACAGCTTCACCTGATAAAATCTGATTAAACTCATGGCCCAACAAACCATATAGTTCAAGTTTATCCAGATTTTGCAAAGCTCCCCATGTCAAAATGATCACAATATCTTTAGGGTGAAAACCTGCCGTAAGCGCATTTACACCTACTTCATCAGGTAAAACATATAAGGTTGGAACTTTAAGTGAAAAATTTTGCGCCAAATATTCAGTAATTTTTAATGCTTCAAGCTCTTCTGGCGTACTTTCTTCTTTTACTAAACGACGCGCTTTCAGTTGTTTTGCTAAAGAATGTCCACCTTTACGCAAGATATAAAGCTCAGTAACTACCGACCAAACCATAATAAAAAGTAATAGCGCGACGAAATAAGGGCTTAAGGTATGCCACCAGATGGGCTGGCTATAATCAAAAAAATGGACGAGTAAACCTAAAATTAAATTTAAGATAAAAATAGTAAGCAGCACAGCAACCAAACACATAGTGATGGACCATGCCATATTCTTATTTTCGATTAGATAGTGGCTTACTTCTTTCAATGTAAATATTCCCAATTACATTGTTAGTTTTCATCATAAAAGAAAAAAGCGGGAAACACCCGCTTTTTTCAGCTATTTCTATTCTTCTTTAATGCCTGTTAAATCTACAGAAGCAGCGTCAACATTCACATCAATGTAGCCATCTTTTTTCTTTTTAGCAGAATCATTACGCTTCTGCTCCAAATTATTTAGATAAGCACCATCAATATCGCCTGTTACATAAACGCCATCAAATACAGAGCAATCAAACTCAGTTAGATCAGGTACCTTGCTAGTACGTACAGCATTTTTCAAGTCTTCCAATTCTTGGAAAACCAAACGATCAGCACCAATAATTTCCTGGATCTCTTCTACACTGCGTTCTGAAGCAATAAGCTCAGCTTTAGCAGGCATATCAATACCATAAACGTTTGGATACATCACTTTTGGTGCTGCTGACGCAAAGTATACTTTTTTTGCACCAGAATCACGTGCCATCTGGATAATTTCGTTACAGGTTGTACCACGTACAATTGAGTCATCAACCAGTAAAACATTCTTACCTTTAAACTCAAGTTCTACAGGGTTTAATTTCTGGCGTACTGATTTTTTTCGTTGTTGCTGACCTGGCATAATGAAGGTACGACCGATATAACGGTTTTTCATAAAACCTTCACGAAACTTCACACCTAGAATATTTGCAAGCTCTAATGCTGAAGTACGGCTCGTATCTGGAATTGGAATAACCACATCAATATCATGGTCCTCACCCCAGTCACGTAAAATTTTATGGGCAAGTTTTTCACCCATTTTTAAACGAGCTTTATAAACTGAAATTCCATCAATAATGGCATCAGGACGTGCAAAATAAACATATTCAAAAATACATGGACGGTATTTTGGATTAGCTGCACATTGTCTTGAGAACAATTCACCATCTGAATTGATGAAAATTGCTTCACCCGGTTCAATATCACGCTCAATTTTGAAACCAAGTGCTGTAATAGCAACTGATTCAGAGGCGATGATGTATTCCATCTCGCCTTTTTCAGTCATACGTGAACCATAAATCAGTGGGCGGATACCGTTTGGATCGCGGAAACCAACCAAACCATGACCAGTAATCATTGCCACTACGCCATATGCACCTAGACAGCGCTCGTGTACACGAGAAACTGAGTGAAAGATATCATCTGGTGTAGGATTTAAAGTACCGTTCTTCTGCAACTCATGTGCGAATACGTTCAAAAGAACTTCTGAGTCAGAGTCCGTATTCATATGACGTAAATCTGTTTTAAACAGATCATCATGAATATCTTCGGCATTGGTTAAGTTACCATTATGTGCAAGCGTAATACCGTAAGGTGAGTTCACATAAAATGGTTGTGCTTCAGCACTGCTAGCAGAACCAGCAGTTGGGTAACGTACATGGCCAATACCATAATTACCAAGTAATGCTCTCATATGACGAGTATGAAAAACATCACGCACCATACCGTTATCCTTACGAAGGAAAAGACGGCCTTCATGGCAGGTTACTATTCCAGCTGCATCTTGCCCACGATGTTGCAACATCGTTAAAGCATCAAACAACATTTGGTTCACTGGCGATTTACCGGCTATACCAACAACTCCACACATAGCAACCTCGCAGACAAGCTAGGAATTAATAAAAAGGATTCTTTGTCGAATGGTCGGATCGGTTTTCTAAATCTTCCGATTCGTCCATTGGTTTTGAAGGGGTGCTTGATGCACTACCTCCAGATGTTATTTGATGAAATGCCTCACTTGCAGCATCTTTAGACAATTCGGTCGCTAAAGGTGCATAAGGCAGTAAAAATTGTATAAGTACGGACTGTTTCCAATTTGGTGAACTTTCAACCCAAGGCCCAACGCCTTGCATTGTAATCAACACAACCAACAAGCCCTTTAAGGAACCAAAAGCACCACCTGCTAAACGATTTAATGGCCCCAATTTCAGACTTTTCAAGAGGCCATTTAAAAATGCAGTGACGATCCATGTTAAAACAATGATCATCAGTGCTATAAATGCAAAAGCTGCAATTTTTTGAACAACCGGATCATGACTCAAACCAGACATGGACGGCGCAAGAAGGACAGCATATTTTGCACCCATAATTAATGCAATGATCCATCCTACCAAGTTCGCAAAGGCTTTGATAAATCCTTGTCGCAAACCGTTTAGCCCCCCAATGAGCAAAAGTATCAGAATAATGATATCAATTGTGTTCATATTCACTTAAGTCATGGCTGCAACACATTGTTTTACTAATATAGGACCGGTGTAAATCAATCCGCTATAGATTTGTACTAATGTTGCTCCAGCTTGCTGTTTGACTGCTGCTTGTTCACCCGACAAAATTCCCCCCACGCCAATCAACGGGATTTGTCCTTTTAACGTTTGGGCAAATAAACGTAAGCATTCGGTACTTTTTTCAAAAACAGGCGCACCTGATAATCCACCCGATTCGTTACCATTAGGAAGATTTTCTACACCATCTCTAGATAAAGTCGTATTGGTAACGATTAAACCATCAATCTTAAATTGCAATAATTGTGCTGCAATAAACTCAACATCTTCAACTGTTAAATCAGGTGCAACTTTTAAAACTAAAGGAACATAATGGTTATATTGCTCGGCAAGCTCAAGTTGTCTTTCTTTTAATGTTTGCAATAATTCAGTTAATGCGTCGCCACTTTGTAAACTTCTTAAGTTCTTAGTATTTGGAGATGAGATATTAACAGTAATATAAGAGGCGTAGTTATAAACTTTCTCAAGACAAATCAGGTAATCATCAACAGCCTTTTCTACAGGCGTATCTGCATTCTTACCAATGTTAATGCCTAGAATTCCTTTAAATTTTGAAGCTTTGACATTCTCAACAAGCTTATCAACACCATCATTATTAAAACCCATGCGGTTAATAATGGCTTTAGCTTCAGGAATACGGAACAATCGCGGTTGTGGATTACCCGACTGAGGACGTGGTGTAATTGTTCCAATTTCAATAAAACCGAAACCAAGTCCGGCTAAAGAATCAATATGTGCACCATTCTTATCAAGTCCAGCCGCCAAACCTACTGGATTTGGAAATTCAATTCCCATACAGGTTGTTGGTTTTGACTCTACGCTCTGGCGTAGCAGGCCGAACTTATGTGCTTTATCAAGCATAGATAATGTTAATTCATGGGCACGCTCTGGTGCTAAACTAAACAACATCGGGCGAGCAAGTGAATATAACATACCAATCACAATCTACTGATTTTAGGTAGGCATATTATAGGCACAGGCAGCACAAAACACCATGCTTAAGAACACCATATTTTAATATGTTATTGAACCGTCGCTGTTAATTTAATCTGTCCGTCACTTGAAACCATTTCCATTTTTTGAATACTTAAGCCCATTTGTGCAAGCTGGGTTAAAAAGTTCGCTAAAATTGCATAATTCTGATGAGTAACAACAATTTGTAACTGCTCACCATTTTGTTGAGAAGTGACCGTTAAGCCTTGTTGCTGAGCTACACGTTGTATTTTTTCCGATTGACCCAACTCAAGTTCATTTGCGGGTTTCATGGTAACCGCATTGCTCTGCATCCATACCATCAAATCTTTTAAATCATTTAACCGTTGTTGTTGTTGCTCTGCCAAAGAATGCATTTTCCAAAGTGAAGCTCCGACAATAGCCACGACTACAAAGATTGTAGTAAAGACCACCATAATACGTTCACGTACAGTTAAGCGATCTAAATATTGAACGATCTGTTCAACCCACTGATCAAAGTGGTTTTGCAATTGAGTTATCATTTTCATTATTGTATTTTCACCACCCCGATTGCCCCACCACCATCGGCTTGAACATTACCGAGCTCTGCTTTGAATCCCTGCTGGTTAAGTTGCTGAGTTAAAGCTTGCAAATCATCTGCCGACTTTGCTTTTAATGCCATTGTTAATATTGACGCATCATAATTTAACTGCTGAGCTAAAATTTGTCTTTGCATTAAAATAGGCCCAACACGACTCAATAAAGAAAGTGCTTGTGTATCACCTTGCTTACTCATGCGTAAATGACTTTCAAATTGGCTTTTTATGTTCTGCTCATTCACACGACTAGAAGAACCAAACCAATATTTATATTGCTCTATCGTCTGCTCAGCGGTTTGATTAGCCACATTTTTTAACTTTACCCAGCGCAACAAGTCATAGCTAAACTGAACCAATATAATTGCTAAAATAACAGCCGCACATGCTTTCCAATAACCCGAAACCGTTTGCTCTTGCCCTTTAGCTTTAGGTAGAACATTAAAAGGATGCTGTTTAGGTTTATCTAAAGCCTGAAATTGATAAATAAATTCTGAACGCTGCTCAGCACTTGAGGCTGCCATCAAGCTTTCTAATTGTTCTGATGTCAAACCACTATATTGATAATGTGTTTCAACCGGCTGGAACTCTAAAAACAATCCTAAATCATCTAGCGAATTACCGACCCATTTACTTTCACGCACAAGTAATTTCTGATCAATATTACATAAGACTACTTGCTGATCTTGAGGTTCCGGTAAAATTAAAAAGTCTGGCAATAAAGCAACGAGCTTAATAGGCAGCAAAGCCATTGCATGTTGCCATGTTTCTACTGTTGTTTTTGCTACTCCCAATACGGTCAATTGATCAGCATGAAAATGATGAACCACTTTCATATGATCAATCGGCAAAGTCACAAATTCTTCAAGCAAATATTTAACACCATCTGCCCCGAGTTGCTTGTAATGAGACTTTGCCATGTGCTGCTGGAGTACCTGAGCATGGCGACTAGGGAAAAAGATGACAGCTTCTTTTCCTTGATGTAGTTGCAGATCTTGTATTAATTGATCAAGACTTGCTGCCTGCAACCAGTTTTCTCCGTTAGACCAATGCCATATTCCATTGGTTTCAGGCATCCATAAATACAGCATAATGGGCTAAATGACCTTTTTAATTATATTGTGGGTACAAAACTATTTTTTTGTGTTGATAAACCAGTAGCAATCACAGCCTGATCATAAATTCGAGCTTCGGCAAGTGCAAATGGATTAAAGTTTTCATGAGTCAGTAGTTCAGCAATATGCCCTACTACATTCATATGACACACGACTACAATTGACTCATACGGAACCTGAGACAACCACTCAACCGCTTCTTTCGCATTATCGTCTGGTTTAATTTTATCGCATAACAGCACGGGAACATCTTTAAAGTAAGTTTGAATATGCGCTAATGTTTCTTGAGCACGCAATAATGGACTCACTATAAAAATGTCAGGCTTAACAATATCTTTTAAAAATGTTGCTGTCTGTTCAGCTTGAGCATGCCCACGAGCAGTAAGTGGACGTTTAGTATCATTACCATTTACTGGAGGAGCAGCTTCCCCATGACGAACTAATGTCAGTTGCATAAATATTCCTTGTTAATAATTCTTGCATTATAACCGTAATTTATGACATTTCTTCTTCAGACTTCATGATGAGGTAAAACAAACTCAACATCACTACGGTGCCCATTTTTCATAAGAGATAAGGCAATATTTAAAGGAGGCGCCCCCTCAAAGATAACTTCATATAAAGCGTTGGTAATTGGCATATATACGTCTAGTTCTTCTGCTTTACCGCGTACCTGAACAATTGTATTAATTCCTTCAGCAGTTTGCCCCAATTCTTTACTCGCTTGGTCAAGTGTTTTACCTGAACCCAAAGCATAACCAATTTGATAATTACGGCTTAATGGACTATTACAGGTTGCAAATAAGTCACCAACGCCAGATAAACCTAAGAACGTTAATGGGTTTGCACCCTGTTTAACTGCAAAACGGCTCATCTCGGCCAAAGCACGCGTTAAAATCATACTCTTGGTGTTTTCACCAATTTTGTAAGCTGCACCAATTCCCATTGCAACGGCATAAATATTTTTAAGTGCTCCACCCAGTTCAACACCATGCACATCATCACTACCAAAAACTCGGAATAACGCACTATGCAGAGCATGCTGTACAGCATAACGAACAAGTTCAGAATCACTGGCAATAACGGTACCAGATGGCATTCCCGCCATAATCTCTTTAGCGAGGTTTGGTCCAGACAATACCCCATAAGGAACTTCTGGCAATTCTTCGCGAATAATATCGCTCATGAAGCTAAAAGTTTTAGCCTCGACCCCCTTGGTTAGAGAGACAATCGCTTGTGCAGTAATAAAAGGAGCAATTTGTTTTAAGACATCACGAAATGAATGGCTAGGAATGGCCACTAAAATAATATCTCGATCACATACTGCTTGTTCAAGGTCAGACACAGCACGTAATGAGGGCTCTAAAACAAAGTCTGGCAAATAACGTTTATTAATATGGGTTTTATTGATTTCTTCAGCTGTATCAGCATCACGAATCCAGATCATGGTGTCACAGCCATTACGTGCAGCTAAATTTGCCATAGCCGTACCAAAACTGCCTCCACCTAAAACAGTAATACGTAATGCTGTTTTTTTATCGACCGCAACAGGTTCCACTAAATCTGTAAACTTAAATTCAGTCATGCTTTATTATCCTATTTCTTACTTCTACAGACTTTTATGCCTGCCAAACTTTTACGAATTCTTTACTTTCAATATCTGCACGCGGCGCAATCGCTTTAGCTGCCGTACCCACATAAATAATACCTGAGATTAAATCATGTGGTTGCAATCCTAAATGCTGTTTTAACCAGTTTGACTCGACAACAGCCCCACTACGCCACATGGTAGAAAAACCTTGAACTTGCAAAGACAATAAAAGATTTTGTACAGCAGCCCCAGTACTTAAAATCTGTTCAAAATGTGGAACCTTAGGGTGATCTTGCAGCTGCGTAAGCGCCAAAATGAGTAAAGGCGCGCGGAAAGGATGTTGCTTCACTCGCTCAAGCTGTGCTGAGTCGGTTTCACCTAAATCAGCCAAAGCTTTTGCTAAAACCTCACCAAAAGCACCACGTTGCTCAGCCTCGACAACGACAAAACGTGTTGGTTTAAGTCTATGGTGGTCAGGAGCAGTTAACGCAGCTTGAAAAGCCAACTCTAATTGATCTGCATTTGGAGCAGGCTCAATCAATTGACCAATAGATTGACGTTGGTGAATATTCTGATGAATTATCTGTATTGCTGAATCCGTCATTAATATTGATCTAACTCAAAAAATTCAAAATAGATTAGCATAATCTACAGATAATCCACCATTGTATCTAGAACATAAAAATAACGAGTTCGTGCTTTGACATTTTTTTAAGACAAAACATCAAAACTTATACAACGTCTTCAAAATCAATTAGAAAACTTGTGTTCAAATAGTGAGATCTTTTGACGATTAGCGATATTAGGTGAAACATGAAAAAAATAATTTTAGCGAGTGCGTTGAGTAGTGTTGTTTTATTACTAGGTGCTTGTGCCACTACGCCTAAGAATACTTTGGCAGTTCAAAAAGAAAATAATCAATTTGAAGTCACAGGTATTGGTAAAACGAATCTAATTGCAAAAAATAATGCGATTACTGCCGCTCAAAAAACTTGTTCAAAAAGCACGAGTCCTGTTGTAGTAGATGAAAAAACAACATACAACGGTGTATTAAAAGATGTTGTAAGCGAAAAAACTGGCCAAATGGTTGAAGCAGCGGCTGGTGTAATTGGCACCTTAACTGGCAAAAATGCATCACTTGCAAAAGATGATGATTATCAAACAACCCTTACGTTCTATTGTAAAATTAATTAATCAAAAAAAATCCCAATCAACTGATTGGGATTTTTTTTATTAGCAATAACCGTCTAGACGGGTTAATGGCAATTTCTTACCAATTGCTTTTTCAATCTCGGGCAAGTAAAAAGCATCATCTTCAGATAAGAAACTAATACTTACACCTTGTGACCCAGCACGACCTGTACGTCCAATGCGATGTACATAATCATCTGATTGCTCAGGTAAAGTATAGTTGATCACATGAGATACGCCATCAACATGAATACCACGGCCTGCAACATCAGTTGCGATCATGACGTTATTTTTACCCTGCTTAAACTGCTCTAACATTTTTAAACGTTTATCTTGAGCAATTTCACCTGAAAGCATACCGACCCGATATCCATCTCTCTTTAAATGATCATAAAGACGGCGTACTTGATCACGTCGATTCGCAAAAATCATAACTTTATCGATAGGCTCTTCACGCAAAATATCTTGTAGCAAACGATATTTATCTTGTTTAGCGACTACATAAACGCGTTGCTCAACATCGTTGTTAGTTTTTTGCTCAGGCTCAATCTCAACAGTGATTGGTTCAAACAACCATTGTCTTGCCAAATTAAGCACATCATAACTAAAAGTAGCCGAGAACATGAGCGTTTGGCGTTGTTCCTTACGTGGGGAATAACGCACAATACGTTTTACAGAAGGAATAAAACCCATGTCCAATAAGCGGTCAGCTTCATCGATGACTAAAAATTCAATTTGATCGAGCCAAACTTCTTTTTGTTCTACAAAATCAATTAGACGCCCAGGAGTGGCAACGATGATGTCGACAAAATTAGCATCTAACTGTTTCTTTTGCTTATCGAAATCTACGCCACCCAACAGTGTCACGATGTGTAAATCTGAAAATTTTGTGAGTAACTTTGCATCGCTTTCGATTTGCAATGCCAATTCACGCGTAGGCGCCAAAATCAAGGCACGTGGCTCACCACGAAAACGCTGCTCTTGAATCGGATTATGTAACAAGTCATTAATTACACTAATAAGGAAAGCAGCAGTTTTACCTGTTCCTGTTTGCGCTCTACCAATCGCATCATGCCCGCCCAACGTATATTTTAAAACCTTTTGCTGAATCGGGGTCATTTGCTTAAACCCTAAAGCATCAATCGCCTTTTTAAGTTGCGGATGTAAATTCAAGGTTTCAAAACCAGATGTCATAAATACGTGCTCTAACAAACAATCTCTCTAATGAGAAGATCATTATAAACAAAAACGCCCCAATTCAAAAATTGGAGCGTCCATGATTCATCAAAAAGATGAATTAGTCTAAAGGCTGAACGTTTTCAGCTTGAAAACCTTTTTGACCTTGTACTACACTAAATTCTACGCGTTGGCCGTCACGTAAAGAACGGTGGCCGTCACCAACGATTGCGCGGAAATGAACAAATACGTCATCACCACCGTTACGTTGAATAAAGCCAAAACCTTTAGTGTCGTTAAACCACTTTACTACGCCTTGTTCGCGAGCTGTCATAAGTCAATCCTCAGATGTTGAAAAAAGGACCTTCCGGTGTTGCAAACAGCAGAGCAAACAAGTGTTTAAAATATTTATAATCTTAAAGCTTGTAATCATTCTGTAAAACTATCAACAATTTCCGGTTACATCCATTTGTTATAAGATTTTTAAACCAATTTAAGTGTGTGGTAAATCTTAAAACGGTTCGAGCTTACCACGGGTTTATGACAATTAATAGAATTTTTTTCAATTATTCCCCGTATTTTTAGTCGTTTTTTTAAACAGCTTATTACAATATTTTTTATAGGTAATTGCTTGTTTCTTCTTTTATAAAATGTGCAGCATTTATAAAAAAATTTGTTAGAATAATTTTTTTAGTTGTTTTGATGATGAATGACCAACACTTCTTCTACTACAGCCCCCATTGAAATTAATGCTTTGGGCCAACCCTGTCCGATGCCTTTATTAATGCTAAAACGCGAACTCAAAAAAGTATCGGGTAAACAGCTATTCTTATTAAAATCTTCTGACCCTCATAGTGAAATAGATGTAACTCGTTACTGTGGTTTACATCATTTTATGTGTCAAACAACACATATATCTGAAAGAGAATTTCACTATTTAATTGAAACTCAATGATTCTTTGATAAACTAAAAGATTAGAAATTGCATAAAATTTTACATTTCTCTACCCAATTTTCCTTAATTATGAAGCTGATTCAAATTAAGATGAATTTATTGGTTATCCCATCCGATCCTACAAGGAGAAATCATGAGTGACAGCAGCAATCAATTGATGCCCCTGTCATTGTCTGCGCCCGGTGTAAACCTTGGTGCATATATCAGTACTGTCAATCAGATTCCTATTTTAACGGCCGAGCAAGAAAAAGAACTTGCTGAACGTTATTATTATGACCAAGATCTTGATGCCGCAAAAATGCTGGTAATGTCGCATTTACGTTTCGTCGTTCACATTGCGCGCAGCTATGCAGGTTATGGCCTACCACAAGGCGACCTTATTCAAGAAGGTAATTTAGGCTTAATGAAAGCCGTGAAGCGTTTCGACCCAAATATGGGCGTGCGTCTTGTATCTTTTGCCGTCCACTGGATTAAAGCAGAAATTCACGAATACGTTATTCGTAACTGGCGTATTGTCAAAATTGCAACGACCAAAGCACAACGTAAATTATTTTTCAATTTACGTAGTTTAAAAAAATCGAGTAAAAAATTAACGCTCGAAGAAGCTCAATCGATTGCGAATGACTTAAATGTTACTGCAGAACAAGTTCTGGAGATGGAAGGTCGTTTAACCGCTTATGATGCTGCTTTCGAAGCTCAAGGCGACGACGACGATGACACCCCACATACTGCACCTGCATTGTATCTTGAAGATAATCGCTATGATCCAGCTCGCTTAGTTGAAAATGAAGACTGGGAAGAGCAAAGTACATCTGCCTTACATGATGCAATGGATCAGTTAGATGATCGTTCGCGTAATATTTTACAACGTCGCTGGTTAGATGATGACAAGTCTACTCTCCACGAGTTAGCAGCCGAATATAATGTATCAGCAGAGCGTATTCGCCAGCTTGAAAAGAATGCAATGGAAAAAATTAAAATTGCTATGTCTGCAAGCTAAAAAATAAGTTTAAAAATAAAAGGGCGTTTAGCCCTTTTGTTTTATCTGGCTATGTTTAGCCAACCCAATCTATGATAACGTTGCCCTTCATTATTCATTTGCGTTTTTTGTTATGTGGATTGCCATTTCAGCCCTTAATCTTGCCTTTGCAGTTATGTTGGGTGCTTTTGGAGCACATGGTCTTAAAGCTCATGCGAGTCCTGAGCAACTTGTTTGGTGGCATACTGCAACCGACTACTTTTTCTACCATGCTTTAGGCTTACTAGCACTTGGTATTTTAAGCAAAGTTATCCTGACGTTCCCCATTAAATTGCCATTCATATTGATTCAGATTGGTATTTTATTTTTCTGTGGTTCACTCTATATCATGGCACTTGGATTACCGAGAATTTTAGGGGCAATTACCCCAATTGGTGGAGCATTTATGATAGCTGGATGGCTCGTTTTGGCTTGGAATGCCCTAAAATACGCAAAATAATTGGAATGTGATCATGCAAATTTATTTAAATGGCGAATTAACGGACACGCCTTGTCAAAACCTGTTGCAACTCATTCAGGAAATGGCACTTGAAGGAAAACGCTTTGCTGTCGAACACAATCAGCAAATCGTTTCTAAAAGCAAATTAGAGCAAATCACTATTGCTCAACATGACCGTATCGAAATTATTCACGCTGTTGGCGGCGGCTAAGTCGGAGTTATCCATGCAAGACACCCCTCTCATTATTGGTTCACGTTCTTTTCAATCTCGTTTATTGGTAGGAACTGGCAAATATAAAGACTTAAATGAAACGGATTTAGCTATTCAAGCCAGTGGTGCAGAAATCGTAACTGTCGCAATCCGCCGTGTGAATATTGGACAAAATCCAGATCAACCAAATTTACTGTCTGTCATTCCACCAGAAAAATATACAATTTTGCCAAATACCGCAGGTTGTTTTGATGCTGATAGCGCAGTTCGTACTTGTATGCTAGCACGTGAGCTACTCGATGGTCATAACCTAGTAAAACTTGAAGTGTTGGGTGATGAAAAAACCTTATATCCTAATGTAACCGAGACATTAAAAGCCGCTCGTACTTTGATTGATGACGGTTTTGAGATTATGGTCTATACCTCTGATGACCCAATCATTGCTCAAGAACTTGAAAGTATGGGCTGTGTTGCGATTATGCCTTTAGGTAGTCTAATTGGTTCAGGTTTAGGTATCTTAAACCCGCACACTATTTCAATTATTAAAGAAAATGCAAAAGTACCAGTTTTGGTAGATGCAGGCGTTGGTACAGCAAGTGATGCAGCCATTGCTATGGAGCTTGGTTGTGACGGCGTGCTGATGAATACAGCGATTGCAGCTGCTCAAAACCCTATTTTGATGGCTTCTGCAATGAAAAAAGCTGTTGAAGCTGGACGTGAAGCATTTTTAGCAGGTCGTATGCCACGTAAACGTATGGCAAATGCAAGCTCACCAGAAACAGGTTATTTCTTTAAGTAATTTATTTCTTGCAAGAACACAGCCTTTAATTGCCGTTGTAATTTTAGTGCAACTTGTATAGGTATTTTACTTTTCAAAGAGGAAAAGTAACAAAAATCTTTTGTTTCGCTGATATTACATCCATGTAATACAGCGAAACGGTGGCATCCATGCCACTTCACGATAGTTACCGCTTACGAGAGTTTAACTTGAGTAAGGCTAAGCCACTTGCTCATCACGTTTAAACACCAACTCTTTTGCCGATGAATTATCAGCATCAAAGTAGTAACCCTCGGTATTAAACGCTTTGATGTCCTCAGCTTTATTTAATTGGTTTTCAATAATAAAACGAGCCATTAAACCACGTGCTTTTTTCGCATAGAAACTAATGACTTTATATTTGCCATTTTTCTGGTCTAGAAAAACTGGCTTAATAATTTCAGCCTTAATTTTCTTTTCATTGACAGATTTGTAATATTCATCTGAAGCTAGATTTACCAGCAATTCAGATTTAATTTCTGCTAAGTCTTCATTAATCTGGTTAGTGATGATATCACCCCAAAATTCATACAAATTATGACCACGCGTATTTTTTAATTTAGTCCCCATCTCTAAACGATAAGGCATCATTAAATCTAAAGGACGCAATAAACCATATAGACCAGAGAGCATACGCAAATGCTGCTGTGCAAAATCAATATCTTTGTCTTTTAAATGATAAGAATCTAAACCAGTGTAGACATCACCTTTAAATGCATAAATTGCCTGACGAGCATTTGAAAAATCAAATTCGGGCTTCCAATCTCTAAATCGGTCTGCATTTAATGTGGCAATTTTTTCACTAACACTCATTAAACTCGCAATTTCCGAAGCAGAAAGTTTACGGCTAACATCAATTAATTGTGCTGAGTGTTCTAACAAGCGAGGCTGAGTAAACTCATCTGTAGGTAACGCTGTTTCATAATCCAAAGTTTTTGCAGGAGAAATTAAAGCAAGCATACATAACCTGAAAAAATTATTCTTAATACCAACTATAACAGTAGATATTTTTTAATGCTAACTCGTGTTTTCAATGACGACTATCGGTAAAATAGCATCACGTATTGTTATTTAGCGGTTCTTATATGTCTGAGCAAACTTTCATCCAGGGTCCAGTAGGTAAAATTGAACTTTTCGTTGACCGCCCTGAAGGTGAAATCAAAGGCTTTGCGGTTGTTTGTCATCCGCACCCATTGCAAGGTGGAACCCCTCAACATAAAGTCCCTGCCCTTTTAACCCAAATCTTTAATGAATATGGTTGCATTGTTTATCGCCCGAGCTTCCGTGGTTTAGGCGGTAGTGAAGGCGTTCATGATGAAGGCCATGGTGAAACTGAAGATATCTTAGCTGTAATTGAACATGTTCGTAAGCTTCATGAAGGCCTACCATTTTATGCAGGCGGTTTCAGCTTCGGTTCACATGTTCTGGCAAAATGCTTTGCACAGCTTGATCCAGAATTACGACCTATACAGTTAATTTTATGCGGTTTACCAACGGCTACTGTAGTAGGTTTACGCCACTATAAAACTCCTGAAATTCAAGGTGATATCCTACTCATTCATGGTGAGCAAGATGACATTACCTTACTTTCAGATGCAATTGCATGGGCAAAACCACAAAAGCATCCAATTACGATTTTACCGGGCGCCAACCACTTCTTTACAGGCTATTTAAAACAGCTTCGTCAAATCATTACACGCTTCATTATTATGAAATAAAGTGTATTTGATGGGCATAGATTGTATCTATGTCCATCATCTTATGAGCACTGTAACTACTAAAAATTATTCCAACTTAATCCAAAACGGGCCAAGTATTTTTTCACTCGGTCGCTATCGTCCTCCATTATTCTTATAAAATTTTCATAAGTGTCTATAATACCTTTACGCATTTGACTAAAAAATTCCAACAATATGCTTCATTTTACTTTTTTAGGTACTTCTTCAGGTGTACCTACCCTGACACGTAATGTTTCAGGATTAGCAATTCGTAATAGTAAAAATAAGGACTGGATTTTAGTTGATGCTGGTGAAGGTACGCAGCACCGCATTCAACAAGCCAGACTATCTCTACAAAACTTGGTTGCCATTTGTATTACACACGTTCATGGCGACCATTGTTATGGCCTAATTGGTTTATTGGCAAGTGCAGGTATGAATGCACGCAGCAAACCATTAATCGTGATTGCACCGAAAGAAATTCAACAATGGTTTGAAATCACCGCCCAACTTACAGATTTACACTTACCCTATTCACTGCAATTTATTGATGTGAATGAAGCAACACAGTCGCAACAGATCACTGATGAATTCATTGTTCAAGCACATCCACTAAGTCATCGGGTTCCAAGTTTTGCTTTTAGCATTTATATCAAATCTATTCACAAGAAATTAGATACCCAAGCTCTAACTCAGCTTGGCGTACCCAAAGGCGATATCTGGGGGCATTTAAAACGAGGTTACGATGTTGAATTTGAGGGACAAACTCTAAAAGCTCAAGACTTTATCAAAGTTCAAAACCAGCAAATTCATGCAGTTATAGGTGGAGATAATGACCAACCTGAACTGTTAGCAGACGCTTGCAAAGATGCTCAACTACTTATTCACGAATCAACTTACTTGCAAACGGTTTTAGATAAAGTCGGCAAAGGTCCAATGCATAGTTCAGCAAAAATGGTGGCTCAATTTGCAGAGCAGCAATCTCTGGGTAATTTAATTCTGACGCACTTTAGCCCTAGACATCAGGATAGAACTGGACAGCAAGCTATTGCTGAAGAAGTTCGCCAGTTTTATAAAGGTCATTTTTATTTAGCAAATGATTTTGATGAGTTTACTTTAAGCAAAACAGGACAGCTTTTAAAAATCGAGTAAAAGTTATATTAGGAATGAAATCGAATTTATCGAGTTAGGTAAAAATCATTTTCATGTAAAGGTCAAAGTTTAAGAAGCTCATGACTGAGCTTCTTATTTCTAAAAAATTACTCTACAGATGCCAAAGCCGTTACCAACAGCTTCCAGCATTTATCTACGGTATCTACTTTCACTCGCTCACCCGGCGCATGCGCCCCTTGAATATCTGGGCCAAACGATACCATCTGTAAATGTGGATAATGTTCGGCAATAATTCCACATTCCAAACCAGCATGAATCACTTTAAGATTGGGCTCAATATTAAATGCATTTTGATAGGCTTGTTGTAAGCACTTTAGAGCAGCCGAGTCAGGATTTGGTGTCCAACCTGAAACTAATGGTGTGAGTATAGAGGCGATATTAAATTGACTAAAATGTGCCTGAATTTTTTCTGCAAAATCTTGAGCTTCTTGATTCACCATTGAGCGAACCATTAAAACAGCTTTTCCGCCTTCTCTATTTAGTCTCACCACCCCAATATTATTTGAAGTCTCAACCACATCTGGGAGAGCTTGACTCATACTTGCAACGCCATAAGGACTTGTTGCTAAAGCTTGTAACCACTCGTTTTGCTGTTGTTGAGCAATTACTTCGGTCACTTCAGCACTATTAGGCTGAATAGTTAATTGCAGATTGTCATCAATACCTTGTAGCTGTTTTTTCCATGTCGTTTGATATTCAGCGAGTAATTTTTCTAATTCAGGTAATTGGTTAGGCGAAATTGCAATAGTTGCCAATGCTTCTCGAGGTAAAGCATTACGAGCTGTACCACCTGTAAATTCAACAAGGTGTCCACCCAGCTTTGCTAAATACTCATTTAAAAAGCGGGCCAGAATAACGTTGGCATTGCCACGTCCTAAATGAATATCTACACCAGAGTGACCACCTTTAAGGCCAGCAACCTGAATATTCACAACCATCAAGTTTTCAGGAATTGGTTCATAATTAAGTGGTTGCTCAACTTCAACATCAATACTGCCAGCACATCCGAGATATAGCTCGCCCCACTCTTCTGTATCAATATTAAATAGCCATTTCCCTTTTAGCACACCTGCCTGTAAAAGCCGTGCACCACTCATACCTGCTTCTTCATCAACAGTTAAAAGAACTTCAATTGGGCCATGAGCAATATCATTTGAGTCTAGAACTGCCAAAGCTAAAGCTACACCAATGCCATTATCAGCACCTAAAGTTGTATCTTTAGCAATTAACCAGCCATCTTCAAGAACTGGACGAATCGGGTCTTTAAAGAAGTCGTGTACTGTGCCAGTGTTGGTTTGTGTAACCATATCTAAATGGCCTTGCAGAATGACTCCAGACACATGTTCTTTACCCGCAGTCGCATTCTTACGGATAATTAAATTACCGACTTCATCTACGTAAGTTTCTAAATTCCGACTTTGTGCCCAGTTTTGTAAAAATTCACGAAGCTGCTGTTCATGCTTTGAAGGACGAGGAATAGCGCAAAGTGTTTGAAAATGCTGCCAAACCACTTGAGGAGATAACGCTGCAATATTAACTTGTGTCATGAAAACCACACTCTAATTATGTAAATATCTTAATAATTTCAATATACACAATGCATTAAAGATAGGTAGGAATTTCAGGAAAGATTTTGTATTTTTATCTTTAATCTAAAGAGATAGTACGACTTTTTAAAAGGTCGTACTTCATGAATAAGTATTAACAGGTGTACGTTTTAGTTTTTCCATTCAAATGCTGAAAAGCTATGATCAGCTTTCAAACTATTTTCAACGGCCTGTGCAAGCTGACGAATAATGCTTTGTGTTTCAATCTTTTCAAACCAGTCTTGCTCTTCATCTGGATTGGCAGAGATTTCACACATCAAATGCCCTTCATGGTCTGTTTTCTGACAAGTAATAGATAATGGCAAAAGATGATTATCTATACTGACTTCTACCTTTTCATGTTCATGCACAATGTGCTGTGCATCAAAGCCATAATGTCCCAATTGTTTAAACAGTAAAGCCGCTACATATTCTTGAGTGATATGGCATTCATTTGGTGGATGATCAAGCACTCCATGTTGTGGGCAACTGGCAATAAATTGTAATTTTTTCATCCTTTGTCCTAACACTTTTATCATTATCTGCGCTTAGCATAAGCAATAAACAAACAGCAGCCAAGCCTTTAGCCCGCTGCTGCCGTTGCTATTGTGTTAGCAATTATAAAATGTGTTAGGTCAAAAGTTATTGGCTAACTTCAATTGTTAAGCCTGCACGATTCGCCAACTCAGTGAAAGTTGGGAAACTTGTCGCCACAGTTTCAGTACCATGAATTGTAATCGGACCAGAATTACGAAGACCTGCCATACTAAAACTCATAGCAATACGGTGGTCATGGTGCGATTCGATTTCACCACCAGCAAAGATTGGTGACCAATCACCTGACTTACCCTTACCTTCGATAATGATGCCATCATCAGTTGGCGTGCAGTCAATACCCATGATTTTTAAGCCATCTGCCATGACTTGAATGCGATCAGACTCTTTCACACGAAGTTCTGCCGCACCGGTTAGTACCGTTTGGCCTTCGGCACAAGCTGCTGCAATAAATAAAGCTGGGAATTCATCAATTGCTAAAGGTACTTGGTCTTCAGGCATATGAATGCCTTTAAGCGTGCGTGAACCTTTAATATGAATGTCAGCAATAGGTTCGCCACCAGCAATACGTTCATTTTCAACGGTCAGGTCAGCACCCATTTGTTTTAAAATTTCAATTACGCCAGTACGTGTTGGGTTAATACCTACAGCTTCCAGAATAACTTCAGAACCCTCAGTAATTGCAGCACCCACCATAAAGAAAGCAGCTGACGAAATATCTGATGGTACTTGAATGTCAGTACCTACTAATTTTCCGCCACCAACAAGAGAAATTTTGTTGCCTTCGGTTTTAACATCATAGCCAAATGCACGAAGCATGCGCTCTGTGTGGTCACGCGTTGGTTCCGGCTCAGTTACCGAAGTTTCACCTTCAGCCCATAAACCAGCTAGTAAAATACCAGACTTCACTTGAGCAGATGCCATAGGTAAATCGTATTGAATACCTTTTAATTGCTGAGCACCCGTAATGCTGACAGGTGGGGTACCTTTCTCACCTGTTGTCTGGATTTGTGCACCCATTAAACGTAATGGTTTAGCAATACGCTCCATTGGACGTTTAGAAAGTGATGCATCACCTGTCATCACCGAATCAAATTTTTGTGCTGATAGCATACCTGAAAGCAAACGCATGCTTGTACCAGAGTTACCCATATACAATGCACTTGCTGGTGCTTTTAAACCATGCATGCCTACACCATGAATAGTCACTTCACCATTTTTAGGGCCTTCAATGCTTACGCCCATATCACGGAAAGCTTGCAAAGTTGCCAAAGCATCTTCACCTTCAAGGAAGCCAGTTACATGGGTAGTGCCTTCGGCAATAGCACCAAACATAATGGAGCGATGTGACACAGATTTGTCACCCGGTACGGTAAATTTACCTTTAAAGGCCTTATTTCCCGGTAAGATACTGAATTGCTGTGTCACCTTATTTTTCTCCATTAAAGGTTTTTTGGCTAACATATGATTGAAATGCTGACGTGCAGCTTGAGCATGGCCGAGTAAACCCATTAATGCATGAGAATCTTCGTTTTCAATCAATTTTCTAAGTACGGTAAGTTGCTTTTCGAAGCCATCTACAGCATTTAATATCGCTGTTTTATTGGCAAAGAAAATGTCATGCCACATTTGAGGATCACTGGCCGCAATCCTTGAGAAGTCACGAAAACCACCAGCTGCATAGCGGAAAATATCAAGATTATCTTCACGATTTGCAAGTTGCTCGACCAAATTAAATGCCATTAAATGTGGTAGATGACTCGTATGCGCCAGCACTTCATCATGCTTAGCAACATCCATACAAATGACTTCAGCTTTAGCAGCTGACCAAAGTTGAATTAATTTATCAACAGCCCATTCTGCACTTGTCGGTAACGGCGTTAAAATTACTTTGTGATTTGCAAATAGATCAACCCTACCTGCATGAACACCCGTGTGTTCACTACCTGCAATAGGATGTCCCGGTACAAAACCTGCTGGTAAATTTTCACCAAATACAGCTTTTGCTGCATCAACGACATTACCTTTTGTACTTCCCACATCAGTTACAATCGTGGTTTCTGACAAATAAGGTTTAATTTGCTCAAGCACTTTTTGTGTAGCACGTACGGGCAAGGCTAAAACAACTAAATCTGCCCCTTTCACGGCTTCAACAGGATCAGAAAATCCTTCTTGTATTAAGCCAAGTGATTTTGCATCTTCTAAAGTTTTCTGTGAGCGTGTAGATGCAACAACAGTTGTGGCCAACTTTTCTGCAACAATAACACGAGCTAAACTCGACCCGATGAGTCCTAAACCAATAAATGCAACTTTTTTAAATAGGGGTTGTGACATAACTTCAACTTTGCTTTTGCTCAAAGTTATTTAAACCATTGAGCAATTTGTTTTTAAGCATAATGACATGCTTATCTTGATGCATGTCATTATTCCAACATAAGTGATTACAGAACAGCGGCAGGATAAGAACCTAAAATACGAATCTCTTTCACCATTGGGCGAATATCATTAATCGCAGCAGCAACATTCTCTTGTTCTATATGACCTTCTAAATCGATAAAGAATACGTATGCCCACTTTTCAGGTAATGCTGGACGAGTTTCAATACTTGTTAAGCTAATATTATGTTTTGCAAATGGCGCTAAAATTTCTAATAAAGCACCCGCACGGTCATGTGCTGAAATCAATAACGATGTTTTGTCATTACCACTTTGTGGAATTTTTTCACGGCCAATCACTAAGAAACGTGTCGTATTTTCCGGATTATCTTCAATATTGCTATGTAAGATTTCAAGGTTATACATGCCTGCTGCAATATCAGATGCAATCGCTGCCGAATGCCATTCATTGCGAATACGGCGCGCAGCTTCTGCATTTGAGTTTAAAGCAACACGCTCAACACCTGGATAATGCGCATCTAACCACTGGCGACATTGTGCCAAAGTTTGCTGATGAGCATAAATCTGCTTAATACTGTCTTTACGTGTATTTTCAGAAACGAGGAATTGATGATGAATACGCAATTCAACTTCACCAATCACATTTAAATTCGATGTCTTAAAGCAATCTAAGGTATGGTTTACAACACCTTCAGATGAATTCTCGACTGGAACTACACCGTAATGTGCACTACCTGCTTCCACTTCACGGAAGACTTCATCAATCGTTGGAAGTGGGCGTACAACCGCATCCTTACCAAAATGCTTAAGCACAGCAGATTGAGTAAAAGTACCTTCTGGCCCTAAAAATGCAATACTTTGCGGTGCTTCTAAAGCGAGGCAAGCAGACATAATTTCACGGAACAATCGCGCCATGGTTACATCAGACAAAGGACCTTGGTTACGCTCCATAACTTTACGTAAAACCTGCGCTTCACGTTCAGGACGATAAAACAAAGGATTCTCTTCGGAAGCAAATTTAGCTTTCGCAACAGCTTCAGCAAGGCTTGCGCGTCGATTTAATAATTCTTGAATCTGTTGATCCACGCTATCAATATCTTCGCGAATTTGTTCTAAACTAAGAGAAGTCGTTTTGTTTTGATCATCGTTGATCATTAGAATGCAGCCTCAGTAAAATCATCTTTTAAACGAGAGTATAACAATAGTCTGCTTTGATTTGTTAGGCAATATGGCTGTAAGAGCTTTTTTCATTAACCTTTTTGCACACATTTCTTGAATTGCTTTATTTGATAATGATTTTCATTTATCATTTGTGTAATAAATTTTATTATTCCCCATTATGTATAAATCATTTTTCTTTTTACCTTGCTGTTTCCTTTTGAGCTCATTAATAAGTAGCTCTGTTTTGGCTCAAACTTCTACACAAAATCAATCAAAAATCGTTTTTCAAAATAATCAGGCACAGTTTCAAATTAAATCTAAAAATACAGGCCATGATTATCTTATTCAAATTTATAAACCACCCGTTGCCCCACCCCAACATGGTTATCCAGTACTTTATATATTAGATGGCAATGCAACATTTCCAAGTGCTGCCAATATTGCCCAGTCTATTGGTGCAGGTTCTGCAAAATTAGGCCTAGACCCGCTCATGATTGTCGCGGTTGGTTACCCGCAGCAAAAAACTTTTGATGTGCAAAAACGTGCTTATGATTACACACCAAAACCTTCTGCTGAATTTCAGGCACAAGGTAAATATAAATATGGTGGTGCTGACAAATTCATCAATTTCTTAAATGATGAACTCAAACCAGAAATTGCAAAACAGTTTCCAGTTAATAGTCAACAACAGAGTCTATATGGACATTCTTTTGGAGGCTTGTTGGTTCTTTATCATTTTTTTCAAAAGCCAAATGCATTCCAGCGTTACTTGGCTGCAAGCCCTTCTCTTTGGTTTGACCAAGGCATGTTATTTCAAAAGTTAAATCATTGGCAAAGTCAAAAACAAAGCAATTCTCCGATGCTTTTGACCACGGTCGGTACACATGAGCAAGGTGGGCCTCGTACTCAATTTGATAATAAATTTAACGAAACAGATTTCTTTAAAGCTCTGGAAAATAAACGTTCAGATCAATTTACTTATTGGCATTTTTATAACCCTGCTGAACAACACATTACAAATTTGTATGCAAGTCTACCCAAAGCACTTATGTTTGCTTCGTGCAAAGACCTAGAAAGCTGTAAATCTTTATTTGATGGGCCATCACAGCAGCCAGCCAAGTAAAAACATAATTACATTTGAAGCTGATTATTTCGTTATTCTTAAAGATAGACGTCTTAATGCATAGATTGGTTATACTGACCAAATATGTCATAACAACAGTAAAATAGAATGAATAAAATTATTGTATTAGGCTTACTGGGTCTTACAAGTTTTAGTTTAACGGCTTGTGGCGGTTGTCCCTTAATCGCAGGATGCAATGGTACTGATAATTCTCCGTACTATAGGACGACTGTCAGTAATCAAGTTCGTGGTATTCCAATCCCACCTCAAACCAAGCTGACCTATCAGTCGCAAAATTTCAGACAGAAATTTGAGCAAACACATGCTTTAAAAGAGAAAAATTTATCAGGCATTGCTTTACCAGAAAATACAGCAATCATTTGGGGCGGTATGCCAGTAGACATGTTTATACAGTTTTCTAATCCCGAAATGAAAGGCTTCTCGGTCTATCCAGCACGAGGATTTAAAGCAGAGTTATCAAATGATTTTTTACGTTTATGGAAAAGTTGTGAAAGTGATTTAAACATTAACTTAAAGAATCCAAATGACTGGTCATTTAATCCTGAAAATATGAAAATAACTGGTTGTGGTGTCGTCTTTCAAGAACGTAGTGAATACACCGAAGATTCATTTCATCAAGATGAAGCAGATGAGTTTTTAAGAAAGATGAATCATGCATTACAGCAATTACCGAAACAACAAGACTATCCTGTCATTCAACAGAAGACTAAATAGTTAAAAACAAAACAGCCTGTTCTAAGACAGGCTGTTTTTTATCTGCTTAATTAGGCTTTGCCAATTAATCCACGCGCTACGATTTCTTTCATAATTTCATTTGTCCCACCGTAAATACGTTGGATACGCGCATCTACAAAGAAACGTGAAATTGGATATTCAGTCATATAACCATAACCACCAAAAAGTTGAAGTAAGTTGTCTGCAACCTTCATTTGCATATCACTACTGAAGCTTTTCAATGCTGCAGCTGTTTCTACATCTAGTTTGCCTTCTTGATATAAAGCAACGTTTCTTTCATAAAAAGCCGCTGTTGCAAGCTCATCAATTTTTGCTTGTGCTAAAACAAAACGTGTATTTTGGAATTGTGAAATGGGTTGACCAAATGCTTGGCGCTCTTTTACATAAGCTGTTGCCAAATCAATTGCACCGCGAATTGCACCAATTGCAGTAGATGCAATTGCAGTACGTTCACGAGGTAACTCTTGCATTAAATAAGCAAAACCTTGCCCAGCTTGACCAAGTAACTGATTTTTAGGTACTTTCACATTGTCAAAAAACAACTCAGATGTATCTTGAGAATGTAGGCCGATTTTGTCGAGGTTGGTACCTTTTTTAAAGCCTTCTAAGTGAGTATCTGCCAATAATAATGACACACCTTTTGCACGGGCTTGAGGATCAGTTTTTACTGCAAGCACGACAAGATCAGCATGCTGTCCATTTGAAATAAATGTTTTTGAACCATTTAATAAATAGTGATCGTCTTGCAAAATGGCGCTGGTACGCATTGATTGTAAATCCGAGCCTGCTCCAGGTTCAGTCATACCAATTGCACCAACAACTTCACCTGTTACCATTTTCGGTAACCAATATTGTTTTTGCTCTTCTGTCCCAATATGTAAAATATACGGTGCGGCAATTTCAGAGTGGCAAGAAATAGCTGTTGATAATGCACAAAAGCCAGCACGTGCAGATTCTTCAACTAACATTAATGAATAGTAAGTTGGAACCCCATAACCACCATATTCTTCTGGAACATCCACACATAAATAGCCATTTTCACCCAGTTGATTCCAAACTGAACGAGGCATGATTCCTTCGCGTTCCCATTGGTCGTAGTGAGGCGCAATATGCTCACTCATAAAACGTTTAAAATTATCACGGAATAATTCTAAATCTGCATCGTATGCCAACATAATATTTTCCTTCAGCTTTATTGTTTTATCGAATCTCATTGCTGTGCATGCTAATCATTTTTTTAGCAACTGTCATGGCATAGCTGCTCATTAAAACTGTACTTTTCAGTCAGCCAATAAAAAAGGAAGCTTTAGCTTCCTTTTTTATATAGGTTTGTTTGAATTAATCTAGACCTTCAGCGACTTGAGGACTTTTTGGTTCCATCATTTTTCTGTCGACTTCATCTGGATTATTTAAAGCATCATTGAGCTTATCTTTATCTAAAGCACCGACCCATTTAGCAACAACAATTGTCGCTAAAGAGTTACCAACAAGGTTAGTTAAAGCACGTGCTTCTGACATGAAACGGTCAATACCTAAAATCAATGCCAAACCTGCAACTGGAATATGTCCTACAGCAGACAAAGTTGCCGCCATAACAATAAAACCAGAGCCTGTTACACCCGCCGCACCCTTAGATGAGATTAAGAGTACTAATAACAAAGTGATCTGATGTTGAATATCAAGCTGAGTATTCGTTGCCTGAGCAATAAAGATTGCAGCCATAGTCAAATAAATTGACGTTCCATCTAAGTTAAATGAATAACCTGTTGGAATAACCAAACCGACTACAGACTTTTCACAACCTGCAATTTCGAGTTTACGCAACATGCGAGGTAAAACAGATTCAGAAGAAGATGTGCCAAGTACAATTAATAACTCTTCACGAATCATGCGAATCATTTTGAGAATACTGAATCCACTAACACGGCTGATTGTACCCAAAATTAAGAAGATAAAGAGTAGACACGTAATATAGAAGCAGAGAATTAATTGCCCTAATTGTACAAGTGAACCAACGCCATATTTACCAATGGTGAATGCCATTGCACCGAATGCACCAATCGGAGCCAGTTTCATAATCATGTTCACAATGTTAAAGAACACATGTGCAACTTGATCAATAAATTTTAAAACTGGACGTCCTGCATCACCTAACTTATGTAAAGCAAAACCAAAGAGAATTGCAAAAAGAAGGACTTGTAAGATTTCACCATTTGCAAATGCGCCAACAACCGTATCTGGAATGATGTGCATTAAGAAATCAATGGTAGATTGTGACTCACCAGAACTGACGTATTTTTGAATGCCCGAGGTGTCTAGAGTTGTAGGGTCAATATTCATCCCTACACCCGGTTTAGCAATGTTAATTACAACAAGGCCAATCAGAAGTGCAATTGTTGAAACAACTTCAAAATATAACAACGCGACGCCGCCAGTTTTTCCGACTGACTTCATGCTTTCCATGCCAGCAATACCGCTGACCACGGTACAGAAAATAACTGGAGCGATGATCATCTTGATCAAACGAATAAAGGCATCACCTAATGGCTTGAGTTTCTCACCTAAACCTGGGATATGCTGTTCAACACCATTGACAATTTGCGTTGAGCTTGGGGAAAAATGCCCTACCAAAACACCCGCAATAATCGCAATAATCACTTGAAAATAAAGTGATTTATAAATCGGTTTTTTAGCCATAACTTTACTTCAATCTATATTTCCAAGTCCGTTGGAAATACCAAAATGAAACGTCTATTCTTTACGAATACACAGCCCTAACCTTTCACATGAACACCGCAAAAGGGAAACGGTTCTTTGTAAACAAAAAACCTTCCTACTACCTCAATGAAAACAAAAAAAGTTGTTTTCTAAAACAGGAGAATACCTGAAGTTCCTAACCACTTTGAGTAGTTAGAAATAACCTCTTACTTTTTAATAAAAAGCTGAAGATATAGGAGAATCACAGAAAATTATGATATGAGTGCTCAAAAAAGCACGAGAAAGTGTACTCGAATTAAATAATGATTCGATTAAATTTTTGGCTAATACGCGCAAAAAACACTCATGTGGCCCTAAGACTTTAGTATAAGAAACACTTTTGATATTTTTTCGACAGTTTTTTATGTCATATTGATTAAATACTTGTGGACATTTCATTTTGAGCTGCCTGCATCCCATCATTTTTATTGTTTTTGAACTACGATGAATACTAAACGTAATATCTATAAAGATGCTGAACATCCCTTTGCTCAATATGTCCGTATTTTAGGTAAAGGAAAAAGTGGTTCACGCTCTTTAAGCTATGAAGAAGCGTATCAAGCATTTAGCATGATTTTAAAAGGTGAAGTGCTTGATGTTCAGTTAGGTGCTTTTTTAATGCTACTTCGTGTTAAAGAAGAATCTATTGATGAACTCGCGGGATTTGTTCAAGCCACTAGAGATCAACTCAATTTTCAACCTTTGGAAGTTGATTTAGACTGGTCATCTTATGCGGGTAAACGTAAACATTACCCATGGTTTTTGTTAGCAGTTCTTACGCTTGCCCAACATGGCCATAAAATTGTTATGCATGGTGCATCAGGCCACACGCTTAACCGCGTCTATACCGAGCAAGTTTTAGAATATCTGGGTTATCAAATTTGTCATTCTGAACAAGAAGTACGAACACAAATAGCAGAGCAAAATTTCGCATACTTACCACTAGATGTGATTTCACCAGTTTTAAGTGAACTAATTTCTTTAAGAAATGTAATGGGCCTACGCTCACCTATTCATACCTTAGCTCGCTTAATTAATCCTTTTAATGCTAAAACCACCTTACAAGCAATATTCCATCCAGCTTATCGAACTTCACATCAACATAGTGCATTGCGCTTAGGCTATCAAAATAGTGCTGTCATTAAAGGTGAAGGTGGTGAGTTTGAACGAAATCCAGATGCAAAAACACTCATTTGTGGCATTAAAAATGGTGAGCTCTATGAACATGAGTTACCAAAGCTCACCCCTGAACGCAGTCCAATTGAAGAAGAGTTAGATTTAGCAACTTTTAAAGCAGTATGGTTAGGTCAACAGCACCATGAATATGGAGAAATGGCAGTAACAGAAACAATGGGAATTGCACTATATACCATGGGAGTTGTTGCGAGTTTTGAAGAGGCAATGCAGAAAGCAAAAGTATTATGGGAAACAAGAAATGTAGGGCTAAAAGATAAAATTTAGTTCATACAGCCTTATACGCCATGTCTCTTCGATATTGTTACATAGAGGCAATACTTACTTTTCAAAGATGAAAAGTAACAAAAATCTTGCGTCGAGCAAACAGTACGTTCTTGTACTGTTGCTCAACAGGCGACATCCATGTCGCCCACGCGATAGCAAATGCTAATACGATTTATTTTTTTATTCTAAAATGCTGTTTTAAACAAAACGAATTGGTTTAAATTCTGGCTCATGTTTGTGATGATCATCTTCACAAACCTCACCCTCTTCTTTCGTACCGCGGTCAATATAACCACTACGCTGCTCTTCTGGTAAGTTCTTTAGCTCCCAAGCGATTACAGCTTGCATACAAGTTTCACGCTGCTCTTTTGTTAAAACAACGCCATTTGGCCATTTACCAATTTCTACTGCTGTTTTTAAACGCTCTACAATCTCAGGGTTTAAAATAGATAGCATTTGTTCAATATTCATGATTCATCTCTTTGGAAAGATTCAAAATCTTGGTTCCAACCAAGTTTGGTACGGCAGGCCATATAAAAATCATAACCTGGTGGATGCAATAAACTTAGTTTAAATGGATGTTTGCGGATGTGTAAACTATCTCCAACATTGAGCGATATGCTATGTTGACCATCTGCACTCACCATCGGTAACACCCGATTTTCGCGAATAACAATCTTAATTTCGCTTTGTCCACCGACTACGATAGGACGTGATGACAATGTGTGGGGATGCATTGGAACTAATGCAATAGCATCCATACTTGGATGTAAAATTGGTCCACCACCTGACAACGCATACGCTGTTGAACCAGTTGGAGTCGAAACAATTAAACCATCACTATGCTGGCGATAAACATATTGGCCATCAATGTTGAGTTCAAAGTCAATCATGTGGACCGACTTACCCGAATGCAAAACGACATCATTTAAAGCAATGGCATCATAAATGACTTCGCCATTTGTTCGCACTTCCATTTCAAGTAAGAAACGGCGATCAAGTTGAAAATGCCCTTGAAGCACTTGGTCAAGTTTAAAAATCGCTTCTGACGGTTTGATATCGGTTAAAAAACCTAATCGCCCACGGTTGATACCAATAACAGGGGTATTGTAACGAACCAAAGCTCTTGCCGCGTGGAGTAAAGAACCGTCCCCGCCAACTACAATAACTAAATCAGCAACTTCACCTAATAAATGACGGCTTACTATCTGTGCATGATCATAAGGCACTAATTCAGCAGTTTCCTGATCAAAAATGGGGTTTAAGCCTAGGTTCAATAAATGATCATGAATTAAACATAGTGTTTCTACAACTGATGATTTATCTGGTCGACCGATTAACCCGACGTTTCTGAAGGACTTATGTGAAATTTGCACGAATGAGTAAGCTCCGCTGCGATACTTGCCTATAATAACATTAACCTGATTAATTTAAAAAAACATAACTACAAGATGCTGTAAAATTCAATCTAAGTTTTCCAATTATTCACAGTTTTATCATTGCAAATTGATGACAAGCTATCGCATCATTACAGGCATTGTTAGGGTTTTATCTCATTTTTATGAAGTTTGAACGTGGTATCGGTTTCTTTGCACTAATCTTTTCCATTTTGGTCATTGGTGCTTTTATTGCTCTTAGTATCTATCTGATTCGTTTAGATAATATTATCCGTGAAAAATTTGAAGGACAACGGTGGGATATTCCTGCCAAAGTGTTTGCACGACCTCTGGAAATTTATAACAACGCGCCTATTTCCCAAGCAAATTTCACTCAAGAATTGAAGCTACTGGGTTACAAAACTTCAAGTAATTATGACAAGTCTGGAAGTTATGTTGCTCAAGGCAGCAATATGTATATTCACACACGTGGCTTTGACTACGGCGACAGTGTTGAACCTGAACAAGTCTTAGAGTTAAGTTTTGCAAATGATCAAGTTGTTGAAGTTCGAAGTACCAAGCCTTCTTCAACTGGCGTTGCACGCTTAGAACCGTTACTCATTGGAGGAATTTATCCTCAACACAATGAAGACCGTGTACTCATTAAACTGAATAATGTCCCTAAACCACTTATTGAAGCTTTAATTTCTACAGAAGACCGCAATTTTTATCATCATCATGGTATTTCAATTCGCGGTACGGCTCGTGCACTAGTGAGTAATATCACAGGTGGAAAGCGTCAAGGTGGCTCAACCCTGACTCAACAATTAGTTAAAAACTTCTATCTCACACCTGAGCGCACATTAAAACGTAAAGTCAATGAAGCATTAATGGCTTTACTGATCGAACTGCATTACAGCAAAGATGAAATTTTAGAAGCCTATTTAAATGAAGTGAATCTAGGCCAAAACGGTAGCTACTCAATTAATGGCTATGGTTTGGCTTCACAATTTTATTTTGGTTTACCATTACGTGAGCTTAGTGTTGCACAACAAGCTTATTTAGTAGGTTTGGTACAAGGACCTTCTTTATATAATCCTTGGAAAAACCCTGAAGGTGCAAAAAAACGCCGCGATACCGTATTAAATAACATGCGTGTGATGGGTTATTTAACTCAAGCCGAATATGAAGATGAAATTGCACGTCCTTTAAATGTATTAAGTAAACCAAGTTTAGGGCCTGCAAAATTCCCAGACTTTTTAGATATTGTACGTCGTCAATTGCGTACAGAATATCAAGAAAGTGATTTAACCAATCAGGGCTTACGTATTTTTACGACCTTAGACCCAATTACTCAAACTCAAGTTCAAAACGCGTTTAAAGCTTCAGTAGACCGTTTAGCAAACAGCAACCCAGCACGTTTGAAAAACCTGCAAGGTGCTGTACTGATTGCACATCCTGAAAATGGTGAGCTTGTTGCAGCAGTCGGCTCTACACAAGACTTTACTGGTTTTAACCGTGCTTTAGATGCAAAACGCCAAGTCGGTTCTTTATTGAAACCTGTAATTTATTTAAGTGCGATTGAATCTGGACGTTATAACTGGGCAAGCCAAATTGAAGATGCTCCAATCAGTGTTCCTGTAGACGGCGGTAAAAGCTGGACACCTAAAAACTATAGTGGTGGTGGACATGGTGTAGTAAGTCTGAGCGAAGCATTAGCAAACTCATATAACCTTTCTGCTGTACGTTTGGGTCAAGAGTTTGGTTTATCAACATTTAGCAATAATCTAAGAAAGTTTGGTGTTGAATCAACGATTCCTGCCTACCCTTCTATTTTCCTTGGGGCAGTCAATATGTCACCAATGGAAGTGCTCGGAATCTATGAGAACTTCGCTACAGGCGGCTTTAAATATCCAACTCGTGCAATTCGATCTGTGGTAGACGCGAATGGTCGTTTACTTGATCGTTATGGCCTGAATGTTCAACAAACGATTGATCCAGCTGTTGGCTATATCATGAACTATGGTTTACAACAGGTCATGTCTTCGGGTACTGGTCGTTCAGCCTATAGCAGCTTATCTCCAGCTTTAAAATTGGCAGGTAAATCAGGTACGACTAACGATACACGTGACTCATGGTTTGCAGGTTATTCGGGTAACCATGTCGCTGTAGTATGGTTAGGTTTAGATGACAATAAAGTAACTGGTTTAACTGGTTCATCTGGTGCATTGCCAGTATGGACTAACGTGATGAAACAGTTACGTCAAACTCCTGTGAATATACGTCAACCAGACACTGTACAGTGGCAGTGGATTGATCGTGCAACGGGTGATTTATCTGCTCAGGCTTGTGATGGCGCTATGTATATTCCGATGCTAACGCATACGGTTCCACACCGTGCTACGCCATGTGGAGCACCTTATTATCAAGTTGATCCAACATATACGCCACAAAGTGATAACACAACGCCTGACTCTCAGGATGATAATACCGACAGTTATATTCGTGAAAGTGAAAGTCAGATGCAACAAGATCTGTCAAATAACTCACGTGTAATTTCAAGTGGTAGTTATAACAACTAAGCGTAAACAGGAAATTAGGATATGTTGAAGAAAGGTGTTTTTTATATTGGTGCAGTTCTTATGGTCGGCTGTACAACTTTGCCGGATCATTCTGACTCCAAAGAGAAAACACCTACTCCTCCAGTCAAAAAGACGGAAACTCCATCGGGTGTAAAAATTACACCTTATGATCATCCGGAAATTCAACGCAAAAATTTACAGGTGATCGTTCCTCAACAGAAAAAGCCTCAACATTTTAGTGATGATGGAAGTCAGTTACCTGCATTTAAAGTTTTAATGCAGAAAACACAGCAGGCTTATAAAAATCAGCAATGGTCAGAGGCTGAACGCTATGCACTTCAGGCACAGCGTTTAGCACCGCAAGCAGCTGAGACTTATTTATTTCTTGCACTTACTGCAAATCATAAACAGCAATATTCTAATGCTGAGTCTCTTGCCAGACGTGGTTTGAGTTTTGCCCAAAGTCAGGCAATGAAAAAACAGCTTTGGCTAACTATTTTAAAAGCTGGGCAACAACGTAATAACCAAAAAACTGTTCAAGAAGCACAGCAAGCATTAAAAGCGCTCTAGCTTTTAATGCTTTTATGTTTTATTAAAAATTACGAATACCCGCCAAGCCATACGCACCGTGTTGCTGTGCTGTGGCTAAATCATCAGGACTCATACCTCCCAAAGCGAATACGGGAATCTGGCATTTTTCAATCAAGTCAGTTAAACGATCCCACCCTAATGCGCTCGCATCTGGATGGGTCTCTGTCACTTTGACAGGACTTACAAAAACAGCATCACAGCCAATTTGCTGAGCATGCTGTAAAGAAACGGCATCATGACAAGCAGCAATAAAACGTACTCCCACTTCTAAGTCGCCTTTATGCAACCTCATTAATTGGGATTGCTTAAGATGTACTGTTTTTATATGAGTTTTTAACTCAGGTTTTAGCTTGTGCCAAACATCGAAATTCACGATTAATTTTGAAAGCTGATTAGAATCCAAAAGAGCTAATTTTTCTAGATCTACCTGATCAAAACTATCTTTTTCACTACGCCAATATACTAAAGTGTCATCATTTTCGACTGGTGCCAGTGTAGGACTAATTTTAATAAAATGTGGCCAATATAATCTTTTTATGATGTCTTTATTGGCTTTTGGAAAGTTTAAGTGAAGTAATTGTTCACGTGTGTACCATGCCCATGGTTGATGAATAAGATTTAATAGTTCATCAGGCACATAACTATGGAATAAATGTAAATTGACAATAATGTCGTCATATTCATGATGAATATAATCAAATTGATGCCAATCTTTTAAACCAATACCCACTTCTTCATAGATTTCACGGCGACAGGCTTCTTCGGGTGTTTCACCTTGCTCAACCTTCCCCCCCGGAAACTCATGCTTTCCACCTTGATGCTGCTGCTCTTCGCGCCATCCAACTAGTATTTTTCCACGATGGATCAAGATTGCTATAGCGACATCGACGATTGGTTTGGGCATTTTTTTACTCTCTAAAACTTTTCTCAAGTGTAAGCAAATTTTATCATTTTATAAAATCTTAAAAATCTCATTGACAGATCTATTCGATAATGATTATCATTTAAATCGTTCAAGAACATACCACGGAGCACAACAAATGAACGCACCTTTTAGCTTATTTACTCGTAACAATGAAACAGCTCATGCCTTACCAATGTTACATTCTAATAACCTCTTTGCATTAGGCCGTGAAATCCGCATTATGCATGCTGGCGAGGAATATCGTTTACGCCTCACTCGCAACAATCGTCTAATTTTAACTAAATAGAAAATACACTCGCGTTTCAATAATATTCGTGGGAAAACAAAAAATGGATAGCATGGGTAACCATGCTATTTTTTATAATGGAAGATTAACCTCTACCCTCAAACCACCCTGTTCAGCATGCATAAAATGCAATTCACCATTGTGCAATTCAATAATTTTTCGAGTAATTGAAATTCCCAACCCTGAACCTTGTTGCTGAGTGCCTAATACTCGAAAAAAACGCTGCCCTAAACGTTGCAATACCTCATCATCTACACCATTTCCTGTATCTTCTATAGCGACCTTAATTTGCTGTTCGTCCTGACTAATCTCGACATGAATAGAACCTAAAGTCGGACTATAACGAATGGCGTTATCAAATAAATTTCTAAAAGCAATAAACAGTAATTCTTCATTTGCAAAGGTTTTAGTTTCTGTCGATAAGGTATTTGTCTCTATCAACATCTGTTTAGCTTTCGCATCTAAATCTACAGTTTCAATAACTCTTGCCAATAAGTAATTTAAATCGATAACTGTCTTAGGAAGTTCTGGCTGCTCAGCTTCATTCGGTTCCAAACGAGCTAGAAGTAGTAAATTTTCAAGTATCTTTGTACTTCTAGAAACGTCTTCTTGTATACGTTCAAAATCTTGATGTAGCTCCGGAAGATGCTGGTATTTACGCTGTAAAACCTGAAGACGCATTTGTATGGCAGATAACGGAGAACGTAGCTCATGCGAAGCATCTGCGGTAAAACGCTGCTCAGCAACGAGAGCCCTTTGCAATCTTGCAAGTAATTGGTTTAAAGCATCTATAACAGGTTGAATTTCTGTAATGACATCTGGTTCTTGAATCGGTTCTAAATTTGATGCAGTTTTTTGAGCAATACGTTTTGAGAGTAAATTTAGTGCGGCCAATTGATGCTCGGTACGCCAACTTACAATGACCCATTGTAGTAGCCAGAACAACACCATAAGACCACTATATCCGGCAAGTGCTTTGAGTACTTCTTCAATACGTGTACTCATTGGCTGAAAGACTTCAACTTGTAGTTGAGAGTCTTCTTGTTGTGCAGCCAGACTACGCCATAATTGACCATCAAACCAAAAATATGAAAAACCTTCTGACAAGTTACCTTGTTCAAAAAGTTCATGCTGATAGCTATGGGAATGGGTCAATACTTGGCCTGTGTTTAATAACTCATACTGAATATCAAATTCATCACTCAGCTCATCAAACTGTTTCATGGAGTGTCCAGAAAGGTCAGAAACCAGCAAAGTATCTGAAATTTCATCCATAATTTCGTCTTGCACTGACATGTTGTGATAGATTGAAAATATGGTAAGTAAACTTAAAGCTAACAGCCCCACCACAACGCTACTCCACATCGTGGTTTTAACCAGTTGCGACTGCAAAGATGAGCGATTCGATTTCATTTTAAATCTCCCATACGGTAGCCTAGCCCTCGTATGGTTTTAATACTGCTACTTCCAATTTTTTTTCGAAGCTGATAAATAAATACTTCAATCGCGTTACTTTCAATTTCCTCACCCCATGCATAGAGTGCTTCTTCTAATTGATCACGGGTAATAATATGCTCGGGATGTACCATAAGCTTACGTAGTATCTGAAATTCTTTAGCCGTTAAATCGATAGACTTTCCAGCACTTAATACAACTTTTGCTTGTGTGTCGAGTTGCAGATCGCCCCACGTTAAAATTGATTGCTGGCTCAAAGTTTGTTTACGTAATTGAGCGCGGATGCGAGCCGATAACTCTTCTAAACTAAAAGGCTTAACCAAATAATCATTTGCGCCTAAATCTAGCCCCTCTACCCGATCATGAATGCTGTCACGTGCAGTAATAAAAATAACAGGAACATTTTTTTGTTTATGACGGATCATTGTTAAAACTTTTTCACCAGCCAATTGCGGCAGTCCCCGATCAAGCAAAATACAGTCATAGTTATGCTGTTCGATTGCCGTAAGTGCATAGTCCCCTCTTTCAACCCAGTCTACTTGATAACCGTCTAACTCTAACCATGATTGAATGCTTTCAGCTTGAGAGCGATCATCTTCTGCAAGCAAAATTCTCATCTATTTTTCCTGTTATATCCTGATTTGATCTTGCCAAGCCTTTATAAAAAAAGCAAAGCCGCATCATTTAAATGCGGCTAAAAGTAGTAGATCTACAGACTCATGAATTAAAACTGAACTTGATCCACATCAATTTCTACACGTTTTAAAGGTTTATAGTCGATATCTACTTCACCAATTAGAGTGACATTTGTATTTGCTGAAATAGGACGACCCTGCCAAAGTTCATCATCTACATCAATTGTAATGCTACCTGTCTTGTCACGAAATTGATATTTTTCATCACCTAAAGACTTTACAACCTGACCATGTAACTTGACTGGTGTATTATCTTTCGCCGTTAATGCATGCTTAACAGTTGTCAGAGTTGCTGGAGCAATTGCTGCCTGATTCACAGGCGGGTTTGCCATAGCTACACAAGTAACAGTTAGACCTGTAGTCATCAACATTACTTTAAGTATATTCATATTATTACCCTCTGTTTATGGTTCCCTCTTGGGATAAAGCAATTAAATCAAGCATAAATGAGGTGAATCTTAAGAAAAACTTAATTTAATGGTACAACCCGCAATACCTCTTCTAATGTCGTAAGCCCATCAATGACCTTACGAGCACCTGCAATTCTTAAGGGTTCTATACCTTCTTTTTTAGTTTGCGTTCTCAAATCATTTAAGGTCATATGGCTACTAATAAGATGCTTAAGCTCAAGACTGACTGGCATAAATTCATAAATACCAACTCGCCCTTTATAGCCTGTATGACGACATTGTTCACACCCAACTGCCTGATAAACTTTTTCTGGCATTTCCATAATGTAGTCGAATGTTAAATGTTGCCATTCATCCTCATTAATATGAGTGTGTTGCTTGCAGTGTGGACAAAGTTGTCGTACTAAACGTTGAGCTAATACACCTAAAATAGTTGCTGCCGTTAAAAATGGCTGCACACCTAAATCATGCAATCGAGTCAAACTGGACGGCGCATCATTCGTGTGTAAAGTTGATAACACCAAATGACCTGTGAGTGCCGCCTGAATGGCCATATTCGCTGTATCTTGATCACGAATTTCCCCAATCATAATAATGTCTGGGTCTTGTCGCATAAGTGCACGAACACCGTCTGCAAATCCTAGTTCAATTGCATTATTGACCTGCATTTGGTTAAAACTAGGCTCTAACATTTCAATCGGGTCTTCAATGGTACAGACATTAACCTGATCTGTTGCGAGCTGCTTTAAAGAAGAATATAGCGTTGTGGTTTTACCGGAACCTGTTGGCCCCGTGACTAAAATAATCCCATGGCTATTTTTTGTTAATTGCTGCCACTGTTGTAAGAGGCCCTCTTCAAAACCAAGTTGATGAAAAGAACGTACCAACACATCGGGATCAAAAATACGCATGACCAGTTTCTCACCAAACGCTGTTGGTAAGGTTGATAAACGGAGTTCAGTTTCTTGACCTTTAGGTGTCCGTGTTTTTAATCGACCATCTTGCGGTTTACGTTTTTCCGCTACATTTAAACGCCCTAAAATTTTAATTCGGGAAATCACGGCAGTCAGTGTATTTGAAGGCATGTTATAAATAGTGTGCAACACACCATCAATACGGAACCTGACTTTACCATTGTCTTTACGTGGTTCCATATGAATATCACTGGCACTCTGCTCAAATGCAAACTGTAAAATCCAGTCAACCAATTTCACAATATGCTGATCATTTGCATCTGGATTTTGACTATCGCCAAGCTGCAAAAGCGCTTCAACATTTTTAGTATCACGTTCATGAGCTGCATCTTTTTGAGCGGAATTTACCGCACGACTGACCTGATAATATTCGCGCAAATAGCGTTGCAACTGTTCAGGATTAAGTAATACTCGTTCAATTTTTTTAGGCGCTAGACTTCGCTCTAAATTGTTTAGCCAATCTGTTTGAAATGGTTGATCTGTTCCAATCACGATTCGATCGGCATGAATTTCCACAGCTAAAATATGATTGCGAATGGCAAACTCTTGTGACATTACCTGCGTTAAAGCACTAACATCTGCCTTTAAAGGATCTATCACAAATAAAGGAAGTTGAACCCGATCTGCAAACCATAAACACAAGCGGTTTAAACTTAAATGAGCATGTGTGTGCTGCTGATCTTTTAAATTAAAATGTGCAATCCACTGTAATGGGTGCCACTTTAATTGGTCTTTTTGACGGTGACTTGACTGTACCAGTAATTTATCTCGTTCTGTAATACGACCTTCTTGTAATAATTGTTCTAGACACCAATACGTATCTATTTGTACATGTGCATTCATGCGTTATCCCCAATATATTTTTATAATATAGCAGAGATATTTTTGATTTAGCTCGTCACAAAATTGCTAAACTGTACTTTTAAATATTCTTTAACTTCAGATAATTAAACTAATTCTCAACTTAATATTTTTTTGCGTCATAGTTCATATTTATAAAAAAACTGTGTATGTGGTTTTGTCTAAAAAAGGCACTATGCTCATTATAATAAAAAGCATAAACTGAACGTGAATATATGATTTTTAAAACGATTCAAATCGACTTATAACAATAAACCAAAGAGGAAGTAACATGGAGCTTCCAATGACAATGTCATTACAAACAACTTCATTTGAAGAATTCATTACCGTGATTGCTGCGGCGCTCGGTTGTGGCTTATTAATTGGTTTAGAACGTGAGAGAAGTAAGCTTAAACATGAATACAAAACGTTTGCTGGATTTCGATCTTTTGCAATTAGTTCATTATTAGGCGCCATCTGTTTTTTATTCGGCACTGAAATTGGAATTGTAGGCGCTCTCCTTATTGGCGCGATCAGCATTGCCTCTCTCAAAAATCAGCCCAATGACCCCGGTGTGACCACTGAACTTGCCTTTATTATGACTTACTTTATTGGGGCACTTTGCATTTGGAATATATCATTGGCGGCTGGACTTGCCGTAATCATGACGATTATTTTATTGGCTAAACAATCTATGCATGGCATTGCCAGTCAGTGGATTACTGAATCAGAATTACGTGATGGTATTTTCCTACTTGCCTTACTGTTAATAGCGCTGCCTTTAGTACCTAATAAGCCTTTCTGGGGGCCAGTCCTAAATCCACATGTGATTTTAAAATTACTGACTTTAATCTTATTTGTGCAAGCCCTCGCCCATATAGCAAAGCGGCTTTTGTCATCTAAAAATGCTTTATTGCTTTCTTCTTTAGCTTCTGGATTTGTTTCTAGTACAGCGACTATTGCCAGTTTAGGCTTAGAGGTACGCTCAGGCAAAGCCAATGCAACGACAAATGCAGGTGCTGCATTGATGTCTTGCGTTTCAACACTCATTCAAACTTTAATTATTGTGATTGGAATTAGCTTTGCTTGGTTTAAACTGATTATATTTCCTACACTTATTGCATTAGTAGTTTTAGCAATCTGGGCCTTCATTTTATTACGTAAAGCAGAGCCCAGTACAACTTCGCCCGAACTCGACTCAAGAATGTTCAGCTTAAAAGAAGCAATTATTATTGCCAGCACACTCACTCTCATTCAGATTGGAGTATATGGCCTAAGTCTATATTTGGGAGATGCGGGCTTAATCGCTGGAACCCTACTTGGCTCTTTGTTTGAAATACACGCAGCTATTGCGGCAGTCATTGTGCAAGGTGAACCTGATAGCACGCATATGACACCTTTATTAATTGCATTTTTAGGAGGTTTCGCAGTTCATGCCCTTGCCAAAAGTGTGAACTCTGCAATTTCGGGTGGGCTGCACTATGCACTTGCTTTCGTTCCAGCCCAACTCATTCATATGGCTATTTTTATTAGTTTACTTTGGCTCAACATCCATTGGTTTTAAAAATTCCTATTGCGCAAGCGAAGAAGTCTTCACCACATCAACGACAGTAACTACAAATTGATCGACCTTAAAATGAATATCAAAGTCTGAAAATTTCATTTTATAGATTCGTTCAGCGTCTTCTTGGTAGGCAGGCCGAGGATCTAAAGATAAAACTTGCTCAAGCTCATCAATGTACTGTGAATTCATTTCATTATTTTGCAGAAAATATTTTTGCGCTATTAACGCAGCTTCTGACCAAACGACCGACTTCCGTTCAGGTTCTGCATGTGCATAACCACTTTCTGCATCAATAATTGCATCAGAATACTGAATATAAGGTTTGATATCTAAAATTGGAGTGCCATTTAATAAATCACTTCCTGTGATATAGACGCGGACAGCCTTCCCGACTTTTTCCACTTTATTCAGTTTTACAACTGAAAGCCCGATTGGAGATGGTCGATACATGCTACGTGTAGCAAACACCCCAATTTTCTCATTACCGCCTAATCGTGGTGGACGAACCTGTGGACGGAATTTATCTGCACTCTCCTGATTTTTATTGTCATGAAACTGCCAAACTAACCAGAGATGACTGAACTGCTCAATTCCCTCAAATGCTAATAAGTCATTATAAGGTTCTGCCATTTCGATATAAGACTCAATATTTACCAAATTAGGCTGACGTGGAATGCCAAATTTTTCACGATATGGGGAACACATGTGGCCAATTATGGGGAAGGTGACAGAGTTGATCATCACTTTTTCTTATAAACACAATTAAATATATTCAGTTTATCGGGAATGAAATTAGATTAGAATAGCAATCTGTTTTCTTTTAATCGTGATCGAGACCTTTAATGGCTGCTTTTAACGTCGAACGCATTACTCATGTTCATCACTGGAATGACACCCTTTTCAGTTTTAAAACTACACGCGACACTAGCTTACGTTTTAAAAATGGTCAGTTCGTAATGATCGGACTAGAAGTGAATGGCAAACCGTTAATGCGTGCGTATTCGATTGCAAGTGCAAACTACGAAGAAGAGTTAGAATTTTTCTCAATTAAAGTACAAGAAGGTCCTTTAACTTCGATTTTGCAAAAAGTACAAGTTGGTGATGAAATTTTAATTTCTAAAAAACCGACAGGTACATTGGTTCATGATGACCTTTTACCGGGTAAAAACTTGTACCTTTTATCTTCTGGTACTGGGCTTGCACCATTCTTATCAATTATTCGTGACCCAGAAACTTACGAACGCTTTGAAAAAGTAATCGTTGTTCATGGTACACGCTATATTTCTGAGTTAGCTTATCAAGACCTTATCTTGAACGAATTACCAAACCATGAGTTCTTTGAAGAGTTAGGTATTAAAGACAAACTAGTTTACTACCCTACTGTTACTCGTGAGCCTTTCCACACTCAAGGCCGTGTAACCACTGCAATTGAAACTGGTGCTTTATTTGAAAAAATCGGTTTACCACGTTTTAACCGTGAAACTGACCGCGCAATGCTTTGCGGTAGCCCTGCATTCTTAAAAGATGTTGCTGCATTACTTGATCAACACGGTTTAGTTGAATCACCTCGTATGGGTGAAATGGGTGACTACGTAATTGAGCGTGCGTTCGTAGAAAAATAAGATTTTTCTAAATAAAAAACCGAGGCAAAGTCCTCGGTTTTTTATTTCTGTTTTTTTATAAGGTGATACTGCCATTAATACAGGTAACAGCGGTTCCACCCACTAATATTTTATCTTGATACAAATTTAGTTGAAGCTGTCCGTCACGACCTAAAGCCCGCCCTTGTGAAGAAAGAACTACATCATTTTGTGCTGGTAAAATACCATAGTGACGAATGAAAGACGCCACACTGCCATTACCAGTGCCACAAACCGGATCTTCATTTATTCCACAAGCAGGCCCAAATGAGCGAACTTCTATATGTTTTTGCTCATCATTATTTTCATAAAAACCAAAAACTGTCGCGCCCGTAACTTTCATTTCTAAATCATGTTGTTTTAAGGCTGCAAAGTCTGGTTGAGCCGCTAAAACCGCTTGGGCATTCACCGCTTGTAATACAACCCAACGCGCGCCTACATCAACCAATGTGGCATTCCATTGGGTATTAATTTCACATTTTAAAATTTCTACTAATTTCTCAGTGTGCATTGTATCTAATGGTGTAATTTTAGGCTTAGGGAGTTCAAATGAAATATGCCCTGAGTCACTCACGGTAAGCGTTACCAAACCCGCAGCACATTGCTGTACTAGCTTACTGTCTTTAGCTGTCACGAGGCCCGCTTCAAGCAAAGCATAGGCAGTACCAATTGTAGGATGTCCTGCAAATGGCAACTCACTTTGCGGAGTAAAAATTCGAACCTGATAATCCGCTTGCGAATCGGTCGCAGGGAGCACAAATGTCGTTTCAGAAAGATTGGTCCAGTTCGCAATTTCCTGCATCTGTTCAGACGTTAAAGTACTGGCATCCATAATGACTGCGACAGGATTCCCTTTAAATGCTTGTGAAGTAAAAACATCAACTTGTTTAAATGCAACAACAGACATAGACCACTCCTACTGATTTTAAAATTTAAAAATATGGCTTTTAAGTCCTTACCATTTTTTGATCTTACTGATTTATTTTTAATGGTCACAGTATCAGTTAATATGAAAAATAATAGACACAGTTTTTAAGTTTAGATTTGTGTTAAATGAACTAATCAAAGCAATCACAATATTTGAGTTAAATAAAAGATCACTATAAAGTGTGTCCATTGCTTTGGCTTTTTAATGAATTGACATGTACAAATATAAAAAAGTGAGTGATGACCTAACCCTTCAAATTCAGAATGGCAGGCAGCCTATTGGTTCACGCTTACCATCAATTCGCGACTGCGCAAATCATTATCAGGTCAGCATTAACACCGTAAAAGAAGCTTATCGTCAGCTTGAAGACCAAGGTTTAATTTCAGTTCGTCCACAGTCTGGTTACTATGTTTGCCATGCACCTTCAAACTTACTAGAACTCGAAGAACGTTATGTCAGTGAAGAAAAAGTATCTCTTTCAGGAATTAGCTGTTTTCTCGCACAAATTGTTAAAAAGCAGATGGATCCCGACTATGTTAATTTGGCCTTAGCTTGCCCTACAGGAGAAAACTTCTATCCAATTGAACGCTTAAAACGCTTAACTGCTCAAGTTTTACGAACACAGCCAGACATTTTTAAAAACTATACTTTACCGCCCGGCTCTATACGTTTACGCACTCAAATTGCGAGGCGAAGTTTACAACTTGGTATGTTTCTTTCAGCAGATGATATTGTACTCACTCATGGCACGATGGAGGCTTTAAGTCTCGCGATTATGGCAACCACTCAAGCGGGTGACAGCATTGCACTTGAGATCCCTACTTTTCATAACCTATACCCACTCCTTCATAATTTAGGCCGAAAAATTGTAGAAGTGCCGACCTCACCGCATACCGGTATGTGCTTAGATGCTCTTGAAGAACTGTTAAAATCTAAAAGTGTACAAGCCATTTTAACCATTCCAACAGGACACAATCCTCTCGGTTTTAGCATGCCTGAAAGTAACCGTCGTCGCTTGGCAGAGTTAGCTAATCAGTTTCAAATTCCCGTTATTGAAGATGCGATGTATGCCGAATTACAACTCACTGAACCACTCTTACCCAACATTAAGGCGTTTGACCAGAACGGATGGGTACTCGTATGTGGTAGCTATACCAAGACTGTGGCACCCGACTATCGAATTGGTTGGCTAGAAGCTGGACGCTTTCGTAATATTGTGCAGCAAATTAAATTAACAACGACAGTTGCCGAGCCAGCTTTACTTACAGAAACTTTAGGACTTTTCTTAGAAAATGGCGGTTATGACCTACACTTAAGGCATCTTAAAAAACGCTATCAACAACAAATTGACACCATCAAATCTTATATATGTCGTTATTTTCCACTCGGTACTCGAGTCAGTCGTCCGCAAGCGGGATTTATTTTATGGTTAGAGCTGCCTGAATCGATAGATACATTAGAACTTTTTCACCAAGCAATGGACGAAAAAATTTTATGTATGCCGGGAATTCTATGTTCGGCTGATAAACGTTTTAGTCATTGTTTACGTATAGCTGCGTGTTTCGAGCTAAATCCTAAAATGTTAAATGCTTTGATGCGCTTAGGAGAGTTAGCAAAAAATATGCTGCCCATACAAAAAGATATAGGTCAAATCCCTACTAATTCAGTAGGTTGAATCAAAAATGCAGAGTTAATAAAATAAAACCATATATTTTTTATGCCTTTTATTTTATGAAAACCGAACTCCTCTCTCCCGCAGGTTCACTAAAAAACATGCGCTATGCATTTGCCTATGGAGCAGATGCCGTATATGCAGGCCAACCACGTTACAGTTTACGTGTGCGTAATAATGCTTTTGATCATGACAACTTAAAAATTGGGATTGATGAAGCGCATGCTTTAGGTAAAAAGTTTTATGTTGTGGTGAATATCCAACCACATAACAGCAAATTAAAAAACTTTATTCGTGATCTTGAGCCGATTGTAGCTATGCAACCAGACGCTCTTATTATGTCTGACCCAGGCTTAATTATGATGGTGCGTGAGCATTTCCCAGAAGTACAAATTCATCTATCTGTCCAAGCGAACGCCATTAACTGGGCCACTGTTAAATTTTGGAAAAATTACGGTTTAAGCCGTGTGATTTTATCTCGTGAGTTGTCATTAGAAGAAATAGAGGAAATCCAGCAACACGTGCCAGATATTGAACTCGAAGTTTTTGTACATGGCGCACTATGCATGGCCTACTCAGGCCGTTGCCTACTTTCTGGTTATATGAACAAACGTGATGCCAACCAAGGTGCATGTACCAATGCTTGTCGTTGGGACTATAAGTTGCATGAAACTCAAGAAGATGCAAACGGCGATGTAATTCCAGTCACTCAGCTCAACACGTCAGAGAAGTCTTGCTGCTCATCAGCACAATCAGAAACAACCTCGCCTCAAACTTTGCTTGTACAACGTAATGATGAAGAAATGTTTGCTGCCGAAGAAGATGAGCACGGTACCTACTTTATGAACTCTAAAGATTTACGTGCTGTACAGCATGTAGATCGTTTAACCAAGATGGGCATCGCCTCACTGAAAATTGAAGGCCGTACTAAATCCTATTTTTATTGTGCCCGTACTGCTCAAATTTATCGAAAAGCCATTGATGATGCATTAGCAGGTAAACCATTTGACTCAAGCTTAATGGCTCAGCTCGAAGGGTTGGCAAACCGTGGTTACACCGAAGGTTTTTTAAGACGTCATGTCCACAGTGAATATCAAAACTATGCCGATGGTTCATCACATTTTGACTACCAACAATTTTGCGGAGAGGTTTTAGAACGCCACGGCGATTATATTCGCATTGAGGTGAAAAACCGTTTTGTGGTTGGCGACTCACTTGAACTCATGACACCTCAAGGCAACATCACCTTTACCTTAACCGAAATGCGTGATTTAAAAGGTAACCCGATTACAGATGCTAAAGGTTCTGGGCATTTCGTTGAAATTCCACTCTCACAAAATGTTGATATCAGTTATGCCCTACTCGTACGCAATTTGCCGCATGCGAAAGAAAGTATTACTGCATCTACATTGGCTTATTCAGCGAGTTAAACATGGCGCTTTTGATTACCAGTGACTGCATTAACTGTGATATGTGCTTACCTGAATGCCCTAACATCGCCATTTTTGAAGGGAGCAAAGTTTATGAAATTGATCCACTTCGTTGTACCGAGTGTGTAGGCTTTTACGATGCCCCAACATGTAAGGCGGTCTGTCCAATCGATTGCATAAAAACAGACCCTGCGCATATTGAAAATAAAGAGCAACTGCTAGAGAAATTTAAAGGGTTAAATTTACTCGGCGAATCTATTTCTTGAAAGACTATCGAGGATCAGGCTAAAGTCGCAGATCCTCTTAAATGACTATGCAGCTCAATGATTAAATAAATGAATAAATAGCTGAGAACACTTTGCTAGTGATAAAATCAATTTATCAGTTCAGTTTGATTTACTGGTAATTTTGTACCAAAAAAATTAAACAATCGTTAAAACTGCCAAACCATTTCAACATTTCATGTAGATTGATTAAAACTCATTCTGGCGCAGCTCTCCATGTCTTATCTTTATTTAGCAATTGCGATTGCTTGTGAAGTCATTGCAACTTCAGCTTTAAAAGCATCTCAAGGTTTTACTGTTCCCATTCCATCCATCATTACAGTTGTGGGCTATGCAATTGCTTTTTATTTATTGTCCCTTACACTAAAAACGATTCCGATCGGAATTGCATACGCCATTTGGTCGGGCGCGGGTATTATTTTAATTTCTGCAATTGGCTGGATATTTTACAAACAGCATTTAGACTTGGCGGCCTGTATTGGTCTTACTTTGATGATTGCAGGTATTGTGATTATTAATGTGTTTTCTAAAAATACTCATCTATAAAATATAATTAAAAAAGTAACCGAGTAAGATGCAAATCCTTTTTTAAAAAATTTCACCTTACTCGGTATGAGCAGCTTATTTCAAACTGCCAGTCAAAAATTGTTTTAAACGCTCACTTTTCGGATTGTTGAGTACTTCATCAGGATGGCCTTGCTCCTCAATTTTCCCTTGATGCAAGAAAATCACTTGATTAGACACATGACGTGCAAAACCCATTTCATGTGTCACCACAATCATGGTACGGCCTTCTTCAGCCAAACTCTGCATAACCTTGAGTACTTCACCCACCAGCTCCGGATCAAGTGCACTGGTTGGCTCATCAAATAGCATCACTTCCGGTTCCATTGCCAAAGCACGAGCAATCGCTACACGTTGCTGCTGGCCACCAGATAAAAATGCTGGATATTTATTCTCAACGCTTTCAGGCAATCCAACTTTGCGTAGATATTTCCGCGCACGCTCTTCGGCTTCAGCACGCTTCACCCCAAGCACATGAATTGGCCCTTCAATGACATTTTCAAGCACTGTCATGTGTGACCATAAATTAAAGTGCTGAAACACCATCATCAGTTGAGTACGCATTTTTTGTAGTTGCTTGGGATCAACCACTTTTAAATTGCCTTTTTTATCAAAGACTGTGCGTAATTTTTCACCATTGAGTTTAATGGTGCCATTGCTCGGTTGTTCTAAAAAGTTGATACAACGCAGCAAGGTGCTTTTACCTGAACCGGATGAACCAATAATACTAATTACATCGCCAGCATTTGCATCAAGTGATATTCCTTTCAGTACTTCATGATCACCAAATGTTTTGTGTAAATCACGAATCACTAGTTTTGCAACGTGTTCCATTTATGTCTCCTAATGATTCGATGGCTTTAAAAATGCCAACCAACGTTTTTCCAACTTTCGAAATATCCAAATCAAAATGAATGCCAACATCGCATATAACACCGCGGCAATTCCAAAAGCATTGAAGGTGTCATAGGTTGCCGCATTTACATCACGCGCAATTTTCAAAATATCTGGAACAGTGGCTGTAAATGCAATGGTTGTCGCATGCAACATCAAAATGACTTCGTTACCGTAAAATGGCAAAGCACGGCGTAACATCGATGGAATGATAATACGTGTGTAGAGTTTCCATTTTGACATTCCAAAAGCTTGAGCGGCTTCAATCTCGCCATGTGGAATAGAACGAATCGCTCCAGCGAAGATTTCAGTCGTATATGCACCAGTATTGAGCGCGAATGCCAAAATAGTGCAATTTATGCCCTCTCGAAAAAATGCATCGAGTGTTTGATGTTCATGGATATAATCAAAGCTATAAATGCCCGAGTAAATAATTAACAGTTGGATATACAGTGGTGTGCCACGAAAGACATAGGTAAACAGCCAAACTGGACCACGCAACCAAAGATTTTCTGATACTCGTGCAAGTGATAAAGGCACAGCAAGCACAAACCCAATACCAATAGAAAGTACCAATAACCAAGCAGTCATCGCGACACCGGTCATTTGCAGGCCATCGGTCCAAAGGTATGCCTGCCAATACTGTTGAAGGATTTCAATCATAATTGTCCCTTCCTCACACCAGCAGAATAACGACGCTCAAGCCACATTAAAATCAGGTTCGATACGGTGGTAATTGCCAAATAAATCGCAGCAGCCACAATGCTGAAAAAGAACAATTGCATGGTACTTCTACCTGCATCTTGCGTAATTTTTACAATATCAGTCAGGCCAATAATGGAAACAAGTGCGGTTGCCTTAATCAAAACTTGCCAATTATTACCAATACCCGGCAGTGCAAAACGCATCATTTGAGGGAATAAAACACGTCGAAAAACCTGCCAAGGGGTCATACCATAGGCCATTGCTGCTTCAATTTGACCCGTTGGAACCGATTGAAATGCACCACGAAAGGTCTCTGTAAAATATGCACCATAAATGAACGCCAAAGTAATCACACCAGCCACGAATGGGTTGATATCAATCTGGTCCATTTGCAGTGCTTCAGTAATTTGGTTCAAACCTAACTGCAAGCTATAAAATAACAGCAGCATAATTACCAAATCAGGCACACTACGAATGAGCGTGGTATAGGCAGTCGCAATATAGCGTAAAGCTTTAATATTAGAGAGTTTTGAACTCGCACCAATTAAGCCAATAATGACAGAAAGCAAAAGTGACAACAGCGCAAGCTGTATGGTCATCCATGTTCCGCTGAGAAGGAGTGGCCCATAGCCAGATAAAAACATGACTCATCTTCTCCTTAAAAACAATATCTAATATTGATGAGATGAGAATAGATCTAAAAATGTCGGCACTCAGCCGACATTTTTCACATCATTAGTAAATGTTAAAGGAGAAATATTTTTTCTCGAGTTTCTTGTATGTACCATCCGCAATGATTGCTGCGAGAGCTTTATCAATATTGGCTTTCAAATCTGCATCTTCTTTGCGTAAACCAATCGCTGCGCCTACACCCAGTGTTTTTGCATCAACCACATTGCTACCGACAAAAGTAAAGTTTTTGCCTTTTGGTTGTTTTAAGAAAGCACCATCAACCATGATTGCATCTTGTAAAGTTGCATCCAAGCGACCAGACATCATGTCTTGGTAAATCAAGTCTTGAGTTGGATAAGGAACAATGCTCACACCTTTTGGTGACCAATAAGCTTTAGCGTAAGTTTCTTGAATTGTGCCCTGTTGTACCCCTACACGCTTACCTTTCAATGATGCAGCTGTTGGTAATAACGGTGAGCCTTTTTTTGCAACCATACGTGTTGGTGTGTTGTAGATTTTGCTACTAAACAAAATTTGTTTCGCACGTTCATCAGTCACCGTCATTGATGAAAGAATACCGTCAAATTTTTTCGCTTTAAGTGCTGGAATCATCCCATCAAAAGAGTTTTCAACCCAAACACATTTGGCTTTGAGTTTTGCACAAATAGCATTACCCAAATCAACGTCAAAACCAGTTAACTTGCCATCTGGTGTTTTATATTCAAACGGCGCATAAGAGGACTCAGTCCCAAAACGAATCACCTTCCAATCCTTTGCTTGTACATTCGTTGCAACAGCAGCCAAAACTAAAGTTGTTGAAACGAACATTTTTTTCATAAAGCTTGCCATCTTGAAGCTTCTCCTTAAAATCCAAATAAGGTGATAAAAACTTGAGTAATTAAATTACTCTTCTGCCGAAATAATTGCAATTTCTATACCAGTAAATTAAGGATTTATGAAGATGACTAAACAGTGGATTTTATTAACTGATTAAATGTTGAAAAATCACTCAAAATATGAAGCTAATTTTTGAGTGTATAAGCCTCTGCCATATTTTCATTTTCGACCAATGTCCGAATCGTATATTCATGGTTATGTTCTTTGGCACTGGCAAATTCACATTTCTGATCCCATAACATTGAGCAACCACTCAACAATGGACAACCTGCAAATAATTCAGCGACCCAGTCAACAAACACGCGAACTTTAGGCGATAAATGACGGTTTTGCAGATATACGACTGATATTGGCATAGGTGCTGGCAACCATTCAGTGAGTACTTCCTTGAGTGTTCCATCTTCCAGATGTTTAGCTACCATATAATATGGACATTGAATTAAGCCAAACCCCTGTACAGCCAAATCAACATATGAATCACCATCATTGACAGAAACACGCCCTTTCACACCAACGCTATGAATTTCACCATCTACCATAAAATCCCAGTCGATATTGCGTCCGGTACGACTGTTAAAGTAATGCACAACCTGATGTTTTTTTAAGTCCTCAATAATTTTGGGTTCGCCATGCTCTGCCAAATAACGAGGTGCAGCAACCGTCACACACTGAATTGTTCCAATACGACGTGCAACCAAACTTGAATCTTTCAACTGACCAATACGAATGACACAGTCCACCGCATCTTGTACCAAATCGACCGGACGATCACTCATTCCAATCACCAAATCAATATCTGGATAACGTGTATGGAAGTCACAGAGCATTGGAATTAAGATCATACGCCCAATCGAAGCTTTAACATCAATACGCAGTCGGCCTCTTGGTCCACGTTCCGAATCATGAAAATTTGATTCTACGTCTTCGACATCGGCTAAAATTCGCGAAGAACGTTCATAATAAACCGCACCATCTGGTGTCAAACTCAATTTACGGGTAGTTCGGTTTAATAAACGAACCTGTAGATGTTTTTCTAAACCCTGAATGGTTGTAGTCACAGAAGCACGCGGTAGGCCTAAACTGTCAGCCGCTAAACTGAAACTATTTGTTTCGACAACTTTGTTAAATACTCTCATCGCATGAAATAGATCCACACGCACACTCCTATCAATTCATGCATTTTTCATTCAAACACATCAATTGTTATAAAAATACGAATAGTGTTATCAAATTTAATATATTTATTCGTGATTGACAAACTTTTATGCTCCGTCCATCCCATAAACCCTGTTTCTCCCATACGGACCATAATTAAAAGTCTGAAAACAGGTATCCAGATGATTAGGAGCACCTCATGTCATTTTCACGCAAACAGTTCGCACTGTCTGCCATCTTTGTTGCCATTTTAGCAACAGGAGGCAGTTTTATATTTTTACATGAAAATGCCGATGCAAAAGCTGCACCAACAACAGCCCAACAAGCTGCTACTGTTGATATTTCTAATGTCATTAGCAAAACCATTACCGATTGGCAAGAATATTCCGGTCGCTTAGAAGCCATTGATCAAGTCGATATTCGGCCTCAGGTTTCAGGTAAACTCATCGCCGTACATTTCAAAGATGGCAGTCTGGTTAGAAAAGGTGAGTTACTTTTTACCATTGACCCACGTCCTTTCGAAGCAGAACTCAATCGTGCTCAAGCACAACTTGCTTCCGCTGAAGCACAAGTGACTTATACGGGTTCAAATCTTTCTCGTATTCAACGATTAATTCAAAGTAATGCTGTCTCGCGCCAAGAGCTGGATTTAGCAGAAAATGATGCACGCTCAGCCAATGCCAACTTGCAAGCAGCTAGAGCAGCCGTTCAATCTGCACGTTTGAATCTTGAGTACACGCGCATTACTGCACCAGTCAGTGGTCGAATTTCTCGTGCCGAAGTGACTGTGGGCAACGTGGTCTCTGCTGGTAATGGAGCACAGGTTTTAACAAGTTTAGTCTCTGTATCTCGCCTTTATGCATCTTTCGATGTTGATGAACAAACTTACCTCAAATACATCAGTAATCAGCGTAATTCTGCACAAGTTCCTGTCTATATGGGGCTTGCCAATGAAACTGGGTTTTCTCGTGAAGGAGTCATCAACTCAATCGACAATAATCTAGATACGACCTCAGGTACGATTCGCGTTCGCGCGACTTTCGACAATCCAAACGGAGTTTTATTACCGGGTTTATATGCTCGAATTCGTTTAGGTGGTGGTCAACCTCGTTCAGCAATTTTGATTAGTCCAACCGCGGTCGGCGTCGATCAAGATAAACGTTTTGTTGTGGTAGTCGACGCTAAAAATCAGACCGCTTACCGTGAAGTAAAACTTGGCACACAACAAGATGGCTTGCAAATCGTAAATAGCGGATTACAAGCGGGTGATCGTATTGTTGTAAATGGTTTACAGCGGATTCGTCCGGGTGACCCGGTTACCCCGCATCTTGTTCCAATGCCAAATGCACAAATCACTGCGAGCAGCACTACTCCTCAACCTCAGCCAACAGAAAAAACATCAACTCCGGCAAAAGGTTAATCACATATGAATATTTCTAAATTCTTTATTGATCGGCCGATCTTTGCTGGTGTGTTATCAGTATTGATTCTACTTGCCGGTTTACTTTCGGTATTTAAATTACCGATTTCTGAATATCCGGAAGTTGTTCCACCATCTGTGGTGGTACGTGCTCAATATCCGGGTGCGAACCCAAAAGTGATTGCTGAAACTGTTGCCTCTCCGCTTGAAGAGTCGATCAACGGCGTAGAAGACATGCTGTATATGCAGTCTCAGGCAAACAGTGACGGTAACTTAACCATTACAGTGAACTTTAAGCTCGGTATCGACCCTGACAAAGCTCAGCAATTGGTTCAAAACCGTGTGTCGCAAGCATTGCCCCGCTTACCTGAGGACGTACAGCGTTTAGGTGTCACCACTTTAAAAAGTTCGCCTACATTAACCATGGTTGTGCATCTGACTTCGCCAGATAATCGCTATGACATGACCTACTTGCGTAACTACGCGGTGCTTAACATAAAAGACCGTTTGGCACGCTTACAAGGTGTTGGTGAAGTCGGTTTATTTGGTTCTGGTGACTATGCGATGCGTGTGTGGCTCGACCCACAAAAGGTAGCGCAACGTAATCTCACAGCAACTGAAATTGTGAGTGCAATCCGCGAACAAAACATTCAAGTTGCAGCAGGTACCATTGGCGCATCGCCAACTAATTCTCCTGTACAACTTTCGGTGAACGCTCAAGGCCGCTTAACGACTGAGCAAGAATTTACAGATATCATTTTAAAAACTGCACCAGATGGCGCGGTCACTCGCTTAGGTGATGTTGCTCGTGTTGAACTTGCAGCTTCACAATATGGTTTGCGTTCATTGCTTGATAATAAACAAGCAGTCGCGATTCCAATTTTCCAAGCACCTGGTGCCAATGCATTGCAAGTTTCTGATCAAGTGCGTAGCACGATGAAGGAGCTTTCAAAAGATTTCCCATCTTCAATTAAATACGACATTGTGTACGACCCGACTCAGTTCGTACGTGCCAGTATTAAAGCGGTCGTTCATACCTTACTTGAAGCAATTGCACTGGTTGTTGTTGTTGTAATTTTATTCTTGCAAACATGGCGAGCTTCCATTATTCCATTGCTTGCCGTACCGGTTTCAATTATTGGTACGTTCGCACTCATGCTTGCTTTTGGTTATTCCATCAATGCACTGTCACTATTCGGGATGGTACTCGCCATCGGGATTGTGGTCGATGACGCGATTGTCGTCGTCGAAAATGTCGAGAGGAATATTGAAGCTGGTTTAAGTCCAAGAGATGCAACTTATCGCGCCATGCGAGAAGTGAGTGGGCCGATTATTGCGATTGCCTTAACGCTTGTTGCGGTATTCGTACCTCTTGCCTTTATGACAGGCTTAACAGGGCAATTTTATAAACAATTTGCCATGACGATTGCCATTTCAACTGTTATTTCGGCATTTAACTCACTAACGCTCTCGCCGGCTTTAGCAGCTATGTTACTGAAAGGACATGATGCTAAACCTGATGCATTAACACGCCTTATGAACCGTGTGTTCGGACGTTTCTTTGCGCTGTTTAACCGCGTATTTACCCGTGCGTCAGACAACTATGGTAAAGGCGTAAGTCGCGTTATCTCCCATAAAGCATCGGCAATGGGTGTCTATGCTGCACTTTTAGGTTTAACCGTTGGTATTTCTTATATTGTTCCGGGTGGCTTCGTACCTGCTCAAGATAAACAATATTTGATTAGCTTTGCTCAATTACCAAACGGCGCTTCATTAGATCGTACCGAAGCAGTCATTCGTAAAATGAGTGACACTGCACTTAAACAGCCGGGTGTAGAAAGTGCTGTTGCTTTCCCTGGCCTATCAATTAATGGTTTCACCAACAGCTCAAGCGCCGGTATTGTTTTTGTAACCTTAAAGCCATTCGATGAACGTAAGGCGAAAGACTTATCTGCCAATGCAATTACTGGTGCTCTCAACCAGAAATATTCAGCTATTCAAGATGCCTATATTGCGGTTTTCCCACCGCCACCAGTGATGGGTTTAGGTACTATGGGCGGCTTTAAACTCCAACTCGAAGACCGAGGTGCCTTAGGTTATTCAGCGCTGAATGATGCTGCACAGAACTTTATGAAAGCAGCACAATCAGCTCCTGAACTTGGTCCAATGTTCTCAAGTTATCAAATTAACGTACCTCAACTAAATGTAGATCTGGACCGTGTAAAAGCTAAACAGCAAGGTGTTGCAGTAACAGATGTTTTCAACACCATGCAGATTTATTTAGGTTCTCAGTACGTTAACGACTTTAACCGCTTTGGACGTGTTTATCAGGTTCGTGCACAGGCAGATGCCCCTTTCCGTGCTAATCCTGAAGATATTTTGCAGCTTAAAACCCGTAACAATGCCGGACAAATGGTGCCGTTATCTTCATTGGTGAATGTAACTCAGACTTATGGTCCTGAAATGGTAGTACGTTATAACGGCTACACATCAGCCGATATTAACGGTGGCCCTGCACCAGGTTATTCATCTAGCCAAGCAGAAGCTGCGGTTGAACGTATTGCTGCACAAACCTTACCGCGTGGCATTAAGTTTGAATGGACTGATTTAACTTACCAAAAAATCTTGGCAGGTAATGCAGGACTCTGGGTATTCCCAATTAGTGTATTACTCGTTTTCTTAGTCTTAGCAGCACAATATGAAAGTCTCACCTTACCATTAGCCGTGATTCTGATTGTGCCAATGGGTATCTTGGCGGCTCTGACAGGTGTCTGGCTAACAGGTGGAGATAACAATATCTTTACTCAAATTGGTCTGATGGTACTGGTCGGGCTGGCCTGTAAAAATGCCATCTTAATTGTCGAATTTGCGCGGGAACTTGAAATGCAAGGTGCGACTGCATTCAAAGCTGCTGTTGAAGCAAGTCGTCTACGTTTACGTCCAATTTTAATGACTTCTATTGCATTCATTATGGGTGTCGTACCACTGGTTACCTCAACTGGTGCAGGGTCTGAAATGCGTCATGCCATGGGTATTGCAGTGTTCTTCGGGATGATCGGTGTAACGCTGTTTGGTTTGTTCCTAACCCCTGCCTTTTATGTCCTGATTCGCACACTGAACAGTAAACATAAATTGCATTCGGCAGCAGTTCATGAAGCGCCTTTATCTACCCCACATGATCATTAAGGAGGATATTTGATGGCTACAGCAAAACAAAGCTTATTATTGTCCTCACTGATGGGAAGCCTGCTGCTTGCAGGCTGCTCTTTGGCTCCAGAATATCAACCTGCAAAGGTGATAGTTCCAGTCAAATTTAAAGAGTCTGATCCTAAATTTGAAGACAATAATTGGAAAATTGCCCAACCTGCCGATCAGCAGATTCGAGGTGAATGGTGGCGTGTTTTTAATGATGCTCAATTGAATGAGCTCGAACAACAAGCCATTTCTGGAAACCAGAGTCTTAAAGCGGCAGCGGCTAATATTCAGGCTTCACGTGCGTTACGTTCCGCAGCACAAGCTGAACGTTTGCCAAGTATTGGTGCTGGCTTTGGCCCAACTCGTCAAAAACCCTCTCCTGCTTCATTGGGTTTAGATGACAATGCCCATACATCTGCACAAACCTTATGGCGTGCTCAAGCAAATGTTTCATATGAGCTAGATTTATTTGGTCGTATCGCCAGTAGTGTCAATGCAGCAACAGCTGATGTACAGCAACAAGAAGCTTTATATCAGTCGGCACTTTTAGCCTTACAAGCAGATGTTGCCCAAGGTTACTTTCTCATTCGTCAGCTTGACGCTGAACAAGCAATTTATAATCGCACTATTAAACTGCTTGGCGAGACACGAGATCTCGTTCAAACTCGATTTCAAAATGGCTTAGTCAGCGAATTAGATGTTTCTCGCGCACAGACTGAACTGGCTACCGCCCAAACCAATGCACTGAACATTGCTCGTAACCGAGCCAATGCGGAACATGCACTTGCAGTATTGTTAGGCAAAACACCTGCTGAGTTTAACTTGGCAATTCAACCATTAACTGCAAACAATCTCCGTCTGCCAGCAGGTTTACCATCGGCCTTACTTGAAAGACGACCTGACATTGCTGCTGCCGAGCGTGCGATGGCAGCAGATAATGCACGTATTGGAATTGCACGCGCTGCTTTCTTCCCAAAACTGGACCTAACAGGTGCACTCGGTTATGAATCATCAACTTTAGGTGATTTAGGTAAATGGTCGAGCCGTACATTCTTACTTGGTCCAGTCGCAGGCACTATTTTATCTTTACCATTATTTGACGGCGGGCAACGTAAAGCTGGAGTCGCTCAAGCGCGAGCTGCCTATGAAGAAAGCGTTGCGAATTATCGCCAAACTGTATTGAATGCATTTCGCGAAGTTGAAAATGGTTTATCTGATCAAAGAATTCTCGATCAGCAAATCCAGGCTCAAAGCCAAGCACTTTCTTCTTCTCGCCATGCAAATCAGCTGTCTCATCTACGTTATCGAGAAGGTGCAATTAGCTATCTTGATGTGATTGATTCAGATCGGACTATTTTGCAACAAGAGCAACTTTCCGCACAGCTTAACGGCACTAGAATGATGGCTAGTGTAAATTTAATCCGTGCATTAGGTGGTGGCTGGCATGATGCCGAGTCATCGGCAAAATCTAAAAGTTAATTCTTCCATAATTAACTTGATATAAAAAAAGCGCCGTATGGCGCTTTTTTTATATTTACAACTTATTGTGCGTATACAGGGAATTTTGCACAAACAGTTTCAACTTTCGCTTTTACATCAGCAATAACTTTTTCGTCACCTTTGCTGTCAATCACGTCAGCGATCCAAGCAGCAAGTTCACGAACTTCAGCTTCACCGAAACCACGAGTTGTTACCGCTGGAGTACCGATACGGATACCAGAAGTCACAAATGGAGAACGTGGGTCATTTGGAACTGAGTTTTTGTTCACAGTAATGTGAGCAGCACCTAACCAAGCATCTGCATCTTTACCAGTTACATCTTGCTTGATTAAAGATAACAAGAATAAGTGGTTTTCTGTACCACCAGAAACAACGTCATAACCACGAGCGATTAACACTTCAGCCATAGCTTGAGCATTTTTCACAACTTGTTGTTGGTAAGCTTTAAACTCATCAGACATTGCTTCTTTGAAGCAGATTGCTTTAGCAGCAATCGCATGCATCAATGGACCACCTTGGTTACCAGGGAATACAGCTGATTGAAGTTTTTTCTCGATTTCTTCATTCGCTTTCGCAAGGATTAAACCAGAACGTGGACCACGAAGTGTTTTGTGAGTCGTAGTTGTAGTTACGTCAGCAATTTGAACTGGGTTTGGATATACGCCAGCAGCTACAAGACCTGCAACGTGAGCCATATCAACAAAAAGGTAAGCGCCAACTTTGTCCGCGATATCACGGAAACGTTGCCAATCTACAACACGGCTGTAAGCAGAGAAACCAGCAACGATCATACGTGGCTTGTGCTCTAATGCTAAGCGTTCAACTTCTTCATAATCGATCTCGCCAGTTTCAGCGTTTAGACCGTATTGAACTGCATTATAAGTTTTACCAGAGAAGCTTACTTTAGCACCGTGAGTCAAGTGACCACCGTGAGCCAAGCTCATACCTAAAACAGTATCGCCTGGGTTAAGAAGCGCTAGATAAACAGCAGAGTTAGCTTGTGAGCCAGCGTGTGGTTGAACGTTTGCGTAATCTGCACCAAAAAGTTCTTTAGCACGATCAATCGCCATTTGCTCAATGATATCCACATATTCGCAACCGCCATAATAGCGTTTACCTGGATAACCTTCTGCATATTTATTCGTAAGTTTTGATCCTTGCGCTTCCATCACAGCAGGAGAGCAATAGTTTTCAGAAGCAATTAACTCGATATGTGCTTCTTGACGCTCACCTTCAGAAGCAATTGCTTGAGCTAATTCTGGATCAAATTCAGAAATGGAAATATTGGCAAACATTAGCGGGGGTCCTATAAAATTAGGGCTTTTAAGCCGTGCTAAGATTGCGACATATTGTAGCATGAACTTTATAATTAAACAGAATGAAGTTAGCTCAGTTTTAAATAAAAATGGCTCAAGTTTTATAAAAAATGAGCCATTGTTTATAAATCAATAAAAAAGCTGGTTTAAAGCTTATATGTTAAATTTTTTCCTCATTCACTTTAGCTTACAATAATGTTAAAAATACTTTAAATATCAATAACTCTATTGTGCTGTTAGCAAGGTCTGAACATTTCCAACAATGTTGTCTACATTACTACTCATCGCCGTGCCATGGTCCCAGTTACCAGTCACATAACTATTAATTTTAGTACCTACGACAGTGGCATTAGATATCAAAATATCTGTAGCTACTTTAGGAACTGTTGTATCTGCTACCCCCTGATAAATAATGATTGGTGTAGATACTTTTGCCTGTAAAGGTTGAGAATCTTTATCTAAGAATGTTTTAACCAAGGGTACTGCCATAAAGTTAGGTTGTGTACGTGTAAAACCGTCCAATGTGCCGCCATGTGTTGCTGCGTAGGTTTGCATATTAACTACCAAAGCTTGAGCTAATGGCCCCGCACAAATCGTTTCTGCCTGCTGTGCTGTACTTTCTGTTTGTGAAGTAAATACCTGCGAATAATTAAAACTTGGCTGTGTATTTCGAATACCTGCTGTAACTAACGCAGTATAGGTATCAAGCTGTGCATACATCGGAATCTTTTTATCTATAGTTGTATTAGCAACAGCTTGTTCACCTGCAACTAAAATAAAACCTAAATTAGAAGCTGGTGCTACGGCTACTGTACCTTTATAGTCTAGCTGTGCACGACTCGCATATTGTGCAGCACTCAACGCAGCATGTCCCCCTTGGGAATGTCCGACTGTAAGCCATTTTTTTGAAGTTAATAAGTTACGCTGTGATAAATAGTTACGCGTTGCAACCACAGCATCTGTAATTGAGAAAGCCTCACTTTTAACATTTAAAAATGGATGTATGCCTGAAGTACCTAAACCTTCATAGTCTGGTGCAACAACAACATAACCAGCTGCAAGTAACTTACTAATTAAATCTTTTGTACTGTCTGTTAAAGCTGCTTTACTCGGTGCACAGGCATCAGCAACACCTGTAGTGCCATGTGCCCAGACTACAATTGGCCAACCTCCTACTGGTGGTGGAGTATTTGGTGTAAATACCAAACTGGTTGCCTGTACTTCTTGACCACTTTGACCCAACATTTTATAAGTCAAAATACTACTTTCTGCTGCCACACTTCCTAAGTTAGTACTTGTGTAAGCTTCAACTTTAACAACTGGATTTTGAATATTATTGATTGGTGTCCCGGATGGATTAGTAGGAGCTGGGCCATCATCACTACTCCCTCCTCCACAAGCGACTAAAAATAAACTCGTGCTAAGAACACTGGTCATGAACAGTTTCATTTTCATTGGTATATCTTCCCTTAAATTCCATTTTTGTTGTGCTTTAGTTTTTTAATCAACATTTTCTAATGCCTTAAAAACAATTACGCCTAAACTTAATTTTTGGCAAGTCATATTTGAGCAAAATTAATCCATGAAAGACTCTATTTTTGAGCATGAATTGTCATTCTCGCTAATTTCTGGCTCTACTCCATGTTTTAAAGTGAATAGCCAACTGTTACCATTCATAGCTACTCGTAATTATTTGAAAGGCCAAATATGCAAGCCATTATTTTAGATACAGAAACACATACACTAAATGGTTTGCCTATTGAAATCGCGTATGCCCCGATTGAACTTAATGAAGGCAAACTCACCTTAGATAAAAGCAAATTGTTTGATCAGCTCTATCAAGTGGGTACTCCTATTTCTTACGCGGCTATGGCAGTTCACCATATATTAGAGTCAGATTTAGAAAACCAGCCCCACTATAAAACCTTTGAATTACCAGAGACCACAACTTATATTATTGGTCACAATATTGATTACGATATTGCCGCAATTGCTCGTTGTGGTGTTGATGTATCGAATATTAAACCGATTTGCACTTTAGCTTTAGCACGTAAAGTTTGGCCTGAAGCAGAAGCACATAATATCTCCGCCCTCATTTATATGATTTCACAAGGCAGCAGTAAAGCTCGTGAATTACTCAAAGGTGCACACCGTGCCGATGCCGATATTATTTTGACTGCCAATATTTTGATGCATATTGTCTATCATTTAAATATTCAAGATATTGAAGAGCTATACCGAGTTTCTGAAGAAGCACGTATCCCCACGACGGTTAACTTTGGTAAGCATAAAGGCACAGCAATTGCTGAACTTCCTAAAGACTATATTCAATGGTTATTACGCCAAGATGAGCTTGATATTTACCTTCGCAAAGCATTAGAAAGTGTACTTTAATGACTTAAATAGATGATATTCATCAATTCTTCATCATATTGTCATTTTTGAGTTTTATGGTTAACCCCATTTATATTTTATTAAAAACAGCACTGTTCAACTCAGAAGATTGAACAGTCTGATTTTTTTTATATTGGGGAAACATAATGGCTGGTTTTTATAGAACCAATTTAGGAAGAGTTGCGCTTCAACAACGCAATATTGTTTTAAATGCAAAACAAAGACGTTTATTACTCTTAATAGACCATGAAGATTTTCAAAACTTAAATGTTGAATTTAAAAAACGTATTGCTTCTCCAGAATTGATTCAACAGCTTGTCGACTTAGAACTTATTGCCTCAACTGCCTCTACAGAAACGTTAACTGATGAAGAAATTATTTTAAAAACATCCCCATCCCCAATAAATAAAGTAGAAGAAAATCAAAAAGAATCTGTTGGTAGCTCCATAGCACATTCCCCAAATATTGTTGGAGAAATCCAGCTTTCCGAACAAAAAACTTTAGATCAGTCCAGTACTACATATTTTCAACCAGTAATACCTTCTAAGGCTCTTTCTTTCGAAGAAATACAACTATTAATGATGAAAACGCTTAGCAGTTATTGTGGACTAATGACTAAACCACTAGTTCAAAAAATAGAGAAAACGACTACAATACAAGAGCTTAAATTATGTCAGATGCAGTGGATTACCAGTTTACAAGAATCACGGATTCCTCCTCAGGAACTTGCAAGTGCTTTACATACAATTAACTATTCAATTCAGCTTCTTCAAGAAAGTATATAAATATTAAACAACTTGCTGTTTAATTAAGCATTAAATTCACTTGGCACGTATTTCGTGCTTTACCTGCCAGTGTTTTTTTCCTATGATGTGCCCCACGCATGCGCTCGTAGCTCAGTTGGATAGAGTACAGGTTTCCGAAACCTGGGGTCGTGGGTTCGATCCCCGCCGGGCGCACCAGCTTTTATATAATAATTTCTCAATTTCTCTTAATTTTATAAAATTCCGACTATTTTACTTGGTTTATTAATCATTATCGCTCAAAATATACCCCTCTTTCATAATGTGAGAATTTCATGACTGATGCTTTGGTTTTAAGAGATTTGTCCAAAACATATCGTAATGGTTTTCAGGCGTTAAAAGGTATTAACCTCACTGTGCCTGAAGGTGAATTTTATGCGTTGTTAGGCCCAAATGGTGCCGGCAAATCAACAACCATTGGTATTATCAGCTCCCTCACGAAAAAAACCTCAGGAACTGTTGAGATTTTTGGGCATAATCTCGATACCCATCCATCTCTGGCAAAACAGCAGCTTGGTGTCGTTCCTCAAGAATTTAACTTTGGACAGTTCGAAAAAACATTCGATATTTTGGTCACTCAAGCTGGCTATTATGGAATCCACAAAAAGATTGCAGAAAAACGTGCAGAACATTATTTAGAAAAGCTCGGTCTTTGGGAAAAACGTAATATACAAGCACGTATGCTATCTGGTGGTATGAAGCGTCGTTTGATGATTGCCCGTGCCATGATGCATGAGCCTAAACTTCTTATTCTAGATGAACCTACTGCCGGTGTAGATATTGAATTACGCCGTTCTATGTGGGATTTTCTGACTGAAATGAACGAAAGCGGTACTTCTATTATTTTAACGACCCACTATTTAGAAGAAGCAGAAATGTTGTGTCGTCAAATTGCGATTATTGACCGCGGTGTAATTAAAGAAGATACCAGCATGAAGAACTTCCTTAATCAGCTCAATGAAGAATCATTTATCTTCGATTTAGCCGAACCGATTGGGCCGCTTCAGTTAAATATTATTGGTGTAAAGTTTAACTTAATCGATAGCAATACATTAGAAGTAACGATGGATAGAGCGCATACATTAAATGACCTATTCCAGCTATTAGAATCTCAAGGTATTCGTGTTCGTAGTATGCGCAATAAATCGAACCGTTTAGAAGAGTTATTTGTCAAAATGGTCGAGAAAAATCTTGAAGGAGAGGCAAAATGAATTTTAGCCAACTGCAAATTGCTCTCTGGACCATCGTTCGTAAAGAAGTACGCCGTTTTCTACGCATTTGGCCACAAACCTTATTACCACCGGCAATTACAATGAGTTTGTACTTTGTCATTTTCGGTAATTTGGTGGGTTCACGCATTGGACAAATGGGTGGTGTGAGCTACATGCAATTTATTGTGCCCGGTTTAATTATGATGGCGGTCATTACCAATAGTTATGCCAACGTTTCTTCAAGTTTCTTTAGTGTGAAATTCCAAAAAAGTATTGAAGAACTCATCATGAGTCCCGTGCCACTCCATATCATTTTATGGGGCTATGTAATTGGCGGTATTTGCCGTGGTGTATTAGTGGGTGCTATTGTGACTGCAATGAGCATGTTCTTTACTGACCTTTTCATACATAACTGGTTCGTAACTATATATACAGTCTTAATTACATCGGTTCTTTTCTCATTAGGTGGTTTTATTAATGCAGTCTATGCAAAATCATTTGATGATATTTCTATTATTCCCACCTTTGTTCTTACACCCTTAACTTATTTAGGTGGTGTGTTTTATGCCATTAGTGCACTTGGTCCTTTTTGGCAAAAACTTTCTTTAATTAACCCTATTGTTTATATGGTTAATGCTTTCCGTTTCGGCATTTTAGGTCATAGTGATGTGAATGTTTCATTCTCTTTAATCATTGTGACATCATGCTGTGTTGTACTTTACGGAATTGCTTACTATTTACTTGCTCGTGGTTCAGGAATGCGTGAATGAGTGTCGAACAGTCTTTATTGGGTAAAGAAACCCAATATCCAACTAATTATCAACCTGATGTTTTATTTCCAATTGCCCGTGCTCAGTCTCGTGAAAGCTATTCACATATTGAAGGCATTACTCAAGGTAAAGATTGGTGGCATGTTTTTGAAATCTCATGGTTAAACGCTCATGGTATTCCACAAGTTGCGATTGGCAGAATTACACTGCCCGCTTCTTCACCTAATTTGATTGAGTCAAAGTCATTAAAACTCTACTTCAATAGTCTTAATTTCACTCAATTTGATTCGAAAGATTCATTCATTGAAACGGTTGAAAAAGATCTCTCAGCTGCTGCGGGTGCAAAAGTTGAATTAACCTTATTTCAGGTTGATGATTTAGATATCTCTAAACCTCAAGGCATTTGTATTGATGACCTTATTCCAGAACGTTTAGAGCATCATCCTGATGCAACTCTTTTAAAACGAGATGAGGCTGGTGAAGAAGTTGAAATTGAGCTGTATTCTCATCTTTTGAGAAGTAACTGCCCAGTCACGGGACAACCAGATTGGGGTACAGTTTTTATTCGTTTTAAAGGCAAAAAACCTTGTTATCGTAGTGTTTTAGCTTATATTATCTCGTACCGTCAGCATAACGGCTTTCACGAACAGTGTGTTGAACAGATTTTTGCCGATATTTGGCAAAATCTAGAGCCTGAGAAGCTGATGGTTTATGCAACTTATACTCGTCGCGGCGGACTTGATATTAACCCTTGCCGAGTATCGGATCTTTCATGGATGCCAAAACCGATTCGATTGGCACGACAATAAAACGAATAATTTGAGGATACACCATGCCGTTTTTTGGTTTTACCCCTTCTGAAGGCTTATTGAACGATATACAAACTGGAATTGCGAATAAAAATTCTAGCGAACCTTTATATCCACTTCGCGATAAGATTGCTTTACAACTTAATGAAGAGATTATTGATAATGTCTTAATTCAGTTAGTTCAGCATTTTCCTGCAAGTGAAAAGCGCGATACTGCCGAAAAACTAGCAGGCTATGTCAAATCAACTGTTGCTGTTCTTTTAAAGCAATTGTTAAGCAAAGCACCAAATGATGTGGTTAAACAATCAGTAGAGTTTTCTGAAAAAAGCTTATTTAAAGACCCACAAGGCCAATATAAAGTAGGCGTAAATTTAGATGCAGGTTTAGTGACTAACCTTAAGCATAACTTTGCTGAGCTTGAAGCAGGCAATGACATTAATAAAGCTGCTTTAGCCGAGTTATATAAACAATTCGGCGATGCCATGATTAAACACTTCATGTCTGATTTTAATAAAACATTAGATCTTGGGATGATTAAGCGTAAAGCAGCCGATATTGGTGCAGCAGCTGTAACAAAAGCTGTTCACATTGCGATCGACAAATTGATTCCAAGCTTAAATCGTACTGAACTAAAAGCGATGGCTGAATATCATGATGGTTTATTCTTTAACTAATAAAAAATAGACTATCGGAAACCTAGCGAAAGCTAGGTTTTTTTATTGCAAAATATTGATATACATTGCCATTAACCAAGTTTATGTTAGCATGCGCCAAGCACTGATTGACCTTAGTTAACGCCGCATGTCTCCTAGTCCGCAATATAAATTTTTACGCCAAGCTCCTCGAGATGGTCTTAGCACTGCTATGCAACCTTCAAAGTGGCAACAACTCCATGTTGACCCTTGGCTATGCCTATTTCTGCTCTTAAATGCGCTATTAGGTTTAACCGTACTATATAGTGCTTCTGCACAAGATGTAGGGTTAGTGAGTAAACAAGCCATGAGTTTTGGTATTGGTTTTCTAGTGATGATTGGCCTAGCCCAAATTCCACCTAAGGTCTATCAAGCTTTTTCACCCTATTTTTATTTATTTGGCTTATTTTCACTTTTGGCAGTCATGATATTTGGTGAAGTCCGAATGGGTGCTCAGCGTTGGATTGATATTCCTGGTTTCGGAAGTGTGCAACCCAGTGAATTCATGAAAATCGGCATGCCCATGATGATTGCCTGGTTTTTAGCACGTAAACCCCTTCCCCCTAGTTTTTCACAAGTTGTTTTATCATTAATGTTAATTGGTATTCCTTTTTTATTGATTGCAGAACAACCTGACTTAGGGACATCACTTTTAGTATTAGCAAGCGGTATATTTGTTTTATTTTTAAGTGGGCTATCGTGGCGTATGATCGGTGCTGCGGGAGCCTGTGCCGCGGTGGTCATTCCGATTGCTTGGGAATTTCTTTTACACGACTACCAACGTCAAAGGGTTTTAACTTTACTTGATCCAGAGGCAGATGCACTCGGTACTGGTTGGAATATTATTCAATCTAAAACTGCAATTGGTTCTGGTGGTTTTTCAGGTAAAGGATTTCTTGAAGGTACCCAATCACATTTGCACTTTTTACCTGAAGGTCATACCGACTTTATTATTGCTGCGTACTCCGAAGAGTTTGGGCTTATCGGTGTACTTATTTTAGTTATTCTTTATTTTGCTATTATTTTTAGAACATTCCAAATCGGTTTACAAAGCTTCCATAACTATGGACGTTTAGTTGCTGGCGCCTTTGGTTTGTCTTTTTTTGTGTATGTATTTGTAAATGCGGGAATGGTCAGTGGTATTTTACCTGTAGTAGGTGTTCCTTTACCTTTTATGAGTTATGGCGGAACAGCTATTATTACTTTAATGGCCACCTTTGGTTTAGTCATGTCCATTCATACACATCGATAATCTGGAATTTTAAAACGATATGTTGTCTCAACACTTAAATAAAACTTTAAAAATGCTCGCTTTGTGTACTGGTTTAATCAGTACAAGTCACTTCGCTCAGGCCAACGATTTTGCCACGCATCCTGATTATGTAAATTTTAAACAAAAAACGATGAGTGCTTATGGTTTAAGTGGCGATCAAGTTGATGCAGCTATGAATGGTGCAAAAAATTTACCAAACATTCTAAATATTATGACTCGTCCAGGTGAAAGCAAACCTTGGTATGACTATCGCTCTATGTTTTTGGTTGAAGGAACAATTCAACGTGGTGTCCGTTTTAAAAACCAATATGCAGATGCTTTAAACCGTGCTGAACAACAATATGGTGTATCTCAAGCTGTCATTTTGGGCATCTTGGGTGTTGAGACAGGTTATGGCGCAAATAAAGGTTCATTTATTACACGTGATGCATTAGCCACACTTGCTTTTGGCTACCCTCGCCGTGCTGAATATTTTGGAGATGAACTCGCGGCTCTTATTGCATGGACCTATAAAGAAGGTTATCCAACAAGTAGTATTGTAGGTTCCTATGCAGGTGCAATTGGCTATCCACAATTTATGCCGAGTAATATTAGTAAATATGGGGTCGATTATGATGGTAATGGACACATCGATTTAAGAAACTCTGCAGAAGATGCAATCGGTTCAATCGCAAATTACTTAGCAAAACAAGGATGGCAACGCGATCAACCTATCGGTTTCATGGCACGTTACACAGGGTCAAATCCAGACAGTGTTATTGCTAAAGATTTAACTCAACCTTTTCCATATGGTGCATTAAAGACACTCGGGATTTCACCCTTAAATCCTTTAGTTAAAATTGATGATTTGGATATGGTGAATGTTATTCAATTACAAGACTATAATGGTCCAATTTATTATTTGACTTACCCGAATTTTCAAGTAATTACGACCTATAATAAGAGCCGTATGTATGCGACTGCTGTATGGTTATTAGGCACTGAAGTGGCTAGCCGATAGGCTAGCTTTTTTATTAGTTATGTAAAAGTCAATAAATATTTTTGTTAAATAGATCACAATACGCACAAATTTAATATTTTGTTACACTTTTGATTATTTTTTAACCCAGAACTGTAAGTTTTTGCCCTTTTTGTAACTATTTCTCGTTAAAGACTAGACACTCTCCGTAAGCGATGAATATCATCCACCCCAATGTAGCAATTGCAAAAGTGAATAATAAGACATGTTCACTTTAAATTTCAGTCAATCGCTGAAAGAAAAAAGTACATGTTCTCAGGAGTTTATACAAATGCAGTTATCGCTGAAATACGTTCTTGCACTGACGGCTAGTTTAAGCATAGCCCCATTGCACGCTGAAATGGTGCAATCTTCATCATTAAATAGTGATGTAGATGGTTCTAATTTAGCAGCACGTGTATTGAGTAAAGATACTCAAAATTTTAATTCTCGTTTTTCTAACATTAACAGTCTTTCAATCACTGAACGTTCTGGCGATCAAATCCGTCGTCAAGCGATCGCAGCAAAAATTGAAATCCCTGAAGATGAGCCTTCAGTGATTGAAAAACTTAACACAGTAGCTTCAAACACTGTTCGTAAGTTTAGCCAAACTGGTATGGCTTCATGGTATGGTCGTCAATTCCATGGTCGCAAAACAGCAAGTGGTGACACATTCGATATGAATGCGCTTACTGCTGCTCACCGTAGCCTACCGTTGAACTGTTACATTCGAGTAACGAATAAAGACAATGGCAAAAGTGTGGTTGTAAAAGTAAATGACCGTGGTCCTTTCCATGGCAATCGTGTACTTGACCTATCTTACGGTGCAGCTAAACGTCTTGGTATTACCAATGCTGGAACTGCAAAAGTAAATATTGAGCGCGTTGATGGTCCAACTTCATAAGTTATAGACTCTAGAGCTCATGTAAAAAGCCGCAATTTTTCTGCGGCTTTTTTTATGTTTTAAACTATAAAAATAATTCCTAGCTTAAGGTAAAAAAATTATCTTTTTTAACCCTTCTCCAACCCCAGTTTTGATTATTTTTCGAACAAAAAATTTCTTTTATTTTATCAAAGTCTATTTCGCCTCTAAATTGCGCTTAGAGCGACCTTAATAAATTTGCGCTACCCTAGTACCATTTTTCTAAAATAAGGGCTATTTATGGCGTTTTTAGAGTAGATGAGTAGAGCTTTTTCACACAATTTTCCCACTCATCTCAAAATTACACTTTTTTTGATGTTTTCATCATTGAGCAACACAGAAAAAATATTATGAAATATTGCACTCTTTTTTGAGTTCAAATGGACTATTTTTTCAATCATCGCCACATTATTTTTTCTTCCACCCCTTCCTCAGTTTTTACTGCCAAGTTGCTATAGTTGAATAGTGTGGGTTTCTTGTCGAACTCCTCCAGAACAGGCTAAAATATATCCAGAAAAAATAAATCAAAGTTAAAACAAGGAGTGTGCCATTAATGAAATCCGTTACAGAATGGTTTGACGAATATAGCGAAAGCCATCAAAACCCAACCAATAAACAAATTCACTGGCTCTGCGTTCCTGCCATTTTATTTTCTATTATTGGAATCATTGCCCATTTCAGTACCTTGCTCACTGCTCTATTACTTGTACTCACTTTAGTATTTTATGCTCGTTTAGATCTTGTACTTGCTGTTGCTATGGCAGCTTTACTTGTTGTTATGGCGTGGCTCATTTACACCCTACCTGTAGGAGTAGGATTTTATATTGCTATTTTTGTAATTGCTTGGATCGGACAGTTCTATGGCCATAAAGTTGAGGGTAAAAAACCATCTTTCTTTAAAGATTTACAATTTTTACTCATTGGCCCGGTCTGGTGTATGGATGCTTATCTAGGAAAAATCTTACCTAAATGGAAAAGTAGACAAAAACACGCTATATCCTAATTGTTGAATTAAAGCTGGATCATCTCGATTCAGCTTTTACATTTTAGTAATTTATTAGAAAATTTATAAAATAGAAAAAAACCAAACTAGCAATAACACTTAAAAGCACTTTCTTCAGATAAAGGGCAATCACAATACAGAAGATTGCTGCATAAATATAAGGATTATCAATAATTCCTTTTAAATTATCGCCATCAAAAAAAACAACTGGAATACAAATTGCTGTTAATAAACAAGGTGCAGAATAATTAAGCATCTTATTCATAATAATTGGTAATTTAATTTTAACGTTAGGTTCTAAAAAATAATAACGATTAAAAAAGACGATTGCTGCCAAACCTAAAATCATAAACCAAGACATATTATTGCTCCTTACCTATTTTTTCAGTTAACACAGCAACCAACATCCCTATTAATCCTGAAAGTAAAATTGCCCCTTCAACTTGATACAATTTAAAGAAAAATCCGCTGAAACAAGTCATTAGGACACCCGCAATTACAGGTAACCCCTTACATAGCGGCACGATCATGGCAATAAAAATAGCCACAATGGAAAAATCTAAATGATAATTTAGTAAATCTGGAATCACTGTTGCCAAAAGTATTCCAACCAAGCTAAAAACTACCCAGAATAAATAAAAAGACAGACCTGCACCCAACAGATATTCTGGCTGTCTTTTTTCGCCGGATACACACACCGCAAATAATTCATCTGTTAATAAAAAACCCACACTTAACCGTTTCGAAAGAGACAAAGCAGAAATGTCATTTCTTAAAGTTAATGCATAAATAAAATGCTGAGCCGTTAAAAAGAAAATCGTCACATAAATTGTAAAAGTAGATGCCCCTTCTATTACCATGCTTAAACTAACTAATTGAGCTGCTCCAGCAAAAACAATTCCCGACATCGCAAAGGCTTTATAAAAAGATAAACCTGCATGAATTGCCATAGAGCCTGCCAAAATTGCCCACGGAATAACAGAAATTGACAAGGGCAAAATATCCATTGCACCACGTAAAAAAAGATAGGATGGCTTATTTTTTGGAAACCTCACCAACTGATGAAGTTGAATATTCATATATAAAATCCAAGATAAAAGATCTCTCTATAAAATGCGTAATGAGAGTTGATTTATATTGAATAAAATTGCTGTAAATAAATTTTTAATAATCTAGTTATTTAGGCTAACTACATATTGAGTAGGCGTCACTCCCATTGCTTTTTTAAAGTGACGATTAAAATGGCTTTGATCAGAAAAACCACATTGCTGTGCCACCATCGCAATTTGGTCACCCTGTTTTAATAATTGTCTTGCTTTTTGTAAGCGTGCTTGAACAAGCCAAGCATGAGGTGGCAAGCCCACATATTTTTTAAATTGTCTTAAGAAGTGCCATGCGCTTAGACCCACCATATCAGCCAGATCTTGCAAAGAAAAATTCGTTTCAGGCATTTCTATTAGTAATTCTTTAACTCTTAATATTTTTGAATATGCTTCTGGCAACTCACAAAAAGTATGATTTGATTTACCATGTCGCTTCATTAGACAGGCTAAAGTTGATAAATACATTGTTTCTTTAAGTAAAAAATTATCTTTTTGTTCTAATAAATCAAAGAGTAAACAAAGTTGTTGAGCCAGACCTAAGTCACGAATGACAGCTTGAGGAAACCATGGAGCTCCGCGTGAATTTTCAAAAAAATCTTGGCTGACTTCTGCCAACATTTCAGGTGTAGGATAAATTGCCCGATATCGCCAACCTGATTCAACAGCAGATGAGCCCGTATGAATTTCGTCAGCATTTACTAAAATAATATCGCCTTTGGGAGCTACATGCAGCTGGCCCGTCCTAAAAAAAGACTGTGCTCCCTCTTCAATTACACCAATACAGTACCCTTCATGAGTATGCTTCGAAAATTGTGTTTGGTGATAATGTGCTTTTAGTAACTCTAAACCGCCCAGCTCTCGCACATGCAGATAATCGGCTTGCTCCCGCTGCATAAATACGTCTCATCTATTCAATAAAAAAACCATAGCATGTTTTAAGAAACTGAATAGAATAAAATTGCTCTATAAAAACAATCTCTTTATTTGTTTATTCGGCTTTATTGGTAGATTTGCCCATCATGTTTGAGCCAACCGCTTTCATGACGATTTTGTGGATCACGATGTGTCCAGTGCAATACACCGCCTTTTGGGTTATATTCATATTCACCGTAAAACTCTACCGCATCACCTTTTTTCAAATTAGGAATTTTAGGTGCTAAATCAATATTATGTGCGACTAAAATTGAAAGGCCATTTTTTAGTACAAGAATAAATTTCTGGTGTCTCGACCCATCATTATCATCTCTTAAAATTGCTTTTACTCGGCCACTTCCCTGCACTTGAACATTACTTTGTCTCTGCTCATAAGCAGCTTTTATTGTATCCGCCCCATTATTTGAAAGTGTAGTTTCAGTATGCTGAGCTTCGGGTATGACTAATGATGGCGATTGATTTTGCTTATGCCCAGATAAATCCAGACCAAAATATGCAGCAATCAATAAAATTATGACACCACCAATACTGAGATTTTTTTTATTTGTCATTTTCTACCCTTAATTTAACTGAGATAAAAAAAGCCCCAATGGGGCTTTTTTTATTGTGATACGAATTACTTCGCAGCAGCTTGAGCAGCAGCAACTTCTTCAGCGAAGCTCATTTCTGCTTTTTTCTCAATACCTTCACCAACTTCGAAACGTACGAAGTTAGCAACAGTAGTACCAGTTGCTTTTAATACATCAGCAACTTTTTTGTCGTTGTCAATTACGTACATTTGACGATCAAGAGCAACTTCGTTCAAGTATTTATCAACTGAACCAGTTACCATTTTCTCAACGATGTTAGCTGGCTTACCAGACTCTAACGCTTTCGCTTCAGCAATTTCTTTTTCTTTAGCGATAAGGTCAGCAGGAACAGCTTCAGCATTTACAGCTACTGGGTTGAATGCAGCAACGTGCATTGCAATACCTTTACCAGTGTCAGCATCACCAGTATAAGAAACTACAACACCGATTTTTAAACCGTGTTTGTAGATAGCCAAGTTTTCGCCTTCAACGATTTTCGCACGACGAACTTGGATGTTTTCACCGATTTTTTGAACAAGCGCAATACGAGCTTCTTCAACTGTTTGACCGTCTGCTAATTTTAATTCAGCGATTTTAGCAGCATCAGTTTCACCAGCAGCTAAAGCAGCAGTAGCAACAGCTTTAGAGAAGTTAGAGAAGTTTTCGTCTTTAGCAACGAAGTCAGTTTGACAGTTAACTTCAACTAGGATTGCTTTGTTGCCTTCTTGAACGATTGTGATTGCACCGTCAGCAGCAATGTTACCAGCTTTTTTAGCAGCTTTAGCTTGACCAGATTTACGAAGGTTATCAATAGCAAGCTCGATGTCACCGTTCGCTTCTGTTAATGCTTTTTTGCATTCCATCATTGCAAGACCAGTACGGTCACGTAATTCTTTTACCATGCTTGCAGTAATTGCAGTCATGTTGATCTCCTAAAATCGGTAGAAAATAAATCTTTTCAACAAAAACGGCCCAAAGAAACTCTGGGCCGTTTGCACTCTCGACGCTTAATTTGCCACCATTACATGTCGCAAAAATGACAAGCATGCGTCAAAACGCATTAAGCCTCAGAAGCGTCTTTCGCAGCGTCATCGCCTTTTGCTTGAGCGTTCGCTTGAGATTGAGCGTATTCTTTACCAGCAAGAATTGCGTCAGCCATAGCTGAAGCATATAGAGTTACTGCACGGATCGCATCGTCGTTACCCGGAATAACGTAATCAACGTTGTCTGGATTAGAGTTTGTATCAACGATACCGATAACAGGAATACCTAAGTTCTTCGCTTCTTTGATTGCAATCGCTTCGTGATCAACGTCGATTACAAATAATGCGTCAGGTAAACCACCCATGTTTTTAACGCCGCCTAAAGAACGCTCAAGTTTTTCCATCTCACGAGCACGTTCTAAAGCTTCACGTTTAGTAAGCTTAGCAAAAGTACCGTCTTGAGATTGAGTTTGAAGATCTTTTAAACGGTTGATAGATTGGCGAAGTGTTTTCCAGTTCGTCAACATACCACCTAACCAACGGTGGTCTACATATGGTTGACCAGCGCGTTGAGCTTGTTCACGGATGATGTTAGAAGCAGCACGTTTTGTACCAACGAACAAAACTTTGTTCTTTTTGCTTGCTAATTGGTTAGCGAAGTTCAAAGCATCATTTAACGCAGGAACAGTGTGCTCAAGGTTGATGATGTGAATTTTGTTACGCGCGCCAAAAATGTATTGACGCATTTTTGGGTTCCAGAAACGAGTTTGGTGACCAAAGTGCGCGCCTGCTTGAAGAAGGTCACGCATGCTTACGTTGTAATCTGCCATTTTCTTTACCTTAAAAGTTGGGTTAGGCCTCCATATATCCGCATTCTCCACCCTTTTACAGGCACCCAGAGTAATGTGACGATATATGTGCGGATTTTTTACTCCACCTATCAAATTTGTTCGTAAAAGATATTCACGAAAAGCATTTGATAAAATGGGCGGCTATTTATACCATAGACACTTGTAAATTACCAAAAGTTTTTAGAGATCATGAACAGTACTTATACAGCTCCACGTCGATTAATCAAAACTCCAGATGAAATTGAAAAAATGCGCATTGCAGGACGACTGGCGGCTGAAGTTCTAGAGATGATCAAGCCGTATATCAAGGCGGGTGTAAGTACACTTGAACTTGATACCATTTGCCGTAATCACATTGAAAATGTACAACATGCTATTCCTGCCTGTGTCGGCTATGGTGGCGCTCCTGGACGCCCTGCTTTTCAGCACTCTATTTGTACTTCGGTTAACCATGTTGTCTGCCATGGCATTCCTTCTGAAAATAAAACGTTAAAAAACGGTGATATTTTAAACATTGATGTGACTGTGATTAAAGATGGTTATCACGGCGATACAAACATGATGTATATCGTCGGTGGTGAGACGTCTATTTTAGCCAACCGTCTATGTAAAGTTGCTCAAGAAGCAATGTATCGAGGCATGGCAACTGTTAAAGATGGTTCATATTTAGGTGACATTGGCCATGCAATCCAGAAATATGTCGAATCAGAGCGTTTTAGTGTAGTTCGTGAATATTGTGGCCACGGTATTGGTACCGTTTTCCATGATGAACCTCAAGTATTACATTATGGTCAAGCTGGTACAGGTATGCGTCTGGAAGCTGGTATGACTTTTACTATTGAACCCATGGTAAATGCTGGCGTATGGCAAACTAAACTATTAGGCGATAAATGGACTGTTGTAACGAAAGACCATAAACTTTCAGCTCAATATGAACATACTATTTTAGTGACTCAAACAGGCATTGAAGTTTTAACTGCACGCCCTGAAGAGGACTTATCTCGCTTCAACTAATAGTTTAACAAACTTAAATAAAAGGCTGCTTTATGTAGCCTTTTATTATTTATTATGTATTTAAAATTAAAAAATATTGCCAAATATAAACAATTATTTCAAAAAAATTACAATTATTAATTTTTAATAAACAATCATTTTAATAAAACGCGGTATGGTTGGCTCAATAAAAATCAGTAAACAAATGTTCGGACATGGAGTCCTTTTATGATGAAAAAGTCATTATTTTGTATGACAGCTGCCTTTTTTGCCCTGCCAACAATCACTAACGCCGCTTCGCCGTATTTTAGTTTAAAGGATGGTGATGGCTTCAAACGTTTCTCTGTATCTGCTGGTCCTTTATATGTTAAACCGACTGGTAATGCTCAGCCTTTTAGAATTAATACTTCTGTTAAAGAAAATGAGCAATCTAAAGTCGGAGATATTAAAGTTAAAACAATTCAAGACAACATTTCAGACAGTAATAGTAATGTCGTTCTTGAACAGCTCATTGGTGTTATTGGTTTAGGTACAGATACGATTCCTTCTTGGCTAAGCGGAACAGCTGAGGTGCGCGGTCTAAGTCAATGGGATGCTGACAAAACAGGTTTAGAAGCCGATGATGTCACCACCTTAGGATTGATGAGTAATTACTTTTTTACAGATAATTTTTCATTAGAGTTAAAAGCTGGGATTCCACCTAAAGTTGACTTACAAGGAAAAGGGAAAATTTATGCGCCTTTTTCAGCCACAGCGAAACCCGCTGGTGGGATTCTTGGATCTATGGAACTTGAAAATAATCTTTTCATTACAGATCTTGAAGGACATGGGAGTGCCGCTTCAGCGCGTGCTTGGACACCAGCATTTGAATTTCAATATCACTTCGGCAAAACTGGTGTAAATAAATTTAGACCATATGTTGGACTAGGGGTTATGTACGCCTATTTCAGTGAATTAGAAATGAACCCAGAAATTGAGAAAGATTTAGTCAATGCTGGTCATATGATTGTGAATATTAAAGATGGTAAAGCAGGTGCTGCTTTAGAAAGAAAAACTAGCTCAGGAGATCCTAAAGTAGAACTTGAAGCTTCAGATGCTATAGCTCCTGTAGCGACTTTAGGTTTCACCTACGACTTTAATGATAAATGGTATGCGGTTGGCTCTGTTTCCTATGCTCACTTAAAAACAGATACGACGATTACAGTAAATGATGCTAAGTATGGTGAATTAATCAATGCAAAAGCAGATATCGAAATTAACCCAATTTTAGGTTACGCTGGTGTTGGTTACCGCTTCTAATTTCTGGTCCCGTATAGAGCTATAAAAACTTATGCACGTTTTTATAGCTTTCTTTCTATCTACATTTTGCTTCTTTTTAAATCAAAATGCTAAAAAAATGAGCATTTTTTATAAAAACTACAAATATAAAGACCTTCTTATTCTCTTATTACTACTTAACCATTTTCGTAATTGTTTTTCTTACATTCATCCTCACAAACTAACTCAATAAAATTAGAAAGTAATTTTTCCTTTTTAGTAAAATTCATTTTTTGGCACAAGCTTTGCTTTATTCATTGCATGATGAATCAATGATGATTCAATGAATAAACAAAGACGGCCAACGATGTCCGCTCTGATCAGTCTGCAGATAGGCAATAAATTGCCATGCAAATTAAATTTCGTTCAGTTCAGAGGGACGGCGTATGTCTTCGAATATCCAATTAGATGCAAAAAAAGCAACTGAAATCAAATTATTTAGTTTTTCAACTCCAGCAATGCGTGCCTTCCACATGACATGGCTCGCTTTCTTCGTATGTTTCTTTGCATGGTTTGCGTGTGCACCACTAATGCCCGTGATTAAAGGGGAATTTGGCTTAACAAAAGACCAAATTGCTAATATTAATATTGCTGCTGTTGCTATTACTATTTTAGTGCGGCTTATTGTCGGACCACTCTGCGACAAATATGGTCCACGTATTACGTATACCACCCTCCTATTAGTTGGCAGCATTCCAGTATTTGGTGTAGCTGCTGCCAATAGCTATGAATCTTTTCTATTCTTTCGCTTACTTATTGGTGCGATTGGGGCAAGTTTCGTCATTACTCAATACCATACAAGTGTCATGTTCGCACCTAACGTTGTAGGAACAGCAAATGCGGCAACGGCTGGCTGGGGAAATGCTGGCGGTGGAGCAACACAAGCTTTAATGCCTTTATTACTTGGCGCAATTGTGATGTTTGGTGTTGAACAAACCATGGGATGGCGCGTGGCATTAATCGTACCTGGCGTAATGATGGTTATTGTTGGCATTCTTTACTGGAAATTAACTCAAGACTGTCCTCAAGGGAACTTTAAAGAAGTTCGCGCACAAGGTATTGAAGTCGGAAGTGGTAAAAAAGGTGGTACTGCCATTTTAATGCAAGCTGCACGCAACTATCGTGTCTGGATTTTATTTTTGGCATATGGCGCAAGTTTTGGTATAGAGATTTTTATCCATAACGTTGCAGCAATGTACTATGTTGATCAGTTCAAAATGGATTTAAAAACCGCTGGTCTAACTGCCGGAATCTTTGGTCTGTTGGCATTATTTGCTCGTGCACTGGGCGGTATCATTTCCGATAAAGTCGCACTCAAAAAAGGCTTAGATGGTCGCACCAAAGTACTTGTACTCATGATTTTAGGTGAAGGGTTATTCTTAATACTCTTCTCACAAATGAATGCTGTTGCGCTCGCAATTATTTCGATGACTATTTTTGCATTGTTTACGCATATGGCATGTGGTGCAACTTACGCTCTCGTACCATTTATCGATCGTACTGCATTAGGTGGAGTCGCAGGAATTATTGGTGCGGGTGGTAATGTTGGCGCTGTGGCAGCAGGTTTCCTACTCAAAGGTTTACTTGATGTCCAAACTTGCCTGTTTATTTTAGGCGGTCTGGTTATGGTCGCAGGATGTAGCGTAATTTTGATTCGCTTCACAACTGAACATAAAGAAAAAGAACAAGTTCTTTTTGAGCAAGCATTACTTGAACGTAATTCCACAGCTTAATTTTTATAAGAAGCAGAGATCAAAATGGTGTCTGCTTCTTCAAATTTCTTATCATAAAATATTAACATTAGTCACTTTTTAATTCTTCTTAAATATTCTTGCCATCTATATCGATATTCCTCGATATATCTTCTACAATAAATGACCACATTATTATAATTTTCCATTAATCATGACTAAAACTGCTCACAACTTTTCCCAGCCACTTATCTATATGCTGATTGGTAGTGCCCTTATTTTGGCTCTTTCTTTAGGCGTTAGGCATGGTTTTGGACTGTATTTGGTCCCAATGAGCCATGAATTTGGTTGGGGACAGCATGTTTTTAGTCTCGCAATTGCGATGCAAAACTTAATCTGGGGAGCTGTGCAGCCTTTTACTGGTGCAATCGCAGATAAATATGGCAGTAAAATTGTAGTTGCTGTTGGCGGATTGCTTTACGCCCTCGGCTTACTCTTAATGGCTTTTAGCTCAAGCATCTTAATCTTAAATTTAAGCCTAGGATTGATTATTGGCCTAGCTTTATCAGCCACCTCTTTTACAGTTTTACTTAGTGCAGTAGGTCGAGCGGCACCTCCAGAAAAAAGAAGTATGGCAATGGGGATTGCCAGTGCAGCAGGTTCTTTCGGTCAGTTTATTATGTTGCCATCTACCCTTCTCTTACTCAAAAATGTTGGATGGTCAGCCGCCCTAATGGTCAGTGCACTACTAATTGCTCTTATTATTCCTCTTGCATGGATGTTAAAAGGACCAAGCAATCAAACACCAAAAGCAATTGCACAACCTCAGCTTACATTTAAACAAGTACTGAATATTGCCAGAAAACATAAACCCTTTTGGTGGTTAGCTTTAGGTTTCTTAGTATGTGGATTCCAAGTTGTTTTCTTAGGTGTACATTTACCCGGCTATTTAATCGACCACGGCTTTGATGCAGCTACAGGAACTGTATTTCTAGCCCTAGTTGGACTATTTAATATTGTGGGGACTTATGGTGCAGGCTGGTTAGGAGACCGCTTCTCAAAACCTAAATTATTAATGGCGCTTTACGGCAGCCGTGGCATCGCGATCATTGCCTTTCTGTTATTACCTTTAAGCATTTATACGGTATATGCTTTTGGCGTCATTATGGGCCTTTTATGGCTCTCTACTGTTCCGCTCACCAACGGTATTGTGGCAAATATGTTTGGCGTTAAATATCTTTCAATGCTCAGCGGCATTGTGTTTTTCACTCATCAAGTCGGTTCTTTCTTTGGCGGTTGGCTTGGCGGTGTTAACCATGACTTAACAGGTAATTACAATGCAATTTGGCTATGCTCTATTGCATTGAGTATATTAGGTGTAATCGTACACTTCTTTGTGAATGAGGAGGCTGTTATTCATGATGCATAATGCCTTACTTTTGAAAACAATTATGACTTTTATCCTAGTCACGCTTTTGGTGCTTTCTATAATTTTATGGAAACAAACACCAGATTTATTTGAATATTTTAACCAAGCATTTTGTCCACACTAGTAGGATGAAAAGCTAGAATCATCCTTTGGATTGTCATAAAAATATAAAAAACTTATGGTCTAATGAAAATAAAAAAGCCCGCAGATTTGCGGGCTTTTTTATTAAAAACTTATTTAAAATCAAAACAAACGATTCATACCATTAAGTGCAGCTACACGATATGCTTCAGCCATTGTTGGATAGTTAAATGTCGTTTCAACGAAATATTTCAATGTATTATTTGGGCTGTGCATAACTGCTTGCCCAATGTGGATAATTTCGGCAGCATTATTACCAAAACAGTGAATACCTAAAATTTCCATAGTGTCGCGGTGGAAAAGAATCTTTAACTCACCTACTGTATCGCCCGTAATTTGTGCACGAGCTAAGTGACGGAAAGAAGCTTGACCCACTTCATACGGAATTTTCTCTTCCGTTAATTCCTGTTCATTTTTACCAATTGATGAGATTTCCGGAATGGTATAAATACCAGTTGGAATGTCTCGTACTGGTTTAGCATCTTCACCACTCATGTTTGCGCCAGCACAGCGCCCTTGGTCATAAGCAGCAGAAGCAAGTGATGGCCAACCAATCACGTCACCAGCAGCATAGATGTTTTCAACTTCAGTTTGGTATTGATCATTTACAGAAAGCTGACCACGGTTGTTTGGAACTAACCCAACGTTCTCAAGACCTAAGCCTTCTGTATTACCTGAACGGCCATTACACCAAAGAATGGCATCGGCTTTAATCTTTTTACCACTTTGTAGATGTAAAACAACATGGTCATCAAACGTTTCAAGATGATCCATTTGTTCATTGTGACGAATCAATACACCTTGTTCACGTAAGTGATAAGACAAAGCATCAGCAATTTCATCGTCCAAATAACTTAAAAGTTTTTGCTGAGTATTGATCAAGTCAACTTTATGATCTAGACCAATAAAGATTGAGGCATATTCACAGCCAATAACGCCCGCGCCGTAAATAATGATTTTTTGAATTGAATAATCAAGATCAAGAATCTTGTCCGAATCAAATACGCGAGGATGATCAAAGTCGAGACCTTGTGGATGATAAGGACGACTACCTGTCGCAATCACTATTTGCTTACAGATAATTGTCTCTTTAATGCCTTCGTGGCTAAAAACTAAGACTGTATTTTTATCTTGAATGTATGCACGACCATGGAAGACACCAATCTTGTTACGGTCATAAAAACGTGTATGTGTATCAACCTGTTGTTGAATCACTTTGTGTGCATTACGCAAAACCTGTTTCATGGTGAACTGCTTCCATTCACCTACTTTTTGAAACATTGGATCACGCTGATAGCGAATAATACTAGAAACTGTTTGACGTAAAGCTTTACTTGGAATCGTTCCTACGTGTGCACAGTTACCACCAAGTTGATCACGCACATCTACAATTGCAACACGCTTACCAGCTTTTGAAAGCTTCATTGCCGCGCCTTCACCCGCAGGTCCAGAACCGAGAACTACCGCATCGTATTTAACGAAATTCCCACTAACGACCTCTTTTTTACGTGGCATTGAAAGCTCCTTCCTCACTTGAATGACCATATTTTATAATAAATTATGGCTAATATGCGGTGAATTTATGTATTTCTCAACCCTATATTTCTGAATAGCCACATTTATTATATGAATAGTTATTTTCCGCTATTAACTGAAGAACTTCGCTATAATACAATGTCAATGTCTCTATAAACGAGTGGAAAAGTTAGATATGTCAGAACACCGTAAACCTGAACAGGGTGTAAAACTTCGTGGCGCAGAAAAAGTCGCAAGAATTCCTGTAAAAGTTGTACCTACGGTTGAAGTGCCGCGTAAACCTGACTGGATTCGTGTCAAGATGACGGCACCAGAAGAAGTTCAGCGTATTAAAACGACTTTACGTGCTCAAAAACTCCATACCGTTTGTGAAGAAGCTGCTTGTCCTAACCTACCAGAATGTTTTGGTGGCGGTACGGCAACATTCATGATTATGGGCGATATTTGTACACGCCGTTGTCCTTTCTGTGATGTAGCACATGGTCGTCCAAATGCACTCGATGCTGATGAACCTCGTCACATGGCAGAAACCATTTCTAACCTGAAACTCAAGTATGCAGTAATTACTTCAGTTGACCGTGATGACTTACTTGACGGCGGTGCACAACACTTTGTGGACTGTATTAAAGAAGCTCGCGCGCTTAGCCCAACGACATTGCTTGAGATTTTAGTACCTGACTTCCGTGGACGTATGGATATTGCTTTACGCATTATGACTGAATGTCCGCCAGACGTATTTAACCACAACATTGAGACTGTACCTCGCTTATATAAAGCAATGCGTCCAGGTTCAGACTATCAACACTCTTTAACCTTATTAAAAATGTTTAAAGAATACTGTCCAGATATCCCAACAAAATGTGGTTTGATGGTCGGTATTGGTGAAACTGAAGAAGAAGTTATTGCATTGCTTGATGACTTACGTGCTCACGATGTTGACTATGTGACGATTGGTCAATATTTACAGCCATCTAAACAACATGCGCCAATCGACCGCTTTGTAACGCCAGAAGAGTTTGAACGTTATGCAGAGCATGGTCGTAAACTTGGCTTTAGAAATATCTGGTCTGCACCAATGGTTCGTTCTAGTTATTTTGCTGATCGTCAATACCACGGTGAACCAGTACCAGAAGTTCGTCGTAAAGTAGATCCAGCTAAGAAAATCGCTGTTCAAACCGTCGAAGCTTAATAAATTAAATATCTATAAAAAGCCCTCTAACCCAGAGGGCTTTTTATTTGTATAAGAAAATCAATAACATTTCTTGACAAATCGATAAAACAAGCCATTACACTTTCACTGAAAAATATCTTATACCTAAAAGTACGATATATCCCTGCTCTAGCATATACATCAATTGCGATATAAAAAATTAAATTTAAACAGCATTAAAATTAGCTAGTTAAGCCTTAAATCTCTCCTCGCTTTTTTGTAACTTCTAACTTGAGGGCTTATCTAGCAAGGAGCAAGTATGATTTTCCTACTCTTTGTTTTAAGCATTGTCATTCAGCTTTTTGCAATATGGGCAATTTTCTTTTTTAACCTGAATCGAATCATTGGTAGTGTAATTACGATTGCGGTGGCTATATTTACTGCACTCATATTAACCCCATGGGCTCTCATTTTAGGTATTCCCCTCATTGCCGTTAGTATCATTATTTTATTTGCACCATTACGCTTTAACCTGATTACCAAACCAGCCTATAAAACTTTAGCGAACTCAATGCCAAGCATCAGTACTACTGAACAAGAAGCTTTAGAAGCAGGTACCAGTTGGTGGGAAAAAGAATTATTTATGGGGGCACCTGATTGGTCTCAATTTGAGAAATATCCCTACCCAACGTTGTCAGAAGAAGAGCAAAGTTTTATTGATAATGAAGTTGAATTACTTTGTAGCATGCTAGATGAGTGGGAAATTCATCATCACTTAAAAGATCTTCCACCAGAGGTTTGGCAGTTTATTAAAGACAAAGGTTTTTTAGGTCTCATTATTCCAAAATCCTTTGGCGGCAAAGAATTTAGCTCATTTGCCCAAAGCCGTATTATGAGCAAAATTGCTTCACGCTCGCTCACCACTGCTGTGAGTTGCATGGTTCCTAACTCATTAGGACCGGGTGAACTACTCATGCACTACGGTACTGATGCTCAAAAGCAACAATATTTACCGGGCCTTGCTAAAGGCGAAGAAATCCCATGCTTTGGTTTAACCAGCCCAGAAGCAGGTTCAGATGCTGGTGCCATTCCAGATTCGGGTGTTGTTTGCTACGGCGAACATGAAGGTGCTCAAATTCTTGGTCTCCGCATGAATTTCTCTAAACGCTGGATTACGCTTGCACCAATTGCCACCGTTGTTGGTCTAGCATTTAAACTTTATGACCCAGAAGGCCTACTCGGAGATAAAAATAAAACAGAATACGGCATTACTTGTGCCTTAATTCCTGCAAGTCATGCGGGTGTAAAAATTGGAGCACGACATTTTCCAGGTTCTCCATTTATGAACGGAACTGTAGAAGGAGAAGATATTTTCATTCCTATTGACTGGATTATTGGTGGGCAAGAAAATGCCGGTAAAGGCTGGCGAATGCTCATGGAGTGCTTAGGTGTTGGGCGTGGTATTTCCCTTCCAGCTTTAGCAACAGCAGCAGGTGAAATGAGCTATTTAACCGTTGGTGCTTTTGCGAAAATTCGTCAACAGTTCAATATTTCAGTAGGTAAATTTGAAGGCGTGCAAGAAGCGACCAGTGAAATTGCCAGCGATGCCTACATGCTTGAAGCATTCCGTTATTTAGTGACATGTGGCTTAAACCAAGGTGGAACTCCTGCTGTGATGACGGCCATGGCAAAATATTATGCAACTGAAACGATGCGTAAAGTCGTTAATCACGGAATGGATATTGCTGGAGGACGCGCAATTCAACTTGGACCACGTAACTTCCTTGCCCTTACCTATCAAGCGATACCAATTGCGATTACGGTAGAAGGCGCAAATATTTTGACTCGTTCATTGATGATTTTTGGTCAAGGTTCAATGCGTTGTCACCCTTATCTTTTTGAAGAATTACAACTCCTTCAATCTGAGGATAAGAATGATTCAGTCAAAAAATTCGATGATTTATTATTTAAACATTTAGCCTATACCTTTAACCGTGGTGCAAAATCATTTGCTTATGGTTGGACAGGTGGCTCAAATGATGCTCCACAATCAGTAGATCAATTTACTGCCAGTTACTATAAGACCATCAACCGTTTTAGTGCCAACTTTGCACTTGTTTCGGATATGTCACTTGGTTTACTTGCAGGAGACTTAAAACGCAAAGAAATGTTATCAGGACGCTTGGCAGATATTCACGCGCACCTCTTTATTTCTACAGCAATTTTAAAATTTTATGAAGCTGGACAAAAAACTGAAGCTGAACAACTTCACGCCAAATTAGCTCTACAAAAAGCTTTCTTGAATATTCAGGAAGCATTTTGGGGATTATTTGAAAACTTCCCAGCTAAACTCCCAGCAGCACTTGTAAAATGGATCTGTTTCCCTTTAGGCCGTGTCATTTCAAAACCTGACGATGAGTTAAAACAACAAGTCGCTGAACTTATGATGCAAGAGCATCCTTTTAGAGAGCAGCTTAAACATCACGTATTTTATTCAACTAAAGCCGATGATGTGACTGGACGTTTAGAACATGCATTTCAAATTTTACGAACGCTTGAGCCTCTTTGGGATAAGTTTAAAAAAGCTGAATCTAAAGGCAAATTTACTGGACTGACTTTCGAAGAGAATATTCAACAAGCGATAAAAGAAGGTTTTATTACTGAAAGCGAAGCTCAACAATTATTGCAATACAATGCAATTCGATTCGACAGCATGCTTACAGATGTATTTGATAAAGATTTAAATAAAGATCTTCCTTTGTCAAACCCTCATCAAATTGTGTGACTGATGCCTCCACTAATTCACTATTGCAATCACACTTGATTCGCATTAATTAATAAACAGCCATAAAAGCGTCAATCGACGCTTTTATTTTTAGGAGAAATTAATGTCTAAGCAAGATTACGAAAATGGATTAAAAGTTCGCACAGAAGTGATGGGAGAAGCTTTTGTAAAACGCGCCCAAGAAAACACCGTACCCTTTACCCAGCCTTTACAAGACTGGATTAACGAGCATGCATGGGGATCGACTTGGCAGCGTGAAGGCGTATTACCGCGTAAATATCGTTCATTAATTACTTTGGCAATGTTAACTGCACTTAAGTCACCAACAGAACTCAAAGGCCATGTTCGTGGTGCACTTAACAATGGCTGTACAGTTGAAGAGATTCAAGAAACTTTATTGCATAGTCTGCCATATTGTGGCGCACCTGCTACTCAAGAAGCTTTTCGCGCTGCTCTAGAAGTGATTCAAGAATATCAACAAAAATAACTTCAATATGAGCCAGCACTCTACTGGCTCTTTTAAGCTAATTCAATTTAGTCGAATGTATCTGAAAATTACGGTCATCAATCACGATAGCCTGACGACAAATCCCTTCTACTTGACGTTGCTTTTCAAAAACTGCTGCTGACATCGGTTCAAAATTATCAAAAAAGCAGATTTCTTTTGGGTCAATAGAATAGATAAGAGACTGATTTCCGACACCCTCTAAAGTATCGTAATAGACAATCACCATTTTGCCATGTTGAATTTCAGCTTGAATATCTTGATAGCTCAACGCAGGTCCTGTCGGTATTTTCAGTACCTTTGCTTCTTTATAGCTCATTCGTTCGCTTGGGCTAATATTAGGATCTTCATCTGAATGAAATGACACGTTAAATCCTAATTTCTTTAATGCAACAGCTAAGGCAATAGTATAGGTGCCCCCTTCGTCGTGTCGGCAAACTTTAATCAACTCAGCAAAATCAATTTGTACTCCATGATGTTGAAGCACCATCCAAACCGCAAAAACACCACAGTTTGCTTCGAGGTTTGCTAGAGCTTGGGGAATATTTACTGCCATAATTTGAATCTATAAGGATAATTAGGCAGATAATAAACAAAACTGGATTGGCACTAAAAGCTTTTCCAAGTACAATGTTTCGCTAGTCGAGGGATGCTGCGACAAATGATCGGCACTAAAGATCAATTTGCCAGGCTCGACAATCGGTTAAACACTCGTTTTAACCAACAACGGCATCCGCGAACAGAACGATCCATACTATTTTTTCCCTAGGAGATCCTGATGAACGCGGTTAATGCTTCATTTACAGATTATAAAGTTGCTGACATCTCTCTTGCTGACTACGGTCGTAAAGAAATCAAACTTGCTGAAGCAGAAATGCCGGCTTTAATTGGTTTACGTAAACGTTATGCAGCGTCTAAACCACTTGCTGGTGCAAAAATCCTTGGTTGTATTCACATGACCATTCAAACAGCGGTTCTTATTGAAACGCTTGTTGAGTTAGGTGCTGAAGTTCGTTGGACTTCATGTAACATTTTCTCGACTCAAGACCATGCTGCTGCTGCAATTGCTGCTCGCGGTATTCCTGTTTTTGCTTGGAAAGGCGAAACTGAAGAAGAATATGTATGGTGCCTTGAACAACAAGTAAATGTTAACGGTCAACCTTGGGATGCCAACATGATCTTGGATGATGGCGGTGACTTAACTGCTCTTGTTCATGAAAAATACCCTGCTCTTTTAGAACGCATTCACGGTATTACTGAAGAAACGACTACAGGTGTTCAACGTCTTATCGAAATGTGGAAAGACGGTTCTTTGAAAGTACCTGCAATTAACGTAAATGACTCAGTTACTAAATCTAAAAACGACAACAAATATGGTTGCCGTCACTCATTAAATGACGCAATCAAACGCGCAACTGACATGCTTTTGTCAGGCCGCCGTGCGCTTGTGATCGGTTATGGTGACGTTGGTAAAGGTTCTGCTCAATCTTTACGTCAAGAAGGCATGATCGTTCGTGTAACTGAAGTTGACCCAATTTGTGCAATGCAAGCATGTATGGATGGCTATGAAGTTGTATCTCCATACAAAAACGGCGTACAAACAGGCAAAAAAGAAGATATTAACCACGACTTACTTGGCAACACTGACCTTGTTGTAACGACTACTGGTAACTACCACGTATGTGATGCTGCAATGTTAGATAGCTTAAAAGCTGGCGCAGTTGTATGTAACATCGGTCACTTCGACACAGAAATCGACACAGCTTATTTACGTGGTTACAAGTGGGTTGAAGTTAAGCCACAAGTTCACCAAGTTTATCGTTCAGAAGACGAAAACAACTACCTCATTCTTCTTTCAGAAGGTCGCCTTGTAAACCTAGGTAATGCAACTGGTCACCCATCACGCGTAATGGACGGTTCTTTTGCTAACCAAGTGTTAGGTCAAATTCACTTATTCCAAGAGAAATTTGCTGACCTTCCTGCAAACGAAAAAACTGCAAAAATTCGTGTAGAAGTTCTTCCTAAGAAACTTGACGAAGAAGTTGCTGCAGCAATGGTTGCAGGTTTTGGTGGTGTACTTACTCAGTTAACTCAAGAGCAAGCTGGCTATTTAGGTGTTGCTGTTGAGGGACCATTCAAGTCTGACGCTTACAAATACTAAGAACTTAAGGGCAGACGGTGAACCGACTGCCCTTTTTTCTAAAAATATTGTTTCGCTGTTTACAAGGATTTGACATGACTAAACGTATACCTATTTCTTTTGAGTTTTTCCCACCGAAAACTGATGCCGGTGCTGAAAAACTTCGTATTGTTCATCAAGAATTACAACTATTAAATCCAGATTTTTTCTCGATTACCTATGGTGCTGGTGGTTCTACTCGCGAACGTACTCTTGCTGCTATTGACGATTTCAATGGTAAAGGTACACCAGTTGCGCCTCATCTTTCATGCATTGGTGATGATAAAGCGCGTATTGCTGAGTTACTAGATTTATATAAAACTCAAGGTATTAACCGTATTGTCGCTTTACGCGGTGACTTACCTTCTGGTCAAGTCGGGCTTGGCGAACTTCCTTATGCTCAAGATTTAGTACGTTTTATTCGTGAGCACTCAGGTGATCATTTTCATATTGAAGTTGCAGCTTATCCTGAAATGCACCCTCAAGCTGAAAACCTTGATTCAGATATCCAACGTTTTATTGAAAAAGTACAAGCTGGCGCTAATGCAGGAATTACACAATTCTTCTTTAATCCAGACTCATACTTTTATTTTATTGAGCGTCTGGAAAAAGCTGGAGTTAATATTCCGGTGGCTCCTGGCATCATGCCGATTACCAATGCCAGCAATTTAATTCGCTTTGCTGATGGTACAGGTGCTGAAATTCCTCGCTGGATCCGTAAACAATTACAAACCTATGGCGATGACAGCGAGAGTATTAAAGCTTTTGGTCATGAAGTTGTTGTGAAGCTATGTGAACGCCTAATCGCAGGTGGTGCACCAAGCTTACATTTCTATTCAATGAATCAAGTCGAACCAACTCGTCAACTCGTTGTTGATCTTGGTTTAAATTAATTTTGTAAGGCGTACCCAATGAATCGTTTTTTTATCGAAACTGAACTTACAGTTGGTTCAACTATTCAACTAACTGAATCAGTATTTCATCATTGGGTGCGTGTCTTACGTGCACAATTACAAGAACAAGCGACTCTATTTAATGGCCAAGGTGGCGAATATCTCGCGACACTGACCGAAATTAATAAAAAAAATGCGTTTGTCACCATTGAGAATTTCAACCCTAATAACCGTAATGCCCCATTTAAAGCAGTTCTTGGTCAAGTCATGAGTAAAGGTGACCGAATGGATTATGCCATTCAGAAAGCCACTGAACTTGGCGTAAGCAAGATTCAGCTTTTAACCAGTGACCGCTGTGAAATGCGTTTAAAATACGACCGAGATCAAAAAAAATTAGATCACTGGCAAGCTGTTGCAATTGCAGCATGCGAACAATGTGGTTTGAACTTAGTCCCAGAAGTATTAGCACCTATTTCTCTTAATGAATGGTTAAGCTCTTCAGAACTTCCTCAATCTAAATTTGTTTTAGCACCAGAAAAAGAACAAAAAGATGTATTAGCAGGCATACAACCTGAACTTGCCTTGTTGATTGGACCAGAAGGCGGTTTAAGCGAGGATGAAATTACTCAAGCCAATCAAGCTGGTTTTATGAACTGGTGTATTGGTGACCGTGTTTTACGTACAGAAACTGCACCAGTCGTCGCCTTATCTATTTTAAATTATCGGTTTTTATCCACCTAAGTTCATTGAACATTGATTAAATCGCTATTTAAAGTTAATTTACTTTTATTGTATGAATAAAATTTCAAATTCTTTATCACTGATAAATCAGATTCTTTCTGTGTATATGTAAAAAAATAGGATAGAAAAATCTTATGTCTGGGCTTCAGGAAGAATATTTACAGCATCAAACAAAAATTGAGCAGCTAAAACTTTCAATTCAATATATACGCTGGTATTTAGTTAGCTTAATACTGCTATGTCTCATTTCATACGCTATTTTTTCTTATTATTTTTCATCTTCAATAACAATATTTAACTGGTCTATGGGCCTGACTATTGCATCTCTTACCTGCCTATTATTTGTTCCAAATATTTTAACGCACTATCGTACTATTAATTTTATTAAAAAAGCTGATCTTATCTTACAAAGTATTTGTTTTATTTCAGGAGTTTTATTAGGGGCAACCGTTACGGTTATTCATTTTTATCTTCCTCAAGAGCTAGTTACCCTACCAGATACTCATATTTTAATTGCTTTGTTTATCACTTCTGCCCATATCATTGGACTGACTTTTTTAACGCAACAACCTCGATACTTTTATCTCTTATTTATTCCCAGTACATTACCCCTATTAATCGCTCAATTTACACACACCCCCATTACTCAGCTGCCTTTTTATTTCGCCTATAACATTGCTTTTGTAGCTACCATACTTTGTGCATACGCCACTCAACGTAACTATCAAAAAATTTCTCAACTATTATTCAGAAATAAACAGCTCATTCAAATTTCAGAACAACATACCCAGTGGGCTGAAGAATTATGTGTACAACTTCAACAAGAAGTGAATAAATCTAAAGATATTGAAGCCCAGCTCCAATTTAATAACCATTTACTAGAACAAAAGGTACGTGAACGTACATACGATCTCACAAAAATGAATGAGCAACTCGAAAGCCACCACTACAATTTAGCTTTTGCAAATGAAACGGCAGGCATTCGACCTTGGGACTGGGATATTGAAAATCAAAAATTAGAAATTACGTTTTTTGATCAACAAAAGCAGACACAAACGACTGTTATTCATCTAAATACTATTTTAGACCGCGTACATCCCAGTGATAAAAAACTGTTTAACGAGCGTTTAAAGCAACATCTGGAAGGAATTACAGATCATTTTAATATTAATTTCAGGATTTTACGTCGAGATGGTTCATGGCGATGGATTCATGATGTAGGTCGTGTCATTACCAGAGACCCCAAAACACAAAAAGCGCTCCGTATGGTTGGGATGACCCGAGATATACATCAAGAGAAAAAAGACCAAGAACACTTAAGACTATCAGCAATTGTGCTTGAACAAGCAGCAGAAGGCATATTCATTTTAGATGAACACCTAAACTATATTGATATTAACCCTTACTACGAAAAATTAACCGGATTTTCTAAATCAGAACTTCTAAATAAAGAATTATTTAGCATTGCGATTAATCAAAAAGAATTACAACAACAATTTCACACCTCAATTACCCAACAGCTCCTAGAGACTGGAGAATATATGGGTCAATTCGATGAAAAATTTAGTTCTGGCAAAAGCGTCTATTTGTGGTTACACATCAATGTCGTCAAAGATGAGTTCCATCAAATTACAAATTATATTGGATTTGCACGTGACCTCACTGAGCAAAAACGTCAGGAACAACACCTATCCTATTTAAAAAATTACGATAGTCTCACCCACTTACCTAATCGCCTTTACTATTACAATCAATTACATCAATATCTTGTAAATCCTTCATATAACATTAAAAATCTAGCATTGATACGAGTAAATATTGACCGTTTTCGCGCGTTTAATGAATTTTTAAATAATGATAGTGGTGATGAACTTCTTAAACAGTTCGCACAACGATTACGCCTAATTAATATTAATGCAATTTTGGTTGCCTATTTAAATAGTGACGATTTTGCAATTATTTATGAAATTTCTCCAATTCATCCAAATATTGAGCAATATTGCCAAAACATCCTGCAAGCGCTCAACGCACCTTTTTATATTGATAATCACGAATATTTTATTACAGCATCTATCGGTGTGGCATGCTTTCCTGAGCATGGCCGACAAATTGACCATCTTAATAACCATGCAGAACAAGCACTTTCAGAAGCAAAGCGCTTAGGGGGCAACACCATTTCCTACTATTGCAATAAAGCAGAGCATCCATATAAAACTGCTGATTTAGAACAAGAGTTACGTAAAGCCATTCAGAATGATGAATTTGTCATTTATTACCAACCCAAAATTAATCTACTAGATCAATCTATTATAGGTTTTGAAGCATTAATTCGTTGGCAACATCCTGAAAAAGGATTAGTCATGCCAAATATGTTTATACCTTTTGCTGAGCGTAGTAGCCTGATTTCAGATATTGGTAAAGTCGTTTTAGATAAAGTTGGAAAACAATTACAAGAATGGAAAAACGCGGGCTACACAAATGTTCAAGTCTCTGTAAATATTGTCGCTCAGCAAATACATCGTGGCTTATTACTTAATGATCTAGATGAAGTTTTGCAAAAATATAATATACAGGGTTCGGACCTTGAACTTGAAATTACTGAGTCGGCTTTATTAGACAATACGGATAACGTCAAAACGCTATTACATGCGATAAAACAACGAGATATTTCAATTGCTTTAGATGACTTCGGTACAGGTTACTCCTCTTTGGCTTACCTGACAGAGTATCCAATTGATGTACTAAAAATTGACCGTGCTTTCATTTCTAAAATTGGTGATCACAAACAAGAAGCTATTGTAAATGCCATGATTGCAATGGGTAAAAGTATGGGCCTTAAATTGGTTGCCGAAGGTGTAGAAACAGAAGAGCAAGTTGCCTATCTGCAAAAACAGCAATGTGATTTTTTACAAGGCTATTTCTTTAGCCGCCCTATCCCAGCTGAGCAGATTCTTCCTTATCTACAAACAGATTCGCATATTTATTAATTGTTCCAACTCTCTATTTTTACATATGCTGCTTTTTCCAAAAATGAGCGTTTTTGACTGTGAGAAATAAAGAAGTAGTGTTATATTCTTTAGCATTTAGCTCACTACAGGGCTATTGGCAATTCGTCTACTATTCTCTTAATTGGTAAAAATTAAAGCATAGTAAAAGAACTGAGTTGCCTTCTCCCTGAATGAGTGATTTGACTAGTTTGCTTTTTTGTATCAAATAGAGACTCAGATGGACGATCAATCTTTAAAACAGGCCGCTTTAAATTACCATGAATATCCAAACCCAGGGAAAATCAGCGTTACCCCAAGTAAGCAACTTGTCAACCAACGAGATTTGGCTTTAGCCTACTCACCCGGAGTTGCTGCGCCATGTTTAGAGATTGAACGTGATCCTTCAACTGCTGCTAAATATACAGCTCGCGGAAACTTGGTTGCTGTAGTAACTAACGGTACTGCTGTTCTTGGTTTAGGTAATATTGGCCCATTGGCTTCTAAACCTGTAATGGAAGGTAAAGGCGTTCTCTTCAAAAAGTTTGCTGGTGTAGATGTATTTGACATCGAAATTGCAGAAAACGATCCAGATAAAATTGTAGATATCGTTGCCTCTCTTGAGCCAACTTTCGGTGGTATCAACCTCGAAGATATTAAAGCGCCTGAATGTTTCTATATTGAAAAGAAACTTCGTGAACGCATGAAAATTCCTGTATTCCATGACGATCAACATGGTACAAGTATTATTGTAGGTTCAGCTTTGCTTAATGCATTGCAACTTGTAAATAAAAAAATTGATGAAATCAAAATCGTAGCTTCAGGTGCAGGTGCAGCAGCACTTTCATGTTTAGACTTGCTTTGCGCGCTTGGTGCTAAAAAAGAAAATATCATTGTTGCCGATTCTCGTGGTCTATTAACCACTTCACGTGAAGGCTTAGATGAATCTAAAAAACGTTATGTTCAAGATATTTCAGCATCTCAGCTTCATGAAGTAATGGCTGGCGCTGATATGTTCTTGGGTCTTTCTGCTGCTGGTATTCTCACCAAAGAAATGGTGAAACAGATGGCTGAGAACCCTATTATTTTTGCTTTGGCAAACCCAGACCCAGAAATTTTACCTGAACATGCACATGAAGTACGTTCTGACGTCATTATGGCAACTGGCCGTTCTGATTATCCAAACCAAGTAAACAACGCGTTATGTTTCCCATACATTTTCCGTGGTGCACTTGACGTTGGTGCGACTACGATTAATGAAGACATGAAAATTGCATGTGTACATGCAATTGCGCGTATGGCTCACGTTGAAGCTGATGCAGCAACATATGGTGAAAAATCTGCTTCATTTGGCCGCGACTATTTAATTCCACGCCCACTTGATCAACGTTTAATTTTAGAAATTGCACCAGCAGTTGCTAAAGCTGCAATGGACTCAGGTGTAGCAACTCGTCCTATCGAAGATTTCGCTGTATATCGTCAAAAATTGTCTGAGTTTGTATATAACTCTGCATTCTTGATGAAACCAATTTTTGCTCAAGCAAAAGCTGATCCAAAGCGTATTGCATATGCGGAAGGTGAAGACGAGCGCGTATTACGTGCAGTACAAATTGCTGTTGATGAAGATTTAGCTAAACCAATTTTAGTAGGTCGTACTGCTGTAATTGAAGCAAATATCAAAAAATTAGGCTTACGTTTACAACATGGCGTAAATATTGAGATCGTAGATCAAGAACAAAACCCGATGTATGAAGAGTTTTGGAAAGATTACTATCAAACAATGCAACGCAAAGGCATCACAGTTGAATATGCTCAACGTGAAGCTCGCCGCCGTTCAACGTTAATTGCATCTCTACTGGTTAAATTCGGTAAAGCAGACGGTATGTTATGTGGTACTTACAGTAGCTATAACATTCACCTTGACTTTGTACGCAATGTTATCGGTCTTAAAGAAGGCATGAACAACTTCTTCACATTAAATGCATTAATGCTTGAAGATCGTAACTTGTTTATTGCAGATACCTATGTAAACACTAATCCGACTGCTGAACAACTTGCTGAAATGACTATTTTGGCAGCTGAAGAAGTACGTCGCTTTGGTATTACTCCACGCGTAGCACTTCTTTCTCATTCAAGCTTTGGTAGTGACCAAACTGATTCAAGTGCTCAAAAAATGCGTGAAGTTTATCGTATTTTATCTGAGCAAGCTCCTGAGCTTGAAGTTGAAGGTGAAATGCATGGTGATGCAGCATTAGACGAAAGCATTCGTCAATTTGCATTCCCTGGTTCACGTTTTAAAGGTTCTGCAAACTTGCTCATTATGCCAAACCTAGATGCAGCAAATATTTCATTTAACTTGTTGAAAGCGACTTCTGGTAACAACGTTACTATTGGTCCAATTTTGCTTGGCGCAGCAAAACCTGTTCATATTTTGACACCGACAGCAACGACTCGTCGTCTTATCAATATGACAGCTTTAACTGTTGCAGAAATTCAACAACAAGAAAAGTAATTTAGAAAGAGCTTTTTACGAAAAGCCTGTCTAATGACTTGAGAAAACCTCTATTCTGTAGCATGATTGCTTGAAGAATAGAGGTTTTTTCATGCAAGTGTATTTAGTAGGCGGTGCCGTCCGAGATTCTCTACTTGGGCATCCCTATCAAGAAAAAGATTATGTTGTGGTCGGAGCAACACCTGAACATATGCTCGCCCAAGGTTTTCAACCTGTAGGCAAAGATTTTCCTGTGTTTCTTCATCCTGAAACGAAAGAAGAATATGCACTTGCACGTACTGAGCGAAAATCCGGTAAGGGCTATCACGGTTTTCAGTTTTTTACTGATACCACAGTAAGTTTAGAAGAAGATTTAATTCGCCGTGATTTAACCATCAATGCCATAGCAATGGATCAAGATGGCAAATTATATGACCCTTATGGCGGTCAGAGTGATTTAGAAAATAAAACCTTACGACATGTTTCAGAAGCTTTTGCTGAAGATCCTTTACGTGTTTTACGTGTCGCACGCTTTGCAGCTCGATATTCTGCATATGGTTTTCATATTGCACCTGAAACCTTACAACTCATGCAAACGATGGCTGAATCAGGTGAACTTGATGCATTAACGCCAGAACGTGTATGGAAAGAAACTTCGCGTGCGCTTTTAGAAGATCATGCAGATATTTATTTTCAGACATTACGAGATTGCGGTGCGTTAAAACATCTTTTCCCTGAAATTGACGCATTGTTTGGTGTGCCACAACGCCCTGAATATCATCCTGAAGTAGACTGCGGCATACATACTCTCATGTCTTTGCAACAAGCGTGTAAGTCAAACTACTCGCTTGATGTTCGATTTGCTGTTTTAGTACATGATTTGGGTAAAGCATTAACGCCAGTTAACGAACTTCCTCGCCATATCATGCATGAAGAGCGTGGCGTGAAACCAGTTACCGAACTATGCGAACGTTTAAAAGTTCCGACACAAACTCGACAGTTAGCATTATCGGTGTGTAAAGAGCATTTAAAATGTCATCAGATTATGTCTTTAAAACCAGGAACGGTATGGCGTCTATTACAACGCCTTGATGTGCTACGTCGTCCTGAGAGAGTTGAAGCTTTTGTACAGGCATGTGAGTGTGATGCTAGAGGAAGACTAGGTCTAGAAGATCGCCCCTATCCTCAAGCTCAATATATGTTAGATGCAATGCAAGTGGTTCGCTCTATTAAAGTTCAGGATTTACCAGACAACATTAAGGGTGCTGAAATTGGCGAAATGTTAATTCAATATCGCATTGATGCTTTAACTGAGTTCAAACATCAACATCAGACACCGACACATTCTTAATTTAAGCTAATAAAAAAAGCCTCATTACGAGGCTTTTTCGTTTTACTGTTTAGGTAACGGTATATATTGAGATTGACTATTTTGGTTTTTTCTTTCGCCAACTGTTACCACAAAGTTTTCTTGTTTCCCAGCTCGCTCAACCACTACATTAATTTCGCTATTAGGCGCTTGTAATGCAACGTAATTAATCAAATGAGATGCCGAAGTGATTGGTTCATTATTTACTTGAACAATCTTATCTCCAACTTTTATACCTGCTGAAGCCGCTGGACCACTTTTTAATACATCAGCAACAACTACACCAATTTGTTGTTTTGGTGCCAATACATCGTCTTGTGTAGGCGGTACTAAACTAATGCCTAACCATCCACGAACTACTCGGCCATCTTTCAAAATCGAGTTTAATACTTGTTGGCAAATTTTAGCTGGAATTGCGAAGCCAATACCTAAAGAACCACCTGACTGAGAGAAAATAGCAGTGTTTACCCCAATTAAGTTACCAGCAACATCAATTAATGCACCACCTGAGTTACCTGGATTAATTGCGGCATCGGTTTGAATAAAGTCCTCATAGGTATTAATGCCTAAATCAGAGCGCTCAGTGGCAGAAATAATGCCCTGAGTTACCGTCTGCCCTACGCCAAATGGGTTACCAATTGCCAAGACAACATCACCCACTTCATTGCCGCTGAGCTTAAATGGCAACACAGGTAATTTATCTAAATCGATTTTAATGACAGCTAAATCTGTATCTGGATCCGTTCCAACAATCGTTGCTTCTGCACGGCGGCCGTCACGTAATGCCACTACAATTTGATCAGCTTGAGCAATCACATGATTATTGGTAAGAATATAACCATCAGCACGTACAATAACCCCAGACCCTAAACTATTTTCATTTTGCTGTTGTTGTTCAGGAACCTGATTTCCAAAAAATTCGCGGAATACGGGATCGCTTAACAATGGATGATTTTGTTTAACTTTCTGGGTCGTAAAAATATTAACAACTGCCGGCGCTGCAACTTTTACCGCAGCACTATAAGACACCACCCCGCCCGTTCGTGAAGTATCAACCAATGGCTCAACTTTCTCAGCAGGCATTTGTACCCCATCAACTGCAACAGTTGGTTTTGGTTGATGGTATTTTTGCCATGCAATAAAACTGGCAATTACAATAATAAGTAACACCCAAGGTAACCATGTAAAGGTGCGGCGCACGTTTATATCCTCTACGAAAAGAAGTTTTTAATTAAATTAATATATTGAACAAAAAGAGTTTTCAGTTAAGCATTTTAAATTAAATATGTCGATATACACAAAAAACTCAAAAAAGATTTGTCTAGCTTTAGTTACACAACAAAATATGTTTCTATAGCTTTAGCAATTATTTACTACTCAATTCAGGAAATATCATGGCGAATTTGCATGAAATTATTCAGTGGTGCGACCAAACCTTAAAAGCAGCAGAATTTAAAGATTACGCACCAAATGGCCTGCAAATTGAAGGTTCAACTGAAGTAAAACGTATCGTTTGTGCGGTTACTGCTTCCGAAGATGCGATTGATGCAGCAATTGCTCAAAATGCGGATCTATTACTTGTACATCATGGTTATTTTTGGAAAGGCGAACCGTACCCAATTACAGGAATGCGCGGTAACCGCATTAAAAAACTCATTCAAAATAATATTTCATTAGTCGCTTATCATCTGCCGTTAGATGCGCACCCAACTTTGGGCAACAATGTAGCCATTGCAGAGAAATTAAATTTACAGAATTTAGAACCACTTGATTTAACCGAGAAACATCCAATTGGTAATATTGGATATTTAGAGCAAGCACTTTCTGTGGACGAATTTAAAGCAAAACTACAAAACAGTTTTGATTTTAAGGTGATTCATTTACCAGCTGGAAAACAAAGCATTCAAAAAGTAGGTTTTTGTACAGGCGGCGCTCAAGATTTTATTGCTAAAGCAGCTATGCAAAATTGTGATGCTTATATTTCAGGCGAAGTCAGTGAACGAACCTTCTATGAAGCAAAAGAATTAGGTGTTCACTATTTTGCTTGTGGTCATCATGCAACTGAACGTTATGGAGTTCAGCGATTGGCACAAGCAATTTCACAGCAGTTCGCTATTGAAAGTGAATATTTTGAATTGAATAATCCGATTTAATTAAGTCTTTTTTTCAATCTGTATTATGCGTATTAATTAGATCTTTATTGTGTATAGTTCTTTAAAACGATGCCCTATTGTGAACAGAATCATTTACAATAGAGCCACTTAATATTGTATAACCCAGCAAATGCAAGGAATAGGAACATGACAACCATTACTTTACCTGCACTTCCATATGGCTATGATGATTTAGCGCCACATATCAGTAAAGAAACTTTAGAATACCATCACGATAAACACCACAATACCTACGTTGTTAACTTAAACAACTTAATCAAAGGAACTGACCTTGAAGGTAAAACTTTAGAAGAAATCATCAAAGCAACTGCTGGTGATGCATCTAAAGCTGGTATTTTCAACAACGCTGCTCAAGTTTGGAACCATACATTCTACTGGAATTCGATGAAGCCAAATGGTGGTGGTAAGCCTACTGGTGCAATCGCTGCTAAAATTGAAGAAGCTTTTGGTAGCTACGAAAAATTTGCAGAAGAATTTACTGCTGCTGCAACAACTCAATTCGGTTCAGGTTGGGCTTGGTTAGTTGCTGACGAAGTAAATGGCAAATTATCTATTACTAAAACTTCTAATGCAGACACTCCACTTGCACATGGTCAAATCGCTGTATTAACAATTGACGTATGGGAACATGCTTACTACATCGATTTCCGTAATTTACGTCCTAAATACATCGCAACTTTCTTAGAAAGCCTAGTGAACTGGGACTATGCAAATGCAAAACTTGCAGGCCAACCAGCGGGCGTAGAGAAATAATTTTATTTCTTTCTAAAAAACCACCCTTTTTGGGTGGTTTTTTAATTTTTAGTGCCGTAAAAGCATATTAATCAAGCAAACGATTCATTTTCTTTAATATTCTTATTGACGCTTTTAGATTTCATCCATAAAATGCGCATCAGATTCTCCAATAGCTCAGTCGGTAGAGCGACGGACTGTTAATCCGCAGGTCCCTGGTTCGAGCCCAGGTTGGAGAGCCATCTACTAATCTCCCATAGCTCAGTCGGTAGAGCGACGGACTGTTAATCCGCAGGTCCCTGGTTCGAGCCCAGGTGGGAGAGCCAAGATTCTAAAAGCCCGCATCTATTGCGGGCTTTTTCTTATCCAATCATTTAATAATTTTCTATTATTTTTAATAAAATCAATGTTTCGAATATTTTTAAACCAAACGATTAGATATTCTCACTAATTCTGTTATTAAGACTTGACCCAGCCCCCTTTCCTCCCTAAAATCCTTTTCCAGATTCTCCAATAGCTCAGTCGGTAGAGCGACGGACTGTTAATCCGCAGGTCCCTGGTTCGAGCCCAGGTTGGAGAGCCAAGATTCTTAAAAACCCACTCATCATGAGTGGGTTTTTATTTGTATGATGCCTTCACATGTTCGAATCGAGTCACTTATTTTTTATTGTTTTAGGTTGTATAAGTACCTGCTTTTTTCTTGTTGTTTGTTTACGTCCTTATTTATTTCCAAAACAAAAATTCTTTGCTCGTCCTGTCATTACGAACTTTGAAACTCAAATGTTTATTCGTTTAAAACAAAGTTTTCCAAGTCATCATGTTTTAGCACAAGTGGCTTTTAGTGCTTTGATTACCAGCAATGACTATAAAATTCGTAGTCAGTTCAACCGTAAAGTTACTGACTTCGTTGTGCTTAACGACAAGATGGAAGTAATTGCCATTATTGAGTTAGATGATCCTACCCATCTTGAAAAAGCAGAAGAAGACCGTATTCGCGATCAAATGCTCACAGAAGCAGGTTATATAGTAAAACGTTATACAAACATCCCAAGTGTACGTCAGCTACAAAAGGATATTCATTAAAAGCACTGCTATTATTTCTTTTCAGAACTTGCTGCTTCTTTTTCAGCTATTCTTTTTTCCATCTCTAAACGTTGCTGTTCATATTGCTTTTTAGTCTTAGCATCACTTTTTGCAGCCAAGAAAAGTATTCCAATAATTAAAAAAGGAATAAGTAAACCTAATCCCATTAATAACCAAGGAACAGATTTTTTTTCAACAGGTTGCTGGCTCATAAATGCTTTAAACTCAAATAGTATCAATTTCAGACCACGTAACAATATAACAAAAAGAGCCGCTATAAAGTGGCTCTTTTTTTAAAGCTAATTTTTTAATTAGATAATTAAATCTTAGAATTTACCGGTACAGTGAGGACTTTGGCTAGCATCCTTCTGAGCATCTGTTAGTACAATACCCGTACCAGCTGACATATTGGCTTGAATAAAATCTACAGCATTCGCATTTTGACATATGATTGCTTGTGTATGGGTCGCATTAGGTACAATGGTTAGCTTATAGCCTTTATCATAGGCTGCTTGAGGGAAAAATTTCAAAGCATTCGCTTTCATATTCGTGAATAAGCCTTGTGTTACCACAGGCAACACAGCTTGATCTTTTTCACCTTGAATAATAAATACAGGCGTTTTAATGATTTTCTCGACTGTAGCATTCGTCGCAGGTTGGGTTGCTGTCAAAAAGTTTTGAACAACTTGATCTGTCTTGAATTTATTCAGATCAATACCGTACTGTGCAATTTGATGAGTAGGATCAGCCAAGAAAGTTAAAATTCCTGCTTTAAATTTCTCTTGCAAGCCATTTGCACTATCAGGTGTAGGATAACTTAAACAAGCCCCATCATCACCTGTACGTCCATAAGCCAATTCTGCAACGTCAGCCGCTCCTGATGTAAAGATTGACTTCATATCATAATTTGGTTGCTGTGCTTTAATTCCTGCACTTGCGAATGCTGCATATGCTAATAATTCGGCATAACCATCTGCAATTTGGTCAATCATCACCTGACCTTCAGCTTCTGTAATCAACTTATTGGCCACTGCATAACGAACTTGTAGTAAGTTCTCATCCAATTTATTTACTTGTTTAGGTTTTCCATTTGCATCAAGATTAAATTGAGGATCAATATAAATTTGAATAATTGTTCCTAAGCTTGAAGCTGGTGCACCAGCTACAGCTCCTTTATAACTTGCATCCGTATTGGCAAATTCGGCCGTACCTAAAGATGCATGTCCACCTTGTGACTGACCAATCGACATCCAATCACCTTTTAACTGGGCACCATAATGCTCTTTTACTGCTTTTACTGCCGCAAGCGCTGATTTTGCTTCGCTAGATAAGTTTAAGTACGGATGTACTCCTGGGGTACCTAAACCCTCATAATCTGGCGCCACAATCACATAACCAGCCGCCAATAAAGTCTCAGCTAGGATTTTAAATCGTGGATTAATTGTATTCTTACTTGGCGCACAACCATCACCCACCCCAACAGTTCCATGCTCCCACACGACCACGCGATAACCATCTTTCGGTTGTGTGGCTTTGGGGAACAATACCATTGCTGTGGCAGTTGCTGTTTTTCCTTGAACATTTGCCATGTTATAAGTCATTACTTTAATCGTTGAAGCATTATCAACTTGATCTATAGCGTAATTACTTTCAGACAGATAGGTTTTATCAGGGTTTACGCCAACATAGTCATCATCATTGTCATTACATGCTGCAAGAAATAATGTTGAAACCGATAATGTTATAGCTAAAGCAATTTTTGACCGTTTCATAGAATATCCTTTTTTATGTATTATTTATTCCGCATATTTTTTATGCACGAATATTAAGACATAAAAAAAGTGCTCTGCATAGAACACTTTTCAACCTTGCGGTCATTTTTACTATATGAAATTTAAAAATATTCCTAGAAAAATGATTAATCCAACCCAGCGATTGTGACGGAATGCCCAAAAACATACTTGAGGGTTGCGGTCTTTGGTTTTAATTGTTTGATATATAAAATCGAATGCAACAACAATTAAAGCAATGATCGCCCATGGAAATAAGATATTTTCTAAATACAGTGCAGCCCCAATCAAAACAAGGCTAGTTGCCTGTAAGAGTGCAATAATCTGAATGTCATATCGACCAAAAAGAATAGCAGTAGATTTGACGCCAATCTTTAAATCATATTCACGGTCTGTAATTGCATATTGAGTGTCATAAGCCACTGTCCAAGCCAGATTACCAAAATAAAGTAGCCAGCAAGTCAAATCTGGAGTTTTACCTACCGCAGTAAAAGCCATTGGAATTGACCATGAAAATGCCGCACCCAAAAAGACCTGTGGTAAGTTGGTATAGCGCTTCATAAATGGATAAATGAACGCTAAGAATAATGCCCCAAATGACCAGTAAAAGGTTTCAATGGGTAAAAAGAACAATAAACATGCGCTTGCTAAAACGAGTACTAAGAACACATATACTGCTTCTCTTGCACGAATAATTCCAGTTGCGAGCGGACGCGTTTTAGTACGTTCAACATGAGCATCTACTTTACGATCAGCAAAGTCATTAATCGCACACCCCGCAGCACGCATAAAAATCACGCCTAAAATCATGACAAATAAAATACCTAAATCAGGTATTCCTTTTGATGCAATCCAAAGCGCCCACATGGTTGGCCAGAACACCAGTTCAGTACCAATTGGCTTATCAAATCGACATAGATAATAATAAGCCTCTAAGCGCTGACGCCATGTTGTGCTTGTTGCAGTCGTCATAGTAATTCCTTGTCGTGCTGCTGATTTAAAAAAGCTTCAAAAGCCGGTAAGAATGTTTCTTGAACAATAAATTTACACCCATGCCAAGTATAGCAACTTTGTCTTGTCCAACCTTCTGGCAAACGAATGACACGACGGTCACAAAGTGGTGTTGTTCTTTGAAATAGAAAAAAGCCAATTGGCTTAGAACCAATGTGCTGAAATATACGCGCTTTTTTTTGTAAACTTTGAATTGGAAAAATACTTTTTGCTTTCACCCATGGCTCTGCTTCACAGCCATATAAATAGGTTTCCCTTACCCACGAAGTGTGAGCATGAGACATCTTCATCCACTGACTATCTGCAAAAGTTAAACGCTGAAAATGTTCTTGAAAAGGCTTTACACTAAACTGGCCACCGCCAAGTTCAGTCAATTGTTGGGTCAGTGAACCAGACGCATACAACCATGTTTTCAATTCAGGATTTAAAGTCTTTTCCTGTTTAAGTACTGGTTGTCGTTTACGCATAATCTGCTCACATGAAAACTCGCACCTAGTTTACCCCAAATTTTTGATAAAAAACGTAGAGAATTCAATCAACATTCCAAGCAATAAAAAAGCCTGCATAAGCAGGCTTTTTTACGAAATACGTATTACAAGCTGTAGTACATATCGAATTCAACTGGGTGAGTAGTCGTGTTAAGACGACGTACATCTTCAGTTTTAAGTTCGATGTATGCATCAAGCATTTCTTTAGTGAACACGCCGCCTTTTAACAAGAATTCGTGATCTGCTTGAAGTGCTTCAAGAGCCATATCTAAGCTATGAGCAACTGTTGGGATTTTTGCTTCTTCTTCTGGAGGAAGATCGTACAAGTTCTTATCAGCAGCTTCGCCCGGATGGATCTTGTTTTGGATACCGTCGATACCAGCCATTAACAATGCAGCGAAACCTAAGTACGGGTTCATCATTGGGTCTGGGAAACGAGCTTCGATACGCTTACCTTTAGGGCTAGAAACGTATGGAATACGGATAGACGCAGAACGGTTACGTGCTGAGTAAGCAAGCATGATTGGCGCTTCGAAGTGAGGAACCAAACGCTTGTATGAGTTTGTAGATGGGTTTGTGATTGCATTCAATGCACGAGCGTGCTTGATAACACCACCGATGAAGTACAATGCCATTTCTGAAAGGCCTGCATATTCATCACCAGCAAACAAGTTCTTGCCATCTTTAGAGATAGACATGTGAACGTGCATACCAGAACCGTTATCACCTACCATTGGTTTAGGCATAAAGGTTGCAGTTTTTGCATATTGGTGAGCAACGTTCCAAACAGCATATTTGAACTGTTGAACTTCGTCAGCTTTACGTACAAGTGTATTGAAGCTCACACCAATTTCTAACTGGCAAGAAGCAACTTCGTGGTGATGTACTTCTACACGACCTGGGCCCATGATGTCTTCGATTTTTGCACACATTTCTGCACGCATATCTTGTGAAGAATCTACTGGAGGAACTGGGAAGTAACCGCCTTTAACACGTGGACGGTGACCAGAGTTACCAGACTCGTAATCTTTACCAGTAGACCAAGCAGCTTCTTCAGCGATTAATGTATGACGAGCGCCAGACATATCGATGTCCCACTTCACTTCGTCAAATACAAAGAATTCTGGTTCTGGACCAAAGAATGCAGTATCACCGATACCTGTAGATTTTAAGTATTCTTCTGCACGGCGAGCAATCGAACGTGGGTCACGCTCATAACCTTGACCAGTTGAAGGTTCAATAACGTCACAAGTCACAACTACAGTTGGTTCAGCAAAGAACGGGTCGATGAAACCAGTTTCTGCATCTGGACGTAAAATCATGTCAGATGCTTCAATGCCTTTCCAACCAGCGATTGAAGAACCATCAAACATTTTACCGTCTTCAAAAGTATCTTCATCAATAGAATCAGCTGGGTAAGTTACGTGCTGTTCTTTACCCTTAGTATCAGTAAAGCGAAAATCGACCCATTTTGCGCCACTTTCTTGTATGAGTTGAAGGACCTTGTTCGCCATGCTCATTTTGCTCCAATGAAATTTTGTTGCACTTGTTAAGTGCGTGTTAATTGCTGGTATTTATATAGCAATTCTCATACCAACTTTATAAGACTTACCTAAAACATTGAATTGCTTATAACTATCCATGATTTAGGCCCCTTGTCTTGAACCCATTATACTGTTTGCATAGTTAAATGCACCATATTCAGACATTTTCAAATTATGGCATACAAGAATAGCTCGCAATCGCCCTAATTTAGTGCAAAATTGTTGCGCCAATATGAATCACCGCATCAATATCTAACAGTCCTTCATGATCATAATACTTTCTCATATAGAAAGCTGACTTTCTTATTACAAAGAATGAAAATAATAAACGATGACTTATACAACTTTAATTTTTAACTGAGCCTTCTATATCTATCCATGCCTTTGCCAAAAGCTCTAACGCAAATATCACTTCAAAGAATAGTTCTCAAAAATTTAAAAAAGTCAGCAATCGAATCATCCCCTTACCTCAATAACAACTAAAGTTTTATAAAATTCATTTTCTTTGGCTTATCAAGTTCTCTGCCGGGAAGTAAGTTTTGATCAGCTTTGGTGCAGTAAGAAACTAAAGGGATTTTTTACCATTTGTTATATACCTTTTTTATACATGACCAACTTGCTTTTCAATTTAAAAAAATCTAAAAAATAAAACATAACTTTTTTTTATAACTAAACAAACTAAAAGTTTGGCTTATTAAACTACAAATATGTTCAAAGGATTTGAAATGAAGCATGAACTCGAACAATCTGACACAGCTTTTTTCGGCCATCCAAAACCCTTAAAAACTTTATTTTTTACAGAACTGTGGGAACGCTTTTCTTACTATGGAATTCGACCCTTACTCGTTCTTTATATGGTTGCGATGGTCAATGATGGTGGTTTAGGTCTTGACCGTCCTACCGCCGCCGCAATTGTTGGATTATTTGCAGGCTCTATGTATTTAATGACCGTTTTAGGTGGTTGGATTGCCGATAACTGGTTAGGTCAAGCACGATCTGTCTGGTATGGCTCTCTCATTATTGCATTAGGTCATTTATCAATTGCGCTTACCCCCATCTTTGATCAGTTCTTTTTTTATTTCGGTTTAGTCCTTATTGTTCTTGGCTCAGGTTTATTTAAAACCTGTATTTCAGTGATTGTCGGAACATTATATAAAGCTCAGGATAGTAGACGAGATGCCGGCTTCTCCATTTTTTATATGGGAATTAATATAGGTTCCTTTATTGCTCCCCTTCTTACAGGTCTATTTGCACGTGATCATAACTGGCACTTAGGTTTTGGAATCGGCGGCCTTGGAATGTTGATTGCATTACTCATTTTCCGAGCATTAGCCATTCCTCAATTACAGTCCTTCAATCAATTGCGTCAGCAAACTGACAATTGGAATAAACCAATTGTTGAAAATAAAAATGCGCCAAAAATTGCTTTCTCCTTTTTGCTATCTGTTGCAGTTGTTATTGCTCTTACCTTCTTTGGTGTCATTCACATCAATCCAGTCGCTGTAGCAACCTACTTAACCGTAGGAATCGGCGTTGGTATTATTGCTTACTTTGCATATTTACTATTTTTCCTGAATTTAGAGCAGCATGATAAATTCAAAATTATTATTTGCTTTGTTTTATTAGCAGCATCTGCCTTATTTTGGTCAGCTTTTGAACAAAAGCCCACAACTTTTACTTTATTTGCGCAAGATTACACAGACCGTATTGTTTTCGGATTTGAGATTCCAACTGTATGGTTTGAATCAATCAATGCTCTGTTTATTATTGTTTTTGCTCCAGTTGCAGCTTGGCTTTGGGCTAGACTAGGTAAGGCAAATAAAGACCCAAGTTATATCAGCAAATTTATTATTGCGCTTTTACTGGCAGCAGGTGGTTTCTTATTGATGTCACTTGCAAGCAGTTTTGCTATTGCGGGTGGATTAGTTTCACCATTTTGGTTAGTAGGTACTTTATTTCTACTTACTATCGGAGAACTTTGCTTAAGCCCGATTGGTCTATCTACCATGACTAAACTTGCACCTGATGTTATCCGTAGTCAAATTATGGGCCTATGGTTTACAGGTTCAGCTTTGGGTAATCTTATCGCTGGCTTAATTGGCGGGCACGTATCGGCAGATGGTATTAATCATTTACCTACCCTATTTATGCGATGTGTTTTAGCGTTAGTGATTGGCGCAATCGTGTTATTTTTATTAAAGAAACCTATTAATAGATTAATGAACAAAAGTACCAGTAAAGTTCAACCTGAGTTGGAAACTATATGAGCGTTTTAACTGTTCCAGAAAAACTTGAGAAACTTCGTGAACTCATGCGCAATCAGCATGTTGATGCTTTGATTGTGATGAGTGCCGATCCGCATATGTCAGAATATTTACCAGACTACTGGAAAGCAAGGCAGTGGTTAAGTGGTTTTAGTGGTTCGGTTGGTACGCTCGTCGTGACCAAAAACTTTGCAGGACTCTGGGCTGATGGCCGCTATTGGGTACAAGCCGAGCAACAACTTATTGGAACTGGCTTTGATCTTCAAAAATTAACAAGTGAAGAATCTTCAACACATCTCGCTTGGATTGAAAAGAATCTACAACCAGAATCAGTCCTTGTGGTAAATGGACATACCTTATCAATTCAACAATTTAAGGCACTCGAACATACTGCACGAGTTAATAATTATAAACTCGAAACCCAGCAAGATTTAGTCGGAGAGATTTGGTTAAACCGCCCAGAACTTCCATCAAAGAAAATCCATCTCATGCCTGAAGGGTTAAATGCCCTATCTCGTAAAGAAAAAATCCAGGCTATTCGTGAGACATTAGTTAGCAAGAATATTGCGGGTCATTTCATTTCATCTTTAGACGATATTGCCTGGGTCTTAAATGCACGTGGGCAAGATGTAGAATATAACCCTGTGTTTCTTTCACATTTATATGTCAGTGCAAAACAAACTGTTCTTTTTATTGATGCTGAAAAAGTTGATGTAAGCATTCAACAAGCTTTGGCAACCGATGGTATTGAAATTCGTAACTACCAAGATACAGCTAAGTTTTTATCGAATATCTCTGATGCTTCAGTACTTTTAGATCCAGCCAAAGTCTCGATTTTTCATGAACAAGCAATCGCAAAAGATATTCGGGTTGTATATGACATCAACCCGAGTACGCTTTTTAAATCGCGTAAACATGAAAGCGAAATTGCTCATATCCGTCATGCAATGGTTAAAGACGGAGTCGCGCTTTGCCACTTTTTCCACTGGTTAGAAAAAACGCTTCATCAAGGTGAAAGTATTTCAGAACTCACTATTGATGAAAAGATTACAGCTTTCCGTGCTCAGCAAGATGGATTTATAGGGCCAAGTTTTTCAACGATTGCTGGCTTTAACGCTAATGGTGCTCTACCCCACTACCGTGCAACTGAAGAGCACTATTCATTTATCGAAGGCGATGGTCTATTGCTGATTGACTCAGGTGGTCAATATGTAGATGGAACAACCGATATTACTCGTGTTGTTCCTGTAGGCACGCCAACAGGGCAACAAAAACGTGACTACACCTTGGTTTTAAAATGTCACATTGCTTTGGCAAAAACGATTTATCCAGAAGGTTTAGCAGCTCCTCTACTCGATTCAATTTGTCGTAATACTTTATGGCAACATGGTTTAGATTATCGACATGGAACAGGCCACGGCGTAGGCTTTGCGCTTAACGTACATGAAGGTCCACAAGTGCTTTCTTATTATGCGCCTATACATGCTTATAGTAAGTTGCGTGAAGGAATGATTATTTCTAACGAGCCGGGCTTATACCATGAGGGACAATATGGTATTCGTATTGAAAATCTAGTTGCAAACCAGCTCCACTCTGGGTTTGAAAAAACTTACGGTGAATTCTTGGAGTTTGAAACGCTGACCCTTTGCCCGATTCATTTAGACTGTATCGTAGTTGATATGCTAACTAATGAAGAGAAAGACTGGCTAAATCATTACCATCAAACAGTCCAAGAAAGACTTGCTGAACATTTGTCTGGAGAAGTTTTAGACTGGCTGATTTACAACACTAGAGCGATTTAATCTTCTTTTTTAACTCAGGCAGAATAATTTTCTATTTCCAATGAAAAGCTTATTCTGCCCGAGTTGTAGTTATTTATCATCTCAAAAAGTTTCACTTCTCAAAGTCGTTTTTTCTGCAAATTTCTAACGAATGAAATAGTTAAACTGGTTACTTCTTTTTTTGTTATATTAGCCGCTTAGAAAGCGGCTTTTTATTTGATCAAATAAAGGTACTTTTTAAAAAGTGAGCAATATTGTGAGTAAATCTCTAGTCACTTATTAAATATATATTAACTATCATGAGGTTAAGTTCATCATGCTTCTAATGATCGACAATTACGACTCTTTTACCTACAACATCGTCCAGTACTTTGGCGAGTTGGATCAGGAAGTAAAAGTTGTTCGCAATGATCAAGTCACATTAGAGGATATTGAACGATGGCAACCTAAATATCTGGTTATTGGTCCTGGCCCATGCTCTCCAAGTGAAGCAGGTATTTCAATTCCGGCAATTAACCACTTTGCCGGAAAAATTCCTTTGCTTGGCGTGTGTTTAGGGCATCAAAGTATTGGGCAAGCTTTTGGCGGAAACATTGTAAGAGCCAAAACGGTGATGCACGGACGTTTATCTGATATGTACCATAGCAATAAAGGTATTTTCAGTAATCTCCCTAGCCCATTCTCAGCAACCCGTTATCACTCATTGGTCATTGATCAGCAAACACTGCCTGATTGCCTTGAAGTAACGTGCTGGACCAATGAAGCAGATGGCTCAATGGAAGAAATCATGGGTGTTAAACATAAGACATTGCCTGTTGAAGGTGTGCAGTTCCATCCAGAATCAATCTTGAGCCAACATGGTCATCAAATCTTTAAAAACTTTTTAGATATTTATGCATAAGTGATATTTATGAACATTCAACAAGCACTTAACCATATTACAAAAAATATTCACCTGACTCAGCCGCAAATGGAAGACATTATGCGCAGCATCATGCAAGGTGAGGCAACCGAAGCACAAATTGGTGCTTTGATGATGGGCCTTCGCATGAAAGGTGAAAGTATTGACGAAATTACTGCTGCCGCACGTGTTATGCGTGAATTTGCCATCAAGATTGATGTCAGTGATATCAAATATTTAGTTGATATTGTCGGCACGGGTGGCGATGGTCAAAACTTATTTAATGTCTCTACTGCTTCAAGCTTTGTGATTGCGGCGGCAGGTGCAACCATTGCCAAACATGGTAACCGTGGCGTTTCAAGCAAATCAGGTTCATCTGACTTACTTGAGCAAGCAGGTATTAATCTTGATTTAGACATGCAACAAACTGAACGCTGCATCCGTGAGATGGGTGTAGGGTTTTTATTTGCTCCAAACCACCACAAAGCAATGAAATATGCTGTTGGACCACGTCGAGAGCTTGGTGTTCGTAGCATCTTTAATTTACTTGGCCCGCTTACGAATCCGGCTGGTGTAAAACGCTTTGTGATTGGCGTGTTTTCAGATGAACTTTGCCGTCCGATTGCCGAGGTTATGAAGCAACTGGGTGCAGAGCATGTCATGGTGGTTCATTCAAAAGATGGACTTGATGAAATTAGCCTTGCTGCTCCTACTGCTATTGCTGAACTTAAAGACGGCGAAATTACCGAATGGACGCTTAATCCAGAAGATGTCGGGATTGAATCACAAACCTTAAATGGTTTAGTGGTAGCTGATGCCGCAGCAAGCTTAAAGCTGATTAAAGATGCATTAGGTAAAAATAAATCTGACATTGGTGAAAAAGCAGCAAATATGATTGCGCTTAATGCAGGTGCAGGTATTTATGTCTCAGGCATTACCAAAACCTATGCTCAAGCTGTTTCATTCGCTCAAGATATTATCTATGGCGGACAAGCATTAGAGAAAATGAGTGTTTTGGCGGAATTTACCAAAACATTAAAACAATGTCAGGCAGATTAAGGACTTCTCATGATTAATATTCAAAATACCATTTTAGGTAAAATTGTTGACCGTAAACATGAGGAACTTGCTGCACGTTTAAAACAACGTAATTTGCAAGATGTTGAAGAACTAGCAAAAGCTGCGACTCCGGTACGAGGCTTTGCAAAAGCTTTACAGCACAAACGCCCTGCCGTAATTGCTGAAATTAAAAAAGCGTCTCCGTCAAAAGGCATTATTCGTGCAGATTTTAATCCTGCTGAAATTGCCGAGCAGTACGAACAAGCTGGAGCAGCATGTTTATCCGTTTTAACTGATGTTGATTTTTTTCAGGGTGCGGATGAAAATATTGCCATTGCACGAAGCCACTGTGCTTTACCTGCTTTGCGTAAAGACTTTCTGATTGATCCATATAATGTAGTTGAAGCACGTGCATTACATGCTGACTGTATTTTATTGATTGTTGCATCTTTGTCAGATCAACAACTTGAAGAAATGTCTAAAACTGCTTTTGAACATCAGCTTGATGTATTGGTTGAAGTTCACGACGAAGAAGAACTGGAACGTGCTTTAAAGTTGTCTGAGCAATGTGTATTAGGTGTGAATAACCGTAATTTAAAAACCTTTGATGTAGATTTAAATACCTCAATTCGTTTGAAAAATTTGCTTCCATCATCACGTTTACTTGTGACTGAAAGTGGTATTGCCACTCCAGATGATGTTCGTATGATGCAAGAAAATGATATTCACACCTTCTTGGTTGGCGAAAGTTTTATGAAACAACCAAGACCAGATCAAGCCTTTACAGCCCTTTTTGGACAACCCCAAACGGTTTAATAGAAGATATATGAGTAATAAAGATTCATCGCTTTCTAAAGAGCAACAAAAGTTACTGAAGCAATTTAAAAAGCAAATCTCCAATCCTCATTCAAGCAAAATCGCAAGTCAGTCTGAGGCCCCAAAACCTCAGGCTGAGTCTGAAGAATTGGAAGATGCAAACCTGTTTCAAAGTGCTCTAGCAGGTGTTAAGCCCATCAACAATAATAATATTGCTGATGTAAGAACGCCTCGCACAAAAAAAATTGATGCTCAAACACTCGCTAAACGTGCAGCCGCCGAAGGTGGTCGTGAAACTGAACATGCCGAGTTATCAGACACTCAAGCCGCTCTAAATCCTGTAGCAAGTCAAGCAACGCTAAGCTATCGCATTGCCACACTTCAGCATAAAGTTTTCGAAGACTTAAAAGCTGGAAGAATGCGCTGGTTTGAAGCTGTAGATTTACATGGCTGTACGATTGAGCAAGCACGTGACGCGGTTTTACAAGTTATCCAAATGGCAAAAGATGAAAATCAAAATGTTGTCAAGATTGTACATGGTAAAGGCCCTGAAGCTGTTTTAAAAACCTATGTCAACGGATGGCTACGTCAGCACCGCGATGTTTTAGCTTTTGTAAGTGCACCTGAAAATCAAGGCGGCACAGGTGCCGTTCTCGTACTGCTTAAACGTGCAGAAAAAAATCCAAAGTTCGAACAAAAGAAATGATCCCAAAAGATCATTTCTTCACATCAAACACCTGTAATAATTGAGCAACCACTGCAACGGCAATCGTTGCAGGTTGTTTCGATGAAATCCCTTCTATCCCGATCGGGCAAACTAAACATTGTAATGCTTCTGGTGCATAACCGCGCGTCAGCATACGTTTCTCAAAAATAGCCCTTTTACTTTTTGAGCCAATCATCCCAACATAAGCAAATGGCTTGGGCGCAGGTTTTAAAGCTGCAAAGCACAGTTGCAGATCTAGTTGATGATCATGGGTTAAAATTAAAATTGCACCCGAACGATCAAAATGTTCAATTTCGGCGTCTAATGCATCAGTCGTTAAACATTGCACCTGCTCTAATAAGTCTAATGGGAAAATATCATCACGCGGATCAATCCATTTCACACTAACACCAATAGGCAATAAACAACGGACAATTGCTTCACCCACATGCCCCGCGCCACAAATCAGCACTTGCATGGCATAAGGTTGAATCTGCTGGTCAAATTGCCATTGGTCACTGCTGGCAGGCTGAACCTCGAAACATGGTTGCTGTTCCTTGTTCATATCCACAATCTGCCAAATGGATGCGTGTTGACGTGAGACTGTACGCCATATACGCTGTCCGGCTCGCCATGCTTGCAAACAATGGGATAAATCTGAGGTAATTACAGCGGGTGATATTTTTTCAAACAATAACCACATTACTCCGCCACAACACTGTCCCAACCGAGCACTGAGGTTAAATCGCTCAACACGCCTCACACAAGCTTCCGTTTCTCTTAACATTGCTTTCGCAATATCAATAGCCTGAAACTCTAGATGCCCGCCCCCAATCGTATCCGACTGCTGCCATTGTTGTTGCAAATTAAGCCGCAATAACATTGTTGCACCAACTTCTCGTGGTGTTGAACCATCAGCGCGTACCACTGTTACCAATACCGTAGGCACAGCATCGGCTTGCCACGCCACAAAATCAGTCCACCATTGTAAATATTGCATAATCTTCTACATTTTAGCTTGTGGGCGGTCAGCCAAAGTTTGTCCCCGTCCAATAGCAATTGCACTTAAAATTTCTTCGGCAGTTGCTGGCGCATTAAGTACGAGCGGTGCATTTTCTGGAATAGCCGCCTGTACCGCCTGACGAATTGCAGAGAAAACAGATAATGCCAACATAAATGGAGGTTCACCTACCGCTTTGGAGCGATAGATGGTGTCTGCCTGATTTTGGTTATTAAACAGTTTGACGTTAAAAATATGAGGAATATCAAAACTGGTCGGGATTTTGTAAGTTGAAGGTGCATGCGTAAACAAGCGTCCTACATGTGGGCCTTGTGGCTGCCAATACAACTCTTCTGTGGTGAGCCACCCCATCCCTTGAACAAAGCCACCTTCAATTTGCCCAATATCAATTGCAGGGTTAATCGACTGACCAACGTCATGCAAAATGTCAGCCCGTAATACTTTCATTTCCCCAGTTAAGGTATCTATTGCGACCTCACTGACTGCTGCACCATAGGCATAATAGAAAAATGGACGCCCTAAATGGTTGACCTGATCGTAGTGAATTTCTGGTGTTTTATAAAAACCACTGTCCCATAGTTGCACACGTGCCATATATGCCCGTTGAACTAAGTCAGGAAATGTCCATGAATGTCCATTCGCTGTTGAAACCATACTATCTTCAAATTGGATTTGCTCAGCATCACTTTGACTTATTTCTGCTGCAAGTTTTGCCAGACGCTCACGAATTTTAATACAGGCATTTTGCACAGCTTTACCATTTAAATCCGCTCCACTCGATGCTGCGGTTGCCGATGTATTTGGCACACGAGAAGTATCGGTTGCAATTAAGCGAACACTATCGATTGGTAAACCCAACTCATGTGCAGCAACCTGCCGTACTTTGGTATATAGCCCCTGTCCCATTTCTGTACCACCATGCGTAATGGCGACCGTACCATCCATATACACATAAACCAATGCACCTGCCTGATTGTAATGCACGGCGTTAAACGAAATACCGAACATTAATGGTGTTAACGCAATACCGCGTTTAATGATGTCATTGTTCTGATTAAAGGTATGAATGGTCTGTTTACGTTTCGCATAATCACTACTTTGCAACAATTCAGCCACCAGTCGAGGAGCAACATTATCACGGACTTCTGCCCCATAATGCATACGATCACGTCCGGCACCGGGCTGCTCAGCAAAGAAATTACGCTGCCGAATTTCAACCGGATCACAACCTAAATAACGAGCAATGTCATCAATAATATTTTCAATGACAAACATGCCTTGCGGTCCACCAAAACCACGATATGCCGTATTGGAAACAGTATTGGTTTTACAGCGTAAGTTACGCAACTGAACCGCATTTAAATAATAGGCATTGCCAATATGACAAATAGCACGTTCATTCACAGGCCCAGAAAGATCAGCCGAAAAACCACAGTTTGAAGCCAATTGCACCTTTAGGCCTTGCAAAATACCAGTGTCATCAAAAGCCACCGACCATTCATATGCAAAACCGTGACGTTTGCCTGTAGCGCTCATGTCATCATCACGGTCTAAGCGTAATTTACAGGGATGGCCTGTTTTTTGTGCTGCCAAAGATGCAATGCATGCCCATTGTGCCGACTGCGACTCTTTACCACCAAAACCACCACCCATACGGCGGCTTTCCACACTCACCTGATGCATATTCATGCCTAATGCATGACAAATCAGCAACTGCATTTCTGTTGGATGTTGTGTCGAGCAATAGACTTTTAGGCCCTGATTTTCTTGTGGAATAGCATAGGAAATCTGTCCCTCTAGGTAAAAATGCTCTTGCCCACCCAACTCAATAGCACCTGAAAGTTGATGTGCAGCATTTTGAAATGCCTGTTCAACTTCACCATGACTAAATTCGACAGGCGGTAACACCCACGATTCTTTTTCAATCGCATCTTGAATTGTTAAAATCGGGGTTTCTGGCACATACTCAATTTTTGCCAACCGAACTGCCTGACGGGCTTGCTGATAACTATCGGCAACAACCACAAACAAGGCTTGTCCATAAAATTCGACCTGTTCCTCGGCAAAAATCGGGTCATCTTTAACAATTGGTCCCCAGTTATTTTCAACCTCAATATCTTTTGCTGAAAAAACTGCATGGACGCCATCAGCCTGACGTACTGCATCCAAATCAAACTTACTGATTTTACCTTTGGCACAACTCGAAAATCCGACCGCTAAGTGCATGGTATTTTCAAGTTCGGGTAAATCGTCAATATAAGTTGCCTGCCCAGTCACATGTAAATGTGCACTTTCGTGTGGAATGGAGTCGCCTGCTTTAGCAGACTTTTTAGAAACACTTAAGTCAATGGTTTGGTTCATGTTAGATCTCCACCAGAGCAATCAAGTCATTCACACGAGTGATCGCTTGAGACAGGATTTTTTCTACATAAAACCGCTGTAAACAGTTTTTCGCGACTTGTAAACGATATGCCGAACTAGCCCGTCCATCATCTAGAGGCTGATAGTCTTGCGACAACACGTACTGTGCCTGAACCATCAATTCTGCTGTAAGTTGCTGACCTTCCAATATGGCTTCTGCATATTTTGCACGTTTGGGAATAGCAGCCATGCCACCAAAAGCAATTCTCACATTGTGAGCAGCATAATGAGTATCTAACTCACATGAAATAGCTGCACATACCGCAGAAATATCTTGCTCAAAACGTTTGGCAATTTTATAGCTGGCAAATTTAAAACGCGTCTGCCCTTCACGAAGTGGAATAACAATCGCTTCAACAAATTCACCAAGCTGTAATGCTGTTTTTTGATAATCTAGATAAAAATCTTCCAAGGTGATTTCACGGGTCTGTTCACCTACACGCAAAATCAATCGTGTACCTAGCGTAATTAATGCCGGCATTGAGTCACCAATAGGCGAGCCATTTGCAATATTTCCACCTAGAGTTCCCGCGTTTTTAATCGGCATGGAAGCAAAACGGCGCTGTAATTCTTGAAAGTCAGGATAAAAATCTGAAATTTTGATGAGTGCATCACTCAAGCTTACATTTGCCCCAATCGTTAAAGCGTGGTTGGTAACTACAATCTTTTTCAGTTGTTCAACCTGACCGATATAAAGCATATCACCTAAATCACGGCCCTGCTTGGTTACCCACAAACCGACATCTGTGCTACCAGCGACAATACGTGCTTGCGGTAACTGCAAACGTAATGCGGCAAAATCCTGCAAAGTCTTTGGTGCAAAAAATTGCTGACCATGATCATTCAAATGCAATGCGGGTAATGCTTTAATCTCTTTTAATACATCAAGTACCTTTTGACGTTCTAATACAACACGTGGATAGTCATATGCTTTTTGTGCTGCATCTAAAATAGGGCGATAGCCTGTACAGCGACACAAGTTTCCAGAAATATAATCGCTGATTTGATCTTTGCTTGGAGGTTGTTTTTCATTTTCATACATTGACCATAAGGACATGATAAAACCGGGCGTACAAAAACCACATTGTGAACCATGCATGTCCACCATTGCCTGTTGTACTGGGTGAAGTGCTCCATCTTGTGTAGGCAATAAATTATGCAGATCTTCTACTGTAAACAGGGCTTTACCATCTAAAGTCGGTAAAAACTGAATACACGCATTCACACTGCGCAATTGCAGATTGTCATTGACCAACTCACCAATCACTACTGTACATGCACCACAATCGCCCTCAGCACAGCCCTCTTTTGTACCAGTCTGCCGAGTCTTACCCGTTTGAGTATATTCTCGCAAGAATTGTAAGACTGTCATGGTGGGTAATACATTTTCTACTTGTTGCTGACTACCACGAAAAAAAAAGGTGATTGGACGTTCTGACATGTTTTATCCTTATGCTCTATAGTACGGCATATTTGCAAATATGATGCCATCAGGCGATCATTTATAACTTACCCATATTAGTTGCACATTTCATGCTCAAATAATTGACTATTAACGATAAAAAACATGAAATTTATTCACCATTTATCTAATGCATGCCGAACAGGATAAATATAGTGCGACGAGTTATGAACATCAGGTCATGTTTCTGATACAATGCCGAGCTTGTCTAATAGAGTAAATTTATACGCCTTATGTCAATGCAGCAATCGTACGCAAACATTCTGACTGCCGTCGGTGAAGACCTTAATCGTCCCGGCCTTAAAGATACGCCTGTGCGTGCGGCTAAAGCTTTTTCATATTTAACTTCTGGCTATAGTAAAACTTTAGAAGAAGTCACCAATAATGCGGTTTTCCCATCAGATAACCATGAAATGGTATTGGTGAAGAATATTGAATTCTATTCGCTTTGCGAACATCATCTCCTCCCATTCTATGGCCGTGTTCATGTTGCCTATTTACCAGAAGGCAAAGTTCTTGGCTTATCTAAATTTGCGCGTATTACCGAGATGTTTGCTCGTCGTTTGCAAATTCAAGAAAATTTAACTCAGCAAATCGCTGAAGCTGTAGCTGAAGTGACTGGCGCACGTGGTGTTGCTGTCGTTATCGATTCAGCACATATGTGTATGATGATGCGTGGTGTAGGTAAACAGGAATCTACAACTCGTACAGTTTCTTTTGTCGGAGATTTTAAAACTGACAAAGAAGCACGCCGTGAATTCTTAAGTGCAGTTCCAGAAAGCTACTAATCTGGTGACTACTGCAAAAAAGCCCGACTCAGTTGGGCTTTTTTTATATTTAGATAAAGCACTTACTCTATAAAACATAACAATCAAATTATGTGATTTTTGTTATAAAAGTACACATCTTTAATTTTAAATAATTTATGAGTTAATCATGCGATTTAACAAAATTTCTTGCTTACTTTTATCCCCTCTTTTTATTTTTAGTACCTCAATTTATGCAGAGAATACATCAAAAGAGCAAGAAATTAAGAAACTGGTTGATCAAAATTTTAAACCTTTATTAGAAAAATATGATGTGCCCGGTATGGCTATTGGCGTCATCCAAAATAATAAAAAGTATGAAACGTATTATGGTCTACAATCCGTTCAAGATAAAAAAGCCGTAAATAGCAGTACCATTTTTGAGATAGGTTCTGTTAGTAAATTATTTACTGCTACAGCTGGCGGATATGCCAAAACAAAAGGAACAATTTCTTTTAAAGACACTCCCGGAAAATATTGGAAAGAATTAAAAAACACACCGATTGACCAAGTTAACTTACTTCAACTTGCTACTTATACAAGTGGCAACCTTGGCTTACAGTTTCCAGATGAAGTCCAAACAGACCAGCAAGTTTTAACTTTTTTCAAAGACTGGAAGCCTAAAAACTCAATCGGTGAATATCGACAATATTCAAATCCAAGCATTGGTTTATTTGGAAAAGTTGTTGCTTTGTCTATGAACAAACCTTTCGACCAAGTCTTAGAAAAAACCATTTTTCCAAATCTTGGCTTAAAACATAGCTATGTAAATGTGCCTAAAACTCAAATGCAAAACTATGCATTTGGCTATAACCAAGAAAATCAGCCGATTCGAGTTAACCCCGGCCCGCTAGATGCACCTGCGTACGGCGTTAAATCGACCTTACCTGATATGCTGAGTTTCGTTAATGCCAATCTAAATCCACAAAAATATCCGGCAGATATTCAACGCGCAATTAATGAAACACATCAAGGTTTCTACCAAGTGGGTACGACGTATCAAGCATTAGGTTGGGAAGAGTTCTCTTATCCAGCACCATTACAGACTTTATTAGACAGTAATTCAGAGCAAATCGTAATGAAATCTAATAAAGTGACAGCTATTTCAAAAGAACCTTCAGTCAAGATGTTCCACAAAACTGGTTCAACCAACGGTTTTGGAACCTATGTCGTGTTTATTCCAAAAGAAAATATTGGTTTAGTCATGTTAACCAATAAACGTATTCCCAATGAAGAACGCATTAAAGCAGCCTATGCGGTGTTAAATGCAATAAAGAAATAATCTTTTGCTAAAACAAAAAAGGGAGAAATGATTTCATTCATTTTTCCCTTTTTTTATTCATAATGCTATTTAAAAGAACCAAACATATCCTAGACTTGATTTCATCCAGTCTCGATGATTTTGTTGTTCATAATCCCAGTTTAATCGAACGGTATTATTACTATTAATCACATATTGCCACTGAGTATTTACTCTCAAATTCCATTGGTTTTGGTCTTCCCAATAGGGCAATTCAATTTGCACCACAGAGTTGAAGTGTTCAAACCACTGATTCATACAACCTAAAGTTGGGCCCATCCCTATGCGCCATCCTTTATCTAGATTTGAGCCTGCTTGTAGGTAGGTTTGTAGTTGCCCATAGCAAATATGTTTGCGTTCATAGTCAGCAAAGCTATATCCGACTTGAGCATTAAAATTCGCTACGCCATGCTGTTTTTCTTCACTAAAAGTACCATCATGAATCGCTTCCTGACGCCAACCTAAATTAAATCCCCAACTCAGCGGCGTTTTAAAAGGTTGAATCGGGTTATAAGAATTTACTTCTAGCAGATCCAGACGTTCTAGCTTTAAATGATCATTTCGCCACTGTGTATTACCATTTAAAAAAAGTAATTGAGTTCCCGCACGGTATCCTCCTTGAGGATCTATTAAGTCATGGTAGGCTTGGCGATGACCAATTTCGATAAACTTATCACCTTGCACCTCACCAGCTTTAACTGAAATATTACGTGCATTGTGACCTTGAGTTGGCACTTTTGTTGGTCTTTTAGGTTCTTGACGCTGTTTGTCTAAATCAATCTGACTTCTGAGTGCTAAAAGCTGCCGCAACTGCGGCTGAGCAACGCTTTCTTCTATTTTACGGCTCGTAAATTGAAGATATAAATCATCATAGGCCATCTCTAAAATTTTAGCCTGATCCTGCTCACTAAATGATTTTAAAATTTGAGAAGACTGCTGTGTTGGCATCATCGCAATGTGATGAGCCACCTTCGCTAGTGAGGCACCATGCTGATGAGCTTGGGCCAATAACTGAGTTTCTAAAGCAGGTCGATATACAGGAGCTTTAGTTAACCCTTGCTGCTGCATCGCTTTAATAGTTTCCATTGGGATGGAAGCATGAGTAAATTTTTCTTGTAAGTTAGATTCAGGTTTTACTAAATCGACTAACCCTAACAATCGATAGGCGCAATTATCACTTACAAAGTAATAAGGGAAGCTCACATGTTGCATTTCCCAAATATGGCTTACTAAAAACCGTGTTTCTTCAGGTGTTAAATTTAACTCATATTCCCATAAGTCACGGCTTTCAAAATCACCATACTCTTTTACCTTACGGTAATAAGGCATGAGTGAATATTCACCCGGATATTGCCCTGTTAAACCTTTCCATGCATATGACCAGTTGTCGTTACCTGCTACAGTTGCTGCATAATTTACAGCGTAAGAAACTAAATTTAATTGTTGCTGATCTTTGGGGTCTAAACGCAATAAAGTATGGCCAAACATTGAGCTCGGATTGCCCATAAAATCTGTCGCATAAATTAATGTCGCTTTATGAGGCTTAATCTGCCCAATCCAATTTTCAAACTCTGAACACTTCACTTGAGGCAATTCATTTTCTTGAATGCCTACTTTTTTTATAAGCCATTGACTGCGTGCCGGAAATTTACAGCGAATCGACTGATTATCTTGAGCGGGCATAAATAATGCCGAGATATCCGCTTTCAGTTCTTCTTTTAAATTATTTTTCCCATTTTCCGACATGAAATAGCCAGAATAAGTCACTTCACTTTTATGGTCTTTATTGGCATACATAAGCCTTTGCCAGGTAATGTCTTGATCTAAGTTTTTCTGTTCTGCAATTGACCAATATTTTTGAATAGATGGATTTATATCTGCTGAATACGCAATATTAACTGCCAAAGAGGCAAAAACTAAAACAACTGACTTCATTAAGCTCATCAATTTTTATCATTAAATATAAGAAAAACCCTGCCAAACGACAGGGTTTTCAATTTCAAACTTATACGTAAGCTTTTAAAACGTCGTCTTTAGCCATTACAGTTTGTAGTGATGCTAAAACTTGAAGGGTATTTTGGTTGTTTGCAGAATAGATTTCACCAAAGTTTGCTTTTGAAACTTTAAAGAAACGGTCTTTGTCTTGAGGTTTGATTTGCATTAACTCAGCAAGTACGTTCAGGCTTTCACCTTGGCCTACAGCCATATCACGTGCTAAAGCTTCTGCATTTTCATTTGTGAATGTTACAACTTGCGCTGTTACTGTTCCGCCTTGACGGCAGCCTAAAGTACCGAAAGTGATCCCTAGTAATTGGTTAGTAAAAATACCGTTTGTTGTTGCAGCAAGAATTTTAGGCGCTACTCCTTTTTTACCAGCCCATATTTGTGTACCTGCACCACAACCCACATCGTTGTCAGCCATTGCAACACTTGAACCAGCTGCTAATAAAGCAGCTAAAGCTAATTTTTTTAACATAGATGTAAATCTCCAAAATCATTATTGATTGTTTCTTATGTGTTGTATTGTTATGTGTAATTCTTATTACACGATATTAAAGATAGCGAGAAGGCTGTGATTTAGCAATTAAAAAATAAACAATATGATAAAAAGTGCAAAAGAAAAATTATCTTAAATTCCAGTTACCTTGATTATCCCTGTTGCCTAATATTTTGAGCACGAGTACGAGACTTAAAATTAATAATAAATACCACGATCCTAGCTTGCCCCAACCGACCATATGCCAAGCATCGACCTGACTTGGATAAAGCCAGATTTTATAAAATGTACTTATATTTTCAGCAATCCAGATCAGAAACGCGAGTGTAAACAAAACAGGTAACATCGGGATTTTAAATTTATGTTCATTTAACTGGAAATAAAGTTTTGTTTTCCAAAAAATAAAAATACTAATCGCGAATAAAATATAGCGAATGTCTGGAACAAAAAATTTACTCATAAAATTTATATATGAGAAAAATGCCAGTAACAGCATAGCTCCAAAACTTGGAAGTTTTTCAAAAGACACTTGAAACAGTCGGATTGAACGTGCAAAAAAACTACCCACAGCTGAATACATAAAGCCTGCAAATAAAGGCACAGTTAAGATTTTAAATACGGCGGGCTGTGGATATTGCCATGATGCAATTGCAGGATGCGTTAGGAATATTTCCATGCACATCGCCATAACGTGAAATAAAGCAATAACCTTGGCTTCTGCCCATGACTCCAGTTTTAAATAGAGTAAGCAGATCTGGATTAAAACTGCATAAGTCAGTAAATAATCATAACGATAGAACCCCATGTATTCATGGCTTCCCATCGGTGCTGTTAAAGCAAAAGCAATTAAAAGCAGAATACCAAACAAGGCTGCCGAGACAGCCTTGCCGATAAATTGAAACGGTAAAGTTAGATATTGCACAAAAACTATCCTAGATATTTAGCACTATACTCATGCACTGTATCTACAAAGATTTTTGGTTGTGCAGGGTCTACCCATTGAGTAATCCCATGGCCCAAGTTAGCAATGTAACCCGTCTTTTCGCCATTAGCGTAGGCATCGTCCAACATCGCTTTTACTGCTTTCTCAATTGAAGCAGCCGAACCATATAAAACAGCCGGATCAAGATTCCCTTGCAGAGCGACACGTCCAGCCACTGTAGTTCGAGCCGTATTTAATGGTGTCGTCCAATCTAAACCTAAAGCATCTGCACCTGTTGTGATCATTGGCTCTAACCATTGACCGCCACCTTTAGTGAACACAATAACAGGAATACGTCGGCCATCTTTCTCACGTTGTAAACCTGCAATGATTTTATTCATGTAGTTTAAAGAGAATTCGACATATTCACGGTGTGCTAATGCCCCACCCCAGCTATCAAAGATCTGGATGGCCTGAGCACCAGCATCAATTTGAGCATTTAAATAGTCAATGACTGAGTCTGCTAAATGATCAAGCAAAGCATGTAAAACTTCTGGTTGAGCGTACATCATCTGCTTGGTAAAACGGAATTCTTTACTTGAACCACCTTCAACCATATAAGTTGCAAGTGTCCAAGGGCTTCCAGAGAAACCAATCAGTGGAACTTGACCATCTAAAGCAGAACGAATTGTACTTACCGCATTCATCACATAATCAAGATCTGATTTTGCATTTAACTTTGGTAAATTTGCGACCTCTTGTTCAGTACGTACGGTCTTTTGAAACTTAGGGCCTTCGCCAGTTTCAAAATAAAGTCCTAAACCGAGTGCATCTGGAATAGTTAAAATATCTGAAAATAAAATTGCTGCATCTAAGTCGTAACGACGCAAAGGTTGTAAAGTCACTTCACAGGCAAAATCTGTATTTTTACATAAAGATAGGAAATCACCTGCTTTTGAACGTGTTTCACGATATTCAGGCAAATAACGCCCTGCTTGACGCATCATCCACACTGGTGTGGTATCTACAGGTTCGCGTAACAAAGCACGGAGGAAACGATCATTTTTCAAAGTCGTCATTACCAATCTCTATCTTCTTTATGTGGCAGCATCATATCAAAAATAGAGACATTTTTATAATTTCAATTTCACACAAAAAACTCGTCAATCTACTAAAAAATGCATATTTACACAAAAGTCTACTGCAAGCCTTGGGGTTTTCTGCAATACTTGCAACATGTTACATTGGGGTTATTGGATATTCTTTTAATCACTAAATTACCAATCTTGGGCTCATAGAAATGAGTTATTGGTAATTTTATGCACTTTGAGATTAGATCAATCCCCTATTGCTTATATGAAAATTCTTAAGGTTGAATTACATGTTTGTTCGCTCATTACTCGCTATGAGTTTAAGTTGTATTATTGCTAATGTTGCTTTTGCTGCTTCAACAACTGAGCAACCCCTGAACCCTAAAAAGGTATCAGCTCCTGTAGAAGATCCGATTGATCCTTTAGCAGTAGATGCAGCTTCAACTGTAAAAGCTCAAGCTTCGACACAAATTACCGCTCAAGAACAAAATGACTTAAACCGGGCGTCAACAACATTACAAAATTTACAGAAAACTGAAGACCCAAATGCTGAATCAGGCATCGCGGCGTCTACTCCAGCTGTTGCTAAAAGCAGCACTGCGTCTACGGCTCCTGCGACAACCGCTGCATCATGGACTTTAGATAGCTTAAACTCGGCAGAATGGTCTGAAAATATTGGTAAAGGCCAACTTCCAGTTTATGCGCGTGCACATGTAATGCTCAATAATGCACATGCTTCGCCAGGTGCAATTGACGGCATGAGCGGTAAAAATACATTAAAAGCAATTTCTTCATTCCAACAAATGAATGGTTTATCACCTACTGGTGACCTGACCAAAGAAACTTGGGATGCGTTAGTTGCTAAACAAACCAAACCAGCATTTATTGAATACACAATTTCTGATGCTGACCTAAAAGGCCCATATGCTGAGTCGATTCCTTCTGACTATGCATTACAAGCTAAAATGAAAGGTTTGTACTACACGCGTGTAACCGAAATGTTGGGCGAGAAGTTTCATATTGATGAAGCTTTCTTAAAGAAAATTAACCCAACTGCGACATTCAAAAAAGCGGGTGAAAAAATCATTGTTCCAAACGTACGCAATGATTTACCAGAAGATATTCATTTGATTATTGCCCATAAAGGTGCAAAACAATTGTATCTCTTCAATAGCCGGAACCAAATGATTGCCTCATTTCCTGCAACAATTGGCAGTACTGATACGCCTTCTCCGGCCGGTACTTACAAGGTAGTTGGTGTGGCTCGTAACCCTTGGTACAGCTATTCACCTTCGAACTTCGTACAAGGTAAAAACTTAAAACCTCTTTCTTTACCACCTGGCCCGAATGCTCCAGTGGGTAATATCTGGATTGGTTTAAGTAAAAAATCTTTCGGTATTCACGGAACACCGAATCCATCTTTAATTTCTAAAACAGCATCACACGGTTGTATCCGTTTAACAAACTGGGATGCAAACGATTTAGGAAATAAAGTACGTTCTGGCGTAACTGTTAAATTCCTTGAGTAATCCATATATTCTTTAAAAGACCTGCCTTCATGGCAGGTTTTTTATTCTTAAAAAATTGATCAATAAAAACTTTACAACCATATCAATTATGCAACGACATGTTGCAGTTAGCCTATTTTTCTAGTCTCCATAGAACATTAATATATTTCTCAAGAGATAAATAAAAAATTTGGGAGATTAAATCATGAATACTTATCTACATCGTGGTGAAGATCGAGGTCATGTAAAAGCGGGTTGGTTAGAGTCTTATCATAGCTTTTCATTTGGTAGCTGGTACGATCCTAAATATATGGGTGTTAGTGCATTACGTGTGATTAATGACGACAGAATTGATGCGCATAATGGTTTTGGTACACACTCGCATGACAACATGGAAATCTTAACCTGTGTGCTAGATGGTGCTATTTCACACCGTGACACCATGGGAAATGAAGGTCAGATTAAAGCAGGTGAATGGCAGCTCATGAGCGCTGGCACAGGTGTTGCCCACAGTGAAATCAACAACACTGATACGCCTGTACATTTATTACAGATCTGGATTATTCCAGACGTAAAAGAAGCTGAGCCAAATTACCAGCAAATTAGCCTTGACCCACGTAATGATCCAAACAAATGGCATTTAATCGCAGGGCCTGATGCAAATGCACCGATGCATATTCGCCAAAATACAGAGATAAAGTCAGCTGTATTGGAAAAAGGACATGAGTTAAACGTTGAGCCAGTTAAAAAAGTGAACTATGTACACGTGATTTCAGGTGTAATCCTTATTGGCGATCAAGAAGTTAAAGCAGGCGATGCTTTCGTGTTTGAAGGTAAAGCGACGATTCAAGCAACTGAAGATAGTCAATTTATCTGGTTCGATTTACCTTAAATCATTCAAAGCCCTTTGCATAAAAGGGCTTTTTAATCTCCACCGCCGCCACTATCGCAGCTACCTGAATCTGAAGATGATGAACAATCATTTGAATAACTAGAGCTATGATGACTAGGACTATTATCGTAAAAATGATGTGTTGAAGAAGATGAATGATCGTGTTCGCCAGATGACCAATTGTTTTTTAGATTTTTGAGTAGAGCAATTAAACAGATCATTCCAATACTAGAAAAAATTGCAATAAATATAATAATAAATAACTTCAAATAACGACCTCCTACTAAAGCAACAGAGATGTGTGTTGTGTTCCTATTTCATTATTTAAATGAGTCATGCTGAAGAAACAAGTTGTTTTTTGATAAATAAGCTCAAACCTTTAATTTTCCTTTACATATAAATAAGCACTTGCTCTTGATATACCTAAATGTTGCGCAACTGTCTCGACAGCCTTTTTAATATCTAACAAACCATTATTCTTTAGCTCATGTATTAATTTTTTTCTCTCATTGAGTTTTAGCATACGCGGTGTAGTGGCATGTTTTGAGGCAAATTGATCGATATATTTACGGATTGCTTCAGTGCCACTCGGCTCCAAATTTTCAACAATATTATCAGTTTCAATTTTAGTGAAATGCTCTAAAGCACTTTGCATCCCTCTAAATAGGGTTAAATCAATATTCATGCATAAAGCAGCCACATACTGGCCCTCTTCATCTTTAATTCCAATAGACGTGCTTTTTGCGGGACGGCCATCTGCAAACTGATTTGCATAGTTTGAAATAAGATTCGGAAATTCTGGAGACATGATTCTAGCCAATCCTAATTCAGTTGCTGGATCTCCAACTTTTCGACCAGATAAATTATTGTGTATTGAAAGTATGGCATGTTCAGGATTTGTTAAGTCATGGACCACAACTTCGCAAAAAGGAGATAGCGTTTCACTTAATCCCTTTGCAATTGTATCTAGCTGAGTGAGTAAATGTTTATCACGATTGCCCAATGTATTTCCTCCTAATAACTTACTTACTATTTCAAACCCTAGCGTGAAGCATGCAATAGTAATTTAGACTTTTTATCTAATTTTAAACTTAATGTAAATCAAAATCTTATATCTCATTGTTATCACATTAGAAAATAAAATTAGACATTTTATCTATATATATATATTTTATCTAAACAAGGTCAATATATTGTGCGTTGCTTGAGCAATAGCAAATCTTGCATCCGAAAACATTGAATAGCATTAGGTTTAATTATGAAAAATTTAACCCTTCCCACTTATGAAGATGTAGCAGCCGCTGCTGAACGTATAAAAGGTTTTGCAAATAAAACTCCTGTTTTAACTTCACGTACTGTGAACAATGAATTTGAAGCAGAAGTATTTTTTAAATGTGAGAATTTTCAGCGAGTTGGCGCTTTTAAATTTCGTGGTGCAATGAATGCACTTTTGCAATTTAGTGATGCTCAAAAAAAAGCGGGGGTGGTTGCTTTCTCTTCGGGAAACCACGCACAAGCGATCGCACTGTCAGCAAAAACTCTTGGTATTCCAGCCATAATCGTTATGCCTCAAGATGCTCCTGCTGCAAAAATGGCAGCAACGCGAGAATACGGCGGTAATATTGTTGAATTTGACCGTTATACAGAAGATCGGGAAAAAATTGGAAAAGAGATCGCCGAAAAAAATGGCCTGACACTCATTCCTTCTTATGACCATCCACATGTAATTGCAGGTCAAGGAACGGCTGCAAAAGAGTTATTTGAAGAAGTTGGTGACTTAGATTACCTGTTTGTATGTTTAGGTGGTGGCGGTTTATTGGCGGGCTCTGCCTTATCTGCCCGTCAACTCTCCCCTAACTGTAAAATATTTGGGGTTGAACCTGCGCTAGGAAATGATGGACAAATGTCATTTAGAAAAGGAGAAATTGTCCATATTGATACGCCACAAACCATTGCCGATGGTGCTCAAACTCAATATTTAGGCAAATTAACATTCCCTATTATTCAAAAGAATGTAGATGACATTTTGACAGTAGAAGATGAAGACCTGATTAGCTGTATGAAGTTCTTTGCTGAAAGAATGAAAATGGTCGTTGAACCGACAGGATGTCTCGGATTTGCTGCTGCGCGTAATTTAAAGCATGAGTTAAAAGGCAAACGTATAGGCATCATTATTAGTGGCGGGAATGTCGATATTTCTAAATATGTAGAGTTTTTATCTGCTTAATAAAAGTCACTGTCTATCTATGATGTCAGTTAGTGCGTCATAGATAGGTATCACATGCTACTCGTCTCTCGACTTGTTCACGTCTTAATTTAAATATTAATTTTTAGAGATGGTTATGAGATTTATTTCCGAGTCGGAATCTTCTGCGCTCATCAATCATGAACTGGCTTATGACGCCATTTACCAAGCTTTAATTGCTGCAACTCAACCAGAAACTAAAAGTTTTCCTGTGGTTCACGGTCAAGGGTCCGATAGCAAAAATACCTTTAGCGTTAAGTCATCGGCGACTCAGCACTTAGCTGGTCTTAAAGTTGGTTCTTTTTGGGAAGATAATCCTAAAAATGGTTTGCCTCGACATAACGCACTTATTTTACTATTTAATCAGGCCAACGGAAGAATGGCAGCAGCTATTGAAGCAGGCAAAGTCAATGCTTTTCGTACAGCCGCGTCTAATGCAGTTGCGACCAATTTACTTGCAAGAAAAGATTCAAAAGTATTGGCTATATTTGGTACAGGAAATCAAGCTAAATATGAATGCGAGGCTTTAGCGAGAATTAGAATTTTCAAACAGATTTTGATAGTTGGACGCGACTCAAGTAAAGCTGAACAAATGGCAGAAGACCTCAAACACTTAGGCGTTCAGCTTCAAATTACGAGTGCAAAAGAAGCTTGTGAACAAGCTGATATTATTGTGACAGCAACATCTTCGAGTTCTCCTCTTTTTAAAGCAGAATGGGTCAAAGCTGGCACACATATTTCATCGATGGGTTCCGATAAACAAGGCAAACAAGAACTTCCGCCAGAGTTATTTTCACATTGTGGTTTATTTTGTGATCTTGATGTTCAGTCTAAACTCATTGGTGAATTTCAACATGTGCCTGAGTCTGCAACTTTAATCAATATAGGTGATGTGCTTTTAGCAAACGTTCAAGGGAGACAGTCTCAGGAACAAATCACAATTTATGACAGTTCAGGGCTATCCATCCAAGATTTATATATTGCTCAAAAAATTTTAGAAATTTCTTAATCTTTACATTTAACTGCATCATTCAAGCGGATGCAGTTAAGTTAAAATATCTTCCTTTTTATAACGCTTTTCGAATTCTTTCTTAAAATCAGAATTCATCTTGAGTAAAAACTTTGGCAAAAGACGCTATATATTGCTCGGCCTTAGCCTCATAATTTTGAAAACCTGAATCAAAAATCCATCTTTCAATTTCAGATTTTTTGACTAAATTTTGCAAATAAAGCTGATGATGTTTGTCTAACTCTTCTTTTAAACTTCTTAGCATAAGTTCATTTAAACCAGCGGGAGGATTCAGGCCTGTATCTAAAATACTCGGGGCAAATGCCACACTTTTCAGTTCCAGTTGATGTGCTGTTTTTACAGCAGTTCTTATCGCAGACTCGATTCTCTCTATCGTGAAATCTTCTGGAGCGCCCATTCCTATTAGTAAAACTTTAGAGGCTTGTATGGTTGATGGAGTTTGATTTATTAAAAGAGCATCATTCAATTTCGCGCTAAACCAATTATTTTTTCGTATCAGATCTAATCTGCCATTTAGAGCTTCATCTAAATGTGCTAAGCCACCCGAAAAAGAACGGTTATTTATTTCATGTTCAAAAATACAAGTACAGGAAAGTTCAACCTCGGCCGAGGTGCAGTCCCAAGTCACGAGTTCGATGTCTAGATTTTGATAGTGACCAATTTTTGTTTGCTTTATAACTGTGCTCATATTTTGCTCTTCTATTTTTACCATGCATATTTAAGTTCAAGACCTAAATAATTTGAGTCTTTACCACCTGCTTTCTTAATGGTATCTCCGACTTCAAAGTGAACCCCTTCGGCAGCAACAGACAAATTAGAATTTATTTTTTGATCTGCTCTTAGTTGAATATATGCTCCCGTCCAGCTTGAGCCTTGTCCTGCTGTGTTCGCCATGCTGTTATTACCTTGGAAATAAACTGCATCATTGGTGGTTTCACGCCACTGAAAGCCTAAAGCACTTAACAGAGTAAGTTTATCGGAAGGCTTAAGTGTGAGAGATGGTTTTATGTGAATAATATTGCTGTAGCCACTATAACCCGCCAAAGTAAAGTATGAACCGTTTGCAAAGAGCTGGTTAAAAGTATTGAGCTCATTATCGTTGGCGTTTTTATCACCTGTGGCAATATCAAACTGGACGCCTAAACGCGGTGACCAAGCTTGCTCAGCAAACGTATACCCTGTAATACTACTGAGTCCCCATGCTTGAATAGTTTGTCCACCAATCCTTCCATGTTGCAGCATGCCTTCAACATCCCAATCGATATTATTCTTTTTACCCATATGGCGAACGTCATATAAGTCGCGAATCTCATTTCCCTTAATGCTTGTAAAAGATGCATTATCCCGTTCATAACGCGAGTAATAACCGGACAACTCACCTCCCCACACATTTTGTTTATCTACGCGAAAGCCGCTAAAACTTAAATTACGTTTCGAGTGATCATTAAAAGTTGAATCTTTTTCAATTTGAACAGGTCTGGTGAGATAGCCTAAAACTCTCCAATCGCCATATTCATAACCCGACCAAATGCCATCAAAGGCTTGCCTAACGTTTGGGCCTTCACGATTTGAAATAAAGCGCTGTAAGTCAAATGCCATCTCTTGACGGCCCACTCTAAACTTAAAAGTTCCGTTATTTAAAGGACTCACCCACGCAATAAAAGCTTGCTCTACATCGAGTCTATTCTGATCGGTGCTGCTAATATTCTTTTTATCAAACGCTCGCGCGTCACTGAGCTGAGTAAATAATTGTAAATGATCGCCAATACGTGCATCTGCATGAACTTGTAATCTTTGAATTAAATAGCGATCAGCTTGATTATTTCCGCTGCCAAATCTCGCATTATTATTGACTTCAAAACGCTCACGAATATTCGCACCCAATGACAAATAATTATTATTGCCAAAGGGTATATATTTAAAATCGTCCCCTATTTTCTTTGGAACACACGAGTTTTTTAAAACATCCCAATTTTCTTGCCACCGATTCGTTGAAATCTTTGGGCGAGCTGGACATGTATTTGTATTTGAGGCCTCATTTTCCGCATGAGAAAATTCATAAAGAAATAAACTCCCCGTAAGCAAGACGCTCATTTTTATAATTTTAAGATAATTTTCTGAGGTCCTAATGCGATATTTTCTATCATTAGAAATAGGCTGAGCCATATGGTTATCCACGGTAATAAACAGGTCATTGCAGAGACTTCGTCTTTTACACTCACACCGCCCTTAGGCCATATGAGTGTCAGTTTCTATCTATCATTAAGCGAATAAATTACTTTGTAGCAGCATGAATTTCGGCAATATAACCACCCGGAAACTGTACCATCGCCGCCTCGCGACCATCTGATTTATAGGCATTCACCAAAACTGTTGCACCCGCTTTTGTGGCTTTATCTAAAGTCTCAGATAAATTTTTGACTTCATAACCCGTCATATCGTGCCCATATGGATATGGAAGATGACCATCGGTGACCAACACTGTCATTTTGCCGAAATCAGATTCAACGCGAATACGTCTATATGTTTCATTTGGACGTCCAATCTCTATACCAGCCGCTTTAGGGTTATCTGAAACCACTTTGCCATGCGAGAAATTGACGAACTTTTTAACAAAAGAATCGGCACTTTGTTTTGAAACATAAATACGATTTTCTGGAACAGTTTCAAGTTTGTTATAGCTCGGTTTAGTCGTGTGCCAATAAAGCTGCATATTTACGCCACCCGGCCACTGGATGACTGCATCCCGCCCGATTGGGTCAGGAAATGCATCAACAATCACATCTGCGCCATTCGCTTTGGCAGACTGGACGGCTGCATCCATATCTTTGACTAAATAGCCTGTTCTTTCTAAACCAAAAGGATGTGGTATTGGAGTTTTAAAACCAAATACAGACAGTGTTCCTACTGGAGTCAATACAAGTTGGGAAATGGTCTGGCTTGGTGTTGGCGTCACCTGAAAAATACCCTGTTTAGATTTAGTCCCACCAAAAGTCGCGACTAAGCTGTCGGTAAATTTATCGAAGTCTTCTGGGTTAACATATACATGCGTTGTATCGTATTGAGGAGCTACACCGGGCGCTTCACTTTTTATACTGGTTGTTGTTTTGGCAAAAACTTGAGGAACAATGGCAACATTTGTGCCCACTAGCATTGTGCTTAAAAGCAAGGCTGATAATGATTTACGCATAAAAGACTCCGTAAGAATTGAGTACTACAACTTATTGTGACTTTGTTTGTTGATTAGAAAAAATGGTGACCATCACTAGAGCTGCAATGAGACCAAGGTGTTCAAAGAAACTATTAAACGTGCTAAAAAATGCCGGACCTGTGTGATTCCAAAAATCGTTTGCAACCAGCATCGCTATGGCGGTTAGACAGCCTAAAGCCCCTGCTCCTAACCAGACAAAACGATTAAAAACAACCAAGAGCGAACCCACAATTTCAATCACAATCGCTGTAGATGCCCAGAGCCAAGCAGGTTGCAAACCGAAATTCGCCTGCTCATCAATCGCCGCATGAAATCCGATGAATTTATTCATTCCGCCGACTAAATAGGCTGAAACTAATGCAACTCGAAGAAGTGGCAGCAATCCACGAATTGATAAGATCTTTTTTACCCACACAGGATTATTATTAATTAAGTCACTCATCTATTTACCTCATTGGTATTTCGATTTTTAATAACCCTATAAAATTATAAAAATATTAATATTTTCAAGAATCATGATTTTAATTTAGATATTTAAAATACTTATTTAAACAACTCCAAAACAAACTTAATTAGCAGCCTATATAAAATCAAAAATAACTGTAAACTACTAGATATTTATTTAAATACAAACTGTATCCTCAAAAGATACAATGATTGATAAGTACAAAATCATAATATAGTTTAGCGGAACACCAATTTAGCCTTTCAAAATTTAATGGATAAACTAGACTGTATTAATACTTTCATTAGTGTTGTAGAAACTGGAAATTTTAGTCATGCCTCTAGAAAATTAGGTGTTACTAGAGATCAAGTTTCTAAAAGAATCCTTTATTTAGAAAGTCTATTTAGTACATCATTGTTTACACGTAATACCAGAAAGATGGACCTTACCCGCTCAGGAGAGAAGTTTTATCAACGTTGTAAGGTCATTGTTAAAGAATTAGATTTAGCCGCCAATGACTTCATCTATGATCAAAAGTACCCTGAAGGCATATTAAAAATTAGTACTCCTCATGCTTTTGTACAAACATGCTTCTCAGAGATTATTTCTAATTTTTTAATCCAATATCCTAATATTGAAATTGATCTTTTATTTACAGAAAATTCAACAAATATCAATGAACATAAATTTGATATTATTTTAAAAATTGAAGAAGAAATTAAAGAACAAAATATATTCTTACTAGATACTTATAAAAGAAACTTTTATGCAACAACAACATTTTTAAATAAATATGGAAAACCCAAAAGCATAGAAGAATTAAGAAAATATAATATATCGCTATATTCAAAATCAGATTTAAAAAATAATTTTATTGATTCAATTCCTCAACTCATTTGCAATAATATAGAAATTCTTTTAGATTTTTGCCAAAAGAATCACAGTATTTTATTTATTCCCGATTTTTTAGCAAAAAAATATGAAGATGCAGGCGTTATTATTAATTGCTCACAGGATATCTTTTCATCAACGGTTCATTTTTATGCAACCACACCCTATGGGTCAAAAATTCCCAAAAAGGTTCAGCTTTTTTTAGACTCGTTAAAGCAGCATTTTCGGCCTAACACTGATCGCTCTATAATTTAATTTTTGAATCACCTACAGCTATGCATTTTTTATTAACCACAAATTCCCCCTTCCAAAAAACAATCCACCACCCTTTCTTGCTCAATTGCCACATCCGAGCTTAAAAGCTGAATGATTGCGCCTTCAATCATATATAAAAAGAGTTTGGCATCCTGAAAATTTGCATCGTTTTTGAGTGTTCTAAGTTGGCTATAAATCTCATTGTTGAGCCATGTTCGATATCTCACTGCCACTTGATAAGCTTTGGGATAAGTCAGTTTCGTTTCAAAAATGGCTTTAAATAATAAATAGTACGGCCCTTCTAAATCGGTATGTAAGAAATAGAGTTTCTTTAATTGATCAGTTACGCTGGTACGGTTGACCTCCTCGGCAATTGAAACCACTTTTTCTTTTAAGCGCTCTTTTTGCACAATCAAACAGATTTCGATAAACCGCTCTTTGGAATGAAAGTAATTATAAAAAGTCGCTTTTGGAATTTGTGACTCTTTCACAATTCTGTCGATGCCCACGGTATGGAATCCGTAATGGTGAAACAAATGAATTGATGTATTAACAACTTTTATGGCGCGCGTGGGGAGAACTAAATTTTGCATATTTTTTACCGTTATAAATTCTTGTTGTTTCTAAACGAGATACTTTTTTGGGAGAAAAAAGGCATAGCAAAGCCATAAAGACTGCTTGGCACATCTCAAGTTTTATTGTTGATGCAAGTTTTTTTGAGCCGTAATGACTTAAAACCTGAAAACCCTAAAGGTTAACAAGCTGATAGATCTAATTTAAGTCGTGTCGTTATAGCTTTTGGCAAAGGCTGCCAAGAAATTAAGAATGTGCAAAGCCAACTCCTTTTTATTGGGAGTTCTGCCAGACATTTATAGAATTATGGTGGCAGAACGAAAGAGGGTTGACAGACTGGCTTTGAGAACCCAGCACGCACAAAGGCGTCCCCCTTCCGTCCTACCGCTACAAAAAGGGAGACGAACGGGTCTACATTAAAAAAAGATTTTTTCAATGTACTCAAAGAACAGCCTGTCAAAGCCGGCTGGCAATGTGGCCAGCAGGCAAAGGATAAGCTTCACATTTATTGCAGTCAAGCACACAAAATGACATTTGTTTTAAATTAGATCATTAAAAAGTAAGGATAAATAATGAATAAGTTATTGTTTAATACGGGTTTATAAAGCTGGGTTTTGTGAAGTAGGAATACGCTAGTGTGGCTTTCACCACCTGCGCTTTATTATTAAAGTTATTGTTTAATTGATTATTTACAATATGCTCTAGCACGATGAGAGTTTTATATTTTTGATGAACTCTATCCTGTCATATACAGGTTCTATATTGATAAATTAATTTATCTTATCAATTTTAAAAATTTTACCACTTAAAGTACTTTGAAAAAACATTTCAAAACTCGGTCGTATATCTTCACCTTCAACTGTAATGTATTTCAAATTAGAAAAACATTGAGTATTAGCGAAATAATTATCTACAGTTGCCTGAATGACGTATTTAATTCCGAACTGGTCTTTAACACTGATATTTTGTTTAAGCATAACGATATCCTAATAAAATTATGGCAGAAATAATGGACCCGCCTAAATATCCAATAGCAAACTGAGTTTTAACTAACTCTATAATCTAATTTAAATAGTTGATTTATAGACGCATAAAAGGTACGCCCATCTAAATTTAAATCAACTTCAACTCCAGAGGAAAGGAGAACCCTTTTTCCAACTTCAACAGTTTTAAAACCTTCACGTGTATTTTGTATTCTATTTAGAGGAATTAAAGACACTAGAATTTCTGTACCATTTTTAGATTTTGCAATTAAGTCATTTATTTTTAACAATTTATATCCTAAATTAAAATTTACTTATAATCTTAAAAAACTTTAAAATTATTTAAAAACCAAAATAAAAGCACCCATTAGTGCTTTTATTTATTAGTGCTTATAATTATTTATAGAGCAACAATATTTACAGCATTTGGGCCTTTTTGGCCTTGTGTAACACTGAATTCAACACGTTGACCTTCAGCAAGAGTTCTGAAACCTGAGTTAGCGATTTCGCTAAAATGAGCAAAAACGTCTGGTCCTGATTCTGGTTGGATAAAACCGAAACCTTTAGCTTCGTTAAACCACTTAACAGTACCTTTCATGATATTTGAATTAGACATAATACATCCTAGTTTTTTTAAAAATTTAAACCATTTTATTGGTTATGAGTAACATCGAAATAATAAAGAATGGAGCTGAAAATCTGAAAAAAACGAAGGATTATGACTAATACTGCGGTACTTAGAGAAGATTTACCAAACATGACTTTTTCTAGTTATGTTCATTGTATACGAAAAATAAAATTAATCAAGTTTTCCAATATATATATTTATTTTATTTATAAAATATAAGGAATTCTCTTAATTCTAAGTTGTTTATAAGCAACTTATGCTCAATGCAGGCATTCTTAATGAAATTTAAATGTCCATAACTTAGATCTTTTATAATTATTCTCTATAAACTTCCCCCACCATCAACATTTAGAACTTGACCAGTAATAAAACCTGCATGATCTGACAGTAAAAAAGAGACAGCATGTGCAACATCTTTTGGTGTTCCAATCTTTCCTAATGGAATGCTATCTAAAATAGCTTTCTCAGCTAAACTACCAACTGGTCTGGTTTTTCTAAAAAGTTCCGTTTCAATCGGTCCAGGCGCTATACAGTTTACTGTTATCCCAAATTCAGCCAACTCAAGTGCCCATGTTTTAGTACAACCAACCAATGCACTTTTTGCTGCTGAGTATGCTGTCCGTTCTTTGGCCCCGTAAATAGCCCTACTACCAATATTAATAATTCGACCAAATCGCTGTTCTTTCAGTTGTTCAACAAAATGTTGCGTAACTTGAATGGCAGCCCTTACATTTAAGTTCCACACATCCTCTAAAGCCGAAAATGTAATCTGACCTAAAGGTTGAGGTAAACTAATTCCTGAATTATTCACTATTCCATGGATGACGTGAGATTTAGAAATTAAAGCTAGTGTTTCTTCAGTTTGTTCTATGTTCGATAGATCACAACTAAAAAGCTCCCCATGAAAGTCTATATTATCGATATTTCTAGCAATTCCTATAACGTGATGTCCATTCAAAAAGAGTTCATCACTAATTGCTTTTCCAATGCCTTTTGTAGCACCTGTAACCAAATAAGTATTTTTCATAGTTAATCCTGAATAGCAGTAAAGTAACTTCTGGTAAGTTATGCCTCTAAACATCAAAATAGTAAAAACTGTATCTCTAATTTTTAAAACAAGCTATTTACGTTAAGTAAATCTGGAAAATGTCAATAATTGATACCCCCCTGCATGACCATTTGCTATCAGGTTTCTTATACTTTAGTTGCCATAATGTATTCCTTTTTTGTACAAGAGAATACAGATTATTGTTATTCAGCCCTCTATAGTCTTATTTTCTGGCTCAAGACTGGCCAAAGTATTAACAGATAAGGGGCTTTTCTTAATTGCAGTTCTTTTCATAAAAATGATGATATATAAACTTTTATCATGAGTTCAGTAATCGAATGATGATACAAGGATCAATCCGCTATATGAGTTGATACAAACCAATAAAAAAAGCCCTAAATCATTATAATTCAGGGCTTTTTCAAGTCATATAAAGCTATTCGAGTTTATATGATTTTAATATCTTGGTAGGTATATCCAGACTCGAACTGGAGACCTCTACGATGTCAACGTAGCGCTCTAACCAACTGAGCTATACACCTAGAATGGAAAGCATCATATTCATTTTTCAAAAGCAAAACAAGTGATTTTCAATTGAAAAAAATACAAATGAGCAGACTTTAAGCAACCTTTTTTTATTTCCCAAAAAAGAAAAACGGTACATGGTTTAACCACATACCGTTTTGTTTAGCTGAGTTTCAAACTCAACTTAACAAGGGCATTTCTTCAAAGTACCACCCGCCGATGGATAACGCGCATCGACACAATGACGATAGAAAGTCTTCGCATCCATGGGTGTTAAATCAGGATGATGAGCTTTCATGTGCTCCAAATAAGTTTGGTAGTCTGGCACACCAACCATCAGTCGAAAGCTTTGCTGTAAACGCTGCCACAGCGTCGCAATACGCGACCAGTTCTTTGGAGAAAGCAACAGCTCTTTTTGCGAGAGCACCGTCATTTTGATGATTTTCGCAATAATGACAGTTCCATTTTTTGCAAATTTAAAATTCATCATTACTCTCCTCGTGGGGTGATCACTTCCGGATCAGCATATACAGCTGGCGCTTCATTTACAGTTGGTTTAGGGCTTGCTAAAGCACGGCGCACAATACCAATCGAAGCAATAATCATGACAATCGAAACAATCATAAAGAAGCCACAAAGCGCAGCATTAATCTGATTCGACATCACAATGTTTTGCATTTCAGCAATACTTTTAGCTGGTTTAAGAATTTCACCACGAGCAATCGCGTCAGAGAACTTATGTGCTTGCGCTAAGAAACCAATCTTAGGATTTTCGTGGAAAATCTTTTGCCAACCCGCAGTCATACAGGTAATGAATAAGAAAATTGTTGGAATGATTGTCACCCAAACATATTTTTCTTTTTTCATTTTAAACAAAATGACTGTCCCCAAAATGAGGGCCATTGAAGCCAACATTTGGTTACCAACACCAAATAAAGGCCATAAGGAGTTAACACCACCGAGTGGATCAATCACACCTTGATAGACAAAGAAGCCCCATCCACCGACTGCAACTGCCGTACCGACCAAGTTACCAAAGAATGAACCTGATGCTTTAACCGCAGGAATAACAATACCAACCGTATCTTGCACCATGAAACGACAAGCACGAGTACCCGCATCTACAGCAGTTAAGATGAATAATGCTTCAAATAAAATCGCAAAGTGGTACCAGAACGCCATCATTGAACGGCTATTGAAAATTTCCGAAATGATATGTGCCATACCAATCGCAAAGGTAGGCGCACCACCCGTACGCGATAAAATCGAAGATTCTCCGACTTCTTGTGCCAACACAGTTAACATTTCAGGAGTAACGACAAAGCCTAAATTACGCACAGCTTCTGCCGCAGTTTCTACAGTTGTACCCAGTACAGCCGCAGGAGCATTAATTGCAAAGTACACGCCTGGGTCTAAGACTGTTGCACAAATCATCGCCATGATACCGACGAATGATTCCATGAGCATACCGCCATAACCAATCACACGAATATCTGCTTCGTTATCGACAAGTTTTGGTGTTGTACCACTTGATACAAGCGCATGGAAACCAGAAATCGCACCACAGGCAATGGTAATAAATAGGAATGGGAATAAGCTACCCGAGAAAACAGGACCAGTACCGTCAATAAAATGAGTCACTGCTGGCATTTTCAGTTCAGGTAATGCAATGATAATACCGACTGCTAAACCGAGAATGACACCAATTTTAAGGAATGTTGATAGATAGTCACGTGGCGCTAACAATAACCAGACAGGTAAGACTGAGGCGATAAAACCATAAATGATTAAGCACCATGTCAGCTGTGTTCCTGTTAAGGTGAAAAACTCACCCCAGTAAGGATCTGCTGCAACATGTCCACCGTAAACAATTGCAAGCATCATTAAGACAAAGCCAATAATCGAAACTTCAGCAATACGTCCCGGGCGAATGAAACGCATGTAAACGCCCATAAATAATGCAATTGGAATAGTTGCTGCAATCGTGAAAACACCCCATGGACTATGGGCAAGTGCTTTAACCACAACTAAAGCCAATACCGCAAGGATAATAATCATTACTCCAAGCGCACCAAGCATTACAACGATACCAGCAAAAGAACCTAATTCTTGTTTTGCCATTTCACCAAGCGAACGACCGTCTCGACGCGTTGAAATAAATAAAACTAAAAAGTCTTGTACTGCACCCGCGACAACCACACCGACCAGTAGCCAGATTGTCCCTGGTAAAAAACCCATTTGTGCAGCCAAAATTGGCCCTACTAATGGCCCCGCTCCTGCAATCGCAGCAAAGTGGTGACCAAAAAGTACATATTTATTGGTGGGAACATAATCCAGCCCATCGGCTAAACGGTGGGCGGGGGTTAAACGTCTTGGGTTTAATTCAAATACTTTAGTTGCAATAAATAGACTATAAAATCGATATGCGATGCTATATACACATGCTGCAGCCAGTACAAGCCAAACCGCATTAACATGTTCACCACGACTGAGTGCCAGCATCCCAAAAGAAATTGCACCTATAATTGCCACTAGGCTCCAGACCAGCTTGGAGGGAAGCGTAGATTTCGCTTGCATTGTGTCCATTCTTAACCTCTCAATAAATAACTACAGCATTTTTATATTGTTATGTACTGTTTCTCTTAATCCCTGTGACTCTACTCCTCCTTTTTCTTTTTTCCTCTTATACTTTCGCATAAAAAAAGGGATGATTTACATCATCCCTTCGATAATAGTGTATTTTTTAACTATTATGCACGCTCTAAATAATCGCCAGTACGAGTATCTACACGAACGCTTTCTTCTTGCTGAACAAATAACGGAACACGAACAACCGCACCTGTTTCAAGCTTAGCTGGTTTACCGCCACCGCCAGATGTATCACCGCGTACGCCTGGATCAGTTTCAACAATTTTTAATACAACGAAGTTCGGCGGGTTTACAGTTAAAGGTACGCCATTGAACAACATAATTGTACATTTTTCATTTGAATCGTCTTTTAACCATTTTGCAGCATCGCCCATTGCAGTTTTGTCTGCAGCGATTTGCTCAAAAGATACAGGATCCATGAAATTCCACATTTCACCATCGTTGTATAGGTATTCCATTTCAACTTCAACAATATCAGCAGCTTCTAAAGAGTCACCTGATTTGAAAGTTTTTTCTAATACTTTACCAGTTTTAAGGTTACGTAATTTTACACGGTTGAACGCTTGACCTTTACCTGGTTTTACATATTCGTTTTCCATGATTGAACATGGGTTACCATCAAGCATAACCTTAAGGCCTGCTTTAAAATCATTTGTAGAATAATAGGCCATGAAAGGCACACTCCAAACTTAACAAGTCAACTATGCGATATAATGCGTTGTTGCATTATCTTAATCGTGTCAAATGATAAACTATTTATACCAAGAGCAAAACTGGCAATCACAACTGAGTGACCTTATTACTGATCCGTCGGAGTTGCTAAGCCTACTCGAGTTATCCTCTGATCAGCTATTATCAGGTGCGATTCTGGCTTCTGAACAGTTTAAATTGCGTGTTCCTCGCGCGTTCGTCGGAAAAATGAACGCTAAAAACCCTTTTGACCCGCTTTTGCTACAGGTTTTACCTCATCATTTAGAACTTGAAGAACATCCTGAATTTGTAACAGACCCTTTGGGCGAAGAAGCAGCAAATCAATTACCCGGTGTATTACATAAATATAAATCACGTTTTTTACTGACTTTAACGGGTGCTTGTGCCGTACATTGCCGTTATTGTTTCCGTCGTCATTTTCCCTATCAAGAAAATTTACCGAAAAATGATGATTGGCTAAATATTAAAAATTACATTGAAGCGAATCCGCACATTAATGAAATCATTTTAAGTGGTGGAGACCCCCTTACGCTTTCTAACCGTAAATTAGCACTTTGGCTAGAACGTTTATCATCTCTCAAACAAATTAAGATTCTGAGAATTCATTCACGAGTTCCAATTGTGATTCCAAACCGGATCGACGAAGAGCTAATTTCTTTATTAAAAAACAGTAGGCTGCGTATTATTCTGGTGGTACACTCAAACCACGCTTCTGAACTCGATGACTTTACCTGTTCAAAATTGTTGCAGTTATCTGCCAAGCACATTACTGTACTTAATCAGGCAGTATTGCTTAAAGGCGTTAATGATTCTGCACAGACATTAATTGATTTAAGTTATCGTTTATTTGAAGCTCGCGTTATGCCTTATTACTTACATGTTTTAGATAAAGTAAAAGGTGCACAACATTTTGATTTAATACCATCTGAGATAGATGATATATATCGTGATGTGTTAGCGAACCTACCGGGGTATTTGGTTCCTAAACTCGTCAGGGAAATTGCGGGCGAAAAGAATAAAACACCGCTTTTTGGGGCAACAACATTTTGAGTTATATAATAAGTGATGATGAATAATGCACTATCGGACATTTTTCACAATCAAACCGAACTCACTCGTGAACGGTTAAGCTTTTGTGAAGCCAATATTAAAGATCTTAATGAATGGGTCACTACCCTTTCTATTATGCAACTCGGCGATACGTCAAAAGCATTATTCACCGCCATTTTAGAGCTCAATGAATTAAAGTGTAGTGAAACCTTACGTTTTGATCTTATACAAACGCTCCACCCCACCATTAATAATGTTCTTGCAAGTCTAGAAAAAAACTTTTTTAACCAAGGTGTGATTAGTACAGACCGTAACGAACATATTATTGAGTTGGCGATGTTGCTACGTTGCTATTTCGCCAGTATTTATTTAAATATTGCGCAAAATAGCCATGGGCAATTACAGCATCAAAAGTTTTCTCTATTTGCCTATAAGCAAAAAAAGAATTTGCAAACGGCACGTACCTTATCGACTTTTCATGCCCTACAACAATTAACGAGTCTCTTATATCAGCAGCATATGCTTTATAGTGAGCCTCTTAAAGGACAGTGGCTAGTTGCACATCAGCTCTACGAAACCGCTGTTCAACACAAATATCATCTCATCAATATTAATCATATTCAGGGTATCCACCACCCTCTAGCAAATATTACCCAAGCTTATGCTCAGCTAATTTTGCTCGATATTTTAAATACGAACCAGATTCGCCAATCAGAAATTCAGGCCTTATTTCAATGTAGTTTTGACTGGGCAAGAATGATTCATATTTTGCCGAAAGATACTGCCTTAACCAAATATGTGGTCGACCCAAGTAAAGACCATCCGCCGGTCTATAACACCAAACGCAGCTCTAATTTCAGTCCAAGCATTTTTATAGGCACACAGGCTTTACTTGAGCATGTCACTGCAACCATGCATAAAAATGCGCAATATATTTCTAAAAATGAAAAGTTTTATTTAAGCCCAGCTTTAAAGTTTCATGTACAAACGATTTTGGGTACAACTGCTCAACGTCGTCACGAACGTTATGAGTACAATGCAGAGCTACAAATTTGTTTCGGTTTAAGTACAGCTCATTTCTATCTTGCCAAAGCAAAAAACTTTGAAGAAACGCTACAACTCAACAATAACTACAACTTACAAAGTGAGTCTAAAGTTTTATCAAATTTAGAGAAAAAAGACCAACAAACCACATCCTACCAACGCTTAAGTCGTGAAAGCAAAACCATTTATCAAACCACTGTTCTCGATATTAGTGTCAATGGATATCGTATTAAATGGTCTGGGGAAGCACCGAAAAATTTAAGAACCGGTGAATATATTTTAGTTAAAGAAACTTTGCATGGACAATGGCGCGGCGGCGTAATCCGCTGGATTAAACAGTCGACAGAGAAATCTCTAGAGTTAGGTCTAGAGATTTTGTCACAAGCGATGTTCCCTTGTGCAGTGCATGTTCAAGCAGAGCGTCATACACGCAATTATCATCCTGCACTATTACTACAAACACAAAATCTAGAAGAAATACAAAATACGTTGATTTTACCGGGGTCACAAATTTTTAGAGAGCAACAAACAATTCATTTACGATTGGGGACAGAAGAAATCAAAGTGTATCTACTCAAAGCACAACTCATTACTCAAAGTTTTATTCAATTTCATTTCGAACTTCTGAATGAGCAGCAACAAAATCTGCTTGATCAGTTCATGATGAAAAAGAATAGCAACTCTAGCAGTCAAGATTTATGGGAAGCACTAAAGTGAGAAACTCTTTATTATCTAAGAAGTTAAAACGTACTGAAACACGTTTACTCATTATTGATGACAACCAGCTACGTTATAACCAGATTTTAAATTTATTATTGGGGAATAATTATCAAGTTCATGCTTTATTACTTGATGATCTAAAAAGTTTCGAAAAACAGTTAAATACGCCTTGGGATGCTATTATTTTTGGTCGTGCTTATGACCTAAAAATTGAACAAACACTCTCCCTTATTCAAGCATCTGAGCAGCCACATTTACCTGTTTTATTATTGCAACCTGAAGATTATCAACCTCAGCAATATCAAACCTATATTCATAAAGGTATCTATGACGTAGTTCCATTAGAGCCATTAGATTATTTTTACATCACGCTCATTCGGACCTTGTCGTATAGCCACTTATTGCAAACTGAGCAACGTCTGACCAATGAATTGGAAACTATTCATTCTCATACACAAACACTGGTTAATAACAGCCATAAAGCAGTTGCCCTCTTTCAAGAAGGCATGCACGTTAAGGCAAATACAGAATACCTCAACCTTTTTGGCTTTAAGCAAGAAGAAGAGATTATTGGCCTACCCATCTTAGATGTTTTACAACCCAATGATTTAAATATTTTTAAACAAAGATTTAAGAAGATTTCATTAGGTCAATTTGATCAGGCACGTTTTGAAATCCAGAGTCAACATGCAGCAATTTCAGGTAATAATGCTTTAAAACTTGAATTTATTCCGAGTCAGGAAGAAGACGCCGTACAGTTAACCATTGACTATCAACTGGATTTACAAACACCGGCAAATACAGCATTTTCTGAAAAAAGTTACGGGGCAACTGCGCCTTGGCAACAAATTAATCGACAAATATCAACACATCCAGCTCAAGCAAATGCATTGGTTTTATTCAGACTAAATCAGTGCCCAGAACGAGTGTTTCAACTAGACTGGCAAACACCCGGACAATATTTTAATCAGTTGCAAAGTTTCTTGAAAGAACAGGCTCAAATGCCGATTTTCAATCTTGAACTTGGAGCGTATCTTGGCGTTTTGCAAGCAGAAAACAGTACAGTCCTTAACTCCCAATTGGCTAGTCTGCAAAGTTTGCAAAAAGAGCATTTATTAACGGTTAATGAACTTAATTACTCAGTACAATTCAAACTGAGTTATGTGCAAATTACAGAACCATTAAATGAAGCTTGCTTTGCAAAGCTTCTTGATCAAACAAATCAGCAAGCGTTACCTAAGGCCAAGCCAGAAATTGAGCTAACGCCAACAATCGATATTATCCCTTCTGAACCTACCCACTCTTCTCTGTCACTTGATTTAAGCCTTCAAGATGTTGATGCTCCAATGCCCTCACCACTATTGCAGCAGTTAAAGCAACAGCTGGCACGGGGTGAAATTCATTTAAAATATCAGCAGATTTATGATAAGCATGATCAAGAAACCCATAACTACGAAGTGACGAGTGGTTTTATTGCAGATGAACAGTGGCATGATTTAAATGATTTAGCCGCTTTGCGAGATGATAGTGAACTTTCGATTCAATTAGACCGTTGGATTTTAGTCGAGGCTTGTAAGCAGCTACATAATTTCATTACGCAGTATCCGAAAGCCAAGCTGATTATTAACTTAAATATTGATATCTTACTCAAAGATAAATCAGCCCCTGAACTCATTTCGAAATTACTCACCATTATTGGTAGTAAGCAAGAAAGCCCATTGATTTTACAATTTTCAGAGCAAGCGATTCAGCCACACCTTGCAATTGCGCAGCAACTCATAGCCCGCTTACGACAACACGGCGCAGAAATTTCAATTCGGGATTTCACATCTTCTATGTATAGTGAATCGATATTGCAACAACTTGATGTTCAATATTTAAAATTGCAATCGAAGAAGACAGAGCTATTAAACTCAGATGCTGGTTTAGTGCAATTACAAGAAAAGATTCTAAATTATTTGACTGTAAAACCTGTAGGGATTTTACTTGCTGATCTTAATGATATGAACTTATTTGCTAACGCGTGGAATGTGGAAGCACGTTTCTTACAAGGTCGTTATTTCCAGAAAAGACTTGATCGATTAACAGACGTACAAGACCAATAGTGGTCTTGTCGTTCATAAACAAAAAACGGGCATAAAGCCCGTTTTTTGTTTCGTTTTGCAGTATTAACGCTTGATAGAGCGAGACATACCAGAGAAACGTTGTTTGAATTTGTCGATACGACCACCAGTGTCTACATTCTTTTGCTTACCAGTGTAGAAAGGGTGGCAAGCTGAACATACGTCAAGGTAGATAGTGTCTTTACCTAAAGCAGAACGAGTTTCGATTACGTTACCGCAAGAACAAGTTGCTACTAATGTTGCATATTTTGGGTGAATATCGGCGCGCATCGTCGATTACTCCTAATTTAGAAAGGCTTAAGCTGTTATCGCAATTGATCACTCTCAATATAAATCGAGGAAAGCTCAAAATGAGCAGATCAACACCACAACAGACCATTCTTTTGGCTCACCGAAACCCCTAGGGTTAGAGCTAAGCACAACAAGTGGACAAGATTATACGCCAAATAATTTTTATTTGCGAATTAATCTTTAGATTTAGCCCAGTAATTTGCAATGACCCCACAAACCATTAACTGGATTTGGTGAAAAATCATAATAGGTAACACAATCATGCCTAAAGGCTGGCCAATAAATAAGATTTGCGCCATCGGCACACCACTTGCTAATGTCTTTTTTGAGCTACAAAAGAAAACCGTAACTTGATCTGCGCGGTTAAATCCAAAAGCACGAGGTAAATACAGTGCTAATAACATAATGACTGTTAAAAGAACTGAACAAGCAACGACTAAAATAAGTAAGGTTTTCCAGTTCACCTGATGCCAAAGACCTGCAACGACTGCCCCACTGAATGCGCCATACACCACCATCAAAATTGAGCCTTGATCGAATGCTTTAACGATACTTGGGACTTTTGCCATATAAGGAAAAATATAAGGACGTAATATTTGCCCTAAAATAAACGGCACTAACAGCAACAAGGTAATTTGTATAATTGAAGCAGTCGGATCGAACCCATGTTGGCTTTGGCCTAAAATAAAAAAGCTCACCAACACTGGTGTAATAAACATACCAATCAAATTTGAAAAAGATGCGCTACAGACCGCTCCAGCCACATTCCCTTTTGCAACTGATGTAAATGCAATAGAAGATTGAACTGTAGAGGGTAAAAAGCACATAAACAGAAAACCCCAGTACAGCTGCTGGCCGAGTAGAGGTAACAGAATCGGTTTAGCTAACAAACCAAGTACGGGGAAAATAAAAAAAGTAAATGCGAAGACAAGTAAATGCATTTTCCAATGCAAAACGCCTTCAATTACAGCCTCACGAGACAGCTTTGCACCATGCAAAAAGAATAAAATTGCAATCGCGACAGTAGTCAGTGTATTGAAATATTGCGCTGCTTGACCACTGACTGGAAAAAATGTTGCTAGCAGTACCATTCCAACTAACAAAATTGTAAATCGATCAAGTGCCAATAACTTCAACATAGCCACATCCTATGATTATTTTAGATAATAAAAAACCCAGTTGATAAATTGACCATCTGGTCAAACGTTCATCATACTGGGCTAAAAAAATAAAGCTAGACTTTTAAGACCTAAATCTTAAAGTATCATAGTCAATTTTTAGTTATTTGTCGCATTAGCATCTTGTTGAATCAACTCGATTTTATAACCATCTGGATCTTCAACAAATGCGATAACGGTCACACCACCTTTCATTGGGCCTGCTTCACGCACAACTTTACCACCACGTGCTTTAATTTCTTCACACGCTTTATAGGCATCGTCAACACCAATCGCAATATGACCATAGGCATTGCCTAACTCATAACTTGATGTATCCCAGTTATGGGTAAGCTCAAGCACTGTATTGGTTTCTTCATCACCGTAACCAACAAATGCCAGTGTAAAGCGCCCTTCTTCATAATCACGCTTACGAAGTAACTTCATTCCTAATACTTCGGTATAGAACTTTAAAGATTGTTCTAAATTGCCTACTCGCAACATTGTATGAAGCATTCGCATGTTTATTCACCTGCCTTTTCTGATTCATGAGTTTGATGATCTTTTAAAAGCTTTCCAACCCAAACCACTAAAATCAAGATTGGAATACCAATAAGAGTGGTCATCAAAAAGAACTTTGGATAGCCAATATTACTCACTATGGTACCTGAATATCCACCCAAAAGTTTTGGTGTGAGCGTCATGAGTGAACTAAAGATCGCATATTGAACAGCTGTAAATGACACACTCGTTAAACTTGAAAGGAATGCAATAAATGCTGCACCAGCCAAGCCAGAAGCTAAGTTGTCGACAATAATGGCAAAATAGAGCCATAAAGAACTATATGGTTTAATTACCTTACCGCTGACTTCAACTGTTTGGCCAGAAAGAGGATCGATGTAAGGGAGCGGCTCAATATTCACATCTAATTCACTTGTCGCTTTTAGATTCGCACTCACCGCATATGGATGAGATGCAGAAAGTATTTTCTGTTCGCCCTCTACTACAGCGACCTTAAGCTCTTTACTAGTTGATGCTACTAATTTTTTCGCATCGATTGTCGTACTAAAAACACCTTTTTGGTCAGTCATTTTTGCATCAAAATTTTGTCCATCAAGACTAATTATAATTTTTTGTGCAGGAGTTAAAGCTTGTCCAAAGTATTGGCCTCGAACGACAACACTTCCCTCTCCATCTTTTAATGAAACCTGATCATTTCCCATAACAGGTAAAATTTGTAGAGGTGATTTTGCCAATTCGGTGGTCAGTAACGGCTGAGTACGCACCACAGGCGGCACAGTATTTTGTGCAGCATAAGCAGCTTTTACTTCAATTTGTTTTGTTCCGCTAAAAGCAGAACTTGGAACTTCTAATTTCCATAAGCCTACTTCATCTGGTTTAACTTGATAGCTTTGACCACCAACTTTTACATCAACCATATCTAATGGCTGACCAGATTTTACGAGCCCAATAAAAATGAGATTAGTAGAACTTGCTAACACCGCACCCACAAACATCAGCTTCATAATGTTTATGCGCTGTGCTAAAAGTCCCCCTAAGAATCCACCGACTAAACTGAATAGCACACCATAGATTTTGACTGCTTCGGCAATTTCTTCTTTGCTAAAGTTCAGATCTTGATAAAACACATTGGAAATGACACCAGCAATAATGTCTGAAATACGGAAAAAACCAATGAGAAGTAATAAGACTAAGGCAAGTTTGACACCATAACGTTTAAAGAAATCTAAAATGGGTGCAATCCACGTTTCTTTCGCCATTTGCTGATTAACTACACCAAATTTAACCAGTAAATAACCCACAAAAATGGCGCAAGCTGTAGCCGTTAAAAATCTTAAAGCTTCTAAGCCAAACAGTGCCGCGTTATCTTTTATATTTCCAGCTTGTGAGATTGCATCTGTAATCTGCCCAGAATAAATATAGGTGACTACAAATGAAATAACGGCAACAAAAAACACGAACACCAAGCGATAATAATCACTACTCTTATAGTTTTTATAGACACGATTTACCTGAGGTTCACGAACGAGCAAAGTCGTTACAATACCGACTAACATAACCGCTGCCATGGTTAAGTAAGTCATTTTCCAAGCTTCGTAAATGTAATTACCTTTAGCAGTCCCTAAATGTGCAGCTAGAAATAATGCCCCTGCTCCAGCCACAATCATGCCGATTCGATAACCAGCATTATAGGTAGATGCCAACACGGTTTGCATTTCTGTTTCTGCTAGTTCAATACGATAGGCATCAATTACAATATCTTGTGTTGCTGCTGAAAAACCAAGCAACACTGCACCCACTGCCATTTGAACCAGATAACTCTGACCTAAAGCTGGGTCCGAGAAAGCCATAATACAAATAGCAAGAACGATTAAACACTGTGCAATTAACAACCAAGCTCGTCTTCGTCCTAACATTTTAGTTAAGACTGGTACAGGTAACTCATCAATAAGAGGAGCCCAAACGAACTTAAAAGAGTAACCTAGAGCCGCCCAACTAAAAAAAGTGACTGCACTTTTATCAATGCCCGCCTCTCCAAGCCATAAAGAGAGACTAGAGAAAATTAATAAAATTGGAATTCCGGCAGAAAAACCCAGAAACAGCATAATTAATGCACGGCGATCTAAAAACGCTTTAAAAGCCGAGACCCAACCCGAAGCTTGTGTGGTCATTCGTTTTTTATTTTCCATAAATTATAAATGTGCCTATTCAAACCCTTCTTACAATTGCTTTCAAGATTCTTTATGCAAACATTTTTGTTTTGGCGATAAAAACCGCAAGTTTGCTTGATATTTTATGCTAAACCTGTATACCTTTAGGCTTCAACCTTCGTTTTCTTTTGCTGGATATCAACAGTGACACAAAAACTTGATCAAGTGACTATTTCAACTTTATCACTCGCTAAAACAACCACCACAAACGTCACAGTAAATGCATTTCCTTCAGCTTTTGAGCAACCTGATATAAAAATGACCTTAGATAAAACCGTTTTAAAACCTGAACAACTTACACATATCCCCGATTTTGAAAAAATTCCAGCTTCAACTAAACGCATCAAACCTCTTAATAACTTTTTAGGTCAAGATCGTGCCAAAGCATCTGTAGAGGCGGGAATTTCTTTACCCTACTCAGGCTATAACATTTTTGCAGTAGGAACTGCTGGTTTAGGCAAACGTACCATGATTAAACGTTTGTTACAGCAACACGCTAAAACAATGCCAACGCCTGATGACTGGGTGTATGTCTATAATTTCAAACAAGCACGTCAACCTATTGCCCTACGCTTTCCAGCAGGTCAAGGAACTAAGTTTCAACAGGCACATGACCAAACTTGGCAAATTATTTTAAAACAACTTGAACGCCGTTTTAGTGCAGAGACTTATCACAATCGTATTGAACGTATCCGTCAGGAAACAGGTGATGTACAACAACAAGCGCTTGTTGAACTAACCAAAGAAGGCGAAGAGCTCGATTTAAAACTCATTTCTCGTAATGAGAAACACGGTTTTGTTCCTGTACACGTCAAAGATGATCAGGTTCAAGAACTTACCCAAACAGATATTGATGCATTAAATAGTAAGCAACGCGCTGAAATTGCGGCCAATATTCGCTATATGGATAAAAAGCTAGATCGCCTTGGTCTACATTTAGGTGATTTAGAAGATGATGCACGTGACAAAGTGTCTGTGTTAAATCGGGATATTGCAACGCAAGTCGTTATGCCAAGAATGGAGCTTATTTTAAATAAATATGGTCAAGTTAAAGGACTTGAAGATTATTTAAAACAATATGCCCAAGATATTATTGATAATGTTGAACTGATCTTAGAACAAGATGAAGATGATTTTACTCCATCAATGTTCAATCGTGTTCCAGCACGTTATCAAGCCAATGTGATTGTTGCAAATAAACCAAATAGCGGCGCTCCTGTTATTTTTGAAGACTTTCCAACGCACTATAATTTACTCGGCCACGTTGAACAGCTTACCCATAACGGCACAATTACTACAGATTTCACTCTCATTCGTCCAGGTGCTCTACATCAAGCGAATGGTGGTTTTTTAATGCTTGAGGCCGAGCAATTACTCGAACAGCCTTATGCATGGCAAGGTTTAAAGCGTGCCTTAAAATCAGGCCAACTCAAGTTATCTTCTCTTGAACATATGCTAACCTTAACAGGCTCTATCTCGATAGAACCTGCTGCGGTTCCACTTGATATTAAAGTGGTTCTTATGGCAGAACCTGAAATTTATTATGAAATTTTGGAAGTAGAACCAGAGCTTGGTAGTGTATTTAAAATTCGTGCAGATTTTACTGATACATTACAACGTAATGACGAAAATGAACAAGCCTACATGCAGCTCATTGCTGACTATGTACAAGCGGATAAATTGCTTCCGTTTGATCGCAGTGCTTTAGCCGCTTTACTTACTGATTCAAGTCGTCAGGCTGAAGACCAAAGTTCACTGTCGTTGCATGCTTCAACTCTAGGCGATCTTATTCGCGAAGCACATCATCATGCATTTAAAGCGAATGAGAAGCTGGTAACCGACCAGCACATCAACCTCGCTCTACAACATCGCCAATATCGCTTAGGCTATTTAAGAGAGCTTTACTGGCAAGATCTTTCACGTGGTACACAATTAATCGAAACGTCGGGATACCGTTTAGGTCAAATCAATGCCCTCTCCGTCATTCATTATGCGGATGTTGAATTTGGTTTGCCTTCTCGTTTAACGGCATCTGTTTATCAAGGTGGCGGTGATATTCTTGATATTGAACGTAGTGTAGAACTTGGTGGCTCACTTCATGCGAAAGGCGTGCTGCTGATGTCTAGCTTCTTGAAAGCTCACTTTGGTCGTGAACAGATTTTACACTTCTCCGCTGCGCTTGCATTTGAGCAAAGCTATGGTCAAGTTGATGGCGATAGTGCAACTGTTGCTGAGCTTTCAGCGTTGATTTCTGCAATTAGCCAAATACCAATTGATCAATCATGGGCAATTACCGGCTCGATGAACCAATTAGGACAAGTTCAACCTATTGGCGGCGTAAATGCAAAAATTGAAGGGTTTTATGATGCATGTAAACTACAAGGTCTGACAGGTAAGCAAGGTGTTATTATTCCTCGTCAAAACATGCAGCATTTGATGTTACGTCAAGATGTTATTGATGCTGTTCGCAGCGGTCAATTCCATATCCATGCAATTGATACGATTGATCAAGCACTTGAAATTTTAATGGCTCGTCCAGTCGGTACGCTCGATAAGAAGGGTAAATACAGCAAAAATTCAATTTATGCAGCAGTAATGGAACAACTTGAATATTGGCAAGCCATTGAAGATGGTGCTGAAATTGAAGAAGAGCCAAAAAAGAAAAAGAAAAATAAGAAAAAAATTAAGAAGCATGAAGAACTTACAGCTGACGATCTGCCACAAGAAAATGCAGAAGAAGTAGCTACATTAAAACAGAAGTAATAAAAAAGGGCCTGTAAAATACAGGCCCTTTTACTTTTAGACTTGCAAAATTAACGAACGATCTGAATCGCTCGTCCTCCTGCTAACTGGCTAAAATATTGTTTAAGTGCTTCAACACAACGTTGAATTTTCATTGGTTGCTGATCATGCTTGGCAACTTCTGCATACAATGTAAACGTTGGTAATTTCCAATCTGGCATGAGTTCAATCAAAGAACCATTTTTTAGTTCTTTCTGAGCATCCAAATATAAAATTCGTGCAATACCGTGCCCTTGCTGACATAACGCTTTTGCAACTTGTAAATTATTACTCTGCAAACGGCTTTGCATTTCAATATTGAGTGTTTCACCTGTTTTGACATGTTGAAAATTGAAATGGCGTGAGTCATTCATGACATTAATCGACAACAATTCATGATCTCTTAAATCATTAGGATGCACAATTGGACTAGACTGATTGAGATAACTAGGAGAAGCAATCAAAATCTGATCTACAAAGGCCAACGGAATGATAGAGCTACTTTCTTCTACAGGAGTAGAACTCATGCGGACTGCAATATCAATTCGCTCTTCAATTAAATCGATATAACGATGCCCAACTTCAAAATGCACCGATAAACCGCGATGAGCCGACATCCAGTGAGATAATGCAGGAATGAGGTGTTGAACTGCCAAATCAGGAGTTGTCGCAATACGCAAATCCCCGATTAAGTCATCCCTCAATTCATTAATTCGGATTTTTCCCCTTTCAGCAGCCGCCAACATCTCTTGACAGCTTGAAAAAAAAGCCTGTCCGGCTTCTGTCAAACTAAGTTTACGAGTGGAGCGATGTAATAGAGTTACATCCATTTCATGCTCAAGCGAGCGTATCTGCTGACTCACCGCACTTGTTGTAATTCCTAATTCACGTGCCGCACCACTAAATGAACTTTTTTCAACCACACAAGCGAAAACACCCATCGCACGAAGCTGATCTAACATAGGTTTCCTCGAATCTAATTTTAAATTTATAAAAAATGCTTATTGTTGTAATGAAAGCAACCAATTACATTATACGAGGAAACCTAAGTTTTTTGCATTAGCTATTTTGGTAAAAGATTTACAGGATTAATCGGTTTTCCATCCAAACGAATCTGGAACTCGAGCATGACTTGAGATGCGCCAGTAGATCCCATTTCGGCAATTTTTTGTCCAGCAGTTATATTATCACCGCTTTTCACAAACATCTTGCTATTGTGGGCATACGCACTGATATATCCGTCAATATGCTTAATTAAAACCAGATTTCCGTATTCTTTTAAGCCATCAGCTGCATAGACAACTTGACCATCGGCTGCGGCATAAATAGGGTCACCCTGATTTCCACCATAACGGATTCCCTTGACATTATTTGCCAAATTAAACCCTTGAATCACTGGTCCATTCGTCGGTTTTATCCAACGTAAGCTCGAATTTGGTGCAACTGATGCCACTGTCGTATTTGTTGACGGTACAGTAGACGGCTGTGTTACTGGAGTCACAGGCTGTGTAGTTGGCAAAGCAATCGTTTGACGCTTGATTTGCTCAGGCTGCGCCATGACTTGTGTAGATACCGTTCTTGGTGATGAACCTTTCTTCAAACGTAACGATTGATTGACATAAATACGATATGGCGCAGGAATATCATTCATTTCGGCAATACTGATGTAGTCCAGACCATAACGCATTGCGATACCACTTAAAGTATCACCTGAACGAACTGTGTAATAGTTAGGAGCCATTGCATAGCGAGAACTATTATTAATTTGTGGTTTAGAAGCACAACCTGCCATAGCTACGGTAAAACCTACAACCGCAGACAACAACATAATTTTCATTATTTTGTCTTTTTGGATATGCACTCTGTTTTGTTGCCCAATTAAATGCATTGATCTCCCTCACTAAATGCTACAAATCATTTCGGCTAAGAGTACCAAAAAAGTAAGAGGAAACACGTTCCTCTTTTTCTTTATTCACAAAGTTATAACATTCGAGCTCAATTATTGACTCAAACTGACCTGAAGGTCTTCTAAAACGGCGTAATTTGTAGCATCCATCTGAATAGGTGTAACACTGACATAACCGTTTGCTACCGCAAAGAAATCCGATTGAATCTGGCTTGAAACACGCTCAGGATCTGTAACCGCCTCGCCTGCTAATCCAATCCAGTAAACTTGGCGTCCTCTTGGGTCGACATGGCTAGTAATAGGTTTAGATTGAGCACGGCGTCCCTGATACGTAATTTGTGCTCCTTTTAACTTCGGCACATCAGGAATATTGATATTAAAGATGTGTCGTGGAGGCAAAGCTGGCAATCCGCTTGCAATAAAATCATGTACCCACTGTGCAGCCTGAGCATAATCTTCTTTAACATTATAAGCGCGTACATCAGGACCAGCTAAAGAAACAGCAATTGCAGGTTGCTTCATTAAACGCCCTTCAAATGCAGCACCGACTGTTCCAGAATATAAAACATCATCACCCAAGTTCGCGCCACTATTGATTCCACTTACGACCAAGTCAAATTCGAAATCAAACAAACCATTCATAGATAAATAAACACAATCTGCTGGCGTACCATTCACTGCCCATACATCTTCGGCAATTTGAATTGGGCGCAATGGTCGATCTAATGTTAATGCACTTGAAAAACCACTTCTTTCACTTTCTGGTGCAACCACAACCACACGTCCAAGCGGTTTTAATGCTTCAGCTAAAGCCTGTATACCTGGCGCAAAAACACCGTCATCATTCGCTATCAAAATATTCACTAAAATCTTTCTCTACAAATAAACCTAAAGGTTTTCACAATTGAATTATTTGTTGAATTATATATATTTATGCCTCCATAGCATTATAAAATTGTGAAAAAATGAAAACTTTTGCTCCTTTTTTTCAGGTATTGGGGATCAGTATCACATTGTGTACGCAAGCGGTTTTTGCAGATGAGGATATCTCAACACAAGAAGCTGATAGCTTAATTAAAGATGATATTGCGGCAACGCAAGTCTTACAGGAAATTTGTCCAGCTTTCGTAGGGACAAATAAAAAACTTGAGTCAAATACTCAAAAAATTATCACAACGTATCTTCAAGGGTATTCGAATAAATCAATTACCCTCTCTGCTCTACAAAATGATGCAGAGTTTAAAACCCTGTTAAATGAAGCACGTCAAGCTTCAAAACAAATGGACCATCATGAGCAACATGAACTCTGTGAAGAGATCGTCAACTATAAAGGATAGATTTTTGCTCGTTTAGAGTAGAGGTTTATTTACTGAGGTTTTCTGCTTGGTATTAAGCAGAAAACCAACATAACAATACATTTTTTCCATTTTTTTAACGTCTAAATTGGTTAAGCTATCGACATATTTAAAAATTTTATTTTGGGTTATCGATGTTTATGAAGAAAAGCTTAGTTCAATCGCTCTCTTTGGTTTTACTTATGAGCATGGCAACAGTTGGTTTTGCTGCTGATAAGAAGAAAACAGCTGAAAAGAAAACCGAAAATGAAAATGTTGTTGAAGTAACTCCACAGCAAACTATAACTCCTGAAGAATTAGCTGCAATTCAAGTACTTTCTGAAATTTGCCCAAGCCTTATTGGCAAAAAAGATGCTGATTTTGCTCAAGGTTATGAACGTTTAGTAAAAGACTATTTACCAAATGAAGCCGATCCAGTTGCAGCTTTAGAGAAACGTGCTAAAGACAAAAGTTTCAAGAAAGTCTTAAAAGAAGCGCGTAATGATGCAAAAGCTGCTGGTAACGAGCAAAACACATTAGTTTGTCAAGACGTGAAAGCTTATCAATCGCAAAACTAAATTAGTAAAAAACTCTTGAGTTACAATACTGTTTGAAAAAGCCGACTTCCCCCATAGAAGTCGGCTTTGCTTTATCCTAAAATGCTAGGTTCTTCTGCTTCATACAAGATATTGGAATTACCTAGAATGACTCGAAAAAGCGCTATTGCTGCACTCCTCCTCTTACCAAGTTTTTCTTATGCAGCAACTGTCTTATCAGCTCCGCCAGAATTAAATAATAAGTCTTATGTATTAATGGATTATGAGACAGGACAAATTCTCGCTTCTAAAAATGAAAACGAAAAGCTTGCACCTGCTTCAATGACAAAAATGATGACAAGCTACATCATTGAACAAAAATTATTAAAAGGTGAACTGACTGAAAATGAGCAGGTTCGTATGAACGAGTCTGCATGGTGTAAAGGAAGCAGCTCTGAATCATGTATGTATGTTCCTTTAAATGGTACAGCGACTGTTCTAGAAATGCTTCGCGGTATCATTATTCAGTCAGGTAATGATGCATCAAAAGCAATGGCTGAACATATTGCCGGAAATGAAGGCACGTTTGCGCACATGATGAATCAGGAAGCAAAACGTATCGGTATGACAAATACCCAGTTTATGAACTCAACTGGTTTACCGGCAGAAGGTCATTATTCAAGTGCTAAAGATATGGCTGTTTTAGCGCAACATATTATTAAAGACAGCTCAAGATATTACCCAATCTACTCTGAAAAAGAATTTACGTTTAACGGCATTAAACAAGGTAACCGTAATGCCTTGCTTTACACAGACCCAAGCGTAGATGGTTTAAAAACAGGCCATACTGATGAAGCGGGTTACTGCTTAACAACGTCAAGCAAACGTGGTCCGATGCGTCTCATTTCCGTTATTTTCGGAACGGATAGCGTTAATGAACGTGCCAACCAAACGCGTACATTATTGTCTTGGGGCTTTGCAAACTTTGAAACTGCAAATATTCAACCAGCCAATCAAGTTCTTGCGAAAGCAAAAGTGTGGTTTGGTAAAGAAGACGAAGTTCAAATTGGTCTGGCTGAAAACTTTAGCGTGACTATGCCTAAAGGCAAAGCTAACGGCATTAAAACACAGTTAGTTGTTCAACCTAACTTAAATGCACCGCTTCAAAAAGGCCAAGTTGTGGGCAAACTTGTTGCTAGCCTTGACGGCAAAGTAATTGCTGAAAAGCCATTAGTAGCATTAAAACCAGTTGAAGAAGCAGGATTCTTTGCACGCTTAATCGACCATGTTAAACAATTCTTCAGCAACTTATTCTAATTTTTGAATAGTTGAATTAAGCACTCATGCTATTTAGCCTGAGTGCTTTTTTATTTTATAATTCATCTAAATTTTATTTTGATACTACTCATGGCAAAGAACATACGTCCTTATCTTGAACACCGTCCTCAAGTTGATACAACATGTTATATTGATGACATGGCCGTTGTAGTCGGTGAAGTCAGCTTAGCCGAAAACGTTTCTGTCTGGCCTTTTGCCGTCATTCGTGGTGACGTAAATAGTATTCAAATTGGTAAAAATAGTAATGTACAAGACCATTGTATGTTGCACGTTAGTCATAAAAATGATGCAAAACCTAATGGCTCACCTCTTATTATTGGTGAAGATGTGACGGTTGGACATCATGTGACTTTGCATGGCTGTACCATTGGCAACCGAGTTTTAATCGGAATCAATACTGTTATTTTAGATGACGTGATTATTGAAGATGATGTAATGATTGGTGCAGGAAGTTTAGTTCCACCGCGCAAAGTCTTAAAAAGTGGTTATCTATATGTAGGAAGCCCTGTACAACAAGTGCGACCGCTAACCGAAAAAGAACTAGCATTTCTTCCTTATTCGGCAAGGCATTATGTAAAAGTACAAAATAATCATAAAGCGGCTCAAGCAGAGCAAGATTAATTAGCTCTATGAAATTTCAGCAATAAAATTCTGATTTTTTAAACGATATTGTTTTGTAGTATTGCTCATATCGTTTAGCAGATCACCATAGCCAAAAACCCCTAAATTTCGTATCATACGTCTTTTAAATCATGGTGCTTTTTTATGGCCGCATGGACTCCTCATGTCACTGTTGCTACAGTCGTAGAAAAAGACGGACGCTATCTTTTTGTTGAAGAACATAGCGAAGGTTTTGTACACACAGTATTTAACCAACCTGCTGGTCATGTGGAATGCGGTGAGTCATTAACAGAAGCCGCTATTCGAGAAACACTTGAAGAAACAGGTCATCATGTTGAAATTGATGCCTTGCTTGGTATTTATACGTATACCCCGCCCATGTTTCCGGATCGTACCTATTACCGCTTCTGTTTTCTAGCACATGTGACTCAAGTTGAAAATAATCCTCAACTCGATACAGATATTGTAGCTGCTGTGTGGATGACACCAGATGAGCTCAAAGAATCTGCTCGTGCTCGTAGTCCACTCGTGCTCAAAGCAGTTGAAGATGCCATAAAAGGCCACCGTTATCCTTTATCGCTTATTTATGAGCACCCTTTCTCTCCCTCATTAACTTCTCATTTGGATGCCTAGTCCTATGCAACAACGTGTCATCGTCGGTATGTCTGGTGGTGTAGACTCTTCTGTTTCTGCAGCACTTTTACTTCAACAAGGATATCAAGTTGAAGGTCTTTTCATGAAGAACTGGGAGGAAGACGACGGCACGGAATACTGTACGGCAATGGAAGATTTAGCCGATGCTCAAGCAGTAGCGGATAAAATCGGTATTAAACTCCATACAGCAAACTTTGCTATGGAATATTGGGATCGCGTGTTTGAACTTTTCTTAGCTGAATATGCAGCTGGACGCACCCCAAACCCAGATATTTTATGCAATAAAGAAATTAAATTCCGCGCATTTTTAGATCATGCCATGACTTTAGGTGCAGACTTTATCGCGACTGGTCATTATGCTCGCCGTGGTGAAACTGCATATAACTCGAAAGGCGAAGCCTACGCACCATTATTACGTGGTGTAGACAATAACAAAGACCAAACTTATTTCTTGCATGCTGTTCATGGTAAAGAAATTAACAAAACCCTATTTCCAGTAGGTGAGATTGAAAAACCAGAAGTCCGCAGAATTGCTGAAGAACTTGATCTTGCTACAGCCAAGAAAAAAGACTCTACAGGAATCTGTTTTATTGGCGAACGTCGATTTAATGACTTCCTTAAACAATATTTGCCCGCTCAACCTGGAAAAATTGTACTTGATACAGGTAAAGAAGTTGGTGAACATCACGGTCTGATGTACTATACGCTCGGTCAACGTGGCGGAATTGGTCTAGGTGGTTTGAAGGGTGCAGCGGAAGGTGCATGGTTCGTACTACATAAAGATATTGCCAATAATCGCCTCGTTATTGGTCAGGGACATGAACACCCTCTCATGCAAAGCACACAGCTTTGGAGTGAGTCAATTGACTGGGTGGCGGGTGAACAGAATATTCCTGTTGAAGGTTTACGCTGTACAGCTAAAACACGCTATCGCCAACCTGATCAGACATGTACAGTTTTTATTGATGAAAATAGTGAACACGGTGTACGAGTTGAGTTTGATGATCCTCAGCGTGCTGTTACACCGGGTCAAAGCGTTGTATTTTATTCAGATGAAGTTTGCTTAGGCGGGGGTGTCATTCACCATACAAATGCCCCTACACCAAATTTTATTTAAGGGAATGAATGACATGGTGGAGTTACCATTTCAACAATCACAAGCCTTGAATGTTCGCCAAAACCGTGCCCTTGCCTTGGCTGGGGTATTTCAGGCTACCCAGCTCACGCACATGACAGCTTTAACTGGTCAGCAGAGTATTGGTGAAAGTGGTAACTTCTATTTTGAGCTGTTAATCAAAGCGAGTTTAAATATTCGCCCTACAGTCAACAATGGTGTTCAAACATTAGATTTTTTTAATCAGTTGGCAGATATTTCTTTGGGGCTTAAAACCCTCGAAAATTGTATTACTCAACCTTTTACAAATATGCCCAAATCTCGTCTTCCGAAAATGGGAACTGCCAAGCTTCCAATGTCATATGCGATGTCCCTTTTGCAATTAGAAAAGAAGGTCTATAGCAATCCTGAATACGTCGCAATCATTGAAAAAGCTCAGCAAAAGATCTTAAAACAGCTTTCTTTTTTTGATAATAACTACTTACACCCAAGCATTTTAGCCAATTTGGCTCAGACTTATGTTGATACTGCTGGGCAGATTAACCCTCGCATTCTCGTTCGTGGTAATGCAGAAGCATTTAAAGATACCAATCACACTAACCGCATCCGTGCTTGTTTGTTTACTGGCTTGCAAATGGCCCATTTATGGCGACAACTCGGTGGTAGTTCGTGGAACATGATTTTTAGCAAACGTAAATTGCTACAGGATATTCAGGCACTTGCTCGTTTACAGTACCAAGTCATCTAAGGCTGTAAAGAGATTATTTTTTGTTTTATGTTTATTCCAACATTAAGGAATCGTTATGAACGCTTTAACCGCACTATCACCATTAGATGGACGTTATGCCAGCAAATGTGATGCGCTACGCCCTTTTCTTTCTGAGTTTGGTTTAATTCATGCTCGTGTCACTGTAGAAGTGCGTTGGTTACAAGCGCTTTCTAACCGTCCAGAAATTGTTGAAGTTGCTCCTTTTTCAAATGAAACAAATGCAGCTTTAGATGCAATTGTTAGCAACTTTTCTGAAGAAGATGCAAACCGCATTAAAGAAATTGAGCGCACAACTAACCATGATGTAAAAGCTGTTGAATATTTCTTAAAAGAGAAAATCGCAGGTATCGCTGAATTACAAAATGCAGGTGAGTTCATTCACTTTGCATGTACTTCAGAAGATATTAATAACTTGTCTCATGCACTCATGCTTAAAAACGGCCGCGAAGTTTTAGTATCAAGCATGAAGCAAATTTTAAATGCGATCTCTACTTTAGCAACAGCTCACGCTGAACAACCAATGTTGTCTCGTACACACGGTCAAACTGCAAGCCCAACAACTTTGGGTAAAGAAATGGCGAACGTTGCATACCGTTTAGCTCGCCAAATTAAACAATTTGAAAATGTTGAGCTACTCGGCAAAATCAACGGTGCTGTAGGTAACTACAATGCTCACCTTTCTGCTTACCCAGATGTTGACTGGGCAGCACATGCTCAAGCTTTTGTTGAATCTTTAGGTTTAACGTTCAACCCATACACGACACAAATCGAACCACATGACTACATGGCAGAGTTGTTTGATGCCTTACGTCGCTTTAACACGATTTTAATCGACTTTAACCGTGACGTATGGGGTTACATTTCTTTAGGTTACTTCAAACAAAGATTGAAAGATGGTGAAGTTGGTTCTTCAACTATGCCACACAAAGTTAACCCAATTGACTTTGAAAACTCTGAAGGTAACTTAGGTATTGCAAATGCTGTATTGGCACACTTAGGCGAAAAATTACCAATTTCTCGCTGGCAGCGTGACTTAACTGACTCTACTGTACTTCGTAATATGGGTGTTGGTTTTGCGCAAAGTTTAATTGCTTTTGATGCGTGTTTAAAAGGTGTTGGCAAACTTGAGCTCAATGCAAACCGTTTACTTGAAGATCTTGATCAAGCTCAAGAAGTTTTAGCAGAGCCAATTCAAACTGTTATGCGTCGTTATAACGTTGAAAAGCCATATGAGAAGTTAAAAGCATTAACTCGTGGTCAAGCAATGACTCGCGACATGATGGTTAACTTCGTAAATGGTGATGAACTTTCTCAAGTACCAAGCGAAGAGCGCGCACGTTTAGCTGAACTTACTCCTGCAACTTACACAGGTAATGCAGCTGAACAAGCTAAACAAATTAACGATTTAATTAGCAAAATCTAATTAAAAAGTTCATAAAAAGCGGAGCTTCGGCTTCGCTTTTTTATTACACTAATATAAAGCACAATAAAGTTATATTTCTAAAATGATCGAAAAACAATTCAAACTTAAACACTATATTGCTCTTGGCCTTATTTTTATTGCCATTATATTGTCTGGGATCCAGCCCCTTGAATTTGAAGCCTATTTACTTCATCAAGCAGGCACTGTTTTTATGTTGATTTTGCTTTTTATTATTTTTAAAAAGATTGGCCTCGATTTTTTAAGTTTTACTTTTTATTTAGTGTTCTTGTTGATCCATATTATCGGTGCGCACTATTTGTATTCATATGTTCCTTACAATGACTGGATTCAACATATATTCCATTTCAATCTAGATCAATACATGGGATGGTCCCGTAACATGTATGATCGTTTAGTTCATCTTGCCTATGGTGTTTTGCTCTACCCTCTTATTTATCGAGTTTTTCAAGTTTGGTTACCTACAGCACGGCCTTTTACTCTGTTTTTACTTGTGGTCCAATTCGTCATGGCATCAAGCGTTTTATATGAACTTATTGAATGGGCAATTGCAATTGGATTATCACCTGAAGAAGCCGAAAATTATAATGGGCAACAAGGTGACATGTGGGATGCACATAAAGATATGCTATTAGCAACGATTGGGGCAATTATCTATGGACTTCCCGCACTGGTGCTTCCCTCTAAAACAAATAACTCATAAATAAAAAAGCGCTCAATGAGCGCTTTTTTTAAGACCACTTTAAACGACAGGATTCGTATGTTCTAAGAGGTTTTGTAGAACAGAAGAAGTTGTATCAGGTAAAACATGCTCAAGATTAGCTGTCGTATTGCTAGCGTTGGTAGTTATATCACTTTGATCATTTACTTGCGTAGGCTTTAGTGCTGTTGATGATAAAAGAGTTTCAATTGGGTCTGGTTCACTAGAGACAGAACTTTTTAACAAATCATCTATTGGTAGAGATTTATGCTGCTGATTATCCGCTTCATTCGTTGTGTTTTGGACTAACTTTAATGTATTTAGGCCAACGCTATCAGCAACAGATACAGTTTCTGCATGAGCGGTATCAACTGCTGCATCACTTAAGCTCGCAGTTTTTGGAGCAACCACATAAAACGTAAATGGTGAACTCACTTCACTTGTAAACCCTGCAGCATCTGTCTGAGTTAAAGTAATGGTATGTTTACCAATTGCTAAGTCTTTATCGAGCGTAAAGCTCCATAATCGACTACTACTTACATTTACAACCCCAATAGCAACACCATTATCATAAATGGTTAAAGTTGCATTTGCCTCACCTGAGCCTGTGAGCTTGGGTCTTGCATCGTCAGTTTCTGAACCAGCAGTAATCGCACCTTTTAGAGCACCAACATCATCATCCACACTATTTAACACAGGTTTTGCAGGTGGTGTTGTGTCCTTAGTACCAATAATATCAAGCACCTCAGATTTATTTCCTACACTATCAATAGCCGAAACTGAAGCATGTTTGTTATCAGTTAAAGCAGGCGAAATCGTAATTGTAAATTTGCCGTTTGCATCTGCCGTTCCCGTACCAATGACCTTACCTGTTGTATCTTTAATTTCAACTTTTGCATTTGCTTCGGTTGTACCTGTTACGGTTGTTCCATCAGCATTAATTTGAGCAACAGGTTTATCAGGTGCAATAGAGTCATAACTTGGAGAAACTTCTAAAGGTTTAGATGTATTACCCGCTGCATCTTCAACAATAACTGTTGCCTTTTGTGTTTCTTTTAATGCTGGGGAAAGCGTGATTTGAAATTCGCCTTGAGCATTTGCTGTACCAGTACCAATTACTTTACCATCAGCATCTTTTATTTGAACTTTTGCATTAGGCTCAGTTTGTCCTTCTACCGTGCTACCTTCTTTATTGACTTCAATTAAAGGAACATCTGGAGCAAAAGTATCCTTTCCGGCAATAATTTTAGTTGGTTCAGATTTATTGCCTGCAGCATCTTCAGCTATAACTTTTCCACCCGTATCACTCGTCAATGGAGGAGTAAGCTTTAAAGAAAAAATACCATCTTTATTTGCAGTTACAGTACCTAATACCTTATCACTAGCATCATAAACAGTAATTTTTGCATTTGCTTCGGCTTTACCTGTTACTAATGAGCCATCATCACTCAGCTGAGTTTGGGGAGCATCTGGAGCGATTGTATCTTTTGGACCTGTAATAGAATAAGCACTAGACTCTCTACCACCTTCACTTTGAGCTGAAACATTTAATTTATTTCCATCTGTTAAAGGTTTATCGAGCTTAATCGTAAAATTACCACTTGCATCTGCGTTACCTGAAGCAATTACATTTCCACTTAAATCTTTAATATAAATTTTTGCATTAGCCTCTGCCTTACCAGTCACTGTAACCGCATCGTCTGCAAGTTTTACTTCGGTTGGTTTCGCAGTGTTTGGGACATCAACAGGTGAATCATCTTTGTCGTCTTTATCAAAAGCCCAAAGGTACAAACCTTCAGCGGCTAAAACTGCTAAGCCTGCTTTTAGGACATTACCCATCGAAAAACTTGGATCATTATCAACTGCCATTGTTGAAGCTGGTTGACTAGTACTTGTATAGGCTAAATCTGTGACATGATTTAAACCTGTATAGTCGATCACCTTACCTTGTGCATCGAATTGGGCTTCAACAAATTTTCCGTGTTCAGTCGGAAAAACAAGTGAATGGTCTGTTGTATTTGTTGCTTCATTAAAGAAATTTTCTAAAACAAGGGTTTCACCATTTTTTAAATGGATGATAAGACTTCCACCTTGCTTTTCCATCGATGCTATATCTTTTTGACTTACACCAATTTGAATGATTGCTGGTTGCTTTAAAACTACTTTATTGAGCTGACCATCTTGTAGAACGTCCAAACCCTCTTTGGATGCCACAATTATTCTTGTCATTATTTCCTATCCTGAATTTCAATTATATTTTTAAATGTCTAACTTTTTAAATGATTCATCTAAAAGCTATTTTATTGCTGTTTAAAATATCAAAACCATGTGTTTATCACAATTCAAAAAGCATGTTTATCAATAATTATTTTTGACTTTTAATTAAAATATCTATTTCTGATAAAACTCATATCAACCTTAAATTTCACCGTGTTCGAGTATTTACTAAATCTCTCATATATTAATTCCATCATTTACATTCGTAAGTAAAAGAAGCTAAAGGTGCCTATCAGAATCAAAAGACATAAAGCAGCAAATTTAGTTATTTTCGCATCTGATAAGGTCATTTTTAGCATACTCCAGCCCTGAAAACGTTTTGCAAAAATACTATTTAGAATAAGAGTTGAAACATGCAACAAAACCAAAGCTAAAAACAAGTTTGCAAAAAATTCGTGTAGGTCTTTCAAAGAAAAATTAACATGCTCAGTCGCATACCCTAGACCCACCACAATTGGAATCACGAGAAATATAAGTACAATTGAAATTTGAAAAAGTGCAATGCTAGCTGAATGAATTGAATTTTTTGAAAAAATACTCTTAAAGTTTGCATGACTTAAGGATTTTTTGATCGCATTTATCGCTATGTTACTTCGTTTTTTAATACCGAATGGTGTTGTACTTGAAATATGTGGACTCAAAAAATGCCAGATCACTCTCACGGAAATACTAATAAGAAGTACGTAACCAAACATCATATGGACTTGGTGTAGATCTTCATTATCTCCTGTGAAGTAAGCACCAACAAAACCAAGCATAATAATGATATGTAAAATACGTATGAAAATATCAATGTGTGGCCATGTTTTTGACATCACAAAAACTCAGAAGTGAAAGATTAACTATAACTCTGACAATAGAAACTTAAACAAATATTAATCAAATTTCTTTCATCACTCACATAAAAAAAAGAGCACCTATGTAGGTACTCTCTATTTCAAAATCTAGCTTAATTAAAATCTAGTATCACGCATTTGCACTAAGGTTGAATTGGCTTTGGCCAACGTGTCTGCAACTTTATTCATTACAGCCGGAATCAAGCTATCTGCCATTTGAGCCGCTTGCAAACCTAACTTTTCACCTAATGTTGCTTTCTTACGTGTATTAATCACATAAACATCATGCTGTGGTAATAACGCTAATAGATACTCATCAGATGTTTGTAATTTATCAACAAGATTTAAATCTAGCGCATCTTCACCATACCAATGCTCACCTGTAGCGACTTTATCAACATTAAGTTGTGGACGGTACTTCTCTACAAAATGTTTAAATAACACATGAGTTTGTTGAAGCTCTTCTTCGAACTTCGCTTTACCTTCAGGGGTATTTTCACCAAACATCGTGACAGTACGCTTATATTGCCCTGCTGTGTAAAGCTCGAAATCCACATTGTGTTGTTTTAAAAGACGGTTAAAGTTTGGAACTTGAGCAACCACACCAATTGAACCAACAATAGCAAACGGCGCCGCAATAATTTCATTTGCAATACATGCCATCATATAGCCGCCACTTGCTGCTACTTTGTCTACGCAAATCGTCAAATGGAAGCCCGCATCGCGTAGACGTACCAATTGAGCTGCTGCTAGACCATAACCATGTACCATGCCTCCTGGGCTTTCAAGGCGAACCACAACACGGTCACGGCCTGCTTTAGCGGTTGCTAAAATGAGGGTAATTTCTTCTCGCAAGTTTTCAACTGCTGAGGCCTGAATATCACCCTTAAAATCTAAAACAAAGATTTTCTGATTGTTTTTACGGCGAATTTTAGCTTCTTTAGCAAGTTGTTGAGCCAATTGTAAAAGTTCTAAACGGCTTGCAGTTGTTTGTGCAATTTTTTTTCTCTGTTCATTTACACGTGCATTTAAATGACTCACACGTATTTCTGCAGGGAGTTTAGGCAAATGGAATAACATAAAATTCTAAGCTCATAAGTTATCTTTTATAGCCTTAAGATGTGGTCCTTTTGATTAAAATTCAATAGCGTTTTTGCAAAATAGAGTCATTTTCATTTATAAAATAAAAAAAGAGCACATGGCTCTTTTTTTATATGGAAGACTAATTAACCGAATCGTCCAGTAATATAAGCTTCCGTTAACTGATGGTCAGGTTGAGTAAAGACTTTTTCAGTTGAGTTAACTTCAATCAAATCACCTAAATGGAAATAAGCAGTACGATCTGAAACACGTGCCGCTTGTTGCATTGAGTGAGTCACAATTACAATTGTATATTGCTCTGATAGATCAGAAATCAATTCTTCGATTTTTGCTGTTGCGATTGGGTCAAGTGCAGAACATGGCTCATCCATCAAAATCACTTCAGGACTTACTGCAATTGTACGAGCAATACATAAACGTTGTTGCTGACCACCTGATAAACCAGTACCTGGTTGATTCAAACGATCTTTCACTTCTTCCCATAAACCCGCTTTACGCAAGCTATTTTCAACAATTTCTTCAAGATCATATTTATCGCGCGCGAGACCATGAAGTTTAGGGCCATAAGCTACGTTATCAAAAATAGTTTTAGGGAACGGGTTTGGCTTTTGGAATACCATACCAACCTGAGCACGTAATAATACGACATCAAGGTTTGGATCATAAATATTGTGGTTATCGAGTGTAATTTTACCTGTCACACGGCAACCATCAATAGTGTCATTCATGCGGTTTATCGTACGAAGAAAGGTCGATTTACCACAACCTGACGGTCCAATAAAAGCAATAACTTCGTTCTTGTAAATATCAAGGTCAATACCTTTAATCGCTTCAAAATCACCATAATAAACATGGGCATCTTGTGCACTAATTTTGATTTCGGTTGAGTTCTGCTTTTTTGAGGTTTGTGGTTCAAAATGCGAAACATACGAAGTGCCATGATTCTGCGATTTATCTGTAAATTGAGATTGTTCAGTGTTCACTAACTTATCCTTTTCTAAGGAATTCGTAATATCAATAGTATTCATTATTTATCCTCTATTACCAACGCACTTCGAACTTTTTACGTAACCAAATTGCAAGACTGTTTAAACCAATCATTAGTGCAAGTAGTACGATAATCGCAGCGGCAGTACGGCCTTCGAAGAAGTTACGCAACTCATTACCTTGCCATAAGTAAACTTGAACAGGTAATGCAGTTGATTGATCAAATGGTGTTGTTGGAATACTTGCAACGAATGCACTCATTCCAATTAAAAGTAAAGGTGCCGTTTCACCAAGCGCATGAGCAACACCAATAATTGAGCCTGTCATAATGCCTGGTAAAGCTAATGGTAAAACGTGGTGGAAAATAGTCTGGAACTTTGAAGCTCCCAAACCAAGTGCAGCTTGACGAATAGAAGGTGGCACTGCTTTTAATGAAGCACGCGTAGTAATAATGACTGTTGGTAATGTCATCAAACTTAAAACTAAACCACCGACTAACGGAGCAGATAACGGTAAATGCATCCAGCCAATAAAAATTGCCGCACCGAGTAAACCAAACACAATTGAAGGAACAGCAGCAAGGTTATTGATGTTAACTTCAATAATGTCTGTGACAATATTCTTTGGAGCAAATTCTTCAAGATAGATTGCGCTGGCAACGCCAATTGGAATCGCAATAATGATCACAATCAGCATCATGAATAATGAACCCATAAATGCGCCAGCAAGACCACTAATTGCTGGTGAACTACGAGAGTCCGGATTCTTAAACAAGTTCAAATTGAACGTATTTTCAAGAACACCTTTTGCTTTTAGTTCATCTGCAAGTTTACGTACTTCTGGTTCAAGTTGCTGCTGATCATCTGGCAATGAGCGGTCAATATTACCTTTTAACCAGACATCAACATTGGCATCGCCCAAGAAATTAATATTTTCTTTTTTACCAATGAGTGAGGGGTCTGCAAAAACCATGTCACGTAAACGATAAGCCTCTGAACTTGCATAAAGACTACTTAAGTAATCACGCTCACTAGCAAGTGCCGGGTCTTTGGCAATCATTCCATTTACAATAATGCCATCCCAATCCACCATACCCATTTTAGTTTGCCAATCGACATAACGCTCTTGGTAATGAGCAGGTGTTTCACCTTGAGTACGTACAGGTACTGGACCTGCATCAATGACTTTCGGATCGAAGTAAATTGGAACATTCATGCTCGTTTGCCAAAAAGCAGGTAAACCTTTTGCCAAAATACTGCTAAACAACAGCGCAACGAATGCAAGACCAATGATGACCGCCGATAATCCAGCATAACGAAAAGCTTTTTCTTTACGATGACGTTTAGCCAAAGATTTTTGGATGACCTGTTTACGTCGTTCACGTGATTCAGCAGCAGCTTTTGGATCAAATACGTTCTGATCCATAGGAGACGATGTATTTGATGTACTCATTCGTATTGCTCACGGTATTTACGCACAATGTACAGTGCAACAATGTTTAAACATAAGGTAATCACAAAGAGTGTTAGACCTAACGCGAATGCAACCAAAGCTTGTGGGCTGGCAAAGTCAGTATCACCAGTTAACTGTTTTACGATCGTAACGGTCACTGTCGAAACAGCTTCAAATGGATTTGCATGTAAAAGTGGGCTATTCCCTGCTGCCAAAACCACAATCATGGTTTCCCCTACGGCACGAGAGACAGCTAATAAAAAGGCACCAGTAATACCCGGTAAAGCAGCAGGTAAAACGACTTGACGAATTGTTTCAGACTTCGTTGCTCCAAGTCCTAAAGAGCCGTCACGCATTGCACGAGGTACTTGGGTAATAATGTCGTCTGATAAAGAAGAAACAAACGGAATAATCATAATCCCCATCACGAAACCAGCAGTTAAAGCACTGGTCGCGTTAATTTCAAGACCAACGTAAGCACCAGCTGTCTTGAAAAATGGTCCAATAATCATCATGGCAAAAACACCATAAACAATTGTTGGAATACCCGCTAAAACTTCAATTGTTGGTTTTGCCCACGAGCGCAACCAAGGAGAGGCATATTCAGCTAAATAAATGGCAATCATTAATCCAATGGGTACGGCAACTAATAAAGCAATGCCGCTGACCATGAGTGTGCCCCAGAGTAATGGCAATAAACCATAACTACCTTCAGCATTACCCGAAGTACTAAAGCCTGGATTCCACTCTGTCCCGAAGAAGAAATCAAGCGGGCTTACAAAACGGAAGAAGTGCATTGCTTCACCAAACATCGACATCACAATACCGATGGTTGTTAAAATCGCAACACCAGAACATAAAATCAAAGCAACATTAATCGCACGTTCAACTTGGTTACGTGCACGATATTGTTGATTAATCTTTTTCTTTGCCCACACTAAACCTAATAAAGCTGCACAAACGACAACAGCAAATTTGGCAAAAGAGCCAATGGTTTGAAATTTTGCAAACTGTTGTGCAGCAGCTAATTCATAAGCTGCTGGCTTATCACTTACTCCAAAACCTGAAGCAATCGCTTGAACACGATCAATCAAGACACTTCTGCCAGCTTCATCAAGTGATGCACTTACAGATGCAGGAATATTATTAAAGATAATGTGATTTAAAATACTTGGTTCAACCAAGCTCCAAATGATCAAAATTAAAAAAGCAGGGATACCGCACCAAAGACCAACCAGTGCACCATAATAACCAGGACGAGAATGTAATGTCGCCGAGTTGCTTCCCTTACCTGCTAGGCTACGGCTCTTTCTCAGCCCAAGTTGATATGCGATTGCCACAAGGGCTAACAACACACCGATAAGTAGCAGATTCATGTACTCTCCACTGTTTTCTCAATTGTCATAATTTGGAAAAAACAAGTTAGACAAAAAGGCTGATGAACTCTCAAGATCACCAGCCTTCATTCAAACTAACTTATTTAACAGTTTTACCTGCTTTAAAGTCAGCCAAAACTTTTGCACGTTCAGCATCAGACATTGCGATTAAGCCATCACGTTCAGCTTTAGAACCTTTACCTGTTGCTTTTTTGCTTACGAAATATTCTACATATTGCGGTAAGCCTTTAACTGATTTTAAATGTTCGCCTTTCACGTAGAAGAACAATGGACGAGACACAGGATATGTACCGTTCAATACAGTTTTCTCAGATGGAACAACGTTATTTACTGTTGCTACACGTAACTTGTCACGGTTCATATCATAGAAACTTAAACCAAACACACCTACTGCACTTGGAGAAGTCTTTAAGCGAGCTAGAGTTTCTGTATAGTCGCCAGCAATTTCAATTACACGGCCATCTTTACGGAAAGTAGAACATGCTTTCTTCTGAGCATCTTTATCTAAGTTCTTGAAGTATTCATATGATTCACAACCAGCATCAACCATTTTCTCTTGGAAAACTTCACGAGTACCGTGGTTAGACGCAGGAATTACAAGTGTAATTGGTTCATTTGGAAGTGATTTGTCAATCTGGTTCCAGTTTGTATATGGGTTTGGAACCAACTTACCTTTTGAAGGTAACTGTGCAGCTAAAGCAGCAAATACATGGTAAGGTTTTAATTTATAAGCTGCTTTGTGTGAGTTAGACGCAAATACGATACCGTCGTAACCAATTTTAATTTCTTGAATTTGTTTTACACCAGCTTTGTTACAAGCTTCAATTTCAGTGCTTTTAATTTTACGAGAAGCGTTAGCAACGTCGATTGTGTTATCGCCAACACCTTGACAGAATTGTTTCAAACCAGCAGAAGAACCGCCAGAACCAACTACAGGAGTTTTAAATTGAGGAAATGTATTACCGAACTCTTCAGCTACAACGCTGGCAAATGGTAGTACAGTTGAAGAACCAGCAATTTGAATCGTATCACGAGCTGCATTTGCAGTCGTTGTTACAGCTGCCCCAGTTACTGCTAACGCAATTGCGATTTGACGTGGATTTAAGCGCATTCTGTTCTCTCTCATTAATGCAATAGGTTGTACGTCACTTTTTGTTGAGTGCTTGTACGCTCTTCGATAGCTGCATTGTGAATAGAAAATATGACAATTAAGTTACAGTATGATGACGCTTTAATGATTTCGATATTGTTAATTGTCACATTATTATTTTTTATCTGTTATCAAATATTTAATTCAACTTGAGCGGATATTTTACTCTGTATATTAGTCTCTATTATGACACTGATTAAAAATATAGATTTTAAGTATTCATAAAATATAAAACCAAAAGATATTATAATTATTTTAAAAATCGATAATTTAACTATATTTTTACTTTTACTACTAAAAATAATTTTATTACTAAAATTCTGATCAAAAATTACGGTAGATAATAATTTCTTTGTAACATGAAAATATTATGACAAAAGATAAAGGGTTACCTACCGTATGTAAGGTAACCGCAATATCGTTGTAAATTTAATGGATTAATTCGATTGCACTTCTGGCATTGCGACCATTTTTTTACGATATTTTAAGAAATACATCAGTGCTAAAACAGCAAGCCAAATTGGGCCTAAAATAACGGCCAATCTCATATCTGGCGTCATTGCCATAATAATAAGAATAAAGCATACAAAGCTAATGGTTAAATAATTACTCCATGGACTCATAATGCTTTGAAATTTGGTTTGACGTTTTTGCAATTTCATTGCTTTGGTAAATTTCAAATGTGTGACTGAAATCATAAGCCAGTTAATGACAAGTGCAGCCACAACCAACATCATAAAGAGTTGAAAGGCTTGTCCAGGAATTAGGTAATTTACGACCACACATATTGCTGTGATTGATGCAGAAACAACCGCTGCCGGAACTGGAATACCACGGCTATTTACTTTTTTCAAAATTGCCGGAGCATTGCCCTGCTCTGCTAAGCCATGCAGCATACGGCTATTACAATAGATACAGCTGTTATAAACTGAAATAGCAGCAATCAAGACCACAAAGTTCAAGACATTCGCAACACCATTACTGTTTAATGACTGGAAAATCATAACAAATGGGCTACCACCTTCTGCCACCATATTCCAAGGGTAAAGGCACAGCAAGATCCCAATAGCACCGATATAAAAAATTAAAATACGATAAACAATCTGATTTACTGCTTTAGGAATAGTCGTTTCAGGTTTTTTCGTTTCAGCAGCAGCAATACCAATAAGTTCTAGACCACCAAATGCAAACATAATAACAGCTAAAGCCATGACAAAACCGTGAATCCCGTGCGGGAAGAAACCACCGTGTTGCCATAAATTTGCAATACCTGCTTGCGGACCAGCAGAACCTGTAAATAAGAGATAAGTACCAAAACCAATCATGCTTAAAATTGCAACAATCTTAATGCAGGAAAATAAGAATTCGGATTCCCCAAAAAATCGGACATTCACTAAGTTAATGCCGTTAATTAAAATAAAGAAAAATAAAGCAGTCAGCCATGTCGGAATTTCAGGCCACCAAAACTGAATGAAGGTTCCAATTGCACTGAGTTCAGCCATGCTTACCAGCACATACAACACCCAGTAATTCCAGCCAGACATAAAACCAGCCATTTTGCCCCAATACTTGTTCGCAAAATAACTAAAAGAACCACTTACTGGCTCCTCTACAACCATTTCACCTAAATGACGCATAATTAAGAAAGCGATAATTCCAGCAATCGCATATCCTAATAAAATTGAAGGACCTGCCAGTTTAATCGTTTGAGAAAGACCTAAGAATAACCCTGTTCCGATCGCACCTCCTAGCGCGATGAGTTGAATATGCCGATTGGATAAGCCTTGTTTTAACTCGTGCTTATTGTTTGCATCCATAACATTATCTCCAATGTTGGTGTCACTTCCTGTACACCTTTATTCAGCACCATATCCGAAGGCCAGAAACCGACCTTCGGAAATACGTTTGCTTTAATATGAGTCCATTTAATTTTAAGAAGACTTGTCCTATCTTCTATTTAAAACGAGCTTGCATCCTTACATTTAATAGGCTGGGAACGCTCCTTTAAAATTTCGTAGCCACGATCGCCGTAATCAAAACGCGCGATGACTGAAGCAAATTTTTTCAAACTTACTGGTGCATCCATTGCTGGTAGTTTTAATTCAATAAAAGTTAACTGATCATTTAAATGAACATTGTCTAAAACACTTCTAAGCTGTCCGGCAGTTTCAACCACATAAGTGGTATGGCCTTTTTTACCGTTAAATACCGCAGGAATTTCGGTGTATTTCCAGTTTTGCACGTCGTTATAAGCTGCGTTTTCACCCATAATTAAGCGCTCAATGGTGTAGCCGCCATTGTTCAGCAAGAAAATAATAGGTTTTAAACCGTGACGGATAATTGTAGAAAGCTCTTGTACCGTAAGCTGGAAAGAACCATCGCCAATAAACAAAATTTGACGGCGTTCAGGAGCTGCCAACAAGCTACCAAGTAAAGCTGGCAAGGTATAACCGATTGAACCCCAAAGCGGCTGAGCAATATATTTAGCTGTAGCAGGAAGTTTTAAACCAGACAAAGCTGAGTTTGAAGTTCCTACCTCACCAATAATCACATCATCTTCTTTTAAGAAACCTGAAATGTAGTTCCAAAGTACATCTTGGCTTAGCTTTTGTTGGGCTGGAGCTTCAATTACTTTCTGTGGCTGTTTTTCAAGAAGAGGCATTGATGATTTACGTGGTGCAACTTTTTTATTTAGCTCAACAAGTAACTGTCCAATTTCAATACCCGGAAAATCCTGACCGAAAATGTTCAGACCATAAGATTTAATTTCGATGTAATTCTTGGTCTCAATTTGATGAGTAAATACAGCTGAACCAACATCTGTAAAACGTGCACCAATACCAATTAGGCAGTCAGATTGCTCAATAATATTTTTTACATGCGGTTGGCTTGCCCCACCTACATACGTTCCGATATAACGAGGTGAGCCTTCATCCATAATATTTTTTGCAGTATTCATGCCCGCAAATGGAATTGAGCATTTTTGAGATAAATCATTTAAAAGTGAAGTTACACCAAAAACTGAAGCTTCATTATCAATAAGAAGAGCTGGACTTTTTGCATTATTCAAAATGTCACAAAGTTTGCTTACCACACTTTGCAATAAGTCTGGCTCAACAGATGGATAACTTAAATCAAGTGGGCGGTCAGTAACTTCAATTTTAACGTGAGTAATATCTCCCGCTAGCTGGATGTGCACAGGACGGCGTTCAAGGAAACACTGACGTAATACACGATCAATTTCAAAAGCTGCATTGGCAGGAGTTAAACGTGTTTGAGCAACTGTGAACTCTTTCATACAGTTCATAATATTGTCGTAATTACCATCGACAAGCGTATGGTGAATTAAAGTACCCTTTTGAACTGCATGTAAAGGCGGAATACCTGAGATATGAATAAGAGGTACATTTTCTGCATATGCACCCGCAATGCCATTAATCGCGCTTAAATCACCTACACCATAAGTGGTTGCTAAGGCAGAAAAACCGTTAATTCGTGCATAACCATCTGCTGCATAGGCAGCATTTAATTCATTACAATTTCCGATAAATTCGAGTTCTGGATCTGCTTCAACTTGTTCTAGATATGAAAGGTTAAAATCACCAGGTACACCAAAAAGATGTTGGATACCCATTTGTTTTAAACGAAGATTTAAAAAGTCACCGATTTCTATGAACATTGCTCTATATCCTTTGAGACCAATTTTTATTCCATAGAAAAATAATATTTCATCTACCTTTTAGATTTCGTGCATAATGAAAACGCATTTCAATAAAAATACATGATTTGTGTATCATAAAAGGATTTTATGCAATGGATAAGTTCGACTGGCAAATCATTCAGGCACTACAAAAGAATGGACGGCTCACCAATCAGGAAGTTGGAGATTTAATCGGTTTATCTGCTTCTCAATGTTCTAGAAGAAGACAGCTACTTGAGCAAAAAGGCATAATTTTGGGTTACACCGCCCGCATCCAGCAACAAGCGTTAGGGCTGGAAGTCACAGCGATGATTCACATTAATTTAAGAACACATGAGGCAAAATCTCAGCAAGCATTTCAGGAACTCATTGAAGCGGAAGATAACATTCAAGATGCATTTTCAATTAGTGGCGATGCGGATTTTATTTTAAAAGTCGTTGCTGAAAACTTAGAACAGCTCTCTCAATTTGTGACTGAAAGATTACTTTCTTATAATTTTATAGGTCATATAAAGTCTTACATTGTTCTAAAAAAAATTAAAGAACAGAATCATTTTTTAATCAAACCTAAAAGTCACGGTTACCATCACACGACTTAAGCAGGTTAGTATTTAATAAGATAATTTAAAATAAAAAGGCGGATCTATGATCCGCCTTAAAATCAATATTTAGACTTTACTGATATGAACTGTTTGCCCGATCGTATTTTCAAGTAAACCTTCTAAGCCAAACTCAGCACCTAAGCCTGACATTTTCCAGCCCCCAAAAGGCGCATGAGGCAGGACTTCTGCATGGGTATTAATCCAAACAGTACCGCATTGAAGCTGTGTAGCATAAGTTTGAGCAGCTTTTAGATCAGAAGACCAGATTGAACCACCTAGACCAAATTCACTGTCATTGGCACGGGCAATTGCATCGTTAATATCTGTATATTTTAAAACAGGTAACACAGGACCAAACTGTTCTTCTTGCACCACACGGCAAGAGTCAGAAACTTCAGTCAAAATAGTAGGAGCAATAAAGTAACCTTGCTCTGGTAACTGCTGCTGACCAGAAAGTGCTTTTGCACCCTGCTCTATGGCTTCAGCAATAAGGGTTTTCACCTTGTTATATTGCATGTGGTTTTGCACTGGACCAAACGTTGTAGAAGATTCCATACCATCACCCACAACTTGAGCATTAGCAATTTCAGCTAACTTTTGAGATAAAGCTTCATATTGGCTTTCATGCACGTATAGGCGCTTTAAGGCGGCACATGTTTGACCAGCGTTTAAGAATGCCATGTTAAAAATCTTAGCTGCAATTTCATCTATATTTGCATCAGGTAATACAATACCCGCGTCATTACCACCAAGCTCTAAAGTTAGGTGTTTTAACTGTTGAGCTGCACCAGCCATGATGTGCTGACCTGTTCGAGTTGACCCCGTAAACACAACTTTTTGTACATCTGAATGAGAAGAGAGTGCTTCACCAATCTCACCAGCACCGACCACAATTGAGATCACGCCTGCTGGAACTTCTTGTTGAATAATTTCACATAAACGCAAAGTTGAGAGTGGCGTGTATTCAGAAGGTTTGCTAATGACCACGTTACCTGCACGCAAGGCAGGCATGATATGCCAAACTGCAATCATCAGTGGCCAATTCCAAGGAGTAATTGAAGCCACTACACCCAATGGTTGGCGATGACGCTCAATACGCTTGGTTTCACTGTCTTCAATCACTTCAACAGGTAAATCCATAGCAGCGGCATAGCGAGTCCAACCAATTGCACCCTGCACTTCCATTTGCGCTAGTGCCAGTGGCTTACCTTGCTCAAGCACAACCAGCTCTGCGAGCATTTCAGCGTGCTTTTCAATACCATCTGCAATTTTGTTTAAGATTGATTTACGTTCATCGTGTGAAACTTGTTGCCAAGCTTTAGATGCTTGTTTAGCTGCACTTACTGCTTGATTTACTTGCTCAACCGATGCTTTTGCACAGCGTGCTGCAGTTAGACCTGTAGCAGGGTTAATAACTTCTAGTTCACCCTGTTCACCTGAACAAGATTGACCGTTAATAATCAGTTTAAATTCATTAAGCACATTAACTTGTTGCATTTCTTCTTCCTTGTCTTAATTGTAATTACAGCCACTTACTTTTTTCAGTTAAAACGGGATGATTTCAAGTAAGTACGATATTGATATATCAATGTGACCAAAAATATTGGGGACATACCAATACAATAAGAAATTTGCATAAGATAGATCATGCATAATTATTTTTGTTTTTGAAAAATATGCATGGTTTGTGCATATTTTTATTTACTCATACACATTTTGAATAAAAGAATCTGTAATAAAAAAGCCCAGCAAGAAGCCGGGCTTTTTTCGTTATCAACTCAATTAGTCGATTGGTGGTACATAATTACCAGAAGCAATCGCATCTTTAATGCGGTCAGCTTCAGCCAATACTTGACCTAAAAGGTTTTTAACATTTTCGAATGTCACAACTGGGCTTAATGTGGTCATTTTCAATGACTGCACATTACCCACTTTTGTTACACCGATATTTGCTTCACCACGTGCAAACAATTCGTCTGCTACGTTTTGGTTCAAGCTATCGATAAACTCAACTGGATAGCCTTGTGGCACAACACGAAACAATACTGAAGCAAACTGAGGTTCAACTAAAAGCTCTAAACCATCAGTTGCCTTGATGTAATCTGCAACTTCACGAGTAAGTTTTACACCATGGTCGATCATTGAACCGTAAAGGTCTTCACCAAGTGATTCAATTGTCATCCACAATTTCAATGCATCAAAACGACGAGTCGTTTGTAATGACTTAGAAACAAGGTTTGGTACACCATGCTCTTCATCATAAGCAGAGTTCAAGTATTCAGCTTCGTAGTGCATAAAGCGATAATTCGCTTCATCTTTCAACAAGAACGCACCACAGCTAATGCTTTGGAAATAATGCTTATGGAAGTCGAGGGTAATCGAGTCAGACAACTCAATACCATCAAGCATTGCACGATAGTCATTTGACAGAATCAATGCACCGCCCCATGCCGCATCGATATGCATCCATGAACCATATTTCGTTGTGATTTCACGAATTTTCTTCAATGGATCAATTGCACCAGCATCAGTTGTACCTGCTGTCGCAACAACACAAGCAACCACTTTGCCTTCTGATTGCAAATGCGCCATCGTTTTTTCGAGAGCATCTACATCCATTTGTGCATTTTCATTCACAGGAACAGTCACAACTGACTGGAAGCCCATGCCCATCATTGCCATGTTCTTTTGCACAGAGAAATGCGCATTTTCAGAACAAATAACTTTGACGTTTTTCATTGCTTCAGCTGGAATACCATCACGCTGTACAGACCACGGATTACCGTTTTCGTCTTTCCAGTTTTTCGAAATGCACCAGTCACGAGCAAGTAACACACCCATTAAGTTAGATTGAGTACCGCCAGAAGTGAAAACACCTGCCTGACCAGAACCATAACCAACTTTTTGACGCAACCAATCAATCAGCTGAACTTCCATTAATGAACCGGCTGGGCTTTGATCCCATGAGTCCATAGACTGGTTAGTTGCATTGATTAACACTTCCGCAATCTGGCTCATCACCATGGTTGGGCAGTGTAAATGTGCTAATGAATGTGGATGATGTACTTTTAAGCTTTTATTTAAGAAAAGCTCAATCATACGTTGAAGTGATTCTTGTACACCCATACCTTCTTTTGAAGGTTGGAAAGAAATTGCTGAACGCAATTCTTTAATGCTACCGCCTGTGTACATCTTTTCATTTTGCAACCATGCTGAAACGGCTTTTACCGCTTCGCCCATTGCTGACTCATAGTCAGCAATGGATTGTGCATCATTGCAGAGTAACGCTTTACGATGTTCTGCAAAATCCACCATACTTATGCGCCTCGTACTGCAACCAATGCTTCTGCAATTGCTTTCTTAAAGCGAGCAACTACTTCAACACACTCTTCTTGAGTGATGATAAGCGGGCAAAGTAAACGAATTACTGTACCGTTACGGCCGCCTTTTTCAAGCAATAGTTTATTGTTGAAACAAGCAGTTTGAATTGCAGCAGCTAATTGTGAATCAGCAGGATGCGAACCGATACGATCAGCTGGTTTACGCTCGTCAACAATCTCAACACCGATCATTAAACCGCGACCACGTACGTTACCGATACATGGGAATTCTTGAGCTAATTTTTTAAATTCAGCTTGTAAGTAATCACCACGTTCTTGCGCATTTTGAGCAAGATTTTGTTCAGTAATCGTTTTTAATACGACAAGGCCTGTACCCATAGCAAGTTGGTTACCACGGAAAGTACCCGTGTGACCAGCAGGCTGCCAAGCATCAAATTTACGTTTAATACCTAATACTGCAAGTGGTAAACCACCACCTACTGCTTTAGACATTACAACAACATCAGGTTCAATACCTGCATGTTCAAATGCAAACATTTTGCCTGAACGTGCAAAGCCAGCTTGAACTTCGTCTAAAATTAAAACGATGTTGTGCTTTTCAGTCACTTCGCGGATTTTTTGCAACCATTTTACTGGAGCTGTAACTACGCCGCCTTCACCTTGAATCGCTTCAAGAATAACAGCAGCCGGTTTTGTTACACCGCTTTCAACATCTTCGATAAAGTTTTCAAAGAAGTAAGTTAAAGCATCAACACCAGCTTCACCACCTAAACCAAGTGGGCAGCGGTATTCATGCGGATATGGCATGAATTGCACGCCTGGCATTAAACCGTTAACTGCATTTTTTGCACTTAAGTTACCAGTCATAGCAAGTGCACCATGGGTCATACCATGATAACCGCCAGAGAAACTGATTACTGAACTACGGCCAGTGTAAGTCTTAGCAAGTTTAATTGCTGCTTCAGTTGCGTCTGCACCAGCAGGACCACAGAACTGCAAGCAATATTCTTCTTTACCACCAGGTAAATATGCTAACAATGCTTCAGTGAATGCATCTTTTAAAGGTGTGGTTAAGTCTAAAGTATGCAATGGCAAACCACTTGCCAATGTATCTTGAATACTTTGAATCACCGCAGGATGATTATGACCTAAAGCCAATGTACCTGCCCCAGCTAAACAATCAAGGTACTCTGTACCTTCAACATCAGTAACCCAGCACCCTTGTGCTTTCGCTATCGCTAACGGTAATTTACGTGGATAGCTACGAACATTTGATTCCATTTGACTTTGGCGAGTCAAATAATATTCGTTAGTAGCATTAGTGGCAGGGTTAACGGAAGTAACGCTCATATCGGATTACCATCTCTGATAGGGGTAGAAAGAAATAAGTCTGGTGACGATTGGTCCTTTGACTCGGTGCTTTATAGAACTAGTAAAGACACTTATTTTATATCTTGTAACTAGGAGCGCGATGATACCTAATTTTACAAGAAAAAAAACGTCTTTTATGTACTTTACTCATCTAATCTTATTGAAAAAATGTATCATCCCAATAGTTAAGATGAATTATCATCATACTATGTGACAACCTAAAGAAAATATTCTTTTTTTATATTACTTTGATTTTTTAAGTTACATTGACACACTTTATTTTTAAGTTTTTATTTTTAAAAGATTTTATATTTACCAAAATTTAAAAAAACTGATCTAAATATTACAAATACGCCACAAAATCTGCAAAAGTTATGCATAACTTATGTTTAACATTTCTTAATGAAAAAAATTAAATTTATATTAATTTTTAAAGGAAAAATTTATGCGTACTTTAGCTGTCTCAACCCTTCTTTTAGGTTCTCTCCTTAGCCCTTTAGTTTTTGCTCAGGATGATAATGCTTTGAACTATAATATTGTGAATGTACAAGCTGAAGCTTCTCGTCAAGTTTCTAATGATGAAATGCACGCAACTTTATATATTGAAAAAAGTAACAAGCAACCAGCCGAACTTTCAAATCAGATTAATCAATTGATGAATCAGGCACTCGCTGTTTCTCGTAAATATCCGCAAGTCAAAGTGGAAACTGGTGCTCAAAGCACTTACCCAATTTACGATAACGACAGTAATAAGCTAAAAGAATGGCGTGGCCGTGCTGAAATCCGTCTAGAAAGTAAAGACTTTAAAGCGGCAAGCCAGTTAGTCAATGAATTGCAACAAAGCTTCCAAACTCAATCGATTAATTTTACAGTTTCAGATGAGCAACGTAAAAAAGTTGAAAATGACTTGATGGTTGAAGCATCTAAAAACTTTCAACAACGTGCTCAAATGTTGACTCAAGCATGGAATAAAAGCCAATACACGCTCGTTAACTTAAACTTAAATACCAACAATTATTTTCCTCAGCCTGTAATGAGAGCAAGTATGGCTAAGTTTGCTATGGCGGAAGCTGCACCAGCTCAAGACATGGCAGCTGGTGAGTCTAAAATTACTGTGAATGCAAACGGTTCAATTCAGTTTAAATAATTTGTTTCTCAAAAAAAGCCCTGAACTAATCAGGGCTTTTTTGATTATTTTTTAAACGGTAAAGCATATTTAAAGATTCGGCCGACAACCTGTCCAAACTGTTTAGCTAGACTCGCGTTGTTATAATTTAGACCATATTTTTTACATACAGCTTCAACTTTTGGAGCCATTTGGCGATAACGGCGCGCAGGCACATCAGGATATAAATGATGCTCGATTTGATGGCTTAAATGTCCGCTTAAGATATGTAATGCTTCTGAACCTTTTAAGTTTGAAGAACCACGAATCTGGCGCATATACCAGTGACCACGGCTTTCTTCCTGCAAAACAGACTTTGGAAATACTTCTGCATCTTTAGTAAAGTGACCACAGAAAATAATCGTAAACGTCCAGATATTACGAAGACCATTCGCAACCAGATTTCCTGTCAATACAGGTAAAGCTGCTGGCCCTGCAATTAATGGGAAAAAAACGTAATCTTTGAAAAGCTGGGTACCAATCTTTTTATTTACTGGTTTTAATTCTTCCAAGAATTTAGCCATGCTCTTACGCTTGTAAAGAACGCGACCAATTTCAAGGTTCTGAATCGCTACACCCCATTGGAACAATAAGCAAAATGGAATGCTATAAACGGGTTGAAGCAAGAAACCAGGCTTCCAACGTTGCTCTGGGAATAAGCGAAGTAAACCATAACCAATGTCATCATCGATACCTTTAATGTTGGTATATGTGTGATGTTTATAGTTATGCGTTTGGCGCCAGTTATCAGAAGTACCGACCGTATCCCATTCGTAGGTTTGACCATTAAATTTAGGATCGTTCATCCAGTCGTATTGGCCATGCATAACATTATGACCAAGTTCCATGTTTTCCATAATTTTAGAAAAGCCTAATAGGCCTGTTCCTAAAATCCATGCTGGTGGGAACCAACCTGCAAATAAACAAGCTCGGCCTAAAAAACTACTATAGCGAACTGCTGCATAGACACGGCGGATATATTTAGCGTCTTTTTCACCCAAATCATCCAATACTTCTTGTTTGATCTGATCAAGCTCTTTTGCAAATGCGTCAAGTTCTGCTGGAGTCAAATCTCGATTTTTAGGATTTTTAAAATATTCGACTTTCACTGGCATATTCATAAAAGTTCTCTCTTAAAGATCAATAACTAGATCAGATTGTGCTGAGTTCACACAAATTTTGAGTAATTGGCTTGGTTCGGTATTTTCACTACCGTTGAGTAAGTTACGTGTAGAACCTTGAGCTTTACTACAAACGCACTTATTACAAATTCCCATACGGCAGCCATGTGTTGGCTTAAGGCCTTCATGTTCAAGACTCACCAAAATTGATTCGCCTTTTGGAATTGCAATAACCTTATTAGACTGGGTTAATGTGACATTTACATAACCAACTTCAGCCGTACTATCACGCGTTAAGCTAAAAGCTTCTGTTAATACAGTTGGTGCTTTTTCAAAAAGCTGTTCCACTGTTGAAACGAAGCCAGAAGGTCCACATGCATATATGGTGCTATTTTCCAAATCGTCTACTAATGCTAAATGCTCTGCATTTAAACGTTCATCATTTGGTGTTTCTTGTGTATAGAAAACCTGATAACTAAAATTTGGAAATTGCTCTGCAACTTTTTCAAAGTATTCAACAAAAGCTGCATCTGAGCGTTGCTTTACCCAATATAAAAGCTGTACTTGAACTTTATCTAACTGCTGGCTTTGTTTAATTGCAGTGATTAAGCTCAACATTGGGGTAATACCACTACCCGCAGCTAGCATAATTAATTTCGGTGTATTGATGTTTTGTTGCATGTCACCATAAGGCTGACCAAGCTCAAAAACATCACCAATTTTGCTTTCAGTCATAAACCAGTTACTGACAATACCATCAGCCACTTTTTTAATCGTTAAGCGTAAATGTTGTTCATCAATTTGCGTCAAGCTATAAGTACGTTCATAACGACGACCAGCAATTTCAACAATGACAGGATGATGTTGACCAGCAACACCTACTTTCACTAAACGGTTACATTTTAATGTAAGACTCACCATGTCATGAGCGACAAATTCTTTTTTTACAATTTGAACAAGCCCATGTTTTACCGACCATAAAGGATTAACTTTTTGTAGCCAGAAGTTAGCCATTTCTTTATCAAAGATGGCTTGTGTCAATGAATTGAATAGAGAATTTCTCTTTTCGATTACTTGCATAATAGATGGACGCTCTGTCGCTCTTTTTTAATTATTATACACATGTATATATATTTGTATATACACCCGTACTTTTAATTACAATTTCACAAGTTCAGCTTCTAAGGCTATAATCCTGAGAGTTTACAAATATATTGAACAGCATGACCCAATCTTCACTTTCTCAGAACCTGAATGACACACCTCAACAACAAGATGTCATTGAAATTAAAACAGCTACGCGTTCTGTGGGAAGAAAAGCGACAATTACTAAAGAAGAACTTTTTCAGGCTGCTCTCAATCTGATTGGCCCACAAAAGAGTATTGCTTCATTAAGTTTACGTGAAGTAGCACGAGAAGCTGGCATTGCGCCAAATAGTTTCTATCGACACTTTAAAGATATTGATGAGTTAGCAATTTCTTTAATTGACCGTGCAGGTATCGTCTTACGTAAAATTATCCGGCAGGCTCGCCTACGCGCCTCTTTACAAGAAAGTATTATTCGCAGTTCTGTCGATATTTTTCTTCAACAGCTCGATGCAGATGAAGGTAATTTAAGTCTATTACTACGCGAAGGCTTTACAGGCTCTACTTCTTATAAAGCTGCTGTTGATCGTCAATTAAACTTCTTTCAGCAAGAACTGCAGGAAGATTTAATTCGTCTGGAGCGTTTAAATAACAATCATCTGTACCACCCTGAACTCGTTGCAAAAGCAATTACTCAACTTGTGTTTCACATGGGTGCCAAAGTGATTGATCTTCCAATTCATCAGCGTGCAGAAGTGGCTGAGCAAACCATGATTATGATTCGAATGATTTTAGAAGGTGCTCGTCATTTGGATGAAGCCAAGATTCGTTAAAATTATCTAATAGATGGCTTGTTGATTAACAGGCCATTTTTACATCTAACTCCTCTATTTTCCAATAAAAATATAATTCACCGATTGAAGCGAATAGCTTGCGAGAGTATAAATAATTATTCCATTTGCTCTTTCTCCTATATTCCCAACGATCTCAGGGATCAACATGCAAAATTTGAATAATCATCAAAGTCTGATTGCAAGCTACATTCTTATGGGCATCTTTTTGCTTTCGGTTATCCCATTACATCTATTAGCCAGTTTTTTTGCAGGCTTCCTTATTTATGAAATTATTATTAGCTTGAGTTCGGTTGTTGAACGTTACATTGATGGTCAAAGAGCCCGTATTTTCATTAGTATTTTATTAAGTATTATTACGATCTCACTCATTGCCTTTTTCTTTACAAGTTTAATTAGCTTTGTAGTTCATGATTTAAAAGGTGTAGGCATCCATAATATCAACAGTAAAGTCGATCAGACACTACTGCACTTACAAGCTGAAATTAGCAAATATCTTCCGGGTTATATTCCAGATAGCGTGACAGAATTAAAAGATGAAATTTTCGCGTTTATGAAAGATAACGTGACCATATTGAAAAATACCAGTTCAGATATCTTACATAATTTCGTGACGATGGTTATGGGTCTCATTATCGGTATTTTGGTGGCTATACATGGTTTTCATCGCCGCACTCCCCAACCTGTTTTTAAATCTCTTCTGATCCAACGTATTCAGAAACTATCAATTTCATTTAAAAATGTTGTTTTTGCACAAATAAAAATTTCAGCAATTAATACGCTACTCTTTATTTTATTTGCATTTGTTTTATTACCGCTTTGGGGAGTGCACCTTCCTTTTGCCAAAACGCTTACTATTTTGACCTTCATGTTTGGACTGATTCCAATTTTAGGTAATCTTATTTCCAATACATTGACGTTCATTGCTGCTCTTACTGTTTCACTTGGACTCGCAGGTGCAGCATTACTTTATCTCGTTCTGGTTCATAAACTTGAATATTTTATTAATGCTAAAATTATTGGGCATAAAATCAATGCAAATGCATGGGAGATTTTATTAGCAATGCTGGTATTTGAGTCAATTTTTGGCTTAGGTGGTCTAATCGCAGCTCCAATTTTCTATGCATATTTAAAATTAGAACTCAAAGATGCTGGCCTCATTTAATTCAAAATCGATGTATAAAAAAAGCGCCCTCTAGGCGCTTTTTTTATTTGAAGTTTATTATGGCTTAACCACAACTAATACTTGAATTGCTTCTGGTGTAACAGTTAAACCATCAAGCAAGCTCAAGCCTTCTTTTTGCAGCTTTTGTAAACGTTCAATTTCATCTTGACGAATACTTGGATTGAACTGTTTTAGATAGGTTAAACGGTCAATTTCATATTGCCATTTATTGCCATAGTGTTCTTTTGCTTGCTGCTGAAGTTGTGGCAAATCAACTTTCGCGATATCCAACGCTTGTTTATAACGTTGCTCAATAATATCACGGCGAGCTTTAACCACCTGACGACAGCTATTGCCATCTAAGTGATGTAAATATGGTTTCAAAATTGCTGGATCAATTTTTTCAGACAAATCTTGACCAGTTTCGCTTAATAGCACACGAATTAACTGCTTAGGCAAGCTCGATGGTAAGTTCAACGCCTTAGGCGCAACTACATCGACTTTAAACCACACTTCAATTAATACTGAACCTTGCTTTAACGCATTAGACTTGAGTACAGCAACATTGGTACTACCAAATGATTGTGTACGGATCATTTCCATTACACTTTCAATGAATGGGTGCTCTAAAGTTAAATATTGAGCATCTTCACGAAGCTGAGCCTGATCACGATAGAAAGTAGCGGTCATGCCTTCTTCGTCTAGTGCCAAACCTTGCACTTGCATTTGGTCTGTCGGACGAATAATTACAGTACCGTTACTTTGCTCATCAAAGTCGATATTGGTTGAAGACATGAAACGCTTCACAAACATTGGTAGCGTTGTGTTGTCATCATAATCTTCTAAAGCCTGAACAATCTCTTGCGCCACGATAGGACGACAAGAATTATATTCAAGTAAACGATCTCGGCCCGCTTGAAGTTCAGCTTCCAAAGCTTGACGTTGAACATTCACTTCTTCGAGCAAATCTTCAAAAGTTTGACCTTGGTCTGCAAGTAAACAATCTTTTAATTCAACAATAAAGTTTTCTTGCAGCGTTTGCGCTGTCGGAGAAATATTACTGAAAATATTAAGTGCTTCATTGTACCAACGGAACATACGCTCTTGAGCTGTTCCTACAAGATATGGCACATGAATCTGAATACGGTTTTCTTGACCAATACGGTCTAGACGTCCAATACGTTGCTCTAAAACATCTGGGTTCGCTGGCAGATCAAATAAAATTAGATCACTGGCAAATTGGAAATTACGGCCTTCCGAACCAATTTCAGAACACAGGAGAATCTGTGCACCATAGCTTTCTTCAGCAAAATAGGCAGCCGCTTGGTCACGTTCAAGTAAGCTCATGCCTTCATGGAACATTGCAGTACGAATGCCTGCATGCAAACGCAATACATTTTCTAGAGCTTCAACAACTGGTCCACTACGCGCAATTAAAAGCACTTTTTTATGCTTGAGATCTTTGCGCAGAATTTCCATTACCCATAGCACACGTGGGTCATTTTGCATCCATGAACCATCAAGTTGTGCTTCTTCTGGCCACATTTGCTCACGCAGTTTCCCATCTTTTGACCAATCTTCTGGTGCTGGTAATGGTGCTGGCTGACAATCACGTCCTGGGAAGCCTTGAATTGCTTCACGCGTATTACGGAATAAAATACGACCCGTACCGTGACGGTCTAATAATTCGTGAATCGCTCTAAAGCGTTGGTCTGGCTGGTCTTCAATACTGTGACCTAATAAGCCCTCTAAAGCAGATAAATGCTCTGGAGCTAAAGGCTGATCAGACATGAGTACTTCAGCAATTTTTGCAGTCTGCTGGTATTGAGTTTCTTCATCTAAGAAGCGCTCTAAACTGCTAAAACGCTGTGGATCAAGTAAACGTAAACGTGCGAAATGACTTTCTACACCAAGCTGTTCAGGTGTTGCGGTAAGCAATAACACCCCAGCGGTATTTTCAGCGAGCTCTTCAATTAAATCGTAGCGATCATTACCGCCTTCTTCTTCGCTCCACATCAAATGATGTGCTTCATCGACCACGAGCAAATCGAAGCCAGCTTCTATGGCTTGCTCACGTAAATCATCATGGTCAACCATTAAGTCAACGCTGGCAATAATGCATTGCTCAGTCAAGAACGGGTTAAGTTCTGGATCATGTTCTTTAATAGATGCGGTACGTGTTAAATCAAACAGAGAGAATTGCAAGTTAAAACGACGGCGCATTTCAATCATCCACTGATACTGTAAAGAATCAGGGACTAAAATAAGAATTCGTTCTGAGCGACCGGTTTTAAGCTGTTGGTGGATAATTAAACCAGCTTCAATTGTTTTACCCAAGCCCACTTCATCGGCAAGTAAAACACGAGGTGCAAAACGTTTACCAACTTCATGTGCGATATAAAGCTGATGTGGAATTAAACCAACACGCGCCCCAACCATCCCACGTAGAGGGCTATTCTGCATTTGTGCTTGCATAAGCATCGCTTCAATACGCAGGTCATACCACTCTTTATAGTCGACCTGACTTGCGAGCAAACGATCTAAAGGCTTCGACAACTGAATTTGCGCACCGATTCGTGTTTCATTCAGCGCTTTACGATCTTGTTCGCCATTTTCTAAGGTACGGACAACGTTGTAACGCAAAACACCATGTCGATCTTCAACAGACTCAACAATCCACTTCTTGCCTTCTTGATCTTGAACTTCATCATTGGTGTTAAAGATGATACGAGATAGTGGAGCATTGTTACGTGCATAGACACGTGTCTCATCACTTTTGGGGAATAAAATGCTGACAGATCTTTCATCTACATCAATAAGCACACCTAAACCGAGTTCAGTTTCTGTGTCTGATAGCCAACGTTGACCAATAGCATACTGCTGCAATTTTTCCACCTTTCTCTCAAGTTCGCACTACATATTGTACGATGCAAATTAGCTTATTTTTGCATCTTTTTATGTAGTCTTTAAAGCAAAATTTTGAAGCAAAAACCAATTAAATGACTTTGCTACAAAAAATCACGCATTAAAATTTTTACATTAAAACGGTACAGGACAGTCAAAAGTTAATGTTTCTGCTGTGACAGGATGATTAAAACTTAACTGTTTGGCATGCAAACATAAACGCGGAACAAGTTGCTGCTCCGGTGTTGCATACAGCGTGTCACCTACAATTGGATGCCCAAGATATTGCATGTGTACACGGAGTTGATGGGATCGGCCCGTAATTGGTGTTAATTTCACACGAGTTACAGGCTGTCCCTGAATCTGAAAATGTTCTATTGCCTGCCAATGTGTTAAAGCAGGTTTGTTGTGAGAAGCGTCGACAATATGTAAAGGTGGTCGGCTTGGATCATAGATGACAGGAATATCTACAGTCCCCTCACCCTCTAAATGACCTGCGACAAGCGCTTCATATATTTTTGAAGTCTGACGATCCTGAAATTGACGTGCAATTGCACTTTGACCGCGCTTTGATAAACCAAATACTAAAATACCTGAAGTATCTCGGTCTAGACGATGAATGAGCAAGGTTCTAGGTTCAATCGCAACCAACCTTGTCAAAACGCTATCATGTAAATCACCTTTACCAGGAACACTCAAGATGTCCGAAGGTTTATGAATCACCATAAAATCATCATCACGATAGATCAGATGTTCACTTAGAAAATCACTCAAAGTTGTATTCCCAAGGCAAGATGAAAAACAAGCGGGCAATAATAAAAAGCTTACGTCCGAATTACAATGCCGTTCGGGTAAATTAACAGCATAATTTGCAAATATTATGGATCACTTGAAGTCTATAGTTAGTCAAGGCTTCAATAACTGCATAATATGCTGCAATGTCGGTGCTTGCATTACCTCTTCAGCGCTCAAGCTCGCACCATTCGCACGCCACACTTCGACCAGATAATTCACAGCAGACTGATCTAAACCGTAGTTTCGTAAATCAATTTCAGGATGAATCTCCATGGGGTGTCGCCCCACCTGTTCAGCAATTGCCAATAAGATTCCTTTATCCGACAAAATATATTCAGACGGCGCACTTAACGACCATAGGCGCATTAAGGTCTGTGTATTTAAGTGTTTTATATGGTCAAAACTGATCTTTTCAACCCATTGAATGTGCTGCTCTAAATTAGCTGCCAAGATCGCATCATTTACAATAGCTACATAATCGGTAATAGATAAAACAAGCTGCATGACTTGTTTAAACAGAGGTGACAAATCACCTGCCATCACAACTTGGGCTTTAGCATTTGATGACATTCGCTGCCCCAACTGCAACATGGTTTGTTGAAGCTGAGATGCATCAATAAAAATAACTGGAATTTCGAGTGCCTGTGCTCTTTTACTTAGTAATTCTAAATGATCGGCTAATGGCTGGTTCGCCCAGTCAGGTGATTTTTCAAGTTCATTTAGCCCAACCACGAGCAAAATACTTTGCGTAGACTCAATTGACCAATTTGAAGTATTTGCTGCTAATTGGATTTTTCGAGGTAAAGGATAAAACATTGTTCTCAACAAGTAAAAAATAGCTCAAATTAAAAAGCCCGTTTTAAACGGGCTTTTTTGCTTACTTCATTTCAGCGAAAGTTTCTTTGGCAGCCTGAATCGTATATTCGATATCTTCATCAGAGTGAGCAGATGAAATAAAGCCTGCTTCAAATGCTGAAGGCGCTAAGTTTACCCCACGCTTTAACATGCCATGGAAGAATTTTTTGAAAGCTTCAATATCACACGCCAACATTGAGTCAAAACTTGTAATATCTTCTTGGTCGGTAAAGTAAAGACCGAACATTGCACCAGCTTGCTGAGTTTTAAATGGAATACCTGCTTCATTAGCTGCGGCTTGTAAACCTGCAAGTAATTTTTCAAGTTGAGCAGATAAATTGCTGTAAAAGTCTGGTTGACGCAAATGTTTAAACATTTCGATACCCGCACGCATAGCAAGTGGGTTTCCAGACAATGTACCTGCTTGGTATACGCCACCTAAAGGCGCGATACATTCCATGATTTCACGCTTACCACCAAATGCACCAACAGGTAAGCCCGCACCAATAATTTTACCTAAAGTTGTTAAATCAGGTTTAACGTTATAAACCGATTGAGCACCACCTAAAGCAACGCGGAAACCTGTCATCACTTCATCAATAATGAATACAGATTTATATTCATCACACACATCACGAATGGCTTGTAAGAAACCGTTGATTGGTTTCACCATATTCATGTTACCCGCGACAGGCTCAATAATAACGCCAGCAATTTCATGACCAAATTTAGCAAAACATTCTTTTAATGCAGCAATATCGTTGTAAGGTAACGTTAAAGTGTGTTTAGCAAAATCAACAGGAACACCCTTTGAAGTCGGCTCACCCTCACCTAAAGTAAGTAAGCCCGAACCTGCTTTTACTAAAAGTGAGTCAGAGTGACCGTGGTAGCAACCTTCAAACTTCACAATTTTGTCACGGCCAGTGTAACCACGCGCTAAACGAATAGCCGTCATGGTCGCTTCTGTACCAGAGTTAGTCATACGCACCAATTCAATTGATGGCATGATTTCACAGATAATATCTGCCAACGTTGTTTCATGTACAGTTGGTGCACCAAAACTTAAACCATCTTCTGCGGCTGTTTGTACTGCTTTAATAATTTCTGGATGAGCATGACCTAAAATCATCGGTCCCCAAGAACCAACATAGTCAACATAACGCTTACCATCTACGTCCCATAAATAAGCACCTTTTGCTTTCTCGATGAAAACAGGTGTTCCTCCAACGCCATTAAAGGCACGTACCGGAGAGTTCACACCACCTGGAATGTGTTTGCTGGCTTGTTTAAATAACTGTTCTTGCTTTGGAGATAAACTCATGGAAATGCTCGTCTTAAATATCTAAAAAATAATTTTGAAAGCTTAAGAAAATAATTGTGCCCAGGCCTGTACACGGGCAGGAATTTCAGCAGTTGATCGGCCTAATATATCACTAATGACTGCACAGAGGTCAGCCCCAGCCTCAATCACAGGTTTTGAGTTTTCAACAGTTAAACCACCAATCGCACAAATGGGTAAATCATATTGAGCTGCTGCTTGCTTAATCACTTCGATACCCACATTACCTGCTTCAGGTTTTGTAGAGGTCGCGTAGACTGCACCAAATGCAATATAAGTCGCGCCATCTGCAATTGCTTTTTGTGCAAGCTCTAAAGAATTTAGGCAAGTACGACCAATAATGACACCTTCTGGTAATTGCGATTTTGCATCAGTAATTTCGCCATCACTTTGCCCTAAATGCACACCTAATCCAAACTGAGTGGCCAGTTTTAGGTCATCATTAATCACAAAAGGAACTTGATATTTTTCACACAATAGTTTGATGTGTTCAACTTCAGCAGGTTGATCTGCTTTGTCTACTTTTTTACGACGATACTGTAAAATTGCGACCTGACGAGTTGCGAGCGCGGCATCTAATTTTTCTAATAATAGTTGGATTGGGTCATCGTTGGTAATGAGATATAAACCGCGCATACTCTACTCTCGCTTTAAAAAACTTCGCTAGTATAACGGATTTATAGGACATCATAAGTACCGATTGATATAGGCTTACCAGTACCAATCGGTATATTTAGAATAGAAAGTAAAATTAACTTGGTATTTTGTCATGCTTGCGATCAGTCAAACTCAAACGACCACGTGCAACATCAGACAACATTCGCCAATCAGAAATAAAGCTGTAGAAAGGTTGTTTAAAACTGGCTGGCTTATTTTTTTCAAACACAAAATGTCCAACCCATGCATTTGCGTAACCCGCTACCAAACCATAAAGCACATATTTGGCCTGTTTCTTACGAATTGCTTTTGAAAAAAAGTATATGCCAATACTGCTGCCCACCACATGTAAACGTCTGCTCATGATGTTACGGTGTTCAGTTAAATAAAAACGATAAAATTCCTGATAGTTTTTAATCGGCAATTCAAACTCTGGCTGAGCTTCATGGCTAAAGTTTACTGGTGCATTCACGATCATCTTCCTGATTTTTATTTGATCAAAACGTCACCTGATTGTACACCTAAATAAAAGCCTACCGACATATGTTTGATTGTAACTTTCTCTATCAAAACCATTATTTTTAGCGCTAAGCGATTATACTTATTCAAGATAGTTTAAATACCTGATTCAGGGAGATATATTATGGTCGAAGTCGAACTAAAGTTTCAGTTACCTGAGTCGAAGAAAAAAACTGTCCAGCAATACCTAAAAAAACACAAAGCAAAGAATATTCACTTACAGGCCAAGTATTACGATACCCCTGATCGATTACTCGCAAAAAATGGCATGGCCCTTCGTTTACGTAAAGAAGATGATCAATGGGTACAAACATTTAAAGCCGCAGGTCAAAGCCACCTACACCGTGTTGAAGAAGAAATTCATTTAGGTGTGTGTGACCAAGAACCTGACTTAAACCTTGAGTTATATCAAGATAATAAAGTCGTAACTGATTTAATTAACGCGGTTTTAGGAACGCAAGCTGAAAAACTAAGTTTGCAGTTTGAGACGGATGTACAGCGCACTTATCATGTGTTTGAAGCAGATAATACGGCTATTGAAGTTTGCTTAGATGATGGGGCCGTAAAAACAGCAGATACACAAAGTATAATTTGTGAAGTCGAATTTGAACTTAAGCAAGGCGCAGTAAAAACACTAATTCAATTTGCACAGCAATGGATTAATCGTTACGCCCTTTGGCTTGATGTAAGAAGTAAAGCTGAGCGTGGCAACCTATTAGCACTAGGGCAAGCTGCCTCACCTGCTGTTCATGCCAAAGCTCTGAAACTAAATAAAGATATTACTGCTGAACAAGCTTTAAAAAAGATTGTCGAAAACTGTTTGGAACAGTTCTTGCCAAATATGGCTGTCATTGCCGATGGCGTTGCTGAAGCTGAGCATATTCATCAGGCACGTGTAAGCTTACGTCGTTTACGTAGTGCGCTTAAGCATTTCGCTGGTTGGTCAGGCGAGCTAAATCCACTTTGGGAAGAACAAATTGCTGAGCTTTTCCGTAAGCTCGGAGACACTCGTGATGAAGATGCTATTCGTACCGAGGTGTTACCTGTCATTCAACAACATGGTTCGCCTGAGCTTTTACTACCTGTTTCAGTCCAACCCTCAAAAGAACTCTCAACAATCTTTACCTCTGCGGACACGATTAAGCTATTACTTGATTTATTAGCATTTGCTTATTCAGAAGAAGATTCAGAGAGCAAAACTGGTGGGTTAAAAAAACATATTAAAAAGAGTTTAGATAAGTTACATCATAAAGTGATTAGCCATGCTGACCATTTCTCTGAGCTTGAAGTTGTTGAACAGCACAAAATAAGAAAGCAAGCTAAGCAGTTACGTTACTGTGTTGAATTTATTTCAAGTCTTTATTCAAACAAAAAAGTACAGCAATATTTAAAACAGCTACAACCTGTACAAAATACCTTAGGTCACTATAACGACTTATTTATTGCGGAAGGGATTTTCAATAAAGCTGTCGAAAATGACTCATCTTTCTGGTTTGCTCTAGGTTGGGTAAAAGCCAAACAGCCGCAGCTACAAAAGCGTTCAGCAAAAGCTTTACAAACGTTTAGTCAGACTGAAACTTTCTGGTAATTTATAAAAAGTCGCTGTAAACATGCAGCGACTTTTTATCTGTATTTACCAAATACTTTCCATACACCGTTATCTGCTAATGGATCGTTATAGCTATCACTGCGCTGCTTTCTTGGTTTATCACGGGCATCGACCAATTTAAAATGTGGTTCAACTCCTAACACAATACCATTAGTATAAAAACGTGAACGGGTATATTCACTTTGCCCGTGCTGAAATACATAGGTTCTTAAATCAATGAATTCACGGTGAGCAACTAGAGCCGCGGTATCGTCGCTCTGCAACCATTCTTGCATCGTAAAAATCTGATCAGTTTCGAACTGCCCGCATTTTTCAATAAGACTTGCAACACCACGGAAAGTTTTCGATTCTTTTGCGCGTGTTTTATTAATCCGAATTCGATCTACATGAAAAAAGAAGAGCGGTAAATTTAAATGACTTGGCAAATGAATGGCATCTGGTAATTCATCTTCCATAAATGGCTGAAAAAGTTCTTGTGCCCTTTCAATTAGACCTTGCCATTGGCGATAATAATTTTCGACTTCTTCTTGCAAGCCATAATAAATCGGCAGTCCTTCAACATGCTCTAAATATTGAGGTGGAAAAACATGCTGGCGTAATAAAGCAATATCTGTTTTTAAACTTTGAATAGCAATCGCATCTTGCATATTAAACTCTCCAACCAACACTTAGGCTATTTACAGACTAAGTCAAAGGTTTTGTTTCCGCAAGCGTTTGCCTATAATAAGCAGCTCTATTTTTGCGGGAATAAGTCATGTCTCAAAAGATTAATGCAACAGATATTACTGAAGAAGAAGCGTTAAATGCGGTTTTCTTTGAGCGTGCGGATGAATTCATTAAACAAGCCAATGATTTTTGTCGCCCGCCAAAAGGTGAAAAGCCAGATCCAGCCGAACTGCGTGGTCAAGTAAGTGCAGCTATGTTGTTTGCTAGTGCTCGTTTTAACACGTGGGTAGCAGCAAATAATTTTAAAGATGGCGAAGAAATGCGCGCTGCTAAAGATCAAGTGATGGCTTACCTTGTGCAACAATTTCAAATGATGCTTGAAGATAACTTTGATGAGTACTGTGAACAGTTTGAAAATTATTTACGTTTCCGTAAAAATGAAGATTTTCATGCGCATAAACATGATCATTAAGATGATTTAAACATCCCAATAAAAAGCCACAATTGAGTGGCTTTTTATTTGCGATAAGACTTTATTTTTTTGCTGCCTGACCATATTGATCAGCCATCACTTCGACTAAATGTTCAGGTTTAATATACTTTTTAATTACTGCATTTACGTCTGCAACAGTCAGTTTAGTCAAGTTCTGATCATGTCGAATTCGGTCTTGCAATGTTTTGTCTGTTTCAAGCTGTAGATTTAACATTCCATGAATATTACGTTCATCTTCTAATGCCGTAACTCGTTTCTTCATGATATCTGCTTTAGCGGCTGCAAGCTCTTGCTCAGTCACGCCATTTTTCAACAAGTCATTCAACACTTTATGTATTGATGCAGACACTTGCGCTGAGCGCCCCGAAGTATAATTTGCACTAATGCTTAAGGCGCCAACATTCGTATCACGGTCAAGTTGCAGCCCACTTCCAAAACCATAGACTAGCGCATTTTTCTCACGAAGCTCTTGAGCCAAACGTGATGAAATTTGAGATTCGCCTAAAATATAGTTAAGTAAAATTAATGCAGATGCATCTGGATGGTTTTTCCCAACTGGAATTGAAAGCACACTCTGATAGCTACCAAATTCGCGCTGCTCAGACAAAACATGAACTTGCTGAGCTGGAAAATCAACATGATTAATCAAGATTTTTTGATAAGGCTGTTTACCATTCCAACGACCAAATTCCTGATTAAGTAATTTCTGCATTTTTTTCGCATCAAATTTACCCGTAATGGCAATTTGAGCATGGTTCATTGCAAAGAAACGCTCGTACAACTCTTTTACTTGCTCTTGAGTTGCATTTTTCAATTGCTGTTTTGCCAGTTCAGGTTCAAAGTGATAACGCAAATCACCCGGTTGATATTCTTCAAGCAAACGTGAAAGTGTTAAGCCAGCTACTACATCTGGTTCGGTATAAGGGCGATCAAGGCTCGATAAACTTTGTGATTTAATTAAATCAAATTGAGATTGCTCAAATTTTGGATTTTTCATCACATCCAGAACAAACTCGAAAAACTCATCAAATTTTTCTGATTTAGACTGAATATTAATGGTCATGCCATTGCCGTCAGCACTTGCATAAGCCGCGCCACCCGCATCAATCGATTTATCGGCAATATCTTGCAAACTGTATTTATCAGAACCACGAAGCAGTAAGTATGAGGTTAAATCAACTACCGTCCCTTTATTAAATAAAGATTTTTCTGTTCCGAAGTCCATTGTAATCGTCGCATAAGTACGATCATCACGTGTTTCAACTGGGAATAAAGCGTACTTCATTCCATTTTTTAGTTTTCCACGGATAATCTTTTTCTCATTGCTTTCAACATATTGCTTAGAAGTTTTTAAAAACTCCGCGACTTCTTGTTGATACACCTTTGGATCTTTTAAAGGCTCTGCCTTTGCTTCTACCTGATCTAGAGTTTTAGGTGCCTCTTTTGCATTTTGTTGTTGAGCTTTTTTCTGATCTTCAGGTGTTGGCAAAATATCACCGTCAATACGATGCTCAGCCACAAGGAACTGTTTTAAAGTTTGATTCACTTGGTCTAACTTAACGTTTTCTACTGAATCTAAATCTTTAAAATATTGATCCCATTGCCCACCAGCGACCGTGTAATCACTTAAACGTGACCCAAGTGCTACTGCATCTTTAGTAATTAAATCGCCTTGGGTTTTCATTAAACTCTTAACACGATTTAATTCAACTTCAGTAAAAGGCTTTCCTTTCTCAATACCAGCGAGCAGAGAGCTTTCAACTTTTTTAGGGTCATTACTTGGTGCATAAATGGCACCCAGAAACACCACATTAAAATCTTGGTCTAACCACGTACTTGCATCAACATTTGTGGTAATGCCCGTTTCAACCATGTTCTGGTATAGGTGACCACTTGGCTGCATGGTATATAACAAAGGCGCTAAAGCGAGTGTCGGCTGAATTTTGGTATTTTTACCATTCATATAAATATGGAATTTAGCGAGATCGCTCCCCTTTTTCACCACAAACTGACGATTTTTTATTTTTGTAGAGTCGAGCACAGGAATCTGTACAGGCTTAGGAACATCACGCGCCGCGATTGGGCTAAAGTATTGATCAATAGTTTTTAAGACATCTGTCTTATCGAACTTACCTGAAATCACCATGACTGCATTATTAGGCGCATACCAGCTACGATAGAACTGATTCAATTCAGGCATTTTAATAGATTTAAGTTCAGGTAAATCACCAATCGGTAAACGACCTAAATATTGGTTACCATAAGCTGACTTCCACATTTGATCCATCAGGACAGCAAAAGGCTGATCCATACGGACTTCACGTTCGCGTTTTACGATTTCGATTTCAGAAGGAACAAATTTTTCTTGTAGAACTAATTTATCCATACGTTCCGATTCAAGATATAACACTTCATTGAGCGCAGTCTTTTCCGGACGAACAATATTGGTATATTTGGTCGAGTAATAATCGGTACTGGCGTTCGTCATCAATGTATATTGATCTAGACGACGCTGGAATTCTTCCCCTTTAACATTTTTTGTCCCTTTAAAAGCCAAGTGTTCAAGCAGATGAGCTAAACCGCTTTTACCTTGCGGGTCATTTAATGAACCAGTTAAATAAATGGTATTAATAAAGATTTTATTTTCTTTGTCGTTCGGCGCAAGTACAACCCGAAAACCATTATCTAATTTATATTCCTCAATATTTTGCTTGCTTTTTACTAGTGTGGTTTGTGCAAAAGACGCAGCGCTCAAACCAAGAATACATAGGGAGAGAGTCAGTTGTTTAAACTGCATAAACATATAAATACCAATTAATTTGAATAATAAAAAATCAATAGTTGTGGGACTATAGTAGGAAATTTAAGCTGACATTAATAGTAAAGTTTTGAAAAAAAAGCCGTTTATTTAAACGGCCTTATATTTTAAAGAAAAATTTCAGCTTGCATATAAAGTTTTCCGTAGCCTGAAATTTCAATACGCTCTTCAGACAGGATATTGCAATATAAAATCCCACCGCGGCTAGAAGCCTGATAAGCCGTAATATTATTTTTGCCCAGTTTTTCTGCCCATAGCGGCACTATTGCGGTATGAATTGAACCTGTAACAGGGTCTTCATCAATACCCGCGACAGGAGCAAAATAACGCGATACACAATCATATTGTTGCTCTGCCTTTGATGTTATTACAACGTCCATCCCTGCAGTTGTAATTGCAGTTCTCTTACCTAGAGCTTTGAGCAAACTCATGTCAGGCTGCTCATCTAACACATCTTGTACTGATTCATACTCAACAATGTAGGCCTGAACATTTTGATAAACTGCTTTAAAAGGTTTGGTTAAAGCTTCACGTAAAATAGCTGGATAATCTTCAACTTGGTAAGCTTTACGAATTGGAAAATCCATTCTGATTTTACCGTCTTCATCTTGGTGAACCACAAAAAGACCTAAGTTTCGGACATGAAAATTAATGGTCTTTTTATCAGTAAAATCTTTAAAGATTACAAAAGCGCTAGCAAGTGTGGCATGTCCACAGAAATCAACTTCAACCGTTGGCGTAAACCAACGAATTTCATAATTTTCAGCGTCTATGATTTTTACAAACGCAGTTTCAGACAAGTTATTTTCAAGTGCTATCTTCTGCATTAAATCTGCATCTAGCCATTCTTTTTCAACAATCACAGCAGCCGGATTTCCACGAAATAGCTCTTTTGTAAAAGCGTCGACTTGATACATTTTCATGATAGTACTCTCTTTTGTAATAGACTCATTTTCGAAAATTATTTAAAAGAAAAACAGATACAGTTTTTTAAAAATTAACATCACAGCGGCAATTTAAGCATATAAAAAAACGGCTCATCTAAAGTGAATGAGCCGTTTAATACTAATTCTTAATGATGTTGAGTTAACTCAATTTCATCTTCACTATTTAATATATCTTTATCAGTCTGACCCATCAATTGACTCGTAACTACGCCGGCAGTCATTGAACCATTTACGTTTAATGCAGTACGTCCCATATCAATTAACGGTTCAATTGAAATAAGAAGTGCAACTAAAGTCACAGGTAAACCCATGGCAGGAAGCACGATTAGCGCAGCGAAAGTCGCACCGCCACCTACTCCAGCAACCCCAATTGAACTTAAAGTCACAATACCAACCAACGATGCAATCCACATTGGGTCTAGAGTATTAATCCCCATGGTTGGCGCAACCATCACCGCGAGCATTGCTGGGTATAAACCTGCACAACCATTTTGACCAATCGTTGCTCCAAAAGAAGCTGAGAAACTCGCAATAGATTCAGGAATACCTAAACGGCGAGTTTGCGTCTCAATGCTCAGTGGAATACTGGCAGCACTTGAACGGCTGGTAAATGCGAAAGTCAGAACAGGAGCAACTTTTTTGAAGAATTTAACTGGAGAAACACCTGTCAGGGTCAAAATAATGGCATGCACGACAAACATGATAGCTAGACCTAAATAAGATGCCACCAAGAAACCACCAAGGTTTAAGATATCTGCGACATTCGAACTTGCTACAACTTTTGTCATAAGTGCAAAAACACCATACGGTGTAAGTGTCATCACTAGACGAACCAGCTTCATTACCCAAGACTGCAAAGTCTGAATTGCAGTTAAAATACGCTGGCCTTTCTCGACGTCATCTTTCATCAAGTTGAGCGCCGCAATTCCTAAGAAGACAGCAAAAATAACCACACTAATAATTGAAGTTGGGTTTGCACCAGTTAATTCAGCAAATGGATTAGTTGGAATGAAGGAAAGAATAAATTGCGGTACACTTAAATCGGTAACTTTGCTTACATAATCTGTATTAATCGCAGTTAAACGCGCAGTTTCAGCCGCACCTTGCACCAAACCTTTTGCAGTTAAGCCAAATAGGTTTGTAACAAATACTCCTACCAGTGCGGCAATCAGTGTTGTAAAGAGTAAAGTACCGATTGTATAAAAACTGATTTTGCCTAAAGATGAGGCTTGGTGTAATTTTGCAACAGCTCCCAAAATAGACACAAATACCAAAGGCATAACGACCATTTGTAAAAGTTTTACATAGCCGTTTCCAACGATATTAAACCAGCTAATAGATTCAGCAAGAATCGGATGGCCACCGCCATAAATCAAATGTAGTCCTAAACCAAACACTACACCTAGAACTAAGCCAGCCAGAACTTTTTTCGATAAGCTCCAGTCTGTTTTACGTGTTTGGGCGAGTAAAAATATTAACCCGACAAAAACCACAATATTGATGATTAAGGGTATATTCATTCCCAAACTCCAAATTATTGCTTGTGTCATCTTTCAAGGGGGCATATTTGACCATAGCCGGCCTATATAAACTACCCTTTTCAACAATTTTATAGCATCAAGATGATTACAAACTTGCGTGAGAATATAAAATGACTTTTAAATACATATATATCACTTTTAATTTATAAATTAAGTGAGATATTTATGTATAAAAATCAGCCTCTACTTAAGCAACCTTTAATTCAAATTGTTGCTCAATAAAATAAATAAACTGCTTTAAATTGGTTCCCCATGTTTCGGGTAACTGGGCAACTAAATATGTAGTGAAAAAAGCAGATTCCGTATTTAGTCCAAAACAATTGACTAAAACTTTATCCGCAACTTTTGTGAGATATGATTTCGGTAATAGGGCAAAACCAACACCCAACTCTACACAACTCACGATTCCGTCAAGGCTTCCCATTTCCATAATTTGCGAAGGCGGAATACTAAAGTCATTCAAGAAAAGCTCTATGGCATGTCGATATGAACAACCTTGCCGAAATGCAATAAATCTGGTCTTTGCAAGGGTTGCCTTATCTGGAAAACTCTGTTGTTGCTTAGGACAAACCAAAACCAGCTCTTCATGCCACACAGGAAAACTATATAGCTCTGGAATCGCATGTTTAGAGGCAACAAAGGCGCAATCTAATTCACCCCTATGCACAGCATTTAATAAATAACCTGTTGGATGAGTTTGAAGCTCAATAGGTAAAGTCGGATATTGCTGCATAGATTGATTGAGCAACTGTGGCAAACGTATTGCTGCGGTTGTTTCCATGCTACCCAAGCGAATGGTTTCATTCGGGTCAATATCACCTTCTTGAAAGATTTTCTTAGCTTTATCGTGCAATGCAATCATTTGAACAGCATAACTATGTAGCTGTTGTCCGGCATTCGTTAAAGTCACAGGATTATTACGATTGAATAGAATAACCCCTAACTCTTCTTCAAGTTTTTTTATATGGCTCGTGATATTCGATTGAACCGTATACATTTTTTGTGCAGCCAATGAAAAACTTCCACTCTCTGCAACCGCTAAAAAAAACTCTAGAGACTTAAGCAACATACCACTATCTCAAAACAAGATAATTAATATCATATTAAATCATTTTTAATGATTGATAAACTCGCTTTTAATAATAAAAAAATTGAGCGTCTTCTCATGTCTACATTTTATCGAATGAGCTTAATTGTCTTTTTGGCAACTTGTTTGGGAATTGGTGTTTTTAGATTTTCCTATACTGCCCTCATGCCCATCATGATCGAGCAGTACCACTGGACCCATGATTTTGCCAGTTACTTAGGCAGTGCAAATTTATTGGGATATCTCATGGGTGCCTTATTGGCGCTGTTGAGTATTAAAGAAAAGTACATCCCATCCCTCATCGTACTTTCGGCTATAGCTGGTAGCCTTAGCCTACTATGCTGTTCATTCATAGATATGCCTCTGGTGTGGTTCATTTTCTGGCGCACAATTTCAGGTATTGCTGGCGGCTTACTTATGATTTTGGCACCTAGCTTTGCAATGAAATACATTCCCACCACGCAAAGATTAAAAGTTAACTTTTTAGGATTTAGCGGAATTGGTGTGGGGGTTTTATCTGCCACCATTATTATTCCCCTACTTAAAAATATGCCCGTGCATTATGTTTGGGGTATTTTTGCAGGTATTTCTCTCTTAGGAAGCTTAACTCTTTATCGCTTATTAAGTAGCAATACTGCCCAAATGATTAAACCGCAATTTACTACTTTACAAGCCTCACAAAAATCACATTTAGGTCTGGTCATTATTATTGCCTATATGTGTAGTGCCTTTGCCTATATTCCACATTCTTTGTTTTGGATGGATTATTTATCTGGAACTCTGCATTTTCCCTTACAGCAAAGGAATGTATTTTGGGTTCTCTATGGAGTGGGAAGCTGCATTGGTGCATTTGTCGCTTATTGCTTAAGCCGAATAGTGGGATATATACAGGCCATTAAATGGTTATATGGCATTTACTGCCTAGCCGTTGTTTTGCCTTTCCTTTCACAGACCACTTCTTTACTGGCCTTATCTTCGCTTCTGACAGGCTTACTCATTCCCGCAACCGTATTTATTAGTTCTTATAGTCTGCTACAGATTTATGAGCAACGTTATCAAAAGCTTTGGAGCCTTGCCACCATTGGGTTTGCTAGCACTCAGCTTTTAGGTGGGGTTGTCATAAGTACTTTGCATCATTTGCATTGGTCTTATGCCCATCTCTTTCTTTTGGGTGGAATCGTTCTTCTTTTTGCGGTTTGCCTTTTACTGCCTGTACGCCCTTCTTTCACCTCAACTCTCGGAGAAACCAAATCGTGAAAACTCTGTTCTTTCCTTTATTTCTAGTTGCTTTCGTTCTTGTTATTCAAGCCCTAGACCAGAGTTATCAAAAGAAAACTGGTTTTATTAAAACTCCGAAACATCCCGAATTTATGCAATAAAGAAAGCCCTCAACTGAGGGCTTTTTAATAGAAGACTACTCTCCCATGTGTTTGATAATCGCATCACCAAATTCAGAACAACGTAATAAGGTTGCACCCGGCATTAGGCGCTCAAAATCATAAGTTACGGTTTTAGCTGCAATGGCTCCAGCAATTCCTTTAATAATCAGGTCTGCAGCTTCTGTCCATCCCATATCACGTAGCATCATTTCCGCAGAAAGAATAATAGAACCTGGGTTTACTTTATCCTGACCTGCATATTTAGGCGCAGTGCCATGGGTCGCTTCATAAACTGCTATTGCCCCACCAATATTTGCACCAGGTGCAATACCAATGCCGCCTACTTCTGCTGCCAAAGCATCAGAAATATAATCGCCATTTAAATTAAGTGTGGCAATAACAGAGTAGTCAGCGGGACGCATGAGGATCTGTTGTAAAAAAGCATCTGCAATCACATCTTTAATGATGATGTCTTTACCAGTTCTAGGATTTTTAATTTTAACCCATGGACCGCCATCAATTAGTTCTCCACCGAAACGATCTAGAGCCAATTCATAGCCCCACTCTTTAAATGCCCCTTCGGTGTATTTCATGATATTACCCTTGTGAACAAGGGTCACAGAAGGCTTGTCATTTTCGATTGCGAACTGAATGGCTTTACGGACTAAACGCTGTGAACCTTCTTTCGATACAGGTTTAATTCCAATACCACAGCCTTCAGGAAAACGGATTTTTGTGACACCCATTTCTTCTTGAAGAAACTTAATCACTTTTTTAGCTTCTTCAGAATCGGCTTTCCATTCAATACCTGCATAGATATCTTCCGAGTTCTCACGGAAAATCACCATATCTGTTAATTCTGGGTGCTGAACAGGTGAAGGAACGCCTTCAAACCAACGTACTGGACGTACGCAAACATATAAATCCAATTCTTGGCGTAAGGCAACGTTGAGTGAACGAATGCCTCCACCCACTGGTGTGGTTAATGGACCTTTGATTGATACAACAAATTCACGAAGAGCTTCGAAAGTTTCTTCCGGCATATAGTTGCCATAAATTTTATTGGCTTTTTCGCCGCAATACACTTCCATCCATTCGATTGAGCGCTTGCCACGGTAAGCTTTTAAAATAGCAGCATCTACGACTGCTTTCATGGTTGGCGTAATATCCACACCAATACCATCACCTTCAATGAAAGGAATAATTGGATGATTTGGTACGTTCAGTGATAGGTCTGCATTTACTTTAATTTTGTCGCCGTCAGCAGGAACCACGATCTTCTGATAACCCATTGTGTAAATTCTCCCTTTTATAATACTTAATTAACTAAAAATAATTATCGATAAACAATACTTTCAACTTTTATTAACGCATAATAGCTTAATCGAATTTAATTCTTTTTGAGATTTATGTGGGAAATAAGCAAATTTCACACTTAAATATAGCTCAATGTTTTCTCTAGTTATTTGAAAGAAGAAGCCATTTTTTATGAAAATTGTCATTCTCAACAAGCCTTATGACGTTCTCTCCCAGTTTCGTAAAGACGAAGCGCATATGACCGTCTCTGACTTTGTTGATGACCCGACTTTACGCTTGGCAGGCCGTCTTGATATGGACTCTGAGGGTTTAGTCTTTTTAACCGATCATGGTGGTCTTAACCAGTTCATTACCAATCCTGCAAATAAAAAATACAAAACGTATTTAGTTCAAGTTGATGGCGATGTAACTGAAGAAGCGCTTGAGCAGCTTCGTAAAGGTGTAGAACTTAATGATGGCATGACTCTTCCAGCGACTGCCGTTAAAGTAAGTGAACCTGAGTGGTTATGGGAACGTAACCCACCTGTACGTTATCGTGCAAATATTCCAACATCTTGGATCGAAATTTCAATTTGCGAAGGTCGTAACCGCCAAGTTCGTCGTATGACTTCTGCGGTAGGTTTTCCAACTTTACGTTTAATTCGTACTAAAATTGGTTCAATTGATTTAGTTCAACTCGGTTTAAAACCTGGGGATGTGAAAGAAATTGAGCCTTTGCTTTATCCTGACTTTAAAGATGTTCCTGCGGAAGAGCCTTATCGTTCACGTTCATATGTGAAAAAACCAGGTGGTACTGGCGGCAAACCGATGGTTCGTAAAAATAAAGATGGTTCTGCAAAAAAGTCGGGTACAAAACGTATTTGGCAAATGGATGAAAGTGAAAAGCCACGTCGTAAGACTAATGGTACAACTCGTCCAAATACCAAAGCACCACGTGGTCGCGGACGTAATAGTCGTTAAGATCTAAATTTTCAAAGCTCACTTCGGTGGGCTTTTTTAATGCCATTTATTTTTATGAAAATAAAAAAGCCGGTGTTTATACACCGGCTTTTGAGCTATTCACTAACGAGTTAGTGATTAAGCACCAACAGTTGCAAGAGCTGCATTAAATGTAGCACTTGGACGCATTACAGCATCTACTTTTGCTTTATCAATTGCATAGTAACCACCGATGTCAGCTGGTTTACCTTGTACTTGAGCAAGTTCAGCAACAATCTTCGGTTCTTCTTCAGCTAAAGTTTTTGCAAGTGAAGAAAATTTAGCTTTTAACTCAGCATCTTCGTTCTGTGCAGCAAGTGCTTCTGCCCAGTAAAGTGACAAGTAGAAATGGCTACCACGGTTGTCAATCTCACCTGTACGGCGTGATGGAGACTTACCATTATCAAGTAACTTGTCAGTCGCTTCATCAAGAGTCTTCGCAAGTAACTTAGCACGAGCATTATTTTCTTTAATGCCCATTTCTTCTAAAGAAGCAGCTAGAGCAAGGAACTCACCAAGCGAATCCCAACGTAAGTGGTTTTCTTCAACAAGCTGCTGTACGTGTTTTGGTGCTGAACCACCTGCACCAGTCTCGTACATACCACCACCCGCCATAAGCGGAACGATAGATAACATTTTCGCAGAAGTACCAAGTTCCATAATTGGGAACAAGTCAGTTAAATAGTCACGTAAGATGTTACCAGTCACAGAAATAGTATCTAGACCACGTACTACACGCTCAAGTGTGTAACGCATTGCACGAACTTGAGACATAATCTGGATATCAAGACCAGTCGTGTCATGATCTTTTAAATACGTTTGTACTTTCTTGATCAATTCATTTTCGTGTGGACGGTACGGGTCAAGCCAGAAGATTGCAGGCATGCCTGAGTTACGTGCACGAGTTACTGCAAGTTTTACCCAGTCACGAATCGGAGCATCTTTAACCTGACACATACGCCAGATATCGCCTTCTTCAACATTTTGAGTCAATAACACTTCACCAGTGTCAAGATCGGTAATATTTGCAATACCAGCTTCTGAAATTTCAAAAGTCTTGTCGTGAGAACCGTATTCTTCAGCTTTTTGAGCCATCAAGCCAACGTTCGGTACAGTACCCATAGTCTTCGGATCGAAGTTACCATGCCACTTACAGAAGTTGATCATTTCTTGGTAAATACGGGCAAATGTTGATTCTGGCATAACAGCTTTAGCATCATATTGCTTACCATCAGCACCCCACATTTTACCACCGGCACGAATCATTGCTGGCATAGAAGCATCAACGATAATGTCGTTTGGTGAGTGGAAGTTTGTGATGCCTTTTGCCGAGTCAACCATTGCAAGTGCAGGACGGTGTTCTTGACAAGCATGTAAGTCTTCAATGATTTCTTCACGTAATGAAGTAGGAAGAGTTTCGATTTTTTCGTATAACCCAGCCATACCGTTATTAACGTTAATGCCTAATTCGTCAAATAACTTACCGTGTTTTTCGAAAGCTTCTTTGTAGTAGATTTTCACACAGTGACCGAAAACGATCGGGTGTGAAACTTTCATCATTGTTGCTTTAACGTGTAAAGAGAATAAAATTCCTGCTTCTTTACAATCATCAAGTTCTTTTTCATAGAAATCACAAAGTGCTTTCTTGCTCATGAACATTGAATCAATGATTTCGCCGTCTTGTAACGCAACTTTCGGCTTAAGAACAATGCTCTTACCACTGTTCGTGATAAGTTCCATTTTCACATTACGTGCGCGATCAAGTGTCATTGATTTTTCACCATGGTAGAAGTCACCTTCTTCCATATGTGAAACGTGAGTTTGTGACCACTGTTTCCACTCGCTCATTGAATGAGGGTGTTTTTTCGCATAGTTTTTAACTGCTGCTGGAGCACGGCGGTCAGAGTTACCTTCACGAAGAACAGGGTTTACTGCTGAACCAAGGCACTTACCATAACGAGCTTTGATTGATTTTTCTTCTTCGGTTGCAGGATTTTCCGGATAATCAGGAATTGCATAGCCTTTTGATTGAAGCTCTTTGATACATGCAGTTAATTGCGCAACAGACGCACTAATGTTCGGGAGTTTGATAATGTTAGTATCTGGATCTTGTGTAAGACGACCAAGCTCTGCAAGGTTGTCGGATACCTTTTGCTCTTCACTTAGGTAATCAGCGAATTCTGCGAGCACACGTGCAGCTACAGAGATGTCACTTTTAATAATCTCGATGCCAGCTGGCTTAGTAAAGGTCTCAATGATCGGCAGTAGCGAATAGGTCGCCAATAGTGGCGCCTCGTCAGTCAGTGTGTAAATAATAGTTGACTTTTCACCAGCCATATATAGCCCCTTCCGTTTGATTGAGTATTGAGGACCGAGCTTTTGGCCCAGTGCCTACGAACCGATATGCTTAAATAAAACCCTGAGAGTATCGGCTCTCATTGCCTTCCAGTCAACGAAATATCCAGTGATAACGACATTTCGCAGCGAAATAATACATAATTCAAATATATAGATAATTTTCTGATATCTAAGTCATTGTAATATGCACATTCAGATCACTTTTCAGGCATTAAACATCATTAAATTACATGAGATATCTTTCAGTGTTCTGACAATTATTATACTTTTCATTCAAAATAAACTCAAAGGCAAAACGGATTTCATCTTTTGGAAGTACTTAAAAGTAAAAACCGATGTGCAAAACATCGGTTTTTTATAAACTATTTAGCTTTAATCTAAGCTTTTAACCATTTTTCAGTTTTAGCTTGATCTTCAACGATGAGTTCAACTTCGGTTAAATCAGATGTAGCGCAATCGACTTCAAAAGATATTAACTCATCACGACGGAAAGCAAATACAGTATAAGTTCCGCCCTGCTTTGCATACTTCTCGATAAGCTTAGTGGATGCTTTTAAACCATCAATTGCAATAATCACATCATTGGCAGAAATACCTGCTTTCGCTGCTGCACTATCACGGCGGGCACTTTGCACAAGCACACCTTCTGGCTTATCGACAAGTTTTAAACCTAATGGCAAAGATTTGTCAGTTTTAACTCTATAGCTTAAGCCAAACTCAGGAAACAATTGATCAAGCGGTAATTCATCAGTCGTGTTAATCAGATGATTAATTTGTTCAATCCAATTATCACCCGTCAGTTCTTTACATAAATCAAAAATGGTTCTTTCGTTTACTTGCATACCATTTTGAGTATTTTCATATAATCGACGCATTAAAGCATCAAGACTAGAACCACGTAAACGTAAACCTAAATCTAGGCACAACGCAACTAAAGCCCCCTTATTGTAGTAACTCGTACCCGCGTTATTTGAGTTTTCATCCTGACGATAAAATTTAATCCAAGCATCAAAACTTGATTCGGCCACTGTTTGAACAAAACGGCCTGGATTTTGTAAATAGCGATCAATTTGTGCTTTAAGTAAGTCAAGATAAGACTTCTGAGAAATTACGCCACTACGTAATAAAATCAGGTCATCATAATATGAAGTAAAGCCTTCAAATATCCAAAGTAAAGAGGTATAGCCTTCTTGATGCAAATTATAATTTGCAAAGTTTTCTGGACGGATGAACTTCACTAACCATGAATGAAAATATTCGTGACTACATAAGCCTAAAAAGCGTTGATAGTCTTTAGAAGGTTCAGTTGGTTCATTCGATTTCGGTAAATCGTCACGCGGTGTAATCAGACTTGTACTATTACAATGTTCTAATCCACCATAACTATTCCCTGTTGCCATCGTCATAAAGGTATAGTTTTTAAATGGCGCTGAACCGAACATATTTATTTCGGCTGCACAAATCTTTTCAATGTCGGCTTTTAAGCGATCAACATTGGCATTATGTGAGCCAGAAATTACAAACTCATGTTCAATATCATGTGTTTCAAAACTAAAACGTGTTTGATCAGCCAATTCAAACGGGCTATCAATCAATTGATCATAATGATCGGCTTTTAAAGTAAAACGACCTTTGACTAGACTTTTTGAAGCCAAACCTGTCGCTAGCTGAAAATGTTTTAATTCATCCGGCAAGAAAACTTCAACTTCACAAGCAGACTGTTCTTGTCCTTCTAAAGCTAAACATACGCATGCTGGATTAATATATAAACGAGTCTGATCGACATATGCACCACGTACAGACAAATCATATGCATATACATCATATTCAATCGTCATTAGCTCATGATCAGTATTAAATAAACGCCAACGATTCTTGCTCGTTTTTTTAATATCCAACAGACGTCCAGCTTCATCATAAGCTTTAACGGCTTCAATATGTTTTGAGAACTCTCGAATTAGATAACTACCCGGAATCCACGTTGGCAGCCAAAGTTCCTGATTCGGATTGGCTAAAAAACGAATTGTCACGTGAACAAGGTGTTGTTTGTAATCATCGAACTCAATTTGATAATGCAACATAAATTCTTCAATTTAAAAATAAGAACGGCTTAGCATTAGATTATCACTTTTTTGTATCGTCTTGCGTACATGTATTTTTTGGCAACAATTTCCACTAGCCTTCCATTAAAAAAAGGCATAGCATGCTGTGCATCTGTGTCCCGTATTTGCCAGTAAAAGTTAAGGTCATCCGTGAAATTTTTTCTATCTCTTTTTACCCTATTCAGTCTTTTCTGCACCACCCTAACCAATGCTGCGCTACTCAATATTGCACCTGAAAGTGTTGAAGCCGCTGCATGGACTATTGTAGATACTCAATCGGGTCAAATCATTGCCGAGCATAATAGCCACGTGCAACGCGCGCCAGCATCTTTAACTAAAATGATGGTTGCCTATATTGCTTTAAAAGAGATTAAAGCTGGAAAGCTGAAAAAAGAAGAAATCATTACTGCAACACCAGTAGTTGGTGTGGTGCAGTGGGATGAATCACAAATGTATCTTAAAGCTGGTGAACAAATTTCTGTTGATCAGTTATTGGCAGGGTTAATTGTTATGTCTGCAAATGATGCAGCCGTGACCTTAGCTGAAAAAATTTCTGGTGATGTTCCCCATTTTGTACAACGTATGAATCAGGAAGCTCAGGCTTTGGGTATGAAAGATACCCATTTTAGTAACCCTCCTGGAATTACGATGCCGGATCATTACACTACGGCACACGATTTAAGCTTATTAGGTCAGGCCGTAATTAAAGAAACGCCTGAATATTTGCATTATTCAAAAATGCCAAGCTTTAGCTACAATCAACGTTTTCACCATGCGACTAACCTTGCTTTGAAGTATGACCCATCTGTTGATGGTCTAAAAACTGGCTACACTAAAGCAGCGGGTTATAATTTGGCATTAACGGCTTCACGTCCTTCATTTTCATCAGATTTAGCTCAAAGACGTTTATTGGTCATCGTTTTAGGTACACCGAGTGCGGTGAAACGTGCTGAGATTGCAGATAAATTAATGAATCTTGCCTATACCTATACACGTGATGAAGTCATTATTCCTGAGCAAAAATTAATTGCCGAGCTGCCTGTAGTAAAGTCGACTTTAAAAATGTTTAAGGTAGCGACAAAGCAACCTACGATTGTAACGACTTCTTTATATGCTGACCCAGCACCAATTGACTTAAATAATTTTGATAATATCACTCAGCGCGTTCAAGTACTTGATAGCAACCTTCAGCCAAAGGTTATTGCTCCGCTCGAAACGACTCAAACACGTGTAAACATTGAACTCAATGAAAAACAATTAACTGCACCGTTAATGAAAGTAATGAGCTTAGCAACAGTATCGATTTATCAAAATAATCAACTGATCCGTAGTCTTCAAATCGAAGATAACGTACATATTGAAGAAGCCAATATTTTCCAAAAAATTGCAATGTGGTTTTCTAGCCTCTTCTCAATTTTTTCATCAAGTGAACATAGTGCTGTAAAACTCTACCCGGTAGATTCGCACTAAAAACATCAAATTGTGCACAGACGCACAATAAATTTTATAAATAAAAGATGGCATAATTTAGCCATCTTTTTTTATAGAAAAATAATTAGGTGAAAAAATGGCCCAAAATTTACATCATATTGTAATTGTTGGTGGTGGTGCTGGTGGCTTAGAACTGGCAACACAACTCGGTGAAACTTTTGGGAAAAGTCGTAAAGCAAAAATTACATTGGTCGACCAAAACCTCACCCATATTTGGAAACCTTTGCTTCACGAAATCGCTGCTGGCTCTTTAAATCCACACGAAGAACAAACTAACTATTTTGCACATTCAGAAAAACATCACTATGAATTTGTGCTAGGAACATTAATTGGAGTCAATAAAGATAAAAAATTAATTGAACTAATGCCCCCTCAAGTGTCTAAGGACCAACAGAATCATCCGCAAGAGCTCAGTTATGACACACTTATTTTAGCGCTTGGCTCAGTATCAAATGACTTTAATACCACGGGTGTGCGTGAAAACTGTCATTTCCTCGACAGCAGAAAGCAAGCCGATGTTTTCCAACAAGATTTACTCCATCTTTATATTGAAGCTCAAAATCAACCTAATCATCGAACTTTAAATATCGGAATCGTTGGTGCGGGGGCAACAGGTGTAGAGCTTGCAGCCGAGTTAATTGAAACAACCAAAAACTTTTATCGATATGGCTTAAAGAAGATTCACCCCAACCAAGTCAAAATTACACTCATTGAAGCCTCTGAGCGCATTTTGCCTGCTCTGACGGATAAAACTGCTGAACATAGTGCCGAGCAACTCAGAAAAATGGGCGTTGAAATTTTAACTCAACACCGCGTTGAAAAAATTGATAAGCATTGCATCTACTTTAGTAATGGCAACCAACTCAAAAGTGATATTACCGTTTGGGCAGCAGGCGTAAAAGCACCTAAGGTATTAGAAAGTTTTACAGACTTTAAACGCGATAACATTAACCGTTTAATGGTCTATGCAACGTTGCAAACCTATTCTGATCCAAATGTATTTGCGTTTGGTGATTGTGCTCATTGCCAGCTTGATGCAAGACATCCTCCCCTTGCTCCGCGTGCTCAAGTTGCGAGCCAACAAGCAAGCTTTTTAGTCGATGCTATCGCTGCCCGCTTAAACAATCGTTCACAACCTATGTTCACGTTTAACGACAAAGGTTCCCTCGTGTCTTTAAGTCGTAATAAAGCCGTTGGAGAATTACTTGGCGATGTAAGTGTGCAAGGTTATATTGCAAAAACCATGTACGTATCTTTGTATCGTTTACATCAAGCAACGATTCATGGATACACTCAAGCTGGACTACTCACAATGAAAGATTTACTTACAAGACGTGTACGTCCAAAAATTAAGCTGTATTAAGTTGAATTTTTTAAGTTCGTCCCTATTTATATAAAAACGCATTAGAAAAAGTGCCAAAGATTAAGATTTTGTAGTCTACAAAATTTATTTTTCACTTTATGATGTACGCTTTAATTGATTGAATGGATCAAAAACATGACTGCTATTGCAAATAACCACGTGGTTTCATTCCACTACAAATTAACAAACGCTGAGGGTGAAACACTTGATCAATCTCAAGGCGAACCACTTGCCTATTTGCACGGTGCAGGCAATATCATTCCTGGTCTTGAAAATGCATTAGAAGGTAAAACTGTTGGTGACAAATTTACTGTTAATGTACCAGCAGCTGAAGGTTATGGCGAATACAACCCAGACCTAGTACAAGAAGTTCCAGCTCAAATGTTCCAAGGTGTTGAAAACATTCAACCTGGTATGCAATTCCAAGCTCAAACAGATGACGGCGTTCAGATCGTAACTGTTAAAGCTGTTGAAGGCGACAACGTTGTTGTAGATGCTAACTTCCCACTTGCTGGTCAAGATTTAACTTTTGAAGTTGAAATCGTAGAAATCCGTGAAGCTTCTGAAGAAGAATTAGATCACGGTCACGTACACGGTGCAGGTGGTCACCACCACTAATTCATCTTTAGATGAAGATAAGAGCAAAGCTTCGGCTTTGCTTTTTTTATGTATTTATTTTTATATAATATCTTGATAATAAACCTCTAACTCACTCAACTTTATAAGGGTATCTTTCATGTCAAACGTAAATCAGCTGATTTGGTTTCGTCAGGATTTGAGAGTTAGAGATCATGCTGCTTTATGGCATGCTTGCCAGCAAGGACCTTCGATTGGGTTAATTATCTTGTCGCCTGAACAATGGAAAATACATCACGATGCACCTATAAAAATTAATTTCTATTTACGTCAGCTTCAACAACTTAAAAAAGAATTAGAACAGCTTAATATTCCACTTATCATTCAAGTCATTCCCTACTGGAAAGATATTGCAGATTATATTTGCGAACTCACACAACAACTTCATATCGAAAATGTTTACTCAAATATAGAAGTAGGCGTGAATGAGTTAAAAAGAGATAAAACTGTACAGCAGGCTTTAAATCAAAAAGGTAAAGAACTCTTTTTATTTCATGACCGTACGATTTTTCCTTTACGTTCCATTCGTAACCAGTCACAGCAACCCTATCAAGTTTTCGGTGCATTTAAAAAAGCATGTTATTCGAAACTAGATATCAGCGGTTTGCCTCAGTGCTATCCAATTCCTGAAAAGCAAAAAGCTAATCCAGAGTCTGATTCAAATATAAAAAGTTTAAGTCTAGAAGATATCGAAGCTTTTTTTGACTCATCTATTTCTAAAGAGCAACAAAACTTGTGGCCGACTGGAGAAGATTTTGCTCTGGAGCAGCTCGACGTATTTATTGAAGATCATTTATCTACTTATAAGTTAGAGCGTGACTTTCCAAATGTAAAAGGAACTAGCCAACTTTCTCCATATTTAAATCTTGGAATTTTGTCTATTCGTCAATGTTTACAAGCTCTTTTCTGGGCTGAACATGGCAACTTCCATCTTGCAAACGAAGGTCAGCAGACTTGGTTAGATGAACTGCTTTGGCGAGAGTTTTATCAGCATATTTTATTTGATTTTCCACATGTTTCTAAACACATTCCGTTTAAAAAAGATACTCAGAAAATTAAGTGGAATCATAATCCAGAGCACCTAACCGCATGGCAAACTGGCCAAACAGGTATACCGATTATTGATGCGGGCATGCGTCAGCTACAAAAAACAGGATGGATGCATAATCGTGTCCGCATGATTACTGCCATGTTTTTGTGTAAAAACCTACTTATCGATTGGCGAATAGGTGAACAATGGTTTATGGAGCACTTAATCGATGGAGATTTAGCAGCGAATAATGGTGGTTGGCAATGGTGTGCATCAACCGGAACTGATGCTGTCCCCTATTTTCGAATTTTTAACCCTATTGCTCAGTCTAAGAAGTTTGATCCAAACGGAGACTATATTCGTCAATGGGTGGATGAGTTAGCTCATCTAGACAATAAAATGATTCATGAACCCTACTCAAGTAAGACTCCACTTCAGTTGAATTATCCGAAGCCAATTGTTGATTTGAAAGAAACTCGCATGAAAGCAATTGAAACTTTCAAGAGTATTTAGATAAGACTTGCGTCTTATCTGTTTATTTTTGATTAAAAAAATACGAGAAATTTGACTATATTGTGACTTTACTCTAAAAATAATACTAAAAGGATTTATAAAAGGACAAACACAACAATAAATTCAAAAAGCATCACAGCTCATTATAAAAGTATAAAAATTAACATTACAAAAAAGGTAGCCAGAGGTCGCATGCAGCAAAAGAACCCGGGAAGAACACTCGTCTTATGGATTATCGCAGCTCATCTATTTATGGGGATGGTGGCATATGAGTGGCTGCCTGTAAGTTTTAGAGGAAGTTGGATTTTTATTCTTATTCTTTTAATTTCTGGTGCTTTTTTAGAAGTCGGTGCATCTTTAATTGTAGGTTTAATCGCTTTCGTAGGCGTTGCAGTATATTTTCTGCTTGATCTAGGCGCGCAAACACATATTGAACGTCAACTCCTTTTACTTTTTATTATCCCTCTCATTCCTCTTTTTCTGAGTGCTGTACGCCACAATATTGAAATTAACGTCCAAAAATATCGTGATATACAAAGTTATGATCGAAATTATCGCCGTGATATTTTCCCGCTCAGCGCACTTAAATATTTTCAACGTAGTTTCTTTAAGCTTCTTGACCACCATCACATACAGGATTATGAAGTCTTTGAAATCAGGATTCTCAACCGAAGCTTAATTAAAGAAATGTTAGGCGATGATGTATGGAAAACCACTCAAAATGAAATGATTAAAATTTTGAGCCAGCATCATCCGCAAGAAATTGTTTTCCAGTTTGCTGATGATGATCTAGAAACCATATACAGTATTGTTATTCGTAAACAAAAAACAGAAGAAGAACCTGAATTTATTAAAAAGTTAAAAGAAATTATGACTTTGCGGCTTGAAGTCGAATATAAAGTTATTCAGATTCCACCTGAAGAGGAGATTACTTAATGTCTAATCTTCTTAATATTTGTGGAATTATTATAGCCTCTAGTCAATATCCAGATGGCACTTTGCAACAGTTCTATCGTCAATATTATCATTGCGAGATTAAATCTGAACAAACAAAAACTGAAGTTCAAAGCATGGATGACCTTTCCATGTTTTTCACATCACAGGACACATGGTGGCCTATTTTTACAATTGACCAAATCAGTTCAGATAGTTTTCAAGGGCTGATTCATAAAGGAATAAAGCCAGGCATCATACTACCAGATGAAGTTTTTAGCTTTTCTCACTATTTCTTATTAAAAGAAGCAGTGAGTCAAGGTGCTATTCCTATTGCTCTTTTTAAATCTGAACAACCCCAATATTTTGCAGCCAAAGCTACATTTTCAACTGCAATTGGCTTACGACCTATGGCTGCTTTTGTTTCAACAGGTTGGGATGAAAACTTAATTTCCCAGACGGCTGGCAGCTATATTGTTAAGTTTAATCCAAAGGAACTTCCTCTACCCTCTAGAGAGATTAAACAAAAGCAGCACTTATTTTATTCAGCCAAAAATTTTAATGGTCATGTTTCTGGTTATGAAATTATTATTAATCCTCCTGCCGATCTACCGACTACAAATATTCGATATCCTCAACTCGGTATCTCATGGAAATTTAATAATATTAAATACATAAGCACGCCTGAACATGTAAACACTAGTTTTTTTGGGTATATTTTTATTGGTTTAAGCACAGTCGTAGTTCCTCTCGATCTTATTTTAACCACAACCTATCCTGACCTACTTGGTACTTTCGGCAGCTATATTTCTTGGATCTCCTTGGTCATCGGGGTGATTTTATTGTTATTGCTGATCTCATCTATTATTAGGAGGGTTAAATCAAATGGCTCCCATTGATATTCTCTTCCTATTTGGTTTTTTAGGCATCTGGATTCCTCAAGCATTTTGGGCATGGCTAAGTTATCAGGCTTGGAAATACTCAAAAACAGCAGAAAAAGAGTTACAGAACCTACCCGTACCCGATAGATGGCCCGTTTTGAGTGTTTTGATTCCTGCCTATAATGAAGGCGTAGTGATTGAAGATACTTTACATGCAATCGCGCAACAGGATTATCCAGCCGAAGCATATGAAGTTTTGCTGATTAATGATGGTTCTAAAGATAACACCCTAGAAATCGCCGAAAATCTAGCGCAGATTTATCCTTGCATAAAAATTGTCAATGTTCCTAAAGGAATGGGAGGCAAAGGTAAATCTAGGACACTGAATAATGGCCTACCCCATGCCAAAGGTGAACTCATTGTTGTTTATGACGCAGACAGCACACCTGAACCCGACTGCGTAAGGTTATTAGCTCAAACACTACTTGCAGATAAAAAATTAGTAGCCGTAAATGGCAAAGTAAGAACCCGTAATTGGCAAGATAGTATTCTGACTCGATTTATTGCCATTGAGTTCATCTTTTTCCAATGGATTTTCCAAGGCGGGCGTTGGCAACGTTTTGAGCTATCCACATTAATGGGTACCAACTATGTCATTTGGCGTGATGCATTAGAAACCTTAGGTGGTTTTGATGAAAAGTCATTAGTCGATGACACTGAAATGAGTTTCCGAATTTTTATCGGCCAAAAACGAATTAAATGGGTTCCCTACGCAATTGGTTGGCAACAAGATCCGCCATCTTTAAGTGTGTTTGTTAAACAGCGCTCACGTTGGACTCAGGGTAATTTTTATGTAACTCGTAAATATTTACCCGTAGCGTTAAGAACCCCATTTCCTATTGGAATTGAAATTCTTAACAATATTATGTGCTACATACTTTTCGTACCTGCTTTATTCTGGAGTCATATTACCTTGACGCTTGGGTTACTAGGTATTGCAGGCATTTCAGTTCCAGGTCCATTTACGACGTTGTGGGGACTCTCATTTTGCCTATATGTTGCACAAATGTGGTTTACCCTTTCCCTCGAAAAAGTTAAACCGGAACTCTACTTTTATTCAGTTTTATCTTACGTAAGTTACTCACAAATATTTCTATTTATTGTATTTAAAGCTGCATATGACATGCTTAAAAATAAAATACAGGGTAATTCCCTTCAATGGTACAAAACGGAACGTAGCAAGGAGAAAAAATAAATGAAAAAGACTTTTGATCTTTATAAAACAGCTCAAGTGCTCCTTGCCAGCACCAGTCTTATGCTCGCCATGTCTGCTCATGCGTATACATGGAAACTCGACGATATTAGTACCTCAACCAAATATACAGTCGAGCCACATTTTTTCTATATTGGAAAAGGTGCCCAGTGGCAAAACATTCAATTTTCAAGTGATTATTCCACTGAAAGTGATACAACCTTATTAGTTAAATATGATGACAAACTCATTTATAACACTACCCTGAATGGGGACGGTCAATTCAAATTTGATATTCCTCCAAGTCAAAGTGGCTTCCACCGTTTAGATTTTATTATTCAACAATATTCTAAGCCTACTAATCTTAATCAAATAAAAGAAACCTTCTGTTCAGAAGATATTGATCATTTAACTTACTTCAGTAATTCTCAAATCGACTTTACTTCAATCAGAAATAATTATCAGCTTAACTACTTACCAGATGCATTATTTAATCCACAAACGAGACGACTTACGCCATTTGTTGGCATCTTAAAATATAATCGCAAAGAAATTATAGAAGCATCTATGCTCGCTAGATTAGCAAGTTCATGGACTTCAATCACGCCGATAGAATGGGTTGATTCAGGACAAATTAATTTAAATGATGAAACAAATTTTATTATTGAAGTGATTCACTCAGCTACGCCCCTCAAAGGAGGTGCTTTAGTACAAATTGCAAAACCAGCAGATGGAGTAGCCACTCTTTCAATTACTTATCATACCCCACAAGAACTCTCTGCTGCTGTAAATGGCTTAATTAATCCCTCTTATTTACAGCAGCTTGATACTGGGAGTGCAATTTTTCCCACAACGATCTCCAATCCCGCTTGGGCACAATTTAAAAAAATTAATACACTTGCCGATTTAGGCATTGAAGACTTCAGATTAAACCACGCTGAAAAGAACTTATTCCTTGATTTCCCAGCAGTATGGCAACCAACCGATATCTTGCAAGGACAAATTGCACTTCGCATTCAAAGTGGTTTATTGCAAGGTTCAAATATTACGGCTTGGATTGATGGCGGACTTGCAGGCAGCATGAAAACAGCTGACCTTGCTTCCGATCCCGTAAACCGACAATTCAACATTTTTGCAAAAGCTATTTCTAATACGACCAATTTTAATTTAAAGCTTGAAAACTCGGTGATTGCTAACTCTCAGTGTTTACCCAATGCCCATGGCTCACTCTGGATTGATACAGCCAAATCGACTTTAAAACTGCCGCATAAACTCAAAAATGGCGTAGCGGCAATTTCAATGACTTTAGCAACAACCCCAACCATTGCAATTGATGATCAATCGGGTGCTCTAAATATCGCGATTGTATTAGGCCAAACTGCGAAAAAAATGCTTTTAACACAAGGACCAATGCCACTTAACCTAGTCCGGTATTCACCAAGTGCACCACAATCAGTAAATGTTCGTGTGAATAAAGATATTTATCAGCAACAGGTATTAATGCACCAAGATATTATTTATGCGCCTGCTGCTGTTAATGGTTTTATTGTGAGTTATAACAATAATCGCTTTGACGTGATTACCGACTCAGAAGGTGGTGCACAAAGCTTTATGCATCTTTGGGAAAAAATCCAACATAAAATTCCAAATAACGTGACAAAAATGTTAGTTTCAGAAAATGGAAATATTTATGTTTTACAAAAACTTATTGTCGGAAATCAAAAAGCGCCTTTAGTTCAACAATCTTCTTTCTTCTTATTAGTTGTGATTATCTCTGCAATCATGATAATAATTATCTTCTTGTGGTACTGGTTAAGACGAAATAATGAAAAAACAGATACCAATTAAAATAGCTGCTTTTATCATTTTAATTATTTGTAGTGTCATAGCTTATGCGGGGTTGTTCAAACATCAAGGACAAGCCCCGCATATTGAAGGAATTTTCTGGCAGCCCGACAATAACACTACTCCACCAGAGGGAAACTGGCACTATTTGGGTGTTAACACCTTTGTTCCCCAATGGTCTGTTGTTGAGTCTAAATCATGGTGGAAAGAATCAAACTTTCCTCAATGGGAAAAAGCAATTAATTTAGAAAAAATTAAACAAGAGCCTTGGGCTAAAAATCTAATATTGGGTTTAGCCGGCGAATATAATGAACCTAAAGCTCGGGCAAATGTTACTGAGTTAGGGGAAAAATCTGCCCAAATTATAAAAGAGCAAAAAACTGCACCTAAAGGTTATTATTTTCCGGTAGAAGCAGATCCGACGTGGTTAAGAGTAAGTGCTTTAGGTCAGGTTTTAAGTAAACTTCCAGTACCAGTTTGGGTCAGTATTTATAGTGGTGAACGCGAACCCGAACATTATGATTTATGGGTTAAAAGCTGGTTACCAGAACATAACGGCGTTTTCTTCCAAGACGGCGTTGGCGTAGGTGTACGGTCTCCTCAGCAAGCCAAACATATTTTAGATCAACTTGAACAAAAGCTTGGAAAAGATAAAGTAATTATAGTACTAGAAGCCTTTAGAGTTAAAAAAAATGGGCAATTTAGAGCTGCATATCCTTGGGAAATTATTTCTCAGCTAAAAGCATATGAAGGAAAAACTGTCTATATTTTTGATGGTCCTCATTACATGAGCCGCTGGTGCGTCAATATTGTGAGCTTGTGGTATCGACTCACTTATGGTGGTGTTAATAAAGCCATAAGTGAGAAGAAATTCTTAACTCATAATTATACCAATTCATAAGATTTAGCAATTTGATTAAGAATACGTTGAGCTGCTTGCCCGTCACCAAATGGGTTTTCTACGTGCGCCATTTTTTCATAGTGCTGTTGGTCAGTAAGTAGCTTTTCAGCTTCTTCAATAATTTTTTGTTGGTTTGTACCCACTAAAACACCTGCCCCAACTTCAACAACTTCAGGCCGCTCTGTAGTATCTCGTAAGATTAAAACTGGCTTATTAAATGATGGACTCTCTTCTTGTAAGCCACCTGAGTCCGTCAAAATAAAAGTAGATCGGTCTATGACTGCCAATAAACTAGGATAGTCTAATGGTTTAACAAGATGGATTTTCGGATGATCTTTAAACTTATCATGAACCACATCATGTACGGCTGGGTTTAAATGGACTGGCCAAATAAAATGTAAATCAGGATGGTCTTTGGCTAAATGCTCAACCGCATTGCAAATATTTTGAATTCCCCCGCCAAAGTTTTCACGACGATGAGCAGTAATAAGTACAACTTTGTCATCTTGCTTTAATTGAATTCCATAAGGTTCAAGCTGGTTCTTCAAATCAGATTTTTCGGAAATTAATTTACGTCCTAAATACACTGCATCAACAACGGTATTACCTGTAACTGTAATGAGTTCTAATGGAATTTGCTCATTGAGTAGATTTCTTTTTGATTGTTCTGTTGGGGCAAAATGCCATTTGGTAATACGTGAAACCAACTGACGATTTCCCTCTTCTGGAAAAGGATGATCTAAATCATAAGAACGTAAACCTGCCTCTACATGAGCCACAGGAATCTTCATTGAAAATGCGACCAAACCAGCCGCTAAAACAGTTGTTGTATCTCCCTGAATAACAATTGCATCTCTTTTTTGCCCATCCGTGTATACATTCTCGATTTGGCTCAAACCGTGTATTAGTAGCTGATTTAAACTTTGTCCAGCATTCATAATTTTAAGACGGTGGTCAATTTCAACCCCAAAGAAATCTATAGCATCTCTTACCAATTCATCGTGTTGTCCAGTAAAAATTACCTCAACTTGAAAACGAGGATCTTGCTTTGCCAATAAAATAACAGGGGCAAGTTTGATTAATTCAGGACGAGTTCCAAATACAATAGATATAAATATTTTCTTCATTTTAGAAATCCTTATAAAAGACGAGTTCTACTCGAGTATTGTTGTAGTGATCTTTCGTATTTACTGGTACATCTTTAAAGTAATTGCCATATAGTCGTTCAACACGTAGTTTTATCGGCTGATAATTAAAAGGCTGCCATGAAATGCCAGGGCCATATTCAAATAAATTATTGTAATATTCATCTTTACTGTCAGCTAAGCCATGCAATTTCATATAAGCCTGAACAGTTCCATTCTCGCCTTTATAGACATTCAAACCCGTACGTAAGCGTAAATCGCCAATAACGTTATAATCTTCTCTAGAATAAGTTGCTGCATTACCATATAAATCAGTGAAGTAATCATTAAAGCAAAGTGAATGATTACAACTATTTTGAGAATACCACTCTTGATACCCTGTCACCCCACCGACAACACTTTCACGAAATTTATCTCTATTTCGATCAATCAGATCGTAACTTCCGCCTACTTCTAAATACATGCGCACAGGTATAGATGTCCAAGGTTGGTAATTAGCGCCAACACCTAGAGTTACTGCATTTTCATCAATAATTTCAGGTCGTACCCCGCCCTGAGATTGGGTATCACGGTTTAGGTTTAAAAAGCCATACACCTGTGCTCGACCATTATCAAGATTCTTACCATAACGGGCTTTCAGAGGAAAAATCACATCGTCATAACGTGACTCATATGAAGGCGCAAAATACACATCACGGAAATAAGTTTTGACTTCCCCTCCACTTAAATTCTTTACAGCTTGTGTCGCCTTATTGGCAATATCCTCATCTTTAGATTGCGTAAGTTCTTTAAAAACCACCAAAGCTTCTTTATTATTTTTTTGAGAATTAAGTAGATAGGCTTCTTGGAGTTTTAAATTATCGTCTGCTGGGTCTAATGCCTCTGCTTTTCTTAAACTTTGCAAAGCGGCTTCTTGCTTGCCTATTCTGATCTGCAAATAAGTTAAACTTTTCCATACTTTAATATCTTGAGGTGTCATTTCGCCGAGTTCTAATAATAACTTCTCGGCATTTTCCGGTTGAGTCTTCTCAATTTTATAAAATTGGTCCCATTTATCATAAATCGGATTACCCGGTTTATATTCAGGATTTATTTGATCCTGTGCAAAAGCCGAGCTTATGTTTAGCACGCCTACACAAGAAATCACTGCTCCCATAATTAATATTGAATGAGTTATAGAATTTATTGTTTTGCTATTCTTCATTTTCACCTCTACAGTAAATTAGACTTATTAGGGAGGGCAAGTTCTTTGAATGACCAATAATATTATAATTAAAAAGAATAATTTACATCGTTAAATTAGGTTAAGCATTTTTAAAACTAATTATTTAGTCTCCATTTTTATTATTGATCTATTCTTTAGCATCCCCAAATTCCCTATAATGATGACATATTTTTTGATCAATAAATTGTAAAATTTCATAGCATCTATAAAACATTTATAAGGCAAAACACATGGCTTTTCCACATCATACAGAGCATCATGCAATTCACCGTTCAGGTTGGTTAAGAGCTTCAGTATTAGGAGCCAATGATGGGATTATTTCCGTCACTAGCTTAATTATGGGTATGGCAGCAAGTGGAGCCAATTCACACACCCTATTAATTACATGTATTGCCGGACTAATTTCTGGTGCTACATCAATGGCTGCTGGAGAATATATCTCTGTAAAATCTCAAGAAGATATTGAAAAAGCAGATCTAGCGATTGAAGCAAAAGAACTCTCGAAGCACCCTCAAAAAGAATTAGATGAGCTCACCCAAATTTATATTTCTAGAGGCCTGTCTAAAGAATTGGCTCAAGAGGTTGCTTTGCAGTTAACAACCCATGATGCATTAGGTGCTCATGCCCGTGATGAGATCGGTATTCACGAAAATACCGCAGCAAATCCGGTTCAGGCAGCGTTCTCATCTGCTGCTTCATTTTCTTTTGGGGCTTTTTTCCCTATGCTCGCTATTTTACTCAGTCCAGATATATGGATCGAAAAAACAGTCTTAATATTTGGCATTATTTCATTAGCCTTTTTAGGAGCGCTATCAAGTCATTTCGCAGGTACTTCCAAGCTTAAAGGGAGTCTACGCATTACCTTGTGGGGAATTTTAGCGATGGGCTTTTCAAGCTGGATCGGCTCTTTATTTCATGTTACTCCACTTTAAAAAATCAGAACTTATCAATGTTTAAGAACTAAATATTTAAAAACTAAATGCCCAATATTATTTGCTCTTGGTTCGGTTTTCACGCTATGGTGAATAGAAAGAAATGAGGTGAATAAAATGGACCTATTACAACAACTTGAAATTAAACATCCAATTTTTCTTGCCCCTATGGCAGGTGTATCTACACCTGAACTTGCAGCAGAAGTTTCTAATCAGGGTGGTCTTGGATCCTTAGGTCTAGGTGCAAATACGGCGCAAAGTGCACGTGAACAGATTTTAAAAACCCAAACACTTACAGAAAAATCATTTCAGGTTAATTTTTTCTGCCATCAACCCGAACAACTAAACCCTCAAACCTCAGCACAATGGATTGAATATTTACGCCCCCAATTTGAAAAGTTCGGAGAACAGCCTCCTCAAAACTTAAACTGTATTTATCCAAGTTTTCTTGATAATGATGATTTTCTAAATGTCGTATTAGAAACCAAACCTAAAGCGGTCAGTTTTCATTTTGGCATTCCCCATCCCCATCAAATTCAGGCATTAAAAGATGCCGGAATTATTACGATGGTGTCTGCTACCAATTTAGTTGAAGCACAAGCCATTGAAGCGGCTGGTATAGATATTATTATTGCTCAAGGGGTTGAAGCAGGCGGACACCGTGGAATCTTTAATAAAACCTTTGATGCAGCAATTAAAACGAGCGATTTAGTACACCTTATTGTCAAGCATTGCAAACCACCTGTGGTAGCCGCAGGCGGTATTATGAATGGAGCTCAGGCACGACATATGTTGAGCTTAGGAGCTACTGCGGTTCAACTCGGAACAGCATTTGTGCAATGCCATACATCAAATGCATCTGCCGAGTATCGTAAGGCTTTATTTAATGAGCCTGTGACACAAATCAGCGCCAGTCTTTCTGGGCGTCCAGCCCGTGGCCTGCTCAACCATTGGCACACACAAATTGATTTACCTAATCGCCCTCCTCAACCCGAATATCCATATGCATACGATCTAGCCAAGCAATTAAATGCCATTGCAAGCAAGAATAAAGACTATGGCTTCGGTGCTTTTTGGGCGGGTAGTAATGTCTCTCAAATACGAGAGCTAGATGCTGCTGATCTGGTTAACCAGTTAGTTGTAGAAATGCTAGAAGATGAGTAAATCTTAAAAAGCCAGTAATCATATACTGGCTTTTTATTTAATGGGTTTCTAGTAAGTTAACCTGCTCAACCTGAACATCACTCATCAAATTGCCTTCAGCTAATAACTGATTAAAATAGTTTTCGACCACTAATGCTTGTTCAGCAGTGCTTTCAACTTTATACATATTTTGGCGAAATTCGTTACTTGAGCGTAAACCTTTTGTGTACCAAGCAATGTGTTTGCGGGCAATACGGCAGCCAGAGTATTCACCATAAAATTGATAAAGTTCTGATAAATGTCCTAGTAACACCTGCTTCACCTCTTCAATATTAGGTGCAGCCAAATGTTCACCAGTTTTTAAATAATGAGCAATTTCACGAAAAATCCATGGTCGACCTTGAGCAGCACGACCAATCATAATTGCATCGGCCCCTGTATAGTCGAGTACATATTTTGCTTTTTCAGGACTATCAATATCACCGTTCGCAATAAGTGGAATATTGATTAATTCTTTGACATGTTTGATCAAATCATAACGTGCTGTATTTAAATACATGTCTTCACGGGTGCGGCCATGTAAAGCTAGCGCGGCAATCCCCGCTTCTTCTGCTCTTTTTGCTACTCTTAAAATATTTTCCTGACCATTTAAAAAGCCTAAACGGGTTTTCAAAGTCACGGGAACATCAACAGCAGCGACCACTGTATCAAGAATTCGAGCCACTAAGTCTTCATCTTGTAATAACGCTGAACCGGCGAGCTTATTACATACTTTCTTGGCAGGACATCCCATATTGATATCAACAATTTGTGCGCCATTTGCTACTTGATAGCGTGCAGCCTCTGCCAATTGTTCAGGATCAGAACCTGCAATTTGAGCAGAGATTGGAGCGAGTTCACCTTCAAAGTTCGCACGGTAGAGGCTCTTTTTGCTCATCCGCAAAGTTTTATCAGCAGTCATCATTTCACTGACTGCATGGCCTGCGCCAAAATACTTGCAGAGTGTTCTAAATGGACGGTCAGTAACTCCGGCCATAGGAGCAACAATTAAATTATTTGACAGTTGATAGGGACCAATATACATATATATTCATACAATTGATGATCAACATAGTATACTTCATCCGCTTAATCGGCTCATCTTTTTATGCAGGTGCTTTCCTCGCCATGAACAAACCGTTGTCTTCCCGTTTTTTATTAAAATCATTCGGTATGGTTGCCGTGTGCATGAGTTTAGCTGCTTGTGGAGATAAAGCTTGGTGGTCAAATAATGATGAGCCTGAATTAGAAAGCCAACAGATTAAACGTCTAATCCCATCGCGTGTACATGATCGTGAGTCATGGGCTAAAGATATTGACGACATTATGAAAGACTTGGATATTCCTAAAACCAAGAAAAATGTCTGTAGTATTGTGGCTGTAGTAGATCAAGAATCTAACTTTGTTGCCAACCCTCAAGTACCGGGATTAGGCCAAAAAGCAGTTGAAGAAGTTAGCACACGTTTAAATGAAAAGTTTGAAGATAAGCTTGGTAAAACCATTGGTGGAACAATTGCCGGTTATTTTGAAGAAGTGCTAAGAACTCAGCCTTCTCCCGATAACAACTATATGAGTCAAATGCGCAAGGTTAAAACAGAGAAAGACCTCGACTTACTTTACCGAGAAATTTTCGATTTTATGGCTAAGCATTACCATGTGAGTGCATTAACAGGTGCTGCCAAATTGGTTGGGCAAGATATTGGCGAGAAAATGAACCCTATTACCACCTTGGGTTCTATGCAAGTTCATATTAACTATGCGAAAGCCAATAAACGCTCAAGCATGAATACCGCTGCACTTCGTGATGACTTATATACTGAATATGGCGGTTTATATTATGGTATTCATCGTTTAATGGTTTATCCAGCAGACTATGATAAAGCCATTTATCGATTTGCAGACTATAACTCAGGTATGTATTCTAGCCGTAATGCTGCTTTTCAAAGCATGTTAAATGACCTAACAGATACTGAAATCAGTCTTGATGGTGATCTACTTCTTTACACAAAAGATGGTGATCCGCGTCCGACTCAAAGCCAGTCAGAAAAAGAACTGATTACTGTATTTGCAAAAAATAATGTATTGGTTACCCCACGACAAATTCGTGATGACCTTAAATTAGAAAAAGAGAAAAAGTTTGAAAGTACTCAAACTTATATCGCTCTAACGAAACTTTATAAAGCAAAGACAGGTAAAGAACCTATCTATGCAATGATGCCACAAGTGGTCATTTCTGGGCCAAAATTAAGTCGTGACTATAATACCAACTGGTATGCAACCCGCGTAAACGGACGATATGAATCATGTATGCAACGAGCGAAACGCATAAGACTATAAAAAGTCTCGCCCTGTTCGATTTTGATGGAACCTTGTGTAGTAAAGATAGTTTTACAGGTTTCATCTTTTATGCTTTGTCTAAGCGCCATATTGTTAAACAAGGTTTGAAAATCCTGCCATGGATTCAAGCCTACTATCTTAACTTTTATCCAGCTCATGCTATGCGTGCCAAGTTATTTCGCAGCATGTTCAAAAATACCCCTGCAATTGAACTGCAAAGATTAGGTGAAGAATATGCACAAGAGTTAGTCTCTTCGCTTTCACCTGAACTTTTCGCACAGTTACAACATCATCAGTTACGTGGTGATCGAGTGGTACTGGTTTCAGCTTCAATTGATGTTTATCTTGCTCCACTTTGTAAACTACTGAATATCGAATTAATTTGTACTGAAACTCAAATTAAAAACGGCATGATGACAGGTTACTACTCCACCCCAGATTGTAGTAGTGAACAAAAGAAATTAAGAATACATCAGCAATATACGCTCCAGCATTACCATCAAGTTTATGCGTATGGTAATAGCTCAGAAGACCTAGATATGCTCAGTCTCGCGACACACCCCTATATGGTAGGTGAAGACCGTGTGCTACCTATTTTAACGCCAGAAAAAAAGCTCGCATAAAGCGAGCTTTTTTTTATTTAGACATAACTTAATAAATTGCCATATGATCACGATGAATCATTTCAAGTGAACGAGCTTCACCTAACACTTGATAAACCTTATCTGAGGCTAAGCCTTTAATAATTTCAGCAGACCGTGAACTGAAATTCACTCGACCTACTGCAATACGTTTACCTTGTTTATCTACACATTCAACCACATCGCCCCGATCAAAATGTCCTTCAACAGTTTTAACCCCAACTGGAAGCAAACTGCGATGTTTTAATTTAATCGCTTCAACAGCACCATCATCAATTACAAGACGGCCTGCCGTTTGTAAATGAGCAGCGAGCCATTGTTGATGAGCAGTCATACGGTCTTTATCTGTAGTAAACAACGTACCTAGCATTTCACCTGCCATCGCACGTGACAAGACATTGTCACTTTCACCACTCGCAATGAGCGTTGGACAACCCGATTTAGCAGCTAAACGTGCGGCACGAACCTTAGTCACCATACCACCTCTGCCGAGCACACCACCACCGCCAGCCATTTCGAATAAAACATCGTCCATGGCACGAACAGTAGAGAGTAATTTAGCATCGGGATTGTGACGCGGATCTGAATCAAACATACCCTGCTGATCAGTTAAAATGATCAACAATTCTGCATGAACCTGACCTGCAACCATCGCAGCTAAAGTATCGTTATCACCAAAGCGAATCTCGTCGGTAGATACCGTATCATTTTCATTAATAACTGGAATCACACGCCAATCAATCAAGTTTTGCAAAGCATCACATGAGTTTAAATAACGACGGCGGTCCGCTAGATCATCATGGGTGAGTAAAACCTGAGCAGTACGAATACCATGTTCTTCAAGCACACTAGACCAAGTATGAATTAAACCCATCTGCCCAATCGCAGCACAGGCTTGTAGACTGGGTAGATCGGTGGGTCGACTTGCAAGCTTCATACGAACCATACCTTCAGCCACAGCTCCAGAAGACACTAGAATAATTTCGTGTCCGGCATTGTGTAGATCTGCAATCTGTTTCGCCCAATGCGAAATAGCATTCAAATCTAAACCTTGCCCATTGGCTGTGAGTAAAGATGATCCGATTTTAACAACGATTCGTTTACACTCACTGAGCTGACGTTGCCCATCGACCACTTCTATCATGTTTTCCTCGGTTTTTTAGTCACGAACGTAGATGCTTTCTACATCATTGTCGTCTTCATCATCGTCAAAATCATCATCATCGCCCAACATGCCTTCAAGACGTTGTGCTCGACGCATAGCACGATATGCTTCTTTTGCCGCAATGGTTTGTTCACGTGTTTCAACTTCTAGTTGTTCACGGAAAGCTCTTACTTCTGCTGCATATTCAGGATCTTCAACTTCGCGTTCACGTTGTTGTTCAATCTGATCCATGAGGTAATACACAACGTCTTTTGTACCTTCACTTAATAGACCTGATGTCTTAAAGACAGGCCCAGTCCACTCTAGTTCATCTAGAATATGCTGACACCACTCTTCACGACTTTCTTCAGCAATCTGATCCAGTTTATTCAGTACTAAAACAATCGGAAGTTTAGCCAAAGTAGGAGAAAACTTAGCTAACTCATTCATAATTGCTTTTGCATTATGCGCAGGATCCGAACCGTCAATTGGTTGCACATCAATAATGTGTAAAAGGATACGCGTACGTGCTAAATGTTTAAGGAAACGAATTCCCAAACCTGCACCTTCCGCTGCACCTTCAATCAAACCAGGAATATCGGCCATTACAAATGAACGATGACGGTCAGCATCTACAACACCCAAGTTTGGAACCATGGTTGTAAATGGATAATCTGCTACTTTTGGTTTTGCAGCACTTACAGCACGAATAAAGGTTGATTTACCAGCATTTGGCATACCCAATAAACCAACATCTGCCAATACTTTTAATTCAAGACGAATTTCACGAAATTCACCTTTGATGCCTGTCGTACATTTACGCGGAGCACGGTTAGTTGATGATTTAAAGTGGGTATTCCCTAAACCACCATCACCACCACCTGCAACCAGAATTCTTTGGCCATCTTCAACCAAATCGCCAATAATATCGCCTGAATCTGTATCAACAATTGTTGTACCAACGGGTACTTTTAAAACCACATCTTCACCACCACGTCCGGTACAGTTAGCGCCTGCACCATTCTTTCCGCGTTCAGCACGGAACTTACGTGTGTAACGGTAATCGACTAGCGTACTCGTATCATCATCAGCTTGAATATAGATACTTCCACCACGTCCGCCATCACCACCATCTGGGCCACCAAATGGTACAAATTTTTCACGGCGAAAACTGGCTACGCCATTGCCACCGTCGCCAGCCTCTACGGTAATGACTGCTTCATCAACAAAGCGCATCTGCCAATCCTCTAAAAACTCTAAAACCGCCTATTCTGCCATATTTTCATAAAATTCTCGAATAGAAAATGGGACAATTCCCATTTATAACGGTCTGTTTTTATCTTTAAGTCATCAAAAGCATTTTAGATTTACAAATACGGGCTTTACCCAACATAAAATGCAGAATAACTATTTAATTTTTAAGGATGGACATTACGTAATGGCAAGGTCATTTGCATATCAAGATTTGCTTTTGTTTTTGGAACCGAATTATACATGATCGCATTAAATGAAGAGACATTCCCCATTTCCATAGGGTCATTCACTTGTAGACTTGGGTTAAATCGATGTTTAACCGATAAATTTACTGGCTCATCAAATTCAAAATAAACAGGACCATCAAAAACAATTTTAACTGGAATGGTATAACTACGTTTTAAATTAAAAGGAACATCCAGCTTGATGGGAATATCTAGCTTAAGTGGAAATTTTGGCAAAAATTTACTTTGATAGACGAGGTCAGTCGTAGTTTCAAGAGGCATAATCTGATCAATTTTTAAAGTTGTTGAATAGTCAACACTCACTGTAATTGGTGTCTCTACAGCAAAACTTAAATCTGCCAGATATTTCCCTTTTAAAGGTAAAGTTAGTTGGCGGTCTATATCTAATGTTGTATCAAGTTTACCAATAGATTGGACCTGTAAAGTATTGCCAACTTGAATCTTTGTTTCTAAAGAGTCAGGTAAAGTAATATCGGCATTATGAGCCGAAACAACTAAATTAGCTTGAATATTGAGATATACCCAAAACATAACAGCAGCAAGGATCATCATTAAGAAAAAACTGATTAACATACTTTTGAGTGAACGAAACATTACTATTCACCCTATTGATCAGTTGTTGTCTGCGATGTTTCTGAACCCACTACCCGATTTAATCGCATAGTGGACAGAGGAATTTTCAACTCACCATTTGCAATCTTCACAGGCAATGTATTTTTCACATCGACCGAAGCATTTAGTGCTGTTTTAACAGGAACATTCAAATTACCCTCAATTGGAATATTAGTATCCAATCTTGCTTTTAGAGGAATATGGAGATTTTCTTTTAATACCGTCCGTACTGGCGCATCAAATTTTAAATGAACCTTTTGCTCAAGCGGAACATTAATATCAATCGGAACATCAAGTTTTAATGGAATTGTCCCTTTCAATGGTAAGGTAATATCACGTCCCAAAACCCTCACTTGAACCTTCGTATCGATTGGTAAATTCTGCTCAACTTTTAAAGTTTCTTTGACAGGAATTGTAGTGCTAATCGGCACCATATTATCGAAGTAAACACGCGGGGTTAATGTTTGAGTTAATGGAATATTCAGTTTCTCATCAATTGGAATACTGGCATTTACCCGCCCTTTTACATCCACGTTTAAAGCATCTTGTACTTTAACCTTAACTTGTAGAGGTTCTTGCAAGTCAATAGCAACTGCCTGATTTTTCAGTGGAATATAAATATTAAAGTGCTTAAATACCCATATTGCGATGAGTACACCACATAAATTGGCAATAATGATGAATATAAAAACGACCAACAAACGTTTAAACTGCGACAATTCCTATCCCTTACTATTTTCTTTTTTTCCTTAATTCCTATTCTCATTTATTTACAAAAAATAGTCAGCATATATTTTGTACGGTTGTAAAAAAACCCAGTCTAAACTGGGTCTTTTTGTGAAAATCTTTTATAGATCGTTAAATGATCTTAAGCATTCAATTCTGCTGGAATTTTTTTGTAGCTTACGCCGCACATTTGTTCAGCGATACGTAATACCTGACAGCTATAACCAACTTCGTTATCGTACCAAACATAAGCAGTTAAGCGGTTACCAGAAGTAATCGTTGCTTGAGCATCATAAACACCAGCAGTACGAGAACCGATAAAGTCACTCGATACAACTTCAGTCGAGTTGGTATAACCAATTTGACCTTGAAGGCTAGAGTTAATCGAAATTTGACGAATGTATTCGTTCACTTCTTCACGATCAACTTCTTTATCAAGCGTTAAGTTCAAGATAGCAAGAGATACGTTTGGCGTAGGAACACGTACAGAGTTACCAGTTAACTTACCTTTCAACGCAGGTAATGCTTTAGCAACAGCTTTAGCAGCACCAGTTTCAGTAATAACCATGTTCAATGTAGCTGCACGACCACGACGATCTGCTTTATGGTAGTTATCAATTAAGTTCTGGTCATTTGTAAATGAGTGAACAGTTTCAACGTGACCGTTAAGAACTTTATATTTGTCATCCAATACTTTAAGAATTGGAGTAATTGCATTTGTTGTACAACTTGCAGCAGAGATGATTTTGTCTTCATCTAAGATGTCTGTGTTGTTTACGCCAAATACAACGTTTTTCATTTCGCCTTTACTTGGTGCAGTCAATACAACACGTGCAACGCCTGGGCATTTCAAGTGTTGGCTTAGACCTTCAGCATCACGCCATTTACCAGTGTTATCGATTAAAAGCGCGTTTTGAATACCGTATTCAGTATAGTCAACTTCACTTGGGCTCGATGCATAAATCACTTTAATGAAGTTACCGTTAGCAATGATTGCTTCGTTTTCTTCATCAACAGCGATTGTACCAGCGAAAGTGCCATGAATAGAGTCACGACGAAGTAAAGAAGCACGTTTTGCTAAATCGCCATCAGAAGATTTACGCACAACAATTGCTTTAAGGCTTAGGCCACGACCTAAACCTGATTGGCTAATGATTAATCGAGCCAAGATACGGCCAATACGACCAAAACCATAAAGAACTACATCTTTAGGTTGTTCAGAAGTTGCACTACCTTTAATTGACTCAACTGCTTGAGCAACAAAAGCGTCAACATCACCGCCTTTTTCTTTATATTCAACAGCAAGTTTACCGATATCAACTTCTGCAGAACCAATGTTTTCAACTTTTGCTAAAGCTTCTAAAATTGGAAAAGTATTTACAACAGAAAGCTCAACATCTACAACACGTGTACGACGGTGAGTTTTCAAAATTTGAATAACAGAACGGTTAATTAAAGAGCGACCGTAAACAGATACGACAATATTTTTTTCACGGTATAATTGACCGATTACGGCAATCATACGTTCCGCGATTTCTTCACGGTTTTTCCAACGGCCTTGGTGTTCAGCATGCAGGGCGATGATAGTGTCTTTGCTCACAGATACGTCCTCTAATTAATTATATCTAGGCGTGATTTTTTAAACCCCGTAATTGTAATGGAATTATCGACAAGAATGAATCAAAAGCTGACGTTAGTGGCTAGATTTTCCTAAAATTCATCATAAATTCATAAAATACCTATAATTATTTTTTATTATCTTATTGTTTAAAGCAGCTAAATTTTTGCTTTTTCTTACTTTTTAGATTCTGATGCTCTAATCGTGAGCATCATTTTTTAATCTTTTTTGATATTTTGCGACGTTTAGCTGCAAATTTTTGGCTTTTTGACGTTGCTGATTAAGGTGAACCGCTCCTTCTAAAACGAGTACAAATACTGCACACCAGATCGGAATATAAGTAAACCATTCTTCTTGGCCAATACTCTCCCCTAAAACTAGAGAAGCTAAAGCAAGCAAAACTGGTTCCAAATACCCTAAAAGTCCAAACACAACTAAGGGTAAAAAGCGACTTGCCAGAATATAACTTCCTAAACCAATAGCACTTAAAATTCCAAGCCCAATAATGATCAAAGCAAGGCTCGGTTGATCTATAAATTTGCTATAAGGGAGTAAACCTGTATGGGTTAAATAAATCGCAATCGGCAAAATAATGACTAAGTCCCACCAAAAGCCGCCTAAATTGTCTGTTTTAATTTTTTTACGTAATAAAAAGTAGGCAGAATAGCCAACCGCAACCAATGCAGTTTCCCAAGCAATACTTCCTAAACGCCAGATTTCATGGCCCACGCCAATGACAGCAAGAATAATTGCGACCCATTGAAATTTAGATATTTTTTCGCCATATAGCACACTTCCAGCCAATACTAAAACAAGCGGCAATAGAAAATATCCTAAAGATACTTGCAGGCCTCGCCCATGCATAGGCCCCCATAAAAACAGCCAAAGTTGGACTGAAGTTAGAACGGAGGTGGTGATTAACAACAATAATAAAGATGGCTTAGCCAAAATACGCTGGTAGATATTTTTGATATACGCTAAATCGCCACTCCACCACATAAACAAAGTTAGAAATGGGATTGTTGCAATAATCCGCCATCCGAAAGTTTGCTCACTATCAAGCTGGCCTAACAATTGAGTATAAAAATAAAGTACACCAAAAGTGACAGATGCCATGACAGACAAGCTCACGCCCTTAAACATCACCACCCTCTTGGACTTTAGTAAAAACAGCTCACCACAATACTTGATTTATCCACTATAAAAAAGAAAAAACCATGTGAAAACATGGTTTTTTCTTAATCAGACATTTACATTTATTCTTTATGTTCTGTACGGATAATATCGCGAATATCAAAACCCAATGTTTTTGCATAATTTAGATATTCATCCACCACTTCTTGTTCAGGATGAGGAGTTCTTGATAATACCCAAAGATATTTACGAGAAGGTTCTCCTACTAATACAGTTTGATAGTCTTCATCTATTTTTAAAATCCAGTAATCTCCGCGTATAACTGGAATCCATCGCACAGCTTCCGGTAAGAAACTCACCTTCAATTTGCTGTTATATGGCGGGTTAACCACGAAGGCTTCACCAATAGATTGCTGTAATTGTTTTCTATTGTCATAGCAGCGATTATCTACAACCACATTTCCATTTTCATTTAAGGTGTAAGTTGCAGATACGTTATAAGCACATTTTTTTTGGAAAAATGCAGGCTTACGAGCGACTTCATACCAAACACCTAAATATCGGTCCAGTTCAACTTTATAAACAGTTTGCAAGGGTTTCGGCTGAGCATAGACATAGGTTCCGACAGCTAAACCAGCCAAAACGACACCGCCCAACGCAATTTTAGCCAAACGCCAACTCGCTTGCGGAACATTATTTCTAAATGCCATTGTTGCCCTCAACGATTAGTTGTGAATACAAAAGAACTCAAATATCTACAGTAGCTTGTTTTTTAAACACATTATGTAGCGTTATGTATTCATTTATTGCAACATCTGCGCTTTTAATCGAAGAATTTCATCACGTATCCGCGCTGCTTGCTCAAACTGTAAATCTTTCGAGGCCTTTAACATATCCTTTTCAAGCTTAGTAATATGTTTACTAAACAATTTAGGGTTAGAAAGAATATGTCTTTCATCGGCACTCAATGCTTGTGCTTGTTCAAGTACTTTTTCATCGATCTCGTCGTCTGAAAGTACCTCACCCGAGTCAATTTCTTTGACAGCCTGACGAACCGCACTACGTGGCGTAATACCATGCAACTCATTAAATTCAATTTGCTTGGCTCTACGGCGATCAGTTTCATCTATTGCCTTTTGCATAGAGTCAGTAATTCGGTCAGCATATAAAATTGCTTTACCTTTTACATTACGTGCAGCACGACCAATTGTCTGAATGAGTGAACGTTCCGAACGTAAAAAGCCCTCTTTATCTGCATCTAAAATAGCAACCAAAGAAACTTCTGGCATATCCAGACCTTCACGTAGCAGGTTAATACCGACTAAAACATCGAATACACCTGTACGTAATTCATGAATAATTTTGACACGTTCAACGGTATCAATATCTGAGTGGAGATAAGCCACCTTAACGCCATATTCTTTTAAATATGAAGTCAGATCTTCTGCCATACGCTTCGTTAAAGTCGTAATTAATACCCTTTCATTCAAATTCTTACGAATATTAATTTCCGAAAGAACATCATCCACTTGGGTTAATACAGGACGAATCTCAATTTCAGGATCGATGAGACCTGTTGGACGTACCACCTGTTCAACGATTTGGTCTGACTTTTCTAATTCATATTTAGCAGGTGTTGCACTTACAAAAATGGTAGTCGGTACAATACGCTCCCACTCTTCAAACTTCATTGGACGGTTATCAAGCGCACTTGGTAAACGGAAGCCATAATTTACTAAGTTTTCTTTACGCGATCGGTCACCTTTATACATCGCTCCAATTTGTGGAACCGTAACGTGTGATTCATCAATAATCAGCAAAGCATCTTCTGGAATATAGTCAAATAAAGTCGGCGGAGCTTCACCAGATGGTCGTCCAGACAAATGACGTGAGTAGTTTTCGATACCATTGGTATAACCCAACTGCTGCATCATTTCCAGATCGTAACGTGTCCGTTGCTCAATACGCTGTGCTTCGAGCAATTTGTCATGTTCACGGAAAAATTTAAGCTGATCTTGTAATTCATCCTTAATTGTATCGATGGCACGGGTTAGATGATCTTTTGGCGTTACATAGTGACTTTTTGGATAGATCGTTACCCGAGAAACTTTACGAACCATTTTACCAGTTAGCGGGTCAAACCAACGGATTGAGTCGACCTCATCATCAAATAGTTCAATGCGAATTGCATGTTGATCAGATTCTGCTGGAAAAATATCAATAATTTCGCCGCGAATTCGATATGTACCACGTAAGAATTCAAGTTCATTACGCGTATATTGCATTTCAACCAAACGGCGAATGATTTCATCACGGCTTACTCGGTCACCCTCGACCACATGCAGCAACATTTGCATATAAGCATTTGGGTCACCCAAACCATAAATTGCAGATACCGATGCGACAATAATTGCATCACGTCGTTCTAATAAAGCGCGTGTTGCAGATAATCGCATCTGGTCAATGTGATCATTAATGGCTGCATCTTTTTCGATGAACGTATCCGATGATGGAACGTAAGCCTCTGGCTGGTAATAATCGTAATAACTTACAAAATATTCAACCGCATTATTGGGGAAGAAAGATTTAAACTCACCATAAAGTTGGGCAGCCAAAGTTTTGTTATGGGCCATCACAATTGTAGGGCGCTGTGTTTGAGCGATCACATTTGCCATGGTATAGGTCTTACCTGAGCCAGTTACCCCTAGCAATAACTGATTACGAAAACCATGCTCGATACCATTGACCAGCTTTTCAATTGCCTGTGGCTGATCACCTGCTGGCTGATAATGAGTGACCAAATCAAAAGGTTGATTTTCGTTCAAAGTTATCTCTCTTTATGAAAAAATTGAATTTAACGTCTCCCCTTTTAATGGGGATTTTTATCTTAATTTAAAGTGCAAATTGAGTTGGAAATTCAATGTAAAAGATTAAGCATCTTAACACTTGACCAATACCATAATCAGTTGCAACATGAACCTATCCATTAAATAAAAAGCATAACCATGACCTATCAATATCATGATGAAAGTATTGTAACCGAACTCCCAGAAGATACAGTTTTTGTATTTGGTAGTAACCTTGCTGGACAGCATGGTAGCGGTGCAGCACGCGTTGCCAGTCAACACTTCGGTGCAGTTGAAGGTGTGGGTCGCGGCTGGGCTGGTCAAAGCTTTGCAATTCCAACTTTAAATGAACACATTCAACAAATGCCTCTTTCCCAAATTGAGCACTATGTTGAAGATTTTAAGATATATGCAAAAAATCATCCTAAAATGAAATATTTTGTCACTGCTTTGGGTTGTGGCATCGCAGGTTATAAAGTTTCTGAAATTGCACCACTTTTTAAAGATATTGATCACAACGTTATCTTTCCAGAATCTTTTAAACCTTATGTTGAAGATAATGCTGTTTCACAATTTCCAACATTAACTCAAAAGATGGTAAAAAGTTTCATTAATGATGAAGTAATTTTTTACTTTAATCACGGAAGTGAATCTTTCGAAGAAGCCTTAGATAAAACAGATTTATCCGCTGCTGAAAAAGCGATTGCTCTTATTGTTCTAAATGAAGAACTCTACCCTCGAGATCGATATGGCCGAGGCCGCGATCATGAGCTTAGCGATATTTTAGGTAAGCTCAACGGTAAAATTTTTGACCTGCATGGAAACTCTGAGGGCGCTATGATTTTTGTGAGTGCAGTCGTTGCACTCATGGAACTTTATGATTTTGACGAGCAAGACTTTATCAAGTTATGGCGTGGTGAAAAGAATATTGATCACCCAATTAATCGTTAATTTCTCTAATAAACTTATGAGCTAAGCAGATAATATCTGCTTTCTCATTATTTTATTTTTACTTACATTTAATTTTCTTATTTTTAATTATTCTAATAAATTTAAGTTCTTTATATTCCCAAATCTTAATTTTTCTCATTATACTTTAAGGCAAACTGAATACTTAAAGAAACATATGGAAACTTTAGATTCTTCAATTTTTGACCTTAGCCCAATTCCAATGTGGATTGAGGATTTCAGTGAAGTTAAACAACAATTTGATCTATGGAGAAATCAAGGTATTGAAAACCTCCATGAATTTTTAAGCCAAAATAAAAATTTAATTATTGAATGTGCGCATAAAATTAAAATTATTCGTGTGAATCAAAAAACATTAGAACTTTTTGAAGCAAAAACTCACGAAGAACTGTATTCGAGTTTAAATCTTATTTTTAAAAAAGAGATGTTTGAATCACATATTAATGAATTAGAAGAACTATGGAATGGTAAAACCCATTTTTCAAGTACGACTGTAAATTACACTTTATCGGGCAAACGTATTGATGTTCAGTTAAGAGGATCAATTTTACCCGGTTCTGAATCAACCTTTGAACGTGTATTAATTACCACCGAAGACATAACCCCCTATCAAAATGCGCTTCGTGAAGAAGAAAAAAATCGTCGCTTAGCTGAATCCATGTTTATCTACTCACCCACGTCTCTTTGGGTCGAAGATTTCAGTCGTATAAAAAATAGAATTGATCAACTTAGGCTATTGGGAATTGAAGATTTTAGAACTTTTCTAGATGTTCATCCTGAATTTGTCCGCCAGTGTGTAGAAGATATTCTAATTTTAGATGTTAATCAGGCAACTCTTGATTTATTTAAGGCTCCTGATAAGTCTACCCTCTTAAGAAATACACATAAGATTTTTGCGGAAGAAATGATTGAAACCTTTCGGGAGCAACTCATCGAATTATGGCAAGGTAATATTCATCATAAACGTGAAGCCATTAACTACGCTTTAGATGGCCAAATAAGAAATGTCTTGCTTCAATTTACGGTTTTTCCCGGTTATGAAGAAACTTGGGGGCTAGTACAAGTTGCACTTACAGATATTACCGCGCGGAAAAAAGCGGAAAACTATCTTGAATATTTGGGACAACACGATGTCCTGACCAAACTATATAACCGCGCTTTTTTTACAGAAGAACTTAACCGTTTAAACCGAAGCATTATTCGCCCTGTTTCTTCAATTTTCTTAGATATGAACGGATTGAAAGAAACCAATGATCAGTTTGGTCATGATATTGGGGATGGTTTATTGCGTCGCGTTGGAAATATTTTAAGTCAGGCCATTTTAAATACGCCCTATACGGCTTCTAGAATAGGTGGCGATGAATTTGTGATTTTAATGCCGGGGGCAGATGAAGCAAATGTTCTTATTATGCTTCAGACCATTCAGGAGCTTTTTAATATCGACAATCAATATTATTCAAGTCATCCAGTTCGGATTGCAATTGGACATGCAACTACTCAAACAAATGAACAAATTGAGGACATGTTAAAGCGAGCGGACCATCACATGTACCAAAAGAAAAAAAGTTATTATCAGGAAATTTTACTCAATCAATAAAAAACAGGCATATTGCCTGTTTTTCAAAATTAGCGTTTTCCCATAGAACGACGCGTACCACGTGGAGGCATCCACGTTCTATCTGCGTATTGCTCTGGTTTAGGACGTACTTGGTTGTGTACCGCATCGTCGGCTTGATTGCTTTCATTCGGCATTGGGAATGGCAATTTCACCAAAGCCTTTTTCTGTTTTGGCTGTTGCTCAGTCATGATTCATTCTCGAAATTTCGATTGCGACTTATTATAAATGATTTTTATCATTTCTTTCCAAAAAAGCTTCAATTGAATGAAACAGCGACAAGATCTTTCTTAAATCAAACTTTTTTACATCTAAAAATACCTACATCCGCAAATTACTTAATTTTTGCGATAAGATAGTATGCTTTTTATTTTTTAATCCCATAAGAGGAATATTGCCGTGGACGTACGTCTTTCTGATCGTGTCAATGCTATCAAACCGTCCCCTACACTTGCTGTAACCAACAAAGCTGCTGAACTTAAAGCTGCTGGCAAGAACGTGATTGGTTTAGGTGCTGGCGAACCAGACTTTGATACCCCGCAACACATCAAAGATGCTGCAATTGAAGCGATTAATAATGGTTTCACCAAATATACGGCTGTAGATGGTACTCCTGGGTTAAAAAAAGCAATTATTGCTAAATTTAAGCGTGATAATAATCTTGATTATCAAGCGAATCAGATTTTGGTTTCATGTGGTGGTAAGCAAAGCTTCTTTAACTTGGCACTTGCTCTATTAAACAAAGGCGATGAAGTTATCATTCCAGCACCTTTCTGGGTAAGCTATCCAGATATGGTCATTATTGCTGAAGGTACTCCAGTCATTGTGAAATGTGGCGAAGACCAACGTTTCAAAATCACTCCTGAACAATTAGAAGCTGCTATTACACCTAACACTCGCTTAGTTGTATTAAACAGCCCTTCTAACCCGACTGGCATGATTTATAGCAAAGCTGAATTAGAAGCTTTAGCTGAAGTTTTACGTCGTCATCCACAAGTATTTGTTGCATCTGACGATATGTATGAACCAATTCGTTGGGAAGATGAGTTCTACAACATCGCAACAGTTGCTCCAGATTTATATGACCGCACGATTGTTTTAAATGGTGTATCTAAAGCATATGCAATGACTGGTTGGCGTATTGGCTATGCAGCCGGTCCAGCAAAAATCATTGGTGCAATGAAAAAAATCCAATCTCAATCAACTTCTAACCCAACTTCTATTTCGCAAGTTGCTGCTGAAGCTGCATTGAATGGTCCACAAGATGTTTTAGAGCCAATGATTGAAGCGTTTAAACGCCGTCATGACTTAGTTGTAAACGGCTTAAATGACATCAAAGGTATCTCTTGCTTACCTGCTGATGGCGCTTTCTATGCCTATGCAAACATTCGCCCTCTTATTCGTGCAAAAGGCTTAAAATCTTGCACAGAGTTCTCTGAATGGTTACTAGAAGAAACTGGCGTAGCAGTAGTACCTGGTGATGCATTTGGTTTAGGCGGTTTTATGCGCATTTCATATGCTACAGCTGACGAAGTACTTGTTGATGCGTTAGCACGTATCAAAAAAGCTGCTGACTCAATTGAAGGTGTAGATGCTGCGATTGCATCTATTGAAGCTGAAAAAGCTGCGAAATAATCTGCATTTTGCATAAAAAGGGTTCTCTTTAGGGAACCCTTTTTTAATTGATCTATGCTTTGTTTTTCTTTGGCACCATATAAATAACCAGAAAAATTCCAAACAAAACCATAAAACCAGAGAAAATCACTCGCCCTGTTACAGCTTCATTCACAAATAAGCTTCCACCTATAATTGCCAAACATGGCACACTCAACTGCACGGTACTGGCCGTCATTCGATCAATATGCTTCAAAATTGCATACCAGAGTACATAAGCTACACTTGAAGTCACACCACCAGACAAAATCGCTAATACCCAACCCTGCAAATCAATATACCGCTCTTGATTAAGCAATACATTTGCCAACAAAACGATTGGCACAGCTAATGTAAAGTTTGCCAATGTACTGCCGACAGGCTGCGTCATATTACGACCAGCAATACTATATCCAGCCCATGCCAAACCAGATATCGCCATTATTAGTGCGTATCCCCAATCAGGTGCATGAGCACCAGGTAATAACAAAACAATAATTCCGGCTAAAGCAATACATAAGCCTATACCACGGTATATACCAATCTGCTCACCATGCCAATAACCGTAAAGCACCATAGTCAGCTGTACAACGCCAAACAATAGTAAAGCACCAATACCAGCATCGATTTGAAGATAGGCGCACGAAAATGCCAAAATATAAATCGCTAGAAAAAATGCGTTTTTTAGACTCCATTGGACTTTGGCTTGAGGTGATTTTGAATATGAAAATAGCCCCAATAAAACAACTGCACCACTTACTACTCTTACTAGACTAAAACTCATTGGGTCAATATGATGCCCTGCTAGAGCCAAACGGCACAACACGGAGTTTGCTGCAAAAGCCATCATTGCTAGTGCAATTTTTAAAAGCATTATCCCTATGCTCCTGCTATTTTTTTATAGTGTATAAGAAGAACCTCTTATCTATCTAATTCATTATGCAACTCATTTAATTCAATTTTTATAATAAAGGAATATTATATTAGATTGACAAGTTTCGAAGATTCACCTTATCAGTTCATTTTTTAACTATAGAATTGACATATCGATGACTTAATAATAGGCTAATATCAAGTTCCATTTTAGAACCTAAAGAATTAAAGGACTCAAAAAATGAAAAATCCGATGGAAATGACTGGCCTTGAATTTTTACAAGCCATGATAGATGGCCACATTCCAGCAGCGAGTATTAGTAAAACCATACCTATGCAACCTTCTGAAATTTCAGAAGGATCTGTTACATTCAAAGCCCAAGCAGATCATAACCATCTAAATCCACTAGGTGGCGTACATGGTGGTTTTGCTGCCACAGTTCTAGATTCGGTGACTGGTTGTGCAGTACATACGATGTTACCTGCGGGTGTAGGCTATGGCACAATCGACCTTAACGTGAAAATGTGCCGCCCCATTCCAAAGAACCATCCTTTAATTGCGACAGGAAAAGTTATTAATTTAAGTAAAAATTTAGGTATTTCCGAAGGAAAGATTATTGATGAGGAAGGTAAACTGTATGCCTATGCAACAGCAACCTGCATGATTATTCGTCCCTAAGAATTAAAGGCAGCCTTAAACTGCTGCCTTTTTTATTGAGTAATTTTGATTATTTGGACGTTCACAAGTTTGCGCAATCACATAAGGCGACCAAATATTTTTAAGTTGAAGTTCTATAATTTCTTGATGCTCAGTAGACCAAGCTAACACTTTATTTTTACCCAACAATAACTCCCCTTCCAATTGAAAAATATATAGAGATTTAGAGGAATTTAATAATTTCGAGCTTTTTAAAATTTTAAGTGAATTATGCACGTTCCATTTAGAACTAAACCAAAGTTGCAGTAAATCACCTAAATATAAATTCTGTTTTTTGAAAGGATAAACATCAATCCATGCATCTTCTACAGGTGTGTAATAAGATTCTGATTGAGTTAAGACATTAAGATAATTTTGTTGATAAAAATCAAAATTAGAAAAAAAAGAAGCGATCGTAAGCGTTTTCATACTTATCTCCGATTTAGCCATTTTAGTGCTGGCAAGTTGGTTTAAATCCACACTGTTTGGATTTCTCCAAACGCTTGTTCTTTCTTGAATCTAGCAACTGAATTTTTAAAGTGCAAGTAATTTCTTAACACAGCACCCAACTGATCAAATAAAAAGCATACAACACAAAAATGAAGTAAACATGACAATTTAGACTTGACCCTTCTCAAAATCTCCTTATAATCGCATGCAGATTCTCCCATAGCTCAGTCGGTAGAGCGACGGACTGTTAATCCGCAGGTCCCTGGTTCGAGCCCAGGTGGGAGAGCCAAATACTAAAAAGCCCGCAGCATTAAAGCGGGCTTTTTTTTGCCATAATTTTATTAATAGCTATAAAAAAATCCCCTATCAATATAGAGGATTTAATTTTCATGCTTGAACCCATTTAGTTAGCTTAATGATCTAATCTAAGTTTGAAAAAGATATTCCTTTCTTAAATCATTATTCCATTTCAACCACTTTTAAAGGATTAAAAGACTGGCTGGTCGGCATCATTTCAATACGATTAATATTAATGTGCGGAGGTTGTGAAGCAACCCAAGCTACCGTATTTGCAATATCTTCAGGCAAGATTGGATTCTTTTTATCATAAAGACTGTTCACTTTCTCTTGGTCACCTTTAAAACGTACCAAAGAAAACTCTGTACCCCCACAAAGCCCTGGTTCAATATTAGTTACTCGAATGCCCGTACCTGATAGATCAGCTCGAAGGTTTAAACTAAATTGCTCCACGAATGCTTTCGTTGCACCGTAAACGTTACCACCTGGATATGGGTATGTACCTGCAATTGATCCCATATTAATAATTAAGCCAGACTTTTTCTTTACCATGCTTGGCAAAATTAATCGGGTAACAGTAATAAGCCCCTTAACATTGGTATCAATCATAGTGTACCAATCATCTAAATCTGATTTATCGGCTGACTCCAACCCTAATGCTAGACCAGCATTATTTACCAATAAATCAATTTGACTGATTTGAAATTCGGTTGGTAAATCAACTAGTGCCTTATTTATATTTTCTACGGTATCTGTCATGTCAAATACTAAAGGATAGAACTTTTCACCAAGCTCTTGTTGTAATTCTTTTAGCTTTTCTTCCCGTCTTCCACAGCCAATAACTTTATAACCTGACTCAATCAGTTTTTTTGAAATACTATAACCAAAGCCCGCAGAGGCACCTGTAACTAATGCTAACATTCTTATATCCTTAAAATATTCGACTAATTTAGTTGAACCGATTATGAACAAAACTATCTTTATATTTACATAATATTCGTTATTACTTAAAAAAATAAAAGCAGAACACGCCTACCACCGAAGGTATAAAGCTTACTTAATAAAAAAGTTTACCTTTCACGGTAAACTTTTTTATTAAAACTTCTAATATTATGCAGGCACGCCACTGTGAAAACGGAAGGTGTCGTCAGGCGTTAAAATCAGATTCTTTTCAACTTCACGAATATGATCAATGCGCTGCTGAATATCCTCTTTAGGATTTTTCATTTTTGCAGTTTTTGCAACATCAAGTGCAAGTGCCAAGTAGTCCTCAAAATGACGAGACTCCGACTTAAGCAAATAGCGATAATAGCGTCCTAACTCATCATCTACACGTGGGGCAAGAGCATGAAAGCGTTCGCATGAGCGCGCCTCAACAAAAGCACCTACCACAAGTACATCAATTAAAGCCTCTGGCTCATAAGTACGAATCTCTTTACGGAGCCCACCAGCATAGCGCCCTGCACTTAAGCCATCCCATTTCTGACCACGCTTGGCCATAAGCTCAAGCACTTGTTCATAATGAAGCATTTCTTCCCGTACCAGCTGTGCAAGCTTTACTTGCAAATCAGGGAAGAAGCTATAACGGAACATTAAGTTCATTGCTGTACTAGCTGCTTTTTTTTCACAATTAGCATGATCTTGCATCAAAATATCTAGATTATTGATTGCCTCATCTAACCATGCTTTTGGCGTTTGACAGCCTAAAAAAGCCAAAACAGGTTGCATTAATTCATCGTAATTGATACTCGACATAACCAATTAACCCGCCACCTGAATTGCTGCTTTCATATCTTTAACAGCTTGAACTAGACCTACAAAAACACTATCTGCAATAATTGAGTGCCCAATGTTTAACTCGTGAATTTGTGAGATAGCAGCAATTGGAGCAATATTCTTAAGGTTAAGGCCATGACCAGCATTTACAACCAAACCTTTTGAAGCTGCGTATTCAACACCTTTGATAATACGCGCCAGCTCAGCTTGTTGATCTTGCTCTGTTGCCGCATCTGCATATGCACCCGTATGTAACTCAATCGTAGGTGCACCACATGCAACTGCTGCATCAATTTGAGCTAAATCCGCATCAATAAATAATGATACGTCGCAGCCAATAGCAGCTAAAGTCTGAGTTGCAGCTTTAACTTTTTCAAAGTTACCTACTACATCTAAACCACCTTCAGTGGTTACTTCTTGGCGTCTTTCAGGAACAAAACAAACATGCTGTGGCTGAATTTCTTTCGCAAACTCGACCATTTCATCAGTAACAGCTAACTCAAGATTCATACGTGTTTTTAATAATGGACGCATGCGGCGTACGTCATCATCTTGAATATGGCGACGGTCTTCACGCAAATGCAAAGTAATGCCCTCTGCACCGGCTTGTTCACAAATAAGAGCAGCTTCTACAGGATCTGGGTAAGTAGTACCGCGCGCCTGTCTCAAAGTAGCAACATGGTCTATGTTTACACCAAGCAATGCAGCCATAAATAAATCCTAATTACGATTGAGTTTGAGTGTTTTGAATCCACAATTGTCGACTTTTTAGGGGACGATCACCTAAAAGCGATGTAATCATTTGACGGTATAGTTTACCTAATAATTGCAATTGTTCGAGAGAAAAATCCTGCCCTTGCTCATAATCCAACATAGACAAAATCGCTTTCCCTGACAAAGAAGAACGACTCGCCTGCACAACAGGAGCGAAACCTTCTGTCACTTGAAATTGATAAAACTGATGAGCCTGAATCGGCTGTTGTTGGGTATCGACTGAGAAATCAATCGCGTATCCAAGTTCAGGAAGTAAAACATGCTCGAACTGGCGCAAAATCTGCCGAAGAAAAAGGTCAGGATTTTCGTGGGAAGATAATTCTTGTAATTGAAGTAAGGTTAACTGATATTGCTCAAACGTTTGTGGCATTGTCTCTTCTAAGGGACAAAGTCTAAGAACAACTTCATTTAAATAAAATCCGGCAAAAAAAGCATCACCAAAAAAGAAAACAGGCTGATTTAAGATTTCAAGCTTTGTAAAGTTTTTCAGCTCACTTTTACCCGTGGCTTGCAAGCGAATAGGCTGATATTGAGGAGGCGGAGTCTGCCTTAAAATACCATCGACTCGCCCATACTCCTGAGTAAAAAGATGCACAATATGACTTTTTTCACGGTATTTACGGTGATGAATCATATATCCATGGAGGACTTCATTGCGCATCATAAAAAGAAACTATTCCTCAGATTCTTTTTCTTTTTTGTCATCCTCATCATCACCATCAGGAATTACCGCCCCTACAACAGCCGCTGTACCTTTAACAACACCTTTTGTAGTTTTATAAGCAATACCTACTGGTACGGTTACAAGCTTATATACACAACCTTGTAACATCAATGTACATCCAATTATAGCGACCAATGATGTAATTGTTTTCATACCAGCATCCTTATCCTTTAGATATCACTATACCCTAAGCTTTTTAAAGCACGCTCATCATCAGACCAGCCACCTTTAACTTTAACCCACAAGGTAAGCATGATCTTTTGCTCAAACATTTTTTCCATGTCTTTACGAGCATCCATACCGATTGTTTTAAGCTTGGCACCTTTTTCACCAATCACAATCGCTTTTTGGCCTGCACGATCTACAAAAATCGTTGCATCAATATAAGTACAAGCTGGTTTTAAACGACCAGTTTTTTCATTAACAGTCTCTTCTTCCGTTTTGAAAGATTCAATTTGTACTGTTAAGTCATAAGGTAATTCTTCACCTAACTGACGCATGATTTTTTCACGAATAATTTCGCTAGCTAAAAAGCGTTCAGAACGGTCAGTAATCTGATCAAATGAATACAAAGGCGCTTGGTAAGGAAGATACTTCTCAATCGTTTCGCTCAAGTGCTCCAGATTTGCTCCGCGTAATGCAGATACAGGAACAATCTCGGCAAAATTCATAAGCTTAGCGCGCTCTTGAATCAAAGGAAGAATATCTCTTTTATCTTCAAAAGTATCAGCCTTGTTAATCACCAAAATAACTGGCATTTCAGCATTCTTGAGTTTTTCAAGCACCAAGTCGTCATTTTGTGTCCACTTATAAGCATCAATAACAAATAAGACCAAATTGACGTCGCGCAATGCAGAATGAGCTGCACGGTTCATCATTTTATTAATAGCGCGCACTTCTTTTTTATGCATACCCGGGGTATCTACATATACCGCCTGCATTTTTTCACGCGAATCAATACCAATAATTTTATGACGTGTTGTTTGAGGTTTACGCGAAGTAATAGAAAGCTTTTGACCTAACAAATGGTTCATGAGGGTAGATTTACCCACATTTGGACGTCCCACAATCGCCACAAATCCGCTCTTAAAATCCGAAGGAATTGTTACGCCTTTGGAACTAAAAAATTGATCAATCAGATTATTAGGATCTTGGTTCTCATTTGAATCTGGATTGATTTGATCAGAATGCATCGACATGCAGGTTATTGCTCCAATAACTTTAAAATTTCCGCCGCTGCTGCCTGCTCGGCAAAACGACGACTTGAACCCTCACCATGAATCTTTGATAAGCCATCTATCAAACATTCAACTTTAAAGTGCTGGTGAGGTGCATCACCCTGAATATCTACAACCTCGTAAACAGGGAGAGGTTTTTTACGTGCTTGTAGATACTCTTGTAAACGTGATTTAGGGTCTTTAAGTTGATCCGTAGGCTCAATATGGTCTAAATACGGTACATACCATTTTAGCACAATATCTGTAAGTAAGTTGAGATCACCACTATCAATATAAATTGCACCAATAATGGCTTCTACCGTATCAGCCAATATTGACTCACGATGATGACCACCAGATTTCAATTCACCCGTACTTAATATTAAACACCGACTAAGTTGCAAATCGGTTGCAATCTTACCTAACGCTTCCTGACGTACTAAAGTCGCCCGCATACGCGTTAGACGACCTTCGTTTTCATTTGGATAGGCATGATATAGATAATTGGCAATAATCATGCCCAATAATGAATCGCCTAAAAACTCCAAGCGCTCGTAATTGTATTTATGACTCACCGAACGATGAGTCAAAGCTAACTGTAACAATTCAAGCTGCTTGAATTGATATCCGATTCGACTCAATAAGCGAGGATCACTTAGTTTGAACTGATGTTTTATCAAAACTCTTCTCAAATGTTAAAACTAAATCAATATTTGATAAGAAGGGTTTTCTTACCTCATATTTCTTTTGGACTTTTAGACCAGATTCATTAAACACTTGCGCAATCTCTTTGAAATGAAGATCACGAATATTGTTCATTTCCAGTCGCTGATCCATTTGTGTCATAAACTTCTGCGGGGTGATGTCAGAAGAGCTTTCTTGTAAAAGCTCTTCTATTTGATTATTAATCAATCGATCATCCCAATATGCTGGCCAAACTGCAAGTACAGCTTTTACTGCAATTGCAAATATAACCACCCCAAATAAAATTGCTAAATACGAAGTACCTTGTTGTGCCTTACGCATTTCTTTTTTTCCTAATGGTTGTTTTTAATCTATTTTTCCATTTCGGCCAAAGTTAGGAAGATGTAAACCCGGTTCTTTATGCATCCAGACATAGAATGCTCGTCCTGTTAAATTCTCTTCAGGAACAAAGCCCCAGAAACGACTGTCTGCACTTTGATCACGGTTATCCCCCATTGCAAAGTAATGTCCTTTTGGAACAGTCACTTCCCAATATAAACCGTCTTGATTTGCATATTTACCATTTTCAACATAGTTGATAAACGGTGCTTGACGCGCCACATTTACGCCTTCAAGTTCACGCATTGTAAAAGTGTGCGTACCAATCGTCTCTTTATGATAAATAGACGTTGGTGTATCTAATACATCTTTTTCACGGCTAAACTGTGTTAATACTTTCGGTACTTTTTGTCCGTTAATAATCAATTGTCCATGATCATAAACAAGATGATCGCCTGGTAAACCGATTACACGTTTAATATAACTGATGGTAGGTTGAGGTGGATAACGGAATACAATCACATCGCCACGCTTTGGTTCCCCCACATCAATAATTTTCTTATTAACGATAGGTAAACGCACACCGTAATCAAATTTATTCACCAGAATAAAATCACCAGTTTCTAAAGTAGGTACCATAGAGTCTGATGGAATATTAAATGGTTCATAAAGGAATGAACGAAGTACAAGTACTACAGCTAAAACTGGCCAAAAGTCATAAGCCCATGTAATAACAAAATTTTCGTTCCCGCGCCCTTTATTTGCACGCTGTTTGAATACAAGTTTATCTAACAACCACACTGCAAATAGAATCAGCGTAACTGGAACAAGAATTAAATTAAAATCAAAATCCACACGACCTCACTCGCAGCCTAGCTGCTTGTCTTAAAGTAGGGAAAAGTAATGTCTTACTTCCCCCGACCTTCATTTCTTATCTTTCTACTTTCAATACAGCCAGGAACGCTTCTTGTGGAATTTCAACACTTCCCACTTGTTTCATACGTTTCTTACCTTCTTTTTGTTTAGAAAGTAGTTTTTTCTTACGTGAAACGTCACCACCATAACATTTTGCTAATACGTTTTTACGCATCGCTTTTACGGTAGAACGAGCAATAATTTGTGCACCGATAGCTGCTTGAATAGCAACATCGTACATTTGGCGAGGAATCAAATCTTTCATTTTCTCAACCAATGCAATACCACGATGACGCGCATCATTACGGTGACAAATCATAGCCAAGGCATCAACCTTGTCACTATTAATTAATACATCAACCTTAACTAAAGCTGAACTTTCAAAACGTACAAAGTTATAGTCTAGCGATGCAAAACCACGCGAGCATGATTTTAATTTATCAAAGAAATCCATAACGACTTCAGCCATCGGGATTTCAAAGGTAATAGAAACTTGATTACCCAAGAATTTCATATCTTTTTGAACACCACGGCGTTCAATACAAAGGGTCATTACATTCCCTAAGTACTCTTGCGGAACAAGAATATGACACTCTGCAATCGGTTCACGCAAATCTTCTACCGTAGATCCGTCCGGCATTTTTGATGGACTGTCGATATAAATCGTTTCGCCCTTCTTGGTTAATGCTTCATAAATTACAGTAGGCGCAGAACTGATGAGATCAAGATCGTACTCACGCTCTAAACGCTCTTGTACAATCTCCATGTGTAGCATCCCTAAGAAGCCACAACGGAAACCAAAGCCTAGTGCATCAGAACTTTCTGGTTCAAAGAATAAAGCTGAGTCATTAATCTGCAATTTTTGTAGCGCTTCACGGAATGGCTCAAAATCACTCGCATCAATCGGGAAAAGACCAGCATACACCTGTGGTTTAACCTTTTTGAAACCCGGTAAAATCGCTACATCAGGAGTAGAGGCAAGCGTAATCGTGTCACCTACTGGCGCACCAAAAATATCTTTAATACCCGCAATTACAAAACCTACTTCACCAGCTTCAAGAATATCTGTTTCCGTATGCTTCGGATTAAATACACCCACTGAAGTTACTGGATGAGTTTGACCTGTCGATTTAACCAACATTTTGTCGCCCTTACGGATACGACCTTGTTTAATACGTACAAGAGAAACTACACCTAGGTAGTTATCAAACCATGAGTCGATAATTAATGCTTGTAATGGAGCATCGCGATCGCCTTCAGGTGCTGGAATAACATCGACTAAACGCTCTAAAACACCTTCAACACCCAAACCGGTTTTTGCTGAACAGGTTGGTGCATCAGTTGCTTCAATTCCGATAATTTCTTCAATTTCATGAATTACACGTTCAGGTTCAGCCTGCGGTAAATCAATTTTATTTAAAATAGGAAGAACTTCGAGACCTTGTTCAATTGCTGTATAGCAGTTTGCAACTGATTGTGCTTCTACACCTTGTGCAGCATCTACAACCAATAGCGCACCTTCACATGCAGCTAATGAACGAGAAACTTCATACGAGAAGTCTACGTGTCCAGGAGTATCAATAAAGTTAAGTTGATATTCCTGACCATTAGGATGAGTATAATATAGCGTGACTGAAGCGGCTTTAATGGTAATCCCACGTTCGCGCTCAAGCTCCATTGAGTCCAAGACTTGAGCTTGCATTTCACGATCTTGTAGACCACCACACATCTGAATAAAACGGTCAGCCAATGTAGACTTACCATGGTCAATGTGGGCAATAATCGAGAAATTTCGTATATTTTTGATATCGACGGATTTTTTAGCTTGCGCCATGGGTTACCTTGAGAAAATATAGAGTGCTATGTAGCTTGTTTTAATACACAGCCAAAGCAGTTAAATAAATTGCGTGAGATTATAACAGATGGATATTTTAAAGTATCCAAAATAATCATGAGCTTTGTACTTATGTTTTAAAAATGACAATCACAGTGAGCCTATTGTTTCAGGTTATTGGGCATATGAAACCGTAAAATCATAAGGGTTTATGCTTGAATCAAGCGGCTTGTATGCATGGGTAAAAGTTGGTGACATTCGCTTTGGACGTCCTGTAGCAATTTCAATACATGCCCATTTTGTATTTCCAACAAATAATACGGCCTGATCTGATGGACGGAAAAATACATATTGGCGGAACGAATAAAGAGCATTGATATCATCTAACCATGTGCGTAATACAATTTGTTCGCCTTCAAATGCAGCTTTACGATATTGCACATGATGCTCAACCGCGACCATTGCATGTTTTAGTTCGAGATATTTAGTTACCCCGACTCCTAAGGTCTCAACATGAGCAGCAGCTACATCTTGCATCCACTGTACATACATCACATTATTCACATGTCCTAACGCATCAATATGATGTGGCTGCACCTGAATATGTAAATCAAAAATACTACTCACAAATATTCACTCTTATTTATTAACTTTTAAACTGAAATAAGTGTAGGTAGATATCACTATACGCTCAAGATAAATAACAAAAAACCACCCATGTTTAGGGTGGTTCATTGTTTCTTTTTTAAATTTACTGAATACGTAAACCAAGCATTGCGCGTTGTCCTTGACGAATAATTGCCACACGCGCTACCGTATTTTTTTGCAAGTTAGAAACGACTTTTGCAAAATCCTGACTATTTAAAATCTGGCTATTGTTGACTTGAACAATCACATCACCCGGAATGATATTTGACAATGATGCTAAGCCACCACGGCGAACATCTTGTACATAGATACCACCTTTCACACTTAAAGCACTTTTTTCTGGCTCAGCTAAATCACGAATGCTCATTCCTAAAACTGGTCCTTTAGATACCGTACTTTGCGCACCTGTGGCAGGCGTTTCATCTGGAGCAGTCGTTAAAGTTGCTGAAATATTACGGGTTTTGTCATCACGTAATACTTCAAATTGAACAGTTTGATTCGGCTGTACTTTGTTTAATGCGTAGAGTAATTCACTCGTGCGCGATACCGGATTACCGTTATATTTCAAAATCACATCACCCGCTCGCAAGCCGGCTTTTTGTGCAGGCGAGTTCGGAGAAATTTGAGTAATTAGAGCCCCTTCAGGTTTTGGTAACTTGTAAGCATCAGCAAGGTTTCGGTCAATGTCTTGCATCATCACACCAAGATAAGAGCGTGTTACCTTACCTTTAGTTTTAAGCTGTTCGGCTACATCCATCGCTACGTCAATCGGGATAGAGAAAGACAAGCCCATATAGCCGCCAGTACCACTAAATATTCGAGAGTTTACCCCGACTACTTCACCATTTTGGTTAAATAGTGGACCACCAGAGTTACCGGGGTTTAGCGCAACGTCAGTTTGAATAAATGGTACCGAAGTTTCACCACTCATATTTCGTGATTTAGCACTCACAATACCTGCCGATGCAGAGTAGTCAAAACCAAAAGGTGAACCAATTGCTAAAACTGGCTCTCCTACTCGCAAACGATCAACATTTCCTACTCGTAAAGCTGGATAGCTATTTCCAGTCACTTTTAACAATGCAACGTCTGTACGCTCATCACTCCCAACCACAGTTGCATCAATTTCACGGCGGTCATTTAAAGTAATACTAATGCGTGAGGCATTTTCAATCACATGGTGGTTGGTGAGTAGGTAACCATCTTTACTAATAAAGAATGCACTACCGTATGCAGTTTTTTCTTGTGGACCCTGTTGCTGTGGAATGATCACCTGATTTCCAAAGAAACGTTTCAAAATTTCAGGGACTTGCTGCTGCAATAGTTCATCCTGAGTCATTTTTTTTACGACGTTTACACTCACCACTGCTGGACTAACTTGTTCAACGAGGTTTGAAAAATCAACAGCAGCATTTGCCTGAACAGCAGCAACTGTAAATACCGCTGCATACATTCCTTGTTGTAAATAGCGAGTTTTCATTCGGTGCTCACCCACAATTGGTCTACGAGAATAAGAATAAAAATGTTGTATCACAACGCTTTGGGGTTGTGCGTAACAATATGTTTATTTGTAAGGCATCCTTACATTCATTATTTTACGCATTGCAACTTTTTAAGCCAATTGCAATTTTTCTCTGAGTTAGAGCGCTTAAGCTCTTGCCTTTTTAGATAAAAAGGGGTGTCATTAGCGGACGTTTTAGATTGTTGCGAATGGACATGCCTAATTTACAGACAATTCACCACTTTGACGTGATTATTGTGGGCAGCGGCGGCGCTGGTTTAAGTCTGGCTTTATCGTTACCAAATCATTTTAATATTGCAGTTTTAGCCAAAGCTGCTCTAACCGAAGCAAGTACCTTCTATGCTCAAGGTGGCGTTGCTGCTGTTCTTGACGAGACTGACTCTATTCAACAGCACATTAATGACACTATGATTGCAGGCGCTCATTTATGTGAAATGGACGCGGTACAACATACCGTAGAAGGCGGCCGCCCTTCTGTTGATTTTCTTTTAAAGCAAGGCGTGCAATTTACTCTAGATGAGGATGAGCAACTTCACTTAACTCGCGAAGGTGGTCACTCTCAGCGCCGCATTATCCATTCTGCGGATGCAACAGGTAAAGCTATTTCAACCACTTTGGTTGGACGTGCCAAAGAACGTAAAAATATCACTATTTTTGAAAACTATATTGCGATTGATTTAATCACTTCGCATAAATTAGGCCATACCGACCAAGCGAATCGTGCTATTGGTTTATATGCATTAGATGAAAACACTGAAAAGGTCCATACTTTCCTTGCCCCATTTACCGCGCTGGCTTGCGGCGGTGCAATGAAAGCTTACCTGTACACATCTAATCCAGATATTGCTACAGGTGATGGTATTGCAATGGCCTTCCGTGCAGGTTGTCGTGTAGCGAATATGGAATTTAATCAGTTCCATCCAACTTGTCTCTACCACCCTCAAGCCCGCTCTTTTTTAATTACCGAAGCTATGCGTGGTGAAGGCGCTTACTTGCGCTTGCCGGATGGCGAACGTTTTATGCTACGTTTTGATGATCGTGCAGAATTAGCTCCTCGCGATATTGTGGCACGTACCATTGACCATGAAATCAAACGTCTCGGTATTCGTCATGTCTGGTTAGACATTACCCATAAATCACCTGAGTTCATTAAAGAGCACTTCCCTACACTTTATGCAAGATTGCTTGAGTTAGGCATCGACATTACCAAAGACATGATTCCAGTGGTGCCGGCCGCACATTACACTTGTGGTGGTGTCGTGGTTGACTCAAATAGCCAAACCGATATCGAAGGTCTATATGCAATTGGTGAAACGTCATATACGGGCTTACATGGTGCAAACCGTATGGCAAGTAACTCATTACTTGAGTGCTTCGTTTACGGTATGAGTGCAGCAAAAGATATCGAAAATAAATTTGATGAAAACTTCAAATTACCGGAAGTACCCACTTGGGATGACTCACAAGTAACTAATCCAGATGAAGATGTGGTGATTTTACAAAACTGGGATGAGTTACGTTCGACCATGTGGAACTACGTTGGTATTGTAAGGACTACGAAACGTTTAGAACGTGCTTTACACCGTATTGAAATGTTAAAGCGCGAAATCACTGAATATTATCAAGATTACCGTGTCAGTAAAAACCTGATCGAGCTGCGTAACCTTGTTTTAGTATCTGAAATGATTGTGCGCTGTGCTATGCAACGCAAAGAATCACGTGGTCTGCATTACACACTCGATTATCCGGAAACTTCGAGTGAGATTCGTAAAACGGTTTTAACTCCTCCAAATTTTGCAGTAGAACAGCCCTTAGTTAATACTGATATTTAAGTTGTTCTTCTACAAAAAAGCACAGTTCAGACTGTGCTTTTTATTTGCTTTGATCTTTATGATTTAGGTGGGATTGAATAAGTCGCGGTCACATGCGCAACGGGTTCATCCAAACCGACCGAATAAATCCAAACCTCACCCACTACTAAACTCTTTCCTACTTTCATGAGTTTACACTCACTACGTAAGTCTTGATCGCCCGCGGGCTTTCTTAAAAAATTAATATTAAAGTTAGTGGTTACGGCTAAACCAACAAGGCCAATCTCACCTAATATCGCAATATATAAAGCAAAATCTGCCAAAGTCATCATGGTTGGGCCAGATATGGTGCCACCGGGACGTTGATGTCTTTGATCAACATGATAGTAAACAACTGCTGCTTTAGGTGTGACTGATTCAATCGTGCAATGTTCAAGACTGGGTGGAAATTCCTTTTCAAGAAATGCCACGATTTCTTCTTTTGAACTTTTCATCCTTGTTATTCTTCAATCTATAAAATCATATGTAAGATAGCATAAGAAAATAACAGATCTTTTCTATGACGTTTTAAATCAGAATTAACGTCATTTTTAACCACTCCCATTTTTATAAGAGTGGCTCATTCAATTGCTTATCCTAAATATTGCAATGCCTGTACGAACACCTGATCAGGACTTTGGGTTGCATCTATTCGCTTAATACGTTCTGGTTCAGCTTTCCACAAGGTTTCATAGCCTTCACGAACCTTAGTAAAGAAGCTTAACTTTTCTTGTTCAAAACGGTCTAATGCTCCACGCTCACGGGCACGGTTCATACCAAGTTCAATCGGTGCATCTAACCAGAAAGTCACTTCTGGCATGCGCGAAACAAAGTTCTGATTTAAAAGCTGTAATTTATCTTGGCTTAAACCACGACCAGAACATTGATAAGCAAAACTTGCATCAGTAAAACGATCACTTAATACAATTTTGTTAGCGTCTAGAGCCGGCAAAATAACCTGTTGCAAATGTTGAGCACGTGCCGCATAAATAAGCAATAGTTCAGTATCATGACTCATGTTTTCATCATGATTCACTGCTAAAAGCATTGAACGAATTTGTTCAGCTAGCGGCGTCCCACCCGGCTCTCGAGTTAAAACAACTTGTTTACCTTGTTCTTCAAAATACTGATGAATTTTTCGAATGAGTGTAGTTTTACCTACCCCTTCCGTGCCTTCAAAGCTAATAAACATCTCTTTTCCTTATTTCTTCGATCTCAACACGGATAAATAGTCCTGCACCGCTTGATTATGCGCCTGCAAACTTGCCGTAAATTTATGTCCACCATTGCCAGTCGCTACAAAATAGATGTTGTTTGAGTTATCTGGATGTAACGCTGCTTCAATCGCTTTTTGGCTTGGTAAAGCAATTGGAGTTGGAGGCAAACCATTAATGGTATAAGTATTATATGGCGTTGGGGTACGCAGGTCTTCTCGGGTAATATTGCCTTTATAGTTATTACCCATACCGTAAATAACCGTAGGATCTGTTTGTAAACGCATACCGAGTCTTAAACGGCGGACAAAAACGCCAGAAACTTGTGTAAGTTCACTGTCTAAACTTGTTTCTTTCTCAACAATAGAAGCCATAATTAATGCTTCATATTTGTCTTTATAAGGTAAATTCGGCGCACGATTTGCCCAAGCAGCATCTAAAGCTTTCATTTGACGATGATATAAATCGGTAAGAATTTTCTTGTCAGTCTCGCCTTTAGCAAAGAAATAAGTATTCGGCGCGAACAAGCCTTCTGGATGATCGTAAGGAATCCCAAGCGCTTTCATAAGCTGATCGTTAGGTAAATCCAATATTGTATTTTTTACATTTTTATCATTTTTGAGTGCAGTAATAAGCTGCTTAAAAGTTGTACCTTCAATCACCAAAACACGGTTCATCTGAGCATTATCAGCGTCAGATAACATCTCTAATACTTGTCTTACACTCATCCCTTGTTCAATTTCATACACACCAGCTTTCATGCTGTCATGAATTATAAACTTTTGATAAAGCTTCAATACGATAGGAAAGCTAATTTTGCCTTCTTTGGCCAAACGATCAATAAAACCAGAATAAGTTTCACCAGATGTAATCGATAACATCTGTTTTTTGCCTTCAACAGGATAAGCTTTGAATAGACTCGACCATAAAATGGCAAATGTAGAAATTAAGACAATAAACAGGCCAATTAAAACCAGTCGCTTAGAAAATTTTGGAGCTTGTTTCTTGTTATTTTTCTTGGCGTTTTTTGCTTTCGCATTCACAGGTGGCTTCGGCATATTAATGAATCTGATTTAAGTTAAGGATATGAAATAAATCTATGCATGCCTGTGTATCTAGCGTTTTTTCGCCTAAATGAGTGACTACTCGCATAGGGTTTAAAGCATTACAAAAGAATAGACTTTGTATTTCAGGTACTTCATCTAATTCAATTACACGTACTTCACAGGCAATACCATGGTGCTGCATACGCGCCAGAATTTCTGCCCGCATTACACCGTGGACGCCATTATAGCGAAGTTCAGGAGTAATCCATCTATCATTTAAACGAATAAAACAATTACTGCTGATCCCTTCAACAATATAACCTTGTACATCAGTAACTAATGCTTCAGCCCACCCGAGTTGATCTGCTTCTTTTTTTAGCAATACTTGTTCAAGACGGTTTAAAGATTTAAGTCCGACCAAGCTCGGCATGGTTAGACCTAGAGCCTGATTTAAGACACCGCACTGGATAGAGTCTGGCAAAAATGGCTCTAAAGCTTTTGGATAAAACCAGATATAAATATCTGCTTCATGCTTTGGCAAACTATAACCACGGTCACCTTCACCACGACTAATCACAATTTTTAAAGTGCCGTTGAGCACAAGATTTTGCTTTTGTAATTGCTGTAAGCTTTGTTCTATGAGTTCAAAATTCGCAGTTAAAGACAGTCTTTGACATGCAAGTTTTAGACGTTCCCAGTGTCTTTCTTTAAGCTCAATCTGGTTTTGAAAAACACGAATTGTAGTAAAGCACCCATCGCCATAATGAAATGCTCGATCCAATAAAGGAATGGTCTCAACAGGTTGCCCATTTTTAAAACACCACATGTTTGATCACCCTTTCTTAAAAATCGCACAACAAAAACAACACCTTTCATTTAAATAATAAATGATTGATTTTAAAAAATTATACCGATTTCGTATTAACTTTTAAAACTTGTTATATATCAAGATTTAAGAATAGTTTATCTCTTTTTACTATTTCTATTTTTTTCATATTAAATTCGTTTTTTATTATTTTTTTAGAATAAAGACTAGCGCTATTCTGCGTTCATGTTTTGAACATTTCATATTTTTTGAGGACTTATCTCATGCGTTTTTCACAATTAAAAGTCGGGGTTATCGCTGCACTTCTTTCTGTTTCATCATTTGCAGCTCAAGAGTTTTTAAATGTTTCTTACGATCCAACTCGTGAGTTATATACAGATTTCAACAAACAGTTCGGTACTTACTGGAAACAACGTACGGGTCAAGATATTGAGTTTAAGCAATCACACGGTGGTTCTGGTAAACAGGCGCGTGCGGTTATTGATGGCTTAAACGCAGATGTAGTGACATTGGCACTTGCGGCAGATATCGATGAAATTGCGGAAAAAGCAAAATTACTTCCAGCTGACTGGCAGAAAAAGTTACCGCAGAACTCTACCCCATACACTTCAACAATTGTGTTTTTAGTGCGTAAAGGTAATCCAAAACAAATTAAAGACTGGGGTGATTTAATCAAACCAGGTGTAGAAATTATTACGCCAAACCCGAAAACTTCAGGTGGTGCTCGTTGGAATTATCTTGCAGCTTGGGCTTGGGCAAAACATCAACCGGGTGGCAATGATGCAAAAGCACAAGAGTACGTTCGTCAAATTTATAAACACACTAAAGTTCTAGATTCGGGTGCACGTGGTGCCACGACTACTTTTGCTGAGCGTGGTATTGGTGATGTGTTACTCGCTTGGGAAAACGAAGCTCATTTAGCTCTTCGCGAACAACCGGGCAAATTTGAAATTATTACCCCGTCTCTTTCGATCTTAGCTGAGCCTCCAGTTGCAATTGTAGAGAAGAATGCAGCTAAAAAAGGCAACTTAACGATTGCTAAAGGTTATCTCAACTACTTGTACTCACCTGCTGGTCAAGAAATTGCAGCTCGTAACTTCTACCGTCCGCGTAACGCAGCTGTTCTTAAGAAATACGGCAATGTATTTAAGCCATTAAAGCTTGTAACCATCGACAAAGAATTTGGTGGTTGGACAAAAGTGCAAAAACAACATTTTGATAATGGTGGTGTTTTCGATCAAATCGTGAAAATCAATAGTGCAGAGAAATAATTCTTTGTTCTAAGGATAAGGAGAACAGACATGATTCACACTGTAATTGTTCCGGGTGTAGGTGGTAGTGAACATCAACATTGGCAATCTTGGTTGCAGCGTCAACTCGTGTCTAGTTCTCGTGTTGAGCAAAAAAACTGGGATAGACCCGTACTAAGCGAATGGGTTGAACAATTTGTTAAAACAGTTCAAGCAGCACCAACTCCTGTTCAGATTGTTGCACATAGTTTTGGATGTTTAACAAGTGTTGCTGCTTTAGCAGAGTACCCAGAATTAAGAAGCCAAGTGAAGAAACTTATTTTAGTCGCGCCAGCAAATCCAGCACGCTTTGGGGAAGCAGGATTTGCTCGTCATAGCTTGACCGACTACAAAGCGTATTTTCATCAATTAAAAATTGATGTGCCTGCAACGCTACTCATTAGTGAGAACGATCCTTGGCTCGGTCTTTTTGATGCTTTACAACTTGCAAAATCATGGAAGTTAAATCCAGTTAATCTTGGTGAAGTTGGCCATATTAATGTTGCCTCAGGTTTTGGGCCATTTCCAGATTTACTGAATTATTTGATTCCAGAAGATTCGATGTGTAGTTACTCATCTATCGACCCGGTAAAAACACATTTCTCTTTGAAATTTGCTTAATACCAATCTTTATACCGCACCGTTTATCTTTATTTATTCGCTTACTGGTTTCAGCAGGCTTTTCTCTTTGAGGAAATATCATGTCGCAGCGATCCCGAGTGCTGCCTGGGTTTGGCCTATCTTTGGGCTTCACCCTCGCCTACGTTTCTTTTATTGTGCTTATTCCATTAGCCGCAGTCTTTATCAAATCATTTGGAATTGGATGGGACGGATTATGGGAAATTTTAACCTCTGAGCGTATTTTAAAATCGCTTCAGCTCAGCTTTAGTTCAGCTTTAATCGCAGCCTTTATTAATGTTGTGTTTGGCTTACTTTTAGCTTGGTGCCTTGTCCGTTATAACTTTCCTGGGAAACGCTTGGTTGATGCATTAGTCGATTTACCTTTTGCTCTTCCAACTGCGGTTGCAGGTATTGCGCTTACCTCACTCTATGCACCCACTGGTTGGATCGGTCAGTATTTAGAACCACTCGGTATTCAAGTTGCATATACGCCAATCGGTATTACGTTGGCATTAATATTCATCGGTATTCCATTCATTGTAAGAACAGTACAACCTGTACTCAGTGATATAGAAACTGAACTTGAAGAAGCAGCTTCGGCACTCGGCGCAAATCGCTGGCAGACCATCACTAAAATTATTTTACCGATATTACTACCCGCTCTATTCACAGGCTTTGCTTTAGCATTTGCTCGCGGTGTCGGTGAATATGGTTCAGTTATTTTTATTGCAGGTAACCAGCCGTTTAAAACAGAAATCGCTCCGCTCATGATCATTTCACGCCTTGAAGAATATGATTATGCTGGTGCAACAACAATTGCTGCGGTCATGTTGGTTCTCTCTTTCATCATCTTATTTGCCATTAATTTACTTCAAGCATGGGCAAACCGTCGTACAGGGAGAAATATCACATGAACCTACATACTGACAGCAATGCACTTGCGCTTAAATTGCAATCACGAGATGCAACACGCGAACCAACTTGGGTACGTTATACCTTAATTACAATTGCGCTGATTTTTTTCCTCAGTTGTCTTATGTTGCCACTTATTCTGGTTTTTGTAGAAGCATTTAAACAAGGACTTGAAGTCTATGTTCAGGCTTTGATTGATCCAGACACGCTATCAGCAGTGAAATTAACCTTACTCACCGCAGCAATTGCTGTTCCAATTAATGTGGTATTTGGTGTTGCCGCTGCATGGGCTGTTTCTAAGTTCCAGTTTAGAGGTAAGGCAGTTTTAACTACCATTATTGATATGCCTTTTTCAGTTTCACCTGTTATCGCAGGTTTAATGATTGTACTGATTTTCGGTGCTCAAGGTTGGTTAGGCGGCTGGTTAATGGACCATGACATCAAGATTCTATATGCCGTACCTGCAATTGTTTTAGCGACTATCTTTATTACCGTTCCATTTGTAGCACGTGAGTTAATTCCACTCATGGAAGCTCAAGGAACTGAAGAGGAAGAAGCAGCTATCGTACTCGGCGCTTCCGGATGGCAAACCTTTTGGAAGGTCACACTCCCTAACATTAAATGGGGGCTAATTTACGGCGTAATTCTTTGTAATGCCCGTGCAATGGGTGAATTTGGCGCAGTATCGGTGGTTTCTGGTCACATTCGTGGTGAAACCAATACCCTGCCACTTCATGTCGAAATTTTATATAACGAGTACACCTTTAGCGCAGCGTTTGCCGTGTCCTCATTACTTGCTTTTTTAGCCATATTAACGCTGGTATTGAAAACGTGGTTAGAACTACATCAAGACAAACCAGAACCACATTCAACTGATTCGTAAGGAATGAAATCATGAGTATTCAAGTTAAAAATATTGAAAAACACTTTGGTGCATTCCATGCGCTTAAAAATATTTCCCTAGACTTTCCAGAAGGTGAACTGGTTGCATTACTTGGCCCATCTGGATGCGGTAAAACGACTCTACTTAGAATTATTGCAGGTCTAGAATCAGCCGATGGCGGTCAAGTGTTACTTGAAGGTGAAGATGCGACTAATGTACATGTACGTGAGCGTCAGGTTGGCTTTGTATTTCAGCACTATGCTTTATTCCGTCACATGACAGTATTTGACAATATTGCCTTTGGTTTACGTGTTCGTCCTCGTGCAACACGCCCATCTGAAGCCGAAATTAAAAAACGCGTTACGCGTTTACTCGATCTAGTTCAACTTGGATTTTTAGCAGACCGCTACCCTGCACAGCTTTCAGGCGGCCAACGTCAGCGTATTGCTTTAGCCCGTGCTTTAGCAGTAGAACCTCGAGTCTTATTACTTGATGAGCCGTTTGGTGCGCTAGATGCTAAAGTCCGTAAGGAGTTACGCCGCTGGCTACGCAACTTACATGATGAATTGCATATTACTTCAATTTTCGTAACTCATGATCAGGAAGAGGCACTTGAAGTTGCAGATCAGATTATTGTAATGAATAAAGGTAATGTCGAGCAGATCGGCTCACCTCGCGAAGTTTATGAAAAACCATCAACGCCATTTGTATTTGATTTCTTGGGTCAGGCAAATCGTTTTGAAGGTGAAAACACAGACGGTATTATCCGTATTGGCAATGACCGTATTCAATTACCAACGTTAGTTGAAGCACCTCAAGGAAAAGTGATTGCTTTTGCCCGTCCAGATGAGTTACATATTCACTCGCAACCGCAGGCGAATAGCATTGAAGCCATTTTTGTACGAGAAATCTGGATTGCTGGAAAAGTTGTGGCGGAATTACAAGACCGTAATGGACGTTTAATTGAAATTGCTCTGAGCAGTGAAGCTGCAAAATTACATGCATTTAAACCGAATCAAACTGTTTGGGTGAGTGCATCTCAATTGCACTTATTTGCAGATCAAGTTGCTTAAGAAATATATTTGGTAAGGAAAAGTGTGAATGAACTTTCAACAATTAAGAATTATCCGAGAAACTGTACGCCAAAACTTTAACTTAACCGAAGCATCGGCTGCACTCTACACGTCTCAATCAGGTGTAAGTAAACATATTAAGGATCTAGAAGATGAGCTCGGCGTACAACTTTTTATACGAAAAGGTAAACGTCTTTTAGGTTTAACAGAGCCAGGACAATCTCTTCTTGGTATTGTTGAACGCATGTTGGTTGATGCTGAAAATATTAAACGCCTTGCAGAAGACTTTAATAAAGTTGATGAAGGCACATTAACGATCGCAACAACCCATACTCAAGCACGTTATGTGTTACCTCCGATCGTAAACCAATTTAAGAAGTTATTTCCTAAAGTTCATTTGATTTTACAACAAGCCAGCCCTGTTGAAATCTCAGAAATGCTCTTACAAGGCGAGGCGGATATTGGGATTGCCACAGAGTCTTTAACAACTGAAGAAAACCTGGCTAGTATTCCTTACTATCAATGGCAACACAGCATTATCACACCGCAAAATCATCCTTTAGTAAAGGCAGACAAGATTACGCTTGAACTTTTAGCGGACTATCCACTCATTACTTATCATGGCGGTTTTACAGGTCGCTCTAAAATTGACAAAGCTTTTGAAGAAGCTCACCTTGATGCAGATATCGTAATGTCAGCTCTCGATGCAGACGTTATTAAAACGTATGTCGAATTGGGTATGGGAGTCGGAATTGTCAATGACGTGGCCTATGACACAGAACGTGATCATCGCTTAAAACAAACTAAAACTGATATTTTTGGTGTCAATACGACATGGATTGCAGTTCGTAAAGGCCATCTACTACGCGGTTATGGTTACGAGTTTATTTCCTTATGCTCACCTGATGCAGATATTAAAGCACTTAAGAAAATTGCTTACCCAGATGAATAAAAATTCAAAAATAAATAAAAGAGCTAAAAAGCTCTTTTATTTTATTAGATGCAAAAAAAACGAGCCGAAGCTCGTTTTTTATTTTAGATCTTACCAGTAGAAGTTCACACCAACTTTACCAACTGGTAACCATTGATATTTATCGTCATTCGCGATTTTACGCGCTTCCGCATTTACTGCTTCTTCAAGTGACTGATCACCTGTAGTAGTAGCTGAACCTGTTGAAACAAGTTTAACTGTTGGGTTACCAGTGTAGTAAGCGCCTACTTCACCAAATACACCCCAGTTTTTATTAATTTTAGGTGCAAAACCAAAACCTAAATATGGAGCAATGTCATTTTTATAAGACATTTTACCATTAATTTTTACTCCACCCTCATTAGCAAGGAAGTCTTGATTATTGACACGGAATGAACGAGTCGCATCAACGTTACGAGATAAATCGTAATCATTATCAAGATATGCTGCACCAGCCGCTACATATAAGCCTTGAGCCCAACGGTTAGTACTTGCACCCCATGGACGAATCTCAGCATTTAAATAGACATTGTTGTTGTCCATATCAAGATCATAAGTTGAGCCGTTGACTTTTACGTCGTCAGACCAAGAGATGTCACCACCATTATAACCAAGTGCCAAACCTACATATGGGTTTGCTTGCCACAATAAAGCACCACCGTAACCAGTTGTACCTACCTCAGCACGCGCCCCCACAGGAATTAATTGGTTTTTGTCAAATGCGTAGCTGTCATGAACAACGGCTTCATCTGCCATTACAGCACCAGCAGCGAATAAAGCTGTTGTTGTTACTAATACACGTAATGCTTTCATAGTTTTCTCCTCAAAAAGGCTCTGTTTTTAATTTTGTGACTAAAATCATAATAAAAGAGCTTAGATTCTTTTTTATACAAAAAATGCTAGATTTCTGTTATTTTTTGATACAAATTGAGTTAAATTTTTATTTTCTAATCATTTTTGTGTAAAAAACACTTGATTATCTAATAAGCTTAATTTCATTTAACCTATTTGCATCCTCAATTAAACGTAACACGTTTTTTCAAAGATTCTTGTCACAAATTAGTGTAAAATCTTTAAAATTTTTTATGGAAGGAAGATCATGTCTCAGCTTTCTACGATCATTGAGCAAGCATTTGAAGACCGCGCAAATTTTACTGCAGCAGATTGCTCAAGCGAAATCCGCCAAGCTGTTGAAGAAGCAATTGCTGGTTTAGATAACGGTACTCTTCGAGTTGCTGAAAAAATCAATGGTGAATGGGTTGTTCACCAGTGGTTAAAAAAAGCTGTTTTATTATCATTTAAACTAAATGACAATAAACCAATCGAGTCATGTGATCTTCGTTTCTACGACAAAGTTGAAACTAAATTCTCTGGTTGGACTGAAGAGCAATTTAAAGCAGCAGGTGTTCGTGTTGTTCCTCCTGCTGTAGCGCGTCGTGGTAGCTTCCAAGCTAAAAACGTAGTGTTAATGCCTTCTTATGTAAACATTGGTGCTTATGTAGATGAAGGCACAATGGTTGATACATGGGCAACTGTAGGTTCATGTGCTCAAATCGGTAAAAATGTTCACTTGTCTGGTGGTGTAGGTATCGGTGGTGTTTTAGAACCATTACAAGCTAACCCAACCATTATTGAAGACAACTGCTTTATCGGTGCGCGTTCAGAAATCGTTGAAGGCGTAATTGTTGAAGAAGGCTCAGTCATTTCAATGGGCGTTTTCATTGGTCAATCAACTAAAATTTATGACCGCGAAACTGGCGAAATCCATTATGGTCGTGTACCAGCAGGTTCAGTTGTAGTTTCAGGCAGCTTGCCATCTAAATGTGGAACTTACAGCTTATACGCTGCAATTATCGTGAAAAAAGTTGATGCAAAAACACGTGCAAAAACGAGCTTGAACGATTTGTTACGCGCTGACTAATTTGCTATAACGCTCTTGCGGAGCTTTAATCGCTCCTCATCTCTACGATCCAACTGATCGTAGAGATTTTATTTTTTATATAGTGTGGTATTTCTAGAATGGCTTCCTTACGTTCCTCTGCAATTCCTGTCTCTGACCCTGCGTCTGGTTTACGCATTACCGAGATTTTTTACTCGTTGCAGGGTGAAGCGAATGCTTCTGGTTTACCGACTGTATTCATTCGCTTAACAGGCTGTCCACTACGTTGTAGTTACTGTGATACGACTTATTCTTTTGAAGGCGGAGAACGTTTTTCACTTGAACATATCATTGAAACAGCTAAACAGTATCAAACACCTTATATTTGTGTTACTGGTGGCGAACCATTAGCACAGCCAAACTGTTTGATTCTATTACAACGCTTATGTGAAGCAGGCTTTGATGTTTCTTTGGAAACTAGCGGCGCGCTCGATGTCTCAAAAGTAGATTCGCGTGTTTCTAAAGTTCTCGATTTAAAAACTCCAACTTCTGGTGAAGAACATCGTAACCTCATCAGCAATCTTGACCATTTAACTGCACATGACCAAATTAAATTCGTCATTTGTAACCGCGAAGATTATGAATGGTCAAAGCAGCAAGTTGAAAAATATCAACTGCATAAAAAAGTCAGTACCGTTTGGTTCTCCCCTGCCTTTGCAGTTGAAAAAGGTGCTGTTGGCCTGCCACGTCTAGCACGTGATCTGGCACAGTGGATACTTGATGATAAACTCCCTGTTCGCTTCCAACTTCAGTTACATAAACTGCTTTGGAACGATGAATCAGGTCGTTAATCACTCAATAAAATAAATCATTCCGAATATGGAGAAAAATATGCGCCCTCGTGCCATTGTTTTGCTTTCAGGCGGCTTAGACTCAACCACTTGCCTAGCTTGGGCACAAGCACGCTATGAATGTATTGCTATTAGTTTTATGTATGGCCAACGCTCAACGACTGAACTCGATGCAGCAAAAGCATTAGCTCAACGTGCAGGTGTTGAACATCGTGTAATTAATATTGATTTGGCGAATTTAGGTGGGTCTGCACTTACAGACCACAACATTGCCGTACCAGAACAGTTACAAGAAGGTATTCCTGTAACTTATGTACCAGCACGTAACACTATTTTCCTCTCTTATGCTCTAGCAGCAGCTGAAGTATTTAATGCCGAAGCGATTGTTATTGGTATCAATGCTGTTGATTATTCAGGATATCCTGATTGTCGTCCTGAATTTATTGATGCTTTTGCGAATATGGCGCGCTTAGCAACTAAAGCTGGCGTAGAAGGAAAACCACTTAAGTTTGAAACACCACTGTTACATTTATCCAAAGCGAATATTATACGTTTAGGGATTGAACATGGCGTAGACTATAGTCAAACGGTATCTTGCTACCAAGCAGATGCTCAAGGACGTGCGTGTGGCAAATGTGACAGTTGCCGTTTGCGTAAAGAAGGCTTTATCGAGGCTGGTGTTGCCGACCCAACACGCTATATACCGTAATAAGTAGGTAAAATTTATGAAGTTGTTAAAATCAAATCTTATTCTTTCATCTTTGTTTTCAACAGTTGCGCTTATGGCTGGTGCAGCACATGCTGCCGAAAACCCAGTTCAAGCAGCATATAAAAGTACTAACGTTAAAGGTGCATTAGTTAACGTTTGTAAAGATCAAACAGCTAAAGGCGGTAAACTAAGTTCATCTGAAGTTAGCAAATTCTGTAGCTGCCAAGTTGAAGCACAAGGTAAAGTAACTGAAGCACAAAAATGGGAAATCCAAAGTGCAATTAATGCGAAGAAAAGCCCAAGCTCTCTAGGATTTGTACAACAACAAAACCGTGATCTTAAAGCATGTTTCGGTCCTCAGTTAACAACTAAACTTGAAAAATTAACTGAAGATGCAATGAAAGCTGCTCAACAACAAGCTCCTAAAAAATAAGCTTTTGTTATTCCAAATTAAGCCTGCATTTATGCAGGCTTTTTTGTAGCTCTGTTAAAATGATCTTATCGAACTTGAACAATTTATCCGAAATAAACCATGCAAGAACAATGGAAAACCAACGCAATAAATAAGACCTCTATTGTTTCATTCAGTGGTGGTAAAGACAGCTCCCTTGCACTCTACCATGCCATGAAAACTGGCACAGTGAGTGGGCTCATTGTCATGCTGGAAGAACAAGGTCAGCGCTCTCGTTCACATGCTATGCCACTTGATATTATTCAAGCACAAGCTAAAGCAATCGGCTTACCAGTATTCATGGCTTCATCAAGCTGGAATGACTATGAAGCTAAATTTATTGAATTGCTCACTCAGGCAAAACAACAAGGTGCTGAGGTACTTGTTACAGGCGATCTGGATATGCCTGAACATGGATGTTGGCATGATCGAATAACTCAACAGGTAGGACTCAAATTAGGAATGCCTCTTTGGCTTCGCCCACATCGTGAAGTTGTTGAAGAATTCATCAATCTTGGTTTCCATAGTGTGCTTGTAACAGTGAACTTAAAACTAGGAATGACAATTCAAGATTTAGGAAAAACTTTAACCTTAGAATATATAAAAGAACTTGAAAACCGTGGTATTGATCCATGTGGTGAAGGCGGTGAATTTCATACGACGGTAATTGATGGCCCAATTTTTAACAAACCAATTCCTGTAAGAAAGCTCGATATTGTTTATCATGAAGAATATGCTTTTTTACCACTTGAATTAGATCAAATTTAGCTTTTTTGAAGGATGAGAAATGACTGACAATATCCAATTACCAAATCAGATATTCCCAACAACACAAGGTGAAGTTAACTTGACTGAGGTCGAAAACGAATGGTTAATCATTTACTTCTACCCTAAAGATTCAACTTCAGGATGTACAACACAAGCAGTTGGTTTTTCTTGTCTAAAAGATCAGTTTGAAGCTTTAGGTGCTCGTATTTACGGTGTTTCGCGCGACTCAGTAAAAGCCCACCAAAACTTTACTGAAAAACAGGCACTGACTATTGATCTGATTAGTGATAAAGAAGAAGTACTGTGTAAGCACTTCGATGTGATTAAAGAAAAAAATATGTATGGCAAAAAAGTAATGGGTATTGAACGCTCTACTTTCATTTTCCATAACAAAACTTTAGTTAAAAGCTACCGTAAAGTTAAAGCTGCTGGGCATGCGGAACAAGTTCTAGAAGACTTAAAAGCCCTTCAAACAGCTTAATAAAATTAACAAAAAAAAAGCGAATTTTACACTCGCTTTTTTTTGCAAAGCATTACCCAATACTTTGACTTTGGCGTATCATAAAAATATTAGAATAATTATTTTAAGGCAATGATATGAGTCTACTACTCAAAACTTGCTCTTTGCTGCCTGCTACTCTTTTTATCGGTGCATGTAGTGCAAATACATTAGCAATATCCACTGACACGCCCACATCAATTGCTCAAATTCAAAAAAATCCCAATGAAATAAGCTGCCAAGATTTGCAAAACCCAGCCTATCAACAAGCTGTACTAAACACAATTAATCAGATCCGACAGCAATCACGCCAATGTGGTCAGCAGTATTTCCCAGCAACCAAACCTTTGAGCTGGAGTAATAATTTATATAAAGGTGCACTTTCTCATAGTGAAGATATGGCTGCACACAACTTTCTCGGGCATGTTGGCTCAACCGGTCTGGACTTAAAATCACGTTTGAAGATTTACAATACCCTTGGTAGAGCCAATGGTGAAAATGTCGCTAGTGGCCAAAAAACTTTAGGGCAAGTTATGTCTAAATGGCTAACAAGTCCCTTGCATTGTAGTAATCTAATGAATCCAAAATTCACAACTTACGCAATCGCGTGTGCTTCTGATCAGTCTATAAAGCAAAAGAGTTATTGGACTCAACAATTTGGTACACGTTAAAAGGAAAAATGATGCAATCTGGTTCAATCACTCCAATTTTAAGAATTTTTGATGTTGATTTAGCTCAATCATTTTATCTTGATTTCTTAGGTTTTCAGCTTGATTGGCAACATCAATTTGAAGATAACTTCCCGTTATATTTACAAATTTCTAAAGATAATTGTGTTATTCATCTATCTGAGCATTTTGGAGATGCAAGTCCACATAGTGCAATTCGTATTTATTGGGAACATATTTATGAACTGCACAGTGAACTAAGTCAAAAAGATTATAAATTTTGTAAACCTCAAGTTGAAAAAACAGATTGGGAAACACTCGAACTCAGCATCACCGATCCTTTTTCCAACCGAATTATCTTTTGGGCAGATGCTTAATCATTCAGTCCGCTAAAATTTGATAATGGAATACTTTCGATATAATTCTCCATTGATCATCTTCAAACACAAATGTAAGTGCATCATAAAAATATTTAGGGTGGATAACGCATTCAACATGGACTAGCGCCAACCGTTCATGAATCAAATTGATTGAACTGATTTTATCCTGTCGTGTTTGTTGCTTTGAAGCTGGAGAAATCCGACTCGCAACAATTGGAAAATATTCAGCCATGCTAAGTCGTAGTACAGGTTGCTCGGTTACATTGATATATATAGCATCAGGATGAAAAACATTATTTAGAAGTTGCACATCACAAAAATACAAACCATCGAAATATTGCTGTAGTTGTTTCTGAATCTCAGTAATAGGATTATTTTGCATTTTAAGTACTCAAACTTTGTCTTTTTCGTATCGCAGAAACAGTTTCACCTGCAACACCCCAGTTATCAGTTTCAACTTCATCAATGACTACAAATGTAGTTGCAGGATCTTTATCAAGTACACGAACCACAAGCTCTGTTGCTTCTTGAATTAATTGCTGTTTTTGCTGTATTGAGACATTTTCTTTGGTAATTTGAATTAAAATATAAGGCATATAGACCTCCTTTTATAATTTTATTTAATAACAAAAGTATTAGGCTGCTTCGGCTGCAATTGCGTCTTGAACTGTTTGGCGCTCAGAAATTCTGTTCATAAAACTGGCTAAATGGCTAAAGTGTGCTAAATCAAGGCCAATAAAATCAGCCCAGCGTGTGACAACAAAAAGATAAATATCAGCAATCGTAAAGTTGGTTCCTGTTAAGTAATTTTGCCCATTTAATTGTTGATCGACCCATGCATAGTGCTTATTGAGGGTTCTGCTATATACGTTTTTACTTTTTTCACTGTAAGATTCATTAAAAAATGGTGAATACGCTTTATGAATTTCAGAAGCAATAAAGTTCATCCATGAGAGAACCTCGTAACGCCCAGCGGTATTTATTTCAGCTAATAAATCTTTTCGTAAAGATTGATCAACAAGAAACTGGCTAATTACTGCACCTTCTGTTAACAATGAACCATCATCAAGTTGTAATAAAGGGACTTGTCCTTTTTGATTAAATTGATAAAAGTCTTCATTAAATTCAGTTAAATGTTGGTCCAAATCGACTTTGATTAATTCAAATGCAAGTCCCAGCTCTCTTAAAACAATATGTGGTGCTAAAGAACAAGCATTGGGTGAATAATATAGTTTCATAAAATAACTCCATACAAGATATGAAAATCATCTTATTATTTACTTATATGTGCTTAAATAGCCCAGAACTTAAATCATTTTTTACATGGTGTAATAAATGGCTCAACAACTAAAAAGAATGATGTTTAGTAGCGTAGAGCTATTTTGCTTAGTCGCAGAAAACGAAAGCTTTTCCAAAGCAGCACTTCATGCAGGTGTTAGTCCAGCAGCTGTAAGCCGTTCAATCGCCCGATTAGAAAAGCATTTAGCCACACCACTTTTTGTGAGAACAACTCGACAAGTACGTTTAACACCACAAGGAAAAATGTATTTTGAAGAATGCAAACAAGCGTTAAATCAAATTCTAGAAGCTGAGCAACAACTTAAAAACCAAAAACAACAACCTTCAGGTTTGATTCGAATTAGCGTACCAACACCTTATGGGCATTATCGAATATTGCCATTATTAGCAAAATTCTCGCAGCAATATCCAACCATCGAAGTGGATGTTCAACTCACCAACAAAAATGTGGACTTTATTGCAGAAGGATATGACTTAGCGATTCGTGGACGACAATTTGCTGATTCGAATTTGATTGCACGTCAGCTCGAACAAGCTGAGCTAGTTATGGTGGCCTCACCGCAATACTTAAAACATTTCGGCACACCGCAAAGCATTGAAGATTTACAGCATCATCAATGCATTCAATTTGTGCTACCCAGTACAGGGAAAAATGTACCGTGGCTATTCAATTCAAACCATCAAATTATTGAATATCAAAGTACAGGTAAAATCCGCTGTTTAGACGATATTCTAGGTACCATCACCCTAGCAAAACATAGTGCAGGATTATTACAAACCTACCGTTTTATAGTAGAAAAAGAGCTACAAAATGGGGAGTTGATTGAGATTCTTACAAAATTTTCAGGAACTTCACGTCCGTTTTCTCTACTCTACCCACTCAAAAAACACGAATCTTTTCATATTCGTGTTTTTATCGAGTTTCTGATCAAAGAGTTAAAACCACAAACTGAATTAATTTAGATTGGTTTTATCATCTATAAGATATTTGCGTTGTAGTTCAGCATAAACTTCAGTCTCTTTAAATTCATCTAAAAATTTAATCGTTCCTACAGGAAAAAATTCCGTTTGGATTTCACCACGATAATAAGCTTCACGCATTGGCGTTGCCGAAATTGAATCTTTTAAGCTATCCAGCTCAACCATGATCCACTCTGGAAATAATCTTAAATAATATGAAGACTCATCCTTAAAATGCCCAATTAAACCAACTTTTGAGTTCGGTTCAATCACGCCATTCACTAAAGTTTTGACTTGTTTTACCCACTTTTCGTCGTTATAAACATCCACTACATGTACAAAAAGAATGCGCTTTTGTTCTTCTAGAGAAAAATTTGACAAGATCATTTGCTCACGCTCTATTGCTAAGAACGGATTTTTAATATTACGTTCCATTTGAGCAGAGCCTAATGCCAAAACCACATAATGGCTTTGTTGTAAGGCAATTTCAATTGTCTGCATATGAGCCAAATGAAATGGTTGAAAACGCCCTATAAAAACGAGATAGTCAAATTTATACATAATTAGATTTTCACTTTTTATGAACTCATCAGTAACGCTCATTACAAAAAATATGCGCCATAATGAGAACCTAAAAATTAACAACGTGGTTTAAAGCAAGGATAGTACGATGACACTTAGCTGTATTCAACAACCTCATCAACATTTAAACGCAAATTTAGAAGGTGGCGTACTCACCTTAGCCATAAATCGCCCAGATGCAAAAAATGCACTCTATGGCGAACTTTATTTATGGATTGCCAAAGCATTGAATGAAGCCGACCTTAATAAAGATGTTCGAGTAGTTATTCTACGTGGTGTCGAGCAAGATTTTACCGCTGGCAATGACATGAAAGATTTTATGGGTTTTGTACAAAATCCAAACATGGGGCCAGCTGGAGAAGTTCCACCATTCGTTCTACTTAAAGCGGCTGCCAAATTATCAAAACCACTTCTTATTGCAGTAAAAGGTGTGGCAATTGGAATTGGCGTTACGATTTTATTACACGCAGATTTAGTTTTTGCTGACAACACTGCCCTATTCCAAATTCCATTTGTAAGTCTTGGCCTTTCTCCAGAAGGTGGTGCAAGTCAGTTACTCATTCAACAAGCGGGTTATCACAAAGCAGCTGAGCTTCTGCTTACTGCAAAAAAATTCAATGCTGAAACCGCAGTACAAGCTGGCTTAGTTAATGAAGTAGTTGAAGATTCTTACGCATCTGCTCAGACAACAGCTCAGCATTTAGCAGCTTTGCCCCTTGCATCATTAAAGCAAACAAAAGCGCTTATGAAGCATAATTTAGAGCAAATTATTGAATGTATTGATCATGAAGCTGAAATCTTTATGCAGCGCGTTCACTCACCTGAAATGCTAGAAGCAGTACAAGCATTTATGCAAAAACGTAAACCAGATTTCTCTCAGTTTAATTAAAATCAATTTCTATGATTTGAATAAACTCAAAGGCAGGCTCTTCATAAGGATGGCTTGCCTTTAATGCTTTCGCTACGGTCTTGGCGTTTTCTTCAATTACAATTGTTTCTACACGCCACTCATCAACTTGTTCAAGTTCACCTAGCTCTCCGATGTAAGGATCGGCGCCTTTAACTGGCTTAAACTGCCCTATTCCTTTCACTTGCCATGCGCAGTGTTCATAATTACCAATACCACCTGCACCAGCAGAGAAAATGGCTTGTTTAGTCGACTCAAGATGTGACTCAGGTACGTAATAAATCAGCTTTAACATGGGCAAAATGACTCAAAAACTAGCGAACTTGCTTTAAATCATACCCTTAAAAAAGCCTCAAAATCAAAGTCAGCTCATCATTACTAAATAATTTGCTCCAATAAAGAGGATTTGAATTGCAAGCGCTAAGCCAAATAAACGCCAGCCCATATCTTTTTTATAAAACGTTTTTATGTGATTTCCATTTTTCATCATTTTGATCTCCGATTTTTTATCGTTGTTACAGAGAAAGCAAAAATTGAACCAACCTCAAATAAAGCATAAGTGGTTAAATAGTAAGCTGCTTATACTTTTATACGTTTTTTTAAAATGCTTCAAGAGCTTCAACACTCCATATGTAGCTATTAGTTTGAAGAAATTTGAAAATTCAATAATTTATCTTCATCCATATAATTTTAAGCATCCGATTTCTTTAAATATCTATTTTCATATATTGTCATAGCGAAAGCTAAACCACACAAAATGACAAAACCACAGGTCATTGGAATTAATGTACCGTTATATAATTGCCCAATAATAGAGGCAAGAATAAGGGACAAGACAGAAGAAGCTGCACCAATAATAGCCGACGCCATTCCAGCAACATGCCCCATTGGTTCCATCGCAATCGCGTTTAAATTACCAAATAGAGTTCCGAATAATAAAAATAAAATGCAGGCATAAAGCATAAACATCCAGAATGATACAGCCACGCCTAAAAACTGAATTCCTAAGAAAATTAAAGAAATTAAGCACAAGCCTAAAAAGCCATAAATACAGATTGGACGCATACCAAACTTCATAACAATTTTAGAGTTTGTAAATGAGGCAATTCCCATCACACCAGCAAGTACAGCAAAATAAGCGCTAAATTCTTGTCCTGTTTTACCAAACTGCTGCATAAAGATTTGTTGAGAAGTTCCCAAATAACCAATGAATCCACCAAAGCAAAAACCTGCACATAGCAAATAGCTCATGGTGGTTTTATTACTTACAACTTCTTTAAAGCCCTCTTGAAATGCTTGCAACCGCATAGGTAAACGATTTTCAGGCACTAAGGTTTCTTCTAATCTTAAAGCAACCCATGCTCCAATCACTGTGGCATAAACCATATATAAAACAAAGATCTCACGCCAACCAAAGAAATGGATTATGAGTTGCCCTAAACTCGGTGCAACTGCTGGAGCCACCATAAATACCATCATGATTAAAGACATGATACGAGCCATTTGAGCTCCACTGTATTTATCTCTAACAATTGAAATAGTAGCAACATAAGGCCCTGAAACACCAATACCTTGAATAAAGCGCCCAACTAAAAACCACTCAAAACTTTGTGTTGTAAAGCACAATAAACTTCCCAGGAAATAAATAATAATTCCTGTGAATAAAATGCGTTTACGCCCAATCGCATCGGATAGAGGCCCCGCAATGAGCTGCCCAATGGTCATGCCAGAAAAGATACCAATGATGACCCACTGTGACTGATTATTATTTTTTAATTCAAAAATACGTCCAATCTCGCCTAAAGCAGGCAAAACTGCATCTATCGAAAAAGAAACAATCGACATGAGCAATGCCATGAGCAATGCGAATTCACGGAAATGGATTTTTGATTTCATTTTTCTTCTCTACTATTTATTCTATTTACATTGTACTACATACAAATAAGCCACCTTACGGTGGCTTATTTCACTTTTTATATTAACCAATAAACTTACGTGCATTACGGAACATACGTAACCATGCACCATCTTCAGTCCACTCTTCTGGACTCCAAGAGTGCTGAATTGCACGGAAAGTACGCTCAGGGTGCGGCATCATAATCGTTGCACGACCATCTTTAGAAGTAACACCAGTAATCGCTTCAGGTGAGCCATTCGGGTTCAATGGGTAATGTTGAGTCGGGTTACCGTGGCTATCAACATAACGCAATGCAACTTGGTTAGCTGCGTTCAAGCTTGCAATGTTAGCTTCACTTGCAACAGCACGACCTTCACCATGTGCAACAGCAATCGGTAAGATTGAACCTTCCATACCATCAAGCAATACAGAAACAGATTTTTCAACACGAACGTTTACGCTACGAGCTTCAAAAACTTCTGACATATTGCGGTGGAAACGTGGCCAGTGCTCAGCACCCGGAATAAGTGGTGCTAATTGTGACAACATTTGGCAACCATTACAGATACCTAAGCTGAATGTTTCTTCACGATGGAAGAACTGTTCAAACTGATCACGTAATTTAGCATTGAACAATACTGATTTTGCCCAACCACCACCTGCGCCCATTACGTCGCCGTAAGAGAAACCACCACAAGTCACTAAACCTTCGAAATCACTTAGGCTTACACGACCAGCAAGTAAATCGCTCATGTGTACATCAATCGTATTAAAGCCAACTTTGTCAAAAGCTGCGGCCATTTCAATATGACCATTTACACCTTGCTCACGCAAGATTGCCATATTAGGACGACGTGTATTAATGAACGGTGCTTCAATAGGTTCATTCAAATCGAATGTTGGTTTAGCAATTAAACCTTGGTGTGCATTGTCAGTAATTAATGAAAATTCCTGATCAGCAGTTTCTACGTTATCACGTAAACGTTGGATCTGATGAGATACCTCAGACCAAGCTTGTTGTAATTCAGCACGATCTAAGGTTAAACCATTTACAGATAATTGATCTGAGTTATTTACACGACCAACTACAGCAATTGCATCTTTTAAGCTAGAAGCTGCGATTTCTGCCTGTAAAGCGTTCCAATCAGTTGCTTTGACTTGAAGTACTGCACCAATTTCTTCTGCAAATAAGCCCGCAGTAGTCTGGTTTTCTAACGCAACACCTAAACGTGCAGCAAACATCATTTCAGCTACAGAAGCTAACAAACCACCATCACCGATGTCATGGTAAGCCTGAATTAGGCCACGATTGTTCCAGTCTTGGATTAAAGCGAAGAACGCTTTGAAATCATCAAAACTATCAACGTCTGGAGTGATTGAACCGATTGCTTTATATACTTGAGCAAGAATCGAACCACCTAAACGGAACTGACCTTTAGATAAATCAATACGTACAAGTACTGAATCTTCTAAATTTTTAAGTTCAGGTGTTAAGGTTTTACGAACATCAGTTACTGGAGCGAATGCAGTAATTACACCCGTCATTGGAGATGTTACGGCTTTATCTTCACCGTTGTCATTCCAAGTCGTGCGCATTGAAAGCGAGTCTTTACCTACAGGAATCGCAATTCCTAAAGCAGGACACATTTCCATACCAATTGCTTTCACGCCTTCAAACAATGCTTGATCTTCACCTTTTTGACCAGCAGCAGCCATCCAGTTTGCAGAAAGTTTGATATCGCTAATTTGTTCAATGTTTGCACATGCAATATTGGTAATTGCTTCAGCAACTGCCAAACGAGCAGATGCTGCTGGATTTAACAATGCAACTGGTGGACGTTCACCCATTGCCATTGCTTCACCAGTGAAACCTTGCAAACTTGTTGTCGTTACTGCTGCATCCGCAACAGGAACCTGCCAACGACCAACCATTTGATCACGTGCAACCATACCTGTAATTGAACGGTCACCAATTGTGATCAAGAATGATTTAGACGCAACTGTAGGGTTTTTCAATACACGGAAAATCGCATCTTTCAAATCAACTTTTGAAGCGTCAAAATCATCGCCACTACGTTCAATAGTTTCATAAGAACGCTGCATGCGTGGCGTACCGCCAAGCATCACCTGCATTGGCATATCAACAGCATCATTTTGGAACAATGGATCTTCAACTGTTAAGTGACGTGCTTCAGTTGCTTCACCTAACACAGCAAACGGACAACGTTCACGTGCACAGATTGCTTCGAACTGCTCTAAAGATTCTGGACGAATAGCAAGAACATAACGCTCTTGTGCTTCATTTGACCAGATTTCCATTGGGCTCATGCCCGGCTCTAATGAAGGAATCTTACGAAGGTTAAGAACTGCACCTAACTCATGATCGTTCACAAGTTCAGGCATAGCATTTGATAGACCGCCCGCGCCAACGTCGTGTACAGAAACGATTGGGTTGAAGTCTTCTAAACGCCAGCAAGTATCGATTACTTCTTGACAACGACGCTCCATTTCTGGGTTTTCACGTTGTACAGAAGCGAAATCAAGGCTTTCACCCATTGTACCGCTATCTACAGAAGATGCTGCACCACCACCAAGACCGATTAACATTGCAGGACCACCCAACACAATGAGTAAATCACCTGGTTGAATCGCATCTTTTTCTACATGGTCAGGACGGATATTACCGTAACCACCAGCAATCATGATTGGCTTGTGGAAGCCTTTCACTTCACCATTTACATTCTGTTCGAAAGTACGGAAATAACCATTTAACGCAGGACGACCGAATTCATTGTTAAATGCCGCGCCGCCTAATGGACCTTCAATCATGATTTGTAATGGCGAAGCCATACGTGAAGGTTTACCGTAGTTTTCTTCCCAAGGTTGTTCAAAACCAGGAATATTTAAGTTCGAAACTGTGAAACCTGTTAAACCAGCTTTTGGTTTACCACCACGACCAGTTGCACCTTCATCACGGATTTCACCGCCTGAACCTGTTGCAGCACCAGCAAATGGAGAAATTGCTGTTGGGTGGTTATGAGTTTCAACCTTCATTAAAATATGAGCAGCTTGGCTCTTATATTTATAAACAAAGTGACCATTTTCATCCGCTTTCGGATAAAAACGCATCGTGTCATAACCCACAATTACTGAAGCATTATCTTTATAAGCAGATAACACATCCGTTGGAGATTCTTTATAAGTGTTTTTAATCATCTGGAACAATGATAATGGTTGTTTTTCACCATCAATTGTCCATTCAGATCCAAAGATTTTATGACGACAGTGCTCAGAGTTTGCCTGTGCAAACATCATCAACTCGATGTCATTTGGATTACGACCAAGCTTAATGAATGCTTCAGTTAAGTAATCAATTTCTTGTTCAGATAACGCAAAACCAAACTCATTATTAGCTTTAACCAAAGCTTCTTTGCCTTGACCCAAAATATCAATTGAATTTAATGGTTTTGGAGCTGTTTCTGAAAATAATGCTTTTGCATCATCAATTTGAGCAAAAACTGTTTCTGTCATACGGTCATGAAGTACTTGTTTAACTTCATTCGTAATTTCAGTAACACCTTTTAATGTGAATAAAAGACCACGTTCTAAACGGTGTACTGGTGTATTACAGTTTTTGAAAATATCAGTTGCTTTAGAAGACCAAGGTGAAATAGTACCCACACGTGGTGTAACTAAAATCTGAATCTCATCACTTGCAGATTGACGAAGTTCAAAAGACTCACCGTCATTCAATAATTGCAAAGCAGATTGATGTTGCTGCTCGTTGAGCGCTTGATCAAACAAATAGACCCATTGGCTGTCAAAAGATTGAACAGAACTAATTGACGATAAACGTGTTAATAGTTGAGCTTTCTTAAAAGAAGAATGTGCTGCTGCACCGGCCACGATAAACATGTTGATTTTGGCTCCACGGGCAGGTCTTGTGAACCTTACCGCAATGTGACTTTAGAGAGAGCGCATATTCTACTGCTTCTTGCTAAAATCAGCTAGATGTAGAATCAGTATTCTGTAACCTAATTCTGCAAGAAGTGAGTAGTTTTTTGTTCAAAATCATTTTTTTAGGCATTCTAGCTAAAAATAAATTGTTTCATGTTTATTCAATAACATAATAAAACCTGAACTAAGACAAACTATGTCGCACCAAGCTAGTGCTTTTAACTTTTTTTTGGCATGATCAGGTTTTACAGTTTTGAATAATGATAAATGGAACAAATGCGTTGGTTAGAGCTGCTTTCTGCAGTTCGTTTAGGTAGTAAAAAAAGCAGTACAGAACTGGCTCGTAGCCCATTCCATAAAGATTATGACCGCATTATATTTTCTCAAAGTTTTCGTCAGCTAAACCGTAAGACGCAAGTTCACCCTTTAGCACAGCATGACGGTATCCATACCCGTTTAACTCACTCTCTTGAGGTTTCCTGTATTGGCCGCTCAATGGGTATGCTTGCTGCAGAAAAAATAAAAAATGAATTACCTGTCTGGATTTCCCCTGCCGATGTCGGCGCAATTATTCAAGCAGCTTGTCTTGCCCATGACATTGGCAATCCACCTTTCGGACATGCAGGTGAATATGCAATCCGTGAGTGGTTCGATGATGCATCACATGATGATTTTTTAAAAAAGCTAAGTCCCGAAGAAGAAGCCGATGTTCGCCAGTTTGAAGGTAATGCTCAAGGATTACGTTTATTAAGTCGCATTGACTATCATCCAAATGATGGAGGTATGCGTTTAACCTATGCAACCTTAGGCGCTTATTTAAAGTATCCATGGCTTTCAAAAACCATTGCGTCGCAAGGTGATCGCCCTTCTCATCAACGAGCAAAGTTTGGTTGTTATCAATCTGAAAAAGAAATTTTAAAACAGATTGCCGAACAGCTTGGCCTTATTCAGTTAGGCGAATATCATTATTGCCGTCACCCACTCACCTATTTGTTAGAAGCTGCGGATGACATTTGTTATGCCTTAATTGACTTAGAAGATGGCATTATCTTAAATATGTTGAGTTACCAAGAAGTTGAACCAATTTTCTTAAACCTTATTGCCGACTATGGTCAGCCTGAAGAATTGTCACATCCAAATAGTACATGGCAACAAAAGATTTCGGCATTACGTGGTCGTGTCATGAAACGGCTTGTAGATGAAGTCACTACAGCCTTTGCTAAACATCATTATGAAATCATTACAGGCCAGCTTAAAGGTAACCTTTTACAATATTGTTCACCCGATATTGCAATTGGTATCGAAACAGCCAAGAATCTGGCACGCGACAAAATTTTTGAACACCCACAAAAATCGGGATTAGAAATTATTGCGCATCAAAGTTTGCAAACAATTTTGGATGCATTTGTGCCTCTGACCACGCCACATAAATCTTTGAGCTTTAAAGAACAACGTTTAATGTCTATCCTTAATCTGTATGGTGCTAACTTTAGCAATAATCACTACAGTAATATTATGCAAGTGCTCGATATTATCAGTAAGTTCTCAGATCATCAGGCTTATAGCTTGGCTCAAGAGCTACAAGGTAATAAAATTGGCTTGTTTTAAGCTGGCTTAATATAGAAAGAAATAAAACCTGTATCGTTTTCAATAAATGTTAAAACGATCAGATTTACAGTTATGAATAAGTGAAATTACTCTATGATCGGATGTTTAATTGGCGAAGTGTTTGCCCTAGAAGCCCCTACTGTCTTACTGAATGTAAATGGTGTGGGATATGAAATCGATACGCCACTTTCAACATTTTGCCAATTACAAAAAGGCCAAAAAGTTACGTTATGGACGCATTTAGTTGTCCGTGAAGATGCACAGCAACTCTACGGTTTTAGTGATGCTCAAGAAAAAACAATTTTCCGCACCTTATTGAAAGTAAATGGTGTTGGTCCGAAAATGGCATTGGGTATTCTATCGACACTAAGCGTTGAGCTATTGGTTCACACCATTGAACATGATGATATTAATACGCTGGTCAAAGTTCCGGGTGTTGGCAAAAAAACAGCTGAACGTTTAATGATTGAGCTTCGTGACCGTTTCAAAACATTAGCCCAAGGCACTTCTACTTCAGCTAGCCTGCCTCAAATTCAGTTCGCTGCAAACTCGCCTGTGGCAGAAGCAGAAGCCGCTTTGCAATCTTTAGGTTATAAGCCACTTGAAGCACAAAAAGCTGTTGCTGCGGTTAAAGCCGATTACACAGAATCAGCCGATATTATTCGTGCTGCTCTTAAATCAATGATGAAGTAAAACACTTATGCAAGACCGTCTAATCAGTGGAGCGGAAAAACCTGAAGATCATTTTGATCGGGCGATTCGACCAACTTCTCTTGCCGACTACATCGGACAGCCTGTAGTCCGCGAGCAAATGGAAATTTTCATTGGCGCAGCTCGCGGTCGTGGTGAAGCACTTGACCACACGCTGATTTTTGGTCCACCGGGCTTAGGTAAAACCACCCTTGCCAACATTATTGCGCGTGAAATGGGCGGTAATCTGAAATCTACTTCGGGACCAGTTTTGGAACGTGCCGGCGACTTAGCTGCAATGCTGACCAACCTCGAAGAAGGCGACGTCTTGTTCATTGATGAAATTCACCGCCTTTCACCAGTGATTGAAGAAATTCTTTATCCAGCGATGGAAGACTACCAATTAGATATTATGATTGGTGAAGGCCCTGCTGCTCGTTCAATTAAACTCGATTTACCCCCTTTTACACTTGTCGCGGCTACAACACGTGCGGGCTTGCTCACCTCTCCTCTACGTGACCGTTTTGGGATTGTGCAACGTCTTGAGTTTTACTCTGTAGAAGACCTCACTCATATTGTGTCACGCTCTGCAAACTTGATGAATGTACCCATTACAGTTGAGGGTGCAGAAGAAGTTGCACGCCGTGCACGCGGAACACCTCGTATTGCCAATCGTTTATTACGTCGAGTTCGTGACTATGCTCAAGTGAAAGGTACAGGCGAAGTGACTCATGAAATGGCACAACGTGCGCTTGATATGCTCAATGTTGATAAAGCTGGCTTAGACACCTTAGACCGCCGTTATTTGAGCATGCTGTTAGAGCGTTTTGATGGCGGCCCTGCTGGAGTCGAAGCACTTGCAGCAGCAATGGCTGAAGATAGCGGTACACTTGAAGATGTGATTGAACCTTATTTAATTCAACAAGGTTATGTGATGCGTACTGCGCGAGGCCGCATTGCAACGAACCAATCTTATTTACAGTTTGGAATGACACCACCAGAGCCTAAAAACTAATTGAAGGAAGAGAATTTTCTCTTCCTTTTTTAATTCTTCTATTCTTCCAACTCAAATAATTATTTTCTTATCAATAGATTAGTTACTCGATACCTTTTAAGTCTTTCTTTATACCTTATTGATTTTTTAATATTTTCAAAAACTGAATTATAAGAAATCTAGATATTAAATCTTATGAACAATAATATTTTTAGGATAAGGACATGTATAAGAAAGCCGCTTTATTTTTTCCACTTGCCTTCATGACTCAGCTAAGCCTAGCAGATTGGGTCAGCGATGCTACCCAACAAAATGAAAATCAAGTCATTCAGCTAAGACAAAACATTCATCAACACCCTGAACTCGGCAATATGGAATTTAAAACCTCCGCCCTTGTTCAAAAAGAATTAAAGTCTTATGGCATTCAAGTCAAAACAGGCTATGCGAAAACAGGTGTAATTGGCATCTTAAAAGGTAATAAACCTGGCCCCACGATTGCACTTAGAGCAGATATGGATGCTTTACCTATGGAAGAAAAGAGTGGTGTTCCCTTTGCCAGTAAACAAAAAGCAATTTATCAAGGTAAGGAAACCTATGTGATGCATGCATGTGGACATGATGCACACACAGCAATGTTATTAGGCGCAGCAAAAATTTTAGCTGCGAATAAAGATAAAATCTCGGGCACAGTTATTTTTGTTTTCCAACCTGCTGAAGAAGGTGGTGCAGATATAGATAACTTCACTCAGGGTGATCAAATCGGTTCACGAAAAATGATCGCTGATGGTGCTTTTAAAGACTACAAACCAGAAGCTATTTTTGGAATGCATGTGATTGCGGGTATGAAAAGTGGTCATCTTTATTATAAAGATGGTGCCATTTTAAATAGTGCAGACCACTTACGTATTCAGGTCAACGGCAAGCAGGTTCATGGTTCGACACCATGGTTAGGCAGAGATCCAATTTATGCATCGGCACAAATGATTAATAATTTGCAAAGTCTTATTAGCCGAAGAACAGATCTAACCCAAGGTATGGGCGTGGTCAGTATTGGCAATATTCAAGGTGGTACAGCAGGAAATGTGATTCCCGAACAGGTCAATATGATTGGTACCATTCGCTCTAATAACGAAGAAATAAGAAATAACATCTTAAAAAGTTTACCAGTCATGATAGAGCACAATGCTCAAGCCAATGATGTAACTGCTAAAGTTGAAATTGCACCTTATGCACCAGTAACCATGAATGATAAAACCCTTACTCAACTTATTCAGCCAACATTAGCCAAAGTTGCAGGAGATTCAAAACTGCATGTGCTTGATCACAATGCAAGCGCTAGTGAAGATTTTGCCTATTATGGCAAGTTAATGCCCTCATTCTTTGTCTTCTTAGGGGCGACACCAGAAAATCAAGACTTAAATCAGGCTGCACCGAATCATAATCCCTATTTTATTGTAGATGACAAGACCTTAAAAACTGGAACTGAGCTACATGTAAGGTTCGTATTAGATTATCCGAATATATCAAAACAAGTCCAAACTTCATGGAAGCCCTCTTAACTTAAAAAGCTTGCTAGCCATAAGATGTAGCGTTTTTAGATTAGAAATTCAGCAATCGCAATTGAAAGGTTGTGCCATAGGACTTAGTATGCAATCTGCTAAACTGCCCCGTATTTAAAAGCAGATGTATGGCTTTTGAATGGAACTAATGTTTTATTCAGCAGTCATATTTTAAATGCAAAGCTCTATAGTGAACTAAAACGGAATCCTCTCATGGCGAATCATTTTGAATTCAACATTCGTGTTTATATTGAAGATACGGACGCAGGCGGTATTGTTTACCATGCCAACCACATTCGCTATATGGAACGTACCCGTACTGAATGGCTCCGTGCTTCTGGCGTTGATCATTACTGGCATCAAAAAGACTACAACTTTGTCGTACACAAAATTGACGTAAAATACATGCGTCCTATTTTAATGGATGATTTAATTACTGTTACAGCACGTGTAGTTTCATGTAAAGCTGCGTCATTTGTGTTGCAACAAAATATTTATCGTGGTGAAATCTTGCTTGCTTCTGGCGAGGTTGAGTTGGCATGTTTAAGCAAAGAACTTGTAGCTCGTCGTCTTCCAGAAGAAATACGTGATCTTATTCGTAAAGAATTGGAACAAGACTAAAAAAACAACCGGCATATGTAACTATGGCAACAAACATTGAATCAACCCTGCATATTTCTGACCTTATTTTACAGGCAAGTCCAGTCGTTCAGTTGGTCATGCTAATTTTATTATTAGCATCAATCTTTAGTTGGTATCTGATTGCCAAGTTACATATGAGTTATAAAAAAGCCCATCAAGAAGATGAACATTTCCAGAAAATGTTCTGGTCGGGTGCTGAACTCAATACGCTTTACAACAATGCTCAGCTCAACTCAAAACGCTCAGGTCTTGAAGATATTTTTTATCAAGGGTTGAGTGAGTTTTTTAAACTTAAAAAACGTCAGGCCCCTGTTTCACAAACGATTGAAGGGACTGAACGTATTTTACGTGTAGGTTTGAGTCGTGATCAGAGCCATCTAGAATACGGCTTAGGTACTTTAGCAAGTATTGGCTCTGTAGCTCCTTACATCGGTCTATTCGGTACCGTTTGGGGGATTATGAATGCGTTTATCGGTTTAGCTGCTGTTGATCAAGTCACTTTGGCAACTGTTGCACCGGGTATTGCCGAAGCACTTATTGCAACCGCAATTGGTTTATTTGCTGCAATTCCTGCTGTATTGGCTTTTAACCACTTCACTTCCAAAAGTGAAAGTGTTTACTCTGATCGTGCCTTATTTGCTGAAGAGATGATTGCCTTATTGCAACGTCAGTCTGTGGGTTCATCACAGGAAGATGCATAATGGCAATTCAGCGTTCAGGGCGCTTTGAGCGCATAAAAAAACCACTAAAAAGTGATATGAACGTCGTACCTTATATTGACGTTATGCTCGTACTTTTGGTTATTTTTATGGTAACTGCTCCCATGATTACCAGTGGTATCAAGGTTGATTTACCTCAAGCAAATAACCATCCTATCGAATCAAAAGATATGCCAGCCATGGTAACCATTGGTAAAGATGGCAATATTTATCTTCAGTACGAAGATTACAAAGATAGTGAACCATTGTCTCGTGAAAAACTTGAAGAAGTTTTAAGCGGTGCTCAAAAACAAGCTGAACAAGAAAATAAACAACTCACAGTTTTAGTCAATGGTGATAAGTCTCGTCCTTATGGAGAAGTCGTATCATTGATGGCAAGTTTACAAGAAGCAGGTTTAACTCAAGTTGGCCTTCTGACAGAGCCTTTAAAATAAGCTATGAATAAAAATCAAAAGCCACACTTTAAACAAAATGCGATTGCATTGAGCTTTACACTAGGAGTTCATGCAATTGCCATTGTTGGCTTGCTTTTTTTAGGCTTGAGTAAACCACCTGAACAGCCAAAAAAGCTAACAACTATTTTAGTTAAGCCAGAAGATTTACCTCCTCCTTTAGCCAAAGAAGTTGAACAAGAGACTACAGCTACCAATGAAGCAAAAGAGGTATTAGCCCCTATTGTGGATGAAACGCTACCTCAAAATCTTCCAGTTGCACCTCCTCCTCCAACAGCTCAACAACTTGCTGCTCAAAAGCAAAAGGCCGAACAGGCCCAGCAAGCCAAGTTAGCTGAGCAAAAGCGTAAAGCTGAAGAAGCTGCGAAAGCGAAACAAGCAGCAGAACAGCAACGCATAGAGGAAACTCAAAAACAGCAGGCTGAAGCTAAACGCCAAGCTGAGGCTAAAGCAAAAATAGAAGCCGAACAAAAACGTAAGGCTGAACAAAGTGCAAAAGCTGATGCTGAAGCTAAGGCCAGTCAAAAAGCTGCTGAAGACGCTAAACGTAAAGCTGAGGCCGATGCAAAATTAAAACGTGAAGCTCAAAAGGCTGAAAACGCTAAACTTCAAGCACAACAAGAAGCTAAGCGAAAAGCCGAAGCTGATGCTAAAGCTAAGCAACAAAAAGCTGCTGAAGATGCTAAACGTAAAGCTGAAGCAGATGCTAGAGCTAAGCAGCAAAAAGCAACTGAAGACGCTAAACGTAAAGCTGAAGCAGATGCTAGAGCTAAGCAGCAAAAAGCAACTGAAGACGCTAAACGTAAAGCTGAGGCCGATGCGAAAGCTAAGCAGCAAAAAGCCAATGACGATGCTAAACGTAAAGCTGAAGCAGACGCTAAAGCTAAACAGCAAAAAGCTGATGATGCTAAACGTAAAGCTGAAGCAGATGCTAAAGCTAAGCAGCAAAAAGCCAATGACGACGCTAAACGTAAAGCTGAAGCAGATGCTAAAGCTAAGCAGCAAAAAGCTGACGACGCTAAACGTAAAGCTGAAGCAGACGCTAAAGCTAAGCAGCAAAAAGCTGCTGATGATGCTAAACGTAAAGCTGAAGCTGAGGCCGAAGCAAAAGCTGCATCTGCTCAAAAAGCACAAGAAGAAGCAGCTCAGAAGAAAGCCGAAGCTAAAAAAATTGCTTCTTCTGCTAGACGTGATTTTGAGCAAAAAATTCGACGCTCTTGGGATGTTCCGACTGGCAATAGCGGTAAAACAGTTGGTGTTCGTTTTACCCTTTCAGACTCAGGTAGCGTTAATTCTATTGTGATCACACGTTCAAGTGGCGATGATGCTTTAGATGCAAGTATTAAGGCTGCAATTCAAGCCGCAGCACCATATCCTATGCCATCAGACCCTGATGCAAGACGCGAAGCAAGAAGTGTTAACTCTACATTTAGAGCGCAATAATTTTGAAAGAGTTACATGCTTTAAATAGTTTAAGGCATGTAACTATGCTACAAAATCAACAGTCACAAAAATACCTGCTATGACTTTAAACTTATGAATACGAGCCGCAAACACCTGCTATCTTTAGCATTGATCACCGCCTTAAGCCCTATTGCTTCTACAACTGCTTTTGCCCAGTTATATCTGGAAATTGCCAAAGCACCAGATCAGGCACCAAAAATTGCTATTGTCCCGTTTAACAATGACAATGGGCTTTCTCCTATTGTTGAAACTGACTTAAACCGTTCTGGACGCTTTACAAGCTCATCTAAAAATTTGCCTGCCAATGCTGCAATCAATCAGATTCAAGCTTCTGACTGGCAAGCTGCCGGAATTCCATATGTAGTTACTGGACAAATTAAACAAACAGCTACAGGTTTTGAAGTTCATTACCAACTTTATGATGTACAAAAGCAGCAATACATTTTAAATGAACTTTTAAATGTACCCGCTTCACGCATACGTCAAGCTGGCCATATGGTGAGTGATGCTATTTATCAGGCACTTACTGGTATTCCAGGTGATTTTAGTGGCCGTATTGCATATGTACTCAGAAATCCTGCCACCCCTGCAGAGCGTTATACTCTACAAATTGCAGATACCGATGGCGAACAGCCAAAAACTGTTTTGTCATCTCGTGACCCAATTCTTTCTCCAGCATGGACACCAGATGCCAAGAAAATTGCTTATGTTTCTTTTGAAACCAAACGTCCAGCAATTTATCTACAAGATTTATCTACTGGAACACGTGAAGTACTCACTAGCTTTAAAGGCCTAAATGGCGCACCGAGTTTTTCACCTGATGGCCAATCAATGCTATTTACAGCATCAATGAATGGCAATCCAGAAATCTATCAAATGGATTTATCAACTCGCCAAGTTAAACGTATGACAAACGACTCGGCAATTGATACAGAAGCACGTTATACACCAGATGGAAAATCGTTTATTTTCACTTCTGACCGTGGTGGTTCAGCCCAAATCTATCGTTATACCTTTGCTGATGGTTCAGTAAAACGTCTAACGTTTAAAGGTTCATTTAATGCACGCGGAACTTTGAGTGCAGATGGCAAAAAGATTGCTCTTGTTCATCGCCCAAGTGGCAGCAGTTATAAAGTTGCAATTCAAGACATTAATACCGGCATCACCAATATTCTTACTCCAACCAGTTTAGACGAATCACCAAGTTTCTCACCGAATGGGCAAATGGTGGTCTACGCGACTCGTGAAGGTAACCGTGGCTTGTTATCTATCATGTCTACTGATGGACGTTTCCGTATGAATTTACCAAGTGAACAAGGTGAAGTACGTGAACCAGCTTGGGCACCAAAATAACTTTTAATTCCATTGATGGAGAAGATCATGAAATCAATCAAATATTTAGCTTTACCCTTTCTTAGCGTAGCACTTGTAATGACGGGTTGTGCAAGCCGCAAACCAGCAACAACTACTGCAACTGGCACAAATCCAAGTACAGTTAACACTTCTGGTTTAAGTGAAGATGCGGCATTAAATGCTCAAAATTTGGCTGGTGCTTCATCGAAAGGTGTAACTGAAGCAAATAAAGCTGCCTTGGCTAAACGCGTTGTTCATTTTGATTATGATAGCAGTGATTTATCTACTGAAGACTATCAAACGCTCCAAGCTCACGCTCAATTCCTTATGGCAAATGCAAATTCAAAAGTTGCATTAACTGGTCATACAGATGAACGTGGTACACGTGAGTACAATATGGCTTTAGGCGAGCGTCGTGCTAAAGCGGTACAAAGCTACTTAATTACCAATGGTGTAAACCCACAGCAACTTGAAGCTGTAAGTTACGGTAAAGAAGCGCCTGTGAATGCAGGACATGATGAATCAGCGTGGAAAGAAAACCGCCGTGTTGAAATTAATTACGAAGCAGTGCCTCCTTTATTAAAATAAGGCATATGCATAAAAAAACGCTCATATTTTATGAGCGTTTTTTTATAACAACACAACTTAAGAAGATTTCTTTTCTTCTTCAGAATGTTGCATAGATTCAATCAAATCGTGCTTATTAAAATCTTTATATTCAGGTTTAGCCTCGTAGTCTTTCCAAGCTTCCTGAACATTTTCTTTCGAAATTTCATCTAGATTGATTGGTTCACCTGCTGTTGGGGTCGCATCAAACTTCTTTGTTGTCATTTCGATTCTCCTAAAAATATACAGTCCGTTGCCATATAATCAACATACCATTTAAAATGGGGGTTGTAAGCATAAATCCAACACAAATAAAGTAAGATAATTTTTATTTTGTGACATTCTCATCTAGAATATGCCACGTATTTATCTGACTCATTTTGATGCTTGAAGCACAGGAGCTTTTTTTATGTCCAACCTCACATTGTCCCAATTTTTACAACAACAAAAAGGGAATCTAACACCTGAGTTGGCTCAAGTCATCGACACTATCGCCACCACCTGTAAAACGATCGATCAAGCCTTACAAAAAGGTGCACTCGCTGGTATTTTAGGTAGTGCTGGTAATGAAAATGTTCAAGGTGAAACACAGAAAAAACTTGATGTGATTTCAAATGACTATTTAATTGATGCTTTAAAAGTTCATCCACAAGTGGGTGGCCTCGCTTCTGAAGAACTTGATGAGTTCACACCTGCACAAGAAAATGGTAAATATCTGGTTTTATTTGATCCATTAGACGGCTCAAGCAACATCGACATCAATATGTGTGTAGGCACAATTTTCTCTATTCTGCCTGCGAAAAATGCGGTAACCCAAGCAGAAGATTTCATGCAAGCAGGTACACAGCAAGTTGCTGCTGGTTACGTACTTTATGGCCCATCAACTATGATGGCCTTAACTGTAGGAAATGGCGTAGTATTCTTTACTTTAGACCCAGAAACTCAAACATTCTTGCTTACTACTGACAATGTTCAAGTTTCAGCAGATACTCAAGAGTTTGCAATTAACGCATCTAACCAACGTCATTGGGAAGAGCCTGTAAAACAATATATTGATGAATTACTTGCAGGTAAAACATCTGTACGTGAAAAAGATTTCAATATGCGTTGGGTAGCATGTATGGTGGGTGATATTCACCGTATTTTATGTCGTGGCGGTATTTTCCTTTATCCATACGACTTAAAAGACCCGAAAAAAGCAGGTCGCTTACGTTTAATGTATGAAGCAAACCCAATGAGTATGCTGATAGAACAAGCTGGTGGCACCTCAACTACAGGCCGTGTTCGCATTTTAGATATTGAACCGACAGAACTTCACCAACGTGTTCCTGTAATTATTGGTTCTAAAAATGAAGTTGAGCGTGTAACAAGCTATCATTAATAATTTTAATTATTTAGGGCATCATAGTATCATGATGCCCTTTTGTTGGATATTTTCTCATGGCGGTTATTTTTTTAGAATCAAAAGACAATGCAAAAATTAAACATTTGCGTGGATTAATCGAACTTAATAGCGCCCGAAAAAAGCACCAACAAACAGTCCTTGAAGGTACCCATCTCTGCTTGACATGGTTACAACAGCAAAAGAAGATTTTTTCTTTATTTACGACAGAACAAGCATTAGAACACACTGATTTAAAAAAAATAATCGAACTGCATCAAGGTCATATCTTTGTTATTAGTGAAGTTTTATATAGAGATTTAAGCACATTAGGTACAAGCTTACCTTGTTTAGCTATTATTGATTTACCTAAAACTGCATCAACAATTGACTATAAGGTAGATACTTTAATTCTAGAAAATATACAAGATCCAGGTAACGTAGGCACCTTGCTACGTTCAGCAGCGGCAGCAAATATTAAACAAATTATTTGCACACAAGGATCTGCATCACTTTGGTCGCCACGAGTTTTAAGAGCAGGCATGGGGGCTCATTTTAGCTTACATTGTTTTGAAAACTTCCAACTCACAGATATTCTTCCAAAATTTCAAATTCCAGTTTTTGTTACAAGTTCTCATCGCTCAACTAGTCTTTACTCAAAAGATCTTTCAAAACCATGTGTCTGGATTTTAGGAAATGAAGGCCAAGGTGCAAGTGATTACGCCTTAGATCACGCAGAATCTGTGACTATTCCTCAGCCTGGTGGACAAGAGTCACTAAATGTAGCAATTGCAGGATCAATTTGTTTTTTTGAGATGGTTCGTCAACGCCAATAAAACGTTAATTTATTTTACATCTCACATATTTGTGAAAAAAATCAATTACACTAGTAAAAAATAACCGATTGTTGTCAACCTCCCACCTCTTTTCAACGTTATATAAGAGATATATTGAAGATAAGGTGGGTATGTCCAATGACAGGATTTTCCATCTCCATGGATTTAGCACCGAAAAAGTCTCGATCGGAAACATCTAGTGCTCATGCAAGCACGGCTGAACAACGCCTGAAAGTTTTCATGCAAGATGTTACTGGTCGTGCTTTGGTGATGATGGAGAGTGCTACCCAAGGTCAACAAGGTATTGCAATGGATTTGGTTCAAGAAGCATTTATTGCTTTACACAAATCTTATGCCGATAAAAGTACTGAAGAATGGTATCCCCTGTTTTATACTATTTTAAACAACAAACTTCAGGATTGGCGCCGCAAAGAATCTCGTAGAGCAAACCCATTTTCATTCTTCAAAAAAGTTAGTCTGGATAATGACGACGATGAAGTTATTGATGTAGTTGATGAAAAAGCCATTAATCCTGCGGATTTTCTTGATCAAGCAGTGACTATCGAAGAAATTCGAGAAGCAATTTCAAAGCTACCTGTTCGTCAACAACAGGCATTTATGTTACGTGCGTGGGAAGGTTTTGACACACACACAACGGCTCAGATCATGAACTGTACTGAAGGTAGTGTAAAAACCCATTATCACCGAGCAATTCAGGGACTTAGAGAGTACTTAGCCCATTTAAATCCCTTGGGAGGTTCTGATGAATCATGATGATTTCACTAAAAAGGTGACGTCTAAACTTGATAGTTTGGCACATCACCATAAAAATAAAACAGTGGTCATGAATCATGTGCTTGACCATATTCAACAAAAACCAGCCTCTTTTTATAGTGTCTGGAAAATGTCTGGTTTTGCACTTGCAGCTGCGATCACAGGTTTTGTAATTTTACCTAATTCAGCAGATATTGTTGATAAGCCGCAGAATCAAGTGATTGTAAATCCTAAATTATCTCCACAAATGGTGGAAGATTTAGAAATGCTAATGGTCTTGGGTGAGGATAAAGTACAACATGGCAGCTAAAAAATTAGCACTTATCCTTTGTTCATTAAGTTTCCTGCAAACGAGTTTTGCAGGTTTTGAACGATTTTGGATTTTTTCTAAGGATGCCAATACACAAGTTGATGACACATGGAATGCTCTTTCTGAAGAAGAACAACGGGCAGTTATTAAACGCTACCAGAGCTTAAAAGAGTTACCAGCAAATCAAAGTACGAACCTGCAGCAACGTATGGACTGGTTTACTCAACTTCCCGATGCTGAAAAAGAAAAAATGCGTGAAGCATGGCAAAAAATGAGCACACAAGAACGTAATGATTTACGCCAGCGTATGCTTAAAGCGAACGGCGAAGAAAGAACAGCTATTCGTGAAGAATATATGAACAAGTATTTAGAACATTAAATATAACTCTGTAAAATTCGTATGAAGTGAATTTAATGTATTACATAACTTCTATAAAAAAGCCTCCAATTGGAGGCTTTTTTATTTTATATCGTTTATTTACGGTAGCGTCTATACGCTGCTAAACCAACTAAAGATGCTATAGATAGAATTCCTAAGCCACCACCACCGCCACTTCGAGAATCATCCGTTGTAGTTGCTGTACTTATCAAGTTAATTGTGCCAGCTTTAGATGAAATTTTACCATCTGCATCATAAACGTTATAACTTAATGAATCATTAAAAACGTTAAAGACGTTATTTGCCTGTATATAAATATTTCCACCATAACAAGTTTTATCTTTATCATCCTTAGGACAAGGTCCTTCTCGATCTGCTTTAACGACCTTAAAGATTCCATCTTTTGAAGTTTTGCTTGGTAAATAAATTGGTAACTCCACACCGTCTTCATTTACCCAAAATTGTGATTTAGGTTTTAAAAGCGTATTTACAGGTCCATCACCATCATCATTCGCATATTTAAGCAAGTTCAATGGAATAGTTTCATTTGCAAGATATTTAAATGTAATTGTTCCATCACCAGACACTGGTTCAATATTATTAAAACGAGCTTTAATCAAACCGCTTGAACTTAATTTATTATCGGCTGTAGTAATTGTATATTTACAATAAGCATAGGTACCAGCTTGAGTAACTACATCGTCCTTGCGATAAAAAACAATTTGCTGTAAAGCACTATTCCACTCACAGAATAACTTGTCCTGATCAGATAGATCTTTAACTTGTTGAGCATCATATTTATCATCAAGAGATCCAATACCTAATGGCTCAGTTGTAATACGATAGTCTGTTGTGTTGAAGAACTTCAGCACATGATTAGCATCTTCTGTCGGTAATGGTAAATCATAGTTCTTTAAATCAAGATAAATTGCGCGATATTTAAGATTTGCCTTAGTTGTATCAATTAGATTCTTAAACTCCTCTAAACGTACTTTATAGTAAGTAATAAAGTTAGAAGGTGTCTTAGGGTCTTTAATATAATTATCAAATAAATCATAATTTTGTTGATAAGTATCAATTAAAGTCGTTAATGAAATATTACTAACATCCTCTAAATCACCTGCAGTGAGCTTCATTAACTCGACAGAACCAATATCACAACTATTACGACTTTCTGGCTGATAATATGAGGTACTATCTGTCAAACGGTTTAAACCACGTTGATCAATTGTGGCACAACTTCCTTTACTATCTTGATCAACGTCAATTAAATCTGTGCTAGAAGAAATATTTTTTGGATAGTAAATAGGTAAGAACCCAGTATAAGCAGTTGCCGCTTGTAAAGGACTTAATAAATTGCTGAATGCTTGTGTACTAATATTAATATTAGTCTGACCATCTGGCAAAGATTCCTTTGGAACATCACACTTTGCTGTTGCTGATGTCCAGTCAAGTGCATTGAAATCTAGCGTTAGACCTACACTCTTTTGCTCTGCTGCCGCACCTAAAAGATATTTACAGGCATAACTTCCGGTATTATAAGCCAATACGTTAAAACTTAGCTTTTTTGCGCCCAATTTATCGTAGAGGAAAGTACTATTCGCGTTGTTTTCAACAATTGTATTATTTAAAAGTACTAAACTACTGCTTGAACTTAAAATACTTGATGTATTGGCTGGATTATTGGTATCACCAGTAAACTTGATAATACTGCCGTTAGTGTTATTGGCTATATTTTGTGCAATAGTATTAACCGATAATGTCGCAGTAGGTTTACCGCAAAACTCAAATGCACTTGTTGTAGATGTATTACCATTATTCACAATACTATTTGATGTAAGAGTAATAGTACGTGGCGCATAGACGGTGTCACTAAAACACCCCATTGATAAAACACTACCTTGTGTTGCGTTATTGCCTTTCAGTAATGAATGATTCACTGATAAAGTAATATTCGGTGAAGCTAAATAAATTGCCCCTCCGCTTGTTGCCCGAGATGATAAAATTTGGCTATTTTGTAAAGCAATGTCAGCACCTGCATAAATTGCCCCACCCTGACCAGTTGTGACACCATTTTCAAGAATTACATTATTTATGCTTAACGGCTGTTTATAAGTAGTCGTATTAAAAATGCGTGACTTACCTTGAGCATTAATAAGTGTTTGTAATTCAAGTTGTGCAGGATAATCATTGGTTAATACACTTTTTTTCTGCCAATCTACGGGATCAGCACCAAAAATAGCAATATTCGCATTTGGAACTAATTCCTTATTTAGAGTGTACATTCCTGCTTTAAGCTGAATCGATTTTTGAGTAGTTTCACGTGTATCAATAACAGCACATCCGCCATATGACTTACGTAGCTCAGCAGTCTTTATCGCTTCACGCAATGAACAGGCATTCGTATTTTCACCATCTTCATCATCAAAAGTTGTAACGTCAATTCTTCCAGTCGTAGTATCTGCAAATAATGGCATTGCAGCAATCACAGCTAATGCTAAAAAAGCCTTTTTATAATTTTTCATAGCCTTTATCATCCTTGATTATGACTTTAAACGTCTTAGAGCAATTAAACCAAATAAACCTAAAACTAAACCACCACCTACACTTCCGCCACCACCCGTGCTTACAGATTTATCCTCAATACCTGATGGTGGATCTTGTACAATTTGAACTGGAATTGTTAAATAAACATCCGCAGCATCATTAAAACGTGTGGTAGTAGTAACGACTAAAAGGTTAAATACATCTGCTCCATGCCAGTTTCCATTTGGAACATAAGTTAGATTTCCCTGAGCATCAATAGACAAAGTTCCTTTAGATGGTGTACTTGTTTGAACAATCTTCATACAGCCTGACTGCCAAGCTTGACCATCTGTTCTTTTTCCAAACATTTTTTCACATGTTTGTGGAGAAACTAACTCTCCATCACCTACCACATCGGCAATATTAAATTTGGCAATTTCACCATATTTAATATCTTGGCCATGTGTACTAATATCATCGCGGTTAGTAATTAATTCAATTGCCCCTAAATCACACAACTCATCATAACCACTTCTATTTTTTCCACGTTGATCTTGTTTTTCACAACTTGCCAGACCTACAGAAGTCCCATCACTATATAAACGACCTTTGTTAATTAATAATGATTGCGAAAGACTAGTATATTTATCTAAAACTCTTGGTTTAAAGAATCCTAAAAAGCTATTGCTCGGTGTTGAATAAGGACATAGCAATCCATCTGCTGGTGGAACATCACAGGTTCCTTCATCTGCATTTCCAGCAATTAGTTTTTCACTTGCAGGATATAGAATATTTGGTAACTCTGCAGAAGCATTACGATTACATTCTGTTGTTACTAAATTGCTCTGCACAATCGTTTTATCTGTTGTAGATACCTTACAGTTTGTTGTATTACCTACTAGAATACTATTAGAGACAGACGCTTTTCCTTGTGGGGCATCAAAATACAAACCTCCCACATTTTTAATGAGTGTAATATTATTGATTACCATGCCATCACGAACATTGGCAATGAAACTACCTTTATTATGAAAAATCGTACTATTACTTAAACCAATAATACGAGAAGTTAAATATCCGCCCGTACTTTCATCTGCAAATTTAGTTTCAGCATGAAACAATGCGCCATCTGCTGCAGTCACTTCATTATCACGCACTACAGAGCGACTGATATAGTAAAGTGGCATATCACTATATAAAACACCCCCCTGACTCGCTTTATTATTTTGAAGCAGGCTATTAATAATCGTTACCGAACCTGCTGTTTTAGTAGTATTTGATAAATTGCCAGCATTATAAATTGCGCCCCCATTTGTTGCATACCCATCCATTAAACGAGAGTTTTGAATAACCAATTGTTCATGATTATAAATTAATCCACCGTTACCTTGAGGTATTACACTCTTTGAGCCAGCACCTTTTAAATTGATATCAACAAATGAAACTGTAAAAGAAGCTTTTTCAACACTACCATCATCTATACGGAATAGTTGATCCGTACCCGCCATTTTAATAGTTGCATTATGAGAGTTGGGCGCTCCCTCCTCAACTAGAGTAGAATCATTTTTTGCTGTACTAATAGCTACAGGAACCGTAATTATTATACTTTTATTTAAAGTATACTCTTTATCACGCTGCAAAATAATATTTGATGAGGCATCTTTATTACCACAACCATTGTAGCCATTTGCATATTTTTCAACATCAGCTGCATTAGATGATGCACGATATTTTAGAAATTCTATTGCTTCACGTAATGAACAGACAGTGTTATCGATGTCTTCATCAGTTGTAGTTGTGACTTGAATATCGGCAGAATAAGCGTGTCCAGCAATAGCCAATAAAGCAAAAGCAATGCTCCGTTTGAGCATACCCATCTCCTTACATCTTTTTTTCATTTTTCTTTGTCAAAATTGCAAAATTTCCGCTTTTGCAATCGCATCCTTTGTGCGTACTTTGTCACAGCAAGTAGAATTTCTCAAGACATTTTGGTCGGTCTGTAGAGTCATTTTTGAACCAGCTTACAAAAAGCTTCATACATTTAAAAAACTTTTTTAAATACAAAAATGTGAATGGTTTAAAATTAGAAGAAGCTTTAAAAGATGTAGAAGTAAGTGCTCTGAAATTAGAAATCTTATGTCAGAGACTCTATTTTTAATAGTTTTTTATATGCGCAGGTGAGGCAATAAGACAAGATTAAAGGATATCTATTGTTGATATTCATCAATCAAAGCATAAATTTGTCTTAAAGTTGCATTCGAAAGTTTTGTTTTTTCGCCTTTGAGAAGTTTTTCTAACTGAGCAACTGTCTGTAGTAAAAGAGAGGCTTGATGAGGGCCATGTAATAATAAGTAGTCAACAATTTGCTGATCAAAATGGATACCACGTCTAGACATTACAGACGTAACTAAAGAGTAGCGGTCCGCATATAAGCTTCCACTCGGTACTTTAACACTAACAGCTTGCGTAAGTCGTGACTGTAAGTCTGGCAATTCTAACTTTAATTCGATAGGCGCTACACGTGAAGAAAATACTAGCTGTCCTTCGTGATTATTCATTAAATGAAAAACAGCTTTTTGCCAATGAGGCACCCCACTAATTGATTCAATATCATCCAAAGCAACAAGATCATAATGCTCTAAAGAAGTAATTGCTTCGATAGGAGCATCGAGGAGTTCAAGCAAAGAAACTTTAATTGCAGATTTGCCTATTTCTAAATAAGAGTCACAAATTGCGGAAAGTAAGTGACTCTTTCCTGTTCCTGCTCCCCCGTAGATATAAAACCTACTCACCAGACCAGCATGTAGTTGACGCACAGCATCGACTACATTCCCCCAACTTGGTCCCGAAAAATCACTGATTCGGGCATCAAGTTGAGGTTCTATATCCAGTTGGAGTTGACGCATATATTGAATTAACCTTGAAATTATTTCTGGTTAGGGGATTTCAGTTCATCTGTATCTTGCTGTGTTTTAACTTCAAGATCAAGCTTAGTGCTTTCGGTTTCTACATGAATTTGCTCAATATCGCCATGTTGGATCACTAATGTAGAAGGTGGAGCATAAAGTGAGCTTCTTTCATAATTCTCTCTTAAATGCTTCAACAACACTACAATAACAGCAGCAACAGGCAATGCAATTAGCATTCCTAAGAATCCTGCAAGCTGTGCACCTGCCAATACGGCAAAAACAACTGCCACAGGAGATAAACCAATTTTATCGCCTAGTAGGAATGGCTGAAGAATATACCCCTCTACGGCTTGGCCAATCATGAAAACCACACCAACCAGTAATAAATGCATCCAGTCCAATCCGAACTGGAATAAGCTCGCGATAACCGCAGCAATAATACCGACAGCAAATCCTAGATAAGGAATAATACTGGCAAGACCAGCCACCATACCAATAATAAGACCAACTTCCAAACCAATGAGCTGTAAACCAACTGCGTATACCACGCCTAGCAATAGCATGACGAGAAACTGACCTTTAACAAACGCTCCTAAAACGCTATGGCATTCACCAACGATCTGTAAAGTAGTTGCTTCATATGGGCGTGGAATGAGACGGCGTAAGTTTTGTAGCATACGGTCCCAGTCTAATAAAAAATAAAAAGCAATAATTGGAATTAGAACAACTGTTCCACCAATTTGAATAAAATTGAGCCCTGATTGTGCAAGCTTTAATAAGACAGCTTGAATACTATCGGCACTGTAATTTGTCTGAACATAATCCATGACAGCTTTGGACATTTGATCAGTATCAATTTCCATTTGCTGAACATTAAATGTCGAAGAAACCCATGGCAATAGTTCTGCATTAATCCAGTGAATACCTGCTGGAATGCTATCTCGGGCGTAAACCAATTGTTTCCAGATCAGAGGAACCAAATACCATAATGCAATGGTTAGTGTTACACCAATTCCGATGAACACCACGCTAATTGCTAACCAGCGCGGCAATTTGATTTTTACCAGAACATCAACGAGTGGACTGAATAAATAAGCCAGGAAAAAAGCACCGATAAAAGGAATGACTACAGGCTTGAGTAAGTACAATACCCATACCAGCAATACAATACCTGCGAGTAAAAGAATACGGCGCAGTATACGATCTTGCATAAAATCTAGCCTTTTTTGATTTAATCGTTATAAATGAAAAAATATTTTTATTAAAGATAGCATTTTCGAGCATAAATAACATAAGAGTTTCGTATATTCAGGTTATAATCTGCCGCCAATGCGGAGACTTCATTTATGAGCAACTCAACTTCTACCCCAAATACCGGTTTAAGCTATAAAGATGCGGGTGTCGACATTGAAGCGGGCGACGCACTGGTCGATCGTATCAAGTCAGTCGCTAAACGTACAAGTCGTCCTGAAGTAATGGGCGGTCTTGGTGGCTTTGGTGCACTATGCAAAATTCCTAAAGGTTATGAAGAGCCTGTTTTAGTTTCTGGAACCGATGGTGTAGGAACTAAATTACGTTTGGCACTTAATCTTAATCGTCATGACACAATCGGCCAAGATCTTGTGGCTATGTGTGTAAATGACCTTTTAGTTTGTGGTGCAGAACCATTATTCTTCCTTGATTATTACGCGACTGGTCACTTAAATGTTGACGTTGCTGCAAATGTTGTTACTGGTATTGGTAAAGGTTGTGAGCTTGCAGGTTGCGCACTTGTAGGTGGTGAAACCGCAGAAATGCCAGGCATGTATGAAGGCGAAGATTACGATCTTGCTGGTTTTGCGGTTGGTGTTGTTGAGCAAAGCAAAATTATTGATGGCACTAAAGTAAAGTCTGGTGACGTACTTATCGGTGTTGCATCAAGTGGTGCTCACTCAAATGGTTACTCATTACTACGTAAAATTTTAGACGTTAAAAACGTTGATTTAACTCAAATAATTGATGGTCGCCCTCTTGCAGATGTTGCAATGGAACCAACACGTATTTATGTAAAACCAGTTCTTGAACTTTGCAAACAAGTTGATGTGCATGCTATGGCACACATCACTGGCGGCGGTTTACCTGGTAACTTACCACGTGTATTACCAAATGGTGCTCAAGCAGTCATTGATGAAGCTTCTTGGGAATGGTCTGAGTTATTCCAGCTTCTACAACGCGAAGGCAATGTAGAGCGCTTTGAAATGTACCGTACGTTTAACTGTGGCGTAGGTATGGTCATTGCTGTTGATGCAAATGATGCTGAAAAAGCAATTGAAGTGCTTAATGCTCAAGGCGAAAAAGCTTGGAAAATTGGACACATCCAAGAAAATGCTGAATCAGTGGAAGGTGCAGACGAAAAAATTCGTGTGATCTTTGCATGATAAAAATTGCTGTTCTAGTCTCTGGGAATGGCAGTAATTTACAAGCCTTGATAGATGCAAATCTATCAGGGCAAATTGTAGGTGTACTGTCTAATAAAGCAGATGCTTATGCCCTAGAGCGTGCTCAAAAAGCCAATATTGCTACAGCCGTTATTTCTCATAAAGACTTTCCAACTCGTGAAGTGTTTGATGAAGCAATGCATCAACAGCTCTTGGCTTGGCAAGTGGATGTGGTTATTTTAGCCGGTTTCATGCGCATTTTAACTCCCACCTTTGTCAACAAATGGCAAGGGAAAATGCTGAACATACATCCCTCACTTCTTCCAGCTTATAAAGGTGTGAACACTCATCAACGTGTTTTAAACACAGGTGATCGTTTACATGGTTGTACCGTACACTTTGTAACGGCTGAACTGGATTCTGGTCAATCAATTGCCCAATCCGCTATTTCAGTTAAAGAACATGATACTGCCGCTTCATTAGCAAATCGAGTGCATGCACTTGAGCACTTTATCTACCCACAAGTAGCAGAGTGGTTATGTAACGGTCAACTTACATGGAAAAATGGCCAAGCTTATTTCCGTGATCAAGTTCTTGAACACCCTATTCGTTTTGCAAATTGGTAAAACTTTTTACTCAAAAGCAAAAATAAAAAAGGACATGCCAGCATGTCCTTTTTTATAAGTCTAAAAATTAATTTGGCTGATGATGAATTAATTTCTTTATAGAATTCACTGTATCAATTGGATGCTCTAAAGGGAACATATGCCCCCCTTCAACCACAGTAAACGGAATTCCCATTTTTCGCTTTGCCATTTGAGGAAAGCCTCTCTTTAAGAAATCACTTCCTTTACCTACAACTAAATGCACAGGCATCTTAGGTTTTGGCATAGGCAGCCACCACCAAGAAGGATTCTTACGGAAAATTGCAACTTCATCCTCACGAGAAATCGTTAAAGTAACTCCACCGCGAACCGAATCCTCTTTCAAAGCATAATCAATATAAGCCTGAAAACAATCTTCATCAAAATCTTTATAGAAACCTTTAGGACGTAGTAACTCAGCAGCCTGCTCTCTCGAGTCCCAATGTTCACGACGGCGTGCAGATAAACCAGCTGGAGTCATCGCATCAACCAATTTAGGACGAAATAATTTTGCCATATGAAAAGCAAATGAATATCGTCCTAAAATAAGAGGCGGATCTAACATAATGACTTGAGAAAAGAGTTCAGGACGCTGAAAAGATGCCATCAACGTTAAAACCGAACCAAGAGAATGCCCAAGTCCAATCACTTTACGTCCTTTCGCCTGTCGTACAATACTGTCAATTACCTGATCAACCAAAGCAGGCCAATGGTTAGTCACAGGATAGCGTTTATCAGGACCAATCAGGGGAACATAAATAATGTCATATTCCCCTTTTAACTGGTCAAACAGTTTTTGATACACTTTTGATGGCACGCCATTCGCATGAGCAAAGTGTATAACTGGTTTCATTGACATACCGCTATCCTAAAACAGATTTTATTGTAATTTTGCGCTTTGACGAGTCTGCACTTCTTGAGCAATAGATTCACTTACCCCTTGCCCGATTTGTGCTCCCATACGACCTAAAATGGATTGTAATGGGTTGCGCTCAATTGTGTAGTCAACTTTATTATCAAGGTTTAGTTCACGCATCAAGCTCGTAATGTTACCTGAACGGTCAGCAACGCCCAATTGGATTGCTTGTTCGCCAGTCCAGAATAAACCAGAAAAAATAGCTGGATCGTTCGATTTCAAACGCTTTCCACGCCCTTCTTTAACTGCAGTGATAAAGTGAGTGTGGACATTATCAAGAACAGATTGAATATGTTGCTTTTGCACAGGATCAATCGGTTTTGTCATACTTAAAATGTCTTTATTCGTTCCTGCCGTTAAAGTGCGATCTTCAATGCCAAGTTTCTGAGCTAAACCAGTAATCCCATAGTTAGGCATGATCACACCAATTGAACCGACTAGACTTGATGGATTGACAATAATCTCATCCGCAGCAGACGCAATATAATAAGCACCTGATGCGCCCATATCACCAATTACAGCGTAAACCTTTTTATCTGGATGCTGTTTTTTCAAATAACGAATCTCTTGCCAGATTTCATCAGACTGAACTGGGGAACCGCCAGGTGAGTTAATATTAAGTGCAATAGCTTTACTATTTGAAGCTTCAAAAGCACGTTTAAGCGCTTTATTGGTATCTTCACTATTTACTGATTGATTACTCGAAGCATCAATAGTTCCAATAATATCCACTACAGCCAAATGGGCACTACTGCTACTTACAGCAGAGCCTTCTTTGCTGGTTGAACAGCCTTTACCCATGAGTACAATAATGAATAATAAATAAATAAAAGTTAATGTTTTAAAGAAGATTCCCCAACGGCGACTACGGCGCTGCTCCTCTACTGAAGCAAGTACAGCCTTCTCAAGAATTTGCCATTCTGGTCCATTTTGTTTAGGGATTATAGGTTCATTTTGTGGTTTTGGTGGCCAATCGGACATAAAATTCCAATCCAAATTAATCTAAAATGATGTCATTATATACGTTGATTTGATAAAAACTGTCTAAATAATATGATTTCATTTATAATAATTTTATCTTTTTTTAATTATTGCTTCCTTTTTACCGCGATAGATGACCAAATTAGATACAAAAAGCATGAACTACTACCTACTCAAAACTTTTAGCCGCCAGCCAATTCAATTTGGACGTTTTCTTGCTCGTATGTTGGCAGGGTTAATCAATACTTTAAAAATTACTAAAACATCAAAAAGTATAGAACTAAATCTACAAATCGCCCTTCCACATTTAACGCCACAGCAGCGAATAGAAATTACGCAACAAGCTATTCGTAATGAAGTCACCTCATACTTTGAATTTTTAAGTATTTGGGGCTCATCAAATAGTAAGAATATCGAAAGAATTCATCATATTGAAGGTGAGCATTACTTTCACGAAGCACTTGCAGCAAAAAAAGGTGTGGTTTTGATTGTTCCACATTTTGGTACATGGGAAATCCTGAATGCTTGGTGTTCACAATTCACTTCAATGACAATTTTATACAAGCCAGTAAAGAATGAAGATGCAGACCGTTTTGTTCGAGAAGCACGTAGTCGTGAACAAGCTCACTTGGTTCCTACTGACGAAACTGGTGTAAGACAAATTTTTAAAGCTTTAAAACAAGGTGAAACTACCGTAATTTTGCCTGACCATACGCCTAACGTCGGCGGCAGTATGATCAATTATTTTGGTGTTCCCCTTGCCTCAAGTAATTTAAGTACCAAGCTTATTCAAAAGACTAAAGCAAGAGCTTTATTCCTTTACGCGATTCGTAACGAAAATGACGGTTTTACGATGCACGTTGAACCTATGGATGAGAAAATCTACGAAGGTAGTGCAGATGATGGAACTTATGTCATTCATCAGGCTATTGAACAACTTATCCATCGTTATCCAGAACATTACCATTGGAGCTATAAACGTTTTAAAGCAAATCCTGCTTTAGATAATATTTATAATATTGATCCAACTGAAGCTCTTCAAATTGTGGATAAGCTTAAAGCAGAAGCTTCACAAATTTCTGTGAAGCCAAGTACGCTTGAAACGTCGAGTGTATAAAATCATTTGATGATTCTCAGATACAAAACTTAATGTTCCTTGCTCAACTGTGGTTTTAAATGGAATATTAAGTTCTTGTATTCTCGCTAAAACCTCTTTGCTTGGATGACCATATCGGTTATTAAAGCCGGCAGACGCAATAACAAGCTTGGGGTTTAACGTCGCCAAGAAGTCATAGGCTGAACTATGCTTACTACCATGATGACCTAAGACCAAAACATCTACTTTTAAATCAGGATATTCTTTTATCAATTGATATTCGGCTTCCCATCCCGCATCCCCCATAATTAAATAATTCTGATAACCCCCTACTTGTTTTAAATGAATATAAACGACACAAGAATATTCATTTTGATTAGAAGGAACTAAATTTAAATCATTTTCTTTAGGCCAAAGTATCTCAATATCTAACTGTGGATATTGCCATTTTTGCCCTTGATGACAATAGCTAAATGGTTCTTTCACCTGCTCTGCCCATAGCTGATTTGATATGACTTGTTTGATAGGAAAAGCCTGAGCGATAAAAGGAAATGCCCCACTATGATCTTGGTCAAGATGAGATAACACCACATGATCTAGTTGCTTAATACCTTTCTGACGTAAATATGGAATTACTACATTTTGACCAATACTGAAAGCCTTCTCATCATAAGAACCACCCGTATCAATTAACCATGTCTGCTCTGGATATTGTAGAAAAATCGCTTGTCCTTGGCCTACATCTATAATATTTAATTGAATTTGCTGAAAGGTTTTATTCGGAATGACTAAGGGTAAACAACAAATAAGACTCCAAGATTTTGGTAAAACACCACGTGGTAAAAATAAAATAATAATGGCACAGCTTAAGCCTATCAAAGCCAGTGGTGTCAGACTAAAACCTTGCAACGGTAGAGATAATTTCTCTAAAAGACTAAAACATGTCAGCACCATACTGAGCAAAATATCATTAATCTGAAAGAGCACATTTCCAAGTGAATTAAAAATAAGCCACACACAAGCAGCGAAAATATTTAAAGGAACAATAACTCCTCCTAACAGAGGAACAGCAATAATATTTGTAAGAGGTGCTACCCATGAAATCTGCTGAAAGAAAATCAACATTAGAGGACATAGAGCAATAAATATTTTGCCCTGAGATTCAATTAGGGTTTTAGCTAAAAGCATTATTCTAGATAGCAAACTCAATGAGGCAAGATTTGGTGCCTGTACTATGGTTTGATAAATGCGTAATAAAATAAAGCAAGAACCATAAGAGAGCCAAAAACCTGCTGATAAAACACTAAATGGATCAAAAAGTAAAAGTAGACTTGCGCTATAAACCAAGAGCGAAAATGGCTTAACTGGCAGTTTGACCAACAATAAAAAGGCAAATAAAAATACTGAGAGTAACGTTCTTAAGGCTGGAATTTCAAAGCCGACAAAAGATGTATAAATCAATACTCCAAAACATAACGGAATCATTGCCCATATTTGTTTGGGTTGCCACAAATAAAGCTGGGGATAATAACGTCGTACTAATTGATGTAATCCCCAAGATAACAAGATTGCAAAAATGAGGACATGAGGCCCTGAAATGGCCAACAAATGAGAGATTCCTAACTGTTTAAATTGATTTTTAATGTCTTCATTTAAGAGACTTTCATCCCCTGTTAGAAGCGCTAATAACAATCCTTTATTCTGAAATGGAGATTTTTTTAGCATTAATCTAAATTTTAGACGGAGTTTTTCTATATTTAATTGTTGTCTAGTCAAAAAATTTTGTTGCTGTTTTAAGTGACTTTGATAACCCAACCGATAAATTTCATTCGAGTTTAAAGGCTCAATATGCTGAACACTAAAACCTGACATTATGTTTCGTTGAATGAACCATTGTTCTTGATCAAAAGCACCTGATACTGCATAACTATGAGCTGGTCTGGTTTTACCCGAAATTCGATAGTAATGACCTAATTGTAATTTTGGCCCCTCTATTAATGCCCTCTCATTTTTATTTTTTAAATATAGCAACCAATTCACCGTATGGGATGACCGCCCTAGAACCTGAGCGAGTTGCTGTGTCTTATTATCTTTTTCTTCACTTATTCGGTCTATATAAACCACAATCTCTAAAGACTCAGGTTGCATCTCCCGTAGTTGTAGTCTTTCATTTAAGGCATGCTGAGCATACTGATGGCCTATAACAAAAAGGCTTAGACCACAGATTAAATAATAAACTCCTTTTAATATGGGACGATTTACAACAAGATGCCGCTTAAAAATATAAAACATTAAACAGATAAAGAGCAAAACTTTACCAATCCAACCATATTGCATTATGAGAGGAAGATCTATTCCCATAAATGCAATACCTACAACCCACCCCAATAAAATAAGCTTTAACATTTAAAATCATATCGTTATCTTTTTAGGGGCAAAATTAAAGCCCAACTGAGTGGGCTTTAACAATGTGATTTAATGACAATTTTTAAGAACCACTCACCCAGAGTCCATCTTGCATATGCAAAATAGAATCAGCAGCCTGAGCTAAATGCTCATCATGGGTCACAATTAACATTGCCATGTTGAGTTCTTTCTTAAGATCGGTCAGTAACTCAAAAATACCTAGAGCTGTTTTACGGTCCAAATTACCCGTTGGCTCATCCGCTAAAACTACGGCAGGTTTAGTGACTAAAGCACGCGCCAAAGCAACACGTTGGCGCTCACCACCTGAAAGCTCACCAGGTTTATGATCCATACGGTGAGATAATCCCACTCGATCTAGTAAATATTCAGCTTGCACTTTTACCGATTTGTATTGACTGTCTGCTCGAAGCATTAAAGGCATTGCCACATTTTCAAGCGCAGAAAACTCAGGTAATAAGTGGTGGAATTGATAAACAAAACCAAGGTATTTGTTCCGTTGAAAACCACGCTCGGCTTCACCTAAATTATCAAAACGCTGACCATTTAAGAATACTTGTCCTTGTGTTGGTTGCTCTAGACCACCTAACGCATGAAGCAAAGTACTTTTACCTGAACCACTCGCACCAACAATCGAAACAAACTGTCCTGCTTCAACTTGTAAAGAAAGACCTTTAATGACTTCAACCTTAGATTTACCGTCATCAAAATGTTTATATATTTCTTTCGCTTCTAAAACAATTTTACTCATAGCGCAGTGCCTCGGCAGGTTGAACTTTGGCAGCACGAAGCGCCGGATAGATAGTCGCCAAGAAGCTTAAAAGTAAAGAAACAATCACGATAATCGTCACATCTTGCCATCTTAAATAAGAAGGAAGGTAATGCACGAAGTAAGCATCAAATAGATTTAAGCCCAATACATTGTTAAACCATGAAATGATATCACTAATGGTTAAAGCTAAAATTACACCTAAAACTGTACCAGCAACTGTACCAATCACACCAATGACAGTACCCTGCACCATAAAGATTTTAGTAATCATTGATGGGGAAGCGCCTAATGTACGTAAAATGGCAATATCTGATTTTTTATCAGTCACAACCATGACTAACGACGAAACAATATTAAATGCTGCAACCACAATGATAAGTACAAGCAATAAACCAACGAGTGTTTTTTCCATTTGAATGGCATTAAACAGATTGCCATGCGTATAGGTCCAGTTCGTTGCATAGAAATTGCTTGGTAAACTTTTTACCAAATCATCTGCAACTTGTGGCGCGGCAAAAATATCATCTAGTTTTAAACGAACACCTTGAGCACCATCAGGTAAGCGTAATAAGGTTGAAGCATCATATAGGGCGATATAACCCACCATAGAGTCGACTTCAGCGCCTACACTAAAAATACCAACCACTTTAAAACGCTTGAAACGAGGTACAACACCGGCTGGAGATGGCGTTGCTTCAGGTAAAACTAATGTCACACTGTCATTTAGACGTAAGCCCAATGAATCAGCCATATCTTTACCAAGCACAATACCAAACTCACCCTTTTTAAGTGAATCTAGACTCCCGGCAACAATATGATTTTGAATAATAGAAACATTCTTTTCATATTTTGGGTCAATACCCGTCACCATAATACCAGCGACTTGCCCTTGCGCGGTTAACATACCTTGCAATTGGGTAAAAGGTGCAACCCCAGTTACATGTGGATGATGTTCAACTCGTTTTACCAGTTCAGGCCAATCCGTGAGGATTTGTGTAGATGAAACTGTCGCTTGCGGCACCATTCCCAAAACACGGTTTTTCAATTCGCGATCGAAACCGTTCATTACAGAAAGTACCGTAATCAGCACTGCGACACCTAGTGTCAAACCGACCATCGAAACCAATGCAATAAAAGAAATAAAATGATTACTGCGTCTTGCGCGAGTATATCTCAACCCTATATACAGTGAGATTGGTTTAAACATACCTTCTAAATCCAAGGTGATTGATGGGAAATAGCAGATGCTAATGTCAAATTACATTCACATTTACTATTTGGCCATATCGTTAGATGCTGTATTAAGGTTTAAAAATCAGTAAGTTCTGATCTTCCCTTAACAATCCTAATATTATATTGCTGCGCTATTTTCTACTACTTAAGTTAGGAGATCAATTTGATCATGCATTTCGCTACGAATTAGAACAATTTAATGAATAAGCTCAACAAATTACCCCAATCTTCTCCTATTTAGACTTCATATGTTGAGCAAAGTTCCGGTTTGCCTGAATGTCTTTATAGAAATATAAAAAGAGTCCAGACAAGATAATTAAAGCCCCTACAAAAACCATAATCGAAAGTTGTTCATGATTTAAGGCAGCTCCAATCATCATCGCTAACATTGGTGTAATTACTGTCGTTAAAGATAAAGTCGTTGGCTGAATATTTTGTATAAGTTTGAAATAACAAAACATGGCGACTAATGAAGCCATCAGTACCGTATAAATTAGGGCAAATAAAGATTTAGCTTCTGGCAAATGTGTCGGTGCATATTGCCAAATAAATGGAATAAAACAACTAGCAAAAATAGAAGACACTAAAATAGAACCTGTTGCCTGAGCCATTGGCTGAATCTGAGCATTAACTTTCTTAACCCAGAAAATTGAAAAAGAATAAACAAACACACTGATCAGCATAAGGACAATACCAAACGGATGCACGTGCTGATTTGCACCGCTCAAACAAATAATCGCTAACCCACTGACAGCAATTGCCATGCCCAGCCATTGCAGCTTATAAAGTTGCTGGCCAAATGCAAACCGACCAATAAGCCCTGCCATAATAGGGGCTAAGCCAAACATAAGTGCAATCATGCCTGAACTTAAATATTGGGTTGCGGCATAAGTAAAAATTTGGGAACCAATTAAGCTAAAAGATCCAGCAATGTAGCTATGAATTGCTTGTCGATGAGTCGGAAAAGGTGTTCTTAAAATCAGTAATATGATTACTGCCAAAGGCAATGCAATAAAAAAGCGTAACAACAATGCCCACATCAGATGTAAATCAGACACACTCCAAACAATAGCCAATGGAGTGGTTGCCCAAATGAACACTAACAAGGCATAAGTTAAAGCCAAATTGGTTTGCGATGGCATGTGATGCTCACTTAGCTGTTTTACGTTTTTGCTTTAAAATTGTTTGATCTAATGAACTTGAAAATTCACGCTTATCTCGCTCGGAAATAGGCGGCGGCCCACCAGTTTGCACACCCGCGCCACGAAGCGTATCCATGAAATCACGCAGATGTAAACGTGCTTTAACATTCGCGGTTGTATAGACTTCACCACGTGGATGAATAGCAACGCCACCTTTCTCGATCACTTGAGCTGCCAGTGGAATATCTTGCGTAATGACAATGTCATTTTCAGTCATACGATCAACTATTTCTTTATCGGCCTGATCTGCACCACTTAAAACCTGTATTGACTTAATACGAACAGAAGGTGTAATCCCAACATTCTGATTGGCAACAAAAATAACTTCTAATTGATAACGATCTGATGCACGCAAAATTACTTCACGTAAAATTTTTGGTAAGGCGTCTGCGTCTACCCATAGCTTAAATGGCAGCACGTTATTCTCTATTTCCACTAAAAATCTAAGTCTAACAGATGCTTTTCGAAGGTGAGTAGAAATAAACATTAAACTTATTTTTAATTTCAACATTCAAGTTTTTATAGATGAAGCTTCCTTTTAATTTATAAATAGAAGCCGCATTTCTCTTTAAATGACTAAATATGTGCTTTTACAAGAGAATTTACACATGATGACTTGAAAAATAGTAAACACCCTCGATTTAATATAACAAGTAATGTGAACCCAACAGCATCGTGCTTATGAAAAATCAAAACAGTCCAGAAGTAATTAAAGTAAATGACCAAAATTTTGGTAGTCATGGCGAACATTGGAATCTATTGACGTCCCATCCTGAAACAGATGTACCAAAATGGTTAGGACTAGCACTTGATGAACCTGTAATGCCGATGGGCTTATGCGAACATGAAGAAGATATGGATCAATCTTTTTGGTTGATTCAAGGCCCACAAAACCAAAAAGTTACAATCAACCAGATTATTGCTGTTGAAAACCAAAAGCCTCGAGCACTTAAAACAGCGTTTCCAAGTTTTGAAAGTCCATATCAATATAATGCAAAAATTGAACGTATCATTACTTGTGACTCTGCGACGCAAGCCGTGTTAAGTTTAAGACTAAATAAAAATACAACTGTTTATGCATTTGATAATTTATTTAGCGTTAACGCTTGTCAATATGACAAAAATCAAAACTATCAAGTTCAATTTAATGCATGGGCATATGAATTAGAACCGGTTCCAGCAGGCGAGAAAATTGTTGTTGATGACCCAGCTTCAATTAAACATCACCGTGCATTAAATGCAATTTTGACTGAACATAATGGTGTTGCTCCTGAAAACCTACAGGAACTCATTAATGAATGGCAGCCAAAAACCCCAGAAGATCAAGAACCTGTAACTGTTGATTTTTCTAAAATGGTTGCATATTTATATGGCGAAAATCTTGGTCAAGAAGATGAAGCATGGTTCCAAGGTAATATTGTTGGCAAAACTTCTATGACATTTATGGGGGCAGAATATACCCTTTATGATGTCACTTTAGTTTTAGAAGATGATCTTCCTGCCATATTAGTGCGCATTGCGACTAAAAACGATTTGTATAAAAACTTTAATATTGGCGAATATATTCGCGGTAATATCTGGATTCAGGCGACTATTTGTGCTAAAAAGGGTGAAACTAATTGAATTTCACTAATATTTTAATAATTAGGTTATTGAATGAAGATTATACCCGAACAAACTACCAGCCTTATTCAATCTAGTAGCCTGCGCGTAAAGGTCGATACTGGTGCGTTTTGCTTTTTTGTATTGGGTATGTTTTTAGCTGCCATATTCATGCACCAACTTGGTTTAGTGCCTTTTTAGTTTATAAAATTTATTCAAAAATAAAGCCCTCATTTGAGGGCTTTATTTATTTGATTTGCTTAACCATTACGTTTTGCAAAATCATCCATAAAGCTAATTAAAGCCTGTACGCCTTCTAATGGTACAGCATTATAAATACTTGCACGCATACCACCTACAGAACGGTGTCCAGCTAAATTCAACAAATGGTTTGCTTCCGCTTCTTTTAAGAATTGCTTGTCTAAAGCTTCATCTGCCAAGGTAAACGGTACATTCATAATTGAACGGTTCGGAATTGCAATCGGGTTATTGTAGAAATCGCTTGAATCGATATAACCATATAACAACTGAGCTTTTTCAAGGTTAATTTTATGGATAGCATCTACCCCACCCTGCTCTAGCAACCATTCAAATACCAAACCAGATAAGTACCAAGCGTAAGTCGATGGAGTATTTACCATAGAACCATTTTTCGCTTGATCACCATATTTTAAAATGCTTGGAATTTCTGGTTTAGCTTGATCAAGTAAGTCATCACGAATAATGACAATTGTTAAACCAGCGGGACCAATATTTTTTTGTGCGCCAGCATAGATTAAACCAAACTTGGTCACATCTAATGGAGCAGATAAAATACTTGATGAATAGTCACAAACGAGTGGAGCTTTTACATCAGGAATTCCTGCGAACTGTAAGCCACCAATCGTTTCATTATCCGCATAATGTACATAGGCTGCATCGTCAGATAAATTCCATTCGCTTTGCTCAGAAATTGCGAACTTACCATCTACTTTAATACCAGCACTTACAACATTAATGTCGCCATAACGTTTTGCTTCTTTTAACGCTTTTTCAGACCAGATGCCTGTGTCAATATAATCAGCTTTACTGTTCTTACCTAAAAGGTTTAAAGGAATCGCAGAAAATTGTAATGACGCACCGCCTTGTAAAAACAGTACTTTATAGTTTTCTGGAATATTCATTAGCTTGCGTAAATCTGCTTCAGCTTTTTCAGCCACAGCAACATAGTCAGCACTACGATGACTCATTTCCATGATGGATAGACCTTTACCTTGCCAATCCAACAATTCTTGTTGAGCTTTTTCTAAAACGGCAGTAGGTAATGCAGCAGGACCAGCACAGAAATTGTACGCGCGCATGATTTTTCCCTTGTATAAAGTCAAACACAATAAAAATGGCATTTAACCACAGATTGCTTAAGCTTGCAGCAGCTTCTCAAGTAAATATTTCAATGCTGGACTGTATTTAAGTTTATTTTTTCAATTATTGTTGTCGTTATTTCTATACTTTTAATTACTGGCTTCCAAATTTAAAAAGATTTTAAGCAAAAAGATCAACTTGACTTGTGATTACAATTTCACATACCTTGATAGATATTAGAAAAAATATTGGCTTAGTAAATTCAATAATTAAAGGAGCTAAAATCAAAATGTTTTTATACAAATGTATAATAAACAATATGATAATTGAATTTAATAACAAGAAATTTAAACTATAAGGGATGCCAGAAATTGTTATTTAAAATGCCAGCACATCGATATAGACAGTCTATTTTTCCCTTTTCATTTAAACCTAAACATCTTGCTTTGGCTTTAGGCTTTTTTTTCACTAATCATTTATATGCCCAAAGCTTAAGTTATGCAGAAGCAGAACAACAAGCTTTAAAAAGTTCATATAGCACCCAAGCCAACCAAGCATTACAGCAAGCATCTCAATTAGAAGCTGAAGCAGTAAAGGGCCTCGGATTACCTCGAGTTGATTTAAATGTGAGAGCCTATGCTTTTCACAGTGAAACAGATGTACCTCTTGGCTCTTTTAAACAAAAACTTGAGAATGATTTAAGCCAAGGGCTGAATGACAAACTTTCACAGTGGAACAATGTCATTCCATCGGATGTGCTGGGACAAGTTCAAGAAGGCGCCAATCAAACCATACATGACGGTATAAACCGCTTTCCAGATTATGCGAATCTGACCATTGAAGATCAGGTTGTACGCCCTTCTATTTCAGTAGTTATGCCACTCTATACAGGTGGTTTAACCAGCAGTGCAAAAAAACTAGCAAATATTCAAGCACAGCGTTCGGAGCTTTCAAGCCAACAACAACAAGATATACAGCGGTTTGAAGTAGTACAAAGTTACTTTAATGTGCAATTACAGCAGCAGCTGGTCGCAAGTAGCTTATTTAACTTTAATGCGATGCAGAAACATTACAGCAATGCCCTAAAGCTCGAACAACAGGGATTTATTAGTAAAGGGCAACGCATGCAATTTGAAGTCGCCCGTAATAATGCAGAACGTACTTTACAAAATACTCAAGCCAACTTAAATGCCAGTCGCTTTAGTCTTAATAATCTTTTACATCAACAAAACAATATAGATTTAAGTACACCTTTATTTGTAAACAACACTCCAAGCCAGTCTCTAGAATCTCTTTTAACCAGTTATTCGCAAAAATCTAGCCTTGTACAAAAAATGCAGATGGATACTCAACTGGCTAATGTAAATATTCAAGCTCAAGAAGCTGCAAAAAAACCAAGTCTTTTTGCATTTGGTGAATATGCTCTCGATAAAAATGAAAACTGGATTGTCGGTGTAATGGCAAAATACAACCTATTTTCAGGTGTAGATAAAAATAAGAATATTCACGCTGCCGAATTGAAGCGCTATGCCTCTGAACTCATGACTGAACGAACTAAACAAGAGATCGAAGCTCTTTTGAATAAGTCATATAACGAACTTAACTCTGCTCAACAAAGTCATCAGCTCTTACAAAGAAACGTAAATGCTGCTCAAGAAAACCTACGTATCCAAGAGCTTTCTTTCCGTGAAGGAATGGGTACAGCAACCCAAGTAATTGATGCACAAAATGCATTAAGCGCGTTAAAAACTGAAATGGCTTTAAATGCTTATAAATATGTCATGTCACTTGCGACCCTACTACAAAGTCACGGCTCAATTGATGAGTTTAAAGCTTACGTTAATCAACCACATACCGACTATATTCGTTAAGGGGAGTATAAATGAATCAAGACTCAGCTCATTCAGAACAAGATGCTCCTGTTGCGGATACAGCAGAAACCAACCAAGTTCAAAAAGATGACCAAGCTGGTGATCAGCAAGAATCAAGCACAAATAAAAGTGATTCCACACCACCTAAAAATTCAAAAATTAAACTGATTATTGGTTTGATCATTATTGCCCTATTAGGTTTAATTATTTTTGGTTTGTGGAAAAGTTATCAGCCAAAGCCTATTGAACTACAAGGCCGAGTTGAAGCCGAAACTATTCACGTAAGCACAAAAGTTCCGAGTCGTATTGAAGAAATTTATGTACAAGAAGGCCAGAAAATTTCCAAAGGCCAGCCACTTGTTCGTTTAGTTAGCCCGGAAATAGAAGCTAAAAAACAACAAGCTTTGGCTACCTTACAATCTGCTTTAGCATTTCAATCTACGGTAGACCGCGGTTCTCAACAAGAAAATATCGATACTCTTTATGCCAATTGGCAAAGCACGAAAGCACAAGCAAATCTTGCAAAAACCACTTACCAACGTGGTGAAAATTTATATAGACAAGGTGTCATTTCGCGTCAAAGACGAGATGAAATGCTCGCAGCACAAACTTCTGCTCAAGAATTAAGTGAAGCCTCTTATCAACAATATGCTCGTGCAAAACGTGGCAGTACGAGCCAACAAAAATCTACAGCAGATGCACAGGTTGAAATTGCAAAAGCAGCTGTAGGTGAAGCAAAAGCACTAGAGGAAGAGACACGTTTACTCTCTCCTATTTCAGGTACGGTTTCAAAAACTTATGGTAAACCTTCTGAATTAGTCGCTATGGGTGTACCTGTTGTCAGCATTTTAGAAGATGATGATTTATGGGTAAGTTTAAACGTGGGTGAAAATCAATATGCCTCTGTTTATAAAAATAAAACCCTTGAAGGATTCATTCCAGCACTTAATCAGAATGTGAATTTTAAAATTAAGAATATAGATGCAGAAGGTGAATTTGCCACCATAAAAACGACTCGCCAAACTGGAGGCTATGACATTCGCAGCTTTAAATTGCATCTTGTGCCTGAGCGTCCAGTGCAAGATTTAAAAGTTGGGATGAGTGTTCTATTTAAAATTAAAGAAGAAAAATAAAGCATGTTTGCCAGTATATTACGTGAACTAAACTATCTAAAAAGCAACAAATGGGATTTGTGTATGGTGACACTCATCCCCGCTTTTATCATTTTTATGTTTAGCAGCATGTTCTACGCGGGTAAAGCTGAACACTTACCAATTGCGATTATTGATCAGGACCAAAGTGAACTTAGCCGTAATATTGAAAAGTATCTTTCGTTAAATCATACAGTAGAGATTAAAACAATTACGGCAAGCTCTACAGAAGCGGAACAACTACTCAATGAAACCAAAATATGGGGCTATGTTTTCATTCCAGACGGCGCTGAAAAGCGTTTTGTGAAAGCGCAAGATGCTCAAATCAGCATTGCTTTTAACCAGTCTTTTTTTAGTGTCGGGAATACAATTTCTTCAGCAATGTTGGTCAGTACCTTCAATGCTTTAGCAGACTATGCAGGCCAAAGTTATCTCGCAAATAATATCCCCTATTTAGATGTTCCTACTGCTCATGTCAAAATCTCCACGCTTTATAACCCAAGCATGAGCTATGAGTTTTATTTAGAACCCTTCATGGTTCCAGCCGTATTACATCTATTGCTATGCTGCTGTGTTGCCTTTGCCATTGGACAAGAACTGAAACGTGGCACATTAACATCGTGGGTAAACCGAGAAAGTTTTATTCAAGGCTTATTGGCTAAAAATTTGCTCTATAGCCTTATTTTCTGTTTCTGGACATGGTTATGGATGTTCTGGCTGGTTGAAATTCGTGGCTGGTTTGTAGCGGGTTCTCTTAGTTTATTGCTATTTGCACAGTTCCTACTTTATTTTGCCTACGCTTTGATTAGCAGCACAGTTATTTTAGCAACCAAAAATTTAAGCAAAACTTTTGGCTTTATCGCTGTCTATGGTGGGTCATCTTTAAGTTTCGCAGGCGTTACACTACCTTTGAATAATGCTCCTATTTTTACCAAATTTTGGTCACTCATTATTCCCTATACCCCTTATGCCAAGCTGCAAACTGAACAATGGGTGATTGGAAGTCCAGTTTTCATTTCTATGATTCCTTTTTTAATACTTATGGGTTATTGCCTTATTTATTTCTTCTTAAGTTGTTTGCTTCTTAAAAAACTAATTCAGGGAGCAGCACAATGAAAGAGTTTTTAAATGCATATTTGCAAACTTTTAAAGATATTGTAGGGAATAGTTCAGTTTTCACGACTCTGATTTTATCGGTCATTCTTTATAGTTTTTTTTACCCTACTGCCTATAAAGCTGAGCGGGCAGAATCAATTCCAATCGTCATTGTTGATGAAGAGCAAAGCCTCTTAACTTCTCAATTAATCGGTCAAAGTGCAAATAGCCCGCATGTTCATATTGTTACCGTTACAAGCAACTTCTTACAAGCAGAACAAATGGTTCGTGAACAAAAAGCCGATGGTATTTTACTTTTACCAAGCAACTTAACGCAAAGCTTACGCCGTGGAGAAACGGGCGGAATTGGCTTATATTTGAGTACAACGAACTTTTTAAAAACTAAAGAAATTGGTTTAGGCCTAGCTACATCCATTGAAGCCACCTTAAAAGAATATGTCGAAAAATTTGGAGAGCGTACTCATTTCCAACCCGCACTTTCTATCCATCAGGTTCCTTTATTTAATCCCCTTTCAGGATATGGAAGTTATATTTTTCCGGCTGTTGCATCTTTAATTATTCATCAAACCATTGTGTTAGGTTTAGCGATGTTGATTGCAAACTATCGTGAGCAACACCAAAAAATTACAGCTGTTCGCTTCGCTGGAATTTTTGCAAGTATATTTACCATTGGTTGTTTAAGCAGTTTTTATCTTTTTGGTTTTACCTTGTGGTTCAACGACTATCCACACGGTGGAAACTTCACAGGTTTACTCGTTGCTGTTCCTATTTTTATTAGCTGTGTGATTGGATTAGGCATGCTGATTGGTTCACTTTTAGATATGCCAGAACGTGCCGGACATATTATTGTGTTTAGCTCTGTACCCTTATTCTTATTAACTGGCGCTGCATGGCCACATCAAGCAATGCCTGAATGGCTACAATGGTTCGCGTGGTGTTTACCATCAACACATGGGGTACAAATGTTTGTACAACTTAATCAGATGGGTGTTCCGTTAGCCACAGTTGTACCAAAACTGATATTTCTTACGACAATCGGTCTTATTTTTTTAATCTGGGCATATTCACGTTTAAAAGCCTCCAAGTGAAGAGTTTTCTAAACTTGGAGCATAAATTATATTTTTATTTACTATGAAATCTGATAGTTAAAAGTCATTTCTTAAAAATTATTGACCATAAAAATATAAAAAAACTAATAAATTCAAATTATTAATTGGTAACAATTGTCATAAAACCTTAAAAAAACTTTAAGTTGAAATTAAGGAAATTTCTCCATAGTAAAACTGTTTAGTTTTTCAGCAGCCTAAAAGGGTAACTCTGCTACCCTGTTCTATGACGGAATTTGATATGGCAAAGGTATGTTATTGCGCAGATGACTTTGCAATGAATGCAGAGATATCTCATGCAATTATTCAGTTAATTGAAAGAGGAGCACTGCAAGCGACCTCATGTATGACCCAATCTGAACTCTGGGAAACAGCTGCTGCCAAACTTAAACCTTTCTCGAATCAAATTGATATTGGCTTACACTTAAATTTCACTCATGCGTTTACTTCAGGTAATACGGTTTTCTCATTACCTGCACTCATGTTTCGCGCATGGTCATCAAATCTTAACCGTGAATTAATTACCCAGTGTATTGAAGAACAATGGGATGCATTTGTTTCAGTCGTGGGAAAGCAGCCTGATTTTATTGATGGGCACCAACATGTTCATCAATTTCCGTTCATACGGGATATTTTGCTACAGCTTTTAAAAGAGAAAAATTTCACTGGTTGGATACGTAATTTACAACATCCAATTTATCTACCGCATTATCGTTTTAAAACTCATATGCTTTCTGCACTTGGCTCAAATGCCTTAGCAAAAGCATGCCAAACCTACCAGTTTAGCCAAAATGAATATTTCGCTGGTATCTATGACTTTAAACAAACTGATTATGCCGAACTGAATCAATATTGGCTTGCTCAAGCAAAAGACCACTTACTGATTATGTGCCATCCCTCACTTTCTACACCAAATGAGCAAGATCCGATCCAGCATGCACGAATCCAAGAATACCAATATTTTTCTTCTGATCAGTTCCCTCTTGATTGCCAGAAAAATGGCATTCAACTTACCAGACTAGGGGCAATGCAATGAGCACAAAACCTTTTTTATCCTGCGTTGTTCCCGCTTATAACGAAGCAGAGAATTTAAAGACATTTATTCCAGCTTTAGCAAACAGCTTAAAGCAACAAAATCTTAGCTATGAAATTATTGTGGTCGATGATGGCAGTAAGGACGATACTATTCCGATCTTGCAAACGATGATCGAAGATTATCCTTTAGTTGTACTGGAATTATCACGAAATTTTGGTAAGGAAGCTGCTTTAAGCGCAGGTTTAGACCATGTAAATGGTGAAGTTGCGCTACTCATTGATGCTGACTTTCAACATCCTTTTGAAGCTATTCCGACCATGATTAACCTTTGGAAAAATGGTTATGACATGGTTTATGGCATTCGTAATCGTACTACTGAATCATGGTTAAAACGAACCTTAACCCACGGTTATTACCGCATATTAAACTTAAGCTCGCCTATTGATATTCCTGAAAGTGCTGGTGACTTTAGACTTCTAGATGCAAAAGTTGTCGAGGCGATTAAACAATTACCAGAAAAAAATCGCTATATGAAAGGCCTCTATGCATGGGTCGGTTTTAAAAGTATCGGAATCAATTTCTCGGAGCAAGAACGTCAACATGGTCGTTCTAGTTTTAACGTAAAGTCATTATTCAATCTGGCAATGTCGGGTCTAACTGGGTTTTCAGATTTACCTTTACGAATTTGTATTTATCTAGGTGCCCTATTGGCTTTAGGCGCTATGAGTTATGGTGTCTGGATCATTATTAAAACTCTGATTGAAGGAATTTCTGTACCTGGTTGGGCAACTCTTGCAGCAGGTATGACGCTATTAGGTGGCATTCAATTGTTATTCATTGGAATTTTAGGTGAATACATTGGCCGAATTTATGCAGAAGTTAAAAATCGACCAAAATATATTGTTTCAACTGAACATTCTCGTATTAAGCAAGAACACCCAATCACTCACTCCGAAAATACGTTCTCTAGTTTCTAATGTTTGCCCATATTTTTCAGCTTGCGCGGTTTACCACGACTGGGGCCGCAGCGGCACTTACACACTACAGTATTGTCATGCTCTTGTTTAAACGAAACATTGCATTGCAGTATGCCAATTTAGTGGCCTTTCTACTTGCCTATTGGGTGAGCTATTTTGGGCATCGTATTTTTACTTTTAAAGCTCAGCATATTTCTCATCGACGCACACTACCCAAATTTACATTAGTCGCTGGATTAGGTTTTTTATTCAATGAGAGTTTTCTCTTACTTTCTAATTTGTATTTCAGCGCCCCTGTTTCAACATTGGTTTGTGTGGCTATTGTCCTGACTTCAATTGTGACTTTCTTGCTTAATCGTTTTTTTGCATTTCAACATTAAGGATTATGTATGCAGCAATGGCTTCGTAGTTCCAAATTCTTATTAATATTTTTACCGATTTGGTTATTTGTTCTGTCTTGGATAAGACCTCTCTCTGTGCCAGATGAAGGACGCTACGGAGATATTAGTCGATCTATGTTTGAGTCGGGAGATTGGTTGATTCCCCGTATCAATAGCTTGCCATTTATGCATAAACCCCCTCTATTACACTGGTTAAGTTCTATATTTATGGAACTGTTCGGTATACATATTTGGGTGTTGAGATTAGTTCCAGTGCTAGCAGCTACACTCATGCTCGTCAGCCTATTCTTATTCGTTAGAAAGCACATTTCAGAACGTGTAGCACAACTTACTGCCATTATTTTAGGCACCAATTTACTGTTTTTTGGTAGTAGTGAATATATTAACCATGACCTACTGCTTGCTTCATGGATTACAGTCAGTGTTTTATGTTTTGTTGATTTCACAATTTCAGCACGCAAATCTATTTTATTTTTAGGATATTTTGCAGGCGCGGCTGCGTTCTTAAGTAAAGGCCTGATTGGTGTGTTAATTCCCGGTATGATTCTCTTACCGTGGTTGCTTTACACCAAACAATGGAAAAAAATCCCGTCATTGCTTAACCCTTTGGCGATTTTGCTATTTATATTATTGGTTAGTCCATGGCTCTATGCAGTTCAACTTAAATACCCTCAATTTTTACATTATTTCTTTATAGACCAGCAATTTAGTCGATTCAGCTCAAAAGAGTTTAATAATAAGCAACCATGGTGTTTCTATCTGCTTATTTTATTTGTCAGTTTTTTACCGTGGATTCTTTCGAGTAGATTTCAATCTATTAAAGCCGTATTTCAAAATTATAAGAAATCCGCTTTACTAGCCTTACTTGTATGGTGGTTTATTTCTGTTACGGTTTTCTTCTCTATTCCTCCATCTAAGCTAGCTGGCTATATTTTACCAGCTGTGCCTCCGCTCGCTGTTTTCTTGGCTCTTGTTATCAACCATGTAATTGAAAGTGACTATAAAACCAAATTACAGGTTTGGGGTTTACCTATATTTATTATGTTTGTTGGAATAGGTATTGCTGCTACACCGCATTTCATACGTGCACATCAACCTTTTTTCCAAAACCAAGCGGTATTTATTTATATCATTGGCGCGCTATTGGTTATGCTTCCACTGGCTCTAGTCTGGTTATATAAAACGCAGAAATTAAACTATTTGAACTATATTTTTATCAGTTTAATTGTTCTGTGTAGTTCAATCCCCTTTGCCGTTCGTATTTTAGATACCAAAAATAATGTGGGACAAACAAGTTTTTCTGAATATATGACACCATCAACAAAAATAGTTTTCTACAATTACTATTTCTATGATGTGCCTTTCCTTTTACAGCTAAAACAGCCTGTATATATTGTGAATCAATGGGATACAGTGCATTCAGATAGTGCTTCTTTAGAAATTAAAGATGGGGTATTGTTTGAACCACAACGCAAAAAATACTTATGGAGTGAGCAACAGCTTCAAGATGCTTTAACACAAAAACAAGATTTGATTGTCGTAAGTCAGCCTAATAATTTTGCAACTAAAGATCCATCTGTTAAAACACTACATTATCGAAATTATGATGTGTTTATCTTCCACTCAAACAAATGAATAACCCAATAAAAAAAGGAAGCTTACGCTTCCTTTTTTTATTTAATTAAGACTTACTCTTCTGACACATCGTCATTCGTAGAAACTGCATCTTCACCATCTACTTCTGAAGTATCAACTTCTCCTTCGAGAAACTCCTCTTCATCTTCGACAGCTTCAATAGACACAACGCCCACTAAAGTTTCTTCTTCGCTTAAACGAATCAGACGAACACCTTGTGCATTACGACCAGTCATTGCAACTTCAGCAGCACGAGTACGAACTAATGTACCACCATCAGAAATAAGCAACAGTTCTTTGCTTTCATCAATAGATACTGCACCTACAAGCTCACCATTACGTTCACTTGTCTTAATCGCAATAACGCCCTTACCACCACGTTTTTTGGTTGGGAAGTCATTTACAGGAGTACGTTTACCATAACCATTGGCACTCGCACACAACACTTCGCCCGTTTCAGGAACAACAACAAGCGATACGATGCGACTTACGACATTTAAATCTGCTGAATCTTCGTTGTCATCAGATTCATCATTTTCAACTTCTGCATCTTCTTCACTTAAAGTGCTGCTTGCAAAGCTAACACGCATACCACGGACGCCTTTAGCAGTACGACCCATTGAACGCACATCAGTTTCTGCAAAACGAATTGCCTTACCTTCATTCGAGAACAACATGATTTGCTGATTACCATCAGTAATCGCAACACCAATCAAGGTATCTTCTTCATTCAATTCAATTGCACGTAAGCCATTTGAACGAATGTTAGCAAACTGCTCCAAATCAACACGTTTAACCGTACCTGAAGCTGTCGCCATAAATACATAATGGTTTTCTGGGAACTCAGTTAACGGCAAGATAGCTGTTACTGTTTCATTCGCATCTAAAGGTAACAAGTTTACAATCGGACGGCCTTTAGCACCACGTGATGCTTGAGGCACTTCAAATACGCGAAGACGATACACTTTACCTACGTTAGTAAAGCAGAGTACAGTCGCATGGTTTGAAGCCACAATCAGATGTTGAATAAAGTCATCATCTTTCATTGAGGTTGCAGACTTACCACGTCCACCACGGCGCTGAGCCTGATAGTCTGAAAGTGGTTGAGTTTTTGCATAACCTGTTTGTGAAACCGTTAATACAACTTGTTCTTCAGGAATTAAATCTTCACGGCTAAAATCAATACGTGATTCAATAATTTCTGTACGACGACCATCACCATACTGTTGTAGTACTTGCGCTAATTCTTCACGAATCACAGCCATCAATAAATTGAAATCATTAAGAATTGCCGTAAGTTCAGCAATTTGACCTAAAATTTCAGTATATTCTGCATGTAATTTGTCTTGCTCAAGACCCGTTAAACGATGTAAACGCAATTCTAAAATTGCACCCACTTGCGTTGGTGATAAACGGTAAATTGATTCAGTTAGACCAAATGGACGATCTGGGTTTTCACCTTCGATTTCATCTGGGCGAACAGAAATAGCGCCAGCTTTTTCAAGTAAAGAAATAACGCCACCACCAGCCCACTCACCCGCTAGTAAACGCTCGCGCGCTTCAGCTGGGTTAGCAGAAGTTTTGATGGTTTCAATAATTTCATCAATATTGGCTAAAGCAACAGTTAAGCCTTCTAAGATATGACCACGTTCACGTGCTTTACGTAATTCGAACATGGTACGGCGTGTCACTACTTCTTGGCGGTGACGAATAAATGCCGCAATAATATCTTTCAGATTCATCAATTTTGGTTGTCCGTTATCAAGACAAACCATGTTGATGCTGAATGAGTTTTCAAGCTGTGTATTTAAGAATAAGTTATTTACAACGACTTCTGCGTTTTCACCACGTTTCAAGTCAATCGCAATACGCATACCGTCTTTGTCAGACTCATCACGAAGCTCTGAAATACCTTCAAGTTTTTTCTCTTTAACTAACTCGGCAATACGTTCAATAACTCTTGCCTTGTTAACTTGATATGGAATTTCAGTAAAGACGATGGTTGTACGGCCTGTCTTTTCATCTTCTTCGAAATGGTACTTACCACGAATGTGTAGTCGGCCTTTACCCGTACGGTAAGCATCAACAATACCTGATTTACCGTAAATAATACCGCCTGTAGGGAAATCAGGACCAGTAATGTATTCCATCAATCCTTCAATCGAGATATTCGGATTGTCAGCATAAGCTAAGCATGCATTCACAACTTCTGTCATGTTATGCGGTGCCATGTTGGTTGCCATACCTACGGCAATACCAGCAGCGCCATTAATTAACAGGTTAGGAACACGTGTTGGAAGCACCTGAGGAATACGCTCAGATCCGTCGTAGTTATCTTCCCAGTCAACTGTGTCTTTTTCTAGATCTGCAAGAAGCTCGTGCGCTAACTTAGTCATACGGACTTCGGTATAACGCATTGCAGCCGCGCTATCACCATCGATCGAACCGAAGTTACCCTGACCATCTACCAATAAATAACGTAAGCTAAAATCCTGAGCCATACGTACAATAGTTTCATAAACAGCTGAGTCACCATGAGGGTGATATTTACCGATTACGTCCCCAACAACACGTGCAGATTTCTTGTAGGCTTTGTTATAGTCATTGCCCAATTCGTGCATGGCAAATAGCACACGACGGTGAACAGGTTTCAGACCGTCTCTCACATCCGGCAATGCACGAGATACGATTACACTCATTGCGTAATCTAAATATGAATGCTTGAGTTCATCCTCAATGGCAATCGGTCGGATTTCCGATACGCTCATGCATACTCCTTCTTACAGATAGAAATTTCCATCTGCTAATATGTCTTGATCTTGCAAAAAATTTAGTTCTGAAAACTGAACTAAAATCGAAAAAAATATAGCTGTATAGTATAGCACAAACTGCTCGTTAACTGGGAGTTTAGCAATCTGAAAATAGCATTTTTTTACAATAAAAATTTCATTAGAATTAATAAGTTAAAATTAGAGAATTCTAGTTTTAAATGTATTTCTTAAAACTCAACAGTTCGACCAAAATATAGACAACATAAAAGTGCTCTCTTTAGAGCACTTTTCATCTAATCTTAAGAACAAAACTTAGTTTATTAGCCAAAATAAATAATATTTAGCTTCAACATATTTGTTTTGCCGTAAATCTATTATTCTTTTAAGTTCTTTAAATAATAGGTTTGAAATGTCATTTTGTAGGCCGATATTGAGCAGGAATCCACTGATATCCTTTTGAGCCTTTGCCAATGTGTCCAATACCAGGAAAAGCGATATGTGCTGCCCCTACCCACCATTGGTTTTTATAGGCTTGTTCAAAAATACTTTTACGAACAGCTATAGCCTGATCCGAGTGAGTATCGGGTTTGTAGCTTGCTTCAGGATAAGGAAACTGTACTGCACCATAATGCACAACATCACCTAGACCTAAGAACTTTTGACCGTTTTGTCCATCTACTAAATATGAAGAATGACCTTCAGTATGACCATGAGTAACGATGAGTTGAACATTCGGTACGTTAAAAGAAGTTTTGGTAAAAGCGACGAGTTGCCCTGCCTTTTGATATGGCTGCAATGCATCTCTCGTCATTTTAAATATTGGCTTAAAAAAATCGGTAGCTTTTGCTTCATTCGCTGGTGATGTCCAAAAATCTACATCCTCTTTAGCCAGATAAACTTTCGCATTCGGATAAGCCATTTTGCCATCAAGTGTAATACCGCATAAATGATCAGGATGAGCATGTGTAATCAAGATGGTATCTATTTGTTCAGGCTGTACGCCTGCGTTCTTTAAATTTTCACGTACATGACCCAAGGTTGGACCAAAACATTTTGCAGTGCCAGCATCAATTAAAATATTTTGTGTGGGTGTTTGAACAAGATAGGCAGAGAAATCTGTGACAATCTGATTATGCTCATCTACAGGAACAAAGTTTTCTGCAAACAGTCGATTGGCTTTTTCAGCTGAAATACCTAGTAAATCACTACGAGGCAGTCCCAGTTCCCCATCAAACAATGCTGTTACCTTAAGGTTGCCTACTGGTTGTAAAAAGTAACCATCGACTTGATGTACACTTGGCGTTTGTTCTGCATGGATAACTGTACTGGCACTCAGCAGTAATAATATCGTAAGTGATTTTAATGATTTCATCATAGAGTCCTTGGTATCTTCATACTTTAACTCTATTGGTTTTGATCTGCTTAAATCGCTCAATAAACTATAAGAAACGCTCAAATTGACTTATTCGGCAGCTAGAACAGCAGGATCTATACCATAACGCTCTACAAAGCGATCACGAAAAATAGCAACAGACTGGTACCCAGATTTTGCCGCAATAGTTTTCATAGGTAATTTTTTCGAATACAACAGCTCAAGTGCAAAAGTAAGCCGTGCGTGGGTAACCGTTTCTCTTAAGGATGTGTCTTCATGGCTAAGCTTACGGCGCAGTGTCGCACTGCTCAAACCTAGTCGCATTTCAAACTCACTAGACTGCCAATGGTGCTGTGGATTCTCTATGACCCAATCATGAATGATTTTTGTCAATTTAGGTGGCGGTACAATTAACACATCTGAACAATGCTGTTGGCATAACTGTACAAGTATAGTGGTAATACATAAACGTGCTTTCACCACATCATGATTAAATAAAGCCGTTTGCCAGTCAGCTAAAGATGTAGCGAAATCATCAATTGAAAACTTTAATATTGCTTCAGTTCTATCTACAACTGGCTTAGCCCAAATCATTTGTGCAGCTTGAATGACTTCGTCACACATAGGCACAAGAATAGTGAGATATTCACCCGTTATAGGATCAGGCAAATTAACTACATCGATAACCGTATCGGGTTTTATAATGTATAGATCGCCGGCATTAAAATTGATTTGTTTTGTTTGAAGATTTAATTGTTGTTGCCCATATAAAATAAATCCCATGTGCAACTGACTAACTTTAATATTAGACAGTCCATGCTGATTTTTCGAACGAATACATAAATAATCTCGTGCCATATCTGCCCGTGCCAATCTTACAAGTGATTGATGCAATTGGTGGGCCTCTATGGAAGCGGAATAATTAATATTCATAATGATGATCTAAATAAAAAACGCCCTTGGCTATTTATAGCACAAGGGCGTTTTTCGAATAAGTGACAAGCTGTAAATTACAACTTGCTTACTAACTCTGGTACTACAGTGTTCAAATCACCAACTAACCAGTAGTCAGCAACACTGTTGATTGGCGCTTCTTCGTCTTTGTTGATTGCAACAATAACTTTAGAATCTTTCATACCAGCTAAATGCTGGATCGCACCAGAAATACCTACAGCAACATAAAGGTCAGGCGCAACGATTTTACCAGTTTGACCCACTTGGAAGTCATTAGGTACAAAGCCCGCATCAACTGCCGCACGTGAAGCACCTTGTGCTGCACCAAGCTTGTCAGCTAAAGGATCAAGTACTTTATGGTAGTTTTCACCAGAACCTACACCACGACCACCAGAAACTACGATGCGAGCCGCAGTTAATTCTGGACGATCAAGCTTAACGATTTCTTCAGATACAAAATGAGAAATACCTGCATCTTTCGCTTCACTTACTGCTTCAACCGCAGCAGAACCACCTTCAGCAGCTACTGGATCAAAAGCAGTACCACGAACTGTACCTACAATGATTGCTTCGTCAGATTGAACAGTCGCAATCGCGTTACCTGCATAAATCGGACGCTTGAATGTATTTGCAGATTCAACAGAAATAATGTCTGTGATCATGCTTACATCAAGAAGAGCAGCAACGCGTGGAAGAATGTTCTTACCAGTTGTTGTAGAAGCAGCTAATACGTATTTGTAACCTTTAGCTAAATCAGCAACTAAAGCAGCTACGTTTTCAGCTAACTGGTTTGCATAAGCAGCATTGTCAGCAAGTAAAACCTTGCTTACACCAGCAACTTTAGCAGCAGCATCAGCAACTGCCTGAGCACCAGAACCAGCAACTAATACAGTAATATCACCACCGATTTTTTGTGCTGCAGCAACAACGTTTAAAGTAGCACCGTTAAGTACTTGGTTGTTGTGATCAGCGATAACTAAAATACTCATGATTTTATCCTTCCGTATTAGATCACTTTCGCTTCATTTTTCAATTTTTCAACAAGCTCATCTACAGATTTCACTTGTACGCCAGCTTTACGTTCTGCTGGAGCTTCAACTTTAACAGTTTTAAGCTTAGTACCAGCTGTAACGCCATAATCAGCAGGAGCTTTAGTATCAAGTGGCTTCTTACGAGCTTTCATGATGTTAGGCAATGCTGCATAACGTGGCTCATTCAAACGCAAGTCAGTTGTAATGATTGCAGGAAGTGCCAGTTCAACAGTTTGTAAACCACCGTCAACTTCACGAGTTACTTGTACTTTGCCGCCATCAACTTTCACTTCAGAAGCGAATGTACCTTGGCCCGCACCTAATAATGCGCCAAGCATTTGACCTACTTGGTTAGAGTCATCATCAATTGCTTGTTTACCAAGAAGGATAAGTTCTGGTTTTTCAGCATCAACAACACCTTTTAAAATTTTAGCAACTTCTAAAGCGCCAATTTCATCAGTGGTTTCAACTAAAATACCGCGGTCTGCACCCAAAGCCATTGCAGAACGGATTTGTTCTTGAGCTTCTTTAGGACCTACAGAAACAACAACGATTTCTGATACTGTTCCTTTTTCTTTTAAGCGAACCGCTTCTTCCACTGCGATTTCACAAAATGGGTTAATTGACATTTTAACGTTAGTTAGGTCAACCCCACTATTGTCCGGCTTAACACGAACTTTGACGTTGGCATCAACCACGCGTTTTACAGCAACAAGAGCCTTCATGTAATCCTCGGCTGTTCTAGCAAAAGTAAATGTTGAGAAAAGTATATTAACTCTTCAATTAAAATTTTTTAGGTACCCTATCTTGCAATGTGTTTGGCATTTCGGTCAAGTCACAATTTTCCAGAACAGCACAAAAAAAATGAAACCATCAGTTCATAAAAAAAATATTATGCCTTATTCGGTGCTATTTCGTTCTTTTTGCACTCTATTTTATATATTGATTTTTATTATCTTTTTATCTTATTTAGCTTATTAGTCAGAAACATAAGATCGCCTTAAAATAATCGAGATTAGATGTTTTTGACTCAGGGGTACCGACAAAATATCTCAAGATCAAAATGGTCAATTTGACTATTTCCCCTATTTCTCTTAAACAAATTTCTAAAAAAATACAAATGATGTCTACATTCGTATAAGACTTGCCATTTTAATCAACTTTATTATTAAGATCGTTCTTAAATCTATTCATTCTTTTGTGCTCTCGGATGAGCTTGATCATAGACTTGCGCCAAATGATCAAAATCGATATGCGTATAAATTTGTGTCGTAGACAAATTACTGTGGCCTAACATTTCTTGTACTGATCGCAAATCACCACTACTTGATAACATATGGCTAGCAAAACAATGCCGTAATAAATGAGGATGTAAATCGACATTTACACCTGCTCTTTGCGCTTGAAGCTTTACACGCTTTTCAATTTGCCGTGGAGTTAACACACCACCTCTTTGAGAAATAAAAACAAAAGCATTTTGATCAAAATGGCCTTTCCAGATTTTGTAAATTTTCAGCCAATTCAATAGGCTTTCTTTCGCCTTTTTCCCAAATGGTACAATCCGGGTTTTATTTCCTTTACCTGTAATACGTACCAGTTGACGGTTAAAATCGATATCTTTAATTGTTAAACCTTGCAGTTCAGCCAGACGCAAACCACTTGAGTAAAGTAACTCGAGCATGGCTTTATCACGTAACCACAATTGCTGATCAATTGGTTTTTCAGGCACAGGCTGATCTAAAATCTGATTAACCGTTTCTATGTCGATCATACCCGGCAAGGGTCTAGGCTGACGTTTTAACTTAAAGTCATCAGTAGGGTTAATTTCAAGATATTTTCCTTGTTCAGCCCATTTCATAAACTGGCGAATTGACGTGAGATGACGCTGCATACTGCTTGAACTTAACTGATCCTGCTCAACACGCTGGGCCAAATATTCACGTAAATCTGAAGCTTCAATATTTCTTAAATCAATTTGTTTGAGCTCACAGAACTCAAGAAAGCTTTTAACATCTCTTTCATAAGCTGTAATTGTATGCTCAGACTGGTTCTGAATTTTTCTTTCTTTTAACCACATTGAGAGCAGCTGTAATCCAAAATCCAAATTGCTCTCCATTTATTTGCTCATTTTATTTTTTCAGTGTATCAAAAAGTAGTTGTTCAGGAAATTTAATACCGCACAACCTAATGCTGATCTAATTTATATATTACAATTTAAACCAAGTATTCATTGGACCTTGCTGCCATGATCACCATACTCATTCCTTATTTAATTGCGATTACCTTACTTACACTGACCCCTGGTTTAGATACGACTTTAATTATTCGTACAGCAACGCTTGAAGGTAAATCGAAAGCGTTTCAAGCAGCGGTCGGCATTAGCCTTGGCTGTATTGTATGGGGAATTGTGGTTGCATGTGGTCTAGGTGCTTTGCTCATGGCATCTGATCTCGCTTTTAATATTCTGAAATGGATGGGAGCAGCTTATCTAGCATGGTTAGGTTTGAATATGATTTTAAAACCGCGTAGCCAACTTGCAGATATGCAAGAAAGCAACTCAAATGTCCCTTCTTCACAGAATTGGTTTATTAACGGTTTTTTGGGTAACTTACTTAATCCCAAAGTTGGTATTTTTTATATTTCATTTCTTCCACAATTTATTCCACCACAAGCATCGGCTGTCACTTGGATTATGGGGCTTGTGATGATTCATGTCGTCATTGGAACCTTATAGTCAATTTTATTAATTTTGGCTATGCAGCCACTGTCACGTTATCTTAAGCAACCCAAATTTGTGAAATATATGGACCGAATTACAGGCAGTATTTTTGTGTTGTTTGCTTTGAAATTGGCTTTGAGTAAAAGATAAATTTTAAAAAGCGTGCTGATAGATAGCACGCTAAATAAAACTTAAAAACTTATGTTAGTTTTTCTAAGTAGATTTTTATTTGAACTGAAACTTCATCGGCATGTTTTTCTGCTAATTGATGGTCGCCACCTTTCACAACATATAACGTCGATTTTTCAAACTTTTGATTTAAATATTGACCTACCTGAACGGGGCTTACTGGATCGTCATCGCCCCAGATTAATAAAGTTTCAATGTTTATATCTGATAAAAACTCTTCGTAGTTGGCATTAGTAGTGATAAACCAATCTGGATATTTTAAAAATGCTTGGCGATATGCTTCTCGCCAGTCTTGCACATTAAATCTTTCAAGGTTGATTCCACCAGAAGTTGCAATCAAAACCTGCCCTTTCACCAGCTGAGGTTTTTGCAATGCTGCCGAAACAGCAAAAATGCCACCCATAGATTGCGCAACAATTACAGATTCTTCATTAATTTGATCAACCACATGATTTGTTAGGTCTTTAAAATTTTTAATACCTACAGATTCTGGTGTATCTCCAAAGCCTGGATAACCAATATTTTTTGTACGGTAATGCGGAGGTAATTTTTCAATTAAGGGATGCCAAAATGTCGTACTGCCTGATGCACCGGGTAAGAAAATTAAATTATTCATATTTTTATAAAGTAATAAAATTAAAAAATTATTCTACATATAAAGAAAGCCTCTTTTATCACTTTAGCTGATGAAAGAGGCTTCTTTTTAGGTTACGCGATTAACCTTGGAAATAACGTAAATCCAAACGCCCATCATATACATGAGTTGTTGGACCAGTCATCCAGACCACATCGCCTTCTTGCCATTCGATTTGTAGCTTACCACCAGCAAGTTCAACTTCAACTGAGTTAGCAAGTAAACCACGGCGCATACCACTTACCGCAGCAGCACAAGCCCCTGTGCCACATGCAAGGGTTTCACCTACACCGCGTTCAAATACACGTAAACGTACATGCTTTTCATCAATGATTTGCATAAAGCCAGCATTCACACGCTCAGGGAAACGTTTATGTGACTCAACTTGTGGACCAATGCCAGCAACATCTGCTGTGAGTACATCTGGAACAATCGTTACAGCGTGAGGATTGCCCATATTGACCACATCAATACTGATGTTTTGGTCGTTGGCTAACTCAAGTGTATATAAAGCTTCAGGTTGTTCAGCAATAAATGGAATTTCATTCGGCAAGAATTTCGGGTAGCCCATATTCACGCGAACCCAACCATTTTGCCCCAGTTCAGGTTTAACAATCCCTGCTTTGGTTTGAACAGTAATACTAGTTTTCGTGGTTAAATGACGCTCATGTACAAAGCGAGCAAAACAGCGCACACCGTTACCACATTGTTCAACTTCAGAACCATCAGCATTAAAAATACGGTATTTAAAATCTGCTTCCGGCAAATCAGGTGGTTCAACAATTAAAAGCTGATCAAAACCAATACCGAAATGGCGATCAGCTAAGCGTTGAATTGTTTCTGTATCTAAATAAGCACGTTGGCTGATTAGATCAACCACCATAAAGTCATTACCTAGGCCATGCATTTTAGTAAATTCTAACAACATTTCATTTACTCCTCAGGCAATAAACTTTCTTTTTCCCAAAGCGACTCAACCGTTTCACGCTCACGAATTAAATGAGCTTTATCGCCAGTCACCATCACTTCTGCGGCACGTCCACGTGTATTGTAATTTGAACTCATTACAAAACCATAAGCACCAGCGCCAAGAACAGCTAATAAGTCATTTTCTTTTAAAGCCAATGAACGATCTTTACCAATGAAGTCACCTGTCTCACAGATTGCACCCACGAGATCCCAGGTTTTTTCTTCAGTATCTGAACTTGGCACCACAGGTTGGATATCCATCCAAGCTTCATATAAAGCAGGGCGAATTAAATCATTCATTGCTGCATCAATAATGGCAAAATTACGATGGCTCGTTGGTTTGAGTAAATCCACTTTGGTTAAAAGCACACCTGCATTTGCACTAATGCTACGGCCCGGTTCCATATAAACCTTGAGACCTAGCTTTTCTAAAGCAGGTTTCATTGAATTTGCATATTCTTCAACACTTGGTGGTGTTTCATCTTTATAACAAACACCTAAACCACCACCGATATCAATATGTTTAAGATTGATACCAAGTTTTTTCAACTCTTCGATCATCACCATGACACGATCTAAAGCATCAACAAATGGTTTAGTCTCGGTTAATTGCGAACCAATGTGGCAGTCAATTCCAATGATTTCAAGGTTTGGTAAAGATGCCGCATATTGATAAGTTTCATAAACGGTATCACTTGGAATACCAAATTTATTTTCTTTAAGGCCTGTTGAAATATAAGGATGTGTTTTTGCATCTACGTCTGGATTTACACGTAAGGAAATCGGCGCTTTTTTGCCTAGACGAGCTGCAACTTTTTGAAGACGATCTAGTTCGGCATAAGACTCTACATTAAAGCAAGCAATGCCTACATTTAACGATGTTTCAATATCAGCTTCAGTTTTACCCAAGCCAGAAAAAACAACTTTAGATGCATCTCCACCCGCTTTTAAAACACGTGCAAGCTCACCACCTGATACGATATCAAAACCAGCACCAAGTTTTGCCAATACATTAAGAACAGCTAAATTTGAGTTAGACTTCACCGCAAAACAGATTTGATGATCAATAAAATCAAAAGCACGATCCATATCTAAGTAATGTTTTTCAAAAGCTGCTTTTGAATAAACATACAAAGGTGTGCCAAATTGCTGCGCAAGCTGCTCCATAGAACATTGCTCTGCGTGCAATACTCCATTAATGCGAGTGAAACTCATGAATGTGTCCTTATTTCAAAGCTTAAGGTGAAGTTGTTTGGGTTGGGGCTGATGATTCAACTGGCTGATCAGCTTGTTCATCCTGTTGCACAACTTGTTTCTGTTCTTTATTACGATAGAGCAAGTATTTCGCGCGTTTGTCATAATTCGGATCAGAAGGTAGCTGTAATGCTCCTGACTGACCGCAAGCGCTTAGCAAAATACTGCTGCTCAATAAACTGATGAGGCAAATGACACGACGCATCTGAGCACCTGATTTAAACAATTCGATGCAGTATACCGTGATCATGCAGGCGGCTAAAGAGTAAACTTAAAGAGAAAAACAATATGCATAAAAAACGCCAGCTTTTCAGCCGGCGTTTGATCATAACTAAATAAATTTAATTACTTTTTATGACGCGGTTTATAGAAGAAGAAATAACCAATGATCAAGATAATAAACCAAATTGGGCTGACTTTAAGCGCTTTAAACGTATCTGGCTCTAAAGACAACACGTAAATCATACCAATAAAAAAAATAATCGTGATCCAACATGTAAATAGACCGCCCGGCAATTTAAATGTTGATTTTGCGTGTAGCTCAGGACGTGTAGTGTAATAACGGATATAACTCCAGATAATAAGTAACCACACGCAAATGAACAAAATCGTTGAAAGTGTTGTTGCGAGCGTAAATGCTTCAACGGTATTGGGTACGAAATACTGTAATGCTGCACCTAACAGCAAACACGCAGCAGAAAAATACAATGCATTTGCAGGTACCGCACGTCTATTCAATTTACCAAAAGCTTTGGGTCCCTGATCTTCACGCGATAAACCAAACAACATACGGCTTGTTGAAAACACGCCACTGTTCATTGATGACATTACTGAAGACAACACCACCAAGTTCATCAAGATCGCTGCAGCTGCAACACCAGCTTGACTAAACAAGTTTACAAATGGACTGATCGCCGGATCAATTTTATTCCATGGTGTTACTGACATTACAATAATTAATGCGAACACATAGAAAATAATGATACGAATTGGGATTGAGTTAATTGCTTTTGGTAAGTTACGGGCTGGATCTTTCGTTTCGGCAGCTGTTGTTCCCACAAGTTCTACACCAACGAAGGCAAAGATTGCAATCTGGAAACCAGCTAAGAAACCATGTACGCCTGTTGGGAAGAAACCACCATTCGCCCAAAGATGAGTAAATGAAGCAACTTCACCAGTACTCGAAGTAAAGCCAGTAAAAATCATCCATAGACCCACAGCAATTAAAATAATAATCGCAAGAATCTTAATGAGCGCAAACCAGAACTCTAACTCACCAAATAAACGTACTGTCAGTAGGTTCAAACCCATAATAAATACAATAGCCGCAACACTGATCATCGCCCCTTCGACAGGTGAGAAAGGCAGACCATTATTGAAGAACTGTAAGTAATAGATAATTGCAGACAGATCGGCGATACCAATCGTAATCCAACATAACCAGTAGGTCCATCCGACGAAATAACCTGCCCATGGACCGATTAAATCTGTTGTGAAGTCAATAAATGATTTATAGGCAAGATTTGAAAGAAGTAATTCGCCAAGCGCACGCATGACAAAAAACACCATCACACCAATAATCAAATAAATGAATAAGATCGACGGACCAGCGAGGCTAATTGTTTTGCCTGATCCCATAAATAATCCGGTACCAATAGCACCACCAATCGCGATCAGCTGTAAATGCCGATTGGAGAGGCTTCGATGGAGCTCACCTTGTTCATGAGGCTCGCTCAGATTTTGATTCGACATTTTATAAATACACTCCAGTAATTTTTTTAGTCCGTTAGCTAAAATCAAATCAAAAAGACGATATCGCACCATTTGCAGGTATCTTTTAAATGTATATTTTTTGACAACTTTTCAGCTAACCAATATTTGTCTGTATTGCTAATGACTTTAAGCTACATACAATTAGGGCCGATAATACGCACAAGCCTTCTGCAATACAACGGACTATCAAGTCAACTTTTGTCGCACTTGTTTAACTCCAACCTATATAAAAAGGCTACCGATGAGGTAGCCTTTTTGATGAAGAGACAAAAAATACAGTAATCTTTTAAAAATTTACTTTTGCTTATTCTTCAGTCTTTCTTCCCAGAATGTCGCATTTTTTATTCCTAATTTAACAGGATCAAATGTGAATTCTTTTACTCCAGCTTTTTGCTGCTCCTCGTAATCTTTTAGTGCTTTAATCGTTGGTTTCCAAACAAAATAAGTCACTATAATGCCAACGATATTAATCCATGCCATTAAACCTACACCGATATCGCCAATTCCCCATATATAGCCAGTTGCACTTAATACCCCATAAGATACTGATAAAATAATAAAGCACTTGGTCACAAATAATAATGATGGAGATTTTGTAATATAACTTAGGTAAGTAATATTGGTTTCAGCAATATAGTAGTAAGCAACTATGGTGGTGAATGCAAAGAAGAAAACCGCTAAAGCAACAAAGATTTGACCAAAATTACCAAACATTGTGCTCACTGCCATCTGGGTAAATGCAGGAGAACCTATTTCTACAGTAGCTCCAACATGTTGCACAATGAATTGACCAGCTTCTAATGTTCCTTGCACATTATATTTGCCGGTAATTAAGATCATGAATGCTGTTGCAGAGCATACGAATAAAGTATCTACATAAACGGAGAATGCTTGTACAAAACCTTGCTGAGCAGGATGCTGAACTTCTGCAGCAGCCGCGGCATGAGGACCAGTTCCTTGTCCCGCCTCATTTGAATAAACACCACGTTTTACGCCCCAACCGATCGCAGCACCAAGGCCTGCCATAGGAGAAAAAGCATCTTCAAAAATTAATTTAATTACACCAGGTAATTCATGAATATTAGCAATAACGATAACGACAGCCATTAAAATGTAACCAGCTGCCATGAAAGGAACCACAAATTCAGCAAAACGTGCAATTCGTTTGATCCCACCAAAAATAATGATAGCAAGTAAACCAACAATGACTACAAGTGCAACAAGCTTAAATAACCCAATATCGCCAAATATAATTGCTCCTTCACCTGTAATCTGTGTAAATGCCTTACCCACAGCATTTGCTTGGATCCCTGGTAAGAACAAACCACAAGAAACAATCGCTGCTATAGCAAACACAACGCCTAACCAACGCTGACCTAAGCCTTTATCAAAATAAAAAGCAGGGCCACCACGATATTGTCCTTGATATTCAACTTTATAGATTTGCCCTAGAGTTGACTCTACATATGCAGTGCCTGCTCCTAAAAATGCAACTAACCACATCCAAAAAACAGCACCAGGTCCACCGAAACCAATTGCTGCCGCTACACCAGCAATATTACCTACACCTACTCGCCCTGATAATGAAACCGCTAAAGCCTGAAAAGATGAAATCCCTTGTTCTGAAGAAGTACCTTTTATTAAAAGTCTAGCCATTTCCTTCATTTGGCGTACTTGAACAAACCTTGTCAAAATAGAAAAAAATAAACCTGCACCTAAGCACAGATAAATAAGCCCTTTACTCCAAATTATGCTATTTACCCAATCAACAATTTCTGCTGCACTCATAGATATCAACCTTTTGTATCTTTAAGATACAATACTCATATTATTTTGTTCGTTTTTCACTTCAGCAATATCCATGCCATATCTATAATAAACAGTTAGATACATACATCAGTAAAAACACCTTCCTTGGGGATCGATTAGATTTTTATATCCATTTAAAACAAACTCTATCTGACTTGTAAAAATCCTATATCGTGTTATTTTTGACGTCTTTCCCTTACTAGTTCCTTAGAAATACCCTTCAAATTTCCTCATTATCTTTTACGAAAATTTCAGGAAACAAGAATGAAGAACTTCCTAAGAACTATATTTATATAATATCGAGCAAAATTTCAATTTTTTATGAGCAAAGTCAAAACTGTTTACCGTTGCGAGCAATGTGGTGCCGATCATCTTAAATGGGCTGGTCAATGTTCAGAGTGTGGTGAATGGAATTCTCTGACTGAAGTCAAACTTGAGCCGACCACTGCTCACCGCGCACGTCCAAAAATTGGAGGCTATGCAGGTCAAGTCGCGAATATTACAACACTAAATAAAGTTTCAGTTTCGCATGAAACACGCTTACAGACCGGTATCAGCGAATTTGATCGCGTACTTGGCGGAGGCTTAGTTACAGGTTCAGTCGTACTGATTGGCGGTGACCCGGGCATTGGTAAATCGACCATTCTGTTACAAACAGCGACCCACATGGCAAGTGCAAAAAGCTCTGCTCTTTATATTACGGGTGAAGAATCGTTATCTCAGGTTGCTCTTCGTGCTCAAAGACTTGATTTGCCAACTGACAAATTAAAAGCCATGGCCGAAACCTGTGTTGAGCGAATTTGTGAAGTTTTAGAACAAGAAAAGCCTGCGGTTGCTATTTTAGATTCGATTCAAACTCTTTACACCGAAACACTCCAATCGGCACCGGGTGGTGTTTCTCAAATTCGTGAATCTGCGGCATTACTTACACGCTATGCAAAAAATAGTGGCACGGCGCTATTTCTTGTTGGGCACGTGACCAAAGAAGGTGCACTGGCAGGTCCACGTGTTTTAGAACATATGGTGGATTGTGTACTTTACTTTGAAGGTCAATCAGACTCACGTTATCGAATGATTCGTGCTGTTAAAAACCGTTTTGGTGCAGTGAACGAACTTGGCGTATTTGCCATGACAGATAAAGGCTTGCGTGAAGTTGCCAACCCTTCTGCTATTTTCTTAAGCCGTTATGATGAAGCGATTCCTGGTTCAATTGTTATGATTAGCCGTGAAGGAACCCGCCCTCTGTTAGTTGAAGTTCAAGCCTTAGTAGATGATGCCCAAGGTCAACCACGACGTGTCGCATTGGGTCTTGAGCAAAACCGTTTAAATATGCTGCTTGCTGTAATGCATCGCCATGGCGGTGTTCAAACTACTGGACAAGACGTTTATGTCAACATTGTAGGTGGCCTAAAAATTACCGAAACAGGTTCTGACTTGGCTGTCTTATTAGCATGTGCTTCAAGTTTGCGTACTAAAGCGTTGCCTCAACAGCTTGCAGTTTTTGGTGAAGTTGGTCTTTCTGGTGAAATTCGCCCAGTTCCTAACGGACAAGAGCGTTTAAAAGAAGCTGCAAAACATGGCTTTAAATATGTCATTTTACCGAGAGGTAATGCACCGCAAAAAGCAATTCCAGGAGTTCAAGTCATTGCCGTTGCCCGCTTGCATGAAGCGTTGACCGAAGCGATGCAACTCAGTGATGAATTGACATAAAAAAACATACTTTTAAGGTTGAAATTTAGAGTAAATACCTGCATAAATACTATTATAAATTAACTTTAAACAGGAATTTCCTATGGAAGTACACCAGCGTGGCTTGATTACCGGTATTTTAATGGCTGCTTTAGCAATTTCTCCTCTTGCTGAAGCTAAACGTGCAGGTGGTGGTAAAAGCCACGGTATGGCACGTTCTACTACTTCAAGCCAGTCTTATCAACAACCTCGTCAAGTGACTCCTGCTCAACAACCTGCTACGGCACCTCAAAGATCAGGTCCTGGTGTTGGTTCAATGGTTGCGGCTGGTGTGGCTGGTGCTGCCGTAGGTGCTGTTGCAGCAAATGCTTTAGCTGATGACAAATCAACATCAACTGAACAGCAAGCAACACAACCTGGAAATGAACAAGCTGCTCAAGCCCAACAAGAAGAGAAAAAAGGTGGAATTCCTAGCTGGCTTTGGGTATTACTTGCAGCTGCTTTAGCCTTTTTTGTTTTCCGCAAATTGGGCGCAAAAAAAAAATTAGCAGCTAATAATCCTTACGCACCAAATAACGACGGTCAGAACCCATTTGGTCGTTCTGCTGCACCACAAGCGACACCACGTAATGCTGGAGATAATACAAATATCTTTGGTCAATCTGTTGGTGGCGGTGCAGCAACCCAAGCTCCTTTTGGCGGTGCAACAACGAGCAATGGCAATCAACTTCCAGATGGTAGTGAACCTGCTGCTTTCTTACGTATTGCACGTCAACGTTTTAATCACATCCAGTCGATGAACACTGCAAGTAACATTGAAGAAATTCGCCGTTACTTAACACCAGAACTTTATAGTTCTATGTATAACGACATCATGGAAAACCAAGATCAAGACGTTGCTGAATTTAGCAATCTGAATGCGATGGTTGTAGACAGCGCAACTGAAAATGGTCAATACGTTGTAAGCGTACGCTTCACTGGTACTGTGAGTGAAGATTTAAACAGCTTGCCGCAACCATTTACTGAAATCTGGCACTTTGTTAAACCTGCTGGTTCTCAGCAAGACTGGGTTGTTGCTGGTATTCAACAAGCTTAAGCTAAATAAACCCTCAATAAAAAAGCCACAATATTGTGGCTTTTTTATTTGTCAGTTTTTAAGCAATTTCTGCTGGGAATGTAATGACTTTTTCAATTTTGACCTGATCCATTGCAACCATGAGTAAGCGGTCTATACCTAAAGCAATTCCTGAACATTCTGGCATATGAGGCAAAGCTGCTAACAAGTGTTCATCTAAAGGCATAACATGAAGGCCTTGCTTAGCACGCTCAGCATTGTCTGCTTCAAAGCGTGAACGTAACACCTCTGCATCGAGCAATTCATCGTAAGCATTGGCAAGCTCTAGACCTTCAATATAAACCTCAAAACGTGCTGCGACCTCTTCCCCATCTTCATCAACTTTCACTTTTGCTAAAGACGCCATTTCTGGTGGAAAGTCAGTTAAAAAGACAGGCGCATCAAACCCTAGACTTGGCTCCACAAAATGAGAAAATAATAAATCCATGTAAGCTAGGCGGTCATCGCCTAAATCAAGATTTAATCCCACACGATTTGCCGTATCTTTGAGTTGCTTCAATGTCGCTTGTAAAGGGTTGATATCGAGGCGATCTTGAAAAGCATGTTTATAACTTAAAATAAACGGACGAACTTCCCCAAAACGATGTTGCAAACAAGTCTGCAATAAATCGGCGGTTTCATGCATTAATGCTTTTAAGTCTAGACCCGGGCGGTACCATTCGAGCATGGTAAATTCACTATTGTGTTTACGCCCGTGCTCATCGTCTCGAAAAACCTTACAGATTTGATAAATCGGCCCACTGCCACTCGCCAACAAACGCTTCATGGCAAACTCTGGAGAAGTCTGTAAATATTGAGTTTGCAATTTGCCATTAATATGACGTAAAGCCTGAACAGACGCTAAATGCACATCGGTGACACCTGCTTGTGAAACAATCGGTGTTTCCACTTCCATGACATCACGTTCAGCAAAAAATTGACGAATCTGGTTATAGAGCTTAGCACGTGCTTTTAAGGCATCAATTGAACAAGTTGGTTGATAACTTAAACTCATGCCTGCGGCCCTCCATGTGCTGCCCATTCACGGCGCAGCGGATAATTCTTACGTAATAAATCAAATGCTTTTTGCTCTACTTTGCCCTCTTTAATACAGACACGAATGTTGGCATCATCTTGAGCAATATCATAAATCTGAGCTAATTTTTGCTTTAACACTGCCTTTAAATCATTTCCTGAAAAATAGTCATCACATGCAGGCAACTGCGTTTCAAAACGTTTATTTATATCAAAACCGAACTTTTGGCAGAACGCTTCATAAATCATTTGCGTACCGCGTGCCTTCCCTTCAAGGCTATAACCTGCAATATGCGGTGTCGCCAAAGCCAACATGTCGATAAGCTCTTCAGATATGACGGGTTCATGCTCAAATACATCAAGCACCACTTTACGCTGGGTACGCTGAATATCTTCGATTAAAGCAGCTTCTTTCACGACTGGACCACGCGCACTATTAATTAAAATCGTGTTCGGTTGAAGTGCAGCAAACGTTTGCTCATTAAACAGATGATACGTCGCATGTTCACCATTTTTGGTTAAAGGCACATGAATTGAAATTGCATTAGCTTGTTGCAAAAGAGTTACTAAACTTACATTTTTAATTGAATCTAACTGCACATATGGATCAAAGCCAATCACATTCCAACCAAGCAACTGGGCCATATATGCCAAACGCTTACCTACGTTTCCAAGCCCTACTATTCCTAGGGTAAATTTTTCTTGTTGTTCTAAAAGGTTCATATCTAAATTAAGTAAAGCAGTAATGACATATTCAGCAACTGCCTGCGCATTACAACCTGCCGCATTTGCCCATGTAATTCCTTGTTTTTCTAAAGCCGCAATGTCTAAATGATCGGTGCCGATTGTGGCACTACCCACATATTTTAATGCTGTATTTTCGATTAAGCTTGCATTCACAGCAGTGACTGAGCGAACCAATAATGCTTCTGCATCTTTTACATCTGCATGAGTTAAGGTGCGTCCCGCATGGTGTTGAATATCGCCAAACTCTGAAAAAAAGTAATCGGTAAATGCCAAATTTTCATCTGCGACGATTTTCATTATCTGCAACTCAAAGCTTATAAAAACGTTATTATCCTTTGAGTTGTAGCAAAGCACAATGTTAATGGCTTTAAATTCACGATTCTATGTCTTGTACTTTTAAGGCTTACAAACCACCGCCAAAATAGAAATAAGCCATGACTGCTAGCGTTATCCAAACTAAAATAATTAACACAGCGACCAAATAATTTTGAGGTCGTCGCTCCTGTTGTTCTAGCCATTCATCAGCTTGTTGTTCTGCATCTAAAATGACTTGCTTAGGCGTAAAACGAACAGCTAACCAAATAAGAATGGGCAAAATTAAAGCGTCATCAACAAAACCTAAAATAGGAATAAAATCTGGAATTAAATCGATGGGGCTAAAAGCATAGGCAACAGCAATCACAGCCAAAATTTTAGGCAATATCGGCATTTGAGGATGCTTCGATGCAAACCAAAGCATAATAATTTGTTTTTTTAAACGTTTTGCCCAATCTTTTAAGGACTGTAACCAAGCCACTGGGACACACTCTGAACTACATAAGTCTGATCATAAAGTATAAAGTTCGTACTTAACTTAAAATTAGGCAAAATAGAAATGTATATTTCCATTGTGTTTGATCATTCTTAGCATTTGAGCTGATCTGATCAATATTTTGATGCATGACCTTTATGTGTATAAAACGAAATCATCTCCACGACAAAAGCTTGCTAAAGTTAGGCCAGATATTTTTGCGAGCCGAATGGCCATACTGGTTGGGGCAGAAATTGAAGCCAATAAACCAATATTAAGCTGAGCGCATTTACGAATTAATTCGTAGCTTGCACGACTGGTCATAACCACAAAACCTAAACTGGTGTCGTAGTTTTCTTGAGCTAAATAACCTAACAATTTATCTAAGGCATTGTGACGGCCGACATCTTCAAACAAAGCCATGATTTTGCCTTGAACCACCCAAGCAGCGGCATGAGCGCCACCTGTTAAGGCAGTAATTTTTTGTTGATCTTTTAATTGAGAAATCGCGACTGGAATTTGTTCAAGCCACTCTTTGGAAGGTTCGATGGTAATTTTAGAAATATCGAGCTGAAGCTGCTCCAAACTTTCAATCCCACATAAACCACAGCCTGTACGACCCACCAACATACGCCGCCTTTCTTTTAACGCAGCAAATGCTCTAGATGAAATGGTCATGTTCACTTCAATTCCCAATTCACTTTCATAAATCTCAATGGCGTACAACTCTTTTAAACTTGTTAAAATTCCTTCGGACAGACTAAAACCTTTAGCGAACACTTTCACATCGGTAGGCGTTGCCATCATCACTGCATGAGAAATGCCGTTATATACCAAAGCAATCGGATGCTCTTGAACAATATTATCTAAAACACTTTCAGATTCGGTTTTCTTAAACCGCTTTACTTGTAATGTTTCAACCCCATAAGAATGTGGTGTCAAAATAATTTCCTTTATCTTGAAATGGCGCTTGTTTAGAGCGCCATTTATTTGAATTACATTTTTAATATCGCTGTTAATTTAAAGGTTACTTACTTTCTTATCTGCATCTTCAGGGTCAACTGCCGTTGCCAAATTAAAGTGTGCAGGTGCATCACCAGCATGCAAAATCACAGGAACACTTTTTGAAGCTGGAATCTTGGCATATTTATCATGACTGCTTAACGCCACCAAAGGATTAGTCTCTGGATAGTAGGCAGCTAAACTGCCACGTGGAATGTTGTACGGCACAATACGGAAACTATGCACAATACGTTTAACACCATCTGAGAAAACACTTTCAATATCAACCCACTGATTTGCTTCAAAGCCAGCTTCATCAATATCGGCTTGGTTCATAAATAACACACGGCGCTGCCCAAAGACTCCGCGGTAACGGTCATCGAGGCCATATAGCGTTGTGTTGTACTGATCGTGAGAGCGAGTGGTCATTAAGGTATAAACTTTGCTCTCTGTATAAGCGGCAGCATATTGATTTTCTTTATCACCATAGACTTCACTCAGTGGTGTAATCATAAACTGTGCTTTACCACTTTTTGTGTTCCAGATGTGCTGATTAGCCGGGTGCTCTAGATGGAAACCACCTGGGTTATAGACACGTAAATTAAAATCATGGAACTCATCAAAAACCTCAGCAATTGAGTCACGAATACGGTCATAACTTTCAATGTACCATTTCCATTTGATCTTACTGTCTGGCAGCACGGCTTCAGCCATTCTTGCCACGATGTCAGGTTCAGATAAAATATTTTCAGAAATTGGGGTATTACGCCCAGCCGACAAATGAATATTACTCATCGAATCTTCGACTGAAATGGCTTGTGGACCATGAAGCTGCTCATCAATTTCGGTACGGCCCAAACATGGCAAAATCAGAGCCTCTTTACCACAAACCAAATGACTGCGATTTAACTTGGTTGCGACATGAACAGTTAAATTACACTTTCTAAGTGCTTCTTGGGTATACGGCGTATCTGGCGTCGCAACTGCAAAGTTTCCGCCTAGACCGATGAAGACTTTGACCTCGCCTTCAGCCATAGCTTTAATGGTTTCAACCACACCATGCCCATTTTTTCTTGGTGATTTAATCCCAAACACGCGGTCAATGTTGTCGAGTAATTTAGGGCTAGGTAACTCATTAATGCCCATGGTTCGGTCGCCTTGCACATTACTGTGTCCACGAACTGGACATAGCCCTGCACCTGGACGGCCAATTTGCCCACGAGCCAACAATAAATTCGCCAACATATGTACATTAGCTGTTCCATGGCGGTGTTGAGTAATACCCATTCCCCAACAGAAAATTGAACGCTCAGACTCTAAAAAGAGCTTGGCTAATTTTTCTAAATGTTCTGGTGATAGACCCGAGTGTTTATAAATATCTTCCCATTCAGTTTTTTCAACCTCAGCAATCATTTCATCGAAACCAATTGTATTGACCGTAATAAAGTTTCGGTCAAAAACACTTGGTTTACCTGAAGCGAGTGCTTTTTTATCCCACTCATTTAGGTGCTTTAAAATCCCTAACATCAGTGCATAGTCACCACCAATTTTAGGTTGGAAATAATAACGACTAATTGGGGTACTGCCGTTAGTCATCATTTCAAGTGGTGCTTGTGGGTCTTGGAAACGCTCTAGGCCTCGCTCTTTAATCGGGTTAATCGCAATAATGTTACCGCCACGTTTAGACACCTCACGTAAAGTACCTAACATACGTGGATGGTTAGTTCCGGGATTATGCCCAAAACTAAAAATTGCATCGGCTAAATCAAAGTCTTCTAGGGTGACTGTGCCCTTTCCTAAACCGATCGAATCAAGTAACCCAACGCTTGTGGTTTCATGGCACATGTTCGAACAGTCGGGGAAGTTATTTGTTCCAAAGCTTCGCACAAACAATTGATATAGAAATGCGGCTTCATTACTGGCACGGCCAGAGGTATAAAACGCAGCTTGGTCTGGGTGATCTAAGGCATGTAAATGCTTAGCAATAATTTGAAATGCTTCATCCCATGAAATTGCGACATATTTATCGGTTGCAGCATCGTAGCGAACTGGGTCGGTCAAGCGACCTAAGTCTTCTAGAAAAAAGTCACTTTGTTCTGATAACCAACTAACAGTGTGACCTGCAAAATATTCAGGAGTAACGGTTTTACTGGTCGCTTCAAAAGCCACTGCCTTTGCGCCATTTTCACAGAAGTTAAATGCATGAGCATCTTTCTTTTCTGGCCAAGCACAACCGGGACAGTCGAACCCGGTAGGCTGGTTAATGTTGAGTAAGGTAATTGAACCTTTTTTTAAAATATCTTGTCGCTTTAAGTTACGAGCGACACTAAGAAGTGCTCCCCACCCGCCCGCAGGATGAGTATAGGGTTCAATTCGTGCAAAGCCGTTATTTTCCTGAATATGCTTTTGTTCTTCTGAATTATCCACTTTTTCATCCTCTTATTACTTTTACACATTCTATAGGTGCAATAAATTCACAACTTAATTATGGTTATATCTATGCCATTTTGCTACTTATCTTAAATAAGTAAAAATCCACTTTTATCTTATTCATGATATTTAGAGGCAGCCTCAACGCTCGTTATAATATGTGCCATATTTTTTATAATTACAATCATTCAGCGCAAACCAAAAAATTATTTAAATTAAATAATAACAATAACTTAAAAATACAAAGACTTAATTTTTACAGATAAAAACATAATTTACTTTATATTTTTTAAAAATAGAAATGATGTAATGAGCTGAAATTTACGTCATTTTAAGTAGGTTTTTATGGGTTTAAGCAGTATAAATTAATTGAAAAAAACAGATTCAGAGAACTTATGAAGGTTGTGATTGCGCCAGACTCTTTTAAAGACAGCCTGTCGGCTTTGGGCGTCGCTCAAGCTATTGCCAAAGGATGGCAAGAGGTTTTTCCAGACGCTGAAACGCTGTTATGTCCAATGGCAGACGGTGGTGAAGGAACTATAGAAGCTGTGTTAGAGGTCTGTGAAGGTAAATGGCGTGAAAAAACCGTAATGGGGCCATTAGGTCAGTCTGTTCAAGCAAAATGGGGATGGTTAGAAAAACAAAAAATCGCCATCATTGAAATGGCTCAAGCTAGCGGCATACAGTTAGTTCCACAGTCTGAGCGTGATGCCTGCCACAGCACAACGTTTGGCACAGGCCAACTCATTTTGGATGCTTTAGAAGCAGGTGCAAAAGACATTATTTTAACTGTGGGCGGTAGTGCAACCAATGATGCCGGTACAGGACTACTCAGTGCTTTGGGCGCAGTTTTGCTCGATGCTAACCACAATGTTTTACCCGCAGGTGGACTTGCTCTTAAAAACCTATCACAAATTGATTTAACACATTTCGACTCGCGTATTCAGCATACACGGTTTTTACTGGCTGCCGATGTGACCAACCCACTTTGTGGTCCAAACGGCGCATCTCATATTTTTGGTCCACAAAAAGGTGCTTCCCCTGCTCAAGTACAGTTACTCGATGAAGCACTTGCTCATTTTGCCGATGTCTCGCTTAAGCTTTTAGGTTTCGATAAACGAGATGAAGCAGGTTCTGGCGCTGCGGGAGGTTTAGGTTTTGCAGCCAAAAGTTATTTAAATGCTGAGTTTAAGGCTGGAGTTAAGGTTGTGGCTGAACTCAATCAGCTTGCACATAAAATCTCTAACGCGAATTGGGTCATTACAGGTGAAGGTAAATTTGACCAACAAACCTTAAGTGGTAAAACAGTTTTTGGGGTGAGTCAAATTGCCAAAACACACAATATTCCTGTCATTGTCATTGCAGGAACATTAGGTGAAGGCTACCAAGCGCTTTATGAGCACGGCGTTATGGCTGCATTTTCGCTAACTAATGGTCCCATCACATTAGAACAAGCCTGCAAACATGCAGACGAACTGATTTATGAACGAACAATCGATATTGCAAGATTAATTCAGTTTAATATGAACCAATCCTAAACATTTCTTTGTTATTTTAAAAACGGTCAAACCAACAAGTAGGAAAATCTTATGAATGTTATTGATGCCATCCGTAACCGCCGTGCAGTGAAACGCTTTGACCCCGCATTTCAACTTTCTGACGATAACAAAAAGCAGTTATTACAAGAAGTTTTAGCAAATGCTCCAAGTGCGTTTAATTTACAGCACTGGCGCCCTGTTGTGATTGAAGACGCTGAGTTAAGACAAAAGATTCGCACCATTGCTTGGGACCAACCACAAGTTACAGAGTCATCCTTACTGATTGTGTTATGCGCAAAAGTAAGCTCGTGGGAAGTCGATGCTAAACGTGTGTGGGATGGCGCGACTCCTGAAGTACAAAATATTATGGTTGGCGCAATTGATCAATATTACCGTGACCGCCCACAAACCCAACGTGACGAAGTGATGCGTAGTGCGGGCATTTTTGCTCAAACCTTAATGCTTCTTGCTCAAGAGCATGGTTTAGACAGTTGCCCAATGGATGGTTTTGACTTTGACGCGATGGCAAAGCTGATTAACTTACCCGAAGATCATGTGGTGTGTTTAATGATTGCCGTTGGTAAGTCAGCATCTCAGCCTTACCCACGTGTGGGTAAACTTCCTTACGATGATGTGATTATTCAAAATACATTCTAAGTTTTAAATTTTAGGCCCTCATACCATTTACAGCATGAGGGCCTAATTTTTAATAGCTTTTATTATTTTTTTGAAACTATTTTCCTGCTGCGCTATTTAATCTATTCGTTAAACGGCGCACTAAAAGAAAAAATAAAGGCACAAAGAAAATAGAAAGTAGAGTTCCCGAAATCATACCACCAGTTACAGCAATACCAATTTCTTTTCGGCTGACAGCCCCTGCTCCTGTAGATACAGCCAATGGAAGAACACCTGCAACAAAAGCCAGAGATGTCATAATAATTGGCCGTAATCGCTGACCTGCTCCTTCAATAATCGCTTCCATTAATGCCTGACCAGCCTCCAATTTGGCTGCCGCAAATTCAACAATCAAAATAGCATTTTTGGCAGAAAGCCCAATGGTGGTGAGCATCGCCACCTGAAAGTAAATATCGTTAACAAAACCTGCCAGACTTGCAGCAACTACAGCACCAATAAGACCTAAAGGAATAACCAACATGACAGAAACAGGAATAGACCAACTTTCATAAAGTGCTGCCAAACACAAAAAGATAAAGATAATTGAAGCCAAATATAACCAGATCGTTTGTCCACCCGCGAGCTTCTCTTGATAAGACAACCCACTCCACTGAAGATTAAAACCTTGTTGTTGATCGACCAATTGCTGAATCTTATCCATAGCCCCACCAGAACTTTCACCCGTTGCCGCAGAGCCTTGAAGTTGTACCGCTGAAAGACCATTAAAGCGTTGCAGCATTTGAGGCCCCATTTGCCACCTTACAGACGAAAAACTAGAAAATGGTGTCATTTGACCAGTAGCGCCACGAACATACCACTGCCCAATATCTTGAGGTAAAGAGCGATAGTTTGCATCTCCTTGTAAATAAACTCGCTTAACACGCCCCTGATCAATAAAATCATTAATATAAGATCCGCCCCATGCCGACGACAGCGTATTGCTAATATCTGCTTGAGCCAAGCCGAAAGCACTGGCTTTTCTTTGATCAATATCGACTTGTAACTGGGCTTTATCTTCTAAACTATTCAGGCGAACTGCTGCTAGGCCAGAATCAGCACTGGCTGCTTTTAACACATTATTTTGTGCTGCCAATAAAGCATCACGTCCTTTATTTTCAGCATCTTGCAGCCAAAGTTCAAAACCACTTGATTGCCCAAGGCCTCTTACAGCAGCGGGTGAAAGCACCTGAACACGTGCGTTACGCAGCGACTTAAAATGTGCATTTGCGCGAGCAATCACAGCTTCGGCTGTATTTTCACCACCTTCTCGGTCATCCCAATGTTTGAGTCCAGCAAATGCCATTCCCACATTTTGACCACTACCCGCATTATTTCTACCCATCACCATGAAAATCACATTGAGATTATCCTTTTCTTTCGTCAAGAAATAATCTGCAATCTGATTACCAACCCTTTCTGTTTCAGCTAATGTCGTACCTACAGGCGTACTAAATTGAACCATAACTGAACCTTGGTCTTCTTGGGGTAAAAAGCCCGTATTCATACGCGTATATTGCCAACCTAACAAAGCTGTAATACCCACGAATATGATCATAAATATTTTGGGTTTACCTAAAACAGCAACTAGCTTTGTGCGGTAGCCTGATTGACCTTGCTCTACTTTACGGTTGAACCAAGTAAAAAACTTCTTCTGCTTATGCTTTTCATTTGCAGGTTTGAGTAACGTTGCACATAGCGCAGGTGAAAGCGTTAAAGCAACAATTGCAGAAAGTACCATAGCCGATACGAGCGTTACCGAGAACTGGCGATAAATAATCCCGACTGAGCCACCAAAAAATGCCATAGGTAAAAATACCGCCGCAAGTACCATTGCAATACCAACAAGCGCGCCAGATATTTCTTGCATTGAAATTAAGGTGGCTTGCCGAGCATCAACATTTTGCTCATGCATAACCCGCTCAACATTTTCCACGACCACAATTGCATCATCTACAAGTAAACCAATTGCCAAAACCATGGCAAACAAAGTCAGTGTATTAATGCTATAGCCCAATATGCTTAACACCCCAAATGTTCCTAACAATACGACTGGAACTGCAATTGCCGGTATTAAAGTCGCACGCCAACTCTGCAAAAATAAGAACATGACAATAATGACGAGAACAATCGCCTCAGCTAAAGTTTTAATCACCCCATTTACCGAAGCTTCCACAAATGGAGTACTGTCGCGTGGGTACGCAACCTTTAGCCCCGCTGGCATAGAGGCAGTTAATCGTGTGACCTCAGCTTTAACTCGCTCAGCCGTTTCTAGTGCATTGGCACCGGATGCAAGTTGAATAGACATCCCCGAAGCTGGCTTTCCATTCAAACGTGTAGAAGTCTGATAACTTTCAGCACCACGCTCGACTCGGGCAACATCTTTAAGTAATACGACCGCACCATTTGTTTCTGTCCGCAGAATAATATTTTCAAATTGGCTCACGGTTTGTAGCCGAGATAATGCCGTTACTGTTGCATTTAGAGCCTGCCCATCACGCGTAGGTAATGCGCCTAATTCTCCCGCTGTAATTTGAGTGTTTTGTGCTTCAATCGCAGTCCTAACATCTGAAGGCATTAATCCATAACTATTTAATTTATGAGGATCAAGCCATATACGCATTGCATATTGGGCACCGAATACAGTGATTTCACCTACCCCATCAACCCGACTTAATGGGTCTTGAAGTGTGCTCACCATATAATCGGAAATATCTACTGAAGATCTACTTCCACTTTCATCATAAAGCGCAAAGACCAGTAAACTATCGCCTTGTGACTTTGTTACAGTGATCCCTTGTTGCTGAACCTCTTGAGGTAATCGACTCAGCGCCTGATTCACAGCATTTTGCACCTGAACCTGCGCAGTGTCAGGATTAGTATTTTGATTAAAACTAAGACTTATGCGTGCTTGCCCCGCCGAACTACTACTCGATGAAAAATAAAGCAGACCGTCAATCCCTTTAATTTGTTGTTCCAAGATTTGAGTGACACTGTCTTCAACAGTTTTGGCCGATGCGCCCGGATAATTTGCTGTGACATTTACACCTGGTGGTGCAATGTCGGGATATTGCTCAATGGGTAAAGTCAAAATAGAAATTGCACCTAACGCCATAATACAAATAGAGAGGACCCAAGCAAAAATAGGTCGTGCAATAAAAAAACTCGACAACATAGGGAATCCTCAACTCATCTGGGTAGGTTCAATCGTCATGCTGGCACTTAAGCCTTGCAGGCCATCAACAATGACTTGATCTCCTGAGCTCAAGCCAGAGGTCACTAACCAACGATTATCAATCGCACTGCCTAAAGTAATTTTTCGTTGCTCGGCTTTATTATTTTTTCCAACAACCCATACAAGTGGATTTCCTTCGGCATCTCGAAAAAGTGCGCCTTGAGGAATTAAGATGCTGTTAGGCCGTGTACCAGTCCCAAGTTCCGCACGAACATACAAGCCCGGTAATAAAGCATTATTGGGATTGGAAAATGCCGCACGTAAGGTGACACTTCCTGTCGCTTCATCTACAGCAACATCACTAAACTTAAACGTTCCCTGTTCGGCATAAGTCGTACCATTTTCAAGCTGCAAACGTACTGAAAGTTCAGTTGGTTTTATTCCATTTTCAGTAAGCTGTTTACGCAGTGCCATATACTCATCACTCGACTGCGTCAAATCGACATACATGGGGTCCAGTTTTTGAATTGTTGCTAAAGGATCTGTTTGAGCAGAAGTGACCAAAGCCCCACGTGTAATCGAAGAACGCCCTATCCGTCCTGAAATAGGTGCTGTAACTTGCGTATAACGTAAATTGGTGCGAGCCGTTTTAAGTACAGCCTCATTTACCGCAACTGTAGCTTTTGCTTGTTCATATGCGCTTCGAGCATTGTCGAGCTCTTGCTGACTCACGCCATTTACTTTAATTAATTCTTTATAACGCTCCGCTTGCAAACGAGTCGAATTGACTGTTGCTTTAGCAAGTGCAAGATTACCTACAGCTTCATCAACACCATCCCGATAAAGTGAAGAATCAATTTTATAAAGGGGTTGTCCCTTGGTTACTTGTGTGCCCTCTTTAAATAATTGCTCTATCACTACCCCATTGACTTGCGGGCGAACTTGAGAGATTTCAGAAGCTACTGTTCTGCCAGCCAATTGATAAGTAGATTCAATGGACTCTGGTTTTATTGTGATAATACCCACCTGCTGAATATTTTTAGTGACAGGCTGATCAGAATCACATCCATTTAAAAAAACCAATAACGGCAATAAATATAAAAACTTACGATAATTAAAACTTAGATCAAGCATATCTGGCACCCCAGACTTATAGATAATTTATTTACTTTACTGTAAAGTAAATATTTAGGATGTGCAAGAAAGCTCTCATATGTTAAAAAAATCTCCAGGCCGCCCTTCTCGAATTCGCCCTACTATCCTTGCAGCAGCACGTGCACTATTTCTTGAGCATGGATTAGAAGTTCGTTTGGAAGCTATTGCAGCTAAAGCCGGAACAAATCGACAAACCTTATATAATCATTTCCCAACTAAGACGGCTCTACTTATTGAAGTTTTTGATCATTTAAAAACAGAAATGGAAGTACCTTTTGTTGAACAACATGAATTAAAAAATAAGCGCCTAGATCAATTACTCTTAGAAATTGGGCAGACTGTACAAAATCATTTTTATAATATTGACGTCATTCGTCTGCAAAGATTGTTGATTATTGCATTAGTTGAAATGAAGGAAATTCTTCCAAAAATTCAACAGCGTACTCAAGGAAATATTAAAAGATCGTTAGCCGATATTCTTGCAACAGCACACAATGCAGGCATTGTTAAAATTGATCAACCTGAGGAAGCAACAAAAGCATTCCTTGGTGCTGTGATGGGGTATGCTTATCCAGCGACCCTTATAAGTGGAAATATTCCGAATCCTCAAGAACTACAACAGTTAAATGAAGAGGTTTGCCGAACCTTTTTAAAAGCATGGCAATATAAAGAATAGATTTTAAAAAAGCCCTTTTATAAGAAGGGCTTTTTAAATGATTAGATCAGTTCATTTAGATTCTTTGTGAATACAAATATGACCGATGAACTTTCTAATATGAGAACCTCATAACCCCTAAGCTAAACCACCTTATTCCGATCATTCTCGATGTATGACATCGTAAGGTTAATTAAACAGTCAACTAACTCTTCAAAAGTAAAACCCATATTTTGTGAAGCAAAAAAGTTCATGGTTAAGGCAATACTTGAATGAATCAAAATATAAACCATCATTTTCAAATTTTTGATTTTTAATACTTCAGGATGCTTCATAGCATATTCAATGGCTAAGACATTGATCGCTTTTACAGCTTTTACATGGCTTGCTTCGGTACTATATTTAGAAGAAACACTGAGCCAATAAAAATATTTATTATTATCTTTTGCCAAAAATTCACCGATTTTTAAAAAAATTGTTCTGATTGCTTCAGGGATCTCTAAATCTAAAATTTCAGGAATTACGTCGTAAATAACTTTCGATATTTCCATAATAAAGTGCTGCTGCATCTCAATAAAAAGTGCTTCTTTATTTTTGAAATATTCATAAAAACTCCCCGATCCTACACCTGCTATCTCACATACTTTAAGTACTGTTGTATGGTCCAAGCCATTTTTCATAACAGATATAAATCCTGCACTTACTATAGAATCAAATGTGTTTTTAGCTCTATTTTGTTTTGGTTTTCTTATAGTTACCATTGTGTTTTATCCTTCAAAAAATCCGTCTTTTTTCCGTATAAATTCATTGATAAATTCTAATGGAAATCAAAATTTGATCAATTATTTTTTAAAGATGAGTTAAAAAAATGAATACAGCTCTCGCTACAAATCAAAAAATTGTTCGTCGTAATGTTGAACTTTCTTACGATGCGAATAAAAATTACTCATTTTATTACGAAGAAAATCCTGTCGTTACGTCTTTATTCGTTGTGCTTTCAGCTATGTTTCCTCCGGGTGAAATGTTCTTTATTGAAAGTATCAGAAACGTTCGAAATCAAATTAAGGATGAAAAACTTTTAGAAGATATCAGGGCCTTTATTGCTCAAGAAGCCTTTCATAGTCGTGAACATAAAACACTGAACAATCACCTCATACATTCTAACTATCCTGAAGTAATCGAAATTGAGGCCAAAACCAAAGCACGTTTGGATAAGTTACGTAAACTTTCAACGGTCGAACAAGTCGCAGCGACCGTAGTCATGGAACATTACACAGCTACCCTCGCTCGGCTATTGCTTACAGATCAGCTAATTAAAAGAAAAACTACACAAGAAAGCAGAAATCTTTGGGAGTGGCATGCACTCGAAGAGCTTGAACATAAGTCGGTTGCATTTGATGTGCTAAATGCCATCGGTGGCAACTCGAGCAAAAATAGAAAACTCGCTTTAGCTAGAGTCACAAAACTTATCATGCCTATTATGTTTGAATATTGGATAAAAATTTTAAAAAGAAAAGATATTAGATTTAGCTTAAAGCAGTTAAAGGATGGCGTTTTTTTAGGATTTGGAGGAGTTAATCGGTTAGGAATTTTATCGAAAGCATTTGTGGATATGCTTGATGTCAGAGATGAAAATTTTAATCCTTTACACATGCAAACCGAACAATTAGAAGCTGAATTCCGTGAAAAGCTATTTGGCCAACAAGGTTTTTTGAAAGAGTCTCTCAGCTAGAAAAATTAATATATAGGCCCTCATTTGAGGGCTTTTACAGGTTTGATTTCCTTTCAAAATATGTAGATATTACATAGTCCTGCCAACTTTAAACTGCTTCAAAAAACATTCTAATATCATCTCTCGTTCCCCTGTTTTATCTGAGCTTAAAAGCTGAATAATTGCGCCTTCAATCGTATATAAAAATAATTTGGTATCCTGAAAGGAAACATCGGTTTTTAGTTTTATAAGTTGGCTATAAATTTCATTCAGTAGCCACGTTCTATACCTCACTGCAATTTGATAGGCTTTTGGATAGGTCAGTTTCGTTTCAAAAATGGCTTTAAATAATAAATAGTACAACCCTTCTAAATCGGTATGTAAAAGATAAAGTGCTTTGAGTTTATCCATCACACCTGCACCTTGGTCGTAGTCAGCAATTGAAACTACTTTTTCTTTTAAGCGTTCTTTTTGCACAGTCATACAGATTTCGATAAACCGCTCTTTAGAGTGAAAATAATGATAAAAAGTCGCTTTGGGAATTTGAGATTCTTTCACGATTTTGTCGATTCCAACGGTATGAAATCCGTGGTGGTGAAACAGTTCAATCGATTTATTTACGACTTGTATGGCACGTGGTGAGATCACTAAATGTCGCATAGTTTTACCGTTATAAAATTATTGTTGTAGATAAGCGAGATACTTTTTTGGGAGAAAAAAAGGCATAGCAAAGCCATAAAGACTGTGCTTGGCACATCTCAAGTTTTATTGTTGATTAAGTTTTTGGTCGTGATGATTTAAAGCCTGAAAAGCCCGACAGCCATCAAACTGCTTTAAAATTTTAAGTCGTGTCGTTATAGCTTTTGGCAAAGACTGCCAAGAAATTAAGAATGTGCAAAGCCAACTCCTTTTTAATGGGAGTTCTGCCAGACATAAATAGAAATTATGGTGGCAGAACGAAAGGGGGTTAGCAGACTGGCTCAAGACCCAGCACACCCGAAGGTGTCCCCCTTCCGTCCTACCGCAACAAAAGGGAGACGAACGGGTCTACATTAAAAAAAACGAGTTTTTTCAATGTACTTGAGTACGGTCTGCTAAAACCGTCTGGCAATGTAGGCCAGCAGGCAAAGGATAGTGCTCCGCCCTTTTGCAGTCAAGCACACAAAATGACATTTGTTTTAAATTAGATCATTAAAAAGTAAGGATAAATAATGAGTGAGTTATTGTTAATGAGGGATTTATAAAGAGGGTGTTTAAAAGAAATTTATCATAGAAGAGGCCAATCTTAGGCAATCCTTTATATTATTTATGTATTTCCATAGTTCACTAATATTTTTAATACCTGAAATTTTATAATCTAAAAATATTATTAAAATGCTTATTAAACACTCTATTTATTTTTTTGTAAAATAAAAAACTGACTAGGGTTTCTTCAATTAGAATTTATATTTATACTCTCTCCCTACATAAAATCTTAAACTTTAATCAAAGATCAGAAAGATGAAAAGAAATTATCTAAACTTAAACATTTACAATGGAATGGTCAGTTTTGAAAACTTAGAGTTTAGAAAAGATGATACAAGTTCATACGCAGAAGCATTTGATTTTTTTATTAAACTTACTCAAGAAATAGTTGTACCTGAAAAGGATTTAAAGGGTAAAAATCAAGCAATAGAAAAACTAGACATATTAGTAAGAGTAATTAATACTCTTGTAAATTTTGATGAAGAAAACCATAAATTAGATGAAAAACTCTTATTTATACTTTCTATTATAAATAAAAATTTCAATAAATTTATTGAATATGATATTAGTGTTACTGAATTACTAAGAGAGATTAATACAACACTTGACAATGAATTAGCAGAAATATTTAAAAACTATCTTGACCCAAACTTTAATTTATTTACTTTTAAACAATTAAGCAAAAACTCTCTAGAAGAAAAGTTAACTAATTTAAAACTAAAAGATGAATTAATATCTGTACAAAAATATTATAGTGACAACTTAATTAAACTCAATAAAATTGAAAATTCAAATAAAAACCAATCAAGTGCGGATATTTATTCAAAAATTGAAAATGATTTTAAAAAATTAGAAGCAAAGTATAGATTTTACTTTTTTACTTTTGTAATCTTAACTTTTATGTTTACTGTAGGTTACAATCCATTAATTGGAATATGGGATAATATAGTAGGTTTATCTTGTAGCCTATCAATAAATACAAGTCCTAATTGCTTAACACTAAACAATCAAACTTTATATCCATTCAATGGAAACACATTAAAATATATTATTTTTAAATTTGCAATTTTATTGGTCGGGATCACTCTATCAACATATTTTTTAAAACTTACGAGTTTCTATCAGTTAAGACAAGAGCAAGCAAAACAAACAAAACTTGAGTTAGAGGCCTTTCCAGATTATGTTTCAGGAATGGATCAAGATGTTGCCAATAATATTAGACAAGAACTTGCACTGAAATACTTTGGTAAAGACGTTGATAAAACACAAATAGATAAATCTGGTGATTTATTACAAGATCAAATGAAAATAAATACAGATATACTTAAAGCCACCATAGATTTATTTAAGAGTACAACATCAATAAATGGTAAAGATGGAGATGGCAAACAAAAGAGCCCCTCTTAATCATAGCTAAACATTCTATTTAATTATTCTTAATTTTTTAGGGTTACTACAGTATATTACAATAGTGCCCTTTTCCTACAATACATCTAGATTTATTAATTGATATTAAAACCTCATAACACTTTAATTTAATAGGAGAATTTTAAAAAATAATCTTTATAAATTTTACTTTAATTAAAAAATAGTTTAAAAAACAGTCAAAATTATTATTTTTATTTTTAAAACTTTGACGTTAGTATTTTAAATATATTATCATAGACTTAATTTAATATTTTAAGAAGAACTTTAAATGAGTTTCATTGAAAAACTTAGTATTATAACTATTCCACTCTCTCTTTTTATTGGAGTATTTAGTATATTTATCGGACTAGCCTTTTCGACAAAAAAAAATCGCAAAGAATTAATAGATAATATTAAAGTAATGGATTTTGGTCAAGGTTACTTAAACTCTTTAATCAACTTTTGGGTTGAACAATTTTACTGGATTTTTGGTCGTTCGTATTTAGCAAAGCGTCAAATTATTACCATTCCTTTATATACTTTGACCATATCAGCAATATTTTTTCTTATTTGGATAATATACCTTTATATTTTTAATAACCCTGAACATAAAATTATAGCAAATATCCCTATAGCCTATAAACTCGCAGTAAAAGATTATTATGAAAAAGGAATTTTTGGTGGTTTTATTTTAGATTTTATCGTGATTTTTATGACTAAATTTTCACTTAAATTTACTAAAAAAAACAATTACTTATCTTTTAAATTTATAATTTTATTTCTTATTAGTATTATTTTTTCATATTTTATATTTAGCATAATTATTCATATGTATAGAGTAATGGATATGGTCTCATTATATTTAGATGTAGCGCCTAATGATCCTATTCCTGTTTTAACTTATGAACCAATGACATATTTATCTTCTTCATTAAAACTATTTACACCAGAAACTACTATTCATGTTACAAGTACAGGATTGTATACTACTTATTTTATACCTGAACCATTATTATTTTATTGTGCAACAACTACCCATGCAATGATTTTTTTGATTTTCATTATATCAATTTTATCTCTACTTTTATCAAAACTAAAAATATTTAGTTTATTTTTATCTAAAAATGCAGGAACACCCCAAACCAATGCCTACATGACTATTATATTTGCTTTTTTGATTATTCTTAGCATTCCTGTTGGATTAATGGCAATTTTAGTAGTTATAGCTTAATTTATCGTTTATCATTATTTAAATTTTAAGGTAAAAATGGATCTAGAATATTCCTATCGTGAGCTATTAAATTTATGCAACCCATCCAAACTTGGTAATGTGGCTAAAAGTATTTCAAACCTATATGAAAATAATCTAGCAAAAAAATGGACTCCTGAATTAAATTCTGAGTGGGTTTGTAGACATTATTTCGCGACAAAAATGATCTTAAATGCTACTATTCTTCTAAAAGCTTTAGACTTTTCTACAGAAAAAAATATGCGTTTAGCTAATCCATATTTTGAATATTATGCTGTTTTATCACTTGCTAGAGCCATAGTTTGTACCTTACCAACAGAATATTGGGATAATGGTGAAATTATTACTATTTCCCATTGTAAGACTATTAAATTAGCTTTTAGCTGGTTAGGACGATTTAATTCTAATACAGCAAAAAATTTAGAAGAGATTACATTAAAATTAAAAGCACAACGAGAATTAATTGCTTATCGAATTCCTTCAAGTGGTGATTTAAATTTATCAGATGACCATAATCTTGAAGAAATCTTAACTATTCTCGCAGAAGCAGCACAATTTAATTCAGAATTATTGTATAAAGCATTGGAAAAATATGCTGATAAAAAAAATTATATTATTTGCGATGATTCCCATGCAAGAGAAATAGCAGATATAGAACTCGACGGCTTTAATTTTTTTGATAGTGAGGATGCTTATCGATTAGCATATTTAAAGCGAAAAATGCCAAGTCCCCACCCTCTACATTTTACTATGACCCAAGGTATGACTGAAGATTTTTTCAGTGCCTGGGATTCTGGATCTGATGATGGACAATTTTCTGTTGGCAGCCCTAGTTCATGGCAAATCATTTTTGATATTCCATAAATTAATATATTAGCTTCTATTCTATGAAATATAAAAAAGCCCCTGTTCAACAGAGGCTTTTTTCAACTCAACAATTCATTATTTATGAACCTATAGCACAGCTGATGAACCAATCCAAGGGGATTTAGCTGGAATATTTACATCTTTCATGACCAAAAATCAAACAACCATTAACTCTATTAAATTTTAAAAATAAAATTGAGACCAATACTACAACTGAAAATTATTAGACTAAATAAAGCTTTTTTAACACTGGATATTGTCAGGCTTAAGGTTGAAACCAAGACTTTTTTGGCTTATTCCCAGTATATGCAGGGCTAACTTTAATTGGTTCTTGACCTTTTTCACATTCTAGAACACCCCATTCACTCGGGCGAAAACGCGCATTAGCTCCATCGGGTTCAGGTTTACCAAATTCTTTTGCAATATCATGATCAATGAGTGGAATTTCAAGTAGCACTATGTCTCCACGAGCACAGGCAATTGTAGGACGCTTTGTGTCGTAAACCCATTTACCATAGCCATTTTCCTCGTTAGGATCAAAGCGCATAACTGGACCTACATGCTGATCCCACGCCAACTCCATTCGAGGAGGCTCTATTGCAGTTACCCACATTCCTGCAACCTGTATAGGATGAGGGAAACGTACCGCCTGTAATCCCCGTAAGCTAAAGGGTACTTGTGACTCACCGTTATCAAAAGCATCGTAACGACTAATTAAGCTACCTTTGGGTATCAACAATTCTCCATATTGTGCATCTTGAGTTAAAACGAAATGACTACGACTTTCCTTGTAATGATCCTTAAGGGCGATCTCATACTTTACCGATGCCATCATATAAAATAAATAACCTGCCCACAGATCACATATCAATGCCAACAGCGTAATGAATAATGTCTTTCGAGAAAAAAATCTCACAGGCTTTTGAGCCTTCTTTCGCCAAAAGAATAGTACTTTCACCACTAAACCTAGTGTTAGTACAACACCAATCAATGGGACAATAAACAATAGAAAAATTGCAAAAAAGGAGAATGGCTGTATGGGTATCATAATTTTTAAATCTTTAACTTCATATTTTTCTAAGGTGGGCTGCTAAGAAAACTATATATGCATATTAAAAAATAGGTATTACTATTTAATACTTATATTCTAAAAACAGAAAAATTTTTCCCAATTTTATTTATTACTTTTTTAAAAAGATACATCTTTTTCTCAATTTAAAATAATGAGCGTTATATGAAATATTAAAAAAAAACTAAGCCGCGATTACCGAGGCTTAGCTTTAAAATAATTTTAAATTAAAAATTACTTATTTGATGTCAGTAAACTCAGAAACAGGTTTGTTAACTTCAACTTTTGTACCAGCAAATTTTTCGCTCACAAACTTTTGTACTTTAGGTAAGTGGTAAAGTTCACCCAATTTCGTATAGATCGGGTCATTTTTATTCGCTTCCGCCACACCTAATAAGTTCACATAAAGCTTTGTAGACTGGTCAATAGGTTCACGGAAGATAGAATCTTTCAGAACATTTAAGCCGCCTTCAAGTGCTAATGTATTACCCAATACAATTGCATCAACGTCGTTTTTAACACGAACTGCTGTTGTCATTTGAATTGGTTTTAATTTTAAACCTTTAGGGTTTTCAGCGATGTCATTCGTTGTCCCTTTTACAGGGTCAAAGTCTGGTTTAAGTTTAATAAGTTTAGCAGACTGTAATAATGTTAATGCACGCGCTTCGTTAGCAGTATCGTTTGGAATCGCGATTGTAGCGCCTTGTGGGAACTCATCAACAGTTTTAACTTTATCTGCATAAAGACCCATTGGTTCCAAGTAAGTTGTTGCAACAGCAGCAACTTTAGCTGTATTAGAAGCGTTGTAAGCTGCTAAATAGTTAAATGACTGGAACGCGTTTACATCTTGTTCGCCACTTGCTACAGATGTGTTCAACACAACGTAGTCAGTCAAGTTCGTCACTTCGAGTTTAATACCCGCTTCTTTAGTTTCAGGAAGCGTTGCAACATATTTCCATACGTCAGTGTCTGAACCTGTTGAAACAAGTTTAATTGTGCGTACTGACTCAGTTTTGTCTTTAGCTGGTGCTGAATTTTCAGTTTGTGCAGGTTGTTTATTACATGCAGTCAGTGTGAGTACAGATGCACTGAACAGGACACTAAATAATTTTTTCATAGATACATCCTAAAATAGGAAATGCCTACTCTACAAAAGAGCGAGGCATTCCCAACCATTGGGTCGAAATGCAATATTTGGCTGGAAGTAATTCCAGATATATAAGGGTTTAGAAGCCTGAATTCAGCCTTATTTCTTCCTTGATCTTGCTCGCTGAACAACAGAATTATGTTTTGAATCAGTTTCTAAATATTGGATCATCATATATCAATAAGTGAATATTCTACAAATAACTTGTTCGATTTTGATATATAGACGTACTCTTGATAAGGCACTGAAAATAAAAAACATATTATATAAATAAAACAGTTTTGACTAAAATATGTACTTATTTGATTTATATGAAATTTTCAGGATTTGTTAGCAATATTTAAGCTAACTATGGCTGTAATCTATGTCCTATGCATAAAAAAAAGCCCCTGTTTTCACAAAGGCTTTTTAAATTAGAGAGTTAAACTCAGTTTCAATTATTTATGAACCCAAGGCACAGCTGGTGAGCCAATCCATGCAGATTTAGCAGGAATATTTTCACCTTTCATAACTAATGTTAATGGCCCTAACACTGCATGATGGCTAACATTGGCGTTATATAAAATAATACTACGTGAATTTACAACCACATCATTTCCAATATTTACTTGTCCAATTTTCATAATACGATCTTCAAACAAGTGGGTTTGTGGGCCTGAGAAGCTATTAAACTCTGCACGGTCGCCAATGCTTACACAGTCAAACTCAGTGATATCAGCCGTATCCATGTAAACATCTTTACCAATTTGGACACCCAAAATACGTAAGAAGAATGGCAGCATTGGCGTTCCTCTTAAGTAGTTTAAGAAGTTTGGAATGGCAACTGATTCATATAAGCTGGTAATCCCTTCACTTAACCACACAAACATGGTCCACATTGGCGCTGAACGCGGTTGATAACGACCAATTAAAGTCCACTTCATCAATGCAACAATAATGAAACAGCCAACACCATAGAGCAAACCAGCAAGCGTTAAAGCCAACAAGCCAGTCATAATGTTATATTTATTAATAACATCAATAATCTCAAGCACAATCATATAACCCACACCAATTGCGAGTGCAGCTGGCAATACAACGCGAAGGCCTTCAATAAAACCACGCATGAAACGGCGCTTGAAGCTTGGTTTAAACGTTAAGTGATCAGGATATTTTTCGGCAGCTTCACGTGCAGGCAATAATAATGGCGGCGAACCAAACCAAGTTTGACCATCATACATTTCAAGGTTATCTGGTGTTTTTGATTGTACGCCAATTAAAACGTTATCTGGTAAAACAGTTCCATCAGCAATATAAGCACTGTTCCCGACAAAGCTACGGTTACCGATTTTGGTCGATTTTAATGTCATCCAACCGCCTTTGATCTCTTCATCACCCAACATTACAGCATCGGCAATAAAGCTTTCTTCACCCAAATTCAGCATTTCAGGAATAACACCATTTGCTGTAGAAATTTCGGTATTTTTACCTACTTTCGCTCCTAACATACGGAACCATGTAGGCGCATAAATCGTAGCAAACAGGCCGTGCAATGTTTGTAAGCTTGTTTCTAAAATTTGAGATGCAAACCATTTACGATAATAGGTGCTGCCATGAACAGCGTACGTTCCAGTCTCAAGACGAGGCAATGCAATTTTGCGTATTGCTGAAGAAATAACAGCAGTAATCATCATCATCATTGCACTCGCTGGAATCGCTAAAGCAAAATAATAAAGTGCGATTTGCAGGTGGTTATTCGGATTGATATTAAATACGTTTACATCTAACCAATCGACCAAAAGGAAACTTGGGAAAATTGGAATAAAGAACAGACAAGCAATGATTAACGCACTAACACCATAATATCCATATTCAGCAATTTTACGAATGAACGATAATTTAGGACGTTCTGGCATTTTAGCGTGTTCATCTACATGCCCTATTTTCTTAGCTGGCGTACCATCCCAAATTTCTCCGGCTGGTACTACCGTGTCATATTCAATTGAAGTTAAGGCATTTACATGAGCTTGTTTTTCTAACACTGTATTTTCTTCTAATACAGCATATGAACCCACATAACTATCTTCTTTAAGATGAATTGAACCCAATACCAAATGACCATGTTCGACTTTGGCATTTTCTAAATTCACTTGAGAGCCAATGCTCACGCCATCTTCAACTGTTAATAAAGATGGCATGCGAATATGAACTGAACTAATGGTGACATCATGTCCAATTTTTGCGCCCAGTGCTTTTAAATAGAGGTTAAGTAGAGTTGAACCTGACAATAAATAAACTGGTGAAATATTACTAATACGGTCTGCTAACCACCAACGGAAATACGTCATTCCCCAAAGTGGATAACGTCCTGCACTAATGCCCAACATTAATAATCGTTTCACCGTAATTGAAAGCACAAAACTACTAACAATTACGCTGATGTAAACCAGTAGAGACAACGCGATTGCATATGGAATGCTGTCTCGGGTTCCACCTGTAAAATAGTGATAGGTAAAGAATGGTGCTAACCACTGCAAAATATTAATCGAAATTAAAACTGGAATAGTCGTAAGCTGCGCAATACCACATAACCATTTATAAGTTTGATTACGTGGGTTGTCTTGCCCAATCTGGCTATCAAATAACGTTGGTTCTGGTTGTTCCAACATTAAAGCAGCAATTGCTCCCACTCTTCTCGCTTGATATAAGCTTTGAATTGTAAGATGGCTATATTCTTGATGTTCGCGCAAGTTTGAAATTAAAACGGCTGCTAAAAGCGAATGCCCACCTAAATCATCAAAGAAATCCGAATCTAGTTTAATCGGCATGTTAGGAAACAGGCGGTTCAAAATTTCAAATAAAATTTCTTCGGCTGGATTTTGCGGCTGATCTGATTCACTGCGGTCAATCACACTCGTAAGTGGTCTTACTTTTAACGCTTTACGGTCAATTTTTCCAGATAATAAACGCGGTACTTCTTCAATAATCTCAAAACGATTCGGCACCATATAAGGTGGTAAACGTTGGGCTAGAGTATGTCGAAGTTGTTTAATTTCTATCGGTTGTTTGGCATCAAGCTCAGCTGCAATAAAAGCAATCAGCTGATCAATTCCGTCTTCTTGACGTAGAATTACAGCCGCGGTACCAATGCCGTCGATATCACAAAGTGCCGCTTCAATTTCACCGAGTTCAACACGGAAACCACGGATTTTCACCTGATCATCAGCACGCCCTAAGCAGTGGACTTGACCAAATTCATCAATTTTTGCCAAATCACCCGTACGGTAAAGCAATTCTTCATCCGAACTCATTGCCCACGGGTTTTCAATAAACTTATCAGCAGTTAAATCAGGTCTACCTAAATAGCCTGGTGCTACACTCGGGCCGAAAATACATAGCTCACCTGTTTCACCTTGAGGCAGTAACTCTCTTTCAGCGTTAATGACCAACATGCCATAGTTTGGTAAAGGTTTACCAATCGTGACAAGTTTGCCACGTTCTAACGACTCAAGGCTTGCAGTAACCGTAGTCTCAGTTGGGCCATAAGTGTTAAACATTTGATGATGAGGTAATGCCCAACGGTCAACAAGTGAATCCGGACACATTTCCCCACCTAAGTTAATAATTCTTAAGTTAGGTACATCTTCAGGGAATAAAGCCAGTAATGTTGGAACCGCATGTAAAACAGTAATTTGTTCCTGCTTTAATGTTTGGCATAAACGTTCAGGGTCACTGACAAGCGACTTAGGTGCAATCCACAAAGTTGCACCAACCAAATAAGACAGCCAGATTTCTTCAAATGACATATCAAAAGCGACAGAAAAGCCTTGATAGACTTTGTCTTGCTCTTGAATACCCAAAACATTATTTTCACTACGTAGAAAGTGACAAATATTTTTTTGAGTAATTACAATCCCTTTCGGCTTACCCGTTGAGCCTGACGTATAAATAATATACGCAGGTTGATCGGAGGTCGTTCTAGCTAAAGGAATATTTTCACTGAGTGGCTTTTGAAGTTCAGTATTTGTCCATTTTGTTTGTGGCACTTCAGCTAAGTGTTCATACCATTCATCGGTAGTAATCATCCCGACAGCTTCGGCATCTTCAAGACAAACCGCAATACGGTCGGCTGGCGTATCCATATCAAAAGGAAGCCAAGCTGCGCCACTCAAACAAATCGCCAATTGGGCTTTTAAAAGTTCAATACCACGAGGTACCCATAACCCGACAATATGACCTGGCTTTACCCCTCTTATCGTCAAATGTTGAGCCATAATTAAGGCTTGCTGATATAACTCCCCATACGTCAACGTTTTATTTGCTTCAATTAAAGCTGTTTTATCTGAGAGATTTTGAGCAGTTTGAATAAAAATATCGGCGAGTACTTCATCTTGCAAAAATTCGGGGTGAAATTTACCACGAATAATATTCTTCGAACTTGTTACGAATTGGTTCATTTTTTATAACTCACTTTAATTTTTTGATTTAGCTAAAATAAAGTCATGTTTGAGTTTTTCTGACCTATTAAAGAAATCAATTGCTATCTAATAAATTAAAGAGTTGAACTTAAATGAAGATTAAAGTTTTTATTTTAAAAATGAAGAGTGAGTTATTAAATGAGAAGAACAATCGATTTTTATTACTTATAAATCAAACTAAAATGACAATAAGGAAAAATATAAGCACATATTTTTATAAAAATTAAATAGTGTTATTCAAAATTGATATAAGCAGAGCAATAAAATAACAGGCATAAAAAAAAGCCCTCGTCATTAACAAGGGCTTTTTAAGAATTTGGCGGAAGCGGTGAGATTCGAACTCACGGAGGACTCACACCCTCGTCGGTTTTCAAGACCGGTGCATTAAACCGCTCTGCCACGCTTCCAACGAGCGCTATAATATAAATAAAAACTCAAGTTGGCAAACCTTTTATTTAACTTTTAATTCAAACGCTCAAAATAAATACAAATTAATTTAGTTTTCTGAGTTTTCGTTCTTTTCATAGCGAATTATATTGATATACCAAAGCTTTTTTCCAGATGGCGTGTGTACTTCAATCTCATCATCGACTTCTTTACCGAGCAGTGCGCGAGCCATCGGCGATTCAATTGAGATATGCTGCGGATGATGGTCATAAATTTCATCGATCCCTACAATGCGTAAAGTTTTTTGCTCGCCTTCTTCGTTTTCAATCTCTACCCAAGCGCCGAAGTAAACCTTACCATCTTGCTCAGGCGCGTAATCAATGATTTTTAATTCTTCTAAACGTTTTCCTAAATAACGTACTCGTCGATCAATTTTTCTAAGTAGCTGCTTATTATATTGATAATCGGCATTTTCACTGCGGTCACCTAAGCTTGCAGCCCAATTCACTTTCTTTGTGATTTCCGGTCGTTCTTCATGCCAAAGTTGTTTTAATTCAGCAACTAATTTGTCATGCCCAGATCGAGTGATTAAGTTAGATTTCATGATTAAAAACCACTGTTCAACAACATATCGCTTACAAGATGTAGCATTTTATACCCTATTTTCTCATATCAGAAGTGTATAAATTTTCTTCCTTAAGAAATTCATGTGTTTATGATGATATATCGAATATTTAATTGTACGAAATTTGACAATACTTTTTTTCAATACTATGATGCGCGCAGATTAAATGTTGAGCAATTTTTAACCTTCTAGAAAACTATGTAGATTTTCTACACAGTTTGTTTTTTTCATTTCATGTCATTTTGAATGACGTCATGACTGCCCACCCCTTATTGAATTTATCAACTTTTAGAAGTTATGGCAGCTTTTTGTCTGACTTTTGGGGCATAAATTACCTGTAGCGGAGACAACATGCACAGTAATTCAAGTTCAGGGTCGAGGCTTTGCCTTAACTCTTTATTTTCTTCTCTCCCGTTAAAAGCACTTGCACTCAGTACTATGCTTTTTCCATTTCATAGTATTAATGCAGGAAAAACCCTACAGTACAATACTGTAGTAAATACAAACACTTTAACTGTTGTTGCGGTAGAAAGCCCGACAACCGTTTTCAAAGAAGATCAGTTTTTACATGGTTTTGGTTACGACTTAGCCCGTAACTATGCACAAAGCCTTAATGTAAAGCTGGACTTTAAAATCGTGGCAGACAATGCCACTGCCCTTAGATGGGTTCAGCAAGGTAAAGCAAACTTTGCGATGACTAGCGCTGGTTTAAGTACCATCGAGAACAAAGGTTTAATGTCTTTTTCTGCAAGTTGTGGTGACACAGCCGATTTGCAAAAAAACGGTTTAAATCCTGAGTTAAGCTGGGTGTTTAAACAAGCTGATGACCCCCTCACCCAGACCGCTAGTGGCTTTGTATGCCAAAGTAAGCAAAATGGTGTGACGCAGCAACTCGCTTCTTTCTATAATCGTAATGTGGTGAAACCAGAAGCTTGGTCAACCATTCAACGTGACTTAACGACGCGTTTACCGATTTATAAAGCGAGCTTTAAACAAAGTGCAGCTAAATACGATCTCGACTGGCATTTACTTGCCGCAATTGGTTATCAAGAATCATATTTAAAGCCAGAATCTGTTTCTCCCACAGGTGTTCGTGGCTTAATGATGCTGACCAATAGCACCGCTCGAGCAATGGGTGTGAGCAATCGTAGTGATCCAGCTCAAAGCATTCAAGGTGGCGCGAAGTATTACGACCAGATGTTAAGTGAATATGATGATATTCCTTTCCCTGATCGGAACTGGTATGCGCTGGTGGCCTATAATATGGGACCAGGTGCGGTAAACCAGATTCAGAAGCGCTTGCAAGCACAAGGGAAAGACCCGAACCAATGGGTTAATCTCTACGATTATTTGCAAAGTAATAAAACGCGTAATGGTCGATATAAGCAAGCGGTTCAATATGTCACTCGTATTCGTGCTTATCTTGAACATATCAAAACAGCGCAAACACGAATCAATATCTAATTTTATTATTTAAAAGTTGATAAATTCTTTGTTTGTGTGAATAAAAAGCTTACCTCTTAGGGTAAGCTTTTTATATGAATTCTTTTAGATTTAAGCAGTATGCTCTAATACTTTCTTAAACAAATCTTTTTGTTCTTGGCTTGGCTTAGCTGTTTGTAAAGCCATTAATTGAGACATATCGCCTTGAACTTTAATTTTACCAGTCATGAATGCCTGCATAGCAGCAGCCATATCAAACTCTAAGAATACTTTACGTAAAGTTTCAGCATCCATATTTAAAGTTGTTTTGGCATTTGAAGACAAACCTTTTTGGATTTTACCCCCATCTAAAGCTAATTCGGTATTTCCAGAAGCATCTGTAACTACTAAATTAATTGCCAAATTCGCAAGAGCAGGTGGCAAATTAAGATCCCCTGCTTCAGCAGTTAATTTTTCGACAGTAGCAAACCAATCTTCAGTTAAAAATGCAGGCATGATTCTTCCTCAAATTTATTTGTTCAATTTCTCTAGTTGTCTATCCAGACAACATCATGTGAAGCAATTCTGCTTGAGCGTTGTTATAGCATGTAATTTAAATTTAGGGCTATGACTTTTTGTACGGAACATTCATTTTTTAGTATTTTGATACATTAAAGGCACTTGTTTATAAAGTGCCTTTAACATTGTCTATGTCTAGCATTTATTCAGCAGCAAAGCTTAAGTTCACGACATCTAAACGGTTTTTAAGCTCTTCCGGATCTTTAAAATCTAACTCGCGCTGAGAATCTAAAGCTTCGAAATCGAACAATTCACGGTCTGCTAACTGAGACGGTGATACGTTTTGTAACGCACCGAAAATACTGTGTAAGCGTTTCGGATATTGTTTATCCCAATCACGTAGCATTTCATTGAGCATGGCACGCTGCAAGTTTTCCTGGGAACCACAAAGGTTACATGGAATGATCGGGAACTGACGCAATTCTGCATATTTGATGATGTCTTTTTCTTCAACATATGCCAATGGACGAATCAAAATATTCTTCTTGTCCGATGATAAAAGCTTTGGAGGCATCGCCTTTAAACTTCCGCCATGAAACAGGTTTAAGAAGAACGTTGCAAGAATATCATCGCGGTGATGTCCTAAAGCAACTTTAGTCGCACCAATTTCTTGTGCAAAGCCATATAAAGAACCACGGCGTAAACGCGAACATACTGCACAGTAGGTTTTACCTTCCGGTGTTAAACGTTTAGTAATGGTATAGGTGTCTTTTTCTAAAATGTAATATGGAATGTTATTCTCTTCCATATAACGAGGTAACACATCTTCAGGAAAGCCCGGCTGCTTTTGGTCAAGGTTAACCGCAACAACATCAAAATTGATTGGTGCAATACGCTTAAACTGCAACATGATATCGAGCAAGGTATAACTGTCTTTACCACCAGACACACACACCATGACCTTATCGCCCTCTTCAATCATATTGAAGTCACGAATAGCATGCCCAACTTGACGGCGAAGCTTCTTGAGCAAACGGTAATAGGCCGAGCTTGTTGGAAGTTCAGGCTTAAAATTAAATCCCTGATTGGACTCAACTGGCGCGTACATAGACGAGATATACCCATAAATAAAAATACCGCGCAATTTTATATGATTCGGAAGAGAATCGCATCAAAAGAATAGTTTCAATTCTTGAAGCCGTAACATTGCTCATGCATGATGCAAAAGTGATGCTCTATTTTTGACTGAAGCGTTCAAAAAATGTGCAAAATGCTTACTTTTTGGACTTTTCCACAGTTTTCCACAAAACCTGTGGATAAAATTGTGGATTTCTTCGTACTTGACAAACTGTTTTGACCTTCTGTTAAGGGTTTTATTTAAATTGATCATTTTTTAACCAATGTTTTTTACCCTTTAATATCAACATGTTATTCAAGTCAATAGAATCATTTTAAAAATAATTTTTAATTTTTTTTGATGAGCATTCGAACAAAACAGCTTGATTTTTTGAAAGAGTCGAAATAAAAAAAATTACACAAAAGTTCTTTAAGTAATATTTTTTGATAAACTCTTTGACAAGTTTTAAATACCTTAAAATTGTGAATAACATAAAATGAAAAATTCGGTTCAATTTCTTATTTCTTGTTTGCTGGGGATGACCACTTTTACGGTCGGCATAACTTCGAGTTCAGCAGGTCAAATGTATATTTACCAAGATAAAAATGGTAGTACATTGCTCACCAACCGAAAAAGTTATGATCAATCACTTAAAAAAGTAAAAGTGACTTACTACCCTGATAGTAATATTCACAGTTATACAAACTGGGGAGCATCAGAAGCTTCTGTTCTGCCAAGCTACAATAAAAATAAAAATGCTTTTGACCATATTATTAAACAAGCTGCTCTACAGCATGGTGTATCTGAAGGCTTAATCAAGGCTGTCATGCATACCGAGTCAGGATTTAACGTCAATGCCCGCTCTCCAGTAGGTGCGCAAGGTCTTATGCAACTTATGCCTGCGACTGCACGTCGATTTAACGTGACCAATGCCTTTGATGCTCAGCAAAATATTTTTGCAGGTGCAAAATATTTAAGCTGGTTACTCAAACGTTTTGGGGGCAATACTCAAATGGCGCTCGCTGCTTATAATGCTGGTGAAGGAAACGTTGATAAATACGGTGGTATTCCCCCTTTTCGTGAAACACAAGACTACGTGCGTCGTGTAACGAGCCGATATCAAAACTTATATTCATCTGGTTCAGGTTTTTCATCTTTTACGAATACTTCAGCGCAAGTCACTTCTCAATCTTCTAATTCGGTGGAAAACACAACAGCTCAAATAGCAGCACCAGCTCCTAAATATTCCAATTCTCGTCAAATTGTGACTTTATCTAATGGAACATTTACTGATGCGCCTACAGGTACTTATGTCACAAATAATGCCACAGCAATTGCACATATCCGCATAGAATAAGAATATTTACTGACAGTTTATTCTGTCAATTTTTTGTCCTTTAAATTGTAATGATCTATTACCTGATCCTTACCATTTAGGCGAATTTAGCCAATTATTCTTTAAATTTAGGTACATTCTACTTCGTGAAAGAATGTATCAATTCCTTATTTTTTTCTTGAATTTTTCCCCTAAGCCCCGCATATTAGCTGCATGATTTAGAATTTGTAAATCAGATAACATTTTATTTATAAGAGGATTTTCTCAATGATGCGGATTGGTTTGTTTTTGCTTACCAACCTCGCGGTACTGGTTGTAGCTGGCATTATTTTGTCACTCTTCGGTGTCGGTAGTTACCATGGCGCGGGTGGCTTGAATCTAGGCAACCTTTTAGTGATCTGTTTTGTGTTTGGTATGGTGGGATCTTTAATCTCGTTATTCATGTCAAAATGGATGGCTAAGAAAACGACCGGTACAGAACTGATCGACCCGAATGCTCCTCGTAACCAAGCTGAAAGCTGGTTATTGCAAACAGTCGCTGAACTTTCTCAACGTTCTGGTATTAACATGCCAGAGGTTGGTATTTTTCCATCATATCAGTCCAATGCCTTTGCAACAGGCTGGAATAAGAATGATGCCTTAGTTGCCGTTTCATCTGGTCTACTTGAACGTATGAACAAAGATGAGCTACGTGCTGTGCTTGCGCACGAGATTGGTCACGTTGCGAATGGTGACATGGTTACCCTAGCACTCATCCAAGGTGTCGTGAACGCCTTTGTTATGTTCTTTGCTCGCGTAGTCGGTGACTTTATCGACCGTAATGTTTTTGGTCGTCAAGACGATGAAGCCCCAGGTATGGGTTACTTCATTATTACCATGGTATTGGATATCGTCTTTGGTATTCTCGCTTCTGCGATTGTAATGTGGTTCTCTCGTTATCGTGAATACCGTGCTGATGAAGCAGGTGCACGTTTAGCAGGTAAACAAGCAATGATTTCTGCATTATTACGTCTACAAGCTGAGACAGAAATGCCAGATCAAATGCCAAAAGAAATGAAAGCTTTCGCGATTGCGGAAGGTAAAGAACAAGGCTTTAGCTTAGCTGCTTTGTTCCAAACCCACCCAACAATTGAACAACGTGTGGCAGCTTTACATCAATTAGATTGCCCATAAAACGTTTAACGTGAAAAAAATAAAGCCTCCAACTGGAGGCTTTATTTTTATTACATGGTTTGATAGAGACCCCATAGGTAACTTGCACCCCACCAAACAGCGAAGCCAATTAAAAGCAGCACAAACGTACCTAATAAATCGGGTATATGTAACCATAACCAACTCACCACAGGATTACGCCAAAAAGCTGAATGCTGCTGCTTCTTTTCGAGTTTTTCATGCAAATATGGATGAACAACATGAATATCGCTCTGAATCGCATACTCTTCGCGTATGTGCGTATGAACCACATCTAATGCTTTTCGACTAGGGCGTATAAAAATATCAAAAATAGTCCCAGCAACGGGAACAAAACCCACTACAGCATCTACAACTGCCAGTTTGATAACTGGAGTTAACTTATGTTGTGGTACACCAATCTGTTTAGCTTTATAAATCGCATAACACGTCAGCACAAAACCTGCGACATCACCAGCAATTGGAATCGTGCTCAGTGCAGCATCGGCACCGATGCCCTGCTTTGTAAAAGGAATACGCACTGCGCTGTCCATCATGGTGGCAAACTTAGCAAGGTCTCGTTCTAATGCGATGACCTGTTGCTCTGTTAATTTTTTTTCTTGAGGCATCTAAATCAAATATATGAAGAGAAGTTAAACTTAATATACTTGATTTAATGCCTCTTTTTAAATTGTTTACTTTTAACTAGATGCTTTCGATCTAAATAGTGAACGCAATAACACATACATAACTGGAATAAAGAATAAAACCAGCACCGTACCAAACATCACGCCACCTAAAATACTAATACCGATTTCTTGGCGGCTCACAGCCCCTGCTCCTTGTGCAAAGACCAAAGGAATTACACCTGCACCAAAGGCCAAAGAGGTCATTAAAATCGGTCTTAACCGTAAGCTTGCGCCTTCTAGAGCTGCTTGAATTGCAGTCTTACCTTTTTCCTGAGCCAAAGCTGCAAACTCAACAATTAAAATTGCGTTCTTACATGACAAGCCAATTGTGGTTAATAGTGCAATCTGGAAATACACATCATTGGGCAGTCCAAAAATATAAGAGAAAATGACACTTCCTCCGACGCCTAGCGGAATAGAGGTCATCACAGCGGCTGGAATGCTCAAACTTTCATATAGAGCGGCTAAACATAAGAAAATAAAGCCTGCCGAAATTAAATATAACCAGACGGCCTGATTTGTCGACTTCTGTTCTTCAAAAGATAAACCTGTCCAAGCTAAACCAACATCTTTTTGCTGATTTACAAGTTGTTCAACATCTTTCATTGCCTGACCTGAACTGCTGCCACTCGCAACATCTGCCTGTAACTGCAAAGCGCTATAACCCATATAGCGTTTTACGATTTCAGGAGCGCCGCCCCAACTAAAGTTAGCAAATGAACTAAAAGGCACCATTTCATTTTGGTTATTACGTACAGACCAGTTATATAAATCTTCAGGTTTCGATCTGAACGCGGCATCACCTTGAATCATGACACGCTTAATACGGCCACGGTCAATAAAGTCATTCACATATGTTCCACCCCATGCACTCGACAAAGTGTTGTTAATTGCGGGGAGTTCTAAACCATTTGCTAACGCTTGTTTCTGATCAATTTTGATATTGAGATTTGCTTTACTATTGGTTGATTGCTTATCAAAGTTTTCAAAAGTTGAATAATTTTTACTTTGAGTTTGCAACTGACGGAAGGTGCTATCTAGAAAATCTTGTCCTTGGCCATTTAAATCTTGAATCCATAAATCCATACCATCGGTTTGACCCAAACCATTAACCGAAGCAGGTAATGTCACATTAATTTGTGCATTATTGAATTGACTAAAATATTTCATCGCACGCTTTTGTATAGCGTCAGCCGAATTTTCTTTACCAGTACGTACATCCCAAGGTTTTAGAGCAATAAATCCTTGTGCCAAGTTCTGCCCTGTACCAGAATAATTTCGACCATAGCGGATTAAAACCAAATCCACATTCTTATCTTCTTGGGTTAAGAAGTATTGACGGACTTGTTCACCAATTTTCTGACTTTGAGAAATTGGGGCACTATCAACAAGCTTAATTTGAACACTTAAAATCCCTTGATCTTCTTTAGGAATAAATCCACTTTTTAAACCGCTATAAAACAGCATAAACACAGCGATCAAAGCCACAAAAATAACCACAACCGATTTACTGTAGCGAATGCTTGTTTGGACAATTTTTATATATTGATTTTTAAGTTGATCAATTTTTTGGTTAAACCAAACCGCCCAACGCATAGGCTCTGGATTAGGCTTTAAAATTAAAGCGCATAACGCAGGCGTAAGCACTAAGGCAACGACGAGCGATAACGCCATAGCGGCAACTAAAGTGATAGAAAACTGGCGATAAATCACACCAATTGAGCCACCTAAAAAAGACATTGGAATAAAAACAGCAGTTAATACCAAAGTAATCCCAATTAAAGCACCACTAATTTCGCCCATTGACTCAATAGCTGCTTCTTTGGGTGTTAAGTGCTGCTCATGCATAAGCCGTTCAACGTTTTCCACCACTACAATCGCATCATCCACTAACAAGCCAATGGCGAGTACCAATGCAAATAAGGTTAAGGTGTTAATACTAAAACCGAGCACATATAAAACAGCAAAAGTTCCTAAAATAACAACCGGAACGGTAATACTCGGAATGAGTGTCGCGCGCCAGCTTTGCAAGAACAGAAACATTACCAGAATAACTAAAATAATCGCTTCAATAAGGGTCTTTACGACTTCCTTAATCGACTCTTGAACAAACGGCGTGTTATCTCGTGGATAAACAATTTTATAACCCGCAGGTAATTTAGTTGTCAGCTGATCTAGAGTTTGATGGATGAGTTTAGAGGTCTGAATGGCATTTGCGCCCGAAGATAACGAAATACCCAAACCAGCGGCTGGATAGCCATTAATGGTGTTAAAAGACTGATAATTTTCTGCACCCAACTCGACTCTAGCAATATCTTTTAAATAGACATAACTTGCTGTTTGATTGGCTTTCACCACAATATTTTTAAAATCTTCGACTGTTTTTAGTCGAGAACCAGCTGTAACTTTAGTATTTAAATATTGCCCATCAATAACAGGTAAATCGCCAATTGCACCCGCAGCCACTTGGGTATTTTGAGCGGTGATTGCGCTGGCAACATCACTTGGCATTAAATTATATTGTTTTAATTTCTCTGGATTTAACCAGATTCGCATTGCATATTGCGAACCAAAAACATCAGATTCACCCACCCCTTCAATACGGTTCAGGTTATCGACCACATGTGTAGTTAAGTAGTCCGATAGCTCAATATTTCCCGATTTACCAGATGAGTCATATAAACCTACCACCATAAAAGTATCGCCGAGTGACTTACTCACCGTCACCCCTTGGCGTTGTACTTCATCGGGTAAACGTCTTATCACGCCACTAATACTATTTTGGACTTGGACCTGTGCCGTATCTGGATTTGTTCCATTATCAAAACTAATGGTAATTCGACTACGTCCCGACGAGTCACTGGTAGAGCTAAAATAAAGTAAGTGATCGATACCTTGTATTTGCTGTTCTAAAATCTGAGTAACACTTTGCTCAACTGTTTGTGCATCTGCCCCACTATAACTTGCCGATACTGTAATTTTTGGTGGTGCAATATCGGGGTAGCGTTCTACGGGCAAATTAAGCACAGAGAAGATACCAAATGCCATAACAATAATTGCGAGTACACTGGCAAAAATAGGGCGCTGAATAAAAAATTTAGATAGCATGGCTGCTCAGAATTAGGTCGTCAATTAACATATGGCACTGCCAAATTTGGCCTCTTGATCATCAACGAGCGACATATAAAAGACAAGTAGAATTAACACAATAAATGCAATTAGGACAAAAACAAAGTAGGAATGGCTATTTCCTACAAAGCCATAAAGAAGGCTTTAACAAGTGTCACTGAAAATTCATGAATTCTTCATGATCACGTCAAGTTCAATTGGCAGACTAGAGCCGTTTCAACTAAAACAATATGAGTAGAATTATGTTTAAAAGAGCAATTTTATGCTTAAGTTTAATTAGCTTGGTTGGTTGTAATGACGATGATAAAACCGAAAACACACCTACTACACCAGAATATCAACTTCCTAAGATTTTAGTGATTGGGCACCGTGGCGCGAGCGCTTTACGTCCTGAGCACACATTAGCTTCATATCAAAAAGCTATTGATGATGGTGCAGATTTTATTGAGCCGGATTTAGTGTCTACAAAAGACGGTGTATTGGTTACTCGTCATGAAAATGAGATTGGTGGAACAACCAATGTAAGCACTTTAACTCAGTTTGCAGACCGTAAAACAACAAAAAATATTGATGGTAAAGACTTAACAGGCTGGTTTACAGAAGACTTCACTTTAAGTGAATTACAGCAGCTTAAAGCGCGTGAACGTATTCCAGAGTTCCGACCAGCAAACACAGCCTATAATGACCTTTACCCTGTCCCAACTCTAGAACAGGTGATTGAGCTGGCTGAAGCAAATTATAAAAAAACTGGAAAAATTATTGGTTTATATATTGAAACCAAACATCCGACTTACTTTAAAAATCATAATCTGGCAATGGAAGATACCCTTCTTAAAACATTAGCCAAATATGAATATACACGTGATATTGCACCTGTTTATTTACAGTCTTTTGAAGTTCAAAACTTAAAAGATTTAAAAAGGGAGCTTGATCTTCACAAAACACTTAAACATGCACAAATCATTCAACTTTATGACGCTAAAACTTCGCAACCAGCCGACTTTGTTGAATCTGGTGAAACTAAAACTTATGCAGATTTAGCCACAGCACAAGGCTTAAAAGACGTTGCTAAATATGCAAACGGTGTAGGACCAAGTAAAGGTTATATTCTAAACTTTAATGACAATGGCTCAGTTCAAACGACTTCGTTTATTTCTGATGCTCATGCAGCTGGCTTAAAAGTACATCCTTATACATTCCGTCCAGAAAATAATTTCTTACCAACGCCTTTAAAATGCAGTCAAGATAAACCAGCTGAGCGCTGCCCAACTGGTGCTTTAAAAGAGTTTGAAGCCTATTTCAAAGCGGGTGTTGATGGAGTCTTTACAGATGACCCAGCACTTGGTCGTGAAGCTGTTATTAAGTATGAAAAAGCCGCAAAATAATTAACGTTTTTATAAAAAACAGGGCAATAAATGCCCTGTTTTTTTTATTTCTCTACAACATTATCAAAATAAAGTGGGATCCACTGATATTGCTCAGCGTTTACTTTATAAACATGGCCAATACCTGGGAATGGTAAATGTGGTGCTGCGACCCATTGTTGTTTATTTGAAATTTCAGCGAACATTTTTAAACGGGTATTAATCGCCTGCTCAGAATTTACATCAAAATCCACACCAGTTTTTGGAGCATCAAACTGCAAAGAATGTGAGTGAACAATGTCTCCAACAAAAATAATTTGCTGATCATTACTCTTTAAGCGAAAGCTATGATGCCCAGGTGTATGACCACGTGTATCGATCACTTCAAAACCTTGAATAACATCACCATCTTTAAATGTCTTAAATGCTTTTTTTGCTTGATATGGAGCAAGAGCAGTTTTTATGTTTTTCACAGTACCTAAATAGTTTTGCTTTTTATCTGCTGGCACTGTTTTTTCAGAAGCTGGATTTAACCAATAATCAGCTTCGCGTTCATGCGCATATACAGTTGCGTTAGGAAATACCGCTTTCCCATTTTGAGCAATTCCGCATACATGGTCTGGATGTAAATGTGTGAGTAATACCGTTTTTACATTAGCAAGTTGATAACCTGCCAATTCAATATTTTTTGCAATCGAACCCAATTGTGGGCCAAAACAACTTGCTGCCCCACTATCAACAAGCGTTAAACTCTTACCATCATCTACTAAAAATGCATTGACCGAAGTTTGAATACCCTTCTCATTCACAGCAGCATATTTAGTTAATATTTTAGTTTTCTGAGCCTGATTTAAATTTTTAAACAAGTTAGGATTTAGATAAATCGTGCCATCCAGTAAAGATGTTACACGGTATTTTCCGAATTGATGCTTATAATATCCAGGTACTTGCTGGGTAGGAGTTTGCTCGGCATACGCAGCATGCATGCTACAAAATGCAAGACTCAAAGCTACACATAATTTTTTCATCTCTTCTTCTCTATTCAGTTATAAAGTCAAAATCTTTAAAAAGATTTAATAATTTTTTAAGACCCAAATTATATAATGCATGAAATGTGTCAGAAATATAAGTAAATGAATAGCTATTCTCCTTATAAGGGTAAAAGTGGTCTTAAACGCATACTCAATGCAACGGGCTACTCGATTTCCGGATTTAAAGCAGCATATAAAAATGAAGCAGCTTTCCGTCAAATTGTTTTGATTAATCTTATTTTAATTCCAGTTAGTTTTTTTCTTGACGTAACCCGCAGTGAACACGTCTTACTCATTATTGTATGTCTATTTGCAATGATCGTTGAATTGTTCAATTCGGCTATTGAAGCAGTCGTTGACCGAGTTTCTCTTGAAAAACATCAGCTTTCTAAAAATGCAAAAGATATGGGAAGTGCGGCTCAATTTGTTGCACTTTCTATCATTGCGATTACATGGTTATTCATTTTATTAGGATAAAAAAAAACCATGCTTATAAGTAAATAAGCATGGCTGTAACAAAGAGGAACTTCTAGCTGCTGTTCCTGTTTTTTAATATAAGTTATTGAACTTAACTATTTCTTAAAATCACTTAAAAATAAAAAATCCCTGTATAAACAGGGATTTTTTTGGTTAAAGCGGTGATGCGTTATTACATCATGCCTAACATCATTCTAACCTTCTATGACCTAATATGAAGCAACCACTTAGTCCAAGGTTGGTTAATATTTTTTATACTGAACTAGTGTGAACTAGCCTTACATGACATTACCAAAATTTGTGAGTAAGATTGTGAGTAAAGTCTCTCAAAAATAGCGTTACTCACACTTCATGTTAAACGATCTAAAAATCAAACGATTAAAACCAACTGAAAAAGTCTTTCGAGTTGCTGATCATTCAGGATTATGTTTAGAAGTCCGCCCATCTGGTGGTAAATTCTGGCGTTTCCGTTATCGCTATCTAACTAAAGCAAATATGCTGACCATTGGCCAATATCCAGAAGTTAGTTTAGCAGAAGCACGTTTAAAAACTCTAGAATTTAGAAAACAATTAACTAATGGTATAGATCCATCAAGTTATCAGCAAGAAGAACTATTAAAAGCCATTCAAGCAAATGCTGGAACATTTAGTTTAGTTGCGGCCGAGTTCTTAGAATCCAAGACAGGTCAACAATCAGAAGAATGGTTTACACGGCGAAATAGCTATTACAAAAAAGATATTTTTCCAATTTTAGGAAATAAACCAATCCATGAAGTAGATTCCATTGATATAAAAAATGTGCTTGATAATACTATGGCCAGAATAAGAAAGTCAGGCAAAGGAACTGGTGAAGCTAGAGGCATTTTCGTAAGGCAGATTATTGGCGAGGTTATGACTTATGCCATTATCACTAAACGTATATCTATTGACCCTACCTATGCATTAAGAGGATATATTAAACTCCCAGAAGTTACCCATGCTAGACCTTTAACAGAAACTGAGAAAAAAGAGTTTTTCCCAAAGTTAAACGTCTATGGTGGTTCGATAAGTACTCGAAATGCTATTAAAGCGGCTGCTTATTCTTGGCTTAGATCTATTGAAATTCGAAGAGGTAGAAAAGAGTTTATTAATTTTGATGAAAAAACCTGGACTATTCCAGCTGTAACAAGAGCCGATATTCTTGCAGGAAAGCGGAATATGAAAAAGAACAGGATGCATATTGTTCCTTTGTCTGATCAGCTTATTGAAATCATTAAAGAACAATTTGAACTTTATCCAAATAGTGAGTATATCTTTCCGGGTGAAGATGGTGAGATGATTGGGAAAACTACCCTAAATACAGCATTAGATAATCTTGATATTGATTTTACTATGCATAGTCTAAGGGCTACAGCCTCTACTATTGCTAATGAAAATGGATTTAATCAAGATTGGGTAGAGCTTCAACTAGCCCATGTTTCAGATAATAAAACTCGTGCTTCTTATAACCATGCTCAATGGCTAAATGATCGTAGAAATATGATGCAATGGTGGGCAGATCATGTTGATAGTTGGGCAGCTTAAATATGCTGCTTCTTCTGGAACTGCCACCACAACTTTTTATAATAGACTTCATCGCGCAAGAAATTAACCTTTAACTCATTGCCGTTGTAGTCGTAAATTTTGGTGACTTCTCCATTTTTATTGAGTTCAGCTAACAGATCTATACTTCGATCAATTGCTGTGTTGCGAATTTTGATTAGCTGTGTAGACATTAAAACGCTCTCACACAAATAGAGACATTCACATTACTATTAATTGTGTGAGCTGTGCAACCTGAGAAGATTAAACACAGCATTGTAATGATTGATGCAACTTTAGTGCGCTGGCACATATAAATTACTTCTTTAAGAATAGTGCTCGCTCAGCTGCACGGCGACGGGTTAAACCATCAAGAATTTTACCCTTTGCTTTATTCCACAACGTAAATTGATCAGCCGCACCCTGATAGTCACGTTTATTTAATTTTTTAAGTAACGTTGAACTTTTAAAAGCACTAGATCCAATGTTGTAAGTCAGTGATACCAAAGCATCAAACTGATTTTGAGTTAATGGCACTTTGACAGAATCATTCACAGTCTTTTCAAACTTGGCTAGATCTTGTTTAAAATAGGATTTAGCTTGCTCAAGTGTACAAGTGTCGCCCTCCTTAACTTCCACCCCATTCGGGTAAACAGTTGTGCCAATGCCAATGGTCCAGATCCCCACACCATCGTCGTAGGCTTTGAATCGAGTGTCTTCAAAGCTTGCAATCAGATCAATACCAACCTGACTTGTAGTTTTGCCATCTGGCGCAAGTTTATCGACAACCTTGTTTAGATCGTCCACTTGTGCTTGTGTAAGTTTGCCGCCTGCAATAACTCTAGCAGTATCAAAAAATGGTTTAGTGCTCATTTTTCCCCACCCCTGCCACTTAAGATTGCGACAAATGCAGATTTAACTTCCGCAATCACTTCTGATAGTGTTTTGCCTTTTATTAAAGCTATTGATTGATAAACAATGCCAATAACTAAGAGCCCAAACACTGCAAAAATCAGCATTATGAAACCTTGGAACATTGTTGAGTGAGTAAGAAAACCAAAGTGCTCAATAAATGCTGAGCCACCATATAAACTTACTGTCACACTACAGGCGAATTTTGTAGCAACACTCATTGAAACTTTAATCTTGCCTTCTTTATCAATATCGCCGCTTAATACCAGCGCTAATATTGCCCCAATTACAGCTGGAAAAATCTTTAACACCCATGGAATCGCGTTTTCTTGCATAGCATTCTCAATTTAATAGTAATAAAAAAGCCCTAAGCTATTTAAAGCTAGGGCTTGCGGTGTTTTGTTGTGTGATTACTTGTTAATAATTAAACTGCATTGCCAATAATAAAAGCCTCTTCTTCACTATCCGCAAAACCTATAATTTCACGTTCATATTCTGGTGATTGTAAACCTTCCCAACGCAGCACATTATTAACTTCGTCATAAAGATAGTTCTCTTCTCCAACTAAAAGACCATCTGGACATTTATAGACAACAAATGCTCTTCCTTCTAATTCATCATCCTTTAACTTTCCAATATAAATAGGAAAGCCCGCTGTTTTATAAGATGCGTAATACATACTATTCTCCATTTATGTTAGATGGCGACCAATTGCTGTGACATCTATAACGACACTAGCACTAGCAAATGATTGTGTAGCAAATCCAAAGAGTGTTGTTGCTGTTGAAGTGGGATTTAAAGCTTTGATTGACGCACAAGCATTATCAAGTGAAGTTGCAATAATTGTTGGCACTCCTACGAATGCCTTAGGATATGTCCAAGTAATGTCTGCTGATTTATATCCACCAGCATAAGCCGTATTAATTGTGCCTGTGACACTAATACGTTGGCGACAAATCATAGAACCATCAGACTGCTTGATCCACGAACCGTTATTATTAACCGTGTCAGTACCTGATTGGCTAAATACACTTTTAGCCACATTCGGCAAAACAACATCACCTTGCAGCAAGACTACTGTTTCGTTTAACTGAGTTTTCGGACGAGTAATTTGAATAAATACAGGCTTTATTGCTGATGTTCCTGTGGTATAGCTAATTAATCGATTTAATGTTGAAACATCCCCATTAATGGCAAAACCATCTAAAACATACTTACATGGTTGGTTTGTATTAAGAATGGACATTAGTCCAATAAGAGAATTATTGGCCTCAACTATAGGATCCACCATCGAGAAGGTCGCTGGCTTGCTTAATTTTTCAAGAAAAGTTGATGTTTGCCACATCATTAATGTTGTAGCAATGCCTGTTGAAAGAAAAGTATCGCCGAAACTCCCAACGTCACCGCCAATTACTTCCGTTAAATGAATCGGCGAACGGACCTCGCCAGCAGGAGATGTAATCCGATTTCCAATCGATTTACAGCTGTCGCCTGCTAAAGAAACTCGGCCTTTAATCTCACAGTTTTTATAATAACAAGCGATTGCATTCCCGTGAAAATCAGCAGCATGTAAAGTTGTGGTAGGATCATTTTCAATTACGATTTTTTCAAAGTAAATTCTACGATTAGGAATAGCCATATCATTATTGTCACCGCCTACTGCACATCCATGTCTTCCACCATATGCATAATCTGCTTCGATGAGAATATCTTGGCTATTACTAACAAGAATGCCGTAATCTGTTCCTGTTCCCGATACACCTTTCTTAATGTATCTACCACCCTTCACATGACAATCAAAGCAACGATCGATATAAAATGCATTTTGTGAACCAACATTATTTTGCAGGTTATTTGCATTAAAATTAAAAGAGCTTTTTACAGCTAGACTAACTTTTACTGCACTAATTCCATTACCAGTAAATGTTATTCCATTTATTTCAAGGTTTATCGGTTCAATTTTCCATACCTTATCCTCAACACCACTTGGATAGCTAGATTCTAGTTGTGCTTTCAAGGTTATGACATTCCCTGAAACTGACTCAACCTCTCTTATTTCCCCATCATAGTAATAGCTTCGATGTGTCGACAATGAAGATACGCGACTATTGTGAATAGCGATCAAATCATTTTGATTTAATGAGATATTCTGATTTAGTGTAATCGTTTTGCTATTTTTCGATGCAGCTGTAGATATGTACCCAATCTGTGTTTTAGTACCGGTAAAAGTAATATAGAAACTGTCACTAACAAATTCACAATTACCATTGAAAATAAGTTTTTGATTGGGAGCAGTGAAAGTAATATTTCTGGTATGTCTATATTTACTCTCTGAAAAATCGTTGAATGTGGCATTATTAGCGATCATGTAGTTACGGCATGATTCAATAGCATTTGAATCATCCGCCACGCCATTACCTATCGCCCCCCACATTTTAGGGTTCACATAGTTAATGATTGTTAAATTAAGATTTTCTTGATTCTGGTTAAATATATCCTGTGTAGATCCTCTATAAGCTACAAAAGCAGCATCCCAATCTTTATCAGTATTAACGTTGGCAAGCCGTTGTAAAAAATCATTATAGAGTTCATCTAGTTGCCCTACAGCGACACCTTGATTCTCAACTTCTTTTAAGAAAAACTCCTTAAGTAAGTAATCACCAATGCCCAATTCTTGGAGCTTCAACCAGATTCGATCAAAGTCCTTGTTTACTGGTGTCGGGCGTATTGAATTGTTGTAAGTTGCATAATCTGTGTTACGTACAAGCGGAGTATCACGCTGTAGAATCAACTTTGATCCAACATAAGGTGCAACACTAAATACGACTGAGCCTGTATTTGTATCCAATGACCAATTGTTTAGGGATGGAATAACTTCATCGTCTTTTTTTACGATGAGATGTTCAGCATCATCGCAGTCAAACTCTAATGGAAATATCGTTGTCGTGCCATTAGCGACATATTCTTTATATGGCGTTTGGTCTGCTACAGCCATGTCATCACCTAATCATTGAAATCTAAGGTGGCTTCTACGACTCCACCGTTTGTTCTCCAATTAGGCCGCTCATTAGATTCCATTGTTCTGTGTAATTTTCCTACTCGTTCAGGTGAGTCAGTTACTGCACGTGCAAGTGAATCAAGGTGGTCGTCTTCTTGATCTGATAGAGCTGGGTTGAACTGCTGCATTTGCTTGTATTGTTTTGATGTATTTTCGCCGTCTTCCGTATCAATTACTGATACATGCACCCATAACATTCCAGACACTAAAGGCCCTTCCAAGCCCTCTAAAATGCGTTTATTTTTGGATTGGGTAGAATGTTGCTCAGTGATACCACAACGAATACGGCGTTTTTTTAATGCACCTTTTAATGCTGCAGGCGCAAAGTTTCCTATTCCGTTAGTTTCAATAGTAATTTTTGGAATGTTGAATTCTTCTATAAGGTCACATAGCTGCCAGACTTGACCACCAATGATATTTCCCTGCTCATCTGTTTTAACAACTTCTCCAGTCAATTCAATTGATCGGTGCCAATACTTGTTTCCAAGGTCATCATGTAATACTAGCTCAACTGCTGATACGTCAGATTTAGTTTTACCCGAGCTTGGGTCCCAAGAGCATGTAATCCCAACAATCTGACGCTCTCCTAATGTCATGCGCCACATACCGTTAGCACGTGTTAATACTGGCTCACAGTTATAAGGAATCATTTTAGCTGGGTTCAATCTCACATCCCCCACAGGCTTAGCATGTAATTGATACTGAGAATCCCATTCATTGAGTGTTCGGCATTTACGGCGACGCTTTTGCATTTCTTTAGCCGTAAATCTTTCTGGCCACAATGCTTCGCTGTAGATATCAATTAGAGAATGTGATTCATCAAAAGTAATGAAGTAACCTGTACCTTGCTGTACAACTTGGTAATCTTGGCCTTCAATTAAAAGTTTTGATCTACGGCCAATGCCGCTAAAAATATAGATAGGCTTGAAATCAACTACAGCCTGAATGATTTGCTCAAATCGTTTTTCTTTTTCAAACATTCTAAAAATAAGACATTTAGCGTCTGGGTTGAGCATAATTTCAGAATAGAGTGAATCATGGGTGTGTGGTGTACCAACATAAAGCTCTTGCCCACCCGGTATTAAAATAAATGTTTGTTCGCCGAGTCTGTATCTTAGCTTTTCACGGGCTTCTGGGGTGCCAATGTTGCCCGGCACTTCCACATCATCATTCTGTATTTCGTTGGCACGTGAACCAGTCACGTTAGACATGATGCCGCGAGCATGAATAGAACCATGGCGCACATCATTTGAACCAGTTACCCACCATTTTTGTGTCTCGCCACGCTCTTTTTTAATGTTAAAAAGTTGGCATAAAGGGTGACGCTCCAATACTTGTTCAGTACCACGGCTAACTTTATAGGCATCTGGATCAGTAGCGCCTTGATGAAGGATTAAATGATTTGGCTCATTGTATAAACGCCAAGCGTTATAAATATCAAGGATTGTCGATTTGCCATGCCCACGGGGCATCATCAATAAACCGAGTGAGCCGTAGTCCTCTAGAAAATCACAGACGTCTAGATGAAAATCAGGCACAGCCCAGTTTAATGTCTCCGCATAAACCAGATAGAATGCAGCAAAACCGACCTTAATCATGAATTAGCTCGGACGCTGTTTACGGTTCTCTAGCTTTTCAGCAACCTGCTCTAATATCTTAGCTGCCTGCATTTCTGGCGTAATTTTTCTATCATTTGGATCGCCTACCGACAACTCATCATCATTGAGAATGCGCTTAAGTTTTTCCATACATGTGAGTGCTTCTTTAGCTCCTTTATAAAGCCACACAAGATCACCACGACCTTGCTTATCAAAGATATCTTGGCCGTATGCTTTTGTGATTAAATTCACAGAGCTTGAGGCGGCCATTTCTAAACAGAGTTCTAGCCGCTCTTTTGTCTCAGGTTTTAAATGACCGACTTTCTTTTCTTTAGACATAAAAATCCCCCTATATAAACAACTTATAAGGGGGATTAAATTCAGGTTTGTTGTGTGGTTTACATCTTAATTAATAGCACTTTAACGCTGTACCCTGCATAACAACTCTGCCCGCTGGCAAATCACTTCTATATGTAATAACGGCTGAATCTGCCCCGTACTTATCTTTAGCAATCCGCTTAAATTCTGAATCAGCTTTATCAGCAAAGTTAAAAGGATTGCCACGCGTATCAGTATTGATAGGACCTAGCTTTTTACAACCATTAACCAAAGTGCTATCGCTATCAAGTAATTGAACGCTCGTATCACGCGGAACTGACGCACAAGCGACCATTGAAATACATATTGTTATTAAACTTAAAGCCTTAATCATTCTACTACTCTCTCAAAATTAGGCGCTCTTATATCGTTTATATCATCGCCCCAGAAACGCTCACGGTCTTGTGTCCGCTCTGCTTTGCGTAATGCCTTCTCTCGATAGCCGGGGGCAATGGTGTCTTGAATCTCATCAAAGAACATACGATTAATTGCCGCTTTTGTATACCACAAGTTCTGTGCTGGTATTTTGCTTTTCACAAATTTGAAAGCTTCGTTGCCGAAATTTGTGTCTTTTCCTTCATTGTACTGTGTGAGATTACCAACAGTTAAACCAAGCAAAGAAGTAAAATCACTGCCTAGTGGACCAGACACAAAAGAGTTAGCATCACGGCCAGAAGTATCAGTACCAGCAACCAGAATGTCACCAAGTACAGGTAAACCTCCACCAGCAACAAGCGAACGCAAAAAGAAGCTACTTGCCTTTTTAGGGTCGCTGCTATCATAAATTGTTTGTGGGTCATTACCGTTTAGTAATTCACGCAACTGAACAACAAGACCACCGAGTAAAGTCATAGTTACAGCCAAAGGAATGGTATAGGCAGCTTTACCTTTTAAGCCTTCTTGTGCCATTGTTCGACTACCTTGGCGCATCAAGAATGATGCAGAGAAAGATTTAAACTGCATTAGTCCCTTTGTCACTTCACCTGTGATGGTTCCCTTTGCGCCTACTTGCATCCAAGTACGTTCACGAAGCCCCGCCTCAATTACTGCCATGCCCTGCTCATCTAGTAAATGTGCTTGAAGTTGTGAGGCTACCTGATCTTTAATTTGATTTGGATCACCAAAAGCCGCTAGCTTTTCATCTGGAATTTCATAGATAGAACGAGCCGACATGAGTTGATTACCCTTGCGGTCCACAACTGGTTCAGCCAATTGGAATACCTGCCAAGCGCGCTCATCTAAGCCAGTATTTGAAAGCAATTCTCTATCTTGAACATCTAGATCATTCCAAGCTTTTGAACGGCTTAAGCGGCCGTACTTCTCCATAAGAAGCTTAGTAAATCCAACTTTTGAGGCAGAAGTAAGAGCATTTAAAAAAGACACTCGCATTACTTGGGTTGCAACACCGCTTGATATACGAGCCAATTTTTCAGATTTACCGTAAGTCGCTGTTAGTCCATCATCTGACCAGCGCGCAATTGAGCCTAGCATTTCATCCGTGGCTAGCCCTAAACTGTGGGCCAGTTCTCGATCTGCTTTATTGGCTGGGTTTAGCTGTCCGATTAATTCGCCGAAAGCCTTGCGATAAGATACATCATGCACACTTGCAGTTTTTGCAATAGTTGCTTGATCAGCAATCGATGCAATTGTAGTACCGCCGAGCATAGAAGCAACATTCATTGATCGATATGCAAGACCTAAGTTTGCCAGTACTTGAGACTGTGGAGAATTCCCCCCACTAAACTCATCAAACATGACCTGTGCACGTTTACGAGACGATTTAGTTTTATTGTCTTCAATACCTTTTGCCCAGTCTTTATTAGCTGCGGCATCCATTAAAATTTTTAGTGCTGTTTTTGGATTGCTTCCCAAGTTTTCTACCATGGCAATGTCTTTAGAAAGGCCATTTACATGTGCTTCAACTAGATCAACAAATTGCATGCCGCCGAACTCAGATTGATATTCCAGCCATGCATCAGCATCTTTAAAATGTAGAACCCGACTTTCACCATGACGATTAGTCACTTTGGATGTGCCTGCACCTGTCGCTTGTCGGCCTACTTCAATTTTGTTTGCACCATCACTTGATAGCGTATCGTAGGTATATTCCAGCAGTGAGCGTATTTCTTGCTGTGAGTAGTAATCACCGTTTTCATGCACATATTGCCGTGTGTCAATTAGAGATTCAGCCTTACTTACCCAAGCCTCTTTCCCAGCCTTAGCAATTTTTTCTAAGTTGTGCGTTTGAGGTAAACCCCAATTATCTAGCTTTCCAATGTCGCCGCCATTCCGGTTAAAACGGTCACGCATAGCTTCAAAAACATCGCCCATCTTATCGCTAATTTTTTTCGCTAATGGGTCGCCTGTATTATCGCCGAAACGCTCACGCACAATTTTATGAACTAATTCTTGATCTGTGAAAATTCCTAAACCGCCTTTAATGTTGGTGTAGAAATCCACGAGCTCACCACGATAAATTGAAGCAATACCACGCGCTTTTGAATCAATTGATTGAATGCCCGACATATCACCATGAGCCGCAACCATACGGTCTATAACCTCCATTGATGAAAGCTTGCCATGGTCTAATGCTGCAATATTTTGGGATTGTTTCAGGATGTCTTGAGCTGCAATTTTATGCTTGCGTTTTAATTGTTCTTGAATATCGATAGCAACTTGCTTTGATGCCTCTGTTAGTTTTTCAGCATCGGAAAGATTGCGCCATTTATCACGATCCTTACGCGCCATATTACGCATAGTTTCATTAATGCGTGCTTCAATGTCTGTTGCTTCTTGAGCTGTGAGGGATTGCTTGCCAAGTGCTTTAGCTACGGCTTGTTTGCATTGTTCTTTCATAAAAAATGCCCAGATAATTTTAGCTATCTGAGCATTTAATTTGTGGGGGTTTGTTGTGTATTGAGAAATTACTTTTTAAAGACTGGATTAAAATAATTTCTAAAACTTCTAATAGCCTTGTCTTGGTCATAGCTATTACAAATAAAGAATTCTCTAAAATAATATTTTTTATTGAATACAAAAAATGCTTTCGCTTTCTTATATCGAGTTATTGCCACTTTAGCGGGAACCCTTTCATAACCCCAAAGAACATCTCTTTCTGGCTCGGGTAGAGCATCAAAAGTATCGCTGCCCCATATACTAATTAGTTCACCATCTTTAGGACCACCGACGACCTCAGTAAATATACGCATATGCACCTCTTTACAGTTTTGCTGCTATAGCCAATTCACGAAGTGTCACGCCTGTATGAGTATCTCTCAAATTAGCTTTCCAATAACCTTGAGTTACCCATTTATCAAGCTCCCAGCAATAAACATCATCAATTGCTTTGGTTCTTGTGGCTTCTTTCACCTCATCTCTACCACCGAATCGGGTAACAATATCTTTATGCTCAACCACATATGCTTGGCCTTTATCGCCAACTTGAAGACATAAACGTGATTTAATTCCATCTTCATATTGGATGAGCCAATTATCCGAATCGCTTTCAGTTCTTTCCTCAAACACAACAATGCCTTTTTCACCAGATGGATGTTGTATTAGATCGCCTTCAAATATTTCACAATTAAGATAATCATTGTATGGAGATTTAAGCATTTTACTCATCCTCCAAAATAACCCATTCCAGCAACTCAACTCTTTGTTTCAGTTCTAAGATGATTCGATCAAAGCTTTTTGATACTTCTTTGTTTTGGGCTGATTTTTGAAAAAGCTTTTGATCTTCTATATCGCGATTGATTGAAGCAATCATTTCTTCAACTTCTTTCTTTGTTCTCATTTTTGCACCTCTGCAATACCTGATTATTGGTGTGGCAACTGCTCAGGTTAAACAGCTTTTCGGTGATCAGCCTAGCCACAAATTGATTATACATTAGCCAAATTGCAAAGCACAGTTCAATGCGGTTTGCGTTGCTAAAATATCCATATCAGCTTGCTTGATTTCTGCTTCAAGTTCAGCGTGATAGTCACGTAATGTCATTGTGAATTCTTCTGGTTCACCTAGTGAGTTAATACGATTCACTGCAATTGGTTGATCAGGATTTGAGAAGATCACATCAAGCGCGGCTTGGCCTTCTGGGGTATCACCAAACAACGAGCCTTGTCGCGGGTCGCCCATGTTTTCAATGGTCTGAATTTCAGAGCTAATGGATTCACCAATTGCCTTTGCGCTCTTGCGGTTATTATCAAATACCTCAAGAAATCTTCTTGCTCCATCACTTAATCCATCATCAATAAGTTGACCTTGATCTAAATAATCGCGGACGGTTTGCCCATTGGCTTTAATGTCTGAAAGCTTTTGCGCGGCTTGTGCCAAGTCTTTTGAAATTGAATTTTCAAAGCGTCCGCCTTGCTTCACTAAATCGTTAAGCTGTGACAATTGAGGGGCCGAACGGAGTAAAGCATTTAAGACATTCTTACTATCATCATCTAGGTTTTCAGATAGACGAGTTACTAGATTAGAATCACCGTAAGCACGCTGCACAATTGCTGATTCAATTCGGCGCTTACCTTCTTGAGATAAACGACCACCACCAGTTATTACCGATCCACGCTCAGACTGTGGCAACTGGTCAACAAAGCTACGGACATAATCCATTGAACCATCGATATTGATAGAGCCATCACTATTAATTTTAAGTAGCGTTGAATCTGGTAAACGGTCTGAATCACCTATGGCCCGCTCAGTTGCACTGAATTGCGCCACATCGCTTTCATTTGCAAGTCTAGCGAATTGCACACGGTCAACATCACTAAGACGTGTACGCACTAATACAGGCTGTTTCATGCCTGTTATATCCAAGCCGCGTTGATTAGCCCAGTTATTAACAAAGTCTTGATATGCACTTGCTCGACCATTTTCATAAGCTCGACCAATCGCTAAAGTTCGACCATTGCCTGATTCAACAATATTGTCAGGGCCAATAATTGGCGCACCGTCTGAAAGTTTATAAGACTCGCCCAATAGTTCAGGCTTCAAGTCATCGGCCATGCGTTCAATTTGTTGGCGTGATGCTTCACGTGTACGATCACGCGGTTGTAATTCACTTGGGTAAAGTGGATTGACGCCGTAAAGACGGTCATTAGATGCTATTAAATCGCCCCAGTCTTTTACTTCATAGGCAAAGTCATAGCTTGAGCCATCCATTCCATAAGCTGGACTAGCCTCACCATAACGTGAACTTAACTGATTCCACTTGTTGCGCCATTTGTTAATAGCTTCCCCAGCCGTCATACCTGACATACCGTTATTCTTTACGATAGCTTCTGCATTTTTAGCATCGTACGAACGCACCACATCAATTAATGGACGGTTAGGATCTGCCTCAAGTACTTTTACGGCTCCTCCTGGTCCTAGCAAATGACCTAAGTACTGCTCATGTGCTACAGGTTCACGGCCTAAGTTTTTACGAATATAACTATTGGCTTGTTTAATATGCTTTAAACCAATGCGAATTTGTTCATCAACGTTATTACGGTCTTTACCACCTAAGTTTTTCCAAGAATCATCTAAGACTTGGAATAGGCCATAAGCGCTTGAAGTCGGGTTTTTAGCTGTATGGCTAAATTGTCCGCCTGTTTCAATATGGCTAATGGTTAAAGCAACGCTAGGGTCTACGCCCTCTTGCTTTGCGCGTAGAGCGATTTGTTTTGCATTAGTTGGTAAAGAGCTATTAGCATAGTCAAATGTGGTTTTACGCGGCTCTCCTTGCACTTTAGCTGGCACGCTTACAGTCTGTCCTTTTAAAATCTGGTCAGTAGCTGCATCTAAATTTTTATAATGATTGTTTTGTTGAACTGGATCTGTCGTACGTACCGGCAAAGTTGTGTCTTCAAACTCAAAACTATTTTTAACCAAGGTGTCATTTATCGCATCATTGCGGGTTTCAAAATCATCGGTATTTAACTGATTTATTTCTGTATCAACATCTTGGTCTAATTTGTTTTGTTTTGATCCTAAATAACGTGCACCACCAAACATCAAAGCATTTAAAAGCAAGTCAGTTGCTACTGATTCGCCCGTAACCTCATATTGTTTAGCTTGTTTGTCATAGCCAGCCGCTTCAAGAATCTGATTACTAGCATATTGAGTTGCAGTATTTAAGCCAGTTGCCCCACCAATTGATAAGGCAGCATCACCAACTAAACCGCCTGCCCCCTTAAAACCATAACCAATAGGTAGTGCTGTGCCGACTGCATCACCAACCGCATTTACACCAGCAACTTTTAGGGCTGTGTCTTCATCAACGCCATTACGAGTCAAATCGGTGTAAACATAGTTGCCTGTAGAACCACCTGTAAGAGTGACAGCTCCAATCGTACCACCAGTTACAGCACCTAAAGAGCCGCGAAATAAATAATCACCAGCACCAACACCAAAGCGACCAACAACACCTGTATTTGCTTTATCTTCTAGTTTATCAATTGTTCCATAAACAAGATTATCTCGAGATTTTTCACGCTTAGCTTTGTACTCTTCGTAAGGCTCAATAAATTCGTTTGTTGAAACATCTTTTAGGCTGTAACTAACACGGTCCACAACTGCATCGATCGGTGCGGAAATAGCATCACCAACTTTGTTTAAGCCAATTGCAGCCCCACGAAAAGGTGATGAGATTGCGCCAGAGAAAGCGCTAGGCTCATTAGGTCGAATGTCAGGATGTTGCAAGCCTTTGCTATTGAGTTCTTCAAATTCTTGCTGATTTTCACTAGATAAATCTGATAACCAGTTACTCATTATTTAGTCACCCCCGTCATGCGTATACGCCAAACAGCACCTTTTACAACCAGAGGACGACCACGCTCATTGATAAGGTCGTACATTAAGTCGCCATTAGACGCTTTAGTGGTTGAGCGAGCTAATCGAAAGTTATCAAGATCATTTACAGACATGCCTGTTGCCTTAGAAATATCTGAATAACCTTTCTGGACTTTCGATTCAAAAGTTGAGTCAGTCATTCCGTATGGTTTAGACACTTTCCAATCAGAAATACCGCGATCTGTATAATCCTTAAAGCCGCCCTTTTGTGTATAAACACCACCAGTAGCAAGACCCAATGCAGTACGTCCTATCTCATCTTTGTACTCGTCTGCATCTTTATGCGTTTGCCCACGCGCTTCGGTGAGATAAGCATAGATAGACTGGAATGCAGCATAGTTAAGATTTGCTGTCTCACCTGAAACGGATTGCCCTACATACTGATTAAACTTTTCTTTCAGCAAAGCATCTTTAGGCTGAATCATTTGCTTATTTTTAAGAGCCTGTTTGCCTGCAACAATCGCCGTTGCTACGTCTAAGCCAGCATCAGATCGGAAATTATTAGCACGTGCATAACCAGCCATTTGATAAGCTGCATCACCATTTCCCAATTGCCCTAAAGCCTCACCCCAAATTTTCGCACCGTTTTTAATGCCTTTGGTTTGCGTAATCATAGAGCTAATCAAATTCAGCTTTTGTTCTACGTTAGCATCTTCCCATGCCTTTTTAGCCGCTGGTAATGCTTCATTTGGAATGGGTTTAATGGTTGCGTTTGGATCTTTATCACGCTGGGCAACTTGATACGACCCAATCGTAATAATATTTTGAGCAAATTGATTCGGGTTTAATCTAACCATTGCTGGGTTTACTTCTGGCAACTCAATGCCCTTTTCCCGCAATGCTTGAGTCGGGTTTTCTTTGGCTGTTTTAAGCTTGGTGTCATAAATACTTTGATAAGTAGCCAATATCTTATTTTCACCTACTGGATCAGCAGATGAACTGTTTTTCATATTTGCACGGCGTTTATTAATTTCAGCAAGCTGTTGATTGGTATCTAAGCCTTGAAAGCGAATGAAGTCTGTAGATTGTTTTTTATAAAACTCATATTCTTTTTCTGACGGCGTACCTTTTACTGCCTGCTCAACATCACTTTGATACTTCAAATCAAGTGGGCGACCAGTCAAAGTACTTTGCTTAAATTCATTTAAAACCTTCTCGGCCTCATTTACGCGCTTATTTTCATTAACCTGTTGGCGTTGCTGAAGCGTAGTAATTTTGCTTTGAATTTCAGTCTGAAATTTCTGAACTGTAGCGCCGTCTAGAAATTTATATTCTTTGAGGCCTGTTGCTGTGGTCTTTAGTGCTTCAATGTCATTTCCTGCAATGGCTTCCGTAATCTTTGAATTGACATCATTCACATCACGCGCCGTTTCATACTTGGTTGCCAGTTCGATTTTTTGCGCTTCAGACAAAGGCAGACCGATTAAGTTATCAGAAAGGTACTTTTTACCTTCTTCACGACTCATACGTGTAGCTACATCGAAATAACGATCAGCTAAAACACCGCCTTTTTGCTCATCGGCACGTAATTGCAATCCCATGAATGAAGAACGCTGGCGCACTACATTACTATCCCAATATTTTTTTAATTCATCTTGGGCATGTCCGGGTAAATTAGGCTGCAATTCTGTAAATTTTTGGGTAGAAAATGCATTGATTTCTTCATCTGCCTGCTTAGCATTTATGACGCCATTACCAAGGCGGTTTTTAATATCAACCACCTTGTCATTAAAATCGGTAGATAATGACTCATCAAGCTTTAACTGGCCTTCTTTAGCCTCAAGCTGGTTGTTATAAAGCTCTAAGTTTTTAGCTGTTACTTCTTGCTGACGTTGCTCTTGATCACGCTTTTGTGCAATCTGTTCGGCAGTATTGCTGACATTTTGAAGTGTATTAGCAATCATCTGTCCGCTTTGGTTTTGTGGCATTTGGATACGCTCAACCTGTGGCGTAGCGTTTCCAAAGTTGCCCATTGGGATACGTGCCATTACTTCCAGCCTCCTTTAGAACCACTGCCACCGCCAGCTTTAGACAAGCCACTTGCACCAGCGGAAACAGTATTTAGTACGCCAGTTGCCGCTGCTGTGTTTGCATTGCTCTTATAAATACTCGCTTCGGCTCGTAATCGCTGTGATGCGTTAAAACCTGATATTTCAGACATAGCAGCATCGTATTGTGCATCTTGCTCGATCTTGTCATTAATCGTGACAGTTGTTCCTTCGTTGACACTTAGACCATTTTCAGCCGCTTGTGCTCTTGCTGCTGACTGGACTCTATTTTTTTGCTTTAGAATACGCTCAGCTTCTAAACGACCACTTGCTTTTGATGCATCGGCATCGGCCTCGGCTTGCTCTTGCTGAGTTTTATTTGTTGAATATGCTGAGTATCCTGAAATTGCAGCACTCAGTACGGCTGCACCAACCGCAACATAAGCTAAACTCATGCAATAAACTCCTTATCTTGAAAACCAATGCTTTTCAGAAAGTTGTCTATTTCACTTTCAGGAATTGTTAAATCTTCCTCAAGCTTTGCAACATCAGTTTCTTTTGTTGGATGGATAGTCAACCAAGAACTATCTTCATGAAAATATCCGATACGCTTTGTACCGGGTAATGACTTCATAATTTGCGGCGCATGAAGGGTTTTAATCCCATCTTCGGTGATTAGTGATACTGCACCTTTAAGCAAAATATTTAAGTGCTCTGTACTGTGCATTCTGCTAATAACTAACGTGCCTTCGGCTGCATCCATCTGACGCATATAAATATCAGGTGCGAAATGATGAATAACAGGCGGTTCACGCTCTTCTAGTTCATCAGTGGCAATGCCATCAAGAATTTGCTCTTGAATGCGTTTCACTACTTCAAGATAAGTGCGGCGGTCAGGATTGCTTAAAATACGTTTTAATGTTTCTACTTTTTCAAGTTGCAAAGCTTCTTTATCCATAATCACACCTTCATTTCTAAAACTGCGCCAGAAAGCTGAAAGCCCAATGACGTATAGAGTTCAATGCAATTTTGCGTATTTACCATTGTTGAAGTGCCGCAACAGATATTATTGGCACCCATACCAACGGCCCAGCCGATGAATGCTTGTACCAAAGCTTTAGCAATTCCATCGTGTCGATGATCTGGCTTTACATACATAACGTGGTCGTATGCGAGCTTATGGTCTGAGTACCAATCAGTTGAGATACCACCAGCAAAGCCGCCAACGATTTGCCCTTTAGCAATAGCAAGGAAAATTACGCCGTTGCCATCAAGCAACCATTTAAAATGCTTTGCTGCTTTATCAGGTATATACCCACGGTTCTTAAAAACAGGCGATTCATTTACGAAAGCAGCGCCTATTTGCACCAGCATCGGTATGTCTTGAAGTGTGGCAAGGCGTATTTTCATGGTTATCTCTCGTTGATCGATAGTTGCATGGCTATAGCTTGCAAGTGAAAAGGCAAAGGTTTGTTGTGTGTTATAACAATCGGCACTGCATGCAGATCAGACCAGTTGCCACCTTCAATTAAGTGATACCCAGTTTTAGGCGCTTGAGAGTCCATTGGAGTTTCATCAAACTCAAATAGCTCTAGCAACTCACCGTTAATTTCTGGTGCAAGAGTCTTATTAAAAAAGAACGCAATACGATCTACTTTTGCTTTAAATAATAAAGTTGATGATGGGTTCTGGCTTAGTTCAGGTGGGAACATGACAGCTTCACTGTTGATCGATTGACCATAATTGATAGTTTGGCCTGTCATACCTTGAAACTGTATTTCTGTACTTGTTTCAGTGAAGTCAATAAAATATATAGACTCACCATTAGTCTGATTTACAGCTAAATTCCTTAGATAATGGTAAGAGGATTTACTTAAGGTATCGCTTTCAAGGGTTACTGTTCGCTGTGAGTCTAAATAGGCATCAAAAGTAATTTGCTCTAAACATGTCAAACCATTACGACTGATGAGCATGAAACATAGATCTGATCCCAACCCTGTCGGCACAGAACATATGCTCATAGCGATACCGCCAAAGTCATGATTTGCCCATGCAATAACTTCTTGATCGCGGTTCAAAGTAATTGATGCAACTTTTCCGTCTCCTAAAACGCACCATACAATGCTTTCAGGTTCTTGCTGGTAGCTAATTTCATTGATACCACCGTGTATCTCACCAATATGTGAGGATAGCGCGCTAATCTCTGGCGACACTAATCCGTCAACCTCATATCGATAAGACAGTGCTCGTAAGCGCTCACCACCACGTTGAATAAATAGAATCTCATTACCCACGCGGCAAGGACGAGTTAAAGGGTATGCACCAAATGCGGTATGTTCATTGATATTCACAGTAGTAGGAGTTAAAGCACCATCACTACTCACCATGTATTCACCGCCAGAGGTTAAACAGACAACACCTCGCTGGGCCTCAAGAAATAGAATACTATTGGCTAGTCCTGAAGCTGACACGACACTGAATGCATCGCCATCATCAGTGGTTTCAAGAAAGTTTGCATTCCCACCAACTGCACTAAACCAAATTTTATTAGGCGCTTTTTTGGTATTTGCTAAAACTAAGCGCTGCTTAAAGTATGTACAGCATCGTGGGTAACCATCTGTACTGTTGAAGGCTGGTGGTAGAATGGTCCAAGCACGCTCGATAGCCTTTACATCCGACTCAAGCTTTACTAGTACTTCACCATTAATCTGATTTGAATCAACAAACTCAGTAATCTTGATAATGCCGTTATTTACATCGATATAACTTCCAACATCACTTGACTTAAAGCCGCTTGAATCACTCGACACCATTACCCAAAATGTAGGAGATATATTGGGTTGGTGTCCTGCCCCATCTTTCAGAGCTTGATATAGTTTACTGCTGTAACTTATCACGTCACCGACTAGGTAAGTCGTTATCTCTGACCACTCACTAATACCATCTAACGCAAAAGAGACGAAGGAACCTAATTCAACACCTGAAGCAGTGCCTTTTCTAAATGGACTTCTAGCACTTTCAGAGTCTGTTGGCGCATTTGTGTAAACGAACTCACTAAATTCCCAATTGCTAAAATCTGTAGAACTACGGAAACGTTGCACAGGCACATCACTGTGCGTAAAAAACATTTCATAACGATATTGTACGAACTGTAATTCACGTAGTTGGTTGGCTACATATGGAGTAGTTACGGTTGCTACAACTGATTTAGTACGTGGGTCAAAAACTTGGATTGAAAGAGGTCTTAAAATCAGCATGTATGCTTGATCTGAATTAACCACGAAAGGAATTAAGCGATAACAGTTCGCACTCAAAGTCAAAAAGAACGTGCCTGGTCTTTTTCTAATGCCGCCTTCAACAAGGGGGATCACATTCAATAATTTTTTAGCGCCGTTTGAATACTGCTGAATATCCGTACGAGTATACAAAGTTGGCGATAGTTCACCAGCACTGAAATTATTTTTAATGACATACTGTTTCATCCTAGATGGTACCCCTTATCCATGTAGCGTGAGTCCATCAACGAAGATCCATAATCATCTGCAAAGTCTTGTGCTGGACGTTCTTGTCCATTAATTGCACGCGCTTGCTTGAGCATGTTTTGTAGTTTTTGCCATGCACTATCACCTTCAGCATTACTGCCAGTGATGGGCTTCGCCAACTTATTTACCAAATAAAGAGCCATGCACTCGCTAAAGAGTGAATCCCACATATCCTCATTTTTCTCATCGGCTATATAGATCAAATTAATCAATGAGCAATTAGCAAGGATGTGTCGCCCTTCAATTTCATATTCAAACTGGCCTGTGTCATATACACGCAAAAAGTCTTTAGGCAATGGAAAGGCATTTTGATACCCAAATGACGGATATGTTGTGATAGGTGCTAACTGAATACGGCGCTTTGCAAATGACCATGGATGCATACGCAGTAATGCTTTACGAGTAGGATCGTATAAAGATGCGCATCGCCGTGCGTTCTCAGTATTTTCATCAAATGAAAGGATTGATTTTGCCCCAATCATGCTTAGTGCTTGATTGCAGACGGACACATCTGTATTAGCCATAATAAAAAAACCCGCTCAATTTTGATTATATTGGGCGGGTTTTAGGTGGGGTTTATTGTGTGTTAAGCACTGAATAAGCGATAGCCTTCAAGCTCCCAAAGCTTATTTTCAGCATGCTTTTCTGCATTACCGCGTGCCATACGTTCGCCGATATCAGCATTAAAATTTTCAGCATTTACACATGCACTAAAACCCGTTGCTAGAAAAAACTTACCATCTAAGAATGCATGTACAAAAGTTGAAGTGGTTCCACCCGGACGTTGCTCAACTGTATAGGTTACTCGTTCCATCAAAGCGTCAATATCTGCTTTAGTTACACGTGGTGCTACAGCTTTTTCAGCTAATTCTTGTTCTGTTACTGGCTTAGTCATTGTCAATTTCCTATATTTTGATAATAAAAAACCCACCACCCGAAGGTGATGGGAACTAAGGATTAAATTACAAAGTCAAACGCTACGACTTTTTGTTCACTTGCACGACCAGCCGCCATTGAAGTAACACCACCAACTTGGCTAATGTTCTTTTTGTCTGGTCGTTTAGAGATATCAAAGCCTGTGATATCCGCATCGCCAAAGTGAACCGCTGTGCTTGTGTACATACAGCTACGGCGTTCAGTAGCACCACCAGCACCATTGTTCAATTTGTTGTAAGGGATCCAGTTAAGACCTAACCACTTCCCTGAAATATCGCCTTCTTGAAGCATCTTAACTGCCATGTAGTCAGCGCTCATGAATTGAGTTTCAGACAACAACAATTCCATCATGCGGCTGTTATACACAACATTAAGCACTTCACCGTTATGCTCGTCACATTCATTGTCACGGAAAAGAGCTTTTGCCTTAAGCAACTGTTGTTTCAGTGTGCCAAAACCAGAAAGAATGATCTGAGTACTTGGCAAAGCAACTGTAGTTGTTGACTTAGCACCTGCATCATTCACAGTGGTACGAGTTACACCACCAACCAATGCTTGATAAATAATGTCGTCAACTTTACGGTTGCGCGCACTGATCAGATTTTTCATATATTTATCTGATGGATTGGCCTTTAATTTCGGCAAATCACGACTTTCAATCGGGATAAATAAATCAAAATCAGTCATCAATGCTGTACGCACACCAGCATCAGGAATCGTCCATGCGGTATCACCAAAACGCGCGCCAGAAGCTTGCATTTCAACTTGACCCATGTCGTTAATAGTGAAAGATTCACCTTCAATTTTCCCACGGTTTACTGATGTTTTCAGTAATCGTGATTCATTTTGCATTGCTGCAATTTCGTACGTGTTTGCATACTGAGTGACAAACGCCGCCGTGATCTTATTCTCGTTTACAATAGGCATGCTCTACCCCTTATTTGTACTGCTTTTGATGCCAGTTTTGAACTTTCGTATAGACACGTTTGTGGTCGGGATGCTTTTCATCCAGATACGCATCTGATGCCATCAATGATTGAATATCTTCGCTACCGCTTTGCTGTGTATTAGAAGGCGGTGTATCTTCTTGAAGTTGTTGACCAAAGTACGCAGCCATTTTCAAAACGAGTGGATTGTTTCCAAACTCAGGGCTATTCACTTCTTCTGGTGTCAAAATGCCGTTCTGAATTACGTTCTGTGCGGCAGCATGTGCAAAGCCAAAGTTTTTATCTGTATCGCCCTGCCAGACTTCTTTCATTGCCTGTACGCATCCCTCAGCATCTAATGCGGCGGTCTGCTCCATCAGTTTTGGTAATAACTGGCTATATTCGCCAAGCAAGAAATTTAACTTTTCACCATCAAAACCTGCGGCACGTGCACGCTCTAAGAACTCTTGGTTTTCGGGAATAGCTTTAAATTCGTCAAAGTCAAAACCTTCGATATCAACTTTGTAATCATCGATAGATTCAGGAACTACTGGTGTGGTTGGCTCTGGGTCAGGCGTCGGGTTAGGATTAGCGTCTACTTGAGGAGTCAAAGCGCTAACTGGTGCTGGATCTTGTGTTGGTAAAACTTGTTCGATAACTTGATCACTCATTGTCTTGTTCCTTGTAGTTCGGGTTATTAGCCTGATTAATGTTGTTTATGATGAAGTTGATAACGCTTTGTGAGCCAAGCCGGTAGCACGTCTCACGCTCTCCACCTTTGTCATCTGGTACAAAAGCGTCTTTACAAAAGACCATGGTTAAGTGCTCAAGTACGCGCTGGCCGTTCACATCCAAATCAAATAGATTTCGGTACGTTTCAGGGGTTGCACGCTTCATGCGTTTTAGTCGTACAAAGTTGCCTTGCTCTTCTGTTTCTTCGTTTGGTGGCGGTGGGTTTGAAAGCTCTGAGATTTGTTCTCGTGCTTGATCAAGCTGTTTAGTTACATAATCTATTTCGCGTGTTCTTTCGTTACATAGAGCCATATGCCTGTTTAGCTCATCATTAGATTGCTTGAGCTTTAATTTGTATGTGTCAAGCTCACGTTCTAAGCGAGTCTTTGTATCGAGATGCAATCGGTTTTCATCCCAATATTTTTCTTCAAGAATTACTAAGCCACGGTGTTGCACAAACAGGGCAACACACGCAATAAACAGCAAAATAGAAAGAACCGCTATAACTATGATCATTGCATTACCTCAGTACCTAATTGACCGCCCATGCTCTGTGCTAGTGCATCGCCGCCTTTCTCTAAAATTGTTTGTTGCATTGCTTGTTGTTGCTGTGCTGCCGCTTGTTCTTCTTTGGCTTTTTGACGTGCTTGACGTAGCTCTGCGACTTCTTCCGTTGTACGCATGATGTTTTGCGGTACGCCTCGACCTGTGCCAGTAACCACTGCTACTGCATCAAAGTCGATGTTGTCTAAAATGGTCGGCTCTACATTTGCCATCTCGCCTACACTTGCAACAAATTGTTCTGTTGCAATCACCTCCTCTAAGCGTTGTGAACGAGCTAAAGGCGATACAAATTTGAATGACAGATTGCGACCTAGGAGCTCTTGTGGCGGCTGTCCTAAAGCGCCAGCACGTAAAGCAAGGCCAAAGCAACGATCGAGAATTGAAATCAAATATTCAGTCTGTAGACGGCCATACATAGGCCCAAGCATTTGACGGATTAGCTCAACGCGAGTGTGAATCTCTGTTGCTGTCATCTGCTGTGTGCCAACTGGTGGCAACTGGTCAGCCATAAGCTTTTTACGAATGCCGCCTTGCAGGTTGGTTAGTAGATATTCCGAGATTTGAAAGTTGGTTCCGTCGTCTAGACGCTTCATAGAATCGACACTATTGGCAATGATTACCTTGCGCGGGCCAATACGAACTGTATGAGGGTTTAATACTCCATCATCTTCAGCAATCCATATGCCACCAATTTGCAGATCTGCTGCACGAACTGTATTTTTCATAAGCTCATTAGCCATCTTCGCATCAGGCAATGCGATAGTCATTTGACCATTGCCATAACATGAATTTGGTAAACGGCGTAAGCGTGGCACCGCACACGGGAACTCATGAAAACCTGACTCTTTCATGATTACTGAGTTTGCTATATCGATGTGATATGAAGCGAAAGGCATGGACTTATTGAGCTGTCCAGCACCTTTTTGCTTACGTGGTTCAATGACATGCAAAAGCTTATATCGCGTGTCTGGTGATGTTCTGGCTTGCTGTACTACTTGGATGTGACAGTTTTCTTCACCATAAGTATTAATCATGGTTTCGGCTGTCATCTCATGTTCACGGTAGATGGTATCTATCTGACCATCTGCACGGGTTGAAGCAACGAAGCAATTACCTGGATGCCAAGACTCAAACACATAACCTCCGCCAGCTTCTCGGTCGATGTCGGTGTAGAGAATCCCCCAACCTGCTGTAACGATATCTGTAACCGTTTCAAAGCTTTCACTATCAAAGTTAGCTGCATGAATATTGCGCCAAATGAACTGACACACATCTTCAAGCCAGCGTTCACCCTCTGTTAGCTCTGCAAGATCATCGATACCATCAGGCTGAGCCTTGAACCAAATAGCATTAGCTGGTGTAACGCCGTTCATGATCATTGACGTTAGAACTTGAACTGCATCAGCCGCCGTAGAGTCGTAAAGGTCAGCGCGCTCATTCTCACGCTGACCTTTGTTATCACTTGAAGAGCTAAAGTTTTGCTGACGTTCAGGCGCTCCGAATTTGTAACATTCAGACCAGTGTGCTTCATGGATAGATCGTTCAAGCCGTAATTGGCCTAAACGACGACAAAACTTTTGAGCGCCGTTATCCATTAGCCACCGCCTAACTTAGACTTGTTTGTAACGTTATTTGCAATGTTGTTAATTGCCGAACCTAAAGCACTGTTATTATTGATCAGGCGACGCTGTGCTTTTTTGGCATTGGTTTCAGTCACAGCCTTTTGAGCTGCTGCCGCCGCGTCTGCTTCTGGATCTTGTCGAACTACTTTTCCGCCGCACATAATTAGCCTCGCGTCCAGCCTTTAGGGCTTAGGTAAGGTTTGCCATCTGCAGGTGCTTCCGTAGTAGCTGCTGCCATATCAGTTGATTTAACCCCTTCACGGCGCAATTGTCCTTTAAGGGCTTGGTTGTTGGCTTCGGATGCTGCTAGCTGTTGACGTAATTCTTCAATCAAAGCTGCATGATCAACCGTTGATTCTGTTTCTGACCCAGTGTCACCAGTCTGTGCTTGTGTGTCGTCTGGCGTTGTTTCTGCTGGCTGTGTAGCATCCGCCTGTTGTTCAGTTGCTTTAGTTTCATCAACCGTTGATTCTGGCGCTGCACCCGGAGTTTTAACTTGTCGATTACTAGCCATAAAAAAGCCCCATCCGTTGTGAATAGGGCTAGTGTTTGCTGACTGGTGTTTAGGTTTGCTGTGTGATTCTTTAAGACTTTTTAAAATTGTATTGAGTGCTTCACTAGGTTTTTTTATCAAGTTTTTTATATAAAGCCAAATCAAGCATAAAAAGTGTCAATATATATGCATCTGATGGGTCAATTAATTTGATATTGATTGAACCCCCATTAGGTGAACTTTCCATTCTTTCAATGTCTCTTAAGAATAATATTGCCTGAGATAGAACAAGGGATGAGTAATTCTTCAAATCACCATCTTTCACCGCAAAACCTAAAAAGTTTAAAGAATTTGATAACTTTTTATAGATAGATTCATACTCAATTTTCATCGTGTTATCAGTTTGATGCAGAAAATTATTATAGAAAATATCTTCATGCATTTCACATTGTAGGCTCTGAAGTTTAGATAGATTAATAATTACTTCCTTGGCTTCAATCGCTAAAACTTCGGTACCTTTTTGATTATTCCAACCATTATAAATTTTCCACGCAACAAGCGAAGGAATGCCGGCGCTTATCAATGCTACCAGTATGTCTTTTATAATCCCCCAATCAAGAGAACACATATTTTTATTACCAAGAAAATTAATTATTAATTATACAGCCTTCTTAAACTTAGGTGGCACGCGAGAACGCGCCACAGGTTTTGATCTAATTCTTTGAGCCTCCTTGAATGTGGTCATAGTCATCTCACCTTCTTATAATCGGCACGCATTTTTCTTTTGCGCTTTAAAGTAGGCTTTGCTCTATTCACCAAAATCTCTTGCAGAGCGTTAGAGCAAAAATCAACGTACTTCTGGTTGTCATATTTTTTAAATGAATCGGTTTGACGTTTAACATTCACAACCAAACCTAAAATCAAACCTAGATATGAGCCCTTAGATTCAGCCTTCACCAGTGTTGTGTTCTTTGAATCATTCCACTGCATTGTCATGAGAGTATTTTTGATCCCCATGTTAGGGTTCTGAAATGCAAGCTTGATTGCCTGCATTACAAATCCAACGCGAACTTTGAGAGACTTAATCATTTACCTCCCCCTTGAGCGCTTGCTCTACTTCCTCAAGAAACATGATATCGTTCATACAGTGGCTATCGCAGAACTCTTCAAATTTAGATTCAATTAAAACTAATGCCGCATCCACCCGCTTTTGCAGTAGATCCACTCTGTTTTGCAACGACTGAATAAGCTCTTTATCCATGCCTTGAAGATATTTAAGATTTGAAATCTCCAATTCTTTGTTTTGGATCTGCTCTTTTAAGAATCGTTCATCTTCGGCAAATTCCTCTTGAAGCCCGTCCACTTTCGCTTGCTGTGCCTTCCATCCGTCTTGGAAAGCATCGTAACGAGCATCAATAAAATCATTGTTGAATGTATCGAATGCCTCGTCATATCTTTCTGAAATAGGTTTGCCACCAAAGTTTGAATATTCGCGCATAAACCAGTTAATGAATGCTTCTAGTACTTCGTTATTCTTGTCCATCTCAAACATCCTTTGCGTTGCAGTTTGGCGAAATGTGGTTTTCTATGGGGAAGTCGTCGCCTAGGTCATAGCTAAAATGTGTAGCATTCATCACAGCGCCAACTTGCTCACCAGTTAAAACGTTGTAGGGAAACTTAACGTCTGCATAAACTGGAACTACTTCATCAATGCGGTGGCCTGCTGCGATTTCTTCGGTAGTCGCATAATCAAGAACCTCCGATAAGATAGGATTGAAGTCCTCAAACACATCAACACATGAACCATCTAATGAAACAAACTCAATTGTCATTAAATCTTTAGGCATTGATCCGTATTTAAAAACAACCTTGTCACCCGCTTTGAATTCTTTAAACTCACTCATGACTGGCTCCTTTAATCCCAAATATCTTCATCAGCAGTTAAGAAGGGATCTTCCATAAAAATAGTTGACTTCAGGCAATGACAATCAAAAGCTGTTAAACGAACTACTTTAACAATGAGATTTCTCACATACTCATCAAGATCGATGTAATCTTGATTCAGATTTGATTTATTGCTCATTCCCTTCTCCGTAGATCGATTCGTAATCAGTAACAGCATCTTTAAGTCTTGAAACTGTATTGCTCAGCATAGTTCCTTGCTCTAAGTTCACTCTTAAAAACAAGTCAAGTTGTCTTTTTGCCATGACAATACCGCCATACGCTTTAACCAAATCCACCGACTCCACGAGGCGTTTTAGAATGCGGAGATCAATCACAAGCTCATAGATGGTTTCTAGCTCATCAATAGAATTTAGATCTGCTGTCTCCCAGTCATTTAAGCTGTGGTCAAAGTAAGTTAGAAATTCTTCTGAAAAGTAAGTGTCAGTATCAGCAACATAGTGTGAGGCAGTTCTATCAGGCTCCCCCTTAACAACCTCTCTCGCCCGTTCTAAACCGTGGTCTTTGATAAATTGGGTGGGTTTCATAGCGCATCCAACTCCCCAAAGAATGAATCTTTGATTGTGTAATCCGAATCATCCCAGTCTTGGAGATCATCATTCCAGTAGTACAAATAAATGCTGCTGTCAGTCATGTAGTAAGTGTTAGTAGGCTTATGAAACCAAAGCATGTTGCTTCCTGCTTTCTCTTTAATTTGAGTAGGTATTGTTTTCATCCTTTCACCCCGTCACGTTTGGTCATGTCTATCTCGCTATCTAATTGATCTATAACGCCGTCCAGCATGTCTAAAAAGTCTTGCTGACCGATTTTGTATTGGTATGTCTGCCACTCGCCTTCACGCGGAAAACGTTGCAATCCTGTCTCTATCTGCCATAGCTGAATGAACGCGTCGCCATTGTCATAATTAGGAATTCCACCACGTGACCATTCACTCACAGTTGAAGCGCCTGAAATCGGCAACACATGCGCAATCGTTTCGTGTGTCCATCCCAATTTGCATAGGTCTAAAATCATGCGGTTGAAGTCTGGGCGTTTGTAAGCACGGCGTTTTAGTAGAAATTCCTTGGTTTTCTTTTTCGTCTCACGGTTAATAAAACGCGCGCGTGCGCGAGGGGAATTCGTTTCTGCTATCAAATCACTCAGACTGCTCATATGATTTCCTCAAATTTCCCAAACTTTGATTTTGATCAAACCGCCTTTAACCAGTTCGCCACGCTTCACATGCAGTACATCGAACTGCTCATCGTCTAGGCAAAATTGGCACTTCACTAAACTGTCGATTGTTGCTTTCAAGTAGTTATCGATATCCCTTCTTTTCAGGTCTGGAAAATAAAAGGTGACATCCATTTTTAAACGCATATCAGTCATGAGCATTGGAACAATGGTTCTCACGTAGTTGTGAAAATCCATGGCTTTTTGACTTAAAGAACGTTTCTTCCCATTAGCGATCCAGTAGTGATTAACACTTGGTGGAATCATCCAAATTTCAGCGTCTAAAATTTCGTTTTCTTCACCTATCGTATTTTGCTTTGATTTGAGTTTTAAGCGCGTTTTAACTTGCTCACGTACCTTTGCATCATTTTCGGCTTTTTGATTCGCCTTGGATGAAATAGCGCGGTTTCTGTGGGCGTTTAAATGTGCTTGTAGTCTTTCCTCACTCCATCTCATGCATTTACCCCTATTTCACGTTTATTATTCAGAAATGCTTTGTTCACACTCCCCACATACGGACACCAACCAAAGTTGTTACGCCAAAAGAACCAGTTGCCCTGCCAATTGCTCCAAAAAGTACCGTCTGTTTCAATGTGAGTTGTCTGGGTAGGTGCTTTCATGCGAAGTCCTCCAAATTGCCAACAAAGCCAACATCGTGAAGATATGAAGCAAACTGACGTAAGCATTGAGGGTCACGAAGTTTTGAAGCTATACGTGATTCAAATGATTTTTGAGTTTCACCAACGTTTGCGTACATCGATGCAAATTGATCAAAGTTGCAAAGCTTTGATGCGAAGTAATCAATTTGACTATCGCTTAGTTTTTTTGGTTTTGAAGGTGTGTTTGTTGATTTAGATTTACCCTTAGGCGTTTTTAAATTTTGTAGACGATAGATCCAGTTATTCATCCATGCCTGTGCTGTGCGCTTTCCCTGAGCTACTGACCACTGTGCAAAGTTTTTAAGCTCTTTCAGAATTTGTTCATCGCTCAAATCTGAATTTTCTTTTTTTGCTTGTGCTGTGAAATCAGATTGGACTGAATATTTTTTTGAAAGCTCAATCAGGCTGAATAGATTTTTGTCTGCTCGGTGGTATTCGACTGAGCTGTCAAAAATATCTGTTCCAGATTTATCAACAGGCAATTTCTTTTTTTTATTATCTAAAGAATTCTTATTATCTATTGTGAGTTCACTAAGTGAACCAGTTTTGGTTCCGTTAGTGAACCGATCTTGGTTTCCTTTATGAACTGGTGTCGTAGGTGAACTAGTTCCGTTAGTGAACCGATCTGCAATAGAAATATCATTTAAGCGATATTTTTTTACACCCTGTTTCCCAGCTTCAATAACTGAAATAACACCAAAATCGACAAGTTCTTTTATCCCTGCCGACACAGTTTTACGACCTAATTGGCGTGAACCTTTAAGCTCCCCTCCCTGTAATTGAGAGTAACTAACAAAATCTGATTCTTTGTTGTGTCCATTGATGCGGTTTTCTAATTCCGCATAGACGTTTCTAGCCGCATCACTAAGAAACGGCCATACTTCTTTTCGATAAAGACGGCTAGACATTACATAGCCGTTTTCAAACTTATCGCTATACATGGTCCCAGCCTTGTGATTTGGCTGTGATGGCTTTTTGAAAGGTATGACTTGTGCTGTATTCATCTATTCACAGCCCTCACATTTCGTGTTAAATTCAACATCGGTTACCAACCACTGTTTACTTATCTAAGTGAACGGCGAAAAAGTCCTTCTGCTGTAACAGTTGGACTTTTTTTGTGCCTGTGTTTTTTGGAGTTACATCGCGGATAGGTGGCGAAGGCATCAACTCAAAATCAGAAGTATTCTTTGTATCTTCGGTAACCGTGGTCAGATCGATAGGCATTTGTAGACAATTAAGCATCTCCTCAACCTCGAAGATTATGTCCATGGCTGCAATACGCATTAGCTCAGATGAACCATTTAGCTTTCTTGAACGTGCTATTCGCTCTAATTTTATTTTCATTTCGTCCGTGCACTTAAAAGTGACACTTGCTGTTAATTTTTCAACCATGAGATCACCTAAGCGCCAGTACGTGAATTTTTGCGTTTTAAAGATTTTTTCCGTTTTTCGTATAAGTCCTTTACTTGGTACTCACGTGCTAATGGGATTTTTTGCTCAGGCCATTGATATACAGCTGAAGGTTTAATCCCTAATAATTTTGCTAATTCCACACCATTGACGCTTAGCAAAGTGAAGGCTTCTGCTCTAGTCATTTTTAGATCACACTTAAAAAATAAGATTTCTTAGTATTTAAACAAAGAAAACTTATTTTTACAAGATGTAAGATTACTTATATGAAAAACGATACTGTTGGACAGCGCATACGCGCTTTAAGAAAGACGAAAAAGCTTACTCAAGCCCAACTAGCTAAAGTAGTTGGTGTCTCTGCTCCTGCCATTACTGAGTGGGAGAAGGACGGCTATTTGCCTAAAGCTGAGTCTGTCGATGCAATGGCTAAATTTTTTAATGTTTCTTCACAATTTATTTTAAAGGGTATTGATAACCCACCTGTCAAAGACTACTCTCATGATATTACTGAAGAAAGTAATGTTAGCTATACAGGAAAATTATTAAGAAGAATTCCTGTTCTAGATTTTGTCCAAGCTGGAGCTTGGCGTGAAGTAGTTTATGACGGTTTAAATCCAATGGGGCATACATATACCGATTATGAAGGAACACACCCTTCAGATATTTTTAGCGTAACGGTTGATGGGTTAAGCATGTCACCTAGATTTATGCCTAACGACCAGTTAATAATTGATCCAAACTTGGCACCTCAACCCGGTGATTTTGTGATTGCTCAAAATGGTGATTATGAAGTTACCTTTAAGAAGTACAGAGTTACTGGATACGATGAATTGGGGCGAGAGCATTTTCAATTAATGCCCTTAAATCCTGATTTCGCGCCTCTAGACTCTAAAGTAAACAATATAAGAATCATTGGTGTTGTTGTAAGTCATATTCAAAACTTTAGGTGAGAACAATGATTGAGGCTTGGTTAAATTATCAGTACGCAAATATTCTTGGTTTTATAATCTTTGCCTCGGTTGCGTGGCTTGCTCTACGCTCTGATCTAGCAAAAGATATTCTATCTATTTTATTAATTTTATTATTAATGGTTCCTGTACCGTTTGTAATGACTAAGCATTTTAATAATGAAAACTGGATAGAATTTGTTTTGTGTGGATTTATTCAGGTTGGCCTAACTTACCTTTGCTATAAATTCATAGCTTATATGATCACCTACCATAAGAAAAACCGTTATAAAATTTGGTAAGACTTCTTATTTTTAAGCCCACTTAAAAAAGTGGGCTTTTTTTTGCCCATTAATTCAAAATAAGATTTCTAAATAAAACTAAGATTTCTTATATTTTATGTTGACACAAAAACTAAGATTTCTTATATTTATTTCATCAGATATGAAAAAGCCCCGACTGTTTGGCGACATGGGGGCTTCTTACTCGATTAGGAGCAATCGAATTATGAAACAAAGAACTATACAGAGTCAAACGACTACCCCTTGCAACACTGAACCTAAACCAAGTGATTACGCATATAACTGGCGTGAACACTTCTGGGCGCACCTTCTAGACACGTTAAAGCTATTTGCTTTCTTGGCTTCTGGCTTGGTTGTCTGGATCTTTTTCTCTTTCTTTTTAGCAAGTGTATTTGGCGGTTAATCATGAGTACCGCTAATGAATGGGAAACACTACGTTCTCGATATGGCAGCAATAAGCAGTATGCAAAAAGACAGGTTTTGACCCGTAGAAATGACCTAGAAGACTTTGCTAATTGGCTTGTAGATCAAGGTGCTGAAATCCTCCTGAACCCTTGTCAGTATGAATCATTGCGATTCTATTTAAATAATGAACTTGGCATCGTTTGGGAAAAGGGATCAGGGAATTTATTAGCTCATAACATGGGCAAAGCATATGAGGAATCCAAATAAATGAACTCATTTATCGAACTCCCGACAACTTCGCTCATCGAAAGCATGAGCAATGATGAATATCACGCATCACCAGAATTTAGCTCAAGCCAGCTTAAAGATATTTTGCGTTCACGTGCTCACTTTCATTCAAACAATATTTTGAAAGAAAACGAGCGTGAATCTAAGAAACATTTTGACTTCGGAACATTGGCACACACGTTATTTTTAGAGCCTGAACAGTTCGAAAATGAATTTGTGGTTTTGCCTGAGGATGCGCCACGTAAGCCTACAGAAACAATGCTTAATGCTAAAAAGCCATCGGATGAAACCGTTCAAAAAATCGAATGGTGGAATAAATTTGATGCTGAGCACGGCTCAAAAATTATCATTGATCAAGATTTACTGGACGGCGCACACCGAATTGCAAACAACCTACGTTCGCTTAGTTCTTACCAGATCATGCAGAACTTCAAAGGCATGGCTGAGGCAAGCATATTCTTTACTGATCCAGTGTATGCATTAAACCTTCGTGTACGTCCTGACTATCACATTATCCCATGTGATGAGTTCCCGAACGGTTTAATCATGGATGTAAAAACATCTACCGATGCACGCCAATTTAAGTTTTCAAAATCATGTTCTGATTTTGGGTATGACATCTCGGCAGCAATGTATCGAGAAGGCTTCCAGCAACACTACAAAACAGAAGAAAAGCCAGAGTTTTTCTTTCTAGTCGCTGAAAGCACTGCGCCTTTTAACGTCAAGCAATACCGCGCTTCTAGCCTGTTTTTAAGCATAGGTGAGCAACGCTACAACAAAGCTAAAGAGCTTCTTGCAGAGTCTTTACTCATCAATGAATGGGAAGGCTACTCAACAGAACTCGAAGATATTTCTTTGCCGCAATACATGCTTAACCAAGCAATTAACAATGAATTTAACTAATTAGAATTGGAATATTTATTATGAATACAGTAGCTAACATTCAGCCTCAACAATCAATCGGCCTTCTTAACCTTGAAGCTTTTGAATTATCGCAACGTATTGCAAAAATGCTTTCAGCATCAACTTTAGTTCCGGAACAATACCGCGCTGTAACCAAGGTTAAAGCAGGTAAAGACAATAATGGAAATTGGTTATTCCGTGAAGAGCCAAACCCTAACGGCCTTGCGAATTGTGTAATCGCGCTAAATATGGCATCTCGCTTAAATGCAGATCCATTAATGGTGATGCAAAACCTATACTTAATTGAAGGTCGCCCAAGCTGGTCAAGTCAATTCATTATGGCGGCAATTAATAGCTGTGGTCGCTTCTCTGCCCTTCGCTTTGAGCTTGTAGATCTAGGCGAACAAGAAGTTGAATATCAAGAGACTTCTTGGGTTAGTGGTCGTAAGCAAACTAGCAATAAAAAAATGAAAATTAATAACCAGAGTTGCGTAGCTTGGGCGCTTGAGTCGGGTACTGTGATGCCTAATTTCTCTATTGAAGAGCTTAAAGAACATGGTGGAGTTTATAAGTGCTGTAAAGCTTATGGAATTCCATTAGTTGAATCTTCAAAAATTACAATTGAAATGGCTGTAAAAGAAGGCTGGTATACAAAAAACGGTAGTAAATGGCAAACAATGCCTGAGCAAATGCTTCGTTATCGTGCTGCTTCATTCTTTGGCCGTGTACATGCACCTGAGCTGCTTATGGGTCTACGCTCATCTGAGGAAGAACAAGAGCGCATTATTGACGTTACACCTGAAACAGTTGTGGTGAGTGCTTCTAATTTTGCTGAGCTTAAACGTGACATTTTAAAAGCTAAAACAGCAGATGAAATGGCCGAGCTCGAAAGCAAGATTTATGAAGTGATGGACGATAAAGAACGCAACGAATTAATTAAGCTCTGGAAGTCTAAAAATGAAAAATCTGTTGCGGAAGAAACAGTAAAAAAGACTGAGGATGTACAACTTGAACCCGACCCTGTAGAAGTCGTGCAAGAAGAAGTTCAAGCACCTGACACATCTAAATCGCTCGATATCCGCAAGAAGTACCTATTCAAACTTAATAATGCCAAGACTGAAAAAGAACTGGCAGATATTAGCCGAGAGTTAGAGAAAGAAACTGGTTTGACTGATACGCACCGTAATTACTTGGTTGAAGTCGAGCAACAACGTTTAGCTGATCTAGCTAAAAAAGAGCAAGCTGAGCAAGCGCCTAAAGTTGAACCTATCAAAAGCAACGGCGTTAAAAATGGCTTAATCCACCAAATTAATGAAGCTCAAAACGTAGCTGATTTAGAACTGGTTGCTAAAAACATTACTGCCAATAAGCCAAAAATGACACCTAAGCATCATCAAGAAGCCTTGACCCATTATGCACAACGCAAAGAAGTACTTACGCAAGAAGACATGTTTGCAGGTGTTCAGGAAATCTCGTTTGTAGATGCCGTGATTCAACGCATTCAAAACGCTAATAACCAAGATGAAATCAACGCTGAATATGCAAATCCAGCAATTGACGAACTATCAGATGAAGACCGTCAACGCATTGATACAGCCGCTTCACAACGTGAAAGCCAATTATTCGGTTAATTAGATTTGTGACAAGGATGTCACTTTATTGGAGCTGAAGGATGATTAATCAATTGAAGCCAACTGAGATTATCAGAGATGAAATGGGTTGTTGGGCTCATCCTGAATATCTCAAATACTTAGATGACAATCATGCTGATCAAGAATGGTTGCGGCAGAGCGAATGGGATCAACTAAAGAAGCACTTCAATATTGTCACTGTTCGACTTTATTTAGAAGGAAGTATTTCTGATGATCTATTTTTGGAAATTATGGACTCATCAGACTTAACTAAATGGGATCCTGTAGCACCACATGGATTTTTCTTAATAGACATCGGTTTTACTGAAGATGGTGCAGAAGCCTTATTTGCAAAAGAAAAGCAAGTAGAAGGAATAGAAAATGAATGTAATCCTAACTGAGACAGATTTAGACCTCTTAATTGAGAATGGCGACAGCTATTACGAAATTATGGACCATGTGACTCGTGTTCTATTCGAAAAAGCTTTGGTAAAAGCCAGAGGCAACAAAACACATGCTGCTGACCTATTAAAAATCAATCGTGGAACTTTAAACACTATTTTGAAACGTACTGCGAAGAAGAAGGAGGCTAAGAAGTAAATGGGAGTTGCTATTGATTTAACGAACACAGAACGTAGAGTTTCAACCGCTGAATTTGCCCTTCGGATGAATTTTTCAGAAAAAGAGCTTTACGAACGTATTAAGGATGGAAGAATAAAGCCACCTGTTAAAGATGGCCGTAAAAACTTCTGGTTAAATAGTTATGTTCTTAGCTGCATTCGACAAGGTGCAGATGAAGTAGAGATTCAGGAACTAAGAGCATGAAATCAGTTGAAGAAAAAGGTCGCATTAAGCGACCTTTTCTTTTATGGCAAAATCAAATGTGAGTAATACTGTGAGTAACTATCAAGCTATTTAATAATTAAATATTATATTACAAACACTTAACTTTAAATTGAGCGGTTTACATCATGCCACCCATACCACCCATACCGCCCATATCTGGAACAGCTGGTTTATCTTCTGGAATGTCAGTAATCATACATTCTGTAGTTAACATTAAACCAGCTACAGAAGCAGCGTGTTCAAGTGCAGAACGAGTTACTTTAGCTGGGTCAAGAATACCCATTTCTAACATATCGCCATATTCGCCAGTTGCAGCGTTATAACCGAAGTTACCTTCACCCGCTTTAACTGCATTAATCACTACAGATGGCTCATCACCAGCGTTTGAAACGATTTGACGAAGTGGAGCTTCAATCGCGCGGCGTAAAATATTGATACCCGCTGTTTGATCTTCGTTAGCACCTTTTAGGTTGTCTAATACATTTACAGCACGTACTAGCGCAACACCACCACCAGCAACCACACCTTCTTCAACTGCTGCACGAGTTGCATGAAGTGCGTCGTCTACGCGGTCTTTCTTCTCTTTCATTTCAACTTCAGTTGCCGCACCGATTTTAATTACAGCAACACCGCCTGCTAATTTAGCAACACGTTCTTGTAATTTTTCACGGTCATATTCTGAAGAAGATTCTTCAATTTGAGCACGGATTTGCTGAACACGCTCAGCAATAGCAGCTGCATCACCAGCACCATCAACAATTACAGTGTTTTCTTTAGAAACAGTGATCTTGTGTGCAGTACCTAAATCTTGAAGAGTTGCTTGTTCTAAAGACATACCAACTTCTTCAGAAATAACAGTTGCGCCAGTCAAGATTGCGATGTCTTGAAGCATTGCTTTACGGCGGTCACCGAAACCAGGAGCTTTAACAGCACATACTTTGATAATACCGCGCATGTTGTTTACAACAAGTGTAGCAAGCGCTTCGCCTTCAACATCTTCAGCGATGATAAGAAGTGGTTTACCAGTTTTCGCAACTGCTTCTAAAACAGAAATCAATTCACGAATGTTGCCGATTTTCTTGTCAACAAGAAGAATGAACGGGTTTTCAAGCTCAGCCGTTAAAGTATCTTGCTTGTTTGCAAAGTACGGAGAGATATAACCACGGTCAAACTGCATACCTTCTACAACGTCTAATGCGTCTTCGAAGCCAGAACCTTCTTCTACAGTGATTACGCCTTCTTTACCTACTTTTTCCATCGCTTGAGCGATAAGTTTACCAACAGTAGTATCAGAGTTAGCAGAGATAGAACCAACTTGTTCGATCGCTTTAAAATCATCAGCAGGTTTTGCATTTGAACGGATATTTTCAACTACAGTTTTTACTGCGATATCGATACCACGTTTTAAATCCATTGGGTTCATACCTGCAGTTACAGATTTGATCCCTTCATTCAAAATTGCTTGAGCAAGTACAGTTGCAGTTGTCGTACCGTCACCAGCGATGTCGTTAGTTTTGCTAGAAACTTCACGAACAAGTTGAGCACCCATGTTTTCAAACTTGTCTTTTAAAGAAATTTCTTTAGCAACAGTTACGCCGTCTTTAGTGATGTGCGGAGCACCGAAAGAACGGTCAATCACTACGTTACGACCTTTAGGGCCTAAAGTCACTTTAACCGCATCTGCAAGTACGTTTACGCCTGCAATCATTTTTGAGCGAGCTGAATCACCAAATTTTACGTCTTTAGCTGACATATTAAACTCCGAATCTTTTTAAATACTGAATCTGATAATGAATTGAGTTATGGATTGATTAGCCTTCCAACACAGCTAAAATGTCTGACTCTTTCATGATTAAGAGTTCTTCACCACTTACTTTCACTGTTGTACCTGCATAAGTACCAAACAATACTTTGTCACCAACTTTAACATCCAAAGCACGTACGCCATTCTCAGTGATTTGACCATTACCTACTGCAATTACTTCACCTTGAGATGGTTTTTCAGCAGCAGAACCTGGAAGTAAAATACCACCAGCAGTTTTGGTTTCTTCTTCTACGCGACGAATTACAACGCGATCATGTAATGGACGAATGTTGCTCATAATTAACTCCATCAGACTAAGTCTTTTTGATTAATCGTTATTGCTTTAATCCAGAGCAATAACAAAATATTTAGATGTCACTTTTGTGGGGATGAAAAAAAAGGCTTCAAGGGGAAAATGAAAAAAAACTTATCTTTTTTGGTCATTTTTTAACAGGTTGTGAAGAGTTTTTATTAAATTTAAAGCACAAAATAAAAGAGGCTATTTTCATAGCCTCTTTTATAAAGATAAATTTCAATGTTAAACAAAGAGTTGCTGGTTATTTAACAATTCATCTAATGTTGTATTTACCTGATTTAAAGTTATCAATGACACACTACTAAACATTGTACCTTCTCCATCTCGGTCAAGACTAATAGTCGTGTTTCCAGCATCTTGCTCTACGGTAATAAATTTGGCTAATGTGCTCGCATCTTTAGAATAGTCAATTAATAGTTCACTTAAATCAATTTTGTCAGCTTGTAGATCAGTTCTTACATCACCTAAAGTAAAATCTAACACCGTGTCATGTCCATTTCCGCCAGTCGCATCTTGGCTATTTAGCAATTGGAACAGAATGGTATCAGCACCGTCATTAGTCATATAGGTATCATTACCTTCACGCCCATTCAAAATGTTATTACCAGAGTTACCTGTTAAAAGATTATCTAAAGCATTGCCTGTTGCATTTAGATGAGCAGAACCAACTAGCTCCAAGTCTTCTACATAACGACCGCTTTCTATACCTGTATACCAATCAGAATATCCAACCAGACTATAACTCACAGAGCTAATTATTTTATCGTGTCCACCAAAATCAACATCTCGATAGCCAGATTCAACCAGTTGACTCTGCCAATAACCGCTTTCTACGAAAACATCTTGATAGTGGCTAGTATCTACCCAAACATCTTCATAACGACTCAGATCAACATAAACGTCTTCATAATGACTAGTATCAACCCAGCCTTCCTCTGAACGTATATAGGTCAATTCATAACCTTCTTGCCATTGCCCATTCGCAAAATCATAATATTGTTGTTCATATCGACTATAATCGCTATCTGCCGTGCCATTATCAATATAAGTTATACCATTTTGATTTTGATAAATATTTTGTACAGTTGAATAACCACTTGTGATCCATTGGGAATCATAATAACCATCAACAAACCATATCTGTTCGTAATGACCTTCAGTAACCCATTCTGGATATGTATAGCTATCATCAATCCAGACGTCTTTATATATTGCATACGGCTCAACAATATATTCTTGAACAAAATCACTTGTATGATCAACTATATAAGTATTATCAGTAGCATCACCTTTAAGTTGATCAACAGTGATGGTAGGTAAATCACTAATTATTTGGCTAATGGTTTCACTACGGTTTCCAGCACGATCAATAACAGTAAGGTCAAATGATGTTGCAGTCCCATCCACATAAGTAGAGAAAGTTCCATTTGCCATGACCGTCGCACTTGTTACAGAAGGTTCTTGATCAGCAAAATGATATGTAACTTCAACAGTAGCATTGCTTTCAGCATGTCCTACCAGCAAATTATCCCATCCATTTATGGCAAGCTGTGTGGCTACATTCGGTGCTGTTGTATCATTCGTAGCAACAATCGTTGAGCCCACACTCACATTTTGATTGGCATCAACTACTTTTACCGTCAATGTTTCGCCATGCCAATATTGTGACCATAATTGCGCTAAGAAAGTACCACTACTTCCAACCGTAGTCTGGCCAACTAAATTATTATTAACATCAAAAATATTAACCGTTGAATATGCTTCCGCTTGTCCTGAAAGTATATTTCCATCTGCTAAAACAAGCTGAGTTGCTGCATTTGGCGCGACGATGTCTATGGGTGCCTTAATTTCGGTGTAAGCACTTTGATAGCCATTTTGCTCCACAACAATGCGTAAAGTTTGCCCATTCGCCTGAGGTGAATATAATTGGATATTAAAATGCCCTGTTTCATCTACAGAACCACCACCAATATAATTACTATACACATCAAAAATACGCACCTCACTATTGAGCAAAGCAGTTCCCTCAATAAAGAAACCATTTTCAGATACAACGACCTGATCTGCTGTTGGTGGTGCATTAGTATCTGGATTAAAAGTAATATTAAGTGGGGTACTTATATTTTTGGCTAAATCTGTTGCCGTGACAAATAACTGCTCTCCACGTAATAATGGTGGATAAATACTAGCATTGAAATATCCAGCTTCATCCGATTGAAATTCTGCTCGTAAATCTCCATCCGCATCCATTACTTTAATGATTACTTTCGGATCAGCTTGTCCCGTAATACCATAACCGTCATTACTAATCACCACATCATTAATTACTGGAGCAATATTGTCTAAAGGCGCAATAATTTCAGAGATTAGGCTATATTCATTGATATTCTGGTCATAAACTCGAACTTGTAATGTCTGTCCCTGTAGATAGTAATCAATTAGCTGAATAGCGAAACTACCATCATCATTCACAACATTATTCCACCCTCCATTAATGATCTGACCATCAATAGATGTAACAACAATCGACATTCCTGATGTTGCCTTTCCTGTCAGAATATGACCATCTACATCCAGTTTTAGCTCTGTTGCAGTAATTGGTGAATTCGAAAATACAGGTACTAACTGATGAGCAACTTCGCTTCGGTTACCAGCAATATCTTTAACAACAATACTCAAATTTTGTGTCTGGTATTGACTCAGATTAATCCATTGATTAAATGTGCCATCGTACCAAACATAAGTTGTTGTGATAACTGCACCATATTGATCAATAATTTCAATCGTTGCATTTGGCTCAGCCTCACCAAAAAGCAATCCGTCGGAGGTTAATGTAATATTTGAAGCAGCTCGTGGTGCAACATCATCAATTAAAGCATTTTGTTTAACCTCAACACTTCGGTTACTTGCTTGATCAATTACAACAAAAGTAAGCTCTTCTCCATGTAAATAGACTTGATTAAAATAACCTGACACATTACCAGCACCATCTACATAACCAAAACCTACAACCTCACCCGCAGCATTTTTGACTTCAATCCGAGTATTTGCTTCTGCTTGCGCTGTAAAGTTTTGACCGTTTGAGTCGAGCACAATCTTTTCAATCGGATTTGGTGCGATATCATCAATCAAAGCATTCTGTTTGAGCTCTGTACTGCGGTTACCCGCTCGATCAACTACAACAAAAGTGAGCTCTTCGCCATGTAAATAGACCTGATAAAAGTAACCAGAAACATTACCCATGCTATCTGTTGAACCAGATCCTACAACCTCACCAACAGCATTTTTAACTTCGATTCGACTATCTGCTTCCGCTTGCGCTGTAAAGCTTTGACCATTTTCATTTAAGGCGATGTTTTCAATCGGATTTGGTGCAATATCATCAGTTAAAGCATTTTTCTTAAATTCAATACTTTGATTACCTGCTTTATCTATAACAATAAAAGTGAGTTCCTCACCTTTTAAATAAACCTGATTGAAGTAGCCTGTCACATTACCAGTGCTATCGACATAACCATAACCAACAAACTCACCCGCAGCATTTTTGACACTAATAAAACTATTTACTTCTGCTTGTGCTGTAAAGCTTTGACCGTTTTCATTAAAGGTAATATTTTCAATTGGATTCGGCCCAATCGTATCCACCAAAGCATTTAACTTAAGTTCGACACTGCGGTTACCCATTCGATCCACGACAACGAAAGTTAATTCTTCTCCATGTAAATAGACTTGATAGAAGTAACCTGTCACATTACCAGCATCATCCACATAACCAGAACCGATAATCTCACCTGCTGCATTTTTAACTTCGACCTGAGTATTGGCTTCTGCCTGTGCTATAAAGTTTTGACCGTTCGCATCAAGTACAATATTTTTAATCGGATTTGGCGCAATATCATCAAATGGAGCCTTAACTGAAACAGCTTCACTCACATTTCCAGCTCGGTCTTTAATAGTGACTGTGAACTCTTCACCATGTAAATTGTAAGTACCGAAAGAAATAGTGAATGTACCATCAGCATTTACACTCTGATTCCACGTATTCATCTGTTGACCATTTTGATCAAAAATCTGAATGAAGGTATTTGGCTCAGCTACACCAGAAAGGAATGAACCATCTTCACTAAACGTGAGATTACTTGCAGCCACAGGAGCAACATCATCAATCGGTGCTTTTACAGTAACCCCACCACTCAAATTACCAGCCCGATCTACTACAACTACCTTAAACTCTTCGCCATGCAAATAATTAGTATCTAAAGAGATGCTAAATGTTCCATCCCAATTAACATTATTATTCCAAAGATTTAATAATTGGCCATTCTGATCAAATATTTGAATCGTCGCATTGGGTTCAGCCACACCAGTTAGATATGAACCATCTTCGCTAAATACTAAATTAGTCGCATTTTCTGGTGCCGTATTATCAAGAAAGGCTGTTTGTTTTACTTCAACGCTCCGATTACCAGCTTGATCAATCACAACAAAAGTGAGTTCCTCACCTTTTAAATAAATTTGATTCAAGTAACCCGAGACATTACCAGCACTATCTACATAACCAGAACCGATGACCTCACCCACAGCATTTTTAACTTCAACTTGAGTATTTGCTTCTGCTTGCGCTGTAAAGTTTTGGCCGTTTTCATTGAAAATGATGTTTTCAATCGGATTTGGTGCAATGTCATCAGTTAAAGCGTTTTGCTTGATCTCTGCACTACGGTTACCCGCTCGGTCAACGACAACAAAAGTGAGTTCTTCTCCATGTAAATAGACCTGATATAAATAACCTGACACATTACCAGCGCCATCTACATAACCTGAACCGATGATCTCACCAGCAGCATTTTTGACTTCAATTTGAGTGTTTGCTTCTGCTTGAGCTATAAAGTTCTGTCCGTTCGCATCAAGTACAATATTTTCAATCGGATTTGGTGCAATATCATCAATCAAGGCATTCTGCTTAACTTCTGCACTACGGTTACCTGCTCGGTCAACGACAACAAAAGTGAGTTCTTCTCCATGTAAATAGACTTGATATAAATAACCTGACACATTACCAGCGCCATCTACGTAACCTGAACCGATGACCTCACCCGCAGCATTTTTAACTTCAACTTGAGTATTTGCTTCTGCTTGCGCCGTGAAGTTTTGACCGTTTGAGTCGAGTACAATATTTTCTATCGGATTTGGTGCAATATCATCAGTTAAAGCATTCTGCTTAACTTCTGTACTACGGTTACCCGCTCGGTCAACGACAACAAAAGTAAGCTCTTCGCCATGTAAATAGACCTGATACAAGTAACCAGAAACATTGCCTGTGCTATCTGCTGATCCATAACCAATAATGTCACCATTGGTATTTTTAATTTCAATCTGGCTATTCGCTTCAGCCTGAGCTGTAAAGCTCTGTCCATTGATATCTAATACAATATTTTCAATCGGATTTGGCGCGGCATCGTCATTCAAAGCACTCTGCTTGACCTCTGCACTGCGGTTACCCGCTCGATCTACTACAACAAAAGTAAGTTCCTCACCATGTAAGTAAACTTGCGGGAAATAACCAAATACATTACCTAAGCTATCGGTATAACTAGTAGTAATCTTATTTCCATCCTGATCGAATACATCAATAGAGCTTCCCGCTTCTGCCTGAGCTGTAAAGCTGTGGCCATCTTCGTTGAAGATGATATTTTCAATTGAATTTGGCGCAATGGTATCAATTAAAGCATTTAGCTTAAATTCAACACTTCGGTTACCAACTCGATCTATGACAACAAAAGTAAGTTCTTCACCATGTAAATAGATTTGACTGAAAAAGCCTGAGACATTACCCGCATTATCTGTAGAGCCCCAACCCGTCTGACTACCTAATGAATCAAAAACTTCAATCCGACTATTTGCTTCTGCTTGTGCTGTAAAGTTTTGACCGTTGGCATCAAGTAAAATACTTTTAATTGGATCCGGTGCAATATCATCAAGTGGAGCATTTATTGAAACAGCTTCACTCACATTTCCGGCTTGGTCTTTAACGGTGACCGTGAATGCCTCTCCATGTAAATTATTGCCACCTAAGAAAATAGTAAATGTACCGTCCGAGTTTATGGTGTTATCCCATATATTCACGAGTTGACCATTATGATCAAAAACCTGAATCGTAGTATTCAGTTCTGCTACACCCGTAAGATATGAACCATCTTCTGAGAAAACTAAATTACTGGCTGGTGTAGGAGGAACTGTATCAGCAGTAATTACAGTATCGGTGCTTATTTGACCACGAGCATCCTTAATTGATAAGAACAACTGCTCACCATCAACAAGAGGGCGATCAAGTTGGAGTTTAAAATAACTTGATCCATTCCAGCCATTATCTTCACCGACTTTAATTTCAGCTACGATTTCCCCTTTGGCATCTTTAACAATGAGAGTACTATTATTTTCAGCTTGCCCACTTATTACTCCGTCCGAAGTAAAGCTATCTACATATGGGGCAAAAGCAGAGTTAGGTGCCTGTATCTGAGCAGCTAAACTTACATTTCCATTTACATCGGTAGCCGTGACATAAACTGTCTCGGCATTGGTTAAAAACATACCGAGCTCTATCGAGAAACTTCCACTTTCGTCGGTCCAGTTATTCCAGAACCATTTATTAAGAATGTTTCCTTGTCCATCTTTAACTAAAATTTCAGAGAAAGGTTCTGCATGACCATAAACTAAATCACCAGCATCATTGAAATTTAAATCTGTTGGAATAGGTGGAGGAGTGAGATCTACAACAATATTCTGCTCAGGGCTCATCAGACCTTTATTATCAATAATTTGAACGGAAATTTGCTCTCCATCAATTAAAGGTCTGTTTACACTCAAGCTAAAATGACTAAATTCATTCCAACTATTGTCATCACCTAATGTAACCTTTCCTAATTCATTACCGTCAGCATCACGCACAATTACCGTACTATTGTTTTCAGCAAACCCAGAAATTAAGCCTTCTTGTGTAATACGTTCAACATATGGAATATAAGCAAAGTTTGGAACTTCGATTAGGGCTTCACTCGTATTTTGATTTTTATCTACTACTTGTACGGTAACCGACTCACCTTCTTTTATAAATTGGAACACAGGTAAACTTGCAAAGCCTTGTTCATCTGTAACACCGTTAGCGATTAGATTTCCTGTTCCGGAAAACACAAGAATAAGGCTGTTAGGTTCATTGACATGTACTGATAAAGTTTCGCCACTGATATCAAATTGTGGAGTTTCTAAAAATACTGCGGGCGTATAGTCTGCAGTAATATATTGTGGATGGCCTGAAACATTATCTTTATCTGTAGAGATAATAATTTGAGTACCTTCCTTCACAGGTTGGTCGAGGGACAAAGTAAATGGTCTGACTTCACCTAATGCCATTACACTAAAAGGTGTAATACCTGAGCTCTCAAATGCAATAGAGTTAAACTCTTGTAGAATATTTCCATTCTGATCTTTTACAATAAAATGACTGCCTTCAGTCGCATAACCAGTGATCACACCTTCTGGACTAATTCGTAAAATACTAAGAGCTGGAACTTCAGTAACTAGTCCAATTGATGAATTTTCACTGCTGTATCCATTATAAGTAGCAATTGCATAAACCTCATCATTTGAGCTAATTGAAAGATTTTGTAAGGTAAATTTACCCTCTTCATTGGCTATTGTACTTGCAAGCCAACCACCATTTTTATTGTAGATATCGACTATACTTCCTTTATATGCGCTACCCGAAATGATAGCTCCATCTATATTATTAAAAGTTAGAGAATCTAGTTTTGGTGAATTCGGAGTATGATCTACATTATAATTTTGAATCTGTTTAATAATCGCTGTATTGCCAGCTTGATCAGTAAGGCTAATATCAATTGATATATTGGTTTGCGATTCTTCTGACCACAAGAACTCTGCTGGAATTTCAGCAACCCATTCTTGGGTTAGCTCATCAAAATGAAAGTTATAAACAACATTATTTAATGTCGTATTTATTGAAGTCAGTGAGCTATTTAAATCTATTGGTAGATTATCTACGTCCAGTCTTATAGAAATAACTTGATCTTTTTCAACTAGACTTATTGTATTGTCTTCAGTAATCGGCTTTACAGTTACTGTAGTTGATTCAACATTTAAAGAATTATCTACAACCACTTTTTGTACAGCGGTTTCTGAGGTATTGCCTGCAAGATCCGTTACTACGGCTTTATAGTGATAAATACCGTCAGCTAAATCTTTTTGTTCAGCTGTTGTTTCCTGCCAAGTTTTTCCTTCATCTTTCGAAATTTCATAGTGGTCTAGTAAAGCAGCTTGTTCGCCGATCACAATTGGTTGAGTTAGCTCCAAAGTAAAATTATTATCTTGCGTAATCAGATCCGTTGCTGAGACGCCTGTATCGCTCAAATCAGATAAAGTCAGTTCACCTGCTTGGGGTGCTGTGGTATCCACAACCACTTTTTGTATAGCAGTTTCTGAGGTATTACCTGCAACGTCTGTTACTACAGCTTTGTAAAGATAACTTCCATCAGCTAAATCTTTTTGAGTTACTGTTGTTTCCTGCCACGTCTTACCCTCATCTTTCGATATCCAGTAAGTGATTTGGCTATTTACTTCTTGTCCGCTAATCTTTAAATCAAAAGTTTGATCTTGCGTAATCTGATCCGTTGCTGAGACGCCTGTATCGCTCAAATCAGATAAAGTCAGTTCACCTGCTTGGGGTGCTGTGGTATCCACAACCACTTTTTGTATAGCGGTTTCCGATGTATTTCCAGCTCGGTCTGTTACTACAGCTTTGTAAAGATAACTTCCATCCGCTAAATCTTTTTGAGTTACTGTTGTTTCTTGCCACGTCTTACCATCATCGGTAGAGACCAAATACGTTACTCGACTTCCACTTTCCTGTCCCTCAATTTTTAAAGTGAAGTTTTTATCTTGAGTGATCTGGTCGGTTGTTGAGGTGCCTGAGTCTAAAAGATTTTTTAGAATCAAATTACCTGACTCAGGAGGCGTCGTGTCTTTAGGATCTTTCCTTGACAATAAAGCAATTGTTCCTGCGCCCGCTAAAGCACTGACCACCCCAGTCCAGAGAGGTACAGAAGATGAAGAGTCTATAATTTTTGGTGCATCTTTTACTTCTAAATAATTAACAGTAGTCTGCCCAGTAGCATCTTCACCTAAACTGGCAGTCCAATAACTCAGCCCTTCATTTAAAAGAATTTGCGGATTTTCACTAATAAAATAGTTTTCTAAAATAATTTCAGTTCCATCTTTTAGATGAATAATTGCATTATTTCCCTCTCTTGTTATTGAGGCAATTTTTTCTGGGCTTATATCGATTTTTGCGACTTCTTTAGGATCTACTACAATAGTTTTTGTCTGGCCTACATCAATATCAACTGTATTATTTTTTGAAGCATTATTTGCCATTAATGATACTTGTACCATTTATCCACCATGAAATTTTAAATAATTATTAAGTTTTTCTAAAATATTAAGTCAATAGATACTCATTTTATAAAATATTATTAAATTTCATAAAATACTAAAACCCTTATTATAGCTAGTTAAAAACACGGCTTTTTATATAGTTAAAAATTTTTATGTATCCATTAATATTATTTTTAAAATGATAAAACATTTAGAATGTTTTCCTATTCCCCATATATAGAATTTAAAGCTTAGGCATTGTAATGGATAAAATTTTATCAATCTACTCTTAAGTTAAATGTCTTATAGAATTTTTATAAATTAAATTAATTGAAAAATCTTTAAATCATAATTAAACCAATAATGATTAATTCTTCCTTCATTTGAAATGACATTAAAACTATTTGGAACATGATAATGCAAACGGCTAGATGTGGCTGTTCCTGCATGAATATCATAAATAGGATGATCTATTTCTAATTGATAAATTTGCGTTAAATCATATACAGCTGTTTTATGCAGATGCCCATGTAACATACCAAATAGCCCAGTCGTACTCCATTTTTCTAGAGCCATTTTCCCTAATACAGGACAATCTTTAATACCATGTTCATCATCAGGCGGGGTATAAAAAGGCTGATGAAAAACCACTAATTTGATTTTATTCGCTGGTCCTTGCTGTAATCGCTCATATGTAGTTTGAATTTGCTCAATCGAAATATGCCCACGGGTATGATAACGGCGGCGTATGCTGTTTACGCCAACAATATAGAAATGTTCAGTTTCTAAAGTTGGTTCAAGCTGGCCAAAAAAATATTGATAGCGAGTAAATGGTGAGAAAAAACGGTTCCAGACATGATACAACGGAATATCGTGATTACCAGGCACAACAAGATAAGGAATATTAAGACTATCTAAAAACTGACGACAATTATAAAACTGTTGATATCTGGCTCGCTGAGTAATATCTCCACTCACTATAATAACTTCAGGTTTATGTTCGGTACAAAAAAGCCGAATTGCATCTAAACAGGCCTCAATTTCTGTTCCAAAATGCAAATCAGACAGATGTAATAACATTAGGCACCATAATATTTAAAGCATTCTTTTCTACAGTGAAATTTAATGGTGTTTTCATCTCTAATATTTCACCATCTAAAGCTACAGTAAGTTTTGATTTTTTTGCACATTCAACGATGACATGATCAGCACAAAAACTATAAACATCTTTTGTCTCTTCAACCTTTCCCTGAATCCATTGCCAAAGCATATGTAATAAACTAAGCCTATCACTTTTTGTAATAACTACTCCAGCGACTCTCCCCTGTGCAGCACAATCAGCAATTCTTAATTTCATATCACATAGTTGAAGTTGATTATTACCAAAGAAAATTAGAGGGGTTTTGACTGGATATTGTTTTCCATCAACTGTGACGGAAAGTTTCATAGATTTATTTTCTCTTAATAAAACATCTAAAGCTGAGGTATACGCATGTAAAGGCAAACGTCCTAAGTATTTATTGTAGAGCTCACGTTTTTTTATAAACAATGGATAAAGGCCTAGGCTCGCATTATTCAAATAAACATGGTCATTAATAGTCGCAATATGTACAGAACGGGGTGTACCTGTAGCAATAACTTCAGCCGCCTCTAACAAATCTAAAGGAATATCTAAAACTTTAGCGACGTAGTTAAAAGTCCCCAAAGGTAAAATTCCCATAGGAATATTGGTATGTCGAAGTTTTGATGCTACTGCATTTAACGTCCCGTCTCCACCCGCTGCCACCACAACGCCTAAATTCGCGTTTTGACTATGCCGATGAATCACTTGATTCATTAAATCATCAAATGAAACATCTTCCGCTAATTCAAAAACTTGTATTTCAAAACCAAATTCGGTGAGTACAGTCATTAATTGTTCATACATATCTTCATGTTTTGAAGCATGAAAACCCGACTTCTGGTTATAGATGATAGAGAGAGGTTTTAAAGTCCGCATTTTTATTATCTTAAAGAGGATTCACCTTGTATTTTGTATAGAAAATCGCCTAATAAAAGTCTCTTTATGTAAATTTCGAATGATGATCATTTGTTTAATCAATAATAATTCTCAAGAAAAATTTAAACATCAAGTTATTGATTTTAAAGAAAATAAATAATATAAATAACACACATACAACATAAAAATGTAAAGAATAAAATACGTCAAAAAACAATAAACATATGATTTAAATTAAAAAAAATAAAAAATCAAAATATTTATTTCTTATTCTTTAGTCTTATTTTTTTTATGATTTTGTGCTTTAATACAGCCACTTTTTTATTTGATCTTTCATTGTACCTCAATGAATGACTTGTACGTTGTACATATTTTGAATAGGCCTCACCATGACCACAGTGAACGCACCAGAATTCGTTCGTCATCCTAAGCTTATCGCATGGGTTGAAGAAATTGCAAACTTAACCAAACCAGCAAAAATCGAATGGTGTGACGGAAGCGAAGAAGAGTATCAACGTCTAATCGACTTGATGATCGCTAACGGCACCATGCAGAAGTTAAACCAAGAAAAACATCCTGGTTCTTATCTTGCAAATTCTGACCCATCTGACGTTGCGCGTGTTGAAGATCGTACTTACATTTGCTCTCAAAAGAAAGAAGATGCTGGTGCGACAAACAACTGGGAAGAACCAGCTGTTATGCGTGAAAAGTTAAATGGTTTATTCGAAGGATCAATGGAAGGTCGTACAATGTACGTTGTGCCTTTCTCTATGGGTCCACTTGGAAGCCATATTGCTCATATCGGTATCGAGTTAACTGACTCTCCTTACGTTGCTGTTAGCATGCGTAAAATGGCACGTATGGGTAAAGCAGTTTATGATGTGTTAGGTACAGACGGCGAATTTATTCCTTGTATTCATACCGTAGGTGCTCCACTTGCTGAAGGGCAAAAAGACGTTGCATGGCCTTGTAACCCTGAAAAATACATCGTTCATTACCCAGAAACTCGTGAAATCTGGTCTTACGGTTCTGGTTATGGCGGTAACGCATTACTTGGTAAAAAATGTTTAGCACTTCGTATCGCTTCTGTTATGGGTCGCGAACAAGGTTGGTTAGCTGAACATATGCTTATTCTTGGTGTGACTAACCCACAAGGTGAAAAACACTATATCGCTGCAGCATTCCCATCTGCATGTGGTAAAACAAATTTCGCAATGTTAATTCCACCAGCAGGCTATGAAGGCTGGAAAATTGAGACTGTAGGTGACGATATTGCTTGGATCAAACCAGGTGAAGACGGTCGTCTATACGCAATCAATCCAGAAGCTGGTTTCTTTGGTGTTGCTCCTGGTACAAATACCAAGACTAACCCTAACTGTATGGCAACTCTTCACAAAGATGTTATCTATACAAACGTTGCGGTAACTAATGACGGTCAAGTATGGTGGGAAGGTCTTTCTAAAGAAATTCCAACTAACTTAACTAACTGGAAAGGTCAACCTCACGTAAATGGTGAAAAGGCTGCTCATCCAAATGCGCGCTTCACTGTTGCTGCTGGTCAATGCCCTTCTATCGATGCTGACTGGGAAAATCCAGCAGGTGTTCCGATTTCTGCATTTATCTTCGGTGGTCGCCGTGCAGATACGGTTCCTTTAGTTTCTGAAGCTTTCGATTGGGTTGATGGCGTTTATAAAGCTGCAACTATGGGTTCTGAAACTACTGCAGCTGCTGTTGGTCAACAAGGTATCGTTCGTCGTGACCCATTCGCGATGCTTCCGTTTGCTGGCTACAACATGGCTGACTACTTCGATCACTGGTTAAGCCTTGGTCAAGAAGTAAGTACAAAAGCTGAAGCTGCTGGTAATAAATTACCAAAAATCTTCAATGTAAACTGGTTCCGTCGTGATGCTGAAGGCAACTTCGTATGGCCTGGTTTCGGTCAAAACATGCGTGTTCTTGAGTGGATCATTGACCGTTGTGAAGGTCGTGCAAAAGCTGTTGAAACACCAATTGGCCTTGTTCCAACTTACGATGACTTGAATTGGGAAGGTACTGAATTCTCTAAAGAAGAATTTGACCTTATCACAGCTCAAGATAAAGATCAGTGGGTTACTGAAATTGAAAGCCACACTGAGTTATTCAATAAACTTGGTGAGCGCTTACCAAAAGCATTAAAAGAACGTCAAGCAGCTTTACTTGAAGCTGTAAAAACTGGCTTCTAATTGCTAAATATAAAAAAGGTCGCCTTGTGCGGCCTTTTTTATTATGCGGCATCATCTTTTTGTCGACGTCCAGCCAAATAACTTTCCAAATTTTTTACTTGTTTTTCATCAAATGCCAAACCCAACTTAGTTCTACGCCACAATATATCTTCTGCCGTATTTGCCCATTCATATTCACATAAATACTGAACTTCAGATTCAAATAAACCGTGACCAAAATCTTGCCCTAACTGCTCAAGAGCTTTTCGCTCATGCAAAATATCCCAAACCCTAGAACCATAGGCATTTGCCCAACGAGTAGCAAGCTGCTCGGTTACCCCTTCAACTTGGTTTTGAATCTTTATAACTAAATCTTCAAGTGTGGTCCAATTCTCCGCCCCAGGTAATACTTCATTTGCAGTCCACTCCTCTGCCATATTACTAAAAAACGGGGATAGATCTTCTAAAGCAGCCTCTGCCAGTTTCCGATAAGTCGTGATCTTGCCACCAAATACAGATAACAAAGGTGCTTTTTTATATTCAGCCTGTAGTGCCAGAGTATAGTCACGTGTAACTGCAGACGGATTATCTGACTCATCATCACATAAAGCTCGGACTCCAGAAAACTGACTGACGATATCTGTACGGGTCAGCTGCTTTTTAAAATGTGAATTTGTGACTGTCAAAAGGTAATCTATTTCTACATCGGTAATCTCTACCTTTTGTGGATCACCTATATATTCTTGATCTGTCGTACCTATTAATGTGTATTGTTCTAAATAAGGAATGGCAAACACGATGCGTCGATCTTCATTTTGCATGATAAAAGCTTTATGACAATTATAGAGTTTAGGCACAACAATATGACTTCCTTGTATAAGCCGAATTTGATATGGCGATTTTAATTGTAGGTTTTTACTAATAATTTCTTCGACCCAAGGACCTGCTGCATTCACTAAGGCTTTTGCTCGTATTTGATAAGACTCAGCCCCGCTTTGTAGTTCCAAATGCCACAGTTCTTGTTGTCTATAAGCCTTAACACAACTTGTCCGTGTTACAACTTTGGCACTCTTCTCTTTAGCTTGTAGCGCATTTAGCACAACAAGACGTGCATCATCTACAGTACAATCCGAATATTCAAAGCCACGCGTTATAGCTGGTTTTAGGGGACTATCTTCTTTGAAATAAATAAGATTTGAGCCTAATAATTTTTCTCGTTTTCCTAAATGATCATAAAAAAATAGGCCTGCCCGAATTAACCACGCAGGACGCAAATGTGGTCGATGAGGCATAATAAAACGCATTGGTTTAATAATATGCGGAGCTTTAGCCAACAAGACTTCACGCTCTGCCAACGCTTCTCTAACCAATCGAAATTCTTTATGTTCTAAATAGCGTAAACCGCCGTGAATTAATTTACTGCTCGCAGATGAGGTATGACTAGCTAAATCATCTTTTTCACATAAAAATACTGATAAGCCACGGCCTGCCGCATCATTAGCAATACCGACGCCATTAATACCGCCACCAATCACGGCAATGTCATATATTTTTGAATAATCATTAGGCTGTACTATCATTTCTCATTTTCTTTTTATTGTTGATCTTATAAAAATTAAAACATCAAATTGATAAAACAACAATCAAAAAAGTAGAATAATCAATTTTAAATAACCAAGTATTTACCGTTAATTGATTACCCTACTATTGAATTTAACCAGTTAAAGAACAGATCAATCCTCAGCCCAACTTTGACTACGCTTCACTGCCTTCAACCAACCTTTATAAATGACTTCAGATTGCTCAGAAGACATTTTGGGTTCAAATACTTTTTCTATCGTAGACTTATTTCTTAACTCATGAAGATCCTGCCAGAAACCCGTTGCCAATCCTGCAAGAAAAGCTGCACCCAAAGCAGTAGTTTCTTTCATTATTGGGCGTTCTACTGGGGTCGCTAAAATATCGGCTTGAAATTGCATCAAGAAATTATTTTCCGTTACCCCACCATCGACTCTAAGTGTGCGAAGCTCTTCTTCTGCGTCTTGCTGCATGGCATCAAGTACGTCTCTTGTCTGGTAGGCAATTGATTCTAAAGTCGCACGAATAATATGTTCTATACTGGCTCCACGAGTAAGCCCAAAGATTGCCCCACGTGCTGTCGGATCCCAATAGGGAGCGCCTAGACCTGTAAAAGCAGGTACAACATATACACCATTGCTGTCTTTTACACGTGTTGCATAAAGCTCAGAGTCTTTAGCGTTCTTAATCACTTTTAACTCATCACGTAACCACTGTACGCAAGAGCCACCATTAAACACGGCGCCCTCTAAAGCATAGTTCACTTCACCATTTGCGCCACATGCAATCGTCGTCAGCAAGCCATGCTCTGAAAGAACAATCTTTTTACCCGTGTTCATGAGTAGAAAACAGCCTGTGCCATAAGTGTTTTTTGCTTGTCCTGGTTCTACACACATTTGTCCGAAAAGTGCAGCTTGTTGATCCCCAGCTATACCAGCAATCGGAATACCCACTTCTTGCCCACTAATGGTGTGGGTATAACCATACACCTCAGATGAACTACGCACCTCTGGTAACATTGCTCTAGGAATATCTAAAGCTTGTAAAAGTTTTTCATCCCATTCGAGCTTTTCGATATTAAAAAGCATGGTTCGCGAAGCATTGGTAAAATCTGTGACATGGACTGCGCCATTGGTTAATTTCCAGATTAGCCATGTGTCCACCGTACCGAACAATAACTCTCCTCGCTCTGCTCGTTCACGGCTACCCTCTACATGGTCCAAAATCCATTTTATTTTGGTGGCAGAAAAATACGGATCAATAACCAACCCTGTTGTTTTACGAACATATTCTTGCCAACCCGCCTTTTGCAATTGATTGCATATTTCTGTGGTTTGACGGCTTTGCCAAACAATTGCATTGTGAATAGGTTTTCCTGTTTTCTTATCCCATACAATTGTGGTTTCCCGTTGGTTTGTAATCCCAATTGCTGCAACTTGTTCACTCTTGATGCCAGCTTGAGCTAGAGCTTCTACCCAAACAGCACTTTGTGTGGCCCAAATTTCCATAGGATCATGCTCAACCCAACCTGGCTGCGGATAAATCTGAGTAAATTCTTTTTGAGCAATACTTACAACGTTAGCATCATGATCTAAAACAATTGCTCTTGAGCTTGTTGTTCCCTGATCAAAAGCAACAATATATTTTTTCGGGCAATTTGACATCTGAATGTCCCTTTCATTATCCACACACATCTAGTCCACAATGCCAAGACATCATGCCTAACTGTATTTATTTAAAATTTTCTTTGGAATATATCATTATTTTTAAGAGATATAGGTTTTCTCAGTCCAAACATTACGCATTCTTTAACACTTTTTACTATTTGGAAAAAATAGTATGCCAAAGATTGGAAGAAGATTATAAAAATGAGCTGATCGGCCAATTTGAAATCACATGAATATTCAACTTATTCCTTTGCTTAAATAATAAACATTGTTTTACAGACATAAAAAAAATAAAGTGAAATACTCCTCTAGATAATATGTAAAAACGAAATAAAACTTCTCTTTTTTAGCATTCAACCCAAGCGAAACATGGAGCGACTCATGGTTGATCAACCTTCTACCGCAACAACTCCGCATTCTAATTTAGATACAAAAACCCGGCTAAAATCAATTTTGGGCGGTTCCGCGGGTAACCTTGTCGAATGGTACGACTGGTACGTATATGCCGCATTTACGCTCTATTTTGCTCATGCATTTTTCCCAAAAGGAAGTCAAACAGCTCAACTTCTTCAAGCAGCTGCAATTTTTGCTGTAGGTTTTTTAATGCGCCCAATCGGTGCATGGATTATGGGAATCTATTCAGACCGCAAAGGACGTAAAGCAGGTCTCACACTTTCCGTTACTTTGATGTGCGTAGGCTCACTTCTGATTGCTGTGACGCCAAGTTATGAAAGTATTGGTGTATTTGCACCTCTTTTATTAGTTGTCGCTCGTTTAATTCAAGGCTTGAGTGTAGGCGGTGAATATGGTGCCAGCGCCACCTATTTAAGTGAAATGGCTGAAAAAAATCGACGTGGTTTTTTCTCAAGCTTCCAGTACGTAACCTTAATTGCAGGACAACTAACTGCTCTATGTGTTCTTTTAATATTACAAATGGTATTAACCGAACAACAGTTGCATGATTGGGGATGGCGTATTCCATTCTTTATTGGTGCTTTACTTGCCATTGTGGTGTTCCGTATCCGTCGTGGCTTATTAGAAACACAATCTTTTAAAAATGCCCAAGCTGAAAAAGACCAACCAGAATCAGGCATGTTTGCTTTATTCAAGCACTATCCTAAAGAAGCTTTTACCGTATTATTTTTAACAGCTGGCGGAACTTTAGCTTTTTATACTTACACCACTTACCTACAAAAATATTTAGTGAATACTTCCGGATTTACAAAACCCGAAGCCACTCAAATTACCACTTTAGCGCTATTTATTTTCATGTGCTTACAACCTGTAGCCGGTGCTTTGTCAGATCGAATCGGACGTAAGCCACTGATGATTGCCTTTGGTGTAACTGGGGTTTTATTTACTTATATTTTATTTAATGCCCTTGCAACCACACATAATTATTGGACTGCTTTCTGGTTATGCTTAGCAGGTCTAGTCATGGTAACAGGTTATACGTCAATTAATGCCGTGGTTAAAGCTGAGCTCTTTCCTGCTCATATTCGGGCTTTAGGAGTAGCTTTACCCTATGCGATTGCCAATACGTTATTTGGCGGTACAGCAGAATTTTTTGCTTTAAGTTTTAAAGAAGCTGGACATGAATCTTGGTACTTTATTTATGTAAGTATTATGATCTTCATTTCACTTATTATTTATATTTTTATGAAAGATACTAAGCATCATTCAAAAATTAAAGAACATTAATATTTTACAAATAAGAGCTAATATCGCCAGCCGATGTTAGCTTAAATCGTGCGATTAAGCCCCAACAATCGTTGCATTTTATGAGATACTAGAGATAAGAATATAAGGATGATACTGATGAATAGAAGTATTTTATGTTTGGCATTAAGCAGTATGTTTATTTTAACGGCTTGTCAGACCACCCCTCGACAATATAATGGCTCAACTGGCTATCAAATTGAAAACCAAACAAAAACTTCCGCAACTTTAGCTTATACATTAGCTAGCCGCCCTAATCAGCAGTTAGATGAACGTAAATTGCAACGTGCTTGTCAAAATGTATTAGGCGCTCAAAAAGTTTATAAATTGTCAGTTCTAAGCATTAATGAGATTTCGAACCCAGCCCAACAAGAAAATTATGGTGTTCAATTGGGTCAAACTCGCGCCTCATTTGGTTTATCTAATACACCGAGTTTAAACAATGGTGAAGATTATGCGACTCGCCAAGCGCTTGAAGCACGTCCAAGCACACTAAAAGTAGTTCGCTATACTTGCTCATAATATAAATAAGACGCTGTTCTTTTACAGCGTCTTATAAAAACTTACATTTCTAAATTCTTTAGCTTCATCAAGATCAGGCCATGTCGATGCACTTCTTTCATCAATTTTTTGATATTTTGGATGACTAAAGTTTTTAACACGGCTATCTGCGACCCAAACCTCTGGCGCAAATTTCAAAAATTCATCTAAAAAGAAACGGTTGCACTGGTCATACAACACATCAGCAGCCAATAAAACATCAACTTGCTCTGCTTTATATAAATCGTCCAGATATTCCAGTTCAACATCATTCAACAAAGCATTTTCACGGCAGGCAGCAAGACTAACTTGATCAATATCACAACAAATTACTCTTTTAGCACCAGCCATTTTAGCTGCAATTGCAACTACGCCCGAACCGGCTCCGAAATCCAAAACAACTTTATCTTTAACATGATGTGGCTCTGCAAGTAACCACTGCGCCATTGCTAAACCAGATGCCCAGCAAAAAATCCAATATGGCGTGTCATTCCAGATTCGGCGAATAACCTCATCATCTAAGCGATCGGTTGGGAAAACGGGTGGAATCAACCACAAGGAAACAGGTGTTTCTGGTAACTGTTGTACCATCAACTCACAATGAGGAATGACTTCATGCAAGGCTTGAAGTAAATGTTCAGGGGCTTTGGTAAGTTGAAAGGTGCAGCTCATAAATAAGCTCAACAATTTATAATTACTATTTAATCATCTGCATCGCAAGCAAGACTAAAACAGTGGCTTAAAACATGATAGTGGTTAGTTACTAAAAATACGTTAGTTCAATTCCACTGCTTTATTTACAGCAACTGTTTTGGCCTTGCGTAGCATTCGCTACTCATCCCGAAAGAAAAGTAACATACGAGCTCCTAATATTTGCGTTAAATGGTAGGACGCCGTCGTGAATAAATTAAATTAACCTAAAGCTTTTTCAGCTGCTTCTACAGTTTGACGAATCAAAGTTGTGATTGTCATTGGACCAACACCACCTGGTACTGGCGTGTAAGCAGAAGCAATTTCTTCGATACCTTGAAGCTGGATGTCGCCTACACCACCGCCATCACGTGGATGGAAACCAGCATCAACAACTACTGCACCTTGTTTAATCCAGTCTTTTTGGATGAGTTCAGCTTTACCTACAGCACCAACAATAATGTCAGCTTGTTTCACAAGCTCAGGTAAGTTTTGTGTGCGTGAATGGCAAATCGTTACTGTTGCATTCGCTTGCAATAGCATCATTGCCATTGGTTTACCTAAAATTGCTGAACGACCAACCACAACCGCATGTTTGCCAGCAATTTCGATATTGTTTTCTTTTAAAATCGTCATAATGCCCGCAGGAGTTGCTGAACCATATGCAGCTTCGCCCATAGCCATACGACCAAAACCAAGACAAGTTACACCATCAACATCTTTAGCTAATGAGATTGCATCGAAACATGCGCGCTCATCAATTTGTGCAGGAACTGGATGTTGTAGAAGAATACCGTGAACATCTGGATTAGCATTAAGCTTTTCGATTTCAGCTAATAATTGTTCTGTTGTCGTTTCTTGTGATAACTCAATTTTTAAAGAATCCATGCCTACTCGACGGCAAGCATTTCCTTTCATGCGTACATAAGTTGCAGATGCGCCATCATCCCCAACCAAAATAGTCGCTAAAATTGGGGTACGACCTGTTTTAGCTTTTAAAGCTTCAACACGTACTGACAAATTTTCTTCAATTTGCTTTGCTAATGCACGACCGTCTAAAACCAATGCCACAGCACATCTCCAAGGTAGACATGAATTTAATGTGCCAATAATACATGATTATTTGGACAAATTTATTCTAGATGTTGCTTTTATGTTCATCTTATCTCAAAACAGTATTGTTTTTTTTCTAAAGGTTGCTAATATGTGCATCACCAAATGTAGGCGGGGTGGCAGAGTGGTCATGCAGCGGACTGCAACTCCGTGGACGCCGGTTCGATTCCGACCTCCGCCTCCAAATTTGGTAAAGCCCGGGTGGTGAAATAGGTAGACACAGGGGATTTAAAATCCCCCGCCCACAAAGCGTGCCGGTTCGAGTCCGGCCCCGGGCACCATTTTCTAGTATAGAAATTGGTGCAATAAAAAATCCAGCGTAAGCTGGTTTTTTTATGCCTAAAAAAAAGGATACTTATTAGTACCCCTTTCCCATCCATATATTTAAGCAGTTTTTTGCTTATCTTGTTCAGGCGTTAAATTCGCATCTAACATTAATTGATAGTGTCGACTTGAATCTACTTTATATTCTGCATTTTTAATTGAATCTACAAAAATCCAATCCGATTGCACTTGCGTATCATCGAGCGTAACCACCAAATAACCACGTTGATTTAAATTACAATACGTCAATTCATCGATAAGCGTAGTAAAGGCAAATTCAAACTTTTGTAACTGATCCAAAGGAATACTTAAATACTTTTCTAGACCCGGCGAAGAAACCGAGCTTGTCGCCAGTTCAACACCGACATACTTCCCTTTTTGGCTATACAAGTAAGATGCCCATGCATTATGAGTATCGCCAGCCAAAACAATAATTTTCTTATTAAACTCTGCCAATTTATCATACACAAACTCTCGCTCAGCATAGTACCCATCCCAAGCATCGAGATTATATGGAACTAAAGTTGTGACTCGCGCTTTTTCTTGAATAGTTAAAGTTGGATCACCCTGCTCTAATCGCAATTTCAATGTGACTAATTCTGTAATTTGCGCATTCATTTTAGCTAACGCATCTGGCGAAGTTCCACCTGAAGTAATTTGCCCCAGAGAGACCAACAACTCAGCAGGAATCCACATTTTACTCATTAAGACTTGCTGACCAACCACATTCCAGATTGCTGTAGATTGCTTTAATTTATCAATCAACCAATCTCTTTGCGTATACCCCATTAAAGTACGCTTTGAATCTGTTAAATCAACCTGAAATTTTTGTGCATTCAAACCTACAGCTGTCATATAGTCCTTATATTCAAGCTGTTTATCTCGCGCAATAATGCGTGTATCCAACATCGTCAGCTCAACCAATGAGCCAAAATTAAACTGACGATAAATATTTAGATGATCTATGTTAGAAACAGGGCGAATTGGCATCCATTCGAAATAAGCCTGTAGAGCAGCTAACTTACGATCAGAAAAAGATCCTTCATTATCTTGATGGTTTTCCGCACCACCACGCCAAGTATCATTTGCTAACTCATGGTCATCCCAAATTACAATGAAAGGATGACGTTGATGAGCTGCCTGCAAGTCTTTATCCTGACGATACAGCGCATAACGTTTGCGATAATCATCTAATTTAATAATTTCTTTATTATTATCAGATGGCAAAGTACGACCCAGTTTTGCAGCATCTTCCGTTGCATAGCCATCAGCCCCATATTCATAAATGTAATCTCCTAAATGAATAACTACATCCACATTCTGTTTTGCTATTTCACGATAAACGTAGAAGTAACCCGCAGGATAGTTAGAACAAGAACATACTGCAAAGCTGACATTATTGGTACTTACAGGCAAAGTTTTAGTTTGACCAACAGGTGAAGTTTTATTACCAAAATGGAAACGGTAATAATAAATGGTATCCGCCTGTAGTCCTGTTGCATCTACTTTCACGGTAAAATCATCTGTCTTAGTCGTTTGAACCACACCAGTCTTTAAATTCAGCTTAAACTGGTCATCGGTAGCAATTTCCCAAGTGACCTTAAGGCGCGCACTAAGATCTACCGGTGTTAAACGCGTCCATAAAATTACTTTATCCTGCAATGGGTCGCCACTCGCAACGCCATGCAAAAAATCTGCTTGCGCCTCCGAACTTTCTTCATCGGAACCATCATTACAACCCGTAAAAGCTACCGGCAAAGATAGCGCCCCAAAACCGAACAGACTTTTTTGAATTAATTCTCGGCGTGAAATTTTCTCTGACATAAAATTACCTAAGTTTTAAGCAATGAGTGCCTTAAACTTAAGTAGATAAGATGAACAAGTGATCTCAGTTTAATGAATAAATCATGACATAAATTGGTTAATTTATATAAATACTAACAAGAACTGATTGAAAATAAAGCAAACTCTCTGATTTTCTCTTGCCAATCGCTTACTTGTCCTCTATTATTGCGCACATGCCCGGGTGGTGAAATAGGTAGACACAGGGGATTTAAAATCCCCCGCCCACAAAGCGTGCCGGTTCGAGTCCGGCCCCGGGCACCATTTTCAAATATTGAATTTGGTGCTATAAAGAATCCAGCGTAAGCTGGTTTTTTTATGTCTAATGAAAATGAATTTTATGATAAGAATATTATTACTTCTGTGTACCACCCTTTCTATAACAAACGTTTATGCTACAGATCTTTTCTCAGGCACCATTTCTTTTAAAGATAACCATTGGTATTTTTCACGTTGCTCTATTACCAAAGACGATTATTTAATTAAAGCACCCGAACAGATCATAGATAAATTTAAAGAATTGGAACAAAAACGAGAAAATTATTGGGTCAGTTTATTAGCAGATGCAAATTATCAAGAGAATGGTGTTTTAGTTTTAAAAATTAAAAAAATAGATGAAATTCATTTAAAAGCATCTTGTCATTTATTAGATGCTTTTGAAGGTATTGAGAATCGAGAGTAATCACCACTCTCGATTCATCACCAGCTCTTCCATTTCAAGGTCTAAATATCCTGCATCCTGTGCCACCATCATCATTGCTTCAGCAATATAGTCAGCAGCACTATCATCCAAGGAAGAATCTAGATCTTCGAATTGAGGTTTCATTTCATTGATTTCAATTACAGTTTGATGAGCATATCGATAAATATCCTGATCAGCTAAAGCAGGCTTCTGAACTTTTTTGGCAAATTGTTCAATTAACTGCTTGAGTTCAGCGACTAAAATATCTGGATAATACTCATCATCAAACATTGGGAGAAGTAAGTCTTCGAACATACAAAAGTTTACACAGCAGCAGAAACCTGCCGCTTATAACATATTTTCAAAATAATAACGACAATTTTCCCTGACTCAATCATCTACCCCATGAAATTAATCAATCATGGCCTGATTATAAAAGTCTATTTTTTAAGCTTGTGTCATCGCTTTCCAAACAAGAATTGCATCATGCATGGCTTTTACATCATGTGCGCGAACAATTGATGCTCCTTGCTGAATACTAAGCAAATGCCCCGTAACGCTTCCTACTGCACGCTCATCTGCAGCTACGCCGTGTAAAGCTTCACCAATAAAACGTTTACGAGAAAGGCCAGATAAAATTGGATAACCCATTTTACTAAGCTTCCAAAATTCATTTAACAGTCTTAAATTTTGCTGCGCATTTTTTGCAAAACCAAACCCAGGATCAATAATAATATTCTGTTTTTTTACACCCGCAGTTAAAGCCTCTTCCACACGCTGCTGAAGCTCTTGCATCACGTCCAGTGTCACATTCGCATATTGATCTAGCTGATTCATTGTGGTTGGCTCACCACGCATATGCATGATCACCACAGGAATATCCAACTCTACTGCCGTTTTTAAAGCATTTGGTCGAGTAAGCGCACGTACATCATTCCAAATATGAGCACCTGCTTCTTTTGCTGCACGGATAACATCTGGCTGACTTGTATCAATTGATAAAATCACATCATGTTTAGATAAAGCTGCAACTACAGGCACAACTCTGCGAATTTCTTCTTCTACACTCACCTCAGATGCACCCGGCCGAGTAGATTCACCGCCAATATCTATAATTGTGGCGCCTTGTTCAACCATATTTAATGCATACGCCACAGCTTGGTCTAATTGATTATGCTTTCCACCATCACTAAAAGAATCTGGCGTGACATTTAAAATACCCATAACGTGCGGCTGTGATAAATCCAACTGAAGCTGCCCACATTGTAGAATTTGCTGAGGTAAAGGCATTAACTGCATGACAAGCTCCAATTTAATATTCGGCAACATTTTAACAAGACTCTGATCAATATACTGCTGATTTCTTTTCGGCTTTGTCTGAAAATACATGCCTAAAAAAAGAGCCACATGACTGTGGCTCTTTTGCTTAACTAATTTTTAGTTCATTGCTGGTAATGGTGGTGGTGTAGATGGACCATCTTTTGGTGGTTCAAATGCAGCCACTGGATTTTCAGCAACATAGACTTTAGGTGGCTGTGGCTCACGACCTTCCATAATGTCACGAATTTGATCACGATCAATGGTTTCCCATTCCATCAAAGCTTTTACCATTGCATGTGCAATATCTTTATTACCTTCTAAGATATTACGTGCAACTTTATATTGCTCATCAAGAATACGGCGTACTTCTTCATCAACTAACTGTTGAGTTGCTTCAGAAATTGTACGGCTTCCTACATTTCCAAAGAAACCATTTTGGTTTTCATCTTCGTAAACCATTACGCCCATTTTGTCAGACATACCGTACTTAGTAACCATCGCACGCGCCATTTTAGTAGCTCGCTCAAAGTCATTTGAAGCACCAGTAGATTGCTGTTGGATAAACACTTCCTCAGCAATACGACCACCAAACAAAATCGCAATTTCATTTAGCATCTTGTCTTTATAATGGCTAATCTGGTCTTGTTCAGGTAACTGCCAAGTTACACCCAAAGCCCAACCACGTGGCATGATCGTTACTTTATGAACAGGATCTGTACCAGGCAAAATCTCTGCAACAATTGCATGACCAGCTTCATGATAAGCAGTTGCACGACGCTCTTCTTCACGTAGAACCATCGACTTACGCTCTGGACCCATGTAGATTTTGTCTTTTGCATCTTCAAAGTCATGCATGTCGACCGTATTCTTATTACGGCGTGCAGCAAATAATGCAGCTTCATTAACAAGGTTAGCCAACTGTGCACCAGAGAAACCTGGCGTACCACGTGCTAACACTTTCATGTCCACGCCTGTAACTGAAGGTAATTTTTTCAAATGTACATTCAGAATTTGCTCACGACCACGAATATCCGGTAAACCAACCATTACTTGACGGTCAAAACGACCTGGACGTAATAATGCTTTATCAAGCACATCAACACGGTTAGTTGCAGCAATAACAATTACGCCTTCATTACCTTCAAAACCATCCATTTCCACAAGCATCTGGTTTAAGGTTTGTTCACGCTCATCATGACCACCACCTGTACCCGAACCACGGTGACGACCAACAGCATCAATCTCATCGATAAAGATGATACATGGCGCGTGACGCTTCGCTTGCTCAAACATATCACGGACACGGGACGCACCCACACCCACGAACATTTCTACAAAGTCAGAACCTGAAATGCTGAAGAAAGGAACCTTCGCTTCACCAGCAATTGCTTTAGCTAATAATGTTTTACCAGTACCCGGAGGACCAACCATAAGTACGCCACGAGGAATAGTCGCGCCCAAACGTTTGAATTTTGCAGGGTCTTTTAAGAAATCAACAATTTCAACAACTTCTTGTTTTGCTTCATCACAGCCGGCGACGTCAGAAAAATTGACTTTGATTTGGTCTTCAGAAAGCATTTTTGCCTTCGACTTACCAAAACTCATCGGTCCATTCTTTCCGCCTGCACCACCACCCATGTTACGCATAAAGAACATGAATAACAAAATGATTAACAGTACAGGGAAACTAGCAATGAGAAGTTGCATCAAAATGCCTTGACGTTGTGGAGCTGTTCCCTCAACAACAACATTTTGTTTATTTAAGCTTGGCATAAGCTCAGTGTCTTCAACTTGCGGACGAACAGTTTCAAACTGTGATCCGTTAGTTTTTTCACCATTAATATTTAAACCGTCAATTGTGACTTGCTTAATTTGGCCACTATTCACCGCTGCAACGAAATCTGAATATTTCATCGCAGTAGGCTTGTTGCGGTCACTGATATTACTGAAAATTAAAATCAGAACACCAAGTATTATTAGCCACAATACGGCATTCTTGAAGTAATCGCTCAAAGCTTTATTCCCATATCGATCTAATTTGATCATGCCCAATCTTGGCCGATCGTCATAAAAGCAGCAACTGTATTGCTTGCGGATAACCTAAAAGTACAAAATGCACAATTTTTAGGAGCTTGGCAAGTAAACTTTATTGCAATGCTTTCTTACGCCCTTGTCCAACCAAAAAAACTTCTTTAGATCGTGCACGAGAAGCTGCTGGTTTTACTGTTTTTAACACATCAAAACTATCAACTACTTGTTTACGAAACTCATCAAATCCTGCACCTTGGAACACTTTAACCACAAGTTGTCCATTAGGACCAAGAACCTTTTGAGCAAAATCTAAAGCCAGTTCACATAAGTAAATCTGTCTAGGTTGATCAACAGCCCTATTACCAGATGTATTGGGGGCCATATCAGAAATTACAATGTCTACTTGTCGCCCATTTAAAATATTTAACAATTTTTCAAATACATCTTCTTCTCTAAAGTCGCCTTGTAAGAAAGTGACATCAGGCAAAGCATCCATAGGCAAAATATCGGAAGCAATCACTAAACCTTTGCTACCAACAAGTTTGCCAGCGATTTGAGACCAACTACCAGGAGCCGCGCCTAAATCTACTACCGTCATGCCTGGCTTGATCAGCTTATATTTTTCTTGAATTTCAAGAAGTTTATAGGCCGCTCGAGCACGATACCCTTCCTTTTGAGCTTTTTTAACAAAAGGATCGTCTAGATGTTCTCTCATCCACGCACGACTACTTTTCGACAATTTCTGGTTTGTAATGCGTGTTGCCATAACTCACTAAATATCAAAAAAACTTCTGATCGTTCATTGTACGTGAAAATTACTCTCATTACAGTACGGATGTAGCGTAATCTCACTAAGTTTTACAGTTTTTTTCCAATAATGTTGATCGATTATTTATACAGTTTTTCGTACATCTGGATTTAAGTTTTTTGCTATACTAAGCCGTTTTTAAAATCAGGTATTTTTAATGGCCGCTTTATCTATCCATGAACGTAAACGTTTACGTCAAATTGGTCATGTGCTTAATCCAGTTGTCATGATTGGGGGACAAGGCTTAACAGACGCGGTAATCGAAGAAACGCTTCGTGCTTTAAACGACCATGAACTTATTAAAGTTAAGATTGCTGGTGAAGACCGTGAAGCGCGTACTGCAACAATTGAAGCAATTGTAGAAGCAACTGGTGCAGAAGCTGTGCAAAAAATTGGTAAAATTGTTTTGCTTTACAAAAAAGCAGCTAAACAAAACCAGCACTTGTCTAATCTTGTTCGTCACGCTCACTTAGCAAACTAATTTAATTTGACAAACTATGGCAAGTTACGAACTTTCAGCTTTTGATCGTTTTCATGCTGTTTCCGTTGTTGGCGCAATTGAACAGCAAGCACCCTATACTTTAAATATCGGTTTTTGGATTCGTGATCCAAATCAACTTATTATCTGGCCTCAAGAAGTCGCGGCTCATCCTCGTCAAGATTTTTTGTGGGAAGAAACTTGTTTCGAAATTTTTGTTGGCGTGCATGATGAAGATTATTATCGGGAGATTAATCTTTCCCCTTCTCAAGCATGGCAGTCATATCAGTTTGAAGAATATCGCTATCCAGAAAGTATACCTCCCCTTGCTGCTTACGATATTGAACTGAATCATCTCAAGCGTACTCACTATGGCTTAAATGTTAGTCTCGATTTAGGGCAATTTATGCAACAGCATCGCTTGAAATGGGCAAACCTTTATTTAGGTTTAACTACAGTTTTAAAAACCAAAGAAGGTATGCAGTACTATGCAATGCAGCATAGTGGAAAAAGTGCAGATTTCCATAATAAACGTGACTGGTTACATCAGTTCTAAAAATAAAAAAGCGAGAAATTAATTCTCGCTTTTTTATAGCTGGACCAAAGCAGAGATCATTAATTGTCTCGTGCTTTATTCCAAGCTTCGACTGCATTATTTTTAGTACGTTTAATACTTTCACTTAGAGAATCTTTGTGTTTCAAAGAAATCTGGCTAATATCACCTTTAAGCTCTTTGCTCACTTTTGTTAAATCTTCAATAAGCGCATTAATTTCTGCTTTCAAAGCATTTTTAAGATCAGATAAACCTTCTTGCGAAGTACTAAACTGAGCCTTAATCACATCAAGACGTTGTAAAATATCTTGTTTAATTTGGACAAATTGATTTTGAATATTTTTATTTAACTCGTGAGTTTCAGCTTCAATTTTCTCTTGAGCCTCGCTTAAAACTTCTTGGACTTGTTCTTGAGTTTCAGCAATTGCCTCTTTTACCTGAGCTTTAGCTTCAGTAGCAACTTCTTTAACTTGCTCAGTTTTTTCAGCAACAGTTTCTTTTACCTGTGCAGTTTTAGCAGTTACTGTTTTTTTAGCCTTAGTTGTAGTTGCAGCTATGGCTTCTTTCACTTCAGCAACCTCAGCTTTTACCGACTCCACTACTGCTTGAGTTTTTTCACTCACATCTTTTGAAACTTCATTATTGCTCATACTATTTCCTCATATTGTTTATTTTTTAACTAGCAATACAATAAATCCAGTTCCAAGAATTCTCCTTGCAAATTGTTAGACAATTTATCAAAAGTATCTAATTCAGATAAGCGGATATTTTTTTGTAAAAAGCAAGCAATGAATTATATTTTTTAGCAGAAAAGAAATAGACTTTAGAGGGTTCCATGCGTATAATGCGCTGTTAAGTTACAAGCGGGCAGACCGATAGGGAGGGCATGTTTTATCCAAACATTGCCGATCTTTTTTGGGTCTACTCGCTTTTTTACAGCCGAAATTCAGGAGCTTTGGTTTGAGCATCCCCGCCATTTTAGCCCTCGCAGATGGAACGATCTTTAAAGGAACGTCAATCGGCGCAACGGGAAATACGACTGGAGAAGTCGTTTTTAACACAGCCATGACAGGCTATCAAGAAATTTTGACTGACCCAAGTTATGCACAACAAATTGTGACATTAACTTACCCACATATTGGTAACACTGGTTGCAACGCGGAAGACGTTGAATCTGGTCGTATCCATAAAGTATGGGCGAATGGTTTAATTATTCGTGACCTTCCTCTACTACACAGTAACTTCCGTGCTGAGCAGTCATTGAGTGAATATCTGCAAGAACACAATGTTGTTGCAATCGCAGATATCGATACGCGTAAATTAACACGTATTTTACGTCAGACGGGTGCACAAAACGGATGCATCCTTGCTGGTGAAAATATTACTGAAGAAGAAGCAATTGCAAAAGCTCGTGCTTTTGGTGGCTTAAACGGCTTAGACCTTGCAAAAGAATGTTGTGATCCAACTGGTTTTGAATGGTCTGAAGGTTCATGGACCTTAGGCCAAGGCTTCTCTCAACCTGAATTAAAATATCATGTAGTTGCATACGATTACGGTGTCAAAACCAACATCTTGCGTATGCTTGCAGACCGCGGTTGCAAACTAACCGTTGTTCCTGCAGAAACTCCGGCTGAAAAAGTATTGGCACTTAATCCGGATGGCGTATTCCTCTCAAATGGTCCTGGCGATCCAGCTGCTTGTGATTACGCGATCGAAGCTGTAAAAACTATTGTTGAAACCACAACATTACCTGTATTTGGTATCTGTTTAGGACACCAAATCCTGGCACTCGCTTCTGGCGCAAAAACTGTAAAAATGAATCATGGTCACCACGGTGCTAACCATCCTGTACAAAATCTTGAAGATGGTACAGTGATGATTACTTCACAAAACCATGGTTTTGCTGTAGATGCAGAAACATTACCGGCTAACTTAAAAGCAACGCATAAATCATTGTTCGACGGCACCCTACAAGGTATCCACCGTTCAGATAAACCAGCTTTCAGCTTCCAAGGTCACCCTGAAGCAAGCCCTGGTCCACATGATTGTGCACCTTTGTTCGATCATTTTATCGAACTTATCGAAGCATCTAAACAGTAATTACGGAGCGAATAATGCCTAAACGTACGGATATTAAAAGCATCTTAATTATTGGTGCTGGCCCGATTGTGATTGGACAGGCATGTGAGTTTGACTACTCAGGTGCTCAAGCATGTAAAGCACTTCGTGAAGAAGGCTATCGTGTTATTTTGGTTAACTCTAACCCAGCGACCATCATGACAGATCCTTCAATGGCTGATGCAACTTATATTGAGCCGATTACTTGGCAAACAGTTGCACAGATTATTGAAAAAGAACGTCCAGATGCAGTATTACCAACTATGGGTGGTCAAACTGCATTGAACTGTGCTCTCGCGCTTGATGAGCATGGTGTTCTTGAAAAATATAATGTTGAATTAATTGGCGCAAGCAAAGAAGCGATTGAGAAAGCCGAAGATCGTAAACTCTTCGATATCGCTATGCGTAAAATTGGATTGGAATGTCCAAAAGCTGCCATTGCTGAAACAATGGAAGAAGCTTTAGCAATCCAGTCACGCTTTGGTTTCCCAGTAATTATCCGTCCATCATTTACAATGGGTGGTTCAGGTGGTGGTATTGCATATAACCGCGAAGAATTCCTTGAAATTTGTGAACGTGGTTTTGACCTCTCTCCTACTCACCAGTTATTGATTGATGAATCTTTAATTGGCTGGAAAGAATACGAAATGGAAGTTGTTCGTGACAAAAACGACAACTGTATTATCGTATGTGCGATCGAAAACTTTGACCCAATGGGCGTTCACACTGGCGACTCAATTACCGTTGCTCCTGCTCAAACATTAACAGACAAAGAATATCAATTGATGCGTAATGCTTCGGTTGCAGTTCTTCGTGAAATTGGTGTTGAAACAGGTGGTTCTAACGTTCAGTTCGGTATTAACCCGAAAGATGGACGTATGGTTGTCATTGAGATGAACCCGCGTGTATCTCGCTCATCTGCTCTTGCTTCTAAAGCAACAGGTTTCCCAATCGCAAAAATCGCAGCAAAACTTGCTGTTGGTTATACTCTTGATGAATTGAAAAATGACATCACTGGTGGCGTGACTCCTGCAAGCTTCGAACCATCGATTGACTATGTTGTAACGAAGATTCCTCGTTTTAACTTCGAGAAATTCCCACAAGCAGAACCTGTATTAACCACTCAGATGAAATCTGTTGGTGAAGTCATGGCAATTGGCCGTAACTTCCAGGAATCTGTACAAAAAGCATTACGTGGTCTTGAAGTTGGTGTAAGTGGTTTCGATGAAAAAATCGAAGCTGGCGCAACAAATGCAAAAGAAACCATTTTAAAAGAGCTTAAAGTTCCAGGTCCTGAGCGTATCTGGTATGTAGCAGATGCTTTCCGTCATGGTTTCTCTTTAGATGAAGTGTTTGAAGCAACCAAAATTGATCGTTGGTTCCTCATTCAAATTCAAGACATCGTTAAAACTGAAGCTGAAGTAAAAGCTTTAGGTTTTGGTGACTTAAACGCTGACAATATCCGTGCTTTCAAACGCAAAGGTTTATCTGACCTTCGTATTGCGCACCTCATGGGTATTTCACAAAAGCAATTCCGTAAACAACGTTGGAACTTAGGTGTTTATCCAGTTTACAAACGTGTTGATACATGTGCTGCCGAGTTTGAATCTGGTACTGCATACATGTATTCAACTTACGATGAAGAGTGTGAAGCAAATCCATCAAATCGTGACAAGATCATGGTTATTGGTGGTGGTCCAAACCGTATTGGTCAAGGTATCGAATTTGACTACTGCTGTGTACACGCTGCATTAGCTATGCGTGAAGATGGTTATGAAACAATCATGGTTAACTGTAACCCTGAAACTGTTTCTACTGACTACGATACATCAGATCGTTTGTACTTCGAACCTGTAACACTTGAAGATGTACTTGAAATCGTACGTACTGAGAAACCAAAAGGCGTGATCGTACAGTACGGTGGTCAAACACCTCTTAAATTGGCACGTGCTTTAGAAGAAGCTGGTACACCAATTATTGGTACATCACCAGATGCAATTGACCGTGCAGAAGACCGTGAACGTTTCCAGCAAATGATCCAACGTTTACAGCTTCGTCAACCAAACAACAGCATTGTAAAATCTGCTGAAGAAGGTATCTCTGAAGCTGCGAAAGTAGGTTATCCGTTAGTTGTTCGTCCATCTTATGTATTAGGTGGTCGTGCAATGGAAATCGTATACAACGAAGAAGAACTTAAACGTTACCTTCGTGAAGCAGTTCAGGCATCTAACGAAGCTCCTGTTCTTCTTGACCGTTTCCTTGATGATGCAACTGAAGTTGATGTTGACTGTGTATCTGACGGTAAAGACGTTGTGATCGGCGGCATCATGCAGCACATCGAACAAGCAGGTATTCACTCAGGTGACTCTGCATGTTCAATTCCTCCTTATTCTTTATCTAAAGAAATTCAGGATGAAATGCGTCGTCAAACTGTTGCGATGGCAAAAGAACTTGGTGTGGTTGGTTTGATGAACGTTCAGTTCGCAGTTAAAGGCGATGATGTTTACGTTCTTGAAGTTAACCCACGTGCTTCACGTACAGTTCCATTCGTATCGAAATGTATTGGTGATTCTTTAGCAAAAGTAGCTGCACGTTGTATGGCTGGTCAATCTCTTGAATCTCAAGGGTTTACTAAAGAAATCATTCCAACACACTTTGCTGTTAAAGAAGCTGTTTTCCCATTCGCTAAATTCCAAGGCGTAGACCCAATGCTTGGACCTGAGATGAAATCTACAGGTGAAGTAATGGGTGTTGGTAAAACATTTGGTGAAGCATTCTATAAAGCTGTTTTAGGCTCAAATGATCGCTTACCAGGTTTACCAACTGAAGGCGAAGTAAAACATGCTTTCTTATCTGTACGTGAATCTGACAAGAAATATATTGCAGATATCGCTAAGAAATTAGCTGCATATGGCTTCAAGCTTATTGCAACAGGTGGTACATACCAAGTGCTTAAAGAAGCAGGTTTAGAATGCGAATCTGTGAATAAAGTGACTGAAGGTCGTCCACATATTGTTGACCGCTTGAAAAATGGTGAAATACACCTTATTGTCAATACCACTGAAGGTAAACAAGCTCAATATGATTCTGCAATGATTCGTCGTGCTGCCCTACAAGGCAAAGTGTATTACACAACGACTATCAATGGTGCAGAAGCTGTTTGCCAAGCTTTTGATGTGAAATTGCCAATGGATGTATACCGCTTGCAAGATTTAACTGTAGGTTAATTTGTTACCGATAAGTCCCGTCACCTTATCGGTGGCGGGATTTTTTCATTTTTTTTAACTGTGTTTTCTCAAATTAAGAGGGACCAAAATGCAACGCTATCCAATGACCCCTGAAGGTAAAATTGCCTTAGAGAAAGAATTACAACATTTAAAATCTGTTGAACGTCCACGTATTATTCAAGCTATTGCAGAAGCACGTGAACATGGCGACTTAAAGGAAAATGCTGAATATCATGCTGCACGTGAACAGCAAGGTTTCTGTGAAGGCCGTATTCAGGATATCGAAGGTAAATTAGGCGCTGCTCAAGAAATTGATGTTAAAACACTTGAGCAAAATGGCCGTGTTGTTTTTGGTGTAACAGTAACAATTGAAAATCTTGATACTGAAGAACGTAAAACTTATAAAATTGTTGGCGATGACGAAGCAGATTTTAAAATTAATAAAATCTCGGTGAACTCACCAATCGCACGTGGTCTTTTGAGTAAGAGTGAAGGCGATGAAGTAAAAATCGTGACTCCTCAAGGCGAAGTCGAATATGAAATCGTAAGTGTAGAATATCTCTAAGATAATGCACAAATAGCCCCTCTTTATGAGGGGTTTTTATTCAATACTATTAATATATTTTTGGGAAATCACACATGGATAACTCTTTAATTAACTCTCCAGTTCGTCATTGGTGTGAATTTGAATTTATCCATAAAACTGTTAAAAACCCAAATATCCATATTAAAGGTCATTACTCATATTATTCAGCTTATTGGGATCAAGGTTTTGAACGTTGTGTCGTGCGTTATTTACATGATAAAGCCTCGACACCAGACAAACCAATTGACCAACTTTATATTGGTAATTTTGTTTGTTTTGGCGCTGAATGCGTCATTATGATGGGTGGCAACCAACTTCATAGACCAGATTGGATTTCGACTTTCCCTTTTGATACCCGTAGTTTTTTAGCAGCTGGTGATACTGTAATTGCCGATGGATGCTGGATTGGTAGTCGTGCAATGATTATGCAAGGGGTCAAACTTGGTGAAGGTGCAGTGGTTGCAACCGGAGCTGTAGTCACTAAAGATGTTCCCCCCTATGCAATTGTAGGTGGCGTGCCTGCGAAAATTATTAAATATCGTTTTCCTCAAGAACAAATCGACAAAATGCTTGCTTTAAAACTTTATGCTTTGGATGAGAAGCAAATTTTAAAAATGCGCGAATATTTACAAACTGAAGATATAGATGCTTTATCTACACATATGGAAAATTTGCGGAATCTATAAAAATATATCTACAAAAATTTGTTGTTATAAACTCACAAATGATTACGTGCTTGAATTTAAATCGTCAAAAAATAAGTATAAAGTATTGAATAAATAAGCATCATTACAATAAGGAAAACACTCATGTTATATCAACATATTCTTGTGCCAATTGATGGTTCTGAAACTTCTATGATTGCCATGAAAGAGGCAATCAAACTGGGAAAAGCGTTAAATAGCAAAATTACGGTTGTGCAAGTTATGGCTCTTGATCCGTTTATTGCTGACGCCTATGTAAAAACTGGTCAAACCAATGAGCTGATTGAACGCACACGAACTTATTTACTCGATATTTTAGAGCAAGCAAAACAACAATTTTCTAATGAAGGCATCACTGTTGAAACTAAACTGCTGGAAGGTTTTGTTGTACATGAAGAAATTATTCAGGCCGCTCGAGACTTAAATGCAGATCTGATTGTTATGGGCTCTCATGGCCGCACTGGGGTCCGAAAACTTGTATTAGGAAGTGTGGCACAAAAAGTCTTAGGTGAAAGCCATATTCCTGTTTTAATTGTGCGCTAAAGTGAGATTGCCTGTCTTCGCTAAATTGAGCAAGATAGGCTTTTATTTCTTAAGAGATTGAGCTGAAGCCCCTCTTTTATGCATAACTCATCTGTGCCAGCAAACTTAAAAATAATATTGCTCCACTAAACCGTTTATTACTCTTTTTCATGTGTAATTACGCTCTAATCTGAACATTAAGGCTGCCAAGCAAATTGCTTTAAGTTTACTTTACCGTTTAATAAATAGACTCCTTCAGCTTCTAGCTTTAACTGCTGAACATTTTCACCCTTGTCATTAAATTTACTTAGGCTAATTTTGCCTTGAGAATTAATAACCCGATACCAAGGGACTTGATGATCCGCTTCAAGATGTTTCAAAACATAGCCAACTAATCTCGCATGTTTAGGTAACCCTGCCATACGAGCCACTTGCCCATAAGTTGCGACTTTTCCGTAAGGAATCAAAGCAATGACTTCTAAAATCTGCCGATGTAGTTCATACTGAGTCGTCAAAATGGACTCCATAAAAATTGACATAATTCATATCATATAAAAATTTTTGACTAAAACTAAATGCAATCCAAGGTGGGCTTGAGGGAAATCTGCATGAAAAAAATATTATTGGTGGTTACTGGGACTTTACTGTGCGCTTCTTGTACTACTCGCCCTCCTATTCCTTCAGGAGAAGTACCTAAAGTATCAATAGATGGCCGCCCTATCGTTCCTGTCACATTCGTTTTTACCACTAATTCTCCAGAAGCTACGAAGTTTGATAATTACCAACAGATGCGTAAAGAAATCAAAATATTAAATAAATATTATGTAGATGATAAAAATAATAAGATTTTTAAATTCAAATTACACCGTTATATCCCTTTTGAGGAGTTTTCAAAATTACATTGCGATTTAAAGCAGCAGATCAATCAACCCTACCCGATCTCTACTGAAACTATTCCTGCCAGTGTAAACACCTGCTTTCCTAAAAGAACTGCCAGCAAGGAAGTCATCGTTTTTATTTATGATGCCTATTCTACTAAATGGAAATTTGAAGATGTAACAAGTAGAGCATTTCGTAATAATGGTAAACCTTTTGTTTTATTAGATTGGAACCGACTCAATTATAATATTCAGGCTGGTAGCGTACATGAAATGGGGCATGTGTTCGGACTAAAACATGTCTGCGCGCCGAATGCTACAAAACGTACACCAACCAACATCATGGCGAGTGCCGAATGTAAACGTGGCAGCGGTGGACTTAGAAATTTAGGTTTTACACCGGTCCAACTTCAAACAATTTTAGAAAATTACCAACGTTATCCATAAAGATTTTAAAAACTCATTTCGACGTAAAAACCTAAATCATCTTGTGCTGCATAATAATTTTCAGGAGTCAGTAATGAAGTCATATAATTGCTGGCCTCTGAAAAATCGTCTTCATTGACTGGATGCGGTTGCCAAAATGTTTTCAAATTATTGGTATAGATTGGATATAAACGCAGTCGATCTTTTGACAAATCTAGCCGTGCTATACATCCATACGGTAAAGCGTTTTGCTCTGTATATTCACCATTGCTATTAAAAACCGCATTCCCAATACCAAATACCACAGGCTTCTGATTAATCACTTTAATCGGTTGAATGGTATGAGCTCCATGACCGATAACGAGGTCCGCACCAGCTTGAGTCAAAATATCAGCAAGCTTGCTCTGTTCCTTGGTAATCGGCTTAAAGTCGATGCCCCAATGACAAATAACAATAACTTTATGCTCAGGGTTAGTCTGCTTATAACGACCTATTTGTTCAAGCAAAATCCCATTTAGACATGCAACTCCACTCTTAGGACCTAAGGCATAAAAATCATAATCTAAATAGGCCGTGTCTCTGTGCCAATAGCCGTTAAAAATAGCGTAATGCTTGTTATTAAAAGTGATTTGAAAGTAGCTATGGGCATATTTTTGATTTGTGCCCGCACCGATATAAGAAATATTGACCTGATCAAATTGTTGTAATGTATAGGCTAATCCACGATCCCCATAGTCTTTTAAATGGTTATTTGCCAATACCACATGGTTAAGATGAATATTTTTGAACGCTGCTAATGTTTGTTCGGCATCAGCTTTAAGAATAAATGACTTTTTATGTACAAAAGGAGATTGTTTTTCTAAAGAGAAAACCGCTTCAAAGTTAGCGATATTTACGTCATGTTCACCTAAAAAAGCTTTTATTTTTTCAATTGAATAGTCATATCCATACTGTTGTAGAGCATCTATTTGCCCTCTAGCCTTACGTTTTTCGGTGTAGATTTCTCCAAAGTAGGTATCACCTAAAATGTTAATAATGCCGCTTGGAGCTAAGCAAACTTTAGGGCTTACAGTCTGTGCATGAAAACAGTGATAATAAGGAATTAAGTGCTCAGCACGATGAATATCATCTAAAAAAGAAAAGAAACCGATAGTCTGGTTTTCTTCAAAGAACGTCAGATAAATTTTTCTAAATGAATTTGTAAGATATAAAACCTCTACCACATTCTGTGCCATTAATAGAGTCTGTGGTAGATAAGACTTTCCTTTAAAATTCAGCTCTTTTATAAAGAATAGTTTTCTGATTTCAGCTGGATGGCTATAAATATTTTTAACTAATAAAAACAAATGTTTTAACTGTTTTTGTGTACTTCCTTTTTTCAAATTTAAATCATAGGTAGCAGCTCTTTTTGACAAAATTAAATAGGCTTGCTCATGTGTACCGCAGAGCATATTGCTTAAAGCATCTTTTACATCTGCTGCTTGGGTGAAAATTAGCAACTGCAATAGATCAGTAAAGGTGTAATGTTCCGAGGGTTTTAAGCCTAGATTTTGCTGACCTAATTGCTCAGATAGATGTTCAGGCACAACATAGTCATCTTGAGCTTGTACACTTTTTTGCTGAAATTGCTCTAATGCGTAGTCGATTAGCAGTAGCGTTGAAATATCATCGTCAAATTCGAATTGCCATAAAGCTTCATCAAAACTTGTCGTATCGATATGTGCCAATAGCTTGACCTCAACAGGTTGATACTTCATGGCTCATCACCTTTGTAATCTTTAACGTAAGCGATGTAACCCGATAAGTTGTGTTCTTGGTCATCAATCCGTACTCGAAAACGATCATGACGAATATAAAACGCATGTAAAATTTTATCTGGCCGAGCCATATACATCGCCATTTCCGGATAAAAAAATCCTGTAGTTTGAAAATCAGCTCTAAACTCAATCAGCTTTTGAAGCTCAGACATATAAGCCTGCTCAAAAAGTGCTGTCCGTCCCTGCTCTTTTAAACGGTTCACCATTTTATAAGCAGCCATTAACATTTCTAATAAAGTTGCATACGTTGTTTTTCGATTTTTAATAAAAATAAAATGTTTTAAATAATTATTTAAACCAAAAATAAAATATTTATCTTCAGGGCATATTTTAGTGAGTTCATTTGTACAATAACTTAACCAATGATCATGGTATTTTTCATATCTCTTTTCAATAAAACACTCAAACATTAATTTAACGGTTTCTAATAATTTTAAATCTTGGTTAATTTGATATAATCGTAATAATGCTAAAGCAGCTTCACCATCATAATAAATAATTCTAAATTTTTCTTTTAAATCATAATCTGGATAATTTAATACATGAGTTGTTGAGCCATTTGAATCTATTAATTTTAAAATACCATTTGCGAGTTTCTCTGCATATTTTTGATAGTCATTTTTTTGAGTAATTTCTTGATATTTAGTTAACATTAAAATAGCGGCCGCATTCGCACCTAATTTGATTTCGAACTCCCCTTCTTTACCATCAATCATAAAGGCAGTTTCTGAGTCTTTTTCTTTATAAAAGTTGGTCAGTGCATAGTGAATGGCAGCATATATTTTGGGCCAATATTCTGGCTTGCTTTGCACTTCAAATGTTTCTACTAAGGCATATACCGAGGTACAGTGACGCACCGTATTGTAGTTACGAATGTCACGATCATAAGCAGAAAAATAGCCATATATAAATTTGCCATTTTCTTGAATCTGGTCATGCAGAAATTCTGAGTTTTGCTCAATTAGATGCTGAAAATGCTGTTTTTTATTGCTTGAAATTCCTCTAATTCCATTTACATCATAACCACTCGCTAAGTTAATAAATTCCTCATTTTCATAAAATGCTGCGTAGGTATCAAAAGTCCAAACTTCTTGCAGCTCTTGTAATTTAATCTGTGGTTTCGGAGTGTTATATTTTTGCTTAACTACATAATTCAGATTTGTTTCATCAAAAAAGTTCGGTTTGTCGTAGCTCAAGCCTCGAATGATTGCTTTTCCATAAATCTCTTGCTCAAGAAAAGCCACTGAACAGTGTTCATCAAATCCAATCCCTTTACGGTAGTGGTTATTGTGAAATTGATGGTGAACCTGCTTCTCTACTTCTTTCCACGCTTGTTTCGTTAAGTTGTATGCCACATCAATTTTTATATAATCAGCAAGTGGTTCATGTGCAAACTGGTCATTAATAAAATCTAATAATTGTTTTTTAGCCTGCTCTAAATTTGTTTTCTCACTGTGCCAGACACTACATCTTTGATCTTTAGGGCCATAAGATAAAAATAAAATAACATCCTGTTTAAGACTCGGAACGTGCTGAACAACTTGTTCTAACCAAAGGTTCATTTGTCTTTGGAATTTTAAAAATGCCGTCACTCGAATTTAGTCCCTATTCGTTAATTGTTGTTCTATAAAATTTTCAATACATCATAGCACGGACAAGCTAAAAGCTAGATTAACGTATTGTTTAAACATAAAAAAAGAGCCCGAAGGCTCTTTTTTTATAAATCGATTTTCAGATTAGAAAATGATTTGACCGTTGTTGATCAAGTCATTCAATGTAACTGGACCTGTAAGGTTAGTCAATTGAAGCAATGGTGTTTCAGTGTAAGTACCTTCGATGAGTAATCCACCATCACGGTCTACGCTGATTGTCGCAGTTTGAGTACCAGCATCATAACTTACTGTCACATATTGACCGATTGTTAAGTTAGTTTGAGAACCAATTAACAAGTTACTTAAGTCAATCTTGTCAGCCTGATCATCCGTCGCAGTATTACCTACATGGAAGTCAGTCCATACATCTACACCACCTGTTACGTTACCACCAGTTGCGTTAGTAACACTCGCAGCTGTTAATGTATTGTAGATCAAAGTATCTGAGCCGTTACCAAGAGTAAATGTATCATTTGCCGCAGTACTTACTGCAAGACTATTCAACTCTTGACTCAAGTTAATCGTCAATGAAGAAGTGTATTCACTACCATCAATCACCGAAACTAACTTGTAATCAACTACATCGATTGTCGCATTTGCAGCACTGTCTAATGGTTTGTAGAAGTAAGAGCCATCATTGTATAAATACAATGTGCCTTCACCTGTATTCACTCCTTGACCCGCAGCTAGCTCATATGTGCCAGTTGTTGAGTTCATTACATAGAGCTGAGTACCTTCTATGACATCATTAGTAAGTACATTGCCAGTAATCCAGTCTGTTTGACCATCTGGTGTGTATTGGTCTAGATGCGTAGCTGTTGTACTTACTACAGAATCTAGAGTTACAGTACCTAGAGAAAGCAAACTTGATAAGCTAAATACTACACGGTAAGTTCCTGCGGACAAATGAGATACATCTGCCGAGAATGCTGGAGCACCGAGTACACCTGCTAATGCAGTTGATGAACCTGAATATACTGTATCTACCCATACTCCCCCAACGAACTGTTGAATTGTATATCCAGTCGTTGGAAGTGCTGACAAGCTTAACGTTGCAGTATAGTTCAACTGTACATGTACATCACTGACTGTATTTGCACCTACTACAAACTGACTTGATGTTACTGTACTGCTTAATACAGGCAATGGCGGGAACCCTGTAAAGTTACCGATGGTCACATTACCACTCGCAACATCCACAAGTGGGTCTACCACTGGCGCCATACTAATCGTTGCATCATCTGTATCAGCTGTTACAGCAGGTGTTGGAAGTGTAGCATCTGCCGAAGGATCTGCTGTGTTCCAAGTTACATCAACATCAGGCGAACCCACTTGAACATGTAATGTAGCTGTGTCAGTTCTACCAGTCACTGGGTCTGTGACTGTGTAAGTGAAGCTATCAACTTTACCTACATTCGCCATATTTGCAGTTGCCTGATAGCTATAGGTACCATCTGAATTAATAGTCAGAGTTCCGTATGCACCAATAACCGTTTCTGGAGTACCCGCTACAATTGTAGCAGTATTACCATTTTCAGCTGTCACCGTAGTTACTACAGAAGTTGTTGTAATGTAGTCCGGCACATAGTTTGTACCGTAAACAGCAGAGTTATCATCAGCAAGTACATTACCAGTGACAGGATCAACTACCAGTACAGGAGGCTGAGTAATATCACCATGATTCAGAGTGATATCCGCAGTAACACTACCTAGAGCTGTAAGTAATGTGTTGCTTTCCATGAACAACTCATAAGTACCGGCACTTAAGTTATCAATCTTGAATTGAACTTCTGAACCAAAGATACCTAACAAATCGATCACGCCAGTATCGGAGCTATCTGCAACTACAGTACGAGAGCCATCTGGATTAACTCGTGTTAATACCACATGTAAACCATCGACAACTGTAGCAACCGAACCAAAGTTCACTGCAATAATCGCATCAGTGAGGTTACCTGGGTCAACTGTAAATGTCGCTGTACCTTCTTTAGAACCGATAACAATTCCACCTACACCGAGTAACCAGTTATAGCTAATCGCATTATCAAGTACTTCAGTTGTTACTGGGTAAACCATGTCTATTTCAGCTGAAGCAACGTTATCCATTGCATCTACTGGAAGCGGACTAGTAATTACAGCTGGTTGAGATGGATCTGCATCGTTCCAAGTCATATCTACACTGTCACTATCAAGGCGGACATAAAGTGTTGCCTCAGAAGTGTTACCTGTTACAGGATCAAGCAAGGTGTAGGTAAATTGATCTACCTGACCAAGGTTTGCCCCATTTACAGTTGGTGTATATGTGTAGTTACCATCTTGATCGATCACCAAGGTGCCGTAAGTACCAACAATTGTTGCACCAGCAGCTGGATCAACAGCAATACCGTTAACTTGAGAGATCACAGCACTGCTGCTTGCCGCATCAACCTCACCAGTGAGGCTTGCATCTTTGATGACATTACCAGAGATTGGTTCAACAGAGTAACCAGCCACGATGTATGGATTATAGACATCCATCGTACCAGTTAATGTTCCACCTAAACCTACACCTAACAAGCCTTCATATCCGATGAATGCGCGGTACTGACCAGCATCCAATCCTTCAAGTACAGCTGTTGGTGTACCACCGATAAGTGATAGATCAATCAGAGAAGCTTCTGGATTAGTTCCACCAATCGATACCCATTGTCCTGTTGCTTCATCAAACTTCTGAACAACAATCGCATAATCACTGAGTAAATCGGCAGTAATTATCGCATCGAATGTGAACGTTGCTGTACCTTCACGGTTTGGATCAACAGTAAATTCAATTGCATCGTTACCAAGCAATTGTAAGTCCAAACCAGCCAATGATACGGCTGCAAGGTAAGATGCATCTCCAAGAGCTACATCATCTGCAACAAGCAACGGCTCTGGGTTAATTTCTGCCGTTACTACATTGTCTACCGCTTTCACAGAGCTCAATTGAATATTGAGATTTGCTTGAGCCGTATCACCAGTTAGAGGATCAGTTAATGTGTAGACAAACACATCTGTTTGACCAACACCAGCTGCACTTGCAGTAGGCGTATAAGTATATGAACCATCAAGGTTGATTTCCAATGTACCGTAAGCACCATTAATGATCGTGCCATCTGCTACAACAGGCTGACCGTTAACTGCACTTACAACTGTTGTTGGAGTTACAACATCTACTTCGCCTGAACCGTTCACTTCTGTGATGACGTTACCATCAGCAACTTCAGTGTAGTATCCACCTACTTGCGTCGTGTCATAAACATCCATTGTGCCAGTTAGAGTACCAAGTAACCCGATACCTGCTAGACCGTTATAAGTCATAAATGCACGGTATTGACCTTCTTCTAGACCTTCAAGCACTACACCAGGAGTTGAGCCTAGTAAAGTAAGATCAAGGATATCAGCTTCACCACCGCCATACACCGAAGTCCATTGGCCTGTAGTTGTGTCAAATTTTTGAACAACTAGAGAGTAATCAGATAATGCATCTACGCCAATTAAAGCACTGTACGTAAAGGTTGCTGTGCCTTCGTCACCTGCACCCACCGTAAAGCCTATAGATTCTGATCCTAACTGCAGATCAAGACCAGCAAGCGATACAAGTGCTAGATAAGTATTACTTCCTAGTGCTGCATCATCTTGTACAAGCAATGGTTGAGGAGCAAGTACAGCTGTATCAGTGTTATCGAAAGCAATGATAGAGCTTGCAAGAGTATAAGTTTGCGTATCTTGAAGTGTACTAGTGTTTCCTGCGAGGTCTGTGAATGTCGCAGTAGCATCAACAGTTAAGTCTGAATCTGCTGCAAGACCACTACCAGCTACATCAACTGTCCAAGTACCTGCTACGGCATCAACTGTGGCTGTATAGTCAACACCATTTACAGTAACCACAACACCTGTTGTTACGGCATCTGTAGGGATGTTGGTCAATGTACCTGTTAAGGTCACTGGTCCACCAGCTTCTGTCGCATCTAGAATGTTATCAGCAGTAACTGGGTCAATTGCTAACACAGTTGTAGTGATATCAGGTGGAGTAACATCTAGAGTTACCGTTACATCTGCATCAGCAACATCTACGTTACCTTGTGCATCTACAGCCTCAGCATGAATCACAATCTGACCAGTCACAGGATCTGCTGCTGTTGCGGCAAGAGTCGCTGTGATGAAGCCATTTGCAAGGTCAGCTGCTGTCACGGTGTAGTTCACACCATTAACATTCACCACTGTGCCGTCGATTGCATCTGGTCCCAACGCCACTTGTGCATTGAAGCTACCGTCTGTGCCAAGCTCGTCTGCATTCAAGATACCGTCGCCATTTAAGTCTTCAGGAATCGTGATCGCACCGATCAGGTCTGCAGGTAAGGTATCTACAGTCACTGTCACGTCTGCATCTGCAACATCAAGGTTACCTTGCGCATCCACTGCTTCTGCATGGATGGTCACAGGGCCTTCACCTGTTACAGGAATCGCTGCGGTGATAAAGCCGTTGGTAATATCCGCTGCGGTCACGGTGTAGTTCACACCATTAACATTCACCACTGTGCCGTCGATTGCATCTGGTCCCAACGCCACTTGTGCATTGAAGCTACCGTCTGTGCCAAGCTCGTCTGCATTCAAGATACCGTCGCCATTTAAGTCTTCAGGAATCGTGATCGCACCGATCAAGTCTGCTGGTAAGGTGTCTACAGTCACTGTCACGTCTGCATCTGCAACATCAAGGTTACCTTGTGCATCCACTGCTTCTGCATGGATGGTCACAGGGCCTTCACCTGTTACAGGAATCGCTGCGGTGATGAAGCCGTTGGTAATATCCGCTGCGGTCACGGTGTAGTTCACACCATTAACATTCACCACTGTGCCGTCGATTGCATCTGGTCCCAACGCCACTTGTGCATTGAAGCTACCGTCTGTGCCAAGCTCGTCTGCATTCAAGATACCGTCGCCATTTAAGTCTTCAGGAATCGTGATCGCACCGATCAAGTCTGCAGGTAAGGTATCTACAGTCACTGTCACGTCTGCATCTGCAACATCAAGGTTACCTTGCGCATCCACTGCTTCTGCATGGATGGTCACAGGGCCTTCACCTGTTACAGGAATCGCTGCGGTGATGAAGCCGTTGGTAATATCCGCTGCTGTCACGGTGTAGTTCACACCATTAACATTCACCACTGTGCCGTCGATTGCATCTGGTCCCAACGCCACTTGTGCATTGAAGCTACCGTCTGTGCCAAGCTCGTCTGCATTCAAGATACCGTCGCCATTTAAGTCTTCAGGAATCGTGATCGCACCGATCAGGTCTGCAGGTAAGGTGTCTACAGTCACTGTCACGTCTGCATCTGCAACATCAAGGTTACCTTGCGCATCCACTGCTTCTGCATGGATGGTCACAGGGCCTTCACCTGTTACAGGAATCGCTGCGGTGATAAAGCCGTTGGTAATATCCGCTGCGGTCACGGTGTAGTTCACACCATTAACATTCACCACTGTGCCGTCGATTGCATCTGGTCCCAACGCCACTTGTGCATTGAAGCTACCGTCTGTGCCAAGCTCGTCTGCATTCAAGATACCGTCGCCATTTAAGTCTTCAGGAATCGTGATCGCACCGATCAAGTCTGCTGGTAAGGTGTCTACAGTCACTGTCACGTCTGCATCTGCAACATCAAGGTTACCTTGTGCATCCACTGCTTCTGCATGGATGGTCACAGGGCCTTCACCTGTTACAGGAATCGCTGCGGTGATGAAGCCGTTGGTAATATCCGCTGCGGTCACGGTGTAGTTCACACCATTAACATTCACCACTGTGCCGTCGATTGCATCTGGTCCCAACGCCACTTGTGCATTGAAGCTACCGTCTGTGCCAAGCTCGTCTGCATTCAAGATACCGTCGCCATTTAAGTCTTCAGGAATCGTGATCGCACCGATCAAGTCTGCAGGTAAGGTATCTACAGTCACTGTCACGTCTGCATCTGCAACATCAAGGTTACCTTGCGCATCCACTGCTTCTGCATGGATGGTCACAGGGCCTTCACCTGTTACAGGAATCGCTGCGGTGATGAAGCCGTTGGTAATATCCGCTGCTGTCACGGTGTAGTTCACACCATTAACATTCACCACTGTGCCGTCGATTGCATCTGGTCCCAACGCCACTTGTGCATTGAAGCTACCGTCTGTGCCAAGCTCGTCTGCATTCAAGATACCGTCGCCATTTAAGTCTTCAGGAATCGTGATCGCACCGATCAGGTCTGCAGGTAAGGTATCTACAGTCACTGTCACGTCTGCATCTGCAACATCAAGGTTACCTTGCGCATCCACTGCTTCTGCATGGATGGTCACAGGGCCTTCACCTGTTACAGGAATCGCTGCGGTGATGAAGCCGTTGGTAATATCCGCTGCTGTCACGGTGTAGTTCACACCATTAACATTCACCACTGTGCCGTCGATTGCATCTGGTCCCAACGCCACTTGTGCATTGAAGCTACCGTCTGTGCCAAGCTCGTCTGCATTCAAGATACCGTCGCCATTTAAGTCTTCAGGAATCGTGATCGCACCGATCAAGTCTGCAGGTAAGGTGTCTACAGTCACTGTCACGTCTGCATCTGCAACATCAAGGTTACCTTGCGCATCCACTGCTTCTGCATGGATGGTCACAGGGCCTTCACCTGTTACAGGAATCGCTGCGGTGATGAAGCCGTTGGTAATATCCGCTGCTGTCACGGTGTAGTTCACACCATTAACATTCACCACTGTGCCGTCGATTGCATCTGGTCCCAACGCCACTTGTGCATTGAAGCTACCGTCTGTGCCAAGCTCGTCTGCATTCAAGATACCGTCGCCATTTAAGTCTTCAGGAATCGTGATCGCACCGATCAGGTCTGCAGGTAAGGTGTCTACAGTCACTGTCACGTCTGCATCTGCAACATCAAGGTTACCTTGCGCATCCACTGCTTCTGCATGGATGGTCACAGGGCCTTCACCTGTTACAGGAATCGCTGCGGTGATAAAGCCGTTGGTAATATCCGCTGCGGTCACGGTGTAGTTCACACCATTAACATTCACCACTGTGCCGTCGATTGCATCTGGTCCCAACGCCACTTGTGCATTGAAGCTACCGTCTGTGCCAAGCTCGTCTGCATTCAAGATACCGTCGCCATTTAAGTCTTCAGGAATCGTGATCGCACCGATCAAGTCTGCTGGTAAGGTGTCTACAGTCACTGTCACGTCTGCATCTGCAACATCAAGGTTACCTTGTGCATCCACTGCTTCTGCATGGATGGTCACAGGGCCTTCACCTGTTACAGGAATCGCTGCGGTGATGAAGCCGTTGGTAATATCCGCTGCTGTCACGGTGTAGTTCACACCATTAACATTCACCACTGTGCCGTCGATTGCATCTGGTCCCAACGCCACTTGTGCATTGAAGCTACCGTCTGTGCCAAGCTCGTCTGCATTCAAGATACCGTCGCCATTTAAGTCTTCAGGAATCGTGATCGCACCGATCAAGTCTGCAGGTAAGGTGTCTACAGTCACTGTCACGTCTGCATCTGCAACATCAAGGTTACCTTGCGCATCCACTGCTTCTGCATGGATGGTCACAGGGCCTTCACCTGTTACAGGAATCGCTGCGGTGATGAAGCCGTTGGTAATATCCGCTGCTGTCACGGTGTAGTTCACACCATTAACATTCACCACTGTGCCGTCGATTGCATCTGGTCCCAACGCCACTTGTGCATTGAAGCTACCGTCTGTGCCAAGCTCGTCTGCATTCAAGATACCGTCGCCATTTAAGTCTTCAGGAATCGTGATCGCACCGATCAAGTCTGCTGGTAAGGTGTCTACAGTCACTGTCACGTCTGCATCTGCAACATCAAGGTTACCTTGTGCATCCACTGCTTCTGCATGGATGGTCACAGGGCCTTCACCTGTTACAGGAATCGCTGCGGTGATAAAGCCGTTGGTAATATCCGCTGCTGTCACGGTGTAGTTCACACCATTAACATTCACCACTGTGCCGTCGATTGCATCTGGTCCCAACGCCACTTGTGCATTGAAGCTACCGTCTGTGCCAAGCTCGTCTGCATTCAAGATACCGTCGCCATTTAAGTCTTCAGGAATCGTGATCGCACCGATCAAGTCTGCAGGTAAGGTATCTACAGTCACTGTCACGTCTGCATCTGCAACATCAAGGTTACCTTGCGCATCCACTGCTTCTGCATGGATGGTCACAGGGCCTTCACCTGTTACAGGAATCGCTGCGGTGATGAAGCCGTTGGTAATATCCGCTGCTGTCACGGTGTAGTTCACACCATTAACATTCACCACTGTGCCGTCGATTGCATCTGGTCCCAACGCCACTTGTGCATTGAAGCTACCGTCTGTGCCAAGCTCGTCTGCATTCAAGATACCGTCGCCATTTAAGTCTTCAGGAATCGTGATCGCACCGATCAAGTCTGCTGGTAAGGTGTCTACAGTCACTGTCACGTCTGCATCTGCAACATCAAGGTTACCTTGTGCATCCACTGCTTCTGCATGGATGGTCACAGGGCCTTCACCTGTTACAGGAATCGCTGCGGTGATGAAGCCGTTGGTAATATCCGCTGCTGTCACGGTGTAGTTCACACCATTAACATTCACCACTGTGCCGTCGATTGCATCTGGTCCCAACGCCACTTGTGCATTGAAGCTACCGTCTGTGCCAAGCTCGTCTGCATTCAAGATACCGTCGCCATTTAAGTCTTCAGGAATCGTGATCGCACCGATCAAGTCTGCTGGTAAGGTGTCTACAGTCACTGTCACGTCTGCATCTGCAACATCAAGGTTACCTTGTGCATCCACTGCTTCTGCATGGATGGTCACAGGGCCTTCACCTGTTACAGGAATCGCTGCGGTGATGAAGCCGTTGGTAATATCCGCTGCTGTCACGGTGTAGTTCACACCATTAACATTCACCACTGTGCCGTCGATTGCATCTGGTCCCAACGCCACTTGTGCATTGAAGCTACCGTCTGTGCCAAGCTCGTCTGCATTCAAGATACCGTCGCCATTTAAGTCTTCAGGAATCGTGATCGCACCGATCAAGTCTGCAGGTAAGGTGTCTACAGTCACTGTCACGTCTGCATCTGCAACATCAAGGTTACCTTGCGCATCCACTGCTTCTGCATGGATGGTCACAGGGCCTTCACCTGTTACAGGAATCGCTGCGGTGATAAAGCCGTTGGTAATATCCGCTGCTGTCACGGTGTAGTTCACACCATTAACATTCACCACTGTGCCGTCGATTGCATCTGGTCCCAACGCCACTTGTGCATTGAAGCTACCGTCTGTGCCAAGCTCGTCTGCATTCAAGATACCGTCGCCATTTAAGTCTTCAGGAATCGTGATCGCACCGATCAAGTCTGCTGGTAAGGTGTCTACAGTCACTGTCACGTCTGCATCTGCAACATCAAGGTTACCTTGTGCATCCACTGCTTCTGCATGGATGGTCACAGGGCCTTCACCTGTTACAGGAATCGCTGCGGTGATGAAGCCGTTGGTAATATCCGCTGCTGTCACGGTGTAGTTCACACCATTAACATTCACCACTGTGCCGTCGATTGCATCTGGTCCCAACGCCACTTGTGCATTGAAGCTACCGTCTGTGCCAAGCTCGTCTGCATTCAAGATACCGTCGCCATTTAAGTCTTCAGGAATCGTGATCGCACCGATCAAGTCTGCAGGTAAGGTATCTACAGTCACTGTCACGTCTGCATCTGCAACATCAAGGTTACCTTGCGCATCCACTGCTTCTGCATGGATGGTCACAGGGCCTTCACCTGTTACAGGAATCGCTGCGGTGATGAAGCCGTTGGTAATATCCGCTGCTGTCACGGTGTAGTTCACACCATTAACATTCACCACTGTGCCGTCGATTGCATCTGGTCCCAACGCCACTTGTGCATTGAAGCTACCGTCTGTGCCAAGCTCGTCTGCATTCAAGATACCGTCGCCATTTAAGTCTTCAGGAATCGTGATCGCACCGATCAAGTCTGCAGGTAAGGTGTCTACAGTCACTGTCACGTCTGCATCTGCAACATCAAGGTTACCTTGTGCATCCACTGCTTCTGCATGGATGGTCACAGGGCCTTCACCTGTTACAGGAATCGCTGCGGTGATAAAGCCGTTGGTAATATCCGCTGCTGTCACGGTGTAGTTCACACCATTAACATTCACCACTGTGCCGTCGATTGCATCTGGTCCCAACGCCACTTGTGCATTGAAGCTACCGTCTGTGCCAAGCTCGTCTGCATTCAAGATACCGTCGCCATTTAAGTCTTCAGGAATCGTGATCGCACCGATCAAGTCTGCAGGTAAGGTGTCTACAGTCACTGTCACGTCTGCATCTGCAACATCAAGGTTACCTTGCGCATCCACTGCTTCTGCATGGATGGTCACAGGGCCTTCACCTGTTACAGGAATCGCTGCGGTGATGAAGCCGTTGGTAATATCCGCTGCTGTCACGGTGTAGTTCACACCATTAACATTCACCACTGTGCCGTCGATTGCATCTGGTCCCAACGCCACTTGTGCATTGAAGCTACCGTCTGTGCCAAGCTCGTCTGCATTCAAGATACCGTCGCCATTTAAGTCTTCAGGAATCGTGATCGCACCGATCAAGTCTGCAGGTAAGGTGTCTACAGTCACTGTCACGTCTGCATCTGCAACATCAAGGTTACCTTGCGCATCCACTGCTTCTGCATGGATGGTCACAGGGCCTTCACCTGTTACAGGAATCGCTGCGGTGATAAAGCCGTTGGTAATATCCGCTGCGGTCACGGTGTAGTTCACACCATTAACATTCACCACTGTGCCGTCGATTGCATCTGGTCCCAACGCCACTTGTGCATTGAAGCTACCGTCTGTGCCAAGCTCGTCTGCATTCAAGATACCGTCGCCATTTAAGTCTTCAGGAATCGTGATCGCACCGATCAAGTCTGCTGGTAAGGTGTCTACAGTCACTGTCACGTCTGCATCTGCAACATCAAGGTTACCTTGTGCATCCACTG